>NZ_CP151099.1:5310000-7710000 GCF_038096175.1 Nostoc sp. UHCC 0302
GAACCTGGCGGAGGAAACCTTAGGGTTTCGGGGCATTGGATTCTCACCAATGTTTGCGCTACTCAAGCCGACATTCTCACTTCCGTTTCGTCCACAGCTGCTTGCCGCTACTGCTTCTACCTACGACGGAACGCTCCCCTACCGATTAATATAATTAATCCCACAGCTTCGGTACATCGCTTAGCCCCGTTCATTTTCGGCGCGAGAGCGCTTGACTAGTGAGCTATTACGCACTCTTTCAAGGGTGGCTGCTTCTAGGCAAACCTCCTAGTTGTCTGTGCACTCTCACCTCCTTTATCACTTAGCGATGATTTGGGGACCTTAGCTGGTGGTCTGGGCTGTTTCCCTCTTGACGATGAAGCTTATCCCCCACCGTCTCACTGGCAACGTGTGCTCTGGGTATTCTGAGTTTGTCTCGATTTGGTACCGTTCTCACAGCCCGCACCGAAACAGTGCTTTACCCCCCAGGTATAATCGTTACCGCTGCGCCTCAACACATTTCGGGGAGAACCAGCTAGCTCCTGGTTCGATTGGCATTTCACCCCTAACCACAGCTCATCCGCCGATTTTTCAACATCGGTCGGTGCGGACCTCCACTTGGTGTTACCCAAGCTTCATCCTGGCCATGGTTAGATCACCAGGGTTCGGGTCTATAAACACTGATTATCGCCCTATTCAGACTCGGTTTCCCTTTGGCTCCAGCATTCTCGCTTTAACCTACCAGTGCCTATAAGTCGCCGGCTCATTCTTCAACAGGCACGCGGTCAGACGTTAAATCGTCCTCCCACTGCTTGTAAGCTGACGGTTTCATGTTCTATTTCACTCCCCTTCCGGGGTTCTTTTCACCTTTCCCTCGCGGTACTGGTTCACTATCGGTCACACAGTAGTATTTAGCCTTACGAGATGGTCCTCGCGGATTCACATGGGATTCCTCGTGCCCCATGCTACTCGGGATACAGCTACTATCCTTGAGTTTTCAACTACAGGACTTTCACCTTCTCTGGTGCAGTATTTAGCTGCTTCGTTTAACCGCTAGATTCGATATTGCTGTCCCACAACCCCAGTCAGTAAACCGACTGGTTTAGGCTCTTCCCCGTTCGCTCACCACTACTTAGGGAATCTCTTTTGATTTCTCTTCCTCCAGCTACTAAGATGTTTCAGTTCGCTGGGTTGGCTCTCTCCTGCCTATATATTCAGCAGGTAGTATATAGGGTTGCCCCATTCGGAAATCTCCGGCTCAAAGTTTGCTTCCAACTCCCCGGAGCATATCGTCGGTAACCACGTCCTTCATCGCCTCTGTGTGCCTAGGTATCCACCGTCAGCCCTTATTAGCTTGACCACAAACAATTGGTTTTCACATTTGCAAACACGTTCATCTTTTGAATGTCTGTGTCTGCCTGCTTTTTTCGCGTTACTATGCAGTTTTCAAGGTTCTGGCTGGATTCATTTCCCAGCAGTCTGACATCATATATATATAGATATAAATGTCATGTTGCTGAACTTTATCCGATTTTTTTAATGGCAATCGCCACAGGTGGAGGTTAGCGGACTCGAACCGCTGACATCCTGCTTGCAAAGCAGGCGCTCTACCAACTGAGCTAAACCCCCGCTCAAGAATTAAAAATTAAAAATTAAAAATTAAAAATTGAATTTTCTTCATTTTTAATTTTACATTTTACATTTTTAATTGCTTCAGGTGGGCCATCCTGGACTCGAACCAGGGACCTCACCCTTATCAGGGGTGCGCTCTAACCACCTGAGCTAATAGCCCAATTCCGAACCAAATCATAGTTTGAAAGTTCATCACAAATATCTGCGACCGACCTAGGAATGACCATCTCAATTCTCTATTTGCTGAATGCTTTCGAGTTCTGAGTGGATTAGGTCTCCCTAAAAAGGAGGTGATCCAGCCACACCTTCCGGTACGGCTACCTTGTTACGACTTCACCCCAGTCACCAGCACTGCCTTAGGCATCCCCCTCTCCGAAAAGTTGGGGTAATGACTTCGGGCGTTGCCAGCTTCCATGGTGTGACGGGCGGTGTGTACAAGGCCCGGGAACGAATTCACTGCAGTATGCTGACCTGCAATTACTAGCGATTCCTCCTTCACGCAGGCGAGTTGCAGCCTGCGATCTGAACTGAGCTACGGTTTACGGGATTTGCTTGCATTCGCATGCTTGCTGCCCTCTGTCCGTAGCATTGTAGTACGTGTGTAGCCCAAGACGTAAGGGGCATGCTGACTTGACGTCATCCCCACCTTCCTCCGGTTTGTCACCGGCAGTCTCTCTAGAGTGCCCAACTTAATGCTGGCAACTAAAAACGAGGGTTGCGCTCGTTGCGGGACTTAACCCAACATCTCACGACACGAGCTGACGACAGCCATGCACCACCTGTGTTCGCGCTCCCGAAGGCACCCTCTGCTTTCACAAAGGTTCGCGACATGTCAAGTCTTGGTAAGGTTCTTCGCGTTGCATCGAATTAAACCACATACTCCACCGCTTGTGCGGGCCCCCGTCAATTCCTTTGAGTTTCACAGTTGCCTGCGTACTCCCCAGGCGGGATACTTAACGCGTTAGCTACGGCACGGCTCGGGTCGATACAAGCCACGCCTAGTATCCATCGTTTACGGCTAGGACTACTGGGGTATCTAATCCCATTCGCTCCCCTAGCTTTCGTCCATGAGTGTCAGTTGCGGCCTAGCAGAGCGCTTTCGCCACCGGTGTTCTTCCTGATCTCTACGCATTTCACCGCTACACCAGGAATTCCCTCTGCCCCGAACGCACTCTAGCCATGTAGTTTCCACTGCTCTTATGAGGTTGAGCCTCACTCTTTAACAGCAGACTTACATAGCCACCTGCGGACGCTTTACGCCCAATCATTCCGGATAACGCTTGCATCCTCCGTATTACCGCGGCTGCTGGCACGGAGTTAGCCGATGCTGATTCCTCAGGTACCGTCATTGTGTTCTTCCCTGAGAAAAGAGGTTTACGACCCAAGAGCCTTCCTCCCTCACGCGGTATTGCTCCGTCAGGCTTTCGCCCATTGCGGAAAATTCCCCACTGCTGCCTCCCGTAGGAGTCTGGGCCGTGTCTCAGTCCCAGTGTGGCTGATCATCCTCTCAGACCAGCTACTGATCGTCGCCTAGGTAGGCTTTTACCCCACCTACTAGCTAATCAGACGCGAGCTCATCTTCAGGCAGCAAGCCTTTCACCTCTCGGCACATCCGGTATTAGCCACCGTTTCCAGTGGTTGTCCCAGACCTGAAGCCAGATTCTCACGCGTTACTCACCCGTCCGCCACTGTGTCCGAAGACACCGTTCGACTTGCATGTGTTAAGCATACCGCCAGCGTTCATCCTGAGCCAGGATCAAACTCTCCGTTTTGAAGTGTTTGCTTTATTAGCTCTTTCTGGCTGACTTTTTTTCCACCTCAGCCTAGTGTTTCAATTTAATTGACGCAGGCTACTTGTGGTATTATGACTTTCAAACTATAATATTTTCAAGGTTCGGTCGCCTTACTGGCGTCGCTCTGTCGCGTCCGTCTCTCAGGCACTTATTCAATATAACTAACACAACTCTAACTGTCAACTGTTTTTCCATCTATTTTTGGAACAAATTTTGCACCCCCCTAAAATCCTCTGCGCGTAAGGCTTTTAGGCTAGATTATTCCCTGAATCTCCAAAAGGACATTTTTCTGCTGTGAGTTTTTCTCCTGTTCTCCCCCCAAGCATCGTTCTTGACCCTCTGCTACGTGCTTGGTTGCTCGAAGATATCGGAAGGGGCGATTGCACCACTAATTCCCTTCTTTCTCCTGATTCAACAACAGGCACTGCTCTCTGGATTGCTAAAGCTCCTGGAATTATTGCTGGTTTAACACTCGCCACACGCGTTTTTCAGCTTTTAAATGAAAAAGTCAGCTTTGTAGCAGTTGCGGCTGAAGGTGCAAAGTGTGAGCCAGGACAGGTAATAGCTGAAATTAATGGTTCGTTGGATGCGCTGCTGATGGGGGAACGAGTTGCGCTGAACCTAGCTATGCGCTTGAGTGGGATTGCAACTTTAACTTATATATATGTAGAGCAGATTGCTGATTTACCTGCTCAGTTGGTGGACACACGTAAAACGACACCAGGACTGAGAATTTTAGAAAAGTACGCGACTGCTTTGGGAGGAGCGACTAATCACCGTATGGGGCTGGATGATGCGGTGATGATTAAAGATAACCATATAGCTGCGGCTGGGGGAATTGGAGAAGCAATTACCCGCATCCGTTCTCAGATTCCTTACCCGTTGACGATAGAAGTAGAAACGGAAAGTTTAAAGCAGGTGAAAGAAGCTTTACAACATAAAGCCGACATTATCATGTTAGATAATATGCCTTTGGATATGATGTGTGAGGCAGTGCAGTTGATTCGTCAGCAAGATAATCGTGTGAAAATCGAAGCTTCTGGGAATGTAACTTTGGAAACTATTCGTGCTGTGGCAGAAACGGGTGTTGACTATATTTCTAGTAGTGCGCCAATTACTCAGTCAAGATGGTTGGATTTAAGTATGAGGATTAAATAATTACCTTTGGATAAAAAAATACTGTAGTAGTTTAAGAAAATACATGAGCATGAAGAAAGTAATCATGTAGAAAGGTAAGAGCGCTGGGTTGTTAAGCACTCAAGGTTGACATAAATAACTTTTATATACTAAGAAACTCTTTGCCCACTAGCTTTTCCAGATATAGCCATATGAGTAGATACGATTGTTAGTAGTTAGTTAATAGTAAGCTAATCAGCATTTAAGCTGCAACATAGCTGAAATTAGTTTTATGTTTGATTTTCCGATGCCACTTAATCACTAACTCGCCTTGATTCAACAACTTATCTAGCAGTGTTTGTAATTCATCTACTGATTTAAATAAGCGATGAGCAATATATTCTTTACATGAATGCCAAACTAATTCGATAATGTTATAGTCAGGGCTATAAGCAGGCAAGAACTCTAAAATAAAATTCGGGAACTCTTGGGATATTTTAGCTAGAATATCTTTGCGTTTATGAAAACTAGCATTGTCTAAAATTAAAATTATCTTTGGCCCATACTTCGAGAAATCTTTACCCACATTTCCTTTACTTACCCACTCTTGTTTTATTAGTTCATTTAATTGTTGTAATTGCTCATAAAAAATATCTGCATTTCCCTTTTTTACAAAAAAGCATACGCGTTTCCGGTCTAATTCTCGAATTGCTCCCATGACGTTTACTCGACCACAACGTCGTTGTCCTGGAATATTCTTGCGTTTTCCTTTTTTACCCCAACCCTTGCGACGAATCACGCGTAAACTAAAACCACTCGTCGCGCGGGTACGCGCGCCCGCTACGCTAACGTCCAAAACCATACCTGCAAACGCTCTGGCTGTTCTCGCGCTATTGATAAATATTGAGCAAGTTTTTCTTTAAACTTCGCTCTCTCTATTGGGTTTTGTTTATCTTCCAGGTTATACTTAGCCCAGATATAGCTATACTTTTTTCGCTTTAATATCCTCCTTACTTGAGAGCTACTTAAATCAATTCCTGTTTTTTCGGTTAAATATGTAGCTAGTCGCTCTGCTGTCCATTTTCCAAATTCATACCCTAAATCTGAGGGTTCTTGGTCAACAGTTTTTAATAACAGTTCAATATATTCAGGCGTAGCTTTTCGGTAATATTCGTCCTCTCTTTTATTATGTAGAGTTTCCAAATTATCAGGATCACCGTGCATACACCAATATGCTACTGTTCTATGCGAACAACCTAAAAATTTAGCAATCTCGTATTGTGGTTTCCCATCATTCTGTAGCAGAATAATGAGAATTCTTTCCCTGACGTGTGGCTGCTCGCTCTCTTTCAGAGCTTGTTGTAGCTTACTAACTTGTGACGGCGTTAAAAAGTTCTTGGCTGGTGGTGGCATCTTTGCTTTGAAACGTCTTCATCTTTCTATTATGCAACTTACGTGCCGATTAGCTTATGCGATCGCTCTTCTGTGGCTCAAATTTCTAAATCTCTTCTGGGTTAATTCCTAAATCCTGCAAACTTTGCGCCAGCCTTTCGGCTCGTTGTTGTTCTTGTTGGGCGCGTTGTCCTTCTTGTTGCACTAATTCTTCAGGTGTAGATAATTTCTGCCCAGTTGCATCATACCAAATATAACCACTCACGCGATCGCCCCAAATAAACACCCCGTTCTCTGCCAATTGCTAAACCAATTTCTGGTATCCATACCTGCGAACCTGGTTGTAAAACATAATCTCCATCAACTAAGCGATAAACTTCTAGAGGTTCTCGCTTGCGCCGATATCTGCGGCTGGGTACATAAATTGCATAGTATAAAACTCCCAATTGGGCATAGTCGAGTTTTTTCTGTTTGTATTCCCCACCATAAGTTTTAGAAACAACTTCTAGGGCAAAGATGGGAACAATACCATCTTCTTCCCATAGAACATAGCTAAACGTCCCTCTTCACCAATAAAGCGTTCCACGCCTAAGCTGAGAAATCCATCTGGTACTAGTGGCGGTGTACTAGGAGCATAATAAATGCCCATATCTACACCAAAAAAACAATCAGTGCGATTACTCCATGCTAAAGCTAAAATTGCCTCTAATAAATTGGGAATCAGGTTTTGTAACTCGTTATCCACTGGCGTATCGTCAGAATCAGGCAGTTCTGACGAGGATGGAAGACAGTCCAGGGGATGGTAATGTACCATAACGGTCTTCACTGTAACTATGTAACTATATTTTAGGGCTAAAATAATCAAGCCTTAAAGAATGTCCAAGCATCAGGCAGGCAGCCCATAGCCCCCTCGAACAGATAATATTTAGATATGAACGCTACACAAGAACAACTAAAAGTAAAATTTGAGCAGGCTTTGGTGGCTGCTTTTGGCGCTGAATACGCCGGAGTAGATCCGATTTTGGTTTCTGCTAGCAATCCTAGATTTGGGGATTATCAAGCGAATGTGGCTTTATCCCTAAGTAAAAAATTAGGACAGCAACCAAGAGCGATCGCTTCGACAATTGTTGAGAAACTAGATGTATCCGAAATCTGCGAACCACCAGAAATTGCTGGGCCGGGATTTATCAACTTAAAACTGAAAACAGCATACATAGAAGTACAACTCAATGCTATTCAGGCAGATCCCAGGCTAGGAGTTCCACCGACGAAAACGCCCAAGCGTGAAATTGTAGATTTTTCCAGTCCGAATATTGCTAAAGAAATGCACGTCGGACACTTGCGTTCTACTATTATTGGTGATTCCATCGCTCGCATTCTGGAATTTCAAGGACACGATGTTCTACGGTTAAATCATGTGGGTGATTGGGGTACGCAATTTGGAATGTTAATCACCTACCTGCGTGAAGTTTACCCAGAAGCCCTTACTACCGCTAACGCTTTAAATATTGGGGATTTAGTTAGCTTTTACCGTCAAGCTAAACAGCGATTTGATACGGATGACACATTCCAAGAGACGGCACGGCAAGAAGTCGTAAGATTACAGGCAGGTGCAGAAGATACACTCCATGCTTGGAAACTTTTATGCGAACAATCGCGGCATGAGTTTCAGGTAATTTATGATTTGTTAGATATTAACTTAACCGAACGGGGAGAATCTTTTTACAATCCCTTACTACCAGGAATTGTAGAAGATTTAGAAAAATCCGGATTACTAGTAGAAAATCAAGGGGCGAAGTGCGTTTTCTTAGAAGGATTTACCAATAGAGAAGGTGAACCTTTACCCTTGATTGTGCAGAAATCTGATGGTGGTTATAACTATGCCACAACAGATTTAGCAGCTTTGCGCTACCGAATTCAACAAGATGAAGCAAAGCGGATAATTTATGTAACAGATGTTGGACAAGCAAATCACTTTGCCCAAGTTTTCCAGGTAGCACGCAAAGCAGGATGGATTCCTGATGATGTGGAACTAGTTCATGTTCCCTTTGGTTTGGTGTTGGGGGAAGATGGCAAGAGATACAGAACTCGTTCAAGTGATACTGTACCATTACGGGATTTGTTGGATGAAGCGATCGCTCGTACTCATACAGAGCTAGTAGCTAGGCTAAAAGAGGAAGAACGCGAAGAAACTGAAGAATTTATTAATAAAGTTGCTGAGGTAGTTGGGATTAGTGCGGTTAAATATGCTGACTTAAGCCAAAACCGCACTAGTAACTACATTTTCAGCTACGATAAAATGCTGGATCTTAAAGGTAATACTGCACCTTATATGCTATATGCTTATGCACGCATTCAAGGTATTAGCCGCAAGGGTGGTATTAACTTGGGGAATCTGGGAAATAACACCAAAGTTTTGTTGCAGCATGAAACAGAATTAGCATTGGCAAAGTACTTACTACAGTTGGATGAAGTTCTTAGTACTGTAGAGCAAGATTTATTGCCTCATCGGTTATGCGAGTATTTGTATGAGTTGAGTAAAAAGTTTAATCACTTTTACGATCGCAATCAAGGTGTTCGGGTACTGGATGCAGAGGAACCCCTACGCACATCTCGTTTGGTTCTGTGTGATTTAACTGCGAAAACTTTGAAGTTGGGACTATCTTTGCTGGGAATTCAGGTACTTGAAAGGATGTAAGAGTGCGTTTTGTTTGGAGACACACATGGTACAGACACCATCGAAAAGCATAACTTTGGCAGAGTTTTTGAAGCTACCAGAAACCAAACCCGCTAGTGAATACATTGATGGTAAAATTATTCAAAAACCTATGCCACAAGGAGAACATAGCACTATTCAAGGTGAGATGATTATTGCTATTAATGCCGTTGTTAAGCCTCTAAAAATTGCACGAGCATTTCCAGAACTACGGTGTACATTTGGTGGCAGATCAATAGTGCCAGACATAGCGGTATTTTCTTGGGAGAGAATTCCTCGCAAAGAAAATGGCGGTGTAGCAAATTTATTTTTAGCAGCCCCAGATTGGACAATTGAAATTCTATCACCTGACCAAAGACAAACAAAAGTTACAAAGAATATTCTCCATTGCCTCAATTATGAAACTCAAATGGGTTGGCTAATTGATCCAGAAGAGCAAGCAGTCTTTGTTTTTACACGCAATCAACAGCCAGTTGTGTTAGATGAGTTAGAGGCTTTACTTCCTGTACCAGAGTTTGCAAATGAACTACGGCTGACAGTGAAAGATTTATTTGGCTGGTTATTGGAGTAAAGCTAATTCTTCGAGTGTGCGATCGCCTATCATAAAAAGCGATCGCTAATGTTAACGTTTATTTGGTGCAACTAAAGTAAACACTGTAATTTCAGGACGGGCAGCAAATCGCATATATATTCCAATCATACCTAAGCCTCGGTTGGTATATTGGATCATATTTTCTACCTGATAACGTCCAAAGTAATACTTTTTACCCAAAGCCGGTAAAAAAAGTTCTGTGATAAAAGGTAAGCGGATTTGTCCACCGTGGGAATGGCCTGAAAGCTGTAAATCAAATCGTCCTGTAGCAGCACTGTTATCAGCAAAATCTGGCTCATGTGCTAATAAAATTGCTGCACCTTCATTGGATAATTGATTGAGTATTAAATCCAAACGAGGTTTACCGTACCAGATATCATCTACTCCAGCGATGTGAAGCATGGAGCTACCGCGACGTATTGTGTAAACATCATTATTAAGATAAGTTATTCCACTTTTTTCAATTGCTTGAATAATTGCTTTGTAGTCATTGCGGTAATCATGATTTCCTAATACTGCTACAGTTTGATCTCTAGCAATAAATCTATTCAAATCAAACTTAAGAGTCGGGACAATTGAGGGTGAATATTGAGTTACAAAATCTCCAGTAATCGCTATTAAGTCGGGTTTTTGCTGGTTAACCAGACTAATAATATTTCGGAAGCGCTTTTGACTCATCCACTTAGTGTCTCGATGAATATCGCTGATTTGCACAATGCGATAGCCATTAAATTCTGCGGACAGATGTGGCAAAGTTACTTGTAAAGAATTGATATCAATCCAGTCTGGTTCAATATACTTAGCGTATACTAAAGCACAACAAAGCAACAACAAGCACAATCCTAAAAATCGCAGAGTTAATCTGCTGGCTTTAATCAGCCACTTAAAATTTTTCAAGGGACAATCTCCATTAGTGTGACTACTAAGTTCCCTGTACGGAAGGTTTTTTAATTTGGCTAGTGATCATCTTCAAAGATCAAAAAATTAAACAAAGACTTAAAGTAGCTAAAATGGAGAGACGTGATATACTACGTCTCTCTATCACCCTGGGTTTATGGGACTGCCAATTGTTGCTATTATAGGACGCCCGAATGTGGGCAAATCCACCCTGGTTAATCGTCTCGCCGGGGAACAAACGGCGATTGTCCACGATGAACCGGGTATGACACGCGATCGCACTTATATGCCAGCTTACTGGCGCGATCGAGAATTTTTGGTGGTGGATACTGGTGGTTTAGTATTCAATGACGATACAGAATTCTTACCCCTAATTCGCCAGCAAGCAATGGCCGCGCTTACAGAAGCGAGTGCCGCTATTTTTGTTGTCAATGGTCAAACAGGTCCCACACCTGCTGATGAAGAAATCGTCAAGTGGTTACGCCAACTATCTGTTCCTGTGTTACTGGCCGTAAATAAATGTGAGTCTCCAGAACAAGGCTTAATGCAAGCTGCCGAATTTTGGGAATTGGGTTTAGGCGAACCTTATCCTCTCTCCGCGATTCATGGCAACGGTACAGGAGAGTTACTTGACGAGTTAATTAATCACATTCCGACTGTCGCAGAAGTCCCAGAAACTAATGAGATTAAAGTCGCAATTGTGGGACGACCGAATGTAGGCAAATCTAGTTTATTAAATGCTTTTGTTGGAGAAGCCAGGGCAATTGTCAGCCCGATTTCTGGTACAACTCGCGATGCTATTGATACTGTCGTTGAACGAGATGGGCAAACTTACTGCTTAATTGACACGGCAGGAATTCGCAAAAAGAAAAACGTCGAATACGGGCCGGAATTTTTTAGTATTAACCGCGCGTTCAAAGCAATTCGCCGCGCTGATGTGGTTTTATTAATCTTAGACGCCCTTGATGGAGTCACCGAGCAAGACCAAAAGTTAGCTGGACGGATTATTGAAGAAGGTCGAGCTTGCATCATCGTGGTGAATAAGTGGGATGCTGTCGAAAAAGACTCTTACACAATCTACGACTACGAAAAAACTCTGCAAGAGCGGTTACATTTTACCGAATGGGCAGAAACCATTTTTGTGAGTGCCTTAACAGGACAACGGGTAGAAAAGATTTTAGAGTTGGTAAATCAAGCGGCCGAGTCACACAAACGCCGTGTTACAACAGCAGTCATTAACGAAGTATTGGAAGACGCTGTTAGCTGGCATTCGCCTCCAGCATCACGCGGTGGACGTCAGGGCAAAATTTATTATGGTACACAAGTAGGTGTACAACCACCAACGATCGCCCTGTTTGTTAACGAAGCTAAACGCTTTAATGACAATTACCGTCGCTACATTGAACGACAATTCCGGCAACAACTGGGATTTAAAGGTACACCCATCCGTTTACTTTGGCGGAGTAAAAAAGTCCGTGATATGGAAAGTGGTAACGTGAATAGAGCCACTCGCGTGTAATAAACGTCATTTGTCATTAGTTAAAGAATAAACTGCAAATGACAAATGACAAATGACAAATGACAAAACATGGATTTACTGCGATCGCTACCACTTGGACTTTACTTAGAACAACCCCAAACTTGGCTACATAAAATTGATCCACGGGTCAAGTTGGCTTGGTTGATGAGTTTTTTAACCAGCTACACTTTTGCTAACAACTTTTGGCGTGTGCTGTTAGTAGTACTACTAATTCTTACTACTGTTATCGCCAGGATACCGCTACGAGTGTGGCGGCAGCAAATGGGTTGGCTGTTAACGTTGTCGTTTTTTGTTTTAGCGATCGCTGCCATCAGTCCAGATGGACTAGGTATAGATTATCAACCACGCCTACCTGCTAACGAACAAATATTAACGCAGCAATACACCTCTAACACTACCAATACTGTCCCAGAACAAATAGGTAAAAAGAAAGAATACAGTTACGTACTATTTCACAAAGGCCCAGTCAGAATAACTCGCTACTCTTTGGACTTGGGAGTACGTATAAGTACAATTTTATTTACTGTAATTTACAGCACTAACCTCTATCTGCTGACAACTGCACCAGAAGAAATTACATCTGCTATAGAAAGCTTGATGCAACCCCTAAGACGTCTGAAGTTGCCTGTTACAGAAATTACTCTAACTTTAACTTTATCTTTACGGTTTATTCCCCTCGTTTTAGAAGAAGTGCAGAATTTAATTCGTTCTGTGATGACAAGAGCAATAAATTGGAAAAAACTGGGATTGAAAGGAGCAGTTAAAGTTTGGATGACTGTTGCAGAAAGATTGTTAGAAAATCTGCTTTTACGGGCGGAACAAATGGCTAATGCAATGATGGTGAGGGGTTTTACCAGTCCGAATGAACATAAAGTACAGTGGCACGACTTACGACTACAACAGCGTGACTGGTTCGCGATCGCAATTTTAGTTTTATTCTGGGGAGTACGGCTAGTTATAGGAACTGAAGTTTGAACACTGTATGAGCAATGCTTGGTATTGGCGATCGCTACCCCTCGAAAATCGCACAGGTTCTGAAGTTTTTGCTGCCCTCTTTCGCTCCAAAACTCCACAGGGAATTGCGACCTTACTCGAAAGTCCCTATCCAACACCCATTGATCATCCTCAACTCAGTCGATATTCTATCTGTGCAGGCGCTCCTCGCATAGTCGGTGGTGTTCCACAAATGTGGATACCGCCAATAGGTCAAATTCTCCCTTTCTTAGAAAAGTTACTCAAGAAAAATCCCCCCCTCTCTCCGTCTTCTTCTCTTCCATTCACAGGCGGTTGGCTAGGATGGCTAGGCTATGACACAGCTTGGGAAATTGAGCAGTTACCCCAGTGGAAAATTGATCCCCTGCCTTTTCCTGTAGCGTTTTGGTACGAACCAGATTGTTTTGCGATTTTAGATCATGTACAACAAACTCTTTGGCTAGCCGCCAGTGATCGAAATGGGCTAGATGAGTTACAAGAAAAACTGGAGAACAGACAAGGGGACAAAGAACAAAAAATTTTTGTTTCTCCCTCTCTCCTCGTCCCCCCTTCCTCTTCTCCTCAGTTCTGTACTTCGCAAGTAGATTATGAAACCGCAGTAAACCAAGCAAAAAAATACATACAAGCTGGAGAAATTTTTCAGGCGAATCTTTCGTTGCGATTTCAAGCTTCTACAGCCGCTTCTGGTTGGGCAATTTATCAAGCTTTGCAGAAAATCAATCCTTCTCCTTTTGCCAGCTATTGGCAGACACCTTGGGGAGAAGTGATCAGTTGTTCACCAGAACGTTTGGTGTTACTGCAAAATGGACAAGCTGAAACCCGACCGATCGCCGGCACGCGATCGCGCGGTGCAACCCCAGAACAAGATAGCCAACTAGCACAAGATTTACTCAGCAATACCAAAGAACGTGCAGAACATATCATGCTGGTTGATTTGGAACGCAATGATTTGGGGCGAGTTTGTGAATGGGGAACAGTAAGCGTAGATGAATTACTGACAATTGAGCGATACAGCCATGTAATGCATCTTGCCAGTAACGTCAAAGGTAGATTGAGAAGCGATTACAATGCCATCGATTTGATTCGCGCCATGTTTCCTGGTGGCACAATTACAGGGTGTCCCAAAGTCCGCTGTATGGAAATTATTGAAGAACTAGAACCTGTACGCCGCAGTTTATTCTACGGTTCCTGCGGCTATTTAGATTGGCGCGGAAATTTAGACTTAAATATCTTAATCCGCACCCTGCTATTAGCACCAGCCTCGGAAGAAGCAAGGGGGCAGGTGAGCAGGGGAGATAAGGAGAATATATTAACAACTCAAGACTCAGCACTTAACACCGTCTGGGGACAAGTTGGAGCAGGAATTGTTGCTGACAGCAATCCTGAGAGAGAATGGTATGAATCTCTGCACAAAGCTCAAGCACAACTGGCAGCACTAAAAATGCTCAGTAGTGAATTCTGAGACAACCCTGCCAATCCCCATTAACCCTAATCCCCAGTTTCACAGTTTAATTTTGCGCCATTAAGCGACAATTGTGGCAGTATTGAGGAAAGTCGGAGCGTTGGCTTTTTTCTTTGGTAAGATTACAGGGTGTTTTCCCTTGCCACGCAGAACTTTCAATCAGAGGGTAGGGACTGTTCTGTTCCTTGTGCTGACAAGTAGGTGAGTTTAAGCCACTTAGCCCAAATTGCGATCGCTTCTTCAGATTCTGTTACCTATTCACTTTTCAACAAGTCTTTTTTATCAGAAAAAGCTGGGCAACATCTGAATCATCGCCTCTTTTGTACCGTTATCCCTCGCTCTCACTAGATTCATCTGCCAATTAAGAATTAGATCAAGGTCTGCAAAACCGTCATCAAACGGTACAAGTTTGTTAATTTCGCATTTTCAGCAAATATTCTGGCACAAGGAAGTCATTCTCATCGGAATGTTTGTACTTAACTGCGAAAAGATATATATATACTCCTACCTTGACTGTTAAATGAATCCAGAAAACTCAGAGACTTACATCAATCATCCAACTTGGGGTTTGCTTTACAGAATCTGTATGGTTGATGAAAACCAAGATTTGTTCACAACACTTTATGCCCAACGCTTATTTTTCTTGGTTGCAAATGACGTTAAAGGTATTAAATTTCAGCCAATAGGACGTACAGAGGCTAGAATGATGCTGGAAAATCGCTTACGTACCTTACGTCGCACTGGACAGTCTCAGGAGTACGATCAGCTTCAGAGTGTTTTCCAACGCACCTTCCAATGAGTAGTTCGATTAACGAACGTATTACCACTATTCGCTCCTCACTTCCACCTTCAGTCAGGTTGATTGCTGTTAGCAAGAAAGTTCCTGCTGAAGCAATTCGCTCTGCCTATGCCGCCGGAATTCGTGATTTCGGTGAGAGTCGTATCCAAGAAGCTGCCAGTAAACAAGCCGAGTTGCAAGATTTATCGGATATTACCTGGCACTTTATTGGACATTTGCAAGGGAATAAAGCCAGGAAAGCCATTGAACAGTTTGATTGGATTCACTCTGTAGATAATTTGAAGCTAGCACAGCGCTTAAATGAATTGGCTTCCCAACTAGGGGCCAGTCCTCAGATTTGCTTGCAAGTGAAAATTCTCCCTGATCCTAGCAAGTCGGGTTGGAGTATCCCAGAACTATTAGCTGACTTACCTACGCTCAATCAATACAAAAGTTTACAAATTCAGGGTTTGATGACAATTCCTCCTTTGGGATTGAATGATCAGGAAATACTCAATCTGTTTAACCGAAATCGGGAATTGGCACAAGAAATCCAAGAACAAAACTGGTCACACATTCAAATGCAGCAGCTTTCAATGGGTATGTCAGGAGATTATCAACTGGCAGTACAAGCTGGTGCAACGATGGTAAGATTGGGAACAATCTTGTTTGGCGATCGCTATTAAGTATATTTAACATCTCTCTGCCGATTGAATATCAAGTACAAACAGAAGCAGTGAGGGTGTGATTAAGAACAATATCGTTTGGTGATTGCTTTTAAAATATATGGGTCATCTGCCTTTTGCTCAGTATCAATTGAGCAAGGGATTTAATGGAAAAAATTTTTTAATGGACTGGTGCAATCAGAGACAAAGGATATAGTATTGACAAGAGCGATCGCCAAGTAAAAATGGGCTAAAAAGAGCTTTCCTTTGAACAATACTTAGGATATAATCTTGACTCATTATTCCGTTTGAGTAATCTACAGACATTTATAAAAATGTCCGTTTATTGCAAAAACCTGTAATATAAGCTACTAACAGCAACATCATAGCTGAGTAATCCGCCCATGTAGCGATCGCAGCTGGCTTGGCGGAGTTTATAGCTAGGTCAGTCAACTTTCTTCGCACCAGGAGAGTACCCTAAATGAACAACATATTTTCTAAACTCCGAGACTTTGTAGGTCTAAATGAGCAGGTAGAGTACGAATATTACGAAGAAGAACCAGATACAGATAGTTACCAAAATCTATATCAGCAAGAGAATCCCCAAGTAGCACCCCAAGAAAGCTCGGCTCAAAATCGGCGGTGGCGTGAACCCGCACCTACAATGGGAGACGAGATAGCAGCAGGATCAAAACCAATGGGGAATGTGATTGGTATGCCAGGAGCAATTAACGGAATTTCGGAAGTATTGGTACTAGAACCGCGCACATTTGAAGAAATGCCCCAAGCCATTCAAGCATTGCGGGAGCGGAAATCGGTAGTATTAAATTTGACAATTATGGATCCCGATCAAGCCCAGCGGGCAGTAGATTTTGTAGCGGGTGGAACTTACGCATTAGATGGACATCAAGAACGCATTGGCGAGAGCATCTTTTTGTTTACACCAAGCTGTGTGCAAGTTAGCACCCAAGGTGGAGTTCTTCATGAAGTACCACAACCACCAACACGTCCCTCTCGCACCACAGCGCCAAATCAACAAACTTGGGGCAACGAACCCAACCGCATGGCACAATAAAGTTAAATTAGTCAATAGTCAAGAGTCAAAAGTCAAAAGTAAGCCAGTGCAGCGGGCAAGTTCCTAAAGCAATCTCTCTAAATCGGCAAACCCACTCAATTTACCTGTCGGCATCAAGCAACTGGTAAACCCATAAGGGTAAAGAACTCTGGACTCTTGACTGTTGACTCTTGACTTATTGACTATGTAATAAATGACTATTAAATTTGGTTTAATTGGGGGTGGGGTAATGGGAGAATCGCTATTATCCCGCCTTATTGCGCGTGAAATTTATCACCCATCAGAAGTCATAGTCAGCGAACCTCTATCAGCACGTCAGGGTTTTTTTCAGCAGCAATACGACGTAACCGTGACAGCAGATAATCGCTTGGTTTTCGAGCAAGCAAAGGAAGTTGTCTTTTTGGCAGTGAAACCGCAGGTGTTTAGTGCGATCGCTCAAGAATTAGCAGATATCATCACTACAGAACACTCACCCCTAGTCATTTCCATTTTGGCAGGCGTACCTTTAAGTCAGCTAGAAGCTGCCTTTGTACAATTACCAGTGATTAGGGCAATGCCAAATACTCCAGCAACCGTGGGAGCAGGAATCACTGCGATTTCTTTAGGTGCGTACACCAACGTCAAGCATCACCAAATAGCACAGCAAGTTTTTTCAGCTGTCGGGGAAGTTGTGGAAGTTTCAGAAACGCTGATGGATGCGGTAACAGGACTATCTGGTAGTGGTCCGGCTTATGTGGCACTACTAGTAGAAGCACTTGCTGATGGAGGGGTAGCTTCAGGTTTACCCAGAAGCATTGCCAATCAACTAGCCTTGCAAACTGTACTCGGAACAGCGAAGTTATTAGAAGAAACCAAAATCCATCCAGCAGAACTCAAAGATCGTGTTACCAGTCCTGGCGGTACAACAATTGCGGGCATTGCCCAGCTAGAACGAGCAGGGTTTCGTTCAGCTTTAATTGAAGCAGTAAAAGCAGCAACAGCGCGATCGCAGGAGTTGGGGAAATGAGGGACTGGGGACTGGTGACTGGTGATTAGGGACTAGGGACTAGGAGGAAAATAGAGATAGGGGAGATGAGGGAGAACAACTAATGAATATAATATCCAGTACCCAGTACCCAGTCCCCAATACCCAATACCCAGTACCCAATCCCCAATCCCCCTAACGAAGTTGACAAAAGACTCGTTAATATAGTAAACAATCTGGTTGCAAATGTGATTGAGTGAATTATCCTGCGCCTTCTCCAGAACTTGACTTAGGGTCGATATTTCCCTTTGAACTGGATCAATTCCAGAAAGATGCGATCGCGTCCCTGAACGCTGGACGCTCTGTTGTTGTTTGTGCGCCCACAGGTTCGGGTAAAACATTAGTAGGAGAATACGCTATCTACCGCGCCCTAGCGCGAAGAAAACGCGTGTTTTATACTACTCCCCTTAAGGCGCTGTCGAATCAAAAATTACGTGATTTTCGAGAGAAATTCGGAATGGATCAGGTCGGACTGTTAACTGGAGATGCCTCCATTAACAGAGATGCACCAATATTGGTGATGACCACAGAAATTTTCCGAAATATGCTCTACGGTACACCTATTGGGCAAATCGGCATCTCATTGGTAGACGTTGAAGCGGTGGTGTTGGATGAATGCCACTACATGAACGATCGCCAACGGGGGACAGTTTGGGAAGAATCAATTATTTATTGCCCTCGTGAGGTTCAACTGGCAGCCCTTTCGGCAACAGTTGCCAACAGCGATCAACTTACTGATTGGCTAAATCAGGTTCACGGCCCAACTGACCTGATTTATTCTGATTTCCGCCCAGTACCCTTGGAATTCCACTTTTGTAATCCCAAAGGTCTATTTCCGCTACTGAATGATAGCAAAACCAAAATTAACCCCCGCCTTCAGAAGAAGAGAGGGAGAGGGGGAGATGGAGAGAGGGGGAGAGGTGGTAGACCAGAAGCCCCTGGAATAATTTATACTCTCAGTCAGTTACAGCAGCGGGATATGCTCCCCGCAATTTACTTTATCTTCAGCCGCCGGGGATGTGATAAAGCGGTGGCAGAAGTGGGTGATTTATGGCTGGTAAATAATGATGAGTCACAAATATTGCGGCGGCAGATTGATGACTTTCTAGCCCGCAATCCGGAAGCAGGGCGTTCTGGTCAAATTGCACCCCTGTATCGAGGAATCGCCGCACACCACGCTGGAATTTTGCCTGCGTGGAAAGTCTTGGTAGAAGAACTATTTCAGCAGGGGCTGATTAAGGTAGTATTCGCCACAGAGACGCTGGCAGCAGGAATTAATATGCCTGCCCGGACAACAGTAATTTCTACCCTTTCTAAACGTACCGACACCGGACATCGCCTATTAAACGCTTCTGAATTCCTGCAAATGGCCGGAAGGGCAGGTCGCCGAGGGATGGATAAACAAGGTCATGTCGTCACAGTACAAACGCCTTTTGAAGGGGCGAAAGAAGCAGCGTATTTAGCAACATCCAAACCTGATCCCTTGGTGAGCCAGTTTACGCCTAGTTATGGGATGGTACTCAACTTACTACAAACCCACACGCTGGAGCAAACCAGGGAACTGATAGAACGCAGCTTTGGGCAGTACATGGCAACCTTACATCTCAGACCCAATTACGAGGAGATTGCCGAACTCAAAGCCCAGTTAGCCCTGTTACAAGAGCAAATCGCCGCCGTTGATGAAAATGAACTGGCTGTATATGAAAAATTACGCCAACGTCTGAAAGTCGAACGTCAAATCCTGAAAACTCTACAAGAGCAAGCGCAGGAAGACCGACAAGAAGAAATGGTGATGATGTTGGGCTTTGCAGTTTCGGGAACCTTGTTGAGTCTCAAAGGTAAAAACATCACTGTACCTACACCTATAACAGCAGTGTTAGTAGGAAAAACACCAGGTTCAGGTCAAGCTCCCTACTTAGTATGCTTGGGTGGCGATAACCGCTGGTATGTTGCCACAACAGCGGATGTGGTCGATTTGTATGCCCAACTACCGCGAGTTGACGTACCACCTGACGTCCTACCACCACCGGAAATGCCCTTGAAGCCGGGTCAGTCGCGACGTGGTACTGAAGAAACATTTGCGATCGCAGGGTGCATTCCTGAGCCAGGAGAGCCTCTCCATCTGCCACCAGAAGTAGCAGAGCAACTCAGTCGCGTTACCGCCGTCCAGGAGCAATTAGAAACTCATCCTTTACATCAATCAGGCAATGCTGCAACGATATTTAAGCGCCGGGCGCGTTATATCGAACTAGAAGCCGAACTCGAAGAATCACAAGGTCAAATAGAGCAACAATCTCAACGGCATTGGGAAGAGTTTCTGAGTCTAATTGAAATTTTGCAACACTTTGGCTGTTTGGATAACTTAATACCTACAGAATTAGGGCGAATCGCTGCGGCAATTCGGGGTGAGAATGAATTGTGGCTAGGTTTAGTATTTGCCAGTGGTGAATTGAATAACTTAGATCCGCACCATTTAGCAGCAGCAGCAGCGGCTTTGGTAACAGAAACCCCCCGTCCAGATAGTAAAGTTAATTTCGATCTCAGCAATGAAGTGGCAGAAGCTTTAGCAAAATTGCGGGGAATTCGTCGTCAGATGTTCCAATTACAACGGCGCTATAATGTGGCGCTGCCTATATGGTTGGAATTTGAATTAATTGCCCTAGTAGAACAGTGGGCATTAGGAGTGGAATGGACAGAAATTTGCGAAAATACTAGTTTGGACGAAGGTGATGTAGTCAGAATTTTACGCCGGACATTAGATTTATTATCGCAAATACCTCATGTTCCGCATTTGCCGGAATCTTTTCAACGTAATGCCTATCGGGCGATGCAGTTGATTGATAGATTCCCAGTCAATGAAGTAGTTGAATAAATAGGTTAGATCAAACCTATATAAGACAGGTTAATATATTCTCATTTTTGCAAAAGCTGATTTTTGTGAGGGGTTTGTAGTCTTATTTCTACCAACCACCTCACTAATAAATTTACTTTTGAGCTAATAGAAGTACATGGTTAAAAATGCTTTAGTTGGTTTTGTAGACGTTATACGCGTATTTTTTAAATCTAGTATAAGTTATGCGATCGCTTAAAACGAACGCATAATTTAGTACACCAAATTTCCCGTACCGCGTAGCTGCCGTAATGAATTTATACAATACGGACAATCACATTTAAATATCCTAATAGCAGCATCACTTTCTTCGTCGGTAAAGTTCAACATTGCAACATTCTCATCTGATACTGATGTCACAACGGTTGCTGAACGCGCTGAGGAAGTATACGGGCGCACTCTTTCTGAATCTCGAATGCAGACAAAATCTGTTCCACCGTGGGGATTAGTGATACAAGTACGACCGTCTTGTGTATGCATTAATCGCTGAGTAATATTAGCGTGGGCAGGACTAAATATACCCAGCGTAGACATCAGAGAGGCAAAAATTGTGGAATTGGAAAGCAAACCAAGTACTAATTTTTTGTTCATAGGTTTCCTGAAAAGATGTACCTGAACGCTTAGGCTATCTCATTAATTGTTTCAGGTCAAGTGAAGTCTATCAGGAGTACTAACTAGATAAACATAAATAAATTAAAGTTTATAGTTACGCTGTCTTCGAAGATAGCGCAAACTACGAATTACAAATATCTTCTAATTTTAAATTGTCTTTAAAACACCCTCTGAAACTTATTACTGAATGATAATCATAACCAGATTAATTACAATGGTATAATTAGGAACTAGCAGACAACCAGCCACTTATAGTTTGCACTAACAGCCAAGCATTTAAACTGGCGATCGCAATTGCCACTAACCAAGATAAAACTTTCAACCACAAAGGATTGACAAACTCACCCATTAAGTGATGATTACTAGTAAACATTACCAAAGGAATCACCGCAAATGACAACTGTAAACTCAAGACAATTTGACTGAAAATTAGTAAACTGCTTGTACTTTTTTCACCAAAAAATATAATTGAAATCAATGCTGGAATAATTGCAATTAGCCTCGTTACTAACCGACGCAACCAAGGTTTTAAACGCAGATTTAGAAAACCTTCCATGACAATTTGTCCGGCTAAAGTTGCCGTCAAAGTTGAACTTTGTCCGGAAGCAAGTAATGCTAAACCAAAAATTGCACTTGCAGCATTCACCCCCAATAAGGGAGAGAGCAATTTATAAGCATCTTGAATTTCTGCTACATCCTGATGTCCAGAATAATGAAAAGTGGCAGCAGCAACAATCAAAATTGCTGAGTTGATAAACAATGCAAAGCATAAAGCAACTGTAGAATCGATAGTACAAAACTTAATTGCTTCCCATTTCTTATCAGATGTTGGTTCCCAATCTCGTGTCTGCACAATTGAAGAGTGCAAATATAAATTGTGTGGCATGACTGTTGCCCCTAAAATGCCAATGGCAATGTAAAGCATTGCTGGATTTTGCACAATTTCTATTTTGGGAACATAACCTAATAAAATTCCACCAACATCAGGACGGGAAAAGATAATTTCTGCTGTAAAGCAGATACCTACAGTTGCTACTAACATAATTACCAAGGCTTCTGTATAACGGAAACCTTTGTGTTGTAGTAGCAATAATACAATTACATCCAATGCAGTGATGCAGACACCCCAAGTCAAGGGAATGCCAAACAGTAGTTGCAGTGCGATCGCACTTCCTAAAACTTCTGCCAAGTCACAAGCTGCGATCGCTATTTCACAAAGTAGCCATAAGCAGAAGTTCACACCCGGACTGAAGTAATCTCGGCAAGCTTGCGCTAAATCTCGCCCCGTCGCAACTCCCAACCGGACACACAGCGCTTGGATTAAAATCGCCATCAAGTTGGAAAGCATAATTACCGTTAGCAGTGCATAACCGAATTCTGCACCTCCAGCCAAGTCAGTCGCCCAGTTACCAGGGTCTATATATCCCACTGAAACAAGATATCCTGGCCCTGCAAAAGCCAGCATCTTACGCCAGAAGCTTTTGGTGGTAGGAACTCTTATGCTGCGATGAACTTCAGACAGGCTGGGCTTTCTGGAGGGATTTTCTCGAAAAGGCATTTGCTTACGCTCTTATTTTTCATAATTTTCTCATAATTTACTAAAACATTAAGAAATAGTAGTCGAATTCACAATCTTATAAATCTTAAACTTCACTAAAAAATCCTAAATCTTCATATCGATAGAGATTCTCGTTCTTAAATTAAGTAGCAGACATAAATAAACTAAAGTTTGTAATTTCTGCTTGAACACTCAAGCGCAAACTACCAGCGCTAAGTGTTTTGAGTTTTATTATGTCTATTTATTTATTAACTTGCAAAAACTTATTTTTTTTACTATTTTTAAATAAACTCTCCTGCATAAAATAATTTCCTACCCTCAAAAAAAATGAAGCGGAAAATACATTCAGAATCTACCAATTGTTGTAGCTGTGAACATGAAAATTATGAGAATCATAACCATGACCATAATCATAGCCATGACGAGAATCATAACCATGACCACGGTGAAGAATTCAATCTAAAAAAAGAAGTGTTTTCTTTGGTTGTAATTTTAATTTTGTATGTGTCGGGTATAATTTCTGAAGCACAATTACATAATACCCTCTACTCTATAGGTGAATATTTGCTTTTTATTCCAGCCTATCTTTTAAGTGGATGGAGTGTTTTAAAAACTGCGGGACGGAATATAGTTAGAGGGAAAGTATTTGACGAAACATTTTTAATGACAGTAGCGACACTGGGAGCGATCGCCATTCATAAATTACCCGAAGCTGTGGGGGTAATGTTGTTTTATAAAATTGGCGAATTATTCCAAGATATTGCCGTTAATCGTTCTCGCAGTTCCATTAAAGCTTTATTAGAAGTACGCCCAGACTATGCCAATATCAAGACAGAGACAGGACTAAATAGAGTATCACCTGAAGCTGTAAAAATTGATGATATTATCTTCGTAAAACCTGGAGAAAAGATTCCGTTAGATGGCGAAATAATCGAAGGAAATTCACAAGTTGATGCATCTGCTTTAACTGGAGAATCTGTACCGCGAACTGTAAGAGTTGGGGAAACAGTTTTGGCTGGGATGTTGAATAAAATAGGAGTTCTAACAATTAAAGTAACAAAACTTTTTGATGAATCCTCCATAGCTAAAATTTTAGACTTAGTACAGAATGCTCGGAGCAAAAAAGCAGAAACAGAAAAATTTATTACTATATTTGCTAGATATTACACACCAGTAGTAGTTTTTGTATCTTTAGCAATTGCAATATTACCTCCTTTATTAATTCCTGGGGCAACCTCTTCAGAATGGGTTTATCGGGCTTTGATATTATTAGTGATTTCTTGTCCATGCGGATTAGTTATTAGTATTCCATTAGGTTATTTTGGAGGAATTGGAGGTGCTGCTAAGCGCGGTATTTTAATTAAAGGCTCTACATTTTTAGATACTTTAACTAAAGTAAATACAGTTGTTTTTGACAAAACTGGTACATTGACAAAAGGAACATTTAAAGTAACACAAATTGTCCCAAGTAATAGTGATTTTAATCAATACGATTTACTGACATTAGCTGCCAAAATAGAATCACACTCAAATCATCCTATTGCTCAATCTATCCGTGATGCTTATGGACAAAGTATAGATGTATCTGTAGTCAGAGATTACGAGGAGATTGCAGGTTATGGAATCAAAGCTAATGTAGATAATAAGCTAGTGTTAGCAGGAAGCGATCGCCTATTACATAAAGAAAACATTGCTCATGAAACTTGCAATGTAGAGGGAACAGTTGTCCATTTAGCAGTTGATAGGATTTACGCTGGTTATATTGTAATTGCAGATGAGTTAAAAGAAGATGCAAGAGAAGCTATTCAAGCATTAAAACGAATTGGTGTAGAGAAAACAGTAATGTTGACAGGAGATAATCAAGCGATCGCTTCTCGTATTGCTCTACAACTTGGTATCGATGATTACGAAGCAGAGTTATTACCAGAAGAAAAAGTTAGCGTTATTGAAAAGTTACTTCATACCCCTGGAAAACATGGTAAAGTCGCCTTCATTGGTGATGGTATTAATGATGCTCCAGTAATTGCTAGAGCCGACGTTGGTATGGCAATGGGCGGTTTAGGTTCAGATGCAGCAATAGAAACTGCCGATATTGTCATCATGACAGATGCACCGTCAAAAGTAGCAGAAGCAATACAGATTGCTAAAAAAACTCATAGAATAGTTTGGCAAAACATTGCTTTTGCTTTAGGTATTAAAAGTATATTTATTGCATTAAGCATTTTTGGTATAGCAACAATGTGGGAAGCTGTGTTTGCCGATGTTGGTGTAGCCCTGCTAGCGATTTTTAACGCAACTAGAGTGATGAAATAATATTGGAAATCAGAAATTGGTAATTGTGGAATTGTAGAAGCTAAAAATGAGGAGGAATTAATTTAAAACTCCTCATTCATATTTTATGAAACCATCAATCAAATGTATCACTACGGCTTCATTAGCTTTGCTGTTGAACTACTTAGCTACACCAGCAATTGCACTACCACAGAAAATCGCTCATCCCGTTACCGTCGCTAAATCGCAACCGTCAACAGATACCTTAATTATTCCTGGTGAGCGAGTTGGGCCGATAACACGCAACACCGGCAAGCAAGATTTAGTAAAGCTATTCGGTGCATCCCGCCTCGTTGATAAAACCATTTCAGGTGCTGAAGGAATAGGTAGTTTTGCAGCCACACAGGTAAATTTAAATCAAGGGCGATCGCTCTTAGTAGTTTGGACTGATAAAACTCGTACTAAACCGCTAGATGTGCGTAACCTGGGTTCTGCATGGAAAACCCGCGAAGGTATTGGTATCGGAACGCCATTGAGCGAGTTACGCCAGAAATTAGGCAACTTTAAACTTTTCGGATTGGCGTGGGACTACGGTGGCACTATTTTATTAGAGACTAGCCGATTATCTCGCTATCAGGGGAAACTCATCTTGCGAGTAAATGCAGCACCAAACGCTGCTGAGAAATATCCTAATGATTATCGAGCAGTGTCTGGAGACAGCACTTTTTCCTCCAGCAATCCCCACTGGAAACCTTTGGGAATCAGGCTAGCAGAAGTAATCGTTGTACTTAATCCAAGTTAGTAGTGGTAAGCTGCTGGATAAAGGCGAACTTTAGAGACGACATTTTTATACTTAGTTCTGGAACTGGTAAATTTCTGATAGAAGAAATTATATAAGTTGTATCTAGCGACAAATTATGTTTCAGCTAATGAAACGTAACGTAATTAACCAGATTACTGCGTCAACCTGGATATTCGTCTTGAGTAAAGATTATTGGCTCAAAAAGTAATTGAATGTCCTCCGAGCAGCATCTACAGCACAAAAGCCATGCATTACAAGAACATTATGACCTAGTAGCTCAGAAGCTAAAAAGGTTACGGCACGATTATGCGATCGCCACAGATACTCTCATTCACTTCCAACTAGAAAAGCAAATTGAACAAACTGAAGCTGAATTCAACGAATTAGCTCAGCAATTGGATGAATTGGAACGTGCTTTATCTAGCGGACGAGTGTATCGTGCTTTGTTAAAGCTGGGTTATCGAGAGCAAGCGCGAGCATTCCGACGGTTAATCGAGACTCATTCAATAGGAGCCTTTCTGATTCACGGTTCACTTTACTATGGTCAACGCTGGTTATTGAATCGGTTAGTAGTACAACATCTTCCCCACATTATGACGGGAAAGATTATACGAATTGAACTCAGTCGTATTGCTCGGAGGAGCGATAGCGCTGCTTTATGGCGTGAACTTGGTGGTAGGGTTGGTCTAGGTAGGCAAAGCTCAATCCCTGAAATTGCCGAACGAGTTTATCAATGGTGGCGAACTCAGAATGTTCTGTTAATTTTTTACGATGTAGATTGCCTTTCGCAAACTTTTCTGCACGAACTAATTCAGGAATTCTGGTTACCATTAGCAACTAAAGTCCAGGAAGCTACTCTGTCAGCTAGTCAATTTAAGTTATTAATGTTCCTTATTGATTATGAGGGCTGTGTAGGTAATTGGAGTCTTCCTTTTGTAGAACGGCTTGACTCAACCTGGAAGCCAGATAACCCTGTGAAACTGCCTGAGATTACCGAATTTTCTGAAGATGAATTAACCAACTGGTTAGAGTATGCAGCGGACGAACTACCTACTAAACTAATAGACCAGTTAGATGAAACAGTACAAACCATACTGAAAAACAGTGATAATGGCATACCAGAACCCGCCTTGGGAGAAATTTGTCACCTCTCTGGCTGTAATTGGTATGAAGAAGAGGAAAAATGGCTGAGGTTGTAGGCAGACAATTCTTGGAATATACAGGTAAAAGACAGCCCAAAGTAGGAGAAAAAGGGGCAAATGGACAGTTATTAAATCCCTATTTGCCTAATCCTGAACTGGTTGAAGCAGTCAACTTGGCTATTTACTTGGAACGACCATTATTGCTAAAGGGAGAACCAGGATGCGGTAAAACTCTGCTAGCAAGTGCAGTTGCTTACGATCTGGGTTTGAATTTAGAAGCTTGGTATGTCAAGTCTACCAGCAGGGCAAAAGATGGTTTATATAACTACGATGCCGTTGGACGATTGCGAGATGCCCAGCTAGCTGCTTCTGGTCGCTTGACAGCAGAACAAATCCAGCGAATCGATAACCCAACAGCTTATGTACGCTGGGGGCCTTTAGGACGGGCATTTCAGCAAGAAAATCGCACCGTTGTACTAATTGATGAAATTGATAAAGCTGATATTGACTTTCCCAACGACCTGCTATTGGAATTAGATGAACGAAGGTTTGTTGTTGAGGAAACAGGTCAGGAGATTGAAGCCAAGGCAGCACCAATCGTTTTGATTACGAGCAATGATGAAAAAGATTTACCAGATGCTTTCTTGCGTCGGTGCTTATTTCATTATGTTGAATTTCCCAGTCGTGAGCGGTTGATACAAATTATTAACGCTCTGTTTCCCACTTCACCCCAACCTTTGGTAGACAAAGCCATAGTTCGCTTCTTACTACTGCGAGAAGAAATGCGAAAAGATAAAGGGGAGGCAGGTAAAAAGGTAAGCACCAGCGAATTAATTGACTGGTTTCGCGTCCTGCGTCGCTATCCCCAAGATGAGGCTTTAGCAAAACTGGATGGCAAAATTCCATTTGGCGGTGTGTTGCTTAAAAGTTGGGATGACCATATCCGTTATTTGAGACAAAGCCGTGGACGTGAATGATTTGCCTCTACTGGAACTCTTTACTAAACTGCGTGAGGCTGGTTTGCCACTCGGTATTGACGAGTATCAGTTAGTTTTGCAAGCCATGCAAGCTGGCTTTGGAATTAATGACCAAGCTGCTTTGAAGCGTTTGTGTCAAACTTTGTGGATTAAATCTACAGAGGAAATGCAGTTATTTGAGTATCATTTTGAGCAAGTGATTGGCAGTAAGACTATCTTGGCAACCTCGCCAATATTGGCCATGACAACTCGGCAGCGTCAGCTTTCTCAAATAACTCGCTATCTAGCTTTAGCAGGAGCTTGTATTATAGGAGCTGGAATTATTTGGGGGATAACAAGCAGAAATCAAAATCAGACTCCCAAAAATTCAGCGATTCAATTTCAAACGCCTGAATCAAACAATCCAACTCCAACTCCAGAGACTAATCCTAATCCCACTTCAACACCAAAGACAAATCAAACCCAAAGCCAGAATAATTGGAAAGCGATCGCCCTATTTATAACTCTAGGTTTTCAAGTAGTTGCAGTAGGGTTAGCTTCCGGATCTGTCTTAACTACTATATATACAATTATTAGATGGCTTACTCAGCGACTATCTAAACAAAGAGCCAGTGATGATAACTCCCTTCTCCAAGTAACTACAGGTACACCCACTTCAGATATCTCTTTAAATTTGACTCAAGTAATTGAAGATGAAGTGCAAGTCGCTCAGGTAGTTTTGCAAGCAACCAGCAGGAACGACCAAACTTCTTATAACCAATTTCTTCTTTCTTTCGACTACCTACCTGTAACTCAACGGCAGATGAAGCAGATGTGGCGGCACTTGCGCCGGATGATCCGGGAAGGAGTGCCAACTGAATTGGATGTGGAAGCAACAATTAAACAAATTGGACATCAAGGCACTTTTCTAGAACCTGTAATCGTACCGCATCGGGTGAACCGAACTGAACTGTTATTACTGATTGACCAAGATGGCTCGATGGTGCCGTTTCATTCCTTATCACAACGATTGGTAGAAACTGCTCTTCGAGGAGGACGCTTAGGAAGATCCAATATCTATTACTTTCATAACTGTCCAGTAGAATATCTTTACCAAGACCCTCATCATCAACAAGCTGAACTGATTCAAAATGTTTTAGGGCAATTGCGTCAAGAACGAACTGTTGTACTTATCTTTAGTGATGCGGGTGCTGCTCGTGGTGATTTTAATCCAGAACGTATTGATTTAACTGGGGTATTTGTGAAACAACTCAAGCAATATGTTCGCTATATTGCATGGCTCAATCCAATGCCGCGATCGCGTTGGCTTGGCACTACAGCTGGAGAAATTGCCCATTTAATTCCGATGTATGAAGTCAACCGCCGAGGTATGCAGAACGCAATTGATGTCTTGCGCGGACGCTCTGCGAGCTTTCAGGAGCGGATAAAATGAGTAAAATAAAACCTGAAATGGCTAACCGACGAATTGAGTCTTTTAAAAAACGTTTCGGAAAAGCTCACTTATATTTGGCTTATCATGCGGCTTTTCCCTTAGCGCTCACACCCGATTTATTATATCGTTTGTGGGCTAATTTTCAGCGGGATATTCAGGGCCAAGCGCTAGGTATTCCTTGGGTAGGTGTATCGGATCTACTGCTTTCTAGCCTATGTGACGAAGTTGGGCATGAACTCTACGAGATGGATTTAGCAATACGAAAGCAACTGCTTAAATCCTTGAAGGAAGATCCAGATTTTGGTAAGCAGCGATTTAATGAACTGGCTAACTTTCTACTCGATTACATCCACCCACAACTTTGTAACGACGATCCTGATATTCAAGACCTTGCCCAAGCTCAACGATGGACTGCGTTAGCTTATGTACTTCCTAGTGAAGCAGCTCGCGAACTAGCATTGACTTTATCAAACTTGAACCAAAATCAAGAAAAAGCAGAACTATTACGATTTGCCTCATTAGTAGAGACAGTTGCCGAACCATTAGCAGAATTTGAGTCATTATTAATATACACCCGTGGAATAGCAAGCTTTATCCGTGGTGATTTAGAAAGCGCAACAACTCAGTTTGCAAAAGTTCCTATTTATCAAAATAAAATCCAGTTTGCTGGAATAGATTTACTCATTCCCAAAGAAATTATCAAAATAACAGGGCATTCTATAAATGGCATTAGCACGTCGAAAAAACAAAAAACTCCGACTTCAATTATTAAAACATTTAGTAGCCAAGTATCAAGTAGACAAAAGTTAATTAACAATCGCGAAACTCCATCTAGTAAATTTAACTTTAGCAGACTAATTTTTATAAGTTTGCTTATAACAGGTTTAGTTGCAGGAATTAGATGGTTGGGAATACTGCAAAGTACAGAAATTTTAGCCTTTGACCAGATGATGCGATCGCGTCCCAACGAGGGAACTGATCCTCGCTTGCTAATAGTAACAATTGATGATAATGACATAGCAAATCAACGACAAAATGGCGAGATTTTAAAAGGAGCTTCCATCTCTGACAAATCTCTCAATAAACTACTAGCAAAACTGAATCAATACCAACCCCGCGCGATCGGTCTAGATGTCTCTCGTGATTTTCCTGCCGAACAGCAAGATTTAATTACTCGTCTTCAGCAGACTGATAACTTAATTGGAGTATGTCAGGGGAGTCTTACAACAGCAAACACTAAAGGTAATGAGCCACCACCAGAAATCTCAAACGAAAATTTAGGATTCAACGATTTTATTTACGATCATGATGGTGTTGTACGTCGGCAACTCCTATTCATGAACCAGGAAGCTACATCATTATGTCCTGCTTCCTATTCGCTCAGCCTACAGCTTGCCTCACTCTATTTGCAACCTTTAGGAATTGAACCAAAATTCACCCCACAAGGAAATTTGCAGCTTGGTAATACTATTTTACCGACTCTCAATTCTCGTGCTAGTGGCTATCAAGGTATTGATGCTAATGGCGGTCAAATATTACTTAACTACCGTTCCTCAAAGCAGGTAGCTGAACAGATAACGTTAACGCAGTTTCTATCGAGTTCAGTTAACCCTAGCGCTATCAAAGACCGGATTGTTCTGATTGGTGTGGTGGCAAAAGGAGATTCTTCCAAGCAGTTAGATAAGTCTAATAGAACTCAATTAAACAAAGAAATATCAGGAGTGCTGGTAGATGCACACATGGTTAGCCAAATCCTCAGCGCCGTTCTAGATAAGCGTCCTTTGTTGCAGGTTTGGTCACTGTGGGTTGAGGTTGTCTGGATTTGGGGCTGGTCTCTGGCCGGGGGGTTGCTAGCATGGCGGTTTCAGCATCTACTCTATCTCGCCTTGGCAGGCGGAATAGCGATCGCAGTTCTGTATTTAGTCTGCTTAGGTCTATTAATCTCAGGTGTTTGGGTGCCGTTTGTTCCAGCAGTAATAGGCTTAGTAATTACTGGCGGAAGCATAATGTTCGTAAGGCTTCAACCTCTACCAGCTAATCAAATAATTATCTCGCAAGAAGAAACTATGAAATAATCTGTTTAAATAAGTACACAAGCTAGGTAAAGCGCGTGACCTCTGCACAAGTTATACAGTATAAAAGGCGATCGCATTCCTCACCCACCGTATGACAAACCAAACTTTTACCAATGGTTATGCATTACTTATAGGCGTAGGTGCAGATTTACCTGTGACTGTCAAAGATGCAACTGCTCTACAAGATGTGCTAATTGACCCAAATCGCGCCGCCTATCCACCAGAACAAGTCACACTACTAACCGAAACCTCTGCAACTCGGCAAAATATCCTTGCAGCTTTTGACCAAATCATCACTCAAGTCAATCAAAATCCTGATGCAACTGTCATCATTTACTACTCTGGTCACGGTGGATGCAATAGACGTACTAATGAATACTTCCTTGTCCCTTATGGCTATGACCCTAGCCAACGCGCAGACACAGCTATCTCAGGTGTAGAATTTACCCAAAAAATTGAAGCAATTACAGCGCGTAAACTGGTAGTTTTATTAGATTGCTGTCATGCAAGTGGCGTTCCAGGTTTGAAGGAACCAGGGGAAACATTTGTTAAATCACCCTTACCTCCAGAACTGTTAAATGTGTTAGCAACGGGAAGCGGTCAAGTTGTAGTTGCTTCTTCGCGAGAAGACGAATATTCTTACACGGGTCAACCCTACAGTGCTTTCACAGATTGCTTGTTGGACGCTTTGCAAGGTAAAGCAGCAGTAAATAAAGATGGCTATGCACGTATTCTTGATGTTTTAGTTTACTTATTTGACCAAGTACCTAAAAGAGCTTCGGGGCCGCAACACCCGTTTGTCAACAAAGTGCTGGATTTGGGTGATAACTTTCCACTTTGCTATTACGCAGGTGGGAGTAAATTCTTAGCAGGTGAAACAGCAACCTTTGAAACTACTCCACCTGCTACTAACTTAACTACTGGTCAGCAGCGGCGACTACAGCAAAAACTAGACGCACTTCAAGCAGAATCGGACATCCGCAGCCAAAAGATAAAGCGGATGCGGTCAGATTTGGCAATCGAGGCTGGTACAGCAATTAAATTTCAGTTAGAACAGCAACTTCTTGAAGAAGAGGCTCAACTAGCATATCTAAGTAATGAATTAGATAATATTGAGTCTACATTGCAATCATGAGGTTTAGTAAATATACAGTTATTTGCCAGATGAGAATCAATAAAATAGCGTTATCTAAGAAATTTAGTGTCAATTTATACTATTTTAAATTTGTATAGTGGTTATACTCAACTTTAGGTTCTACCTGGGAATTACGAAGTGGCTTTGCCACTTCTTTTTATAAAAAGGGTAGTTTAAAAAAAACAAGTTAAAAGTTAAAAGTCTCATCAAATTACTTTCAACTTTTAACTTATTATTAGTCATTAACCATATTATCTTGCCATCTCTCACGCTTGGGCTTGCTTTCTGCTTGTTGCGATCGCACTTCTTGCCAAGTACCCCACATCAAAGGTTTCTGTCTTTCAACATGGGTGATCAACTGCATAATTGATTGATCTGCCTTAATCGGAGTTTTCAAATCAAATCGAATTGTCTGAAAAATCTTGCTGTCACCTACAAAAAAGTATTGACCGACAATTTTAGTCAGTAATAACACAAACTGATTATATAACCAACCTAAAAGTCCTTTACGTTTTTTAATCATTAATAGGGGTTGAGATTCAGATTTTCCTCCTTTAATTAAGCGTAGGGGAAACATGATATTTAAATGGAGATAATCAGAATTAATTGTTAATATAGCGGTGCTACCATACCAGTAACAAATAGTGTAAGTAACAGTATTTTTGTAGAAAGGATGGATAACTTTGATGAAAAAAGATTGGTTTTTACCACGTGTACTATTTCTAAAGATAATAGCATTTTGCTCCAATTCCTGTTTTTCAAATACAACTTCTGATGATAGTTTGTGAACTGTATTAAAGTGTTGAGCATCAATGGCATTAATCATTACCACGTTAGGGTGACATTTCAGCAGTAAACGTGGGCCAAAAGTTATATCACAATCCTTTTCTTCCCACTCTGGAACAAAGGGTATAGGTTGTTGGGGAATTTCTCCAGTCCAAACCCAAATCATTCCGTACTTCTCAGCTGTGGGCCAAGTTTTTAACTTAATGGGAAGCGGCTCATCTAAACATGGAATATCAACACAAATCCCTTCAGAATCAAACTTCCAGTGGTGGAAAAAACAACGCAATTCATTACCTTCAACCTTACCTTCAGCAAGGTGAGCGCCCATATGGGGACAATAGGCATCTAAGGTAACTGCCCTTTTGTCTTTACCACGGTAAATTACTAGTTTCCTGCCTAAAATTGTGACAGGTTTGACCTCACCCACCCGCAGATTTTGAGAGGTAATTACCCAATACCATCCCTCAATAAAACGCTCTGGGTTATTAAAATTTTTAGGTTTACGATTTGAGCTAAAATTCTGCGAGTTAACGTTCATTTTTAGGATTTCGCTTGAAGTGAAGCGGTTAATCTAGAAGTAACATAGGAATTTTCATAAAACAGTTACTTTCAGTACTGTAAAAGACATTGCCACAAAACCTTAACTAGATTAAAAATATAATTTTTGGAATAAGAGCTTAAAAAAAGTTACATTTTCTTAGTAAAAGAATATTTTATAAAAGCTAATATCCATTAATAATAGACATTTGCAAAATGAAAACATAGTGAAGTCTCTTATTAAAGATAAATTTCAAATACTGAGGCTAAGTTTTGCTATTCTTATGGAAAGTTAGCAAAGAGAAAAATATGTAATAATAATTACAGAATTTGGGAAATCTGCCGTGTTAACTCAGGATAGTAAACTACTTTTGATTGGTCAGGTAACAAGTTTGAGCGGAATTCCTATTAGGACAATTCGCTACTATGAAAGCTTAGGTTTGCTTAAATCATCAGGCCGAACAGAGGGGGGCTTTCGCCAGTTTTCTTCAGATGTACTTACTCGTCTAGCTTTCATTAAAAGAGCGCAAAACCTTGGTCTTAGCCTGGATGAAATTAGAGCCATACTTCAGGTTTATGACCAAGGACAACCTCCTTGTGGTGAAATTAAAGAAAAGCTGGAAGATAAATTATTGCAAATTGACCGCCAAATTGATCAGTTGGTAACCTTACGTTCTGAGATAGAAGGATTACTTTCAGGCTGGAAGAATATGCGTGGTCAGCAGGAAAATACAATTTGTCCGATCATCCAAAAATAGCAATCAATACTGAATGTTGAGTGATAAGAAAGAATAAGAAAACTGCAAACCTCTGTATTGGTCTAAGATTCAGGACTTTTATATAAGAGAAACCACCATAGTTCTAATCCAATTAAGGTTAAGCCCGCGATCGCAACACCAACTTTCATCCGCAAAGGTTGCTCTATATGCTGAAATTGGCTAGGGTTGTCCGATGGGGAACTCGGCATTTCTGCTACTGCTACACCTGATGTTCCAGCTAGAAGCACTAAACTAGCTAGATTTGCCCAAAACGTTTTTTTGCTGAACATTTGCTAAAGTCCTCTGCAATTAGGAACTAACTTTTGGTTGAAAGTTACGCAATCTTAGGGCATTCGTGACAACAGAAAGCGAAGAAAGAGCCATCGCAGCCCCAGCGATGATGGGATTAAGCAGCCAGCCAGAGAAAGGGAACAGAATTCCAGCCGCAATAGGAATACCAATAACGTTGTAAATAAACGCAAAAAAGAGATTTTGCCTAATGTTGTTGATGGTGGCGTGGCTGAGTTGAATAGCTGTGACTATTGCCTGCAAGTCTCCAGAAATTAGAGTGATATCGCTAGCTGCGATCGCCACATCTGTTCCTGTACCAATAGCAATCCCTACATCTGCCTGTGCTAGTGCTGGTGCATCATTAATGCCATCACCTACCATTGCAACAAGGGATTGGGTACACTTCGACAAGCTCAGTGCATCGCTGGGGATTGGGTACACTTCGACAAGCTCAGTGCATCGCTGGGGATTGGGTACTGGGGATTGGGTACTAGGAGATAAAGGAGAGAGCTGTTCAAGAATTCTTCTTTGTATCTTTCCCTTGTCCTCCCAGTCCCTAATACCCAGCCCCCCTTGTTGCAGAGATTGAATAATCGCCGCCTTCTGATCTGGTCGCACTTCGGCAAAGATGTGCTTGATACCGACTTGAGCCGCGATCGCCTCCGCAGTTTGGCGATTATCTCCAGTCAACATGACTACTTCTAAACCTAACTTTTGTAGTGCTTTAACTGCTGCTGCTGATGATGGTTTTAGGGCATCGGCAATTCCCATTATTCCTTGTATTTGACCATCTACAGCAATCCAAATGACTGTTTTACCAGCAGCCTCCCAAGTCTCTTGATACTGCTGGAGAGCAATGGTGTTAATTCCGAGTTCTGTTAACCAGCGTTGTGTGCCAATTTGTACAAGGCGTTCAGCAACTATGCCTTGTACACCACTACCTGCATTAGCCTCAAAGTTCTTTGCCTCTATTAATTTCACTTCTTGAGATTTGGCATATCTGACAACTGCCTCTGCTAAAGGATGCTCAGAATTGCGTTCTACCGTTGCAGCCAATTGTAAAAGCTGGATTTCATTAGCATTAGCAGTGCCGTTAACAGTTACAAAATCTGTAACCGTGGGTTTCCCCTGAGTCAGAGTTCCAGTTTTATCTAAGACAATAGTTTGGATTTTGTGTGCCAGTTCTAAGCTTTGAGCGCCTTTAATCAAAATGCCATTTTCTGCACCTTTACCCGTCCCCACCATTACAGAAGTGGGAGTCGCTAAACCCAAAGCACAGGGACAGGCGATAATCAGTACACCCACCGTTGTGATTGTTGCTAAGGTAAAGTTGCCTGTAAAAATAAACCAAATAACGAAAGTGGCGATCGCGATCGCAATTACAGCTGGTACAAACCATCCTGTAATTTGATCTGCCAAGCGTTGAATTGGGGCTTTAGAACCTTGTGCCTGTTGTACTAATTTAACTATTTGAGCTAAAAACGTATCTTTTCCAACTCGTGTCACCCGAAACTCAAAACTACCAGTTTTGTTAATCGTTGCCCCAATCACCTCATCTCCTGGTTGCTTCTTAACTGGCAGACTTTCACCTGTCACCATCGCTTCATCTACCGTCGAAGCACCTGCAATCACTTCCCCATCAACCGGAATCTTCTCACCAGGACGCACCAAAATCACATCATTGACTCTAACTTCGGCAATGGGAACATCCATTTCCACACCATTACGAATGACTCTGGCATCTCTGGCTTGCAGTCCAATGAGTTTGCGGATGGCTTCAGAAGTCTGTCCTTTAGCGCGATTTTCCAACAACCGTCCTAGCAAAATTAAAGTAATGACAATTGCTGCAACTTCATAATAAACATGAGGCATCAAGCCCTGAGCAATAAAAAATCCAGGGAAAACAGTAACAAACAAAGAATATAGATATGCTGCACTTGTACCCAAAGTAATCAGCGTATCCATCGTCGCAGTATGCCGTTTAAAAGCTTTCCAAGCATTGCGGTAAAAAGAGCCACCACACCAGAACTCAACGGGTGTTGTCAGCACTAACTGTAGCCAAGGATTATGTAGAAATTCTGGAATCAGGGACAAGTGCAGCCCTGTCATCATCGGCAATGACCCGAAAAACAAGAAAAAGCTGATTATACCCCCAACCACTACCTTAAGGGTGAGTTGACGTTGTTCTGACAGCCTACTGCCTTTTTCAACATCATCTTCTCTAGTAAGTATGTCTTCCTGGAGTGAAGACGAGTAACCCGCAGCGTCGATAGCAGCTTGGATTTTCTCCAAATTGGTTCGCTGGCGATCGTAATTAATAGTGGCTTGTTCTGCTCCAAAGTTAACGTTGCAGTCAATCACCCCTGGAACTGAGCGAATCGCTTTTTCAACATTATTGGCGCAAGCAGCACAGCTCATGCCTCGGAGTTTGAGTGTAAGATTATCCATACTGGGAATTAGGGATTGGGGATTAGGAATTAGGGATTAGGGATTAGGGGTTAGGGATTAGGGACTCGTTCATTCACTTCAAAACCTCAACATCTCCCAGTCCCCAGTCCCCAGTACCTAGTCCCCAGCCCCCTTTCTTCAGACAACTGGATAGCCAGCAGCAGCCAATGCTTCCTTAACTGCTGTTTCTGATGCTTGAGTTTCTACACTGACAAGCTTGGTTGTAGGATCAGCCTGAATAGTGGCGTTGGCATCAACTGCTTGAAGTGTTTTGGTAATGGTGTTTGCACAAGCAGAACAAGCCATGTTGGGAACTGTGAGTGTCAGAGTCATAGATTTACGGGATAGAATGAACAACTTTGCCAGATCAAGCTGGATGACTAGGGCGCATCTGTCAAGATACAAAAATATTTGATTTCTGCCTAAGAGTCGCCTTGAATTTATCCTAGACTCTCTACCCGACTGGAGAGTCTAGAGAATTTTAAAAGTTTTTAGCTAAAGTTGAAATTTCTTTACAGCTTTGGTCTAACTGAGTAACCATAGCCAATTTAAAATACATCACACTACCACAAAGTCAGGAGAAATCGGGGCAAACTTTTTTCGCAGTTATGGCGGTATTTCTTCCCAGCGATCGCGTTTTATCCACGCTGCATCTGGTGATCGCACCGCACCATTCGGCAAAGTAAACCCACCACTGGAACCAAACCCTACACCTGTACCATCTTGCTTTGTCCATACCCACAACTGCCCAACTAAGTTAAAGTTGCGTTCATCAGTTTCGCAACCATTAGGGGGCATAATCACTAATTTTCCAGCAGCATTGCGTTCGATGCGAAAGTCGCGGTTGATCTGATAAAACTCATAAAACTGATCGTCAGTCATGGCGATCGCAGGTTGTAATTGCAAAACCACTGGTATAATTTCTGTGTCTACAGGTAAGTTAGTAGCCATAGTTGTTCTGTGGAGACTTCACCTGTCTCGTAAGATATCTCTTTGGGAAAATAAATTTTTAGGGGAGTGCGGTAGGTTAATATGGGAAATTCCGCAGGTTTACCGTCTATTTACGCAGATAAGCCGATTGAATTAGCACCTGCTAAAATTATTACCTCGTTCCCAGTCAATACTTTTTTGGAAAATCTAGCGATACCTGCGGCGGGCTACGTCTACGCACCAGATTGCACAATTTTTGTAACCAATCACGAAGTTGGCGAGATTGTTCGCATTACCCCAGATGGCAATCAGCAAATTCATGCCACTGTTGAAGGCAAAGTAAGTGGTCTTGCTTTCACTACCAACGGCGATCTGGTGGCAACAGGCTGGAATGCTGATTCTATACCTGTGGTTTCTCTAGTTAAAAGTGATGGCACGGTGGAAACCTTGCTGACACTACCAGATGCTATATTTCTTAATGGCATCACCCCACTTTCTGGCACTCAGTATTTGGCAGCAGATTCCTATCGCGGTGCAATCTGGCTAATTGATGTTGCTCAACGCCGTGGATCAATTTGGTTAGAACATCCAATGCTTGCTCGTAGCAGTTCTGAGAGCGTGTTTCCAGCTGCAAATGGCTTGAAGCGTTTTGGTGATTTCCTCTACGTTTCAAATACGGAAAAAATGTTGCTGTTGCGGATTCCTGTTGATACCGCTAATAATCCAGGTGAGCCGGAAATTTTTGTTGAGCAAACTAATATTGATGACTTTGCCTTTGATGTGGAAGGCAACCTTTATGGAGCAACGCACATTTACAATAGTGTAGTAAAAATTGCACCCGATCGCAGTACTACTATCATTGCTCAAGCTGAGTCAGGTGTAATTGGTAGCACAGCAGTGGCTTTTGGTCAAAGCGAGGGCGATCGCACTGCGATATATGTTGTGACTAATGGGGGAATGTTTTTACCTCCTCCCACAGGTGTGGTTCCTGCTAACGTTGTTCGACTAGAAGTTGGTAAAGCTGGATATTCACTTGCTTGAGAATGCCAAAATTTTAGGGATGGTTACGAAACCATCCCTATATTCCCCTCTTATTAAAATCTACTTTCAGCATACTTCCTGAGAAGTATATTTACTGAGCAATATTAACTAAACTTTCAACTTCAGAAGTGGCCAATGTTGGCGCTGTAAAAATACGCGAGTAGAGACTTGATGGTTGCTGATGAGCTACAACTGGTAGAACTTGACGAGCATGAGTTGCTAATTCTACTGCTTTCACATCATAAGTCTGCGTTGCCAACTTGGGATAAAAGCCGATACCGATGATTGGAAGTAGCAAACAAGCAGTGATAAACAGTTCGCGTGGTTTAACATCAGAGATTACAGCATCCAAGTGTAACTCTTCACTTTGGTTGCCGTAGAATACTTGGCGCAGCATCGACAGTAAGTAAATTGGAGTCAAAATCACACCAACCGCTGACAACAGGAGGACTACAATTTTGAAACTGGAACTGTAAACATCACTGGTGGCGATACCGAGAAATACCATCAACTCACCGACAAAGCCACTCATTCCTGGTAAAGCTAGAGAAGCCATTGAACCAACGGTAAACAGAGCAAAGGTTCTAGGCATTACTTTCGCCATCCCACCCATTTTATCCATCATCAAGGTGTGGGTGCGTTCGTAAGTTACGCCTGACAGGAAGAACAAGCTAGCAGCAATCAAACCGTGAGAAACCATCTGTAGCACCGCGCCACTGATTCCCAATTCTGTATAAGAAGCAATACCAATTAACACAAACCCCATGTGGGCAATTGAAGAGTAAGCCAAGCGGCGTTTGAGATTGGTTTGAGCAAAAGCACAGCAAGCACCATAGACGATATTCACTACACCTAAAATCGCCAGCACTGGTGCGAAGTAAACATGAGCATTGGGCAACATCTCAACGTTGAAGCGGATGAGAGCATAACCACCCATTTTGAGCAATACCCCAGCCAAAATCATCGAGCCAGGTGCTGATGCTTCACCGTGAGCATCAGGTAGCCAAGTGTGCAAGGGGAAAATTGGCAGCTTTACTCCGAAAGCAATTAATAAACCTGCATAAACTAATAATTCAAAGGCTTTCGGATATTGCTTCATTCCCAGAGCCGCCATGTCGAAGGTGATGGTATCTCCAGAGAATGCCATTGCAAAACCAGCTATCAATATAAATATAGATGCAGCCGCAGTATAGATAATAAATTTAGTTGCTGCATAGCGGCGCTTTGGCCCTCCCCAAATGGAAATCAGCAAGTAAACGGGTACTAACTCGATTTCCCACATTAGGAAGAACAACAGCATATCCTGAGCGAGAAACACGCCTAGCTGGGCGGTGTACATCGCTAACATCAAACCATAAAATAATCGCGGCTTGTTGGTAACTTTCCAAGCCGCGAAGATTGCGAGAGTATTAATTAAGCCTGTTAGGAGTATTAGCGGCATCGATAAACCATCAACCGCTACAGACCAATTCAAACCTAACTGTGGTACCCAAGGATAGTTTTCTACAAGTTGGAATGTTGAGTTTTGGAAGTCGTAGTGATACCAAAAAGCATAAATCATTAATGCAAAGTCGGCGATCGCTACTCCCAAACCATACCACCGAACGGTTTTACCTTCTTTGTCTGGGATTAAGGGGATGGCTAAGGCAGCCACCAAGGGCAAGAGAATTATGGCCGTTAGCCAAGGAAGTTCAATATCATTCATCACTGCTGACAATTAATTTACGTTTTTTCTTTTGATTACATTATATTAAGGAATTCGTACTTTTGTTAAGGTTATTTATCCCTAAAAGATTAAATTTTAGATTTCTATAGTAATAAATACTCAAGAACTCCTTCCAAAGTCCATTCTAAATGTAAACTTTTGCTAAGTCAACAAAAAACGGCGGCTAACGCCACCGTCTTCAGTTATAGTCTTGCTTGAGCTTGGGTCAAACATTGGGTAGAGGAGTATTAGCTCATATTTCACACAATCCGGTTGACAATTGTCCAAACTTCCCCATCTGATCGGACATAGGGAACTGATATGGTTTTGAAGCCAGTAATAAAAGGTTTGTAATACACCTGCCAATAGATGGGACTAAGTTGATCAGCACAAGCTTTCAGGCTGCGGATTTCTTTTGATAGTTCTGCTGCGAGTTGATTAACGCGTTCAGCATGAATCTGAGCCACTCTTTTTGCCTCATCTAGCTGCTGCTGTTGAGTAAGTTGTTTTGGTTCAATTTGGCAACACTCTAATTCAGCTTGTTTTTGGTGTAGCTGCACTTCTAGAGCTGCGATCGCATCATCAATGCCCTTGAGTTCAGCAGACAATTGGGGATTTTCCCTGGCATGGCGACGGTAAACTTCAACCATTGCTAAGGGTGAATGATTCTCGCTAGATACTACATTATTAATAGAGAGCGCAGCGCGTTCTTGCTGTAGAACCTGTATTTGAGAGTTAAGCGCCGCTATTTCAGTCTGGATTTGCTCCATGTATTTGAGTCCTGTGTGGGGGAGTGGAGGAGTGGGGGAGTGGAGGAGTGGGGGAGTGGAGGAGTGGGGGAATGGGTTAGTAATTTTTAATTGTTCCCCCCTCTCCCTATCTCCCCCTCTCCCCCTCCTCTTCTAGCTGACTGCGCCTTGGGTATCTAAAGAAAGCGATCGCACTTCAGCTGTAATTCCTTCTTCTTTCCAAGCAGTGGAAATCGCTGTTTCCACTGCCTCTGAGTGCAATTTATCCGCCAAAGCTAACAGTGTCGGCCCTGCACCACTAATTACCATGCCATAAGCACCAGCAGTAACAGCTGCTATATTCACAGCATCGTAACCAGGAATTAGGACTTTGCGATAAGGCTGATGCAATCTATCTTGCAAAGCAGCCCTTAACCATTCTCCCTTACCAGTTTCCAATCCACGCAACAACAATCCTAGATGTGCAGTGTTAAAAATGGCATCTGCACGACTCACCTCAGTTGGAAGAACGCGCCGTGCTTCTTGAGTGGAAAGTTCAAAATCAGGAATAGCCACTATCGCTACAACATCCCCATGCCAGGGAACATCACAAATTTCCCAACCTCCGCCACTGCTAGCAGCGAGACGGCATCCCCCCAATAAAGCAGGAACTACATTATCAGGATGGCCTTCCGTTGCGATCGCTAACTCCATCACCTGCAACTGAGACAGAGGCGCACCCGCCAGCTGATTAGCAGCAACCAACCCACCCACAATTGCTGTAGCTGAACTACCTAAACCTCGTGCTAATGGCACACCCAGCTGAATTTCTATTTTCACTGCTGGCGGTGTCTGCTCTATATGTTGATAGAAATTTACAAATGCTTGGTAGAGCAGATTGCTCTCATCAGTTTGTACTCGTTCAGCTTCTGTACCAGTGACATTAATAATTAACCCACCCTCTTCTAGACGAGTAAACTTGAACTTGTTGTAAAGCTTTAACGCCGCACCGATGCAGTCAAAACCAGGCCCTAAATTAGCAGTTGTACCAGGAACGGTAACAGTGACACCAGAAACAACAGACATCTTCAAATACTCACTAATCAATCAACCAGCATCCCATGTAAATGATTGATTTGTTCAATATTATCAGGAGTTACGCAAAATATCTCTCAAACTGTCATTTTTTCGTATACTCTGTTTTGGAAAGTTCTGAGCGTCAGAACTTTCAGCTGCGCCTCTGCAGTTCGTTATTCCGTAACTCGTGTGTAATTCTTAATTATATTCATTTGCAACTCAGTAATTTATTGATTCAATTCGTCAACGATTTTTTTTGAGTTTGGATATCACGCACAAACCAAAATAGAATTACTACTAAGGCCGGTACAACCGTTAGAAGTTTTAAAAGTGGCAAATTTAAAGTAAGAGGATTTGTAAGGCATAATATGATGCTGGTAATGGCAAATCGTTTTGAATGTATGTTTAAAGCTACTACTGCTAAAAGAACAGAGGAGTACCAAGAACAATACCAAGGAGTAGCTAATATAAATAATATTAAGGTAATCCATCCTAGATTTAGACTAAGATTAGTTTCATCATAATTTTTTTTAAAATATGGTTTAGTAAGAATGATAATATAAGAAACTACAAATATACTAAACATTATAGTTTTAAATATCGAGAATACGAACTTTTGTAAACTTATAGGAAGGTTCAGATGTTTTAAACTTAGTACTTGCGTAACTAAGGCATATATTGAATTAATTACTCTTTCTTTAACCCCAGGATTCAATAGGCTTTCCCAAGACTCGACTGTAGGTAAAACTGTAAGATCAGCTGCTATGACTATAGCTACAGAGACAGAAAGAGCAATAAATAAACTTTTCCAACGCTGTTGCTTAATTAAATAAACAAAAATTAGAGGTAACCAAATAATTGGTAATGTTTTAATTAAAAAGCCAATCCAACCTGCAATAATTGCAGCTATATAACTACGCTTTTTAAGACAGATTATTAAAATAATTAAAACTGTGGAAATAAAGACATCAATGTGTGCATTTGTAACTTGCTCATATAACATAAATGGACTTATTATATATGCAATTGTAACATTACTTCTATATGGAGATATTTTTAAATACTGCCATATCAAATAAGAATTTATTATGTGAAATACAAGACATAGCAATTTAAATACATAAATTCCTAAGCTTGGACTAATTGTAGTGAAATAAGCGGAAAACATGAAAAATAGTTGCGATATAGGCCCATAAGTTGAAGTCTGTTTCCAGGCAAGAAATGGAGATAAGCTTGAGGTAAATGTATTTGCAGCATTAAGAAAAGGGTTGATTTTATTTAAATCCATTAACCCATAATGTACATATAAGTTAATATCACCAGTTACTGGATAACTTATAAAGGCAATTAACAAAAAAAATGAAGTGTTTTTTAGTATTTTTGTAAAATTTATATATATTTGTCCTTGTTTATTTATTACTAGCCAGATAATATAAATAATATTTAGACCAAAATATTCTATACCTATTCTTAGTTTGACAAAACTATTGGAGAAATCTGGCACATTTCTTTCCCCTTGAGAATTAGCTAAAGCCTCAATATAAAAGGAATAAGCTCTGAGCGCCAATTCTAAAAAGAATATTAGTGACAAAATTATGGCAATTACTAACAATATTTTGTTATTTTTATCGTTTTGATAATTATTTGTGTTAAGCATAATTATGCAAAATAAATAGAAATTTACCTTTACCTTTGCTGCATTGATGAATTGAGATATTAAATGCAAAAATCAGATATTCTCAATTCTTACTCTCTGTGTTTCTGGGTAATACAAATTCATCAAATTCATATTCTCAATCAGCAAGGCCCACTTTTCTTATTAAAACGAGCGCTTATTTAGTATTAATTTCCATGTGAGTCTATATGTTCAATAGGACTCTATATCTGCACAATAAGCTTTAGATATTTTGAAGCATTACCAAGAGCGATCGCACAAGAAATGCATCTGCTTGACGTTTAGTCTAAAACATAACTTAAGTGAAATATGAAATACTTCTGTTAAAAATAAAAAGATTACGTAAAGTTTTTATAAAATGATATTAAAAGTACCCGACCAATCTAAGCGCTTTCTACATTTAAACGAATGATAATATAAAATGAGGCTTCACCTCATCAAAATTTTGTATTTTATAATACTAAATAGCCTAAAGTTAATTCATATAATCAACAGTAGCTAAGACGCTTAATTAATAGAAAAATTTTAAAACTATCTGATGATAGTAGGATCTGTGGGGTAGCAAGGCCCACCCCACTTATTGCTAGAAGTTCTCGAAGTTAGCGATCGCTCCTTTCAACTTATCCACTACCTCATCCACAGGTATAGCTCCTAACTCACCAGAGGCGCGAGTACGAATACTCAAGGCGTTGGTTTCAACTTCTTTAGCTCCTACAATTGCCATTACTGGTATTTTTTCTTTTTCAGCATTGCGAATCTGTTTACCCAAACGATCACCGCTGGTATCGACTTCTGCACGGATACCAAATGCTTGCATCTTTGTTACTATATCTTTGGCAAAATCCAGTTGTGTTTCACCCACTGGTAGCAATCTGGCTTGTACTGGCGCTAACCATAAAGGGAAATCCCCAGCGTATTCTTCAATTAAAATTCCAATTAGCCGTTCTAGCGAACCAAAAGGCGCACGGTGAATCATTACTGGACGTTTGCGTGAACCATCTTCAGCGACGTACTCCAACTCAAAGCGTTCTGGCAAGTTGTAATCTACCTGCACAGTTCCTAACTGCCATTCCCGTTCTAAGGCATCACTGAAGATAAAGTCGAGTTTTGGCCCATAAAATGCCGCTTCGCCAATTCCCTCAAAATGTTCCATTCCCAACTGTTCCACTGCACGACGAATCGCACCTTCAGCTTTATCCCAAACTTCATCAGAACCGATGTACTTATCACTCGCTGGATCGCGGAAACTAAGTCTAGCTTTAAAGTTTTTCAGTTGCAGTTTATTGAACACCGACAAAATCAAATCCACTACATTGAGGAATTCGTTGTCAAGTTGTTCTGGAGTAACGAACAAGTGAGAATCATCTACAGTGAAACCGCGCACTCGCGTTAAACCACCCAATTCTCCTGACTGTTCGTAACGGTAAACTGTGCCAAATTCTGCCAGTCGCATCGGTAGTTCCCGATAAGAGCGCAACTCGCTTTGATATATTTGGATATGGAAGGGACAGTTCATCGGCTTAAGGACAAAGCCCTCTTCTTTGGCAGCGGCTTCCTCGTCATCCGCCATCAAAGGAAACATATCTTCTTTATATTTCTGCCAGTGTCCAGATTTTTTAAATAAATCGACTTTAGCAACATGGGGAGTCACTACAGGCAGATAACCCCGTTTTAACTGTTCTTGCTTAAGGAAGTCTTCCAAAGTACTCCGTAAAAGAGTACCCTTTGGCGTCCACAAAGGAAATCCTGGCCCTACTAAATCAGAAAATATAAATAATCCCAGTTCTTTACCGAGTTTGCGATGATCTCGACGCAAAGCTTCTTCTTTGCGCCGCTTGTACTCAGCAAGTTGTTCTGGGCTTTCCCAGGCGGTGGCATAAATGCGTTGTAGCTGCGCCTTGGTTTCATCTCCACGCCAATAAGCGCCGGCAACGCTTTCTAGTTCAATGGCTTTCGGGTTTAATTCTTTGGTGTTTTCCACATGAGGCCCAGCACACAAATCCCACCATTCATTCCCCAGGTGGTAAATCGTGATTGGTTCCTGTTTAATATCGGCTAGGATTTCTAGCTTGTAAGGTTCCTTAATTTCTTGAATGCGGCGTTCGGCTTCTTCGCGACTGACTTCTTCCCGAATCACTGGCAGTTTGCGATTGATAATTTTTACCATCTCTTTCTGGATGGCTTTGAGATCAGTCTCGTTAAATGGTTCTGGATTGTCAAAGTCGTAATAAAAACCGTTTTCAATCCAGGGGCCAATTGTAACTTGTGCCTTGGGAAACAGCTTTTGTACTGCCATTGCCATCACGTGGGAAGCGGTATGGCGAATCTTTTTTAAATTCTCCGATTCGCTGGTACGCGGTAAATACATTTTTTCAGGTTGTGCTGACTGCTCTGACTGATTTGATGAGAATTGTGGCGACATTGGCTGCTGAACCATTGGCGAAGTGATTACAAAAGTTGATTTATTTGATGATGTATATGCTTATTCAACTATAACGGCTTTGATTTCTGTCAGTTTATCTTTATCTATCAGGTGCTGAATTAATTTGCATAGGGGATGCAGACAAACTTTATTGCCAATTCGCCGCGATCGCCCAAAGGGCAGTGGTAAAGCCAATCGCTAAACTATAAACTATCTTTGATTGCAACTGGTAAAGGATAGTCGCGGCAATAGAGCCACATTCAATACTCAAAAAGCTTACTTAATAAGCTCTTTAACCCTAAGAAAATAGTATAGTCAGCGCTCAGTTATTTATCTCTATAGATGTATAGACATTTCTCCCAGGGGAACTATGCAAACCCAATGTCAGGACTATATAATAAAATCTGTATTATTCGTTACAAAACTTTTTGGTTTTCTCACATATTTGTGATTAATATGGGAGAATTGTTAAGAAGAGTAAATAACGTTAATATTAGTAAGAAAGTTGGAAATATTCTTCTAATTTATGCCAGACTCAAATTTACCAGGGACTGAGTTGCTGAAAACAGTTTTAGAACCCCTGCTGGATGATTTTCAGTTTTGGTTTACGCGATCGCGCGACTTGCTAGAATCTGAGCAACTCTCATTTATGAGTCATCAAGATCAATCAGATTTGCTCTTACGAGTTAAGCAAGCACAGAATGAACTGAACACAGCAAAAATGCTATTTACTGCGACTGATCGCCAAGTCGGGATTGACATGGCAACTTTAATGCCTTGGCATCAATTAGTAACAGAATGTTGGGACGTGTCAATGCGTTTCTATCGCTCACGTGAAGTCTGAAGTTAAACTTTTGCATCTGCAAAACTTTGACAGACTGCTTAGCTAAAGCAAGGCAGCACATGAGCTGCAAGAAATAGTAGAAAATCCTTAACATTGTCTTAACATTATCTCGATTAACAAAATAATGTATCCTATGCTACCGTAATTAAAATAACGGTTGACAGTTTACTCCTTATAAAAAGAAGCGCACAGCAAAAAGTGTACTGAGTATTTGTCTTAGCTGTGAGTCACAGTCTCGGCAAAGCAAAGCGTTACAAAATAAAGTTTTAAAAGTTTTAAAAATTGCTGCCCTGGAGGAAAATCCGATGTTACACCTACTTTACATTCTTGCTTTTACTATCCTTGCATTTATAGCTGTTGCTAACCTAATCCGTAACCTGATTATGTTTAGTTTTGACCGAGAGCGGACTTACCCAACTAAATCCTCGGCAATGTCTAATCAAGGCAACTTTAGCTATCTCTCATCAAGAAAACAGTTTATACCTCATCCAGAGTTATTGGATAACGCAGGCAATTTAATTAAAGAGCCGTTGTTAGTGATGCGTTCCATCAACGTTGATGATGCCCGTCAACAACTGGATGCTCTTTATGAAGCTTCACCAGGACATAAGAGAGAAAATCAAGAGGAAGCTTAAAAAATTAATTTCACAATTCAATAAAGATATTTCCAGTGGGTGATTTTAGACGGCGACTGAAACAAACGTTACTCAGCAGCCACCTCAATAGTTTTGTGATTGAGAAAAACTATGCTTTCATCTTTCACAGAGATGAAAATTAAAGCTTGAAAAACATTCGTTTTAAAGTTTGTTTAAAAGAGTTTTTTTGAATCCATAAGGCAGCACTAATTTTAGAATTAGTTAACTCCGACACTAAGAGTTCAGTAATCTGAATCTCATAGAGAGTTAACAAATTTATTGTGAAAGAAGGAGAAACTATCTTACCTTCTTTCTTTTTTTCTTATCTCTTTACTCAGCACTTACAACTCAGAACTTGTTTTAGGCTTCAATAACTACCCGGAGATTGCCGCGTTTTTTAGCTACGCGACAAGCAGTCGTGCTACCAGAACGCTCGAATTCTAAATCGAGGATGGTGGGGCCAACCCGCAAGTTATGGAAAGACAAACGATTAATTGATTCTGGTAAAGCGGGGTCGATAATTCGCAGGCAATTATTTTGAGCATCAGGCACTAAGTTGACCATCATTTGCAGTAGTTGAAAGATACTGCCTGTAGCCCAAGCTTGGGGAGTGCAGGCAACTGGATACTGCACTGGGGAGTTATCACCGTTACGTTCGTAGCCGCAGAAAAGTTCTGGAGGACGTTGATAAGGTTGGTAACTCGTCATCTCGAATAAACCTTGGAAAAGTTCTAAGGCTTGATCAATTAGACCAAGCGATCGCAATCCGATCGCAATGAGAGAATTATCGTGTGGCCAAACCGAACCAATGTGATAGCCCATTGGATTATAAGCAGGTGACAAACTACTCAAGGTACGAATGCCCCAACCATTAAACATATCTGGCGCACGTAGACGTTCTGCCACGCTATAGGCTTTTTCGGGTGTGAAGATACCCAAATGTAGACAATGACCAGGATTGGATGTAATACTTTCCACTGGCTTACCATCTCCATCCAAAGCCAAAGCACAAAAGTCTTCGTCTTGCATCCAAAAGTCTCTATTAAAACGAGCCTTGAGGTTTTTGGCCTCTTCTAGCCAACGGTCTGCCAAGTCAAGTCGCTTCTTCATCTTAGCTATTTCTGCTAGGCGCATTTTAGCAGCATAAACATAAGCTTGCACCTCACAAAGGGCAATTGGCCCATTGGCTAGTTCTCCTTTGCGGTCTACAATGCAGTCACCAGAATCTTTCCAACCTTGGTTAACAAGACCACGTTTAGATTTAAGGTAGTAGCTCAGGTAGCTGTTTTGTCTTGTATTGCGGTCAATCCACTCCATTGCAGCTAAAGCATTCGGCCAAAGCAGCTCTAATAGTTCTTGGTCGTGAGTCCAAGCATAATATTCGGCATATAGCATTAACCACAGGGGAGTGGCATCGATTGTACCGTAATAAGGTGTATGGGGAATTTCTTGACAACGAGCCATTTCCCCCAAGCGCAACTCGTGCAAAATCTTACCTGGTTCTTCTTCACGCCATTCATCGTCAATTTTCCCTTGATGTATCGCTAGTAAAATCAAAGTTTCCTTGGCGATTTGGGAGTTTAACATCAAAGTTTGAGAAGCTGTAATCAGCGAATCCCGTCCAAAGAGTGTGGAAAACCAAGGCACTCCAGCGGAAACAGTCTTATGCTTACCAAAAGACTGGCGCAACAAATACATATCTTGCTCAGCTTGTTCAATCACTCGATTGAAGATGCTTTTATCAGAGCTAATCCGGGTAATTTGTTGCACCCAGTGTTGTTCCTCCATCAACTCAGCGGCTTTAGCCTGCGCTAAGGTAATAGCAGCACTGACGGTAGAACTAGATTTGTTGTTTGTCAACATATTGACCCGATAACCCAACTTTTGGGTTTCGTGAGAAGCTAACTCTAGCTGCCAAACCGCAGTGTAACCTTTGCAATAGTCTGGTTGCCGATGCTGGAAAAGGATACGGGATTCCATCACCGAGCCATCTAGACCTTGATAGGCCAGTGTTAAAGATTCTTCTCTTTGTGTGTGAGGCTGAGTCTGTGGAGGCAAAACGCTATCGCCGCTAAAAGATATCCCTTCTTCAGATGTTGGTTCTACTAAGCGTAAAAGCCTACCCCGTTTGTCTCTGCCATAACCCCGGACTTCAAATAAATCGACAAAATCTGCATCAAAGCTAATACTTAGTTCAAAACTGACAGTGGTTGTGCTGTAGTTAGATACCTCTATTTCTTCAAACAGCGCTCCATTGAGTACCATTTCTCGACGAATCCCTACAGTGTCAGCTTTGAGACGTTCGTCAATTCTGGGGTTAGTACACAAAATCGAAAGTGTAAATCCTTTTTCAGCAGTACTGCTCAGGAGTGTAGGCGATCGCCCTTCAACTTGCAACTCTAAGCGACTAAGAAAGCGCGTATCAGCACAAAATAGTCCCATGCTGGGATTCCCATCGTTGAGGGAACAGCCGGAAATATTCCCGATAGTATCCGTTACAAAAAATAAATCATCATCCTTTACCGTCAGGGTTGGCTGTGGTCTTTCACTGACAACACAAGGCCACTCCGAAATAGGTAATTGTTCTGCTGGAATAAAAGTTTTTCCGTCCAAGAAAATTTTTTCCGGGGTCATGAATGTATCCGGTGTCATTAGCCAAAGTTCCGTGTACAGGTCTACATTTTGCTGGTCGTATTAAATGAACAACAGAGAAGTCTAAGGGTCGGCTTCCTCTGCTTAGAAGTTTGCAGGCGGCTTTCCGTAAGGATGGGTCGATTCTCTCTGCTTGCTACTTCTGGAGAAATACCTCTCCAAAAATAATTAGAGCTATGCTATTTTAGCCAAAATAATATTCATCTGCTGCTGGCAAAATATTAGTCTGTAATTTTAAATAAAATTATATTTTTTACTTCTGAAGTCAAGCCCAGAAACTGGCGATTTTCAATTGATTTATGCGGTACTATAGCTTCAGGGTCATAAGGCACAGTAAATACTCAGTTAAGATGCAAAAGCTACGGTTTTCTATAGGTGGACATAGCAGTATTGACTTACATTATATAAATTAAATTCATGTTTTTTAGTTATTTAGTATTTGATTAGACAAATTTATAATATTGAATAAAATCTCATTAATTAACTATCAATTAAATTATGTAAATGTAGTAATAAGTTCTGGCTCATAAGATTAAGTTAGTAAAGTAAGTTGTTATTTATAAATGCCAGGGCTGGTAATGATTAATAAGTTTTTCCAATTATCACTTACCAAATCTACAAACCACATCTACCGTGAAGTAAGTACTTTGGTCAGAATCTGATTATTTAATACATAAGGATATTAGCCAATAGATCAAGTGACGAACGGTTATACCATATCGATGGCGATCGCACTCAGGGTGCTAAGGAAAAATATATGGCTGCTGTTGCTCTATTTGGTACTTAAGACGATTAAATTTATAAATAAAGCAAAGCTGCACGCGCTCCTCTTAGATGGTAGCAAAGTGCTGCACCTGCTCTGACAAAAAGTGCTTTTTAGCATTCTTTACATATTGCAACTGTCTATTTAACTTGAAAGTCCGTTGTAATTAGTACAATGCAGCTGTGACGTGGATCTTGTTGAGATTGGGCGTTTAACGATAATTCATGAGCATTTCGACTTCCGTCCTGAGTGATCTGCTAAAGTCCCTACCCTACCTGCGGCCCCAGCTATATTTCAAGGCTTCACTAACAGCGCTCTCCCATGCGATGGAAGATCAGGTTTTGGCTGGGACTTTAGTCCAACCTCTCGTAATTGCTAGCTTTCAACGAGAGCGCTTCTACCGTCAAGAAGCTCATCGCTATGAGCGACTTGCCCAGCGAAGCAATCAAATATATGTATTATCTGCTCCAGAAACTGATTTCACTAACAGTTCCGAATACTACGAAAAGGTAGCTTTTGAGCAAGAAGATGGCTTAAGTCAGGAGTGGCATCTGATAGTGATTGCTGACAATTATGCCACCTGTCTGGTTTGCCGAGAAAGCCTTGGCTCTATAGCGAAAAATCGGGAACTACCAGAGTTCATTCCTAGCTTGGATATGGACACAGCACGAAGATTTGAAGGCATTTGGACATCAGAGAGGGGAGTGAGCCTCAAAGCCGCCGAATTGCTATTAGATAGAATTGCAATTTACAGACCAGAATTGTTCAGCAAAATTGAGGAGGCACGCCGAAGGTTTGGCATAGGGGAGCCGAGAGGCGATTCTGGCACAGAACAGGTGAGCGAATACGCTTGTGACATCGACACAGACCCTTTTGTACAGCGGTTAGTAACTTATTTGCAGGCTAGCCAGTACAAATTGCACAAAGCCTACCGCTCAATTGCAGCTCAAGCACGTAAAGAACGGTTGGTTAACTCGATTAGTACTGCGATTCGGCGATCGCTCGATCCGCGCGAAGTTCTGCAAGTGGCAGCACAAGAACTAGGACAACACTTAGAAGCTTGTCGCTGTCTAATTTACCGCGCTCAAGGTACAGATCACCAAGCCATAATTGAACACGAGTTTTTGACTCCTGGTACTGTGTCTGTGCTTGGACAAACCTGGGAGTTAGAAAAAAATCCCCTATTTCGGGAAATAGTACAACAGGGTGAGGGTCTGTGTGTTAACGATACGCTCAGCGACTATCGCGTGACTAGTTCGGCAGGACTTTCCTTAATAGCCAAAAAATTTGCTATTCGTTCTTGGCTGATAGAACCAGTATTTTTTCAGGGACGATTGTTAGGCATTGTAGAGTTACACTATTGCCGAATGCCACCCCACGATTGGCAATCTGGAGAATTAGATTTAGTAGAAGCGATCGCCACCCAAGTAGGAGCAGCGCTCATCCAAGCCGAAGCTTACGCTAACCTAGAAGAACTTAACCAACAACTAGAAGCTCTAGACCGTACCCGCAGCAACCTCATAGCCATCACCGGCCACGAACTTCGCACCCCCCTATCCACAATTCAGGTGTGCCTAGAAAGTCTCGCCAGCGAGCCGGATATGCCCGTGGAATTGCAGCAGGTGATGCTCAATACTGCTCTGACTGACTCAGAGAGGATGCGGAAACTAGTACAAGATTTTCTCACTCTTTCTAACCTGGAAAGCGGACGGGTAGAATGGCATCCTGAATCATTGAGCTTACAAGAATGTGTAGATTTAGCACTTAGCCGAAATCGCACGCGTTCCTCAACAGAAAAGCCAGCCCAAATTAAGGCTCAAATTGCCCAAGACCTGCCTCTAGTCAAAGCCGACGGTGATTGGCTGGTAGAAGTACTGGCAAAACTCATAGATAACGCTTGTAAATTTACTCCACCCCAAGGAAAAATCACTATTAAAGCTATTCATAACAGCAATCAAATGGTTGAAGTTACAGTGGCTGATACTGGACGCGGCATCGAACCGAATCGTCTAGAAATAGTTTTTGACCGCTTCTATCAAGAAGAAGGAGCGCTGCGACGGACTACAGGCGGTACTGGTCTTGGTTTAGCCATTTGCCGTCAAATTGTCAACGGCTGGGGTGGTGAAATTTGGGCAGAGTCATCTGGTAAAGACCAGGGTAGTCAGTTTCACTTCACCATTCCCATTGTCCAGGGAATCAAAGAGGAAAAGCGGTCAAAAGTCAAGAGTAAATAGTGCCTTGAGGCTGAGGACTGGGGTAGGCACGAGGCAGGGAGCAGCACTTCTCTACGTTCGCGCAGCGTCCCGCAGGGAGAGGCTGCGCCCTAAGCGCAGCTATGCCGCAGGCTTTACGGCTACGCTCAGTGACCGAGGGGCAAGGGAGCAGAGGGAGAAGGAGAATAACTAATGACCAATGACTAAAAACTGTTACAGTCTATGACGCGATCGCAATATGATCGTAATGGCGGTGTTACGATGCCCTAAAAACGTTGAGAGAATACTTATGGCAGAAACACTTTCGGGACAAACCCCGTTATTTGCTGGCAGCACAGGCGGCTTGCTGACAAAAGCAAAAGTGGAAGAAAAGTACGCTATCACTTGGACTAGCCCCAAGGAGCAAGTATTTGAATTGCCCACAGGCGGTGCTGCTACTATGCGGAAAGGTGAAAACCTGCTCTACATAGCTCGCAAAGAATATGGCATTGCTTTGGGTGGTCAACTCCGGAAATTCAAAATCACAGACTACAAAATTTACCGAATTTACCCCAACGGTGAAATTCAATACCTGCACCCAGCTGATGGTGTATTCCCAGAAAAGGTGAATCCAGGTCGTGAAAAAGTGCGTTATGTAGACCGTCGTATCGGAGAAAATCCCAGTCCAGCTAAACTTAAGTTTAGCGGCGTTACTACCTTCGACGCTCCATAACTAGTATCGCTTAGCAGAATTCTAAATTACCGCAGTTCTCAGCGGTAAAAGCTGCCATTTACACTTCTCACAAAATTCTAAAGCCTTGAATTACTCAGCTTTTGGATTTTGTGAGACTGTTTGTATATTTTCGCTATGCTGTACTAGCTGTTAGTAGTTAATAGGTAATGGGTAGTTGGTAATCGCTAAGAAAGACAATTATCTATTACCTATTACGCATTACCTTGTTGAAAAAATTATGACTTTTCCTGATTTTTCCCAGTTTTGCAACATAGCCCAACAAGGAAATTTTGTCCCTGTGTACCAGGAATGGGTAGCAGACTTAGATACGCCAGTATCGGCTTGGTATAAAGTCTGTGCAGGACAGCCTTATAGCTTTTTGTTGGAATCTGTGGAAGGTGGGGAAAAACTGGGACGTTATAGTTTATTAGGTTGTGACCCATTATGGATTTTGGAAGCCAGGGGCGATCGCACTACCCAAACATACCGCAATGGTTCGCAAGTCGTTTTTGAAGGCGACCCCTTCAAAGCTTTAGCCGAATGTTTGTCAACTTATCAGCCAGTCAAGTTACCCCAACTCCCGCCAGGAATTGGTGGATTGTTTGGATTTTGGGGTTATGAATTAATTCGCTGGATAGAACCGCGCGTACCAGTTCATCCACCAGATGAGAGAAATATCCCAGACGGGTTGTGGATGCAGGTAGACCAGTTATTAATTTTTGACCAAGTAAAACGGAAAATTTGGGCAGTTGCTTATGCTGATTTGCGTGACCCCAAAGTTGATTTAGAAGCAGCTTATCAGCAGGCGTGCGATCGCGTCACCCAGATGCTCAACAAGCTATCTATGCCTCTATCGCTACAAAATACTAAATTGGCATGGACACCCCCAGGAAGTAAGAAGATAGGGGGAGCAGAAGGAGCGCAGGGGTATGACAGTAACTTTACCCGTTCTGATTATTGTACAAGTGTCCAAAAAGCAAAAGAATATATCAAAGCTGGCGATATCTTTCAAGTAGTCATTTCTCAGCGACTATCAACAGCATACACAGGAGACCCCTTTGCGCTTTACCGCTCATTACGTCAAATAAATCCTTCGCCTTACATGGCTTACTTTCACTTTCAAGATTGGCAAATCATCGGTTCTAGTCCAGAAGTAATGGTGAAAGCAGAACTAGACCCAGATGGCGGAGTAATAGCAACAGTACGCCCCATAGCCGGGACACGTCCACGAGGTAAAACCACCCAGGAAGATGCAGCCCTAGCTGAGGATTTACTTCAAGACCCCAAAGAAATTGCCGAACACGTGATGTTAGTGGATTTAGGGCGGAATGATTTGGGGCGTGTTTGTCTAAGTGGTAGCGTCAAAGTTGATGAATTAATGGTGGTTGAGCGCTATTCTCATGTGATGCACATTGTCAGCAATGTTGTAGGTAAATTAGCACCAGATAAAACCGCTTGGGATTTACTAAAAGCTTGCTTCCCAGCAGGTACAGTCAGCGGCGCACCGAAAATTCGGGCAATGGAAATTATCCATGAGTTAGAGCCTAATCGTCGAGGCGTTTATTCCGGTGTATATGGATATTATGATTTTGAAGGGCAATTAAATAGTGCTATAGCAATTCGTACAATGGTAGTACGGGATAACACTGTGACAGTGCAAGCCGGTGCGGGTTTAGTAGCTGATTCTGAGCCTGAGAAAGAATACGAAGAGACACTAAATAAAGCCAGAGGGTTGTTAGAAGCAATTCGTTGTTTGCGTTGAAGAACCTCACTTGTAACCCCTCTCTACTAGCAAAGCGGAAGTAATGAACAGCGAACTTCTTTCAAAGCATCACTAATTAGGTAGCGTATACCGGATTTGTTCAATAAATTAGGCAATCCAGGAATGCTCTAGCTTTTCGTTACACCCACTAGGGTGTACAGCTATCATTGGTGTCAACTTAAGGCTAAAACCTTTAAAAATCATTACTTTGTCTCTTTAGTTGTGGGTTGACACAGCTAATTTTGTGCATCCTATTTATGTTTTTTGGTGCTAAAGCCTAACTAACCTGAGTTCGGGTTAAGCAGATTGAGGTAAAAGCCATTCCATTTGAAGGCTGGGTTTGTTAGGTTGATGGCAATAAGCGATTAATCCGCACAGAACGTTAACGCAGAAATTAACGGGGCTTCGGTGTCTAGAATGTTCGATTTGAGAAATATTCTTAAGTTGATCGTTAATAGTCTCAATAATGGAGCGTTTACGGGATAAGAGCTTATCATGGAGATGCATCAAATAGTTTTTCATGTTGCGACGGGGTTTGGCAAAAAATTTAATGTCGAACTCTTGCAAAAGTTGAGAAGCCAGTTTTTGAGAGACATATCCGCGATACCTTCGGTAAGCTTCGCTAACGCCAAATATTTTGCCAAACAGATCACTGAGGAAATCGGGAACTGGTTGACGGTCATCAATATTACCAGGAGTAAGAACCACATTTAAGAGTTGACCAAGTTCATTGACGACTTTTATGTTGCTTAAACCCGAAAAACCAATCCACAGAAGTCTTTCCACGAACTGCTAAACCTTCAAAAACCTTATGCCGAGAAATCCGACGATTATGGCAGACCTTCAGACATGTTGAATCGATAAAACCGATACCCGTACACCGTCCAAAACAATGCTTCAGGTAAACGCACAAAGGTATCAAGGTTGATGGTATCCATTCAATGAATCGTTGATAACTCGGCAGTCCCGGAAAAGCACAACTCCATTGCTGTTTGACATGATTCAAATAAAAATGCTTGAAATTCCGGTAGTGATTTTGATGAAATGCAATCAGTATCGTCATTATTTCATTCAAACACAGACTTCTAGCCCGAATCCGTCTTATTCCTCGATGTACCAACAGCTTTTTGTGCCATTGGCTTTCAAACGCCTTACAAAAATCATCTACATGGCAGAACAAAAATTCTAAACTAAACATAGGACAGGTGCTGGATTTGACGTTATTTTCAGCTTACTACCTGTCCCTTTCCTTATCCCGAACTCAGGTTAATTTAGCTCAATTGAGCTTCTATGCAATTTTAATTCCAAACAAAACGAGGCAGATAAATTATTGTTTTATCTGCCTCGCGAACTATTTAGTATAAAAAATTAAGGATAAAGACCCCTATCACTCAGCGCTTGCGCCACTCTACCCACACCCAAAGTATAAGCTGCTAATCGCAGAGGAATTTGTCGCAACTTCGACTGCTGAATTACTTGATGGTAAGCTTGCACCATCAGGTGTTCCATCTCGCGGTTGACGCGCTCTTCATCCCAAAACAGGTAGGAAAGACCTTGTACCCACTCTAGATAGCTAACTACCACACCGCCAGCATTCGCCAAAATATCAGGTAACACTGTCACACCCCGCGCCTCTAGCGACAGGTTAGCCTCAAGCGTAACTGGGCCATTAGCGGCTTCTGCTACCATCTGCGCTTGCACCTGATTAACATTTTCTTCATTAATCTGGTTTTCCAAAGCTGCGGGGATTAAGACGTCACAGGGCAAAGTTAATAAATCTGCATTGCTAATTGATACTGCTTGCTCAAAACCTACAACACTCTTGCGGTTTTGGGCAGCGTAGGCTTTCAATGCAGGAATATTAAGACCAGCTTGAGAAAATACTCCTCCAGCACCTGTTGACACAGCGATAATTTTCGCTCCTGCTTGGTATAACAATTCTGCTGCGGCACAGCCGACATTCCCAAAACCTTGGATAACTACTCGCACGCCCTCTAAAGATTTACCTTGGTCTGCTAAGGCTTCACGCACAATAATCATCACACCGCGTCCTGTAGCCATTTCTCGTCCCCGCGAACCACCTACAGAAAGTGGTTTACCAGTTACAACTCCAGGCACAGCATGACCGACATTTACAGAATAAGTATCCATCATCCAAGCCATCTCACGGGCAGATGTACCCATATCAGGCGCAGGTATGTCTACGGAAGGGCCGATATCTTTAATTAATTCGCTCATATAACGACGACTAATCCGCTCTAACTCGCCGACACTATAGCGTTTAGGATCTATAGCAATACCTCCCTTAGCACCGCCGTAAGGAATACCCAACAATGCACATTTCCAAGTCATCAGCATTGCCAGGGCTGATACTTCTCGTAATGTGACAGCTGGATGATAACGAATTCCACCTTTGTAGGGGCCTAAGACATCGGAATGCTGTACCCGATGTCCAGCGAGAACTTGCACTAGACCATTATCCAGTTTCACGGGAATGGAAACCGTCACGACCTTGCGTGGGTGGCTGAGGATTTCTAATAAACCTTGGTCTAGCTTTAATTCTTTAGCTGCCGCCTCTAGATAGCTACAGGCTTGATCGAATGGACAAATATGCGCTGGAGAAGCAGCTTCCAGCGGCAGCGTAGGTGTTGAAATCATAAAATTTTCTCCTGATCGCGGTATCTTCGCGAGTCATATATATATGCCTAGCTTAAACCTTTTTTTTGGAGAAAATAAGCATTTTGTAGTTTTTGTTACATTTTTATTTTAGTTTTATGATAGTGGAGATGAATACAGATTAGTTTTTTCTGTAATCATCTGTGGCGATCACTAACTCAAAAATCAAGTTGCTGCAAACACTTTAGAAGTGAAACTGCCATGTAGACCGTAGGGTATATGATGCTTGAGATGCAACCGAGCGATCGCACCTTTCGAGAAATCACTGGCATCCAAAATCACCACATCTGACCGATGATGAGCAGCATCATAAACTAAAGCCAGTACCCAACCATCATCTTCCTTTTGAGAACCTGGGCGTGGGACAAAAACTGGCTCACCCATAAAGCCAAGGGGTGCAGCACTCCAAATTTGTCTTTCTCCTGACTCTAAATCCATTTTTAGCAATGCTTGCAACGGAGCATTACCAGTCTCTGCATGAGCCGCACCTATGTATGAATATCGATAAGGGCGTCCCACATTAGCCGGATGTATGGTGGGAAACTCACAACAGCGCTTTTCAATCAATTCCTGTTTGACTATCCCATCCTTGAGGTTGAGATTAAATCGCCAAAGTTGTCCAGGCGTAAGTGCCTCAAAATCAACTTGCCGAAAATCGCTTTCTGGCTCTACTTCAGGTAACGATTCATAGCAGATAGAGTCAATAAAAATTTCATCCTTCACCTCAAAAGCATTAATGTGGTGGAAGACAAAACCAGATTGAGTTTCCAAAATTCTGACACCTGTTTGCTCTTTTTCGGGTGTGCGAGGAATAATTATAATGCGAGTTGGCTGATTTGGCTGAAACTTGATACATTCCCCTGCTGCACGTATTCCCAAAGCAAAAGGTATGGGATTAAAGCTGACAGGATTTTGAAATAAGATGCAGTAATTAGGAGTAACAACAAAATCGTGAATAAAACAAAAACCCGGAACACTATGAGCGTGCTTTCTGATTATTTCTCCTGCTGGGTTTAGCTCGAAAATAGTAATTGTGGTAGATAATCCCGGCTTAATAGAAAAGTTTACAAGGCAAGGTGCGCCCCCATCTTGCTCACAACTGGGATCTAAACGAGGATGTGCGCCAAAAGCTTCACCTGTTGATAAAACACCATTAAAATATTCTCTCCCCAAAGTTTCTAGTGTGTAAGGGTCGAGACGATGGGGTTCAGCTGCTTCCCATAGTGCCAAAAGTTTATTACCCCAATAGATGACATTGGTGTTGGCAATATTTTTGATTTGAAAGTCAAACAAATTAGCTAGCCAACCACCAGGTTTTTGAGTACCAAAGACACCACGGTAGAGAATTTTTCCAGCTTTTTGTTCTGCTAAATAGCCCTCAGTGTGAATAAAACGATTACGGAAATGAGCATGACCATTGACAAAGGTAATTCGGCTAATCATTCCATCACCATCAAAGGGGTGATGAATGCGTTGTCCATTCACATCCAGTAAACCAGGGCCGTTTCTAAATAGCGTTCCTTGCAGTTCTGTGGGAATTTGCCCTTCTACATCATCAATTTGATAATCAAACTCTTGGGTGAGAGAATCATATCCTCCCTGCCAGTCTGCACGAGTGTAAGATTTTTCTCGAACTGCGTTTTCTCGAATCTCTAAATTCTGCATCTGCTTGATATCTATTTATTAAACTGGGTACAAACTCTTAAATTGGTTGAAGACACAAAGATAATCAATCCACAAGCATCTTCTCGATTTTTACAAAATTCCAGCAGACGCGATTAATCGCGTCTCTACTGTATTTCGTCGTTACTCTACTGCTTTTGATTCTGGTTCTCGCAATATCAACTCAGGCATCAAATCAGGAGAAAACGGTTGTTCTCTATTATTTGCTGAGGCAGGTTGCAAAATCGGTGTTTGTGTTTGCTCCTCTGCATTAGGTAGCCAGTGAAGAAATAGTAAGGGTAACAGTGTGCTGACATTAGCAATTACAACTAACAGCCACAGCAAGTCAAAGTTAGTTGCGGTAATTCCCAGCCAATGCATGATTAATGCTTCAAACCCACGGGAAACTGTCCCACCTAAATTAAATACTGACATAATCAAAGCAAATAATGTCGCTTCTACTCCAGATGGACAAAGCCTTGCTGCTAATACCATCACTGGCATGAAAGCTATTTTTCCCATCACGGAGAGAATCAGACTATCACTCAAACTAAACCAGTGATCATCTATACCTAATGACCTGTTTGCGTGAGTCACTAATAGCAGTGTTGTCATCCCTAAAGTTGCAGAAAGGATGATACTCCAACGAAAAATCACGCGGAAAGGGATACTTTTAAGGAAACGTTGAAAAATCCAAACTCCAGCTAGAGAAGCAAAGCTTGTCACCAACTGCACTCGCCCCAAGAATTCTGGTTGAAAGTGTAGTTCGTTGGTAGAGAAGTAGAAAAAGGCTGATTCAGCGCTTGGGGTAGCTTGCCAGATGAAGATAAAGGCTGTTGGTAGCCAAATGGCTCTTTGAGTAAAGACTTCGCGCAGTTGTCCTACTTGATGCTTGATTTTTATGAACTTGAGGTGATTACTTTCTTGAGCATCTTTACTCACCGGAGATTCGGCAATCAACCATGCTACCACTGAGACGATGAGGGGGAATAAGGCGGTAATCCAAAAGACTGTGTGGGTGGTGAAATGCTCTAAAAGTACACCGCTAAAGTAAGCTGTAATCAAAGCTCCAATTGCGGAAGCACCCCAGCACAGAGATTGTAATGAACCTGCTTGTGCTTGAGATTCTGTTCTGGCTCTTTCGACAACCAGCGAATCAACTATCACATCACTGAGAGCGACGGAGAGTGAACTTAAGGCGATCGCCACCGTAGCTGCCCAGCTAGTATGAACTATTGTGGCCAGACTCACCCAAGAAGCCGCTCCCAGTATTCCAGATAAAACCAAGTATGGACGCCTGCGATAGCCAAATATGGGAAAGCCGTCAGAGATAAAGCCAAACAGTGGCTTCACCATCCAAGGTAAGAAAACAATTCCCAATAACGCTGATACCTGAACCGGAGTCAGCATCAGTTCATCTTTAAGGAAAAAGCTGATAGCTAGACGCGCCAGCCCCAAAATTCCTTGGACGAAGTAGACAGTCAGAATTGCAATTAATTCGGCATTGGGTTCATTACCTAAGAAGATTTTCTCTGTTACTGAGTCTTTGACCTTGGACAAACCGGAGGAGTGAACCAGCATTTGATGAATATTCTTTAAGTTTTATCCACTTTTCTATCATATCCATTTCTTAGAGTCTGGGTTGTTGAGCTTGATTTCTGGGATTTATTTATTCAATTTAGGGTAGTTAAAAATCAAGCTCACTATAACTTTGGGGATATTTTTATTAACTCTAAAAAATTGGCAACAGAATATTTATAAGGTGTATGGGAGATATGAACTTTCTGTTACGAAAGCTTATACTTCCAATAACCCAATTGAATATAAGAGAGTGAGGTATATGGGATGGAGCTAAGCGGATTCGAACCGCTGACCCCCTCAATGCCATTGAGGTGCTCTACCAACTGAGCTATAACCCCATAAAATCCGTTTTTAATCTTATCTTAATATTTTTTACTTTGTCAAGTTTTTTCTCTGAGTTAGCAATGCCCGTTATCTGAGTCAAGTATTACCGACGCCAGCCGCTACAACTTTGGAAATCAAAGCAATGCGCTGGCTCCTCAGCATGGCTTAAGACACTTGCAACAAATAGCTCATGCAGTGTCCCATGAGAAAGTAAACAACTAGCATGGCAGCAGCAGCTAAAGCTACTAATGTACCAGCCAACATGAGAGAAAACTCTTTATTTTCGTAAGCTTTTTCCATCAGGTGCAGCGACCACGCCACCAAGGCTACATCAAAAAGTAAAATAGGAAGTAACATATTTGTTAATATATCTTAATAGATGTAAACCAATATTAACACCCTTTGAGAGAAGTGTGTCTAACCTGGGTTAGTTGTCATTGACGGAGGAAGCATAAATCAGGATAAAATTCTGACTGGTACGTTACGATCGCCTAAATAATTTTTGATTTGTGTCACACTTAGTTGACCGTAATGTAAAAGCGAAGCCAGTAATGCTGCTTCAGCTTTGCCTTGCGTTAGGGCTTCATAGATATGTTCGCAATTACCTGCGCCACCAGAAGCAATAACTGGAATCTCCACAGAATCAGCGATCGCTCTTGTTAGCTCCAGGTCATAACCTGCTTGAGTACCATCAGCATCCATACTTGTAACTAGCAGTTCTCCGGCCCCCCGTTTTTCAACTTCTTGCGCCCACAGTAAAGCATCTAAGCCTGTGTTTTCCCTGCCACCTCGCACATATACATTCCAACCAGGATTATGAGGGTCAATTCTGCGCCTAGCATCAATAGCAATAACTATGCACTGATTACCAAAGCGATCGCTTGCCCGATTAATTAAGTTTGGTTCTCGCACTGCCGCAGAATTAATACTAACCTTGTCTGCGCCAGCTCGTAACAAAGCTTTAACATTTTCTAAGGATTGGATGCCACCACCCACAGTTAACGGAATAAAGACCTGTTCAGCAGTACGGTAGACTACATCAAGAATAATGCCTCGATCTTCATGAGTGGCTGTAATATCCAGAAATACTAACTCATCCGCACCGGCTTCGTTGTAAACCTTTGCCAGCTCTACCGGATCGCCTGCATCCTTAAGCTCAACAAAGTTAACTCCTTTTACAACCCGTCCCGCCTTCACATCTAAGCACGGTAAGATTCTTTTAGATAACATAGCAACTTTTGCACTTCTGGGTAATTGACCGGAATTTAAATTTTAAATTGATGCGGGTATTCCCAAACGAAAATTTTCGCACCCGTGTGAATGGGGACTGGGGATTAGGGACTGGGGACTGGGAGGACAAAGAAGACAAAAAGAAAAGTCTGGGCGTCGACTTTCGGCGAACAGAACTTCAAAGGGACAATAGAAGAGTTTTTCCAATTCCCTATTCCCCAACCCCCAGTCCCCAATCCCCAGCCTCCATTACCCAGCCCCACCAGTTCCCTTGATAGCTGAAATTATGGCGATAATATCCTCGAAAAAACAGCCTCCAGAACCCAACGGACAACCCAAGCAGCGTCATGAGTCAGCAAAAGTACCCTCCACGGACAACATTTTGCAACCTGAAGCTGCTATTGATGAACAAGATAAGCAAGAAGAGGGTATTCGACCACAGCGATTTGCCGATTACATTGGGCAAAAAGACTTAAAAGATGTATTAGATATTGCCATCAAAGCGGCTAAGTCTCGCGGTGAGGTGCTGGATCACTTGCTACTGTATGGCCCGCCGGGATTGGGCAAAACTACAATGGCGATGATTTTAGCATCGGAGATGGGGGTAAATTACAAAATTACCAGTGCGCCAGCCCTAGAACGTCCCAGAGATATTGCGGGGCTACTAGTGAACCTTAAACCAGGAGATATCCTGTTTGTAGATGAAATTCATCGCCTGTCGCGGATGTCAGAAGAAATTCTCTATCCAGCAATGGAAGATTATCGTTTAGATATTACTATTGGCAAGGGTTCAAGCGCTCGGATTAGGAGTGTGCCACTGTCAAAGTTTACTTTAGTGGGGGCGACAACGCGTGTGGGTGCGCTGACTTCACCATTGCGCGATCGCTTTGGTTTAGTTCAGAAGCTACGATTTTATGAAGTTGAAGAATTGAGCCAAATTGTACTACGAACTGCTCAATTACTCAAAACTCCCATTACAGAAGATGGCGCTACAGAAATTGCTCGGCGATCGCGAGGAACGCCACGTATTGCAAATAGATTACTTAAGCGAGTACGTGATTATGCTCAAGTCAAATTATCTGGCGAGATTACCGAAAGCATCGCAGCAGAAGCATTGCAACTATTTCAAGTAGATCCATGCGGCTTGGATTGGACAGACCGCAAAATGCTAAGTGTAATAATTGAACATTTTAATGGCGGCCCAGTAGGATTAGAAACAATTGCTGCTGCTACAGGCGAAGATACTCAAACAATTGAAGAAGTATACGAACCTTATCTCATGCAGATTGGCTATTTAAGTCGGACTCCCCGCGGGAGAGTGGCAACAAAAGGGGCATATAAGCATTTGGGGTTTACCCCGCCTAATGAACAGTTGTCGTTGTTGTAATGATGGAGCATGGGGCATAGGGCATAGGGCATTGGGCATTAATCATGAGTGATTCATCTCCCCCACTCCCCCACTCCCCCACTCCCCCACTCCCCAATCCCTATAGATACAGGTAAACCTAAATGTTTAAGTTAATTGCTATTATTCTCAGTCTATTGCTTGTGTTTGGCTGGGGTGAATCAGTAATGGCACAACCCCAACCGTCCAGCATTACTGAAGAACAGTTAAAACAAGGTGATGAGTGGGCAACTCAAGCGTTTACAGCGACGAATAAAGGTGACTTTGCCACAGCTGAAGAGTACTGGACAAAGATTATTGAGCAGTTTCCTACTAATGCGGGGGCGTGGAGTAACCGAGGCAATTCACGGGTAAGTCAGAACAAGTTACAAGAGGCGCTGGCAGACTATAACAAAGCTATAGAACTAGCCCCCAATGTTACTGATCCTTATTTGAACCGGGGTGCAGCTTTGGAAGGATTGGGAAAATGGGAAGAAGCGATCGCTGATTACAATCATGTTCTAGAACTTGATGCTAAGGATGCGATGGCGTATAACAATCGCGGCAATGCCAAAGCTGGTTTAGGAAAATGGGAAGATGCGATCGCTGATTATCAAAAATCTAATGCGATCGCTCCGAATTTTGCTTTTGCCCGTGCTAACTACGCCCTTGCCCTTTATGAAACTGGTCAAATCGACCAAGCAATTCGAGAAATGCGGAATATCGTCCGTAAATATCCTAAGTTTGCTGATATGCGTGCTGCACTCACAGCTGCTTATTGGTTAAAGGGAGAACAAGGTGAAGCCGAAAGTAATTGGGTAGCAGCTTATGGACTCGATAGCCGCTACAAAGATATCAACTGGGTGGCAAATATCCGCCGTTGGCCTCCCAGTATGGTCGCTGCTTTGGATAAGTTTTTAAAACTCAAGTAGGGATATTTAGATGAAATTACCTGATGGGCCGAAATCTTCCTCTTGGTTCCAGTTATTACAGTGGATTGCTGACCCTCTAGGTTACATGGAAACAAATTTCCAACGTTATGGAGATTTCTTTACTGTCCACTGGGGTAATCTTTACCCCGAAGCAGTATTTGTTAGTCATCCGCAAGCAATTCAAACAATTTTTACCGCTGACCCTAAACTATTTGACTCTGGTCGAGGAAATGGACTTGCAAAAATCTTGGTAGGAGAAACATCGCTAGTTTTATTAGATGGATTTAGCCACCAGCGTCAGCGGCGTTTGCTAACCCCCCCTTTTCATGGCGAACGGATGCAAGCTTATGGCGATTTAATTTGTACCCTCACCAAACAAGTTAGCTGTGAGTGGAAAATTGATCAGCCCTTCGCTGTCCGGGAATCCATGCAAGAAATTAGTTTAAGAGTCATCTTGCAAGCCGTTTTTGGTCTTCATGAAGGGCCGCGCTATCAAGAACTAATAGAGTTGCTAGCGGCAATGATGGATATGACAGCCTCTCCATTACGGGCATCTATGCTGTTCTTCAAATTCTTGCAAAAAGATTTAGGGGCTTGGAGTCCGTGGGGACGGTTTCGCCGTCGACAGCAGCGAATTGATCAGCTACTCTACGCTGAAATTCAAGACAGGCGTAGACAAAACGACCCTGAGCGCACTGATATCCTCTCCTTGATGATTTCAGCTCGCGACGAACAGGGCGAAGGCATGACAGATCAAGAGTTGCACGATGAATTAATCACCTTACTCTTAGCTGGTCACGAAACCACAGCTACCTCTTTATGCTGGGGTTTATATTGGATTCACTACCACCCGGAGGTGCGAGAAAAACTGCTGCAAGAACTCAACAGCCTCAATAGTAATCCAGACCCTAGTGAAATTTTTCGTCTACCCTATCTAACTGCTGTGTGTCAAGAGACGCTGCGTATATATCCTCCTCTATTCCTAACTTGGCCCCGGATTTTGAAAGCTCCTTTGCAGGTGGGAGAATATCACTTTGATACCAATACCACGTTGCTTCCTTGTATTTATCTCACCCACCAACGCGAGGATCTTTATCCAGAACCGAAACAGTTTAAGCCAGAACGCTTTTTAGAACGGCAATTTACCCCATATGAGTTTTTTGCTTTTGGTGGGGGTAATCGCCGTTGTCTTGGTGCAGCATTGGCTATGTTTGAAATGAAACTGGTATTGGCAACAATTTTGTCAAATTATCAACTGGTACTGAGTGATAACCAACCTATAAAACCACAGCGTCGGGGCTTTTTCCTTGCCCCGTCCGCTGGGTTCAAGATGGTAATGACAGGTAAGCGGGTGCATTCAGAGCATCCTGCTGAGCCTGTTGCTAGCTCTATTTAGCCTAGTTTTCTTCAGACTGAACTAGAGCTAGTTTGGAGTGTCCGCTGATTTTGAGAACGCCTTCCCTTGACTACTATCTGAGTGCCTTCTGCTGGCGCTAATAGAACATTTCTACGCACTGGCTGTATTGGTTTGCTATCAAGCAATTCCATCTGCCAATGGGATAGCACATGAGCCAAAACCAGTTTCATCTCGAATTGGGCAAAGGCCATACCAATACAGCGACGGTTACCGCCACCAAATGGTAAATACTCAGAGGGGGCAAATTGATGTTCTAAAAAACGTTCTGGTTTAAACTGCTTTGGTTCTGGATATAAATCTTCTCGTTGGTGGGTTAAATAAATACAGGGAGCTAGTAAAGCACCAGGTTCAAATCGGTAGCCCATAACTTCTAGTGGCGATTTGACGACTCGATTTAATGTCACCATTACCACTGGATAAAGGCGCAGCGTTTCAGAACAAACAGCATTTAAATAAGGCGATCGCAAAATATTATTTAAATCAGGATTGTCTCCTAAGCTATCTAATTCTTGCAAAAGTTTTTCTCGCACCTGTGGCAGATGGTGAATCCAGTACAATGCCCATGCTAAGGAAGTTGCAGTCGTTTCATGACCTGCAAATAAAAGGGTGATTAACTCATCGCGCAATTCTACATCTGTCATCGGCTGCCCGTGTTCATCGCGAGCTGCCATCATTAAAGAGAGGATATCAGTCCGAGATGCATCTGATTGTGAGCGGCGTTCCTGAATTTCGGTATAAATTAGTTCGTCCATTTGCTGCTGTTGCCGCATCAAGCGTCCCCACGGACTCCATTCACCTAAATCTTGTTGCAGTAGCGGGAAGCTAAGCAGAATAGCCCGCAAAAGAGGCCTCTTTGGATTCAGCCTTTCCAGCAGGAGTTCTTTGAGTTTTTCGTAACGGGAACCGTCCTTTAAACCAAAGACAGCTTTTAAAATCACCTGGAAGGAGATTGCCTGCATAGATGGTAGAACTGGAAAGCTTTCGCCCACCTGCCATTGACTAGTTACTTGCTCGGTAATGTTCTGAATTACTTGAGCATAAGCCAGCATCCGTTCCCCATGAAACGGAGGAGTTAACAGCTTACGCTGGCGCTGGTGGGGCTTTCCTTCTAGTGCTAGTAGTGATTGCTGCCCCAACAAAGGCGATTTAAAACCCGCTGATTCACCAGAATCCAACTGCTTAGGATCGCTGGAAAAAATCTGCTGAATTGCTTTGGGGTTACTAATAAATACTTGAGGAGCAAAAACTGGGCCGATGCGGAGAGTAAATATATCACCGTAGCGTTTAGCACAAGCTTCCATATATTCTACGGGGTTACTCAGCCACTGAAACGTCTGTACCCAGGGGTGAGCTTGAGGCCCGTCAGGTAGTTGAAGTGCAGGCATTTTTATTCATCTCCGAATAATTGGAGCAAGATTACTATTAGCCAGTTATTGATGCACACATAACTTGATTGATCCTATACCATAGATTAACTAGGTCGAGTGACCAATTCCTGAATTTCCCTTGGGGTTAATTCCTGGACATTATTCAAAACTATGGCTGCTCCTGCTGCTCTTAGTGTCTGACGATAGGCTTCAGCACGCGCTGCTGTTTCCTGCACATGAGGCGGTAAAACACCTACACCAATCCAAGTACGAGAAGCATCCAAATTCCGTGCTTTCTGCACGGTATACATATCTGCTACTGTATCCCCCACATATAATATTGTTGGTGCTTGCTCAAGCTTATTCTCTAATTTATCAACGGTGGCGAAAAGTCCGGTGGGATCTGGTTTACCTGGTGCATCCTCCATCGCAATCAATACAGGAGATTGCAAGCCCAGGCGTTTTTCTAATACATAGTTAGCAGAAGTACGAGTCGCACCGCTGAAAAACCCCCAAGCAATTCCAGCTTGTGTAAGTTGCTCTAAGTAACTAGATTGCAGCAATAAGGGTTCATCACAGATATACCCTGTTAAATTATTGGGGTCTGGGCCTCGATAACGGGATTGAAAAAAACTAACGATCGCATCGTAGTCCAACTGCAATTGTTCGCGGGTTTGTCCTTGATTGGCAAAGTAGCGGTAAATTAATTCCTGAGATGCTTCCCAATCGTTATTCCACACCCCTTCAGACTTCAACTGGTCAATATCTAATGGTGTTGGACGATATGCGCTATCTGTAAAAGACTCTACAGTATCTGCGATCGCTCGACGATAAGAACCACTAACATCGCGGACTACGCCATCAATATCGAAAACAATGATCGCTTTTGCAGAAGTTTCTTGAGTCATGGGTTACGCAGCAAAAAAGTTTTACCTCATCATAAAGCGTGAGATCATGACTCAGGTAAAAAATCAGGGTTGAGGACTTGTTCTGGTGTAAAAGGAGATTGTTCAGGGAACATAGCCAGAGCCAATTCAGTTTCATCGGCAGCCAACAGCCTTGCATCGTCATAACACAGTCCGAAAACCTCATCAAAATAGGGTTTAAGGCTAGGACTTTCTTCTAGAGCTTGTCTGAGGCGTTTTCGATGTTCCCGAATTGTGGCTCGCCAACTACCAGAACGCTTGTCAGCTTGATACTGATACTTTAATAGATGCATCAGCACCACTTCCAAATTGCTTCTGAGTGCTTTCTTTTCACTCCTACCCATTGTTTCAATTTCATCAATCAGATTTTCTAAATCCAGTTCTGTAAGCCGACCTTGCTTGAGGAGTTCTATAGTTGTTTGAATCCACAGGTAAAAGTCTTGCTCATATAACTCAGAACAAGATGTAGGTTGAGATTGGGGTAGTTGGGCAGTCATAAGCATCTCTCAAAGCGCCGACTACACTTCATGGTAGCCTTTGTTGGTAATTGATAATGTCCCATTTCTAATCACTGTTTGGTCATCTGGCAAGGTATTGCGTTAAAATAAGCGATCGCTATCCTAGTAAGTAATGCCCGGAAATTCCCGGAGGTGTGATTGACCAAATTCATTTTGAAAATTCTTTGGTTAGACGAGAATGTCGCTCTAGCAGTCGATCAAGTTGTAGGCAAAGGTACAAGTCCTTTGACAAAGTACTTTTTCTGGCCCAGAAATGATGCGTGGGAAGAGTTAAAGAAGGAACTTGAATCCAAACACTGGATCAGTGACTTAGATCGCGTCGAGTTGCTTAATAAAGCGACAGAAGTGATTAACTACTGGCAAGAGGAAGGCAGAAACCGCCCAATGGCGGAAGCTCAATTGAAATTTCCGGAAGTTGCCTTTACAGGTAGCGCCTAATATTGGACAATTAGCTCTCCTGCTGTTCTACAAGCTGCCACAGCTTGATTGTCTTATCCCTGCTGCCACTTGCAATTAGTTGTGCAACAGGGCTAATAGCAATTGTAGACACTGAGTCTGCATGACCAGAAAGAGTAATAATCTCTTCTGCTGTGCTTACCCTCCAGAGTTTAATTGTCTTGTCCCAACTTGCACTTATCAGCGTTTCGCCATCGGCGGTAAAAGCTACAGCCACTACAGACCAGGAATGATCTGAGAGTGTGCTAATTAGCTGACCAGTGCTGACTTTCCATAATTTAATAGTGTTGTCATCACTACCTGTCGCCAAAATTTTCCCATCGGGACTAAAAGCGACTGTTAAAACCGTCCATGCATGACCTGAAAGGGTGCTTAACAAGCTATAGCATGGGCGGTTTTTAAATTCTTTGTCAGAATCTTCAAGTGCAGCTATCTGCCACAAACGAATTGTTCTATCACAACTAGCGCTTGCTAAAAGCTTTCCTTGAGGACTAAACGCCACTGAATTTACCTGTAATTTGTGTCCAATCAATGTGCAAATTTCTGTGCCAGTGTTTATATCCCAAAGTTTGATTGTCTTATCCCAACTACCACTAGCGAGAATTTGCTCATTTGGATGGAAAGCAACAGATTTGACAGCGTGTGAATGTCCGAATAGGGTGCAGATTTCCTCAAATGTCTTGCTGTGCCACAATTTGATAGTTTTATCATCGCTAGCTGTTGCCAAAGTTTTTCCATCAGGACTGAAGCTAACTGATTTGACAGCCTGAGAATGTCCCGATAAAGTAGCTAGGATTTTTTTGCTATTTAAATCCCACAATCTAATTTTTTTATCATTGTTTCCACTAGCTAAAATATTGCCGTCAGGGCTAATAGCAAGGGCATTCACGCTATTCACTCCAGTAGAATATTCAGTTAAAGTATGCAAGCATTGCCACGGCGGATTTGGAGTTGAGAACTTGAAATCTTCCGTTTTAGATTCCATACCTATTGCTTGCATAACTTCATCTGCTGATTGAAAGCGGTGGTTAACAGCATTTTGCAATAGCTTGTTGAGGATTTGTGCTAAGCGATCGCTAACTTTAGTGGTAAGGTATTGTTGCCAAACCCAGCAATTATTCGCAATATCAAATAAATCAAACGGAGAAATCTGGGTTAGTAGATAAATGCAAGTTACACCCAGGCTATAAAGGTCACTAGCAAAAACCGCTTTTCCCCTAGTTTGCTCTGGCGCAGCATATTCTGGACTACCAATGCTGATTTCAGTTGTTAGCTGGTCAATTTCTGTAACGATTTTAGCGCTGCGAAAATCAACTAAGACTAAATCTCCTCTGGTTTCGAGGTTTGGGGAGGATCTACGAATGATATTTTCTGGTTTAATATCACAGTGGATGATGTTGCGATCGCTCATCAACTTGAGAACTGGCAATAACTCCTTTAAAAGCTGCCAAATCTGACTTTCATCAAAAGCGCCCTCTTCCTCAACCATCTGAGCCAGATTTCTACCTGCAATAAACTCCTGCACTAAATAAAAGTGTCCATTCTGCTGGAAACTTGCCAGGAATTTAGGAATTTTAGGATGCTGACCTAACTCCTCAAGCCATTGCACTTTTTGCTCAAAGGTTTTAGATATTTCATTTTGTAATGATAATTCTTGAATTACGCAAGGAATGGGAGGGAATTTACCTTCATCTACAGCAAGGAAAGTTTTACCAAATCCTCTTTTACTAATTAACTTAACTAAACGATAAGACTCTTGCAAAAAATTCACAATATGCTTCCGTCATGTATTCTGTATTATCTACATCTAATTTTATCTATTCAATTCTGAGTTCAGTTATAGAGTTAGATTCAGTACTACTTTAATTCCAATCTACCTACAACATTTTTCTGCTTTAAGCTTGTTACTTGGATTGTAGAACCTGCTAATTTTCCTGTATTTGGAGTCCATTCAAAAACTCCGTCACTGGAAGTTTTAGGCGTAATTACTTTAACTAATTTTGACCCTGTATACAACTCAATTTTAACATTATCAGTTATATTGTCTCTCCACAAAATAAAATAAGGAAAATTTGGTTTAATTGGAATAGTATTTGAGGGTTGGCTGATGAAAATTTTTCTTGGTTCTTTCGACTCACCTTTTTTCCTAAATCCTAGATAATGCGGTAAGTACCTAACAACTGGATTATCTATCATGTTAACAGGTTGCGGCTTAATTAAAGCCCCAGTACGGGGATTAGTAATCAATGTAGAACTGCCACCATCTATTGTAATAATATCCCCTTTTATCCCTAGATTACGTAGTAATTCTGCTGCTTCATCTAATGTGGCTTGATGAACAGTTAGTATTAAAATTAATTCATCACCAGGAATGCCATCTTTATTTAATGTACCTATCACATGGTATTTATTTGCTGGATTTTTACCCAGCACTTTAGCAGGATGGTCACCGTAGCTATAAGTTACGAGCGCATTCTGGACGCTTTGTCTATTCAAAGGAAAACCCGATTTTGGTTCATAGTCAGTAATATAAGCACTTTTATTATTCCAAACCAATGCTTTGAGTTTTATATATTTGTAGTATTCATTTGCTGTGTTACTAGAAGGGCCGTATGGGCTACTTCCTCCTGTAATGACTTGACCACTTAACTTTACAGGGAATGCTAGTTGCGTACTTGATTTATATTCTTCAAAAAAAGCACAATTTATTAAAGAAAATATTTGCTTACCATAAAGTAGATTATATTCATTCCATACATTAGAAAATGGTTTATTTTGAAAGTAAGGACTGTAAAAATTATTTATTTTTTTATAATACTTTCCTTGTTTAGTTCCCATTTCATCTATCTCACCAATGATTTGATCTATCTGTATTTTTCGTAAATCAATTATTTGTAGGTAAGCTTGATTGCCATTAGTAAGACGGGTTTGGTATAATCCAGCTCCATCAATGATGTCGAGTGGGTGGTATTTACTTGGTGGCGTGAATGCTTGGGCATTATGAATAATTATGTTAATGCTCAAGAATAAGAATAAACATATCAATAAAATTTTCTTCATCAGTATTAGTCCCAGAACTAAAGTTTTTATTAATACTTATTGTCTCCTACCTCCTGGCTTTCTTTGTAAAAATATTGGAATCATAAGGCTATTAGTCTTTCTTCTTTTGCAAAAAAATATCCCGTTGTCAGCAAGAAGGACAACGGGAGTATATAAAATTTTCAATAATTCTATAAACTATCGATAGGCGACTTGTGGCCCTGCCCAAATTTCTGTAACCTTTTTACCAAAAATAATAGGCTGATCGTCGTCTGTTATTGTATTTACAGTTTTGCCATCATTAGTAACTTTTACCAAAGGCCAGTTTTCCTCGCCCAATTCACCCGCACGAAACAGTACATGATCTGGTTCGCTTTTACTCCAACCTAATAATATGGCAATCTTCTCATGCTCATTTTCTGTCTGAGCAGGAGCAACAGTATTGGCATGGTTTTTTTGCCGATCCCAAATCACTGCATGATCTGTAGAATCGCCTGTGTTAAATATCCCTTCAAATTTTCGTGCCAAAAAGCGATCGCCTTTTTTCGACCAGCTAACAGGAACTAATACTCCAATTGTCCCAGTTGCATCGTTTTCTGCTGAAGATACCGTTTTTAAGTTTAATAGAGGATCTTTAACAGGATTAGTTGAAGCCATCACCCACAACTTCTTAGTTTGCATATCTTGTACAAACAGAACACTAGTGACACGGCTGTTGTACATTTGGGGTTTTACTTCTAGTTGCACCCGACTATAAACTGCATATTTACCATCAGGAGAAATAACAGGTACACTCCGGTAGTAGCGTACTCCAGAAGCACCTTTGGAACCAATAGCCTCTTGAGTAGTTGTGATCCATTTCCAAGGAATAGGATGAGGACTTCCTAGTGGATCTGTTTGTTCTACTTCAGCTCCATCACGTGGTTCAGTAACAGGTGTCTCTATTATGATTGGTGGTGATGTTTTTTGAGTTGGTGCAAGTTCAACTGCTGCCAATTCATTTGCTAGTTTTACTCTAGCCTGAGAATTTCTTTCTTTTTTCAAAGATTGGACTTTACTAGCCTTTAATTTTTGCACTAAATTCTGTTGACTGACAGAGACATCTGGTAATGGTGCAAGTTCAACAGCTGCTAATGGATCGATTCCAGGCAGATTGCTGCTTGACAGAGAACTATCTGCTTTAGAATAATTTTCTTTTGCCAAAGACTCAATTTTATCTACTGATAATACTTGCGGTTTATTAACAGCAGCGATTTCTTTTGGCACAGAATCAAATTCTTCTTTTGACGAGTTGATTTGATCCGTTGTTATTATTTCACCTACATTAGGTTCCTTGCCACCAGCCACCTCTTTCGACACAGAGTCTGATTCTCCAGTCACAGAAGTAATCTTTACTACTTGAGATTTTGCTGAGCTAGAGCTACCCGATGCCGCAAGTAAGGGTGCAATTAATATTACAACGACAAAGTATTTAAGAAATGGTTGGGCGCGGAACCATCCTGATAGCAAAAGGGGTTTAAGCATTTGTAGGGTCTCTATAGGGGCGATCGCTGTGTGAGGAGCAATGCCTATACAACAATGGAACAGGCTATGATTTCTATGTATAAAAAAACTAAAAGTCTTGAGATTTTAACACTCAACTTTTAGTACTATCACTTAATGTAAGTACCATTAATTACACCTGCTACTTGCAAGTTTGCCGTATATTTTTACACTAGTACGTCAGTATAGTAAGTATGCAGATAACTCAGCAATTACTGCACGATAGAAACTGCTAACCTTAAACCCAACCATCCTAAAAATAGGTATTGGCACAAGGACTATTAAGGCTCACTTTTAGCCTACTAATACTGGCGAGCGAAGAATTCAAATGGCAGAACTGTTGTAAATTGCTTTAGCAGTAGCTGACCCGCAGAAAGCGCGTCAGTTTGTGTAATGCTACAACAGCACCGACCCTGATAAACCTTAGACGTGAGGCGTTACTTTAAAAGTTGGGAAAGCGGACGCTAATACATAATACTCAAAAAGTATCAGTGTCATCCACTAAAGATAGAAATTGCAATCTTCAGTAAAATAAATAAAAAGATAGCAATGCTATTTTAAGAGACACAACTGCACTTAGCCCCAATCCCAGAGAGAATTTTTAACGAAATTAGCAGGTAGATGACTTAGCGGTTTGTCACAAGACATTACCGAAGGAATCGATTCACCTGAATTAGATACAGTTTCTACTGACCCCTTCGACTGCCAGCCTAATTAAAAGTATATCAAGTGCCTTTTGGTTTCACAAATACTAAATTGGGGACTGGGGACTGGGGACTGGGGACTGGGGACTGGGGACTGGGGACTGGGGACTGGGGACTGGGGGAGAGATGGGAGAAAGAGCTAATAGTTCTTAACTCTAACTTCAAATTGTCGTTGAGTCAGTTGTCAGTTATTAGGAGCGCACTTACTATAAACTAATCACCCTTGCGGGTAAGCGCAAAACGCAGCAAGGCGAACGCCAGTCGTTCATGGGAGAAACCCTCAAACGCTTGCGGACTCGCTCTAAGCGTACCACTTCCTTGCGGGACGCTGCGCGTTAACGGAGCTTTCGCTTTAGCGATACGTGGAAGCAAGCACGCGTTAGCGTCTCTTCGAGAAGGCTTGACGCTGCGCTAGTGCTAAGGGAGAAGACTGTGCTGGCTCACTAACGACTAATGACTAATGAAAATTGTATTCTTTGGTACTCCTGATTTTGCCGTCCCAACTCTGGAAAAGTTATTAAATAATTCAGAATTTGAAGTGTTGGCAGTTGTCACCCAACCAGATAAACGCCGAGAACGCGGAAATAAACTTACTCCTTCTCCAGTAAAAACTTTTGCCGCCACGCATAACTTGCCAGTATGGCAACCGCAGCGGGTGAAAAAGAACACTGAAACATTAACCCAACTCAAACAATCAGACGCAGATGTATTTGTTGTAGTCGCCTATGGACAGATTTTGTCACAAAAAATCTTAAACATCCCAAAGCTGGGTTGCATTAATCTGCATGGCTCGATTTTACCCAAATATCGAGGTGCAGCACCGATTCAGTGGTGCTTATATAACGGCGAGAAGGAGACGGGGATCACAACAATGTTAATGGATGCAGGGATGGATACAGGGGCAATGCTCCTCAAAGCTACTACATCCATTGGGTTGCTAGAAAATGCCCAAGATTTATCTGAAAGGCTAGCTGTAATCGGTGCAGATTTGTTGGTAGAAACGCTGTTGAAGTTGGAACGCAAAGAAGTTGAAGCAGTACCTCAAGATAATTCAGAAGCTACTTATGCACCTTTGATTGAAAAACAGGATTATGGGTTGGATTGGTCAAAAACTGCTGTCCAATTACACAATCAAATTAGAGGCTTTTATCCTAACTGCACTGCTACGTTTCGTAACAAACCTCTAAAAATTACTGCTTCTGCTCCCTTGGGTTTTACTGATGGTTACGAGCTACCAGCAGAATTAGAAAAAATAACTCATAAATTGCCTAATTTGTCAACTCTATCAGGCAGCCCTGGAGAAGTGGTGAGCATTATCAAGGGAATTGGAGCGATCGCCCAAACTGGGGAAGGTTTTTTGCTGTTGCGCGAGGTTCAGCTAGCTGGTAAACGTCCCCAGTCAGGTTGGGATTTTGTTAATGGTTCCCGCTTGACCGTAGGAGAGGTATTTGGTAATGGGAGCTAGAAGAGTGGGGGAGTGGAAGAGGGGATCAGGAGAATAACTCTTAACTTCTGTCTCCTGACTTGTGACTCCTGTCTCCTGTCTCCTGACTTGTGACTCCCGTTTCCTGAATTTTGACTTCCAAGTTTTCATAGAAGCGACAGGATTTGCACGGCCCATCTGGACTGACTGCACAGCGAATGATTTCTGAATGAGCGTTATATCTACAGGTGGCATCGCCAATTACCCAACGTCCGTCTATTAAGCTTTTTTCGGCTGGACGTTTAGCAGACTGCACGTAAATAGCAATATTGTGTAAGCGGTAGCGTCCTGCTTTAAATTGATATCTGTGGCGGCGCTCTAAAACTGCGTAAGTTTTACCTTGAAAATCCAGATAATTTCCGGGTTGAGGTGTCCAATCAAGTCGCACCCTACCAAGGGACTGACGGGGATGTGTCAGAATCACCTCAGTTTGTAAAGAGTCTGGTTCCATAAGCTTATGTTATTTGATTTACATTATAAGGATGGTATCGCGATAGCTTACTCTAGCCTACCGAATTTAGATTACAATTAGTGGCTCACGCTTATTTGCTTGCTATAAATTTGAATACAGCGATCGCTCTTTAGCATACCCAGTTATTTCACAACGTTGTTTGAGCGATTTACAAACTCTCTGTAATTTAAGCCAAGCAGATAGCGATCGCTTTTTCTCCAAATGGGTTGAAAACTTAATTAATAAATGCAGATATTAAAGTGCTGATTGTTACACAAATCTTTTGCTGTTTTAATATAACTGCCATACTTTATAATCATGCGTCGCCAAATTATCCTTGGTCTTGGTGCTGTTGCATTATCCTTAGCACTCAAAGATTTATACAAACCTGAAGCCAAAGAAAAGCAAATAGCACCTGTAAAACAACCTCAAAAATCTCCAGCCACAAGCGAGGAAAGTTTAGCTTCAGACTCTGCAATTAATGTTTCTGCTAGTTCTAAAGCTGCAATTTGGTCTTTTCTTCAACAAGGTAGAGGGTATGTAGTGCTAATGCGTCATGCTTTAGCACCAGGAATTGGTGATCCGCCTGAATTTCGACTTAATGATTGCTCTACGCAACGAAACTTATCGGATGAAGGTAGAAAACAAGCAGTACGAACCGGAAAAGCTTTTAAAAGCAGGAATATTCCAGTTGCTAGAGTTTTATCAAGCCAGTGGTGTCGTTGTTTGGAGACTGCAAAACTAATGAATATAGGCGCAGTTGAGCCTTTTGCACCTCTAAATTCGTTCTTCCTAAATCAGACAACAGAATCGAAACAAACTGCACAAGTGCGTCAGTTCATATTGAATAACCGTAATACTCGCGGTGTAGTTGTGATGATTACACACGAAGTTAATATTACAGCGATCGCCCGCGATTATTACCTGAAATCTGGAGAATCAGTTGTTGTACGAGCGAAAGCAAAAAACCAAATAGAGGTGGTTGGACAAATTAAAGCTTTCTAAATTTTACATTTTAAATTCTTGCTTCACTTTCTATTCTCTGGCAATAACTATATCGTTAGATTTAATAACTGCATAAGCTTCTATACCTTCAGCCAGTTCTAATTCTTCTGCTGATACTCTGGTAATCATTGAGGTTAGCTCAACTTTGTGAACAATCTCTAGTGTTACCTCAGTATTAACTGCGCCTATAGTCACTCGTTTGACTACTCCTTTAAGGACATTACGAGAGCTAACTTTTAATGGTTTATTTTGACTATTAATTTTTTTCTCGGTTGTGTAAGTATCCTCTTTGACATCTTGTTTAGTTGGTAATGATGTTGTTACTGAAGAGTCTTTATTTAAACCACGTACTAGTTCTCTGAGAATCTCAGTTTTGGTGCGCTGAGACTGCTGGCAGAATTCTTCGAGAATCTTCCGCTCCTCTTCAGATGTTTGAAATGTGACCCATCCTTGTTCTTTTCTTGGCATATTTTTACCAAAAATTTTGGTATAAGTTAGTAATATTGATATGATTTTACCAAGTGTTAATCTTGCGAAGTAGGATCTATATAAGCACGGTTTGCCTACAAATGTAAGACGAATTCTTCTTTGGTAGAGTAATTAAAATAAAAAAGTGCTAGCCCTCGTGAAGCAAAGCTTTTGGGGTATATTCACTTGAGGCGATCGCTCTTTGTAATTCCAGACAGAAAAGTATACCCTGATAGCTCTGCATAGAAAAGCTTACTCAGAATGCTAGACAATTGAGGTTTTCAGATGTAATTATACTTTCCCTTTACGCAGTTTTGCTTGCCTTCTTTTCATCAGCAAAGCAGTCATGCTGGGTTCGGGCTACTGGTTAGTATACATATTCGTAATATTTAATTGCTAATTTGTAATTAGTATTTACTTACTACTAAATTTGAAATTTAATTAGATGTAGTAGTAAGTACTACATCAGAAATTAATTCATCTATCGTTTTGAGTAATTCTTGCTCGTTATAAGGTTTAGAGAAATAAGCTCGCGCTCCTAATTGCATTGCTAGTTGCCGATGTTTATTACTGCTACGAGAGGTTAGCATAGCGACTGGAATATCTTTCATCTGCGCGCTTGAATTGACACGATCCAAGAAACCATAACCATCAAGGCGAGGCATTTCAATATCGCAAATTACTGCTTCAACTCTCAAACCACTCTGAAGTTTTTCTAAGGCATCTTGGCCATCTTTAGCTTGTTCTACTTCATACCCACCTTTTTCGAGAGTCAGAGCTAAGAAGCGGCGAACATTAATCGAGTCATCCACAATTAAAATTGTGCCTTTCTGATTGGCAGGTGGTGGAACTGGTGCTTTTTCCTCATCAAAGAATAGGAACGCCGTCTTTAACCGAACTGAGGGTAATTGATTGTTTCTGGAGCTACGTTGATTAGTGGCAATCCAATATAGTAGCTCGTTAGTATTAACTAATGGTACTACTCGACCATCTCCGAGAATTGTGCAGTTGCTAAAGCCTTCAGGTAAAGGTATATTTCCCTCGACTTGGCGGATAGCAACTTCTTGTTCACCCCAGCAACGGTCTACTTGTATTGCTACTGTCTGATTGTTGCCTCTAACTACTAACACACTGTTAGCATTAATTGCTGGTGGAGTTTCTAGCTCTGGGCGATCGTAGCGTGGGCAATTAAATTCTAAGTAACGGTTCAGATGAATTAGTGGCAGCATAGTTCCCTGCCAATTCAGCACTTCGCTTCCTCCCATTAAGATAACTCGTTCAGTTTGGAACAAAAATATTTCTGAAACGACATCTATGGGAAATGCCAACAGCATCTTGTTAATTTCTACTAACAGAACTCTGGCAACGGAAAGTGTAAATGGTACTGACAAGATAAAGTTAGTACCAACTCCTAGTTCTGTATCAACTTTGATATCTCCGCGAATTAGTTTGAGGTTGTTGCGAACTACATCCATACCAACGCCGCGGCCAGATAACGTTGTCACCTGCTCAGAAGTGCTAAAACCTGGTTCAAAAATTAGTGATAGTAGTTCTTCATCACTGGCACTAGCAATTAGAGAAGCATCTAATCCCATAGCTAAAGCCCGATCGCGAATTTTCTCTAGAGAAATGCCCCGACCATCATCACGTATCGAAATGAGCGTGCGATTGTTGTCATGAATACCTTTTATTTCAATCAATCCTTGTTCTGGTTTACCCAAAGCGCGGCGGGTAGTAGAGTCTTCGATACCGTGATCAAAGGCATTTCTTAACAGATGCATTAAAGGCTCATTCAAAGCCTCTAAAATACTACGTTCAATTAAGGTGTTACCACCTTCAATTTTCAACTGCACATTTTTCCCATACTCGACATTTAAGTCGCGGATGGCTCTAGGGAAACGCTCGACTAAATCGGTCAACGGGCGCATTCGGATATGATTCAGCTTGGTCTGTAACTGTTTTGATGTTTTGTTAAGTTTGCGAGTAATTTGATCTGTATCGTCAACGCTCAGTTGAATATCAGTTGCGACTTCCTGTACTTGAACAATAGTTTCCATAACTTCCTGCGATCGCAGGTTTAAGTCATTATGGCGTTCTATTTCTAAAGCATCAAATTCCCTCTCTGAGCCTTGTGCCTGGTGGTTGTATTCGAATATCAAGTTCTTTTCTACATTGTCAGGTAGCGATGTCTGTTGAGCAGCCGTTTGCTCTCTACGGTCACCAAATGGCATCACAGCCTGAGTAATAATTTTATTAGATGCTGTGCGTAGTTCTTGATTTTCTCGCTCAAGAGTTTGTACACGCTGGCTAAGATTACGAACTAACTTGCGTAATCTTTCTAGTTGTGAGTTTAGTCCATTTCTTTGGACAATCAGTTCGCCAAATAAATCATTAATTTGCTCAAGTTGTTTACTAGGAACTCGGACAGTATTTTCTTGTATATCGCGCTCTTTGCCAACGACCATTGGTTCGCCTTTGCGCTCAGTAAATCTAGATGTATTTAAGTCTTGGACATTGACAGCAGTTAAATTATCAGCAAAATCGATATCCGAGAATTTAAAATTAGCAGCAATTATTTCATCTTCTGTCGAGGCTTCTTCAACTTCTTCTGGTGCTATTTCTCTATTGAGGATGTTAGCCTCATCTGTAACTGTAGCGATATGTGTTATTGCTTCTGCTCTTGGCACTGCTATTGATTGGGCATAACTTGCTGAAGCAATCGCTATTTCACCAAGTTCAATTTCTGTAGGCAGACTATCGAGTTGATTGGTCAATACCAAAGCTTGCGATCGCCGCCAGGCTTGCAATGCTTTTTGAGCAATTTCAGGCACACGCTCAAGGGTAGCAGTTGCTAAATGGTTTATTATTGACTCACAAAGTTGAGTAAAAGCTGCCAACTGGAGCATTTCACCCAAACCGCCTAATTCAGCTGCCATAGTAGCTAGTTCTTCTTGCAAACTAGGCTGTTCGCTATCTGCCAACACAGATTCTAAGCGTTGCAAACACTCTTCTACTTCTGTTTCAAACAGCAAAGGGATAATATCTTGTCCATCTTCTGGTGATAGTATACTTGTGGCATCTTCAGGGGTGGGGTCGCCCAGGCGATCGTGTAGCTCATCAAAAATGGGATAACAAAAAGTTCCTAACCACTGTTCTTCTACAACATTTCCCTCTGAGAGCAATTCGACAATTTGACGTAACCAGTCAACTCCAGATAGCAATAAGCTTTGCAACTGGGTATCAATTTCTAGAGAATTTTTTCTAGTTTTTAAAACTTTAAAAGAATCTTCCAGACGGTGAGCTAAATCACTGAGCGATCGAAACCCCATCATTCCCGCACCACCCTTAATAGAATGAGCGGCTCGGAGTGCAGCATTGATTTTATCTAAATCTATGCGTTTACTGGTGTCGATTTCCAGCAATACTCCTTCCAGGGTGTTGAGATAATCAGTCGCTTCTTCCAGAAACTGCATCTGGATTTCTAGTTCTTTTTCCTGTGACATGGTTTTTGTCCTTAGTCAAGAGTCAAGAGTTAAAGTGAGTTGGGATAAGACTCTAATTTTTATTCATTACTAGCTTAGAACTCGGAACTTCGTGTTCAGAACTCGGAATTTCATGTTCAGAACTCGGAATTTCATGTTCAGAACTCGGAATTTTATGTTCAGAACTCGGAACTTCATGTTCAGAACTCGGAATTTTATGTTCAGAACTCGGAACTTCATGTTCAGAACTCGGAATTTTATGTTCAGAACTCGGAATTTTATGTTCAGAACTCGGAACTTCATGTTCAGAACTCGGAACTTCATGTTCAGAACTCGGAACTTCGCGCTTAAAACTTAAAATTTGGTGTTCAGAGTTCTCTCTGAATCCTTTTTGATGAAATTAACATACACATACCTTGATAGAGCTAAGGGCAAGAGTTAAGGTTCATATTCTGACTCTTGACTTCTGACTTTTGACTCTTGACCTTTGTGCAGACGCGCCGTGGCGCGTCTCTACGTAACTTTAAATGTCCCGACTGTCTCCTGCAAGTCTTGGGAAATCTCGACAGTTTGTTGCAGAGATTCGGAAACTAAACGGGAAGAATCGCTGGTACGTTGTGATATGGCTGCAATGTTCTTCATCAGTTGGCTGACAGTATGCGATGTTTCTACTTGAGATGAGGTAGCTGTAGAAATCGATTGTACTAAAGAGTCAATTTGACGCGATACATCCAAAATCTGAGTCAGACTTTGCTTAGCCTCTTCTACAATTCGAGTGCCTTCTACTACTTGGATAGTTCCTATTTCCATTGCCTGCACCACTTCACTGGTTTCTCGTTGGATATTCTCAACGATTTCTTCAATTTCTTGGGTGGCTGCTGCACTCCGGACTGCTAGTTCACCAACTTCTTCAGCAACTACAGCAAAACCTTGGCCTTCTTCACCAGCCCGCGCTGCTTCAATACCGGCGTTGATGGCGAGTAAGTTAGTTTGGATAGCAATTTGATTAATCAAGGACACTACACGGGAAATTTGTTGAGATGATTCTCCTAAACGTTTGACTTTCTTTGCTGTTTCACCAACAGTTTCCCGTAAAGATAGGATGTTATGGACTGTTAAATCCATTGCTTGTCCACTCTTGCTAGCGGTGTGGGTAGCATGATGGGCAATGGTGGCAGCTTGTTGGGCGCTTTCGGCTACAGTTTGCATAGATTGCGTCATTTGGTCAACAGCATCTAGAGTACGGTTGATTTCAGATGCTTGTATGAGTGCTTCCTCAGCTAATTGGCGGATAGCTTCTTCATTAGAGCCAACTGCACCATTTACTTGGCTAGCAGCTTGTTTAACTTGAGTGACGATATCCCGGAGACTTTCGACAATAGAGTTGAAAAAGTCGGCAACAGTGCCTATTTCCCCAGCAGTAACGTCTGCACGCACTGTCAAGTCGCCTCTTGCTGCACCTTCTACATCTTTGAGCAGTTCTAAAAGTTGCTGTTGGAGTGCTTCTTTCTGTTGCCGTTCGTCATCAGAGCCTTCTTCTGCAAAAGTCTTTGCTTGTTCTATCTTTTCTAGGAGCTTAGCTTGTTCTAGAGCATAACTAATCTGAGTTGCTATGTGTTGAAACAAATCAATTTGTGGTTGTTGCCAAATACGAGGAGTGTCGCAATCATGAGCAATAAGTAAGCCTAAGAGTTGCTCTTGGATAAAAATTGGTGCAATCAAATTACTTTTGATCGCAAATTTGTCTAATAGTTGCGTGTAACCATCTGCATTTTTCAAGCTTTGGTCTTGATAAATATTGATGCTTGCCGCCTGTAACTTACCATCTTGATAAGGTTCTATGTAGTGTTCTCGAAAATACGGATCATCGATTTTTACTCCAATCATTTTCGGCAAACCCCCAGTTACTAATTCAGCAGCAACAATGCCTTCCCAGGTATCTGGATTCAATTGATAAATGATTACCCGGTCTGTTTTTAATGCTTGCTGAACTTCTTTAACTGATGCTTGATAAATATCTTCAGTTTTGAGAGTTCTTCGCACCTTACAGATAATTTCTGCAACTAATTTTACCCCTTCAACTTCTAGTTGCTGTTCTTTAACTAATACCTGCAATTGCCCAGCTAATTGGTTAATATTTGCATTCAATATCCCTAGTTCGTCTTCTCTTTCTATTGCCAGACGGGTATTGAATGTACCTTGACGTAGCCTTACCAATGACGCAGTAGCGTTGAGAATTTGCTGTGTGGGAAGTTTAGCTAAGCGAACTGCGATCGCACCCACTACAAATGCTGTCAGTACAGTGCCGATAGTAATAATCCACAACAGTTGTCTTTGCGCCTCAAATACAATTGCTGTGTCTGTTGACAGAAGTACTTGCCAGTTTAAATTAGGTAATACTCCTAACTTTTGTAATGGCACATAGCTGACTAGTTCTTGCTTTTTCTGAGTGTTGGAGACTGCTATAAAACTGTCTCTCTTTTTTGCATCAGTCAGTTTAGCTAAATTAGGATATTCTAGCTTTGCCTCTTTACCCAAGACTTGCTTTTGGGGAGTAAGAAAAACTCTGCCTGAAGCATCTAACAAATAATATTTTTGCCCATTGGTTGCATAATTTTTGATTACCTCATCCAAAGATTTTAGAGGCATACGCGCTCTTACAACGCCAATAGTTTGCCCTGTAACTGTATTTTTAAAGGGTGTAGCTACATAAATACTAACTAAACCTGTATTTTTTGCAGTTTCAGGGTTACTAATGACCGCAATATTTTCTTGTAGAGCCTCTTTAAAATACTTACGGTCTTTATGATTATCTAAAGCTTCGCCTGTAGATTGAACAATTAAGTTACCTTCGCGGTCAAAAGCAGCAATACTGTCATAAGCTTTGTTAGCTTCAAGAATGCGATTTAATACTACTTGCTTTTCTTGTTTACTTGTACTTGCTTTAATGTTATAATTTGTTAAAAAAGGCAGATTAGATAGTACCTGAATATCTGCATAACGCTCTAACATGAAACGGTTGACTTGATCACTTAAGCCAGCGGCTTCTGCTTCTTGAGATTGAGTGATTTGTTGAGTAATTGATTTATTAGCGAAGCTATATGCGATCGCACCAATACCCAATACTGGTATTGTAGAGAGTGCGATCGCTGCAACTGTTGCTTTTGTATTCAAACTGAGGTTATTTAAATAGCTAACTGCATAATCTAGCGGAGAATTATGAACAGATTTGATATGAGAATTACTTGATAATTGAAATTTAGTATCATTATCTTTCTGCGATGAAATCAATGATGCTCGATGTTGAGCATTACTACTCTTAGCTGTGTCAGTTTTATTAGACATAAAATAATTCCCCTCAATATGTGAATAAGAACACTAAAAAACATTTTTTTAGTAGTACAACCTAATCACTATGGAGAATAGAAGACTGTACAATTGGCGGTGCATCTAATACTAGTAATATTTCTTTCTGTTGCACAACACAGCCACATAAATAAGGAACTAAACTAGATGCAACTTGCCCGATAGGAGAATGAATATCATCAGGTGTAAACTTAGTTGTACCTTTAATTTCTTGCACAACTAAACCTAGCAGCAGTGATTCAACCTTGATAACAATTACATTGTACTGCCGCTGCCTATTGTCTAATGATTCTAAATTGAGCATCCTTGGCAGATCAATTACCCAAATTATCCGACTCCGCCAATTCATTAATCCTAGTATACAGTCCGCCATATTTGGCATTGAAGTAACAGATTCAACAGGCACAAGAATTGCTTCTTGTGTATGCTTCATTGATAAAACAGCAGCAGTTTGTTGATTTAGCTGAAACTTAAGATAGCCATCTCCTAAGTTGTTCTGAGTTTGTTGCAAGGAAGATGTAATTTTTGAACTAGTCATTGATTTAAATCACCACTGATTTAATAGTACGCAGAAGATGTTCGCGCGTATAAGGTTTAGTTATATAAGCATCAGCCCCTTGTCTCCTTGCCCAAAAACGGTCTATTTCCTGATTCTTGGAACTGCAAATTACAATTGGCACTTTTTGAGTAATCGAATTTTTTTTCAGGGAACGGCACAACTCAAATCCACTCATTCCTGGCATTACGACATCAGTAACGATTGCATCTGGTTTTTGTAATGCAGCTTTTTCTAAAGCCTCTTTTGCGTCAGTAGCTTTAATTACGTTGTAACCACTCTCTTTAAGATAATGGCTCATTAGTTCCAATTCGCTGGGAGAATCTTCCACAATCAGAATTGTGCCGAGCAAAGTTAGGCTCACTACTAAAATCTCCTAAAGCTAACTTAATGTTATTAAATTGAGTTATTTTTATTTACAGTGGTTAAATTAACTAAGGTGTTTAAAAACCATTTTTAGCAAATCTGATTGTGTAAAAGGCTTAGTTAAGTAGCCTGATGACCTGACCATCTTGGCTTTTGCTCTATCAATAAATCCTGTTCTTCCAGTCACCATAACAATAGGTATATTCTTAAAAGCTGAATGTTTTCTTAATAAAGAGCATAGCTCGTAACCGTCTAAACTTGGCATTTCAACATCTAGCAAAATTAAGTCAGGCTTGCTTCTCAAAATTTGCATCAAAGCTTTTACTGGGTCGTTAATCAGTACAACAGAAAATGTGTTTTCATCCAAATAATGTTTAATTGAATTTAACACTGTTTGACTATCATCAATACAGGCAATTGTATATAGTGATTTGTCAGATTGCTGAGTATTTTTATGATTCCTATTCTCAGCCATATCAAAACTGTTGTGAGAAACCTTTTTCCCAAGTTTTATTTGTAACTGTGGCTGAACTTGAGGAGGTTTAACCGTAGACAAAACTTGAGAACCAGCCGGAACTGATGACTGAATATTTTGCCGATTTCGTAACTGTTTTTGACAGTGTTCTACTAGTAAGCGCAAATCCAAATTACAAAATTTGGGTAGTTCATCTAAAGCGTTTTCAGGATTAAATTCGTAGCTTCCTTCTTTTAAGCATAAAAATGACTCCAGCACTTCTTTTGCCAATTCTTCTATCAAGATTGCTGCTTGTGTAGAGGCAATATAGTTCTGCTTTACTAACCAGCAAATCGCTTGATAGTCTGCATTTGGTATTGATTGATGTTCATTCTTGGTTTCAAACATCAGACGCAGCTGCATCCGAGTGGCACTGGTAAGAGCAAAAATTTGCTGGCTCAAACGTCGTAAGTGACTGTCAAGACGCTCAAACAGTTTATCTGAATAGGAGGCATAAGTAAGTTTACCCTCCTCTAGATAGATTGACCAAGAAACTGTGCCAGCAAATACCCTTAAACAACCTGTAGCACGCCGACTAGTTAGTTGTGCCAGCAGAGATAGCGGATGTAGTTTCTGGAACAACCTATAGCTACCTATGGGAGTTGTACTCATTTTGCTTTTACTTCAGCTAAATTCAATACGTGTAAGCTAAATTCGTGCAGAGCTTCTTCCACAATCGGAATTAAATATTAGGTAGCAAACTACTGTAATTAATGATACGTAGCTTGTAGCTAAGGCTTGTGGTGAAACTCAATCTCAGCAGCGTTATTTTTGGGTTACCAAATCTCAGTTGTTCATAATTCGTGATTAATTTACACACTAGTACTGAGACAAAAGAACAGATTCGGATAATAAGGCAAAAAATATTAAGGCTAGATGAAGCCACTTTCCATTGAGTGACCCCAATCTGACCACAGGAATAATACTGATTTTATTGACAGTAATATATTGAAATCTCAGCATAATCACTTAAGCAATTACTAAGGCTTAATTTAGTGAAAATCTGAGATATTTTAAGTGTATTCGCTTAATTTAGGTAAAAATTTATGATTAATTTGTTCAATTTTGAGTAGTGTTACATCACGCTCTGTCAAAGAATTATCATTATGGCTGACGCAAAGAGAAGTCACAGCAGCAACTTTCACCATTAGTGGTAGCTCCTCGCTTTTTGTGGGCTGCTAAACTTTTACTATCAAAGACTAAGGCGTAGCCCGCTTCCCCGTAGGGATACGACGAACGCACAGACATTTGAACAATAAAGTAATTACCCGAACTTGATATCACTATCTGCTTGAGTTCTGTCTAGGTTATAGTTCTTAACTTTTAATAGGGTCAACTGCAATTGCTTGGTATTATTTGATACCATGTAATATTTGTGCATTTACAAAAAAATAGTTTTAAGAGGAAAATCTATGAAATATAGTACTTTTATCTTTTTAAATCATAGCTTCTTCAGCATATACTTTTAACTTTATTGTTGTTTATTATACTTGGCTATAGAATTTTATAGTTACTCTGAAATTAGCACTTTAACTTATCAGTATCCTCAGAAATTTTGGGTATTGCTAGACTAACAAATATTTTTCTTTTCTAATTCCCATTTCCATAATTAATTTGCTATGCTAGCATAGGTGAGTAATTGCGGATGTGGCGAAATTGGCAGACGCGCTAGATTTAGGTTCTAGTTCCGAAAGGAGTGAAGGTTCAAGTCCTTTCATCCGCATTGTTGAAAACGGGAATAAAGCGCCTAGCTTGAGGTGAAAATGAAGTCTAGAGGGCTAGGGTGTATTTTCATACCTCTGGTGATGTATAGCATCCTATTCTTTGAAGATAGCCCTAAGCTGTGCCAGTCACTCATGGGGAGCCACCCCCTTGTGGAGGTTTCCTCCGTTAGGGGGAGTGGTGTAAAAACTACGCCAGTTTTTTAAAGTCAGGGAGCCAACAACACCTGCTTCAGGGAAACCCGCGCAATGTATACGTGTCAACTTCAGGCTGAAACCTTTGAAAACCTTGACTTTGGCTCTAGGCTAGATTTGTGCATCAATATTTATAATTTATTAGGCGCTAAAGCGCTACTACCAACGTTTTCTATTCCACAGTCGGGCATTGCCCACCCAATGGACTACCTCACCACGGCGTTGGCTTCCCGTACACTCCTATTTTTTTGACAACTGCCCAACTAAGCTACATTACAGCCACACGCGGCAGACGATGCTTAAACCCGCAGAGGATTTCCCAAGAGATCGTATTTAATTTTTCTGCCCAATCGTCTGCTGAGATTTGTTCGCTTCCTTGTTCCCCCAGTAAGGTAACTACTTCCCCTTCTTGAATATTGGGTATAGCACTCACATCCAGCATTAGCTGATCCATTGTAATTGTGCCAATCTGCGACACCCGTTGACCGCGAATTAATACCTGGATGTTATTGGAAAGATTCCGAGGGACACCATCAGCATATCCAATTCCCACAACGGCGAGGCGAAGTTCATGGGGGGCTATAAATTGATGACCATAACTGACAGCAGTTCCAGCAGCAATTGTTTTAATTTGGGTGATTCTCGCCTTTAGTTGTAAGACTGGCTTCAGGTTAATCGCATTTTGCAAATGAGGTGCTGGATAGAGTCCGTAAACAGCTAAACCTACTCGCACAATATCGTAATGTAATTTCGGATCTGCGAGGGTAGCAGCTGAGTTTGCTAAGTGTAAGCAAGGTGGTTCTATGCCCATTGCTTTGATTTGAGCGATCGCTTCTTCAAATCTTCTATGCTGTTCATTCATTACCGTGGGGTCTGGACTATCCGCTGTTGCCAGATGAGAATAAATACTGGCAATAGAAAGATACGGTAAGCGCTGCACTAATTGCACAAATTCACCTGCTTGTTGCCAGTTCGTTCCCAACCTAGACATTCCCGTGTCTAATTTGATGTGTACGGGTATAGGTGAATCATGCTTAATTGCTTCTAAAGTATCCGAAAATACTAGCGCTTGTTTGGGACTGCACAATGTTGGCTGAAGGTTCCAGTGGGCGATCGCATGAATTTGCTCTAGTGTATGGGTTGCTCCTAAAATCAAAATCGGAGCTTTAATCCCCCCTTCTCGTAATTGAATAGCCTCTGGGACTGTCGCCACTCCTAACCAACTAGCACCCGATTCTAATACCGTTTGGGCGACTGTTACTGCTCCATGTCCATAAGCATCAGCTTTTACCACTGCCATCAACTGGGTGTCTGGTGATAAAAACTGCACCAACTGTTGAACATTGTACGACAACGCCCCTAAATCAATTTCTACCCAAGCTCGTTGCGAGAACCACGCGTAAGTATCGCACTGCTGATTAAAAGCCACACTGGGGGTTTGGTTGTGACTTAACATTTAGACTCCCTCCTATCACACCGCTGCTGTACTACCAAACAATCTATTCACGCTCTTAGAGCCATATCAGACTCAGATTAAACAGGAACTTTACCCTTGTTAGTAGAATTTATACAAGATGCTGGGATATTAAAAAAAGTAAGTAGTGAGGAGCAAGGAGTTGAAATTCCTAACTCATAGCTCATAACTTATAACTTCTAAATTAGTTTTTGAATAATGCCGAAAGTATAAAATATTCTCATCTCCCAAGCAGAGGATATTTGTGTTAATATATGTAAAACTAATACCCTGAGCGCAGATCAATGGGGAAGGTTTTAGTCTTAAACGCTTCTTACGAACCGCTCAATATAACGAGCTGGCGACGCGCTGTCGTTCTGTTAATCAAGGGCAAAGCAGAACGCGTGGAACATAACGGTAAATTTCTTTACTCGGATTTTCCGCTGCCAACCGTAATTCGGTTGCGACATTATGTGCGTGTGCCTTATAAGGAAATTCCTCTGACCCGGCGAAATATATTGCACCGTGACGGTCATGCTTGTCAATACTGTGGTTACACAGGAGACGAGTTAACGTTAGATCATGTGATTCCGCGATCGCGCGGTGGGGGCGATACCTGGGAGAACATTGTGACAGCTTGTGTCCGTTGCAATGTCAAAAAAGGCAGTCGCACTCCTCACGAAGCTCATATGCTTTTACGTCATCCTCCCCGCCAACCTTATAGTAGTCTCTATTTCGAGGTCAGCAAACATCTTAAGAGTGGATTACACCAAGAGTGGCAGAAATATGTCATAGGCCTTTGAGATTATACAACCATTTAGAGAGTGGGACAGGAATGATTACTTGCTAATTTTTCTGGTTACTTTCCATTTGGGTAACAACCTGTCCTTCCAAGGAATGCCTAGATGCTGCTTGGATACACTTTGCTTTGACAGCCTTATTATCTATAAGGCTGTCAAAGTATTGCAAAGCATAATTTAAAAGCAGAAGCTATTGTAGTAATCTGCACAAATATAGGCTAGCAAGTTAGCAGCTTTTGAGTATACCTCATGAAAATGCAAAAGAACTGAGTGGGCTTGAAATTATCAAAATTATCCCAGAGGACAAGAAAAATTATTTCTTTACTCAAATTAGTTTTTAATTGCTCAATAGTCACAAGGATGAGACTATTAACATCAAGAGGCTGTTTAATACAAGCCAAGTATGAAATAAAAAATAAGTTTACACATCCTAGGTTAGAAAAATTTTCAAGCTAAGCTATCACATTTCAATAAAAATCCCGTTTTATTAAAGCTATGGAAGAGAGAAAAGATTGATGTGCTTAGTTCTAGCTAAAAATCCTAAGCATTCTTGTTTTCAGCCCCATACGCCCTATGACGGGAGTTATTTGCTAGCTAATCTCTGTTGCTGACCAAAAATATACTTAGATATATAGTGCAAAGTGCTGATATTTTTGCGAAGATCAGAATGTATGGCTAAATCAGGAAACTGCAAGTTTTAGTATTTCTTATCAACGAAGCCTTACACTTCAAAAAACATTACTTATGTACTTGAATTCTCCCGTTAATCAGTTTGAGAGATTGTCATTGACCACAGAGCCAAACTCAGAGGAAGCTGAAATAGAGAAAGAAGCGCTAGAAGTTCCCCTCACCCGTCCGTCCATGATGCAATCGACAGGTGAAGGAGCTATCTATCCAGCACAGCGTGGCAGTTCCCTGGCAACCCAAAAGTCAGAAGAACTGCAAAAAACCCTTTTGGCACACCGACACGATCGCCATTTGGTAATCTTACAAGATTTTCCAGACCCTGATGCCCTTTCTTCTGCTTGGACTTATCAGTTAATTGCTCAGCAATACGATATCAAATCTGAAATTATTTACGCTGGTGCTTTGAGCCACCAAGAGAATATTGCTTTAGTGAGGTTGACTGGTTTACCTATCCAACGCTGGACACTGCAAACCTTAAAGAGCAAAGACTTATCATCTTATCAAGGTTTTGTATTAATTGATAACCAAGGAACCACCTCCCAGCTAGTGTCAGCGGTGCAGCAGGCTGGAATTCCCTTAGTGGCGCTGGTTGACCATCACAGCATCCAGGGAGAACTCAAATCAGAGTTTGAAGATGTCCGTCCTCATGTACGAGCTACGGCAACAATTTTTACTCAATACTTACAAACAGGATTACTCGCATTAGATAGCAGCATCAATCAACACGTTAAGTGTGCTACTGCTTTGATGCATGGCTTGCGCTCAGATACAAATCGGCTGATGCAAGCGCAAGAAGAAGACTTCATGGCAGCGGCATATCTGAGTCGATTTTATGACGCCCAACTGCTGAACGCCATTTTACTAGCGAATCGTTCCAAGCGGGTGATGGATGTGATCGAGCGATCGCTCAAAAATCGCATCGTCCAAAATAACTTTTCCATTGCTGGTGTTGGTTATCTACGCTACGACGACCGCGACGCCATCCCCCAAGCGGCAGATTTTCTCGTCACTGAAGAAAACGTTCACACTGCCGTAGTTTATGGCATTGTTCACGATGAAGATGAAGAACTAGAAATAGTCATCGGCTCCCTGAGAACCACGAAACTCACCCTTGACCCCGATGAGTTCATCAAAGAAGCCTTTGGACAAGATAGCACTGGGCGCTTTTTTGGCGGTGGAAGAACAAGTGCAGGCGGTTTTGAGATTCCGATGGGTTTCTTGTCTGGCAGTAACGAAAATTCTGCCTATGCGAAAATGAAATGGGAAGTATTCGATACGCAAATTAAGCAAAAGCTACTAAGATTGGTCAATCCTAGAGACAATCCGATTCAGTCAGAGTAGGAGTAGAGAGTGGGGGAGAATAATCAATAACTCTTGACTCTTGACTGAAGTACTTTCAATTCAGGTAGGCACAAATAAAATTAACTCGTGCGTACCTTTTTTATTTGCGAAGAAGGAACGCCATGAATTCTATAGAATTCCAAATGTTACAAACCTTGTATGAACAAGATTTTTGTGCTTGGGTAGAGCAAACCGCAGAGCTTTTACAATCGCATCAGTGGGACACGCTGGATTTAGAACACTTAATTGAGGAAGTGGTGGACTTGGGTAAGAGTCAACAGCGTGCTTTACAGAGCGCGTTGCGGTTAGTTTTATCGCATTTGTTGAAGTGGAAGTATCAACCCGAACGCCGTAGTCACAGTTGGCAAGTAACCATTACCCGTGAGCGACTTAATCTAGATGAGTTGCTGCAAGAAAGTCCCAGCTTGCGGCGTTTTTTAAATGATGCAGAGTGGCTTAATACTACTTATCAAAGAGCGCGGCGAGAGGCCATAGTGGAAACGAGTTTATCAGAGGAGAATTTTGCGATCGCCTGTCCCTTTGCTGTCGATGAAATTTTAGACTTAGACTTTTATCCTAATGCTGAAGAATAATTAATTGTAAGGTTATTTATGCTAAGGCGGCCACTATGATATTCCTAAAACAAGTAAGTATACGGCTTATATTTAGTATAGTAAATGGCTAACATCATGATAATCATGATTATTCATTTTTATTGTGATGGAAACTATAATTTTTCTTTGCAACGGTGAAGCAGAATATTACAGCGAAAAAGGAATTATTAAAAATAGAGAACTTCCTAGGTTTATCAACTCAGTGATTTCGTCAGGCAAGTACTACATAACATCTTGGAGTTGCTGGAATTCTAGATTTATAAAGGTTGGAGATAGAGCTTACTTTCAGAGAAGTGGAAATATTAGTAATGAACCCAGTGGTTTTATTGCTGCTGGTAATATTTTGCAGCACCCAAAGACGAGTAATTAAGGCTTTTAGACAGCAACTATTCAGATTTAAGTGAAGCATACATATCTGATTATGATGGATGTTTTTATGTTTACATACAAATAGATTCAGTTGTTGACTTTGATTTTCCTTTAGACAATTCTCCAAGCCACTGAGTATTGATCAATTGAGGGCAAAGAGCTACGAGTTCCGAAAGATGAAATGTGTCATCCCAATGAAAAATTTTTGAAAAAGAGACTTGAGCAATGTAAATGGTGTAAATATGTGAATGGTGTAAATATATTTAATAATTCAAAACACCTTCATTTGTTTTAAAATGATGATTTAAGATTAGGATCAGTTGATTACATCAGCGTAACTTCTAACTCAGCACGCTGCTCAACGCTCCGTTGGCGCAGCCTCTCGTAGAGAAGAAAGCTAACAGGACTCAAATTGTGGAACTGTATTTAATTCGTCATGGCATAGCTGAAGAGAGAGAATTAGGCATCAAAGATGAAGAGCGCAGCCTTACCAAAGAAGGACGCCAAAAAACTGAGAAAGTTGCCCAAAGACTCGTCAAGCTGGGTTTTAACTTTGAATTAATTCTCACCAGTCCCTTAGTGCGTGCGCGACAAACAGCTGAAATCCTCATCGCAGCCGGATTAAGTTCCCAATTAGAGGAATCTAGCCACCTTGCCCCTGATGGTGAAATCTCAAGCTGGGTTGTAGATTGGTTAGAGCCTAAGAATTATTCACAAAATATTCAACTGGCGCTGGTTGGACATGAACCTGATTTGAGTAATTGGGCAGAAATTCTCCTTTGGGGAAGCGAAATTCCGAGCGTTGGAAGCCAGATAAGAGAGCTGTCAGAAGCCAAAGCAGGTTTAGTCTTGAAAAAAGCAGGTATGATTGGGATAAAACTACCAGAAACAGGTACTCCTCTGGGTCGTAGTCAGATGTTTTGGTTGACACCACCTAAGTACCTGCTGTAACAGTTTTCCACATTTCTAATTGTTGGTAGAACAGCTACTGTTATAGCGATAATAATTTCTGGTAAGTTAGCGTGATCAGAAATTACAACAAGCAAATGGTGTTGCCATGATGGTGTGCGAATACAAGCCTGGTCTAGAAGGCATTCCCGCCGCTCAATCGAGTATCAGTCATGTTGATGGGCAAAAGGGAATACTAGAATATCGTGGCATCCGGATTGAGGAATTAGCAGAAAAAAGTACATTTCTAGAAACTGCTTATCTCTTAATCTGGGGTGAATTGCCAACTAAGGAAGAACTGCAAGCTTTTGAGCATGAAGTTCGTTATCACAGACGGATAAAATACCGCATTCGGGACATGATGAAATGCTTTCCAGAAAGCGGTCACCCAATGGATGCCCTACAAGCCTCAGCTGCGGCTTTAGGCTTGTTTTATTCGCTTCGTGACTTACATAACCCTGCTTACATTCGGGATTCTGTGGTGCGTTTGATAGCAACCATTCCGACAATGGTGGCGGCGTTCCAGTTGATGCGAAAAGGCAATGACCCCGTGCGTCCCCGTGATGACTTAGACTACTCCGCCAACTTCCTGTATATGCTCAATGAGCAAGAACCTGATCCTCTGGCGGCAAAAATTTTTGACATCTGCTTAATACTGCAAGTCGAGCATACAATGAATGCATCGACCTTCAGCGCTAGGGTAACAGCTTCTACCTTGACTGACCCCTATGCTGTGGTTGCTAGTGCAGTGGGAACCTTGGGTGGGCCGCTTCATGGTGGAGCCAATGAAGAAGTAATCCAGATGTTGGAAGAAATTGGTTCTGTAGAAAATGTACGTCCTTTTATCGAGGATCGTCTGCAACGCAAAGCCAAAATTATGGGCTTTGGGCATCGTGTCTACAAAGTCAAAGACCCACGAGCCACAATTTTACAAGGATTAGCAGAACAACTGTTTGAGAAGTTTGGGCATGACAAGTTCTATGATATTGCCCTAGAGGTAGAACGCGTGGTCGAGGAAAAACTCGGTAGCAGAGGGATTTATCCCAATGTTGACTTTTATTCTGGTTTGGTGTACAGAAAAATGGGTATTCCCACAGACTTATTTACACCAATATTTGCGATCGCTCGTGTTGCAGGTTGGCTAGCCCACTGGAAAGAACAACTAGCAGAAAACCGGATTTTCCGCCCTACTCAGATTTACAACGGTCGCCACGAAGCTCCATATATTCCCATTGACCAACGATAACTGGCATTAAGCAATTTTGGATTTGAGATTTTGGATTTTGGATTTATTTCTCAGTTAAAACAAGGTGCTTTTACCAAAAAATCTCAAATCGCAGTCTAGAATTGTCAGTTATGGCAACCCCCAGTTTTGAGGAAGCAAAAAATTTGTCCCAACTAGACAGCCGTTGCCAAAAGGGAAGCGGATGTTTTGTGATGCCGTGCTGCAAAAGGAGGGGCAGAGGGGGTAAAAGGGAGAGGGGTGGATGAGAGGGACAAGGAAGAATAATTGTTAGTTTGCTCCCCTGCTCACCTGCTCCTCGGTCACTGAGCGTAGTCGTAAAGCCTGCGGCATAGCTACGCTTAGGGCGCAGCCTCTCGTAGAGAAGTGCTGCTCCCTTACTCCCCAATGGGGACTTATTAGCTAAACTCAATGCCAGCCATAAGTAGAAATTCTCATGTCGCTTCAGAGGGCTAAAACCATCCAACGATATACTAGGCATGGGTATTAGCAACAAATCTTCAATTAGGCGTCATCTCAGCAAAGATTATAAATTAGGTGAGTTTACAGTTATTAATTCAACTAATAGTTGTAACTCACCATGACTCGATGACTTAAAGAGTGGAAACATGAACTCAGGAATTGACCTTCAAGGAACTTTTATTGAATCCCTAATGGATTTAGGAATTCCACCAGGGGCGGCCAAAGCGGTTTGGATGCCACTGCCAATGATACTAATGCTGATTGGGGCAACAGTGGGGGTATTAGTCGCCACTTGGCTAGAGCGAAAAATTTCTGCTGCTGCACAGCAGAGAATTGGGCCAGAATACCAGGGGCCTTTTGGGTTGTTAGTGCCTGTAGCGGATGGTTTAAAACTGGTATTTAAGGAAGACATAGTGCCAGCAAAGTCTGACGCCTGGCTTTTTACCCTCGGCCCAATTATTGTTGTGATTCCGGTGTTTCTGTCGTTCCTGATTGTTCCTTTTGGACAGAATATCGTAATTAGCAATGTAGGCATGGGTGTATTCTTGTGGATTGCTCTGTCTAGCATTCAACCCATTGGCTTGTTGATGGCTGGCTACGCATCTAATAACAAATACTCCCTTTTAGGGGGCTTGCGAGCAGCCGCCCAGTCGATTAGTTATGAAATTCCTTTGGCACTGGCAGTGTTGGCGATCGCTATGATGTCTAATAGTCTCAGCACTGTTGACATTGTTAATCAGCAATCCGGCTATGGCATCCTTGGCTGGAACATTTGGCGGCAGCCTATTGGGTTTCTGATTTTCTGGATAGCCGCCCTTGCCGAATGCGAACGCTTACCCTTTGACTTGCCCGAAGCAGAAGAAGAACTAGTAGCAGGTTATCAAACTGAATACGCAGGCATGAAATTCGGTCTGTTCTACCTGGGTTCCTACGTTAACTTAATACTTTCTTCCTTATTGGTAGCAATTTTGTACTTGGGCGGTTGGGATTTTCCCATTCCCATCAACCTCATAGCTAGCTGGTTGGGAATCAGTGATACGAATCCCGTGTTGCAGATAGTAACTGCTTCTTTGGGTATTACCATGACTGTACTCAAAGCCTATCTACTAGTATTTGTTGCCATCCTGTTGCGCTGGACAGTGCCACGGGTACGGATTGACCAATTGTTAGATTTAGGATGGAAGTTTTTGTTACCAGTTGGTTTGGTTAATCTTCTATTAACTGCAGCCCTGAAACTAGCCTTTCCCTTTGCATTTGGTGGGTAATTAAGAGAGTTAAGAGTTAAGAGTTAAGAGTTATGAGTTATGAGTTGTGAATTTTTAATTAACTACTCACTCTTAACTACTCACTCCTAACTAATCACTCTCACTCCTAACTTTTATCACCTGAAGAGAGAGTAAAACACGATGCTCAAGTTCCTGAAACAAGTTGGCGATTACGCCAAAGAAGCGGTGCAAGCCGGTCGTTACATTGGTCAGGGGCTTTCTGTCACCTTCGATCATATGCGGCGGCGTCCGATTACCGTACAGTACCCTTACGAGAAATTGATTCCTGGCGAACGGTTTCGCGGTAGAATTCACTTTGAGTTTGATAAGTGTATTGCTTGCGAAGTCTGTGTTCGAGTTTGTCCAATCAACCTGCCTGTGGTGGATTGGGAATTTGACAAAGCCAGCAAAAAGAAAAAGCTCAATCACTACAGTATTGACTTTGGAGTTTGTATTTTCTGCGGTAACTGTGTGGAATATTGTCCCACTAACTGTCTATCAATGACAGAAGAGTATGAGCTTTCCACTTACGATCGCCATGAATTGAACTACGACAACGTGGCGCTAGGTCGTCTGCCCTATAAAGTCACAGATGACCCAATGGTCACACCACTACGGGAACTAGTTTATCTACCCAAAGGTGTCCTCGAACCCCATGATCTACCTGTGGATGCGCCTCGTGCAGGTGCGCGTCCAGAAGACCTTGTAGAACAAACAGAAAAATAAATTTTATGGTCATTTGTCCCTTGTCATTAGTCATTTGTAATGAGTTGCTAATGACCAATGACTAATGACCAATGACCAATGACCCTTGACAGAGGACAAAAAACAGTGAATCTAGCCGAAGGAGTACAGACTGTTTCATTTGGCATACTGGCAGTGATGATGATTGGGGCGGCGCTTGGTGTGGTGCTGTCACCCAGTATTGTCTATTCTGCCTTTATGCTAGGAGGCGTATTCATCAGCATATCGGGAATCTATCTGTTGCTGAACGCTGATTTTGTAGCATCAGCACAAGTGCTAATTTATGTTGGGGCGGTGAACGTGCTGATTTTGTTTGCCATTATGTTGGTAAACAAAAGACAAAATTTTGTACCATATCCCAATGCTTGGGTGCGGAAAGTACTGACAGGGGTAGTTAGTTTAGGATTGTTTGCTCTTTTGAGTACGATGGTGTTGGCAACTCCTTGGAAGTACTCAACTACTTCTGTGGCTGGTGATAGTTCCATAGTTCTGATTGGTGAGCATTTATTCACTGACTTTTTGCTACCTTTTGAACTAGCTTCCATTTTGTTGTTAATCGCAATGGTGGGCGCAATTATTTTGGCACGTCGTGAGTATTTACCAGACCAAGTTACGCCTTCAGAATTGCCACAAACCGTTTTGACCTTGCCAGAACGCCCCAGAGAACTAGTATCAGCAAGGCGTGGGACTGGAACAAGCGGTACTGATACCAATCGTGGTGGCTCTCGTCGAGAATGAGGGAGTAGGGAGTCGGGAGTGAGGGAATGGGGGAGATGAGGAGAATAATAACTCCTAATTCAGCACTTAGCACCCTGAATGACGGCAGTTGCTTCTCCCTTGGTGTTAGCCTCTCCCTTTGAGAGAAGGGGAGACCAAGGCGTAGCTTGCTTCCCCGTAGGGGTACAAGTCGAGCATTGCCCGCCCAACGTACTGCCTCCCCAATGCCCCACGCCCAATCCCCTATGCAGTTCTTGAAAACTGAAAACTGAAAACTGACAACTGAACATAAAGATTCATGCAACTTCAGTACTTTTTATTACTAGCAGCCGCTCTATTCTGCATCGGTATTTACGGCTTAATTAACAGCCGGAACGCCGTACGGGTATTGATGTCAATTGAATTGCTGCTCAATGCCGTTAATCTGAATTTAATGGCATTTTCCAACTACCTTGACTCAACATTAATTAAGGGTCAGGTTTTCACTGTTTTTGTGATCACCGTGGCCGCAGCCGAGGCGGCGGTGGGTTTAGCGATCGTGCTTGCCATTTATCGCAACCGCGATACCGTCGATATGGAGCAGTTTAATCTCCTGAAGTGGTAACAGTGCGTGCAACTCAAGCAGGTAATTATTGCTTATAAGGCGCGAGATGCCCAGAGTAAACGCTGGGCAGAACTCTGCGCTAAACAACTAGAAAACCGCGATTGCCATGTGTTGATGGGGCCAAGCGGGCCAAAAGACAACCCTTATCCAGTGTTTTTGGCTTCGGCTGCTCAACCAATCGATCTGGCTTTGGTACTCGGTGGTGATGGTACGGTTTTAACTAGTGCCAGACATTTAGCCCCTGTTGGCATCCCAATTTTAGGAGTAAATGTTGGGGGTCATTTAGGATTTTTAACTGAGTCGGTGGAAGAGTTTCAGGATACAGAAAAAGTTTGGGATAGGTTGTTAGAGGATCGATATGCTGTCCAACGGCGGATGATGTTGCAAGCGGCGGTGTATGAGGGTCATGGCTCAAATTTGGAACCAGTGAGTGAGCGTTACCTGGCTTTGAATGAATTTTGTGTTAAACCTGCTTCTGCTGACCGGATGATTACCTCAATTCTAGAAATGGAAATTGACGGTGAGGTAGTCGATCAATATGTGGGAGACGGATTAATTATTGCCACTCCTACAGGCTCGACAGGTTACACCGTTTCTGCCAATGGCCCAATTATGCATGATGGTATGGAAGCGCTTACCATCACTCCGATTTGCCCGATGAGTCTTTCTAGTCGCCCCCTCGTTTTACCCCCTGGTTCTGTGGTCAGTGTTTGGCCTTTAGGAGATTACGATTTAAGCACCAAGCTGTGGACGGATGGGGTGTTAGGGACTTCAATTTGGCCAGGACACCGCGTTGATGTGCGGATGGCAGATTGTCGGGTTAAGTTTATTATTTTGCGGGAAAACAATTCATATTATCAGACGCTGAGAGAGAAGTTGCTTTGGGCAGGTACAAGGGTTCGTTACAGCAATAATCATCGAAATTGATTAAGTATCTAACAGAGCTTTTGCCACAGCTTGTCTGTGAGGTTTGTAAAAAAAACTGCTCAAAGAGCGATCGCCAGCAAAATTTTCCAAGCCCCCAGATATATTATATCTGGGGGCTTTCTGCCTATATTGTGAGTTCATTCGTCAATTTGGATTCATAACCTATTTAAAAGCGAAATTTTGTATCTTATTGCCAGATTTTTTTAAAATTCAAGCTCATAATAAAAACACTTACCTCTAATACAAGAAAGTAAGCAGTAATTGTGCATCCTAAACTGTAAGCAAAGACGGATTTAGGAGCTATTATTCTGCCCCTTTTCCCCACTAGATAGGTTTTTTGCGGGTTAGTTAGTACTTTATGCAATGGTAAGATAAACGCCACAAAACTCTGTACTACACCACAAAATATTTTTCTAAGAGTTCTATAGTGAGGTCTATTTCTGCATTGCCTAAATCCTAGTAGGATATTTCAAAAAATCGAAGTAGGAAGACAGATGGAAATTTATTACCGCAACATCAATTACCCACTGAGTCCTCCTCCGCTCCTGAAAGATTTTCCTGTTTTGCAAACTGAAAAATATATCCTACGACTTGCCTCAACTGAAGAAGAATTAAAATCTATTTTGCGGTTGCGTTTTGAAGTTTTTAATTTGGAACTAGGCTTGGGATTCTCTACTTCTAACCTTACCCAGATGGATGAAGACCAGTTTGATGCAGTTTGCCATCATTTGTTACTAATCTCCAAACAGACCGGGGAAACGATTGGAACTTATCGAATGCAAACTTATATAATGGCTTCTCAAGGGCTAGGTTTTGATGCGGCTGACATATTTAATCTCAATACGATTCCCGACTCTGTGCTTCAGGCATCCGTAGAAGTTGGGCGTGCATGTATAGCTAAAGAATTCCGCAATATTCAAGCACTTTTATTACTTTGGGAAGGGCTAGCAAATTATCTTATCTGGAGTAGAAAACAATATTTTTTCGGCTGTGCATCATTACTAACACAATCTCCTTGTGAAGCTGCTTGTGCTTATGATTATTTTCAGCAAAATAACTTGATGCATCCAAGTATTTTAGTTTATCCAAATTCACAATCTTTTCTGGATGTTACCCCAAAATGTATAGATTCATATAATGTGGAACTCCCTAATATTTTACAGGCATATTTGAGTATTGGAGCAAAAATATGTAGCCTTCCAGCTATTGATAGACAGTTCAAAACTATTGATTTTTTAACTATATCTAATATTGCAGACTTTTATAGATGGCGTTAATCGTTTTGTAAACAAACTATGATTTTACATATTTTTTTATCAACTCATGCAGTAACAAAAAATATGCTAGATTCAAAATTTCTATTTCAGAAGTAAAACAGGCTTTATACTTAGCTCTAAGACATGCAGCAGAATTCAGGAGTCAGAAACCAGAATTCAGAAGTTATACCAATTTTCTTGTATGAAAGCAACACATGGCTTGTAATTGCGCTTCAGCGCAATTACAAGCCATGTGTTGGGTGAGTTCCCCAACTTGTACCCCCACAGGGAAGCAAGCTACGCCTTGGTCTTCCTTAGAAGAAAGCGTACTAGCTAATAGCTTCTTTCTGTGGGCTGTTGAACTTCGGAGCTTTGTTGCTGTAGCCCCATTAAGGGTGAACATAGCGTAGCCTGACATAGAATTAGTATAAATGTAATTTAGTACTCTAACGTGTCGAAAATAACTTATCTTTGGCTTCCAAAAAAACCAGAAAATACCTGTTTAATTTGTTTGAGAAAACTAGTTTAATACCGGATGAAGCAATTTTCCTTTAACTTCACATCTCAGCTTCAAAACCAAAAGCAGTTTTGCGGTATTTGATACAACCTTATTCAATTCTTTTCAGGTTAATAGAAGAGAGGTGTTAATCGCTCATTTCAGAAAGGCGATGCTTGGGGTAATCTCCGCTAACACACTTCACCTAATCTGCCTGAATAAAATCTTTTGGACACCGTTTGGGGAAATCTAATTATGCGCCATCTCAAACTTACTCCGAGTTGGTTGCGGTTTTTAATTGTATTTTTATTGGTAATGAGTATATTGTTTCGCTTTTTTAATCTTGACAGCAAAGTTTTCTGGCATGATGAAACTTATACCTCATTAAGGATTTCTGGTTATACAACAATTAAAGTTAAACAGCAAATTTTTAATGGTCGTGTCATTACTAAAGAAAGTTTTGCCAAGTTCCAAGGTTTCAATCCAGAAAATACCTTGAATGACACAATTATGTCTTTGGCAACAGAAGATTCTCAACATCCACCACTGTATTATTTAATAGCCCGATTTTGGTTACAAATTTTTGGTAACTCGGTAACAGCAATCAGAAGTTTATCGGTCTTCATCAGCTTGCTGGTTTTTCCTTGTATTTATTGGCTATGCCAAGAATTATTTAATGTTCCGTTATCTCTACCTGGGATAGCGATCGCACTCATGGCAATCTCTCCAATTCACCTAGTCTATGCTCAAGAAGCACAGCCATATATTCTCTGGTTAGTCACCATTTTACTATCTAGTGCTGCACTACTGCGAGCAATGCGGGTGGAATCACAAGAGAAAGATGAGTTAACCAAAAGACAAAAACCAACAGATAGCTTCAATAATTGGAGTATTTATGCAGTAACTTTAACACTGAGTTTATATACATTTTTATGGAGTGGATTTGTAGCAGTTGCTCATGGAATCTATGTAATGACAACTGCTCGATTTAAGTTGACTGAAACCGTTAGAACTTATGTGCTAGCTTCTTTAGTAAGTTTTTTAGCTTTTCTGCCTTGGATGGCTATTGTATTTGCTGACTTTTTCCAGTTTCTGATTTCATCAGATGGAACAAAAATACAGTTATCATTAACCCCTGTAATCCCATTTTTGCTGATGCAGTTAAGCAGGATTTTTATTGATTTTGACTTAAGCTTAGAAAATCCTCTTAGCTATTTAATTTTGTTTATTGTTCTAATTTTGGTCGGATACGCAATGTATTTTATTTGTCAGACAACTAATTACAAAGTATGGATATTTATCCTAGCATTAGTAATAGTGCCTGCACTACCACTAATGCTACCTGATTTAATTTCAGGTAGTATCCGCTCAAATGCTGAACCATATTTAATCCCATCATATTTAGGGATTCAATTGGCTACTGCTTACTTACTAGCTACACAAATATATAATGGGAACTTTTCACGCCGGAGCATTTGGCAAATCATTATGGCGTTGGTGATTATTTGTGGTCTGGTTTCTTATAAGGTAAATTCTCAAGCAGAGACTTGGTGGAATAAGGGTGTCAGCTATAGTAATCCACAAGTTGCCCAAATCATCAATCAGACTACTAGTCCACTTTTTATTAGTGATGCTTTTGGTGATAATTATGGTAATATCTTTTCTCTAAGCTATCTTTTAAAACCAAAAGTGCGTTTTATATTAGTCCAAGACGAAAAAATTCCCAAAATCCCTGATGGTTTTACTGACGTTTTTTTATTCAATCCTTCCTTTAGCTGGCGCACAACGATAGAAAAAAGGTATAAATTGAAAACAGAGATTGTTTATAATGACAACTATTATTCAGTCTGGAAATTAGTTAAATCTGTAAAATCACGACCAATGATAACCAAGTTAACTAAAGAAAACTTAGAACTGTCTTAGGTGTTTTGTTCAAAAGCAACACAGTGTTTATCTATCAATCTTTATCTTATAAATATGAAATATTGTAAACTGCGATCGCCTTTAGCATTATCTATTAGGTAATTTATATAAGAAGCATACTGTCAAGCAAAAATATTAATTTTGAAGAAAAGCTTAAATTAAACTTAGTAATAGCACAAGCAGTTAAATTGTCATTAGCAAAAATTTGAGGGAATCAAAGCAGTGAAATTTCAGCATCTAGCCATTATTGGGATTCTTACTGTTGTAACTATTAGCTGTACAAGAGAGGTAACTTCAAATACCACAGAGACTCAAGAACAAGCTACGACAACCACAGCAAGTCCAGCAGCGGCTTCTGGAACCTTTAAGGCCGGAGAACACGTTACTCAAGGAGCAGTCAGCGTTGTAACTAAAGAAGGGAAACGCTACCTGGAGTTTAATCAAAATTTTAAAACTGCTCAAGGGCCTGATTTATTTGTAATTCTATATCGTACTGATACACCGCCTAAATCTGGTATTAAGGAGAAAGATTATGTCAGTATTGCTCGCTTACAAAAAAACAACGGTTCTCAACGCTACGCCTTGCCTGAGAATGTGAAATTGGCAGACTTTGGCTCTGTAGCTATCTGGTGTCGCAAATTCAATGCCACTTTTGGTTATGCATCTTTGAAAGCATGATATTGAAGAAGAATTCAGAATCAATTAATATTAGATGCAAATTAAACTAACAGTAGTTTAACAGGATGCAACAGATTACAATGGCAGCGTTACTATCACCGTTGTTCCAGCATCCTGCTCACTTTCTAATTGAATATGACCGCCATGTAAATCCACGCACTTTTTAACTATAGAGAGTCCTAGCCCTGTTCCTTGAACTACACCTACATTACTGGCGCGATAGAAAGTTTGAAACAATCGGGCTTGGTCTTTAAGCGGAATGCCTATTCCCCGGTCTCTTACCTGAAAAGTTGCAAGACCATCTTTGCAAATCAAATCAAACCAGATAGTGCTATTTGGCGGAGAATACTTAATAGCATTAGAGAGTAAATTAGTAAAGATGCAATTTAGTAAATCCTCATCCATACAAGCTTGAGCAGATTCTCCTTGAAAGGTAAAGATAATATTGTGCTGACTGCCTACACTGAGTTGAATAATATCTGTGAGTTCGCTACAGAAGTTTTCTAAATTTACAGGTGCAGGTTTGTATTCAAGTTTGGCTGCTTCAGTTTTACTCAAGAACAATACTTCATCTAAAAGTTGAAGCATTTGGTTGATAGCATTTTGAATCCGATCAAAATATTTAGTTCTTCGTTCGTCAGTCAGTTTGTCACTGTTATATTCGAGGATATCTACAGATGTCCGAATCGTAGTCATAGGGGTGCGGAACTCGTGGGAGACCATTGCTACAAAGTTGGACTTTAGCTCGTTGAGTTCCTGTTCTTTTGCCAGTGCTTGACGGGTACGTTCTTCACTTTCCCGGATTTGGTTAAGAATTTCACCCCGTTCAACGGCATAGCGAATGGCGCGGACTAATCGTTGCATCGTCATTTGATCTTTAACAAGATAGTCTTGAGCGCCTTCTGCCAAAGCTTGCAATGCTAAATCTTCATCATCAAGTCCTGTTAGTACCACAACTGGAATATCGGGTATTGCTGCCCGAAATTCTTTGAGTGTCTCTAGTCCAATAGAGTCTGGGAGGCTAAGGTCTAACAGCACTAGGTCGAATCTGCGTTGTCTTCCGCTCTCAGTCTCATCATCAAGCGTCAGAGTGGAGTTTTCTCGGCTAGCATCTATCGCCTCAGATAGGCGTTCAACGTGAGATAAATGCCATTCTTCTTGATCTGCATACAAAAAAATCTGGTGTAGCAGACGTGCATCACTAGGACTATCTTCTACCAGCAGAATATGAATCCTGATTTTTTCCATAGTACAGAGTTATATCAATTAACCGGATAATCTCCTGATCTCAGATTTGTTAAAAAGCGCCACATCTTCTGCCGTTGTGAGCAAAAATTAAAATTCAACAAGCTAATTACTCTCGTGGTAGTGCCACTGCTGCTAGCCAAAAATCTTTGATCAACTGTACAACCTCAATGAACTGGTAGACATCAAGCGGTTTTGTGACGTAGCAATTAGCACTGAGATTATAGGTGCGTAGTATGTCATGCTCATCAGTTGAAGTAGTCATAACGACAACAGGAATGAGTTTGAGATTAGGATCGGTTTTAATTTCTTTTAGCACGTCGCGACCATCCAGCCCTGGGAGGTTTAGGTCAAGTAAGATTAAGTCCGGACGGGGGGCATCAGCAAACTCTCCTTCTTGTCGTAGGTATTCTATAGCAGTTTCACCATCTTCAACCCAATGCAAGTTATTGGCAATTTTGGCATTCAGAAAGCCTTTGATGGTGAGGTTAGCATCGCTTGGAGAGTCTTCAACTAGCAAAATCTCAATGTGGCGGAATGCCTGAACGTGTATCATAATGTTATTAATCTGATATTAAACACTTACAAAATTATAAAGTAAGTTAATTCTCATTAAGGATAAAGTAGAACGTTGTTCCTACGCCTGGCTTAGACTCAGCCCAAATCCGACCACCATGCCGTTCGACGATTTTTTTGCAGATAGCTAGACCAATACCTGTACCAGTAAATTCTCGACGTGTATGAAGGCGGCGGAATACCTCAAAAATCCGCTCTAGATACTGTGACTTAATACCAATGCCATTATCTTGTACCCAGATCAGCCATTCATTTTGAGTGAGGGATGAGGGAGTAACATCTCCCCCTGCTCCTCGGTCACTGAGCGTAGCCGTTGGCGCAGCCTCTCGTAGAGAAGTGCTGCTCCCTGCTTCCTCTCCTCCCCCCTTGACTGCGCCAATGTGAATCTGTGGTGTTTCCTTTTGACGAAACTTGATCGCATTGCCAATGAGATTTTGGAATAATTGCACCATTTGGGTTTTGTCTGCGTTTAACTTTGGCAAAGGGTCATAAGTGATGATGGCGTTGCTTTCTGCGATCGCCACTTGTAAATTCCTCAAAGCCAGACTAAGTACAACGTTACAATCAACAGGAGCAAATTCTTGAGTGCGAGTCCCCACACGCGAATAAGTTAGCAAGTCTTGGATCAACTGCTGCATCCGCTTTGCCCCATCTATGATGTAACCTAAATATTCCTGTGCAGACTCATCCAGACGCTCTTGATATTCCTGTCCTAATAGTTGGCTATAGCCAGTTACAGCTCGTAAGGGTTCTTGTAAATCGTGGGAAGCCACATAGGCAAACTGTTCTAACTCTTGGTTAGAGCGTTTTAAATCCTCATTCAGCCTTTGTAATTCTGCCGTTCGCTCTTGAACTTTGATTTCTAGGTCTGTCTTTGCTTGTTTTATGACCTCCTCGGCAAGTTTGCGATCGCTTATATCAGTGTAAGTACCTACCCACTCTTGAATCTCATCGTTGACATTCAACACAGGAACTGCACGGGCGGCAAAAAATCGATAGCTACCATCAGCAACACGTATGCGATGTTCGCTCTTGTAAAGAATTTTGGTTGCCAGTGCCTCCGTCCACAACAACTGTGTAAAGCTCCGATCTTCAGGATGAATTACATTTAACCATCCTCCTTCATTGACTTCTGCTTCACTTTGCCCAGTCAAATCTATCCAAGATGAAAAGTCTTTTGGCATTCCCTTAGCATCAGCTATCCAAATGGCTTGAGAAGTGGCAAGGACTAGTGAGCGATAGCGTTTTTCGTTTTCTTCTAAGGCAATTTCTGCCAGTTTGCGCCGAGTGATATCTTGAAAGAAAATCGATACACCTTCTGCTGAGGGGTAGATGCGATTTTCAAACCAGCGCTCCCACGGTGGATAATATTCCTCCAACTGAATCACTTGCTGTTCTGCCACAGCCCGGTGGTAGGCGTCATGAAACTTACCTCCCACAGCTTCAGGGAATACTTCCCAAATGTTTTTGCCAATCAAGTCTTCAGAATTGCGGTCAAAAATTTGTCCTGCCCTGTGATTAATATAGGTGAAGCACCAATTGCGATCCAGGGTCATAAAAGCATCAGTAATAGACTCTAAAATATCTGCTAGTTTTGCCTTTGCTGCTTGCTGTTCCAATCGCAGAGCTTCTTCAGATAAAGTCTTGTTGATGCGAATTTGCTTTTGCAGCAGTTTGAAAACCGCAATTAGCAGCACTAAACTCAAACCATACCCCAGACCCACTATAATGATGATTTGATAAACACTAGAGTCTGTCGCTGTTGTTCGCAATTTTAATAAAGTTTTTTCTTCATTTTCCATTGCTTGGTATATTGCCTGGAGTTGTTCGCGTACCTCCATCCCCTGAACTGTAACAGCGGTTTGAGTTATCTTGTCTAAGTTGTTTTGCCTGTACAGCTTGATTGTCTGCTCAACTAAGGCAAATCTTTGTGCAATTAAAGGTTCGAGTTTACTTAGTTGGTTTTGTTGCTTAGGGTTATCCCTAATTAACTGCCGTAGGGTTTGAATGTACTGATATACTTTTTGCTTGCTATTCTCGTAATTATCTAGGTAAACTGCCTTACCAGTGAGAATGTAACTATGTCGTCCAATTTCAACATTGCTAAGACTAGCCTCGGTCTTGTTTAAGACTTCTAAGACTTCATAAGTATGAATTACCCACTGCTTATCTTCGGTCAACCTTTGGACGCTTACATAAGAAGCTGCTCCAACGCCACACAGTAGTAGTAATGCTAAGCTAAAACCGCCTGGAACTAATTTTTCTGACAGTTTGTTCATTAAATACTCACAGAAGTATAGCTAATCACCACATCAGTTTTAGCCTCTATAACAAGCCGCTGGCGACTAGGGAATTAAATAATACAAAAATATAAAATAATTACTTAATTTGTAGAAAAACTTGACAATATTTTGTGATCAACAAAAGGTCGGAAATGTAGTGCTTGCCTATCTATACGCTTCTTTCAAGGGGCAGAGGCGATCGCTCTTTCCCTCATCCTTTTCGGTAACGATTGTCATACTTACAAATAAGAGTAGACGATTGTAATATTAACAACAATCGTCTACTCAATATATCATGAATCAGGATTCTTAAAAAACCCTGTTAGATTACTTCAACTTGGGATAGTTCAAACTAATTAACGAGACTCGGTTCCCTGATTGGGGCTACCTGGTACAGAATCATTTTCTGGAGATTCTGGTGTAGCAGTAGGTCTTGCATCAGTTGCTTCAGCGTCACCTGTTTTGCGATTAATTTCTTCGAGGGTAGTTTGGTAGCCACCAGAAGCAGTAGTACCTTGATTATCAGATTTCTCTTTCTTTTCTTCAGCCATTACTAGACTCCTAATAATTTAGTCATTTAATCTTGCCGTCATTCTAAGAAAATAATAAATGTAAGTTCATCTATCCAGAATCTAGTTATGGCTGATTTATCCCTCTATCGAAAGTATTGTTTAGTACTACTTATATATGCTTTCTAGAAGGCACGAAACGGAGCCTGTTAAAGTAAAAGCGCTTTTCACAGTTAAGAAAGAAAGATGGAGTAGATAATACTGCTTATCTGCCTATAATCCCCTTGTAATTGCTGAATTGGCAACTACTATTTACTGCCAAATACCCTAATTTCCGCTAAATAAATAATACAGAGTATTGATTCACACTAGTAAATATAAATGTAATTAATGAAACAAAATGATTTTTCATTACCAGTTGGGTGTGTCCTTCGTAGGGCAACATCTGCGGATATGTGGTCGATTCGACGATTAGTGTTCTTAGCCAAACTCGACCCTACCCAATTACGTTGGCAGCAATTCTGGGTGATTGAACGCAATGGAGATTTAATAGCTTGTGGACAACTACGTAACTTCTCAGGCGCACAAGAACTTGGTAGTTTAGTCGTTGCACCTGCTTGGAGAGGACAGGGTTTGGCTAGTTTTCTCACGCAGCATTTGATTAGTACAGCGACGCAACCACTGTATCTTGAATGTCTAGGTGAACGTTTAATGCAGTTTTACAGTCGTTTTGGTTTTGATCTAATTTCTTTTGAAGACTTGCCACCATCACTGCAACGCAAGTTTAGACTATCTCAATTAGCTAAAAAGTGGATAAAAATTCCTGTGATGTTTATGTATTATCACGGTCGTCACTAACCAAATAGGATAAATTGTCCGGAATTCTGAGGCGTGAATCTGTAGTTAAGTATGTTTCTACAGAGAACAGATGCAGTTGAAACTAAGGAACAAGCAATCAGCAGATGCAGTCAAAACCCAAGAATGAGCAATACTGCATAAAACTGGAGAAACCAACCGTAGACATTTGTAGAGATTCACACTCAAAAATCTGAAGAAATTAAGTGAGGAATTTATGACAAGCTTTATTCAACTCCGATTACACAACGATTTACTGCACCCAGTCCGCGAGTGGTTGGAAACGATAGAAATTCATAACTCCAAACTTGCTCATTTTTTGTGCAGAGCCATTCCATCTCAATGTCCCTTTGAGAGAGACATCACGCTATTTGGTCGGAAGTTATTTCATATCCCGCCAATGTGTAAATTAAACCCGCTATATGAGCAAGTAGTTAGCCTGCGTTTCAAAGCTTTGTGTTATCTTGCTGATGAATGCGGTGAAGATGTCACAGCTTATTGCTGATAGCTGGTTTGAGCGTTCAGTGATCAAGCAGCTATTGGTAATTGCAGACTTACGGTTGTTACTTACTCAGGTTTATACTAAGCTAACGTACACCTAATTAGATGTTTAGCTATTTAGTAGCTACCACCTCTAAAGTGTTTCTAGTCAGTATTTTTGCTTACCACACCCTGCTGAAATCATTAACATTATCATGACGCACATCTTACTGGTTGAAGATGAAGTCAAACTGGCACGATCTATCGAATTGGAACTGAATTATGAAGGCTATCTAGTCAGCGTCGCGTACGATGGACTAACTGCACTCACCGCAGCGCGGGAGTTGCGTTTAGATTTGATAATCTTAGATTGGATGTTATCTGGTTTGTCGGGCTTGGAAACTTGCCGCCGCCTGCAAAGTATCAGCAATCAAGTACCAATAATCTTGTTAACTGCTAAAGATAAAGAGAGCAATTGCGTTGTTGGCTTAGATGCTGGTGTTGAGGACTATGTAGTTAAACCCTTCACCGCTGAGGAATTATTAGCCAGAGTCCACGCTCAACTACGAAGAAATCGGCAAGCAACCGCCGTAGATATTTTAGAATTTGAAGACTTGAGTTTAAATCGTCGCACGCGGGAAGTATACCGATGCCAGCGGCTAGTAGAGTTAACTACCAAGGAATTTGATTTACTAGAATATTTGCTTGCTCATCCCCGACAGGTAATTACACGCGATCGCATTTTACAAGAAATCTGGGACTACAACTTCATCGGTGATACCAACGTTATTGAAGACTATATTCGCTACCTGTGCTTGAAACTCGAAGCTAATAACGAAAAACGTCTGATTCAAACAGTGCATGATGTCGGCTACGTATTACGTGATTAAACTCGCTCGCATTAGCGCACAGCCTCCACACCCTTCTTAAAAAAGAGAGTTTGGGGGTTTTGATAATTTCATGAAAAACTCATGCAACTCAGAGTTAACTATATTAGGATGCACAAAGCAGTCGAAAACCGAAATCTGAATTGGCATGACCTATCTAGAAACAGCGGCAGAATTTTACCGGGAAGTCGCCGAAACACCGCAAGTTGGACTTTGTTGTGTCCAAAGTACACCCCTGCAACTACCAGGACTGAAAATTCCCTATAATATGCAGGAAATGAATTATGGTTGTGGTACTACTGTTCACCCCGCCGAACTAGGAAACCAACCTACTGTACTTTATGTTGGTGTTGGCGGTGGTTTAGAAGCTTTACAATTCGCTTATTTTTCCCGCCGTGCAGGTGCTGTAATTGCCGTTGAACCAGTCGCTGCTATGCGGGAAGCAGCTGCACGCAACCTGGAAATTGCTGCTCAAGAAAACCCCTGGTTTGATACCAGCTTCGTGGAAATTCACGAAGGCGATGCCTTTAACTTACCCGTTAATGATGCTACCGTCGATATAGTAGCGCAGAATTGCCTTTTCAACATCTTTGAACCAGAAGATTTAACTCGTGCTTTAAAAGAAGCATATCGAGTATTAAAACCAAGCGGACGCTTACAGATGAGTGATCCAATTGCTACTCGACCAATTCCAGCACATCTACAAGAAGATGAAAGGCTACGAGCCATGTGTTTATCAGGCGCTCTCACATATGAGGAGTACACTGAACGTATTATAAATGCAGGCTTTGGTCAAGTTGAAATTCGCGCTCGTCGCCCTTACCGATTGCTAGATTCCCAGACTTACAAACTCGAAAAAAACCTACTTTTAGAAAGCCTAGATTCTGTATCTTTTAAAGTTGCTATTCCAGAGGATGGTGCTTGTATTTTCACTGGAAAAACAGCGATTTATGCTGGTGCAGAATCTTTTTTCGACGATTCCGCAGGTCATCTACTTCAGCGTGGTATTCCCGCAGCAGTGTGTGATAAAACTGCTGCTAAACTTGGGGCTTTAAAGCCAGTAGAAATAATTATTACCGATTCAACTTGGCACTATAGTGGCGGTGGTTGCTGTTAAGGAACTTCCAATTAAAAAATATGCAACCAATGAGTGTATATCGTAGGGTGTGTTAACCCGATAGCCTAACGCACCTATTATGTAGACGGTGCATTAGGCTTAACTGAATAATTTATTTTTTGGAAGTCCTTAACAAGAATTCAGTAGTCAAAAGCCAGAATTTGGCATTAATTTTGTACAATTTTTGAGCCTAGTCCTGCTAGAAGGTTTCTTTGTCTAGGTAAACTAATTTCACGTTAGAGAGACGAATATATGGGTTTAAATCTCCACATCAAAGCATTCTGACTTCTGCTTTTTACTTTAACTTTGAATAATATAAATGTTGTTAATTAGTCTATTTATAGCTACGCTTTTTTTAGCTTACTCCAATGGTGCTAATGATAATTTTAAAGGGGTAGCAACACTATATGGAAGTGGAACAACTAGCTATCAAACAGCAATTTTGTGGGCTACTTTTACAACTTCTGCTGGTGCTGTAGCTTCCATTTTCTGGGCAAGTACACTAATTAAAAACTTTTCAGGCAAAGGACTATTACCAGATGCGATCGCTAATGCACCAGAGTTTCATTTAGCAGTGGCGATCGCCACTGGTTTAACAGTAATAATTGCTACATTTATGGGATTTCCCATTTCTACAACTCATGGTTTAACAGGTTCGCTGGTTGGAGCTGGATTAGTAGCGATCGGGCTAAAAGTTAATTTTGCAGCTTTAGGAAATTCCTTTATTTTACCCCTATTGCTGAGTCCGATTATTGCTGTTCCCTTGGGAGCAGGGATTTATAGTTTATCTAGATATATAAATTCCAAATTGCGCTTGCTAATTAATCAGAGGATGATTGATAAATGTCACTTTCTTAGTGCTGGTATAGTTAGTTTTGCTAGAGGCTTGAATGATACTCCTAAGATTGTCTCGCTGATTTTGATTATTGAGTATTTCTCAATTCAGGGAGGAATGATCACTATAGCGATCGCAATGGCACTTGGAGGTTTACTTAACTCTCAAAGAATTGCCGAAACGATGAGTACAAAAATTACCTCCATGAATCATACTCAGGGTTTATCAGCTAATATAGTAACTGGAGTTCTAGTAATTGCAGCTAGCCAGTTTGGGCTTCCTGTTTCTACTACTCACGTTTCAGTCGGTTCAATTTTTGGAGTGGGACTGATTACTAAAAAAGCTAATGCACGTGTTTTCTCTCAGATATTACTATCATGGATTTTAACTTTACCAATTGCCGCAATTATTAGTGGAATAACTTACAGGTTATTGCAAGGTTAGCAAGATACGGCAAATTATTTCTATATTTAAGGAGTAGTAATCAATGCAAATAAAATCATTAACTACACCAGATAAATCAGTCACTCCATTTAAAGATAAACTTAATTCTTCTTTAACAAAAAAGGAAATTAATGTTTTACAAATTAATTTAGGTAAACGCTGTAATCTGGCTTGTACACATTGCCATGTAGAAGCAGGCCCAAAACGCACAGAAGAACTTTCACCAGAAATTTGCCAACAACTGATAGAACTCATCTATAAATTCCCTGAAATTAAAATTGTGGATTTAACTGGTGGCGCACCAGAAATGAATTACGGATTTAAGCCACTTGTAGAAGCAGCAAGGATTACTGGTAAACAGGTGATTGTCCGGTCGAATTTGACCATTTATTTTGAAGATGGATTTAGTGATTTACCAGAATACTTTGCTAAACACCAAGTGAGAGTAGTCGCTTCCTTACCTTGCTATCTAGCAGATAATGTTGATACGATGCGTGGTATTGGAGTTTTTGATAGTTCCGTTAAAGCCTTACAAGTGCTTAATCAACAAGGTTATGGTAAGGAGCAAAATTTAATTTTGGACTTGGTATATAATCCGCAGTTGCCCTCAAGTGAAAAATTTTCTTTAGCTCCTGAACAGAAGAACCTAGAACGAGATTACAAAATGTTCTTGCAAGAACACTTTGGTATTATATTTAATAACCTCTTCACCATTACCAACCTACCAGTTGGCAGAACTAAAATGCACTTAGAACGGAAAAAACTGTACAGCAGTTATTTACAGTTTTTAGAATTGCATTTTAATCCTAGTACAATTGAACATTTAATGTGTCGTGATGAACTTTCAATTGACTATCTAGGGAATGTATATGATTGTGACTTTAATCAGATGATGAATCTGCCAGCCAAAACCCGCAAAGGAGAATCCTTGACAGTTGGCAAATTACTAGAAGCTGGCAGTTTAGACCTAATTACTGAAGTACAAACAGCTGCTTATTGCTATGGTTGTACTGCTGGCTGCGGTTCTAGTTGTGGTGGTGCTTTGCTCTAAAGCCACTAAAAGATATCTACGTTTAAATTAGGCCAATTGATTTTTAATTTTTAATTGACATTTTCTCTGTATGTCATAAAAAGACAATTTTGTTACAAAATCTGTTACGTAAGTGTCATTAATATTTGAATGGGTTTATACTAATATCAGTTAAGTCTCCTCACACCACACCAAAAAGCCGTAGAATTTTCTACGGCTTTTATTTTTTATTAGAGATAAAATCAACAGCTTACTTATCAATTAGCTTACGCACTTATTTAATATATTTGAATCTAATATTGGTAAAAATTATAGTTAGTTCTTGCCAGAATTATTATGCAAAATACAAGTTTTTTCAAGAAAATATTATGATGCTTTTGTCTTGGTAGTTAGAAGTTGTAGCTCCATCAGCAAGCTTATATAGCGGATTTAAAGTTAATAAAATACACAATATAGGTCTCAAAGCCAGGTTCCCTCCTGAATTCTGACGCCAAGCCGCGAGGGTCTCCGACTCCGTTTCTGAATTCTGCTGTATGTAAGCATTTTTGTGGATTACGGTAATGCGATCGCTTACAGGAGAGTGTCATTTAAGTGATCGCGAAAAAATTCTGTTACCAAAATTGTTACGAGTGCTTTGTTGCTGGGTAAGTACTTTATGATGATATCTAGTTAAGCTCCTTACACCACACGGAAAGCCGTGAAACATAGAGTTTCGCGGTTTTTTCCTTTGTACAGTGACACATTATTTTTCATTATGTGTGCAAACTGACAGTCTCGCATCCAGCACAAATCGCTTATTCTAATGGGTTAAAATCTTTCGCCACTGTTTTACCAATTTTTGCAACTCTTCCGACAACCAGCTATCAAACTGCGGATAAATCGGTAAACGCGGCACTAATTCCCAGCCAGCAGGCTGTAAAATTTCTCTTAACGCTTGCTCTTGTAGATGTGGATAATCGGGATTCACTTCATCTTTTGGCCCAATTCCGCCCAAATCTCTAGCACCAGCTTCGATACAAGCAAGTAACCATTGCTCATCTTTCACTAAATTTGGCGGAATCTGAATCGTAATATCTTGCGGTAAAATCTGACGTGCCTTAGCAATGACTTGTGGTAATTGATGGGGATCAAAAGATGGTGCATCAAAAGTTTGCTGATGTCCGGGGCTGTGGGGTTGTAAAATAACTTCTTGAATATGATGGTAACGTTGATGCAACTCAGATATAGCTGCCAATGTTTCCCACCAGTCAGCTTCAGTTTCTCCAATTCCCAAAAGTAAACCCGTAGTAAAGGGAATCTGCAACTTTCCCGCCCATTGTAATTGTTGCCACCTCACCTGTGGCAATTTACTCGGTGCGTGACGATGCACAGTATTTAATAATTTTGGTGTTAACTGTTCCAACATTAGCCCCATCGAAACATTCACACACTTGAGCTTTTGCATCTCCTCAAAACTCAGCGGCCCCGCATTGGTATGTGGTAAAAATCCTATCGTCAGGGCTAATTCGCACAAATCGTAAATCAACTCAAACCACGGCTGACGCTTAGGCGAATGGGGATGTACTTCACCACTGAGGATGAGAATTTCACATACATTCTGGCTTTGCAGTTGTTTCAAAACGCTTTCGGCGGCTGAGAGGTTCATCCAGGGACTTTTACCCGGTTCGCTGCGAAAGTTGCAGTAGCTACAGCGATTGAAGCACTCATAAGTAGGAACAATTGTATAAGCAGGGCTATAGGTGACAATGCGGGAATTATCAATTGGCATAAAAATAAAACAGGTGTTCACCACGCAGTGATCTCTACTTTGGTAAGGTTACGGAAACTAACCCGATACAAATGGTTAGAGTAGGCGATCGCAATTAAACTTCATAAATCTTGCTGTTAAAACTCGCTTTGCACCAAACACGCTCTTATGCTTTAAAAGCTCTTTTTTGGGGCTTTTCGGGAATCAATAGAAAAATTTTTGCAAAAATGCTTTACAAAGTTTAATAAGTCTATTAAGATATATTTCAGGTAGCAAATCTACCCAAACATCATAAACAAAACGTAATCATAAAGACATGACAGCAACCTTACAAAGACGCGAAAGCGCCAACGTATGGGAACGGTTCTGCAACTGGATCACCAGCACCAACAACCGCCTATACATCGGTTGGTTCGGCGTACTGATGATTCCCACCTTGCTAGCTGCAACCACCTGCTTCATCATCGCCTTCATTGCTGCACCTCCAGTAGACATCGACGGCATCCGCGAACCAGTAGCAGGTTCCTTAATATACGGTAACAACATCATCTCCGGTGCAGTTGTGCCTTCCTCCAACGCCATCGGCTTGCACTTCTACCCAATTTGGGAAGCAGCATCCCTAGACGAATGGTTGTACAACGGTGGCCCTTACCAATTGGTAGTATTCCACTTCTTGATTGGCGTATTCTGCTACATGGGACGTGAGTGGGAACTATCCTACCGCTTAGGAATGCGTCCTTGGATTGCAATTGCATATTCAGCTCCAGTTGCAGCAGCAACCGCAGTATTCCTCGTGTACCCAATCGGACAAGGTTCCTTCTCAGACGGTATGCCCTTGGGTATCTCCGGAACCTTCAACTTCATGATTGTCTTCCAAGCGGAACACAACATCCTCATGCACCCCTTCCACCAGTTAGGTGTAGCAGGTGTATTCGGCGGAAGTTTATTCAGTGCAATGCACGGTTCTTTGGTAACCTCTTCCTTAGTTCGTGAAACAACCGAATCGGAATCACAGAACTACGGTTACAAGTTTGGACAAGAAGAAGAAACCTACAACATCGTTGCAGCCCACGGCTACTTCGGTCGTCTCATCTTCCAATACGCTTCGTTCAACAACAGCCGTTCCTTGCACTTCTTCTTGGCAGCATGGCCAGTAATCGGCATCTGGTTCACCGCTTTGGGTGTCAGCACAATGGCTTTCAACCTCAACGGTTTCAACTTCAACCAGTCGATTATTGACTCACAAGGTCGTGTAATCAACACTTGGGCAGACATCATCAACCGCGCCAACCTGGGTATGGAAGTCATGCACGAGCGTAACGCTCACAACTTCCCTCTGGATTTGGCTTCTGCTGAAGCTGCTCCTGTAGCCCTAACTGCTCCTGCTATCAACGGTTAATTCTCAAGATTAACTAAATCAAAGACGCCTCCCAGAAATGGGGGGCGTTTTTTAGTTGTAATTACTTAAAAATAAGTAGTTTCAGAACTTCTATAATAGATTTTGTCCGATAGCGATATCGCCTTTTCTCACCTGCGTAGACACCTGTAGACGGCTTGTCATACACTCGCAAAGAAGCAAACGCAGTCTCTCCAACAAGTTTGTTCACAACAGAATTCTTGCCAACGCTGACAAAAGTTAATTCATTGAGAATATTTGATGATTTTGTTAGTTAAAGCGTTGTCTCTCTATCGGATAGTGATACTCCTAGATATTATTAATAAAAATTAATAAAAACAGATTGAAAAATACAAATATTTAATGTAAAACCTGGTATTAAGAGCCGGGAAAAGTTTCCCTTTTTTCACATCATCTCCCTTGGGAAATTGATTAGTAATATTTTTCTGTGTGAGGTAATTCCAAAGAGTCCCGGTGATTAGGGAGAAGGTATTTCACGAAAGTCTTTGAAAACATCATTATTCTCAATTTTTAGGAATTGGGAAACTTTGTTGTTAGCGAATTATCGACAATACAGCCATGACGACAACTCTAGGAAGAAGCGAAAGCGGCAACCTGTGGGATCGGTTCTGTCAATGGATTACTAGTACCGAAAATCGACTTTATGTTGGTTGGTTCGGGGTTTTAATGATTCCTACTCTGTTGACCGCTACTATTTGTTTCATTATTGCCTTTATTGCTGCGCCCCCCGTGGATATTGACGGTATTCGGGAGCCAGTTTCTGGTTCTTTGTTATACGGCAACAACATTATCACTGGTGCTGTTGTACCCACATCCAACGCTATTGGTTTGCACTTCTACCCAATTTGGGATGCTGCTTCAATGGATGAATGGCTCTACAACGGCGGCCCTTATCAGCTCATTGTCTTGCATTTCCTGATTGGGATTTTCTGCTGGCTTGGTCGGCAATGGGAGTTAAGCTATCGTCTGGGGATGCGTCCTTGGATTTGTGTAGCTTACTCTGCTCCTGTAGCTGCTGCAACTTCTGTTTTCTTAATTTACCCAATTGGTCAAGGTAGCTTTTCTGACGGAATGCCTCTAGGCATTAGTGGCACGTTTAACTTCATGTTCGTTTTCCAAGCCGAGCATAATATCCTCATGCACCCCTTCCATCAACTAGGTGTCGCTGCGGTGTTCGGTGGTGCGCTGTTTTGTGCAATGCACGGTTCTTTAGTAACTTCCTCTTTAGTTAGGGAAACGACTGAAAGTGAATCCCTCAACTATGGATACAAGTTTGGTCAAGAACAAGAAACATACAGCATCGTAGCGGCTCATGGTTATTTTGGGCGATTAATCTGGCAATATGCCAGCTTTAATAACTCGCGTTCCTTGCACTTTTTCTTGGCAGCTTGGCCTGTTGTTGGCATATGGTTGACATCATTGGGCATTAGTACGATGGCGTTCAACCTTAACGGTTTTAACTTCAACCAGTCTGTTATTGACTCCCAAGGTCGTGTAATTAATACATGGGCGGATGTGCTGAACCGTGCCAACCTGGGTATTGAAGTGATGCATGAACGTAATGCTCACAATTTCCCGCTAGATTTGGCTGCTGGTGAGGCAGTACCTGTGGCTTTACAAGCTCCTGCAATTCATGGTTAATCACAGAGGTTAATATAAATGCACAGCGCTCTCTAACTAGAGGGCGCTTTTTTATAGAATCACGGATACACAAGAGATTTACATAGATTAAGTGATCAAAAATATCTTGTGTCTTTGAGTACAGTTACAAAATTGTTACTCGTTTACATTTAGTGGATGCATGGTTATAAATAAAAATAATTGTCAAGTTTCTTAGTTAAAAGTAAAGATACAGCAGATTTCAAGTTTATGAAGTAGACAATATAGTTCTCAAAGTCAGGTATCAAGCCTGTTTTCATTCTGACTTCTGTTAGCGTAGCGGGGCGCAGCCCATTCTGACTCACCTCGGCTACGCTCGGCGACCACCTGAATTCTGCTGTATGTCAGTACTGACGGTTATTACAAGAGTTTAGATTTTCATATACAAACTATAAATTCAAGATTTTAGCTTTCGTCTAGATTTTTATCAATCAATTCAATATAAAATCAAAAACTTAAAATCAAAAATCAAAATGGCAGACCTAACTCCCCTAACTCCAAATTCTAGTTTTAGTTTGACGCTGCGTTTACAAATTCCCAATCGTGTGGGGATGCTGGCATCAGTAACCCAGGCGATCGCTACCACTGGTGGTAATCTTGGTCAAATTGATCTAATCGAGCAAACCCGCAAAGAGTCCATCCGCGATATCACTGTTGATGCTGCCAGCACTGAACACGCTGAAACCATTGTCCAAGCAGTCAAGGTATTGCCAGATATTAAGCTACTAAGTGTTTATGACCGTACCTTTAATTTACATCGGGGTGGCAAAATCAGCATTACTAGCAGAATTCCTTTAAGAAGTGTTTCTGATTTAGCAATGGCTTACACACCCGGAGTCGGGCGGATTTGTACGGCGATCGCTCAAGACCCAGAGGAAGTTTACAATTTAACAATCAAACAAAACACTGTTGCTATTGTTACCGATGGTAGTGCGGTTTTGGGCTTGGGCAATCTCGGCCCAGCTGCTGCCTTACCAGTTATGGAAGGCAAAGCCATGCTGTTTAAAGAATTTGCTGGACTTGATGCTTTTCCCATCTGTCTTGCCACTCAAAATACAGATGAGATTATCCAAGCAGTCAAGAATATCGCCCCAGTTTTCGGCGGCGTGAACTTAGAAGATATTGCTGCACCTCGTTGCTTTGAAATTGAACAAAGATTGCGGCAAGAATTAGATATCCCCGTTTTTCACGATGACCAGCATGGTACAGCTATTGTGACGTTGGCAGCGTTGTTTAACGCCCTGAAATTAGTACATAAATCGCTTGCAGAAATTCGCATCGTAATTAACGGTGCTGGAGCGGCTGGGGTAGCGATCGCCCGCTTACTTCGCAAAGCTGGAGCAGATAAAATCTGGATGTGCGACTCTAAAGGAATTATCTCTACCAGTCGCACCGACCTGACGGAGGAAAAGCGTGAATTCGCGGTGAAGGCCCAAGGTACTCTAGCGGGGGCGCTACAAGGGGCAGATGTATTTATTGGTGTTAGCGCCCCCGGAGTTTTGACTCCAGAAATGGTGCAATCGATGGCGAAAGACCCAATTGTGTTTGCTATGGCAAATCCCATTCCAGAAATTCAGCCAGAATTAGTTGATAAAAATGTAGCTGTCATCGCCACTGGTCGCAGTGATTACCCAAATCAAATCAATAACGTTCTAGCTTTTCCGGGAGTTTTCCGTGGTGCTTTAGATTGTCGGGCGCAAACAATAACGACCACAATGTATTTAGAAGCTGCAAGTGCGATCGCTTCTTTAGTCAAGCCTTCGGATCTAGATCGGGAACATATTATTCCTTCGGTCTTTGATGAGCGTGTCGTTACTGCTGTTGCTGCTGCTGTACAACGTGCAGCCCGTGAAGAAGGTATTGCTCGAAGTTAATTGAAAAGGTGTAGGGGAAACAGTTTTTTCCTACACCAATTCTCCAAAATGATGTTCTGCACAGAGTACGGCACAAGCGAATTATCCTGATGCAATGCGGTGACTCACATGAATGCTTACTCAATGACGGCGGCTTTTCACTAGATGCGATCGGAATAATGGATTCAAAGAAGAAATAACGCTTGTTCATCCTGATTCTGAGTTTTAACGCGAAACCAAAAATTTTCGCTATGATCCAAAAACACTAATCGATCTGCATCAATATCGTACTCAACCAGAACAGTTAGAGCCAGACTGTTACAATCAATTTTGCTTTCTATGAATTTTCGAGCTAGTTAGTTATTAAAAATAAAATTTACATCAAACAATTAGCTTGTATCAGTAAATTTCCGCCTATATCTCTGGGGGGATTTTCAGGAAATTTGACTGATAAACAGCAAAAAAAAGCAGACATTATTTAAATACAAAGGCTTGCTTGAATTTAAGCAGTTTAACTCTCATTTTTGGGGATAACATGGGAGTAAGTTTATTACAAGCTTGTCATAGCGCGTTTAGCGTCAGTTTCTTTTATGGACATTCAGTTAATCAACATCGGTTTTGGCAACATCGTATCTGCCAAGCGAGTAGTTGCCATTGTCAGTCCAGAGTCTGCCCCGATTAAACGGATCATCACCGATGCACGGGACAGAGGTCAATTGATAGATGCAACTTACGGTCGCCGAACAAGGGCTGTAATTATCACTGATTCCAGCCACGTAATTCTGTCGGCGATTCAACCGGAAACGGTGGCGAATCGCTTTGTGATTTCCCGCGATCATCAAGTTGTAGATAATTAATTAAGAATCCGATTTACAACCCTACCTCTATTTGCACCATTTCGGCAGTACTATGTGAATTAGACAATTTTTCTGTCACCCGTGCTACAAATTTCTTAGTCAATAGTAGTCTTGGCTAAAAACACAAGACTCATGGCTAATGAAAGAATATCTCTTGATTAATTCACAGGTTGAATGGATGATGCAAGTTTTACCCATCCAGAGTGCTACTACCAAAGAATGCCCGCCTAATGGCAGGTTAATTGTTTTAACCGGCCCTAGTGGCGTTGGCAAAGGAACTTTAATGCGATCGCTTCTCCAGCGTCATCCGGAACTATACTATTCTGTCTCCGTGACGACTCGTTCTCCCCGTCCAGGGGAAATTGATGGCAAAAACTATTACTTTATTAGCCGTAGTAAGTTTGAACAATTGGTCGCTCAAGGCCAGTTCTTAGAATGGGCGGAGTTTGCTGGTAATTATTACGGTACACCCAGTGAAACTGTGCTTAACCAAATTCGCTCCGGCAAGTTAGTGGTGCTGGAAATTGAACTAGAAGGAGCAAGACAAATTCGTACCTCCTTCCCCAGTGCTAAGAGCATTTTTATTTTGCCACCTTCCTTTGAGGAATTGGAAAAACGTATACGTGGTCGCGCCCAGGACTCTGAAGAAGCGATCGCCCGTCGTTTGCGCCGCGCCCAGGAAGAAATTAAAGCCGCAGATGAATTTGATCTTCAAATCGTTAATGACGATTTAGAAACTGCTCTAAATGACATTGAAGCGGCTTTATTTGGATAAGTTAAGAGTTAGGAGTGAAAAATTCAAATTCCTAACTCCTAACTTATAACTCGTAAATTAACCGAATAGACCTTGAATTAGTCCTAAATTACTAGTCAGAAAGTAAGCAACTACTGCACCGCCAATTCCACCAATTAAAAAAGTACTGGCAAAGTTATTCCAGCTTTCTTTGGAATTAAAAGCATCTGCTGGAGGGTTGGGTACGGTAACGCTAGCTAGTGCTTTAGGAGGATTGCTATTCGCATACAAGGATAAAGCACCAGTAAGAAGAACAACTAAGCCAATGGCTGCCAATAATCCAGCTAAGTTAGCATTAGCTGTATCACGTAAGGGCCCCAATTTTGCAAAGGGGCCAAACAGCCAGTAACCATGAGCTGCTCCCACTTCTAGCCCGCGTCTACCAGCACTCAGACCTGGGCGATAAGCGGGTAAGTTATTAATGAACCACTTCACTATGGGAGAAGAATTAACCGGGGTTTCTAGGTTGCCTATTTGCGGATCACGTCCTGCTGGAAAAACAACTTCCCGATTTCTGGGATCGCTCGGCAGATTTTTTGATGCATCTACTGCTTGCGCCATATTTTATGTTCGCCTCTAAATTAGAATGGTGGCATTTTTATATTAATAATAATTGTAGCTAAAGATTTTTTTTGACTGATAAGTTTAGAAAAATTAATTAAGCTGTTTTCAAATCTGTGAAACTCGCGATCTGTAAATAAGATCACGAGTTTCAAAAATTATTTTTGCTGCTTATTTAAGTAATAATTTCACTTAAATAAGCTGAGTAGAACAACTACACAATTTTAGACAAAAGACAACCACATTCAACTGTCTTAAATCTCCATTTTCTACCTATGGCAGTGGGTGAAAAAGTAGGTCTGGGAAAAAGCGGTTGAATTCAATCAAAATACCTGCTGTGATTGTCAGCCATATAGTAGCTGCCACCGGCGCTGTGGAAATAAATTTAATCAAATAGGATGATTGGTCGCTTTTGTCAGCCATGAATTTAGTCTCCAAAACAAGTGAATCAGTTAAGCTCAATTAACGTGGTGAAACAGGAATTTCTGTATCCTTGGCTGTTAATTTTCCCGAAAGGAATTCTTGTAGCGCTGCCACTGGCCAAGTAAAGCCTGACAAGATGATTGGTAGTGCAATCCCAAGATCGATCTGAATTTCTTTTTGTTCAGAATCAGATCCTTTTTTGATTGTTTGCAGGTAAGTACGACCTACCCAACCAATCCAACCAGCAATATAGAGGAAGAGAATGCTGGGAATTAAGAAATCACCAGCACGGTCAAGACGACCATCAACAATCAAGTGGGGGTAACCTTCAGGGCCGCACAGCGCCTGAGAATAACGCTCAAATCGCTTTCTCCCTGATTCGGGATCGGCGGTAGTATTACGGGCATTTGCTGCTAACTGTTGAAAAGCGGGAGAGTCTTTACAAGGTACTAAATTAGCCCCAAGAGCTTTAGCTGGGGGGGCAAAATTGACCCAAAGACAAATCGCTAAAATCAAAGCAAACAATCGTCGCATGGAGTTGTTTCCTTTTATTACAAAACAAAAAGTTTTTTGTACAAAACGAAGCGGCTTGTACAGTCTTTATTTGCATAACTAGCAAGTCATCATACTCTTGGGCGGTAACCGAGTAAAGTTTAAGTAAATAAAAGTTAAAGCTTCTCAACCAAGAGGGAGTTTTGAGTGCTGAGTGCTGAGTGCTGAGTTAGGAGTTTTGAGTACTTAGTGGGAGAGTAGGGGAGAATAATTAATGACTCCTAACTCTCCTGTACAGACGCGACGAGTAGCGTCTCTCCTAACTCCTAACTCAGCACTCTTGTTGTTGTAGCGTAGTAGAGAAGTAAGATTCTCTTTACTACTCAGGACTCAGGACTCATTACTCTTTTTTATGGCAACCGTTTTAGCAATAGAAACCAGCTGTGATGAAACTGCCGTCGCGATTGTGAACAATCGTGAAGTTTGTAGCAGCATCATAGTTTCGCAAATCCCAGTTCATCAGCAGTATGGCGGGGTAGTACCAGAAGTAGCTTCTCGTCAGCACTTAGAAACTATCAATGAGGCGATCGCCGAAGCCATAAAGCAAGCCGAACTAGGCTGGAATCAAATTGATGGGATTGCTGCCACTTGTGCGCCTGGACTCGTAGGAGCGCTGTTAGTGGGGTTAACTGCTGCCAAAACCCTAGCGATGGTACACAACAAACCTTTGGTAGGAGTTCATCACCTGGAAGGTCATATTTACGCGACTTACTTGAGCGAGCCAAGCTTAAATCCCCCTTTCTTAAGTTTATTAGTTTCTGGTGGACATACAAGCTTGATTTACGTCAAAGACTGTGGTATATACGAAACCCTGGGTCAAACCCGTGATGATGCTGCGGGTGAAGCTTTTGATAAAGTGGCACGCTTGTTAAAGCTGGGTTATCCCGGTGGGCCAGTAATTGACAAGCTGGCACAAACTGGAAATCCCCATGCCTTTGCATTACCAGAAGGAAAAGTTTCTCTTCCTGGTGGCGGATATCATCGTTACGATGGAAGTTTTAGTGGATTAAAGACAGCAGTACTGCGTCTAGTGCAGCAGTTAGAGCAAGATGGTAGACAAGTCCCAGTGGCAGATTTAGCCGCAAGTTTTCAGGAAACTGTAGCGCGATCGCTCACCAAAAAAGCGATCGCTTGCGCCCTTGACTATGGTCTAGACACAATTTCTGTCGGTGGCGGTGTAGCAGCCAATAGCGGTCTGAGAAAAAACTTACAAGCCGCTGCCATTGAGCATAATCTGCGGGTGCTATTTCCACCCCTGAAATTTTGTACCGATAATGCTGCCATGATTGGCTGTGCTGCCGCCGATCATCTATCCCGCGGTCATACTTCACCCCTAACTTTAGGCGTTGAGTCTAGGCTACCCCTTAGTCAGGTGATGAAGTTGTATCAATCTGAGTCTTGAGGGAAAGATGGGGAAGCAGGAGGAGATAAGGAAGAAATAACTCCTGGCTAGTTTCTCTCTGTTCGCGTAGCGTCTCCTTTAGGAGAAGTTCCGATTGGAGGAAGCCTCTGCTCAGACTTCTCTGTGTCTCCTGACTCCTGACTCCTGACTATTAACTGGATACTATCAGCAACTGCATCCGGCTGCTCCAACATAGCTAGATGCCCGCAATCAGGAATTTCTATAACGTTGTTAGCAGAGTATTGGAACAAACTATGAAAGCTAGCTAAATGGCGCACGTACTTCGGTTCCATAACCTTGTCTTCGGCACCAGCCAAAAAATAAACTGGCTGCTTAAGTTGGGATACTAATTGGGGTAGACGGTTAACTTCTTCCTCAGTTGTCGAATCTAAGAGAGTTCCTAGAGCAGCTTCTGGGTCAGCCACGACGAAATCAATCACCCGCTGACGCGCCCAATAGCGGTCTAACGGACGTGCCACACTCGCTCTAGTAAAGAGCAAATCAATCAAAGGTACTTGGGACAGCCAACGCGGGCGGACTTGCAAAAATTTCTGCCCAGCCGAGCGAAACTGCTCAAAAGCTTCTTTAAGATAAATCCCACCGCCAGCATTGATACAGATCACTCCTTTAACACACTCAGGTAATTGAGCAGCTGCCCAAAGAGCGATCGTACCTCCCAAGGAGTGACCAATTAGCCAAGCACTACTAATATTTAGTTGTTGCAACAGGGCTGCTAAATCCTCAGCATAAGCCGCTGGAGTATAAAGAGAATCGAAAGGTGAGCCAACCGCACTAGTAGATATAGGCGTCAGGCTTAGAGAAGTTTGTGTTTGATCAAAATCAGTTTTTGCCTGGGACTTGGACTCACCAAAACCCCGCAAATCATAAGACAAGCACTGTAAATCAGCTGATAGGCGAGAAATCACAGGTTGCCAGTATCCACGGCTATTCAGCCAACCGTGGATAAATACTAAAGCATGGGGGCAGGAAGTGGGAGCCGTTAGCTCGTATGCGTGTGGAACGCCCAAGATTTCAATGGTTGCCATATTTATATCGTACCCTTAAGGGCGGGTGCGACTAAATACGGAATTAGAAGAGAGTTAGGAGTTAGGGGTAAGGAATTGTTAATTTTTAACTCATAACTCATAACTTTTTTCATTTACCCAACAACCTCTGTCGCACCCCTTCAGCAATTTTGTGGCCTAGATATTCAGGAATCAGGCTTTCATTCGGCCCCAACAAGTAGAGGATTAGTCGTGTACGTCCACGCCAAACCAATAAATTGGCATTGACTACTAACAAGTCTTCCTGCCAGATAGCGTACATCACTTTGTAAAACAATCCTGGCTGATTATCAGCTTCAATTACTAGGGCTGGGAGATGAAAGACAGGATCAACATAAAACTCTGTTTGTACCTGCTCCAAACCAGTATCTAGGTTAAATTCTACCGCTAGCATTTCTTCTACTTCAAACCGACCACCTAAAGCTTCGCGAATAGCACGGCAGACATTTTCTGCGGTTTTCTCGGTCAGAGCTTTGCTGCCGCGAGACACTAGCAGTTTAATAAAAACTAACATCGGCGGTCTGATCTGTCCGTATAGACTTAGACCGTGGATAGTCAACCCATAAGCTGCCAGCACTCCAAAAATATCGCTGAGAAGAAAAGACTGGTTACGGTAAGCAAAATGCAGGGCGCTCTTGCTACCTTCCGGTTTGAGTTCTATAACAGCGCGTCTAGTTTTATAGAGACGGTAGGCTAGCCGTAAATTTTGCAGTTGAATCTCACTGCTGACAAATTGTTCATAAAACTGGGGAAACGCTCGGTTAAAGCGCTTTAGGAGTTCTAGTGTCGAAGATTTTAAACCAGAAGCCATCGTTGAGGTAAGACTCGCTTGCTTTCGTCACCAAGAGGCTGGGGACTGGGGACTGGGGAACTCGGGGCCCCTCTGAGGATAAGGGGCAATTGGGACTGGGGATTAGGAAGCCCTACGAATAAATTTGCTTGTCTGAAATAATTACACTTTTATGTTCTGTTGTCACAGACTTTTTTGCTTTTGCCTATTTCCATATCTATAAAGATAAGGGCTGTTAACAAATTATTCCCCAATTCCTAACCCCCAATCCCTAATACCCTATCTCTTTATATACAATTCACTCTTATATCCTGCCCTTTTGAGAAAATTCTCCTAGGCTTTACAACAAAATGCTAAAGTTGAAAATGATTGGTGTGAAACACGCCTTAATTAGCTGTTACCATTGCAAATCCCAAAAACAACCGAAAAAGTTTTACTGTAAGGGATAGTAATTGGAAGTGGCTTTGTTGAACGTGAATCAACACTCAAAGAGAGTGGAAACCAATTCAGTTATACTAACCGAACCACGTTGGCATGGGTTTTTGGAAAACTTGGTTTAGTACTCCTGAATCTGGAGCGACAACTAGGACAACCTCCTTTGAAGAGCATACAGCGGAAACTACTGGCAATTCTAGCCAGAGTGGTCTTAGCGAAGCTTCTCAAAAAGAGACTCGCATCGTCTTCAGCACGGAGCGAGACATTGATCTCTATGAACTAGAAGAACTCTGTGATGCAGTTGGTTGGTCTCGTCGTCCTTTGAGAAAAGTGAAAAAAGCTATTGAGCATAGTTTTCTCGTTGCCTCTATGTGGCAAGTGCGAGGAAACCAAAAGCGGCTCATTGGTTTTGCCCGTGCTACCTCAGATCATGCGTTTAATGCCACTATTTGGGATGTGGTAGTTCACCCAGACTTTCAAGGTCAAGGGTTAGGTAAGGCGCTAATGAAATACGTTCTCAAAAAACTTAGGAGTGAAGAGATCAGTAATGTGACTCTCTTTGCAGACCCCCATGTTGTAGATTTCTACCGAACTATGGGGTTTATGGCAGATCCTGAAGGTATCAAAGGTATGTTCTGGTATCCTCACTAAGACTCAGCCAAAATAAAACAGCTTACTAAAAGAAAATCAGCTATAGTAGTGAAAGTCTATTTTTGCAAAGTGATTTGGATAAGTTTACGCTAACAAATAAGCTGGTGTATGCTTATAACTAACTTTTTACTGTAGCCTTTATTTAGTGTAAGAATCTAATAACCTCGTTCTTACAGCAGACTAAGGTTATTAGCAAAAAACTGCTTCATCTGATATAATAGCCTTGGTGCCTATTTAAAGTACTATCGCTTTTGTCAAAAGTGAAAGCCAAAGCACTATAATGTAGATTGATCTATTCGGGATGTAGCGCAGCTTGGTAGCGCGCCTGCTTTGGGAGCAGGATGCCGCAGGTTCAAATCCTGTCATCCCGATTTTATATTTTTGAGGAATAAACTCCAGACTTGTTAGTAAATCTGGAGTTTATTTATGTATAAAATTAAAAAATTAAAATTTCCTATCTTTAGATTAAGGATTGACTCAGGGTTTTCTTGGTAAGATGTGCATTTAAATTGCATATTTCCACGGAAATAATCAATTTAGTTTTTCTGCTCTTAGACTGGTTTTTCAATACTAATAGGTAAATTTCTCCTTAAACGCTAAGTTCTCTGAAAACTTTGTTCTGTATAGATTTGAGCAGATATGGAACTAACAGCAAATGGAACGATTAATTAGGTAATGACGTCACACATATCCGAGAAAGACAACAAAATGGCATTTATCAACTTCAGGGTTGCGAAAATATGTCGCTATTTGAGAGCGGCATATAATAGGTATCTACAGCATTTCACGGTAAATAAGAAAGCTCAATTAAGTAAAACTCAATTTGAGCAAAGTCAAACAGTCAATTGGGGAAGGCGATACCATAGCAATCCTAAATGCTTCGGAAATATTGCGTTTTGAGCATTGACAGTTTAATGGTCAACAACCATGATGAGTTTTTTACAACTCATATGGATTGCTATATAACTAAAACAAGTTAGCGCTGTGCAGTTACAACAATTTGTCAAACGTAATGAAATTATTGATGCAAGGAGCAGTTATGAAATCATTGGTTCGCTGGGGCGCAACATTAGGTCTAGTCGGGAGTACACTGCTGGGTACGGTCTTTGGGGCAAATTTGGCAGTGCTGGCATTGTCAGAACAGCAAATAAAAGAAAAATTAGACTCAGTACCCGTGTACTTGATTACTAACGAAAAAGGCTTACCCCTAAGTCGTACCTTGCCTCAAGGACAAAACGCACAAAAAGGTGGTTCCGTAACTGGCGTTTATATGAGTCGGCAAGAAGCTCAAGCTTTTATCAATGAGCTGAAGAATGCACAAGGCAAAGACCCGAAACTGAGTGACATGGTGAAAAACCTACAAGTTACACCAGTACCTTTAGGGGTAATTTATCAACAATTGCAACAAACCAAAAACCAGCCAAACCGTCTTTTGTTTGCCTTTAAACCCGTAGACCAAGAAATTCAGGGGGCATTGGAATTACTGCGTCAAAGCGGTCAACAAGTAAATCAGTTTAAGAGTGTGCCTGTTTTTGCTGTCAGATTTGCGCCAGATAAAGGATATGTACCCATTAAACTGACATCTGATAATCAGCAACTTATTCCTTTATTTTTGAGTAAGCAAGACGCACAAGGTTTATTAAACCAAGTGAAGCCAAAAAATCCCAAGGCTGATATTCAAGTAATAGATGTAGACGGGGTGATTAAAACCTTAAAGGATAAAAATGATCCCTGGCTGAACCAAGTTGTCTTAGTTCCATCCCCAGAATCTAGAGAATATATCAAGACACTACCCAGGAATAACGCACCTGCTACTCCAAATAGAAGCAATTCGCAGCCTGCAAAGCCTCAACAACGTTAAGGCATGGTGGATAAACAGCCGAAGGTAGTTTCCGGATTACAACTTTGGCAATGGCGAGATAGGGCAATCAAAGCAGCGATCGCAACTGATGTACCTCTAGCAGAAGTAGATTGGCTTCTGTTAGAGGTGGCTGGGTTAGACCGCTTGGCACTGCGTTTGGAGTCTTTTAAAACTCTGCCTCAAATTCAGATGCAGTTGTCAATAGAAGAGTTAGACCATCTCTGGCAGAGGCGATTAAATGACCGCTTACCTGTGCAGTATATTGCGGGAGTTACACCTTGGCGGCAGTTTAAAATCGCAGTGTCGAGTGCAGTTTTAATTCCCAGACCAGAGACAGAGTGCTTGATTGATCTGGCTGTAGCGGCTGCTAGCAATGCATCAGGGCATTGGGCAGATTTAGGGACTGGAAGTGGTGCGATCGCTCTAGGGCTAGCAGATGTCTTCCCAGAGGCAACAATTCACGCCGTTGATTACAGCCAAGAAGCCTTGGCGATCGCCCAAACCAATGCCCATAATTTAGGTCTTGCTAACCGCATTCGATTTTATCAAGGTTCCTGGTGGGAGCCGCTGGCATCTCTTAAAGGTCAGTTCAGTGGGATGGTGTCAAATCCTCCTTATATCCCCACCAATACCTTGTCTACTCTCCAACCAGAAGTAGTTAATCATGAACCACATCTAGCTCTAAATGGTGGTGTTGATGGTTTAAATTCCATCCGCCATTTGATAGAAGTCTCTCCCAGTTACTTACAACCTGGTGGCGTGTGGCTGATTGAGATGATGGCAGGGCAAGCGGATGTAGTTCGAGAACTTTTGCAAAATCAAGGTAGCTATTACAACATTCAAATTCATGCTGATTTAGCTGGAATTGAACGCTTTGCTCTAGCCTATAAGAGTTAGGAGTGATGAGTTATGAGTTATGAGTTATGAAATTACTCACTCCTAACTCTTAACTCCTAACTTGGTAAATATGACACAAGTTTCTTTAACAGAGCTAATAGCTGGCGCACAGGCTGGGTTGTTAGTCAGCTTTCCTACAGATACCGTTCCGGCGCTGGCAGCTACACCAGAAAAAGCTGGATTAATTTTTGCGGCTAAACAACGTAGCCAGGACAAACCTTTGATTTTGATGGCAGCTTGTGCTGAGGATTTGTGGCCTTATGTCAAAGGTAATGAAAAAGAGTATAAAATTTGGCAAGAACTAGTACACCAATATTGGCCGGGAGCGCTAACCTTGGTTTTGCCAGCGAGCGATTTCGTGCCAAAAGTGATGAACCCTAATGACCCAACTACAATTGGCATTCGAGTGCCGAAAAGTGCGATCGCCCAAACCATTTTGGCGAAAACAGGCCCTCTTGCCACGACTAGCGCCAATTTTTCCGGTCAGCCGCCTTTGCAAACAATGACAGAAATTGAGGCTCAGTTTCCCAAGGTTCTGACTCTAGCAAGCACAGAATTTCCGGACGAAATATCAGGCGTGGGTGTGCCTTCAACTGTTGTTAAATGGACAGGGATAAATTGGGAAATTTTGCGGCAAGGTGCGATTGTGATTTAGATGAAGGAGATAAGGAAGTAAGGAAAGGGGGCAGGGAGCAGGGGAGAGAGGGATAATAACTACTGACCAATGACCAATGACCAATAACCAATGACAAATGACAAATGACAAATTATGAATTGGAGCAACTGGATATATCTGGGAGCAGGACTGTTACTGGGAATGGGTTTTCATCGATTATTTGCACGGTCGTCGTCAAACGTTTTATCTAGCTCATCTCCAGTAGCGCCATTAGAGCAACAGCCTATGTCACCGATTTTGCAACAGATGAAGCAAACGCAGTTGGCATACCAAATGGCAAAGGAAATGAGCCAGTTTAAAGCTGGTTTTTTGGCGCGTACTACTCATGAATTGCGATCGCCGCTTAGCGGCCTAATTGGGTTACATCAGTTAATTTTGTCAGATTTGTGTGAAGACCCAGCTGAAGAGCGAGAATTTATTGCTCAAGCTCACGAACGGACGCTGAAACTGCTCAAGTTGATGGATGAAATTCTTAGTGTTGCTAGAACCGAACACGGCACTAACAAATTAGATATTCAGCCGAAACCCTTAGCTGAAGTTTTGGAGGAGGTTTATAACTTAACTTATATGCTGGCGGCAAATCGCAATTTTTCTTTACGTATGTTACCTGCCGAGCCAGAAATTTATGTTTTGGCAGATCAGCGCTGGCTCCGCCAGGTGTTGATAAATTTAGTAGATACTGCTATTGCTCACATGGAGGAAGGCAGTATCTGTATTTCCAGTAATATTCAGACAAGTAATTTTGTTGAGATTTGGCTGGATGTGCCAACTGATGCCATACCTTGGAGCGAGCCAATTGATTTGATTAAATCCGAAGCAAAGCCAAGCCAAAAGACTGACCAAGAAAACACTGCTCTTTCTCCAGGAATGAAGCTATTACTCAATCAAACTCTGCTGGAAGTTATGGGAGGAAAATTGGAAATCCTTCCCACTCCAACCATTAAGGAACCATCTGAGCAGCTTACCAGACTACAAGTTTCTATCCCCCTAGCGATTCCTGAAACTCAACTTCTGAATCAGGAAGCGAAGCAAGGCTAGTTTGGTTGCATAACACCATTGTGGTGGTAGTGTTGGGTTGGAAACCAATCTTTTCGTAGAAACCTTGCTGGTGAGTAGTCATCAGGTACACGCGTTCAACATCCTTTATCCGCGGATGACTCAAAACAGTTTGCACTAAATTTTTTCCCAACCCACTACTACGATATTCTGGGTGAATCACAACATCCCAAATTGTGGCGCGATAGATGCCATCAGAAGTTGCCCTAGCAAAGCCGATGAGTCTCTCTCCATCACAAGCCCAAACCACTGGCTCGCTGTTGGCAATGGCAATGCTTAAATCTTCAATACTGCGCCCTTTTGCCCAGAAAGCTGAAACATTTAATAGCTCTTGCAGCTGGTAAAGGTCAATTTCAGACTTGCGTAGGCATAGTCCGTCGTAGACATCGCTTTCGGTGCAGCGGATCTGTTCGCTAAATTGAATCTGAGGATAGTTCATGTATTGCACCCAATTTTGACGGTATCTTTGTTATTGTTCAGTCATAATTTTGCTAAAAATTACTGAAAGTGTATATAAGTGTAAAGATTTAAAAATTTAATTCTCTGGGCAAATATTTAATGACAAATCCATTTCCACAGAGGATGAGTTTGTCCCTGCTGACGGATGAAGCAAACTTGTTTTTCTAGACGTTGTTTTTCCTGTTGTGGTAATCCAAATAAAAGATTTCGACTTTGCCAAACTAAAACAGCAGCAGTCATTGATATACAAAAGGCTAGACCAAGAGTAGACAATGGGTGGTAGAAGAGTCCATATCGCACTGCCACCCAAGTAAAATATTCATGCCACAAGGCAATTTCTCTACGTAAATTCCACAAGCAAACAGGCCCAAGAATCAGCCACAAACAGCTAACAAATAGCCACCTACCATATATTGTCAATTGGTGTAGCTTTTGTACTTGTTGAGCAAAAGATGGGTCGGAGTTCTCAAACTCTGAGCCAGTGAGTAATGGGTCTTTTGGTTGATCCATAAGGGAAGAAAATTGCAAGGTGCAGGTACGCAATTCAAAATGCTTTAATCCAATTGTGAAATGCACACGGGTTTAACTATCTTGGGAACTGGCAGGTGTATCAATCGACTCAGCACTATCTACCGCATAAGATTGTCCGCTGCGTTCTCGCCACCAAACCAGGAGCGTACTAGCGATAAAAATACTAGAGTAAGCGCCCATCGTAAAGCCAACAATCAATGCTAAGGAAAAATTCCTCAGTGTTTCTCCCCCAAATAGAAAGATAGCAAGTAATGTCAGCAACACGGTTAAGGTAGTATTGATTGACCTTGCTAAAGTTTGGTTAACTGCATCATCAACAATCTCGGCAATCGGTCGTTGAGGATTGATCTTGATCGTTTCCCGAATGCGATCGTAAATTACCACTGTGTCATTGACTGAGAAACCTGTAATGGTAAGTAAGGCGACAATAAAGAGGCTATCTACTTCAATACCTAATACCAAACCCAAAATTGAGAATACCCCGACCGTGATCAAGATATCGTGGAATAGGGCAACGATCGCAAACACGGCATAATCTAACTGGAAACGGAAGCTCATGTAGATAGTAATGCCAATGAAGGAAACTATCAGAGCTATGACGCCAGACCTAAATAATTCTCTCCCCAAGGTAGGGCCAACGGAGTCTATTTGATTTTTTTGCGGATCAAAAACGCCAATTTTTTCGCTTAAGGCGTTCTGTAACTTAGTGCGTTGCTCAACATCCAAGTTTTTTGTCCGAATCAATACACCATTTTCTCCACCATTTTCCGAGATAACTTGGATACTGCTATCACCCAGTCCTTGTTCTTTAGCGACATCCCGGACAGCGTTAATATCAATTGCTTGGTCGCAGTTACCAGGTTTGTTACAGTCCCGCACAAACTGCAACCGCGTACCACCTACAAAATCTAAGCCAGGGCGTAGTGGTGCGCGAATGTCTGGTTGTTGCCAAGAAATCACCATTGAGATGATACCAGCGAGGATGATCACAGCAGAAATAATCCACCAAAGCGATCGCGATTTGTTAATATTCAGTTTCATTGGGTTACCTCTGCCTTATTTGAAGTTGGCAGGTTCGGACAAAAAAGTTCTGGCTTCCGCAAAGATGGAATTGCAATTGCCAAAAACATCAATGTACGACTACAGGTAATTGCAGTAAACATACTCACCGCGACTCCTAAAGCTAAGGTAAGGGCAAAGCCTTTGACCAAACCAGACCCCAGCCAAAACAGGGCAGCACAAGCAATCCATGTAGTAACGTTGCTATCTAAAATACTGGAAAATGCTCGGTAAAAGCCGGATTCTACAGAACGATATAGCGATTTTCCCGCCTGCAATTCTTCTCGCGTCCGCTCAAAAATTAACACGTTGGCATCAACCGCCATCCCAATGCTGAGAATAAAACCAGCAATTCCCGGCAAAGTTAGAGTAACGCCCAACAGAGCAAAGGTTGCCCAAGTCAATAGTGAGTAGATAACTAGTGCCACATCTGCAATTAGTCCTGGTAAACGATAGTAAAACACCATGAATATTAATACTAAAGTCAAACCACCGACTCCAGCATAAATACTACTTTGAATACTATCTCTGCCTAAAGTTGCCCCGACTGTCCGCCTTTCTGCAATTTCTACTGGTACAGGTAATGCCCCACCGCGTAGCTGTACGCCTAAGTCGTTGGCTTCTTGTGCGGTAAACCGACCTGTAATGACGGCAGAACCACCAGTAATCCCAGTTGCGGCAAATTCTGGGCCAACAGTAGGAGCGCTAATTAGTCCGTTATCCAAAAAGATACCAATGCTACGTCCAGTACCAGCGAGGTTTTTGGTTAATTCAGCAAACAGTTCACCACCCTTTTGGTCGAAGCGAATGGCAACATTCCAGTTGTTGCCTTGAGTGGGTTCACCAGCAGCATCCTTGAGGTATTTGCCATCTAGTGGTGGCTTGGTGCTTTCAAACAATTCGGCGATCGCTTGATTATTTTTCTGCAACTCTTCTTGATTTTTAGCAATTGCGGCCTTATCGTTGCTCTTTCGCAACTCTTCTTGCTTTGCTTTCAATCCAGCTCTCGATGATTGGAAAGCATAGAGTTGGGGTTCTGTACTAGGCTTTTGCGTACGAAATTCTAACTGTGCCGTACCACCTAATATCCGTTCCGCTTGCTCTGGGTCGTTGACCCCTGGTAGTTGCACTAATATTTTGTCTGTACCGACCGTTTGAATTACTGGCTCGGAAACGCCTAGACCGTTAATCCGTCCTTCAACAACTTTTCTAACACCTTCTAATTCTCGTTCAGTGATTCGGGGAATTTCCGCTGATGGTTTTACCTGAATTGTCAGCTGTGAACCTCCCCGCAAATCCAGTCCCAAAGGTATGGGAATCGTAGCAATCACCGTAATAGCGGCGATTACCAAAACTAATATCAAAGCTAATAGCGATCGCTGTCTTTGCATACCATAACTCGCAACTGCCAAACGCTATAATAGCGTTCTTTTGTAGAGTTATGAGTAAGTATTAGGGATTAGGTACTGGGTACACTTCCCTGCGGGACGCTCCGCGTAGCTTGCTTCCCCGGAGGGGTACAACAAGCTCAGTGCATCGCTGGGGATTGGGTACTAGGGATTAGGGATTAGGTACTGAGGATTGTCTATTCCCCTTGTCCCCCGAAGTTCTGAGCGTTAGCTTCCAGCGCTCAGACTTCTCTCCTTGCCCCTTCGCCCCTCATCCCCCAATCCCAGATATTAGACTCGCAAAGCTAACATTTTTTCCACTGCTTCTACTATTTGCTCTGGTTGGACAATTGTTAGTCGCTCCAGATTGCCGTTGTAAGGCGTAGGAATATCTTGGGAAGAAAGCCGCAGCACTGGCGCATCTAATTCATCAAACAAGCGATCATTAATTGAGGCGATGACTTCGGCTCCAATACCCGCAGTTCGCATGGACTCTTCCACGACAATCACACGATGAGTTTTACGTACTGATGCTCCAATAGTGTCAAAATCTAATGGTTTAAGTGATATTAAATCAATTACTTCTGGGTCATAACCTTGTTTTTCCAAAGTTTTTACTGCTTGCAACACATGATGCCGCATCCGTGAATAAGTAATAATTGTGACATCTTTTCCTGGACGCACAAGTTCTGCTTTATCCAAAGGCAGGAGGTATTCTTCTTCTGGTAAGTCTTCTTTCAAGTTGTATAGCAGGACGTGTTCAAAGAACAAAACCGGATTATCATCCCTGATAGCGGATTTGAGCAATCCTTTAGCATTTCTGGGTGTGGAACAGGCAACTATCTTTAACCCAGGCACGGCTTGGAAGTAGGTTTCTAGTCGCTGGGAATGTTCTGCTCCTAATTGCCGTCCCACACCACCAGGGCCCCGGATGACCATCGGAATTTTAAAGTTACCGCCAGAAGTATAACGGAGCATTCCAGCGTTGTTGGATATTTGGTTGAAAGCAAGTAGTAGAAAGCCCATATTCATGCCTTCAATTATGGGCCGTAAGCCAGTCATCGCTGCTCCCACTGCTAAGCCTGTAAAGCTATTTTCAGCGATGGGAGTGTCTAGAATTCGGAGTTCGCCATACTTTTGGTACAGGTCTTTGGTAACTTTGTAGGAACCGCCGTAGTGGCCTACATCTTCACCAAGAACAAACACGCTGGAGTCACGCGCCATTTCTTCATCAATAGCTTCCCGTAAGGCGTTGAAAAATAGTGTTTCTGCCATTTAGACCTTTAAGACGATTATGGTTTTAGAATCTTATCGTGCTGCTTTGGCAAATACCGTGAGCGATCGCACTAGTTAGAGATTAGGATGTTGAAACTAACTGCTCCAGGTACAGAGGGATAAAAGGTAAATTTCCTTGTTATTGCCCTGCCTCTTCTGCTATCTAATTGCTATTTTGCCGTTAGCTACACAGTCATTACCGACATCACTACATAAAGTCTCTTTCCCAAACCAAAAATTTACGCAAAAGTACTGTACTTCATGTGTGGGTGACTCATCAAATAGCTGAGGCAAATTGGCTAGTTTTTTAGAGACATTGGGGGCTTAAAATTTTATTACCAAGATAAAAATCCCTACCCCTCAAGTAATGATGATACATGAACCCTATTTGCTGGAGTTAGCCAAAGCATAAATTAGATTTTATCTGTTTTACGAAGTCTCTACACAAAAGAACAGATATTGCAAAATTCACCTAGCACCTGATTAACTGCAAACTGGTGAATCAGTCACCTGAGATGCTGGATTGTCTGGAAAGCGTTTAGGTCTTCCTGGTTTGCGTTTATGACGCTGACTGATTGATTTTTCGCTTGCAACTGCCAATTCTTCAGGTGTACATTTGAACAGACGCAAAGCATCTACATATTTTTTGGGCGTCATTGTCGGTTCAGTACGCCCAGCTTCCCAGTTGCGAACACTGGTTTCACTGATTGCAAGCCTGAAGGCAACCTCTGCACGGCTCAAACCCGCACGCTCTCTCAGGACTTGCATATCCATATCTCATGCTCCCTTGAAAATATAGAATATGTTTATTAAATCGATTGACATTTAATGTCAATTGCGAAAAATTTGTTAACTATCTTCCTTTATAAGCGATCGCTTCATACTCTGGCAAACGTGGCTTACATACTAATAATCTCACGCCCAAACACCAAAGCACAAAGAAAAACTCTGTGCCTCCGCGTCTGTGCGTGAGATTGTCCAGAAAAATTATCATTCTTCAACCGTTTAACTTACTTTAACCATCGCGCTGCATCTTTAGCGTGGTAAGTCAAAATCAAGTCACTACCAGCACGTTTAAACCCAGTTAAAGTTTCCAAAACCACACGCTCCTCATCAATCCAACCATTGAGGGCAGCGGCTTTAACCATTGAATATTCACCAGAGACATTGTAAGCTGCAACAGGTAAATTGGTAGCTTCCTTCACACGCCAGATAATGTCCATGTATGCCAAAGCTGGCTTAACCATGAGCATATCAGCCCCTTCAGCGATATCCAATTCAATTTCTTTAATGGCTTCACGGGCGTTACCTGGATCCATTTGATAGGTTCTGCGATCGCCAAACTGTGGTGTTGAGTCAGCTGCATCTCGAAACGGGCCATAATAAGCTGAAGCATACTTAGCAGCATAAGACAAAATCGGCGTGTCTTGAAATCCGGCTTCATCTAAACCCGCGCGAATTGCCTGCACAAAGCCATCCATCATTCCCGAAGGTGCGATGATATCAGCACCAGCTTTTGCTTGCGAAACCGCTGTTTTTTTCAGCAATTCCAAAGTTGGATCATTTAAAACTCTTCCTGTCAAATCACCAACTTGCAGATAACCGCAGTGACCGTGGCTAGTGTATTCACACAGACAGGTATCTGCAATGATAATTAAATCTGGTACTGCTTCCTTCACCGCAGTAGACGCTTTTTGGACGATGCCGCAATCGTGCCAAGCACCAGTAGCATCTACATCTTTATCCGCCGGAATCCCAAATAAAATAATGGCAGGAATTCCCAAGTCATAAACTTCTTTTGCCTCTTCGACAATCTTGTCTACAGAAAGCTGATAAACTCCTGGCATTGATTTGACTTCATTGGCAATTCCATCACCAGGTACAGCAAACAGAGGATAAATTAAATCATTCGTTGTTAATACAGTTTCGCGCACCATCCGGCGCAATTGAGGATGGGTACGCAAACGGCGAGGTCTATGAATGGGAAACATAGGGATTTTTCAAAGTAAGACTAACTTGTGGGTCAATGCTCTACATCCATTCTTGGTGCTTGCTTGCCCCATGAAGTATTATGGTACGACGACCCTAAGCCAAGTTTTCACACTATCAATTATTAATTATCAAACATTAACATCTAAGTGAAATGGTTACAGGTTACCTCACTGCCGATTGAATGCTCTGGATAATTTCCTGTACCACCTCTGTACTATTCCAATAACTGAGGTGAGCTTTGCTGCTACTTAGCAAAAGGTTATGACTTTACCTAATTGCAGCATTTTTCGGAAAAGTAGAGGCACGCTCTAGCGCATATTTACGTGTATAAAAGCTGTACTACCCAAACAGGAATTTAAAATTACTGTTGTCTTGGTCTTTAATGGAGAAGTTCAGAGCGATGTCTACGATAAGCCGCTGCTGCGTCTACGCACCCTACCTCACTTCTCTTCAAACGAAAAAAGCTTACTAAGTAAGCTTTTTGCAATTTTGAATGGTTAGTTTATTTATGCCGTCTGCTACTTGCAGGAAGTGTTAATGGACACAAAACAAAGCGTCACAAAAGCAAGGTAAAACATTCCTACTGTCAGAGAGACTACAAGTAGTGCTTAACTGTCTTTTGCCCTACTCTAAATCAAGATGTGGGGCAATTTTGTATTTTACAGCTTGGTTGAGAGTTCTGTTACGAACTGAAAAAACATCAAAGCTCTCAGCAAAGTAATCAAGGAGATTGGGTAATATGGCATTGATTCAGCAACCAAATTACCTACTACCATAATTTGTACTAAAGAATTCGGAAAATAAAGGGATAGCGAAAGGGTGTGTCAGGATTGCTAAAAACCGAGGCGATCGCCCAAATAGTTAGTCCCCAGTGCAATAGATAGCCAAGACCTGCCAGCGGGAACAGCAAACCAAATGATATCACCAGCAATACTGCAATAATCAAGCCATAAAACCAGACATTAAAATGGAAATTGATAGATTCTTTGGCATTTTCTTTAACAACAGGATCATCACTTAGGAAAAGTAGGGCAATAGGTACACCTACAGATACAAAAGTAGTGCTAAAAAAAATGGCTCCATGAGATAAAGCAGATAAAAGTTTTCGCTTATCTGAGTCGTACATTCTATTCACCCATCAATTTCGGTTTTTCATTATATTACGACCCGATTGCGAGCATCATTGTCTTAAGATTGAAAGACTCGCTAGAGTAAGAAAAAATTAAGTTAAGTTAATTAAAAAGCAAACAAATACAATTATGTCAACTGAACTACAGTCAGAACTGCATGAAGCAGTTGAACTTCGCCGCAACTTTGCAATCATTTCTCACCCCGACGCGGGTAAAACAACACTTACAGAAAAGCTACTACTATACGGAGGCGCAATTCACGAAGCTGGGGCAGTTAAGGCGCGACGGGCGCAACGCAAGGCTACCTCAGACTGGATGGCGATGGAACAACAACGGGGTATCTCAATTACTTCCACAGTGTTGCAATTTGAATACCGTAACTGTCAGATAAATTTATTAGACACCCCCGGACACCAAGACTTTAGTGAAGATACGTATCGTACCCTAGCGGCGGCTGATAATGCAGTCATGCTAATTGATGCTGCCAAAGGCTTGGAACCCCAAACACGCAAGTTGTTTGAAGTGTGTAAACTTCGGGGTATTCCCATTTTTACATTTGTTAATAAATTGGATCGTCCGGGAAGGGAACCCCTGGAACTGTTGGATGAGATTGAGCAAGAATTAGGATTGCAAACCTATGCAGTCAACTGGCCGATTGGAATGGGCGATCGCTTTAAAGGTGTCTTTGACCGCCATAAACAACAAATTCACCTGTTTGAACGTAGCGCCCACGGCAGCCGAGAAGCCCGTGATACGATTGTCGACTTGGGTGATGGCCGAATTGAAGAACTCTTAGAACAAGACCTGTACTACCAACTGAAAAATGATTTAGAACTGTTAGAAGGAGTTGGGCCAGAACTAGATTTAGAACTGGTACATGAAGGTCAAATGACCCCAGTATTCTTTGGTAGCGCCATGACTAACTTCGGGGTAGAGTTATTCCTCAAATATTTCCTTGACTATGCCCTCAAGCCTGGTTCTCACAACAGCAGTGTCGGCGAAGTTGCGCCTACTTACCCAGATTTTTCTGGGTTTGTTTTCAAACTGCAAGCTAATATGGATCCCAAACATCGCGATCGCGTCGCTTTTATCCGGGTCTGCACAGGTAAGTTTGAAAAGGATATGACGGTCAATCATGCCCGTACAGGCAAAATCGTCCGCCTGTCTCGCCCGCAAAAACTATTCGCTCAAGAGCGAGAATCGATTGATGTCGCCTATCCTGGCGATGTGATCGGTTTGAACAATCCAGGTGTTTTTGCTATTGGCGATACAATTTACACGGGGCAGAAACTGGAGTATGAAGGAATTCCGTATTTTTCACCAGAACTGTTTGCGACTCTGAGAAACCCCAACCCCTCGAAATTTAAGCAATTCCAAAAAGGCATTTCGGAATTGCGCGAAGAAGGTGCTGTGCAAATTATGTATTCAACTGATGAAGCCAAACGCGATCCAATTTTGGCAGCGGTGGGTCAGTTGCAATTCGAGGTGGTGCAGTTTCGCTTACAAAATGAGTATGGTGTAGAAACCATCCTTGACCCATTGCCCTATAGCGTCGCCCGTTGGGTTGAAGGTGGTTGGGAAGCTTTGAATAAAGTGGGACGTTTATTCAACACCACTACAGTCAAAGACAGCATGGATCGCCCAGTGTTGCTATTCCGCAATGAATGGAATTGTCAACAATTAGAAGGCGACCATCCAGAGTTGAAATTAAGCGCGATCGCCCCGGTATTTTCCGGTCAACAACCAGTGGAATAATTCACTTTATGGAACTAACCCAAGCATGGTTGATTGCCACGGCATCCGAGGTTCGCGCTTTTGCACAGTGGATCACCTAGCAGAGATTGGAGTGCCAAAATTTGTATGCCTTCACACGCCGAATCGTCTTTGGAGGCTGGTTTAGTTGCCCTCAAACAAGGAAATTATCAAACAGCGATCGCTCAACTAGAACCCATAGCTAGCAGCCAAGACAAAGGAACTGCTAGCTTGCAAGCCCAGGTTGGTTTAGTGATGGCTTATGCACGCAGTGGCGAAGCTTCAAAAGCGATCGCCCTGTGTCAGAATCTCATTGAAAGTAATAATTTACAAGTTCAAGAGTGGGCAACACGCGCACTAGAACATTTAACAAAACGCAAAAAACCTAAAAAGGAAAAGGAGTCAAAAAATTTAGAAACTGGATTCGTTGCTTTTGAGAATTCTCCTCCAACTTCTCCAGCAATCACTTCTGCACCAGAGGAGAAGCCAAAAGATATAGTAACAGATACTGGTAGCTCTAGCATCTCACCTGATATACCAGCTAAAAGTCTTGAAGATACAGTTGCATTAAAAAACAAACAAGAACCACTAATAGAAAAGAAGAGTTCTTCGGTTGCTGTACCACTAGCAAGCCTCAAAAGGACAGTAGCAAAATCGCCTACTGCACCAGTAACTGACTTTTTCGGATCTGTAACCCGCACACAAGCCAAACTATTCGGTGTTATTTACTGGCGACAAGCAAAACGCGCTAAGGCATGGCAACCTCTGCGTAAGCCGAATTTGATACCCTTGCGACTGTTAGAGGCAGGAACCTTTATTGCCCTGTTTTGGGTAATCCGGGAAATACTCAAGTTTGCGATGGGATTAATCAACCAGGCATTAGCCAAACTCCCATTCTTGGAACCATTGCAACTTTTATACCAAGACCCTACCAGATTGTTGCTAGTCGTGTTGGCGATTTTGGTCGGGCTATCACCCTGGTTGCTGGATTGGCTATTGGCAAAATATTACGGTCAGCGAGAATTGCCCAAGGATGTATTGAATGGTTATAGTCGTGAAGCAGTAAGAGTTTTACAACGTTGTTGCCAACAGCGACACTGGCAGTTACCTAAACTCCGGGTTTTGCCAACTGCTGCACCAATAATTCTTACCTATGGTAATTTACCCCGCAATGCCCGGATTGTAGTTAGTCAGGGGCTATTAGAGCAATTGGCAGATGATGAAATTGCCACTCTCTATGCGATGCAGTTAGGGCATATTGCTCACTGGGATTTTATTGTAATGTCTTTGGTGTTGCTGGTGACACTACCAACTTACAGATTATATCAGCAACTATCAAAGTGGGGAAATAAGATATCATCAGGAATTTGGCGTTGGCCAGTGACAATCTTAGCTAGTCTCGTTTATGGAGTTTGGTGTTTGCTGACTGGGACTGCTTTATGGTTATCGCGCTTGCGGCTTTATTATAGCGATCGCGTCGCAGCTGAAATAACTGGTAATCCCAATGCTTTAATTCGCGGTTTACTCAAAATTGCGATCGGTATTACAGGTGATGTCAAAACACAAGAATACACCAGTTGGCAGTTAGAAAGCTTAAATCTCTTAACACCAATAGGTCACCAACAGAGCCTTTCGTTGGGTAGTGTTTTAGATCATATTTCTTTTGAATCCTTTTTGATGTGGGACACTGTTAATCCCTATCGCCGATGGTTTACGATCAACAATAGCCATCCTTTAATAGGCGATCGCATTCAACGCCTCTGTCAAATTGCCCGCCACTGGCATCTAGATACCGAACTACATTTTCCTAGCGAACAATCCTTAAAGGTTAAGCGTCAATCTTTCTTATTACAAATCGCTCCTTGGTTGGGAATTCCTCTAGGTTTTCTGTTTGCAGGTTTGATTTGGCTGATTTGGCAAATAGCATTTGCACTCAAGTTTTTAAACCTAAAGTGGATATATCAGGATTGGTCATTTATTACAGGTTGCTTACTTATTGGCTTTAGCATCGGTACAGTGATGCGGATGAATTCTTTTTTTCCTGATATCAAACCTGCTACGGTGCAAACTGAAGACGATCTACCTACCCTGTTAGCTAACCCATCTGCTCTACCCATTGATAGCGTCAGCGTGCGTCTTGTTGGCAAACTAATAGGTCGCCAAGGCACAAGCAACTGCCTAGCACAAGACTTAATCTTACAGTCCAGCACAGCTTTGGTGAAATTACACCATATTTCTTGGCTAGGACAATCCTTTAATCATCAAGAATTGATTGGTCGACAGATTACAGTTACAGGTTGGTTCCGGCGCGGAGCAACGCCTTGGATCGATATCCAAACTCTGCAAACTCAAAATGGTAAAACCATTAATAGCCCTCATCCCATTTGGTCTACTGTTTTGGCTGTTGCGGCACAAGCTTGGGGTGCATACATCTTCCTTACAGGTTAGTCATTTGTCATTAGTCACTTGTACTGAGCGTATCGCTAAAGCGAAAGCTCCGCTAACGCCTTGGTCTTGCAGAGAAGTCGTAAAGCCTGCGGCATAGCTACGCTTAGGGCGCAGCCTCTCGTAGAGAAGTATTGGTTATTATTTTCAGACAAAGGACAATTGACAAAAAGAATGTAAACAAAAGTTGCAGATTTTTCTTTAAAAATGTTACATTTATTTACACATTCAATAGCAACAGATATAACTCAGCTTCATGGCTTTGTTATCAATTTGGTTGCTTGTGATGAATCCATTCCCTTTTATTCTTCCAACACAGCAGTAAATCAACCAGCCACTGGCTGGTTTTTGTTTCCAAATATCCCTTGTTGAAAAAAAATATGTGTTTCATGTTACGATTCAATAATGCTATGGTCAGAAATGTATGCGCTGAACTAGCTACGTAGAAAATACCGTGATAATGTAAGGAATGGTATTGTATTCTGCAAAAAAAGGCATTTAAAGAAAGCGTGTACTTTGGCAGGCAATAGGCTATTAAATTTACAATTCTTAGAATTAAGGTGTGATTAGCTCAGCGTAGTGTGAGCTTTTGGATTAAACAAGCTTGAACCCGAGGAAAAACTGTATTGTATAGGTTGACAGTTTGGAACAAAAAAATTGGTTTATGCCAGTCTTGGTAAATAGCATATATTTAAAAGCCAAAGCCAAGTAACTGTTTTCTAGCTTTGCCATGTTTAATTAAATCTGGAGGTATAGTTCATGTCCATTCGTCTATATATAGGTAATTTGCCAAAAGAAGAAATAGATCGTCAGGAGCTCCAAGCAGTTTTTGCAGAAGAAGGTGATGCTGTCACCACTAAACTAATAAAAGACCGCAAAACTGGCAAATGCCGTGGTTTTGGTTTTCTTACAGTCAACAATGACGAACAAGCTGATCAAATAATAGAAAAGTATAATGGTCAGTTGTTTAAAGACACTGCTATTAAGCTAGAAAAGGCATTACCTCGTACAAAGGGTGACGAAGGTGAAGAGCAAGCACCCAAAGCTGCTAGTCATCCTAGTGCTAACCCGACTCCTAGCCCTAATAAAGAAGGCAGCCGTCGTGAGAAAAGCTCTAAGAAACCTCGTCGCGGTGGTGGTGGTTCCCGTGAAACCAGCACTGCTACAGATTCAGATGCTATTCGTCCAGATCCCCGTTGGGCTTCTGAATTAGAAAAGCTCAAGCAGATGCTAGCTGCACAAACTACCAATTAATAACTAAGGGAGAGAAATTAAAAATTAAAAGTCAGAATTATTTTTTGATTTTTAATTTTTAATTGTTACTTATTCCCTGGCTGCTAAGTTAAAGTATACTTGCAGCCATTGTTGTAAGTGCGATGGTGTTAAGCGCTCACTGTAGGCGATCGCTTAGTACCATTGCACTTAATTTAAATAAACTAGATTTTTATAAATCTCTAGAGTCCGAAATGCCTGGGGAAGGGCGAAGTAAAACTCATCAACAGCAATCAATTCTTATTGCATAGGTAAACTTTACTAAAAAGCCTCTTTTTATCCTTCTCTTCGGCAAAGGCATAAAGGAGGAATAAAAAGGAAATCCCTTCAGCTTGAACTGAGGAGTATTTATAGCGGATTTCTATTTGATCAAGTACACGAACTAGGTCTCACAGCCAAGTATAAAGCTGTTTTACTTCTGCATTATAATCAAAGCTGGAGAAGCGCACTAGCTGCTCGTTTTGGGCGGACTGCTTCACCACCGCGCTGCCGCCTACTAAATTCTACTGTAAATATTTGCCAATATCTATTTCTACCTACTTTAAGCAAGTATAATGCAGCTACTTGCGGTCTAAAATTGTAATCATCAGCAGATTATATCTCTTGCTAGATAATTCAAATTACGCTAGTAACAGGCTTGTGCGCTAATAGAATGGAAGTCTGGAGCTATATACATAGAAAAAGCTGATTTTACAGCTTAAACTCCTCAATTTGGGTAAAAACCGCTAATAAACAGGTTTAGATGAACGTAAATTTAATTCAATAAATATTGGCGCAAAAGGTCTATTTACACAATCTATAGATTATTTTTAAATTGCCAAAAGCTTATTTTAAGTAGGATTTTAATAGAGAAAAATTATTAAATTTTTAATTTCGCTAAAGTAAATAGCCGATAACACTTATATTTTCAGTATTATAAACTACATAATTTAAGATCCTGTTACAGCAACAGTAAATTATCTATGTAATGCATATATCTACGGGATTATATCTGCACAATCACCATAGGAAGTAGAATAGATACGTCAAGAGAATTAGATAACAAATTAGTAATTTATTCATAAAGAAATTAAATATAAATGCTGATTCAGCCTAATAAAATACTTCTGGTAGCAGATGTATAAAAAAAAATCAGGTATTAAATTTAAAATAGAATACTCAAAGTTACTAAACAATTCAGGTAAGCGTACCACGCGCAAACTTGGAGCAGCCTGAGACTTTGTTACCATCAGCAACACACAAACTATGAACTCTACCACTGAAAAACGCATCGCCTTAATATCCGTCCACGGAGATCCGGCGATTGAAATCGGGAAGGAAGAAGCTGGAGGACAAAATGTTTATGTGCGCCATGTGGGTGAAGCGCTAGCACAACTGGGATGGCAAGTTGATATGTTTACCCGAAAAGGGAGTACAGAGCAAGACACAATTGTTCAACACAGCGAAAATTGTCGTACCATTCGTTTGAAAGCTGGCCCCCTTGAGTTTGTGCCGCGAGATAATCTTTTTACCTATTTGCCAGAATTTGTAGAGAATGTTCTCAAATTTCAACAAGAAAATAACATTAGATATCAATTAGTTCACACCAACTACTGGCTATCTAGCTGGGTAGGGATGCAGTTGAAGAAAATCCAAGGGAGCAAACAGATACACACCTATCACTCTCTAGGAGCAGTTAAGTACAATACAATCAAGACTATTCCCTTAATTGCTAGTCAGCGATTAGCAGTAGAAAAAGAAGTTTTAGAAACAGCAGAAAGGATTGTGGCTACGAGTCCGCAAGAAAAACAACATATGCGATCGCTCGTTTCCACAAAAGGTAATATTGACATCATTCCTTGTGGTACAGATATTAATCGCTTTGGTTCGATAGGACGAGATGCAGCTAGAGCCGAGTTAGGAATTGCTCCAGAAGCGAAAGTTGTGTTATATGTAGGTCGTTTTGATCCACGCAAAGGTATAGAAACCTTGGTGCGTGCATTAAACAAGTCTGAGTTACGTGACTCTCATAACCTGCAACTGATTATTGGTGGTGGTAGCACCCCAGGTAACAGCGATGGCAAAGAGCGCGATCGCATTGAGGGAATTGTCAAAGAATTGGGGATGAGCGACTTGACCACCTTTGCTGGTCGTCTCAGCCAGGATATCTTGCCAACTTATTACGCAGCTGCTGATGTTTGCGTCGTTCCTAGTCACTACGAACCATTTGGACTTGTAGCGATCGAAGCGATGGCAAGTGGTACACCAGTTATCGCCAGCGATGTCGGTGGACTTCAGTTTACCGTTGTTCCTGAAGAAACTGGTTTATTGGCACCACCAGAAGATGTCAATGCTTTTGCATCTGCCATTGACAGAATTCTGATAAATCCAGAGTGGCGAAACGAGTTAGGAAAAGCTGGCAGAAAGCGCGTCGAAACCAAGTTTAGTTGGCATGGGGTAGCGACTCAGTTGAGTGAACTTTATACTCAACTATCACAACAACAGGAACAGACCAAACAACCCATTCTGCTTGTTGCGAAATAACTCTTAACTGTGTCTGGTAATAGCTGATAGTTAAGAGTAAAAAGGAAGAAGCACTTCGGCATTAATTTGTTATTCTACTTCTTCCTTTTTACTTTTTGCGATTGGCTGAGTAGAGCGTTTCCTTAATTCGTAGCGAATTTTCTTCTGTTTGACTCTGCGTGCCTTTAACCTTTAAGACAAATTTTGCTAAGTATAAGCCAGAGTCCAAAAAATTATTTAAATGATAAAAAAATGATATTACACCTCTAGGACAAAAGCAGTCAGTCAGCTTGACCTTTGAAAAGATAAGGATGGCTGACTGCTTTTTTTTTGGGTTATTCCACTCTGAATCAGAGATGATGGAAGTATACTGAGCATCGACATTTAAACGCCAGTAATTAATCGTTTTGCAACCAGTTGACTTTACCACCCTTACAGCTGCTTGTAGCGAACTGCGCGCTAACTGGCTACCCTCCCGGACAGAGCAAGTTTACCAGCGCGATCGCTACACTATTGCCATAGCATTACGCACCCTCAAACAGCGGGATTGGCTAGAGGTTTCTTGGCATCCCCAAGCAGCACATATTTGCATCGGCGAACCGCCACCACGCACACCAGATACCTTTACTTTCAGTCAACAACTAATACATCAGTTAGGTGGTTTGGCGCTAGTAGGAATTGAAGCGATCGCTCCTTGGGAGCGTGTTATTGATTTACAATTTGCCCGTCGCCCTGGTGAAAGTCCGCTTTATCATCTGTATGCGGAAATTATGGGCAAATATAGCAACGTCATCCTCACCGACGCCAGCAATGTAATTATTACAGCTGCCCATCAAGTCAGCCAGCAACAATCAAGCGTTCGTCCGATTCAAACTGGACAACCTTATGAAACGCCACCGAAACTCACTGGTACTATTCCCAGCTTGAGCGAATCTCAAGAACGATGGCAAGAACGGGTAAGTCTAGTACCAGGAGCAATCAAGCGGCAGTTACTCAAAAGTTATAGCGGCTTAAGTGCAGCGCTGCTAGATTTAATGTTATTGGCAGCAAATATAGCACCAGAAACAACTACTGACACCCTTAAACCTGATGACTGGCAAAGGCTGTTTGAGCGCTGGCAAGAATGGCTGCAAGCTTTAGAATCTGCTAAATTTCAACCAGCTTGGACTAAAGACGGATACACGGTGATGGGTTGGGGTGCAGTTGCAACCGTAAAAAATATCCAAGAGTTACTTGGTCGCTATTATACTGACCAGATCAATCAACAGCTATTTTCCCAGCTACGACATCAACTGAGCCAGAAATTAAATAATATTCTGGCGAAATTAAGGAATAAAGCTCAAACCTTTAAAGAACGCTTGCAGCAATCAGATCGAGCCGATGAGTATCGGCAAAAAGCTGATTTATTGATGGCTCACCTGCAAAACTGGGAACCAGGGATGAAAGAAATTATCCTTGCAGACTTTGATACTAGCAAGCCCGTTGCGATCGCTCTCCAACCAGATAAAAATGCTGTTCAAAATGCCCAAAGTCTTTATAAACAGAACCAAAAGCTCAAACGCGCTCGTTCTGCTGTCGAACCGCTACTTTTGGAAGTGCAAGCAGAAATTGACTATTTAGAACAAGTGGAAGCTGCGATTACTCAGATAGAAAACTACCAAACAACAGAAGATTTGCAGGCTTTAGAAGAAATCCGCGAAGAGTTAATTAGTCAAAAGTATTTAGAAGACCCAGAGTACCGTAACCGCAACACAAATGAAGCCGCCATCAGCAACTTTTATCGTTACCGCACGCCTAGCGGCTTTGAAGTATTAATTGGTCGGAACAATCGCCAGAATGACCACTTGACCTTTCGTGTAGCTGGAGATTATGACCTGTGGTTCCACGCTCAAGAAATTCCAGGGAGCCATGTGCTACTGCGTCTAGAAGCAGGAACTGTTCCTGAAGAAGCCGATTTGCAATTTGTTGCTAATCTTGCTGCTTACCACAGTCGCGCCCGTCAAAGTGACCAAGTGCCAGTAGTTTACACTCAGCCAAAGCACGTCTATAAACCCAAAGGAGCCAAGCCTGGAATTGCCATTTATAAGCAAGAGCGCATCCTCTGGGGACAACCGCAGTTAATAGTCAAGAGTAAGTAGAGACGCGATTATACTCTTACGAGAAGCCGAAGCAGAACGTCTACGCGTCACAGGAGGAGTTAGGAGTAGAGACGCGATTAATCGCGTCTGTACAGGAGGAGTTAGGAGCAGTGTTTATTCTCCCCTCTGCCCCCCTGCTCCCCTGCCTCTCTGCCCCCATCTCTACCTTGCGGACTACCCAATTACCCTGATAGATAGAGGCTTTTAGGCTTTTTTCTTATCTTTTTTTGGTAAATTTTTCGAAAAATCTGTGTTGGCTGTTACAATATTGTTAAGAAAAGTTGCCCGTTGCATTTTGGGAACGCGTAACATAGTTTAACTCCATTGAGAAGACAACGCAAAAATATTGTTTAGACCAGCTGTGGGAGGCTGGTCTTTTTGTTAGAACCAGCAAGGCTTTTTTTAGCTTATTTCGGCAGAAATCTTGCTGTATTTATAAGAACTCGTACTATCTAGCCACGAACAGAAAGCTTAGAACAACAATCAATTCACAATATACCCTGTTGAAGACGTCTACCGCTGACTTGTCCTAACAGCTTTAGAGATTGCTATAACTGTGGTTACAGAAGACTATCTCTAGAGGAATACCAAACTTTATTGAGTCTCGCCGGATATTAAATGATTGAAAATTTTCAGTAATCTCCACATCTTATCTCTTTTAACTCCGTTAAATTTACTAGTGATTTTATTTTTCCACCTCCTCACTGACTTTAAAAATAGTGAACTTCACTGAGTAATTGATTTTTAATAATACTTCATAATAGATGTGAATAAAAAACCTATATATTTACTCCGTAAATATATTGATATTTCTTGCTTGGGAATGCTTTATTTTAAATAGCTTTTTCTCAGCTTCAGACTCCTTATTTCAATACATTTTTTTGGTAAATATAATTCTTTATCACTACACATATCTCAAAATAATATGTGACGATATGAGCATCAAATTGTTAAAAAATAAATAAATCAATGCTTACTCTACAAAAACTATCATTAGCCTTAGCTGGAACAGCAATTGTTCTGATGGGAGCTAATCCAGCTGGTGCTGTTAGCCTAACAAAAGGAGGTTCTACACCTGTTGCAGGAGAAGGTCAATATACTAATATTCAAGGAGCTACAACTATCAACTTTAACGACGGTGTAGCACCTTCTTCTGGATTTGTTACTTACTCAGCAACGAATGGAATTGTAAAAGGGTCTGTAGATGGTCAATATGCTACTCCCTTTGGTGACACCAGCAATTATCTAACGATTTCCCCAAAAGGTGACAAAGTTAATGGTCAAGATTTTGCTGGAAACACTGGCGACGTAACTATTAAGTTTGCTCAGGCTCTTGATTATTATGGCTTCTACTGGGGGTCAATAGACACATATAACTTTGTGGATGTCTATAGCGGGGGTAATCTAGTTAAAACTTTTACTGGGGCAGATGTTCCTGGTGCGCCAGCCAATGGTACACAGAGTGGTAGTACAAATAATGTCTACGTTAATTTATTAGCAGATACTAGTAAAGGGGAGACTTTTGACAAGATAGTTTTGAGATCGACTGGTCGTGCATTTGAAACTGATAACCATAGCTACAGACAAGCTAGTGTTCCTGAATCTAGTACTACGTTGGGTTTACTAGTATTTGGTGCTATGAGTGTTGGATCATTTGTAAAACGGAAATCGAAGACAGTTTAAACTTTCTAAAAATTATAAATTTGGTTTTGAGATATCAAGCCCAGCAAAAATACTGGGTTTTATTTTGAGAACACATGAAAGAAAAGACGCAAAGGAAAACTTTGCGTCTTTTCGTAAAATTAGGAAAATTAGAAACTGAATGTGGTTCTCAGCGCACCAATCACAACATCATCGTTATTATCGTTATGATCTGGAGCTGTCAACCAAATAACTCCTGGAGTAATGGTGATATTATCACTCAGCTTGTATTGGTAGAACGCCTCAATATGATAAGAAGTATCGTCATCTTCATCCAGTGCTGCAACAGTAGAACTTGTTACTCTAGGTTCTACACCAGCGATGATACCAGCCAAGTTACCTTTTTTACCCAAATCGGGGAAGCCAAGGGTAACGGCATAGTTCCAAATTTCAACTTCTCCACGGCTTCCACTTAAGGTGCGGCTGTTTGTGTATCCAGCCCAACCACCCAAGACAAATTTCTCACTGATGCCGATAGATGCTTGGACACCATAAGAATTACTGGAAAATGCTACATCGTCCAACCCCTGAGATGCTGCCAAATCTACAAAAGTAGCTGCATTGCTACCAGTGAGTAATGGTTGTTTGTATGAATTGATGTAAGTTAAACCAACAGAAATGCGATCGCTTGGCGTAAAAGTTAGCTGACCTAACGCACCGTAAGCACCATCAAATAAACCATTCTTAGGTGTCGGGTTATTAGCTGTACCACTCAAATATCCTAAAGTTAATGCCAATTTATCACTGAACTCATGGGTTATTCCCAACCCTGCACCAGCCATCTGTCCATAAATTGGGTTGCGCGTGCCAAAGGTGGACAAAGCACCAAACGAACCATCACCATCGAATAGATTAACTGTCGTCGTCAGGTCATCTGCTGCACCTGCATTAGCGATCGCAATTACTTGTGTATTTTTCCCCAGAGGAAATTTGTACCAAAGTGCATCTATGAAAGCCTCATTGTTAGCATCTGCACCACTATTACCACTGGCGAAAAACAAGTTTCCTTCTGTAGTGTTAATGTTAGGGCTAACAATATTATTAGTTTGGACTCTGGTAAACAGCGTATCTTCTCCTGTGAAGCTGGTTACGAGTTCGATACGCGCCCGCACCCCAAGAGTTGTATTCTGATCTGTGATTTTTGCGCCATTAACATTGTCACCTGACAAAACATCACTGATGACTGCGACAACTTGCCCTTGTAGTTTCGTTGTGGTTGAGAACTGATTAGCTTCCAATTCCGTAGTACGTGCTTCTAATGCATCCACTCGTCCCCGCAATGTCGCTAGTTCTGCTGAAAATTCTTCTTGCAACTTTTGCAGTTGGGCTAAATCTTCTTTTCTTAAAAGTTCGCCAGTGGCTGTAGCAATTAGTTCGTTAACGCGATCAAGACAAGCATTCAACCCGGCAGCAAATTCATATCTCGTCATTGCGCGATTGCCGCGATAAGTGCCATTTGGGTATCCTGCAATGCAGCCATAACGCTCTACCAGCGATTGCAAAGCTTGAAATGCCCAATCTGTGGGTTGTACGTCCGACAACTGAGACACCGAGGTAACTTGCGCCATTACCTTGTCTTGAGAAATATTCTGAGTTTTTGTATCTGGATTGGCTACAACTTGAGGTTGATTAATTTCTGGTGTAGCTGATGTTTCTCCTGCAAATGCAGCAGCACTAACAAATAGCATTGCACCGTAAACTGCTGGGCTAGCCAGCAGATATTTCCACAATCTTTGCATTTTTTTCCTCACACCTATCTACAATTCACACCCACACTGCGCTTTTTTCAAGGCACTTTTCTTAAGAAAGTTTCTCAGTAATCTTATCAGAATTAAGCAAATATTTTCACAAAACAAGTCAAAAAATCCTAATTATTCAGGAATCGCATAATTGCAGACACAATCACTCTTGAATAATTCTGTTGTGAATCCTTATACAAGAAACTCCAGAAGAATATTATGTAAATTTTTGAGAATGAGAATTATTATAATATACAGTATAGAATAAGTCTCATTGTCAAAAAAATTTGCCAAAGGCAGAGCTAGCATCGTTTTAGAGGGAGAAACGGCGTGAGCCAAAATCGTATACGGCGTAAAACAGACAGGCAAAGACGAGGCATCTTGCCTCTAATTGCTCTACTGATGTTGTCAATAACTACTGGCTGTAATCAATCAAATACAAGTCAAAGAACAGCTTTTGAACAGTCGCAACAAGCACAGGAAGCTGCATCTACACCATCAGCGCAGCCAGAGAAAACTAAAGTAGTGACGACGTTTTTGCCAATGTATTTATTTACCAAGGCAGTAGCTGGTAATGTAGCTGACGTAGAAATTTTAGTACCTCCTGGTAGTGAAGTACACGAGTATCAAGCAACACCAGAAAATGTAAAAGCGATCGCTACTGCTAAGGTATTAGTAAAAAATGGTTTAGGGTTAGAACAATTTTTGCAAGATACCGTCAAAAATGCTCAAAATCCTAAATTAACTGAAATTGATGCAAGTAAAGGTATTAAACCTCTAAATGAAATTTCTCCTGTAGAACAAACAGCAAAAGAAGAAAAAGACCACGATTATGAAGCTGGTAATCCTCATGTTTGGCTAGATCCAGTGTTGGCAAAACAGCAAGTAACAAATATTAGAGATGGGTTAATTGCTGCTGACCCCGGGAATAAAGCTAGTTATGAGTCGAATGCTACCGCTTATATTAAAGAATTGGAAAACTTAAACAGCGAATATCAACAAACTTTGCAGAAGACTCCTACCTGTACCTTTGTGACCTTTCATGATGCATTTCCCTACTTAGCCCAACGTTATAAACTTAAGCAAGTTGCTGTGGTTGAAATTCCTGAAGATCAACTCTCTCCAGCAGATGTGCAAAATGCTGTAAATGCTGTAAAAAAGTATAAAGTTAAAGCCTTATTTAGCGAACCAGGAGTAGATAACAAATTGCTGAAAAGTCTCTCGCAAGACTTGAAATTAACTTTGCGTCCTCTAGATTCTCTGGAAAATGGCGAAACAGATCCGCAACATTATTTCAAGGCTATGAAAGCTAACTTGGAAACTCTGGAAGCTGCGTGTAAATAGGTTAATTATAAATAATGATTTATGAATTTTTGTTTGTCGATGATTAACGACCAAGGACTAATGACATCGCCTATTTTAAAAGTAGAGGGATTAACTGTCTACCAAGGCAGCTATCTAGCTGTTCGAGATGTTTCCTTTGAATTGTGGCCAGGAACAGACACAGCGATAGTTGGCCCTAACGGTGCAGGTAAAAGTACTTTAGTAAAAGCCGTTTTAGATTTGATACCTCGAAGTGCTGGTACGATTGAAATATTTGGCCGCCCAATTGTCAGGCTAGGAAATTTACGTCACCTGTTGGGCTATATGCCGCAAAACTTTATTTTTGACCGCAGCTTTCCTATTTCTGTCAGCGAATTAGTAGGACTAGGATGGGTAAGAACTCCTAGAGAATTATGGAACGGGAAAAGCGGGAAGGCGGATAAAGAAATTGACAGATTGAGAAATAACGACACTAAAGATTCTTCTATAAGTTCATCATCCCAACAACAGAAAAATTTATTTTTATCCAAGCTATGGAGACCAAATAGGGAAAAATCAGCAGCCATAGCAGAAGCTTTACGGCGAACTGATGCTTATCATCTGCGTCATCAAGCTATTGGCACTCTTAGCGGCGGTCAACTGAAGCGAGTATTACTAGCTTACTGTTTAGTAATGCCTCGAAGACTTTTAGTATTAGATGAAGCTTTTGCTGGGGTTGATGTGCAAGGTACAGCAGATTTTTATGCTTTACTCAATAAATTGAAGCGGGAGGAAGGTTGGACAATATTACAAGTTTCCCATGATATTGATATGGTAAACCGTCATTGCGATCGCGTCCTTTGCCTTAATCAAACCCTTGTTTGTACTGGTAAGCCAGAAATTGCCCTTTCACCGCAAAACTTATTAGCAACTTACGGCCCGGGGTTCAGTCGCTACCAGCATCACCACAATTGAGTTAGAGATTGTTCTTCCTCACCCTCAATTCCTGACTTCATACTGTTAATAAGTTTAAAATGTTACGCATGGATTTATTGAATGATTACCAGAGTATTTGGCTAGCTATTACTAATAGTCAAGACTTATTTCAGTTATTACAATTCCCCTTCATGCAGCGGGCGATCGCAGGTGCAGTTTTGATGGGAATACTTGGTGGTATGTTAGGCAGTTTTGTCACCTTACGTCAACTATCTTTTTTCAGCCATGCTGTCGGTCATGCAGCCTTAGTAGGTGTGGCGTTAGGCGTGCTGCTACAGGTAAATCCTACTGGAATGCTATTACCTTTTACTTTAGTTTTTGGGGTTATTGTCCTTTACTTTATCGACAAAACCGATTTAGGTAGCGATAGCGTTCTCAGTATAGTGCTATCAGGAGCATTAGCGATCGGTGTGATTCTTACTAGCCTGATTAAAGGATATCGCGGCAACTTGATGAGCGTACTGTTCGGTGATATCCTCGCGATTGATGCCACAGACTTGATTTTGACGCTGCTGATACTTGTGGGAAGCAGTATTTTCTTAATATCAACTCTCAGACAGCAAATTTTGTTGACGCTTAACCCGGATGTAGCACAAGTTCAAGGTATTCCTGTGCAATTGTATCGCTACGGGTTTGTGGTATTGCTATCACTAGCCGTTGCTGTAGCGATTAAAGCTGTTGGCGTTTTGTTAGTTAACGCGTTTTTAGTCATTCCTGCTTCCACAGCTAAACTGATGAGTCACCACTTTAGCCACTTTTTGGTCATCTCGGTGATTGTTGGTTCTGCTAGCAGCATCGTCGGCATTATTGTATCTGGTCTTTTCAACCTTGCCTCTGGCCCAAGTATCGTTCTTGTCCAGTTTCTACTATTTGTAGCTGTTTTTACTTGGGTCAAGTTGCAGATGAAAGCCGCATAAAATTTTTGCTTTTACCTCTTGTCAAATCATTATAAGTTTGCTACATTAAGTAATCGTGGCAAAGAAAAATATCCCCGCCGGGATAGCTCAGTTGGTAGAGCAGAGGACTGAAAATCCTCGTGTCACCGGTTCAAGTCCGGTTCCTGGCATTAGCTAAAAAAGTCTATTAAAGATAAAGTTTCTTTACTAAATGTTGTGGTTTTAGGAAACTAACCTTGAACCTCGATTTCATGTAATCATGAACAATAGAGAAGGCGATCGCTTATCCCTAACTCTTTTATCCTGAGCGATTTCACAGACTGAAGCGTAGTTTTTAAGTATTTAGAATTGCGGTGAGATTCAAGACAAATCCAGGTAACACATCTTCACCTGAAAGCATCGGTGGTTTGTCAATAGAGAAATTTAAAGTTTCTACATCAGTAAAACCGCGATAGATTTCAACTAGGGGTGTTAAAGGGTCAATCAGCCAGCCTAAGCGAGTGCCGTTATCCTGATATTCCCGCATTTTTGAGCGCAATTTGGCTAGAGAATCACTTTCAGAACGAAGTTCAATTACAAAATCTGGACACAATGGAGGGAAGCGCCGCCTTTGTTCAGGGGTTAATGCTTCCCAGCGTTCTAGTATTACCCAGGAAGCATCAGGAGAACGGTAAGCACCATTAGGCAACCGAAACTCAGTTGAAGAGTCAAAAACCTTTCCTAGCTTTGTTTCGCGATTCCACAAGTTCAAATCCGTTGTTAAATCAGCATTTCTAATGCCGCTTTCGCCGCCAGTTGGGGGCATAATTATTAATTCTCCTTCAGCAGTTAGTTCCAACCGCCATTCTTCATTGGCTACGCAGAGTTGATAAAACTGCTCATCCGTCAGACCTACGGCTGGGGGTACATTCAAGGTGAAAGCTTCCATAGGTGTTTTGCCAATAGTCTTAATTTTATTATGAGCTAGGCTGCTAGTTTGTGCTTTGGGGCGATCGCAGATTCATATCCAATCAGGACTTACGCAACAGTAACGTAATTTCGTCATTGTGACTGTAGGGAAGCGCTCACAGATTCGTATCCAATATTAATTAGAGTCAGACGACTGTTCAGCTTTATTGCTTACCAAGCCATCCGACTCAGTTTGATTTTTGGATGAAGTCGCCCCCATCACTGGAACAGGTCTGGACTCCCCTTCATACACTCGGCAAATTCCCATCTGCCAATTCTGACCGAGAGGAGTACTCGCCACGGCACACACAACCCGAAAACCGATGTTGTTGTTCCTATTGTCCGGCGCGTTCCTATTGCGATAAGCAGAACGGCAATTTCTAGGATTGTTGTTCCACGAACCACCGCGCAGCAGCCGAAAGTGCCTGCCCCATCTTCAGTTTCTCGAAAAAACAAGAGAACTGAATATCTTTTGACGTAATTGCCAAGTATCACCGTGATCTAGATGGGCGCACCAACTTTGCAGCGAATGGCACACCTGCTCAAATTCGAGTTTACCTTGGGCATAGTCCGCCTGCATTTGTCGCAACTTACGCCTAGAACGACGCAGATTTTCTGTGCGAATGCGAATGCAATCAGGCAATACACGAAACCCAACAAAATTGGCTCCATGACGAGTTTCAAAAAGTTGACTTTTGATGGGATGGATCTTCAACCTTAAGGTTATCAAGTATTCTTCTATGGCTAATCTGGCTGTTTGCAAAAATTGATGATCGTTAGAGAACAGCGCAAAATCATCAACATAGCGCAGATATTTACCTACTTTGAGTTGCTCTTTAACAAAATGATCTAGGCTATTAAGATATATATTGGCAAAAAATTGGCTAGTAAGATTGCCAATTGGCAAACCGCGCCTCCGTTCTAATGGTGTTAGTAAATTATCATCAGGAAAGTAATTTAATACTGGCTCTTGCTGATTACTACCATCAATAATAGTATCAATTAACCAAAGTGTATCTAAACATTTAATTTTGCGACGTAAAAGATTTTTTAAAATAGTGTGGTCGATACTAGGAAAATATTTTTGAATATCACACTGAAGAACGTGAGTATGAGAACGGGCAAATTCAGTAAAGCGATGTAAAGCCCGATGACTGCCAAAACCAACTCGATTAGCATAAGAATCGCTAATAAAAGTACGCTCAAAAATTGGAACAATTACATTACAAAGAGCATGATGTATAACTCTATCTCTGTAGGGCGCAGCCGAAATTAAACGGGGTTTTGGCTCTTTAATTTCAAAAGTTTTGTATTGACCAGGGCAGTAAGTTTTTAATTTTAGTTCTGTTTGTAATTGAATTAGTTCTTGTTCTAATTTATAGTTAAAAGCTAAAATATTTTCTCGAAACCGCTTCCCCTGCTGGGCTTGCTTTGCGGCTTGTAATAGGTTAGCAAAATCTGTAATCTGGTTCCAAAGATTACCGTAGCGTTTCATATCGTAATCTTTTGCTTCTTTTGTTGTTTTATCCAACCACCTAAATCAACACCTATTTCATTAATTAACTTGCTTGCATATTCATAACGTTCTGTCTTGATTAAGTCAAAATCTAGCAGTAGTCGAGTTTGATGGCGCAAAATATCTAGTTTGCTGTTTAAAGACTCTATAATTGTTAACTTTTCTTGGGTATAACGTGCTATTATTAAATTCTCCAGCAAATCATAAAGCCCTGAAATCATCCGATTTCCTAAGTTGAATTTATGGTCGCGGGGTAGACGATTAAGAATTGGGACGTACCACTTTATTAAGTCATACGTTTTTTGGATAATTGGTAACTCATTCATTAAATAATCATATAATAAGTAGGCTATAAAACATTATTGGTTGTTAAAAATCTCAAAAAAAAATCATCCGCCTGCGGCGGAAAAAAAGAGAGAAAAGCAAAGAAGTGTAAAGAGCAAAAGAGCAAGAGAGCAAAGGGCTAAGGAGTCCTCGCCACGGCACACACAACCCGAAAACCGATGACGTTGAACCTATCGTCCGGCGCGAGCCTATCGCGAGAAGCAGAACGGCAATGCCTAGGAGCGTAGTCCCACGAACCACCGCGCAGCAGCCGAGCATGATTATCATTATCGTTGTCAGTTAACCATGCCCTGCCATCTGTGGGTGCGCCCTGATAGTTATCGTGCCATTGGTCAAGACACCACTCCCAAACTAGCCCGTGCATATCGTAAATTCCAAAGGCGTTTGCTGCACCAAAACTGCCCACGTCTGTAGTCTTTCCCTGATGTCCACCCTTTAAACCAGAACCATAAATATAATTTCCGTCATAATTTGCTAAATCAGTTGTAATTGTTTCGCCAAAGTGAAAGGGTGTAGTAGTTCCAGCCCGACAAGCATATTCCCACTCGGCTTCGCTAGGTAGACGGTACTCTTTTCCCAACTTTTGAGAAAGCCGCGCGCAAAATTCAACTGCATCGAACCAGGATACCTGCTCTACGGGGCGATTTACTCCTTTAAAACTTGATGGGTCAGGTTCCAAGTCACTTTTAATTTTGGGTAAAGCAGCAACAGCCCGCCATTGAGCTTGAGTTACTGGAAATTTACCCATAAAAAAAGGTTGAACTGTGACTTGATGCTGTGGTTCTTCGTCGTCACTTCGCTCTAATTCATTTTTTGTAGAACCCATCAAAAACTCACCACCAGGAATAGAAACCATATCCAGGGTGATACCATTCCCCAAGTCAGCAGTAAAATACTCCGCTTGACCGCGACGACGGTTAGTTTCCTTACCTTCGGCATTGACAGTTACGATGTCAAATTCAAACTGACCTAACCCCCCCGGCCCCCCTTCCCTAGCAGGGAAGGGGGGAGTTGAACTCCCCTCTCCTTTTAGGAGAGGGGTAGGGGGAGAGGTCGCTTTTAGTGGGGCAATAATCCTAGCTTCAATCGGTGCAATGTCCTCATCCCTGAGTCCCAAATGTTGCTGATAAGCCAGTAAGTCATCGAGGGTTCTTTCGCTTAACGGATCTTCTGCTTCAACACATTCCCGTAGCGTCTGCTCATACTCTTGTAACTTGCGTTGAAACTCGCGATAGGGCTGCAAAACCTCTGCTTCTATCGCCTCTGCTTCTTCTGGTAAAAGCTGTAACTGATTTCGTAGAGAGTTTAACAACCGACGAGCGGGGATGGTAAATTTACCTTGATTAGCCCGCAACTTCACTTCCTTACGATACTTAAGCTTGGGGTCACCAACAGGTGCTTTCGCCAGTCGAATCCTGTAGCCTTCTTTGACAGGATAAAACTGCGGTGTCATCGCCGGGGCTGCTTCCAGCACCTTACTACTGGCATAAATATGCAACTCATCTGCTGAAATCCAACCATCCTCGTCTTGATCTGCTGTTCCTTTTTCAATTCCCTCAACTAGATAACGGGTGTAAATAGAAAGGTCAGACCCTTCCTGTTCAAAGGAATATTGTGTGGAGGTGGAAGATGTGAGAATTGCCCGACCTTTACTGCCTAACTCTGCCTGAATATCCACAGAACCATCATCTTTGGCAGCCAATCCATCAGGGAAAGCTCCACTAAAGCAACAATCTAAAATGATTATTTGCCGTTCTGATTTGCTGCCATTCATGCTGTCATGAAGAAATCTAGCAGCGACAGCCGTTGGTGGAATTAATCTGCCTCTGTCTAGACTAGTTTCACCGCTTGACAGATAAAGATTGCGACTTTCATTTTTAACCCCGTGACCAGAAAAGTAAAATAGCACCAAATCATCTTTTTGGCGATTGCTAAACAACTGGTAAATGGCTCTCTCCATCACCTGTCGCTGCGGATTAGTTAGTACCGTCACATCTGCTACTGCAAACCCGCCCATTTCAGGATGTATCAAAACCTGCTTTAGGGCTTCCACGTCCCTAGCAGCAGAGGGTAACGGGGTCAGACTTTGTTCATATTCGCTTACACCAATCAGCAAGGCAAATTTAGCCATCAGCCTTTGTTACACTAACTTTTATTTTAGAAAGTCTTTCAATAGCACTCAAAGCATCTTCTAGCTGCTCTTTATTGCCATACTCTAGCTTGTACTTTGTGCCATTATCTTCATATTCCACTTTCACTGTTTTACCATAGAAGCGTTTCCCCAGCGAGTCTAGGAGTTCTTTAGCTTTCTTCGGATTTACCACAGTTTTCAACATTCCTGGTATAAATCCCGCTAAAGCTGATTTACTCCCCTCTGGGATTTCAGATTCTCTAACAGGTTCAGCATCTTCTACTATTTCACTAATTTCTTGTGCAAGATTAGTAGTTAATTCTTCTAACTCTTCTGGCTCTAAATCTAGATCAGCATCAGTTAAGTCAATTAATACCTGAACATTACTTGACATTATTTGGGTTTTACTTCGCATATTTACTTAAGTATCGTAACTTTTTCTATAGAGGTAAACAATGGTTACGGTGGTTGTACTCATTAACATCTTCATCTCGCTGATACTACTTTACGTGGCTTGGCGGGTGTGGAAATTAAAGCAAATCATCGGGCAGATAGCTGATAAGTTGACTGTTTATGAACGCAATACCCATGCAGCGCTCTACAATGCACCCGACAATATTTACACCGCCCAGGAGAATATTAATAATTTGCGGCAGGGAAACCAAAGATTAGAGGTACAGATTCAGCAAGTGCGGCAAATTGTCAACTTGCTATTTCTAGGACGAACAATCTGGGGACGTTCATTTGGTAGGCGAGGATATATACGTGGTAAAAATATCCCTGCAAAATGAGTTAATGAATAAAAGCAACATTCATAGCTGATATATTGTCACGATAGATTAACTAGATAAAATCATTTGGGTCTTGCAAGGGGAGAAAACCCACCTAAAATGAGTGTAAGGAGAGAAACAATAAAAATGTCTAATAACCGTTCTGGAGTATTTATTGGCGGTTTAATGCTGGGAGCTACCATCGGTGCTTTAACTGGGTTACTCGCAGCTCCACGCGCAGGGCGTGAAACGCGTAAACTATTGAAAAAATCTGCCAATGCTATCCCAGAATTGGCAGAGGACTTATCAACAAGTGTGCAAATTCAGGCAGATCGTCTCTCTGCTAGCGCACTGCGGAATTGGGACGATACATTGGACAGATTGCGGGAAGCGATCGCCGCTGGTGTAGATGCCAGTCAAAGAGAAACTCAAGTCTTGAAACGGCAAAAACCAGTAGCAGTAGAAGACTCAGATTCTCTTCCCCAGCAATTAGAACGCTCATAGATGGCATAACTGTGATTGATCCCCTGTTTTGGTTGGGACTATCTCTACTCTTAGTCGCCACCAGTTTGACCGCAGTTCTGGTGGCGGCGATACCCGCATTGCAGGAATTAGCACGCGCCGCTCGTAGTGCGGAAAAGTTATTTGATACACTCTCACGAGAATTACCCCCTACTCTAGAAGCTATCCGCATGACTGGCTTGGAAATCACTGATTTAACTGATGATGTCAGCGAAGGTGTCAAAAGTGCCAGTCAAGTTGTTAAACAAGTTGATCAAAGCCTGGATAATGCCAGAAAACAAGCTCAGAATGTTCAACTAGGCACACGCAGCATTGTTGTAGGCGTCAAAGCTGCTTGGAAAACCTTCACGCGCCAAAAACCTTTAAGGCGGACAGTTGAACATTTACCAATTAATGAAAAATCACCGCTAACCTTGCGAGAACGAGAAGCACTAAGACAAGAAAATCGCCGCACCAAAGCAGAACCATATCGTACTAATGACAGTTACAGCGATCCTGCTAGTTGGGAAGCCAGCTTTGAGGATAGGGATTAGGTATTTGTCATCTGTCATTTGTCTGTACTGCTTATCGCCTCATCCTCTTCATCTCCCCTAATCCCTAATCACCAAAAACGCTTTGCTTTGATCCCTAATATTAGAGTAAAGTAAACAAGTGTAAAGAAGTATCACTTTTCCCATACTCTTTTAAAACAACTTGTTCACCTCTACCGTTGATATTTATATAAAAACGTCCATGCAGTCTTGTTTTTGGCGACGAATTTTAGTATCTATTGCAGTATTTTTCTTTGCTGGGTCAATTTGGGCGATACATTCTCCCTCAGCGCTGGCTTACGACAATCCTGACTTACTACCCAGCACCTTTACCCCAGTTGTAGACTTGGCTAAATCTCTGCCTGACCTGCAAGAAGAAAAGCTTGTCCAAGATTTAGAGCAATTTGAAGCAGATACTGGCTGGAAACTGCGAGTATTGACCCAATATGACCGCACTCCAGGTCGGGCAGTCATCAAATATTGGGGTTTGGATGATAAGAGCATTTTGCTAGTTGCTGATTCCCGTGGCGGTAACATTCTCAGTTTTAGTGTTGGCGACGCTGTTTATGAACTTTTACCCCGGACTTTCTGGATAGAATTGCAAACCCGCTTCGGTAATTTGTATTTTGTCCGCGAACAAGGCGAAGACCAAGCCATTTTGCAAGCTTTAGAATCGGTTAAAGGCTGTTTGCTTAAAGGTGGTTGCAATGTTGTTCCCGGGTTGCCACGGGAGCAGTGGATTCTTACCCTTATCACCTCAATCATTGGGGGAGTGATTTGTGGATTTGCGGCTCAACCCCGCGGTGATAAACAAATTGTTGCGTGGCAATGGGCTTTAATTTTCTCGCCCTTGTGGGGAATTTTGTTTATTGCTTTTGGTATTGGCCCAGTTGTGACACGTACGAGCGATTGGTTACCTTTATTTCGCAATATCGCTGGTTTCCTAATCGGTGCTTTAGTTGCATACCTCTCACCTGTTTTCAGCCGACCTTCTTCTAATGCTGAGTCTTGAAGTTGTTAGTGCTGAGTATTTTGACTACTACTCAGCAAGAAGTTTGAGCGGCGCAAGCCGCTCAAATCTTCGGTGACTCATAATTGTCTTAAGCTGATAAGCTGAAAGCTATTATCTGAGAAGCTCAACAACAATGGAATGGCACACAACAGATGCTCAAAGTTTAGCAATTATTGATAGTGAAATTGGCGATCATGTATTTTCGCCCGCTGAATATGAGATTGTACGGCGGGTGATATATGCTACTGCTGATTTTGAGTATAAGTCTTTGATACACTTTTCTGACCATGCTTTGCAAGCAGGTGCAGCAGCATTAGCGGCGCGTACTACGATTGTAGTAGATGTTCCGATGGTACAAGTAGGTATTGCTTACGAGATTCAAAATACCTTTGCTAATCCTGTGTATTGCAGCTTGGAAACTTTAACACGTCCCCAAAAAGAAAAGACTCGTGCAGCGTGGGGAATAGAAACTCTAGCTAAGCGTTATCCAGAAGGTATTTTTGTAGTAGGTCAAGCACAAACAGCACTGACTGTACTAATTGATTTAATTGAAACTGAAGAAATTAGACCGGCTTTAATAATTGCGACGCCAGTGGGATTTGTGAATGTGGATGAAGCCAAAGGGCGTTTGCAAGACTCTCTAGTGCCTTATATTACTATTGACAGTCGCAAAGGTAATGCAGTTGTCGCAGCTGCGATCGTTGATGGACTGGTAGACTTGGCTTGGCAAGCTTATGGACAAGATGGAAATTCGAGAAGTTAAAAAATAGCTTTAAAAATAGATTAAGTGCGTGACTTCACAATGTATTATGGAAAACATATGAGATGTAACAAAAGCAAGTAAGCTAAGACTAAGTAATTGAGGTTTTTGACGATGAAACTTAACTATCTGTTTTCAGCAACACTAGTTAGCGTGTCGTTTATAGTCTTTCATACAGCATCTCCAGTTTTATCACAACAAGCATCTAATAACTTTGCTCAACTCCAATCTTTATTAGAAGCAAGAAAATGGTACGAAGCTAATGAAGAGACTATCTCTCTAATTCGCAATGACTCGGCAAATCTTTCTTGTCCAAACCTGAGCAGTATAGACCAGCTGTGGGTCAAGCATAGTAATGGAAAATATGGATTTACCCCACAGATAAGTATATGGCAGCAAGTGGGGGGTTTGAATTGCAAAACTTGTGAGAATCAAATAAAAGAATTTAGTAAAAAAGTTGGATGGAATCTTAGCCAACAGGTAAATCCTGTACCAGGAGACTTTGTAGGACAGTACCCAACAGTTGCTACTCTTGGCTGGCAAAGTTATGTTGATAGCGATAGAAGCCTGTTAAATCAGGGATTTTTTGGACAAGGGACGTGGCAAGCCTGGAAAATTGGTAATTTTAACTTTTTTTCTACACTAAAAAACTGTCAAGGTAAAACACCATAATAAGAGTTTATTTATAAAGTAAAAGTTAAGCCAATATATCAATACAGTTCAGTTAAGGCTAAACCTCTTTGCCAAAGTCATTTTTTTTTAACTAACCGCATACTCCTACGGAGAAGCAAGCTACGCGTTAGCGTCTCCCCTTCTCCCAAAGCTATCCATTACCCCGATCTTTCTCAACATTTGCGAGAATATTCACTCACATTTTTTCTAACCCTTATTAGCTAGTCTTTAATTCTCAATAAAAATGAGATTTTAGCGAGAAGATTAAGGGCAAATTTGTCAAGTATGCCTAACACATTGGTGCTTACGATGCTTATAAAACAAAGGTTTTGAGATTGTAAAGAAAGATGTGACTAATGGATAGCTCCCAAAGGGAGAGGTTAGCGCCTGCCATAGGATGCCCGTTCGGCTTGGTCTCCTTTAGGAGAAGGGCTGTAGGGAGAAGGACGCTAAGAGAAGGAAGAAATGCTTAAATAAACTGTATTGACCTATACATCAGTTATTAGTTGACGCTTCACCGCTTAAGCGCCAACTACGGAGAGCGTATACTCCTCAATTTTTCGTTGACAGACTACTAGAGTAAATGTGCAATTTCGGCTACTCCGGCAAAGCTTATTCCCTGGATGGACGGCGACGGCGACGCGGCCTTTCTTGTTGGTCTTCACTCAAGCGGCGACCAACTTCATTAAAGAAATCTCTTCGCAAATATGGATAGTCGCTGACCCACACGTCGCGGTTAGGAAAGTATATATCACTAAATTCTTCAATTATGCTCAAATCTGCGCGATTTGACATGACTACCATTTCTGCAACTTGACCACGAGCAATGGCTTTATGAGCAGGACGTAGTGGTGCGTCAAACTCAATGCTAAATCCTGTATCATCACCTATTTCTAGGTTAATCCGTTTCTCTCGGTTTTCGACAATTACCAATTCGCCTTTGCTGTTGACAGTTTCTTGTTTACCAATCACTCGGTCTGTGATCCACCAGTCTAGCACTCGACCACGGAAAAAGCCGCTGTACTTATAACGGCGACATTGTATATTCTGCACACTCGCCTGAAACGCTGGATACCACAGCCAAAAAAGAGCGCCAACTACTCCTAGCACAAATATAATCAGGCCAAACTCTAGCTTGAACAAGGTTATTAGAAGCAAAATAACAACTACGGCAACTACAGAAATTAATAGCCGCTGCAAAAAATTTGAAAATTTCCCCCAGTAGTATTTATACTGCAAACCAGTGGCAATCAGGGGGATGATTTGTTCAAATTTCTGGCGAGTCAGTGGGACGAGCATGAGTGCTAAGCTTAGAGTATTTTTTCTAATCCATATACTAACGACTTTAGCTGCAAGACTTTGCGAATTGCCAGTAAGACTCCTGGCATATAGCAAGCGCGATCGCTCGTATCATGCCGTAAAGTATAAATTTGACCTGCTGCGCCAAAAATTACTTCTTGATGAGCAATTAATCCTGGTAAGCGCACACTATGAATCCTAATACCTTCGTCTGCCAGACTTCCTCTTGCTCCAGGTAACTTTTCCGTTTCTTCCACAAGCGGCGGGTTAAAAGTTTTACCAAATTCTGCTAGTAACTGCGCTGTTTGAATGGCTGTACCACTGGGAGCATCAGCTTTTTGGTTGTGATGGAGTTCGATGATTTCTACATGGTCAAAATATTGGGAGGCGGTGACTGCGGCTTGTTGCAACAATACCATGCCAATGGAAAAGTTAGGAATAATTAGACAACCAGTACTCGCTTTGTCGGCAAAATCTGCTAAGTCTTGAATTTGTTCTGGGCTTAAACCTGTTGTACCGACTACAGGACGAATACCGTAGGCGATCGCACTGCGAATATTGTCATAAACTGAATCAGGATGTGTAAAGTCTACAATCACTCCTGGAGGAGACTGTCTATCGCCAGCCACGTACCCCAGCATTGGTTCTAATTGGTCGGTAATAGGCACTTCCAGAGGTTCGCTTAAACCCGCCAGTTCTCCAGCGTCTTGACCCTGATGTTGCGGACTGCGGTCAATTGCACCCACTAGGTTTAAGTCAGATGATTGCGCCACCGCTTTTACCACTTCACGGCCCATTTTGCCAGCAGCACCGTTGACAATAACTGGGATAGCAGCTTGATTAGTCATAAGTCGAACAAATTTTTTTAACTAACAAACGAATTGTAGAGACTTTGGGTATCTAGAAGCTAGTAATGCACTCCAGGACTTTTGATTAGCGATTGGTCATTTGCCCTTTGTCCCCTGCTTCCTCATCTCCCTCATCTCCCCAATCCCCAGCTCCAGCTCAAATCTCTGGTTCGATTCCGGCTGCTCTTATTAGTCAGGTTTTTCATGCTTTGCACTTAACTATTCAAATACTGGCGACCACACTTTAGAAATCGCTACTTCCCAGCCAGGGAGTAAGTCTGGTAAAGTCAACACATCGCCATCCCGTAATACTACTTTTTCGCTAAGACGATAAACTTCCATAGTTCTAGTCTTGGGGTCAATCAAAATTCCGATTTGAGTACCCAAGCCAATAAACTCCTGAATCTTCTGGCGGAGTTTATCTAGGGAATCAGTTTTAGACTTCACTTCTATCACTAAGTCTCGAACCAATTCGGCGTAGTCTTCCGTGGAACGTTTGAGCCTGTCTTCCCGTATATAAAGATACATCAGGAGCGCGTAAATCTGTGTTAAGCAGTCTAAAGCCTGCACTGGAACCAGTTACACGCCCCAACTTGCGCGGTCTTACCCAATTACCCAAAAGACGTGAAAATTCAGTTCCAACTTCTTCCGACTCGTAACCTGATGGACTCATGACAACTATATCCCCATCAACCAATTCCATCCGATAGTCAGGATACGCAGCCTGTATTTTCTCCAAATCTTTGACACTTAAAGACATAATACCTCCTGAAACATCTGAATCTATATTGCCATTTTTGGTGAAAGTCCAGACAAGTTGGAGATTTTGTTGACTTTAATGTTTGCAAATTGCAATTCTTTTTAGTAAGTTTGACTATATTTCGTTAATCGCTGCCTAATCGATTCGGGTAATCGTTCTGGATACTTATAAAAATAAAATATTTTTAACAAAATAAAATTCATGTTCCTAGCTATCCAAATCTGCCATTGCTCCATCAAGGATAATGTTTTAATATAATCATCAAATAATTGTTTAATCCGCGATAGGCTGTTTCCTCTTGCAGAATCATCAAATGTTTTTGTTCCTGGATAATATCTATAGTTACCCCAAGTCTCATTAAAGTACTTAACATGAGATGAAGAAACCGCTTTTAACAGAAAATCTAGATCCATTACATAATGTTCTTCTACTTTATATAAACCAATTTTCTCATGCAATGATTTGTGATAGAAGTAAGCAGATGGATTTACTGGAAATGAAGCATCAATAGTTCCATTGTTAACTCGCCTTTCTAATAGTAAGCTAAGCGTTTGTAATCGGTTAGGTTTATTAATAGAAATTAATTTATCTTGCTGGTTTAAAATATTGCAGTTGCCAACAATTAAGCTAGGTTCTGGTAAAAATTTAAAAATGTTACAAACGCGGTTAATAACATTTGGTTCATAGAAATCATCAACATTTAAAACACCAATAATCTGTCCTTTTGCCATAGAAATTCCTTTGTTGATAGCATCAGATTGCCCTCGATCTTTTTCACTAACCCAGCGAATGTGGGGATATTGATTGGCTTTTTCCTTAATAATGTCTACTGTTTTGTCGCTTGAACCTCCATCTAAAATGATATGCTCCACTTCTAAATAGTTTTGGTCAATGACAACTTGAAGACAAGATTCTATAAATTTCTCACCGTTATAAACTGGTGTAATTATACTAATCATTAACAAGAGCCTCTTGTGAGTGTGAGTATTACAAAAAATAATTCAAACATAAGAAAAGCCCAAACACTTGTGGTTTAAGCTGTTTGTAATTCCTTACGTAATTCGTACCGGGGTTTTGTCATTAAGGGGTAAGCTTTCGGGCGATGTTTGCAGACTTGTGCTTCACTTCTAGTAGGGCGATGTCTGACGACAAGCAGCTAAGAGCATCTACGCTTACAGTCTTATGAACAATAACTTTTAGGAAAATACGATAAATTCGCTGACGTTGCTTTGAACTTGCGGCGAATAATTGGAGAATAAAGTTATTTAAATAATCGCGAGTAGCACAAGCATAACGATGGAGTAGTATAACTAGTGTCTGCTGAACACATCAAACTTATGCAGCAGATTGTAAACAAGCAAATACAAATTTCTTTGCTTAGGTATTTGCTTTTTGTCCAGCTAGTGACATCAGGCTGAGAGTAATGCCTGCTGTGTAAAGAAGAGTTCTTTTAGTATGCATTGATTTTGCCCCAGTAAGGATGAGTTGTTATGTTACCGTGTCAATAGCTTACTCAAGTTCGTATAAAGTTCTTAGCTTTTAAGGGTTTACTCTTGATAAAATTTGAGTAAAATTTAACACCGTTATTTTATAAAAACCCTGAAAATACTTAAGTCAAAGGGAACCAGGATTGATTGGGTTGTAGCTGGCGATAACAAGAGGCTAGAGGCTGTACTAGGAATCTAGATGCGTTCGCAAACTTATCGCCCCATCTATGACGCTGCATCTGCAAGGCACAGCGATTGAATCACCTAACTCACTCTATTACTACTCAATGGCAGTAAAGACTGTAGCGCTTATCCTGCATAGCTTAAAGCTTTTCTTTGTGCGATTATATTCAAAACGTTACAACTCAGTATTCAATAAAAAAGAGCCAGAGAAATAATTCTCTGGCTCAAAGCTGGAGACAAAAAAATCATCAAATAAGGGTTAACTTGGGTAACAATCTAAATTCTCCCCAGATTATGTAACCCCAAAACTATGCCGACACCTAAGATATGACCGAAGGCGGTAGTTGCTAGTAATGCAGGTAAACCAAAACCACCAAATAAATTAGGCGAGGGTAGAGCTGGTTCTGCATTGGGATACTTAATTGTGGATTTGCCAAATGCAATAGCAGCAAGATTGGCAAGAATTATAATCAGCCCAACAGTAGGACTCCATTCCAGGGGTGTGGTCGCAGCAGCCAGTAAGGTCGAAGTAAACACCTGATTTGCTCCTGAAATTTATTAATGGTTGGAAATATAATCTGAAACTTTCCGAAGCATATTCAAGAAAATTCCTGATTTTGCATCAATATTTAACAGTTATTCTAACTACTTAATATAAACAGTCTCTGATTGTGGCTCCTTGAGCAATGTCACTAGGAATGTATTGAATAATGCTTGCGATCGCCCTTACAGTCCAACACGCTTAGGATAAAATAATTTGCACCACCGATAACTTAGCTCCGAGACTTGCATTGCCTTATAGTCTAGGAAAGTTCCTTAAAAAAGGCGAGGTGCTAAAATAAAGAGTAGTACAGCTAAACGACTGAGGCTGATATCTGATTTTTCTGTAATTAAGCATACTAATCAACGCTGAAAAACTCTGGACTTCAGTTATTTAAAAAGCGCTATAGTACATCTGCTTTTGATAACAAAAGTCTTTGCATCGGTTATTACAGAAATTTCCAGCCTACTAGAAGCTTACGTGACTGCGTAAAGTCTATGCTGATACTATACAACAAGTCAGATTTGCCCTCACTGTGGAGCTGAGATAGGCAAAAAAGAGTTATCACAACGTACTGATGTTTGTTCAAATTGTGGTTTTACGACTGATAGCCACTCTGGTCTTTAGGGGACTTGCAGCCGTAGGGCATACATTCAAGATGTGCGGCTTCGGGTAAATTAATTAAAATCCCCGCAAAGCAATAATTCCACGGCTTTTTATAAAATCAAGCTAACGCTGAGATTTTATCGCCGCGGGAGTGTCAAACTTAAGGTGATACCGATTAATTGCAGCTTCTGTTATGTCCTCAATTCTAGATTCTTTGCCACCTGCTCTCGCTAAAATTGTCCAGCGCTTTCAACGCGCTTCCGACCCTAAGCGACGCTACGAACAGCTAATCTGGTATGCTCAGAAGCTCAACGAGTTTCCAGAAGCTGATAAGGTGCCTGAAAATAAAGTTCCTGGGTGCGTTTCTCAAGTTTATGTCACAGCAGCCCTAAATGAGGGTAAAGTTAATTTTCAGGGCGATTCTGATTCCCAACTGACCAAAGGATTACTAGCGCTTTTGGTTGAAGGATTAAATGGACTAACGCCAACTGAAATTGTGCAACTTACTCCAGATTTTATTCAAGAAACTGGTTTAAATGTTAGCTTGACACCTTCTCGCGCTAATGGATTTTACAACATTTTCAAAACCATGCAAAAAAAAGCGTTGGAATGTAAATTAGAACTGCCTAATTAAACAGAGTTATGAGTTATTAGTTATGAGTTATAAATTAAATTTTTAACTCCTAACTCCTGTACAGAAGCGATTAATGAGCCAGCGCGTTGCGGTGAATTAGCGCTGCGGGAGGCTTTCCCGCAGCAGGCGACTGTGTTAGCGCAGCGTAAAGCCAACTCTTAGAGAGGCTGCGCCAACGGCATAGCTTCTCTACGAGACCGAAGGCGAACGCTTAGAGCGACGCAGGAGCGTCACCCGAAGGGGTTCCCCGTTGTAGCGACTGGCGTCGCGTCTCTTAACTTTAACTTTTAATAACTACCAAAATTTACTCTGATGTCTACCAATTTATTATCAACTCCTGATGCTATTGGATTTGGTGGAGTAGTTCAAGAATATCTCTGGAACTGGGAAAATCAGCAACTACGCGTTGTTTATGAAACCCTAGGTAAAGGTTCACCGCTATTACTCTTACCAGCTTTTAGTACCGTTTCCACACGCACAGAAATGGGCGAACTTGCCAGGTTACTAGCTCCTCATTTTCAAGTTGTAGCGGTAGACTGGCCTGGTTTTGGCGAATCTTCCCGACCGAATTTAGATTATAAACCAGCTCTATATCACCAATTTTTGGCAGATTTCGTTAAATCTGTGTTTAATACTGCCATTACAGTAATTGCAGCTGGTCATGCTGCTAGTTATGCGTTGCAATTGGCTATAAGAGAGCCTGCTGTATTCTCACGGATTCTGTTATTGGCTCCTACTTGGCGCGGGCCTTTGCCGACAATGGGGGCAAGTCAAAAGATAGCTGGTACGGTAAGAGAATTGGTGCGATCGCCTCTAGTTGGTCAAGCTCTCTATAAACTCAACACAACACCATCATTCTTAAGTTTTATGTACCGCCGTCACGTGTTTACGGATGCGGCTAGACTCACACCCAGTTTTATAGAAAAGAAGTGGCAAACAACTCAACAACCAGGAGCGCGATTTGCTTCTGCTGCTTTTGTTACAGGCAATCTTGATGCTGTACATGAGCAATCGGATTTTCTGGCACTTGTGCAGTCTTTAACCGTACCACTCATGGTAGTCATTGGAGAATCAAGTCCGTCAAAATCAAGAGAAGAAATGGACGCTTTGGCAGCATTACCAGGAGTAAGAAGCGCAGTGATTCCCGGTTCCTTGGGACTACACGAGGAATACCCAGCAGTTGTTTTAGAAGCAGTTCAGGATTTTTTGTTATCCCCATGAAATTGCAGCAGTCTTTCAGTTCATTAGACTACACTTATCCCTGTTAGGTTTTAGTTTTCTAAGTGTCTTAGTGCCTTGGTGGTGACAAGGATAAATTTATTAACCACAGAGGCACGAAGACACCAAGTAAGAATGTGCCTTGGACTAAGATTAGGCTAAAATTCCTGTCAGGGAACTTGAGCAAGTGAATATTTATTACTTATTAGAGTTGCACAAAAACAAAGTGTCTTCTATCTAAGCTATGTATTAATTTGCCTAAAACCTTAATCAACAGCAAGTTCGCACAAAAATATAAAAAGACTTATCATGGGTGATAATGATTATCTATATGGTGAGACAAGAGGCTTTAGAGTATGGTGGCTGACGTAATCACAAATTCAGTTCCCGTTACTGTTCTGACTGGCTATTTGGGAGCAGGTAAAACGACCTTACTCAATCACATCCTCACCTACGAACACGGCAAAAAAGTTGCTGTGATTGTTAACGAATTTGGGGAAGTGGGCATTGATAATCAATTGATTATCGATGCAGATGAAGAAATATTTGAGATGAATAACGGCTGTATCTGCTGTACAGTGCGCGGTGATTTAATTCGCATCATTGGCAACTTAATGAAGCGGCGCGATAAGTTTGACCATTTAGTAATTGAAACAACTGGGTTAGCAGATCCTGCACCAGTGATTCAGACGTTTTTTGTAGATGAAGATTTGCAAAGCCAACTGTCTTTAGATGCGGTAGTCACTGTTGTAGATGCCAAGCACATTTGGCAGCACTGGGATGCAGACGAAGCACAAGAGCAAATTGCCTTTGCGGATGTAATTTTACTTAATAAAACTGATTTAGTAGCGCCAGAAGAATTAGATGAATTAGAAAAGCGGATTCGGTCGATGAATGCGATCGCAAAAATCTACCGTACCCAAAATTCTGAACTAGGAATGGATGCTTTATTAGGTGTAAAAGCCTTTGATTTAGATCGTGCATTAGAAATTGATCCAGATTTCTTAGGCGAAGATGCTCACGAACACGACGAAAGCGTTTTTTCTGTGGCTTTAGTAGAAGCAGGCGCAGTTGATGGAGAAAAATTAAACGCTTGGCTTTCGGAATTACTACGTACCCAAGGCCCGGATATTTTTCGAATGAAAGGCATTTTAAATATCGCTGGCGAAGAGAATCGATTTGTCTTCCAAGGCGTACATATGATATTTGACGGCAGACCCGATCGCCCCTGGAAACCAACTGAAACCCCTAAAAACGAACTAGTCTTCATCGGTCGTAATCTTAACGAAGTCCAACTTAAACAAGATTTCCGCGCTTGTCTTGTTTAAATTAGGGACTGGGAAACGGGGAATGGGGAGTAGGGAAGAATTCTAATCCCTATTTTCCATGCCCTATGCCCTATGCCCTATACCCTATGCAAAAATATGAACTCCACAACCAGCACAACTAAAGAATTTGAACAACACTATTCCGGGACACTTTCAGATTATGTAACAGCGATCGCTTGGTCACCACAAGGTAAAACTTTAGCAGCAACTTCCGCTGCTGGAGAAGTCGTTTTGTGGAATGATGGCGAAATCACGACTTTGCAAACTGGTAGCGGTAAATCAGTAGACTGCGTTGCTTTTTCTTCAGATGGCAAGTTTTTAGCTGTTGGCGGACAGGATGGACAGGTAAAAATTTGGCGAGACAATCAATTAATCGCCACTTTAGAAAATGCCCCTGCATGGGTTGACAAGCTAGCTTGGAGTCATGCGAGCAATCAACTGGCTTTTAGTTTGGGGCGTTACGTCCAAGTCTGGGATGCAGACAGCCACGAAGTTGCCGTCACCCTAAATTTCGACAACTCATCAGTCTTAGGTATAGATTGGCGCAGAGATGGTCAATACCTAGCCATTGGTGGTTATAAGGGAGTCAAGATTTGGCAAAATCACAACTGGGATGAAGAACCATACGTCTTGGAGATGTCTACTGTCAGCGTAGCTATGGCTTGGTCGCCTGATGGTAAATTCCTGGCTTCTGGGAATATGGATCGCAGTGTCACCGTTTTGGAATGGAACAACCCCGATCCTTGGGTAATGAGTGGCTTCCCTGGTAAAATTCGTCAACTCGCATGGTCAGAAGCTACTACTCAATTGGGTATACCAATACTGGCATCCTCTAGCGTTGAGGGTATTGTGGTTTGGGAAAAGCTAGAAGATGATTCTTTGGGTTGGGAAGCGCGAGTATTAACTAATCATGTAGATGTCATTTGTGCGATCGCCTTTGCACCTAAAAGCTTCCTTCTCGCTTCCGCCGCAGCTGATGGCTGGTTGTGTTTGTGGAACAACGCCAAGCAAGTATCCCAAGTGATCACAGATGTTTCAGCAGGATTTTCCAGCCTAGCTTGGCATCCCGAAGGCAAGCTACTGGCCGCAGGTGGCGAAAAAGGCGAATTACTCATTTACTCAAAGGTATTGCGTAGTCAAGGATTCGGACATAGTTAAGCAATACTTAGTAATCTTCAGTTGAAGCTAGCCCCTAAATTGGCTATGCTGTATCAATACTAGTATCTATAGTGTAAATTATGAACATAGTCAAACTGATTTTGCTTGCCTGTCCTATATTTCTCGCATCTATACTGCTGATAGTGAATCCTGCACACGCGTCCAGTCAGAAATCAGTGTATGTTACACAAATGGTTAGGGTAGCATCTACACAAACAATTCCTGAATTAGCAGCGCCAACTTTGAGTCAAACTCCCGCATCTAATCCAATTGTTGATCAACTTGGTTGTAATTGCGGTAATTGCGTTCAGGCTAAATTCCAGATGCTACAAGGTAAGCTACCATCTGTCGATTTTTGATAAAGTTAGCTCTTATGAATTATTTAAAGGCACAGCATTGCTGTGCTTTTATTATGAATTTTACTTTGTGCATTCTCTGCGGTTTCTGAAATAAAAAAAGTATTTTTGATAAGTAAAATTTCATAATAATTATCTTTTAATCATCACTTCAGTTTCACTGAGTTTATTCAACCTCCCAGCCGTTAGGGAAAATAGCGGTTATGAAAGCGGATTTCGCATAAATAAGCTTTTTGTGCTGATGCGCGTTTAAAACGATCGCGCCAGAAACACAGGACTATATTCACCGAAAATTGCCAAATTTAGCGGGATATAGACTCATGCATATATACACCTAGCTAAACCGCCGCTATAATTGCGTAAGCTTCACCATCGGCTTGCAGTAGAAACTTTATGAGCAATACGCCCTATCATCACAACATTCCAGGCTTTAACAAGATAATCGGTAATTACTGCTTCAGCAGGCGGTGAAACAACTGCACTACACTACTTAACGGAAGCGTTAACCTCAACACTGCTTCTCCAGTTGTCCAGTCTGTAAAGTGAAGCTAAGATTTTGCATGGCACAGACTTGGTAGTTGGCTACCAAACTCTTAGCCTCTGGCATTTCACTGATTAATTATTGATAATGATTATCTTTTTTATACAATCAGCAGGAGTGGATGATGTCAAAAAAAGTACCATCAAATAATTCCTTAAGAACCGCCCTTATTGCCTTGACGGTCGGATTTGTTGGTTGTGCAAATCAAGCTGCAAGCACCTCATTCACTCAGACTAGCAGCAACAATGAAAATCTCCCCCGTGTGGTAGCAACTACCAGCATACTGTGTGACTTAACCAAACAGGTGGCTGGGAATACAATCAACCTTACCTGCTTGATTTCCCCTAGTAAAAATCCCCACGTTTATCAACCAAAACCGGAAGATCGGAAAGCAATTGAGCAAGCTAATCTTATTCTTTATAGTGGCTACAATTTCGAACCCAGGTTAATCAAACTAATTAAAGCAACTAAAAACTCTGCACCAAAAATAGCTGTGAGTCAAGTTGCAGTACCTAAGCAAATAAAATTTCGGGAAGGCGGGAAGATAATCAGCGATCCTCATATTTGGCATAATACCAAGAATACCATCAAGATCGTGGAGGTAATTAACCGCAACTTAGTAAAATTAGAACCTAACAATGCAGAAATTTATAGTAGTAATACAAAAAATATCACAAATGAACTAACCCAACTAGATGGTTGGATAAAGTCAACAATTGCAACTATTCCCGCCAACCAACGTAAATTAGTGACAACCCATAATGGGCTGAGTTATTACGCTAAAGCATACAATATTCCCTTAGTAGGGGCTTTGGAAGGTCTTAACGCTGAGGAAAAACCAACAGCTACAAGAGTGAAAAATTTGTTTACAAGTATTAAACGGGCTAAGGTATCGACAATTTTTGCAGAGACGACAATAAACCCCAATTTGATTGAATCTGTAGCTAGAGATGCAAATGTGAAAGTTTCTGAAAGAGAATTATATGTTGATGGAATTGGTGAACCGGGAAGCGAGGGAGATACTTATCAAAAAATGATGGTTGCTAATACACGGACAATTGTGGAAGGGCTGGGAGGCACGTACTTAATGTTTCAAGCTAGAGCAAGTCAGTACAACCTCAAATCAACGACTGGAGGTTAATGAACTATTGGCGATCGCCTAATTGATAAGTTAGGCGATCACAATACAATATACCTAAATCCTGTATTTTAGACAAGCAACGCTAGCTTTTTACAATCAAATTCTTCACGGATAATAATTCCAGCATTTCTAGCATTCTCAAGCTGCTTGATTTTACTTACGAACTCCGATTCTTTTGTGAGATAAATTAAACAGAGAGCAGCCGCTATAAATCAGGCACAATAAATACTTATCCCTCTTCTGTCACTTTCCGATAAAAGCAAGTAGTTTAGGAGCTAAATCATCCAGAAGCATAACAGGGTTTAAATTGATTCATGGTAGCAATTAAATGATTGAATCCCAGGAATAAATGTGAATTAGGGAAAATACTTAACCAGGGATAAATCAACCAAAATAGTAAAAGTGGTTGGATAATGAGACGCAGATTATTTAAAGTGTTCTTCCATCCATATTCATGGTTCCATTGCGGATGATTAGAAAAATCAACATCACTATTTTCTTGTGCCTCAATCTCAAGTTTACGAGATTGATTTAAGCCTAAGAAGACTGGAGAATTTAAACTAATCATCGTATAAACACAAAAAATAATCTCCCACCCTTCGGGTTCGCCAGTCGCTCATGGGGGGAACCCCCAAGACCGCGCTGGCTCATCACCTCTCAATATGTTGGAAATTTGTAAAACGGTAATCTGTCCAGCCTAGTTCCTGTTTACACTGTCGAAACCCATATTCTACCCAGGTTCTTAATCCATATAAGTCACCTAAAATTTTCTTGAGATTACCTTGCAGATTCGTCATCACGAAGGAGGTAGAATTTTCCAGCATGGTTTCTGGATCAGTAGTTATTTCCCAGTAAGTTATGGCTCTTTTTTTACCATAAATTATTTCCCTAATATATCTTGTCTCTGATTTTTGGTTGCTAAATGTTCTCTCAAATTTACACCACTTATTTGCCCTAACGCTTTGTCCTGCTGGTAGCCAGACTCCATGATTACAACGAAATTGACACTACATAACCTAAGTTATATTCAGCAATTTTTCTAATAAATTGGCTACTTTCACCCTTACGGGTTCGCCAGTCGCTTCAAGTCGGGGAACCCGCCCAACGCGCTGGCTCACCATATAAACTATCAGCTAGAACTAGTTCAATATTGAACCCTGATTCCATTAATTCTGTAATTATCTCTGATGCTAACTCTATTTTAGTTTTATATTTATCTGACTCCTTTAATGTTCCTTTTGGTTTAAATACTTTGACAATTAATGGAAAAATTATATTAGTATAAACTCCATAAGCATTGACTGAAACTATTCCATTATCTATTTTTCCCACACTTCCTAAATATTGTCTAGCTACATAATCAGTCTTTTTACCTTTTTTCCTATCTCCTGTTTCATCTATTACTACTGTAATTGCATTTCCATTTAATGCTTTCTTTAGTTTATTTAATCTTCGGCTTTTTAATTTATTTACTGACCAATCTGAATTTGCTAGAAAATGGTGTAACGACTGCGCTGAATTTATACTTACAACTTTTGCTATTTCTGGTAATGATTTTCTTTTTATCGTTGATATTATGCCTAAGTGCAAATATTTGAAACATTCATAATTTCTTACTTCTTGAAATAGGTCTTTGTACTCTGCACAATATTCATCTACGAGCGCAACTGTTGGGTGGGCGTCTCTTGCCAAATGTTTCAGGATTTGTAATTCTACATCCATTGCCCTGCTTACCTTCCAGAGTTCTTTATTTTAATCCTTTTATTAAGAATACTCGGAAAGTGACAGAAGAGGGTTATAGCGTTTCCAACTCCAGTGAGGTACAAAATAACCCCTCCCCAACCCTCCCCTTGGTAAGGGGAGGGTGCGCGACAGCGCGGGTGGGGTGTATTTCATATGCCTGGCAATTGCTATAACCTGAGTTCGGGATAAGGAAAAGGACAGGTAGTAAGCTGAAAATAACGAAAATCCAGCAACCTGCCCTATGTTTAGTTTAGATGTTTTGTTTTGCCACGTAGATGATTTCTGTCAAGCATTTGAAGCGCAATGGCACAAACAGCTATTAAAGCATGAAGGAATCAAACGCATTCGCGCAAAAAGCCTATGTTTAAGCGAAATCATGACAATTGTCATTGCGTTCCATCAAAATCACTACCGCAATTTCAAGCATTTTTATTTAGCTCAGGTGAAACAGCATTGGCATTCGGCGTTTCCGGGATTACCAAGTTATCAACGATTTATTGAATGGATACCATCGACGTTGATACCTTTGTGCGTGTATCTCAAGCATTGTTTTGGCAAATGTACGGGTATCGGTTTTATCGATTCAACTAGTTTGAAAGTCTGCCATAATCGTCGGATTTCACGCCATAGGGTGTTTCAAGGTTTAGCCGAGCGTGGGAAGACTTCTGTCGATTGGTTTTTTGGTTTCAAACTGCATCTGGTGGTTAATGAGTTTGGTCAACTCTTAAATGTGACTATCACCCCTGGTAACGTTGATGACCGTCAACCAGTACCTGATTTACTCAGCAATCTGTTTGGAAAAATCTTTGCTGATAGAGGCTATGTCTCCCAAAAACTCGCTGCGCAACTTTTACAAGACTTCGGAATTGAATTTTTTGCCAAACCTCGTCGCAACATGAAAAATAAGTTGATGCGTCTTCTTGACTTGCTTTTGTCCCGTAAACGCTCCATCATTGAGACTATTAACGACCAACTCAAAAACATTTCTCAGATTGAACACTCTCGTCATCGCAGCCCAGTCAATTTTTGCGTTAATGTTCTGTGCGCTTTAATCGCTTATTGTCATCAGCCTAAGAAACCTAGCCTTCAACTTGAGTGGCTTTTTCCTTCATCTGTTTAACCCGAACTCAGGTTAATTATTAATATGATTAAACATTCTTCTGACAGCGGTATTTAAGAATAAACTTACATCGTTTGATGAGTAAATAAGGCAGCATGATTATCATGTTCAACCAATTTGAGTTGGACTGCCATGTTAAACCTGTATGAAAAATTTCTTTTATAACTAGCTTTGCGCTTCACCATCCCCAAGTGCCAGCACCACCTTTGAACGGCCCAACAATATCATTAGTAACCCAACCGCCGTAGAAATTGCCTGGTTGTGGTTGCACCTTTTCCCCATCCACGTAACAAGCATCCATAAGATGAGCATAAAAAGCCACATAGTCTTTCATAGATGCAAAGGCTGGAGTGGGATTAGGATAAAACCAAGCAGCATTCTGGACTTCTTTATCACCAACTCTGATTGTGTAGTAACCAGCAAGCCCTTTCCATTCGCAAAAGCTAGATTGCGGTGTCAGCAGCAGATATTCCAGTTTGATGTCGGCTGGAGGAAGGTAATAAGAAGGTGGATGGCTGGTTTCTAAAACACGCTTGGCGCTGTGGGTGTCTGCAATTATTACTCCATTAAAGATGATTTGAATATGTTTACTTGTATCTTCAAGACGAGGAGGACGGGGGTAATCCCAAACTGATTCTTGTCCGGGATCAGGTTCAATACGTTGCGGGTAAACCATTTTGGATTAGAGATTGAAAATGGAAAATAGGAAATTTGTAATGGTTGATGTTCTTTTAATATAAACCATTACCAATAAATAATTTATCACTGCTTTTTAATCTAAAATCCCAAATCTATCTTGGAAAGTTCTGAGAAAAGCTCCAATTTTATTAACGCACCTCTTTAAGACTATCAACTTGCTTGGTAAATAACTCAGTAAATAGACTTATCACTGTCCGTTCTTCGCGCACTTTAATATTGGCAGTAATTGACATCCCTGATTGTAAGGAGACATTTTTGCCTTTAATTGCTAGAGATTGTTTATCCAATTGAATTTTTGCCGGAAATCTGTAGAATTGATGTATTTGATCTGGCGGTAATGCGTCTGAACCTATACTCATTACTTTTCCCTTAATATCCCCAAACTCGCTGTAAGGAAAAGAGTCAATTCTGACATCTACATTCATTCCTTCTCGTACAAAACCAATATCTTTGTTAGTAATGAAAACTTCAGCAATATAGTTTTCAGTTGGTACAATTTGCAGCAGCTTTTGAGTAGTATTTGCCACAAATCCAGGATTTTTTGCTTGCAAATCGAAAATAGTTCCTGCTACAGGAGCACGAAGTTCTTGATATTTAACATTTAACTGTGCTTGAGAAATTTTGCTAGTCACATCCGCCAAACGCTGTTCATTCTCCAGCAGAACCTTCATGAATTGGCTATCGATTTCGGCAATACGTTTTTTGTTTTCACCTATCTTATCCAAAACGTTTTGATCAGAAACAGCCACTGTATTATTTAACTCCTGCCATCCTTTCTGAATATCAAACTCCAGACGTTGCTGTTCTTCAACTAATTGCGCTACTTCTGCCGCGCGGTTTTGTACTTCTTGTCGTTGATTGAGATACTGAAGCTGAGAAACCCCACCTTCTAAAGCTAGGGTTTTAAGTTTATCTAAAATCTGCTGTTGGATAGCTAAACTAGCTTTACTATCATTTAGTTTTACTAGATTTTGAGCAAGTTGTTTCTTGGTTTTTTCTACTTCTAACCGAGCTGCGGCCGAGCGAGAGTCTAATTCTCTTTTAGCAACTTGTAAACGTTGTTGTTCATCAATTCCTAGTCTTGAATCTTGACCAGAATTTTTTAATTGAGTCCGCAACAAATCGTTTTCTGCAACTAATGCTGCTCGGCTTTTTAGTAGAAAAGCAGCTTCTTGGGGCAATTTACCGCGCAAAAATAGCAATTCAGTTCCTGTAGTGCCGCTTGCATTCATCAGTTGGCGATAAATTTGGTTTTCTTGAATTAATGCATTGCGAATTTTGTTTAAGGAATTTAATTCAGCAACGGGGGCGATAGAATTAAAAGTTAGTAACACATCTCCTGCTCTGACCGCTTGTCCATCTTTCACATACAGCTCTTGTACCACTCCATTTACAGGAGCCTGAACGTCTTTAACTGTGCCTTGAGGTTTTAATTGGCCTGTAGCTGGTACTACTTGCTCAATTTTGGCAACACAAGCCCAACCAATTCCGAAACAGGCTAACCCCAACAGGGTGAGCATGATTGTACGTGACCAGATAGGCGATTGGCGTAAAACAACTGACTGCTCAAAACTTGGATAGTTTGAGTTAATTAAAGGTTCTTTAGTAGTCTTACTTTGATCTGTGAGTACTCGTGAATCTGGCTTAACTACGTTTTGATGCTTTCCGTTTTTAGGATTGCCGTTACGTTGATTACCATTTAGTAGAGTCATAGCGATTTTAGATTTTAGATGTGTTGGATGGAAAATAAGTAATTGGTTATTACTAATGACTAATTACAAATGTAAGAATTTCTAAGGAGGCAGTAGGTTGTTTGAGTTATCAAAGAAGTCAGAATTTCTCAGGGTTAAGGATCATTATTGTTTTGATTAGTAAAATAACCTCCTGATTTTTTAACCATTCTGGCTCCTGTATTCTGACGCCTCGGCGGAGCGTCTCCGGCTCCGCTCCTGTATTCTTACTTACAGATTCATTTCTTGTTGTTGATATAGGTAGTAATAATGGCCTTTGGTAGCCATTAATTCTTGATGGCTTCCTTGTTCTATAACTCTGCCACCATCCATTACGACAATGATATCTGCATTACTTACGGTATTCAAACGGTGGGTGATAAAAAATACTGTATCTCCCTGAAATGCTTTGGCTAAATTCAGACAGACTTGTCGCTCTGTGGGATAATCTAAAGCACTCGTTGCTTCGTCTAAAACTAATAGCTTTGGTCGTTGTAAAACAGAACGAGCGATCGCAATTCTTTGTCGCTGTCCACCCGAAAGTGCTGCACCCCGTTCTCCTACCCGCGTATTGTAACCATTGGGCAAGTTCATAATAAATTCGTGAGCAGCTGCAACTCTAGCCGCTTCAATAATTTCCTCAGTTGTGGCGTCGGGATTTGTTAGGGCAATATTTTCCTGCACTGTGCCATCAAATAACAACGAGTCTTGGGGAACTACACCTACTTGTCGGCGTAGCGAATAAAGTTCCACTTTGGAAATATCATAACCATCAATCAAAATCCTGCCAGACTCTGTTTCATAAAGCCTGAGCAGTAATTTCATCATCGTACTTTTACCAGATCCACTTTGTCCGACGATGCCGATAAACTTTCCTGGCGCAATTTCGAGATTGACATTAGAAAGTTGCAAAGGGCCACTCGGCGCGAACCGGAAGGAGACATTATCATATTTCACTGCCCCTACAATCTCTGGTAAGGGAATGTTATAGCGGTCTGTTTCTGCTTCTTGCGGTGTATCGACAATATCGCTTAAGCGCTCTAAAGATAAAGCAGTTTCTTGGAAGCTTTGCCAGAGTTGAGCTAAACGCAATATTGGGCTAGTAACGTAACCCGATATAATCCTAAAGGCAATTAATTCACCCAGAGTTAATTGTCCTTGCAGCACCAAATAAGCTCCCACCCATAAAACTAACAAGCTACTGAGTTTGTTGAGAAAGTTGCTCGTAGAATTGGCAAGGGTAGAAGTCACAACTGTTTTAAAACCAGCTGCCACGAAACGAGCATAACGCTCTTGCCAGGAAAAGCGCGATCGCAATTCGATGTTTTGCGCTTTTACTGTTTGAATTCCTGACATTACCTCAACTAAATAAGATTGAGTTTCGGCGTTACGTTCAGCTTTCGCGCGTAACTGTCTACTAACAGTAGGAGAGGCAATTAAAGTGATGACCACAAATACTGGAATTGTCCCTAAGCCTACTAAGGTGAGTTGCCAACTGTAAATCAGCATCACACCTATATAAACTACTGAAAATACTGCATCTAAACCTACCGTTAAAGCAGTACCAGTCAAAAACTGACGAATATTTTCTAATTCGTTAATCCGAGTAGAAAGTTCACCTACAGGTCGGCGTTCAAAATAACGTAGTGGGAGCCGCAGCAAGTGGTCAATAATTTGTGACCCTAAACCCATATCGATACGGTTAGTTGTATCGACAAACAAGTAAGTCCGCAATGTGGTCAGAACTGCTTCAAATAGACCTACAACCAATAGCAGTACTCCCAAAATATGCAGGGTACTAATGCTATTTTGAGCAATAACTTTGTCGATAATTAACTGAATAACCAGCGGATTGGCTAGCGCTGCTAACTGTACGAAAAAAGACGCAATAAAGACTTCTATCAACACCCGGCGGTGACGTGATAAATATGGAAGAAACCACCGCAAACCAAACCGCTCTTGAGGTGTTTCTTTGGTGGAAGAAATCAGCAATACCCTGACTTGCGGTGGCAAATTTGTTTCATCAGCATCTAATTGCTTAACAAATTGCGCGGGTTTGCAGCGGATAATTCCTTGGGATGGCACACCCACAACAATTGTACTGGTATCCGCTGCATATAAAACAGCAAAGTTATCACCATAGCGAATCAGCGCTGGTGTAGGAATACGCGCTACTGCGGCGACGGGTAAATCTACTAGTTGCGCCTTGAGTCCGATTAACTCTGCTAAGTAAGCAGTAGCTTGAAATGATATGCTCCCTTGGCGTTTAAGTTGCTCTGATAAAATACGGCGAACCACCTCCCGACGAAATGGCATTTCTAAGTGCTTCGTGAGCATTTGGAAACAGGCAAAAGCTGTATTTAATTCTCCTTTACCAGAGAAAAACGGGTATTTTTTGTGTTTTTGGGAACTCTTAGATGGAGAAGAATTTGAGTTAGCAATTTCTTCTGGTGCGTAGGGAATTTCTAATTCATCTGCGAGATGTTGTGGCGTCTCAGTTATTTCCGGTTCTAACTCTTGACTATCTAGCAATAGTAAATCTGACGGACGAAGACCAATCAAACGTGCTGGACTATTCCCCGTAACTTTGATAGTCTCTCCGACGTCACTCAGCTTTAAGCGGGAACCAGGGAAGAAATTTGTGACTGTACCACCACTAACAAACCAAATGTTCTCTTTATCTAGTTGATTGAATGGTGTTTTACCTGGAGAAAGATAATGTATTTTTGCCCCATGTATAGCTTCTTCGGATAGCTCTTTGAGATTAAAAGCGGCATTAGCTTGCTGTTCTAATTGCGAGCTGAGAATATCGAAAACTTCCGCCAAATAACTCTGGTTTTTGCGAACATTGGCGAAGGCTGGGTATGAAGCGAGAAGGTTGAAATATTCCGCTGCACTCAAGGTTAAACATACTACTTCCGTAGAAGCGATCGCTAACTCACAAGCAACCTCGCGCAACAAACTAATCTCGCCAATAATAGCCCCTGGTTGCAGTAATTTTAAGGTGGTTGGCATTTGCTTGTGGGGGTCGTATCCCAACAAGCGCACTTGTCCTTCATAAATAATTGTTACTCGTTCGGGGAGTGCTTCTTTAGAGATAATTTTTTGACCAATACGATAGCGCCAAGCTTGTAGTTGTTGTGATAGATTGGCGATCGCCTCATCTGGTAATTTATCAAACCCCTCTATAGTGGTAAGAAATTCGGGAAAGGCGTTCTTAATATAAGTCATATCAAAAAAGTCAGGAGTTAAAAGTGAGTAGGAAGGAGTGAAGTTACGAGTTAGGGATGAAGAATGAAAACTACTAACTACTAACTCCTAACTTTCTAATATCCGTAGTGCTGGTTAAGGAATAGACAACGAGATATAACTGGTATTTCTGTAAGAAAAATGCCAAATCTAGTTTACCTTTGTCAGTAGTTTGTGGGAATTCTTCGGCGTTTGATTGATAAATAGCGATCGCATCAAACTGCTGGTAATTTATCCGATGTTGTTGCACGCACATCTGAGGTACAGATTCAACAGTGACTTGATATCTTTGGGGTAATTCTTTATGGGCAAGTTTCTCTGCTTGCGGTACACACTGAATCTGTACTTTTGCTTGGTCGATTAGCATTTCTTTTACTAACAATGGCCGTATTTGACTTTCTGCCAGCAGCGGCAAAACTTCTGTGGCATTCAGTGCGTCTAGACGCTTATAAGCCCAAAAGGCGAGTTCGTCTAATTGCAGACCTGCATTCATATAACTTGTTATCAGGATTGCCACCGTGATGAATTATCTCAGTCAGAGTAATGTAAACGGCTCAAGAGTTAATTATCTATTGGTTAATGTTACATAGTTTTATACAAATTGGTTTTCTGTATGTGGGTTGCTCATTAGATAGATATTTATGAAAGACTACAATGTCAAGGTCTATTTATAAAACTTTGGTCGAGCGCGTTTAAAGTTTTTTGTTCAAAATAAAAATATCACAACTATGTACTTAAGTAAACGCTGACGAAAATAATGTAATAAAAATAACTTTTTTAAAATAAATTTTTACAGAGGTTTTGAGAAGCTGTTGATATGTCTTACTGACTGGGAAAAAGAGCGATGCCTGTCTTGAAAAGTCGGAGCGGTAGTAAGCCACTAAAAAGCATTTACACTTTCCTTGTCAAACATTACCAATGCCCTACCCACCATACATGACTTTTGGACGTGTACTTAGTGGAGGAGTCAACTATTAAATCTATGAAGAAAAGCCCATAATTGTCTTCAGTAAATACACTGCTTTAATGGATAAATCTGACAGCTTGCTGCGAATACTTCACGGGAATAGTCGAGTAAAGTCAATGAAAATTATTTGTTAATCATGAACTTTTTTTGGGCGATCGCTGGAAATAGGAAAGCCTCAAAACCTTGATAACCAGGGCTTTGAGGCTTTTTAATCAGTGATTACTGAATTAAAGCTTTAGCTACGGAGCAAATACGACATCAACCCAGTAGTTGCTCGAATTATAGCTGGAGTTAGGAAAGCTCCTAGCACCATACTTGTAGACACCATTGCCACCACTCGACCCGTTGCTGAGAGCGTGCAGTGGTGCATTATCTCTAGCGGAAGCAAAGTACCCCTCATCTACGGAGTAGTGTCCAACATCAGTATGATAGGAGGCTACATAAGTAGTGTTAGCAGTAATCGCAACTGGAGTAGTAAAGTTGACCTGCTGCCAACCTGAGGCAGTCTCGCCAGTGAAAGTTGCCGTTGCTAGCTGGGTTCCACTGCTACTCCAGAGAGTACCGACATGAGTACCAGTATTGGTTGTACTCTTGTAGAATCGAATTCCAGTAATCGAACCTGCGACATCTGATTTGAACTTGACGCCCAATTCAATCGCGCTGTTGTCGGGATCTGCCAACACGGTAGGAGTAGCTGTGCTGTTCCAGATACTAGATGCTCCTGTCCCTGTGGTAAATGACCAAGTGAAATTTGCTGCTAAGGCGTTACCCGCCGAATCTTTTACCCCAGTCGTCCCACCTTTAACGGTGGCGGTATAAGTTGCCGAAGCTGTTAGTGGGCTGCTTGGTGTGAGGGTTACCGTACGGCTAGTAGCGTTATAGCTGACAGTCCCTGAGACTAACGTACTGCTTGAGTTACGCAACTCAAATGTACTGCTACTAATTGTGCTTGAGTTCATGGCTTCGCTGAAAGTAGCTGTGACACTTGTCCCAGTACTGACTCCTGTAGCACCACTGGTGGGAGATACTGATGTCACCGTTGGCGGCGTTGTGTCAGCCGCAGCAGTAGTAAATGACCAAGTGAAATTTGCTGCTAAGGCATTACCCGCCGAGTCTTTCACCCCAGTTGTCCCACCTTTAACGGTGGCGGTATAAGTTGCCGAAGCTGTTAGTGCGCTACTTGGTGTGAGGGTTACCGTGCGGCTAGTAGCGTTATAGCTGACAGTTGCTGAGACTAACGTACTGCTTGAGTTACGTAACTCAAATGTACTGCTACTAATTGTGCTTGAGTTCATGGCTTCGCTGAAAGTAGCTGTGACACTTGTCCCAGTACTGACTCCTGTAGCACCACTAGTGGGAGATACTGATGTCACCGTTGGCGGCGTTGTATCGGCCGCAGCGGTAGTTGTAAATATGACATCAACCCAGTAGTTGCTCGAATTAAAGCTAGAGGTAGGAAACGCAGAATTCGAGCTATATTTATAAACGCCATTCCCCCCACTTGATCCGTTGCTGAGGGCATGTAGCGGTGGATTATCCCTAGCAGAAGCAAAGTATCCCTCATCTACAGAGTAGTGTCCAACATTGGTGTGATAAGACGCCACATAGGTAGTGCTGGCGGTAATTGCTACTGGGCTACCAAAGGTAACCTGTTGCCAACCTGAGCCAGTTTCACTAGTGAAAGTTGCTGTGGCTAGTTGTGTACCACTGCTGCTCCATAAGCTGCCGACATGAGTCCCTGTATTAGTGCTAGCTTTATAAAAACGGATACCAGTGATGTAGCCATCATTATCTGAGCGGAACTTAACACCAACCTCGATCGCCCCAGTATCAGAATCTGCTAACACGGCAGGAGTTGCTGTGTTATCCCAGATACTGCACGGACAGGTACGCGCCCCTACTGTGACTGTAACACTTGCACCAGGATTCTCAATATTACCGCTATCATCGATCGCGCGACTCTTGATGGTGACTGACCCCGATGTTGTCGGTGTCCAACTATAGCTCCAACTAGCACGACCATTCGCTGGATGCCAAGTTGTGCCGCCGTCTACTGATACCTCGACACCGCCCACAACACCGCCACCTGTATCGCTTGCTGTACCGCTAATTGTGACAGTACTACCACTGGTTATAGTCGCACCAGCAGTAGGTGAGGTAATTGTAGAACTAGGGGTAGTCGTATCAGTTGAGGCAGTAGCAGATGTCAAACCAGCTTGCAACGTGGCTGGCTGTACGCCCATGTCAGCGAACAAGTTAACGGTTGCCTGCTGCATAGCTGGATTTGGCGTTGTACTAGCTCGGTCGTGATTTCCATCTAAACCCCAAGGCCACTGTATCGTTCCAGAGCCAAAAACCAGCGCTCCACTACTATGTTTGTATAATGTCAGGTGGTGTGTTGCTGTACCTGAAGCATAAGTAGACCCATAGTCTTGTAGAATCTCGACACCAGTGGCCGTAGTCGTGGACAAACGAATCAAGCCAGGCGGTCGGAACCCGTTATCAGAGTCTTCATCCCACTCGTAACCTAAGGTTCCATCGGTCAGTGTGGCAATACTGCCTGCCGCAAGACTAGCAACATTACTATTGCGCCAAAAGCGCATCTTGCCATCGGCCGCAGGTACTTGAATAGCCCTAGTCCCTCCGTTGACTTTGAATATTGTTCCAGTTAGAGCGTTTTCAGGACGACCACCGTCAGCCGGTGGGCTAAAGCGCGGGTCGCGCCAAGTGCCTGTCCATGTGGGTGGGTCTTGCGGATCAATGACTGCATTGGCTGTCGTCTCTTTGTATGTAACTAAGGTGCGATAGGGCGTCACCGACGTATCAATACTATTTTCCCAACGGGTTTTCCAAAAGACTTCGTTACCGCTAAAGAAGGCTAAATCGACACCCGCATTTCTGGCGGCTTCAACGTTCTGGCGTTGCCCATTCGACCAGTACTCATCATGACCGACAGATAGAAAGACCTTATGGTTGCGAATCAAGTTACCACGGCGATCGCTATCTACGCCAGTAAAATAGCTGATGTTGTAACCATTAGCTTCTAGCCAGCGAACCATAGGGTATTCGGCGTTGAAGAGCCAATCTTCGCCGCTGTCAACTATACGAGTGTTGAACGGACGGTTGTAGCTAACTTTATATGCCCGACCGGCAGGTGAGCCTTTGTATAAGCTGTTACCACCATAATCATTGTATGCTTGCCAAGTGGTATCAGAGGTCTGGAAGAGGATATCGGAGGTGCTAGCATCGTCTCGAACGATGAAGACGATATGGCTTGCACCTCCGTTTGAGCGCACAACTTTCGCGAAGTATATTCCTGAGGTGGCGCTGGAGGGGACAGCCCACGATGCAGACACTTTCCAGTTACCGCAATCGTTCAGTCCAGTTGTGCTATCACTTAAGCAGCCCGGTTGGTTCTGCGGCAGAGTTGCTGAAGGCAGAATAGTTGTGATCTTACGGGCACCATTGCCACCGTAGTATCCCATGCGGTAAATATCGAGACGGTAGCTAGTGGCGTCAGTTTTTATTTTGAAGGAAATGGTGCTTCCCCGATTAACGCTAATATCAGTGGCAAAGCCCTGGATACTTGAGTCACCTATACCGCTGATATCCCATTCACTAGAGGGATTGCCAGGTTGACAGTTCTCGGCAACTATCGAGTTGGCTGGTGACGTGCAGGAGGGATCGGCTGCAAGCACCCTCTGCATTGGTAGTTGAGACCCTAAGTTCAGTCCTAACACCATAAGCATCGTTAGCATCATCAGGATCATCAGTCGAATGGGCCTGTTCATTTAGCCTCCTTTGGATAATAAGTAGTAGGTGATAGATAACAGTAGGGTGCTGCATTTCTATAACCTTGGTTTAGTATTAAAATTTGGGGTTAATAAGTCTGGTTTATATCTACTGTCAGACTAAGATTTTCAGATTAAAACCTCAACGAATTCTTGAATAACCTATTCTCCATATTTTGTGAACTCTTCTCCTTCGTAAAAGGAGGGAGAAGAGTATTGCTACTGCTATCCTTTCCAAGTAACAAAAGTTTTTTTGGCTTCCTCTTCCTCTTCTCAAAAGAGAGAGTGAGGAAGAGGTAAAGAAAGAAGTTGGAAAGTTCGATTTTTGATTACTGAATCAATGCTTTAGCTGAGAGCAAATACAACATCAACCCAGTAGTTGCTCGAATTATAGCTGGAGTTAGGAAAGCTCCTAGCACCATACTTGTAGACACCATTGCCACCACTCGACCCGTTGCTAAGAGCGTGCAGTGGTGCATTATCTCTAGCGGAAGCAAAGTATCCCTGATCTACGGAGTAGCGTCCAACATCAGTATGGTAGGAAGCTACATAAGTAGTGTTAGCGGTAATCGCGACTGGAGTCGTAAAGTTGACCTGCTGCCAACCTGAGGCAGTTTCGCCAGTGAAAGTTGCCGTTGCTAGCTGGGTTCCACTGCTACTCCAAAGAGTACCGACGTGAGTGCCAGTATTAGTTGTACTTTTGTAGAATCGAATGGCAGTAATCGAACCTGCGACATCTGATTTGAACTTGACGCCCAATTCAATCGCACTGTTATCGGCATCTGCCAACACGGTAGGAGTAGTTGTGCTATTCCAAATACTGCATGGACAGGACGGGGCTGCTCCTGTGGTAAATGACCAAGTGGAATTCGCTGCTAAGGCGTTACCCGCCTGGTCTTTCACTCTAGGATCAATACCTCCACCTTTGACAGTGGCAGTATAAGTTGTTGAAGCTGCCAGTGCGCTGCTCGGTGTTAAGGTGGCTGTGTTGGCAGCGTAGCTGACAGTGGCTGATACCAGGGTACTGCTTGGGTTACGCAACTCAACTGTGTTGGTATTAATCGTTGCCGAGTCCATTGCCTCGCTGAAGGTAGCCGTGACACTTGTCCCTGTGCTTACCCCTGTAGCACCGCTGGCGGGAGTCCTGGAACTTACCGTCGGTGGAGTCGTGTCAGTGACAGTGCTGCTTGTAAAGACTACATCAACCCAGTAATTACTCGATTGGTAGCTGCTATTTGGGAAGCTACTAGCACCATATTTGTAGAGGCCATTGCTCCCACTTTCTCCATCACGCAGAGCGTGTAGTGGTGGGTTATCAACTCCAGAACTGGCGAAGAAATTATTATCAGCAGCGTATCTTCCAACATCAGTATGGTAAGAAGCAACATAAACTGTGTTAGCAGTAATTGCCACTGGAGTTGTAAAGTTGACTTGCTGCCAGCCAGAAGCAGTTTCGCTGCTAAAAGTTGCCGTTGCTAGCTGTGTACCAGTGCTGCTCCACAAGTTGCCGATGTGAGTGCCTGTGTTTCCACTTCCCTTGTAAAATCGAATGCCAGTAATTGAGCCGGCAATATCTGAGCGGAACTTGACTCCCAACTCGACTGCATTAGTATCAGAAGTTGATGGGTTTGTTGGCATTGCCGAACTATTCCAGATGCTCTGAGGGGTTGCTGCACTGGTAGTCGTGAATGACCAAGTAAAGTTCGAGGCTAAAGCGTTGCCTGCTTGATCTTTTACCCGTGGGTCAGTTACCCCACCTTTAATGGTGGCAGTATAAGTTGTCGAAGTTGCTAACGGGCTGCTCGGTGTTAGTGTTGCCTTGCGGGTTGCCTCATCATAGGTCACAGTGGCAGCAATCAACGTACTCGCTGGGCTTCGTAATTCAAAGCTGCTGCTGTTAATTGTTGCTGGGTTCATGGCCTCGCTAAACGTTGCTGTGACATTTGTTACAGTATCAACGCCTGTGGCTCCATTAGTGGGAGTTGTTGAAGTAACCGTCGGTGGCGTTGTATCTGCTGTATATGTAGCAACGTAAGAACCTGCATTAACTGAGAAGAAGGCGTACTCAATGCCTTTAATTCCCTGTGCAGTGTAAGTAACAGGATTACCATTAAGGGTGATACTGCTCAAAACTAAGCTTCCAGAGCGAGTTGGTAGCATCGCCTGCAAACCGTTTGTATTTGAACCTTTGGTGATAGTAAAGCTTAGGGTGTTACTAGTCCATGTGAGCGAGCCGAAAGATGAATTGTTACGACCATCAAGCCATTTTAATAGTTGATTGGCAGCGATAACTGGCACATTATGGGCTTGTGCGGAGGCGACCACCGCATTGGCAGCATCCGAGTTAGCAACATCAGTGTGGGCATTGACGTTGAAAACACCATAATATCCCTGTGCTCCAACTGCCGAATCAAGCAAGGTATTGACTGTTGAAGGATATGTTTGTCCTGATTCATCAGTCATTTGGGTAGCCGCATGATAGACGTCTATCATTGTTCCGTCTTGGTTGACTAAGCGCATCGGCATCCCTGAACCAGTGAAGAATCCTGCGCGGTTAGTAATCCAATCGGGCGGCCAATAGTAGTAAGTTGTATCGAGTCGGATTCCGTGATTCAGCTCAACTTGTGGAGTACTGAACCAGTCACTCCAAACAAGGCAGTGATGTCGTTCGGTAATTGGTGCAGGGATGCTAGAGTACTTGGTGTTAAATGTACTTAGCTGAGCTGTGTAGAAATTTTCTAGGGTAGTGGCCGTAAAATCCCCACAGTTGGTATTTACATGCAATGACACTTCAAAGCCATCAGCAGTGTAACTTGCTGCCTGAGCATTAGTTAGGGGCGAGTTAGGATAGATATATGATGTACCTCGAATGCATTCCCAATCATCGACTGAACACCCAGTTGGACTTGCGGCTCTAAATTGGTCAAACCGAGGCCCGGTTCCTCCATTAGCATGGTCGTCGCCGGTCATGAGTACAACCGCTTTTTTACCGTGGGGGAAGTACCAGAAGCGCGGTAGTGGTTTCTTATCAAGGTTCATCTTGATAATCAAGTTGGCCAGTAGGCGCTGTTGCTCATCTGCCTGAGGGATAGCCACTTTATTGAGATTTACCCAATCCGCTTGGACATCGCCACTGGCATTGCCGAAGAACTGGTCGTCAGAGCGGATTGGCGTGTAACTATCACGTTCCTGCCCAGCCCAAGCAGGATTACCTTGGCGTGTATAGACGATTGAACGCGCTAAGTCGTAGGTAAATGCAGCAGCCTGACCACCACTACTACCAACACTGCGTATTGTTACGGCTGGATTAACAGTTGCAGTCGTAGCATTTGTGTACAGTGAAGCAATGCTAGAAGCACCGCTCAGTGTGTAGCGGTCAGCAGTTCCGTGGAATTGGATTGTTTGGTCTACAATGCCATCGCCGACATCTGTCGAGGTGTCTACGAGTAAATAGGCATTAGCAAGTGTCGATGCTGCATTGGTTAACCCCAACAAACTAGCGAGCTGCGTATCAGGGCGCATGGCGATCAGATTGCCACCACCTGTCACCCAATTGGTGAACATTGTTACCTGAGCAGAGGTTAGGGTCGTCTCACCAAGGATGACAACATCGTAGTTGGCAAGTGTCGCTGCTGTAACTGATGAGATATCACTTTCGTTGAAGGAGTTAAATCCTTCAGTCCGCAAAATCTCTGCGTAGTATTTGTTGAAGGGTTTGGAAGCAGAAGTTATAACCAAGATTGGGCCACCTGGTGCTGGTGGGATGGCGGCAATCAGTGTTTCTCTACTGGAACTAGTAGTTTGTTTAACTGAGCTAGCAGGTTTTAGGGCCTTGCTGCCATCTGAGTTAGACTTTAATAGGTCAGTGACTGGGTCTAAGACTGGGCTTAATAAACTAGTGGTTAATTGGATAGTTTGCTTCAGTACTCCACTTTTTGCGTCCGACTGACTAACATCACCACTTGCGTTAGCGCTAGTAATGGTGGCTCCATTTGGGCTAACAGCGATCGCAGTGACAGCATCTGTTACGTTCAGCGTTAAGCGCAGTTTGCTGCTTGCCAAGTCCCATTGAAAAATCTTTTTGTCATCACCCCCAGCGATCAGGGTTGTACCATCACGACTGAAGGCAACCGTTCTGAGCGGCTTGGTGGCGTCGCTCAGAACTGACCTCTGTTCAAATTTGACTGTATCCCAGATTCTGGCTGTGGCGTCTTTGCTGACACTAGCCAGAGTACCTACTCCGTTGGGACTCCAGGCAAGCCCAGTAACTCCACTGCTATGACCAAGTAAGGTTCTGAGCAGTCTGCCACTTGCCACATCGTAGAGGTTGATCCAACCATTCTCGTCTCCGGTAGCTAAAAATTTGTTGTCGGGGCTGAAGGCGACGCTATTGCCGAAACTTTTGCCATCCGTGAAAATATTGCTAAGTTTGTTAGTTACTGCATCCCATAAATATACTTTCGTGTCCTCGCCCACAGTTGCTAAGTACTTGCCGTCGGGACTGGCTGCTACTGCTCTGATTGGATGCTCGTGTCCCCGCAAGACATTGAGTTGCTTGCCTGTTGAAGAGTCCCACTGTTGCAATGTAGTGTCTCTACCAACACTATTAAGCTTGTTATTTGAGAATACAAGTCCTGCAATCGGCTTACCTGAGTGTCCTGATATGGTTCGAATCAATCTACCAGTCGCTGGGTCAACCAGCGCGATCCGCCCATCTTGAGTAGCGTTGGCTAACAGATTGTCCGAAATGTAAGCGATCGCATTGACTGCTTTGAGAGCATTTGACCCAATAATTGTCTGAGCGCTCGTATAGCTATTTATCTGATTTAGAAACAGTAATAAAAAAAGCGTGCAGCAAAATACGATGAGGTATCTGAAACGTCGAATCATCACTTCATAATCCTTATAAGATGATGCTTTTCAAACCTAGAATGTTTCATATGGAAGTAAACACTGTAAAAATCACCTATTCCGCAAGTTAAATCGGCAATTGGGATATTTTCTATTAATCAACATAAAAAAGGGCTTTGGTCATTGAAAATGATCAAAGGCTCTAAATGTTTGTTTAGTATTGAGTGCAATTCGCTTTAGAAAATTCCGATTTTGACGAGCTCACCCGCGTAATGGTCAGAATCTTTAGTTTTTCAACATCCAAAAACTGATTTTGTAGAATGCTTCAAGTGCCTTTCCAAATCATCTTTTCTAGTGACAGAAACTTCGTGAAACTAACTGAATTATGAGGTTGACAGCATGAGAAATTCGCTAAAAGTCTGATGTATCAGGTTGTGAAATTATCTACAAATCTCCAAAATCACTACTTATTTATATGTCTATCGACAATGAAAATCGTTGCTCAATCAAATAGAAACGACCCACTATAGTAGAGTGTTTCTCAAAGTTGAACAGAGCATAGACGCGCTCAGTATTTGCCGGAGGTGTTTTCGCAAACTAGCCGTTCCCTCACTCCAAAGCAGGACATTCTGCCAAAAGTTAGGGCGTTGGCTTGTCGCTAGACACTCTTCTGAGAAAGAAGGAGTTAACCCATTGTCAACAACGTCTCTTTCATCTCCAGAAGATACATATCAAAGGATATAAAAGCCGCCATTAATAAGGACTAAGAGGTCTTTACACCCCTTTAGGTTAGTTAGGTTAACTAGTGAGTCATTTTCGATAGGGAACTTCAGCAAAGAGGTACTTGTGTTTAAATACTTTTATCTTTGCTATTTACACTTTAATGAAAGTTTTTATACTCAATGTATTAAGTGTAAATTATTTCTAGTTAGGTATCCTTAAAGATTTGATGAATTTTTTAATAAGTTTTATAACATGTTGATGTACAGTTAATAAAACTACTTTTACTACAGTTTTTATCTCATTTACTGATAAATTTAAAACACAACAATCATGAGGATAATACTTATTAAATATGATCATTGCAGAGAGTGAAAAATCCTGAAAGATACTTCTGTAGAGTGATACTATTGATATGCTGATATATTACTGGAATATGCATGGATAAATTTATCATATCCGTATTGAAAGAAATAAGGCATTAAAAAAGTTCAGTGAGGGATAAAAAGCATCACCAAATTTTGGGCGTTGCTGAATCAAAGGATGAATCATACGATCAGCAAAGCTTAACTCTTCTCCTTCTCCCAAAGGGAGAGGCTACGCCAATGGAGACGCTAGCGCGTAGCTTGCTTCTCCGTTCGCGATAGCGTCCCGTAGGGAAGGAGTACGGCTATCGCCTCAATCCAGATACACTATGTCAAGCTGAGCAACTTAATGATCTCAGCGCTTAATTAAATCAACTGTTGAGTTCAAGTTAATGAATCAACTTGCTGTACATTAAGTTAAATCATACGAATTAACTATTCAATCTTTTATATAAAATCTCCTACTTTTCCTACTTAGCACACTTTTTCCCTTACATATTCCAAAGTAATATTTATTTCAGGTCTGTGTACAGCAGAGTGTTTATCTGTACACAGACCTGAAGTAGAAACAGATATGACTTTTCACGAAAAGCCCACAAGCGACGAAACAACATTACTTCTGCCATAGGTTTATTATCATTAGTTTATAGCTATTGATAATAAACCTATGGCAGAAGTAGGGTTTGAGGAAAGCTTTAAATGACCTTTTCAATATGCCGTGAAAAGTCATGGTTAGAATTAGCGCCCAAGAATGGGAAATACACCACCAGATCATTGTCTGGCAAAAATGGATCAGTTTGAGCTAAATTGCCTGTTAAAGCTGCATCTGAGCAAAAGTGAGCGCAACGCGCTCCCAAATATCTGTTGTTTTAACCTTTTGCTAGCGGTTTCTTAATATTGCTGAGATAACTTAAGGGTACTAAATACGGATTAATTAGGAATAAGGTATGTGTCTAGTACATACCTAAGTTTTTAATACTGGTATTGCAACTAGCTTTGCCAGCTTCCCTTGGGAGATTGCTTTCAGCTAAAGCTATACCATCTGCCTAGCTGCGTTTTTGCAGTTGAGGTTGTTTTACTTGCAAGAAAATGAAATTTATACTCCAAATTACCCACGCTTCAGGCTCAGAAGCGGGAATTTATGTTGCCGGGATTAGTTCTCAGACTCAGAAGGCTGCGGACTAATACCAATGTAGCAATATTTGGAGTTGCAGCTAATTTATTGACAAAAACTTCACCCTTTCTGCTGGGGATAACTTGATTTCCAGAGTATCAAGGAGACGCTATTTATGGCTTTGACACCAGAGAATATTGCGATTAACGAAATTGACTCGGATACTCCTGGCACTGACACAGCGGAGTTTGTCGAGCTTTATGATGGCGGTGTAGGCAATACCGACCTCAGCGGACTAGTGGTTGTTTTTTACAACGGCAGTAACGACCAATCTTATGCCGCCTTTGACCTAGATGGATATAATAGTGATGCTAATGGTTACTTTGTACTTGGTAACATAGGTGTACCGGGTGTAGACTTACTCTTCCCTGGAAATACCCTGCAAAATGGAGTTGATGCAGTAGCGCTCTACACAGCTAATGCCAGCGACTTCCCAAATAATACACCTGTTACCACAACTAATCTGATTGATGCGATCGCTTATGACACAAACGACGCTGATGACAGTAGTTTGCTTGCTCTGCTCAATCCATCAGAGCCACAAGTAGACGAAAATAATGGAGCAAATGGCAGTGCGAACGACTCACTGCAACGAGTTCCTAATGGTGCAGGCGGTAGACGTAACACTAGTAGCTACCAAGCGCTGACGCCAACACCTGGTGCAGCCAATACTAACCTTGATGTTGAAGCTACGCTCACTAAAATTCACGACATTCAAGGCAGTGCTGCCACATTTAACTCTGCTTTTGGTGGAACCCGCACAATTGAGGGTATTGTTGTTGCTGCTTTCACTGGCTCCTCCAAACTGAACGGCTTCTACGTCCAGGAAGAAGATGCTGATGCTGATACCGACTCCAAAACCTCAGAAGCTATCTTTGTTTTCGACCCATCAGGGCTATTTTCTGGTAGCGTTGGCGATAAAGTTCAAGTCAGTGGGAAAGTTGGCGAATTTACTAGTAGCAGCAGTGGAATTACTAGTAGTCTCACGCAACTTTCGAGTTTGACAAGTGTTGTCAACCTGGGCGCTAGCAATTTACCTACAGTTACCAACATCCAATTACCTGTTACTGGCGTCACAGACTTAGAACGTTATGAAGGGATGCTGGTTAACGTTAGTGCAGCCAGTGGTGACCTGACTGTAACCGAGCAGTTCCAACTTGGTCGTTTTGGGCAAGTCGTCCTTTCGGCAACTGGTGCTAGCAACCAACCTGGTACTGATGGCAGGCTTGACCAGTACACCCAATTCAACGCGCCAAGTGTTAGCAGATACTCCGCCTATTTAGATGAGATTGCTAAACGGCGGATTATCTTAGATGACGGTAACAATACTCAAAACCCTGACCCAATCATTCATGCTCGTGGCGGTAAACCTCTGAGTGCCAGTAACACACTGCGCGGTGGTGATACAGTTGCCAGTATCAGCGGCGTTTTAGACCAGCGTTTTGAAGGATATCGCGTTCAAACATCCACAGGGGAAGACTTTACACCCGCTAATCCTCGCCCGAATACACCGCCAAATGTCGGTGGCACACTCAAAGTTGCTAGCTTTAACATTCTCAATTACTTTAATGGTGATGGTACAGGTGGTGGTTTCCCAACACCCAGAGGAGCCGAGAATCTCACCGAGTTTAACCGTCAGCGCGACAAGATTATCCAAGCGATTATCGGGTCAGGGGCTGATGCTTTGGGATTGATTGAACTGGAGAATGATGGCTACGGAGCGAATAGTGCGATTCAGGATCTCGTCAACGGATTGAATGGAGTTGCTGGTACTGGCACTTATACCTTTATCAATCCCGAAACTAGCCTTGGAACTGACCAAATTGCAGTCGGAATCATCTACAAACCTGGCAAAGTTACCCCAGTCGGTGCAGCAGCTACAACACCTGATGGATACGGCCAAGGTGCGTTTGATGCAACTGGACGCAAACCCTTAGCACAGACTTTCCAACAAAACTCAAGTGGTGAAAACTTTACGTTAGTTGTCAACCATTTCAAGTCCAAAGGTTCGGGTACACAAGGCGCTGGTGATGCTGATATCGGCGATGGTCAAGGTCAATTTAATGGAACACGGACTCGTGCTGCTCAAGATTTAGCAACTTGGTTAGCGACAAATCCCACAGGTAATAATGACCCAGATTACTTGATTGTTGGTGATCTAAATGCTTACGCCAAGGAAGATCCGCTCACGGTCTTGGCAAAAGCAGGCTATAACAATCAACTTTCCCAAAATACTTACTCTTATGTCTTTGACGGACAGTTGGGTTCTCTTGACCATGCCCTAGCTAATGGCAGTTTATCAGCACAAGTTACTGGTGCTGCCAAGTGGCACATCAATGCCGATGAACCAACTGTCCTTGATTACAATACCAACTTCAAGTCAGCAGGACAGCAGGATAGCTTATATAATCCTGACCCCTTCCGTTCCTCTGACCACGACCCGGTATTGGTGGGGCTTGACTTGTACAGCATCGACAAAACTATCATCCCTCCTGCTGGTCGGAAAATTGTCAAAGGTTCTAAAGGCAACGACGTGATTGTGGGTGGAGTTGGGGAAAAAACCCTCACAGGTGGTGATGGGAAAGACCAATTTGTTTATAACAGCATCCAAGAAGCGGGTCATTGGATCACAGATTTTCAAGTAGGTAGCGACAAAATTGTTCTGACTAAGTTACTCGATAGCTTAGTGACTGGGGGTTATAACGGCAGCGATGCGATCGCAGATGGCTATGTGCGTTTAATACAAGGACATACAGCTAAAAGTACAACCCTCCAAATTGACAGGGATGGTTTACTTAGCTCGGCAGCTTTCCAACCTTTCTTAGAGTTAGAAAACATTACCCCAGAGGCGACAAATAGCATCTATAACTTCGTGTTTTAGATCACTAGCACTTTAATAACTCTCTGCGACTCTGCGTGAAAAAATCTTCTCCTTTCCTCACGCAGAGACGCAAAGGGTATAAAAGGCTGTTTGTAAATAAATTTAATCTGGAAATTCTCACCACTCTAGATATACAGCAGTAATCTATGGTAACTACAAGCTCAATTCGCTTTTCTCAGTTCAATGCTTCCTTAAACCGCAATGCTGAAGGTCAGTTAGTAACCGATTTGTCTACTCCTGATAATCAGCAGGCGAAAGCTGTTGCAGAAATTATTCAGCGCACTAACCCAGATGTATTACTAATTAATGAGTTCGATTACGATCAGGAAAATCCTCTTAAACCAGTCCAACTATTTCAACAAAATTATCTTGGCGCTAGCCAAAATGGTGCAACTCCTGTTGATTACCCTTACGTTTATATTGCTCCTTCCAATACAGGTGTTGCTTCCGGGTTTGATTTAAACAACGACGGCAAAGTAGTTACAACCCCAGGCGTACCAGGATACGGCGATGATGCCTTTGGTTTTGGGAATTTCCCTGGACAATATGGAATGTTGCTGTTGTCCAAGCATCCCATTGATACTGCTAATGTGCGGACATTTCAAAATTTTCTCTGGAAGGATATGCCGGAGTCTTTGCTACCTAGCATTACCACGCCTGATTCCGCAACTCCTTGGTACTCAACAGCAGAACAAAACGCTCTACGCCTCTCCTCTAAAAGTCACTGGGATGTACCCATTGAGGTGAACGGGGAGACAATTCATATCCTCGCCAGTCACCCCACACCTCCGACGTTTGATGGCGATGAAGACCGCAACGGTAAGCGCAACCACGACGAAATTCGCTTTTGGGCCGACTACATTACTCCTGGTAAAGGAAATTATATTTATGATGATGCAGGTAAAAAAGGCGGGATTGCTACTGGGTCAAGTTTTGTAATTGTCGGTGACCAGAATGCAGACCCCTTAGATGGTGACAGTTATGACAATGCTGTTCGGCAACTGTTGCAGAACCCTGGTATCAATACTAATTTTATCCCCACTAGTGGCGGCGCTCTGCAACAGGCAGCTTTGCAGGGTGGTGCAAATGACAGTCAAAAAGGTAATTCTTATTTTGATACCGCAGACTTTGCTGATACGGCTCCCGGAAATTTGCGGACAGACTATGTTTTACCTTCTACTGACTTGAATATTAACAACTCAGCAGTATTTTGGCCGCTCAATACTGACCCGACCTTTCCTTTAGTTGGTACTTTTCCCTTTCCTAGTTCTGACCATCGTCTAGTTTACGCAGATGTGCAGGTGGGGAAAACAGAAGCTGGTAAAACCATTCCTAATGTCGGATTTTTAGGACAGGCAGCCTTCCCGACTGGCTTTATTCCTGCTGGTGCAGCGGGAACAGTAAATGGTGTACAAACTCCTGTGGGTGGATTGTCTGGTGTTAGCTACGATGCTGCGAATAACCGCTACTATGTTATCTCAGATGCTCGTTCTGACAGTAACGGTCTGGCTCGTTTCTACACTTTTACTGCCGACTCTGAGGTTAATTTTACCAACGTTACACCTCTAAAGGATAGCGATGGTAAGTTCTTTGCAACTAACAGCCTTGACCCGGAGGATATTGTTTTAACCAACAATGGGACTGTGTTCATTTCCTCTGAGGGTGAAGTGAATCCAAGTGCAGGTCAGGTTACCAAGCCCTTTGTTAAAGAGTTTTCTCTGGCTACAGGACAAGAGGTGCGAACCTTAACTGTCCCCACTAAATTCCTACCGATAGTTGAAGATACTAATAATAACGGTGTTGTAGATAGCGCTGATACCCAAATATCAGGTGTCCGCAACAACTTAGCCTTTGAAAGCCTTACCATCACACCCGATCAGAAAACCCTGTTCACTGCTACAGAAAACGCTCTATTCCAAGATGGGGCTAAAGCTTCTACCACCGATGGTAGCCGTTCTCGTATTCTCCAGTATAATTTGCAGACTGGACAACCAGAGAAGGAATATTTATACACAACAGATGCATCTGTAACACCGAACCCAAACACAGGCTTTAGTGACAACGGTTTGGTGGATTTACTAGCACTTGACAACCGTGGCACTTTACTGGCTTTGGAACGTTCTTTTGCAGAAGGTGTGGGCAATACGATCAAAATCTATGAAATCACGCTACAAGGTGCAACAGACATTAGTTTCTACGACTCTCTCAATAATCTGAGTGCTGAACAATTAGCAGCAATTACACCTGCTCAAAAGCGTTTGGTATTGAATTTAAATGACCTAAATTTGCCCAACGGCACAGATAACATCGAAGGCATCACTTTCGGCCCGAAACTTGCAGATGGTCGTCAGTCGATTGTGCTGGTAAGTGACAACAACTTCAATCAAAGCCAATTTACCCAAATTCTTACTTTGGATGCAGATATCGTGAATACCGCAATTCTTACAGTAGAAACCCGTCCAGACTTGTTTAATGATGACTCACTACCAAGAGATCAGCGGGCTGATGCTGATGACCCTGCTATTTATGTGAATGCAAGCAATTCTGCTGATAGCTTAGTGCTAACAGTGGTGAAAAATGCCGGACTGCGGGTTTATGATTTGTCTGGAAATTTGGTGCAGGAAATTAATCCGGGTGGCATTCATTATAACAACATCGACTTGCAGTATGGGTTTAAATTGGGTGGTCAATCTGTAGATATTGCCGTAGCTAGCGATCGCCAAAATGATAAACTAGCAATCTTCAAAATTAACCCTAATGCTAAAGCCGATGGTAAATACTTAGAAGAAATTACCGATAGCAGTATTGGCACTCTCTTCCAAGCACCACCTTTTAGTGAGCCATATTCTACATCATCTCGCAGTGCTTACGGCGTTGCCTTGTACCGTAGCCCGATCACGAATGATTACTACGCCTTTGTCAACCGCCGAGAAACCGGAGATGTCGCCCAGTTCAAACTGATAGATAAAGGTAACGGCAAAATAGGTGCTGAACGGGTGCGGGAGTTCACTATTCCCACAACTGAAGGACGCGAACCCCAAACTGAAGGGATGGTAGTAGACCAAGAAACAGGCTTCCTCTACATTGGACAGGAAGATGTCGGTATTTGGAAGTTCCAAGCAGAACCAGATGGTAGCAATACTGGTAAATTAGTTGACCGCGTTAAAGCTCTAGGTGGTACTCACCTCACCGAAGATGTCGAAGGATTGACTATCTACTATGGTGCAAACGGTACAGGCTACCTGCTAGCATCCAGCCAAGGTGATAATACGTTTGTTGCTTACACCCGCGAAGGTAACAACGAATATCTGGGTAACTTTGCTGTAGGTAACAATGGCTCAATTGACAGTGTGCAGCAGTCAGATGGTGCTGATGTAGTTAACGTCCCATTGGGGTCGAATTTCCCTTATGGTTTATTTGTTACTCAAGATGGTGATAACGAACCTGCGAAAATCGTCGATGGTGAAAATATCAAATCTAACTTTAAGTTAGTGCCTTGGGAAAATATTGCCAATGCCTTACCAACTCCGCTGAAGATTGACACCACCAGTTACGATCCTCGCAATCCCAACGCCATAGTTGAAACTGCCCCCAAGGTAACACTCAAAGGTTTCGCTTCCCTCCCTGCTGATACCTTTGCTGAAGGCCCTCCATCGGGTAGCGCGATCGCAGGTGATACTAACGGGCGGAAAGTTCCATTTGCAAAACAGCCGATTCAAGGGTTTAGTGGTGTTCAAATTGCTGATGATAATTCCTTCTGGTTCCTTTCTGACAACGGTTTTGGTCAAAAGAGCAATAGCGCTGATTTTCTTTTGCGGATTTATCACCTTGACCCCAGTTTCCGAGGTGCAGAAGCTCAAGGTGATGGAAGCGTCAAGGTGTTGGACTTTATCCAATTGTCTGACCCTGACAAAAAAGCTCCTTTCCAGATTATTAATGAAAATAGTAGTACTCGCCTCTTAACTGGTGCAGATTTTGATGTTGAATCTTTAGCAGTTGCCGCAGATGGTACATTCTGGATTGGCGATGAGTTTGGCCCCTATATCCTGCACTTCGATGCTACAGGCAAACTCCTAGATACCCCCGTTGCCACACCCAATATCACCAGTCTCAACACTTTGACAGGCGAAGCGCCAATTGTGATTGGACACCGGGGTGCTAGCGGTGAACTGCCAGAACACACAATAGGATCTTACAAGCGGGCAATTGAACGCGGCGCTGACTTCATTGAACCTGATTTAGTTTCTACCAAAGATGGTGTACTTATTGCGCGTCACGAGCCGAATATAATAGATACCACTGATGTAGCAGATCATCCAGAGTTTGCTGACCGTAAAAAGACCAAAATCATCGACGGAGTTGAGCAAACAGGCTTTTTTACTGAAGACTTTACCTTAGAGGAAATCAAGACGCTAAAAGCGATTATGCCGAAAGGCTTTCCTCAGCGTCCCCAGGCGTTTAACGGTTTGTATGAAATTCCTACCTTTGAAGAAATCATCGATTTAGTTAAACAGGTAGAAGCGGAAAGTGCGGTCTTGGGGTCTCCCCAAGAGGAGCAACTTTCCAAGACAAAGGATACAGGTCGGAAAATCGGCATTTATCCAGAAACGAAGCATCCAACTTACTTTGACTCCATTGGTCTGTCGCTGGAAGAACCCCTGTTAGCCACTTTGGAAAAAACTGGGTTTACTGACCCGAATCGAGTGTTTATCCAGTCTTTTGAAACCAGCAACCTCAAAGAACTAAATCAGAAAACTGATATCCCTCTGATTCAGTTGTTGGATGCTTATGATGTCAAAGACGATGGTTCGCTGATTGAAACTCAGCCTTACGATTTAGTCGCTAAGGGTGATTCTCGGACTTATGCAGACTTAAGGACACCCCAAGGTTTACAAGAAATTGCCACCTATGCTGATGGTATTGGCCCCTGGAAGCGGATGATTGTCTCGGTGAAGACAGTCGATGCAAATGGTGATGGGAAACCAGATGACTTAAATAGTGATGGTGTCATCAATGATGCTGATAAGGTTCTCACAGAACCAACTTCCCTAGTCAAAGATGCTCATGAAGCAGGTTTATTAGTACACCCCTATACCTTCCGTAACGAAGACCAGTATCTAGCATCAGACTACGAAAGTAATTTAGAAGCGGAGTTCAAGCAATATATAAATCTAGGTGTTGATGGTTACTTCACCGATTTTCCGGGAACAGGCGACTTAGTGCGCGACCAATTAACTGGACAGTTTGTGAGGTCGCCGCAAAACCCCGATGTACTTAAAAAGACTGAGTTTCAAACCTTAGATGGTAATGCGCCAATAGTCATCGGTCATCGGGGCGCCAGTGGTTCGCGTCCAGAACACACCTTAGAATCATATAAATTAGCGATCGCAGATGGAGCTGATTTCATTGAACCAGATTTGGTTGCTACTAAAGATGGCTATTTGGTAGCGCGTCACGAAAACGACATTTCTGGAACCACTGATGTTGCCAAACATCCAGAATTTGCAGACCGCAAAACTACCAAAATTATTGATGGTAACCCTGTTACAGGTTGGTTTACTGAAGACTTTACCTTAGCAGAACTCAAAACTCTCAATGCCGTTGAACGTCTACCCGCCTTACGCGGAACGGAATACGACGATGATGGATTGAAAATTCCTACCCTAAATGAAATCATCGATTTGGTGAAACAAGTAGAGGCGGAAACAGGTCGTAAAATTGGCATTTATCCTGAAACCAAGCATCCTACTTACTTTGAAAATCTGGGCATCAACTTGGGTCAGAAGTTGGTTGATACACTAGTTGACAAACAGTTCACAGATCCAAAACGGGTATTCATCCAATCCTTCGAGGTCAGTAATCTCAAGGAACTGAAACAAGAAATATTGCCGAAAGCAGGAATTGATCTGCCACTAGTTCAGCTATTTGGTGGCGCAACCAGCCAACCCTATGATTTTGTTGTCAGTGGTGACTTTCGTACTTACAGCGACCTCACCAAACCGACAGAACTGGCTAGTATTGCCACTTATGCCACAGGAATTGGCCCCGACAAACGCTTGATTGTTCCCGCAGAGACAGTAGATCGCAATAATGATGGTACACCGGATGACCTGAATGAAGACGGCACAATCAGCGACGCTGATAGAGTTTTAGGTACTCCGACCACCTTGGTGAAAGATGCCCATGATACAGGCTTATTAGTACATCCCTACACTTTCCGCAGCGAAGACTTTTTCTTAGCATCAGATTACAACGGTGACCTGAAAAAGGAATTTGAACAGTTCATCAATTTAGGCGTTGATGGCTACTTCACAGACTTCCCCGGTACAGGCGACCTCGTGCGTGATCAATTTGTCGGTGAGCCAGCTGTCTCCAACCTTGGTAGTTCCAAAGGATTTGAAGGACTAGCAATTAGTCCTGACAAGAAAACCCTGTATCCTTTATTAGAAGGTACTGTTACTGGTGACCCTGCTGGTTCGCTGCGAATCTACAAATTTGATGTAGCATCTGAGCAGTTTCAAGGTCTACAAGGCTTCTATCATCTAGAAGACCCCAATAACTCCATTGGCGATTTTACTGCTGTTAACGAAAATGAATATCTCGTAATTGAGCGAGACAATGGTCAAGGTGATACTGCCAAGTTCAAGAAGATATTCAAAGTTGACTTATCCAAAAAAGATGCCAACGGCTTTGTTGTCAAAGAAGAAATCGCTGATTTACTGAATATTCAAGACCCCAATGACTTGAATAAAGATGGCAGCACTAAGTTTATCTTTCCCTTTCAAACCATTGAAGATGTGTTGGTACTGGATGCTAAAACTATTTTGGTTGCCAACGATAATAATTATCCTTTTTCAGAGGGACGAGTGAGGGGAATTGACAATAATGAAATCATCACTTTGGAACTAGAAAAACCGCTAAACTTGGCTACTCCAAATTTGACCAAGAATGATGACAATATCTTCAATATTTTTGGTGTTGGTGTCAAACAAACACTCCAACTTAGCCTCACGGGGTACACTTCTAATTTTGTAGATGAACTAGGAGTCTTTACAGTTGATGATGACGCTGGAAACATTAATGGGATTGCCCCAGATTCTCCAGAATATGCCAAAGCGGCTTTAGATAGAGCAAAGGTAATTTTCTCTGGCTTAGCCAATGCTCCCAATGGCTTTGATACTGATGTTACACGCCTGCTGCAATTTACAAATGGTGAGCAACTGAGATTTTATTTAGTCAGAAATAGTACAACTGATGCTGTAAAAGCCGGAGTCACTCCAACCTCAGACATACTATTTTCTAATGCCACAAATTTCCAAGCGAAAAACTTAGATAATAATGGCTTCTCTTTAGCTTGGGAAGATGGTTCTACTAACAACGCTGCTGACTTCAAGGATTTGGTTGTCAAAGTTCAACCAACAAATAAAGCTCTTCCTCTAGGTCTTAGTTTGCAAGGTTTACCACAAGGAGAACTCTTAGATTTACGGGATGTTACACAACAAGTAAATGCTAAATTCGTCGTTAATAGAGACGGTGGTTACAACAATTACATCAGCTTCTATCGAGTGGCTGATGAGAATGGTGGTATTGATACTAACGGTGATGATAAAGCAGATATTCTCGTAGGGCAAGCTGGTTATGCTCAAGCCGCCGTGCATGAGCGTGTTCCAGGAGTTGAGTTGACCGTGAATAACCAGGGTACAGCAACTTACACCAGCTCTTTTGAGCCTGGTTCCATCTTTGCACCATTAATTATTATCAATGGTAGACCAGAGGCAATTCTTGATAACAATCCTAATAACAATCCGGCGGTTTACTTCCCATTCTTGGGCGCTAACCCAGATAAAGTAGATCACATTAACTTGTTAGGGAATAACACCTTTGGCTTTGAGGATTTAGTAAAAGGCGGTGACAAAGACTATAACGATTTTATTGTGCAAGTTGATTTGAGTATTGCTTAACAAAGTAATCTCAAAATCAAGTAATTCCTGAGTAGAACCTAACAACCTCATCCTTTGAGCAGGATGAGGTTGTTTTATTATCCCCAGTAGAGACGTTGCAATGCAACATCTCTACTGGGGTTGTAGCGGTGACAAAGATTGTAATGATGTAATCCGTGCGTGTAAATTTGAGTATCTCTACTGTGTAATATGAAAATTAAATAATTACTATCCAAAATCCCACATCCTCATTTCGTAAGCGAAGTGGGTTTTTTATAAATAATTGGGAAAACTCAATATTAATTCGCTTGGTGGCATGGGGAAACTTGATTAAGTGTAAACATACAATACTTTGTTGTATTTATATCCAAATTAGTACTGATTTTTATATTTAAACAATAATTCCCAGGCAATTTATGAAATTACCGTAAAATTTACTAGTTAAAGGCTCCTTTGGACGTAAAAATCGTCACTCTTTTAATCGGGGATAGCAAATGTTATGACAGAAAATATTCTAAATTTTGTAGAAGTTAAAAAACAGGATTTCGATGGTGTCGAAGGGCTGAGTTTTCCCAACTACGCCACCCTCAGTCCCGACGGGAAATTTCTCTATACTGCCTCGCTTGGTGACTCAGCGGTGGCAGTATTTGGGCGGGATACGATTACAGGTAAACTCAGTTTCGTAGAATTTCAAGAAGATGAGACAGATGGTGTAGATGGGCTGCTTGGTGCTTACTCTCTCACCATTAGCCCTGACGGCAATTTCCTCTATGCCACTGGCGTTGGTGACTCGGCGGTGGTAGCATTTCGGCGAGATTCGACCACAGGCAAACTCAGTTTTATAGAATTTAAAGAAGATGACAAAGACGGTATTGATGGGCTTGGTGGAGCCAACTCTGTCAGCATCAGCCCTGATGGTAAATTCCTCTATGCTACTGGAGCTGGTGAGTCAGCAGTAGCAGTATTTAGGCGGGATATAACCACAGGAAAACTCAGTTTTGTAGAAGTTAAAAAGAGTGAGCTTGATGCTGTTGATGGGCTGGGTGGTGTAAACTCTGTCACCATCAGCCCTGATGGTAAATTCCTTTATACTGCTGGCTCTGATGATTCGGCGGTATCGGTGTTTGGGCGAGATACGACTACAGGCAAACTCAGTTTCGTAGAAATTCAAATAGATGACACAGACGGTGTTGATGGGCTTGATGGTGCAAACTCCATTACCATCAGTCCTGACGGCAACTTCCTTTATGCTTCCGGAGGCAATGAGTCGGCAATAGCGGTATTTCGACGGAATACCGCTACAGGCAGGCTTAGTTTCCTACAAGTTATTAAAGATGACACAGACGGTGTTGATGGGCTTGGTTTTGCCAACTTTGTCACCGTCAGCCCTAACGGCAACTTTCTTTATACTTCCGGAGGTAGTGACTCAGCGGTAGCTGTGTTTCGGCGGAATAAGACTACAGGTAAGCTCAGTTTCGTACAAGTTGTCAAAGATGACACAGACGGTGTTGATGGGCTTAGTAGCGTCGTCTCTCTCACAGTCAGCCCTGACGGTAAATCTCTTTATGCAGCCGGATTTGGTGAATCTGCGGTGTCAGTGTTTAGTATCTCTGATAATACTCAACTGCTTAATGATCAAGATCAAGATATCTTCACCATCATAAGCAAGGGTGATAAAGCAAGACTTAAAGTTGAACTGACAGGGCATAGTTCTCAACAGTTATATGAACTGGGAGTATTTACTGTAGATGATGAAGAAGGCAACATTCAAGGTATTGCTCCTGGTGCTGCTGGTTACGCGGAAGCTGCCTTAAAACGTGCCAAAGTCATTTTCTCCTCGCTTGCCAATCTCCCCAATGGATTTAATGGCGACTTAAGCAGCCTACTGGAATATACTTCAGGTGATCATCTTAGATTTTACTTAGTACGCAACAGCACCACTGATTCTATTCTGGCTGGGAAAGCGGCTTTTACAGACGTACTGATTGCTGACCCAACCAATGTTAAGATACAAAACTTAGGTAATAATGGCTTCTCCCTAGCTTGGAAAGATAGTAGTGCTGACTTCCAGGATTTGGTTGCGAACATTCAAGCCACAGATGAAGAGTTACCTCTGGGCGCATCTGTGCAAGGACAGCAACAAGGAGAATTGATTGATTTACGGAATGTTACACAACCAGTAAAAGCTGAGTTTAAGGTCAATAGAGAAGCTAGATACAATAACTATGTGGGATTTTATCAGGTAGTTGATGAGAGTGGTGGGATTGACACTAACGCTGATGGTAAACCAGATATTCTAGTCGGACAACCTGGTTATCTTGAAGCTGCGATTCGCGGACGTGTTGCGGGTATTGATCTAACAGTGAAAAACCAACGCACTGCAACTTATGTAGGTACTTTTGAGCCTGGTTCTATCTTTGCACCATTTATTATTATTTATAATACACCCGATATATTTCTCGATGAAGACACCAAAGGTGATCCAGCAGTATATTTTCCATTCTTGGGTGCTAACTCTGACCAAACAGATCATATTCGTTTATTAGGGAATAACACCTTTGGCTTTGAGGATTTAGCCTATGGGGGTGACAGAGATTTTAACGATGTGATTGTGCGTGTCAACTTGAGCATTACTTAAGTATTTACATATTATATAAAAATAATTATACCAACTGTTTGACTGACAAAACTCCAGTAACATAACAGGATGATTTGACTGGAAACTCCCTTTCGTACTGATTCACAGCCTGCTTGCGTAACGCAAGCAGGCTGTGAATCAGGTGTACCAAAAAGTTGCACCCACCGCTGATCCAAGCAACCCTTGACCCACTCCTAACCAATCCTGAGATAGATATTAATAATTGTTGGGCAATGATTAATGGCAAATTTGCCTTCAACTCAGTTCATGACCACCCCAATTCATTATTAAGTGGTGTTTACTATGTTAAAGCAGCTAAAGATTCTGGAGGACTATTTTTTCATGATCGGAGAGTCAGCGCCCATCGGTTATTACCAAAATATTCAGAATTGACCCCTTGGACAATACCAAGCATAACTTACAAACCTACTGAAGGAATATGATTATATTTCCGAGTTGGCTGATGCATGGTGTAGAGCTTAATTTGACTGATGAAGAAAGAGTTAGTATTAGCTTCAATATTGGTGTTAGACAAAGATAATAAAAAGGAATTTAGAAAACTCCACCCATAAAGGGCAAAGTCTGAGCGGAAGATTCTTCCAGGCAGAACTTTGCAAGACAGGGGTGGAGTTTTAAGAAGTAAAAATGTTTGATACTGATTTCGCCCGTAAAGGGACGAGTTCATGTCTAAATCCTATTTGTTATCAACAGTGTTTTACCAGATCAAAAATTAACTAAAATTAACGGAAGCTACCAGGATTTAAGCGAATGGGAACTTGACGAGTGGAGGTAGGTTTAGATTGACCACGAATTGCCACTCCATTCCGCAGCTTAGTAGCATTACCGCCATCTTTGGGATCGAGGAAAGGTTTAAGATTTATCCCACTTCTAGATGAGCTAACCGGATTATTACTATTGCCTAAAAGTGTGCGACCTAAGTTGTATAGGTCGTTTGCTCCTCCCTGTCCACTACTAGTATAGGTGTTGACAGCTGCGGTCTGCTGTCCGCTATCAGCAGTTGTCAAGTTTTGAAAAACGCTATTACGTACAACGTAAGGGTCTTTGTCACGGGGTACTGTTAGTACAATCCGGCATGAAGAGTTAGCTTCAGTTGTAACGCAGACTGTGTTCTCGTTATTTTCTGTTGCTGTCTGGAGTTCTTGTAAGCCATCTGGGCGATAAAGTTCCAAGCGACTGGCAATGGCTTCACAGCGTCTTTGTGGATTCCAACCACCACCCAAAGCCGCAGGAGCCGCCCAAGGAAAGTATTGACCTGGTTGACTTTGTGGCTGATACATAACGGTGTACTGACCGTTGTAATACTGACAGCTAAACCGATTTGCACTGTTAACGCTGGGTGAACGAGGTGTAGTAGTTGATCTGTCTATTGGTATTGATGTGCCTGATGGTGTTGATGTACCACCTGATGGTATTGTTGGTACTACTACACCATCGTTATCGTTAGTAGAGCCAGAAGGGTCATATTGGGCAAGAGCGACGGAATTTCCTAGACATAGGGCTAAGCCAAGACCGCTCAACGAAATAAACTTAAGCAGGTGTGATGACATAAATCATCCTCCAGTAGAAATAAACAAGTAGGGAATTGATAGTTTAAGTGACGAATATTTCTGTTTTTTGATTCATCAAGAACGCTGTTTTTTTTGCGCTTGTTCTTTTTTATTTTTGAGTAGCTGTTTGACTCGTGCTTTAATTTCTGCATGACGTCCAACTCCTTCATAAGCATAGCGGTTGTAGCCATTACGAGAAATTAGATTTTCTATATCACTAACTCGTTCTTTACCGCCAGGATGCGAAGACAACCAGCTTGGTGGAGAATTTTTCTGTTGTTTCTCTAGTGTCACCATCAAGTTACGCAAACCATCAGCTGCATAGCCTGTAGCTGCAATCAGGCGTGTACCAAGAATATCTGCCTGACGTTCCATGTCGCGGCTGTAACTTAGTGCAAAGAGTTGGCCAATGGTTCCGCCCAGAGGGAGATACTGAGTAACGTTAGAGATAAAATTGCCTTGGGTAATTAATTGAAAAGCATGGGATAAAATTACATGAGATAGTTCATGACCGATTAATCCAGCTAATTCTGCTTCAGAATTGGTTTTAGCGATCGCACCCCCATTAATAAAGATTTTACCTCCAGGTAGGGCAAAGGCGTTGAGACTTTCTTCTGGGATTACAAAGAACTCATATTTAAACTCGTTACGTCCGCCGACTTTTGCCAATTTCTGCCCGATTTCATTAACATATGCCAAAACAGGTTCATCTATAATTAAGCCCAACTGTTTTTTCGCCTGCTTTGTGACTGAATCACCCACAGATTCTTCACCTTGTAGCAGTAAAACTGTGGAGTCAAGAGCAGAAAAAGGGCCAAGAAGACTGCCACTAACGGCATAACCTAATGCACCAGTAATAATATTAGTGATGACGTTGCCTCTAATTTCTGCACGTGTATGGGATTTGTAGCGTTTGAGATTTTCCTCGGCTAGTTTTGTAAACTCAGGTGCTTGGGGATTTGTCGGGTTGAAAATGGCAAATTGCCGCGCTGCCAAAGACGCTTCCATCCATTTTTTTTGTTCAACAAGTGCTGTAATTTTAGCTTTGATCAGTTCTGGTTGAGCGGGATAAAACGAAGATGCCCGTTCTAATACATCTAATGCTTCTTTAGGGCGATCGTATTGCTTGAGGACTTCAGCATAACGTATATGACCAGGGATAAATTCTGGATACTGTTTAACTAATAGTTCTAGTGGGACTAAAGTTCTTGTTTGCAGTTTAGTTGCTATCCCCGCCTCTGATTCCCGCCAGTAAACTTTACCCCCAGGTGATAACTGTGCGGGGTCATTAATTGCTGCTTTGCGCTCTTCAGGTATAGTTGTTTTCGCAAAAGGTTCTTTCACCTCCCGATACAGTTTTTCCGCCTCTGGAATTTTTCCTGCTAGATACAACTTGTCTGCTTCAAGGAGTTTTTGCTGACGAGCGATTTCTTCGGGACTAGGCGCAGGTTCCTCTACCGAAGCTGGCTTTTTTGGTTCCGTGGCTTCTGGCGTTGATGAGCGTCGCAGCGCATCTCTTAACTTTTGTACTTTAGTTGATTCTGACGTTGCTGCACTGGGTAAATTGACAGTTTCAACAGTGGTAGATGCAGGCGGTGTTTGTGCTGGAACGGGTGCTATCGGTTGCGTTAGGATAATCAAAATTGATGTCCCAACTGATAGCAATAGCCAGTTACAGGCTAGCAGTAGAGGCTTCCAGGTTCGTTTCATGCTGAGATTTACTTATGCAATAGGCTGGTTTTTTCAATGTTATGAGCAATTACCTATATACGCATAGAGCGATCGCAGCTTGGCAATTTTGTTTATAGCTCAATACGCTTGGGTTAAGACTAAAACTCTTTTTCAAAGTCAATTTTTTTAACGAACCACATACTCCTACGGAGAAGCAAGCTACGCGTTAGCGTCTCCCTTTGGGAGAAGGACGCTAAGGACGCAAAGAGAAGGAAGAAATGCTTAAGTTAAGCGATCGCCTGCTTTTTGAGTTAGTAGAACAGTCACTTCATAACTGCATCCAATAACACATCAGCATCAAAGCGTACTACATCAGTGCAAGGTAGCCCAGTTTCCGTTATTGTTTGAGCGATCGCATTCCTTGCCGCAGACTCATCTAAATGAGCCGTGTTCAAAGCTATACCCACCACAGGCGCAAATCCAAAAGCGCCACCAGCACTAGCGACAGTTTCATAAAGCTTAATCACTTCTGGTAAAGGCGGAATAGGTACGTGGGGATTGTTGCGGTTATGGGTTTGTCCTACCCGATGTACCAACACTAGTTGGGTTGGTTGCGAACCACGAATTAAGGGTAAGGTTGCTGTTGAACCAGGATGCAACAGTGAACCTTGTCCTTCAATATGCAAGATATCGTAATTTTTGCCATAGCGCATAACTATCTGTTCTACAGCACCAGCTGCAAAGTCTACCCGCACGGCATCCAATGCCACACCATCGCCTTCTAACATCACACCAGTTTGACCTGTAGCGAGAAATTTAGAACGCAAACCTCGTAGTTGTGACGCCCTGTGCAGTTCTAGGCTGGTTGACATTTTTCCGATCGCCATGTCGGTTCCCACCGTCAATACTCGCCGACAGGGGAGGGTGCTGGCGATCGCATTAGCAACATTTAAATTAGGTGGCTCTTTCCGCACATCCCAAATTAATTGCGCTGGTTTAAGCAGTTCTTTTAACTCTGGAATGTTTGCCAATGGGGTGTGCAAACCATTTACCAGCGACATTCCAGCTTTAAGCGCATCTTTGATTTCATCCCAGAAATCACTTGGTAAAGCACCACCTCCTGGAGCGATGCCAATAACTAAAACTTCGGGTTGATACTCCAGCGCTGCGGCTACAGATGCCACAATTGGCACGTCACGCTTGATACCTGTTAATTGCGGCAGGGATTTACCAGCAGTCTCGCGATCAATTACTGCAACTATCGGGGCTTCACTGTAGCGTAAAATTGCTAGCCCTGTTTTGCCATTAGACCCGATAACTCCTTCATGCAGTAGAATAGCTACTCGTTGATTAAGCGGCAGACGCACTGTGTTGTACCCCCAAGCCAGGTAAATCGTTTGGTAAAATTTTCCCCTCTTGCACTAATGCACCTGTAAAAGGGTCATCAATTAAGTTTAGGTGACTGTCTAAATCTAAATAATCAGCCAGTGGAGCTAGATGTGCTGCTGCTGTATTAGACAAGGAACTGTCGGAATAACAGCCGAACATCACTTGCAACCCATAGGCTCGCGCTGTATGTACCATCCGCATTGCCTCGCTTAAACCCCCAGATTTCATGAGTTTGATATTGATGCCATCCGCGTAGTTCGCCAAATAGGGAATATCGGCGCTGGTGAAACAACTTTCATCGACAAAAATGGGCAGGCTAGAGTGTTCTTTGAGTTGTACTAAACTCTTTTCTTGCCCTCGTGGTAATGGCTGTTCTACATACTTTATACCTAAATCAGCTAGCCACTTGCACATTGCGATCGCATCTTCTAAATTCCAACCCCCGTTGGCATCAACGAAAAATTCTGTTTCGGGTGCTTCTTCTCGGACTGCTAAGAGCATTTGTTTATCTGCATCTATGCCGTCTGGGTTTCCTAACTTGATTTTAAAAAGACGGACATCAGTAAATTGTAGCCAATCTCGCGCCCTAGCCCTAGCCGCTGCTGGTGAATTAATCCCAATTGTGACCGAAGTTGGTACTATGGCATTGCGATCGCATCCCCAGATTTGCCATAGAGGTAACCCTACGCGTTTGCCTAACCAGTCGTGCATAGCCATATCTAAGGCTGCTTTGACAGCAGAAGGAACCTGCGCTTTTGTTAACACTTGCTCAACTTGCTGCCGCTGTAAGGGGCTGAATGCTTCCAATATCGGTGCGACTTGCTGTAAGGCATCTTTAATGGTGTCTGTTGACTGGCGGCGATCGCCTATGCTAAACGGTGAGGCTTCACCCCAGCCTTCGATACCATCTTGCGAAATCTTCAACCATACATTAGTTGTCTGTGCCGTTGTTCCCCGACTAATTGTCAACGGGAATCTCTTATTGACTGTAAATAATTTTACATTAATTAGCATATTTAAGCTGCATATTATGCTATAGCAAAAGCCAGTGTAAATTCAAAGTTTAGACTATTTGATGCATCTGTTATACTTTTTTACATTCACTAGTTAACTCTTCAATTTTTTATACATAATTTTATTTATTACATAGTCTATGAACAGCCTAAAAAAATGGAAGACTTTGAACTCAAAAATGGTCTTGGATCATCGTTGGTGTAAAGTAAGGCGGGATGAAATAGAATTACCTAACGGTAAAATTATAGATGACTATTTTGTCAGTATTAAACCAGATGTTGCTCTAGTTTTACCTATAACAACCAGTAAAGAGATTGTTTTTGTCCGGCAATACAGACACGCCGTTGGTGAGTTTTTCATAGAACTGCCAGCAGGTAGTTTCGAGCCAGCAAAAGAGAGTGCAGAAACAGCAGCTATTAGAGAACTACAAGAAGAGACTGGTTATACTGCTCAAGAATTGACAAAAATTACAACCCTATATGATAAGCCTAGCAAAGATACTAATCAAATACATTTATTTTTAGCAGAAAATGTTATAAAAACTAGCAAGCAAAACTTAGATGTTACAGAAGAGATTGAAGTTATATTAATTCCGATTGAGTCTGTTGTAGATAAAGTAACTCAAGGTGAAATTTGTGTTGCAGGAACTGTTGCGGCTCTATTATTAGGTTTAAGTTTTATCAGTTATTAATAATCGAGGTATATAGATTATTTACGTTTTTTATAACAATTCTGTATTCTGTTTGAATTAAGAGTCAGGTTAGTGTAGGAGAACTGGCGATAAATAACAGTGAGTTACATTTAATAGACTTATTAAAAATTTTGGCTCTCCCAGAGTAACTATGGTAAAATAATATAAATAGTTAAATAAATCTTAGATAATTTAGATTGTTTAATAGAGCAAACCCAAGCTATAAATAGAATTCTAGACTAATTAAATAATATAAAAATTCAAAAATATTGATATTAAAACAAGGGTTTTAATAAATATGCCATCTAATCCCTTACTTCATTTCATTACTAAAGTTATTAATCTTGAAGATGTCAAGGTTATTAATTACCATTTTCTTACAGATGATGAAATAGTAATAGAAATTGAAAATAAGCTGAAAGTTGCTAAATGCCCTCACTGTGGAAATACCTCCGATAAAATCCATCAAAATCATTGGTATAGAGTCAGAGATATACCCCTAAGCGATTATCAAGTATTGTTAAAAGTAAATCGTCGTCAGTTGAAATGTCAAAAATGTCAGAAAGTATTCAGTGAAGAGTTAGATTTTATCAAAGCCAGAAGAACTTATACAAAAAGACTGGCGATGAAAGTAATTAAGGAAGTATTAGAAACTAATGTAAAGAGTGCAGCCATCAGAAATAGAATGACAACCTCTGAGGTGGAAACAGTATTAAAAGAACTGGAAGTTGATTTACTCACAGAAAAACCTAAGAAGTTAAAAAAGTTGGGGATAGATGAAATCACCCAGTTAAAAGGAGGAAAAAATTATGCGGCAGTTCTGGTGGACTTAGAAACAAGAAAACCAATAGCATTATTGGAGAAAAGAAATAAAGCAGTAATAGCAGAATACTTATCTAGTCTAGGTTTAGAGATTTTAACCCAAATAGAAGAAGTTAGCATAGATTTATGGATACCATATAAAAGTTTAATCCAAGAAATGATGCCAAATGCTCAAATAGTAGCCGATAGATTCCATGTCATGAAACAAATAAACGAGGAGTTAGATCAAAAGAGAAAGAAAGCAAAAAGAGCAGCAGAAAAAATTAAAAATAAGAAAGAGAGAGAAAGTACATTAGCGGGGTTGACTCATAGTAAATACCCTTTATTAAAGAAAAAAGAAAACCTTAACTCCGCGGAAAATGCGAAGATAGAATCAGTGGAGAAAGTTGCCCCTGAGCTAGGAAGAATGTATCGAATCAAAGAAGGACTTAGAGATATATTTGACAGTCAAATAACCAGTGATGAAGCCTTATATAAATTCCTAGAATGGACAGAAACAGCTTATAAATACTTCCCGAAAAGTTGTCGAACAATAAGTAGATGGATAGATGAGATTCTCGCTTATTTTGATAGCCGAACTACTCAAGGAGTTGTTGAAGGAATTAATCAAAAGATTAAGCTGATTAAAAGAAGAGCTTATGGTTTAACTAACTTTGATAATTTTAGAAGAAGAATTTTACTCAATTGGTATTTCTGCTACTAATTTATCATATCTAATCTGGGAGAGCCAAAATTATTAAGGATATATTTATACAAAAAATCTGCGCTAGAATTACCAGAAAAATATACTTTTGAATTGTAACTATGCGCTTTGCTAATGCTGAGGAAGCAGACTATCCTCCAAAAAAATATAGAATTGATACTCACAACTTTAATGGAGATGACTTTGGACGATTAATTTCTCTAATCCGCAAAGATGCTGGTGAAACTGAAATTGATTCTTTTCTAAGACGTAGGCTTTCTCTACTATCATTTACTTCTAGCTTTTTTCGTACTGGTCATCATGATACTTGGATCATTCCCCAACCTGAGATAAAACCACGAGGTTTTGCGAATGGAGCAGGAAAGATTCCAGATTACCTCTTTGCTGGTGAAAACTCAGATGGAATAACGTGGTGGGTTGTAGATTTTAAGTCGCCAAAACACCACCTTTACAAAGATGATAAAAATGGTCGAGTTGTTGAAACTGCTCCGTTAGCAAGTGGTATTAGTCAGTTAAGAGATTACATTCGCTACTGCACTGAACATCAAGGATTTATTCGAGAAACACTAGGGCTTAAATCTTTTACTTCTCCTTTAGGAGTCATTATCATTGGGCGAGAATGTGAACTCAAAAAAGATTTGAGGAAGCAAGCTTATAAAGCACAGTTTAATAAAGATACACAAACTATCCAGATAAGGACTTTTGACGCTTTTCTTCATCAAATTGAGTTTTATTCAAGAACCTCTTACAAGTTACCTTTTCTAGCTAAGCTCTACAAATCTATTTTCGTCACAGATGAGTTATCACCTTGGGATAGATGGTGCAACTATTCATCATCAGAAGACTAAGTTTCAGATTCATAGGACTTACCTAAGCACACTCTATGAATTCTTCTCTACGAGACCGGAGGTGAAGGCGTTATTGGCAGCTTGGTGAAGCAGTCCGGTCTTGCAAATCCAAAATTTTGTTTATGGATGACGTCCAAAAGCGAGTTTCAATACAGTGAACCTTAAAGTTTAATTTTGAATTCTGAACTGTTTACCTTGCCCATTGCTGCAAGATGTAATCGTAAAAAGCATCTTTATCTACTTTATCCATTGCAGAAATTTTACGACCACCTGCAACTACTTTAGTACGCCCCTGGCTAAGTCCTGTGGTGATGATTTCTGTTTCCCATTCGCGTAATCGATAGAATTCCGGGTGTCCCAGATAAGCAGTTGCCAGCACATCCCAGAAATAATAATCTTGGGGAATGACTAGTGCATAACATTGTCCAGCTAAATCAGAAATAGGATAGTGGCGTTGTCGCCCCATCTTTTGCACTAATTCTGATGTGACAGGGACATTATTAGTCAAATCCAAAGGACACATAATAATTTCAATTTGTGTTTGCCACACCCGCGCCGCTGAAACTGCATCCCAATAAACATTCCACTCAGCAGAACCATCTTGTCCTGGTTCGAGATTTTTTTCCACATTGCCAAAGACATTTAATGCACCTCCCATCCAAACAATCTTGTGAATCTTCGCTTCAATGTCGGGTGCTTTTTCCAGCGCTACTGCAACCGTTGTCAAAGGCCCAGTTACCATCAGCGTCACTGGTTCAGATGCTTCGCGCAATACCTTGACCATAAAATCTTGACCAGTTTCTGCAAGCAGAGGCGTGTTAATGGTTTCGCTTTGATTGAGAATGGGAAGATGGTCAATGATAAACGAATCGCGCCTATAGAGACTGGGGAATGGGTTGACACCACGTACCGTGCTTTCTGCAACCTGGATATGAGAAAATCCCATCAAATCAATAATTTTTCGTGTGGCACTAACAGCCGGTTGGATGTAGCAATCAGCCGGAGTAACGACGACACCGAGGAGTTCAATATGATCCATTGTTAACAGCAGCATAGTTGCTAGATAATCATCTACACCACCATCGTGATCCATTAATACGAGTTGTTTTGACATAAAAGGAGAATTAATATGGACGAGTTTATGGAAACTGCTATTCAAGAAGCAAAACAAGGCAGACAAGAAGGTGGAATTCCCATCGGTTCGGTTCTCATCAAGGATGGTAAAATTCTCGGCAGAGGACACAATAAACGTGTGCAAGACGGTGATCCTATTACCCACGCTGAAATTGATTGTCTCCGTAATGCAGGTAGAATCGGCAGTTACAGAGGTACAACAATCTATTCAACCTTAATGCCGTGTTACTTGTGCGCTGGGGCAGTTGTGCAATTTGGCATTAAAAAAGTCATCGTTGGAGAATCCAGAACCTTTCCTGGTGCTAAAAACTTTATGGTATCCCACGGTGTAGAAGTAATAGATTTAAATCTTGACGAATGCGAACAAATGATGAGTGAGTTTATTGAAACCAATCCTGAACTCTGGAATGAGGATATTGGTAAGTAGTTATTGGGCATGGGGCATTGGGCATTGGGCAAGAATCAATAGTTCTTCTTTCTCTGTGTTTTGCTTGCTCCCTCATCTTTGTCACTCCCTGCACAGACGCGTAGACGCTCGAAGAGCGGCTTCTCGTAAGAGTATAATCGCGTCTCTACCCCTACTCCCTTTCCTTGAGAAATTCATCAAAGGTAAACCTATCTGGTAAAGAAGTTTGTGCGCCTGATTTTGTTGCTGTTAAAGCACCCGCTGCCGCACCCCAAACAACTGCCTGATGTAAAGAAAGTCCTTCAAAAAGTGCCGCTGCTAAACCGCCATTGAAAGCATCACCAGCGGCAACAGTGTCAATGGCATCAACAGGGAACGCAGGTACAAAAAACTTTTCTTCAGCAGTGGCACAAAAAACACCTTTAGCACCTAGTTTGACAATCACACACTTTACACCCCGCTGCAATAAAACCGCAGCAGCTTTTGCCGCAGTCTCTTCTCCATCCACAGTAAAACCTACTAACTGCCCGGTCTCAACTTCATTCGGTGTAATAATATCTACCAATGAGTAAAGTTCATTAGGTAAATTAGGCTGTGCAGGTGCTGGGTCAAAAATCACTTTTACTCCTGCTTTTTGTGCTGCTTGGGCTGCTGCAACCACAGCAGCAATAGGGATTTCCAGTTGTAAAAGTAATGCTGTAGCTTCTGGTAACAAGTCAGACAATTGTTCTACATCCTCTTGATTGACTTGCCCATTTGCACCAGGAATGACAATAATTTGATTTTCACCTCTGTCATCGACAGCGATCATCGCCACTCCAGAACTGACAGTTTCATCGATAGAAACATTTTCAGTCTCTACACCAGAGTTGTGCAAATTGTATAGTAATTCTGACGCAAAACTGTCTGTACCTACACGCCCTACCATCTGAGTTGGAATTCCCAAACGTGCCAGTGCTACGGCTTGATTTGCTCCTTTACCTCCCGGTATTTGAAAAAACTCCTCTCCTGTCAGTGTTTCTCCTGCAACTGGTAACCGAGATGTTGTGGCTACCAAGTCCATATTAATGCTGCCAAAAACAACAATACTCATGATATTAATTTGTGTTGAGCTTAAATTTAGAAAATTATAAATCTCTAAAAAATTTAGTATTAGAACATTTTCCTATTGAGTAAACACTATATTTTTATATTTACGCTAGACATGACTAAATATTTTGTATGTTAGTGGAAAGCCTGGCTTTAAACCATCCTTGCAGACATAAGAAATATGCAAAAGACAGATGTAATTGTCATTGGTAGCGGTATTGGTGGTTTAAGCTGTGCTGCACTATTGGCACGCTATGGCTTTGATGTCATAGTTTGCGAAAGCCACTCTATTCCTGGTGGTGCTGCCCATGCTTTTGAGCGCAATGGTTTCAAATTTGACTCTGGGCCATCTCTTTACTCTGGACTTTCCTATAGTCCCTCTGCCAACCCCTTGCGGCAAGTACTAGACGCCATCGGCTCTGAGCTACCATGCGCCACATACAATACTTGGGGCTGCTGTCTACCAGAAGGTAATTTTGATACCTCGGTTGGTGCTGAGCAATTTTATGAAGTACTGATGAAATTCGGCGGTGATGATGCTGTGAGCGAGTGGCAACAACTTCAGCGCGTGATGGAACCATTAGCTCGTGCAGCAACTGCCATACCGTCAGCAGCATTGCGTTTTGATTTAGGTGCAGCTAGAACTGTCAGCCGATTTGCCCCTTCTATGGCAAGACACGCGTTAAATATCAGCAAGCTGACGGGGCCTTTTAGCCGGATTATGGATGGTGTTGTTAAAGACCCATTTACACGCAACTGGCTGGATATGTTGTGCTTTCTGCTTTCTGGACTGCCAGCAGATGGCACGAGTGCCGCAGAAGTAGCTTTTATGTTTGCCGATTGGTATCGGCCAGGAGTGGTGCTTGATTACCCTGTTGGTGGTAGTGGTGCTTTAGTTGACGCCCTTGTACAAGGACTACAACGACACGGTGGGCAGTTGATATTAAATGCTCATGTGGAGCAAGTACTTGTAGAAGATAACCGCGCGGTGGGTGTGCGTTTACGTGATGGTAAAGAAATGCGATCGCGTCGAGCAGTTGTTTCTAATGCATCAGTTTGGGATACGCTAAAACTACTGCCAGAAAAGGCTGTACCAAAACAATTTCGTACGAAACGGCAGGCGACACCCGAATGCGATAGCTTTATGCATCTGCATTTAGGCGTTGATGCCCAAGGGTTACCTTCAAACTTGGCGTGTCATTATATTGTTGTAAATAACTGGGAAATGGGCGTGACAGCACCTCAGAATCTTGTGCTGATTTCAATTCCTTCAATTCTCGATTCGTCCTTAGCGCCACCAGGCAAGTATGTGATGCACATATATACGCCTGGTAATGAACCCTATACTCTCTGGCAGGGAATGGACAGAAAAAGCCAAGAGTATGCTGAACAAAAGCGATCGCGTACAGAAGTAATGTGGCAAGCTTTAGAGCGGATTATTCCAGATATTCGCTCTCGTTGCGAAGTTACACTTGTTGGCACACCCCTAACGCACGAGCATTTTCTGCGTCGTCACCGAGGTTCTTATGGCCCAGCGATTCCGGCAGGAGTTGGTATGTTTCCTGGCCCTAGTACACCCTTACCTGGACTGCTATGTTGTGGAGACTCCACATTTCCCGGTATTGGTTTACCAGCAGTCGCCGCCAGTGGGATGATTGCTGCCAACACACTTGCGCCCGTTAGCAAGCATTTAGCCATGCTTGGGGATATCAAGTGCATTTAACTTTTCTAGTGTAAAATCTAACTGCCAATACAGCCGCACCTGCTGCCAAAGTTGCTAATACACTGTCAGGTTCAGGTACAACAGCAACTTTAGCAGTTATTTGTGCATTTCCAGCAAACAAACCTGCTAAGTTAGGTTTGCCAAGTACACCAGCAAACTCTGGAGAAATCAGTAATTGAACATTAGCGAGGGTTAGAGTTAAATTTTTGCTGTCAAGTGCTGTAGATTCTGGCGCACTCAAATCAAACAAAATTGTATTTAAAGAAACTGTGTCTCTTAAGACAAGCCCGCTAGCACCTGACACAGTACGTCCTGGCTCAATTCCAATTGAAAAGTTACCAACAGTAATTTGGTCATTAAAGGTAACAGTACCAGTATGCTCAACTGTACCTGAGAGCGGGGTAAAACCACCCTCGTCGCTGAATGTGAAATTGGAGCCTGAAGTGATGTTGAAGCCTACCAAATAATCGCTGGGAACTGGCGTGACTGTATCATTAGTGCCTGTAATATTTAACCCAATACCTTTAAGAATCTGCTTGTGGTCACGGTCAATGCTGGTGACTCCAGACTTTACCTGATAAATAGTTGCAGCTTCTACCCTTATGGGTGCAATTGATAAAAAAGCTGCTGTCGTATATCCAATAATTGCGGAAAACTGAGAAAAACGCATAGATCCTCCTTGTCTTTAGTGACTTATTATATATATTTTCAAAAGTCATTTTGTTTAAAGATTGTATTTAGATTTAGCTAAATTATAAAACTTATAATTAATCTAAATTTTTAGTATTATATGTTAATCAATGTATTTGTAATGCTTTTTATTTAAATATTTTTTTCAAAATCAACTTGAGTTTTGCTTAGGTAACTAAATGGTTATTGCTAATTTAAGAAAACTTTAAAAAGCTTGTAAATACAGGATTACTGAGTATATAAAATCATGCAAACGTTTATTTTGCGGCTAAAAAGCGTATATATTAGCCTCAAAGTTTTTAATATTTTATAGATAATTTTAATAGATTATCATACTTGTATAAAGGTCATATAAAGAAAGGCAAATTCAATGTAAAATTTTGGCTATTTCCACTGAGCATTTTTCTTTAAAAAACAGAGTTTTCTATTTTAAAGTTTATATCAAGTAAAGACAAAGTTAATCTGAAAAGTTGATTTAGTAGTTACAAATATCAAGTTAATTGATCTGATAAAATAAACAGCATTAATCAGGTTAGGTTGTATCTTATATAGTTTATAGTTAAAAAATAAATTTGTTTAATTTACCTCTAGGTTTTCTAGCTTAAGACAAGGTTGTAAGTGGCGTCGAATTGCCCATAATTAAGTTAAAACTCTAGGAAATCAAGATAATGAACGCGAATTTTCCATCACAATGTACCTGCATTGCAGATTTATCAGTTACTAGAGGGTTTGTATATCTAGTGTGGAGTCTTGCCGATTTTTACCAATCTTCCCCAAATAACATAAATTTCCCATTTTCTAGCAGAAAGCTTCAAAATTGGTCAAATACCGATGATTTACTCATTTTGTGCTTGGATGAGCAAGCAGATTAAAAATTGACAGGCGGCTGCCGAAAAGATATACCATATCAGAGTCGTTTATACGCAAGTTTTTGTCCTATGCCTAGTATTGAACCTGATGAAAACCGAGAGCATCGTATAAAAACAGAGATAATCGTCGATGCTGATGATGATAAAGAAGAACGGGCGATGGGTTGGTATTACTACCTCGACGATACTTTGAATTTCCCCTTTATGGCGAAGTGGACGAAAAAGGGACGAAAATCAGCTGCTGAGGAGAAAGATGTTGAAGTACTGGGAATGGCTCCAGATGATGAATGCTTAAAAGATATGTTTGTGGAAGTGGTTTATCCGAATGGCAAGGATGAAGATGTGTTTTCTGCAAAACTATCTGATATAAAAGCAATTGATGCTGATGATGAAACCCAAGAAGCACTGGCAGATTGGGAATATTGGCTTGCTAGAGGATACAAGTTCTAACAAGAAGGCAGGGGATAGTCTCTATGAACTTCCTACACTACTAAATATCAACAAAGCATAAGGGGATACAGGATAACTACCTGTGACTCAAAACTCAGCACTTTCAAATCAGGAGAAAAAAGTTCTTTCCTGTAATTATGCCGACCTAGTTAAAAGCTGATTTAATTTTAGGATAAATGCCGAATAATACGGCAGGGATTGCCAGCTGCAACGACGTTTTCAGGTATATCTTTGACTACTACACTGCCAGCACCAATAGTCGTGCCATCTCCAATTGTCACTCCTGGACAAATAATAGCACCGCCACCAATCCAGACATTATTACCAATTTTTATTGGAGCAGCTAATTCTCTACCGGAAAGTCGAATTTCTGGCTCTAGAGGATGATAGGCAGTGTAAATCTGTACGTAAGGGGCGCACAAGACATTTTCGCCAATCTCAACTTTATTGCAGTCTAAAATCACGCAGCCATAGTTCATATATAACCCATTGCCAGCATAAATATTGCTGCCATAGTCACAGTGAAAGGGTGGGACAATTATTATTTTCTGCCCTATTTTTCCGAATAATTCTTGTAAAATTTGCTGCCGCTGCTCTTGCTGTTCAACAGTTGTAGAATTGTATCTTCTTAAAAGACGGCTGGCCTGCTGACTTTCGGCAGTCAATTCAGGGTCTTCTGCAAGATATAACTCCCCTGCAAGCATTTTCTGTTTTTCTGTTTTTTCCATAAAAGTTTGTTATGTATGCAATTAAATAAAATTATGATTATTTTAATTAATTGAACTATGCTACTCCCTACTCTCTGTAGCAACCTGTGCCTTTGCCACATCCATGAGATTAGGCTATCAAAAGAATAAAATACTCATTAACTAAAATATAGTGTATCTAGCTTTTCCCTGTTGCTTGGCTCGATACATAGCGATATCAGCATCTCGAATCAGGGCTGCTGGGTCTTCATAGCGACTACAACTTAATGCAATACCAATGCTGGCTGTAGTAAATATCAGATGTCCTTTGAGGTTTAGTGGTATTTTTAAAGCATCTTGAATACGTTTAGCAACGTTGGTAGGATCGTTAACATCTTTAATATCTTCTAAAAGAACCGTAAACTCGTCGCCACCAAATCGTGCTACAGTATCGCCACTACGTAAACATGACTCTAAGCGTCTGGCAACCTCTATTAAAAAATCATCGCCTATTATATGACCGAAGCGATCGTTAATTTGCTTAAAGCCATCTAAGTCTACAAACAAAACTGCAAAATAATAATCGCTTCTACGTTTGCTACGTTCAAATGCTTGCCTCAAACGATCCAGAAATAAAACGCGATTTGGTAATTCCGTCAGCCCATCATAAAAAGCATTGCGGAGCAGTTGCGCCTCTGTCTGCTTGCGTTTGGATATTTCTTGAAAAACTAAAACTGTGCCAGTAATATTACCATTATTGTCCTTGATAGGGGCAACATGATCTTCTATAGGGATTTTTGTGCCATCTTTAGCAATCAGCATACAGTTTTCCTGTAGATTTAAAGCCTCACCCCCTTCCATTACGGATCTAGCTAAATTTTTGATCGCTTCTTCCACATTTTTATCAACCAAGCTAACAACTTCGACTAAATCTTTGCCAAACGCTTCATCTTGCTTCCAACCTGTAAGCTTTTCTGCTACCGGATTCATCATTTGAATACAACCATTTGTGTATGTAGCAATTACTGCACAACCCATACTGTTGATAATTGCTGCCAACTTCTGTTTCTCTTCTTGTAATTTCTTTTCGAGTTGGTGTTTGTACAGAGCCATTTCAACAGCAATGTATAAGTCTCTTTCAATAAATGGTTTGGTAATGTAGCTAAAAGGCTCACTGAGACGGTGTTTATGTAAATATGTATATTCGGAATGTTCTGTTAGATATAAAACAGGCACACGGAAATGGTTGCGGATAATATCTGCTACTTGTTCACCATCAATTTCACCAGCTAAACATATATCAATCAATACTAAATGTGGACTAGTTTCTGCTACCTTTTTTATTGCTTCTTCGCCTGAATTCGTGATTTCTGGAACAGAATAACCTAGCCTCTGTAAGCTTTTTCTAATATTTGAGGCTTGGATTTTCTCATCCTCAACAACTAGGATTTTGCGTGCCAGCATATTAAAATTGCCTGTTTGCTAAGGTTCAGATACTGTTATCAGTGACTATTCAGTCTGAAAGTCAATAATATTATCATAATCAATCTCTAACTAGATATCCTCTTGCTTAACTAAAATACTGAGTAGTTATTAACTTGTTATGTTATTTGCTGACTGTATCCTCTTCGTTTGTTAAAGCATATTTGATAATTATAGACGGTTACTATCAAGTTACTAATTACCATATAAGTTACTTATAAAGTAAAGCTAAGTTTCTGGGCAGATGAAATAATTCTTTTCATTACTAGTTCAATAATCACGTAAATTGATTCAATATCAAGCCTCTGACAATGAGTTAATTAAATTACATTAATAAAATAAGTATTTGCATATAAATTTAAGAGTAAGTGCTGCTGGCATTGGCTAAAATTAGTGACAGTTAGAGTATTTTTAGGTATAAATTTTAATTCACTACTTAAAAAAAACAATGCGGCTTGTAATTGTAATAAAGAATAACTGATGCTAATTATCCTAAATTGAAATACAAATGGAATGCTTAGTAGGGACATATAGCGATATCCTACCACCCACGTCTATGTATATGTAGCTGCCTTTTACAGAATAAATATAATACTATTTTGATGGTATAAGAAAACTAGTTATTTAGTATAAAGAGTGCATAACATAAGTGAACAAGTATAAATAAACGCTAATATAAATCATATGGTTAATGATGAAAAACCATTTTATCTTAAGTTTTAAACTATGACCTAGCTAGGATGTGATAAATATGTTTATTTATAACCAGTTAATTAGAAACTATTTATGGCTCATGGTTAATAGTCAGTTAGAAATTCCATATTTGGAAAATGTGCAACTTAAACATACATCAGCAGATAAGTTGATTTTTATAGCTTTTTGAGAACGAGCGTTTGGTGGGGAGAAAATAGTAAGTTAATGTATTTCCTATGGATTTGGAAGATAAGCAATCACAGAAAAAATCTTATTTATCCGATACTTCCAGTCTGTAGGTAAATTTCCTTTCCCCCCCACTTGTTTATAGGTAGGTTTTGGAGGAAAAGTACTAGTAGTCTGTTAAATAAAAATCGATAAATATACGCTGTCTGTAGTAGGCGCTTCAACGCTAAAGTGCGTACTACAAACCTATCAAATCAAACTTTACAGAATACTAGTACTGTTAGGCAGAATTAAAAAGCTTCGAAGGGAAACTTTTCAGCAATTTTGAATGGTATCTTTATTTGCACCGTTGTGTACTAGTACCGCTACGCGGAATTCGTAACGATGCTCCGCCCCGCTGCACTAACGTAATTCGTAATTACGTTTTCACAAAGGTTTCAGGCATTCTCAATGGATGGTTTATTTACACCGTGCTGTACTAGTGTCTTCAAAGATCAGACTTAGTTCTAGTCACTTCAATGCTAATTTTGCCGCCAAAGTCTGGAATGGGTGCAGCGGGTTTGCTCAAAGTGACTTGGACTTGTGTGATGCGATCGCTTTCTTGGAGAATAGAATCTGCGATCGTGCTGACTAACCGTTCCACCAACACAAACTTGGATGTCTTTACCAAATGTTGCACCAAGCTAATGACACTGCGATAATCTAGAGTGTCTTCAATTGCGTCAGTCTTGGCAGCAGTAGAGATATCGAGCCACAACTTCACATCGACCTCAAACCATTGTCCAAGTACCTTTTCTTCAGGCAGATACCCAGTATAGCCATAGCAGCGAATTCCCGTAACATGAATAAAGTCCATAAGAGTTTGAAAGCGAATTTTGCATTTTGGATTTTAAGATTGTCTTATAGCTCTATTGGATTTGATGGTAATTGCCTTTAAAAATGTTAATCAACTTTGGGCTTATATTTTAACGGAGACGTTAAAGCGCCTGGGATTGACTTGTGCCGTTATTTGTCCTGGTTCACGTTCTACACCCTTAGCCGTCGCCTTTGCCCAGCAAGCACCTGAGATTGAAGCAATTTCTGTTCTCGATGAACGTTCTGCCGCCTTTTTTGCCTTGGGACAAGCAAAAGCCACTGGACTTCCTGTGGTACTTGTTTGCACCTCTGGCACAGCAGGGGCGAATTTTTACCCAGCCTTAATTGAAGCCAAAGAAAGTCGCGTACCACTTTTGGTGTTAACAGGCGATAGACCACAAGAATTACGAAATTGTCACTCTGGGCAAACTATAGACCAGTGGAAATTATATGGTACTTACCCAAACTGGCAAGCAGAGTTAGCTTTACCTTCCTCAGAAATGGGAATGCTAGCTTATCTACGGCAAACAATAATTCATGGGTGGGAGCGATCGCAAACTCCCACAAGGGGGCCAGTCCATCTGAATATTCCCTTTCGCGATCCTCTTGCGCCTGTTCCTGATGCAAAGACGTTTCATGAAACGCCTCTACAATTATTGCAGTCACAGTTTCAGCCAGAAGAGTTTTTTGCTGGAATAACAAGTACCACCCAATTCTCGATTTCCAATTCCCGATTTCCTGTCCCTGAAGAATGGCAGCAATGCGATCGCGGCATTATCATCGCTGGCGTTGCCCAACCGCAGCAGCCACAAGAATATGTAAAAGCGATCGCTCAACTTTCCCAAAATCTCAAATGGCCAGTACTAGCTGAGGGACTCTCCCCTGTAAGAAATTATGCTGACCTCAACCCTTATTTAATTTCCACCTATGACCTGATTTTGCGAAATCATCAATTAGCAAAGCAGCTAGCGCCCAAAATGGTAATTCAGGTGGGTGAAATGCCTACAAGTAAAGAACTGCGTACCTGGATAGATGCAACTCAACCGCGACGTTGGGTAATTGACCCCAGTGACCAAAACCTTGACCCCCTTCACGGTAAGACAACTCACCTGCGGATTGGTATAGAAGAATTGGGGAGTGGGGGAGAAACTGATTCTTCTTTCCTCTGCTCTTCTGACTATCTACAACTGTGGTGTGCAGCAGAAAAGCAAGTTAGGGCAGCTGTTAACCACACATTGGAGACAATGGAGGAGTTATTTGAAGGGAAAGCCGCTTGGTTGCTGTCTCAGTTACTACCGCCTTTGACTCCATTATTTATTGCCAATAGTATGCCTGTGCGGGATGTGGAATTTTTCTGGCAATCGAATAATTCAGGTGTGCGATCGTATTTTAACCGTGGTGCAAATGGCATTGATGGTACATTATCCACTGCTTTGGGAATTGCCCATCGCCATCAAAGTAGTGTGATGTTAACTGGAGATTTAGCGCTGTTGCACGACACCAATGGTTTTTTAATCCGTAACAAATTTGTTGGGCATCTGACAATAGTGTTAATTAACAATAATGGCGGTGGGATTTTTGAAATGTTACCCATTGCCAAGTTTGACCCACTCTTTGAAGAATTTTTTGGTACTCCACAGGATATTGATTTCGCCCAGTTGTGCGCTACTTACGGTGTAGAACATGAAGTGATGACTTCTTGGGAGCAGTTAAAGCAAAGATTAAATCCATTGCCAAACAAAGGGATTAGGGTTTTGGAGTTGCAGACCAATCGCAAAAAAGATGCCAAATGGCGACAAGAAAATTTGGCAAAGTTTGCAGTATATGGTGGAGTTAAATAAGCGATCGCACAAAAACTTCTGCTAAAAGTAAAAGCCTTTATAGATAATTTCTCTGTCCATTAATATTTTGACTCCTCAAAAAATTGTTTAATCCCATACTCAGTATCCTATTGGATCTAGACAAGAATTGTAGTTTCCTTTTTTACTTGCTTTATACAATTTTACGCAATACCTGATACAAATAATAGTTTTCTAATTCTTTATTTGAAAGACAATAATAATTTAATTATGTCCTAATTTTTCTGTGAATAACTAGTTTTAAAATGAAAAATTTAAATTTAATTTAGTTGAAAACTAGATTGATCATCTAGAATATAAAAGTCAAATCAACCGCTAATTTAAAGAATAAAACTATGGCTGAAATAGTAATTTCCGACTTACACCTTATTGATGTGGGTAAAATTCAGAATGTTCTGGATACAGTACAAGCGAAGACTATATTGGGTGGCTTTCCTTATATTTATATATTCACTATTAATGATGGCGGCATAAACACCGTATCAGATACAATTGAAGGTGCATACAATGTTCACGATAACAGGTTTTCTAGTATAGACTTTTCAAGGTCAATTCGCAATTGGGTCTATGCTTAATTACTGAGAATTAATGAGGTTGTGTTGCAATGAGTCACAGGTAGAGTTTCTAACATCCCTACAGAGAAGCAACAAAGCAGATTGGATAAAAGACTAGTACGTAAACTTTTCTGAAAATAGGGTAGCTTTTAAGAATTTAGACGTATTAACTCAAAAGCTAAATATGTGTAAAACATCGTAGTAACTACCTACAGACAACCTTTACAGTTTTATCAGCCTCTCATGAGTATCCACTGGTTTGCAGAGGTTTACCAACTTGTAAAAAATGGTGTTGGAATTCTCTTGGCAGCGCTTGCTCATTAAATAAACCAAACCAGAAAGTACTATGCCGATAGTGCGATCGCTTTAATTATTGGAGGCGTTCTCCACAACTTTGTTAGCTTATTTATTGGCAATTACGCCTTACTAAAGTTGCACAGCTGTTTATAACCTGACCTAGAAATTAAGACAATGACTAAAATAGTAATTTCTGACTTACATCCTAGTGATACGAAGACATTTTTGTATGACCTAAATTCAGTACAAAATGATGCTATATTGGGAAGTATTTTTAAAAATTTATTGGGTGATTATCCCAATCTTCAGTTAACTACCATTCAGGATGGTGTAAATAATACATCATCTACATATCATAGCCCCTTTGGTTTCTATGATAACAAGATTCTTACTATAGATTTTTCAAGATTAACTATCAATTTGATAGTGTTAATTTGAATTTTTATGTCATCAAGTGATGCTGCATAAACCTTTGGATAAGGAAAATACATCAATAGGTACATTTTGGCTTTCGTAGAGACGTGCGAATAGATTTTTATATCTATTCGCAAATTTTTTATTGTTTACTCAATTAATAGTTAATAATAGTTTGCTTATCTTCAATGCTTAAATATATAGTAAGCCTATTTGATTTGTAACAATTCGCTATCTAGATCCCCGACTTCTCAAAGAAGTCGGGGATCTAACTTTTCACGAATGATTTAAGCTCACTAGAGATTAAAACTATTCATTAACTCTACAGTTGGGTGAATCGAAAGGTTTTCCCAAAAGGGCGATCGCTAAAAACAGCGTAATTTATGATACTGCGTACTCCGTAGTCAATCGAAAAGTGAAAAAACTGACAACTGACAAAGAACTTACGATAAAATTCTCAGGTTCTCAAATCCTGTACCTGAGCAATGCAAATCAACTGGCAAACCGCCAAAACCTACGAAGACATCCTGTATCACAAAACTGACGGCATTGCTAAAATTACAATCAACCGCCCCCATAAGCGCAATGCTTTCCGTCCCCAGACAGTATTTGAACTATGTGATGCTTTTTGTGACGCCCGTGAAGATACTAGTATTGGCGTCGTACTATTTACGGGTGCTGGCCCGCATACTGATGGCAAATATGCCTTTTGTGCTGGTGGCGATCAAAGTGTGCGGGGACAAGCTGGTTATGTGGACGATGCTGGTATCCCCCGCTTAAATGTGCTGGACTTACAGCGGCTGATTCGTTCCATGCCGAAAGTGGTAATTGCTTTAGTAGCTGGATATGCTATTGGTGGTGGTCATGTTCTGCATTTGATTTGTGACCTAACAATCGCTGCTGATAATGCCATTTTCGGACAGACTGGGCCGAAAGTTGGCAGTTTCGACGGCGGTTTTGGCGCGAGTTATCTTGCTCGCGTTGTCGGACAAAAAAAGGCGCGAGAAATTTGGTTTCTCTGCCGTCAATATGATGCACAACAAGCCTTGGATATGGGTTTAGTTAATTGTGTTGTTCCAGTAGATAAACTAGAAGTTGAAGGTATTCAATGGGCGCAAGAGATTTTAGACAAAAGTCCGATTGCGATTCGGTGTCTCAAAGCCGCATTCAATGCTGATTGTGACGGACAAGCCGGTTTACAAGAACTAGCTGGAAATGCCACCCTACTCTATTACATGACAGAGGAAGGATCTGAAGGAAAACAAGCATTTCTTGAGAAGCGTCCACCGAATTTTCGCGCCTTCCCTTGGTTACCTTAGAATTGCAAAAATCGCACCCTTTTAACGGGGTGCGATTTTTGAAGATGAAACGTTTACAGCACGAGAAATCTTAAAAGCAAATATTATTTTTAGCAGACTATAAAACTCTTCCAGTAATAATGGATCATTAAATAAGCACTGCCTTAGTTTTTATCTCTTCAGAGGCGCAGATGGTTGTTTCCTCTACAGGAGTAATAGCAGTATTGTCTAAATCTGAACTTAGAGAATGAGAAGAAGCTAAAACTGGTGTTGCATCTGGCAAAGTCCAAGAATCTTCCAAAGTCTCCCAAGAAGGCGCAAAAGGTGGGAGCGCTAAAGAGCAAGCTTTCCAAGTTGCTTGCACTGGCGCTCCCAACTGCTGACAAGTTCCACCACGGCGACCCTCTGGCTGGTAATGACGGCAATATCGACAGGCAGATGCTAAAAATTTAATGGGTTTCATTTGGGTTCATCTTTAGTGCCGTTTTTGGCTGATTTTCACCCTTATATTTTCCTTCTATATATAAAGACTGATTAGAGGCAAAAAGCTGTTATTTGACATAGGTTCTAGCGATCCCGACGAAAAAATAAATTTTAGAATATTTTTATATTGTTGTTATATTTTTAAATATTCTCTAGAGTGTAACAGTACGAATCTTGGCTAAAACTTATTAGGGATCAATGTTAAAAGTAAAAGTTTCTATTCTGGCAACCGTTTAGCTTCTTCCTTAAGGGTAGCTTAGGGCAGGACTTAGAGCGTAATTTGTCTGCTTTACCTAGCATTAGTTGAGCATTTTAACAAAAAATTAGGATGTGTCTCAAGAATTAGAACTCTTTTCTACCACTGCGGCAAGTTACTTCAGTATAAATTCTGTTCAAGGAATAATTGCTAAACTGTTTTTTCCGTTAATTTGGACAGAATTTATATAAAGTACTGTCTTGTTTGTTGAGATCCTTGGAGTGAAAGCAAGCTAACTCTCTAGGAATAAGCATTAGTACCTTCTGCTGAATTAATTATATCTAGCAAAAACGAAGAGTTAGTTCTCTACCACCTCTTTGCGCTCTCCACTCAAAAGCTATGACTTCCATATTTGTTAATGTTTGCAAAACCACGAACATCAAAAGATTGTCAAAATTAGGCTAGATTGTGAATTAGACAAAAATATCTTTACTTTTATTGCAAAAATTTCAATTCTATTGAGCATATTTCACAACGGCATGAGGATTTGACCGTTCAATTCAGCCTATTGTTCCAAATCCTCCGTAAAGATGTAATTTATGAAGGCAAAAATCTAACAATTATTTTGATAATCGTTTAGCAGTACAAAAAGCACAGACATCCCAGCGATCAAGTTCCCCAGGTGGAGTAGGGCTTTGGCACTGAGGACAAAGTGGTAAACCATGCGATCGCGCTTGCATTGTCCTTGCCCAATGTCCAAACGCAGCATTCGCATCCTGAATAGTGGGTGTAGCATCAGGGCGGTGACTAATCTCATCACCAAGGTAACTCGGATGCTCTTGCGGCAAAACTGTTTGTTGCTGTTTTCTCTCCCTAGATGAATCCTGCCAACCAGCAGTAGAAAAACGAATATCAACTAAAGGTGTTGGCAGCTTTTGATTTAGCTTTAAAAGCAACGACGAGCGCCCAAAAGTCAGGTTTTGCGCCCAAGCAGCACTAGAAGTTGCTACCCACAAAACATCGCGTTGAATTGATAATGGTCGAGTATGTGAGGCAACCACTGGATCAACCACTTCAGCCCAACATTTGAGCAGGCGTTGAAATGGTTGCTCCTGCCATTTAGCCTGCTTTTGTAAAATGCTTAAAATACCATTAACTGATTTTAACGACATCTTTAAGGTGCTGAGTACTGACTTTTTGCTGAGCTTCAGCTTCGAGGCTATCATTTACTTTGTTGTAAATGATAGTTCATGAGTCTCTATCTATTAGATAATTTTCGCTAGTATTGGCACAAAAGTATCTAAAGTTAATCCAGCAGTCTACGTTTGCGGCACAGAGGCAATGACTCAAAACCCCCTGAACGATTCCAGTACTCAATCGCCTAAAACACCTGGGCTGAAGCCAGCACTAGCGTCAGCACTAGCGAGCTTAGAGGTGCAGCTAGATCAAGAATTAGCTCGATACCGACGCGCGCGAACTGGTTTCAGGATACCGAAGCAACCCCCTGTGGGAAGTTACATCAGCGGTAAATCTCAGCAATTACCCCTCATTTCTACGACATCGGCCAAAACTCAGCCAGCAGTAGCGGTAATCAAAACCAATCCACCACTTGCATCTATACCTGTAAATTCTCAACGAAATTCAATACCAGCTACAGTTAAAAATGACACATCATCAGCATATTTAACCGTGAATTCTCAGGCAAGCCCAGATCCAACTACAGCCAAAAGCGCGTCATCTGTATCTCTAACCGTGAATTCTCAGCCAAACCCAGCACTAGCGATAACCAAGACTGAGGAACTGGATAAACTCAAACTGTCCTCCATTACCGAGCCTGTGAAAACACAGATTCCACCACCCCCGCCCTCTCCCAACTCAGGCAGTATCGTCCCAGCAGCCATTAAGGCTACAAAGAGCCAAAATCTCTTACAGCCGGATAGCGCCCCCAAGCAGCCAGATGACTATTTAGAATCTAGTGAAGCACTACTGCGAAGTCTGACAGAAGAACAACTAGAAACGAAGAAGCCAAGCAATTCTGGCGATAGTCTACTATCACCTTTGGGTATCGGCTCTATGTTGCTACTGTTATTAGCGAGTCTGACCTTGGGCTACGTGGTGTTTAATCCTAAAACTTTGCCACAGTTGAATCTTAGCAAGTTATTTAACAGCGATTCGTCTCTTAAAACAGAAAATACTCAGCAAGTTGAAACTAATACCGAACCTCAATCCCAGCCACAGATCACGTCTATACCCAAGTATCCCAATCTAGCCGCTAAAGAATTTCCTGAAGTAAGAGATCCTAATGATGTAGTTGGCTTAAAGCCCAAAGCCCAACCAACTCCCATAACAGCAGCTAATCCAATCCCTAACCAAAATCTCAGAAATCCTCAAGCAGTATTGCCCAACCCGATTACAGCTCCAAACCCGACAGATCCTACAGCTATTACACCAGTAGTACCAGGACAACCCTTGCCTCCCTTAAATTTGCCTCCAACCTCAACGGCAACAACTTCGCCTCAGCCAAATGAAACCCCAGCACAGCCGATTGCAGAAATCAAACCAGGAGCAGATGGGTTTTATCATGTAGTTACAGACAATCAAGGCAAGCGCGCTTTAGCTTCAGCACGAAAAATAATTCCCGATGCCTATTTATCACCTGACAAAAAATATATTTATCTAGGTGCTGTAAAAACTCCAGAACAATTAGAAAGACAGTTGCGACTGCTAGAGTCAAAGGGAATTAAAGCAAGGGTTGAGGAGCCATAAGTTGTAAAAATCTACGATACCATGAGATAACAGTCCTGAGTTGTGAGCCATGAGTGCTGAGTCAAGTCAAGGCTCATGGCTGCATTCAGCACTGAGTACTCATAACTTAGCATTCAGCAATCAAAACTTAGCAAGAAGTTGGAGTGGGGGCTTACTGCGCTCTCAACTTTGGTGACTCAGCACTACTCAGCACTGAGTTTCGTGAATGGAGAACCGACATGGAATCGATGAAGCGTATCATGCGGGTGATTCGCGCTAATCTCAACAGTTTGATGAGCAGTGCAGAAGATCCAGAAAAGATTCTGGAACAAACAGTGATGGAGATGCAGCAGAATTTGGTGCAACTGCGGCAAGGGGTAGCACAAGCGATCGCTACCCAAAAACGTACTGAACGACAAGCTGCGGCTGCTCAGTCTCAATCAGAAGAATGGTATCGCCGCGCCCAACTAGCACTGCAACAAGAGAACGAAGTTTTAGCAAGAGAAGCTTTGACTAAGCGCCAAGCTTACAAAGAAACTACTACAGCCCTATCTACTCAGATAGAGCAGCAAAACGAGATAGTAGCTAGGCTAAAAAAGGATATGCGGACGCTAGAGTTAAAAATTGCGGAAGCGAAAACCAAAAAAGATATGTACATTGCCCGCGCCCGTTCTGCTGAAGCTTCTTATCGCCTCCAGGAAATGCTTGGTGGAGTTTCTGCCAGCAGCAGTCTAAGTGCCTTTGAGCGGATGGAAGAAAAAGTTTCACAGATAGAAGCTAAATCAGAAGCGATTGCTCAACTTGATAGCGACAAGTTGGAAACACAATTTGCCTCCCTAGAATCTACTAATAATGTTGATGCCGAATTGGCAGCAATGAAGGTGGAGGTTTTAAATGAGGCAGAAAAACAGCATGACAGCCGCCTGACTGAGGGCAACCAGAGTCCGGTGCTGCCGAGTCAACAGCAATTACCTAAAACTCAAGAATCTTGATGTTCTGTTACTTACCGCAGTTTGGACATATCTTTAGAAATAAGAGTCGTTGGGAGGTTCCGATCTAAACCGAAAAGATTACATTGAAATAAGTAGCTATTAATTAAGTAAAAAAAGCTAACTGTCTAACAAAGCGCGTAAACCACAGAAGGAAAAACAAAGTTATGGGATTATTTGATCGCATTAGGCGAGTAGTTAGTGCTAATCTCAACGACCTGGTTAATAAGGCAGAAGATCCCGAAAAAATGCTAGAACAAGCCATCCTGGAAATGCAGGAAGACTTGGTACAGCTGCGTCAGGGAGTTGCCCAGGCGATCGCAGCCCAAAAACGCAGCGAGAAACAGTACAATGATGCCCAAAATGAAATCAATAAGTGGCAACGCAATGCTCAACTGGCACTGCAAAAAGGTGATGAAAACCTAGCACGACAAGCTCTAGAGCGCAAAAAGACTTACACTGAAACCAGTACTGCACTCAAAGCTAGCCTAGATCAGCAAAGCACTCAAGTTGAAACCCTCAAGCGCAGCTTAATCCAGCTGGAAAGCAAGATTTCTGAAGCCAAAACCAAGAAAGAAATGCTCAAAGCTCGGATCACCACTGCTAAAGCCCAAGAGCAACTCCAAGGCATGGTGAGTGGGATGAATACTAGTAGTGCTATGGCTGCCTTTGAGCGAATGGAAGAAAAAGTCTTGATGCAAGAAGCCCGCGCCCAGTCAGCAGGAGAGTTAGCAGGTGCAGATTTAGAAAGTCAATTTGCACGGTTGGAATCTAGTAGTGATGTTGATGATGAATTGGCTGCTTTAAAAGCATCTCTCGCCCCTGCAAGTCCCCCAAATCAACCCCAACTGCCCCCGCAGCAACAAACCACCCCTGCTAAATCAAATGAAGTGGTTGATGCCGAATTGGATTCACTACGCAAGCAATTGGATCAAATGTAATTTTGGCAGAAAACTTATTTGAGTTAGTCCCACGCCTTTTGGTTGTGGGATTTCACATCAAAGGCCAAGAGTCAAAAGGAGCCACTGCGGTGAACCAGTGCTGCGGGAGGGTTTCCCTCCGCAGGTGACTGGTGTTAGCGCAGCGTTAGCGACGCAGGAGCGTCACCCGAAGGGTCTTCTCCCAAAGGGAGAGGCTAGCGCCTTCTCTACGAGAAGGGGTTTTTCAATGTGGAGTGGCGTTCAAGAGTCAATATTTAGACTTTGGACTTTGGACTCTTGACTACTTTGGGATAGAGTATTTTGTGTGCCAACTTTGATCGACACCACCAAAGGGAGACTGCAATGAGTAAGGCTGTAATCACCATAACTGATGCTGAGTTTGAAACCGAAGTGTTGAAAGCCGAGCAGCCTGTATTAGTTTACTTTTGGGCTTCTTGGTGCGGGCCTTGTCAATTGATGCCGCCAGTGATTAATTCAGCTGTTGCGAAATATAGCGATCGCCTCAAAGTGGTTAAAATGGAAATCGACCCTAACCCACTTACTGTTAAACAGTACCAAGTAGAAGGCGTACCAGCTCTGAGGCTAATTCAAGGCGAGAAACTTTTGATATCTACTGAAGGAGTCATTAGTAAAGAAAAATTACTCAGCCTTTTAGATGAACACTTAGATAGTAATTAATCAAAAATCCAGAGTCACAAGTCCTAAGTCAATAGCCAAAGTTTAAATATTATATTGACTCTTGACTCTTGACTCTTGTACAGACGCGTAGACGCAGGGAGTGCGGCTTCTCGTAAGAGTATAATCGCGTCTCTACTGACTGACCCTTGACCCTTGACTAAAATGCAATTTGCAAAGCGTTTAGAATCCCTGCAATCGAATGTATTTGCTGATATGGACAGAGCCAAAGCAGTGGCTCTGGCAAATGGACGGCAGTTAATTGATCTGTCGCTGGGGTCTTCTGATTTACCAGCCGAGCCACACGTCATTGAGGCGATCGCTCAGTCTCTTCATGATCACAGTACCCACGGTTACTTGCTGTTTCACGGAACCCAAGGATTTCGTCAAGCCGCAGCCGACTGGTACAAACAAAAATTTGGTATCAAAGTCGATCCTCAAACTGAGGTGCTGCCTTTAATTGGTTCTCAAGAAGGCACAGCTCATTTACCGCTAGCATTGCTCAATCCTGGAGATTTTGCCCTGTTACTTGATCCAGGCTACCCCTCCCATGCTGGAGGAGTATACTTAGCCAGTGGTCAAATTTACCCAATGCCACTACGAGCAGAAAACGGCTTTTTACCTGTCTTTGCCGATATTCCTGCCCCCGTCCTAGCTCAGTCGCGGATGATGGTATTAAGCTATCCTCACAATCCCACAGCAGCGATCGCTCCTTTATCTTTTTTCCAAGAAGCTGTGTGCTTCTGTCAGCAACACAATCTCGTCTTGGTTCACGATTTCCCCTACGTAGATTTAGTATTTGAGGAGAGTGGGGACTGGGCAATAAATTCTTCTCAGTACCCAGTACCCAATACCCAGTCCCTAGTCCCTTCAGTTCTGCAAGCTGACCCAGATAAAAGCGTCTCAATTGAATTTTTCACCCTTTCTAAGTCTTATAATATGGGCGGTTTCCGCATCGGCTACGCCATCGGTAATGCCCAGTTAATTAACGCCTTGCGTCAGGTAAAAGCAGCTGTAGATTTTAATCAGTATCGGGGAATTTTGAATGGTGCGATCGCGGCCTTGACTGGGCCTCAAGCTGGGGTACAATCTGCTGTCGCTACCTTCCGCCAACGCCGCGATACCTTCACTACTGCTTTGCATCGCATTGGTTGGGATGTTTCAACCCCCAAGGCCACAATGTACATCTGGGCAAAGCTGCCTTCTCCTTGGAGTCAAAAATCTGTAGAATTTTGTACCCAACTAGTGAAACAGACTGGTGTAGCTGCTTCCCCAGGTGCTGGCTTTGGGAAATCTGGAGAAGGATACGTCCGTTTTGCTTTGGTGCATGAACCACCTTTGTTAGAAACTGCTGTAGAGAGAATTGCCCAGTTTCTAAATTGAATATCTTCCTAAAGTAAAAGCCAAAAATTTTTTACGACAATCAGTGCATTAATGCTCGGAAGTCCAGAATAGACAGCATTAGCATTAACCGTTGTTTCTGCCTTATCTTGCTATCAACCTAACCTCTGCGTCACCACAGCAGTTCGATTTCAACCCTCAATTCACTACAGCTTTTACAAAACTTGCTTGTTACGTAATTATACGTGTCAGAGTTAATGTGTTTTGGCAACTACCTTATTTACTTGACTATGTAATTACACGCTTAAAAATGCAAAAATATTCGTCATATTTTCATTGACAATCTCAAGTAACTTTACCCAATCAAGTCTCTCTGTCTCCTAAACTGGGTTTGTACGCTTAGCTACCAAACATGGCTAACAATGCAGGCTGCACCTTCAAGCAGTCGTATTGCAAAAAGCCCGTAGTCAAGGCAGCCAAACCTTAGAAGCGGCAGTATTTATAAACCTAGCTCCCAAACTGATAGAGACTTGAAAAAAATGAAAATAACTTTTCAGAAACTTGTAATTGGTGCCTCAATGGCTATTGGTGTGAGCGCGATCGCCACTATACCAGCACAAGCTGGCACGCTCACAGGCGCTACTATTGGTGGAACCGCAGCCAGTGATTATTTAGTCTATGATTCTAACGGTACAAATACTTTTGCCGTACCCAATTCCCAGATAAATGTCCAAAAAGTCCTAGATGGCAGCGCTGTCAACCCTACTGGAAATGTAGAATTAGCTGCTAGTAGTGAAAAAGCAGGCTTTAATTTCAGCAAGAACACCACTTTACAAGGGCAAATTGGTGGCAAAGATATTACTCTTAGCAGCTTAACCGCGTCCGACTGGACTAGTTCTTACCAAGGAACAACTTTTGGTCAGTATTGGTTTAATCAGGCTTTAACTTTCAACGGTTTCGGTAGTTCTGTTGGAACAAGCATAGGTCAAGGTTTATTTGCTAGCTTTGTCAACCAAGGCGGCTTTCAACGCTTCAGTGACCCTAATGTTTCATACGTAAACCAAAATGATAGTACTGGTTTAATCAGTATTGGGTTAGCAGGTCACTACAATGCAGCATCATTGTTAGGGCTTCAGCCTAATCCACTAAATCCATTACAAGCAAGTGAAATTGTCAAATACACCTATAACGGCGTAACTGACTACCTATTCAGCTTTAAAGCTACCAAGTCAGGTTTAACTGAACTTAGCGATGGTATATCGCATAGCGGTAACTATGAAGTCAGCATCAAAGGTGTACTTCCCACAGCAGTACCAGAACCTTCAGTCGTACTTGGTTTGATAGGTGTGGCTGGTGTCTTTGTTACGCAACGGAAATTAAAAAAAGCATCTACTTAAGACTGCGGATTCAATGCCACAATAACAAAGGGAGTTAATAGCTCCCTTTTTTCATAAATACATTCTTGCTACTATAAAATTACTTGTCTTTTAGGTTATACCAATTCACGGAAATCTTAATACATATAGAAAAATAATTGTAGTTGAACCGAGTTAAACCCAACAAAAGCAAAGTTTTTTAGAGTTGGGTTAGGTTGCTTAAATGCCATTCATACACCGCTTGCTTGAATTCTGATAACCAAAGCAACACAGTGGCTTCTTCAGCCGGGAAACCATGCACAGCAGTTTCACATGGGGAGCTACTCCGCCTTTGTGACAATACCCAAATTGTTAGCCTTGGTCTCCGATAGGAGAAAGGAAGTGGCGTGGAACCACCCCACTTAACGCCAGTTGCTACCCTGCTTTCTTCTTTTTCCGGTTTATTTGCACAAACATTTATAGCAGAATTCTGAAGTAAAACAGGCTTTATGCCAGGGTTTGAGACTTCATCTGTGTACTTCACCAACTTGAGATTCGCTGTAATTTTCTATTTAGTATCCTGAATGTTTAATCTTGACTTAGATGATAGGTAGCAATGACAGCAAATTTATTTACTATCAATCAACACTTACAACAACATGAAGTGAGACGAGTTTTACTCATTGAAGATAATGATGTCAATAGGATGTTGTTGAGCGATTATCTCAGTTACTACGGATACGATGTACAAAGCTTGTCAAAAGGTTCTAGTTTTTTTGCAACTGTAGAGACATTTCAGCCGGAGTTAATGTTATTAGACTTAAAATTACCAGATATTGACGGTTATTCACTATTAGAACAAATTCAGCAAAGACCAGATATTTCTAAGATACCAATCATTGTAGTTTCAGGCTTTGCTTTTAAAGCAGATCAAGAAAGAGCTATGGGTTTGGGTGCACGTCACTATTTTGTTAAACCTATAAATCTCCAGAAACTAATTATTCGAATTGAACAAGAGTTTACTTATCGCTAGATCATATAAATTATCAGTTCCTTTGTTAGCATATTGTTTATTGTGCTTTTTCCTCTACAATAAACTCCTCTACAGTCTCACTAATATATTGCACATAATTCCCAACTTCTGAAATTTTCATTTGTACTTGTGCTAATAACAAAGCTGCTGCTTGCAGTTCGTTAAGTGTTTGATCCATAGTTTCTCTGTACTGGGATTCAAATTCTTGTAAATTCATTGCTAGATTGTGATATTAAATAAACGTGAGTTCGACAAACCTCTCCCTGCCTTGAACTAAAGTTCAAGTCTGTCCCTCTCCGACTCGGAGAGGGACGGTTTTGAATAGTAAAACCAGGGAGAAGTTTCTTTATTAAGCTAATTAGGCGCTTACTACATGAGCTATCGAACTCACGTTAAATAAGTCTAAAAGTTACAATTCCTATCATAATTATAAATTTATTTTTCTCAATCCGTTAATTTGCTTAACATTAAAAACCTGATTAAAAATACCATCTAGCCTTTGTTACAAAACGAATAAAAAAATATTTCATAATAAATATATTAACTATGACTTTAGCTAAATATTAAAGCAAAAATTGTATTAAGATACTTAGTTTGTTTCAATAATTTTTAAATAAAAAATAAGTTTTTGTAGTTAAATAACTATTATGAAATTCTCATGTAAACAGTGAGATAAAATATTAAGCTTATATCTGATTTCAAAGCTAGTGATTTGCTTTTATTAAGTGAGAGTTTAAAGAACTTAAAAAGACGGAAGTGTAAATTAGTGATATCAAAAATGTATAAATGTGCTAATTCGAACTAAGCACATTTTATAATACCAGAGGATTAAGTAGAAAATTGATGTGCAACACCGTCTGTTCTTAATATTTACTTGATCAATGCTTTGCGAAATCGGCATAAAAAAATAATTTTTCTTAAAATAGAGAAAGATTACCTAAGTCTGGTTGTGACAATATCCTCTGAAACACTTCCACTGCTTAAAGATCCAGAAAGACTGGAAAGCCGTCTAGCTGAAATTCCGCCGGAACCGGGGGTCTATTTTATGCGGGACACGAACGATCGCATTATCTATATCGGTAAGTCACGCAAATTGCGATCGCGTGTTCGTTCCTATTTCCGGGATGGCTACAACAAAAGTGAACGCATAGCGACAATGGCAAAGCAGGTGACAGAAATTGAATTCATCGTCACCGATACAGAAGCAGAAGCCTTAGCACTAGAAGCAAACTTAATTAAGCAACACCAGCCCTACTTTAACGTACTGCTCAAGGATGATAAAAAATATCCCTATGTCTGCATTACCTGGTCAGAAGACTATCCTCGGATTTTCATCACCCGCAAACGCCAATTAGGGAAAGAAAAGGATAAATTTTACGGCCCTTATACTGATGCTGGCCTGTTACGAGAAATTTTACGAATTAGTAAGCGGATATTTGCGCTGCGACAACGACCTCAACCGCTATTCAAAGACCGTCCCTGCTTGAATTATGATTTGGGGCGTTGTCCTGGTGTATGTCAACAGCTGATTTCACCGGAAGAATATCGCAAAACTGTGCAGAAGGTGGCGATGGTATTCCAAGGTCGGACTCAGGAACTGATTGATATTTTGACAGAACAAATGCAAAAATCCGCAGAGGCGCTGAACTTTGAGTCAGCAGCGCGGATTCGTGACCAAATTGCTGGGTTAAAATCGCTGAATGCTGAGCAAAAAGTTTCCTTACCAGATGATACAGTGTCGCGGGATGCGATCGCCCTGGCAGCTGATGAACAACACGCTTGCATTCAATTATTCCAGATTCGGGCTGGGCAATTAGTAGGACGCTTGGCATTTGTCGCGGACACTCACGCAGAACCAGGAGCGATTTTACAACGAGCTTTAGAAGAACATTATCAAACTGCTGACTCAGTAGAAATACCAGCAGAGATTTTGGTACAACATGAGTTACCAGATACGGAAATATTGGCGGATGTCTTGACTGGGCGTAAGGGAAGAAAAGTCACAATTTTGGCTCCTCAGCGACAAACCAAGGCAGAATTAATTGAGATGGTAGAGCGAAATGCTCAGTATGAATTGCAAAGAATGCAAAAATTGGGCGATCGCAACCAACAAGCAATGCAAGATTTAGCTACTATTCTCGATTTACCCGACTTACCTCACCGCATCGAAGGTTACGATATTTCCCATATTCAAGGCTCAAATGCTGTAGCTTCTCAAGTCGTGTTTGTTGATGGCTTACCCGCTAAACAATACTATCGCCACTATAAAATTAAAAATCCGACTGTGACAGCAGGACACTCAGATGATTTTGCCAGTCTTGCTGAAGTCATTCAACGTCGGTTTCGCAAGTATGGCGCTAGTGAGGCGGGAACAGATTTGCAAATGCAACGCTTAGATAATCCTGACTGGCCTGACTTAATCATGATTGATGGTGGTAAAGGTCAGTTATCATCAGTTGTGGCTGTTTTGCAGGAGATGAACTTATTAGAAGACTTGCGAGTTGTGAGTTTGGCAAAGCAGCGAGAAGAGATTTTTTTACCGGGAGAGTCTAAACCTCTAACAACTGATGCAGAACAACCAGGGGTGCAATTGTTGAGACGGTTGCGAGATGAAGCACATAGGTTTGCGGTGAGTTTCCATCGCCAGCAACGCAGTGACAAGTTGAAGCGATCGCGTTTAGATGAAATTCCTGGATTAGGACACCATCGACAAAAGCAGCTCTTGGGGCATTTTCGCTCAGTTGACTACATTCGGCAAGCAACACCTGCACAACTAGCTGAAGTTTCGGGAATTGGGCCACGTTTAGCTCAAGAAATTTACGATTATTTTCATCCCGCTTGAGTTTGCTTTGGAGAACAACCACTCTACAAGAACTCTTCCAACAAGCGCCACCAAGTGAAGCAGCTGAGCGCTAGACATGAAAAGTTTGAAGAGTCAGGATAACTACAACAGGTCTCAGAACCCTAACTTATTAAATAAGTAGGGGTTCTTACTATTCGCTAATGATTGAGGAGTAAGTTTTAATTGAAGCATATTGGCTTATGACTACTGGAATTTGGGTGTCTTTCATGAACTTGAGAGTCGCTTTGATATAAACCGTGGGTAAATATGAATTAAATATTAAGAGCAAAATTTGGTTACTAAAGATACAGTTTTTGCCAAGGTTTAACTTTTCAATATAAAAACGCCTTTTTTAATTGAAAAGAGCCTAAATAAAGCTATCTCAAGGGATTAATAGTGGGGATCACTTAGTCTCTAAGCAGCATTAGTTTAAAAAATCAATTTTTATATCTCAAGTAGGATGGTAAACTAACATAACTATCAGGATAATATGTAAAGAATTCGAGAAAATTTGAAAGCTAAAATTTTGTTTAAGATAATCAGCTAATATCAAAGCTGTTTGTTAAGTTGAGTCGACCCAGAATTTTTTCTGGTTTGAGTTGGGTTTTTCAAATAAAAAATAGTTACTACCAGGGGTTATAAAATGCAGACAGTACAAAAAATTTACTGCCCAAATTGCGGCTGCCAAGCTGAACGTTATTATATTTCTGATAGACAATTAACTCGGACTCAATGCCCAAGTTGTGATTACTTAATGATCAGTTGCACTCTCACAGGTAGGGTCATTGAGGCTTATGCACCCGGTATTTATGCACACAGCTAGCAATTAAAAATTGGGTAATCTTTCTCTAATGTTTAATAGAGTGATTTAAAAATCTGTATAGTAATCCTATTTGATTTGTAAAAATTGAAAAGTTAAGATTCCCAACCTCTTAGAGAAGTTGGGAATCTTGTCTTTAGAAATAATTTAGGAGCGCTATAATACAGCGATTCTCATTTGGATGAGGAAAGATAGTACAACGTACTGCCATACTAATCTAATACAAATTCTTTAAAATCCGGCAAAAGATTTAAACTCTGAAACCCAGATTTAATCTGGGTTTACTAATTACAAATTGGTATACATAAGCGAAAAGTAGAGAATCAAAACCTGTAGTAGTATCGCTCCTCATAGGGAATTATGAACACTCTACAAGTTATTTTGTCTTCTCAATTGTTGCTGTTGCTGATTAAATTGCTGCTGTTGTCTGAGTTGTTGCTGTTGCTGATTAAATTGCTGCTGTCTGAGTTGTTGCTGTTGTATTCTCAGTTGTTGCTGTTGTCTAAATTGTTCCTGTTGTAGTCTTGTTTGTTGCTGTTGTAGATTAAATTGTTGCTGGCGTATGAGTTCTTGTTGTTGTCGATTAAATTGTTGCTGTTGTTGCCTCATTTGTACTTGTAGTCGTGGTTGTTGAAAGTTTAACCGCAGCCACGATTCCTGAAGTTGCTGTTGTCTTTGCAGATTTTGCTGTTGTTGTTGTAGTCTCATTCTTTCTTCAAGTGATTGTGGCTGCTGGGGATTTGTCTGAATTATTTGTGCATGGGCAGGAGAATTCATCAGCAAAGCTTGTGCAAGAATAATAAATAGTGCCGATGCTTTTACCATCAAGGAGTAATTCAACATAGAGTTATTTCCTCAATTGTTTTGAGTTAAGTTAAAGGTTTTAATAATTTTTTGACAAGACGCAGCATAAAATGTGCGATCACCAGAAAGTGATAAACAACATTTTGGTTTATTTATAATTAAGTATTTATTAAAACTATTACAAAAGTCATTTATCCCAAGTTTCAAAGACAGAAATCTAAAGACATAATATTCTGTATACTGGCTTATATCCTTGTAAAACAACGATTTTTGGAGCGGTTTATTAAGTTAACTAAGTGAAAGAAGTTTAACTATTACTTGCTCTAAGTTGTCCACAAGCAGCATCGGCTTCTAAACCACGAGAGTAGCGGATGCTAACAGCAATTTGTTGTTCCTTAAGAATTTTGTCAAAAGCTTCAATACGATCGCGGTTGGGGCGTTTGTAATCTACTTCTTGAATTGGGTTATAAGGAATCAAATTCACATGAGTTTGAAACCCTCGGAGGCGTTTTGCCAATTCTAATGCGTGTTCTGGGAAATCGTTCACACCAGCAAGCAGAACGTATTCAAAAGTAACGCGACGTCCAGTAATTTCTACATATTCCCGGCATTCAGCTAGTAAATCTTCTATTGGGTAAGCGCGGGCGCTGGGGATGAGTTGTTCTCTTAGTGCTTGATTGGGGGCATGGAGACTAACAGCAAGAGTGATTTGCAGATGGTGTTGCGCTAATTCACGGATGCGATCGCGAATGCCAACAGTTGAGACAGTGAGCGATCGTTGTCCAATACCAACATCTTGATTTAAGGATTTCAAGGCTGCTAGTACATTTTCAGTATTCAACAACGGTTCACCTAGTCCCATAAACACGACATTGCTAACTCGTTGCTGAAAATCTTCTTGGACAGTCAACACCTGATCGACAATTTCATGTCGTGCTAAGTTACGCTTGTAGCCTCCTTTACCAGTAGCGCAGAAATCACACGCCATTGGGCAACCTACCTGAGTAGAGACGCAAACTGTCAAACGGGATTTAGAACTTTCTCCCTTGACTCCAAAACTGGGGATACCAACAGTTTCTATAATTTGCCCGTCTGCAAGTTGCAGTAGATATTTGACAGTGTGATCGCGGGCAACAGAACGGTAGTGTAAAGTTGAGCGCCCTACCGGAATTTCTGCAACTTCTGCACGCCAACTCTTGGGAAAGACAGAAATATCAGATAGCGATCGCACCCCTTTGTCATAGATCCAATCATGCAGCTGCTTTCCTCTATAAGCAGGCTGTCCATACTGCTGTACCCAAGTAGTTAACTCGGCAACCGAAGCGCCTAGTAAAGAGGGAGTTAATTCTGATTTTTTGGCGTTGAGTGAGTCAACCTGAGATGCAAGAGGTGTAGCAGACATAACGAATCATAAAATGATGCTGGATCTCTATCGTACACCTGCTAAATCAATTTGGTCTTAACTCTGTAGGTCTAACTAATGGGAATGTCAATCCAGAAATCTGTTCTCTTGCCAAATGTAATAAGCATCAGCTAAGTATTTTTGGCAATTTTTATCTACCACAAGTCAATTTAAGAAGAATCTAGGAGTCAGAATGAATAAGTGGCGGGTTAAAATCTCCCACTTATTCATTCACCAGCGATGCTCTGAGTTTCGGCTGCACTCAGCACAAGTCCCCTCAACTATCGCCAATCGTTGTGTCGCACAGAATTCAACACTGAGCGCAGTCGAAGTGTTGAAGCTGAGCGTAGCCGAAGCTTCAATTCTGAATCCTGACTCCTGAATTCTATTTAGATAAAATTTAGCACTGTGTTCGTTAGCTAATGCTTCTGATATTCAAGTTTCTAACGATTGCATCTGTCTAAGGGGAATCTCAATAATAAACTCTGCCCCCTGCCCAGGCGCAGATATACACTGGATTCGCCCACCATGCTTTTTTACTACTATTTGGTAGCTGATAGATAATCCTAAACCTGTGCCTTGTCCTACAGGTTTAGTTGTAAAAAAGGGGTCAAATAATTTAGCCTTAACTTCCTCCGTCATTCCTAAACCATTATCTTTAATGCTGATCATCACGTGCCGTTGATTTTTCACTTGCGTGCGGATGGTAATGCATTTAGATTGTTTGATAATTCCTTGTTTTGCTTGCTCCTTTTCCTGCTGGCGTATAGCATCAATTGCATTACTTAAAATATTCATAAATACCTGATTTATTTGTCCTGCATAACATTCCACAGGAGGCAAATCACTATATTCTTTAATAATTTCAATTGGCTGATAATCAGATTTTTCCTTAAGGCTATGTTGTAAAATTAATAATGTGCTATCAATACCTTGATGAATATCAACAGGTTTCATTCCAGCTTCATCAAGTCGTGAAAAATTACGTAAATTTAGTACAATTTCGTATATTCGATTGGCTCCAACTTCTATTGAAGATAAAATTTTTGTCAGATCATCTATAATAAATTTGACATCATTCTTATTAGAAAGCGCTTCAATTTGCGGGTGAGGCTGAGGATAAAATTCTTGGTAGAGATGAATTAAAGTCAGTAAATCTTGAGTGTATTCTTTAAGATATTTAATGTTGCCATAGATAAAATTCACTGGGTTATTAATTTCGTGAGCAATACCAGCAACTAATTGACCAAGACTAGACATTTTTTCAGTTTGAATCAGTTGAGATTGGGTCTGTTGCAACTCATAAAGAGTATTTTCTAACTGTTGCGCTTGTGTTTTGGCAGTCTGAGCCAGATGTTCTTGAACTTGTAACGCGTTCTTTAACTCTGTCTGTCGCTTAGTTAGTTCATCTGTTAATTTCTGGATATCCTCTAAAGCAGTGTTTTTAGCTTGGAGCAAAAAAATCAAGTCAACAGTTTGGTCGTGAATTGCAAAGTCTTTCAGCTTCAGACCACAGTTGGCTAAAGTTTCTGTATTATTTACCCAAATAGAGCAAAGGAAAAACATAATATCCTGCTCCTGGACATACATCATTTGCCCTTTGAGAATCATGCCATTGTGCAGGGATTCAAACAAAAATAAAGAGTTAATTCGTTTGGCGATCGCAATAAAATTAATCTGAATCTTGGGACGCAGAATCTGGAATTGCTGATCAATGAAGCTGTTGACTAAAGGTTCTGGGTGGATACGTTGTAAAACCTCCCCAACCTGTATGATTTTCTGCTCACGATTAAATACAATATGAAATGGAAAAGCTTTGGCGAACAAATGTGGTGGTAGACTCAATTGAGGAGAGTTCATTACTTAGTCAAATAGCTTTATACTCAATCAAGAAAACATCATGAGCGGCTCCCTCTTCTCGATTTTGAGTTTGGGTTACGTTAACTTCTGTGTTAAACCTTGTGCCTAAACCATTTACCAAGCCAACAACCATTGCAGCCAGTCCTTGACGGCTAGAATGGTAGTGCAATTCCAGGGTATTTTCTTCCGATTCAGTACACTCAAAGGAAGGGGGATGATATTGTGGAAAATTTATGCTCAGACGAGTATGAAGATCATCCAAATTTTCCAAAAATTCAGGTAGCGTATCGCCCCCCATGTCTAACATTGGGCCATAGCCCGCTTTGCCAGTATACTGTATCCAGTATTCGCCAAAAGCTTGCATAATTTCTGAGCTAGACAAACCAACAACTTCACTTGCCGCCTTCACTAGTTTGTGAGTTAAATCATCAGGATAGGGTTCCATTCTCAAGAAATCATCTATTTGTATTTCAGCTTTCTGTTTAATCGTTTGCCAAGTTTCTTTATCAAAGCGAGCGCACACCATATCTTGAATTGCTTTGTTTATTAAACCGTACATAAGTGTGTCCTATAAATATCGCGTATTTTATTTCATTACATCCTGCCAACTTCTCAAATTAAGATTCTTCCTCACTAGAGGATTTATATCGGTTCTTGATTGCGTGCAATATAACCAGGTTGGGGAAAGAGGCTAGTAGGTTAGCTTTGTGTATTCTATCCATATCAAAATCGCTGTAATTTAGATGAACAAGGAGTTAAGAGTTTAAACTCAATAGCCAATAGTCAACAGTTAAGAGTTATTTCTTCTCTGCCGTCTTCCCCTTTTTTGCTCCTCTGATTTAACTTTGTCCGCTAGTAAATGAAGCGATTTGGCTCCTGAATTAACCAAAAGTTGAGCCGTTCCAGCCCCACATTGCGCCCTTGGAATCTGCAAACTCTATGTAAATCCGATTTTTAGGTACGCCCAGCGTTTGATTAATCTGTTGGCAAAAGTCCTGACTCATAGCCTCGGTTTGAGCTGGTTTCATCGTACCGACGCTCTTAATTTCTATGTAACAAACTGGGTCAGTAGTTCCTGCAAAAGTCATCGGAATTTCTTGTTCAAAAGCTGTCATTACATAGGATTCAGGTTTACCCAGATGTTTGGCTAACTTAGCAGATAAGCTTAAAAGCATTGACTCAACTTCAGTTTTTTGAGGAGCAGATACAGAAGTTTGGACTTTAATTAATGGCATAGTTACGAATTCCGATTGTAAATTTTGAATTTTAGATTATCTCATTTAGAATTTTGAATTTTATCCACACGGTTAAGATTGTTAAATTCCTCCCTGCCCCCTTGCCCCCCTGCTTCCTTCAATGGTGAGACGAACGAAATAAATGACTATGTTCAGGATGATATAAACGCGATCGCGCTGTTGCTGGCAAGAGTGCTGGACTAATTACATAAAGTGTGGTACGAATCAGCTTTTCTTGATGAGTACAATCTGCCATTTGCTTGAGGGGAACAACCCTAATTTTTTCATCGGGCCACCCTAGCCGAAAACAAATCGCTACCTGAGTTTCGGCTGAGTAATATTCTAGTAGTTTAGCTTGGGCATTTTCGACATGACGCGCACTCAGATACAGGCAGAGACTAGCCTGATGCGCCGCGAGAGTAGCTAATTCTTCAGTGGCAGGGACTTCTGTTCGCCCGCTGATGCGTGTCAAGATAATCGTTTGGACTAAACCGGGGACAGTTAATTCTATTTTGAGTTTGGCTGCTGCTGCTTGAAAAGCGCTAATACCTGGAATGACTTCAAAAGGAATTTGTGCCTCTGCCAAAAGGTGCATTTGCTCATGAATGGCGCTGTAGAGACTAGGATCGCCAGAATGAAGACGAACGACAGATTTATGTTGCGATCGCACTCTTTCGATCATGATTGGCAAAATCTCTTCTAAAGTCTGATTTGCAGTCCTAATTATCTCTGCATCTTTTCGGCAAAGCTCTAAAATCTGTTCGGGTACTAAAGAATCAGCGAATAAAATCACATCAGCAACAGCCAAGAGTTTTTGTGCCTTGACCGTTAATAAATCTGGATCTCCAGGGCCAGCACCTACAATGTACACAGCAGGTTCTATAGCAGATAGTGTTTTTGTATAACTCATGTTAGCCGTATATTCACGTTGAACAGAACACACAGCGATTCCTCAAAAAATTTATTTGGCATTTTCTTCGGTATCTTTCCGGATTCACCATCTTTTCTTGGAAGAGAGTAGTGGTAGATGCACCCTGGTTAAGCCCTAGAGAACACTCTGGGGCATTTTTTATTTTTGGGCATTGGGCATTGCTTCTTTTTCCCACTCTCTGCACAGACGCGTAGACGCAGGGAGTGCGGCTTCTCGTAAGAGTATAATCGCGTCTCTACCCCCAGTCCCTCATACTCCATCACCCTTAGACGGAGATACATCAGGCAAAGGGCGTTTGATTAAATAAAGCCAAGCTAATCCGGCTAATCCTAGGGTAATTCCTAAAGAACTCACTACTTGTGCCATTCGTAACGGCCCTAGCATCAAGCTATCAGTCCGAAAGCCTTCGATCCATAGACGTCCTAAGCTGTAGGCTACCCAGTAAATTAGAAACAGTGTGCCTACCTTGAGGCGTGGCTTGCCAGACAAAGACCGAAAAAACAAAGTTATCAACAACGCAAATACTCCTAAATCCCAAAGAGACTCGTAGAGGAAGGTGGGATGGAAATAGTCGAAATTAGCGTATTCTGGGGGACGATGATCCAGTGGAATATACAACTTCCAAGGCAAGTTGGTGGGGCCGCCAAAAGCTTCTGAGTTGAAGAAATTACCCCAACGTCCGATCGCCTGCCCTAAAATTAGCGAAGGAGCCACCAAATCTGCCAGTTGCCAAAAAGAAACCTTTTTGAGTTTGGCAAAGATTAACGCTGCCGTAACGCCACCGAGAATTGCTCCATGAATGGCAATACCTCCTTCCCAAATAGCAATAATTTTTTCTGGATTTGGAGCATATTCTGACCAGCGAAACAAAACGTAATAAAGTCGAGCGCCAGGAATTGCCCCAATTAACAACCAAAAGAACAAATCGCTTAGCAACTCCGGATTAACATTACGGCGCTTTGCCAAGTTCTGGGAAAGGATGACACCAATTAGCACTGCTGTGGCAATCAACAAGCCATACCAGCGGATAGTTAACGGCCCAATTTTCAGCAGAATCGGGCCTGGAGAAGTAAATTGAAATGCCAAGGGCAAAGTGGAAAAATCCAGTGCCATGCAAGATTACCTAGAATAATTCATGAACTACCCCTGTACTTTGCTAAATACAGGGTTTTTTATATGTCAACTACTGAGGTTTCCTTGAATCCTCCACAATCTTGTAGAGATGTAAGTAGTACTCAGGTAATTAACTTTGATGGATAGGGAAGAATCGACGTGGAGAATGAAAATTTACCATATCCCCGTCTTACACCCAACTCGTCAATTTGAACTTGACAGACTAGTAGAGGGTTAGTATCCACTTTTAGGAGTCTAGTAGTTCTTAACGCTTACTTGAGCATAACTTGTGCCATCACAACAATTGACATCAAACTGTCGTGCAAATAAGAATGCATCCTGCTATTGACTGGATGCTTGTCATGATTGTATTTCTTCTCCACCAGACCAAGGCGAACATTTTCAAATCTGAATTTAGAATTTTAAATTGTTTAGCCCTCTTACTCAGAACACGAGATGGTAGATTTGAGTAAGTTACACAAAATAGTTTCAATATAATCACTTAAACAATTTTGATTTATCTAAAATTGTGATTGCTATTTATCCTGGTAGCTTCGACCCCATCACCTTGGGACACCTTGACATCATTCAGCGCGGCAGTAGGCTGTTTGAGCGTGTAATTGTTGCCGTACTGCGGAACCCCAACAAAATGCCACTGTTTAGCGTGCAACAACGGCTAGAACAAATTAGTTTTTCTACCCGGCATCTAGCTAATGTAGAAGTAGACACCTTTGATGGTCTTACCGTAAACTATGCTCAAATGCGACAAGCACAAGTTTTGCTACGGGGTTTACGGGCGGTGTCAGACTTTGAAATAGAGTTACAGATGGCTCACACGAATAAAACTCTTTCTACTCAAATAGAGACAGTTTTTCTAGCAACCTCAAATGAGTATAGTTTTTTAAGTAGTAGTGTGGTAAAAGAGATTGCAAGGTTTGGTGGCTCTGTCGATCATCTCGTTCCCCCACACATTGCCCTGGATATATATCAATGCTACAACCAAAACTCTCCAATGCTGAATCCAATCACAACGGAAGCAATGCCCCGCAAGAGTATCCCAACGGAATCTCCAATGGAGATGCTGCGGGAACAGGAAGCGTAGATATTCAGTTGGAACTAAACCGCCTAGAGGAAATGGTTCTCTCTAGCCTACGGATTCCGCTAACAGGACGCACGCTGATAGATGAAGAAGAGCTACTTGATCAGCTCGATTTCATCCGACTTTCTTTACCATCGGTTTTTCAGGAAGCAGCAGCTACTTTGGAACAAAGGGAAGAAATTCTGCTGGAAGCAGAATTGTATGGACAGCAAGTTGTTGAAGCAGCGCAAGCAAAAAGAGCGCAAATTTTAGCTGAAAGCGAGATTATTAAACAAGCAGAGCAAGAAGCTGAACAACTGCGGCGACAAGTACAACAAGAATGCGAGGCAATAATGCAAGAAACCCTTGCAGAAATTGACCGAAAGCGGCAAGCCTGCCAGCAAGAGTTAGAACAAATGCGACAAACTGCGATCGCACAAGCTCAAGAAATTGAAGATGGTGCTGATGAATACGCTGATAGCGTACTGCAAAATATCGAACAGGATCTCAAAGATATTTTACGAATTATTACTAACGGGCGGCAACAACTGCAAATAGATAACCTCACGCAGCGTACTTCACCTCCTGGCAAGAAAAGATAGAGGATTTAAGGGAAGATGGGGCAGAATTATCCTTTGGGTTTAGTTGTTGGCTAAACCTAATAATTTTTATGAATACTTTTACGTTTTTATACTTTAAGCCAAACTATTGATGACGGGTTTACAGCTATTTTAAGGTAAATTAACTACATCTTTTTTTGTCTCACGCAAAGGCGCAAAGAAGAACGCAAAATTATCAATGAGGTTTCACCATAATAGGGATTTTATATTGTTTCAACTTCATTGATTTTGGGTTCAAGTTTCTTGAAAACGTTTCAATCCCTAATAGGGATTTTATATTGTTTCAACCTCCGGCTGGCGTGCGCTCGCGCTGGAATTGTCGGTTGCTCGTTTCAATCCCTAATAGGGATTTTATATTGTTTCAACTTGGGATATTTCACCCCTCCTCGGAATGGACTTATTCGTTTCAATCCCTAATAGGGATTTTATATTGTTTCAACTCTTTATGGTCAGGGTAATACTGCGGCTATCCGTGGTTTCAATCCCTAATAGGGATTTTATATTGTTTCAACTCAGGTTTTGAATTAGTGGGATCTAAAGGTTTTGCGTTTCAATCCCTAATAGGGATTTTATATTGTTTCAACCCTCGTAAATATAGGGAAGTCCCTCGTATTTATTCGTTTCAATCCCTAATAGGGATTTTATATTGTTTCAACCTATTACAAGCTGTTAGCCAGTATTAAAAGTCAAGTTTCAATCCCTAATAGGGATTTTATATTGTTTCAACTTATGAGTTTCCAGAAGGTGCAGAGTTACACGGTTTCAATCCCTAATAGGGATTTTATATTGTTTCAACACTATTGCGATCGTACTCATCTCCCTCTATCATAAGTTTCAATCCCTAATAGGGATTTTATATTGTTTCAACTTATGACCTGCCTAAACTAGATGCGCTGGCTGAAGAATTAAGTTTCAATCCCTAATAGGGATTTTATATTGTTTCAACGCAGGGAGAATAGTTGAACTTTTTAATATCGTTGCGTTTCAATCCCTAATAGGGATTTTATATTGTTTCAACGTAACTGGAAAGACAAAAGCCTTTTCTTAATTGGTTTCAATCCCTAATAGGGATTTTATATTGTTTCAACGCAATTCAAGCTGGAGATAAAGCACGGGAAGCAGCAGTTTCAATCCCTAATAGGGATTTTATATTGTTTCAACTCGATCTTTTCTGTTTCTGATTGCAAGAAACTTAGTTTCAATCCCTAATAGGGATTTTATATTGTTTCAACTTTGTACAGCTTGAATATTTCTTGCATACGGCTATGTGTCCGTTTCAATCCCTAATAGGGATTTTATATTGTTTCAACGCAAGCGATCGCGGCTTATGAGGCACAAACAATTCTAGTTTCAATCCCTAATAGGGATTTTATATTGTTTCAACCTTCTGGCGGTTCGTATTGAACCGCTTCGGGGTCAGAGTTTCAATCCCTAATAGGGATTTTATATTGTTTCAACTTTTGCATTAGGCGATCGCGTTAGCCTCGTCTCTGTTTCAATCCCTAATAGGGATTTTATATTGTTTCAACCACAGAGTATGTGTTAAGAGTTCTAGGAGTGACCGTTTCAATCCCTAATAGGGATTTTATATTGTTTCAACAGCAGCATCTATATTTGGTGGGTCAGGTTTGTTAGTTTCAATCCCTAATAGGGATTTTATATTGTTTCAACAGCCCAATGTTGAAAAGTTGATGATATTTGGTTTTCAAGGTTCAGTAGTGTCAATGTGGAGATATATTAGCATTCTAAGCCTGGGTGTCGTCAAGGGAGGTAGTGATATTTTGTTGGAAACTCCTTGATAGCAATGGTTACGCAGTTTGCGTCAACCTACTTTTTCAAATTTTGCTCCCAAACCTTTATTTAACAAGCAGTACAGCCGAAATTCTGCCATCACCCTTGCTTACACCTATTGATTGACGCAGTTTCCTACTGGACTACAAAGTATAGGTGAAATCGTTCACTAACATACCAGGAACTAGACTTCCTCCAAGTTGACGACCATCATATGTACCGACTTCGGGAATAAATTCCTGAAAAGTAGTTAAATCAACTAGATTTTCTCCCCAGAAGCGATAGAGACTTTCATCAAAACGTAGGTTTTCAATGGGAGCGATAATTTCTCCGTTTTCTACCCAAAAACAAGCATAGCGGGTCATGCCTGTGATTCTACCAGTTTGGCGATCGCTCCAGTTTAAATAATGCAAATTCGATACATATAATCCTGTATCTAAACTCGGCAGAATTTGCTCAAATACTAAGTTTCCTGGACACACTTCTGGCGCACGTAAAGTCTCTGAAGCATTAGCACCATTGGCAACTTTGTTATATTCTTTAGCCGTACGAGAATTAACTAAAGAAGTTACCAAATATCCTTTTTCTATTACAATTATCTCTGGTGCAGCCATTTCTCCTAATTCATTAAATCGCGGCACTAAACCCTGTTGAAAGTTTTCTTTTAAACTAAATACGGTCGAAAGTTGTTTTTCTTGACGCGCTAAAGCAGCTAAAGCACTGTTTCCTTGTTGAATATCAGCTTCGCTTACACCTCCCCAAGAAAGCATCACTAATAAATCTGCAACAGCAGCAGGTGCGAAATAAGTTCTATAATTTCCGCGTGACAATTCTTTAGCTGGACGAGAAAGCAGTTCTAGTTGCTTTTTTGCTTCACTAATTTTAGCTGTATAAGCAGAGCCATCCCAATCACTTCCAGCAAAAGTACCTTTAACAGCTTGTTCAGAGGTAGAAAATAGGGAATAATCTAAGGTAAAAGAATCAGTAGCAAACCAGTGTTTTTGACCGTTGGAATCACCATAAGCTTTTACTACTACGCCTCCAGCGTATATTCCTGTAAAATCTAATTCAGAGACTAGTTCTAGCACACTTGAAACTACTGCTTCTGCGGGTAATAAATTTCCATAATTTACTTCCCTACTGGTCTTATTTCCTGATGGTAAAACTAGATATGAATCGATAGGTAATAGAGTAAGTTCATAACGCATTTCTTGCAAAGAATTATAGGCTAACTGCCAATCTGCATCCCAATTTCCAGTCCAGGAAAATTGCCGGAAACTACTGCGCTGATTTGCCATCAAAGTTAGTTCAATCAAACCATCAGCAACATAACCGGTTTGTCGTACTTTAGCGTTATTGAAACGAGTAAATTGGCTCCGTTCGCTGCTTAGACGCACGGTGAATTGTTCACTTTCTGCTTTTTTAACTAGCAGAGTATCAATCAGTTGGTTAAAGCTAACTTCTAAAGCAGATAATTCCTCAATTTGCATGAATATTAATAGGAATAAATAGTGAATACTGAGAGTGAGAAGTTATGAATGAGGAGTTATGAGTTGAAGAATTATTGAATTAAAAACTTCTAATTATTAACCCCTAACTTTGTACTTTTTCAACTTCCGCCGCCAAAAACTTCAACGTTAGCAAATTGACAAACGGGTGAACCATGTCCTACGGAAATGGCCTGATTTGGTTCTCCTTTACCACAGTAAGGTGTGCCGTACATTTGCCAACTGGAAGCATCTCCTATTTGGATTAAGCTGTGCCAAAACTCTGGTGTTGTGGCGCGATAGTTGGGATTGCGGAGAGTTTTAGTGATTTTACCGTTTTCAATTAATTTGGCATACTCGCAACCAAATTGGAATTTATAGCGGCGATCGTCAATTGACCAAGAGCGATTAGATTCCATGTAAACACCGTGTTCTATTCCGGCAATGATTTGATCAAAAGTGGCATTTCCAGGCTCTAAATTCAAGTTTGCCATGCGATCAATCGCTGGGCGATTCCATGAACAAGCACGCGCACAAGCAACCCCCTGTACACCTGCTCTTGCTTGACTTTCTAAACTGCCTAGACCCCGCTGGAGTACACCTTCTTTGATTAAATATTCTCGTGTTGCCGCTGCACCTGTATCATCAAAGCCATAGCTGGCAAATTCACCAGATACAGTGGGGTCAAAGGTAATATTCATCAGCGGCGAACCATACACTAGTTTGCCAAAATCACTTTTGCTGACAAAGCTACCCCCAGCGTAGTTGCGCTCATCTCCCAAAATTCGGTCAATTTCTAGGGGATGCCCAACACTTTCATGGATTTGTAGCATCATTTGGTCTGGAGCTAAAACTAAATTGGTGCGTGTGGTTGGGCATTCCTCTGCTGTCAGCAGTTCTAATACTTGTTCGCCAACTTGCTGCACTCCACACCATAAGTCATCTGGGTTTAAAAGTTCTAGTCCACCTTGATAACAGTTTGCGTGTCCGCCGTTATTGCTGCGCTGCTGTACATTTGTGCCATCTTGAGCAGTCACTCCATAATGAGTAGCTATAGATAGAATTTTTTGATACACCTGGGAGTCGTTGCTGCTGACAAACCAAGTTTCTCTGTCTGTAGTACTGACGCTGGCTGTGGTTTGCACAATCTTGTCGTCAACTTTCAGCTTTTGGCAAATGCGAATCAATAAATCGTTGATTTCTCCTGGGCTTAGAGCATCGAATGGCTTTAGGAATTGCGAGCTATATTCACCAACTACTTTGGGGCGCTCACTCTCTTGGAAGGGATGTATCCACCATTGGCTAGCTGCTAGTGCTTGTTTATACGCTATTTGAACTGCGGCTTGCAGAGATGATAGTTCTAATGAGTTAGTGGCTGCATAACCCAGAGAACCATCTACCAAAACTTCCAGCATGGCTCCTACAGTAAAGGATTTGCCGTTTACCTGGGGTACGCTATCACGCACAAAACGGGTAGTGGAAGTTTCCTTTACGGCTCTAATGCCAATCCAATTAGCAGGAATATCGAAATTAGCGATCGCTTTTTTAAGTTCAGAAAACATAATTTAGGAGAATAGGGAATAGGGAATGGGGAATGGGGAATGGGGCATTGAGAATAATTCAATTCCTAGTCCCTAGTCCCCTCTAATTCCGATGCCAACGAGTGCCATTTGGATTATCAATCAGGGTAATACCTTGTGCTTGCAGTTCGTTACGAATGCGATCGCCTTCAGCAAAATTCCTGGCTTTTCTCGCTGCTTGTCGTTGTTGAATTAAATCTTCAATTTCCGCATCGCTCAAACCATCATTTACAGGAGTTTGGGCTTCTATTTTTGCTTCTAAGCCCAATACTCCAGCTAAAGTCACGAGTGTTTGCCACTGTATTTTTAACTCATCTACTGGTGTCTCAGTTTTTCCTTGATGCACAAGAATATTTCCCTCACGTTCCAGTTGTTTGGCTAATTCAAACAGCACTGTTAACCCACCAGGAAAATTAAAGTTTTCATTCACAGCTTCTTGGAAACGTTCAATATAGGCATTGGGTACTGAAATTTCCCCAGTCCCTAATCCCCATTGCCCCTTATCCCCAGAGGGGGCCCCGAGTTCCCCAGTGCCCAGTTCCCAGCCTAGCTGTTTACCATGTTGATAGCCGAAGAGTAAACCTTCTTTTAGAGTATGCCAAGCGTTTGTTTTATCTGCGATCGCTTCATTGGTAAAATCAATTGGTGTACGATATTGCGCTTGCAGTACCAATAACCGCACCGCCATTGGGTCAACTCCTCGATCCAGTAAGTCGCGAATAGTAGTAAAGTTGCCCAAAGATTTGGACATTTTTTCCCCATCCACCTTGACCATGCCGTTATGCATCCAGTAACGAGCTAGAGGTTTCCCTGTCACAGCCTCAGATTGGGCAATTTCGTTTTCATGGTGGGGAAAAACTAAGTCTTCTCCGCCTGCATGAATGTCAATTGTATCACCCAAGCGATCGCGTACCATTGCGGAGCATTCTATATGCCACCCTGGACGACCTTTTCCCCACGGAGAATCCCAGGCAGGTTCTCCTGGTTTTGCTGCTTTCCACAAAGCAAAATCATCTTTGTCTCTTTTTCTTTGATACTCTGCATCTTCTGTATCAACTCGTCCACTTGCGCCAGCTTGCAAATCTTCTAGTTTGCGTCCAGAAAGCTTACCGTACTCACTAAACTGCTTGATTGCATAATATACATCTCCCTGTGAGGGGTAGGCAAAGCCTTTATTTTCCAACTCATGAATTAGCCGCTGAATGCCATTCATCGTATGCGTCGCACGCGGATATTCATCGGCTTCTTTGATATTCAGCCGCGCCATATCCTCAAAATATGCTTTGATGAAGCGATCGGCTACAGCCTCCATTGATGAGTGTTCAAGACAGGCTCGTTTGAGAATCTTGTCATCAATATCAGTAAAATTCTGGACGTAACGGACTTCATAGCCGATAAACTGAAGATATCGACGCACTACGTCCCATACAATGCAAGCTCTAGCATGACCCAAATGACAGTAGTCATACACCGTCACGCCGCAGTAATACATCTTAACCTTGCCTGGTTCGACTGTTTCAAACGGTTCCAGACGACGGGTGAGGGTATTGTAAAGGGTTAGGGTCATAAGCAATTCAAAATTCACTCATTCAAAATTCAAAATGAAAAACCCCGTATTGGCAAGCATTTTGACTGCTGACTATATGCAGGTTAAACGTGGAACAGCTTAACAGATGTCATGCTAAATAGATAGATACGCAATAATAGGGTAAAGCACTGGGATGACAGTCCAGCATCCCTATGCTAGTACGTTACGGCAAAAATCAACATACTGTTGGACAAAATGTCAACAGCCCAAAAATGAAAGATTTTGGAATTTTGAATTCCACGTAACGGTGCTAATGTTTTCTGGACTATCTGCGCTACATTCTATTTTTGATTTTTAATAACAGCACCATGCAATCAGCAGTCACTCCCGAATCTCAAGCAATGGATGCGCCCAAACAAGGGATGCCAGTCACAATTATTACAGGCTTCCTCGGTAGCGGCAAGACAACTTTACTTAATCATATTCTCACTAACCAACAGGGTTTGAAAACCGCTGTTCTCGTTAATGAGTTTGGTGAAATTGGCATCGATAACGAGTTAATTGTCTCCACAGGCGAGAACATGGTGGAGCTAAGTAATGGTTGTATTTGTTGCACCATTAATACTGATTTGGTAGATGCCGTTTACAAAGTTTTAGAACGCCAAGAGAATCTAGATTATCTAGTAGTAGAAACAACTGGATTAGCAGATCCATTACCAGTAGCTCTGACATTTCTAGGTACTGAATTGCGAGATTTGACTCGTTTAGATTCGATTATCACTGTAGTAGATGCGGCAAATTATAGCCTCGATTTATTCAACTCTGAAGCAGCACACAATCAGATTGCCTATGGTGATGTAATTCTGCTGAATAAGACAGATTTGGTGGATGAAGCTACTTTAAATGAGTTAGAAGGAAAAATTAACGAAGTTAAGGAAGGAGCGAGAATTCTTCGCACCACGCGATCGCAAGTGCCACTTCCCTTAATTCTCAGTGTTGGTTTATTTGAGTCTAATAAGTATTTTGATACTGCCGAAGATGACCACGACCATCACGACCATGATCATGACCATGATCACTCAACGTGTGGACACGACCATCATGACCATGACCATCACAATCATGACCATCACGATCATGACCATGAACACCATCATCATTCCGACCATTTAGAAAATGATGGCTTTACTTCAATATCTTTTCAAAGTGATAAGCCTCTTTCCATTAGGAAGTTTCAGTATTTCTTAGATAACCAGCTAAGCTCAAATATCTTCCGGGCAAAGGGGATTATGTGGTTTGATGAAAGTCCGAAGCGTCATATTTTCCACTTATGTGGCAAACGCTTCACCTTAGATGATGATGAGTGGCAAGGTCAACCAAAAAACCAATTAGTACTAATTGGTCAAAATTTGGATCGTGAGGCTTTAATGACTCAGCTAGAAAATTGCATTTGTCTCCCTTCCACCTCTCGCGGAAAAGGGTTTGGAAAATAAAAGTTAAGAGTTAAGAGTTATAAATTATAATTCATAACTCTTAACTCCTCACTGACAAAAGTATGCGCGTTATCATCCAGCGAGTCAAATCATCTCAAGTCATCGTGAATGGTGAAGTTGTCGGTAAAATTGGGCGGGGGCTAAACTTGCTTGTAGGCATTGCTGATACCGATACTGATATTGAACTCGACTGGATGGTACGTAAATGTTTGGAATTGCGCCTATTTCCTGGTGAAGAAGGGGGCGACAGATGGCAAAAATCCGTGCAAGAAATCGGCGGTGAATTATTAGTAGTCAGTCAGTTTACGCTTTACGGGGACTGCCGTAAAGGTCGCCGCCCCTCTTTTGACCGTTCAGCTACGCCTCAATTAGCAGAAGATTTATATGACCGTTTTGTAACTAAGTTACAAACTAGCGGGTTAGTGATAGAAACTGGTAAATTTGGTGCAATGATGCAAGTCACTATTGAAAATGATGGGCCTGTAACTTTATTACTTGAGCGAGAAGCAATTTAAATATATATACGTAAAACGAAGAATATCATTACTTCTTAGATAGTGGAGTTCTAAATAATGAGAGAATATTAAATTAACCATCACAAAAGTTTAAATTCTTTCATCATGGCGAAAATCCAGTTTTCTAGAGGGATCGACGAAGAAGTAGTTCCAGAGGTGCGTTTGACGCGCTCAAAAGATGGCAACGATGGCACGGCAACATTTATTTTTGAAAATCCCAGGGCTTTAGATCAAGATAAAACTGATGACATCACCGGGATGTACCTAATTGATGAAGAAGGCGAAATCATTACCCGCGAAGTTAAAGCTATATTTGTCAACGGCAGACCGGAAAAAATACAAGCACTTTACCTGATGAAATCAAAAGAAGAATGGGAGCGTTTTATACGCTTCATGGAACGGTATGCTGAAGAAAACGATTTGGGATTCAGCAAATCTTAATCAGAATTGGTAATGGGTAATGGATAATTGCTTCACTACTCATTACCTATTACCTAAATATGACGTCACAACCTCACCCAGACTCGATTGAAATTACGATAACTTGTGCTGTCGTTACCGTCAGTGATACGCGTACCCCCGAAACAGATAAGAGTGGACAGCTGATTCAGCAATTACTGCTTGCTGCCCATCATGCTGTAGGAGCCTACACAATTATCAAAGATGAACCAACACAGATTCAAGGGCAAATAGAACAGCTGGGTCAAAACTTGAATTTAGACGCTGTGATTTTCAACGGTGGCACAGGTATTGCACCGAGAGATACCACTTACGATGCGATTGAGAAGTTACTAGAGAAAACTTTGCCAGGATTTGGAGAGTTGTTTCGCTTTTTAAGTTATCAAGAAATTGGTTCGCGTGCGATCGCTTCTCGCGCAGTTGCTGGTGTTTATCAAAATAAACTAATCTTCTCGCTTCCAGGTTCAAGTAATGCTGTACGACTGGCGATGGAAAAACTGATTTTACCCGAACTAGTTCATTTGGTAAGTCAGATTCGTAAATAGGGTATTGGGGACTGGGGATTGGGGACTGGGGACTAGGTAAAGTAATATCAAGAGCTTATATCAAAACTTTTTGAGTATGCCTTAATTACGAATTACGAATTACGAATTACGAATTACGAATTACGAATTAGTACGCTGAGTTCCAATAAAAAAACCCCCGTGTTGATGCGGAGGTTGGTATTTGGTCTTAGACTATTTTTTCAAAAAATTGATTTAAAATGGAGCGATCGCTAAACAAATGGTAGCCAAAAGAGTAGCAATTATATAAAACGTCCCAACGACTTGCAATTCTGACCAGCCTGTAAGTTCTAGGTGATGGTGTAAAGGAGCCATTTTGAAGAGGCGCTTGCCTTTCCCATCGGGGCCTTTAGTGGCTTTGTAATAACTTACCTGCGCCATTACAGAAAGTGTTTCTACAAAGAAGATACCGCTAAGAATGAACAGTGCTGCTAAACTGTTAGTCAAAAGTGCTACCGCACCTAAAGCTCCACCTAGTGCTAGGGAACCTGTATCTCCCATAAAAACGCGTGCTGGGTTGCGGTTATGAGCTAAGAAACCTAAGCAACTACCACTTAAAGCGGCACAAAATACCATCAATCCAGGTGAAGTAGGTGCGATAATTACGGCTAATGCTAGTAAAGCGATCGCTACTGTTCCACCTGCTAAACCATCAATACCATCAGTTAAATTAGTTGCATTACTCTCTGCCACTAGGACAAAGCCAGCTAAAGGCCAGAATAACAAACCTAAAGGTAAAGAAAAACTCACCCAAGGTAAAGCAATATTTGTAATATTAGTAGGCTGATTAAACATCAACCATATACAAAACACCGCAGCAAAGCCGACTTGTAAAGCCAATTTCATGCGGGGGGATATACCTTTATTTGACTTCCGGCGGAGAATTTGCCAATCATCTATCCAGCCAATGAAGCCGTAGCTGAGGGTTAATGCCGAAACAGCAAGCACCTCTTTGGCAAAGTTAGATAATAGGCAGGCAGCTATTACAGCAACGGGTATAAAAAATATACCACCCATTGTTGGCGTACCTGCCTTTTTCAAATGGGCTTGGGGGCCATCTTCGCGAATGATTTGCCCCGTTTTGAGTGCTTGCAGTACAGGTATGACCAGATGACCTATGAAACCTGAACCCAATGCACACAATAATAGTGGTAGGGTTAGTGACATAGCTTGCCAGGGCGTTCTATTCGCCATCCAATCAAAAGTCAGCGCTGTAGCACTCAGCCCCAAAGCTAACAAAGAGGCTAGCCCAATTCCAGAAATGTTTAATCCTTGTTCAGGAGATAATTTAGCGTCCACAGATAGTTTCCCTTCACTCCACACTTACAAAATTAAATATTAGGAACTAGAGATATTACCAAGTTCCGTGATTAAAACAGTTAATCTTCAGCTATTGCTATATCGTCATCATCATCAAGATCGTAATCGCCAATACCGTCTTCTACACCCATTAGCGAATCTATTTCTTCTTCGTCATCTGGAAAATCCGGCTCGTGAACGTCACGCGCTATGAGACGACCATTGTATTGCAGCCAGTCTAGCAGGGAGGACTCTTGCTTTAATGGAATTACGACAGCTCGCTGGTTGCGGGGTTCTTCACGTAAAGGAGAATTCAACATAGCCACGAAGGAAGACAGAAAAAGGGTTAGGTAACTTGACAATTAGAGTCTATCACTTGATACGGACTAATTTAGTTATTCATTCAACTGGTTGGTTGAGAAATCCGTAATAGGATAGAAATTTTTTATTTAATAACCGTATGCCAAACGGAGGTGGGTTTTTAGCGATTTGTACGGCTCTATACAGTAGACATTATTATCTTGTTCATGCTGATAGTTCAATGAATAATTTTAGAGGTGAAAAGCGATGATTGGAAAAGCGGCCCTTATAGATGTGATCGCTGGTACAAATCGCGGTTTATTGGCAACTGACCTACAAAAACAAGCTATCTTAGCTGCGATCGCCAATTTGGAAGACCTTAATCCTACACCACGTCCAGTGGAAGCGAGCAATTTGCTTAATGGCAATTGGCGACTACTATACACCACCAGCAAGGCTCTCTTAAACCTAGATCGCATACCTTTCTGTAAACTTGGTCAAATTTATCAGTGTATTCAGGTAGAGACAAAGAGCGTTTACAATATAGCTGAAATATATGGCTTACCTTATTTAGAAGGTTTAGTTAGCGTTGCTGCCAAATTTGAGCCAGTTTCAGGTCGTCGTGTCCAAGTGAAATTTGAGCGCTCAATTATCGGATTACAACGTTTAATAGAATACAATTCTCCGGCAACTTTTATCCAACAAATTGAAAGTGGCAAAAAATTTCCGGCAGTTGATTTTCCCATCAACAGTGATACACAACAAGGCTGGTTGGACATCACTTATATAGATGACAATCTGCGGATTGGTAGAGGTAACGAGGGGAGCGTGTTTGTATTGAGCAAAGCATGAGGTTACGCAAAATTACTATTTGCGAACGAAGGTATGCGATTGCGTGGCCTTTGTCAAGATGGGTCTAATACTATTTTAGGTTTAGATCGGGAGAGTGGGGCAGGGAAGCAGGGGAGCAGGGGGAGAAATAACTTACTCTTGACTCAGGACTCAGCACTCCCAATGGTCATCTGACAAATAACTTAACAATGACTCTAGCGGAGACCTTCAGGTTGTAGAGTGAAATCAATTAGCCCTATATATTGGCGATTGATAACTAAAAGGGAAGATAATCATGGCTCAACGTGGTTCTAAAGTACGTATTCTCCGCCCAGAATCCTACTGGTTTCAGGATGTAGGAACCGTGGCCTCTATTGACCAAAGCGGCATCAAATACCCAGTAATTGTCCGGTTTGATAAGGTAAATTACTCTGGGATCAATACCAATAACTTTGCCGAAGATGAAATAGTAGAAGTTGAAGCACCAAAGGCGAAGGTGAAAAAGTAAGTAGCAAAACCTCTTGGGGATTGTTTGATGGGATGATAAAAGAAAGTGTCGAGTACAAAGTATGGAGGATGAAATTTTCAGCCCCTTCATTTTTTATACTTCCTCATCTCTTTTATATTTCCCAAAAATATCCAATTGCTTACTTAATCAGCTTTAATGCCTGAATTGCCTGAAGTTGAAACAGTCCGGCGGGGTCTGAATCAATTGACCCTTGACCAAAAAATTACGGGTGGAGATGTGTTGCTTGAACGCACCATCGCCTACCCGTTTTCTGTCGGTGAGTTTGTTGCCAAAATTAAAGGGAGTAGTATTACCACTTGGCATCGTCGTGGCAAATATCTCTTAGCCGAACTCGCACCCTCCCCCACTCCCCCACTCTCCCCCTCCTCCACTTGGCTAGGAGTTCATCTACGAATGACTGGTCAACTATTATGGCTGCATCAAGATGAACCATTACACAAGCACACGCGAGTCAGATTATTCTTTGGCGAACAGCAGGAATTGCGCTTTGTTGATCAGCGCACTTTTGGTCAAATGTGGTGGGTTCCGCCTGGTGTTGCTGTAGAAAGTATCATTACTGGTTTAGCAAAACTGGCAGTAGATCCATTTTCACCCGAATTTACTGTCGAGTATCTAGCTCTCAAACTGCAAAATCGTCGCCGTCCGATTAAAACTGCGCTACTTGATCAGTCTGTTGTCGCAGGATTAGGTAACATCTATGCCGATGAAGCACTATTTAAGAGTGGGGTGTTACCCGAAACGCTGTGTACAGATTTGCAGTTAGAGCACATTAAGTCTTTGCGAACAGCTATCATTGAAGTATTAGCAGCCAGCATTGAGGCTGGTGGAACGACTTTTAGTAATTTCCTTAACGTTAAAGGTATCAACGGCAACTATGGTGGTGTAGCCTGGGTTTATAACCGCGCCGGAGAACCTTGTCGAGTTTGCAGTGGTTTGATACAGCGAACTAGGTTAGCTGGGCGTTCCAGTCATTTTTGCCCACAGTGCCAACGTTAATTCGTAATTCGTAATTCGTAATTCGTAATTCGTAATTCGTAATTCGTAATTCGTAATTACAAGGCGTTCAGATTTAATCTGGGTTTCGAGTTTATTCTATTGTTTCTACACGCTTAATCAATATACTCGGAATGAATTTGCGCTTTTGACGCTTGGTGCAAGCTAAGATCCTGTATAAAACAAGTTACAAATTTGTGAGGGGACTTATGGCTGTCAAAAGAGGTGATTTGGTTCGCGTTGTCCGCGAGAAACTAGAAAACAGTGTGGAAGCACAAGCTAGTGATCCTCGTTTTCCTTCTTATTTGTTCGACTCTAAGGGCGAAGTTGTTGATGTTAAAGGTGATTATGCCTTTGTTAAGTTCGGGAAAGTGCCAACACCAAATATTTGGTTACGTCTAGATCAACTCGAAGAATTTAAATAATAAAACGCCTTCAGATTGAAGTCTAAGGTTAGAAAAACAAAACCTGCTTTTGCAGGTTTCAAGAATATTAATTTTCAATGATTGCCATCAGACTAAAGTTTGAGGCTACAAAAACAAAACCTACTTTTGCAGGTCTCATATCTTGCATCTAACCCCAACGAATGGAATTCGTGGCTATACAAACAAAGTCCGCCTTTCCTGCGGAACGCTACGCGAACGCGGACTGACGGAAAACCAAGGGTTTGGAACCCGCGTAGGCGGGTTTTGCCTGTGTAGCCGCAACTTCAGTCGCCTGGTGCAAGATATGAGAGGTTTGATAGCGATGCCTAGCGGCAAAGCTGACGCTAACGCACTCTAAGATTATGTCTTCTTTTTCTTCCCCAATTCTATGTAACTTACCTCGTATCACCATCATTGGTGCAGGTAGGGTAGGCAGTACTTTAACCCAACGTATTGCCGAGAAAAATCTCGCTGATGTAGTTTTGCTAGATATCGTTGAGGGAATGCCTCAAGGACTGGCACTAGATTTAATTGAAGCTAGGGGAATTGAACTACATAATCGCCAGATTATTGGCACAAATAACTATGCTGATACATCTGGTTCGCAAATCGTGGTGATTACGGCAGGAATTCCCCGTAAACCAGGTATGAGTCGGGATGATTTGCTGAAAACCAATGCCAAGATTGTGGTAGAAGCAGCAAAAAAAGCGATCGCTTACTCTCCCAATGCAATTTTTATTATTGTCACCAATCCTTTGGATGTGATGACTTATTTAGCTTGGCAAGCAACTGGTTTACCACGCGATCGCATTATGGGTATGGCTGGCGTGTTAGACTCAGCCCGCTTTGAAACTTTCATCGCCCTGGAATTAGGAGTTTTGCCTGCTGATGTTAAAGCAATGGTATTGGGTAGCCACGGCGATTTAATGGTTCCCTTGTCTCGTTATGCCACTGTTAACGGCATCCCAATCACAGAATTGCTGAATGCAGCCACAATTGAACGCTTGGTAGAAAGAACCCGGAATGGGGGGGCGGAAATTGTCGAATTAATGCAGACAGGTGGTGCTTTTTTTGCACCCGCTTCTGCTACTAGTGTGATGGTGGAATCGATTTTGCTGAATCAGTCGCGGTTGTTACCTGTAGCGGCTTATCTTCAAGGTGAATACGAATTAGAAGATATTGTAATTGGCGTTCCCTGTCGCTTGGGATGCGGTGGAATTGAGAGTGTATTGGAGTTGAATCTCACCGATGATGAAAAGGCAGCTTTACGGACTTCGGCGCAATCTGTGCGTAAAAATATAGACCGGGCGCAGGAAATTTTAGCATCTATAAGCTTGACATAGTAATAGGGGGGGACAGCTAGCTGTCCCCCCCTACATATTGGGATTTTTAGTTGCGCGTTAACGGCGATAATCTTGATCTGCTGGGTCGCCGTAGGGGTCTTCGCTAGCGGGACGAACATCGCCGAAGTACCCTTGATCTACTTGATCTGCGGGATCACCATAGGGGTCTTCACTGGCTGGACGAACGTCACCGTAATAGCCTTGACCTACTTGATCTGCGGGGTCACCATAAGGATCTTCGCTGGCTGGACGAACATCACCAAAATTCCCTTGATCTGCGGGATCACCATAAGGGTCTTCACTGGCTGGACGAACATCGCGATCGCGGTATTCAGCGTCTCGATCAGCTTGATTATTGTTCGACCCTAGAAGCAAATCCTTCGCCTTTCGCAAAAAGTTCTCTACCATGAACTGTCTCCTTATTTAAGTTTCGTGTATTCCACGTGCGCGATCGGCGTTATCCTCAAGGGAATCGCTTTGCATTACACACGCTTAGCTTATCTAAAGTGCTGGAGCTGCGCTTGAACTTATACCACTCAAATCGCGGCCTGTGGAACGCCCGTTATAGCCCTGAAATTCCTGATATCTTCGTGCCTCAGATTCTGGTACGCGAATTCCTTCTGAGGGTGGAGTTACCCAGTGAGCGCGATGTTCAGCATCGCGGTAGTATACACGTCCATTCTTGGAAAGATAGTACTTACCTTGCGCTCCATCTTCTTTAGCATTCTGATGCTTGTTATAAAGGTAGTAAAGCGCTGCGGCTCCCGCCAGAATAGCTACTTTTTGTCCCGTACCCAATCCCTTCTTGGCTTCGGGTCTGTTTGCTGGGACATTATTACTCACATTTCTGCCAACGGTGTCGTCAACAGGTGGTGGTGGCGAAGCAGTTTTAGAACCTCCTCCACAGCTACTCAGCAAGGGTACTGTTAGCAATGCTGAAAGCACAACTGCTAGCAGACGTGAAACTATTTTACGCTCTCCGGATAATGTCTTCATCATATTTCGTTGTCAGCTTGTGTTTGCTAAAAACCCTGCTGTTGCAGAAATAGAGTTGGAATTATTGTTATTTCTCCAAGGATTGAAAAAACGTTTGCCGCTCATCTACAACAGCACAGATACTGTCTTCTGTTATGGTGATTCAATCTTTCAAACATTCCATCCTGCCTTTGAGATAAATAGGATTCATCCTAAAGAAATATCTTCTTAAGTAAGTAAATAATACTCTTCAATGAATTTTTTTAACTAAGAAAATAACAGTTTTAGGCACTTATACGTAAGCAGCGAGTAGAAATATGAGCGATCGCTGGGTATTTTTGCAATTAAATAATAAATAGGCTTTATCTTTCCAAGTCCCCTTTTGAATGAGCAATATTCAGGGAATCTTCTAGGATTGCACAGATAAGAATACAATATTCTACTTTTTTACATTAAGCGTTACTGAATTGCAGCAGCTTTTATTTTGATGAATCAACCCAGCTAAAACACGGAAATGTTCAGCAATTTCTCGGTTATTTTTCTAGTGTAAATATTTTAAAAAGATACAGTTACTATGATGGCTTTTGTCAAAGAATACATTTAAATATGGCAACAAAAAACGCAGCCCTAACTGGAACTCGTTTGCTTTTAGCTTTGTGGGATTTGGGAGGAGCGCAGCAAGAAGTGCTGAAAGGTCAACTCACCAAACGAATTGTATCCAAAAATAAGAAAGTAGCAGATTATCAAAGCATATTCGAGGAATTACAGAACCAGGGAGCGATCGCAATCTCTAAAAAAGGATACTCTCTGACATCTCCCAAGGGTTTAGAGGTATTGGGTGAGGGTTTGAAAAGTTCTGATTTTAAATTTGAAGGAACAATTGTCGGAACTTGGGCGGCGAATGCGCTGGTGAAGTGGATTAGTCAGATAGATGTTGCGGTAGCTGGTGCAGATGTACCAGTTAATGGGAAGAATGCGTTAGCAGAGCTTTCCAAAGGAATTGCTTCTTACGACGAGTTTAAGTCAGTGGCGTTGGAAGTCTACGACAAGCTGAACCAAAACTACAACTTAGATGATCTAGTGCCAATTTACAGGATTAGGAGAGAAATAGGCGATCGGGTTACTCGTGAAGATTTCAACACATGGCTGTTAGAAATTCAGGAGAATGACATTCTACAACTTCAAGGTGGAAGCATAGAAGATAGTGCGCCAGACAAGATTGAAGATTCCATTACTACTAAAGTTAGTGGATTACGCTGCTATGCTAAACGCCTCAATTCCTAAATCACTTTAGTCAGTTTTTCCAACTTTACTTTGTTACTCATCATTTCAGCGGATGCACAACCATGAATAATTCTCTTTCTTCATATTCAGACCTCGACAAGGCTATTACAAGCCATAACCCATTTGACAGATCATTAGTGGTCAGAAATCATGATATCTGGAACCAAAGTTTCCCTGATGTTCCTTCTATAAACGCTCATGCTTCAAATGGTATTTTTCAGGCGATAGAGCAAATTCGTGCAGGAAATCGCTCAGTTATTGGAATAACAATCAAAGCAGAGAAGGGCTTGGGTAAAAGTCACTTGATCAGTAGGATTCGTCACTCTCTTCAGAGTAAAGATTATAGTTTTTTCGTCTACATGAGTGAGGTTGACTATGGTGACTTAAGCAAAATCCATTCTAAATTTCTAACAACTTTAGCAAATAGCTTAAAACAGATTGGTAATCAAGGTGTAATGCAATGGCAAGAATTGGCAACTATTTTAGTAAATGAAGCATATAAAACAAACTACACACCTCAACATTTGATCAAGAGATTTCCTGGAGTTTTAGCTCAAAATCCTAAAATAGTCGATGCTTTAACTGCCAAAATACTTAAACTCAAGCCAAATATTGAAAATCCTTATTTGATACAAGCTATTTTATGGACACTTTCTTCAGATAAAATTGCATTTGCAATTAACTGGCTTGCTGGCAGAGACTTAGCACAATCACAAGCTGATGCTATGGGATTACCAAACACTCACCAAGATGATAAAGAAGCTGAAGCATTTCAAACTGTATGCCAAATTTTAGACTTAATTGGTGATTATAGAACAGTAGTTACCTGCTTTGATGAGTTAGAAAGCCTCAATTGTAATGAGCAAGGTTTTACAAGATCGCAGGTTATTGCTCTCTTTGCAAAAGATATATATAGCAAAATTAAACGCGGAGTCCTAATTTTAGCGATGTTTGATGAGACTTGGACACACCAAGTTAAGGTTGTGCCACAAGCAGAATCAGTTATTGATAGAATTGGTGAAAAGAAGTTTGACTTAAGACATCTTAACAGTGATGATGTAGTAACTCTTGTCTCTTATTGGCTAAAAGATTTTTATAATACAAAAAATCTAACTCCACCTAATCCTGTATATCCTTTTAATGAAGACGAATTGAGAGAACTTGGTAAAGAGAAGCCAATAGTTAGAAGAGTTTTACAGTGGTGTTCAACTAACTGGAATTTACCCGGTAAACCACCGCAGAAAGTAGATCCACTACATAAAGTTGAAATAGCTTTTAAAAAAGAACTTGCAGCACTTGATAATACAATAGACAATTATTTTGAAAATAGTAATATCATAGCAGACGCTATAAAATTTGCTTTATCAAGTATTAAGGGTGAAAGTATAGAAAGAGTCAAAATTGAAGATGTTGAAGAACTTATAGTAAAAAATGTAGATAAAGGCTACCTTAATTTTAGAATTATTGGTAAAGAAGATGAAAGAATTGTGAAAATAGTAGTATCAGTTATACAGGAATCTAGCAATAGATTTGTGAGTGCTGCCTTAAAAAGATTAATAGATTATAAAACTTTTGACATGACTCGTGGTTGCTTAGTTCGTGCTAAAGACGTGAAATCTAACACTAGAGGTAAAGAACATTTAGATGAACTACTTTCTAAAGAGTTAGGAGGAGAATTTGTCAAGCTTACTATTGAAGATATTAAACCTCTGTTAGCTATCTTATTTATTAAAAAAGCCTGTGCAGATTATGAAATCAGTGAAGAAGAAATCACTCAGTTTATGAGTCGGGAGAAGCTGGTAACTGAAAATTATTTAATACGTGAGATTTTGAGCGATCCATCTGGGCAGATTCCTAATGGATTAGTTGATGAAGATAATGTTTCGGAAATCCAGCCAGTACTACATATAAAAGAAAGTGAAGATGTAGACTTTAAACTTGATAATTTACTCATTAAACTTGGTTTATGAGTAATCTAATTTTGATTAACACTGCCCTATGTCTACCTACCCTAGATATTGAAGCTTTAATACAGGGACGAAAAATTACAGCTTTACCCAGAATGTTTATTCGTCCTGGGCAGAGATTTGCACTTTATCCTGCTGAATCTTCAGTTTCAATTAAAGCTTGGGCTAAATGTGAACTCTGCCAAATTTTAGACGAAACTAAGCCATTAGATATTTTGTCTAAATTAACAATATGGACACCAAAAGTATTAAAGGAGATATTACAGCAACAACAGTATATTTTTCTGGCTTACTTGCGTGTTTACCAGTTACCTCAGTTACAAGAAATATCAGTCAATCCGAACATTCAGGAAAAGCTAGGAAAATTTGTTAGTTTACCTAATTCTCTAACGGTTTCTGAAGCAAATCCTGTTTTGAGCGATCGCATCTTCGGCCAACGCAGACGCCAACTAGAAAAATTAGAGCCGCCACTGCATCCTGAATTAGAAGAATTGCAGAGCGCGATCGCATCCCTAACCATTAGCCAACCAGCAGTGAAAGAATTAGACAACGATATCAAAGTATTTTTGGGTTGGAGTAGTGACAAGCTCATTAAGCAACCAAATCCAAATTTAGCTTGGATAAATGATATTGCAAAATTAGGCGATCGCAGCATCGAGCTAGAGGAGAAAAAAAGTAACTACCAAGCTGGTACAGATTTTGAAAACATCGCACGTCAAAGTCTGGAGTTCTTAGGGTTCAAGGTTGAAAATGCTTATAAAGGTGGCGCTGGAGGCTTAGATTTATTTTGTTCAAAACCTTACCCTATTGTTTGCGAGTGTAAAGCAGGTAGGCTGATTCCTAGCGGTACAGTTGAGGAATTAGTTAAGCTAGGTGGAATGCATTTAGGTGCTAATCAATTTCTTGATTCAGCAAAGTTAGTAATTGGCCCTGGTAAACCATCTACGGATATACTAAAAGCCGCACAAAAATGGAAAGTAAGTATTATTAATGCTATGACATTACAAAAGCTAGTTGAACTAAAAGCCAAATATCCAGGCGCTATAAATTTAGTTGAGTTACAGAAATATTTAGAACCTGGACAAATTGAATACAAGATTGATGAATATATAGATAAAACTGAAAAAGAAATTAACTTGCGATCGCAGATTGTCCAAGCAGTCAAAGAAGTTTGTGAACCAGATAACGAAACTTCACAAGTTACGCAAAAAGTTTGCACATCTACAGAAATTCGCGCACATTACAATGCCACTCATAGCCCTAAGTTAAATGATGAAACAGTTCACGATTTATTGATAGAACTTTCCTCACCATTAACAGGCTACTTAGGACGAGATAACAAGAGCGATCGCTTTTACTTCCTGCGCGATTTACTAATTATCCCAAGATAGTGCAGTATGTCTTTTTTCTTACCTCTGCGCTTTCTGTGCCTCTGCGGTTTTTTTTATAAATAGAGTGCGTTAGCATCAGCTTTGCTGCTAGGCATTACCTTCATCCTAGCGTCAAAATTCCAAGCTGATAATTCACCACCAACGGCAGAATCTTCAGCCATTCTGAACCTAGCAATACCTCAGTTATTTCATCCCCTGCATAAACAGGAATCTCATACTCCTGTCCATCCAGCAGCACCTTACCTAAATAGATATTAAATCTAGCTTCTCCCTGTGCAGTTCGCAAACGTTCCTTACGTATAAACAGCCAATTAAGACCATCTAAATCTTGCTTGTTAATTGCCATAAAGCCTGTGAAACCAGTATCCAACATGGCATCCACAGGCAGATTTAATCCATCATCAGTAATAAATTCAATTTCAAAAAATAGCTGCCCCCTATTTCCAAAGATGCCCTGAATCATATTGTGCCAGTAGTTCCGGTCTCATTTAAGCAAAACATAAAGTGTATAGAATTGGGGTGCTCCTGACGTGCTTTCTGACTAGCGACTTCCTTATCCACATCAATAAAGTAATCACCACTATCTGGCTCTACAGCAATATACCAGCCATAGTGTTTCTTAATTAAATTGGGACGCACGCGCTCAAATATTGCCTGACAACGCTGATCAAAAACTTCATCTTCAGCTTTGCGCCTAGCAAGTTCTTCCGGTGATAAAGTGCGTTCAGGAAAAATTCTGCCTCGACGTGCAGGTTGTTTAGCGGTTGATTCAGTCATGCTATTAACCTTACCTATTGATTTGCCCTTAACTTCATATTATGGGAAGGTAAAGGCGATCGCTTTTACTTCCTGCGCGATTTACTAATTACCTTAAGATAGTGCAGTATGTCTTTTTTCTTACCTCTGCGCTCTCTGCGCCTCTGCGGTTCGTTTCACAAATAGAGTGCGATCGCGACATTAACCCCAGCTGAGATAACAGCAAAGTGAGATAATTAAGCACGACCACAGGTCAAAGCCCTCTTTTACATATGCACTTTACAATCCAACGTCAACTAACAATAGCGCTGGAAAACTATCCTGGTCGTTTAGCTGCCGTCAGCACTACGATTGCCAAAGAGCGAATTAATATTGAAGCAATTTCCCTGCTGGATAACATAGACCAGGGCGTTATTCGCTTAGTCGCTAGTGATGCTGCCAACTGCAAAACCCTTTTAGTGAAACAGGGATTTTACGTAATTGAGGCGGATGTTTTAGCTATTGAATTGACAGATAATCCTGGACAATTAGCTCTCTTGAGCCATGCTCTAGCGGCTGCCAAAATTAACATTGAATATATCTATGGAAGCACTATCCGTGCTGGCGAAAATATGCGCCTGATGGTCAAAGTTTCTGATTTGAGTAAGGCTTGTCAAGTGCTTGCTGAACTGGCGGAAAATTGAGGCATGAGTTCCTTAATCTCAGGCAGCATCGGAATCTTATCACCTGGAGCGTTAGGGGTTGGTTTTTTCTATCACTTAACAAGGCAACTCACGCAGTTAGATAATCAAGTCTATTTTTTAGAAAGACGCGGGTCGAATAGTGCTTCCTCCTTAAAGAAAAGTGGGAAAATAGCGATCGCCACCCCGGATAAAATTGAGTCAATCCCTACAGATACAATACTTAAACCAGACTTGCTCACTTGCTATCAGTCTGGTTTTTTACCAGAAGTAGTTCTTATTTGTCCTAACCCTGACCAACTTTTAGGCGTCATCACCACCATTGCAGAATTATTAGTACTGGTAGAAAAGCACGAGAAGCTCTTGCAGCCAGCCGAATCATTGCCATTGTTTGTCTTCTGTTCTAATGGCATATATTTTCAGCGCTTCCGCCAAATCTTTATTGAAAAAATCGAAGAAGCCACACTTTTTGGACGTTTACCAGACCTTTGGCCTTCCATAATGCCGCAAATAGTCTCTCGATTTCTGCGCGGCGTCACAATTCAAACTGGACTGCGCGAAGGCAGCGGTTCCGAAACCATCTATCGCCCTGGAGCAAAAGGACGAACTCAGATTGCCGGTGGAGATGTTGGTACTAGAGAGCGCTGTTGCCAAATTTTGGCTGCTAGAGGAGGCTGTTTTGAAGAAGCGCCTTCCAGTTCCGCTACTCGTCTGGAATTTGATAAGGCGTTGGTAAATCTCCTGAGTAATTTGCTGGGGCAAATCTGGGCGATTAATTCAGCAGGCAATTTTAAAGCTTTAACAGTCGGCAACATCCTGGAATCTTCTCATGAACCACAAATGCGTGAATTAGTCTATCAAGTATTTCGGGTGGGGCAGATGGTGAAGGTTTATGATTTGCAAGAAGATTTTGAGGTAATTTTCGCTCAAGTTATCGAAACTTGTAGACAACACGCTTCTCACATTCCCTCTAGTTTGCAATGGCTAGATATGAAGTTGCGTCTCGGTACTCTAGAGCCCGAAATGACTCCTACAGAAGCTTGGCTAATAGAACCTTTGATTCGTTACGCTAAAGCTTCAGGCTTGGAAGATGCTGCTAATTACTTTCAGGAATTAAAGGCTCAATTAATCAAAAAACTAACCCTTGCGAAAGACCGAAACAGTTAAGAAATTAAAAACAAAGTTTCAGAATCTAGCTTCGATTATTATTTTCCTAGAGTGACAATAAAAGGTTAATTATTGCTTTTGTATTTGCTTTATATAAATCAATTTTGTCATAACTATTACAAGCAATTACCCAGGCACACACTCTTTTTAAGATTAATCAACAGATTGCTATTTTTATTTAAATACTATGCGCTTTTTATTTAAATACTATGCGCTAAAAAAAGCTCTTGCTTTTACGCAAGAGCCTCTAAATTAATTAATTGTCAGTGATGAAAGAAAGTTTGCAACTTAGTCTAGGTCGTTCATGAACAACACTGGCTCAGTTTCACGGTTAATACCTCTTTCGAAACCACCAGCTGCTGCACGAGCGCGACCAGCGTGCCATAGGTGACCGATTAGGAAGAAGAAACCTAATACGAAGTGAGAACACGCCAACCAAGCGCGAGGAGACACGTAGTTGAAAGAGTTGATTTCGGTAGCCACACCACCTACAGAGTTCAAAGAACCCAGAGGAGCGTGAGTCATGTATTCAGCAGCGCGACGAGCTTGCCAAGGCTGAATATCATTCTTGATTTTCTCCAGATCAAGACCGTTGGGGCCGCGGAGAGGTTCTAACCAAGGGCCACGGAAATCCCAGAAGCGCATGGTTTCACCACCGAAGATGATTTCACCAGTAGGAGAGCGCATCAGGTACTTACCTAAACCTGTGGGGCCTTGTGCAGAACCGACGTTAGCACCTAAGCGTTGGTCACGGATTAAGAAGGTCAGAGCTTGAGCCTGAGAAGCTTCAGGGCCAGTAGGGCCAAAGAATTCGCTGGGGTAAACAGTGTTGTTGTACCAAACCATACAGGAAGCGATGAGGCCCATCAAAGAGAGCGCACCCAAGCTGTAGGAGAGGTAAGCTTCACCAGACCAAATGAACGCACGACGCGCCCAAGCAAAAGGCTTGGTAAGAATGTGGTAAATACCGCCAGCGATACATACAAAGGCAACCCAGATATGACCGCCGATCACATCTTCTAAGTTATCGACGCTAACAATCCAGCCTTCACCACCGAAGGGAGACTTGATCAGATAACCGAAGATGACTGCTGGGTTGAGTGTTGGGTTAGTAATGACGCGAACATCACCACCACCGGGCGCCCAAGTATCGTAGATACCACCGAAAAACATTGCCTTCAGTACCAACAGCAGCGCACCGCATCCCAGGATGATCAGGTGGAAGCCGATGATGTTGGTCATCTTGTTCTTGTCTTTCCAGTCGTAACCAAAGAAGGAAGAGTATTCTTCTAGGGTTTCTGGGCCACGGACGGCATGATAGATACCGCCAAAACCTAGTACAGCTGAGGAAATCAAGTGGAGTACACCAACAACAAAGTAGGGGAAGGTGTCGATGACTTCACCACCAGCACCAACACCCCATCCTAAAGTGGCGAGGTGAGGTAGCAGGATTAAGCCTTGCTCGTACATGGGCTTTTCGGGGATGAAGTGAGCGACTTCAAACAAAGTCATCGCTCCAGCCCAGAATACAATTAAGCCAGAATGGGCTACGTGAGCGCCCAGTAGTTTACCAGATAGGTTGATCAAACGCGCGTTACCAGACCACCAGGCAAATCCGGATGATTCTTGGTCGCGTCCGCCACCTAAGACTGAAGGTCTATTAGAGAGCGTTACCACGAGGCAATACCTCCTCAGGGAATATAAATTGTTCGTGAGGCTGATCTTGAGGAGCCATCCAAGCGCGGATACCCTCGTTCAACAAAATGTTTTTGGTATAGAAAGTTTCAAATTCCGGGTCTTCTGCCGCCCGCAATTCTTGAGAAACGAAGTCGTAAGCCCGCAGGTTGAGTGCCAGACCAACGATACCCACAGCACTCATCCACAAGCCTGTGACTGGCACAAACAACATGAAGAAGTGCAACCAGCGCTTGTTGGAGAAAGCAATCCCGAATATCTGTGACCAGAATCGGTTTGCTGTCACCATTGAGTAGGTTTCTTCTGATTGGGTGGGGTTGAATGCCCGGAAGGTGTTTGCACCTTCGCCGTCTTCAAATAGGGTGTTTTCAACTGTCGCACCATGAATCGCGCACAATAGCGCTCCACCTAGTACCCCTGCTACTCCCATCATGTGGAATGGGTTGAGTGTCCAGTTGTGGAACCCTTGCAGGAACAGCAAGAATCGGAAGATTGCTGCTACTCCAAAGCTGGGTGCAAAGAACCAAGACGATTGTCCCAAGGGGTACATCAAGAAGACGCTGACGAATACCGCAATTGGGGCTGAGAATGCTAGCGCGTTGTAGGGACGAATTCCTACTAGCCGTGCTATTTCAAATTGCCTTAACATGAAGCCAATTAAAGCAAAGGCTCCGTGCAGGGCTACGAATGGCCACAATCCACCTAGTTGGAACCAGCGTGTCAGGTCACCTTGGGCTTCTGGCCCCCACAACAGCAGCAAGGAGTGTCCCATGCTGTCTGCTGGTGTTGATACTGCCACTGTCAGGAAGTTACAGCCTTCTAGGTAAGATGAGGCTAATCCGTGGGTGTACCACGATGTGACAAATGTTGTCCCGGTCAGCCAACCGCCTAATGCTAGGTAAGCGCAGGGAAATAATAATATCCCTGACCAACCTACGAATACGAAGCGATCGCGCTTCAACCAGTCGTCTAGTACGTCAAACCACCCTCTACTGGGGGCGCGTCCTACTGCGATGGTCATCGAACTAAAATCCTCTTTTTACTAAAATTGCAACGCTTTTTAGGCAGCGCTATCAGCGGGTTTCCCACGCCAATTACTTAACGGGAGGCTCTCCCATAAGGCAGTGGCTCGACTTTAAGCTGCTGCCGCGAGGAATTAAGGTTTTTTTGACAATCTCATTCGCCTTAAAGCATTTGAGATTCTGAGAACTTACCACTTAGTTAAGTTGGCATTTCTCAGGGTTACGCCGTTACCCGTACCATTAGCTAGTAATCTAGCTTTTGGTAACTTAATGATTCTTAACTTATCACATTTATCCGAGTTTTTGCCCGATCCACTGAAGCCAATCGGGTATTTCACACGAACCTATTAAATACTATGAATATCAGAAATTTTACAATCTGACACAACTTTTCTCAGAAATCTTGACACTTTAGGGCAGGTAGACGACACTGGGGAAACCATTTCTAGGGCTGAAAAGGTAAATAAAACAGGAATTTGAGAATTTTTATTTAATTTTTAATTTCGCGCAACGGTACAAGCTCTAAACTTGCAAGATATCCCGCTGCAATGGCAGACTTTTAGAGGGAGTATCTCACGGGCGAAGGTAGTTCAATGACGGTATCAACAACGATTAACAAAGGCGATCGCCTCCTGCATCAAAATGTTCTCGGTTCTCGTCGGTTCAGTAACTACTGGTGGGCAACTATCGTTACCTTGGGAGCTACAGGCTTTTTGCTGGCTGGGATATCCAGTTACCTAAAAGTTAATTTACTCATAGTTACCGATCCAACTCAACTAGTATTTGTCCCCCAAGGATTGGTTATGGGGTTATATGGGACTGCTGGCTTGCTTTTAGCCCTATACCTCTGGCTAGTAATTTTATGGGACGTCGGCGGCGGTTATAACGAGTTTAATCAGGAAACTGGCACAATTAAAATCTTTCGATGGGGATTTCCTGGCAAAAACCGCCGTATTGAGATTAATAGCCGCATACAAGACGTGCAGGCTGTACGAATAAATATCAAAGAAGGTCTCAATCCTCTTCGCGCACTCTACCTACGCATTAAAGGTCGGCGAGACATACCTTTAACACGGGTCGGACAACCATTATCTTTAACAGAATTGGAAGTACAAGGTGCGGAATTAGCCCGTTTTTTGGGAGTACCGCTGGAAGGTCTTTAGGGATTGGGGATTGGGGATGAAAATTCTTTCTTAGTACCTAATCTCTAATCCTTAATAGCCCTTGAAAAGATAAGATACTCTGGTTGAATCAGTGACTGGCAATGCGGTTAAAATTTTCACAATTTTTGATTGCTTTTTTGATGATCAGTACTTTGATGTTGGGAGGATGTTCAACTGGGCAAGTCGCTTCTACTTCTTCTCCAACCTCGGTAGCTACTTCTCCAGCAAGCGAGACAAGTACGAATCAGACTACTGAAGCAACATCTGTATCAGAAACTACTAACGAGAGTGTACCAGGAATGACCGATTTACCACGGCTCGAAGGCAAAGCTACTGTGGTGATCACAGTTAAAGGCTCACCAATTACTGTCGAAGTAGACGGTACTAATGCGCCAATTACTGCTGGCAACTTTGTAGATTTAGTGCAAAAAGGTGTTTACGATGGTTTAGCTTTTCATCGCGTTGTGCGTGACCCTCAACCTTTTGTGGTTCAAGGCGGCGATCCTCAAAGCAAAGACCCAAAATTCCCGGTGGCTAGATTAGGAACGGGTAGTTATACTGATCCCAAAACCGGGAGAGAGCGTTATATACCTCTAGAAATTAAACCAAAAGGTGCAGCTACACCTGAGTACAATAAACCATTTGATGCTACTGCTCGACCCGTTGAGTTGGCTCACAAGCTGGGTGCAGTGGCAATGGCGCGATCGCAACAACCAGACTCAGCTTCCTCGCAATTTTACTTTGCCCTAGCGGATTTGCCATTTCTAGATGGTAGCTACGCCGTGTTTGGTAACGTGACTCAAGGCTTCGATGTCGTGAACAAAATTCAACAAGGCGATCGCATTGATTCCGCTAAGGTTACCCAAGGCGCGGAAAATCTGAAAACCCCAGGTCAGTAGCAGCAAGGAGGTGAAGGGGCAGAGGGGCAGCACTTCTCTACGAGAGGCTGCGCTTAGGGCGCAGCTATGCCGCAGGCTTTACGGCTCCTTTCGGCTTCTCTGCGAGACCAAGGCGTTAGCGAAGCTTCGCTTTAGCGATACGCTCAAGGCAAGCCGCTCAGTGACCGAGGAGCAGGGAGCATACTTCGACTGCGCTCAGTAACCGGGGAGCAGGAGAATAATAATGACTCCTAACTCTTGTACAGACGCGTAGACGCTCGAAGAGCGGCTTCTCGTAAGAGTATAATCGCGTCTGTACTTCTGACTCTTGACTCTCAAATTTGTGAAGGTTGTTGTTACTGGTATTGGTTTAGTTTCCGCTTTAGGTGGAAGTTTAGAGGATAGCTGGCAAACATTGCTGGCAGGACAATCTGGAATTAAATTACATCAACCATTTCCAGAACTGGAACCACTGCCTTTGGGATTAATTGGTCAACAACCAGTTGGATTAAAAAGCCTGACTCACCAGGTTGTTGCATCTGCTGTGCAAGATGCAGGTTTGGTTACGCCTTTAGCTGATTGCGCTGTAGTAATTGGTTCAAGTCGCTCTCATCAAGCATCTTGGGAAATACTGGCGCGGGAGATTGAAAACGAAAGAATAGGGGAAGAAAAGTGGAAAAATTCCCCTCTCTGCCAGTTCTCTAAAGAGGAGTGGCTAGATACTCTGCCTCACATGAGTGCGATCGCAGCTGCACGACAAATCGGCGCATCTGGCATAGTTTTAGCTCCAATGGCAGCTTGCGCCACTGGAATTTGGGCGCTTGCTCAAGCAGCTTTACTTGTGCAATCTGGGCAATGTCAAAGGGCGATAGCTGGAGCAGTAGAAGCACCAATTACACCCCTATCTTTGGTAGGATTTCAGCAAATGGGTGCTTTGGCAAAAACAGGGGCTTATCCCTTTGATTTGCACAGAGAAGGTTTGGTATTGGGCGAAGGCGCAGCTGTGTTTGTCTTAGAATCAGCAGATTTGGCAAAGCAGCGTCAAGCAAAGATTTATGGTGAAATTCTGGGTTTTGGCTTGACAAACGATGCCTATCATACTAATTCACCAGAACCTGATGGTAAAAGTGCGATCGCAGCCATAAAACAATCTCTAGAACGTAGTTGTCGGACACTACGTGATATCGATTACATTCATGCTCATGGTACAGCTACGCAGTTAAATGACCGCATGGAGAGCATGGTAATCCAGCGTTTGTTCCCTCAAAGAGTTGCAGTTAGTTCAACGAAGGGAGCTACAGGTCATACTTTAGGAGCATCAGGAGCCTTGGGTGTAGCTTTTTCTCTGATGGCACTGAAGCATCAAATTTTACCGCCTTGTGTAGGATTAAGGCAACCAGCGTTTGATTTGGATTTGGTGAAGGTAGCCAGTAAAAGTAAAATTGGGCGAGTGTTATGTTTGAGTTTTGGCTTTGGTGGTCAGAATGCAGCCATCGCTTTAGCAAGATAAAAACTTGTAGTTTAAAATTCTTAATAGCCCCCTCTCCATCAGCGAAGCGAAGAGGGAGTAAAATCTTACCTACATCCTAAAGACTCGCGAGTATCCACACCAGTTTTAGAATTTACACCACTTGCTTTAGCACAAAGTTTTTTTATTTGCGTGCCATCTAAAACCGCATTTGTGAAATCAGCATTTGTGATATCGACATTATCGAAAGTAGAACGCAGCATCATTGCATCTGTTAAAACTGCATCACTTAAATCAGCGCCCTTAAACCTCACCAGATAGGCTATCCCATTACTAAAATCTACACCATGCAGATTTACTCCCTCCAGTACAGTACCGTTAAACACACCACCACGTAAGTCAGCATTGCTAAAGTTAGCATTCTCTAAATTGACATTGGTAAACTCAGTACCAATTAAACTTTGACCAGAGTAATCCTTGCCCTTAAATTCATCGCCAGCAGAACGGGTGATGCTAGAAGAACTAGCAGCTTGCGCTGATAAGGGAAACAAAAAAAGTACTGTAGCTAAGACAAAGCTAGCTAGTAGTCGCCAATATTTCATAATGTCTTCTTAATAAATCTCAACACTTCACCATTAACTATTAAACCTTACTAGGGGGAAGAGGACAGGAGTTTTGAATTATTCCCCCTTGTCCCCTGCTCCTTTGCTCCCTCACACTCTCAAATGAGAAACCATCTCTTAGGATAGATAGATGTTGAGGTGCGATCGCATAAATAATCTGTGGCTAATCAAGAAGAAATTGCCCTATCTCTGGCCCGAACCCCTTTATATCAATTGGGTGTAGAACTTAAAGCCCGGCTGACCAGCTTTGGTGGTTGGGAAATGCCCGTGCAATTTAGTGGCATTAGCCGCGAACACGATGCTGTCAGAAAAACAGCCGGGATGTTCGATATTTCCCACATGGGTAAATTTACCCTCCAAGGTAAAAACGTTATTTCCCAACTCCAGCGTTTAGTGCCTTCCGACTTGAGTCGGCTACAACTCGGTCAAGCGCAATACACGGTATTGTTAAATCCCCAAGCAGGAATTATTGACGACATTATTGTCTATTACCAGGGTGAAGATACTAGTGGTATACAGCAGGTACTAATCATAGCTAATGCGGCAACTACTGCTAAAGACAAAGCGTGGCTATTACAACACATTGATTCAGATGAGGTGCAATTCCAAGACATTTCGCCAAACAAAGTTTTAATCGCTGTCCAAGGGCCAAAAGCTATTAAATATCTTCAGCCATTAGTGCAAGAAGACTTAAAACCACTCAAAGCATTTGGTCATTTAGAAGTAACTTTATTGGGTAAATCAGGCTTTATTGCCCGTACAGGTTACACCGGAGAAGATGGATTTGAGGTCATGGTAGATCCAGATGTGGGGATAGAATTGTGGCAAAGTCTCTACAATGCTGGTGTTATTCCAGCAGGACTTGGTGCAAGAGACACCCTCCGGCTAGAAGCAGCAATGGCACTTTACGGACAAGATATAGATGACACCACCACACCCTTAGAAGCAGGTTTGGGTTGGCTAGTTCACCTAGATACCAAAGGTGATTTTATTGGTCGGGCAGTTTTGGAACAGCAAAAAGCCGCTGGAGTACAGCGGCGACTAGTAGGTTTGCAAACTCAAGGACGCAACATTGCCCGCCACGGCTACCAAGTTTTATCAGCCGGTAAAATCGTGGGAGAAATTACCAGCGGCACTCTGTCGCCTACACTTGGTTATCCTATTGCTTTAGCCTATGTTCCTACTCAGCTAGCGACTGTTGGTCAACAGCTAGAGGTAGAAATTCGCGGTAAAGCTTACCCCGCCATTGTGGTTAAACGTCCCTTTTATCGCTCAAAAAATCGTGTTACTAACTGATAAGCATCGAGGTTTTGAGGAATAATGTGTTGTTAGCTAATCAATCTACAGTATGGTTAATTACCAAATCTGACCAACATTACTGTTGGAGCGATAATTTTTTTGATATGGAAGGGTAAGTGAAATGTCTTTTGAATATCCTCAAGATTTTAGATACCAGGATACTCATGAATATGTGCGACTTGATGGCGAAATTGCCACCATTGGCATTACTGAATTTGCTATAGATCAGCTGGGTGATATCGTATTTTTGGAATTGCCAGAAATTGGCGATGCTATTGAGAAGGGAGAAACTTTTGGCTCAATTGAATCAGTCAAAGCGGTTGAAGACCTAAAATCACCAGTAACTGGCACAGTCATAGAACGCAATGAAGTCTTGATTGAATCTCCCGAACAAATCACAGAAGAAGATCCCTATGCTGAGGGGTGGTTCTTGAAAGTACGCGTTAATGACCCTGGTGAAATTGAGGATGGCTTGACTGCGGATGAGTATCGCGCCCAGGTAGAAGGGGAATAGGGAGTACTGAATAAAGAGTGGGGCAGTAGGAGAGTGGGAAAGATGGGGGAGAATAACTAATGCCCAATCCCCAATCCCCAATCTCCAGCCCCCAATCTAAGAGTATTTGTTGCAAAATATGAAATAGTTGCGTCTGGAGTTTAATTTGTGGTACTTTCCACCGCCCCTATTACTAAATCTAGCGATCGCCCGATACTGGACGAAAGGAGTCAAAAGTTAAATAATTTTGCACAAAGGCACATTGGGCCTAACTCCAATGAAATTCAGCAAATGCTTGAGGTGTTGGGGTTTTCTAGTCTAGATGCACTGATTGACCAAACAGTGCCACAGGCAATCCGGCTGAATAAATCGCTACATCTACCAGAAGCGCAAAGTGAGTACGCAGCCCTGGCAAAATTAAAAAAAATTGCTGCAAAAAATCAGGTTTGTCGCTCATACATTGGTACAGGATATTATGACTGCATTACCCCGCCTGTGATCGGGCGTAATATTTTAGAAAACCCTGGCTGGTATACTGCTTACACCCCTTATCAGCCAGAAATTGCTCAAGGGCGATTAGAAGCACTGCTGAATTTTCAAACTATGATTATTGACCTCACAGGTTTGGAAATTGCCAATGCTTCCTTACTCGATGAAGCTACAGCCGCAGCAGAGGCGATGAGCCTGAGTTATGGTGTTTGCAAAAAGAAAGCAAATGCCTATTTTGTTTCTCGTGATTGTCATCCCCAAACCATTGATGTGTTGCAAACACGAGCAAAACCTTTAGGAATTAACATCATTATTGGTGATCATCAGACATTTGATTTTGATCAACCAATTTTTGGGGCAGTTCTGCAATATCCTGCAAGTGATGGCACTATTTACGACTACCGCGCTTTTATCGAAAAAGCCCATGCTGAGGGTGCATTGGTGACGGTAGCAGCAGATCCCTTAAGCTTAACTTTGTTGACCCCCCCTGGTGAATTCGGTGCTGATATTGCTGTGGGTAGCACCCAGCGTTTTGGTATTCCCTTGGGGTTTGGGGGGCCTCATGCGGCATACTTTGCTACCAAAGAAGAGTATAAGCGGCAAGTTCCAGGACGAATTGTAGGTGTATCTAAAGATGCTCAAGGTAAGCCTGCATTACGTCTCGCCTTACAGACTCGCGAACAGCATATCCGGCGTGAAAAAGCGACTAGTAATATTTGTACAGCACAGGTACTACTGGCAGTGATGGCGAGTATGTATGCTGTCTATCATGGTGCTTCTGGACTCAGGGCGATCGCTGAAAACATTCATAATTTAACTGTAATCTTAGCAACAGGTTTAGAACGTCTAGGTTATAAGATAAATTCTAAAGATTTCTTTGATACGCTGCGGGTAGAGTTGGAAACGAGCAAACTTCAAGCAATTCTCCAAGCTTGTCAAGCTAGGAATATTAATCTGCGGATTTTCGACACAACTGCTGTCGGTATCTCATTAGATGAAACTACTACAACAGAAGATTTAATCGACCTTTGGCAGATTTTTGCCGCTACAGATGACCTCCCTTTCACCCCAGAAGAATTATCTTCTCCCTCTCCCCATTTCCCTCTCGCCCGCCAAACAAGTTACTTAACTCACCCCGTCTTTAACCGCTATCACTCAGAAACTGAGTTGCTGCGCTATCTGCACAAGCTAGAAACTAAAGACTTATCACTAACTACATCGATGATTCCTTTGGGGTCATGCACGATGAAGTTGAATGCAACAGCTGAGATGATTCCGGTAACGTGGGAAGAATTTGGCAAGATTCATCCATTTGCCCCGCTGTCGCAAACACGCGGTTATCAAATTCTGTTCCAACAATTGGAGGCATGGTTAGCTGAAATAACTGGTTTTGCTGGAGTTTCTCTGCAACCAAATGCTGGTTCTCAAGGTGAATATGCAGGACTTTTAGTAATTCATCAATATCATGAAAGTCGTGGGGAGGCACACCGCAATGTTTGTTTGATTCCGACTTCGGCACATGGGACAAACCCGGCAAGTGCCGTAATGTGTGGGATGAAGGTGGTGGCGGTTGCCTGTGATTTAGACGGTAATATTGACGTTAGCGACCTGAAAGCGAAGGCAGAAAAACACAGCAACGAACTCGCCGCCTTGATGGTGACATATCCCTCGACTCACGGTGTTTTCGAGGAAGCAATTCAGGAAATTTGTGCTGTTGTGCATAGCCACGGTGGCCAAGTTTACATGGATGGGGCGAATATGAATGCCCAAGTAGGTATTTGCCGTCCCGGGGATATTGGCGCAGATGTCTGTCATTTGAACTTGCACAAAACTTTCTGTATTCCGCATGGTGGTGGTGGCCCTGGTATGGGACCTATCGGCGTTGCTTCCCATCTTCTACCATTCTTACCTGGACACGTTATGGTAAGGAGTTGGGAAGAATCAATTCCCAGTCCCCAGTCCCTAATCCCCAGTCCCCAACACATTGGTGCTGTTGCTGCTGCGCCTTGGGGTAGTGCTAGTATCTTGGTGATTTCCTGGATGTACATTGTGATGATGGGTGCAGATGGTTTGACCGAAGCAACCAAAGTGGCAATTCTCAATGCTAATTACATTGCTAAGAGGCTTGAATCTTACTATCCCGTTTTGTATAAGGGAAAAAATGATTTAGTTGCCCATGAGTGTATTTTAGATTTGCGATCGCTCAAAAAATCCGCCAGCATCGAAATTGATGATATCGCCAAGCGTCTGATAGATTACGGCTTTCATGCGCCGACTGTCTCCTGGCCTGTGGCAGGTACAATCATGGTGGAACCTACAGAAAGCGAATCTAAGGAAGAATTAGACCGTTTTTGTGATGCGTTGATTTCGATTCGCCAAGAAATCGCTGAAATTGAATCACGTAAGGTAGATACTCAAGATAATGTTTTGAAGAATGCACCCCACACCGCCGAAAGTCTTATCGCGGGAGAATGGCAGCATCCTTATTCTCGCGAACAAGCAGCCTATCCTGCGCCTTGGAATCGTGAACACAAGTTCTGGCCAGCTGTTGGTCGCATTGACTCAGCTTTTGGGGACAGAAATTTTGTTTGTTCTTGTCTGCCAATGGATGCTTATTCGTCGTAAAACAATACAGTTTAGTTAAAACCTGCTCCCCCCAACTCTCATGTACAGAAAGTTGGGGGGATTTTTTTACAATAAACTCTCTCTCTGCGTCTCTGCGCCTCTGCGTGAGACAAAAAATATTGATAATTGAAGTTCAAAAGGTCAACGTTGAGGTTTAAAAGGTCAACGTCGAGGTTCAGAAGGTCAACGTCGAGGTTCAAAAGGTCAACGTCGAGGTTCAGAAGGTCAACGTCGAGGTTCAAAAGGTCAACGTCGAGATTCAGAAGGTCAACGTCGAGGTTCAGAAGGTCAACGTCGAGGTTCAGAAGGTCAAAGTTGAGGTTCAGAAGGTCAACGTCGAGGTTTGGAACTCGAAACGGCTAGACGATCGCACCATATTTCATTTTATTTTAAGTATGGGAGAGCTATGTCTACGATGGCCTATGCCTACGTACTTTGCCAAATGAGTGTGAAAATTGAACCGCAGAGGCGCAGAGAACACAGAGGAAGAGAGAAAAGAGAGCGATCGCTCTAAGATGGCAGTGGCTGGACTAAATGTTGTTACCTGTCGTTAGGATAAGTTACAGGTGTAAAAATTATCTCTACCTATATCGAAAATGAGTCTTGACCCTGTAGTTAATGTACTTAAAAGTATTGCTAAACCTGCGGCTTCTCTAGTTATTAATCAAGCTCAACGCAATGAAACTGTAGTTAGAACCTTAAAACAATTCAATTTTGACCCAGTACAACCACCCAAAGATGTTGATGGTGTCTATATTTACTCTTTAATTGAGTATGGTGTGGATAAGGCAGAAGTACTGCTGAATCTTTTCCGAGAAAGAGAAATTAAAAATGCTTTTTGGAGTGCTTATACTTCAAATAATCCCTTGGGTTTCTACAAAGAAGTAGAAAAGTTTTTGCAGGGGAAGGATTTAGAATATGATATCCGATTGTTGAGGATTGAGTTGCGATCGCAGTTAGAAGAATTTGGCGAAATATTTATTAAAGTTGCCAAAAAAAGTAAATCTAAAGACTTTGAACCTTTCCCGGAATGGAATTTAGACGAGTATCCAGCGGAATTTAAGTCGTTAATTAGAGAAAAAATTCGCTCGTTTTGCGGTCGTAAGTTTGTTTTTGATGCATTTAAACAATTCTGCGACAAAAATCGCAGTGGTTACTTCACAGTGGTGGGTGATGCAGGGATGGGGAAGAGTACCATTGCTGCTAAATATGTCTGGGACAATAAATCACCATGCTATTTTAATATTCGCTCTGATGGTCGCAATCGAGCGGAGCTATTTCTGGAAAGTATTCGCAAACAATTAGTTAAACGTTACCAGTTGCAGAATGACCAGAAGGCTAATTTAGCAGATTTATTAGAACAGGTTAGCAAAAAACTACCTGCTAATGAACATTTAGTAATTGTGGTTGATGCGCTGGATGAAGTGGAACAAGAAGCAGGGGGGAATCTTTTAGATTTACCAACAGCGCTACCTGAACGTATCTATTTTCTGTTGACTAGACGACCCTATACCAGAGATAAAAAACGCTTGTCTGCACCAGATGTTCCAGTTGAGGAGCTAGATTTAAGGGGAAGTCAGTATGTTGATTTGAGTCGTGAAGATATTAAGGAATATATTCGGTTCTTTTTGAATGTTGATCAAGACTATAAGAATGCAGTTAGACAATGGATTCAAGACCGCAATATTTCTGATAACGATTTTGTTGAGCAGGTAGCAACTAAGAGTGAAAATAATTTCATGTACCTGCGCTATGTTTTGCCAGGAATTGCTAAAGGTGAATATAATGACCTGAGTTTAAGGGAATTACCTGATGGTCTGCAAGAATATTATCAAGTCCATTGGCAGCGCATGGGAATGGAGGAAAAGCCCCAGGAAGTAAAGGTATTTATTCTGTTTATTTTAGTGGAGATTGGTACACCAATTCCCTGTGAGATGATATCGGAGATTGCCAAACAGGATGAATTTGATGTGCAATCAGTTTTAGATGAGTGGGTTGAGTATTTGAAGCCGCAGGATTTAGAAGGAGAAATCTGCTATAGCATCTATCACGCTAGTTTTTTAGACTTCTTGAAAGCAAAACGGGTTCTGGATTCCAAACGAAAGCTATTTCAAGAAGTTAATCAACACATTGCAAACTACCTTGTAAGGAAGATGGCGTGAGATGGGAGAATTTGCTGACAAGTTCGCGGCACAAAGTTTCGCTTTTCAACGTGCTTACTTGGGTAGTTTAGCGCGAAGCTTTGTGAAGTCGGGAGAGTTGCAGAATTATTACCAAACTCTGACTGATTTTGATTTTCTGGTGGCAAAGATTAAGCATCCTGAGTTTGGTGTGCAGCCGTTAATTGAAGATTATGATTTGATTGATGATGCAGAGACATTAAATTATCCAGAATACAACTCAGAGAAAGTCAAAAGTCTAAAATTAGTTCAAGGTGCATTGAGACTGTCAGCGCATATTTTAGTAGTAGATAAGCAACAATTAGCGAGTCAATTGCACGGAAGGTTACTAAATCAGAAAATGCCAGAGGAAATTCAGGCATTATTGGCACAAATAAAGCAAGAGAAAACTACCCCTTGGCTGTGTCCCTTGACCTCTAGCTTAACCCCACCAGGGGGACGTTTAATCCGCACCTTCAATGGTCATAGTTACTCGGTAAATGCCGTCGCCGTCACCCCCAATGGGCAACAGGTGATTTCTGCTTCCGATGACGAGAACCTCAAAGTCTGGAATCTGGCAACTGGGGAGGAACTATTCACCCTCAAAGGTCATATTGACTCGGTAAATGCCGTCGCCGTCACCCCCAATGGGCAACAGGTGATTTCTGCTTCCGCTGACGAAAACCTCGAAGTCTGGAATCTGGCAACTGGGAAGAAACTATTCACCCTTATTGGTCATAGTGACTCGGTAAATGCCGTCGCCGTCACCCCCAATGGGCAACAGGTGATTTCTGCATCCAATGACAACACCCTCAAAGTCTGGAATCTAGCAACTGGGAAAGAACTATTCACCCTTATTGGTCATAGTGACTCAGTAAATGCCGTCGCCGTCACCCCCGATGGACAACAGGTGATTTCTGCATCCAATGACAACACCCTCAAAGTCTGGAATCTGGCAACTGGGAGGGAGCTATTCCCTCTCATTGGTCGTAGTTACTCGGTAAAAGCCATCGCCGTCACCCCCAACGGGCAACAGGTAATTTCTGCATCCCGTGACAATACCCTCAAAGTCTGGAATCTGGCAACTGGGGAAGAACTATTTACCCTCAAGGGTCATAGTCACTGGGTAAATGCCGTCGCCGTCACCCCCAACGGGCAACAGGTAATTTCTGCATCCCGTGACAATACCCTCAAAATCTGGAATTTGGCAACTGGGGAAGAACTATTCACCCTCAAGGGTCATAGTGACTCGGTAAATGCCGTCGCCGTCACCTTCAATGGACAACAGGTGATTTCTGCGTCATTGGACAGCACCATCAAAATCTGGAATCTGGCAACTGGGGAAGAACTATTTACCCCCAAGGGTCATAGTAACTCGGTAAATGCCATCGCCGTCACCACCAATGGGCAACAGGTGATTTCTGCTTCCCGTGACAATACCCTCAAAGTCTGGAATCTGGCAACTGGGGAAGAACTATTCACCCTCAATGGTCATAGTTACTCGGTAAATGCCGTCGTCGTCACCCCCAATGGACAACAGGTGATTTCTGCTTCCGATGACAAGACCCTCAAAGTCTGGAATCTGGCAACTGGGGAAGAACTATTCACCCTCAAGGGTCATAGTTACTCGGTAAATGCCGTCGCCATCACCCCCAATGGACAACAGGTGATTTCTGCATCCCGTGACAAGACCCTCAAAGTCTGGAATCTGGCAACTGGGGAAGAACTATTCACCCTCAAGGGTCATAGTTACTCGGTAAATGCCGTCGCCATCACCCCCAATGGACAACAGGTGATTTCTGCTTCCGATGACAAGACCCTCAAAGTCTGGAATCTGGCAACAGGAAAAAAAGGATTTTTTACTTTTATTAGGAATCGGATCACCAGAAGAAAAATATTCACCCTCAAGGGTCATAGTAACTTGGTAAATACCGTCGCCGTCACCCCCAATGGGCAACAGGTAATTTCTGCGTCATGGGACAGCACCATCAAAGTCTGGAATCTGGCAACTGGAAAGGAACTATTCACCCTCAATGGTCATAGTTACTCGGTAAATGCCGTAGCCGTCATCCCCAATGAGCAACAGGTAATTTCTGCATCTCGTGACAATACCCTCAAAGTCTGGAATCTGGAAACCAGAAAAGTTATTGCCACTTTCACAGGGGATAGTTCCGTCTATTGCTGTGCAGTTGCGCCAGACGGCATGACAATTGTGGCAGGGGATAGTTCAGGTAGGGTGCATTTTTTGCGTCTTGAAAACATGATAGAGGAATGAGGGGAGAAATGATTTTATCTGCCAAAGATTTCATTAACAGTAATATTCACATCAGGGAAAGCTTGAATTGACAAAGTTTGACCGCTAGCGAACTTTTGCATAAGCTGATATCTTGCGGGTGTTGGTTGTTGATAAACTTCGACAATTTCCTCGTTAATATCTACTAACCAAACTTCAATTATGTTTGCTTCTGCATATAAAGGAATTTTCTCTTCATATAAAGGAATTTTCTCTTCTCGGTCATACATCACAGTCGCATCAGCCACTTCAATTAATAAAAAAATATCCTGGGGTTGGGGGTGTGCTGTAGCGTAGAAATCATCACGGGGTTTAAGTAATGCCACATCTGGCTGAGGTTCTGAGTTATCGTTCAACGCAACCGGATTTTGAGCAGCAAGTATAACGCGTATACCCAACAGTTGCACCAACAAATTAACAAGTCGATTTACACAAGCAGCGTGTTTTGTCCCAATAGGCGACATATCAATAATCTCTCCCCGAATCAATTCCACCCGGTCATCCTCTCTGAGAATCCCCGAATCAACCATTTTGTGATATTGCTCAACTGTGAATTTTCGTCTTAGTAACTGCACAGTTATAATTACCTCCACTGCTGCCTTATCTTTCAATTATTCCTCATAATTATGAATTCACCACCCAAACCACCCACTGCAATCAATTCCAGAGGACATCCAACGGAATTTCAGCAAGTTATTGAAGAAAAAAATCAACACTTTATCGGTCGTGAATTTGTTTTTACGGCTATTCATGAGTTTTTCCACCGTTATAACCAGGGTTATTTCACTATCATTGGCGCACCCGGTAGCGGGAAAAGTGCCATTCTCGCTAAATATGCAACAGATAATCCTCAAGTTATTTATTACAATGCTGAACTTGAGGGAAAAAATCGTGCTGACAAGTTTCTCAGAAATATTTGTACGCAACTTGTAGAGATGTTGCATATAACGTCTCTACAAACCATACCGGATAACGCTACAGAGGGGAGTTGGTTTTTGTCTCTGCTGTTGCAAGAAATCAGCGAGGAGTTACAACCCAATCAAAAACTGATAATTGCCATTGATGGCTTGAATTGCATTGACCGCAACAGCCAACCTTCTGGTACAAATCTCTTTTATCTCCCCCGCTATCTCCCAGATGGAGTTTATTTCCTCCTCACCCGCCGACCCTTTTTGAGAGAAAAGTCTGGTTTATTAATTGAAACGCCGTGGCAAAGTCTTGATTTAGCAAACTATCCAGCAGAAAATCGGCAAGATATTCAAGCTTATATTCAAAGTTATTTAACTCATGAAGAGATCCCCCCAACCCCCCTTAAAAAGGGGGGCAATATTTTACCGTTGTTAAGGGAGGTTAAGGAGGATCTTAAATCTTGGCTAAGTGAACATAATGTTAGTGAGCAAGAGTTTAGCGATCGCCTCACCAATTTGAGCGAAAATAATTTTATGTATGTTAGCCAGATTATAAATGCGATACCTTCTCTTCGAGACGCTACGCGAACGGTAAGCTTCGCTAACGCAGCAGGTTTTTACGCTCAACAGTTAGACTACAATCAACTCCCGCCAAGTTTAGTAGCATATTATCAGCAGCATTTGCAAAAGATGATTTCTCCCGAACAAGGGGAGAACATTAGCCAAGCTGTGCTAAAGGTGTTAATACAGCAACATGAAGCAATATCAGTAGATGCGTTGTCGCAGACCGCCGCAGGCATCGCAGAAATAATTGATGCAGATGAATACGATGTTGAAGAAGTACTAGAAAATTGGCTTGAGTTTTTACAGCAACAACAAATTACTGGAGAGACTCATTACAGTCTCTATCATTCAAGCTTCCGCCACTGGCTAGGTACACAACAAATATAATCTTCAAGTTAATAATTGATTATTGACTAACTGCTGTAATTCTTCTCTCAAAGATAGAGGTTGATACCCCAATGCAAATGCCTTGGAACTATCCAAAGAAACATCTGATGGTCTAGGTGCTGCCATTTTTACATCTTGTTGTCGGCAAGATTTCAGCCCAACAGCAGGGAGTTGAAATACCTCAACTAATAATTGCCCAAAATCATAGCGCGAAATTCGCTCTCTACCACCTAAGTGAATAATACCGTTAACTTTTTCTAAGGCTAATAACAAACCTTTTGCCGCAGTTGTTCCACTGACTGGCGTGCGGAATTCATCTATAAATAAACTTAGTTCTTTGCCCTCTTTTAAAGTTTGGATAAACGGTTGTATAAAGCTTTTAGCTGTGGGTGTTTCCACCCCAAACATTAATGGCATCCGGCACACTGCGGTCATGGAATATCGCTCTAGCATCCCTGCTTCAGCCAAAACTTTTTGCTCACCGTAAATATTTACAGGAGATACAGAATCTGTTTCCTGATAGGGAGCATTTAAGCCATCAAAAACTAAGTCGGTGGAGGTAAAAACACAAGGAATGGAATTATCAGCGCAAAGTCCAGCAATATTGCATGATGCGATGACATTAATCAGGTGTGATTCTGCTGGATGAGTTTGACAAAAATTTGGTTGTGATTGTGCTGCGGTATGAATAACTGCTGCTGGTTTCACATCATTAAATATGCGTTTTAATTCCTGAAAATCTGTTAAATCCACCTTTAACATTTGAATGCCAGGAATTTCTAAAAAATGGGATAAATAAGTCCCATAAATTTCCCATTCTTGTTTTGCGAGCTGGCAAATGTGCCATCCTAAAAAACCAGTGGCTCCAGTAATTAATAACTTTTTCATCTCTAGTCAGAACTTGTTTAAGACATAGATAAGTTAGAAAATATTAAATCTATTACACGAATTTATTTAATTATGAATCAATCTATGGGCGTTTATTGTAGTAATTCCTGAAACTGCTTATCACTACGTACTTTCTTAAAATCTGGGTCAGTTTTTGCTAATTTCTTATACTTATCAGGAACAAGCTTGATTGCTTTATTTAAGTTCTCAATTGCTAACTCTACATTGCTCTGTAAAGCATAAGAGCAAGCTTTGTTGTAATATGCTTCGTGTTTATCTGGCTTGATAGCGATCGCTTGATCATAAGATGCAATAGCATCTTGGAAGCGTTGCAACTTCGTGAGGGCAATACCTCGATTAATCAAAGCTTCATACTTATTGGGTTTGAGAGCAAGCGCTTTATTGTAGGATGCAATGGCATCTTTGTAGCGTTGCAAAGATGTTAAAGAATTGCCACGGTTATACCAAGCTTCATCTTTACCAGAATTTATAGCGATCGCTCGATCATAAGACGCAACAGCATCGTTGTAGCGTTGCATAGAAGTTAAAGCATTACCCCGATTAATCCAATATTCAGGACTGTCTGCTTTAATTGCGATCGCTTTATCGTATGCTTTTATCGCATCTTCATAGCGTTGTGTATCTAACAAGTTATTACCTTGATGAAAGAAAGCTTCTGCCTTTTGGCTAGCTTTAGCTTCTATGAGAAGCTGGGCTACATTACTTTCTTGTACAACTTGTCTGGTATTTTCTGTTATGGAGTTTGCCCCATCACCACATCCAAATGCGAAGAAAATAATTAAGTTAGATGCAACGAAGCAGCGTAGAAAGACCATGTTCCACAAAACTTATAATGTAATGCTAGAATCTGTTCTAATGTTAAATTTGTGTCTAAACACAGTAATTTTTAACATTTATTCTTTGGGATTTAGCCAGCAAACTTTGCTAATTATGCATAAATTTGTTGGAGTATAAAGCACTGCTCATCGTAGCATATTAGATACATATAAAGCAATTACTTTGCTCAGAGATTATTTTCTAATCTCTAGCAATGACTTTCGGCTGTACATCAAAAATACAGAAAAATAATGTGTTTGAGCAAGCAGAAACAAACTAAACCAAAGACATCATAATACTAAGCCGTGAGGCATTTAATTTTATCATGTTGGCGAAGGAGGGGAGAGTGGTAGAGAGTTTGACGGTTTTTACCAAAGCTACAAATGTGCAAACTCTAAAAACGATAGCTTAAAGCCTGCAATTCTGGACAAACTGATGTGCAGAAGAGTTAGGACTTAAGCAAGTGTTATATTTTTTTCTAAAGGTTGTCCAGCATCAACACTCCAAAACCCTTAACTTTTGGCCCTTGATTCTTGTCCCCTATAAAAGATATGTCTGCCAGTTGCGTCAGTTCTCATAGTAAGCAGTTAACATAAAACAGCTGTAGAACTGAATCTGCTGGGGCAAAATAGAAAGCATGACAATTAAACCTAACCCCCCCAATCTACCAACCCCAGAAACCTCCCCCGAAAGCGATTTACAGCAAGATGACTTTGACGGTGGTACAGGTGAGAAAAACCTAACTTCAGAAGCTTTAGCTGCACAACAAGCCTTAGCTGCAATTTCGTCTTTGCAATCTTCGCAAAATACAACTGCCCTACAACAAGCCCATTCCAGCTTCAAGCCAGTCAGTACAATTCAATTCACAGTTAAACCAAGGGCATTGTTAATTACTCTAATAGCGATCGCCATAACTTTTATTGGATTTGTCCTAGATAACTGGATCATCGGCATCTTGGGAACATTTATAACTTTAGTGTTATCTCTAGCGATGCTATTGCCTTGGTTGCAATTTGTAGTCAAAGAATGGTTTTCACCCCAAGATAGAACACTGTTTGTTGCTTTTGTAGGACTAATTGTAGCCATAATTGGCTTTATAAAATTTTCTGGTCTGGGCTACCGCTTATTTCTTTGGGGACGCACAATACAATGGGATGCTGCTGGAACTTTAGCAGAATGGTTTGGTGCTTTGGGGCAAATTCTCATCGCCATCATCGCTGTTTACGTAGCGTGGCGACAATACGTAATTTCCAAAGATTTGACTATTCAGCAAAATCTGCTGACAGTCCAGCAAAATATTATCACCCAACAGCAGACGATTGATTCTTATTTTCAAGGCGTCTCAGATTTGGTATTAGATGAAGAAGGATTATTAGAAGATTGGCCTCAAGAAAGAGCGATCGCTGAAGGACGAACTGCGGCAATTTTTAGTAGTGTAGATAGAACAGGCAAAGCGAAAATTCTCCGCTTTCTCTCACGTTCTAAGTTACTAACACCCCTAAAACGCGATCGCCGATTAGGTCGAGCTATTTTTAATGGTAATGGCGGTTATGAAGAAGACCGCCTAGAAGGTGTGCGCGTCATCGATTTGGGTGTAATGCTAGCCGCAGCAGACCTTTCGGGTACTGATTTACGTTGGACTGATCTTAGCGAAGCTAATCTTGTCCGCGGTAATCTCAGTGGTTGTGACTTGGTAAAAGCCAACCTCGCTCGCACAATTTTATACGATGCCAATCTCAGCGGTGCTGACCTGAACGGGGCTAGATTATTCTATGGCATAGTAGAAACGGCATCACCCCGCAGTCGCACGCAACCACCAGACTATGATACTGGCGAACACACTGGCGCTGTGGTAGAAAATGCCGATTTCACCAACGTGCAACGTATGTCAGAGTCAGTACGTTACTACTGCTGTGCTTGGGGTGGGGAACAAACTAGAGGCACTATTCCCGATGGTTGTGAGGGCATTCCTAATTTATTGGGAAGATAATATTGACATTGAAACGGCAGGGGAGCAGGGGGCAGGGGAGAAAATTTGTAAGTTTTACCTAAAATGCCCTATTTTAATTAATGTTTATTACTCACCATCAGATAAAGTGAGGATTTCAACTCCATCTTCTGTGACGGCTAAGGTATGCTCACACTGGGCTGAAAGCTTGCGATCGCGAGTTACAGCAGTCCAACCATCACTCAAAACTTCCACTTCCCAAGTGCCTTCGTTAATCATCGGCTCAATGGTAAACACCATCCCAGGTCTAATCCGTTTGCCTTTGCCACGCGTACCATAATGCGGAATATCAGGCGCAGTGTGGAAAATATTGCTAATGCCGTGTCCAACGAAGTCTCGCACTACAGAAAAGCCTTGTGCTTCAGCATACTCTTGAATCGCTGCACCAATGTCGCCAATCCGCGCCCCCGGTTTGACTTCAGCAATACCTAAGTAGAGACACTTTTCGGTCACCTCCACTAGCTTTTTCGCCTTTGGAGAAGGAGTACCGACTAAAAATGTCTTGGATGTATCGCCGTGATAACCTTCAACAATCGGCGTTACATCGATGTTGATAATGTCACCGTCCTTAAGAATCTGCTTGGCATTGGGGATACCGTGACAAATTACCTCATTTACACTGGTGCAAATTGATTTCGGATAACCTTTGTAGCCTAGAGGTGCGCTTTTAGCCCCGTGTGCCTGTGTCCAACGTTCGGCTTCATCATTGAGTTCGAGAGTACTTACTCCTGGCTTCACCAGTGGTTCAAGATGCTGTAAAAGTTTGGCAGCCAAACGTCCCGCCTGGCGCATTTTGTCTAATTCTCGTTGCGATAAAACAGTGATTAGTTCAGTTTTCATGAAATTTCATCTGGAGGATTTTTACATAAATATCGTTAACCCCGTCTGTGCAGCTCTTTTAGCGGCATCAGCAACTTTTAGAGTATACAAGCTCTCTTCTGGAGTAACGTACAAAGGAGTGCCATCAAAAAGATGGTCTAGTACCATATTCGTATCTTTGGCAAACAAACCCCGGCGAGTTCCAACTTCTATGGGCGTTGTTTCTCCGTCTTGAATAAAAAATCCGGTATCGCCATCAAAAATTAACCCTCCTTTTTCGCCATGAACTTCAAATTTGCGTTCTGGCTGCCAGAGTGTTTCACCTTTGCCATAAATTACTTGTGCTAAAAGTCCACTACTGAAGTTCACTTGAGTAATGCAGAAACAGGTTTGATAGTATTCTGATTCTGGTTCGGTTTCCCAATATCGTTGATGAGAGTTAACAGTTAATACTTGACCAAACAAATCAGTGAGACGATGTAATCGGGATAGCGCACCAATCAAAGGAAAACCAAAAAGCTCATGGTTATAAGTCCACTTGCGCGGTGCGGGATGCAGCGGATTGATTGTGCTATAGCGAACATAAAACACATTGCCAACTTTTGCTATGTGCTGCTTCAAAGCTTGATGCAGCCCGCCTAAGAGTTCGATATGCTCAACGTGGAGTAGTTTTTGTTTGGCTTTGGCTAAGGCGATGAGTTCTTCAGCTTCTACCACGTCCAACGAAAGGGGATACTCTACAATGACGTGCTTACCATGAGTGAGTGCTGCACGGGCGATCACACCATGATCTCGATTAATAGTGGATATCACTATCAAATCCACATCTTCACGCTCTACTAGCTGTTGCCAAGAATCGAATGCCTCAGTTTGGTATTGTGTGGCAAACTCTTGTGTTTTTTCGGCGTTATGACCAACAATTCCAACTAAATGCGATCGCGCACGCTCATCATTTAGCAATGCCTCAGCCCGGAACTTTGCTGCATTTCCAGTACCAACTAAACCCACACGCACTTTTTCTTTTTCCAAAGCCGTCTCTGAATTATACATGATCCTCACTAGTTCCGTTTTTGACACTACCGAACAGTTAAAAGGTGTGGGATTCTTGATGTGGAGTTTAATACTGGAGGATTTTCAGGCTTACTGTCTAATTTGTCAAGCAATAGATGCTTTTCTATACAGCTTTTACTATTTTTTAGCAACTGCTTAATTAATGATAAATACTATCAATCCCACCCGTATTTCACGTGATTTATTTACCAATTCACGTTTTTTCCCCCAAACATAGTTATTTCTAATAGCAGCCTCATTAACATATTCGAAATATAATTAAAACTTATCAGTATTAACTAACTAAATTTCATTACTAATCGCGGTCAATTTCCAGTTACATACATTAGTTTTTCTCGTAGTATCAGAATTGAAGCAAATTTGAATCGACGGCTACTTCTATAAGAAAAGCCGTACTATTTGCTTTAGCATAACTTATACTGCCGTTTGCAAAAGAGAGGACTACTCAATGCCAACTTTCAAAGTGAGACTAATCAACGAAGCCGAAGGTCTAGACCAAACCATTGACGTTGATGATGATGTTTATATTTTAGATGCTGCTGAAGAAGCAGGTCTTGACTTACCTTACTCTTGCCGCGCTGGTGCTTGCTCTACCTGTGCAGGTAAACTTAAAGAAGGTACGGTTGATCAGTCTGACCAGTCATTCTTGGATGACGATCAGATAGAAGCTGGATATGTGCTGACCTGTGTCGCCTACCCAACATCTAACGTGACAATCGAAACTCACAAAGAAGAAGAGCTCTACTAAGAGTTAGGCGCCTCAATAATAAATCTCTTGCAAGAGTTACTGATGTTAGAAAAATAGAAGCAGCACATTTTAGGAAAAAATTCCCTAATTGTGTGCATCTTCAAGCTAATTTGGCAAACGTCTTATTTCACGTAAGGCAGGAACACAGTAAATTTTGTGTTCCTGCTTAATTAACATTTTTTTAGTTTGCTCAATTGATGCTACTACAGACTGAGTAGTAGCGATAGTTTAACGATGTTGTCGAGTTTTTAACTAAAAGCCCATTTCATTTATTAGACAACGAAGGGATGAAAATATTTCTTCTCCAGTTGTTAGATTTTAGAACTTAATTTCATCGCTGAGCATTTTTATCTGAGTGTTGGGATAGTAGAATTGCAAAATTTTTGGACTCGACCAACCTAGTTTGGCTAAATTTTGAGCGCCAGTTTGGCTAAGCCCGACTCCATGTCCTAAGCCACCACCAATAAAAGCATATCCCCATAAATCCGGCTTACCTTTGTTCAAAGGTTCCAGGTAAAAAAGGGTACTTCTGGGAGCAGCAAAAGCACTGCGAACTTCATCTTTGTGTAGAATAAAAGTGCCAATATCAGTTTTAACGGCGAGTTCCAGAATGCGCCCACTCTGGCTTCGCTTCACTACGGCCATAGCCTGAATTTTTTTAAATTTCGCATAAGGATTGTTTTTCACCTGCAAAAATTTCTGCAAGTCCTTGGTGATATCCTCTATAGGAGTTTCTTTGCGCCAGCGAAACATATCCCAGGTACTTTCATTAAATCCTTTTTGCAGACTAATAAACTGCTTAAAATTCTTTTCATTGTCTAAACTCTGCTTAGACAAGTTCCAAAAATTATTAGCAGTATCCACTACTGGGCGCAGATAGGGGCGATCTTTTCCATTCCAGACATCGCTAAAAGAAGCGGTGACGCCACCTGTAGTAGAAGAATAAAGGGCATCCGCTAGCTGATTTTCATAAGTTAGTACCATACCCCTGGTTGCGGCGATCGCTTTATCTGTTTTACTAGCCGCTCCATTCAGCCCATAATAAACTTGGCAGTGAGTATCAGCACACAATTGGTAGTTATCTGTGGCAAATCTATCTAAATTCCGCAAGGCATAAGTTCGGGCAAGAATTGTTTGGGCTTCTAGTGCTGCTGTTGGCGCATCTGTACCAATTTCATAAGGTACAACCCCACGCAAATAAGTTTCTAATGGCACTTCATTCACTAGAGTGTATGTACCGTAAGCATTCGGCTGTAAAGTTAGCCGTCCAGCGTAAAGACGAGCATTTCCAGGTTTTTCGTCTTTATCCACCCGAATTAAGTTGTTTTCTGTGCTAATTTCTACATTGGTTGGGCTGTAACGTTTGCCATCCACTACCCAACTAACTCGTGGCACTTGTTTTAATACTTTAGTATCAATTTTTCCAATTTTATTACCAGAACTTTGTATGCTTTGCAATAGTAAGCGCCGCAGTAGGGGAGTACTGTAAACATCCCGTTTTGCCCAAACTTGCCAGCGTTCTGGCTGGGCTATTTCCACCTCTATTCCCTGAGAACGCCAATTTTGGGCGCTGTCTTCAGCATTCTCAAAGGTGCGATAAGTACCTAAAACTACCACTTCCTCAACTGCTGGCTGGGGTAAGGCTTGCATCACCGTTTCCAGTTTGACGGGATTTTGGGTAACTAAGGTTTGCTGCTTGTTGCCTGCCTGAAATTTTAGCTTTAAGCGATCGCCTTTTGTTGGTTCTAGTTGCAGCTTTGCTTTGGGTTTGTCTCCAAATCGCTGCACAATCCCAATCCTCAGTTCTACATCTTTTGTTTTACTTGCAGGGCCAGATGCAGCAGTCAATCCCAATAAACAAAATGCTGTGAGTACAGTGTAGGAAAAACGCCAGAACGAAAATTTCATGGAAATTCGATTGTACCCCTCTGTGTGCTGGGGCAGATTTTCCAGTTGCTTCGTAACGCGGTGTTTTTGTCGCATGAGCGCTCCAATGATACCATTACCAGTTTTGCCTCTAAAATAAGTTGCAATACGAAGTCATAATGACTATGATTTATATAGAGATACAAACAGAACTAGTTGAAAAAACTCCTATGGTGAGAGTTCAAGAAATTCCATTAAATCAAATCAAGCGGCCATTGCCCCGTGCCAACGATCCCAATAAAGTAGAAGCCTTAATGGAATCGATTGCGGCAATTGGACAGCAAGAACCCATAGATGTCTTAGAAGTAGATGGACAATATTATGGCTTTTCTGGTTGCCATCGTTATGAAGCTTGTCAGCGTTTGGGTAAAGAAACCATTCTAGCCAAAGTCCGCAAAGCTCCTCGCAGTGTTTTAAAGATGCATTTGGCATAGTGTATGGGTCATAGGGCATAGAGCATGGGAGCATAGAACTTGGGGCATGGCAAAAAATAGCAGACAATCAATGATGCCCAATACCCAATTACATATAACTTAATTAGGAGAAAATTATGTCATCTCTAGGAACAGTTAAAAATGTGAATATCGGCATAGACGAAGCAAGTAGAGCTAAAATCGCCGAGGGGCTGTCTCGCTTGTTGGCTGACACGTACACACTGTATCTGAAAACTCATAATTTCCATTGGAACGTTACAGGCCCAATGTTCCAAACTTTGCATCTGATGTTTGAAACACAGTATACAGAATTAGCCTTAGCCGTTGATTTGATTGCCGAGAGGATTAGAGCATTAGGCTATCCTGCACCAGGAACCTATAGTGAATATGCCAAACTGAGTTCGATTGCAGAAACCCCAGGAGTTCCGAAAGCGAAAGAAATGATCGGTTTACTGGTGGAAGGACAAGAAGCCGTAGCCAGAACTGCGCGGTCTATTTTCCCCGTAGTTGAAGAGGTAAATGACGAACCCACCGTTGATTTATTGACTCAGCGGATGCAAGTTCACGAAAAGACAGCTTGGATGTTGAGAAGTTTACTGGAAGAATAAGACTAAGGAAAGGGGCAGCACTTCTCTACGAAAGGCTGCGCCCTAAGCGCAGCTATGCCGCAGGCTTTACGACTATGCTCAGTGACCGAGGGGCAGGGAGCAGGGGAGAATAACTATTGACTCCTAATTCCTAACTCTCAATGCCCAATCCCCCATCCCCAATGCCCAATCCTAATTTCACCCAGAAGTTGCAAGATTTAATGCAACGGGTGGGTATTTCCAGTTTTAGAGCGCTAAGTCGTGCTGCTGACGTTTCAGAACGTCAAATTTTGCGGTTGCGGCAGGGCAAGCTAGAGCAGATGCGGCTGGATGTGTTGCTCAAGCTGTCGTTAGTGCTACAAATACCATTGAATGAAGTAGTAGCCACTTTTTCAACACTCAAGACTCAAGACTCAGGGTTCAAGGCTCAGGACTCAGGACTTAGCACCACTGAGAAAGAAATTGTAGATTTAAAAAGAGAGTATGAGCGATCGCAACTAGCACTAGAACAACAGCGTGAAGTATTGCAGCAAGAATTCCAGCAGTCGAGCTTACAACTGCTGGAATCTTTGTTATTACAATGGCCGACAGCAGCAGCGAAAGCACAAGAGAATCCAGAGTTAGCAGCAGTCAAAATAGTACCATTGGTACAAAAGCCGTTAGAGAAACTATTACAGGCTTGGGGTGTAGAAGTGATCGCACCTGTAGGAGCCGAAATACCTTATGATCCTCAATTGCACCAATTGATGGATGGAGACGCGCAACCTGGGGAAACAGTCAAGGTGCGTTACACTGGCTATCTTCAAAGCGAAAAGCTGCTTTACAGAGCTAGAGTGAGTCCTGTTAGGGGGAATAGGGAATAGGGAATAGGGAGTCGAAGAGCAGGCAGAAAAAAATTCCTAATCCCCAATCCCCACTGTCAACTGTCAACTGTCCACTAATGCCCAATCCCAATCCCCAGCCCTAACTTTTATCAATCCCTGTTGAGAATTTACAGACCGTGGGAATACTAAAACAGCAGAGACAATAGCCTCGGAGAACCTCAGAAAGTGGTGGTGTATTTAACCTCCAGCGAGCGGAGGCTAAAACCATTACAAAAAGGATTTCGGGGATGCAAAAGGACGATATCCTCCATCAACCAGAGGAAGTTACTAACAATTGTTCACTTAGAGAGCAACAGGAAAATTTTTCTGTTGCTTTTCTACTTCAGATCATCAACGGTACGGAAGACCCCATTTTGGTCAAAGACCGTCAACACCGCTGGGTGCTGATCAACGATGCCTTTTGTAATTTCTTGAGGCGTAGTCGAGAAGAGTTGATTGGCAAACTAGATTATGACTTATTACCAAAAGCTGAAGCAGATGTAATGTGGGAACAAGATGAACTTGTTTTGATGACAGGCATTGCCAATGAAAATGAAGAATCTTTCACTAATAATCAGGGACAGACGCGCTTTATATCTACTAAAAAATGTTTGTTTGAGGATGATGCTGGTAACAAGTTTGTAATTGCTAGTATTCGAGACGTAACACAATATAAGCAGGTGGAAGCTGACCTGCGCCAGTCAAAACAACTATTACAACTGGTGATAGACAACATCCCGCAAGGAATTTTTTGGAAAGACCGTAATTCAGTGTATCTAGGCTGTAATCAAAATTTTCTCCGTGATACATCTATTGATTCAGTAGAAACTCTCCTCGGATTGAATGACTATGATTTGCCTTGGCAAAAAGGAGAAGCTGATTGGTATCGAAAATGCGATCGCCAAGTAATGGCATCAGGTACAGCAGAACTGCATATCATTGAACCTTTACAAAAGCCAGATGGTAAGCAACATTGGATAGATACTAATAAAATACCGTTGCGCGATGTTCAGGGCAATGTAGTCGGTATCCTTGGTACTTACGAAGACATTACAGAGCGGCAACAAACTGAGAAAGCTCTACGTCAAAGCGAGACAAAATTTCAGAAGCTATCGGCGAATGTGCCAGGAATGTTGTATCAATTTATGCTACATCCCGATGGCTCATTCTCTTTTCCCTATGTAAATTCTGGTTCTTATGAGATTTACGAGTTAACACCAGAAGAGATTCAAGCCGATGCCAGCTTGATAATTGCAATTGTCCATGCAGATGAACGTGAGGAATTTGTCAATTCAATCGCTGTTTCTGGCCAAACCTTACAACCTTGGCAGTGGCAAGGGCGAATCGTTTTGCCTGACGGAAAATTTAAATGGATACAAGGTGTATCCCGCCCAGAACTACAAGCAGATGGGTCGATTATCTGGGATGGCCTAGTAATAGATATAACTCCTCGTAAACAGATAGAAGAGGCACTCCAGCAAGCTTATGCAGAACTGGAAAAACGAGTAGAAGAACGGACAAAACAACTAGCACAAAGTAATGAGGTGTTACAAACTGAGATTAAAGAACGACAGCAGGCAGAAGCGCAGCTTCTAGAGAAAGAGCAATTTTTACGTAGTGTCTATGATGGCTCAGAACATTGCATATTTGTCGTGGATATTCTAGAAGATGGGGACGTTTGCTATACAGGTTGGAATCCATCCACAGAGCGTGCCACTAAGTTAAGTAACATAAACGTCATTGGTAAAAAACCAGAGGATGTGCATGGTGCAGTTGAAGGTGCAGCAGTACGCCAGAGATTTATAAAATGCTTAACAGCAGGTACGCCTATTACCCAGGAGTCGTGCTTGACTTTTGAAGGTCAAAAAACTTGGTGGCTAACTACAATTAATCCACTCAAAGATAGTGAAGGTAAAATCTATCGATTGGTGGGAACTACACTTAATATTACTGAACGCATACGGGCAGAAACTCAAATCAAGCAGCAGGCGGAAGATTTAGAAACAGCCCTCCAAGAACTTCAACGAACTCAATTGCAACTAGTTCAAAGCGAGAAGATGTCAGGTTTAGGGCAACTGGTAGCAGGTATTGCTCATGAAATTAATAACCCGGTCAGTTTCATTTACGGCAACCTAGCACACGCCAACGATTACATTCAAGACTTAGTGAGGCTGTTACAACTCTACCAGCAGCACTATCCCCAGCCCCTAACTGAAATTCAGGAATTAGCGGCAGAGATAGAGGTAGAATTCTTAATTGAGGACTTGCTCAAACTCTTCAATTCGATGAAAGTAGGAGCAAAGCGGATTCAGGAGATTGTTTTATCCCTACGTAACTTCTCTCGCATGGATGAAGCCGAGATGAAGGAGGTAAATATCTATGAGGGAATCGACAGCGCTCTGATGATTCTAGAACATCGCATTCGGGCTACATCTGATCGCCCTGCGATTCAGGTGATTAAAGAATATAATGAGTTGCCGTTAGTGGAATGTTATGCTGGTCAACTCAACCAAGTATTTATGAATATTTTGACAAATGCGATCGATGCTTTAGAAGAGTCAACAGTCCAAAACCCTAGACTTTTAGTTAAACCACAGATTCACATTTGTACTCAATTACTAAAGCCAAATCAAGTCGTAATTCGCATTGCTGACAACGGGGCGGGAATACTAGAGGAAGTGAAACAGCGTCTATTTGACCCTTTCTTTAGTACCAAGCCTATTGGTAAAGGCACTGGGATGGGGTTGTCTATTAGCTACCAAATTATCTCACAAAAGCATGGAGGTACCTTGGAATGCGTTTCTCAGCCTGGAAATGGGGCTGAGTTTGTAATTACTATTCCTCTTCGCCAAGGGTAACTGCCACCTTGATATTTCAAAAAGATTCAATCTATGGATTTGAGCTTGGGGTAACTAAATTTAAATTATTTGGCTTTTTATTAAAGTTTTTTAATCTACCTATAATACTAATTCGTAATTGGTAATTCCTAATTAAGAGACATTTAAAAAGACATGATACAGGCGGTTTACACTACCTTTCCCTGTTTCTCATGATTGGGATATACTAGCGAGAGTAGAACAGCGTTCACATATTTAGCATAAAATATCATGAGAGAGCAAGTCAAAGTTATTAAACTTAGCGGGAATTTAAATGCCACTACTTCACAAGAATTTCGGCACAATATTACTCAAGTTATTGAGAATGGAGCGAAAGTTGTGTTAGTTGATTTTCAAGATGTTACGTTTATGGATAGTTCGGGTTTGGGAGCTTTGGTGCTAGCTTTCAAAACATTGCGGGCAGCAGATAGCAAGCTGGTTGTCTGCTCAATTAATGAGCAAGTCAGGATATTATTTGAATTGACTAATATGGATAAAGTATTTGAAATATTTCCTAATCAAGAAGCATTTAACCAAGTATTATTTTCTAAAAATTAACTAATCAAACTTAATCTGTAGGATAGATAAATCATCATCAAAAGCCTCTTTGGAGTTCAAATCAATTAGATAATTCAGTACCTTATCCAGTTGAGAATTAACAGGATGCTGTAAGTTACTGAGCATCTGAATAAAAGCATCTAAACTCCAAAGAGTGCCATCTGATTTAGTAATTTCATAAGCACCATCACTAAAAATATAAAGAGTACTGAATTTTTCAATATAGCAATACCCATCTACATATTTTGCCTCTGGAAACATCCCAACTGGCATTCCTGGAGTTTTTAAGTGTTTAACTTCAGAGATGTTTGGAGATGTATGAGATACTAATATTGCTGGTGGATGACCTGCACTAGCATAAGTTAACTGACGCTTAACTCGGTTGTAAACACCGTACCAGATAGTAAAGTATTTGTCATTTTGATAATTCATTTGGAAGGTATCATTTAAAGCCTTCAAGACATCACTTGGTTGATAGTAATTGAGACTTTTAAGCGCACGAGAACGAAGGAGATTCAATACTGAAACAGAGGGAAGAGTAGCTTTAAGCCCGTGTCCAGCAGTATCTAATAAGTAAATTGCCAGATAATCAGAATCGAGCCAGTAGTAATCAAAGCAATCGCCGCCAAGTTGGCGTGAGGGAATGAACCGGAAATTTATATTGAAGGGTTCACTCATGGGGAAAGGTAGAAGCGATCGCACATATTCTGCTGCTTCTGCCATCTCTGTTTCTAAGAGCAGTTTTTGAGTTTGTAAATCCCGACTTAGTTGATGCAAACGCAATCCTGCTCTTACCCTTGCTTGCAATTCATTTTGCTCAATGGGTTTGGAAATAAAATCATCTGCACCAGCATCTAGCCCTTTGACACAATCGGCAACTGAATCCAATGATGTTAACAAAATGAAGAATGTAGTAGATAATATTGGATCTGTCTTGATGCGGTGACAGACTTCTAAACCATTTAAACCTGGCATAATCCAATCACAAATAATTAATGCCGGACGGCAATCTAAAGCTTTTTCTATTCCTTCCTCTCCGCTACTGGCAGCAATTACTTTGTAACCCTGTTTTTCTAACATCCTTTTCAGGAGTATTTTTATTGAATGGTCATCATCAATTATTAGTATTTGAAACATAGAAAATTAAGTGTAGGAAGAATTAATAATTATCTGTATAAATAAAAATATAATTATGACTAATAAATTAGTAGTATCAATATCCCAAGAGATACTACTAAGCTATTTCCAATTACTAATAGACTTTATAACCTTTGGAAAGCCATAAAATATTATGGAGGTGAAAGAGGATTCAGCCACAAGAGGATGGTACGCCTTAGTTGGTTTAAGTCGCGGTATGCTTCTTGCTTGAACCATTGCCCAAGGGCGTCAAAAGGGGTAAAAGATGTTCCTGTTTGCCATTTGATGTCTTGTCCTAAAGGAGTAGTGTGAGTTCCTGGTAAAGTTTGTGCTGTTACCATCTCAGGAAAGCGTTCTTGTAAGATTTTGGTTAAAGCTGCCGATTGGTCGATGGTGTCATTGCTAAATTTTATTAATAAATTGCGCCGAATATTGTATTTTTCTTGTACAAGCTTGTTGGTTTCTAAGGGTGTGGGGGTAAACTCAATCGCAAAAGTAGAATTGAACTGTTCTACTAAGGGGATAGCTTCTCGTGCGGCGTAGTTGTTGAAGGATATTAAGATATTGCCTGCGCGTTCTACACTAAAAAGGCTACCAATCAGCAGGTGTAATTTACAACCCATACTGTGTCCTACGCCGTAGATGGGAAGGTAGAGCTTGCGTAATGCTCCAGTATCTTGTAGGCGTTCGAGAGTACGGTCAAAGTTTAACAGTACTGATTTTGCGATCGCAGTATGATCCAATGTATTGACGAAAGGCGTGGCAATCACAACGTATCCTTTAGCTGCCAATTGTTCCATTAACCATCGGTAAGTGATGTGAGGTGCTGTAGCAACGAATGCACCTCCTAAAAAATGAATAATACCGATAGGATTTCGGGGAATGACTACCCAGTTACCTCTAATTTCTTTCCAGTCCATGCTGATGAGCGATCGTTTCATGAATATTCTTTATGTTAGTCTGGCGATCGTGGTCATGGGGAGACTTATAGAAAAGCGATTAAGGAAATTAAACGTGAATAAGCCATTTTCTCTCCAACTGAACTACTTCCACACGGATTTGCTCGGAGTACTAATTTTAACGTTGACTTTGCAACCTTCTCATTTCATGCTGTACATCTAAAGCAATTTCTAATGCTTCATTGAGTAACCTTCCATGCTCAGTAGCTTGTTCAGTCACTTGCATAGCTGTTAAAGTTGCTAAATTATTGACAAACAGTTCTGTATTCGTAAGAATAAAACTTTTGTTTTCTCTCAAAATCCTTTCTGTCTTCAAAGCACGAATTAAATCTGTTTTTGTCAGTTTCAGTGCTGCTATTACTTTCTCTCTTTCCTTGATACTCACTTCTGGGTTACCAGCTTCTTCTATTTGATCATTGATATCTATTGCTTTAATAACAGCATTATATCTATCAACATCATTTAAGAGAATTAATAGAGAGTTTGTCATATTAGCTTTGACAACTTTAGTTCTTTTTTTCCATATTAAATATAAGATTGTTTGAATTAATCCACCAATCCAAAGCCCCGAAAGTATTAACAACAACCATGATGGAGTTGTTATCCATGTGGCAAATAGCTTGATTAATATGTCAAATATTAAATAGCCAAGAACCACTGTAGAGAAACCAATAAAAATTACAGTTGCTCCCTCAGAACCTTTGATTTTTTTTATCAACTTTTTCCCCAATATTTGGAGAGGATTTATAATGATAACAAGTTCATCGTTAACAGGTAAATTAGTCAGCTTTTGCAGTTCTTTTTGACTAACCTCCAAGCCCTGTAAATCATCCCGCACAGCTTTGTAATCCTTGCCAGAAGAGTTATTTAGTATAATATAGCAATCAAATTTCTGTAATGCTAAGCAAGTGGGTATTTTGTCTAAAAATTTTCAAGCAAATTAATATTTCTATGCAAAAGATAGTTTTTTGGTAGAATAGGATACTCTTTGAGAAAAATAACTGGTTATACTTTAAGAGTAGCGAGAACGAAAACGAAATTATTAGCCTGTAAATATAGAGGAGATTAAGCAGAATTATTGTCTATATAAACTGGTATTTGAAGCTATTCAGAAGAACGCTAGAATATATGGACAATTGCTATTAGGGTGCTGTTTACTTATCTACTTTTACAGGCTAATTTTATTTTCTACAGTTGCCTACAAACACACTTCATATATTTAATTTAATTAGCTAACATTAGCTGATAATTCTAAAGTTAACGAAAGTGCTTATCGTGTTAAGGCTTACGTGAGTTTGACAGATTTTAAAAACCCCTCTTTGCGTCGAAGACGGGTTGGGGAGAGGTTCATCGAACTCACATTAAGGCTTTAATGCATTAGCGTCGGTTGCCGTCTCCAATTACTTCCAAGACGAGGAGTGTTTTGCAGTTAGAAAAATCTAAGCTGATGCTCGAATACTATAAGTTAAACACTTTAAACTTGAAAAGTCCGCAGAGGCGGACTTTGTTTATATAGTTAGAAATAATTCCGTCTCACTATTTACCAATTGATAATTGACAATTAATTAATTTAAGGTTTAAAGCCTCCCGCATTTGTCAACTGTCAATTGTTGAAATTAACTTTGCTTTAGAGAAGATGATTTTTGTTTTGAAATACCACGTTGAGGATTTAAAAATGGAGGTATGGGACAGTCTAATGTCATAGCGATCGCTCTTAGTAAATCTGCCTCTGATGGAGTAACTTTATTATCTAAAAGTACTGTGTGAGCGCAGGCATCAACAATAGCTTGTTTAAGCTTGGGAGTTGCAAGGCGCAGGCGGTCGATGCTTTTTTTAACTTCAGGCAAATTACAGTTTACAGGTGTATCAACTTTTTCTTGTTGTCCAGCTCCAGGAAGTCTGAAAACTCCAGAATGAAATGCATAAGTAATTGCATCAGGTTGAGAGTGTCCGACGCGTGCAAGTGCTGAAAGTACTAGGATGCTATCTGACCAAATCTGCTCTATGGAGGTGAATTCTACCGTTGTCACGGACGTAGGATTTATACAAGGTTGGAGACGATACCACAGTATTAGCTGCAACACAAAATGCCATAGTGATAAACTTCCGGTAGCTACAACTAAACCCTGTAGACATTTGTACAGCCTTTGGCAATCTTTGGCTGAATTTTGACGGAATGTAGGTATTGTCAAATCTACAAGTGGCAAGCGAATATTACGGTCTAACTGAGCAATTTCGCTACTAAATTCTAGAGTTTTTTCTACCACCTCAGCAGGTTGCACTTCACGCAACCACGTAATTTGGCGTTCTTGGATTTGGAGATTTTCAGTATCTAAGGCTAACGCAAAAGCGATCGCCATTGCACTTTGCTGCTCCCGCACGCCCAAGCGTAAAGATTCTGGTAGCTTTGACAACAGTGCTTGAGCATGGGCAAAATGCTCTGGTGCAACGCTTCCCACTTGGTTTACTACCTGTTCTGGTGTTGTAGCATTTGTAGCACTAGCAAAACCCATTACTAAAGAATCTGGGGAAGAAGAAGTTCTCTGATTCCGGTTAGAAGATGGTACATTGCGAACCTTCACACCCCCAATGCGGCGGATACGTTCTGTTAGAGGTGGATGGGTAGAAAATATATCTTCCCAGAAAGAGGGATTGAGGGCATTGCTAAAGAACATATGGCTGGCGGCTTCTGCATTTGGCGAAACCAAGCGTGAATCCATTTGTTGGAGTTTTTGCAATACTCCAGTCATGCCATTAGGGTTACGAGTGAACTGTACTGCTGAAGCATCGGCAAGAAATTCGCGTTGACGAGAAACTGCGGCTTTAATCAGACGTCCGCAGAGTAATCCGATACCGCCAATTGCCATTAGTGCTAAGCCAAATGCCCATAGAGGTAAACCTTTATCTTCGCGGGAACTGCTGCGAAAACGTAACAGCAATTCTCCAGTTAAGTAGATGAACAAAATACCGTGTAGCAGTCCTACCAAACGTAAATTCAGCTGCATATCTCCATTAAGAATGTGGCTGAATTCATGCCCGATAACTCCTTGTAACTCATCGCGGTTTAGGTGTTGCAAACTTCCACGGGTAACTCCAATTACGGCATCGTTGGGCGTAAACCCCGCAGCAAAAGCATTAATACCCGTTTCGGACTCTAGGAGATAGACTTCTGGCACGGAAATACCAGAAGCGATCGCCATTTCCTCAACAATATTTAATAGTTGTCGCCCTTGTTCATCTGCTGTTTCTGGCAGCAGCAGTCGTCCTCCCAACTCTTGGGCAATTACGCTTCCCCCTTCTCGGAGACAGAGGATTTTATACAAACTTGCCAGAGCGATCGCAATTATTGTGATTCCAGCTACGTAGAGAAATAATCCTGGATGCCACCAAATCCGAGGAGCCATGCGGAATAGAAATAACGCAGCAATATAAATCGCAAGAATCATGACTGCGATTGATAGGGTAAACAATCCAATTAACTGTTGCGTGTTTTGGCGTGCTTTATCTTGATGTTCAAAGAAATTCATAGACACCTAAAAAGACACGCGCGGGGCATTTTTCACTTCGGGAGCAGCTTCTGGTAGCAATTCTGCAAGAGTAAAGTTAAAACTATTGGCTATAAGATTGCTGGGGAAAGATTCGGATTTGGTGTTGTAAAGTGTTATGGCGTCATTGAAAGCTTGACGAGCAAAAGCAATCCGATTTTCAGTAGAAGATAGTTCTTCCATTACTTGACTCATGGCGCGATCGGCTTTTAAGTCTGGGTAAGATTCAGAAAGTACAATTAAGCGGCTTAATGCACCTGTCAACGCTGCTTCTGCATTGCCCAATTGCTGCATCGCTTGTGGATTACCTGGATTTTGTACGGCACGACTGCTAGCATTAATTGCAGAGTTACGAGCGGCAATCACCGCTTCTAGGGTTTCGCGCTCGTGTTTCATGTACCCTTTGGCAGTTTCTACCAAGTTAGGAATTAAGTCATAACGACGTTGTAATTGAACATCGATTTGAGAGTAAGCATTCTTGTAGCGGTTGCGATACTTGACTAAATCGTTGTAGCTATTAATGATAATTACAGTAACAATGGCAGCTACAGCAACAGAAAATATTAAAAGCCCGATAATACTCATAAATTTCAATCCATTAACTTGTGGATGGAGAATTTAAACTGCTTTGAAAGGTAAATTTTTATAGCAATTTAAATAAATTACTGTTTTATAAATTTACTAATCAAAATAGTTTTTATATCTAGAAAAAGTTTGCTAGATATAAAAATGAGTTTATTTCAGTAAGTTGGCTTCGTCGTCTGTAGAATCAATTACGCAAGTTTACTGAGGTTAATCTCGCGCAGAGAGGAAGGATCAGAGAAAGCTGAGTCTTCACCAATAATTTAAGACTGTGGTACGTGTCGTTAAATGAGTTACCTATTAATTTGGGTGAATAAAGAATAACCGCTGACAGCAACAATGAAAAGTATGGCAGCAGGAAAGATTACTACATCCCGGACAATAAATAAAATCCAATCTTTTCTAAGTTCTTGTTTAAATTTGAGTTCTCGCAGCTTTCGCTCAAGTTCTACGTCTTCTTTAGGCTGTAAGTTTGCTATTGATAAGGTTAGTGGATTGTCACCTTTTTTAGCAATTATTTCCGATAAATCTTTTTTATCTTTCATGCTATTAGATGCCAACAATTTCAGTTTCAATATTTTGGTTCTCGTCTGCAATCCAGATATGCTTGCCTTTTTGCTTGGCTTCTACTGCTATTTCTAAGAGTGCGATCGCTTTTAGCAATACCTCAGCATTATCTACATTCATTTGTTGCGCCAGATGGTTGAGTGTCTCATAAAGTTCTGGCGATAAATCTAAATTTATTTGAATTCGTTGGGTTTTTCCTTGTGCAATCATTTTTAAAATATTTGTATAAAGTAAAACTAGATTTTAATATCAGAAACACATATTAAATCAAATAAAAGGATTTAATATTTTTACTTTATTATTTATTAGCTGATTATGCTGCATATCTTCCGAGTAAATAATTGAGCATTCACTTAGTAAAGCTGTAGCTATAATCATAACGTCCAAGAGAGCGATCACGGGTGATAAATTAGTTAATGCGATCGCATATATTTACTCTAAGACAATGGGGCGACTGAAGTCGCGGTTAAAGTAAACTAGCTACGAATATTTCAAGAAATTATATAATTAGTCAACATTGATTATTACTGATGCAGATCATCTCAATGCTTTTCTGTTAGTTCATCTGTTTTCGAGGAATTCATCAACTGTAATTCCTACCTGTCTAATCAAACTTCTAAGTAATCCAGGTGCTAATTCCCGATGATTAGGAATTGATAAAGTTGGTTTGGATTCACACCAAAGTATCATGTGACTTCCAGTTTGGTGATCTAATATATAACCAAACTTTTCAAAAATCTTGACAGCTTCTTTACCGGAGATATTTGATAAACGTCCCATTTATACTACAACTTCCCCGATAAAAACTTGCGATTCCTTCATAATATAAGGTTGGCCATGTTTAGCTTGAACATGGAGATATCCTGTAATGGCATCTTTAATATTTTCAATTGCCTCATCTAGGGTTTTGCCTTGACTCACACAGCCTGGAAGTTCAGGAACTTCAGCAATATAGCCTTCATATTCTGAATCAAAGGTAAAAATAACTTGAAATCTCATAATAAATTAATTTTTTCTAGTTGAGTGCCTAAAATAAATATAACGTCCAAGAGAGTGATCGCACTATGCTTAACTATAAGACTCAACTGAAAATCTACTACAAATAATAATCAATGCGATCGCATATATTTACTCTCAGGCAATGGTGCGATCGCTTTTAGCAAAACTTCAGCATTATATTGTTTTAAAGTAAAATCCAGTTCTCTAACTGTAAATTAGAAATACGGCTGTAGTGACGAGTATTGTTAGTTACTAAAATGTAATTTCTTGTTAATGCAACACTAGCGATTAGTAAATCAAATTCAGCAATTGTTTGTCCTATTTTACGAAGTTCTGCCTTTAATTCACCAAACTTTTTGAGAGCAGGGTCGCTTAAAGGTAAAACGGGTAAGTTCTGAATAAATTGCTCTGCATTAGCTAAGTTTTCTGATACTCGATTAGAATTGTATGCACCATAGTACAATTCAGCAGCAGTGATGGCACAAATACTTACCTTACTCCATCCTACTGTTAAAAGTTTTTCCCTAACTGGCTGGCGACCATTAAGCCAATATATACAGGTATCAGTGTCGAGTAAATAATTCACAAGGTATAATCGCGATCGTTTACAGTACGACTTGAATATATTTCATCGATAATTTCTTCAGCAGTGCGTGTGTCTTCCCAAGTTCCGAAAGTTTCTAAAAAAGCTTGTGGGGGATGATTTGAATCTGTTGGTTTTATTAACAAATTCTCTTGTTCTAGTTTCTGTCTCTCTTGTTTAATAACCTTCTGAACAATTTTGACGATTAAAGCTTCTAAATCTTCTACTGTTAGGCTACTTATAAGTTGGTCTGATGTATATTGGGTATTTTCCATAAAAAACATTTCCAGCTATTGAAGTCGATATTATAGCGGTTTTCGCATGAATAAGGTATAGAAAAAATCATTTACTCGTAGGGGCATACACTTATGCGCCCTTACCTGTGTACCTCATTTAAATGAAAATCGCTATATTGTATTTTACCTTAGAGCTTATTTATAATATATCGCTCTTTTCCTCAACGCTTTAGTAGTCCTATATCTTGTAAATCAAGTTTCTGGCTTGTAAATCAGCTTTTGCAACTTATAAATCAAGTTTTGAAATCGTAAATCAAGTTTTGAACTTCTAAATCAATTTTTGAACTCGTAAATCAAGTTTTAAACTTCTAAATCAAGTTTTGAAATCGTAAATTAGCTTCAGAACTCATGAATCAGGTTTTGAAGCTAAAAGTCTATTCTCAAGCTCAATATACTTTTGTTATCGACAATTTTCATCAAATATCGTTGGATTACTATTGTTTGCTAATTCCAAGGCTGGAAAAATCCTGTTAAATAAAAAACGCAAATATACGCATAAAAACGCCATATTTCAGCGTTTATACACATATAAATGCGATAAAAGTAGAGGAAATTGTAGCTTTAATGCACTAACGCGATCGCTCTTTTTGTCAACGCCTCCGCAGTCAAACCATTAAACGCCATCAACTCACCAGCACTCGCTGTAGTTTCCCCACGCTTCCAAGCAAAAGTATCGCGCTTGGCTGTACTCCGCAGCAAAATTGGTTCCAGCATCCCCGCAGCACCACCTGTTACAGCAATTAGCGCATCACCATCAAATAATTTGGCAAATTGTGCGTCATCCAAGAAACCGCCTTCGGGTTCAGAACAAGTTTCCCACGCAGTATCATCCGAACGATACAATTGCCGAGGATTGATTACAGAAACTATCTTGACGCCAATACCTTCATTTTCTAAGAAAGTAGCTGCTTCAAAAACTGGTAATAATGTTAAATCGCCAATCACAGCAAATACAACTTGCTTGTCACCCGCAACTTCATGCAACACAACAGCACCATCACGTAATGCTTGACGAGTTTGTTCTAAAGTGGTGCGAATTGGTAACGGCGACTTACTTGCAGTAATCACAATTCCTTTATTCTTAGTTTTTAATGCCCAGTCATAACAAACTTGGATACTATTAGCATCGGGGGGAAATAATGGGAAAACATTTCCATTTCGCATCAGCGAAGCAAAGTAAGCTTCAATTTCTGGACGTTGGTGAGTCCAGCCGTTACGCCCTTGCTCTAATGCTCCTGCTGTGAATAAAGTAGTAGTCGAGGGAGTTTGACGGCGCAATTCTGCCATTGCTTGCGTTACAGTTTGCCAAATTGGTAATCCATTGATGGCAAAAGATTCGTAGGAACACCACAAAGTTCTCGCACCCATTAGCGATAAACCAGCAGCTAAACCTGCACAAGCATCTTCACTCAAAGGTTCGTAAACTTGTCCGTTTGGTGCTTGGTTATATAAATCATCGGGTGTGGGGTGGATAATCTTGAGTGCTTGGTTGATGTTGGCAATTCCTGATGCTTCGTTACCATCGGCGTTGGTGACAAGGAAATTTTTATCTTTTTGTCCTACTATTCCCACCAATCGTCCCATCGCGGTTGTGGAAACCTTTGGTTCACCACCAACTGCATATTCTTCTAAAGGTAATTCGCCTAAATCTGGTAATGGTAATTCAAATTCTGTGACTACAGTTTTCGCTGCGGGGCCACCGCCAGCGCGTTCAGCATTTGTCCGTACTAATTGCCAAGCTTCTGGTGATAAAGCACGTCCTTGCAATGCACTAATAATATGAGGAGCATCCAGCGTATCTTTAGGATAGAGGTTGTGAGATTTAGCACCTCTAGCGTGGACTCCTGCGCCCTTAAGTTGTTTAATGATGAAGACGGTAAGCTTGCCGCCTAGTGCCGATCGCGCTGCTTGATCTACACCCGAAAGTACTGCTTTAGTAAATGCTAGCCGTTGCTCAAAGGAAAAAGCGGTACTATCAACATAATCCCCTGGTTGGTTTTGATCATCAAAATCCTTGGCATCCACCAACACGACTTCATCAAAACCGTTACCTTGCCAGTATGCTTTCATCTGTTCATTGGTTTTGAGAGAAACCATGCTGTGATGTTCTTGGCTGTAACCATTCCACACCAACACAGGTAAGAAGTTTGTGACAGCAGGATAAGCAGTATGGAAGTGAGCGATCGCACTTACAATATAAGGCTCACCCAGTCCACCATCACCAACTGTAAACGGGAATAATTTATCTTTGTGGAGTAGCGCAGCGGATAAAGCAAAGTGTTGTCCTTGCCCCAAAGGCCCCGCAGGTGCAAGAATACCAGGGATGTAACCAGAAAGATGTCCTAAAAGTCCATGCTTTTCCCGAAAGCGATCGCGCAATTGTTGGACTGTAAAAATTCCCATGTCCTCCAAAGAACGATCCAAGAACATGGCACTATAAAATCCGGGGGCGTGGTGTCCAACTTCCGTGATAATATTTTTATGTCCCAGCATGACCAAAGCTGCATAAGCTTCCGCTTGGCTGGCGAATCCGCCTGGATGCCCAGAAGCTTTGCTAGCGGTTACTTGTAGTGTCAGGTAACGTAGAGCATCAGCAGCCAGTAGAGTTTGATACACAGCAGCATCATCTGTAGGATCAGCGATCGCTACCTTACCCGATTCAATAGCAGGTTTTGCAGCATAAGTTTCAAAATCTGGTAGTGCTTCACCAAAATATTGAATCCCTTCAGAAAAATTGGGAAGCGCTGAAGATGCCTTTGGGGTGATTGCCGTCATGCTGAGTACCTTATAATAATGAGAGGAAACCGTAGATGCTCGTTTAATTTAACAAAAATTTTACATCTTTCTGGTTGTAAAAGTTTATTAGTATTTTGTGATAGTGAATATAAATAAACGAAATATATATTAGCCAAAACTTAAATATTCATAGATTATACTTTTTATTAAATCCCTAATCTTAAACTCTTTCTCTGCGCCTCTGCGTGAAACAAAAAATATTTTTGCCACAAGTCTATTATTTTATAAAAATGGTGCGTTATCAGCGCAGCGTAACGCACCCTACAGAACTAATATTTACTCCAGAAAATATCAATAGTGTATTAATAGTCAAGTCTCTGTAGCAGGATACAACTTTTTTTTGAATCCGTGTATATTTCATAATGCAGATAAATTCAATATATCTCTGCACTTTGTGTATCCCTCTGCGTTATGAAATTAGTTGAAAAATCCCGCACACCATCCTTATTACAAACGCTGCAATTAATTGCTCAACCCACAAAATTTTTAGAAGATTGCGCTACTAAATACGGCGATACTTTTACAGTTCGTGTATTAGGATTAAAGTCCCCGCCAGTAGTATTTTTTAGCCATCCTCAAGCAATTAGTGATTGTTTTGCTGTACCTGCACATAAGTTAGATTTTAAAAAAGCAACTTATGTATTCAAACCATTATTTGGAGAGAATTCTATTGTATTGCAAGAGGCGCGATCGCATTATCGACAACGCCAGTTATTACTACCAGCTTTTCATGGCGATCGCATGAAATCTTACGGTAAAATTATTTGTCAAATTACAGAAGAATGTACAAAAAGCTGGACAGAAAATAGCTCATATTCTATACATAAAGTGATGTCCGATATCACTTTACAAATTATCTTACAGGTAGTATTTGGGATTAGTCCTGGTGTCCGTTATCAACAATTACAAGAAAAACTGAGTTCTTTATTAGAAAACGTTACCAAACCTTGGTATTCTAGTTTGTTTTTTGTTCCCTGGCTACAACAAGATTTAGGCACATGGAGTCCTTGGGGAAACTATCTCAAAAAACGAGAGCAAATTGACAAACTCATCTATGCAGAAATTTACGAAAGACGTTTACAAAATGATGTTACACGTACTGATATTCTCAGCCTACTGATGTCAGCGCATGATGAAAATGGAGAGCAGATGACAGATGAAGAATTACGTGATCAATTAGTTTCACTGTTGCTGTTGGGTTACGAAACCACATCTGGCGTATTAGCTTGGGCATTTTATTTGATTCACTCTCATCTGGAGGTTAAAAATCAATTAATGCAGGAATTAAGCTCTTTGGATGATTATACTCCTGAAGCAATATCACAACTACCTTATCTCACTGCTGTCTGCCAAGAAACACTACGAATTTACCCCATTGCTTTGATTTGCACACCACGAATGGTAAAAGATAGCGTAGAAATTATGGGAAGTAAATTTGAACCAGGAACAGTTTTAGTTCCCAGCATTTATTTAGCACATCGGCGAGCTGAAACTTACCCCGAACCAGAAAAGTTTCAACCAGAAAGATTTCTCAATCAGAAATTTTCACCTTATGAATACTTACCCTTTGGTGGTGGTTATCGCGGCTGCATTGGTGCAGCATTTTCTATGTATGAAATGAAATTAGTGTTAGCGACAATATTATCGCAGTTTCAACTAGCTCTTACTGATAATCGTCCAGTGCATCCAGTACGCCGTGGTATTACCATTGTCCCTCGTGGTGGTGTGCAGATGGTTGTCACTGAAAAAGCAAAAGTAAAAAGCTAAAAAATTGCTTTTTGCGTAATTATTCTCTCCTCCAATTTGGATATATCGTCTTGTAGATACACTTTTACCTATTCAACATCTACAGTTAACAGTAATAGACAATTCGGAGATAAAGAATTCATGCCTGACGAACCACGGTTGGAAGAGCAATTTTTATCACAGGGAGCTGAAAAGATAGTATCTGACCAACTAAACGAAGTAGAACAAATAGATATAAATGTACGAACTGATCTGTTTAAAATTGTCCAGGGACAGGCGGATGCTGTTTCGTTTTCTGGTCAAGGATTAGTGATGCAAGAAGGTATCCGTGTGCAGGAAATTAAACTGCAAACAGATAGTATTTCCATCAATCCTTTAAGCGCTCTTTTTGGTCAAATAGAACTCAATGAGCCAGTAAATGCAGTTGCTCGTGTTGTACTCACAGAAGCAGATATTAACCGCGCTTTAAGCTCAGACTTGGTTCGGAGCAAGCCGCAAAACTTCGAGTTGAAAGTAGATGGCAAAATTGTAAGTTTTGAGTCACAAGAAATTCAGGTATTTTTACCTCATAAAGGTGAAATGGAATTTAAGGGAAAAGTGCTATTAAACGAACCTGGAAATATCCGTACGTTAGGTTTTACAGCAAGAGTTCGCCCACGCACTCATTCGCAACCTATAATCTTGGAGAGTTTCAACTGCACTCAAGGAGGAGGTATTTCACTAGAAGTAATTGTGGCACTTATGCAGAAGGTCAAAGAATGGGTAAACTTACCATATTATGAGTGGGAAGATACTGTATTCTGTATTAAATATTTAGAGGTAGAAAAGGGTAGTTTGACACTTTTGGTAGAAGCTAAGTTAAAGCAAATACCCTCTTCAGACACTTTACTATCACCTTAGTATGATAAAAAACAATCTTGAGTAATTTAAATTTTTGTAACTAACGGGTGATGGAATTTCTGACAATCTTTTTTAAGATTAAACGGATGGTATAATGTAAAATAGCAGTTATGCAAGAGTATGACGTTGTAATTATTGGTGCAGGACATAACGGACTAGTTTGTGCTGCTTATTTGCTTAAGGCAGGCTACAGCGTTCTACTGCTTGAAAAGCGTTCTGTTCCTGGTGGTGCAGCAACAACAGAAGAATGTTTACCACAGGAAGCTCCTGGATTTAAGTTTAATTTGTGCGCTATTGATCATGAATTTATTCATCTAGGGCCAGTAGTTGAAGAATTAGAACTAGAAAAATATGGCTTAGAATATCTGCAATGTGATCCAGTTGTTTTCTGTCCGCATCCAGATGGAAAATATTTTTTAGCTCACAAGTCGGTGGAAAAGACTTGTGCAGAGATTGCCCGTTATAGCGATCGCGATGCCAAAAAATATGCAGAATTTACAGACTATTGGCAACGAGCGATCGGTGCAATGGTTCCAATTTTTAATGCACCGCCAAAGTCAGTTATCGATATTGCTGGCAACTACGACATCACCAAACTCAAAGATTTATTCTCTGTAATCGGCTCGCCTAATAAGACGCTGGACTTTATTCGCAATATGTTGACCAGCGCCGAAGACTTACTTAACGAGTGGTTTGATTCAGAATTTCTGAAAGCGCCCCTAGCCAGACTAGCAGCAGAACTTGGTGCGCCGCCATCACAAAAAACCATCGGCATTGGTGCAATCATGATGGCAATGCGCCACAACCCAGGTATGGCAAGACCTCGCGGCGGGACTGGCGCACTTGTGCAAGCTTTGGTGAATTTAGTCAAAAGTAAAGGCGGCGTGATTCTCACAGATCAGCACGTTGAAAAAGTTTTGATTGATGATGGTAAAGCTGTTGGTGTGCGGGTTGCTGGTGGCAAAGAATATCGCGCTAAATGTGGGGTTATTTCTAATATTGATGCCCAGCGCCTATTTTTGCAAATGACTGATAAAAACGATATTGACGCAGCCCAACCAGAGTTATGGGAAAGATTAGAACGCCGTATCGTTAACAATAACGAAACCATCCTCAAAATAGATTTGGCTTTAGACGAACCCCTGCACTTTCCTTACCATGCCCACAAAGATGAATATCTCACTGGGTCTATTTTGATTGCAGATTCTGTTACTCACGTAGAACAGGCTCATAGTAAATGTACCTTGGGAGAAATTCCCGATTCCGACCCATCAATGTATGTGGTGATGCCTAGTCACTTAGACCCCTCATTAGCACCTCCAGGCAAGCATACCGTATGGATTGAGTTTTTTGCCCCCTATCAAATTGCGGGTGCAGAAGGCACAGGTTTAAAAGGTACTGGTTGGACAGATGAATTGAAAAATAAAGTTGCAGACAGGGTGGTTGATAAGTTGGCAACCTATTCACCAAATGTGAAAAATGCAACCATCGCCCGACGTGTAGAAAGTCCAGCAGAACTGGGAGAAAGATTAGGTGCTTATAAAGGTAATTACTACCACATTGATATGACCTTGGATCAAATGGTGTTTTTCCGTCCCTTGCCAGAAATAGCTAACTACAAAACCCCCATTGATAACTTATATCTTACTGGTGCGGGGACTCATCCAGGTGGTTCTATTTCTGGAATGCCAGGACGCAATTGTGCGCGTGTATTTTTACAAGCAAAGCATCCCATTGCTCAGACTTTGAAAGATGCACGGGATTCAATTAAGTCAACTGTAGAGTCGGTGTTCAAAATTAATTAGACGTTGCACATTGAACGAATAATAGTTTCACGCAAAGACGAGGACACTTGCCTGCGGGGGTTCCCCCCGTTGAGCAAAGTGTCCGTTGCAAAGGCGCTAAGAAAGTCTCTGCGTCTTTGCATTTTTACGGAGGACTTTTAAAGTAAGATGGCATGATCAAAATAAGACTTCTCGCAAAATATTCAGAAAATTAATAACTGAAGACATTTGGTATTGCCATAAAATCAATATGCCTGCTGAAACTGTTACTCTCCAAATTCCTGAAATCCTTTATCAGCGCCTAGTTAACACAGCGCGTGCTACCCAGCGTCCCTTAGAAGAAGTGATGATTCATGCTTTACAAGTAGGCAGCCCCCCAGGATGGGATGATGTACCAGAGGAATTTCAAGCTGACCTTGCCGCATTGGACAAGCTAGATGACAATACTCTCTGGCAAATTCTCCATAATCGAAAAACAGTAGCCGAGATGGAGCGATACAATATCCTACTTGAAGGTAACTCTAGTGGAACACTTACTGAAGCGGAACGCTTCGAGTTGATGAAATTGCGGTATGAGGCTGACCTTTTCATGCTACGTAAAGCCCAAGCAGCAGTATTACTTCGCTGGCGGGGATATAATGTACCAGCCTCTTAGCTCATCGTGTCTACATACATTTCTGAGAGTTTAAGAAATCAAATTGCGGTTAGGGACAAAGCACGTTGTTGCTATTGCTTGACATCTGAAGCAAATAGCGGAATTCCTCTGACGCATGATCATATTCAGCCGATTTCTAAGGGTGGAGATACTACTTTTGATAATGTTTGTTTAGCCTGCCGTTCATGTAACGAATTCAAGGGTGACTCAACCGCATCTGTAGATCCCTTAACAGGAGAAACTCTACCACTTTTCAATCCTCGCGCACAGAGATGGTTTGACCATTTTGCTTGGAGTCCTGATGGTACAAAAGTTGAAGGTTTAACTGCTATCGGTCGAGCTACAGTTGTACGCCTGCGAATGAATAATCCAGTGATCAGTGTTGCTCGCAAGCGATGGGTAATCAGCGGTTGGCATCCTCCTAGTGACTGATGACTGACAAAAGCTTATTCAACAAATACCTCAGTCCTAATTATATAACCCACGAAAGATTTAGATATCTTAAGCACTTTCTAATATCGGGGAATATACTTTAATCCTCGAAGTTGCAATTATGGAATCGTATGATGTTGTAATTATTGGTGCTGGTCACAATGGTTTAGTTTGTGCTGGCTACTTACTGAAAGCTGGGTATAGTGTGTTGTTATTGGAAGGGCGATCGCTTCCTGGTGGTGGTTGTACAACTGAAGAATTAATGTCCCAAGAAGCGCCTGGGTTTAAATTTAATCCCTGCGCGATTAATCACCTATTTATTTTTTTTGGTTCAGTCATCCAAGAATTAGAACTACATAAATACGGCTTAGAATACCTTCAGTGTGATCCAGTTGCTTTTTGTCCTCATCCCGATGGCAAGTATTTCTTAGCTCATAAATCTATAGAAAAGACTTGTGCAGAAATTGCCCGTTACAGCCAACGTGATGCTCAAAAATATGCTGAATACGCCGATTTTTGGCAGCGCTTTATTACAGCAATTACTCCCTTCTTCAATGCACCGCCTAAATCAATAGTTGACATTGCTGGCAATTACGGTCTCAACAATCTAAAAGACCTGTTTTCAATTTTAGGTGGTGCTGACACAACCCTCGATTTACTTCGTACTCTCTTCAACAGCCCGATAGATAATATCAACGAGTATTTTGATTCCGAATTCGTCAAAGCACCCCTCGCCCGACTATCAGCAGAACTAAGTTCGCCTCCCTCGCAAAAAGCTATGTCCTTCGGCGCGATGATGATGATTATGCGTCATAATCCTGGTATGGCAAGACCACGCGGCGGTACTGGTGCATTAACAGATGCTTTAGTCAAGCTAGTACAAAGCGAAGGTGGCACTATTCTCACCCACCAAAAGGTAGAAAAAGTTTTAGTTGATAACGGTAAAGCTGTCGGTGTGCGGGTTGCTGGTGGCAAAGAATATCGTGCTAATAAAGGTGTAATCTCAAGTATCGATGCCAAACGGCTATTCCTGCAATTAATGGATGGTAGCGATGTAGATAGTGCCGATGCAAATTTGCGGGAAAGATTAGACCGTCGTATCGTTAACAATAATGAAACCATCTTGAAAATTGATTGTGCTTTATCTGAACCGCTGCGCTTTGTACATCACAATCACCAAGATGATTACTTAATGGGTTCTATTTTGATTGCAGATTCTGTCAATCATGTAGAACAAGCTCATAGCAAGATTACTTTAGGCAAAATACCAGATGAAGATCCGTCGATGTACGTAGTTATGCCTACCGGACTCGACCCTTCAATGGCCCCAGCAGGTAAGCATACACTTTGGATAGAGTTTTTTGCTCCTTATCAAATTGCTGGTGCAGAAGGCACAGGCTTAAAGGGTACGGGTTGGACGGATGAACTGAAAAACAAGGTAGCAGACAGGGTGATTGATAAATTAGCTCAGTATTCGCCCAATGTTAAACATTCAATTATTGCCCGTCATGTAGAAAGCCCTGTTGAATTAGGAGAACGCTTAGGTTCTTACAAGGGAAACTACTATCACCTCGACATGACTTTAGAACAAATGCTCTGTTTCCGTCCTTTGCCAGAATTGGCTAATTATAAAACACCGATTGAGAATTTGTATCTCACAGGTGCAGGAACTCATCCGGGTGGTTCAATTTCTGGGTTACCAGGACGCAACTGTGCGCGGGTGTTTTTGCATAACGAGGAACCGATCGCTCAAAAAATTAAGGAAGCTGGAGGTACGATTAAATCAACTGTGGCATCAGTCTTTAAATAAAAGGGACTGGGTACTAGGGATTGGGGACTGGGGACTGGTGTCAACTTAAGCTGTGGTAATACCAATTCAATTAATGATTGCAACACATCCTTGGGTGAAGACGCGATGAATCGCGTCTCTACAGATGGTTTATTTGTCACATTCTTTTTTCAAATTGGTATAACTACATCACTGTGGAATGATGCAGTTGAGCTATTTGTGAATCAACAAACACTCCTAAATGCACAGCATTAAATTTTTAGCTTTTTTGTAGGTTGGTTTACGGCGTTGGCTTTTGCGTCTCCGTTCTTAAGAGTTCCCAATCCCCAGTCCCCAGTACCCAGTACCCAGTACCCAGTTGTAAAATTCCTCCTTTCTATTCAGGCAAGTCATACTTGTAACTGATGTTAAACAGAACAAAAACCTGCTCAAATAAGGTTAGTGTTGCCGATGCTGGAGTAATGACAGAGCGAGTTTTGATTCTTGGAGGAAGGGGGCGAATTGGTAGCAGTGTTGCCCAAGATATAGCCACCCACACGCAAGCACAGATTACGATCACTGGGCGTTCTCCAGATACTGGAAAAGACGCTAGTTCGTTTTTGGGAAAGCAAGTACAGTTTTTAGTTTTGGATTTAGCAGAAGTTGATAAGTTGGAAAAGGCGATCGCTAACTCCGATCTAGTCATCCACTGTGCTGGGCCATTTCACTACCGAGACACTAATGTTCTCGAAACTTGTATTGCCCAAGGCGTTAACTATGTAGATGTCAGTGATCACCGTTCTTATACCAGTAAGGCTCTCAATTGTCATGAAAAAGCTTCTGCTGCTGGGGTGACAGCGATTATTAACACTGGCATTTTTCCTGGCATTTCTAACAGCATGGTACGTGAGGGTGTCGAGCAATTCGATAAACCAGAAAAGATACATTTAAGTTATTTGGTTTCTGGTTCTGGTGGTGCTGGTGTCACAGTAATGCGGACAACTTTTTTAGGATTGCAGCATCCCTTTGAAGCTTGGATACGTGGGAAATGGCAGTTAGTAAATCCCTATTCTGATAGAGAGATCATTAACTTCCCATCTCCCTATGGACGTAGTGGAGTTTACTGGTTTGATATGCCAGAAACCTTTACATTACCCCACGCTTTCCCCTCAGTTAAAACTGTAATTACCAAGTTTGGCTCTATTCCTGATTTTTACAATCACTTAACTTGGATTGCGGCACACGTTTTTCCTAAGTGGTTAATGCAACGTCGCTACATGATTGAATTTTTGTCTCATGTCAGCCATTTTATGACAGATGTCACCAATGGTTTTACTGGTATTGGAGTAGCAGTACGTTCTGAAGTTGAAGGGATAAAAAATGGTAAAACTGCCATTTATTGTTCAACTGTAGTCTATGAAAATACGGCAGTCGCTTCTGGCATTGGTACTGGTACTATTGCCCAATTATTGCTAGAAGGTAAACTCAATAAACCAGGTGTTTGGCCTGTAGAAGAAGCTTTGTCAACAGATTTATTTATTCAAGCAATACAAAGCCGGGGAATGAAAATTGAGCAGGATTGGCTGTAGTAATTATTGAACAGATATCGATAAAAATGTTTGTAGTTGCGCTTTAGCTCTAAAGTGTAACTACAATTCACTAATACCGTTTATCTGTGAAGCTGCATTATATTTACCCCCCGCCTTCGGTGTCCCCCCTTGGTAATACCAATTCACGAAAATCTTGATAGATATACATTTCTCGTAGGGACACGGCAATGCCGTGTCTCTACCAAAGTATTTGTATCATTCTTAAAGTTAAATGGTATAAGGGGGAACTACAGGGGGGTCGAATCAAGTGCATGTTTAAATAGAATTGGTATAAGCATATTTATTTATAAAATGATTATATAAAAACTGCTAAATTCAGATTTAATCTAATACTTATTAATTACGAATTACAATAATATACCCTTTGGTAGAAGAAGAGTTGCACTTAAAAACGTAGGATACCTCTGAACCTTAGATTGCGTAGGTACTTAACTCTATCTACACATTGCTAAGACTGCAAACAGAAGTTAAAGAGGGGATTTATATGCAACGAATCTTATCAAATTTAAAGCAAGCACTACGTTCTAAAATTTTGGTTTTGGGTTTAATGATTTTCATTAGCGTATCAGGTTTAGGCATTTTTATTCAGCAGCCAAGTTACGCAACAACCCTTGAAGAACTAAAGCTAATACCTCCAGACTATAAACCAACTCCAGAAGAAAAAATTAACCGGGCTAACGAATTTGATCCGGGTGTCGGCATTCAAGAAGAAGATCGGCAAGAGGCTTACGAACAAGCGGTAAAAGATTCTAAAAATCTTGGAACTATAGAGAAGGCTTACGAAAGAAATTTAAAGGCTGAAGGAAATTCTGAGCCTAATTTAATAGATAAAGCTGTTGAGAAGGTAACAGGTAAGTAGTAGACAAGAAATAATTCCCAAGTTATACCAATTTGAAAAAAGACTGCGACAAACAAACCATCTGTAGAGACGCCATGAATCGCCTCTTTACCCAAGGATGTGTTGCAATCATTAATTGAGATAGTATTAGGAGTCATATTTTAGAATGAATTGGAGTTTAAACTCCTAACTAATTCAATTCTAAATTATGGCTCCTTTATGTTCTTAAAATTTACTCAAACTCATCAATTGTAGCAGGAGAAGGAGATTTGCTGTATTTGGCAATGCTGCGCTCATACCACTTCATTAAAGGAGTTGCACTAATTCCATGTACAATTACAGAAACTACAATAGTAGTGTAAGTTATCCAAGATATTTGTTCGGCAGTTTCGCCTTCTAAGCCTTTACCAAACGCATAGGCAAGATAATATAAAGAGCCAACACCGCGGATTCCAAACCAACCAAATAACCAACGTGTTCCTGGATTCAAGGTACGGCGGTGAGAATATATAGGACGTTTTCCTATTGTACTAATCCAGACTCCTAGAGGTCGGATTACTAAAAATAATAAAATTATCACTAACAGAGATTGAGGAGCATAGTTGAGCATTGGCTTGACTAATAATATCGACCCCAATAACAAAATTGTGCCGATTTCTAATAGCTTTTCCATTCGCTCTATAAATTCTAACTGTCCCAGTGGCTTATCAGGATTTCTGTAACTGCGTTGTACCACTAACCCAGCAACAAATACTGCTAAAAAGCCATAGCCATTAACAATTTCTGTCAAAGAATAAGTTACCAAAATCGTAGCGATCGCCACAAAGTCTTCCATCACCTCATCAGCTTTACGGTGTTTTTGAACTTTCTGATCAAGCCAAACTATTGCTTTAGCCACAATAAATCCCATGACAATCCCAGCAGCGATCGCCCAAATTAAATCAACTAAAACCCAACCTTTAAACCAATTACCCCAGTTATCATCTTTTAGGGCATAAATACCAAAATAAACGAAGGGAAAAGCTAAAGCATCATTTAACCCACCTTCAGAAGTTAAACCAAAGCGCAATTCATCTTTATCTTTTGTATCTGTCAATTGAACTTCAGAAGCTAATACTGGATCAGTTGGGGCGAGGATTGCTCCTAATAATATCGCCTCACCCCAATTCATTCCTAAAAAGAATTTACCTACAACAGCGAGTGCAAAAATTGAAATTGGCATTAAAAATCCGATGAGTCGCGCTGTAATTCCCCAGACTTCTAACCTTAAAGGACGAACAATTTTTAAACCGCAGCCAAATACAGAAATAATTACTACAATTTCTGTGACTTTCTCCAGCAAATGAGCATTAAATACTTCATCTCGGCGTAATTGAATCAGCCCAAAGCCATAAGGCCCTAATAAAATCCCAACCACTAGATAGATAATTGCAAAAGAAAGAGGTAATCTAGAAATCCAGCCTGACCCTAATGTGACTGTGAGCAAAAGTATACCAATAACCAATAGGTCAATAATATAAATATCTACCATAGCAATTTAGATTCAAAATATATTTGTTTCGCTAGTCAAGTGTAGTTGCGATCACTTTTGTATCTAAATTACCCAAAGGCAGATTTACTTAAAATATTTCACTTTCTTTTCTATGCTATAAGTTAGTGGAAATAGCGATTATAAAAGTATTTGTTATGAAACTGCCAGAAAGTCCACAAATGCCTAAATTTATACAGTTGATTCAGTGGGTATTTAACCCATTGCAACTGATGGAAACTTCTGCAAAAGAACACGGCGACTGTTTTACACTATGGCTAACAGGCAATAGCCCACTGGTGTTTATTAGCAACCCTAAAGGAATACAAGAAATTTTTACAGCTCCACAAGAGCAAATAGACGCTAGAGGGTCAAGTCAGCTTTTACAACCTCTGTTAGGAGAAAACTCTTTATTATTGCTAGATGGCACATCTCACCAACGCCAACGGCGATTGTTAACTCCACCTTTTCATGGCGATCGCATGAAAGCCTACGGACAAATTATTGCTAATATTACCACTCAAGCTATCAGTAATTGGAAAATTGGTGAAGCTTTTTCAGTTCGTGACTCCATGCAACAAATCTCCCTAAAAGTGATTTTACAAGCAGTGTTTGGTTTGCATGAAGGAGAACGTTTTAACCAATTGCAAAAACTTTTACCTTCTGTCCTCGATTTATCTGGTTCTCCCTTGCGTTCTGTTATGGTATTTTTCCCCGCGCTGCAAGTAGATTTAGGCGCGTGGAGTCCTTGGGGAAAATTCTTGCGGCAAATACAGCAAATTAATCAACTTCTCTATGCTGAGATTCAAGAACGCAGAGATAATCCTGATTCTTCCCGTAGCGATATTCTCTCATTGATGATGTCGGCGCGTGATGAAAATGGTGAACCGATGACTGATCCTGAATTGCGTGATGAGTTGATGACTCTGTTAGTCGCTGGTCACGAAACTACAGCTTCAGCGCTAACATGGGCTTTATACTGGATTCACCATCTGCCAGAAGTTCGCCAAAAGCTATTAGCAGAGTTAGATAATATTGGTGAAAATCCTGATTGGAATGAAGTTTTTCGTTTGCCTTATTTAACAGCTGTTTGTCAAGAGACATTACGCATTTATCCCATCGCGATGTTAGGCTTACCGCGTGTAGTTAAGTCACCAATAGAAATCACGGGTTATCAATTTGAGCCTGGGACAGTGCTTTCTCCTTGTATATATTTAGTTCATCACCGTCCTGATTTATATCCAGAACCAAAACAGTTTAAGCCAGAACGCTTTTTAGAACGCCAATATTCTCAATATGAATATTTCCCCTTTGGTGGTAGTAATCGTCGCTGTCTTGGTATGGCGTTTGCTTTATTTGAAATGAAACTGGTATTGGCGACGGTGTTGTCACAGATGGATTTAGCATTAGTTGATAATTATCCTGTTAAACCTACACGTCGCGGTATTACGTTAGCGCCTTCTGGCGGTAAATGGTTAATTGCAACTAGTCAGCGGCAAAAGGTGAAAGTGCCTGTTGAGGTGTAATTAAAATTGGCGATCGCTTTAGCAAAACTGAGAAACTCGTCAGGCGATCGCATGAGAGAATTTGAGTAGAGTGCTATAGTTTCAAAGTTTTACCAGACCAAGGCTGATTTGAATTGCTCTATCTACCAGTTCTACTGTTTCTTGGTGCAGAATTCCTAAGCGTTTGATCAGCCTTTGTTTGTCAATTGAACGAATTTGATTGAGCAGTATAACTGAATCAACTTGCAAACCACCTTCTGGTACTCTAATCAGCACTTCGGTAGGATACAAAGGTTCTGTAAACTTTGAGGTGATAGCAGCTACAACAGTAATCTGACTATATTCGTTAGAAATATCATTTTGCAAGATTAAAGCTGGACGTGTCTTTTTTATTTCTGCACCGATAGTTGGATCGAAGTTAACTAAGTAAACTTCACCGCGTTTAGGGTAGTTTACTTTTCGTTTTTGTGCCACGCTTCTTCTTCCAGATCAAACCACTCTTCAACCAACCCCAAATCACGTTCCGCCCGTTGGATAGCTCCCTCTTTTAACTGTTCTCTAAGTTTTGCTAAAGCTTTCTCGGCAATATAATATTGTACAGCTTCGTTAATGAATCGACTGCGTTCGCCTAGCGTCTCCTCTGGAGAATCGCTTTTGTCAATGACTTGATCAATTAGTTCAATCGTCTCTTCTGGCAAAGTGATGTTGATTCGTCGATGCATGATTTATTGCTTTATCTTGCACATCAATTTTATTGTACACATCTAAAATTTGTATAATCGTGCTATGAAAAGCGATCGCTTTAGTAAAACTGAAAAACTCGTCAGGCGATCGCCTGAGATAATTTGAGTAGAGTGCGATCGCGTAGTGTCTCCTCTGGAGAATCGCCAGCCTTTTGCCAGCCACGAATTACCCCCCTTAATCCCCCCTTGTAAAGGGGGGAAACAGGAAATTTAGTTCCCTCCCCTTTATAAGGGGAGGGTTAGGGTGGGGTAAAACCTTGGTTAATCAGCTGTTGGTCACCAACATTACGATATTGGTCATCAACATTACAATATTGGTCATCAACATTACAATATTGGTCATCAACATTACAATATTGGTCATCAACATTACGATGTTGGTCACCAACATTACGATATTAGTCATCAACATTACGATGTTGGTCACCAACATTACGATATTGGTGACCAACGTCAAGCGATCGCCTCAGTTAATTTAAAGCGATCGCCTGAGAGAATTTGAGTAGAGTGCGATCGCGCAGCGTCTCCTCTGGAGAATCGCTTGGCTTTTACTTGATATCATCGCAGAGATGCTTGTCGCGATTGGTCAAATTCGGGTTATTCTGCAAATAATCATGCAGCCAATTGCAACCCCGCACCAACAATTGGTCTAAATTCTCCACAGGCCACAACCGCGCTGTCTTGTCAGCTGATGCCGTGGCGATGGTTTTGCCGTCCGGGCTGAAACTCACACTATAGATAACGCCTTGATGCCCTTTGAATTCTTGCAGCAACTGCCCGTTGAGCGTCCACAACCGCGCTGTGTTGTCTAATGATGCTGTGGCAATGGTTTTGCCGTCCGGGCTGAAACTCACACCCCAAACACTGCCCTGATGCCCTTTAAATTCTTGGAGCAACTGCCCATTGAGCGTCCACAACCGTGCTGTGTTGTCAGCTGATGCCGTGGCGATGGTTTTGCCGTCCGGGCTGAAACTCACACTTAAGACACCGCCTTGATACCCTTTGAATTCTTGGAGCAGTTGCCCTTGCAAGTTCCACAACCGCGCTGTGTTGTCATCTGATGCCGTGGCGATGGTTTTGCCGTCCCGGCTGAAACTCACACTTAAGACAAAGCCTTGATGCCCTTTGAATTCTTGGAGCAGTTGCCCTTGCAAGTTCCACAACCGCGCTGTGTTGTCAGATGATGCCGTGGCGATGGTTTTGCCGTCCGGGCTGAAACTCACACTATAGACACTGCCTTGATGCCCTTTGAATTCTTGGAGCAACTGCCCTTGCAAGTTCCACAACCGCGCTGTGTTGTCAGATGATGCCGTGGCGATGGTTTTGCCGTCTGGGCTGAAACTCACACCCCAGACACCGCCTTGATGCCCTTTGAATTCTTGGAGCAACTGCCCTTGCAAGTTCCACAACCGCGCTGTGTTGTCAGATGATGCCGTGGCGATGGTTTTGCCGTCCCGGCTGAAACTCACACTTAAGACCGTGCTTTGATGCCCTTTGAATTCTTGGAGCAACTGCCCTTGCAAGTTCCACAACCGCGCTGTCTTGTCATTTGATGCCGTGGCGATGGTTTTGCCGTCCCGGCTGAAACTCACACTTAAGACACTGCCTTGATGCCCTTTGAATTCTTGGAGCAACTGCCCTTGCAAGTTCCACAACCGCGCTGTGTTGTCAGATGATGCCGTGGCGATGGTTTTGCCGTCCCGGCTGAAACTCACACTTAAGACCGTGCTTTGATGCCCTTTGAATTCTTGGAGCAACTGCCCTTGCAAGTTCCACAACCGCGCTGTCTTGTCATCTGATGCCGTGGCGATGGTTTTGCCGTCCGGGCTGAAACTCACACTATAGACTGTGCTTTGATGCCCTTTGAATTCTTGGAGCAACTGCCCTTGCAAGTTCCACAACCGCGCTGTGTTGTCATCTGATGCCGTGGCGATGGTTTTGCCGTCTGGGCTGAAACTCACACCCCAGACACCGCCTTGATGCCCTTTGAATTCTTGGAGCAACTGCCCTTGCAAGTTCCACAACCGCGCTGTGTTGTCAGATGATGCCGTGGCGATGGTTTTGCCGTCTGGGCTGAAACTCACACCCCAGACACCGCCTTGATGCCCTTTGAATTCTTGGAGCAACTGCCCTTGCAAGTTCCACAACCGCGCTGTGTTGTCATTTGATGCCGTGGCGATGGTTTTGCCGTCCGGGCTGAAACTCACACTATAGACTGTGCTTTGATGCCCTTTGAATTCTTGGAGCAACTGCCCTTGCAAGTTCCACAACCGCGCTGTGTTGTCATCTGATGCCGTGGCGATGGTTTTGCCGTCCGGGCTGAAACTCACACTTCTGACAGTGTTTTGATGCCCTTGAAACTGGTTACGTTCTTTAATTTTATTGAGAATACTATCCAAAGCATAAATCGGGCTGATAGCTGGATATTTTTCTAAAGGGCGACCATCTTTTACCAAAGTTTTCAACTCTTTCCCACTCTGCATTACTGCTGCCAGCGATTCTAACTCGCCGGCATACTCAAACTGTCTTAAAGCATTAACACCTGCCCGTTCTAATTCTGTTCCCTTTTGTGCTTCTTTTTGTGCTGTTTCTGCTGCACGTCTATCTCTATCTGCTTTTGTCAAAGCTGCTTGTGCTTGACTCAAAATAATTTGAGCCTGTTTTGCTTTATCCTCTGCTTCTTGTTGTTGTGTTTTTGCTTGTTGTGATTTAGCTTCAGCAGTTTTTACCTGTTGGCTAATTGTTTCAATTCTTGCTTCTGCCTTGCTACTTTTATCTTGTAATTTTACTGCTTGTTGATTTACCTGAACTAATTGTGCTTTAGCATTTTGCAGGTTTTGGTTAGCTTGTTGAGCTTCTATTTGTGCAGCTTGCTGATTTTTTTGCGCTGCTTGAAACTTTTGCTCAGCATCTTTCTTTTTAGCTTCTAATGCTTGCGCTTTCTTCTGGATTTCTAGCTGTTGTTTTTGCGTAGCTTGCAAGCGTTGAGTTACTTGATTGTAGTTGACTTCAGCCGTTGTAAATTTCTTTTCTGCCTGTTCTTTTTTGTTACCAGCATCTTTAGCAACTTGAATTTGACCCCACGCATATAAAGATGATACACCCGCCAATAATAATAGACACACCGCTAAACCAGAACTTACCGCCAATCGCTTGCGTCCCTCTTGAATTTGCTGGTCAGCTTTGCGTTTAGCATCAGCTAATATCTGCCTTGCCTCTTGTTCACGCTTTAGTTCCGCTTCTGTTAGCTTCTGCTGTTCCCTAACTTTTTCCAATTCTGCTAATAACTCACTTCCCTGCTGTTGGCGAATAAAAGATACTAAATAATCATGCACCAATTGATAACGGTCAGCCGGCGATTCTGGTAACAGCAATACTAACCTTGATGCCACAAAAATCTCTAAAACCAAATCTAGTTTGTCAACTTCTGTTGCCAAATCTGCTGCTAACTCAGCACGAGTCTTCAGGGGACGAGTACCGTTTTCATCTGTGAGTAAATATAAAACCAGTCGGGCAACCTGTTCATTCTCCGCGCCACAATCTGTAATTACTTCTTCTAAAAATCGCTCAACCAGTATTTCTTTATTGCCAAACTGACGATACTTTTCTAAAGTAGTAATTTTATCAGTTTGTAATTGCGTCCCCACAATTTGTAACTCAATCGGGCGTACCTCCCCTACTTCACCTGCTAAATCCTGCACTAATTCATCAATCAATGCAGGCTCTAGGTAAAAGTGAGAGCGTTCCGTTAAACTCTCTACAACAGCCTTGGCATCTGCTGGCGAAAAATTACCCAAATAATAGCGAATCTTTTTATCTAAAATATTATTATTAATGACACTTAAATCAAATAGTCGGTCTAACTCTAATAAATAATGTAAATAATCTTCCCGTAAGGATAGAATCACTTTGAGAAAGGGAATATCTAGACAAACTCGTAAAAACTCATAAAATGCTAGCCTTTGCCTTTGGTCTGGATAAACAAAGAAAAACTCTTCAAACTGGTCAAATATTAAAATCGTTAACAGATTCCGGTCGGCATTGTTCTGTAATTGTCTTAAAATAGCTGCCGAAGAATCAAGATTAATAGCTAATTGCTGACCTCTGACTTCCTCAAAAGCCTTAGCCAAACACCCACCCAACATCGCTACCCAATCTGTATACACTCGCAACAGAATAGGTAAAGCATCTCGCTCACCTATTGGTTGCTGTTGCAACGCTGGTATTAATCCACCTTGCAAAATCGAACTTTTTCCCACTCCTGACTGACCATGAATCACAATTAATTTATGCTCAGTTCCGCTAATTCTTTCACGCAACCGCTTCACATCTTGTCCGCGACCAGAAGCCGCAATTTCTTCAGCAATGGTTTCAGGATTTTCTACCTGCAACTGTGTCAGACTAATTGCCTGTCGCTGGGGATTGAGATAAGATGCACCAATAAACGCACGTAAACCATATTGCTGTTCAATTTGCAGTTGTTCTTGCTTAATCTGAAAAGCTCTGCGATATTCACTTTGCTCAAAGTAGAGCTTACTTAACTTCTCTAAAATAGATATATATAGTTGTGGCTCATATTGATGATTAATTTCAGATTTTGCAGTTTCTAAATTATCAATTGCTGCTTTAACTTGTCCTGAACCATGATGCGACTTAGCTAAAATAAATCGATATAATCCAAATTCATGTGGTAGTAGATTAGGGATATCAGCTAATATTTGCAATGCTTGCCCTGCAAGTTGTTGGGCTTCATCCCAGCGTGATAAATCTAAGGTTACCTCTGCCAAAAAACCATAATCTTGAGCTAATTGCAAAGGAGTACCATAAGTTTGATGTAGCGGCAGAGATTTATCAACAAGGCTTTGCAAATCAGTCCATGCTTGTAAATGCCGCAGTACTTCACCCAGTTTAGTAATGTGTTTGGCGACTAAATCTGAACGTTGTGCTTGCTCAAAGATATCAATAGCTTGCTCAAGATAATTCCTGGCTGCTTGCCAATACCTGATATTTTCTACTTGATTCTTTTTGGCTTGGCGGTCATAAGCTAAAGCAATCTTAACTAGTAAGATACCTTGGCGTTCTAAATAATTACTTTGTTGATAAAAATTTAAACTTTGTTGATAATGTACTAAAGCAGAATCTATCTGGTCATGTAGATAATCATGTAAACCAATCGCAAATTCTAAACCAGCTTGAATTGCTGCTTCTAAAACTTGCCCACGATTTTGCAAATCCTGAAAAGCTGTTCGTAATTCCCAACAAGTTTGTGCATTAGGCGTGACATCGCCAGCAAATATTTGATCAGTTTTTAGCTGAAGGAAGTTGACTAACTCGTTAGTAAGATTTTCAAAATCAATAATAGTTGCCCAATTCTCCAAATCGGTCGCTAAGCGAATAAACTTTTGTAGAACTTGGTCATTAACCCACAACAATATCGGAAAAGGAAAGTTCTTTCTAAACTCTTCTCGTACTTGGTTAGCCGAAGTCAGAACTGTGTCAACATCTTTAACCGACTCCAAACCAAAAACCATTAATGCAGGTGGCTGTTCATCCCCCAGTTGCTCAGATATTTTTGTGTAAAGCGTTTTGACTGATGCAGGTAATGTAATTTCGCGAATCTGTACAGGAGATAGTTGGTGCAGACGTTCTACCATGCGCTGACGTAAAGCAGCATAATTACAGCGCAGCAAAATCAGCGAAAATTCTCCCTGAGAAAGGGTAATTGCTCGCACCAGAGTTTGCAAAGAACGCTCATTGTCAGCGGCTAAATTTTCTGGCCCGTGCTGATTACTCATAACATAGATAATTTTCCTTATATTAGCTGTTTGTATAATTACATCATGGAAGTGGTGTGTGTTATGCCGTAAGCGATCGCATTTTAATTATTGATGGTGCCGTACTCTCGGCGATAACACACCCTACTGAAATGGTTTACGTCACGACTGAAACTGCTCCCGTCGCGACTAAGGCCGCTCCCATCACGACTTTAATCAAACGTGAGTTTTATAAACCTCTCTCCTTGCAGGCTACAGTGTACACGTTACTTATTTTGCTCAAAGCGCTCCCAGACCTAACCCCCAGCCCCTTCCCTAGCAGGGAAGGGGAGCCAATCCTCAAAGCCCCTCTCCGCATCGGAGAGGGGTATGGGGAGAGGTCTGCCGACTTGTGTGTACACCGTAGCCTTGCAGGTGAGAGATTTGGAGAGGAGTTTTCTAAGTAGCAAGCGACTGGAAGTCGCGGCTACACAGACAAAGCCCGCCTGCGCGGGCTAATTCCGACCAGGAGAGACCTAGCTAGGTTTCTACATTGATTCATAACCTAAATTCCTTGGCTTCTGCCAAAATCGGATTGATATCAAACCACGAACCATCCTCATTTCGGTATTCAAATACAAACATACTGCGGAGCAAAAGTTCGTATCTTTCATGACCTCTCAAGCTTTTCTCTTGCGCCACCTTACGCAGTAATTCCCATTCATCAGATGTAATTGCTAAAGTTAGCTCGTTGCGGCGTTGTTTTATCACTCTATCTATACACTCCCGCGACAGGGGTGGGTCTTCTTGCTGAAGACAGCGAAACAACAACATCAGCAAATTCCGTAAATGACCGCCACTAACTAAGCAAAGTCGCTCTAATGTATCAGGGCTATCAAATACTTCTGTAATTAAATACTGGTTTTGTTCCCAACTTACACCAGGAAAAGCCCTCGCCATCACCATCTGTTGTAGCAGTGTAACTCCCTGTGAAAATTGAGAACTATCTTGTAGCTGCACAGGAACCATAGGTAAAACCTTCGGGTCTACCCCAAAGCGATTTGTTAACCTTCCCAAAGCGTTGGAGAAAATCAACACTAGGGGAATAGTGTAGACGACATGACAATTTAGCTGGTTTAACTGTTCACCACGTTCGACAAATAAATATTCAGGTTGGTAATAACCGGAAGGCTTCAACGAGTTATCAACTCGGTCGAGATTATCTACAATTACTACCAGTCCTTTTTTACCTTGCTGCTTGAGTTTTTCTATCGCAGGTTTGAGCAATTCTTTATTAATCGATTCTAAAATGCCACTGGTGCGTGGCTCTAAATATTGCCGCAACTGAGAGCGCAGTTTGGGGCTATCTTTAGTTTTCGCGGTAATCTTGGCAATACCGACAGATAACTCTCCCCCAAGTTCTACAGGCGTTTGTAAAAAATCAGCAATTTCTGTAAACAGAGTTTGAAAGTATCCTGGTTTGAGGTTAATTTTTATAGCTTCTAGACTTTGACTAACTTCGCGGGCGATCGCAAGTAAAATATCTGTAACATCAATATCTGCCATATCCAGGCTTTGGCTAGACTCGAAATAAACCACATGAAATCCCTGCTGTTCTAACTCTGCTTTCAACCGCAGTAATTCAGTGGATTTGCCACAGCCTATATGTCCTGTAAATAATTGGCAAGTGGGCTGTTCAGGCGAAAGGCGGCTGATAGTTCGCCCTAATTCCTCAATAATTTTGGAGCCACGTACTTCAGAGAAATCAATATAATATTGCCTATCCTCCGGTTTACTCACAACCAAAGTTTTGCTGGGGTTGCAAGCCTGAAAAAACTTTACTAAATCAAGTTTCATCACAAATCGCCCTGATACCACTGCCCATTTCAGTGATTATACAGAGGAGAAAACCCCTATTTCGGATGAGATTCCCACTCTGTTCGTGGCTTTACCAAGAGATAACAAAAATGTTTGGCATAAAATGGCAAAAATTGCCATGATAGTTATAGTTAAATTTAAAAAGTAGTATGAAAAGCATAAATATCTCTCTACCTGACTCTATGCGAACTTATATAGAGGAACAAGTGGCTAAAGGTGGGTACAGTAGCGTAAGCGAGTATTTTCGTGAGTTAGTGCGTGATGATCAAAAGCGCAAAGCCAGTGAACATCTCGAAGCGATGTTATTAGAAGGATTAAATTCTGGAACTGCAACTGAGATGACCACTAAAGATTGGGAAGACATCCGTCAAGCAGTACGTGAAAGAATTACCAAGCATCAAGGGTCAATTTAGCAGTAATGTCTGAGGTAAATAAACGACCGCAAGTCATCCGTGACCTGATAGAACTAGCAACCTACATAGCATTTTTAGCAGTAGCAGAAAAAACCTTCCAACAACTGGCAAAGATACCTGGGATAGGAAAAAATTGTCAATTTTCTCATCCTTCTCTGGGAGATATTCGACAGTATGCAATCAAAGGATTTAAAAAATATATTATCTTTTACCGCGTTACTGAGCTAGGCATAGAAATTCTTCGAGTCATTCATGGCGCACGAGATATAGAAGCAATATTGGATGAGGATTTGAGAGATAATAACTAAGAATTTTAAGGTGCATTAGCAAACACGTAACGCACCTCAGTAATGTCTACAATTCCAACTTCACGCCGCGAATCGAATAATCCAACAACTCCATCGGATGAATTACCGAAATTTCTTTACCCTGCAACTTTAAATGCTTAGTAATCTGCAACGTACAACCAGGATTAGCAGAAGCAATTAACTCAGCACCAGTATTCAACAAATTCTGCACTTTTTGCTGACCCAATTCATCAGCTATTTCCGGTTGCAGCATATTGTAAACCCCGGCACTGCCACAACACAACGCTGCGTCTATTGGTTCTCTTAACTTAACTCCTGGAATTTGCCGCAATACCTGACGCGGTTGCACACTAATCTTTTGTCCATGCAATAAATGACAAGCATCTTGATAAACTAAATTCAAAGGTTTATCAGTCAGCGGCGACAGTTTTGCTGTTATACCAATAGTTGCCAAAAACTCTTGAGCATCTTTAACATTAGCTGCAAATTTCTTAGCTTTTTCTCGATACTCTGGATCATCTTCTAAGATGTGACCATATTCTTTTAAAGTATGACCACAACCAGCAGCATTGATAATCACGAAATCTACATTAGTATTGGCAAAACTATCAATCATCTGCCTAGCTAAAGCTTTCGCTTGTTCTGTTTGCCCTTGGTGTTCAGGAAGCGCTGCACAACAACCTTGAGATTTGGGAATTACAACTTCACAACCATTCGCCGTTAAAACTCGCACCGTCGCTTCATTCACTGGTGAGAAAAACAGCCGTTGCACACATCCCAAAATCACCCCAACACGGTAGCGTTTCTCACCTTGGGCGCGAATAACTGTAGGTAAATTATCTTGGAAAGATTTGAGCGTAATTTCTGGCAGAATTGATTCCATTGCTGCCAAACGAGGCGATATTTTATTAAGTAAGCCCGTGGCGCGAAAGAATTTAGCAAAACCCAACTTTTGATAAACCAATAATGGGACTAATAAAACCCGTAAAAGGTTGGGATAAGGAAACAGAGAAAATATGAGTTTGCGATATAGTGTATCAGGCAAACTGCGGGGATAATTACGTTCAACTTGGTGACGAGTTGCAGAAATTAACTTGTCATACTGCACACCAGAAGGACAAGTTGTCACACAAGCAAGACAACCCAAACAAGAATCAAAATGTTCTGTAGTTGCCGTATTCAGCGCAATTTCACCCTCATTAATTGCATCCATTAAATAGATGCGTCCTCTAGGAGAATCCATCTCCTTACCCAGCACCCGATAACTAGGACAAGTCGAGAGACAAAACCCACAATGCACACAACTATCAATCAACTTCGGATCAGGTGGATGATTTGGATCAAACCCCTTCAAATTCTTTAAACTAGCCGTATTATTAACAGAATTTTCTGAAAGTTGCATAATTAATTCTTTTCCTCTCTTCCTTCGCGTCCTTGGCTTCCTTGGCGGTAGCCTGCGGCAAGCCGCTTCGCGTCTACGTTTTCTTAAAATTAAATCCCACCCACAAACCGACCAGGACTTAAAATATTCTTACTATCAAACTGCTCTTTAATTCCCCGCATTAAAGGCAAAGCATTGCCAGTGTAGCCCCAAACATCTATTTCTTGTTTAACCTTTACTGATGCTTCTAAAATTGTTAAAAAACCACTATTAGCTTGAAGGCGATCGCGCACTTTCAAAACCTGATTTTTATCCTCTAATTGTAACAAACCTAAACCACTAGCTATGTGAATTAAACCTAACTCCACCTGAGTTAAAATTTCCACCGCAGCAGTAGGTAATACTCCTATTTTGCAACTAATTGCAGATTCTGTGGCAGGACAATGCATACTTTTTTGCAATCGCTGCCATAAATCAGCCTCATCTCCATCTATATAAATTGCCCCATCCAATCCCAACTTTTGTCCTACTTCCAAAAGACGGTTTGATTGTTCTTTAACACTTTCACTAATACTTTGAAACCGACCAATTAATCCCAATCCTTCACCCAATCCTAAACTCGACACCAATTTAGTTGATAGCAAATCTGCCTGAGTTGGCGTTAACGCTGAACCTCGCAAGGTAGCAGCAGCTTGGGATATAGCCTCCGCAGTACCAGTTAGTACTACCGTCCCCGATGCTTCTTGTACTGGGTAAACACGGAAAGTTACTTGACTAATTACTCCTAACGTGCCGTAAGAGCCAGTAAACAACTTCATCAAGTCGTATCCGGCAACATTTTTGACAACTCGTCCCCCAGCTTTGGCAATTTGTCCATCAGCACGCACAAAGGTAATGCCCAATAACTGGTCGCGCACACTGTTATAACGTTGCCGCAAGGAACCTGTATCACCTGTGGCGACAATTCCACCAATGGTTGCTAACTCTGGTGTTGTGGGGTCAAGGGCAAGAAATTGCCGCGACTTAGCCAAAATTGCCTGGAGGCTGGAGAACTTCATCCCAGCTTCTACCGTGACAGTCAAATCGCCAACGGCGTGTTCAATTAGTTGGTTGATGCGTTCTGTACTAACTACGACATCCACACTCTTAGCTAAACCTCCCCAGGTGAGTTTACTACCACTACCGCAAGGGAGAACACGCCAGTTATTCTGATAACATTCTGCGATGACTGTCGCTAATTGTTCTTGAGTACGGGGATAGACAATACAACTGGGAGGTGTTGCGGAAGCCATCGCCTGTTGGATAAGTTTCTGCTGACTGAGTTCGATATTTTCCCAAAGGGAAACAGCATTTTCTTCGCCGACGATAGATGCAAGACTAGAAGCAATCGCTTTCATTCAGTTTATTTTTTACGCCCTACATCTAATTTACTGGTTAAATTGACTAAAAAAATGCAGAGTGCTGGGTAGTTCAAATCTAGACTCAAGAGCGAATCCTTGCCTGAAGGATGACTTGGGGCTTTTATGCTGGCTTGCGATCGCTTGGTTCGGTTTGTGAGCTATGCTCTTGAGAAGATTCACTAGGAGCGATCGCTGACTCATTGGTTGTGGGATGTTTAATATCTTCTACTACTTCCTTGACTTCAGGTAAAATTTGTCTTGCATCCTGTACCATTTCTCTGAACTCAGGCGCGGTACTTCTTACATAAGCAGTTGCTTGATGAATATCTTCTGTAGATTGATGCACCTCTTCACGTATTTTTTCTGCACTTTTTTGCAGACCAAATCCTCCTCCGACTCGTTCGACAATATCATTATCCAACCGTTCGCTAAAACCGACTATAAATGCCATTGAAAAAAAGAAATAATACTTTTGGTCATTTTCTTTCAAAGAACTTTCTATAAGTGGAAAACTTATAATTTTTGAGTTAATAACGGCAAAGACAAAAACGCCAAACGCCGTACCAATTAAAGGCTTAGCAAAGCCAACAATAATAGGCGTAACCGAGCCTCTGTATTCGTCTCTATCTTTGTAGTCTTGAAGCCGAATTAAGATGCTAACTATACTACCAAATGCTCCAGCTAAGGCGACCATAGTTATTAGCTTATAATTAGCCCATCTTTCTGGTTTAGGTACTTTCTGAGCTGTGTTTTCTTTAATGGAAGGGGAATCGGAATTAGAGCTTTGTATCGGGAAAGGACAGGGAGCAAGATTTTGCTCACAAGCTGTTGCTATGTTTGCAAATACCCCCAGACCTAAGAGAGATACTGTATAGATTGGAAACGCACACGTAAGTCCAAGAAGAACTTTGGTTGGTGTTGGTAATTCTCGAAGAGACCGCGTGAAAAGATTGATTGAAAAACCTAAAAACTTTTTTCTATTCAAAAAATACTCAATATCATATCTTATATTTTTAGCCAAAGTTATGTTTTCTGTCTTTCCCATTAGCAGAAAACATACAGCTAAATTTACCGCATTCAGTTTCGATTCTAGAGTCAAACAATCAGCTATATTATTACGTCGGCTTTTCTGAATTCTTGAAACGTATTCCCCTAATCGTTGTAACAAGGCAATTTGTTTTGCAAGTTCTTGCTGAATATACTCGTTTCTTAAATCTAACTCTGGTACTAGAATTTTATTTTCTACTTTTTTAAGTATATTATTAATATCTCGTTGTAGCTGGTAAAGAATATTTTGGCATTGCTCTTGGTTATCTTTCCGAATCATAAAGTAGCTCTTTTTTAAGTAATTCTGGAAATACTGCACATCAACGGAAATCAACAAATACTGAAAGCTATAATATGCCCTAGCTTTGTAAGAAGGATTTCTCTATATTTATAGCAATCCGAATCTGAAAACCGGAAAGGGATTTAAAGAGTCAATTCCAAAGCTGAATAAGTTGCTAAGCTTGAGGGGGCAAATCATTAGATTTACATTAAATCTGTCTAATCTCCATAATAAAGTTACCCCATCTAAAACCTTAAAAAACGTGGATTAAACAAAATGCAAAACTTCTGTTTAGTAAAGTGCGTATATAGCAATCCACCGCAGATTTGTGAAAATAGTAAAGCTCAAAACCCCAGTTTCTTTTAGAAATCGGGGTTCTTATTACTCATAAATAATTTAGGATTGCTATAGTCCTTTGGGTATGGCTTTGCTAAAACGAGAGCGTAGGACACCGAAAGCAGTCTCACAAGGTGCGTTACGTCTTTTAGGTATAAGCGTGGAGGGAATTTTGGTATCACCCCAAGCGGGGTGGAGTTACTTTTTGGGCTGCTAAATTTATCAGTCTTTAGTCAGTGGTAAAGAATGAACAATTGACCACTGATTAAGTACAACTAGACTTTTATCGGCTGTTTATTATTCGCTGATGCGTAATAAGTACTACTATCATCAATTCCTAATTGGGTGAGTGACTCTTGACCTGTAATTAATCTTGCACCGCGATTACGGGTGAAATAGTTCCACGCCCACTGGATAGTTACTACGATTTTGTTATCAAACTCAATTAAGAAGTAGATGTGAATTACCAGCCAGAAAAGCCATGCGAAGAAACCTTTCAGTTTGATAAAACCTAAATCTACAACGGCAGAATTTTGCCCAATCATTGCTAGACTACCCCGATCAACATAAGAAAAGGGTGGCAAAATATTACCTTTAAGCCGCTGCTGAACCAGTGTTGCTACGTATTCTCCTTCCTGCTTCGCCACAGGTGCAACACCAGGTAAGGGTTTACCATTTTGATGCGAAAAGTTTGCTAAATCGCCAATTACAAAAATATTCGGTTGTCCCTTAATACTCAAGTCAGGTTCAACTACAACTCGTCCAGCCCGATCGCATTCAGCACCTGTGCGTTCTGCTAAAACTTTTCCCATTGCTGAAGCTTTTACACCTGCTGCCCATAATACCGTTTTTGAGGCAATCTCTTTAACGCCATCCTCTTGTTTAAGGGTGACAATATCATTTTCAATATTGGTTACTAATGTTTTTGTCTGGACAACTACCCCCAAGCGCGACAGCGATGCTTCAGCTTCTTGTGATAACTCTGGTGCAAAGGGTGGCAAAATGCGATCCAAACCTTCCAATAGTAAAATCTGAGCTTCGGAAGTGTCGATGTTGCGGAAATCTTCTTTAAGGGTTTGGTTTGCGAGTTCTGCGATCGCACCCGCTAATTCTACACCTGTAGGGCCACCACCAACAATCACAAAAGTTAACCAAGCACGGCGTTTTACTGGATCGGTTTCTTTTTCTGCGGCTTCAAATGCTGTAAATATCCGGCGGCGCATTTCTATAGCGTCTTCTACGGTTTTTAAACCAGGAGCAAATTCTTCCCAGTTATCTTTACCGAAATAGGAATGCTTCGCACCTGTAGCCACAATCAACGTATCGTAATGTATTGCTTCACCACCGACAATGACTTTTTGGGCTGCTGAATCAATATCATTCACTTCTCCCAGCAACACCTTTGTATTCTTGCTCTTGCTGAGTACAGAACGTAATGGCGAAGATATATCAGCGGGAGATAGCGCACCTGTCGCGACTTGGTATAAGAGGGGTTGAAATAGATGAAAATTGCGTTTATCGATAAGAGTAATGTTTACTGCTGCTTTAGCGAGTGTTTTTGCTGCATAAAGTCCCCCAAAGCCACCACCAATGATAACAACTTCATGTAGTGGCTTTTTGTCAAGTAAATTTACCATAAGAATTATTTTGCAGAATTAATACTGTTGTAATTATTCTTAACAAATTGTATCTAATTTGTCAGCCGTGTTTCTGTGTTTATTTGAACATTTACAGAATTGATAAAAGTAATCGAAAGTACAGTTAATGGGGATTGGGGACTGGGGATTGGAGACTGGAGAGACATGGAGGACAAATACTAATTCTTTACAGACGCGATGAATCGCGTCTCTACTCTTGACTCTTGTACAGATGCGATGAATCGCGTCTCTACTTTCTGACCACTCACTAAATACCAATTTGAGGTAAAATCATAAGTCTGCCAATAATTGACGATGCTTGCTGACAGGAGATGCTTCTATGGCCCGGATGTACTACGACGAAGATGCCAATTTAGACCTTTTAGCTGGAAAAACCATTGCCATTATTGGTTATGGTTCCCAAGGTCATGCTCACGCCTTGAATTTGAAAGATAGTGGCTTGGATGTCATTGTGGGGCTATATCCGGGTAGTAAGTCAGCAGAAAAAGCTCAAGCAGCTGGATTAACTGTAAAAAATGTTGCAGATGCTGCTAATGCTGCTGACTTCATCATGATTTTGTTGCCTGATGAAGTGCAAAAAACAGTTTACAAAAACGAGATTGAACCAAATCTCGAAGAAGGAAATGTCTTAGCCTTTGCCCACGGCTTCAATATTCATTTTGGGCAAGTTGTACCGCCTGCTAATGTCGATGTGGTGATGGTAGCACCAAAAGGCCCAGGGCATTTAGTGCGACGGACTTATGAACATGGGGAAGGCGTGCCAGCTCTATTTGCAGTTTATCAAGATGCCAGTGGTCAAGCACGCGATCGCGCGATGGCATACGCTAAAGGTATTGGTGGTAGCCGCGCTGGCATTCTCGAAACTACTTTCCGTGAAGAAACCGAAACAGATTTGTTTGGCGAACAAGCCGTATTATGCGGTGGTTTGAGTGCCTTAATTAAAGCTGGATTTGAAACTTTGGTAGAAGCTGGTTATCAACCAGAGTTGGCTTATTTTGAATGTCTCCACGAAGTCAAGCTAATTGTTGACTTGGTTGTAGAAGGCGGTTTAGCTAAAATGCGTGACAGCATTTCCAACACCGCAGAATATGGCGATTATACTCGTGGCCCTCGAATAGTGACCGCAGAAACTAAAGCTGAAATGCAGAAGATTCTCAGCGAAATTCAATCTGGGCAATTTGCACGAGAATTCGTTTTAGAAAACCAAGCTGGTAAACCTGGATTTACCGCCTTGCGTCGTAAAGAAGCTGAACACAAAATTGAAGAAGTTGGCAAAGATTTACGTGCCATGTTCAGCTGGTTGAAAAAAGCTTAAATTCGATTAACAGTAATCAGTGGATAGTAATCAGGGAACAGTGAAGAGGCTGATAACTGATAACTAATCACTGGTTACTGATTTTAAGAATGAGTGTATTCTAGAAAATACATATCGAATACTGTTTTCATTAGTATATTGTGGATTAAGAGGAATCTTTTTGCCAGATTTAAATACGATTACAATGCGATAAAGCTTAGAGTATTTAAATTGTTTTTCTTGGATATCAAAATTTAGAATTGTTTCTAATGGCTGCTCTATTATGTGGTTGCCACGCAAGCTTTTGCGCTCTATAAATACCTTATTCAGACTCTTGTATAAAGTACAGCTGGTTACAGGTGATGTGGCGAAAAAAGTAGCGATCGCCATTACGATTAATATAAATAAGTTTAAGAAAAACAGATAGTTACGCTGATTTTGCTGTACGAATAGGGATGTTTGCCCAGTATTAATAAAATTATTAATTTTAAAGACAAGTTCTTGATTTTCTTGATAGCTAATATGTAATAGCAGGGGAAAGTCTTTAAACGGAGTCACAATTATAACTTGATAAGTTGTTCCACCTTTACTACCCCTCTTTGTCAGGATGTATGCTTCCTGTGGATCAAAAAGTTTTACTTTATTCATACTTCCCAGCAAATTATACTGCCTCAATTCGCAGTTAATTTGATTGGGTGAAGAGCGGTTGCAACTTAGACTGGCTGAAGCAGTATCAACAACTGTGCAGTAAATCAAAAAACTCAAAGAGACAGTAAAAATGCACCAGCCGATAAACCAATATCTGAGTGGTCGATGCTTTAGTACCAATCTGGTACGAGTTTCCTCTACAATTTTCATCAGCGCCTCTGTTCTGTATGGAATAGTTAACTCCTAAGTAGAGTATTCCCCTCCTAGCCTATTCATTTATTGTCAAGTCTAAATAACGGAATAATCTCCGTTAGCGCAGCGTCTTCTAAGTCAAGGAATAAATATTAGTAGCAAAATTACATTAAGTTATAAACCTGGGATAGATGAATTATTAAACAATATTTGAGTAGCTAGTATATGGTTGGGGCAAAAAATTCGACTACAAATATGGAAACCAAAGAACTAGGAAAAACTGGTATTTTAGTAAGTGCGATCGGTTTGGGTGGGATGCCGATGTCACTCTCTAATCGCCCTCCGGAATCGCAATCAATAGAAGTTATTCATCGCGCCTTAGATTTGGGCATTACATTTATTGACACTGCCGACTCTTACTGCAAAGATGAGTCAGATAAACACCACAACGAGCGATTAATTCACAAAGCACTTTCTAGTTATCAAGGCGATGTCAGTCAAGTAATTGTCGCCACTAAAGGTGGTTTGATGCGTCCTAATGGAAGCTGGACACGCAACGGTAACCCAGAACATTTGCGCCAAACAATTCGAGTCAGCTTTGAAGCTTTTGGTGGTAATAAACCTATCGATATTTGGCAATACCATGCCCCCGATCCAAATTACACTATTGAAGAATCTCTTGCGCCAGCCAAAGAAGCAGTAGAAGCAGGCTTGATTCGATTTGTGGGAGTTTCTAACTTTTCCGTTGAACAAATTCAGCGGGCGCGGGATGTTGTAGATATTGTTTCGGTGCAAAATCAATACAGCCCTTGGGAACGTCAGCCAGAAACTGATGGCGTGTTGAAGTATTGTGAAAAGGAAGGATTAGCCTTTTTGCCTTGGAGTCCTTTTGGCGGTAGTCGTCGCCATCAGGGGTTACAAGATATTTCTGCGATCGCTCAGTTAGCTAAAGAAAAAGGCGTGTCGGTCTATGCTATTGTCTTAGCGTGGCTGCGTTCCAAGTCGCCTGCTATTTTGCCAATTCCTGGTGCTAGCAAGATTTCTAGCATTGAAGACTCAGCAAAAGCTATCAATGTCAAACTATCTGATCAAGAAGTTCAACGAATTGATCAGGCAACCTAATACTATTTTGGGTTTAAAACTACCCACCTGCTAATTAAATTTAGAACAAGTACTTGGCAATTGGAAATCGCGGTTGACAAATGCAATGTTAACGTTTCGATTTTCAACACTAATTGCTTTGGTGAATCGAAAGCAAGACGCTGTTCCAGACACCTGGAAATCTCAGGATTTTTTAGTTTCCTTTGATATGGTGATGGAAGAGCGTTACTTTTTATAAAAATTTTTATATAAACAATAATCAATTTCAAGCTCAATCAGGATTTATTAAGAATAATTTACATAACAAATTTAATCGTAGTTAATCATCAGAAAATAGATGTAGCAATCTTATTAAGTTATGAAAGCCTTATTAAAGGCTTAATTTATCATGGATATTATAAAATACATTCGAAAAATAATAACCAGATAAGTAAACTTCTAATTTATTTAGGATTCGAATAACCTCTTGACTATAAAGTGTTTACCTTTTGTGATGATTAAAGTTACTCAAAGCATAGACAAAGTTCAATTAAAGAAGTTCTTCAACGTAATGGGTGAGAAAGCAGTAACCCAAAAAGGTTTAACACTGCTTCCTATATTATTAATGTCTTTCATTCCATCAGTAGTTCAAGCCAGTTGCTTGATATGGACTTCTTGGCAACCAACCAGACTAACCCAACAACAATGTTTAAACAGAGCTGAACTAGCAATGAGAAATTCAGGTTTTTCTCAGAATTTTTACACTCTAGAAACAGGAGTCTATGGAGAAAATGGAGGATATAGTGGCACAGTCAGGTGTATAGCTACCAAAGGCGTTGTATTTTTCATTGTTGCAGGCTCCTCTTCTAAGACTGCGGAAAGTTTTTTAGGACGTTTAGAAAACAACTTCTAAACATCTTCAAAAACGAAACTTTAACTTTCCCAGATTAAGCTTTTGTTTTCTGGGGATAGTTTTTATCTGAAGGTTGAATGATAGTTACAGCAGAATTCAGAATGGGCTACGCCACGCTATCCTAACAGAAGTAAAACAGGCTTTATACTTGACTTTACTTCGACTACTTCGGCTGCGCTCAGTACAAGTACGCTCAGTAACCATGAGACCTATGTTGTATACTTCATCAACTTGAAATCTGCTGTAACTTTTGTTGTGGCAAAAGATAAATTGCACCAGATATTAACGTTAATGTGACAGAAATCCAGAAGGCAATCATAGATAGAATTTGCCACTCTTGTGATAAGGGTGCAATTAGAAATGCGATCGCTACTATTTGACTGATGGTTTTGAGCTTACCCCAAATATTTGCTCCTGTAATCGTTGTTTGATTCACTCGCCAACCAGCGATCGCTAATTCCCGCGCTAAAATTAAAAACACTCCCCAAGCTGGAACTTTCCCTAGCTCAATCAAAACCATCAATGGTGCAAGTACTAAAAATTTATCTACCAAGGGATCAAGAAACTTTCCTAAATCGCTAACTTGATTAAGTTTCCGTGCTAAATAGCCGTCTAACCAATCAGTTAATGCAGCAATTAAAAAAATTGTCAAACATATCCACCGAGCTTGTGGTGTGGGATTGTACAATCCGTAAAGTAGAAATGGTACACCTAATAGGCGAGAAAAAGTAATCCAATTTGGCAGCGTCATGAGGAATTAAAAATTAAAAATTAAAAATTAAAAAGAGTTTAACCCAATAAGCAATTAAATACAGCAGTTTGCAAATAAATCAATTACAGTATCTGAATTAAAAAGCTAGATATCAAGCCTTGTTTACCTCTGACTTCTGAATTCTGCTGTAATTGTGCAGATTCTATCAAGATCAGCTTATGTGAGTGTGCCTGCATGGGATGATCTGTTATTTGAGATCCTCCAAACAATCTTATGACTGAACAACCAGATTCCCAATTCCGCATTGAACGCGATTCAATGGGCGATCGCCAAATTGCTAGTAACGTTTATTACGGCATTCAAACCTTACGTGCAATCGAAAACTTCCCAATTAGCGGCATTAAACCTTTATCTACTTACGTAGATGCTTGCTTGTTCATCAAAAAAGCTACAGCAATTGTCAATGGTGAACTGAGTTGCATACCCCAAGATATTAGTCAGGCAATTGTGCAAGCTACTGATGAAATCCTAGCTGGTAAGTTGCGAGATCAGTTTGTAGTGGATGTCTATCAAGCCGGTGCTGGAACTTCGCACCACATGAACGTCAACGAAGTTTTAGCAAATCGCGCCCTAGAAATCCTCGGTGAAGAAAAAGGCAATTACAAGCGCGTTAATCCTAATGACCATGTAAACTACGGGCAGTCTACCAATGATGTGATTCCGACTGCTATTCGGATTGGTGGCTTATTAGCGTTGTCTAAGACACTGCACCCAGCTTTGGAAGGAGCGATCGCAGCCTTGGAAAATAAAGCTGTAGAATTTCAAAATGTCGTTAAATCCGGCAGAACCCATATGCAAGATGCTGTACCTGTGCGTTTGGGTGAAAACTTTCGGGCTTGGGCGCAAATTCTCACAGAACACCAAAACCGAATTTACACTGCCTCTGGAGATTTGATGGTGCTAGGTTTGGGAGGTAGTGCTGCTGGTACAGGGTTGAATACTCATCCTCTGTATCGCGCCCGTGTAGTTGAAGTTCTCTCTGAATTGCTAAATTCTCCCCTAGAACCTGCACCTCATCTCATGGCAGCGATGCAGAGTATGGCCCCATTTGTGAATGTTTCTGGTGCTTTACGCAACTTGGCGCAGGATTTAGTCAAAATATCTCACGACTTACGGCTGATGGATTCTGGCCCAAAAACTGGCTTGAAAGAAATTCAGCTACCCCCTGTACAACCGGGTTCTTCGATTATGCCAGGCAAGTACAATCCGGTGATGGCAGAGATGACATCGATGGTATGTTTTCAGGTAATGGGTTACGACAGTGCGATTGCTTTAGCAGCACAAGCAGGACAATTAGAACTGAATGTGATGATGCCACTGATTGCTTATAACTTGATTCACAGCATTGAAATTCTCGGCAATACCATCGCTGCACTCACCCAACGTTGCATCGAAGGAATTACTGCCAACCAGGAACGTTGTTTGGCATACGCTGAAGGGAGTTTAGCTTTAGTCACCGCATTGAATACCCACATCGGTTATCTGAAAGCAGCTGAAGTAGCCAAAGAATCTTTAGAAACTGGTAAATCTTTACGGCAGATTGTCTTAGAACAAGGATTCATGAGTGAAGCCGAACTAGCCACAGTGTTAAATTTAGAACAAATGAGTGAGATTTTACCCCTCAAGTCAGAATAGGGAGAAGTGAATTACAAACAAAGTAGGAAGATAGGTTATAGGTTATAGGGTATGGGTTACAGGTTACAGAGAATAAGTTACTGTTCCCTATCCCCTATTCATTGCCCTATCTTTACTACTCGTAATTTATATTCATGCAGACTCAAAAACCATCTGTCAGCCTCATCCGGGCTAATTCCTACGAACGAGAAGCCTTACGGGAATCTTTAACCACATTGCTAGAACCTTTAGGGGGAATAGCAGCTTTTGTAAAAAAAGGCGATCGCGTTTTACTCAAACCCAATTTGCTTACAGGAGCGCGTCCTACTAAAGAGTGTACCACCCGCGCCGAACTGGTTCACGAAGTTGCTCAGATGGTAATTGAGGCTGGTGGTAAGCCATTTTTAGGGGATAGTCCGGCTTTTGGCAGTGCTAAGGGAGTAGCAATAGCAAATGGCTATCAACCGATTTTAGAAGAACTGAATCTGCCAATTATTGACTTTCATGGCAAGCGTTATCAAAGTATCAGCGAAAATTTTAACCACCTACTGCTAAGCAAAGAGGCAATGGAAGCTGATGTAGTGATTAACCTACCCAAAGTCAAATCACATATGCAGCTGACAATAACGTTAGGAGTAAAAAACCTCTTTGGTTGCGTCCCTGGCAAAATGAAAGCTTGGTGGCACATGGAAGCTGGGAAAGACGCGAACCGATTTGGTGAAATGTTAGTAGAAACTGCCAAAGCAATCAACCCAAATTTAACCATCTTAGATGGCATTATTGGTCATGAAGGTAACGGCCCAAGTAACGGTGAACCTCGTCAACTAGGTATTTTAGCAGCCGCAGGAAATGTATTTGCTTTAGATCGGGCAATCTTGGAAATCCTCAATGTCCCACCCGAACAAGTACCCACCGTTGCAGCTTCCCAAAGGCTAGGAGTTTGTCCAGAACTTGCTGCCATAGAGTTTCCGCACCTACATCCAGACTCATTAAAAATAGATGACTGGCAACTACCAGATAAATTGATGCCTATCGACTTTGGTATGCCTCGCGTCATTAAGTCTACCTTTAAGCATCTTTACACTCGTTTTATCAAAGAACCAATCAGCGCTTATAGTAAACCTTAACAAAGGGACTGGGGACTAGGGACAACAGAGATAAGGGAATAACTAATAATCAATGCCCACCATGCCCCACAACAAATGACAAATTAGCAACAAGTGCAAACTCTGTTACAACAATTTAAAAATTAGCAGAGTAATTTGTAAATACCCTCCGATTGCTTAACCAGACCGCCCTACTCCAGTGGCGGTTTTTTTGATTTGTTAATTTTTTATTATATTTTTCATATTGCATTTAGTTTTACTGAAAACTACTGTTGATAGTTATACAGTTTTAGTATTTGGGATTCAATATTGGTCTAATACAGCCAATTAATTACATTCAAAGCATTTTTCTCTGCCTAAATCTATCTATATATAGATTGACAAAATTATGTTGATATTAAAGACAGATAGCAATTGAAATTAAGAAATATTGGTTTAGTGAGAATACTCAATAAAGGTTGCACAGCATTGTTAATATATCTGTAATTATGCGGTAGGCATTAGTACATAGTAAAGATTATCATTGACCGACTTTTCTCTAGTCTCAAGTATGTTTATGTATAACTACTACTGAATAATTAGAAACACTACGTTGTATACAGTATTATTCCAAAATTGTATCCTGTATAACAAATAAGCAAGTCCAGCAAAATGACCCTAGCAAAAGCTTTGCAAGATGTTATAATAATGAAGTATTAGACAAATACGTTTGACTAATTAATCTTCGAACAGAAGAAAAAGGTATTTCCTAACGCTGTTACCGAAAGGTATGCCTAAACTATTGATTACACTATACAAAAAACCAAACATGATTGGATAGCGAGAAATTTAGTTTCAAATAGTTTATCTATAAAAAGGATATTCTGACACTTGCTAAAGTGGTTTAACTTGTAGACAGCTAAACAGCTTACAGTTAAACAATATCTAAAATAGCATCAAGACTCTCGCTCAATGACCAACCCTATCAGTTATACGACGAACTGAAATCTTGTATGAATTCAAATAGCCAGTCTACCAATTCTGCCGACACATATTCCCATCGTTTGGCAGACATTGTGGGAACTGCGATCGCATTATTAACTCTAACCTTACCCGTATTTGTCATAGCTCATTATTCTACAAGAGATGTTCAGAATAACCGACCAGCTATGACCTACAACATACAAAAAAGTGAAGATTAAACAAAACTTAAGAGCAATATTTCACTACTAAATAAAGCTTGAAAAAGCAGAAAACGGATTTTTAGACTAATGTCTTAAGATTTATTTCTATGAAATAAACTTAATCCGTATTGTAGAACACCAGATTCAGTAAATTTAACTGAACATAGATACGAATCCCTCTAACGGCAATCAAGGATGAGGGAAATTTAACCAGTATCTTGGAAAAAGCGCTGCATAAAAACTTTGCAGCGCTTTTTCTATTGTTTGACCAATTTTAGGGGCTGGGGATCAGGGAGACAAGGAAGACATGGAGGACAAATACTAATTGTTTACTCCTGACTCACCTCGGCTGCACTCGGTGGTCGCCGAGCGCAGTCGAGGTGCGACCACCGAGTGCGTCCTGCCTTCTGCCTTCTGCGCCATGCCCAATGCACCATATTGTCCTAAAATTCTACACGGGGAGCGAAGCTGAATGCTCCTAAGATTAACCTTTAGTGGTGAATTATGGTGAATTTATCTCGGATTCCTGCCCAACCTAAACCAGGTGTAATTAACATTCTGATTGAAATTGCAGGCGGGAGCAAAAATAAATACGAATTCGACAAAGACTTAGAAGCTTTTGCTCTAGACCGGGTACTTTATTCCTCAGTACAGTATCCATATGACTACGGCTTTGTACCTAATACTTTGGCTGAAGATGGCGATCCATTAGATGGTATGGTAATTATCGACGAGCCAACCTTTCCAGGCTGCGTGATTGCAGCACGACCGATTGGCTTCTTGGAGATGATTGACGGTGGCGATCGCGATGAAAAAATCCTTGCTGTACCGGACAAAGATCCCCGCTACGCTCAAGTAAAATCTCTTAACGACATAGCACCACACCGCTTGGATGAAATTGCTGAGTTTTTCCGTAGTTATAAAAATTTGGAAAAAAAGGTAACTGAAATTCTCGGTTGGCAAGATGTTGACCAAGTAAAACCTCTAGTAGAAAAGTCCGTTAGAGCTTTTAAGGGATAATAAAAAAGTTAGGAGTTATAAGTTACAAGTTATATATTTTTGATTCTTAACTTCTAACTCATAACTCCTAACTATCGATTACCCCTAACCGAAATGCAGCGCACTCTCCTTTTAGGAAAAATTCATAACTGCACCCTTACGGGGGCGAATCTTCACTACGTTGGCAGTATCAGCATTGATCAAATCCTGTTAGACAAAGCTGGCATCTTACCTTATGAGCAGGTACAAGTAGTCAATAATGCCAATGGGCAACGCTTTATTACTTATGCGATCCCGGCTCCAGCTAATTCAGGAATCATTGAGTTAAATGGTGCTGCGGCACGTCTAGGCATTATTGGCGATCGCTTGATTATAATGACTTACGGGCAGTTCACTCCAGAAGAGTTAAAAAATTACTCTCCTACAGTAGTCATTGTGGACGAAAAAAACCGACTATTAGAAGTGCGGCGTTACGATGACCTGCTCAGTAACGTCTAATTTCAAGCAAAATGTCAAACTTTGAGATGTCGGGTTCCCAGAACTACATAACTGAAAAGTCAACTAACCTGCAAAGTAGCCTAGCAGGTGAATTTCAAGTCCAATTTTGGGGAGTACGGGGTTTGATTGCCACCCCAAGCAAGAATACCAGCCGCTATGGTGGAAACACCCCTTGTGTAGAAATACGTGTGGCTGGGAAAAACTTGATTTTTGATGGTGGTACTGGCTTACGCATACTGGGTAAAACTTGGCAGCAACTGCAACAGCCACTAGAAGCCCATTTATTTTTTACAAACTGCCAATCAAACCGTATTCAAGGCTTTCCCTTTTTCGCCCCTGCATTTATTGCAGATAATTCTTTCCACATTTACGGCACAGCTGCCTCAAATGGAGCCTCAATCAAACAATGTTTGTATGACCAGATGCTCCAACCACACTTTCCTTATCCTTTACAGGTAATGCAATCGGAATTGCAGTTTTACAATCTGACTCCAGACAAGGAAGTGAAACTAGATGATGTCATCATTACAACTTCATTAATCAATAATACTCAGCGGTCAATCGGTTACCGAGTTACTTGGCAACAATATAGTCTTGCCTACATCACGGATTTGTACCCAAGCCCAGATGAAGTAGAGCGGGAGAGGATTTTAGAGTTAATTAAAGGCGTCGATTTGCTGATTGCTAATGCTACTTACATCCCGCCAACAGCTCACAACCACGACTCGCCTGATTTACTCTGGCAAACTGCGGTGAATGTCGCTGATAGTGCTGAGGTGCAACGGCTAGTGATTTCTCACCACCACCCAGATGACCACGATGATTTTCTTGACCAAGTTCAAAGCGAGGTTCAATGTGTCTTTCCTAAAACTCTACTAGCTAGCGAAGGTTTAATATTACCTGTAGTGTAATAATTCGTAATACTTCTCTACGAGAGGCTGCGCCCTAAGCGTAGCTATGCCGCAGGCTTTACGGCTACGCGGTAGTTGAGCGTAGTCGAAACTCAGTACAAGTTCGTAATTAAAAGCTACTTTACAAAGCTTGCTAGAAAAGCTTTTCTATGCATTACCCTGCTATAGGGCTATGATTTGATTTTTGAAAAAACTCGCCCTCAACTCGAAAACCCTGATTCCCTACTCCCTAATCCCCACTCCCTGCCTACGCAGAGAATTTCAAAAATCAAATATGATTCCTATACTAAAACAATACATACTTAGATAATTTGGTATCAGAATTAAAAAGTGCTGTTTGACCACAGGCTGCTATGCCTCTACCCAGGCAAGTATTAGGCTGGCTGAAATACTGTTGATACAGAATTGACTGTCTGACTGAGTTGTTCAAGTTTTGCCGCTACTGCGCCACTGGTTAATAATTCTGCTGCCTTGGCTATACCCGATCGCATATCTGGAGAAATACCACTCCGCCATAGGTAAAACCCGCCATTCCACAAGGCTGTTTGCATCAATTCCCCAGGTTTACCAGCTAAAACTGACTGCATTTCGGCAAGTAGTTCTTCAGTAGTGCCGAGGGGTACATTTTTGGTAGTAAAGCCGTATTCACGCGGCACTAAATGCAATCTTTCTAATTCCTGCGATGTTGATGATAAACCGATGATGGCGGTGCGATCGCGTGGTAAATCGCAACTACCTTCTAATCCCTTGACAAATGCAAACTTCGTTACTCCCCGCAGCCCTAATGCTACCTGAAACATCGTTTCTGTTGGAGGATGAACAAACCCAGCAATCATCTGCACATCCCCAGCATAAGGACACCAAATTAGTTCCATTGTCGCGAAGGGCGGACGCTTACCGAGTTGGTCACGGTAATCCCAAATAGTGTTAGTTAAGGGAAAATGCTTAGGCGTATAAACAAAACCGATTCCCGTTTGCTCAAATACCTGCTGGGTTTTTGCCAATGGTAAGGGAGTCCAATCAACACCTAACCCCTGCCAAATTTCTATCAACGGTAAGCCATACTTAGTTGGAAAGCGATCGCCACCGTGCATCACTACTGGTTGTCCTGCGGCAGCGAGTAGTAAAGCCGTTACGTGGCTGATTGGTGCAGTGCGCGTTCTGCCATCATAAGGGATACCAAGAGCGATCGCAGGTCGTGCAGAGGCAATTGGTTGCAGTTTTGGCCCCAGTTCATCATAGGCATCCAACATTCCGGCTAACTCTTCCCCGGTAGGACGCTTAATCCGGTGGGCAATCAAAAATGCTCCAATTTGGGCTGGTGTTGCTTCACCTAGCAACATCATTTTAGTAGCGGCGGCGGCGTCAGCACGAGTTAAATTCTCGCCTGTATGATTTCCACTCCCTACCTTTTGCAGGAATTGCCTAAATATGTTGCTCATTTGTCTTTTGTCCTTTGTTCTCTCTTACAAAGTTCTGATCGCCGTAAGATGGCGCTCAGACTTTGCGCTTTGTCATTTGTCTTTTGAGCAATCACTAATGACTAATGACTAATGACATTTAAGAAGCCGAGCGCTCTTGGTCAAATTGTAGTGGTATATTTTCCCGTACTAGTTCCCAAAAGTGCTTGATAGGAGGAATTTGCAAACGGTCTTGAGTTGTTACCATAACTACCCGACGTGTCAAACTAGAACTTTCAGGCAAAATAGTATTATTGCTAGCTAGGGGACGGACTGCAAGGGTAGGGTCGCAACCTGCTTCAATTAATGCTGAGTGAGGCAGCAAAGCTATTAGTTCTCCTTGGCGCACCACTCCCCGGAAGGCATCTAGGGTGTTTACCTCTAAAACTGCCTGAAGTTTGGCTTCTAGTCGCTCAAATCTATCTTGTATCAGACGTTGCATTCCGTAGCCATCTTTAAAAACCACTTGCGGATAACGAATTAACTCCGACCAAGGGATATATTCATATTGGGCTAGAGGATGATTGGCTGCGGTTAGGACTTCTATCGGTTCATCATAAAGTACTTCTACCACCATTTCTCTACCAGTCGTTAAAAAGCGATTATTCATCACAATTGCCAGATCCACCAATCCATCTTTAAGGACTTTTAAGGCGCGATCGCTACCTAATGATGTCACTCGCAATTGCACGTCTGGATAATCATGACAAAATTTTTGCAACACTGGTGGTAGATAAGAACTGCACAGCGAATGAATTGCTGCAATGCAAAGTTCTGGCTGCTTTCCGGCAATTAAATCTGCTAATTCTTCTGTAGCTGTCTGCCATTCTTGACAAATTTTCCGCGCACGGGGTAGCAAGCGTTCGCCTCCTAGCGTTAGCTTGGCATGATTTGTTCTGTGAAACAGTTCTATTCCCAAATCTGCTTCTAGTGCTTGAATTTGGCGACTGATGGTTGATTGAGTGACACTACATTTCCGCGCTGCTTGTTGAAAGCTGCCGGTTTGGGCGATCGCCAGAAAAGCTTGCAACTGCTCTAGTCGCATTTTTATGTAGCCTGAATTACATTTATGGGTTTCATTAACTTAGCGATTTTCTATTCACAATTTAGTAGAGTTTGTTACAGGTCTTTTTCCTAAAAGATTTTGATATAAATTTTTTAGGCTTGATTTTTCCAATGTTAATCGCCAATTATAATCTTTGCCGCGTATTTTTAGCTAAATATCTCTGGCAATAGTATTGATTATTTTTTTTAGCAATATAAAAATTTCAAGATATAACTTTGTTTACATTTCATGACATTTTGCCGCAGGCTTAACAATAATAAAGCCGAATAAGCTGTCAAATCATCCGAAGGTATGAGTATTCTATACAGCAGATTTCTAGTTGATGAAGTATCCAAATTAGATATTAAAGCCAAGTATAAAGCCTATTTTGCGTTTGAATTCTGAAGGCAGTTGCTACCCTTTGGGAAGCCGCCGCTCCGATGCCAGTTGCCACAAGTCGGGAAACCCGCCCAAGTCGCGACCTTTCGCTGCGCTTGCCCTGATGCTCGTACCCCTAGGGGGAAGCAAGCTACGCCTTTGGCGTCTCACGCCAAGGGCGAAGACTCGCTAACGGCTTGATACAATCGCTCATGAAGAGAACTCTTTGCTCAGACTTTCCGCGCTCATCCCCCACTAAAAGATTGCTGAATTTTAAATTCTCCATTCTTCTTGAATATTAATCCACTTGCAATTATGGTTTAAAGGATAAGTTCCTATTGTTTTCGCTCTAGGAAATTTTTAGGAAAGGGAATAGTGTCAATTTGCAAGCTTCCTTGTGATATATCAGTAACAAACTGCCCCACCGTCTCCCGTATATCCTTAAACGATTTACAAAACATCAATTTTTTGTCCATTTGAATTAGTAAATTACGAAGATTATCTTTTTCTTCTGTATTCTCATCTTTCAGCTTTTTTTCTAGTTCTTCTCTTAACAGATAATGAAAGTCTTTATGTTTAGAATCAAGATGAATAGACTCAAATCCAGTTAGGTGATGTCCTGCAAGATGGTCAATTTCTTTGATCCAAAATTCCAGTTCTGGATCTTCTAGTGCAGGACGAAGAAATGTCTCTTCAAGCTTTTGTCTATCTTTATCTTTTAAAAAAGATAAGGAACATAGTTGATAATACTCTTTCTTTTTTACTTCTAAAATTTTTTCAGATTGATAAGAATTCTTTAGAGACTGTTTTTTAACATTCTTTGTCACTTGATTGTGGAGGTATGTTCGAAGCTGATACACTGCTTCTTTTGCTTCCCGTCGGGCTTCTGCATCTGTCACATTTTTTTGGGTATTAAGACGTTTGTATTTAGCGATTTGGGCATAACTCATCCTGCCGTTCATCACCATATCCACAACTTCGTAATAAGATGGTGAAAATTGTTGCAATAAGTCTAGCGCAGCTTGAATTTCAACTAAATCATTTTCGATTTGCTTGTCTGTAATGGTAAATGTAGGCTCATCAGTTGTTTGCAACGAAATACTTTCTTTTTGTTCTGCCTTGTGTTGTAGCATTTTGAAGCTCATCCAACGCAGAAGAGGTGTCATGCTATTCACACCAAGTTCGGGAATACCATAGTTTATAACGGCAAGCGTGAGTATGGCCCGCCAAAGACAATCTCCAACTATTTCTTTTTGTTGCTTGAGCCGTTCGTCAGCTATGTAATCTTTGAGCCCTTGTTCGCTTTCTTGCTTGTGACTCTCCACCAGCCCTAACTGTAATGCGTAGCGCCTTGTAGCCTCAGACCAGCACCACCAGATAGAAATAGGGGCTTCCAAGAATGCTTTGAGCCGGGAATTAATTGGGGTTTCTAGTACCGATGCATCACGTCCAATCCGTTCAAGGAACTCGGAAGCAGATATCCCTTCCCTTGCTGCCTTGTCTTTGATAGCATCCCAAGCGTTCTGGGTAATAGATAAGCTTCTAACCATTTTTTTCTGTTGATTACCTGTCTCCTCTGCTTTCGTATTTTTTTTCATGGTTTATGAGTAGTGACTAAAATCTTATATAACTTATATAGTTATATAAAATAAATAATTACATAAGATAATTATAAAAATAAATATTTTAATAATTGTAAAAATAAATGTTCTCTGCTACATTAATGTAATACAACAACTATAAATACTTCAAAAACATATCTGCCTAATGCTGTTTTGCCTTATGTCTTTAGTTGCATAGGGTAATACGCAACGGAGGAACCAAATTATTGTGGGGCTAATGCTGTGATTTCTCCAGTATGGACACCTTTCAGTCCTAGCCCGTCAGCTAACTTCGTCGGCATTGAGAGGAGACTGAACAAACATCATTTTTACAGATGGTGTTCTATTCAGAATTTTTTGGTTTGTTGCTTTTTGAAAGTTTCCCGTAGTACTGATTTAGTAACTTAATAATCAAAAAAGCCCGAATTTCAAATTGCTACTATTGGAATTCGAGCTAAATATATGATTGCAATAACTTAGTTTATCTCGAAATATATAATTTCAGTTTTCGAGGTAATTAAGTCATTGCAGGTTAGTGATGAGAATAATTTTCAGATAGAAATTCACTTGTAAATAAAGGAGAATTACAATGGAAATGAATCTAATCAAACTTACATTACAAAATCAAAAGAGACAATTAAGAAAGCAAAGACTTTCTTTGAATATACCAAAAATTAAAAATCTACTTCGTACTCCATTTGTCAAAGTTGGTTCTGCTCTTTCTATAATGTCAATATTGTTAATTTTCTCACCTTTATTAAGTACAAAAGACTTCGATTGGTTTAATGTTTGGCAAAATATGGGTTTTAATTTGTTAGGTGCAGTATGTGCTTTTGTAGCTTTTGATATTGTTTTTTATCGTCTTAAAGAATTAGATGATCAGCAAGGAGTGAAATTGGATTGCTTTGATAAATACGATTTTATTAATACAATCATGGAAGCAAAAACTTTAAATAGATTTTCTCCTAATCCTGTTGTTCCTATCAGAATACTGGAAGTTTGGACAGAATTATTGAGGGATAGTGTTTACAAAGAAAAATTCGCTCAAGCTATTTTAAGGTATATTGAAACTAATGATAGTGAGATTGAGATTTTATTGCTTAATCCTGAGAATAAAGATTTAGTAGAAGCTCGTTGTTTAGAATTACAAGCTGTATCTAGTGAATTTAATAATATCGCAGAAAGAATTTATATAAATTTTCGAGAGATACAGAAAATAATTAAAAAGCTGGAAGAAAAAGGAAAACAAGACAAATTAAAAGTCAAATTATACAATACTAGTCCATCACTAGCTATTTATATGTGTGATCCAAATTTGTTTGTCACCTTCTTCCGTTCTGGAATGACGACAATGAGCAAGCAGTTAAAACTCCCAGTAGATTCTGCTGTAAGTGCATTTATTAACGAAAGATTTGAAGAGATATGGCAAGATACCAAAACTATATCTTTAGAAAATTGTCTGTATGTAACAGTAGACGTTATTAAACGGGGTGTAGTTTACAGAACTTATGACAAAGTAAAGTATATTTTATGCGACCAAGGTTATTATCTTCAAAATGCAATATTATTTAAAGATATTGCTAATATAGCAGATATCAATATCCGAATTAATAGCAAGGTATTTAAACCAAATGATATAGCTATGGATGACTTACCAGATATTGTGAAAAAACTTTTTCGGAGCAAATACTTGAATTACGGTGAGTTATTTATTTCGCTAGAATTACTTCAAGACAAAGGGGGAAACTGGATAAAACATAATTGTTAGTTTTCTTTTGTTAAGCTTGCATATTACTATTGAGGATAGAGAATTTATTTCATCTTTTGAAAAAAAAGTTACCACTCCGCCAGCGCGATCGCTACTCCTTTTCGCAACTCTGCTGTGAGTGCGCCATCATTTACTAATTCCTGCAATTTTTGATAAGCGGCTTCCCTGTCCAGATTTTTCAATGCAGCGATCGCATGGAGTCTCACTGATGCATTTGCATCTGCTAGTAGCAAAATCAAGGGTTCAATTGCCTGTATATTGCCTAACTGTCCTAAAGACAAAGCGATCGCACTTTTGATGCTAGAAATTTCTATGCTTGGATGCTTTGATTGCAGTATGTCTAGCAAAATATCTGTAGTTAATTGCTGCGACTTTTGGATTTGCCCCAAAACTGTCACAACTTCCAGCCAAACTGTCTCTGATTGGCTTTGATTAAATGCTTGTTGTAAATATTTTAAACTCGATTGTGTCTCCATCCAACTCAAAGCGCGGATGGTTTCAATCTGTAGCTTTATTGGTGTTTGTGGTGATATCAACACCTGAAATAATTCCTTAGCAGCATCCTGAGAATTCATCCTGGAAAGGGCAGTTGCTGCGGCACAACAAACTTCAAGATTAAAGTCATAAAGCTTAGATTGCAGTTTCGTCACCAAATTGAATGTTTCACATAAGTCGGGACGAAAACCTAAACCCAGTACTGCTGCACGTCTGACTGGAGCGGCTAGATCATCCAATGCATTCAACAGTATTGGTGGTACACGTTCGTCATGAAAGCTGCTGAGGGCTTCAATTGCAGCACTGCGGACTGCGGCTTGTGAATCTTGTACTACACTCAACAAAGCTGTGATGGTTTCTGTTTGGCGAATGCAAGAAAGCGATCGCACTGCTAAAAGCCTTGTATCTTCCTCTATTAAAAGTTTAGAGAGTGCGGGAATTGCCAGAGTACCCATTTGCCCCAATGCTGTAGCTGCGATCGCTTTGAGTTCTTCATCCTCACCAGTTTTCAACAATTCTACTAGAGGCGCTATGACATCTGGGTGCTGAAATTCGCCTAAAGTCTTTGCTGCATACCACCGCAATTCTTCTTCTGCCTCTTCATCTTCTAATATTTCTACAAGTGGTTCGATTGCAATATTTCCCAGACTAGTCAATACATTAGCAATTTCCCAGCGTTGCTGAAAATCTCCCATCTCTAAAGTTGCCAGTGCTAATTCCAGGAGATATTCTTGATTGTTAACTATATCTGATTGCCTAGAGTCAACCTGCAAAATTAACTGTTGCAGATATTGAATCAGCAATGACCAATCAGCTGCATCATGCGCCGCCTGCGCTTGCACCAAAAGCTGCTTGATATTATTATCCACTACACCCTGCTCGAATTCTCAATCTTCTGCCTTCTGCCTTTTTACACTAAACTGGCTTAACTACAACTGAATTCCTTTCAATCTTGGCAGCATAAGTTTTTAGTGGTTCTGTGGCTGGGCCTTTTTGTACCTTACCATCAATCCCAAATTCTGAATGATGACAGGGACAGGCGAATTTTTTTGTCTGTGCTTGCCATACCACCGTACAACCTTTGTGAGTACAAGTAGGATCAACAGCAGTCATTGCGGTTTTAGATGTGCCAACTACCAACACAGGCCCGACGGGTGAATTCTTTGCAAGTAATTGACCAGCCTTATCTAATTCTGCCGAAGTACCAACCGTTTGCCAATCTCCAGATGCTGAAGTTTTTGGTGTAGTTGACTCGGAAGAACAGGCAGCGATCGCTACAGGTAGAGAAGTTGCAATCCAGCCCAAACCTACCCAATTAATAAAATCACGACGTTTCATAGAAAAAATATTTAAGTTTTAGCTAAGAGTAATCATTTCAAATACTTGTCAGTAAGCGTTTTACACCACTTATTGATTAGCTTTAATGCAATAAACGCATATTATTAATGCATTTTGAGCAATCTTACTAAAAAATCGTAACAATTTATACGATTTTAACAGAAATTCGAGCTTAACTTAAGAGTATCGAAATTGTTACATGAACAGTAACCAAATCTGCTTGACAAATTCCCAAGATGTAAATAACGACAAATTCTTCCTAAATAATTACGGATTTTAGGACAGGCCTCTTACCTGTCATAGGTTTGACGTTTGAACGTTCTTGAGTACAGATAATAACCCGTAACAGAATAAAAGTTTTTTATTACTAACTCTCGTAGATACAGCACAACTAATGAAACTACGGGTTGATTGATATTAGGCAATATACCTCCACAAGTTATCACCAGCATCACCAATTTGCAATGAGAGTCAGCTTATGACAGACACTGTAACTACTACTACAACTAGCCTCAACAAATTTGAGAAATTCAAAGCAGAAAAAGACGGACTCGCCGTCAAGGGTGAGATAGAGAAATTTGCTGCCCTCGGCTGGGAGGCAATGGACGAAACAGACCGTGATCATCGACTAAAGTGGGTGGGTGTATTTTTTCGCCCAGTTACTCCAGGTAAGTTTATGATGCGCCTGCGGTTGCCTAATGGTATTCTGACGAGCAGCCAAATGCGTGTTTTAGCGGCAGTAGTGCAGCGATACGGAGATGACGGCAACGCTGATATTACTACAAGGCAGAATATTCAACTGCGGGGTATCAGAATTGAAGACTTACCAGATATTTTTAATAGATTTCACGCAGTTGGATTAACCAGCGTCCAGTCAGGGATGGACAATATCCGCAATATCACAGGTGATCCTGTGGCGGGGTTGGATGCAGATGAACTGTATGATACGCGTGAGTTGGTGCAGCAAATTCAAGATATGCTCACCAACAAAGGCGAAGGAAACGCAGAGTTTAGCAACCTACCACGTAAGTTTAATATTGCGATCGCTGGTGGACGAGACAATTCAGTTCACGCGGAAATCAATGATTTAGCTTTTGTTCCAGCCTTTAAAGAAGGGATTGGTGACTGGGGACTGGGTACTGGGCAAGAATTTTCCCAATCCCCAATCGCTAATCCCCAGTCACCAATATTCGGCTTCAACATCCTCGTGGGTGGCTTTTTCTCTGCTAAACGTTGTGAAGCGGCGATTCCTCTGAATGCTTGGGTGTCTCCAGAAGATGTGGTGGCTGTATGTAAAGCTGTTTTGGAAGTCTTTCGGGATAATGGCCCACGCGCTAATCGGCAAAAATCCCGTTTGATGTGGCTAATTGATGAATGGGGTTTAGAAAAGTTTCGCTTGGAAGTGGAGAAACGTCTGGGTAAATCATTGCTACCCGCAGCAGCCAAAGATGAAATTGATTGGGAAAAACGCGACCACATCGGGGTATACAAACAAAAACAACCAGGATTAAACTACGCAGGCTTGCACATTCCTGTTGGTCGGCTGTATGCCGAAGATATGTTTGAAATCGCCCGTCTGGCAGAAGTTTACGGCAGTAGCGAAATCCGTTTGACCGTTGAGCAAAATATAGTGATCCCCAATATTTCTGACTCGCGATTAGCAACATTTTTAACAGAACCACTGCTAGAAAGGTTTTCAATTAATCCTGGTTTATTGACGCGATCGCTAGTTTCTTGCACAGGCGCACAATTTTGCAACTTCGCCCTGATTGAAACCAAAAACCGCGCTCTGACAATGATCAAAGCATTAGAAGCAGAGTTAATACTCACTCAACCAGTGCGAATTCACTGGACAGGTTGCCCTAACTCTTGTGGACAGCCGCAAGTTGCAGATATCGGCTTAATGGGTACTAAAACTCGTAAAAATGGCAAAACCGTAGAAGCGGTTGACATCTATATGGGTGGCAAAGTTGGCAAAGATGCTCATCTAGGGACTTGTGTCACTAAAGGCATACCATGCGAAGACTTGCAGTCAGTCATGCGAGAACTATTGATTGAACAATTTGGCGCACGTTTGCGAGAAGCAGTAACAGTCTGAATGGTGATTGGGGGCTAGGGACTGGGGACTGGGTACTGGGAAAGAGATAATAATAGATTTTTCCCAATACTAATCAGTAATTCCTAATATCTCATACTCAATTCCCAATCCCTAATCCCCAGTCCCTAATACCCAATTCCCAATACCTAATCCGGGCAATCGCACTATTGCCCACAGGTTTCTCTATGCAATTTTTCGGTTTTTTAAAAAGGAACGGCTGAATGCTAAAAGGATTATTTTCATTTACTGGACGCTACAACATCTTACATAGGACTTGGTTTGCTTTTTTTCTCACCTTTGTCTGCTGGTTTAATTTCGCTCCTTTTGCAACAACGATTGGCAAGCAGCTACACTTAGCGCCTGAACAAATTAAAACTTTGGCTATCTGTAACCTTGCTCTGACGATTCCAGCGCGGATCATCATTGGGATGCTTTTGGATCGTTTTGGCCCCAGAATAACTTACTCGATGCTGCTGATTTTTGCTGCTGTTCCCTGTTTAGCTACGGCGCTGGCGCAAGATTTTAACCAACTAGTAGTCAGTCGCTTGCTGATGGGAATTGTGGGATCTGGATTTGTGGTTGGTATCCGCATGGTGTCGGAATGGTTCCCTCCCAAGGAGATGGGAATTGCTCAAGGTATTTATGGCGGTTGGGGAAATTTTGGTGCTTTTGGGGCAGAGTTTGGTTTACCGATAATTGCAGTTTCTACTAGCTTTTTGGCTGGTGGTGCTTCTAACTGGCGTTTAGCGATCGCTTTCACAGGAATCATTGCTGCTATTTACGGCATTATCTATTACAACAGCGTCCAAGATACACCTACTGGTAAAACCTACAAAAAACCTAAGAAAAATGGTTCTTTGGAAGTGACAAGTGTCAAAAGCTTTTGGGCAATGATTATCTCCAATTTTGGTTTAATTTTCGCCCTGGGTTTATTAGCTTGGCGTTTGGAACAAAAAAATATTCACTTTTTAACTCTCAGTCAAATGTATCTGGTTTGGGTGCTATTAGCAGCATTATTTGCTTACCAAACTTACAAAGCTTGGCAGGTAAACCGTGAACTTTTAATTGGTAAGAGAACTTATCCTGCCTCAGAACGCTTTCAGTTTGGTCAAATAGCTTTACTCGAATTCACCTATGTTACAAATTTTGGCAGCGAGTTAGCAGTCGTTTCGATGCTGCCTGCCTTTTTTGAAAAAACCTTTAGTTTAGAACACGTGGTTGCTGCAATGATTGCCGCTACCTATCCCTTCCTTAACTTAATTTCTCGTCCTAGTGGTGGCTTAATTTCTGATAAGTTTGGCTCTCGCAAATGGACAATGACTGCTATTAGTGTTGGCATCGGTGTTAGCTATTTGGTAGCACATTTTATTAATAGTAGCTGGCCGATTCCTTTAGCGATCGCAGTCACTATGATTGCAGCCTACTTTGCTCAAGCTGGCTGTGGTGCAACTTACGGTATAGTACCCCTAATTAAAAAGGAAGCCACTGGACAAATTGCTGGAAATGTTGGAGCTTACGGTAATTTTGGTGGCGTAGTTTATCTGACAATTTTCAGTTTAACTGATGCACGCACACTATTTAGTACGATGGGTTTAGGTGCTATCATCTGTGCTTTTATGTGTGCCTTCTTCCTCAAAGAACCAAAAGGTTCTTTTGCTGGCGCATATGAGGGTGAATTAGCAGAATCGGCGGCTATAAAATCTAAGTTGCTGGTGGAAGAATAAGATTAACAATGGATTAAAAATTGAAAATATCAAGCCTACTAAGTTGTCTAGTAGGCTTGATGCTATAAATCAGGTTTTTCAATGATTACGTTAGAAAATTTTGAAAGATATTAGTTTATGATTTAGCCATAGATTACAAGATTTATTTTATTGCCATCTTAAATATTTTTTATAGATAAAGATGCTTATTTTTGATAAAAAGTATCATGAAGAACATTTTCATAATTTCACTTATTGTTTAATGAGTAAAAATACTTTCAGCTAGTTTTTGTATTTAAAATAAACTGAATTGTTAAGCTTTTTCTTAACTCATATTATCAGCTTTTTTGAATGAGCATCTCCAATATTTACTTATGCCAATACTTAAATATTCAAAGTTGAAAACTACAGCAATTCACTGTAATTGCATCTCTACAAACCTTAGCTTTCAACAGTTAAAAAATCAGTGAACACGGTGCAACTACCATGACTGAAGTTACTAAAACCCTTTGTCCTTACTGTGGTGTTGGTTGTGGACTGGAAGTTACGCCTCCAGCACAACTTGGTAAAGCAACTAATCGAGATACCCAAGGAAATCCCACTTGGCGGGTGCGGGGAGATAAAGCGCATCCATCTAGCCAGGGAATGGTTTGTGTCAAAGGCGCAACGATCGCTGAATCTTTAGATAAAAATAGACTACATTACCCAATGGTGCGAGACTCTCTAGATCAGGAGTTTCGCCGCGTTAGTTGGGACGAGGCTTTTGATCTCATCACCAAGCGGATTCAAACAGTACGCTTTACCCAAGGGCCAGAAGCCTTATGTATGTACGGTTCTGGCCAGTTTCAAACCGAAGATTACTACATAGCTCAGAAACTGATGAAAGGCTGTCTGGGCAGCAATAATTTTGATGCTAACTCTCGCTTATGTATGTCTAGCGCTGTATCTGGATACATTCAAAGCTTTGGCTCAGATGGCCCACCCTGCTGTTACGAAGATTTGGAATTAACCGACTGTGCATTTTTAATTGGCACGAATACAGCTGAATGTCATCCAATTGTTTTCAACAGATTAGAGAAATATCACAAAAAGAACCGCAAAGTCAAAATGATTGTGGTCGATCCTCGTCGCACACCGACCGCAGAAGCAGCTGATTTACATTTAGCGATTCGTCCTGGAACGGATATTGATTTGTTAAATGGCATCGCTCATTTATTGATGCGCTGGAACTACATTGATACGATGTTCATCGACGATTGCACGAGTAACTTTTCTGAGTATGCTGAGGTAATTCGGCATTATCCACCAGAAGTTGTGGCTCGTGAATGTGGAATTAGCATCGAAGATTTAGAAACAGCAGCCCGATACTGGGGTGAATCACAGCGGGTATTGTCGCTGTGGTCAATGGGTGTAAATCAATCTTCAGAGGGTACAGCTAAAGTCAGAACTATTATTAATCTGCACTTGATGACAGGACAAATTGGTAAACCAGGTGCAGGCCCTTTTTCGCTTACAGGTCAGCCGAACGCGATGGGAGGACGAGAAGCTGGGGGTTTGGCGCATTTGTTACCTGGTTATCGGTTGGTCAAAAATCCTCAGCACCGTGCAGAAGTTGAAGATTTTTGGAAACTGAAGCCAGGACAGATTTCGCCGAATCCCGGACTAACTGCTTGGGATATGATTACTGGGCTAGAAAATGGCACTGTAGAGTTACTCTGGATTGCTGCTACTAATCCAGCTGTGAGTATGCCAGATTTAGAACGGACTAAAAAGGCATTGTTGCGATCGCCTTTTACAATTTACCAAGATGCCTACTACCCTACAGAAACCACTGCTTATGCTCACGTTTTGCTACCAGCTGCCCAGTGGGGTGAGAAAACTGGCATAATGACAAATTCGGAACGGCGGGTAACTCTTTGTCAAGCATTCCGCCAACCGCCAAGAGAAGCGAAAGCAGATTGGGAAATTTTTGCGGAGGTTGGCCGTAGGTTGGGTTTTGTAAAAGAATTTGCCTTTGCTAACTCTGCCGAAGTTTATGCTGAGTTTGTCAAATTGACTCGTAACCGTCCCTGCGATATGACGGGTATTAGTCATGAGCAATTACAAGCAAAAGGCCCGACTCAATGGCCTTACCCGAAAATAGGGAGTGAGCAATCGGAAGTAGGGAGTAGCAATGAAACATCCTCTTCCCCTACTCCCCATTCCCTACTCCCTACTCCCTCCAAAAGACTTTACACAGATTTGCGTTTTCATACTCCTGATGGACGCGCTCGATTTGGAGCATATTACTCGCGGGGATTGGCAGAACCACCAGATCCCAATTATCCTTTTGTGTTGACTACTGGGCGACTTTACGGTCACTGGCATACTCAGACACGCACTGGTCGAATTGATAAAATTCGCCAAATGCATCCCGAACCGTTTATCGAAATTCATCCCCGTGATGCTGCTAAGTTAGGTATTGCAGATCATCAGTTGGTGGAAGTGCGATCGCGTCGCGGAAAAGCTAAGTTTCCGGCAAAAGTGACAAAAGCGATCGCGCCTGGGACAGTGTTTGTCCCGATGCATTGGGGTGCGCTATGGGCAAACAACGCCGAAGCCAACGCCCTTACGCATCCCGAATCTTGCCCCGATTCTCTACAACCAGAATTAAAAGCCTGTGCTGTACAGCTAATACCAATTTCTCTGGAAGTCAAAGTCAAAAATTATCAACTTCAATCCTCACAATGGTAAGCTGCTAAGTATATCCCTAAATACAAAATTCATACTCAGTAATTTAGTTAATCGTTCATAGTCAATAGTCAATAATTATTATTATATTTTTTGACTGTTTACTTTTGACTATTACCTATTATTTCTGATACATTGACATATACAAAAAGGCAAAATATCCGGTAAAAATGGATTTTTTCTGCACTAGCTTTAGCTATTAAAAGAAAAAGCTGGCAAAAAACTTACAATACATCGGTAAAAAATTCTTTATTTAATCCTATAGATAAATCTAGAGGATTTTTATTTGGTATTTTTGCTTTTTATTTAAAAACGGGGCATCGCAGATGAAGAAGTTATTTAGGCAAATGTTAGCGGCTACCAAAGATGAAAACTTCATGCACTTCATTGAAAATATAGAAGTACTCGTTTCGAAGGTTTTATCTGTTTTCATGGTAGTGGTAATTTTGGTAGCGATCGCAGATTTAGCAACCTACATTTTTAAAGAACTATTTACAGTACCTTATGGTACGTTTAACACAATATTATTTAAAATTTTCGGTTTATTTTTAAATATTTTAATTGCTTTAGAAATTTTAGAAAATATTACAGCTTATTTGCGTAAACACGTTTTTCAGGTTGAATTAGTTATTGTAACTTCTTTAATCGCTGTAGCGAGAAAAATTATTATCCTTGACTTGGGGAAAGTAACAGGTATTGATATCATAGGTTTAGGAATAGCTATACTAGCTCTATCAATTAGTTACTTAATAATTCGTTTAAGTAATTCCAAGTAGCTGCTTTAAATAGACCTAAGACTTTTGAATAAGCAAAATTAAAATTATTTATTTAATGACAGATTTCTTTAAATTCGAAGCTGATTTTGTTAATTCCTTGCGTTGCATCCCTATGCAGGTGCGCTACAAATTAGATACTTGTGGTATTAAGCTAAAATTATCTGATTGGAACCAGATGACTCAAGCTGAACGTCAAACTTTAGTTGAATTAGCTTGCACCACAGAAACGGAAATTCAATCTTACCAAAAGTATCTCCAGCATTTGATTTTAGAACGTACAGGCATTCCACCTACTCAATTACCTATAGAGCCTCATCCTGCGTGGATGGATTCTAGCACTGTAACCGCGAGTGTTCAAGAAAAAGCTCAAGAAATAGGTCTAACCATCACACCCTCTCAGTGGGCAAATTTAACTCCATTACAGCGTTTTGTCCTAATTAAACTTAGCCGTTCAGGACACGAAAACAAAAACTTCCCTAGAGCAATAGCAGAATTTAATCTACTCTAATTAACTTTCCATTCTGCCTTTGTCTTTCAAAAATAAATTTTATTAACTAGTAAGGCACTAAAACATTAAGTAAAATTACCAGTAAATAAAGTTCGGCTGCACTTTGTTAATGTACCGCTTCTAATTTGTGCGTTACGGCACAGAAAGTGCTGGAACATATTGAAATTCACTAATTGGACAATACAATACTTAAGATATGTAGTTTAAATTAATATTTACTTAATAAAGGTCTATTTACTATTAGCTTTAAACTATTGACTATTCAGTAGTAAATCAGGATACCAAAATATGGCTGTAAAGAAAATTTTAATGCTCGTCGGGGACTACGTAGAAGATTATGAGGTAATGGTTCCCTTTCAGGCGTTGCAAATGGTGGGGCATACCGTCCATGCAGTTTGCCCCAACAAGAAAGCTGGCGACAAAGTGCGGACGGCAATTCACGATTTTGAAGGAGACCAGACTTATAGCGAAAAACCCGGTCATAACTTCACGTTAAATGCCACATTTGCAGAAGTAGAAGCCGAAAACTACGATGCTTTAGTCGTCCCTGGAGGACGCGCTCCTGAATATATCCGTCTTAATCAACAAGTGCTAGAAATTACTCGACACTTTGCTCAAGCGAATAAGCCTATTGCTGCCATCTGTCATGGTTTGCAGCTATTAGCTGCTGCTGATGTACTGCAAGGGAAAAGATGTACTGCTTATCCTGCTTGTAGCCCAGATGTCCATAGTGCTGGTGGGATTTATGTCAATATTCCAGTAGATGAAGCAATAGTTGATGGCAATCTAGTAACAGCACCCGCTTGGCCTGCTCATCCCCGATGGTTGGAAGAATTCCTCAAAGTGTTAGGAACTAAGGTTGAACATCCAGACTTGGCTACAATCAATTAGTTTTTTGCAAAAGTTAATTTATACTTGGATTACTCAAGTGAAATAAGTATGGTAATCTTCACTATTCAGTAGTCAATTGTTAAGGGCAGAAAACAACTAATAACAGATAACCGATAATATTACATTTTTTAAATGTAAGTAAATGTGCTAAAAACTACTATTAGTTGATAAATTGCTGTGCAATTATTTTTGAGTGGCGTGTCAAAATTAGATAACGTATGTATTCTGAATTAATAGACCTGATAGCTCAGGCTTAGGCAGCACAAACTCTTAGAAGCTAAAACGCTTATTAACATTTATCAAGCAATTTTAAAATGGAAATTTTAAGATAAGTTTTAGCAGCGGCTTAGGCTAATCAAATACTTTGGTGAATTTGAATTTCTTAGCAGTAAGTGAAGCTATAGTGTATTTAGCAATGCTGCTGTTGGTGTGACTAAGGTTAAGTCCCACTGCCAAAGTATTTTAAGAATAATTTTAGAAACGCACTCAACTCGATGACAGGCAAAAACGCAAGACAAAATGCATTTCTGCGGCTCGTGTCTGGTAATGGGGCAGCTTTAGGGTCAGAATCTCGCTACTCGTTGCCCCCCAGTAAAGAGATGGTAATTGGACGCGACCCTAGCTGCCAAGTTGTCTTGGATGCCATGATGCACAGAATGGTATCTCGTCGTCATGCAGTGGTTCGTCCCCTCTCTTCATCCCCAGATAGCACATTCAGCTGGTTACTTTGTGATTTGAATAGCGCTAATGGCACTTATTTAAATGGACAGCGTTTGTATGGGTGTCAAGAATTGCACCCAGGCGATCGCATTTCTTTAGGCGCTGATGGGCCGCAATTCGTTTTTGAGTACGACACCATATCTCAAGCTACGGTGATGACAGCTAATCAAGCTAGACCACTGCCGCCAGCAACAAACTACCAAAACCATACGCATTTAAAGCAGCCGGATTCAGTTAGCTTTACTCAACTGTTTCCGATTATCTCTACTGGTAAAGATTTAACTCGTAAAGCTTATCTTGTACCGGGAATACTAACCGTAGTATTTGTAGTGCTGATGTTTACTACGGTAGGTCACCCACAAGCCAATCAGGTGATAGTAGCATTTTACATAGCTTCTGCTGCTTACTATTTTGTTTACCAACTCTGTGGTAAACAAAAGCCTTGGTGGGTGTTAGTAGGTACAGCATTGAGTACAACGCTGATTTTGCTCAGCCCCCTGTTAACTTTATTTATCTTCGTGTTTCGCGGCATCTTACCTGGCAACTTACCCTCATCTCAAGAATCTACCACCTTCACAGAGCTGCTTATCCGGATGTTTTTTGGTGCAGGGTTGATGGAGGAATTACTCAAAGCCTTGCCTGTACTAGGAGCGTTTTTCTTCGGAAGATTATTGTCTTCACCTTGGCGAGAACGCATCGGTGTTTGGGAACCTTTGGATGGCATTCTTTTGGGAACTGCTTCTGCTGTGGGTTTTACCTTGCTAGAAACTCTGGGGCAGTACGTGCCAGAAGTTACTCGTAATGTCACTCAACAGGTAGGTATAGGTGCAGCTGGTCAACTGGTGGGTTTGCAACTACTAATTCCTCGCATTTTAGGCTCTGTAGCAGGACATATGGCTTACAGTGGCTATCTGGGATATTTTATTGGTTTAGCTGTCCTCAAGCCCAGTAGAAGTTGGCAGATTCTCGCAGTTGGCTATCTGAGTGCTGCTGCACTCCATGCTTTATGGAATGCTACAGGCTCTATTAACGCCTTGCTATTGGTAGTTGTTGGAGTTTTGTCTTATGCGTTTTTGATGGCCGCAATCCTCAAGGCACGGGCGTTATCACCGACGCGATCGCAAAATTTTGCTACCCGCTTTCTTGGCCCGAAATGAACAGTGGAGACAAGGGAGACAATAATAACTCTTAACTCTTGTAGAGACGCGTAGACGCAGGGAGCGCGGCTTCTCGTAAGAGTATAATCGCGTCTCTACTCTTGCTGATTTGTTAAACTCAAATTTCTTTTTATGCCTTAGTGTAGATGGCGCTATTTTTGTAACAACCTTATGGTTAAAATACTCTGGAGGGTATATGCCTGAAGGATAAAAAATAAGACTCTAAAACTGACTGGACAAGCGTCACTCCAGTGGCAAACAAATATGGTTGCCCCTTGTATTGAATCAAAGTAAAGGGATAAAAGAGGAATATTTAGACGGAACTTACGGAATTTACGCTTCAGACTCAAAGCTATTGTTTAGTTGATTGAATGCATAGTAAGCGATCGCTAAACTAACTTTTGCTTGCTCTACTTCTGATAAAGCTGTCCACTCACGATTATCAGCATTATTTAGAATAGATGTAACATTTTGCACTTCACTACTTCGCATAGCGTAGGCAAAAGGACGAGCTAAGACTAAAAGGTCGTCAGATCCCCAAGTTGGTAGTACGCTCTGAACGCACTCAACTAGCTGCTCACCCATTGATTGGCGGGAGGCAAAAATCTCAGCAGCTTTCTGGGCTATAGCATTGAGCCACACTTGCGGAACGCAGTTGGCAAAATTACAGTGTAAAGTTTCTTGAAGATTAAGCACAATTGCTTGCTCTGTATTATCTGTGTAGTATACAGTATTTGAAATACGAGACCAAAGCGTGTCAAGATGGCTGTAAAAATCTTGCGATCGTGTTGTCAGTTCATCCTCTAGCAATTCCTGCATCCCGAACTGCTGCTCTAGATCATGAAAATAAGCTTCTGATTCCTCATCAGCTGGATTCCAGGGATAAGTACCATCATCTGGTTCGAGTAGTGCTTCTAATAATTCTAATTCCACTTGAGACGTCAAAGAGTTAAAAGTATCTGAGCTATTAATTTTGTTAGTCATTTGTAGCCTCACGGTTAATTAATTGGCAGTACTGACTGCTACAACTGCAAAAATCAGATTTCCGCAAAATTAAACTTGTTTTTCTCTATATTGAGTGCAGATTGTAAAGGCTGAAATTAATTATTAAAACCTGATTTTTGCAGTACCTTAACTAGGAGTCTTCAATAATAAACTCCCAGACTTCACCTCTAGCACTACCAAACTTTAACTGCATTCCTGATTTTAAGGGTACTTCCTCATGGAGGATATGTTGCCAACCATTAGAATTGGTAATCCAAGTTCCGTATCTGGAGGAATCTCGTAAGTAATAAGCTTGTACCGGGGTGGCATCAATGAAATTATTCCGGCATAAGATTTCCGCGTGGTGTTTGGAAATTGACCGTTCTGGAATGACGATATGGTTATCTTTATCTTGCATACGACCGATGCGGGTGACTCCAGAACGCAAAAACCAAGTTTGACCACTAGAGGAAAGCGATCGCAAAAAGGCGGTGGGAAATGGAGAAGTTATATCAGGGATAGCAGTATCTGGTAGTTCGGTAATCCCTTCATCAAAACTTTTAATGAGTTCGCCATTAAAATCTGGATGTAGATAGAGAACGGGTAAAGTCCAAGCTGGTTGATTGAATTTATATAGAGTTAATAATTCTTGTCTAGCCTGTGCTACAGCTTCATCAATTGGTTTACGCGATCGCAAAGCTTCGGTGAAGACTTGAATAAAACTGTGGCTTTCGTGGTCAGCAATTACGTCGCGCATCCCCAAAACGGCAGGCACACCATGACGGATGAGTACTTCTGCTAAGCTGCTAGCAGTTATAGCTTGGCGGTTAATAGCAGCTGGTTGTGCGCCCCAACAGGCGTTGAAAACCGCCAATTTTACACTTGTACGGGTCAATACTTGGGCTAATTCAATTCCATTCAGGGTCATTTCTGGTCGTAAAAACAGTAAGCCCCCATCTGGGCCAGGCAGACCATGACCTGCGTAAAAGAAAACATTATATGCTCTGGTTTCTAACTCTTGAATCAACTGCTGCGGCGTTGGTTGCAGAAGCGTCTTTACCATGCAGGGTGCATATCTCTGGGAATTACTACCCACAGGAGCGACATCCGCCAGAGTTTCCTGTAGAATAGCGGCTTCTTGTTCTAGTTGTAGTTTTTCGTCATGACCTAAAACCAACAGAATATTTAAAGCTTGATCAGTTCGCAAATACGGCAGGGGGTCAACTTCGTGACTAGTGCGACTAAATAACAAATCTTGGGAGAGTGACATCGCCGACTGCCCAGGCTCACGCTGCATAATTTCCCAAGGTAAAGCGATCAGATCCGGGTCACGGATTTCCAACCGCAGCCGTAAACGTGTATGCTGACCCATTGCCATGCCGCGACTGCGCTCTAAACTACCGAGAATTGCGCCGTCGAATACCCAACGCCATAAATTCATTCCCAAGTGTTGCATCAGACGACTACTGTAAGGGCCTGTTGTCTGACCTGAAGTAGGGGAACTAAAATCAATGGGCAATGGGTTTGCCCGTCCAGATGTTGAAGGGGAGAAAATATCTAAACGGCTATGACCAGCAAACATCTGCTGCCATTCTTGCCAGAATTGAGTGAGTTCATCAGGCCATACACAGTCACGTAGAACATAACCACTGGGATAGGGAGCTTTGACCACCCAAATGGCGAAGTTGTCAGTGCCAGTGTTTGTGAGACGGGCGATCGCCAGATTCAGGGATGGCATGGATTCATTAAACTAAAAGCTAAAAACAAATAATTTCCAATAGCAATTTTCCAAGATGAAAAATTTCTACTTTTTCTACCTTGTAAGTTTCTGAGTCTGGTTATTACCTGTATTATTTCAGGTTTTTACTAGTTTATCGAGTATTTGACTCAGTGCCACTCCCAATTTAACTGGTTTCATTTTTTTGAGGGGGTGACGCTGGGTTGATTTGTTGCGGCGAAACAGGAGTAGGTAATGTATTCCCCAGTGGTGGACATTGAGTGGAATTGCCTGCTTTGGAAATAGTTGGATTGAGTGATTTAATTTGGGAGAGCTGAATCCAGCCATCTTGCCCCTGCTTGAGCAAAGGTTGTTTGACCGTGGGAGCGGATTGAGAATTAGATGATGTTCTTAATGATGGTTGAGTGTTCGTAGGATTTACTGTCTCTCCACTTGGGCATATCCGCATACGTAGCCAATAATCTTGTGGTGAAATCGGCTTTTTCTCAAGAACTTGCAAAATAGCACCGACTGGGGCGTAAACTAAGTTTGCTTCCTTTGAGATTTGTGCAGTCTTACTTAAGGGTATTTTTTGATCGCTGCTAATTTCTGAGCCTTGTACTAAATCAGCATATTTTGTAGCTTCAGATGGCGGTTGGCTTGGATTTGGAGCTGAGCGAGTGATAAACGGGAGTGACAACGATCGCGATAGCCTTCCCCACAATAATCCTACAGAACCTGCTGCTACTACCACTATGAGCAGGACTATAAGCCCTAGCGGGAATTGGCGGGTTTTGCTTGGCTGGTTTTCTGGAATTACCTGAGTTTTTTGATTGGGGTTGCCTAAGACTGTCCCACCTGCGGCTCTGGGCGCTACATTAGCAGTTTTAATTGCAGAACTGTCTGGAATGACTGCTTTGATGGTGATTTCTGGTTCCCAGTATTGAACTTGATAATGTACTAAAGCGATCGTCACATTATCATGTCCATTCTTAGTATTAGCAATTTCTACTAATCTATTGGCAGCAGTTGCTACATCTACTTCGCCTGTGAGAATCGGTAAAACTTCTGTTTCCCAGTATTCTTCTACACGATCAAAATCACTCAATCCATCGGATGTGAGTAGAAAAACAGCATCTTCGTCGAGAATAAACCGTTGGGAGGTGGGATGTAATGAGGTGCTAGGACTCATTCCCAAGGCCTGCACTAGGGAACCAGAAGCACTCTGCTGCACAGCCTCGCGGTAAACGGCATAGCCTAGCCGCACCTCGCGAGAAGCGACATCATCATCAAGGGTAACTTGATAACAACCCTGGCGTGTAATCCAGTAAGCACGACTATCGCCAACATGGGTAATATACATTTCGTGAGCTACAGGCAACGCCATTACTAACGTTGTTCCCATGCGTTGACGTCCTTGGCGATGTTCACCGTCATTACGCTGACTAATTTTGTCATTAGCAACTGCCACTGCCGATTCTAGGTCAGCAAGCAGTAGTGAAGGCTCGATGTGGTCGTAGGGAACTTTCGTCAGTTGCTGTACCTGTTGCTGGATCGTTTCAATTGCTAAATTTGATGCGACATTGCCTCCTTCGTGTCCCCCAATGCCATCACAGACGATCGCTAAGGCTGTAGGTTGAGGTGGTTTACTTAGAACTGTGCCACTGGGAGGATAGCAGGCATCTTCGTTACGTTGGCGGCTGGGGCCAGTATCGGTTTGAGTACCAATGGTAATTGTGGGTGTTTGTGATCGCCCTAATTCTGCCAGCCCCCGATCTAAAACTGTGATTAATTGCTCAGATGAGTTAATCTCTCCCTGAATCAAAGAATTACTAATTTGGTTGACAAATTCAGCTATGACTGGTTTCGACTCGCTCAGCAATTGCTGCCAGAATTCACCTAATTGTGGTAATGTTGGTGCTGTTACTGGATCAAAACGCAACTCTAACAAACGCACCAATGGCCCTTCTACCCGTAAGACAAAAGGGTCAAGTAAGCTAGAAGCGACGCCTTCAGTCAATAGAGGTTGCCAAAGCTGAGCTAACTGCCATAGCCAATTGAGTTGCCGCATTGAGGTAGCATTACCCCAAGCTGTAGTCAATTCACTGTACAGATTCACTTGTTGGGTTGCTTCATCTGCCAACACTGGTGGTTTTTCTAATAGCAATATTTCTTTATAGGATGGCCCGCCTAGTAAGGGCAGTACTCCATATACCTGCGGCACGTTTAAGCGGTAGGGAATTAGTTTCAGATAAGCTCTGGCTAAGAGGACATTATCTAGTTCTGGGGTTTGGGGTAATAAGCCTGGCTTGGTATCTAATACAACAGATTGACTGATGACTAAATAGCGATCGGCTAATACTTCTCCAGGGCTACCCACACTCGAACCTTCCACTACAGCCCAGAGATAATTTTTGGGTAGGGGTGTAGAGCATCGCTGGCAAAACTTGTGGGTCAGGGGGTTGGCAGCCTGACAATTTTCATTTGGGCAGTAGAGCGTTGCCGCTTCATTTTCCATAGTTTTCGCACCGATCAGCGATTGGCAATTTCTTCAACAGCATTGGCAGCGGCAACCTAGACCGCTCATATTTATTGAACTTTACATATCCAAATTTTGGATTATGATTTTAGCTGGCAGATACCAGCAGGTGCTAATACTTATTTATCTACTTATCCAAAGAATACACTCCTAAGTCAACCTTACAGCCCATCATAGCTTCTATTGCTCTCTTGACTCTTCATTGCCAAGGCAACTAACTCCAACCCTGTCACCAAAACATCACTCTAGTCTATCGATGCTATTTGTCTTTACTGAATTACCCCATTATCAACAAGCAGATAATGATAGTATCCATTTATGTGTATAAGTAGGACAGCATTGAGAAAGTTTAATTAAGAATTAAGTTAGCTAATATATTACGGTAATAGAACTCTAAACAATGTTAAATATGGATTATAAATTTTTAATGTAATTTGCTGTTATCCAAATTGACAAGGCGCGAGATTAACTTGGCTGTCAATCATCGACAACCGTCTTTTTGTTAGGCATCGGCTAAAGCTAGGGTTTTGAGTTACCAGCCAATGAATTAAGGGTTAGTAGTGTACGCCGCAAGCACATCAATCTATTAAGCTAGTTTTGTTGTTAATCAACGATCTGCTGGCGATGATCATCACTAAAACGCAAATGTACTATTAATACTACCATTTGTGTCAAGTTCTTTTCAACCATAGATTTTGCACAAATATACTACCCATTCCTGACTAAGGAAAATCTGTTTATCTGCATTTTGCTTTTAAGTTTGGTAGATGTATTTGTATCAAGTAGGTTTCTTCCAGACTTGGTTATTGGCAGGACTTTATTATTGTTAGAGTTTAATTGTTATAAATTGATTGTCGTTTAAGACTGCTAACTTAACCAATTGCTCGCTATTTTTCTTACGCTTGTAGGAAAAAACTGTGTCTATGCTATGAATGAATCTGTAATTATGTATCCGTTTAGCCATCAATGCCTCTGCTAATTTCGCACCAAACTTGGTGTCATGAATTGGGAGTGCAAGACTTTCCAAATTTTACTAAACCTAGTATTCGCTAAATCATCTAATTAGCAAATCATAATTTAAAAAATTTCATAAAATTTAACTGCTAGCGGCAAACTATTTAAAATCTGAAATTTTCATGCTAGTATTTGTGGACAGTTATCACTAGAGTTTAGCTGTTTTATCGGTGAAAACCTCTGCAAATTGTCATGAGATTAAATGCTCAACATTTTGTAAATAGAACAGACATAGTTAAAAATAAACTGTTTAAGCAGTTTAATGATGCTGGTGAGTTTGATGGAAAAGTACCATCTAAGAGTTAATAGGGACATGGACGAACCATGCCCCTATAGGTCAAGAGTTACAAAAGTTATAACTCACATTTGTTCGCTATTAACTTTATTGATCGTCGTCAACAGCTACTCGCGGGACTCCCATGCTGTAGTTGGTGACACGGGCAGAGAGATTATAGCTGACTTCGCCTAGTTGCAGAAGCGATCGCAGATAATGCTCCAAGTCTGACCCGATACGACGTAAGTTATAGTCTGTTAAGTCAGCGCCACTAGATGCTTCTACCAGTTCATCAAACTTCCGATAAATCTTTTGCAGTGCATCTTCATTCCAGTTAAATTCGTTGTCTGGATCGACATCTAGCGTTAAGACCTGATTACTGGGAAGGAGTTCGCCATCCCGGTCTATTTCAGCAGCGAAAATGCGGATATGTCGGGTTGTGGACTTGAGCAGCGTCGGGTTATCCATAATATAGGGTGTAAGATTTGGGTGAATTACACTGAAATCATTGTAGACGGTATGCTTGGGCTTAAATGCTCTCATCTCACCAGCCTTAAGCAGAGTCTCATTTATCAAAGGGATATTAAACGGGCATAAGTTAAAATATTGCCTACTGCGATCGCTGTTCTAACTTCTGCTAGAAGTTAAAGCAGTGCTTACTGTTAGCACTCAAAATATCCTAATAATTCTTCTGCCATAATTATGAGTTGTTTTTTTGGGAAAAATCACAAACAAATCCTAATGATTCTCGGCTTACCAAAGCTTAGTTATCAAGATTTTGTGTCCATTAATCTCAGAAGACAGTAGGATAAGATACTTAACTGGAATAATTTTCTCAGTGTATATGTTGTCCTCCAGAAAAAAATTTTATTCTCATAACTTGGTTCATAAACCTCTCCTAAATTTGCTGATGAAAAAAACGCACATCAAGTAAATTTACGTAGTTATCCTACACCGACCTCTAGCTCTAATGAAATGGAAAAAAATCAGGGTTTTTACTTACGTATAAATACCAAAAATACAGTAACAACTCAAACTGTTATTGACGTCAAGATAAAGTTGATGTAAAAACCTTTAAAAAGCACGAACAACTTCTTACAGAAACTTTATTGTATAGAATCTTAAAAACTGAATAATAGTTATGGCTTACCTGAGCTACATCTGGCACGGGAACAGCAAAACATAGACAGTGGAAGTCTAGCTTGAAAAAAGACAGAGGAGAGTGAAATGGAATACAAATGTGATGGATGAGGAAAAATTTCTAATTCAAACACTTTGGATTCAAAAAAAATATAAAGAATTTCTGCTGGAGAAACACCTCCTCTCCCTCATGACCACCAAGTAAAGGAATCCTAAAAACCATGAACTCCAAAGCATTACCACGCCAGATAAATAATCTTGAAGTAGGTGTTTATGAGTGCGAAATACATCTCAAATTCCGGTTGATTGAGGAAAAGAGCCTACTAGGCGATCGCGAGCAACTCTTACAGGTGCTACTCGATGCTTTGACCGAAGGTTCTGACGACTTTCTGGAAACGCTACAAGCATCTGTTAAAGCGCAGGAAGTATCTGAGTTCAAAGCCTCACCTCAAATGCGACGCCAGCTAATGCGCTTGCGTAATGCTGCCGACAATACACAAGGTTAAAGTGTAATTTTGAGTATTGGCAAATTGTGAATTAGGCATTCAATATTGAATTGATGCTGGGTTTGTCTATTTGCCTATATGTTTACATTGTGGGTTGGCTTGTATAATCTTGTCCCACGACTATCCTGGAGCTAATTTTAGGAAAGCTAAAAGAGTTTCTAGATTAGTCTTAACTTTTGCACTAGGCATATACATGGGTGCTTTGTAATGTAGTCATACCTTACTTGCAGGATGGGTTAAGGTTTCCTAGAGGAATTGTTCAAACCAGGGTGGTAAGCAATTCAAAATTCCCAATGGTAAGACTTTTTGGTGATACAAATCTTGGCAATTAGTATATGCAAATTAAAGGCACAACAGCTTACTTAGATTTAAAGAAGTATTGACGAGTAACCAATTCTGTTAAATATCTGACAAATTAAATATTTTAGACAAGTATTAATGGCTCATGTCTTGAGCTATTTTTGTCGAAGTTGATGAATTCCAGCGTGTGCGGTGTAACTTGTTTGCAGCTTTGCTGTGGCTCCCATACCCCCGCTGAAAAAGGAACTACGCAGCAAATGGAATTAGGAACATCCCATGATTTCTGCTTTTTGAAAGTTTATTTAGCAGCACTAATTCCAAGGAGCGGTTTCCAACCAGGGAAACTTAGTTGCAAAGGTTACTAGTAAAATCTGTAAGCGAATTCAGTCGGGTGCATTTTACCGAGTTTCTATAAAAGCATAGTGAGAAAAGCAGAACTCTGTGTATTTACAGATGAAGCGCTACCTAACAGGCGCGAATCAAATGAAAACCTAAAAGAGTCAAGTAAAAATAGATAACCTTTCTTTTAGTTTTTTGCTTTAACTTAGTGCCTGATTTACTGGAATATTTATGTTTTGTTTATTACTGGTAATAAATAATTAGCAACTTGTTACTAATTATCTATTACCTACTTACCCAAAATCAAAAGACAACTTTATCGCCTGGCTATTTAGCAAGACCATGTTCTAGAGCAAAGCGAACTAATTCTGTACGGCTATTAGTACCAGTTTTACTAAACAAACGACTGACGTACTTTTCTACATTGCGAACACTGGTTTCTAAGCGACGGGCAATTTCTTTGTTCATTAACCCTTCAGCCACCAAGTTTAAAACACTTTGTTCTCTGGGAGTCAAATCAATTTTAAAAGGGGCTGGGGATTGAGCGATCGCACTTCTTTGAGTTAACAAGGCTTTAATTTGGGCAATCTGATTGGCTAGTTCAGCAATATCAGGGGTTTCAGACTCTTCTGTGGTCGTTGCGGGTTTAGCAGTGTGGCGAGCCAGCAAGTTTTCAACTATTGCCACTAGCTCATCTGGATCGAAGGGTTTGGGCAAATAGGCATCAACACCGGCTTGATAGCCTTGAATGCGATCGCCTGTCATCCCTTTAGCAGTTAAAAATACTACTGGTAAGCCTTGGAAGCGGGGGTCTTCTCGCAATTGCTTGAGGAACTGATAGCCATCCACCTGGGGCATCATCACATCGGAAATCACTAGGTCAGGTGTATTCTGCTGCATCAAATCCCAGCCGTCACGGGCGTTACTGGCGACTTGTACGGTGAAACCGCTTTCTTGCAAATAGTCTTTTACGGCTTCCCGTAATCCCGGTTCATCATCTACCAGTAACAGTTGTGCTGACATTTAAAATTTCCTTAAGTCTACCTTTTTCCAATTTAACGAAAGTTGACAAGCATTGGACAACAGATAAAGAAGGAAAGTTGGGGAAAATATCACTATGTTTAGTGTGTAGTGTAAAAATATAGCGAAAGTCAAGATGGGAGAAGTTGGAAGATGACAGCTATTACCCTGACCCTAGAACCATTAATTCATCTAACTTCTGAGCAGTTTTACTTACTATGTCGAGCTAACCCCGATACTAAATTGGAACGCACCGCATCAGGAGAAAAGGAATTATTTAACTACTTAAATCCTTACAGCCACTCAATTATTTTGGCATTCTCTGGCAGCTTGGCTTCTCGTTGTCCAGCGGTACGCGCTCTGACATTGAACAAACCAATGGGAGTATTTAAGATATCTACAAGGGTAGCTTCCCCGGCGATCGCCTGCTTAATATCCTTTGGAACTTCCTTCAATAACCAACGTGCCAAGCGATAACCGCATTCTTTAACTGTAATCTCTCGCATCAACTCGACACCATACAATTCGTTTAGATAGCGATTTGAGCATCCATAGCGCCGCCATTGTTTTTGAAGTTCCTTAAATGTAGTGCGGTGACGGTGTTGGACAATCGCTTCTGGAGCAAATTCTAAACGCCCAATATTTTCCCCTAAAATCCGCCAGCAAATATCTGCATCGCCGCCACTGGTAAGATACGGACGAAATAAACCAGCTTTTTCTAAGGCGATGCGGCGAATCGCTAAATTAGCGGTTTGACCATAGGGACGAAAGGAATTGCCAAGAGTGTGCTTTTGCGACAGGGTTGCTTCACGGTCTGCGTGTTGTTCCAGCAGAGTTTTGCCTGGAAGTGCCACAATTTCACCAGCAACAATTACCACTTCTGCATTGACAAAAGGTTGAATTAATGCTTCTAGCCATTGTGGTTGTGGACGACAATCAGCATCAGTAAAAACCACAATTTCACCAGTTGCAGCGCGAATTCCAGTGTTACGCGCAGCGTAGGAGCTTTGAATTTGGTTTTCGCTCAACGGATGTATTGCAATTAGGGAATTTTCGGCAGCTGCTTTTAAGATGGAGAGAGTGCGATCGCTACTGTTATTATCTACTAGCAAATACTCTACCCGCTCTTTCGGATAAGTTTGAGACAATAGACAACTGAGTAAATCAGGTAAATCTATCTCACCATTATAAATAGGCACAACTACCGACACCTGTGGCAAGAAGCTGTAGGCGGTCGTTGCATCAACTGGCTGATCATTCATAAAATCTGAGACTTTGGATCTGGAATTACTAAATAGTATTCCCAATCCAAAATCCCTAAGCCCAAATGAATACTAATTTGTAGTTCGAAAACTTAGCACTTAGTGAGCAGTTTGAGCGGCAGCTTTTACCGCTCAAATATTTGATAAATCGCTGATATACACTGACGTAAATTTAATTACTTCAAGCCACTAGCCCCGCGAATGCTCGTCGGTTGGGAAGTGTAAGTACTATTTGCTCTTTGTTGAGCAAAGTTACTTCTAGATAGAACTGCGATCGCTCTGGCATATTGGGGATCGCTCTTAGTTCCGACTAAATTTGGATTAGAAGCCAGCTGACGCTCTTGTGGTTCTGTCAAGTCTACTTTAATATCTGGCGCAATTCCCTTATGGTTAATATCTGTTCCTAGTGGGGTGTAATAGTGAGCAATAGTAACTGCCAACCCTGAACCATCTGCAAGTTGATGAACCGATTGCACTAAAGCTTTACCAAAAGTTTGACCACCAACAACTACCGCCCGCTTATTATCCTTGAGTGCGCCTGTGAGAATCTCGCTAGCGCTAGCTGAATTACCATCTACAAGGACTGCTAAGGGACGATTTGTCAAAGCTGTGTTATTAGCTTTAGTTTCCTCACTTGCTCCTACTCGGTCTACTGTCTTGACAATTCCACCTTTGTCGTACCACATCCGGGCAATTTCAATACTCGCCTGCAACAAACCGCCAGGATTTCCCCGCAAGTCCAACACATAAGCATCGACTTTCTTATTGTCTAAATCGCGGATGGCTCGTTGCATTTGATCTGCGGCGTGGGCGCTAAATTCCCGCAAACGAATGTAGCCAACACGCCGATTCCCTTCTTGTCTGAGGGTATAACGTACTGTTGGCACTTCAATATTTGCCCTTGTCAATTTCAGATCAAAAGCGCTTTGTCCTGTCCGGCCTAACCGCAACGTTATGGGAGTACCCGCTTTACCACGAATCAGCTTAGAGGCGTCGTCGACTTTCATTCTGAGAGTGGCTTTGCCGTCAATTGCCAAAATTTCATCGCCTGCTTTGATCCCAGCTCTCAGCGCTGGAGAATTCTCTATTGCTTCGACAACGGTGAGCCGCTTACTTTTCTCGTTTACTTCCATGCGAATGCCAATCCCAGAGACTTCCCCTGATGTTTGGCTAGTCAAGGCTTCATACTGTTTGGGATCCATGAACCGAGTGTAAGGATCTCCCAACTTTTGTAGAGCTTCGCGGATAGCAGTATAAGCCTCTTCACGAGAAGAATAGTCTTTGCTTAACAGGCTTACTCTAGTTGCTTGCCAATCTTGTTGATTAAATTTTCCATCAACATATTCACGATTCACCAGTTGCCAGGCTTCGTCAACTATCCCTTTTGGGCTATCTTGCAGAGCTAGGGCGGCGCGAACACAGCGAGTCCAAGCAGGGCCAAACACAGAGATAGCAGCAGTAGTGGCGATCGCTCCACCAATCAAGGCTACTTGGAGCGGCGAGTAACTTTTCGCAGATTGGTTCATGTATATTAGCTGGAATAATTGTATTGTTGACAGTTTAGCAATCAGGCTTTCCAGGAATTTTTAAGTTTTTATACCCCAAACTCAGATGTTATTTATCATTTTTCCTTTGGCAATGATGCTGAAAATCCGACATTAGTTGTTAACAAACATTTCTCAGTTTCCTAGCCTTTTCCGGAAGGCTATACTGACTTTGTGACACTTTAATCAGCGTCATCTTTGCAGCCTAGATTACTTTTATAAGATAGCACTTCGGTTGCTTAATTGCGGTACTGTCTGAGAGTTGCAAAACAAGCTTTTATTATCTAAGTCATGAAATGCAAATTTACCATTAAATCGGCAATTTTTATTAAGGGTAAATTCAGTAACCTGTGGCAATTGTTACAAAAAATATCTGGGGTATTGTGTCTTGTTCTGGGCAGTTGGCTGATTTTTACTACTATAACCTTAGTTTCTGCTTCTTCGGAGCCAGTGGATGCATTTTTTGTGCTTGGTGGCAGTATTCGTCGAGAAATATATATGGCACAACAAGCACAACAATACCCACAAACCCCAATTTTAATTTCTCAGGGTTCCCCTGAATCATGTCTGTTGCTAATTTTTCACAAAGAAGCCGCAGATTTGCACAACGTTTGGTTAGAAAGGTGTGCGAATTCTACTTTTGGTAATTTTTATTATGGAATTCCAATTTTGCAGCGCTGGGGAGTGCATAAGGTAAAATTAGTCACCTCTCCAACTCACTTACCAAGAGCTAAATGGATGGCACAGATTCTGTTTGGCGCTCATGGCATTTGGGTAGAGCCAGAGATTGTTCACGAGCAAGGTATTCCTGGGAATCGTGAATCTTGGCTCAAAACTGGACTAGATTTAACACGCAGCTTATTATGGGCGGTTTTAAGTCAAGTTATTCAACCGCAATGCTCAAGTGTGACAAAACTTGCAGAAGTAGATATGTCAGTTTCGCAGCATCGAGATTTGAAGTGCGAACATCAGGGGGGAGTGGGGGAGTAGGAGAGATGACTAACTACTAATAAATACGATCGCTATGTAGGATTATTTAAAATAAGCCTGAAGTTACTTGCAGATTTAGTAATATGACAGAAATTAAGTTGGCGATTGAGGGTGAAGATGCGATCGCTGCAACAGAGGCGCTTTTGGCTATTCCCGGTATATCTGGTAACTACAAAGTTAGTTCAGATGCACCGGAAAGAGAGGGAGTAGTAGCAACAGTTGCGACTCTTGTTGGTATCGTTGGGGGAGCGATCGCCATTACTGAACAAATCCGCAAGTAGTATCAGGAGTATAAAGCCAAAGTCTTTGAACTAGATTCATCCACCTTTGATACTCGTTCATCTATCTTTGAACTCCGTTGACGAGTCTTTGATACTCGTTCAGCAGTTTTTTAGACTTGTGGCTTGGTTGTCGGAGATTGCGATCGCCATAATTCACCCCGAAGCACATTCTAAACCAAAGAATCTGGGTCTACACCAAGCGCTCTGAGACGTTCTGCTAGGATTTGAACCCGTTCTTCTGGTGCTAATAAACGCTTACCTTGCTCGTTATACCAGTAAAGCCACTCACGTGTAATTCCTTGATATGTTCCGCGATCGCTACCAATTCCTAAACTGATTTCTGGTAGCCAAATGGGATTTCCTCGCTGTAATTGATACTTGCCATTTACTAAGCGATACACTTCTAAAGTTGGTTTTCTCCGCCGCTGGGGGTTATAAACGACATAATATAAAACTTCTAACTGTGCATAAAATTCTTTTTTAGTGGTATATTCTCCGCGCCGTTTCTGAGAAACTACCTGTAATGCCATTGAGTAAACCAGAAATCAAATTTTGTAATTCGTTATCCACAGGGGTATCGTCAGAGTCCGGCAAATCCTCGGCGGAGGGTAAGCAGTCGAGCGGATCGTACTGTAGCATGATCTGATTGCCATTCATCTAATACTTTGATCATACATAGCAGTCCGTTAGATCCGTGACTTCTTTAATAATTCAGGGAGATGGACACCGCAAATTTTCATTACTGACTATTAATCATTGACACAATAGTAGATAGAGGAACTTCGGCAAAATATTGTCGCTGAAATTGTTCTTCTTGTATGGCAGCTAAAAATTTAGAAATAGCTGCATCAGCATAGTTTTCTAAGTTATTATTTGCGTCCCAACTAATTTGCAAATCACGGTCTTGTCGTTTGACTGTAAATCCTAAGTATTTTAAAGCTTTGATTCCCAAAAGTAAGCTTTGATCGCTTATCCCAAGTTTTTCTAAAAGTTCTACACGGGTAACTAGTTGATTTGTGCGACTGAGATATTTAGCGATTCCGACAAGAGTTACCCAAATTTGTTTGGGTGGTTGGAGTTTGGGTTTAGACCATGCGATCGCTAGTTGTGGATTGTCAAGCGTAGACGCAGAGAGGCTTGTAGCTAGACATCGCTTCAGCCACGCACGTAAATCTTCCCAATTTGCGGGACACTCTTCAAGAATCAGTGCTGTTAGCGGTAGCGGGGCGTTTAGGCCATTGTGAATACTGTTAGCGGTAGCGGGGCGTTTAGCCCGTTCTGAGTATTCCTCGTTGCGCCAGTCTACTATCAGTGGTGAGTGCTGAGAGACGCGATTAATCGCGTCTGTACAAGAGTTAGCAGCAGGACGCACGGCAATTAATCTAATTTCATAGCGTTTTTTGAATGTGTTGTAGTCCAGTTCGGCTATGCAATCACATCTTCCTATGGGCAATTCATCTTTGTAGTGTCCCCACCAGATACCAGGAAAGGCAATTCTACTGGAATCATCCCGAATATCAAACTCTGTTTTGATGTACTGTACCTTTTTACCTTGCCAATCTTGTTGGTTGCGATGCCAACTATTTTCAAACCAACAGTTTTGAATTAGCAATTTTGGAACAGGGTTACCCATTCCGCAAGGTTCTAGCAGTTTGAGTTCTAAAAATAACTCTTTGCCCAAGTCTGCAACCGTAACTGCTAAATCTGCTTGTACTGTTGGCATCAAATTAGTACTGCCTAAAGTTTGCCGCAACTGCTGGTTAATCGCTGCTGTAAATAAAGGAATGTTCTCAACTGGTAAACTCAAACCTGCGGCGAAAGGATGTCCGCCAAAGCGATGCAACAAATGTGCTTGCTCTTTTACTAACTGATATAAATCAACGGAATTCACCGAACGGGCGGAACCACGTGCTAGGGATTGGGGACTTGTACTGAGCGCAGCCGAAGTATTAGGGATTGAGGATTTGGAAGAGTCTTCCCCAGTCTCTAATCCCTCTGTACTTAATAAAATCGTCGGGCGTCCTGTTTCTTGTGCTACTTGTCCAGCGACTAAGCCCAACACGCCTGCGGGCCATTGTGCGTCTTCTAAAACAATGACGCTGGTGGTTGATAAGTCTAGTTGAGTAAGTTTTTGAGCTACTTGCGCTTGTACATCTTTCTGTAAAGACTTGCGACGGGCGTTGGCGAGTTCTGTAACTTCAGCTAGTTCGTTACAACGTTTAGCATCCCGACTAGTTAATAGTTCGACGCAGAAGCTGGCATCACCTTGGATGCGGCTAACGGCATTGATGCGCGGCCCTAAGCCGAAGGAAATATCTGTGGGGCGATCGCCACTTTTCTGGCACAATTCTAATAATCTTCCTACCCCTGGGCGGCGTCGCGCTGTTGGTGGCTGTTGAAAATCTGCTTGTAGTTGTTGAATTCCTAATTGTGCTAAATAACGGCAATCTCCACTAAGCTGCACTAAGTCGGCAATTAATCCTACCGCTACTAAATCTAATAAATCTTCTAATGGATGTTGAGGTACATTCGGCAAAGTTTGATATAAGGCTTCTACTAACTTATAAGCCACCGCTACCCCAGAAAGATTAAACAGTTGATGTTCGCTTGGCAAGTAACGAGGATTGATAATCGCTGCGACTGGGGGACGTTCTGCGGGTAAAGTGTGATGGTCTGTAACTATCACATCTATACCTAGCTGTTTGGCATAGGCAATTTCATTAATATTTGTGCTGCCTGTGTCACAAGTAACAATTAATTTGCAACCTTGTTTTTCTAAGTTCTCGATTCCTTGATTGTTGAGTCCGTGAGATTCTGTGAGTCGATTGGGAATGTAATAAATTAATTCTATATTTTGAATAAAAAACTCTCCCAAACCATCCCATAGTACAGCGGTAGCAGTGATACCATCAGCATCGAAGTCTCCCCAGATAGCAATTTTTTCATGATTCTTGCGTGCCTGTTGCAACCTTTCTACTGCCAGATGCATTTCTTGCCCAAATTCAAAGGGGCTGGCTGGTTGATAAGCCTTATGGTTAATAAAAGCTGCTAACTGTTGATTGTCTTTGATTCCCCGTTGCCACAATAATTGTGCTGCATACATTCCACTTGATATAGGTGTATGCTGTTTCACTGCTTGGATGAACCATTCCGGGGGTTGTTCAGTTGCTGTCAAAATCCACTGCATTGTATTAGGGATTGGGGATTGGGTACTGGGGATTGGGGGCTGGGTTAATAGGCAGGGGGCAGGGGAGCAGGGGGAGAAATAACTTACTCTTGACTCAGGACTCAGCAGTCAGTACTCAGGACTCAGCACGCCCGCTACCGCTAACAGTACTCAGCACTCTCAGCGCCCCATACCCGATGCCCAACCTTAATCATTCGTCATTGTTTATTAAATCTGTTTGAGGTTCACTGACTAAGGGATTAAGGACTACTTCATTAGCTACTCCCTCGGTTTTGCGGGCGCGAATTGCAGGACGCGATCGCTTATAACCAGCTCTTTCTGCTTTTTGATGTTCATAATCAATTAGTCTGCCATAGTATTCATGCTTGCTTAAATTCATGGACAAGAAAATATGCTGCCGAACATTACCAAACCCTTTGCGATTAAAAAACTTTAATGCTGGAACATTCGTCGGGTCAGTATCTGCCAACATGAACCTCGCCCCATCTTCAATCATGCGGGCAACGACTTTATCCACTAACTTATCTGCTACTCCCCGACGCTGAAACTTGGGATTAACTCCCAGCCACAAAATATATCCGTAAGTCCAAGATGCTTTTGTAATAATGGTTCCTAAAATAAATCCTGCTAGTTCCCCGTCTGTTTCAGCAACGAGGCAGTATTCTGGATCTGTATTGTAAAGTCCAATTACTTCCCATTCATCCCAGGTGCGGTATAAATAAGGATATAAATCACTGGTAAATAATTCTTCTCCCAAGTGATAAACGGGAGCAATATCATCAATTCCTAATTCGCGTACATAAGTTGCTTCAATTTCATCAAAGTTTTTCATAAATTGTAGAAGTTGTGATTACTTCAAAATCTCAAAAAAGCACTTTGTGTTACTTTTTAAACTTGTAACAGAGTCCACAGGTACAAGGGTTCTGTTTTAGTACTATAATCCTGTGCATCCAATCAAAGAGACACTTCTTGAATGTCGTCCATATTTGGTAACGAGTTAACCGCAGATTCCTCTAAGATTTGTGTGCGATCGCACCGCGTGGCAAACTGACAATACTCGCAGAATTGGCTACTTTCCACCACTTGAGGAAATTGCTCGTTGTTTTGGTAACGTTCCAGCCAATAAGTTAACAGGCTTAATAGTTGATTAAGTTTTTTACCCGTCTGCTGATGCTGAGCAGTACTATAGCTAAATTTAATATTTTGCGGTTTGCCTTGAGATTGAACAAACCAGTAAGTCATAGAAATGTTTTCTGGCAAATATTGACTGGTTTGTGCCAGTACGTACATATAAAGGCGTGTTTGCCAGTTTTTTTCTAACTTGCGTTTATTTGGTGGTTTTGGATAAGTTTTCCAATCGAGAATTTGCGCTTCCGGATTATCTGCAATTAATAAATCATAGACCACTGTGAGTAAATAGTCCTGAACTTGCAGAGTGCGGTAATGTTCACTTTCACGGAAAATTTGATGATCGGTTGCAGGTGTTAAAATCTCTGGTGCTGCATTAGCAAAGGCTGTCATCCAGCTTTGTAGTTGAGCATCTGCTTCTAAAAAACTATCAATTGGTAGACCCATTTCTCGCTGCTGCATTAGCAAGTGAAAACGACTACCCAAAGTCTGCCGTTCCCCATGTTCGGGATCTGAGGGTGAATTGAGTTGTTCTAAGTAGGTGTGTTGAAACTTACGCGGACAAGCTTCTAGCAAGTTTAGCTGTCCTTGTGAAATTCGCAATAGTTGAGTTTGAGTTGATAGCATTCTTATACTTTAGAAGCATTATCAAAAATGTAACAATCTGTCAAGTATAAATTGATAGATTAAAACCGGGGCAATATTATATTTTATGAAAATTTTACAGAAAGAAAATTCTATTGAGTATTACCTGCTAAGTTTTCCAAGGTTATGCTCTAACTGTTCAGTCAGCAGTACTTGACTAAAAAGTCTCTAAATCAGCCATATATACAGATTTTTACATATAAAAAAAGTATTGTGTTTTTCTGATGAAGAAATAGGATACCAGTTGCTTTTCTGGAGTGTTACAGGCATAGTAAGTTATTGTATTATGTTACACAGTATTTTCATGGAGAAATAACTGGTAGCGCTCAGTGATTAAAAAACATTTAAGTATTAATTCTTTAGTCAACGCCCTCTTGTCTAGCAGTGCCTAAAGCTATGCGGAAACAAACGTAGTAGCGCAAAGTAGCAGACTTTTGCAGTTGACTTATTTGCAATATCGTTCAGTAAATGGTCTGAGTTTTGGTAAACTCAATGAGATATTTGATGGTAACGGTACGCAATTTCAATAATTATACTGTGTTGTGTAATGATTTAAGGCACAGAGTGTGGGTTAATAACAAAGTAAATTAACAAAAATCTTAAATATCCAAAACACACTTTCAGCTTGTCCGCCTATCGAACCCCTCAAAATCAGTCCTGACAGAAAAATACTCTTTTACCATCTAGATTCTGCTTTATGAGTAACAGCCAACTTCTTTCATTGTTACCAGTACCAACTGGCAGTTTGCAGATTCCTGAATTGCCAATTACCAGTGTGAATGCAAGTGGTCAGTCCATCCTTCTTTCTTTAGTGATTCCCACTTACAAAGAGCGTGACAATATTGAGAATGTTGTAAGCATATTGAGCCAGTTGCTGGATGAAGCTATTCCAGAAAACTACGAACTGATTGTAGTAGATGATGATAGTCCAGACCGGACTTGGGAAGTAGCACAATCTCTGATGTCAGAATACCCACAGTTACGGGTGATGCGACGCCAAGATGAACGAGGACTGTCTTCAGCGGTAATTCGCGGGTGGCAAGCAGCTAAGGGACGTGTACTAGGGGTAATCGATGGAGATTTGCAGCATCCGCCAGAGGTGTTGACACAACTGGTTGCTTCAATTGAACAAGGGGCAGATTTGGCAGTAGCCAGCCGTCACGTAGAAGGAGGGGGAGTTAGTAGTTGGAGTGCTGTGAGGCGTTTCTTATCCCGTGGCGCACAATTGTTAGGATTGATGATTTTACCGGGGGTACTTGGCAGAGTTACTGACCCGATGAGTGGTTATTTTATGGTGCGTCGTCAGGCGATCGCTGGTGAAACTCTCAACCCAGTGGGATATAAAATTCTCTTAGAAGTAATTGGGCGAGGAAGCGTAGACGAAATTGCAGAAGTTGGTTATGTCTTCCGCGAACGCAAAGAGGGTGAAAGCAAGGTGACGTGGAAGCAATATGTGGATTACATACACCATTTATTTCGGTTGCGCGTGTCTACAGGACGGTTAGGAAGATTCAGTCAAAAAGCTGGTTTCCCAATTGGTCGATTTCTTCGCTTTGGTTTAGTAGGACTGAGTGGGGTATTTATAGATATGACACTGCTTTACTTACTCAGTGACCCAACAACTCTAGCTTGGCCTTTGACACGTAGTAAAATTATTGCTAGCGAAATTGCAATTTTCAATAATTTCTTGTGGAATGACGCTTGGACGTTTGCTGATGTCACCACGAAGCAACAGGGATGGCGTCAACGTCTGAAACGTTTTTTAAAATTCAACATAGTTTGCCTTGCTGGGCTTGTGTTGAATGTGCTGGTGTTGAATCTAGTATTTAATTTCCTGATTCCTAACCGCTACGTAGCTAACCTAATTGCGATCGCAGTTGCTACCATTTGGAATTTCTGGGTTAACTTGAAACTAAGCTGGCGGGTAACTGACGTCAAGTAGTCAAAGAACTGTTTCGATGTCATACATTCAGAATGCCAGATAGTCGAGAAAGCTTTAAAACTATTCCAAAATAAAAATTAGCGCAGCTACTCTCAAAGAACGGCTGCACTGAAAGTAAAGCCGCCTTTTAGGTGGCTTTGTTTTATATTGGTGAGTTACCGTGTCTATTATTTCAACTTGTCGTCATCTGCTTGGTCTTGTTTCTCAGACTTTTGAATTTTGCCTTGGTACTTCATTGAACCAAAACTGTAGGCGATCGCTATTTTCACTATGTCAAAATATGCTGTGTGATTAGCTTTATTAACAATTGCCAAAGAAATTGAACCCGCCACTAAAATAACTAAAATTGGCGAAAGAATTTCTGCACCAGAACCGCTATCTTTGTTGTTTGACATGATAAATTTCCTGTTGAGAAAGTTATACCAATTAGAAAAAAGAATGTAACAAATAGTCCATTTGTAGAGACGCGATGAATCGTGTCTTCACCCAAGGATGTGTTGCAATCATTAATTGAATTGGTATTATGTTTAAGCGCAAGTTTAGGCATACGTAGTTGATTAAACTTTGCTACAAACCTAAAAGTGCAATTTTGCTATTGATGAATAGGTGAGGACTCAACGCCAAGACTCAATCATCATCGCGATCGCAAACAGACAAAATAGGCAAACTGCTATCCGAAACACCCATTGCCATAAACTTGCGGATAACAGTATCTCTACTATCGTGCTAATACCAAGAACTTTAGACACAACCAAAGCTATTGCAAAACCAAGCAGAGTTAACAGAAAAAACCTCAGTCCTTTAACAGCCAATTTAAACAGGTGGTTTTCGTCGTTTTTGAGATTGGTATTCATAGTTGTTTGTCCTTTTTTGAGAGTTAAATCTTGGCAGCCAACATATCCCCAACTAAGCTAAGTAAAAAGCGAATACTTACAGCATTGCTCTTAGCCAGTCAAGGCAAACTACAGCTATACTCCATTCAGGAGTTAGCTTGCTATTTGTAGATGATGAAAAATTAAGCTCCTAGATTAATACAGTTCAGTGAAGGAAATTTATCTTTTGAGGCAAGCAGAGAGAGAAAAAAGGTTCATCTGAACCGTATTGGCTCTTAGATAAATTGCAGTGGCAATCTGGAAATCGATATTAGGCGCTCAATGCTCGTGATGGCACGGAAAGCAGATTACGCGCATCAACCCCTAAAATGCAATTTATACAACAGACTTTGAATACTTGCCTTTTTCTGAATTATCGGACTCGACAGCTTCAGCCTTTACCTCTCACCCACGAAGTTACTTAACTAGCCTGTGTATTTCTCACTTTAAAGTAACTTAGTTACTTAGTCAAGGCAAAACGCATAAAAAAATGCAATACCATAGTTGCATATTGGCATAAACGTAACTTTTAGGATCTCAATATCTCACTTTGTGAGATAAGATTAGCGTGTAGGTCTCTTGGTATGTGCATGAGTGCGATCGCCCAACACTTTTTATTGGATTTAGCCCAAAAACGGCACTTATCTAGCAGTGAGCTAGAGGTATTTTTATCTGCTGTTAAGGGTAAATCGCCAAATGCGATCGCTGAAGAATTGGGTGTCAGCGCTGAAGCGGTACGTAAAAGATTGAGTGAGGTTTACAAAAAATTCCAAGTGAGTGGCGGTGGCCCGGGTAAACTCACTAAGTTACAACAAATTATTGAAAATGAATATCAAGCATCTTTGCAGACCATAGAAGCGACTGCCAACAAGCGTCAAGATTGGGGCGAAGCACCTAGTATTCGTGATACCTTCTACGGACGGGGAACAGAACTGTCTAACCTGAAGCAGTGGATTGTCAATGATCAATGTCGCTTAGTAGCACTCTTAGGCATGGGAGGAATTGGCAAAACTGCTTTATCTGTAAAACTGGCAGAGGAAGTGCAAGAGAATTTTGACTACTTAGTTTGGCGAACTCTCCGCAATGCTCCACCCATCCAAGAGATGTTAGCGAACCTAATCCGATTTCTATCTGATGAGCGAGAAACGAATTTACCAGAAACCGTAAATGCTAGAATCACGCTGCTGATTAATTATTTACGAAAGCGGCGTTGTCTTGTGGTGTTGGATAATGCAGAGACAATTTTGCAAGCAGGCATGAGCGTAGCTGCTTCGCAGGAGCCTCGCGCCGGATACTATCAAGAAGGATACGAAGGTTACGGTCAACTACTTAGACGCTTAGGGGAAGAACCTCATGAAAGCTGTTTAGTGATTACTAGTCGCGAAAAACCGAAAGAATTTGCACCTTTAGAGGGCAAAGCATCACCAGTCAGAACAATGTCATTACCTGGTGTGGGAGAAACAGAAGGGCAAGAAATTCTCAAAGATAAAGGCTTATCTGGGTCGTCGCAAAACTGGGCGAAACTAGTTAAGAATTATTCAGGCAATCCATTGGCTTTAAAGCTAGTTTCTGAGACAATCCGAGAATTATTTGGTGGGGATATTGCTGCCTTTTTAGCCGAAGGAGAAATAATTTTTGGTGACACTCGTAATTTATTAGACCAGCAGTTTGAGCGTGCCTCAGAGCTAGAAAAAGAAATTATCTACTGGTTGGCAATCAAGCGTGAGGCAGTTTTGCTAGAAGAATTGCTAGATGATATTGTGTCTCCCTTAGCAAAAAGAGAATTACTGGAAGCACTAGAATCACTGCGGCGGCGATCGCTCATTGAAAAAAGCACAGCACTGTTCACCCTTCAACCTGTGGTTATGGAATACATCACAGAGATCATAATTGAACAGGTTTGTCAAGAAATTACTACAGGAAAAATCGCACTATTCATGAGTCATGCTCTGATGGGAGCCACTGTCAAAGATTATGTCAGAGATATTCAAATTCGCCTGATTTTGAAGCCAATCATCAAAAGATTGCTCAGTATTTTTAGCAGTCAGAAAAATATTGAAGACAAGTTAATTCAAATTCTGGAACCCCTGCGAGACAAATTTGTTGTCAAACGTGGATATGCTGGGAGTAACGTTCTCAATCTACTGTGTCAATTACAGACTGATTTAACTGGTTATGACTTTTCCCATCTAGCTGTTCGGCAAGCTTATCTACAGAACGTGAATCTGCATAAGGTCAGTTTTGCTCACAGCGACTTAACTCGGTCTGTCTTTGCTAAAAACTTTGCCACTGTGTTGTCAGTAACATTTAGTCGAGATGGTCAACTTTTAGCTACAGGAGATGCTAACGGTGAGATTCGTTTATGGCGAGTTATTACTGGTCAACAACTTTTACTTTATCAAGGACACACTAATAAAGTTTGGTCAGTTGCTTTTAATGCCAATGGTACAACCCTAATCAGCGGCAGTGAAGACCAAACAGTGAAAATCTGGGACGTTCAGACAGGTGAATGCCTCAAAACACTGTTAGGGCATACAGATAGAATTTGGTCAGTAGCTTTTAGTTCTCAAGGTGATGCGATCGCCAGTGCTAGTGAAGACCAAACAGTGAAAATTTGGGACGTTCAGAGCGGTAAATGCCTCAAAAGTTTGAAGGGTCACATTAATGGGGTACGGTCAGTTGCTTTCAGTCCCAATAGTACAACTTTAGTCAGTGGCAGCAAAGACCAAACCGTAAAAATTTGGGATGTTAAGAGCGGTAAATGCCTCAAAACACTATTAGGGCATACAGATAGAATCTGGTCTGTAGCTTTCAGTCCTCAAGATGATACAATTGCCAGTGCCAGTGATGACAAAACGGTCAGGCTGTGGGATGCTAACACTGGTAAGTGCCTTAAAACTTTGGAAGGTCACACTAATTGGGTATGGTCAGTAGACTATAGTCCTGAAGGGGACATGATAGTCAGTGGTAGTGATGACCAAACAGTTAGATTGTGGGATGTAAACACTGGTCAGTGTCTAAAAACTTTGCCTGGACACACAGATAGAATTTGGTCTGTAGCTTTCAGTCCTCAAAATCAGACAATTGCCAGCACCAGTGATGACCAAACAGTGAAACTGTGGGATGGTGATACTGGTAGATGCTTGAGAACTTTGAAGGGTTACACCAATTGGGTCTGGTCTGTAGCTTTCAGTCCCAATTCTCAAATCCTAGCCAGTGCCAATGACGACTACACAGTCAGGCTGTGGGATGTAAACACTGGTGAGTGCCTTAAAACTTTGAAAGGTCATACAAATGGAGTGCGATCGGTCGCTTTTAGTCCTGATGGACAAATCCTAGCTAGTGCCAGCGATGACCTAACTATCAGGTTATGGGATGCTAATACAGGTATATGTTTCAAAACTTTGAAGGGACATACTAATTGGGTATGGTCAATTGCCTTCAGTCCCAATGGTAATATCTTAGCTAGCGCTAGTGACGATCAAACAGTAAAGTTATGGAATGTGAATACTGGTAAATGCTTCAAAACTTTGTTAGAAGACACTAACCGAATATGGTTTGTAGCCTTTAGTCCCAAGGGTGACATTTTAGGCGGTGCTAGTGAAGACCATACAGTGAAATTGTGGAATGTTAGTAGCGGTCAATCCCTAGAACCTTTGAAAGGACACACTAATTGGGTAAGGTCAGTAACATTTAGTTCTGATGGCCAAATGATAGCCAGTGCCAGTGAAGACCATACAGTGAGATTATGGAAGGCTAGCACCGACAGCCCAGAACCTCTAGAACCTTCTTTGAAGGAACACACCGATAAAGTCCGAGCCGTTGCTTTTAGTCCTCAAGGTTATACAACTACCAGTGAGACTGATAAAGTTAGCTACATTTTGGCCAGTGCTGGTGATGACAATACCCTAAAAATCTGGGATGTGAACACTACTAAATGCCTTAAAACACTGGAAGGACACACTAAGAGAATATGGTCAGTCGTCTTCAGCCCCAATGGACGATTCCTAGCTAGTGGGGGTGAAGACGAAACCGTAAGGATATGGAATGCAGACACTGGTGAATGTTTGAAAATTCTCAGTATCCCTAAACCCTATGAGGATATGGAGATTACAGGCTCTATCGGTTTAACAGCAGCTCAGAAGGTAACACTGAAAGCTTTAGGGGCTGTGGAAAAGATAGAGAGCAAAAATAAAAGGTAAAAGGATGAATTTTGCTTTTTACTCCATCCCTTTACCTTTTTTATGTACCTGATGCTTATTTAATGTTAGCCCTTGCGTCCCTCACTGCGGCAAAGAAAAATAATCCTGTGAGTGGAATGCTTAATACCAGAATAATCGCAGTTGCTGGAACGCCGAAATCTGGTTGCCCGTAACTCAGTTCAAAAATCGAACCGACAGCTGCGATCGCACTTATACAAGAACCACCTAGAAATAAACCACTTTTTGGAGTTAAATACACTATTAGACCACCCTATACTACTGGTTTCACCGCTTGATACGAGAAGCCATTCTTAGATAGCTCCTGGGCCAAAGTCAAGGAGTTTTCCACGCGGTCTACAAATACCACGCCATTCAGGTGATCCATTTCATGCTGAATGCATCGTCCTAGCAAGTCATTAGCTTTTAATGTCTTGGGACGGCCATACTCGTCTTTATAAGTAATTTCTACGACTTCGGGGCGCTTGACATCCAAGTAGACATTTGGAATGCTCAAACATCCTTCTTGGGCAACGCAGATGTCACGGCTAACCTGTTTAATTGTGGGGTTAATTAACACTAAGGGCTGATTAGCTGCGTTGTCTGGTTCCAGGTCGATGACAATTAGTTGTTTGTGAATTCCCACTTGGGGCGCAGCCAAACCAATGCCATCTTTACTGTACATAGTTTGCAGCATTTCACGCACCACTTGGCGGAGTTCGTCATCAACTTTAGAAATCCGCTTTGCAGCTTGACGCAGCACGCGATCGCCTAAATAATGAAGCTCCAAAGGCGGATTTTTTAACTTTTTCTTCTCGACAGCAATTTCAGAGGGCATGAGTCTCTATGGCTAGATTGTGAAAATTCCTACTACCTTAATTCTATCAATCTCTTCACTGTCTGGAGAGACACGCTGTTTAAAGCGTCTGTACATGACGTTCCATACAGCGGAAAAGATTATGTACTCAGCACTACTGAAATAATGAACTTTTAAGCATCCAAAATCTCCGGTGTCGAGTATAAATGATGTTGTTATCTCGTACGAAGGCGGAAAGATAATTTTTAATAAACTGCTGTGATTGCGTTCTTTTATTTTAAATTGCTTATTGGGGTGATGTGTGTTGAAATTTTTCACCAAACTTGATTATCTGCTCAAAGAAACTTTCCTTGGATTACTGCGGGGAGGTTGGATGAATTGGGCAGCTGTCAGTACTGTGACGGTGTTGCTATTTTTATTCGGCTTGAGTCTGCAAACATCTTGGCAAGTCGAAAAACTGCTTTACCAGTTCGGTAGTCAGCTAGAGGTATCAGTTTATCTTGAGCCGGATATGCGAGTTGACAGCATTGAACCACTGGTGGCAAAAATGCCGGAGGTGGCGGCGATACAAAGCATTACTAAAGAAGAAGCTTGGACTAAGTTAGTTAAAGAACTGGATATTTCAGATATTGAAGGTGCTAAAGAGCAGTTAGAGGATAATCCTCTGGTTGACGAAATGAAGGTGAAAGCGCGTAATTCTCAAGTTGTGCCAGCTTTAGCAACACATTTGGCTAAGTTACCAGGAGTTGATACAGTGCAGTATGTGGATGAAGCAGTCAAACGTATTGCCCAATTGCACCAAGGTCTTAACTGGATTACTTTGACAATTACAATCATCCTAACTTTAACAGCGATCGCTGTTACCACTACCACAATTCGCTTGATTGTCATGGCGCGACGCCAGGAGATTGAAATTATGCAACTGGTGGGAGCAACTTCCGTTTGGATTTACCTACCGTTTATTTTACAAGGAATTACTTTTGGTTTAGTCGGTGGGGCGATCGCTTGGAGTTTCATTTCTGTTATTCAACAGTTTCTTGGCAAGTTGTTAACCAAACAACCTGAATTTATCCAATTTATTAGCAACGGTATGCAACTAACTCCAGCACAAATTTTATTACTGCCCCTAATTCTCTTAAGTTTTGGTGCAGCTGTAGGATTAATGGGAAGCTTATTTGCTGTCCACCGTTTTGCTAAAGGTTGAAAATTGGGCATAGGGTATTGGGCATTGGTAAATAGTCAAGAGTAAATATTGATTGAGTCTTGACAAAGGACAAATAACAAATGACATCTCAGTGGAAAAGTTTTCTGCAAAATCTTGGTGTATGGGAAGGTTCATTCACTACTTTTTCTCCCCAAGGTACACTGCTCAACGATACACCTAGCTGTCTTTCGCTAGAAGGCTTAAACAATAATCAAACAGTCCGCCTAACTCTTTCCCGTTCGGGACGAGATGATGTGATCAGAGAATTTATGTCTGTGGGAGGAGGTCTGCTATTTTTTGAAAATGGATCATTTTCTGAAGGTTTAATTCAGCTAGGCCCATTTTCTACATTTGGGGCAGAACTTGCTTTGATTCATGAAAATCGCCGCTTACGTCTGGTGCAACTGTTTAATGAAAATGGTGATTTGAATCAACTAACCTTAATTAGAGAACACTTAGCTGGAACCCCAGTAGCCGAACGTCCAGCCTTGCAATTGAGTGACTTGTTAGGAGAATGGCAAGGTGAAGCAGTGACAATATATCGGGATTTGCGTTCACCTGATACTTACTCTACAAAGCTAAAATTACAAGTCGATGCTGAACGATTAATTCAAACTACCTCTTTTGGGGAACGCACAATTACCTCAACTGCTACCATCAAAGAACCTCTCATCCTTTTTGATCAAGATCCACAAAAGCAGGTGCAAGTTTTACTGTTACCTGATGGTGCTTCTGCAACTTCTCCAGTCAAAGTGCAGTTACGTCAACCCTTATTTTTAGAAGCAGGTTGGTTAATTCAACCAAACCTGCGCCAACGGATGATTCGCAGTTATAACGACAAAGGTGAATGGGTTAGTCTTACCTTAGTTACTGAAGAGAAGAGATAAAAGATTTATTAGGCTGCGCTGCTAATCCTTGGTGGTGATTTCGATTTTTAGAATCACAAATAGCAGTAGTACAACTTACCCCTCGTCAGAAAATCTTAAATGGTACAGACCCCTGCTAAACACCTGACTTTAAGTGAATTCCTAGCTCTGCCAGAGACAGAACCCGCTAGTGAATACATTGATGGGCGTATCATCCAAAAACCGATGCTACAAGGAGAACACAGCGCAATTCAGACTGAGTTAGCACCTGCAATTAACTTGGTCGTAAAACCCAAACAGATTGCGCGAGCTTTTTGTGAGCTTCGCTGTACATTTGGCGATCGCTCAATTGTACCTGATATTTCTGTGTTTATGTGGGATAGAATTCCCCGTAGAGAGAATGGTGGGGTTGCTAACGTCTTCTCAATTGCCCCAGATTGGACAATTGAAATTCTATCTCCTGATCAAAGTCAAACTAAAGTAACCAAAAATATTCTACATTGCCTGAAGTTTGGAACTCAGATGGGATGGCTGATTGATCCTGAAGAAAAATCTGTGTTTGTCTACTTGCCAGATCAACCAACCGCTGTTTACGAAGAACTAGGAACACAGTTACCAGTACCAGAATTTGCTCAAGATTTCAGTCTAACAGTAGAAGGTTTATTTAGCTGGTTGCTGGAATGACTGTTTTGCAAAAAGCCTCAGATAATCACACAATTTGAAGTGTGGTTGGTTTAGCGATAAATTCACCTTCTACTTGCCAAGCTTCCAAGTACATTTCAATCACTTCTTCGCTGTTACGAATAGATTCTGCGCGAGTTCTGCCGTGAGTGCAAGGCATGATTACAAACTCAACCAACTCTGGAATGGTGATTAGAGAAAGCTGATCTTCATCAAACCATTGAACAATCATGCTGTTTTGTTTTCTTGGGCAAGGATGTAAAAATCAATACCAAATTCTTAGAAAACCGCAAATTTTATCTGTCTTTTGGAATAAGACTGACGACGTAGAAGCCTGGTTAGATCAAGTTAATAACATTTTTTTGGCTCCTAAAGTTGCCCTATGCAAAATTTTGAGCAGTCACTTAGGAAAAAACTAAAAACTATTGATTGCAAAATACGAACCAGTGGTAGCAAGGGGAATGATTTCGAGATTGTATCCCCAGAAAATGACCATTTCTGGCTTTATTGGCATTCTTTACCGAAATGGCAATTGTTTTGGCGTCCCTGGGGTAGGCCGAGGTGTGTCAAAGCACAAGAATGGGAACGCAAGATCCGAGAGGCTATAGAAAACGTAGTCAGTTGCTAGCAATCTCGGCAGATTTTCGATATTAAGTTATTTCATTCTTCCAGTGCAGTCATCTCATAAGGATTAAATGGTGTTGCTTCGTCGCATTTTACTACTTAATTTCGTCGCATTTTACTACTTAATAGTGATCGCCCGATAATATGCAACTTCAAAACACGTCCTAACTAATTTTAATAAACTTCTTACTTCTCTGCACCCACCATACCCTTATGAGTAAGCAAGCTACGCCTTGGTCTCCGATAGGAGAAGTTCTGAGCGGCGGTACTTTTTTGGAGAACCCGTTCGCGTTAGTGTATACGTTAGGAGAAGGGTAGCCGCTTAGATTTCTCTCTGTGTAAAACAAAATATATTTTTGGTTTAGAATTATTGTATATTTGGAAACTTCTGCCTGTACATAATTGTCTAAGCATCAAAACTTGCAAGTTCAATTTCGTTTACAATATATTCCATCCAGGTAATTGGTCTTTTGTAATTAACAAAATAGAAGAGATATAAAAAGGGAAGAATAACTATACATATTGCCCCAGCTGGATTAGCGTTGAATATTTCTAGTATTGACCCTGTTACAAGAGCTTTTAGAAAAGTTGGTTCAGAAAGACAACTTACAAAAATACCACCCCAAAAAAGATCAACGAAAAACCTTATAGGTTTGCCTTCTTGACTGTAGTAAAAAAGTGTTCTCTTAATATTACGCTCTGTTTGCTTTAAATTCAGTCCTGTTTTACTCAAATAAACACCTAAAACGCGCCCCCACCGTTCTTCTGATTTCATATCAAATTTAGGAGTAATAAACTCAATAAATATTGGTAAGGGTAAGTAAAGAAATGAGCCAATTATAAATAAAGTTATACGAATCCAAAGTAAATTTACTAAATTTGCAATAACTATACAAATAGTTATAAATATTAAACATAGAACAAATACAGATATCCCAATAGTGTTTGGATAAAAAAATAGAATCTTTTTTAAACGTGCCAAGATTCCTTGTTGTTGCTTGAGTTCGTCACCGAATTTTTGTCTACCAAGTTGATTTATTTCGCGTAAACATTCACGAATAAGTTTAAGGTTTTGTTGGGACGATAAATTTTCATAACTTTTATGCAAGTGCATAAATTTATCCTAATTACCTGATCCTATTATGATATTTGTTATTTCCGTTGAACTTCGATAAAAGTTATTAAAATAACTTTATCGCCTATTTATATTAAAGAACAACGACGTTGCAACGCTTGTTTGAGTAAAACTTGATATTCTTTATCCCCAACGCGATAAGCACCGAATCTTTCTAAATGGGGATTCATCATTTGAGCGTCAAAAAACACAAATTGCTTCTGGCGCAATCTTTCCACTAACTTTACCATCGCTACCTTCGAGCCTTCAGGAATGCGGTAAAACATCGATTCGCCAATAAAAGCCCCACCAATCACAATCCCTAAAATCCCCCCAGCGAGTTCGTCACCTTGCCAAGTTTCAAAACTATAGGCATAACCTGCTTGGTAAAGTAGCCAGTAAATCTTTTCTAACTCTGGCGAAATCCAAGTTGTTTCACGGTTAGCACAGCCAGCTACTACAGCCGGAAAATCACGATTAATCGCCACGCTGAAACGTTCTTGATTGAGGACGCGCTGCAAAGACTTGGGATATCGAAACCTCTCATCTAAAGGAATAAAAGTCCGATCGCGACTTCCATACCAATTCAGGCGATCGCGCTCATCAGCCATGAGAAAATAACCTTGAGCATAACCCTCAACAATAGCGGCGACATCATATTGCATAAATATAAAAAATACCAAAGAAACGCAATTTCATACTATTACTCATTATTGGCGTTTCTTTTCACGTTCCACCGAAGTTAGAAACAGTCCAAACCGCCGCTACCACTTCTCTTTGCGTTTATTTAAAATAAAAAAATGACTGAACCAATTCCACCGATCATCTTACCACCGCCTCAAAATCCGCAGCTTGAAGGCGAATGGCTGCAACAGCGCTTACTACGATGGCTAGATACAGAATTTATCCCGGAAGCAGCCAATCAAAAGATTGCTCAACGCGCAGCCCAGATTTTTGTGCGACAACGGATGGAAGGAGAAAACGATTTAGGTTCTCTAGTGATTGCGATTGTTACAGAAATGCAATCGTTTGATTTTTCCAAAAGCTTTTATGGAGAGTTTGCGATCGCCAACGCTGTTAGCGATCTACTCTTAGAAAGTCTGGGAATTGATAAGTGTTGTGGTCAATAAAAGTTAAAAGTTAGGAATTAGGAGTTAGGAGTTTAGCTTTGTCTCAATTCATAACTCATCACTCATAACTCATAACTTTCTTGCTACCAACTAGATTTAACCACACCAGGCAAAAGACCTTCATGCGCCCATTCCCGCAGGACGTTCCGAGACAGCCCAAAATCGCGGTAAACACCTCTAGAACGACCAGTCACCCAGCAGCGATTGCGGTGGCGAGTGGGCGCACTATTACGGGGTAGCTGTTGAATTTGCCGATGGATTTGCAGCTTATCAAGGGGAGATTCTGTAGTTCTGAACTCTTCTAGCAGAGCTTCCCGCTTTTCCGCATACTTTTCTATCAATTTGGAGCGTTTTTTCTCGCGCTCAATCATGCTCTTTTTTGCCATACTTTTCTCACTTCTTTAAAGACACCATTTTCCATTCTACAGTCTTCCCATCAATTCTAGGGCTTTTGGTGTCAAAGAAAAGGGTGTGGGGTGTAAGAGCAAAAGGGATAAATTGTTTCAGATTCTTTCCCCAACACCCATACACCCTTACTTATTAGCCGCAGGACATAAATCGGCAAGCTCACAAGCAACACAGGCGGGAGAACGTGCTTTACAAATAGCACGACCATGATAAATTAACCGAATTGACCAATTTTCCCAATCTTGTTGTGGCAACAACCTCATTAAATCTTTTTCAATGCGGATAGGATCTGAATGCTCAGTTAAACCCAAACGTTGGCACAGACGCATTACATGAGTATCTACTGTAACGCCAGCGTTAATGCCATAAGCATGAGCTAGAACTACATTTGCTGTCTTCCGCGCCACGCCCGGAAGCTTTAACAACTGCTCCATTTGGTTGGGAACAACAGAGTCAAACTCAGTCACAATCATCCGACAAGCGGCTTGAATATTTTTAGCTTTATTGCGATAAAACCCTGTAGAACGCACCAAGCTTTCTAACTCTACCAAGTCAGCGATCGCCAAACTAGCTGCATCAGGAAATCGACTAAATAATGCTGGTGTCACTTTATTCACTCGCTCATCAGTACATTGAGCGGAGAGAATAGTAGCCACCAGCAATTGCACTGGTGTTGAGTAGTTTAAAGAGCAGGTAGCATCTGGATAAAGACGCTTTAAGCGAACTAAAATCTCTAAAGCTCGTTGCTTTGTAGATGAAGATTTACGAATCACGCTCACTGGAACAACTTTTGCACCCACTCTAACTGGCTAGTTAACTGGGTAGTTTCTTTGACTATCAGAAAAATTCCCAATCCTAAAAGTAGCACCAAACCAGTTTGCATTACACCTTCTTGAATGCGGCTAGGTAATGGCTTCCCGCGCAAACCTTCAATTAGCAAAAAAGCAAGTTGTCCGCCATCCAAGGCTGGTAGAGGCAAAATATTGATAACAGCCAAGTTAATACTGATGATTGCCGCAAAAGACAAGAGATTAGTACTATCGTCAGCGGCTAACTTTGCACCTATCTTGACAATATTAACTGGGCCAGAAACTTGCCCTACAGTTTGCTGGAAGTTGGTGATTAACTGTCCAAAGCCGTTGATTGTGCCTACAAATAATTGTTGAAATCTGTTAGCAGCAATGCTTAAAACTTCGACAGGATTATTAGGACGACGATAAACAGCTTTAGCGTTGGGAGTCAGCGCAATGCCAACTAGACCTTTACCGTCAGGGCCTAGTTTTGGTGTTAATTTCAGTGACTGTTGTTGGTTTTGACGCTGAATTTTGAGTTCGATTTGCTTACTGGGATTATTCTGAATTTCCTTGGTCAGCAAGGTAGTTGATTTGTCCGAAGCAGGGAGTTCCTGACCGTTAACAGCCAGAACAATATCTCCTTCTCTGATACCTGCTTGATAGGCAATAGATTGTTCATTAACAGGCTGTACAAGTACACCAGGCTGATAGTTTAGTTCCTTGGGAATGCCGACGATACCCAATTGTAGAGCCAGCACCAAATAGGCAAATATTAAATTTGCTATCACTCCGGCACTGATGACGATCGCCCGATCTAAAATTGGACGGTTACGCAGCAGATTTGGGTCATTGGGTGGAATATCGCTATCTGGGTCATCATCGGGAAAGCCCACAAAGCCGCCCAAGGGAAAGGCGCGGACAGCATATTCGGTCTCCGAACCTTGGTACTTAAACAGAACTGGGCCAAAACCTAAAGAAAAACGGTTAACGAGAATGCCTTGAGAACGTGCTGCAACAAAATGTCCCAACTCGTGTACCAAGATCAAAACAGCCAAGACTGCGATCGCTGCTAAAACTGACATAGAGCAAATTAGTAAAGATATTAAGCTAGATACATATTTCCATTTTAAGATGTGTCACAGGACAGGACTTCTCTCAATGGAATATTTCCGCAGTTTGGCAGTAATTAGTCACTAGCCATTGGTCATTGGTAAACAATAAAGGACAAAGGACAAAGGACAAATGACTAATGACTAAATTACAATACCTCGCGACCTAAATAAGGTTGCAGCGCTTCTGGTATTCGCACAGTTCCATCAGGTTGCTGATAATTCTCCAAAATTGCTGCCATAGTCCGTCCTACCGCTAAACCAGAGCCGTTGAGAGTATGCACAAACTGAGTGCCTTTCTTACCTGCTTCTTTAAAGCGAATATCAGCCCGTCGCGCCTGGAAGTCTGTAATATTGGAACAACTGGAAATTTCTCGGTATTTACCAGAAGAAGGCAGCCAAACCTCTAAATCATAGGTTTTGGTTGAAGAAAAGCCTAAATCCCCAGTAGACAAATTTACTACTCGGTAAGGCAATTGCAACGCCTGTAAAACGGCTTCTGCATTCTCCACCAATCTTTCCAGTTCATCAAAGGAAGTGCTGGGATGGACAAATTTTACCAGTTCCACCTTGTTAAATTGATGCAGGCGAATTAATCCCCGCATATCGCGCCCATAACTCCCAGCTTCACGACGAAAACAGGGAGTATATGCACAGTGGTAGATAGGTAAGCTTTCAGCAGCGAGAATTTCACCACGGTAGAGGTTGGTAACCGGAACTTCTGCTGTTGGAATCAGCCACAAGTCATCATCAGCGCATTTAAAGCTTTCTTCCGCAAACTTGGGTAATTGACCAGTCGCCGTCAACGATTCACTATTTACCAACAACGGCGGACTGACTTCGACGTACCCAGCTTGAGTCTGAAGAGTCAGCATAAATTGAATCAATGCTCTCTCTAATGCTGCACCAGCACCTATCAAAGCCACAAAGCGACTTTGGGCAACTTTTACAGCCCGCTCAACATTAAGAATGCCGAGCTTTTCGCCGATTTCCCAATGAGGCAAAATATTCGGGTTTTGAGGAATATACTCATCACCCCAGCGGCGCACCTCTACGTTCTCTTCCTCACTTTTACCAATGGGGGTAGAATCGCTTGGCAAGTTGGGAAGTGCCAGTAAAAGTTGTACAACTTCAGCTTTCAGGTGTTTTTCTTGCGGTTCCAGTTCACTCAATCTAGCTCTAACAGAGTTGCCTTCATCCCGCAAAGCTTGAATTTCTGGGTCTTGAGGATTTATACCGGATTTAATCTTTTGCCCAACTATTTTGCCTATCTCATTACTACGAGCTTGGAGTTGACTGCGGGTCACCTCTATTTCTCGCTGTTGCCGATCTAACTCTAATATCGGGTCGATGTCGTATTTACCACTACGACTGTTCAACCGTTCTTGAACTAATTGCGGATTTTCCCGTATTTGCTTGATATCCAGCACAGATTTTTCTCAGTTTCTAGCCTATAATCTTTCTGTCAATACAGTTAGCACATAAGCATTCAGCATATAGTAATTTTAGTTTCCTGTGGCTGGAAAAATTAATTTTCAATTCATTATTAAAATTTAACCCTAGCATCACGCTAGGGCTATGAAAACAGACAATCCATTTAATCAATCAGGAATTAGTATCTTTACTTAGTGTAGTTTGAGTAACCTGAGCAAGACTTTGACCGTTACCATTATTGTCATCAGTGGCTGCAAACGTCTTTTGAGTGATATTCGTTGGTTCCCTATCGTTTCTATTTTGTCCAGGTGCAGGTAACCAATATGCTAGCACGCTAGATAAACCACCCCAGTAAAGCGCAGTATTTGGATCGTTACTTGGTTTTGAAACAAGCTGGAAAATACATAGCCCAAGCACAACACCACTAAATGCAACCTGTACACCAAATTTCCAAGCATCTTGATTAAATTTTTGTCTCGGTTGATTTCTTCTTGTGTCAGATGACCCTACCATAATATAGACCTTCAAAAGCTAGATTTTATCCCACGTAAGGTTTTTCACCTATTAGTTGGGTGTTATTTGAATGGCGATATGGTAGTACTTCAAGGCAGGCTGAGTTTGTTTCGGAAAAGTTTAAAATAATCTTGTGGTCTCGTTGAATCACGAACTGCTTACTGGCAGAAGGCTAAGGACGCAGCACCGAATATTAGGGACGGTTGATGCGATTGAGTAGCCACAGTGACCCTACCAGCCCCGCAAAGTGTGCTGATACAGTATTGGTGTTCGCCTGCACCACGAGCATATCTAAACCGCTAATAATCCGGGTAGGGTCAAATAACTGGGTAGTTACAGCTTGAGGTGATATAGACCTTGCTACCAAGGTACCAACAATCGCCTGCGCTCCCAAAAGAGTTACCAGCGTTCCCACTAAATTTACCCACAATCCCAAACGTAATACCTGTACAGTCTCACTTTTACGAGGGCGGTTACTAGGATTCGAGGATTGGAGTTGCTTGCCTATTCTTATGTAACGGTAAGCCAAATAAATACCGCCACCTAAGATAACTAGTCCACAAACTGCTAAAAATACGCCAAAACCAGTTCCTGGATTATTACTGGGGCTGCCAGTTCTCTGGCTAAAGATGGCAAACAGCAGCACAATTATGCCAGATACAACGCCTAGTACTAACTGAATCCAGAAGCTAATCCAACCTATAAGACGAAATGTTTGGGCAATGGCCCTAAGAGTAGAGGAAGATGATGGGGCATCAGGGGTTTGTGACATACTGATCAACGACGTGCTTAGCATTTGATAAATTTACTATCACACTTATCAGATAGAACAAGAGAATCTCAAGCCCCAATAAATCAGTACTAACTACTCACTTAAGTGTTTACACAAACACAGCCGTTTTCATTTAGACATCTGGTGTATCTGCTTTTTTAGAATTAAGATTGGGAAAATCACCGTAAAACAAAGTGTTTATTAAGTTATACAGACAAAACGGCATTTTACTTGTAAAATTTCTTCGATGGCATCTTATGCTTAGGCAGTTCTGACCATATCGGCATCAGTTAACACCAAGGCTCTGGCTTCGCCACTGTCTGATCGCTCCTCACAACACTGGATAGAGCGAGGTTAGGCGTGCAATATTTTGTACCCCTAAAACTCCCAAACTCTTCCCACAAATCGTCAGAGGCGTGGGCAACCATTTGATGTTTACGCTTTGGAAAATAGACCAAGTAGCATTATATACTTAATGCTTACCGTGCAGCATTATATACTGACTACAAGGATTGTAGACCTTACCCTCAGGCATTTTTTTTTAGCCATTCACCAACCATGAAACTTGAGGATATATATCAATTCTTTGAGAATCCTCCACCAACTTACCTCTGTCAGGAACTAGCAGTTTGTTACATACTGTATGTTTTGCTACAAGGTGAATCCTATGGAACCGAGTTAATCCAACGGCTAGAAACTGAATATCCTACCTATCGGCTTTCAGATACCGTACTTTATAGTGCGATTAAATTTTTGGAAGACCAAAGGGCAATTACTGGATATTGGAAGAAACTCGAAGGGCGGGGACGCCCCAGGCGGATGTACCAAGTTTCTCCTGAATGGCAAGTTCAAGCGCAGGATTTGACTCGTCTTTGGCAAGATTACATCAACGTAAGGACAAATTAAGGAATATATTGATAATGAATAAGTCTCCCCCAGTCAAACAGTAACAATTTAGTTATGGATACTGCTATTCTGCCATCTACGTTCCTACTAACCTTGTTGTTATCGGTTGGGCTGTTTTTCTTTATTCGTGCTTCGACTAAAGACCGCACGCAAACAGCGCAACTGGTATCTGATCAAGATGAAGCTGCTTTAATGTCTCAATTAAAGGAGTATTTTCGCTTGCGGTCTTACCGAGTGGCAGCGGTAGACCAAGAACAAAACCAAGTGATTTTTGAAGGATTTGTTAGACCCAGCTGGTTTTTAGCTATATTTTTAACTCTGCTGGCATCTATTGGTATTACTTGTTTATTACTAGTTTTATACCTGCTTTTTCCTGATCTGAGTACCTTTTTTCTAACTCTGGTACTGCTGTCGCCTGTGACTGGTCTATTTTATTGGAAAAAAGCTGGAAGACTTGAGAAGGTGTCATTGAAAGTTGAAGCAACCGAGAACCAACAACATTCCTCAAGCAAGATTACTGTAATTGCCCATCGAGATGAACTCGCTGAGTTACAGAGGGCATTACAGTTAAAAGCTGGTGAATAAAGGCAAATATGTAGACTTCTGACCTACTTTTTAGGCAAAGGCTAGTAGGGAGGATTAAATAACAACTAGTGATTTGTAAGTTTTCCCCCACGATTTGTATCGTAGGGGAAAATTATACATTGGTTGATAGAGCGTGCTTAACAAGATATCCAAATGCGATCGCAACTTTACTAGCGCTTCTGGATGCGGTTAGCTCTATCCTCACTCCCTTCTGCAACACCAAACTAGCAATCAACTCATGCAACCTAGCGTGGTTTGAAACGAGTCGATCATTTAATTACCTGGGCTAGCCTTACTGGCAAATCAGCGAGAAACTTAAAAAAAAATGAAGTATTCGCATAAACTGAGCAATTTTGCCAGTTAATTATAGACAGAAGCCACATTCACTGCGTGAGATAGCCGCTTGTAGTTCACCGGCTTGCCATAGCAAGAGGCTCCTGACCTGAAGGACTTTCTAATGTCCTTAGGCTGGGAAACAAGAAATGGTTCTCCTCTACGTATTGAGCACCAAACAGTCCCTTTTCTGCCCAGAAATAACGGTCTGTGGTGTGTTCATTCCGCTTTACGAGTAGCAATGCCGGTGGTAAAATCCCTTCAGTTTGAATGAATCTTCTCGCTGCTGTTACAGGTTTTTCCTCACCGCTTTCGATGCTATATTGAGGCACGTGTTCTAGAATTCGTCGCCCTTCTTGGCGACGACGGCTTTTCCTTTTACGTCTCCTTGCCAACCTATTGTCCTCCTCTTTCAAGCTATAGATTGTAGTGATAGCTACAAAATCCGTCGTCATTATAGAAGTTCTAGTTCAAAAATTCAATAGTTTTTAACGTTTTGATACAAGAAAAGTAATATCTTTGAAGAAAAAAATTGAATTATAGTACCTATGGATATAATCCCCTAGTACAAAGCATTACTCAAAAGATTTAGTTAAGCTTTATTAAATGAGCGAGGTAAAAACTCAACATCCTCTTTCATCATCCCTCAAAGTCTGTAATCCTGAGCAAGAGCTAAAAAATGTTAATGTCTGCCAGTTCTGATTTTCTGGCTCTGTGCCGAGAGCAAATAACACTGCTAACCCAAGGGCTGGGAGCATCTTTGAGCGTTGTATATTTAACACAAGAATTGGTAGAAGCTTCTTCAGGTGAGGCGAAACTAATTCCTGTAGTGGTTTACCCAGAGACAGCACTATTAATGCAAGGAGAGGAAACTGCTGAGGCAACATTACGCAAACAACTGAAAGTGGGAAATATTTTATTACCGAATCCTCAAGGAAGGTTGCTGACAGCAGGGGGAGAATCTCCGATCTCATCACAGGAGTCTAGTCCATCAGATGCGACCCAACCCAATTTAAAAGAGGAATACTTGCTTGGTGGCAACCAAATTGTTTTACCTCTTATTTATGAAGGTTTAATGATGGGGTTACTGGTGACAGCCAGGGAAGATCGGGGATGGCATGAACACGAGCAAAGTGAAATTCAACGGATTGCCAAAACCTTAGCGATCGCCTGTATTTTGGATCAGCGGCGAGCATGGTTGCAACAGCAACTGCATGAGCAACAAATTCTCCAAGAAAAGCAACGCGATTTGCTAGATAACCTATTGCATCAGTTTCGCAACCCTTTAACGGCGTTGCGGACTTTTGGCAAACTGCTGATGAAACGACTACGAGCAGCGGATGCCAATCGGGATGTAGCAAATAGTATAGTTAGAGAAAGCGATCGCCTGGAAGAATTGCTGCAACAGTTTGATAAAGTAATTGACTTGACAGAGGCAGATTTAGCGCCACAAATACTTCCTGAGCAGGAAGTATTTGTAGAAGCAACTCTTGAAAAAGATGCCAAACCTGCGCTACTATTGCCGGGAACAGGAGAGAAAGAAGCTGATTGCTCCTTAGTAGATATATTAGAACCATTATTAATATCAGCGAAAGCAATAGCACAAGAGCGAAAGCTGAAACTAATAGCCGAAATCAAGCAGAATTTGCCATTAGTACGAGCCAATGCTAAAGCATTACGAGAGGTATTGAGTAATATTATTGATAATGCATTGAAATACACTCCCGCTGGGGGCAAAATTTTAATCCAGGTAGGTCAAGAAAAACTTAATTATCAGGGAATTGTCATTAGTGACACTGGCCCTGGCATTCCACCCCAAGATTTAGAACATCTTGGAGAGCGGCATTATCGTGGTATACAAGCGCAAACAGAAATTCCTGGTACAGGTTTGGGATTAGCGATCGCCAAACAATTAATTAAGCAAATGCAGGGCGAAATAGAGATTTTCAGCCCTGCAATTAATTCAGCTATTACTTCATCCAATACGCTGGGAACCACATTTATTATTTGGTTGCCAAAGAGTCAATAGTTATTAGTTATCCCTGTTTTGTCACTCTGGGAAAAGAAAAATCAAAGCCAAATTTTGAACTGTAGATAGAACAGGCATTTGAGTGTTTATTTTCTAACACAATGGCTGAAATCATGGTTTTTTGGTAAAAGTCTTGTGCTGTAAGCATTCCAGATTATTCTCTCCCGAAAGTGATAAAAGAGGGTTAATACCAATTCTCTAAAATCCGGCAACAGATAGAGCCTCAAGAATGTACTTTCGCCCAGCAATAGATGCAATGATATCTTTCTGATTTTACTCTTCCCAGAGTGACAAAAGAAAGATAACATCAAAAAAGAATTAGCTAAAACTTCTCTCACTCCACAATTTACTGGTTGTGATACCCATATTCAATCAGAAAACTTTATTCCCATAGTTCATTATGATGGCTATAATCTTCCTTTCCCAGATAACTACTTTGATACTGTAATGATTATTTATGTGTTTCATCATGCAGACAGTCATCAAAGGTTGTTAAAAGAAGTTAAACGAGTTTCCAAAAGACATATTTTAATCAAAGATCACTACTGGAGAAGCTCTAAAGATTTCACTATTCTAAAATTTGCAGACTACATTGAAAATAAACCCTACGGGATTAATCTAACTTATTCCTTTTTGACTGAGAAAAATTGGTATGAGATGATTGCTCAAGTTGGATTAGAGGTTTTGGAGTCTCATAAATTTCGATATAATCCTGTTGATCCTTGTAGACATATTTTGTTCAAGCTCAAGGTAAACTGAAAGTTTTCTAATTCCTATACTCAAATCAACCAAAATTCTTGTGTGGAAGCCACTATGCTAGTTTAATGGAGGACACACATATGGCACTTGATAACGCTAAAACTCACTTTTACCAAATAGATGAGACTGTAGTTACGTTAGTCCAGCAATTTGAAGACTGTACTTTGCCTCGAACTGACTGGAATCATGCTGCCCATCTCACTATTGCTGTATGGTATCTATCTCAATACTCTGAATCAGAAGCAACGATACGTATTCGTACAGGAATTCAGCATTACAACCACTGCAATGGGATCGCGAATACCAAAAACAGTGGGTATCATGAAACTCTGACTCTGTTCTGGATATTCATAGCCCGTCGCTTTCTTGCTACTGCTAACCCTAATGTCTCAGTCTCTGCACTGGTCAATGACTTCATACTTACCTATGGAGAGCGAAAAAGCCTGTTTTGCGAATACTACAGTGATGAGTTAATAATGTCTTCGGAAGCTCGTCAAACATGGGTTGCTCCAGATTTGAAGTCTCTGGATTAAAAAGCTTTTTTACACTATTAACTAGGAGAAGTAAGCACTGGTTTTACTACAAGCGCTCGCACTACTGCTTGGTAACATTTTAATGTTTTTAGCTTTATCCCTGTTTTGTTACTCTGGGAAAATAAAAATCAAAGCCAAATTTTGAACTGTAGATAGAACAGGCATTTGAGTGTTTATTTTCTAACACAATGGCTGAAATCATGGTTTTTTAGTAAAAGTCTTATGCTGTAAGCATTCCAGATTATTCTCTCCCGAGGTGATAAAAGAGGGATTAAAAGTCGAATAATACTTCTGTGGTAGTAGCAAAATCGTTTGTGTTAGATAAATAATAGGCGATCGCAACTTCAGTTATGGTATGCGATCGCCTATTAATTTATAATTTAAATTACTTAGTAGCGGTATAGTTCCAAGTTAGAATCCAGTGTGAGCCTCAAATCTTGATTTGGTCTAATCACAAAGGCATCTACTTCTTTTTTCCGCAACAGTATGCTTGCAGCCGCACCTGCACCTGCACCAATAACAGGTTTTATATCGTTAACTCTGCGATCGCCTGTAATTAGTGAACCTAAAACGCCAGCGCCCCCACCAATAGCAGCGTCAGTTAAAATCTGACCAGTACTAGGGTTTTGTGTAACTTTTTGAGTTTCGGTTATAGTTCGAGAACTTGCATTAATCGACTGACGACGGCCATTAGAAAATACTAATTCTTGGGCTATGAACCGTACGCCTTGTTGATTATCCCTATCTCTTGAATAACTATCTAGGCTTACAGGTTCTAATTTTCCTTCAACTTTAGTACCAGCAGGAATCAATACATTTCTATTCCTGTCGATAATGTCATTTGCTATTCTCAACGTTATGGATTTGCTTTCACCTGGTTTGATAACAATTTTATCTTTGTCATATCTCACAGGCAAACTAGCTCCTGAAGAAATAGTAACGTATCTAGATTGATTAATATTATATTGGGCATTAGCAGGAGCAAAGGCAATCATTGGGGCAACGGCACTTGTAGTAATTGCCATTGTCATGAGTGTGAGGGTTCCAGATTTCCAGCGAAGAAGGTGTGTCATAAAAGGCTTTCTGTTAGTGTGAGTGATGTGTTTAATGACGATGAGTTACTGAGATTGTTTCTGACAAGTTTAAAACCTATCTATAGGCAGATTCGAAAGTAAGAATACTTATATGATGTGGAGTAGGTGCGATCGCTCCTGAGAATTATTAGGTTGTTAATTTATGTTTTTAAATAGAGAGTTAGCCAATGTAATGACGAAAAATTACTGCAATTGTTCCTAAATGTTGTTTCATTGTTTACGTTCACATATCTATAACCTCTGAATAGAAGGGAAGAGGCTAACTGTGACTATTTCTTCCATTCTAAGCTTATTTGCCAAAACTGTGGAGATGCTTTCTCTTCCTTTAGAATTGCTTAAGTTAATTTTATATAACAACTACTGATGGAACCGAGTGAAGCGCAGTACTTGATTATCAACGCACTTACTACCCTAGATTTACTCGGTAATACGTTCTATGATGAAGACAGTGGCAATTGGTACATAAATACCCTCAGCCAAGTCCTGCCAATTGCTATGATTTTGCAAAATGGTGATATTGTTCCGACTACTTGGGACTTGTAATTATGGCAAATTGGACTGAAGAGCAAAAGCTAAAGTATGCTAGGTTCCAAGAAATTTTAGAAATTGGAAAACAGCGTTATGTGGATGCTGGTAATAATCCTCAACATTATCGAGCAGGTTTTAAGGGAGAAGATTACTTGACAGATGAAGAGAGGAAAGAAGCAACCAGAATCATGCGGCAAATGTTTGGTATTTCCATCACAAATGGTTATGTCTATTGTCAAGGACGTTCTTGGAAGTTGCCTGAAGATTCGTTATTAAATAAAGAGTAAGTGCAAGCTGAATCTTAAATTAGTAGTTTTAGCAACGGATAGATAATAGATATACATTGGCTAATAATCTTTGCAATGTACTAAGGATTTAGCCTGCTTCCGCTGCAAGACGGTTGTTAGGAAGCTGAGAAATTCTCCCAGGATTCTCGCGTAAGTTGCCATTCCGTTTGGTTCCATCCTCGCGCACACATCCAATCTGGGCTAGGAAGCGTGCTAATTCGGATAAAGCCATATCGCTGCGCTAAACGTACGACACGCAGATTTGCACTGATGGAAATACCTCGAATCTCTTTTAACCCCAAATCACGGAACCCAAAATCAACCAAAGCCTTCCCAACCTCAATTGCATATGCGTAACGACCCCAGAACTGTGGTGCTAATTCGATTCCCAATTCCGCCTTATCTGAAATGTGACTCTCACGGCGCAGTCCACAACAGCCAATTAACTCCTGCGAGTTACGAGGATCAATTATGGCAAGTTGATAATTGCGACGAGGGTGTTCCGTTGCCCACTGACCAAAAAGGTAGAGAAGCTCGCGTGTATGGCTGAGTGCTACTTCTTCGGGCGCACAAAATTCGGCATACCGTGGATCAGCATGATATGTGAAAAACGCAGGCTCGTCTTCCTTAATAAAGTCACGTAGAATAAATCTTTTGGTGACAATCTCCATAATTTTCAATTATCGATGAGAAGAGTTGCTCGTAATTTCCAGATTTCACAAAATTTGCTATCAGTATATATATTGGATTGCTGATACCTCGGTCAAGGTTAAGCGATCGCAAGTAGCCACAGCAAAATTACTCCTGACAAACAAAACCTATACCAACGGGTTTCATTTTTTAAGATTATTCAAAAAAAGCGCTCGTCTACTCTTTTTAGATAGCTATAGCCAAGAGAATTAAGAGCTAGCCTGATTCAGAACTTAGCAAATTCCAGCAGAAATAATCTCTCTCAACTCTTAAAGCTACTCTTGGGTAAATTTTTCTTCTCAGTCAACAAGGAAAATAAGCAAAAGCTTCTACCAGAGTTTGATTTTTCTCTGGAAATAGCAAAAATTTTTCACACAATAAGAAGAAATCACTCCTCTTAATGTTAATTTTTGTAAAATTCAAGTCTTCAAAGCTAGAAACCTGATATTTAGATAGCTAAACTAACAAACAGTGCATCTGTACTCTTAATTATTAAAAGTAGATGTGGCGCTATAGCCTGAATGATCCCAGTACAACTTATCCTCAAAAACTTTCTCAGTTACCGTGATGCAACTTTAGATTTTAGCGGTTTGCATACGGCTTGTATTTGTGGTTCCAATGGTGCGGGTAAATCTTCTCTTTTAGAGGCAATCACTTGGGCAATTTGGGGTGAAAGCCGCGCCGCTGCGGAAGATGATGTCATCCATGCTGGGGCAAAAGAAGTTCGGGTTGATTTTACTTTCCAAAATAACCAGCAAAAATATCGGGTAATTCGCACCCGAATTCGAGGTGGGGCTAGCGTCCTCGAATTTCAAATAGAAACTCCCTCTGGGTTTCGCGCCCTTACTGGCAAAGGTGTAAGGGCGACACAGGATTTGATTTTAGAGCATATCAAGCTCGACTACGATACTTTCATTAATTCTGCTTATCTTCGTCAAGGCCGTGCAGATGAATTCATGCTCAAACGCCCAACAGAGCGCAAAGAAATCTTGGCGGAGTTGTTGAAACTCAATCAATATGATGATTTAGAAGAACGGGCAAAAGAATCTTCTCGTCAGTTCAAAGCCAGAACAGAGGAATTAGAGCGTTCTTTGGAGTCGATTAAAACTCAGCTGCAACAGCGTGAAACAACCGAGAGACAAAGAGCCGAGTTAGATATTGAACTCAACCAATTGCAACAGATGCAAGCTTTTGACAATATCAAATTACAAAGTTTGCAAGTTGTTCAGCACCAGCGGCAAAGCTGGGAACAACAACTCAGCTTTATCAAGCAGCAATACCAAAATCTTAGCCAAGATTGCGATCGCCTCCAACAAGAGCAGTCAGCAATCAAAAGTCAGTTATCAGATTTAGAGAAATTATTAAATCAGCAAGCTGAGATTAAAGCTGGATATGCTCAATATCAAAGTCTGCAATCTCAAGAAGAAGCTATGAGCGCTAAATTTGAAGCATACACCAGCGCTGGGCAGACTCGCCAACAAAAGCAACAACAGCTTACCAAACAAATTAACGAAATTGAACGACAACTACAACAAGCCCAAGCGCAACTAGACGCTTTAGTGCAACAAGAGCGAGAGATTCAGCAAACTCTTACCAAATCAGGTGAAGTAGAGGCTGCTTTAGCACAACTTTCTGCAGCGCGTCACCATCTTGCTCGCCTAGATCAATTGCAAATGCAAGTGGCTCCCTTGTTGCAACAACGCGGAACTTTACAAAACCAACTAGATCGTACTCATGCTGGTTTGGTAGCACGACTCGAACAACTGCAAAATACAGAGAACCAACTACAACGTTCCTCACAACGCCAACCCCAACTCCAACAAGCAGTGATGGATGTAGCAATCCAGATTGAGGAACTAGACAAAAAGCGGGTGTATCTGCAACGAGTGCAGGAAAAAGGACAGGAGCGGCGTCATTTTATCGAACGTCTGCAAGCTCATCAACGCGACTATGAAAAACTATTGGGAGAACTAGAGCAAAAACTGCAAATGCTCCAGAATCCTGATGCTCTTTGTCCTTTGTGCGAGCGTCCTTTAGATGAACATCATTGGAGTCGCGTGCTGGAAAAAACCCAAACTGAGTTACAAGATACTCAAGGACAGTTTTGGGTAGTCCGGGAACAAATGGCTGTGTCTGATAGAGAAATTCAGGTACTAAGGCAGGAATACCGCGAAATCTCCCAACAATTGGCAAGCTACGATGGTTTACGCGAACAAAGAGGACAGTTAGCAGCACAGTTGCAAGCTACAACAGATGTTCAACAACAGCTACAACAAATTGCTGCTGAAAAACAGCATTTAGAGCGATCGCTCCAAGCTGGTGATTATGCCCCAGACAAACAAGCGGAACTTCAGCAGTTAGACAAATATCTGCAACAACTTAATTATAGTGAACAAGACCATGCCCTCGCTCGCAGCGAAGTGGAGCGTTGGCGATGGGCAGAAATTAAGCAAGGGCAGATTAAAGATGCTACGAAGCGACAAGCGCACCTAGCAGCCCGAAAACCAGAACTACAAGCTAACATTGCCCAATTACAAGCCAGAATCCCCCAAGAACAAACTGATTCTGACTGTGCTAGACAAATTGCCGCCCTTGAGCGTCATATTACCGAAATTGGCTACAGTTCTGAACAGCACAACAACCTGCGTCTCGCCGTCAAGCAAGCTCAACCTTGGCATTTGCGCTATCAACAACTGTTATCAGCTGAACAGCAGTATCCGCAACTCCAGACGAGATTGCAAGAGTTAGAGTTCTCTAGAAGCGCTAGATTGACTGAGCAGCAAAAACTCAGTAGCCAAATAGAAAGTCTAGTCGAACAGCTAGAAGCCACAGCCAACCCATCTGCCCAAATTCAAGCTTTAGAGCAACAGCTAGCAACGCGTAGACGCCAACTCGATGAGCAAATAGCAAAGTTAGGGCGTTTGGAACAGTTGGTGAGTCAACTGGAAACACTGCAAATTCAGTACGAACAACAGCAACTGCAACTGCAATCTACTAAGCAGCAACATCGAGTTTATCAAGAATTAGCCCAAGCATTTGGTAAAAATGGCATCCAGGCATTGATGATTGAGAATGTATTGCCGCAGCTGGAAGCCGAAACTAATCAACTACTTTCACGGCTGAGCGCTAATCAGTTGCACGTACAATTTATTACTCAAAAAGCTGGGCGAAATGGCAGATCCACGAAGAAAAATGCCAAGTTGATCGATACCTTGGATATTTTAATCGCTGATGCTAGCGGAACGCGAGCTTATGAAACTTATTCTGGTGGTGAAGCTTTTAGAATTAACTTTTCTATCCGTTTAGCCCTGGCGAAATTACTAGCGCGGCGGGTGGGGGCGGCATTACAATTGCTGATTGTGGATGAAGGGTTTGGTACGCAGGATGCAGAAGGATGCGATCGCTTAATTGCGGCGATTAATGCGATCGCCTCAGAGTTTGCCTGCATACTCACTGTCACTCATATGCCCCACCTCAAAGAAGCTTTCCAAGCCCGTATTGAAGTCAATAAAACTCAGCAAGGTTCGCAGTTACATTTGTTAATTTAATTAACTTCGCTTTCTAAAGTCATCACTTACGTACAAACGTACTCAGTGGAAAGAATATAAAACTAGGGGTATAATCCCATTGTCAAAAACTTTTACAACATATAGCAGGGGACAGGGAAGGGCGCACTTGTGCTGAGCGTAGTCGAAACTCAGTGCATCGCAGGGAACAGGTTTGAAAGGCGTTTGGTGTCTGGGTTTTATGTTCAGTTGATGTCCTAAACTACCTAGCGACAGCTATATGAATCGTTTGTAGAAAGATATAAATGTACGCCTCTAGTTGTGTATCTAGAGCATAAATTTTGTGAAATAATATTAAAGCGATAAGCTTGAGGAAAATAAACAATTTATTCTTCTCCTAATATCCCTATACCCAGCCCCCCTATATCCTTGAATAAAAGTTCTTTACTAAGTACTTTAATTTAATAGTTAAACGTATTTACTATTAATAATTCTTAATTTATTTTTAAGGATAAAAAATAAACTTATTTTAGTTTTATTTTTATGATTAAGCGAAGTTTAAAATTAGGAAAATTATTGTTAGAGCAATATCAGCTTAATGAACACTAAATAATATAATATGTAGTTAATGGCTACTTAGAGAAACTCATTTTTTGAGACTATAATTTTCCTTATACAGAGTGTTAAAAAATACCGAAATATCATTAATCAAATAAATTTACTTTCTGCAAGGAGGATAACTTTCAATTAGCTTAGCCGACTATCAGAAATATTATGATATTTTAATTTTCCTAACATCTCTCTGAAGATATAAGAACACTATTGATATTTTCTATTGATGTTATAGAGTTGACTCTTAGTAAACTGCTAAAACTTTAGCAGTTATTATAAAAATTTTCCAGAGCAACCCAAAATCAAGGCTTAGATTAACTAAGAGTTAAGGAAAAATCTATAAGTTCAGCAAGAAATTTTAAGTAGATGTTGAGAGAATTAGGTTTTAACTATGAAGAGAAAAAATTTTGTAAATACACAAATCATGTGTTACTTGAGATAGCAGAAACTACTATAATGTTGATGCTTAGTTAGTTGACCTACTTGGAACCCAAACAAATAAGCTTATTTATCTTTGAATTTCATGTTACCAGAATTTGGGAATATCCAAGCAGACGTTCGCAAGGTTCTCTACCTTTAACCCCAAAAAGAAATGCTGTCAGAAAGAGAAAGTAAACATCACTCGCTGATGCCAAATAAAGAAAAAGTAGTATTCTTTCAGACAAATCCTTCTGGGGTATGGACTTTTCTTAATCCAGCATGGACAGAGATTACGGGATTTACGCTTGCAGAAAGCATTGGTAAAAGTTTTTTGAGTTATGTTCATCCTGACGATCGCCAACGCAACTTAAATTTATTTCACATCCTCAGCCAAGGCCAAACAGAAGATTATTTATTTGAAACTCGTTATTTAACTAAAGACGGTGGCTGTTGCTCTTTAGAAGTTTATTTCCGAATTACCTTGGATAGGGAAGGACAATTTATTGGCACTTCTGGAACACTAAAAAAGATTAGCGATTGCGCTGCACGCTTTATCAGCGACGATTCTCCCAAGAGGGAGACGCTACGCGATCGCACAGTAAAAGAAAACAAACCTAGCAAGTATGTAAAAAAAATAGCTTTTAGTTCCAGCGATTACGCTACGCGCAGTGCCGGAAGCAATCGCTACCTAGAAGTGCTTGTGGAAGTAGAACACTCTTTACTGAATCTTGATGGTAGTATAGAAAAATACATAGAAATTTTGCAAAGCTTGGGGCAGGCGTGCCGAGCTAGTCGTGCATATATCTGTAAAAATTGTGACTACGATTATGGTGGCTTAAAGTTCACTTTAAAAGCAGAATGGTGTGCTAAAGGCATTCAGCTACCAATTGACAACCATCCGTGGCAAAGCCTCTCCCATAGTGAATGTTTCTCCAACTGGGCAAAGAGATTAGCACGTGGCAACATTGTTTCCAGCATAGTGGCTGAATTAAGCGCATCAGAGCGGAACATTTTAGAACGTCAGGGCATTCTGGCAATTTTAATTTTACCAATAATTGCTAAAGGGCAGTTTTGGGGCTTTATCGGCTTCGATAACTGTGTGGAATCACAGCCTTGGGGAGCAAAAGAAGTAGCATTTTTACAAGCAGCAGCAGGTGCGCTATCCCTGAAATATGAACGCTTATTAGTAGAAGATGAACTACAAACAGAAATTGTAGAAACCCAAAATTTCGCCTCTCAACTAGAAAATAGCGTCCAAGAACGCACCGCCCAATTGCAGAGAGAGATTGCCGGACGCAAGCTTATACAAGCAGAATTAGAAAAACTGCTTTCTTTACAACAAGCAACGCTAAAATCTGCTGCCAATGGGATTTTAGTGATGGATAGTAAAGGTAATATTACAGACTTTAATCAAAAGTTTGTCGAGATGTGGGGTATTCCTGAATCACTGATGAAGTTAGGCAATTATAGACAAGCACTCTTGGTGGCGGTAAGACAGCTAGAAAACCCAAAAAAGTATCTTGCCGCAATTAAAGAAATATGCTTTAACCCAGATGCACAAATCTCTAATGTGATTGCTCAAGGGGAGTCAGGGCTGCGGACGGGTTTTCTGCCGCAGGCGACTGGTATCGCAGGGCCAAAGGCGATCGCCTTAAAAGATGGCAGAATATTTGAGTATTATTCTCAATCCCAGCGTCTTGGCGGTAAAATTTGGATTTTTAGCGATGTCACAGATCACAAATTTGCAGCAGCTAAACTCTGTTATCAAGTTTCCCATGACCTGTTGACGAATCTACTTAACCGAGATTTCTTTCATGAATATCTTTGTGAATCGTTAGCAAAAGCGCATCAAAATGGTAGCAAACTAGCAGTATGTTTTTTAGATTTAGACCGTTTCAAAACCATAAATAATACACTAGGTCATACCGTCGGAGATAAATTGTTGCAAAGCGTTGCTCAACGTCTGAAAAAATGCTTGCGACCAGGTGATACTATCGCTCGTTGGGGAGGCGATGAATTCATTATACTGTTACCTGAAATTCATAATCTCAATGATGTAGTTCAGATACAAGAGCAAATATTAGAAACTTTAAAAGCAGTATTTGATATAGAAAATTATCAGTTGCATATCAGTGCTAGTATTGGAACTGCTCTCTATCCCATACATGGAGAAGATGCCGAAACCCTGATTAAACACGCTGATGCCACATTGTATCGTGTTAAATCACAGGGACGGAATAACTATCAGTTTTATAATTCGACTATAAATTCGCAAGCTTCAGAATTGTTAAAATTAGAAAATAGCTTGCACTATGCTTTAGAGCGGCAAGAATTTAAAATTTATTACCAACCACAGGTGAATATCAACACAGGTGAAATTCCCAAAATGGAAGCTTTACTGCGTTGGCAACATCCTGAACTAGGTTTAATTCCTCCGGAAAAATTTATTCCCATTGCTGAAGAAACCGGACTAATTATACCTATTGGGGAATGGGTTTTAAGAACAGCCTGCGCTCAAAATAAAGCTTGGCAGGAAGCTTTCGGCTTACCATCACTATCAGTAGCTGTTAACATCTCCCCTAGACAATTTCAGCAAACAAACTTCGTCAATATGGTGAAGCAGATTTTGTCTGAAACAAAATTACAAAATCAGTGTTTGGAGTTAGAAATAACTGAAAGCATTGCCATGCAAAATACGGCTTTCAGCAAAAAAATTTTAAGGGAATTATACAATATGGGTGTCTCCATCTCCATAGATGATTTTGGCACTGGATATTGTTCTTTAAGTTATCTAAAAAATTTTCCCATCCATACCTTAAAAATTGACAGGTCTTTTGTACGTGATTTGACTACTGATACTAGTAATGCTGCCATAACAACTGCAATAGTAGCTTTGGCACATGGACTTAATCTGACAGTTGTTGCTGAAGGAGTGGAAACTGAAGAACAACGCAATTTATTGCGGGTTATTGAATGTGAACTAATGCAAGGGCATCTTTTCAGTTGTGCTGTCTCAGCGGAAGATGCGACGATATTACTATTAAAAAAGTGCAAGTTTCGTCGAGTTATCACATCTTTTTTAGTCGCATAAGATGAACTACTGATTAGTTACTAAATTTATTGTTGTTTCTGTGGTTGTTCTGTTTCCTCTGGTTTTTCAGGTTGTTCGTTAACTTTTTCAGTATTACCTGCTTTCACCCAACCTTCTTGTTCACTATCTTCTAAGCGAATCTTTTGCCAAGCTTTATCTGGGCTTTCTTCCAAGATAATAATCTTTTGATTAAAACCAACTCCACCGATACGTTCAGATTCCTGATTAGGTTCAGCTCGCAAACTCAAGCCTTCAGACCAACTAACACGTCCGCGGTAAGTTCCTGCTGGCAATGGCTTGGGAGATGAGCCAGTCTTAGATGATTTAGTAGGGCTGGGGCTAGGAGAAGATTTAGTTTCAGCCCCAGGTGTAGGGGTAGATTTATCTCCTTTATCCTCGCTCACAGGAGCTTGAGCTTTCACCGAGGGGCTGTCATTAGCAAAAATGGGTTTTGCAGGTGGTATACCAGTTCGATTAATGAAATAGAGTGCTGTGGCAACACCACTACCTATTAAGACAGCGATCGCCAGGAAAACCCCAAGGGTAAACTTTAGTAAGCCAGAAAACATAATTAAAACCTAATCAGCAATGGTCAATAGTCATTTGTCAATGGTCATTGGTTCTAATACCAGTTTGAAAAAAATGTGACAGATAGACCATTGTAGAGACGTTGCAATGCAACGTCTCTACCAAATATCCGCCGCTAACCCACTATTGTAGCTGCCACTGAAGGCGTTAGCGTAGCTTCCCGAAGGTTTCGCTTAGAGGACTATGTTTAGATGCCAAACGCGCTCTCCCTGCCGCTGCCCATTCTTGCAATAGCTGAATTTGCTCAACGGCGGTTCTTGCCAAGGGTATAATCTGGCTGGCAGCTTCTAAAACGTCATCGGTAGTAAAATCGCGGTTTTGGCTAAACCCGATATGCATCGCTTCAATCAAAGTTTGCTCAATCTCAGCCCCAGAAAAATCAGGCGTTTCATATGCTAATCGGTCGATGTCATAACTTTTCAAGTTATGAGGCCGCAGTCGGGATAAATGAACATTAAAAATTGCTTTTCTCTCTTCTTGAGTGGGCAAACCTACAAAGAAGATTTCATCAAACCGCCCTTTACGGAGCATTTCCGGTGGTAGGGCTTGGATGTCGTTGGCGGTGGCGACGACAAAAACAGGTGAGGTTTTTTCAGCTAGCCAAGTAATAAAAGTGCCAAACACACGGCTGGTTGTGCCTGCATCGCCTTTGCTCCCAAGTCCTGAAAAGGCTTTATCTATTTCATCAATCCATAAAACGCAAGGAGCGAGGGCTTCAGCCACCTGAATCATTTGGCGAGTCCGAGATTCTGATTCACCAACCAAACCACCGAATAATCGCCCAACATCTAAGCGTAGTAGAGGTAAATGCCAGTGATGAGCGATCGCTTTTGCAGTTAATGATTTACCTGTTCCTTGAATACCTATCAACATTAGACCACGGGGGTGCGGTAATCCGTACTGTCGCGCTCGGTCACTAAAAGACCCTCCCCGGCGAATCAGCCAGTCTTTGAGGTTATCCAATCCGCCGATATCAGAAATTTGCTCTGTGGCGGGGTAAAAGTCCAGGATTTGGGTTTGGCGGATAGTTTGGCGTTTTTCTTCCAAAACTAAATCCACGTCTTCTGGTTGCAATTCACCGTGGGTAGCGATCGCCCTTGCTAAAACCCGCCGAATCCGTTCCATAGAAAGCCCTTGGCAAGAGCGGACTAAATCATCTAAAACCTTTATGCTCAGGTTGTTTCCAGTACTTTGCAGTAAGCGTTCTATTTCTATTTTAATTTCTGGGGCAGCAGGTAAAGGAAACTCGACAACCGTCAGAACTTCGGTTAAGTCATCAGGGATAGCGATGCGTGGCGATAAGATGACAATATTTTTCGGTTGAGACTTGAGAAGTCGGGCGAGGTTACGGAGTTTGCGAGCGATCGCTACATCATCTAAAAACCGATGATAGTCTCGCAAAATCAACACTGCCGGCGCAGATACAGGGATTTTTTCGATAAATTCTAATGCTTGCAACGGATTACGCCGCCCAAACCCAGCATCGTTGGGGTTACCTTGGTAACCATCAACAAAATCCCAAGTATACACTGGGCGATTGCCTTGGTTTGCTGCTTCTTCCCGAATAGCTGTTTCTACCCGCTCCTCTTCATAGGTGGGAATATAAATCAAAGGGTAACGGGCGCGTACTAGCAGTTTAAACTCATCACGGAAGCTCATGAACTTTCTCCTATCAATCTGACGTACTCAAGTATTTGGAAATTTAAAAAAGTAAATTAAAAAACAATTCCAATTAAATTGTGTGTAAATTTCAACTTTCTCTACTGTTTCAATTTATGGGAAAGTTATCCAATAAAACCCAAACACAAGAAAACCCTCCAATTTGGAGGGTGTAAGTTAGAGTTTACTGGTTTAATCAGTCTATTACTTGTTCCATGTGAATTTAGCCTTTTAGATAGCAAGCGGTATTTCTGGGTCAAAATGACTAGGCTAAGACATCCTATCCTTATTTTGAGATACTCAACCTACTGTCCTGGCAGTTGCTTTTTTAGTGTTTCCAATCCAGACCAGCGATTGTCAACTTGCTTTTCAGAACTATCAGCAGTACTCCCAAGAATACCTGGACAATTAAGCTCACACAACTGACGCCGAGGCAACTCTAAGCACATTTGCTCATATAGCCATTCTTGAGGATAAAAGTAACTATCAGGTGATACAGTTTCTACCAAATCTTCTATAGCTACTTCCCTTTCTAAAGGCAAGTCATCTACTTGATTGGCAGTTTCGTCTAACCAAATGATTTCCTCAGTATCAACTGCTAAACGTTGATTGTACTGCTGCAAGCAGCGGTTACAGGTACAAGTGATAATTGTTTCTGCCTGACCAGACACTTGTAGGTAATTGCCATGATGCTGCACCCGGACATGACCGCGAACTGGCGTCAACGTTTCTAAACCAGGGAGAAACTCTTTAACCTGAACTTCCTCTGTCCGCTCCGGGGCTTTAGTTAGCTGCGGAATATGAATTGCGTCCATAGGATTTGTAAGATATCCTGACGAAAAATTTATTTTAACTCTCAGCAATTCTGCTGGCACTACATTTTTATTTTAGCTTTTAGGGACAAGATAAATTTTGTAATTTTATAAGTCATGAGTTGTGAGTTATGAGTTTTTAATTAACTCCTAAATTCTCACAACTTATTTCTACCTTTATTACTAACTCCTAAATTAAAAGTGTTGAGTTAATAGTCAAAAGTCAACGGTCAAGAGTCAAAAGTAAAAAGTTAGTTATTTCTTGAGCTGCTACCTCATCTCTTCCGGCTCTCTCCTGTTTCTATGCCTCTCTAGTTTTTAACTTATTCCAAGGTAGCCGGACGCACAACTAGATGGCGATGCGGCTCTTTACCACGACTAAAAGTTTCCAAACCTTCAAAGTCTTTCAAGAAAGTATGAATTTGACGGCGTTCAGCTGAACTGAGGGATTTGATTTCCACTTCTCTACCAGAAAAACGCACTTCGTCAGCAGCAGCTTCAGCTAAGGAATGGATTTCCGCTTGTCTTTTGACACGGTAGCCATTCAGCTCAATCGTGTAGGATGCTTGCTCTTCCTGTGGTTGGCTCAAATTTAGAACCGAATTAGCTAGATACTGAATTGCATCTAGTACAGAACCATCAGCACCTATTAAAACTTGGATTTCTTCTGCTGACAAATTGGTTTGATTAATCGTCAACCAGTAATTATCTGGTTCTTGGGAATCGCCGTCTTGAGATTGGGCAGTTTCTAAATTACCCTCAATTTCAGCAGATATCCCAGTGAGTTCCAGCAGTGTTTTTAACCACTGCTGGCCTCGCTGCATGGGATTATTGATCATGATCCCCCTGTTGCCTTCTTTTTAGAACTTTTTGGTTCAAAGGGCAATGCCTTTTGTTCTGCGGTTGCTGTCTCTTTCTCTTGAGTAGCTACAATTTTTTGTAGTTCCTCTGGTAAAGGTTCACGAGAAAGAATATAGGTTTGCAGTGTCTGGAAAATATTACCAATCACCATATACATCAGCACCCCAGCGGGTAAGGGGAAGAACAAAAACATCCCAGAAAAGATAATTGGGGTGATTTTGTTAACGGTGTCTTGTTGTGGGTTGCCACCACTGGAATTTTGCCCAGAGAGCATTTGGCTAACATAAAGGCTGATTCCAAAAAAGACGATCATGGCGACAATATCCCAGTGGATTGTGCCATCTGGATCATTCGCGCCAACCCTGCCTAAAGCATCTATAAACAGAAATCCTTTATCTGCTGCTAGTCCTGGGATTGTGCCTTGAATCGTGACATCTCCAGGCTGTAAGGCTTCTATGTTCCCCTCAGCATCAATTTTGATCCGATCTTCCCCTTTGGTGATTTTCCATTCGGGAATCAACTTGTTTTCTGGATGCTCTGCTAAGAGTACCTGAAATGGTTTACCTTGAGTAGTCTGATATTGTAACTTCGTGTGTTCTCCTACTGCTAATTTGTTCCCACTGGGAAGGATAGCAGCTACTTGAACGTGTTCCCCATCAGCAACGTAAATGTTTTGAGGAGCAGTAGCGAAGGCTTGCGGTTGAATTTGCTCGATTTGTTCAGAGGGTACAACTTGCAAGTTAACAGAATAGTTCACGCCAGCAAAAGGCGAACCTCGTAAAGTAGCAAACAGTGCTAACAATACTGGCATTTGCAACAGCAGTGGCAAACATCCTGCTAAGGGGTTGCCAAATTCTTTTTGGACATTAACCATCTCCTCTTGCTGTTTTTGCGGATCATCCTTATAGCGCTCTTTGATTTCTGCCATCCGCTTTTGCATTAGAGGTTGTACAATTCGCATTTTCCGCATATTGCGAATTGAGCCAGCACTCAGGGGATAGAGCGCGAAGCGGATTATCAATGTTAAGGCAACGATCGCCAATCCGTAGCTAGGCACAACACCATAGAAAAAGTCTATGATTGGCAGCATCACGTTGTTCGAGAGAAACCCGATACCAAAATCCATTATTCTGAATTCAACCTGAGGTACTGTAAACTGACTGAATCTAATTTATCTAAATCATCATTTATCTGCGACTATGCTTCGCTACGGATAGCCGCACAAAGGGAGTTATGAGTTATAAGTGCTGAGTTAGGAGTTTAGAGTTACTATTCTCTCCCCTGCTCCCTGCCCTACTCCCCTGACTTGTTAGCAGCGCCACTATATTGGGGATTTTTAGCAGCAATTTTTTCATTAATGTAGTCATAAACTTCCCGGAACTTGGGAACTGCTCGCAATTCGAGGCGACTACCATTTTTTAGAGTCAATACCATGTCTCCCCAAAAGCCAATGCCGCGGGGAACTTTGACGACTTTTACAATTTCTGAATAAATCACGTCAGTGCGATCGCGCCCCTGCCAACCTCCCGTCACAGTAATGCGGCGATCGGTGATGCGGAAGCGCAGCCACAATGCCCTGACTATTGCCCCGACTGTCAATGGTATCCCAACGATAGTAAGCCCTATCAACAGGTTTACAATCAAATCCCCAATGTGGGGGCCACCCTCATAATATACGTCTTCACGAATGCCCATTGAACACCTCGGCTTGTGCCAACAACTGCTCTAATTCTTGCAGAAATCGTTGGCTTACGCACTTAGATTCTGCTGCTGTGGGTTTCACAATGACCACTAGCCGCCATCCAGGTGATAATTTGGGCAGCAATTTATAGAAAGCAGCACCAATCTGCCGTTTAATCCGATTGCGAACTACTGCCCTCTTACTGACTTTTGTACTAATTGAAATGCCAATTTGGGTACTAGCAAGAGGTGCTGAGTCAGTTGGTTGTGTACTTTCGGTGGCAGCCTCCAAGGAAGGTTGTTTTACATACGGCGGTTTTAAGGCTCTTAGTGTTAAATAGGAACCATTTTGCCGAATTCCTTTTTGGAAAACTGCCTGAAAATCTTTTCGAGATTTTAGCCTATTTGCTTTGGGCAAAGCCACAGCCGCTCTTTATAGCTTGATTTGGCCTAAACGCTTAGACGGTGACGTCCCTTTTTTCTCCTGGCGCTGATTACGTTTCTGCCATCTGGTGTCCGCATTCTGGCACGAAAACCAGAGGTTCTTTTTCTCTTACGGCTAGTACCGCCCAATGTTCTCTGCATACTGTTCTCCTCTAACGCGATTATTATAAAAAATCACAATCTCTTATTGTATCACTTTACGCGCAAAAGGGATAGCTTTTGGGAAAAGAGTTCAGAGTCTATAGTCCACGAGTCCAAGATTTTTTGACCCTTGACTATTGACCCTTGACTTTAAGAAATACTCAAAATCCAAGTTCCCAGGTAACGTAGTAGTGGTACATCTCCAGGAGAGAGAATCTGGCAGTTGAAATAGTAAACTCCGCCAAAGGCTGGGTTCCGCACGTTAGATAGTACCACCTCAACCTTGCTACCTGCTGGGACAGGCTCTTGGGGGAAAATATTAATCAATTTGCCTTCTTTATCCCATTTCACTTCAGAAAGGGCAACTTTTTTACCTTTAACCCGTACCTCAATTTGTTTGGGATCAAACCTTCCTTTGTAATAATCAGGATAAGTAATGGCAAATTGAGCAACTGCCAACTTCATCTTTTTTTCTGGAATTCTTAATATATATCGATCCGTGCTATTGGTTTGTCCGCCAAAATCTAACCGGAAAGGTAACTGATTATCACTCTTAATACCACTAAACAGCGTGAATCCGGGTAAGCTTTGCGCCCAGGTTATTACCGGAAATCCAGTTAGTACACAGCTAGTTACGGCTAAAGCAGAGAGAAGTCGCAGCGGTGAGACAGCTTTATAGGAGGGTCTCCCCCCGCAGGCGACTGCTAACCCAGAGGGCTGCTGTCGAGATGAACTTCGGGAAAGTAAACGTTGCATAGTGAGGCTCCTCTACCAATATATAAATCCGTTATCTAGATAACTGAAAGTTAGTACTCGTAACTAAACTTTACTACTGACTTCCTGACAATAGACGTTAAATGGCCATAAAATGTGCCATATTCTCTGAGCATTGGCTAGCAGTAAAGCTACTTAGTAATATATTTAACGTTGATTGAATTTTTCATATTACCTTTGCACAGTAAAGATTCTGTTAGCAACTTGGTCAAATTTGAACTAGATAGAAACACAGTTGGGATTGGATTGTGTTTCAGAATATGTATAAGTGTATCTAAATTTAAGATTTTTGTTATAAAAATTGAGCGATGTTATCAGCGATCGCCACCTATCTTGAGATAGATTGATTAAAATAAGCTTGAAACAAAGTAGTAATCGTTAAAATTTAATTTGGAACTATCAAGCTTAAAAAATTTGATGAATATTGCACTATATAAACAAAGAATGCCAAAAATTATTCAATTCCTAAAATAAGCTGAAGACAAAGATGCAAAATTTAGGAATCAACTTAGGATGTGCAATATGTAATTCTGTTTGCAACTATCTGAAAACTGCGACATTTGCAAGCGGGAAGTCTAAATGTATGCTTCCAAGAAGTCTCAGCGCCGACATCCGGTGATTATAACTTCGGTCAGCGCTCAAAACTTTACAAAAAAGTAAGGCTTTGCTAGAAGAACTAAGAGTGGGAGAGGAAAGGTTCAAGTTCAATCTATTAGTAAAAGTCATGGCTGATAGTTCCCACCCAGGCACTATGAGAGGTGTGGGACATCCATCATCCAGGCAATCGCTTACTTGGTAGAGATTAAATATATTTATCTCCAGGAGATTTCATGAGAATAGCTGTAGCTAAAGAAATTGAAGTTGGTGAACGTCGTGTGGCATTAATTCCTGACACCGTTGCCCGTTTGGTAAAACAAGGTTTGGAAGTTTGGGTGGAAACAGGTGCAGGAGAGCGCTCATTTTTTAGCGATTCTGCCTATGAAGCAGCAGGAGCCAAAATTATCAGCGATACTGTCACATTATGGGGCGAAGCAGATATTTTACTTAAAGTCAGTCCACCTGAAGAACGAGAAGACGGACGCTCAGAAATTGACTTACTCAAGGAAGGAGCTGTCTTAGTCAGCTTTCTCAATCCCTTAGGAAATCCTGTGGTGGCGCAGCAACTGGCGAATCGCAAAGTCACAGCCTTGAGTATGGAAATGATCCCCCGTACCACCAGGGCGCAAAGTATGGATGCTTTGTCCTCGCAAGCTTCTTTGGCAGGCTATAAAGCAGTACTGATTGCTGCTGCGGCATTACCAAAATATTTCCCAATGTTAACTACAGCCGCAGGAACGATCGCGCCAGCTAAAGTATTTATTATGGGCGCTGGTGTAGCAGGATTACAAGCGATCGCCACCGCTAGACGCTTGGGAGCAGTGGTAGAAGCCTTTGATATTCGTCCCGCAGTCAAAGAAGAAGTGCAAAGCTTAGGGGCAAAATTCGTTGAAGTCAAACTAGAAGAAGAAACCGTCGCTGCTGGCGGTTACGCCAAGGAAATTTCTGAAGCTAGCAAACAACGTACCCAAGAAGTTGTCGCTGAACACATCAAAAATTCTGATGTCGTAATTACCACCGCTCAAGTTCCTGGGAGACAAGCACCACGACTCGTTACAGAAGAAATGGTGGCACAAATGAAACCAGGTTCAGTGATTGTGGATTTGGCTGCTGAACAGGGTGGTAACTGCGCCTGTACTGAGCCTGGTAAAGATATTGTGTGGAATGGTGTAACGATTATTGGCCCGATCAATCTCCCATCATCAATGCCAATCCACGCCAGCCAATTGTATGCCAAGAACGTTACGTCATTAATTCAACTGCTAATCAAAGATAAAGCTTTGCAGGTGGACTTTAGCGACGACATCGTTGATGCAGCTTGTGTTACCCATGCAGGTGAAATTCGCAATCAACGAGTGCGGGATGCACTACAAGCATCGAATTCTCAACAACCAGCCGTTAATTAGGGAGCGGGAGAATGGGGGAGATTAGCGAGTGAGAGAGCAACTAAGAATATCCATTCCCAATTTCCCAGTCCCCAGTCTCTAGTCCCCAGTCCTAAAAGGAGTTTTTATTTCATGACAGAGGCATTACTTGCTGCTTTGTTTGTATTTGTTTTGGCATCTTTTATTGGCTTTGAAGTCATCAACAAAATACCCCCGACTCTCCACACGCCATTAATGTCAGGCTCAAATGCGATTTCTGGCATTGCGGTACTGGGAGCAATAGTTGCTGCTGGTGCGAGAGACACAAGCGTGTCAGTAATTCTCGGTTTGATTGCTGTGGTACTAGCAACAGTCAACGTTGTGGGTGGTTTTTTAGTCACAGACAGAATGTTGCAAATGTTCAAGAAGAAGGAGATTAAGGCGTGAGCGACTTTTTACCAACTGGCATTCAGCTGACGTATTTAGTCGCTGCATCGTTATTCATTCTGGGCTTGAAAAAGCTGGGATCACCTGCTACAGCGAGGAACGGTAATATCGTAGCGGCTGTAGGGATGCTACTGGCAATTGTGGCAACAATGCTCGATCAGCACGTATTGAACTACGAGATGATATTGTTGGGTTTGGCAATTGGATCGGGAATTGGTGCGATCGTTGCCTACAAAGTCCAAATGACCGAAATGCCCCAAATGGTGGGTTTACTTAACGGTTTGGGTGGTGCAGCTTCGGCATTAGTAGCTGTTGCCGAATTCTGGCGGTTATTAGATAGTTCTCAGCCGATACCGCTAGATGTGAACATTTCCATGCTGTTGGACGTTTTAATCGGTGGTGTTACCTTCACAGGTAGTTTTTTGGCCTTTGCCAAATTGCAAGGTTTAATCAGCGGTTCCCCGATTACGTTTCCTTTCCAGCAACCATTTAACCTCTTACTTCTGGGTGCTTATATAGTAGGCAGTGCCTACTTAATCATCACACCAGATAGCTTACCCATATTCTTGGGAGTGGTTGGCGTTTCATTGGTGTTGGGCGTAATGTTCGTCATCCCCATTGGTGGCGGCGATATGCCAGTAGTAATCTCGCTGTTGAACTCGTTGTCAGGTGTGGCGGCGGCGGCGGCTGGGTTCGTGGTGATGAACAATATGTTAATCATCGCTGGGGCTTTGGTAGGAGCATCTGGCTTAATCCTCACTGAGATTATGTGTAAGGCGATGAACCGCTCCTTATTTAGTGTGTTGTTCAGCGCTTTTGGTACAGGATCTAGTTCTGCTGGTGGTGGTGCTAGTGGTGGTGCAACCGATCAAAGCGTCCGCAGTATCGATCCTGAAGAAGGAGCGATGATGTTGGGTTATGCCCGTTCTGTGGTGATTGTGCCTGGTTATGGTATGGCAGTTGCTCAAGCGCAACATAGCGTCCGGGAATTGTCAGATCAGCTAGAAAAAATGGGCGTTGATGTCAAGTATGCCATTCACCCTGTTGCTGGGAGAATGCCGGGGCATATGAATGTGTTGCTGGCGGAGGCAAATGTGCCTTATACCCAGTTGTATGACATGGATGATATTAATCCCCAGTTTGATCAAGCAGATGTGGCTTTAGTAATTGGGGCAAATGATGTGGTAAATCCGGCGGCGCGGAGTGATGCAAATAGCCCGATTTATGGTATGCCAATTTTGGAAGTAGATCGGGCGAAGCAGACGATTGTGATTAAGCGCGGCATGAGTACGGGTTTTGCCGGTGTAGATAATGAGTTGTTCTACAAGGATAAAACTACGATGCTTTTTGGTAGCGCTAAGGATATGGTGTCGAAGTTGGTTTCGGAAGTGAAGCAACTTTAAACGAGCCGCAAAGGGCGCAAAGGGCGCGAAGTAAAGAATTTAGACAGTTGGCTTGCCTTGGGGGTGTAATGCTTCTTAGGCAAGTTTTTTTGTTGGATAATTACCTCATGCAAAGAATAGAAAGGTTATTTATTATAGATTTGATAATTTAATAAAATTTTCAGTTTTGTTATTTTACTTGACATTCTATGTATGCTCAATTACTTTTGACTAACAAATTTTAATTTTAGAAGTAAAATTACAAAGTTATGTTCAATCAAGACTTTTTTAATGATAAGCTTCTTAAAAAAAGAGTCGATGTATTTTATGGATATGGTAATTATAAAGAAAATTATTGGTTTATTGGTATGGAAGAAAGAGGAGAAGACTTTCAAGATATTCATAAAAGAATAAATATATGGTCAAACAGGGGCAAATATGAAATAGATGATGTTGCAGAATATCATATAGATATGGGAACATGGGACGAAAGAATACAACCAACATGGAATAAATTGATTCGCATTGTATTGAGTGCTAAAGAAAAAGAGAATATTGATTTAGAAAAGGTTCGTAAATATCAAATAAACGAACTGGGTAGAAAAGATAAGGAGACTTGTTTATTAGAATTATTCCCTCTACCGTCACGATCTCTTAAGGATTGGATCTTTAATCCTCCCCATACTCAACTTTCTTTTTTATCTAATAGAGCTACCTATGAAAATTATTGTCTTGAGAAGCGAATAAATTATATTAGTCAGAGAATAAAAGAACATCAACCTAAAGCGGTTATTTTCTACGGTGTGGGATATGAGTATTATTGGAGAAGAATAACTGAAAAAATAACTGATGTTGAGTTTTCACCAACTTCAGAAGGTTTCTTAATTTGTAAAAATAGTCAGACTGTGTTTGTTATAGCTAAACATCCTGTAAGTAGAGGTTTAACAAATGAATATTTCCATAATATTGGTAGATCAATTGCCACTAAAATAGCGGAAGAATAATTATTTGTGTAGTTTGTGGTTCCTTAAAAAAATGCTAGCTAAAACTCCACAGTGCGATCGCTTACTTTATTCTTGACACGTGGTCGCCTAATTGCACCTTTACAATAAAATGCGATCGCATAACCTATTTCATTGGAAATGCGATTGCACTGGAATCGTCTTGGAGTATCGCATCCCCCGATTTGCTGTAAGTGCGATATCTTGGGATTAATAAAGCGTCTAGACCTGACAATGCCAAAGACAATCAGGGAACTCAAACAAATGTTGGTAAGAGCGAATTTTACAGAAATCCCAGGTAAAGGAAGTCATACAAACTGGATACATCCTTTATATGCAGGAAAACTCACGGTTTCTGGTAAAGACAGTTCAGACGCAAAACGCTATCAAGAGAAAGACGTTCAAGAAGCAATTCAAGAAGTAGAAGAAAAACAGCGAGAGAATCAAGAAGATGAGCAAATTTAAATATCAAATGCTAATTCAATGGTCTGATGAAGACAACTGCTTTTTAGTCGGATTCCCCGATTTTCCTGGACAGCCTTTTCGGACGCATGGCGATAGTTATGAGGAAGCTGTTGCAAATGGTACTGAAGCATTAGAGTCACTGATAATGGCTTATGAAGCCACCGGGGAAGCACTTCCAAAACCGACCGTTTGTAAGGTAGCTTAAATGGGTAGTGCGTTGATCAATAATAAAGTGACTCGCTTGTTTTGTATCGCCTAACCTAACTTTATCGTCAAGCTGATCGCTCTCTTCTTCCTCTGTGTTATCTGCACCTCTGTGGTTCGTTAAAAAGAGCGATCGCTTGCTTTTTTTTGAAATGCGATCGCCTAATTTCATCTTCATAACAAACGCGATACTCCTACGGAGTCACTTCGTGAACACATTAATCTTTCAGTTGAAAACTGAGCTGTATTCCTTCGTCAAGTCAATTAGCGATAAAATTTGAATATAGTCAAGTTAGTAGAGTTATTTAGAATGAATATTTCCCTCAAACCTGAGCATGAGCAGTTTATTCAATCTCAAATTCAAGCTGGGAGATATGCTAATGCAGAAGAAGTTATGAACGAAGCATTCAAATTGCTACAAGCACGAGAACAACGTTTGGAAGAACTTCGACAAAAAATAGTGATTGGAAAGGAAGAAATTGCTAGAGGAGAGGTTACAGATGGTGAGATAGTATTTGCTCAACTACAAGAAAAAATCAATCAAATTTCTGAGTCTCAAAAATGAGTAACTACTCGTTTTCTGATGAAGCAGTCAAAGATTTAAATACTATTTGTGAATATATTGCCCAGACTAGCCCCAGCGCTGCTAGTAAACTTTTTGATGCTATTCGCCAGAAATGCAAATTAGTTGCTGGATTTCCCAACATGGGGAAGAGTTATGAGCAATTATCTCCGAATTTACGGGGATTTAATATTGAAGAATATATTGTCTTCTACTATCCCAGAGAAGATGGAATTGATATTGCGCGTGTCATCAGTGGATATAGAGATTTGGAATCACTATTTTTAGAATTAGAGTGAAATAGCCATAGTCTAATTGCACTTTCTACAGCAAAGGTGATCGCTACCTCCTTACTGTGTGTTCTCTGCACCTCTGTGTGAGATAAAAAAGTGATATCCAAAACTGCCAAAGAGCGATCGCTTACTTTATTCTTGACACATGATCGCCTAATTGCACCTTTACAATAAAATGCGATCACATAACCTATTTCAGTGGAAATGCGATTGCCCTGGAATCGTCTTGGAGTATCGCATTCCCCGATTTGCTGTAAGTGCGATATCTTGGGATTAATAAAGCTGGATAGATACTGGGTATTCACTATCTTTCTAATTCTGCTAATGCTTCATTAATATTTAATGGCGTTTCTTGTTGTACTTCCTTCATTGCTAATATCAATCCTTCATCTTCAATCGCTTCTAATAAACGTAGATAGTCTTGAAAATCTATAATTACTTTACGAATGTTACCTTGAGTATCTGTAATTAATTCTTGGGCAAATGGGTATTGATTGGTTTTCATTTGGGTATTAGTGTTTGTAATTATAGAGAATTTGATTACCTTTACATAGTACAAGTATAGAAGATTTGGAGTAGGCGATCGCTTCGCTACGACTTTGCACGAAACAAAAAAAGCGATCGCCTGCAAAATCTCCAGCGTTAGGCGTTCGCGTAGCATTCCGCAGTAAAGGTATCGCCTTAATTATTTAAGTAACTGAGCGATTCATCGGAATCTCTATCCAAAACTCACAACCCTTCCCAGGTTCAGAAACACACTTAATTTGACCGCCGTGTTTTTCCACAATAATTTGGTAGCTAATAGATAACCCTAAACCAGTACCTTGTCCAGGTTCTTTGGTTGTAAAGAAAGGCTCAAAAATACGCGATCGCATACTCTCTGGAATACCACAACCATTATCCGCAATGCGAATCAAAGTAGAATTATTTCCTATAATTTCTGTAGTAATCAAGATTTTAGGATTGTCAACCATTTTATCAGCAGACACTGAATATTCTAAAGCATCAATTGCATTATTAAGAATATTCATAAATACTTGATTCATCTGAGCTGCGTAACAGACGACTAAGGGCAATTTACCATATTTCTTAACTACTTCAATAGCAACATAACTAGTTTTTGGTTGCAGGCGATGTTGTAATATCAACAAAGTGCTGTCAATGCCTTCATGAAGATTAATTGGCTTCATTTCTGCTTCGTCAAGTCGAGAAAAAGTACGTAACGACAGAACTAACTCACAGATACGTTCTGCCCCAATCATCATAGAAGTCAGGATTTTAGGCAAATCATCAGCAATAAAATCTAAATCTAATGCTGTTACTTGTTGTTGAATTTCCCCTTTTGGTTTGGGATAGTTTTTCTGGTAAAGATGCAGTAATTTAAATAAATTTTCTGTGTGTTCAGTAACATAAGTGATGTTACCGTAAATAAAACTAATTGGATTGTTAATTTCATGCGCTATACCAGCAACTAACTGCCCTAAACCAGCCATTTTCTCACTTTGAATCAACTGGCTCTGAGTTTGCTGCAATTCTTTGAGAGTTTCTGCAAGTTCTTCTTTTTGACGCTGAGTTTGTTCGAGTAATTCCGCTTGCTGAAGTCCTACTCCTAATTGAGTGCAAATTTGGATTAATAAATCTACTTCATCTTCTTGCCAATCACGAGGTTTGGTATTTTGATAGGCTGCTAGTAATCCCCAGAGTTTATCACCTTGGAAAATCGGCACAATCATGTATGCCCTAGCCTCTATGAACTCGCTCAGGGCAAGATAAGGAATAGAATCATTGTTGCTGTTGTGAATATCCTTAATAATGAGAATTTTACCGTTAGCAAAGTCTCCTCCTTGGGTTTTTTCCAAGTAATTATCTGCAATTACAGGTACAAGTTCCCGCTTTGGTGTCCAACCTTTGGCTAAAGACTCGGCAACAAATTCGCCACTCCAATCAGGTTGGAAGCGATATATAGTAACTCGATCAACTTCCAATAGTCGCTGAACTTCTTGAGTACTAGTGGCAAAAATAGTACTTAAGTCAAGAGACTGGCGAATTTTTTCTACTGTTGCAGCTAAAGCTTTTTCCCTTTCTGTGGCTTTCCGTTCACGTTCGGCGGCTTTTGCCAGTTGCTGGGCTTGCATCTGCACTTGTTTCAAAGCTTCTGCTTGCTGTAAAGCCACTCCTAGTTGTATGCCAACTTGTGCCAGTAAATTGATCTCCTCATCTTGCCAATAACGAGGCTGGGAATTTTGATAAGCTACCAGCAACCCCCACAGCTTATCACCCTGAGAAATTGGTACAAAAACTTCATTACGTGCATACTTGCCTGCTTGCGTTCCTTGCAAAAGAACCCGCTCTGTCACAGGCTGAGGCTTAACCATTGGTGTCCAACCATCAACAATGGAATCAGCGACAAATTCGCCACTCCAGTCAGGATAGAAGCGGTAAATTGCGACTCGTTCCACTTCCAGTAGATGGCGGACTTCTTGAGTAGCAGTATTAAAAATAGTGTCAATGTCCAAAGACCGACGAATTTTCTCTACAGTATTTGCTAGCGCTCTTTGTCGTTCAGCAGCTTTGCTGATTTCTGCTGCTTGACTCTGCATTTGCTGTAAGTATTCTGCTTGCTGCAAAGCTACACCTAGTTGAGTGCTAACTTGCGTAAGTAAGTATACCTCATCTTCTTGCCAATTACGTATTGCGGAATTTTGGTACACTGCTAGCAAGCCCCAAAGCCTTTGACCGTGGTAAATGGCCACGATTACATAAGCTCTTGCCTGATAGCTCTCTAAGACTTTTATGTAGCAGTCGTTAAAACCTGCACTGTAAATATCATTACAAATGCGGTAAACTTCACCTCTAACAAACTGACCACCATCTGTATCTTGTAAGTAAGTATCTACTACTGGAATTTGAGCTAAATCTTTAGCACTACATTCGCTGATGTTTTCACATAGTTCTGGTCGCTGCAACTGTTCGTCAATCAGGGAAGTCCAGCCCTGTGCTACAGATTCAAACACAAATTGACCACTCCAATCTGAATTAAAGCGATAAATTGCTACGCGGTCAGCATTCAGCAACTGCCTAAGTTCGGCGGTGCTTGTGCGAAAAATACTTTCTAAGTTCAGAGATTGACGAATTTTTTCAACAGTTATGGCTATGGTTTTCTGCCATTCTGCTGCTTTTTCTCTGGCTTTTGCTTGTGCTAGTTGTGCTGATTGTAGTTTCACCTGCTCTAAATAATCTGCTTGCTGTAAAGCAACTCCCAAATTTTCGGCAATTAATTGCACAAACTCAATTTCTGATGCTTCCCACTCACGAGGATTACTACACTGATGAATACACAGCAATCCCCATAAATCTTTACCTTTCATCAGTGGGGCAGCTATATTGGCACGTACTTGAAATCGTTCTAACATCTGGACGTGGCAATCACTCATGCCAGCTTGGTAAATATCAGCCATTGCTTTGATCCGACCTTGCTGATATAGTCCAGCAAACTCCGCAGCAAAGCAGTGGTCACGAAGTTTAGCTGTTAGGGTTGAACCCCATTCTGCTCCCAGATCCTCATAAATAAATTCTCCTTCCCATCCCAAGTCAGGATAAAAACGAAAGACAGCAACCCGGTCAGTTTTCAGGAGTTGGCGTACTTCTGTAACTGTAATTTTGAAGATGGTTTCTATATCTAGAGACTCGCGAATGCGGGCAATTACTCCAGATAAAGCTTTTTTTTTCTCACTTTGCTGATGCGCGGTGAGTTTTTTGTCTGATTGAGATTCTTGCTGCTCTAAATTCGCTTGTGTGGGTTGTACAGTAGAGGCGTTTTCCATTCCCAGTAGGACTTTGAATATTGAAAGTCTTCTCTCTTATAATTCCCTCAACGACTGGAAAGGTAACAGTATTACTAGCGATCGCGTAGCGTCTCCCTCTTGGGAGAATCGCCTCTGGTGCTGCATAAAATAGTGTAGGGACATGATATTATCATGTCCCTACAAAAAACCTGTTCAAATACGAGTGAATTATCGCCGCTTGCGAGGGGTGTTGCGGGTGACACGTTTTTCTTCTTCTCGACGGCGGCGATCGCGCCAATCTGCCACGGTCAAATAACCAACACCACCAGTGACTGCTAGCAGCAGCACAACGGCAACTAAAGCCAAAATACTCAGGAATGGACTTTCCACGATTCCCCTACAGTCCGTTACGTCCCCAAACTACCATTGCAATTGACCAAGTGAATACAGCTAGTAGTGATACCCAACCCAGTGTCAAAATCTCCATAGTCCTACTTCTTAATTAATTTACAAAATGTCTCTAACTATCATCATACTGGGAAAGGGGAGTTAGAGGGATCAGATTTTTTTGTCAATCACCTTGATTATGCAAGCTCGGATAATGCTTAATTATCTAAAATTTTTTGGCTTGCAGCGTCTACGATATCAGTTCTAATGATCAGTGTTCAAGTGAATCTGACATAACTTAGTTTTTTATGCACTTATAAATAAGACATTATGTTTTATCGATAAGCTGACGCCTACTCTGAAGAGAAAGGTAAAAAAATTTTGTTCGTGCTTTATCACTTAATAGTTTGGGAATACTGAGGCTATAGGAATATATTGCCAATCCAATAACCTCCAACATTATGTTGATACTTTTCAACTATCCTTTGAACTCAAACGGTTTTGTTCCCCACGGACATTGTTATCTTTGGAAAACTGGACTAGTTGCGCTACACATTATTTCTGATGCTGCGATCGCTCTTGCTTATTATTCTATTCCCTTCCTACTGATTTACTTCATTTCTAAGCGGAAAGACGTTCCTTTCAACGGAGTCTTTCTATTATTTGGGGCTTTTATCATTGCCTGCGGTACTGGACACTTGATGGATATTTGGACGCTTTGGCATCCAGATTACTGGATTTCAGGTGTTTTAAAAGCTATAACTGCAATTATTTCCATATATACAGCATTTGCGTTAATTCATCTCATGCCTCAAGCTCTGACACTACCTAGCCCTGCACAATTAGAAGCAATTAATCAAGTTCTCACAAGTGAAATTGTCGAGCGTAAACGCATTGAGCAAGAACTACGTCAAGCAGAGGAAATTGCTCAAAATGCTAGCGAAGCCAAGAGTGAATTTCTCGCCAACATGAGTCACGAACTACGTACACCTCTTAATGGCATCTTAGGCTATACACAAATCCTTCAACGCACAGAATCTTTAAGCGAAAAAGGACGAAAAGGAGTCAGCATTATTTACCAATGTGGTTCTCATCTATTAAATCTAATTAATGATGTCTTGGATCTTTCCAAAATTGAAGCCCGAAAGTTGGAATTGAATCCTGTTGATTTCTACTTACCTGCGTTTATAGACAGTGTAATTGAAATTTGCCGCATCCGGGCAGAACAAAAGGTCATCGCCTTTGATGTCCAACTCGATCCTGATTTGCCAACGGGCGTTAGTGCTGATGAAAAACGCTTGCGACAAATATTAATTAACTTGCTTGGTAATGCTATTAAATTTACACAACAAGGTAGTGTAACTTTCAAAGCTCAAGTCATTAGTCAAGAATTACAAGATTTAAAACAAACAGAGAAGTCTTCACTGTTAACTTCGGGGAAAAATGACAGTAGAGAAATCATTAACTACAAAATTCGTTTTGAAATAACAGATACCGGCACAGGTATGACTCCTGAGCAAGTCAAGAAAATTTTTCTGCCCTTTGAGCAAGTAGGAAATCAGAAACGACAAACTGAAGGTACAGGCTTAGGATTGGCAATAAGTCAAAAAATTGTTTCGTTGATGAATAACCAAATTCAGGTACAAAGTGAGTTTGGCAAAGGTAGTACTTTCTGGTTTGAGGTGCAATTGCCAGAATCTAAAGACTGGGCAAAATTTTCTAGAGTGATTGAACAGGGAACCATTATTGGTTATCAAGGGCAAAAACGCACTATTTTGATTGTGGATGACAGATGGGAAAACCGCTCGGTGATTGTAAATTTACTAGAGCCAGTTGGGTTTACTGTTGTAGAAGCTGGCCACGGTCAAGAAGGATGGGAACAGGCTCTAGTCTACAAACCAGACTTGATTATCACCGACCTAGTAATGCCCATAATAGATGGATTTGAGTTGATCAAACGTTTGCGTAAGTCTTTTCCATTTAAAGATATTCCTATCATTGCTTCGTCAGCGAGTGTGTTTGCAAGTGACCAACACCAGAGTGTTGATGCTGGCGCAGATACATTTCTACCAAAGCCTATAGAAGCTGAAGCATTGCTGAAACTGCTGCAACAATTTTTGCAACTAGAATGGATTTTTGACGGGAACGCAAACACAAACAAAAAAAACTATGTAGGTAGTTTGGCTCATTCATCTGAGATTATTTCTCCTGCCAAAGAGGTTTTACAACAGTTACTAGAACTGGTGCAAGACGGCGATATTCAAAGACTTTTAGAAATGGCTGAACAACTTTCCAAATCGAACGAACAGCTAAACACTTTTAACCAGCAACTTATCCAGCTTGCCAGCAACTTTCAACTCAAACGTTTGGAAACTTTTATTAACGAATATATCAATTAATTCTAGATAAACTTCACTTGGAAATCCATGATGAGCAAGACCCTAGATACCGGATTTATTTTGATTGTGGATGATAACCCAACAAATTTGTCTCTGCTTTGCGAAGCGCTCAATAGTGAGAAGTTTCGTTTTCGTGTTGCAGTTGATGGAGAAAGTGCGATCGCTCAAGCCGAACGTAATCAGCCAGAATTGATTTTACTGGATATACAAATGCCGGGTATTGACGGATTTGAAACCTGTCGTCGCCTGAAAGCTAATCCTGTTACACAAAACATTCCGATTATTTTCACTACAGCCTTAGCAGATACGGAGAGTAAAACCAAAGGATTTTCTCTGGGTGCAGTAGACTATATCCCCAAACCGTTTGCACAAGAGGAAGTCATTGCTAGGGTGCGTGTACATTTACAACTTAAGCGATTGACTAACTCTTTGGAACAACAAGTTAGCGATCGCACTACTGCTTTGGAAAAAACCCAAGTCCAACTGGTACAGCAAGAAAAACTATCAACGCTGGGAGAGTTAATCGCTGGGATTGCTCATGAAATGAACAATCCCATTAGCTTTATTACCAGCAATATTCCGCCTCTAAAGGAATATATTGCAGGAGTGACCCAGCTGCTTTTACTGTATCAACAAGAGTATCCTAGCCCGACAGATAAAATTACTGCTGCTGTGAAGAACTTGGATCTGGAGTTCGTTCTCGAAGATATGCCAAAAATTTTGAACTCACTTCAGTTAGGAGCTAGTCGGATTCAGCATCTTTCTAATTCACTCCGAACTTTCTCTCGCTCGGATAGTGATACCAAAATACCTATGGATTTGCACCAAGGGCTGGATAGTACACTAATGATTTTACAGCACCGTCTTAAGGCTAATGGCGATCGCCCATCTATTAAAGTTATTAGGAATTATGGAACATTACCACAGGTATATTGCTTTGCTGGGGAGATGAATCAAGTATTTATGAACATTCTGGCAAATGCAATTGATGCTCTTGATGAAGCCATAATGCAAGGTAAAATCAGCAATCAAATTCCTCAGATTCAGATTGCAACAGAGGTAGATTCTGAACAATTGGTTGTAATTCGGATTGCTGACAATGGGATCGGTGTTCCTGAACGAGTTAAACAACGGCTGTTTGAGCCTTTATTTACTACAAAAACTGTTGGTAAAGGCACTGGACTTGGCTTGTCGATAGCTCATCAAATTATCGTGGAAAAACACAATGGGACATTAGGGGTGAATTCTCTGCTAGGTACAGGAACCGAGTTTACGATCAGGATTCCTAATATAAAACATGATTTTTGAAGAAGAATTCAGAAGCGATGCCCTGAGTTTCGACTGCGCTCAACTACCGCCTGTCGTACCCCTCCGGGGAAGCAAGCTACGCGTTCGCGAAGCGTCAGAATGCAGTTAGTGGGGGATTAAGACCCGCCACTACTTAATAAAGTAATAATTATACTTACGTTATAATCTAGTATTTATCATAGTGGTAATTGGGTACTGGGCAATTTGCCAAATTTATAATCCCAAACCGTTATGTAAAATGAATCGAATTTCAAATAATCAATTAATGGTAGAACGCTTAGAATCTCTCAAAGCTGGAATTATTGGGGGATTATCTCTAGGTTTTGCGTTCGTAATCACAAATTTGATAAATAATCTAGTGCTAGCAAAGTATTTTGAGATACTTGCAAGTTTGCAAATTGGTGTTAGTTGGTATTGGTTGGTGAGTGGTGCAATCGCTGGTTTTTCTGGGTTGCTATTTGGTGTAACCTATCGCTATATCATCCGTTTAGACAACAATCCTCAACTTAAAACTGGTGGCGTATTGGCATTTGGCTTAGTACGCGGATTAACCCAGATAGAAGTTGGATGGAATTCTGCTGAGACAATTTTACCTTTTCTAGTGCTGGCTTTTGAGAGTGTATTATGGTTTGCAATGGCTGCGATCGCTCTTGATATCGCTATCAAATTTGGCTGGATTCAACCTTTTTCATCAACCTAAATTCTTAATTCTTAAGCATTCAAAAAATTTATATAGACTTATTACCTAATATGAAAATTCAGAAAGCCGACTATTATCTCATAGTTGATCTGGAAGCTACGTGCTGTGAAAACCGAAGTATCCCGCGTCGCGAAATGGAGATAATTGAAATCGGCGCGGTGATGCTCAATCGAGCAACATGGAAAATTGATGCAGAATTTCAGGAATTCATTCAACCCGTAAGACATCCACAATTAACGAAATTTTGTACCGAATTAACTAGTATTCGGCAGCAAGATGTTGACCAAGCATCACAATTCTCTGAAGTAATTTCTCGTTTTAAAGAGTGGATTTACTCATTTCCCAATTATATTTTTTGCTCTTGGGGAGAGTACGATAAAAAGCAATTTATTCAAGATTGTGCTTTTCATAATATTCCCTATCCTTTTACGCCAGAACATATAAATATCAAAAAAGAGTTTTCAGAATATCTTGGTGTATCTAAGAAATTTGGTATGGCAGAGGCTCTCAATCAACTGGGAATAGAGTTAAAAGGAACACATCATCGCGGTATTGACGATGCTCGCAATATTGCATCTATCTATAAACATATTCAAACAAAAAACGTAGCTAATGATTGAGGTAATACCAATTAACGAAAATCCTGATATATATAGATTTCTCGTAGGGGCATGGCAATCCCATGGCCTTACCAGCGTATTTGTATCATTATTAAAATAAAATGGTATAAGTTGTAAACAACCACAAGTGATAGGATTTTGGTTGTGTTATTCTTACGACTAAAATTTTAAATCAGTATGACATTGGCGCTGGGCATGATAGAAGTTTATGGAGTTCCCGCAGCAGTAGAAGCGGGAGATGCGATGTGTAAAGCTGCCCGCGTTACGCTTGTTGGCTATGAAAATACTGATTTGGGAAGAATTACTGTGTTGATTCGGGGAAATGTGGGCGAGGTGAATGTGGCTGTAGCCGCTGGATTAAAAGCGGTGTTGCGAGTTGATGGCGGCGAGGTACTTTCCGATCGCATTATTCCTCGTCCCCATGAGAATCTAGAATATGTTTTACCAATTCATCGCAGCGCCGATGTTGAACAGTTTAGTGCAGATATCCGGTTTCCCCCACCATTGTCAGTTTAGCGGATAGCACAGCACCGCAGGGTTTTCAAATCAACGCGATCACAATACATCGCAGTGTTATGCCAATACATCGTGATGTTATGCCAATACGTCGTGGTGTTATGCCAATACATCGTGATGTTATGCCAATACGTCGTGGTGTTATGCCAATACATCGCAGTGTTATGCCATTGCATCGTGATGTTATGCCAATACGTCGTGGTGTTATGCCAATGCATCGTGGTGTTATGCCAATGCATCATTTAGTTTAAAGAACAAAAACCAACATTAAAAAGTGTAGATACGAGAGACAATTAAATGTAGCTTAAGTATCACGATCACATGGAATCTCTTACTTCTCGTATGCAGGCGGTGCAGTCGCCGATTATCCCTGTAGTTGGTGAACTGATTAAAAACTCTCCTGGAACAATTTCATTAGGACAAGGTGTAGTTTCTTACAGCCCACCACCGGAAGCTATAGAACTTTTGCCCAAATTCCTCGCTGAACCTGCTAATCATCTCTACAAAGCAGTTGAGGGAATTCCCCCCTTATTAACAGCACTGGCGGGAAAATTGTTTGCCTTTAACGGCATTGAAATCAACGAAGAAAACTGCATCGTAGTTACAGCCGGGAGCAATATGGGGTTTATGAACGCCATTCTTGCTATTACTTCCCCTGGTGATGAAATTATTCTGAATACACCTTATTATTTCAATCACGAAATGGCGATCGCAATCGCGGGTTGTCGTGCAGTCTTAGTAGGAACAGATGAAAATTACCAATTACGTCCAGAAGCGATCGCGCAAGCAATTACTTCTAAAACACGCGCAATAGTAACAATTTCACCGAATAATCCTACAGGAGTTGTCTATTCAGAAGCAGCATTACGGCAAGTAAGTCAAATATGTGGCGCTCACGGCATTTATCATATCAGTGATGAAGCCTATGAATACTTTACCTACAACGGAGTAAAACACGTTTCCCCTGGTGCATTTGGTGGTAATAATTACACAATTTCCCTTTATAGCCTTTCTAAAGCTTACGGTTTTGCCAGCTGGCGCATTGGTTATATGGTGATTCCTAAACATTTACTTGTTGCTATTAGAAAAGTTCAGGATACAATTTTGATTTGTCCGCCTGTCGTTTCTCAGTATGCGGCTTTAGGAGCATTGCAGGCAAAAGAGGAGTATTTAAGAGACAATATTGGTGCAATTGCCCAAGTGCGACAACTAGTACTCGAATCTCTTAACCGCTTACAAGATTTATGTAGCATTACTTCTGCCAATGGTGCTTTCTATTTTTTCCTCAAAATTCATACTCAGATGGATGCTTTTGAGTTAGTTAAAAGACTGATTCAGGAGTATCAAGTAGCAGTGATTCCAGGTACAACCTTTGGTATGGAAGAGGGATGTTATCTGCGAGTTGCTTATGGTGCACTGCAAAAAGAGACAGTCAAAGAAGGCATAGAGAGATTGGTACGAGGTTTACAAATGATAGTGGGGAGTGGAGAGTAGAGACGCGATTAATCGCTAAGTAGGCAGAAATATTTTAGTGTAATACTAACTCGTCATTCATAATTAATAATCACACAAATATGCCAATTATTAATAAGTTAATTGAAATCGAAACTAAGCCAGGAATTAATATTCATAATATAACGCAACAAATTCAAGAATTTATTGATTCAGCATCAATTAAAAATGGTCAAGCTTTAGTATTTTCTCGACACACTACAACCGCTTTAGCTATTAATGAAAATGAAGTTAGATTGTTAGAAGATGTCAGAGTATTCTTACAGAAATTAGCACCCGAATCAGACCGATACTTACATAATGACTTGCATTTAAGAGATGTCCCAGAAGATGAACCAATTAATGCTCATTCTCACTTGATTGCAATGATGCTAAACACTAGTGAAACAATTCCCGTTGTGGATGGAAAATTAGCTTTGGGAACTTGGCAATCTGTATTGTTTTTTGAATTGGATGGGCCTCGTAAAAGGACTGTGTTTATACAAATTTCTGGAGAGTAAAAAATTAGAAAACTATGGTTTGTAGAGACGCGTAGACGCTCGAAGAGCGGCTTCTCGTAAGAGTATAATCGCGTCTCTACTCCAAACTCCTGTACAGACGCGATTAATCGCGTCTCTACTCCAAACTTAACTCCGCAAACTCTGGCTGCCCAAACAGCATATTTCGGTCAATTGCTGATAATACTTTATTATTAGTGCGCTGAGAATTTAAAGAGCGGACAACCAACTGCGCGACATCTGCACGATTGATACTGCCAGCAATACGCGGATCTTCAGTTAATATGCCATTGCCTGTTGCTGGTTCTGACTTTAATCCACCAGGACGGATAATTGTGTAAGTTAATCCACTAGCAATTAAGTGTTTTTCAGCTTTATCTTTTTCAGTTAATACAGGCCCCAGTGTTTTCAAAGCTTGAGGAGGCAAAGCAACAGCACTATTGCCGCTGCCAATGGAAGACACAAGAATAAACTTTTGCACTCCACCTTTGACTGCGGCATCAATCAAATTTTTATTACCGAGAAAGTCAGCTCTTTCACTGTCTACAGGCAACCCGCCAATAGTACTGATAACAGCGTGGATAGGTTCACCTGTGAGTATTGCACGTTCTACATCATCAATATTTAAAGCATCTCCCAAAACTACCTGAATATTCAATGCTTCCAGTTCAGCAGCAGCAGCATCAGTTCTCAGGAGTGCTTTTAACTTGAAATTTTGTGCTGTCAATTGTTTAGCAATCTCTCGGCCAACACCGCGACTTGCCCCAGCCAGAAAAATGTAAGATGTAAGTAGGTAGGCACCGAAATTTTCTACTATGTAACAAAATCTTAAGTTGATAATCTAGAGCTAAATTTTACACGATGTGTGTTGTGATTGTTTTTTTTTCCTCTAGCTTGAACACCATTGATGACGGCGTAAGCGAGATCTAGCTCATCATCAAATGCTTGCCCGGATAACTCATCTTTCTTGAGATGTTGCCATTCCAATTCAATTGGATTCATTTCTGAGCAATATTTCGGGAGAAAAAAGATGTACAAACCCTGACTTTCCCATTTTTTCCACAATTGTTGAACTTCTTGGCAGCGATGTATTGGCCCGTTATCTTGCACAATCACGCTGATACGTCCAGTTTCTTGGGCTTGTTTGGCTTCTTTCTCCATCATTTCTATATAAGATTTACGGTCAACACCACCGATAACTAAACCGTAAACAAAACTGATTAAAGGTTGGAGAAGCCCGATAATACTTAATCTGCGACCACGGCGTTTAGTCTGTTCTAACCGTTTTTGCTCACCTCTAAAGTAATATGTATAACTAGGTTCGCTCCACATACAGAACCCTGACTCGTCTAGGTATTTCAGGTCTATTTCACCAGTGGCAGCAGCTAATTCCAACATGTCTAGGTCTGCTTGCTTGTTTGCTCGTGCTACTGGGTCTTGTTTTCCTTTATGGCTTTTCCTTGTCCGTTTCCAATCGACCCCCTTTTTTTGAGTACCCGTCTTAATCTGTCGGCACTCATCTCAACGTTGCGTTCTGTTTTCAACTTCAAAGCTAACTGAGAACTATTGTATGTGCGTGGCTCGTTTCTGAGGCATTCTTCTAAAAATATCATGTCATCCTCAAGCCACTTTGGTTTCCCCCCTCGCCCAGGAGATTCCCAAAGCCCTTCTGTGCCCAGTTTTTGCCATTGATGCAAAACTTTTGTGACTGTTTTTTTGTGACAATCAAAGTGATCTGCTATCTTCTCTACATACCAACCATGTGCATTTAGCCTGATTATTTCCGCCCTGTCTTTGACTTTCTGTGGTACATCCTGTTTTCTCAGATTTAGTAAAGTTTGGTCTTGCTCAGGAGTCAGAAATACCCTTAAACGCGCACCCATACACCAACTACCTTGTAGATGCATTATCAGTCTTTACATATCTTAACATAGCTGACTTTTTTGGCACCTACCTACTTACTTGCCATATCAATCAATTTTAGATTTTAGATTACTTATTGAACCCTTATGGATCGGTGAGGGAGATGAGGGAAATAATTTAATGACTAACTCCTGTACAGACGCGTAGACACTCGAAGAGCGGCTTCTCGCAGAGTATAATCGCGTCTCTACTTCCGCTCAAAGGATTTTATCAGAGGATTAGTAGCATTAAGCAATTGTTCTAGCTGCTGGGAAGCTTCTGGTTGAAGGCGAATATGAGTATCAATAAACAAGCCAATGATTTCACCCATCAGCAGACGGAAGTTTTCTTGGGGTTGGGTGGCGGGGAAGTCAAGAAAGGGTCTACCTGTAGTAGAGTCTAGGCTATCAGCCATCGAAAAGTGATTTGCTCCTTCTAGAAGTACTAGATAGCTGTCATTTCGTCCCCCTGCGATCGCTTCAGTGAATGTCCGGATGACTGGGGTGGTAGCATTACCAGAATCTACACCATAGCGATCGCTGCTATTAGCAATCACTCCATCACAGGTTCCTCCTATCAGTAGCAGGGGTAAGGTGTCTGGTAACGGTAACATAGTACCTGGCTCATACCCTAAAGCCACCCCGCCAGTGTTATGTGCGCCGTAAGCAAAAGCCGCACTGACTTGCGGGAAAAAACTGCGATCGGCATTTTCTATGGCTACTCTCCCACCAGCCGAGTGTCCGCCTAAAATAATTCGTTGTAAGTCAAGCGTCCCTGCTAAAATCCCCTTTGTCTGTAAGTCTTCCAGTTTCGCTAAAATTGCTGGCAAAGCCGCAGCAGTCGGAGCAGTACCATAGACTTCTGGGTTCCAGTTCGCCAAATCAACCCCAGGAGTCAAGCCAACAATTCCAGGAATGTTTTCCGCTATCCAGTTAAATAGAACTATCACCAGCCCCCGTTTAGCTAGTTCAACTGCTAGCCATTGGTATTTTTGGGCTTCACAGTTAACACCATTGAAGAAAATCACTACCGGAAAAGGAGCCTGTTCTGGATCTACAGGTACAATTCCCATATCCTTTTCTAGATGACTCCCAGACATTTTTGCTGGATAAAAAATTTTCAGATGAACTGTATCGTAAGGGGATTTAGCACTCTCAACCTTGGCAGCTTCAAAAAAAGCACGAACTAGCATCTGCTGCTTCCTTACATAATTTCAAGCAAATCTTTATATTGCCCTAGTGTACAACTAGCTGTTTAAATCTAAAAAAGAGAAACATTAAAACCTTTGTTTCCAGGTAATAAAAAAGGCTAAGACACGAAAACACCAAGTATTTCTGACGAAGGTAATAATAATCACAAAATATTTCCGTGAAGCAATTATACTTAACCCTATTGTAGGAAGTATTTTGTCAGTAATTATGCCAATCTAGCGAGTAACTGCTGAGATAAACTTATGGCTAAACAATCGAAAAAAAACTTAGAAGCATCCCACGATGTTAGAGTAGTTGCCACTACAAGAATTTGGGGACTTACAGTAGGCATTCTGGCGATTTGCATTCCACTTTCAGTTGCCACTAGAAGCGGTGCTGTTCTTCCTTTAGTTGCTATTGGTGGTGCAACAGTTGGTACGGTTGCTGTTTGGCGTTCTAATGAAGAAAAATCGCAAACTCCATATCTACAACAGCAGCAGGTAGAACTGTTAGAGCAGAGAATAGCGAATTTAGAAACAATTATTAGCAGTCATGACTTTGAGTTACAAATGAAACTTCAACAGCTAGAAGCAAGCGATACTTTAGGCAAACCTTCTGGTATAGACAATACACTCAAGAGACAAAAACACAAAGCCTAGAATCAGTCAAAATTGATTATTTATGACAATTTTAGAGTCTTGTACCGAAATTAAGATGCGCTAGTTGACTTTCGTATAGGTATTTGTTAATCTCACGCCGCTATAACCCTGATCTTTCTCTCAAATCATAGCTTCCTTGAGATATAGAACTGTTTCTAGGGAAACAGTATCTCGTTCTCCAGATTCGTTAGAATTGACTGACATCAGTTAATTAAATGTTCAAATACTATCTAAGGGGTAACTTGAGGGCGAATAAATGCTGATAGCTGTGTTTTATTAGACTGCTAGGATTACTGAATTTTTAATTAACTTAAGATTATAAACTTGAGTAATAGCAATGGTATAGCTTACCGTAGGTATGCAATAATGTGCCGTTATAATGCAAATGGACTGGATTAGCTTACTAAAAGCTCAACAAGCTGACTTTCTTCAACGTGTGAAAAAACTCAAGACTTACGACTTGTCTTTGTTGGAAAGTCAAGTCAAAGGTTGCCACACCGAGGTTATGGCATTTTGGGGAGGGCCATTGGCAAAAATCCTGGAATTTTCTCGTCAACAAGCAGAGATTATCTCCAAAAATCCACCGCCAACGCCACCTGAATATCCTGAACCTCCCGATTGGGTGATTCCTTTTCCCAGCTACTTCCAGCAGCAAGCGGAAGATTATTTTTTACGAGAGCAAATCGTTGAACAGGTGATAGCTGAACGCCTGGGCAAGCTGCTAATAAAAGTCCCACAAGATACCTTACAAAACATCGTCTTAGATGATGAAGGTAATTTGCGTGGCGAAAGTAAATTTTCTTACGTGGTTAAGAATAATCCCGAACTGAGTGTTTTAGTTTACGTTGCTGATGGCGAAAGTTTTAACGGTATTAAGAAAAACAAAATCAGATGGTCGGTTACTCAAGAGGATTTAAAAAATCACCAATTATTAATTTTTCTATGTTTGCTTTATCCATTTGCAGGTAAATTAGGTTACGAAAAGCAAGCTGTAATTACAGGGTTTTTACCTTCAAATCAAATAGAATTAACTGAACCAAAACTGTACATTTCTCCCAGTAACTTGTTGTATGCAGGGGGATTGAGTTGGTATTTAGAATCATTAACTACTAAAAAAGAAGCACCACCAGTAGTTGATGAAAGAACAACGGCAGAGACAATTCAAACTTTGCCCCCAGAGCATATTCTTAAAGAAATTGTAGGTGATTGGGAATGTTGGCAAACTCTCCAAGGGCATACTAGAGGAATTAATTGCCTTGCCTTTAGTTCATATAAGAATGGCAAAACTACGCCCATATTGGCTAGTGGTAGTCGTGGAGAGACAAAGTTATGGGATTTAAGTAAAGGTATATTAATAGATACATTATCAGAACAGCCTTGGGTGATGTCTGGGCTGGTGGATGAAGTAAATTCCTTGGCGTTCAGTTCTGATGGGCAAACTTTAGCAAGTTGTGGTGCAGACTCTACGATTAAGATTTGGCACGTAGGCGCATTAGACTTGATAGATATTTTGCATAAGCATAATGGGATAGTGCGGTGTGTTGCTTTTACGCCAGATGGCAGGATGTTAGCTACTGGTGGGGATGACAGAAAAATTCTATTTTGGGATTTAATGCAACGTCAGGTAGCGATCGCACTCTCTTTAGATGATACCGCGGCTCACTCTCTGGTTTTGAGTCAAGACGGGCAAACTCTGGTTACAGGTAGCTACCGCAAAATCAAAGTTTGGGATACCTCAACCCCAACGAGGGGAAAAAATCTCAAAGAGCAAGAAACAGAACCGCTGCATATGTTGATGGGTCATTCTCACATCGTTAGTTCACTGGCGATGAGTGAAGATGGTAAACTACTCGTCAGCGGTAGCTGGGATCAGACGATAAAAATTTGGCAGTTAGAAACTGGGAAATTACTTCGCACCCTCAAAGGTCATAGAGATAGAGTATATGCGATCGCTTTAAGTCCTGATGGACAAATTATCGCCAGTGGTAGTGCTGATAAAACCATCAAATTATGGCATCTACAAACTGGGGAATTGCTGGGTACGTTTACAGGACATGGCAACACAGTCACAGCATTAGCTTTTACCGCTTCTGGTGAGATGTTGGTTAGCGGCAGTTTGGATAAGACAATTAAAATTTGGCAACGGAGTTAGTAGAGACGCAATTAATCGCGTCTGTTCATCCACCTTTTATCTCTGTTAACGAGTCTTTGAACTGGATGAATCCACCTTTTATCTCCGTTAACGAGTCTTTGAACTGGATGAATCCACCTTTTATCTCCGTTAACGAGTCTTTGATACCCGTGGACAACAAACTTTAAAAAATCTCTGGGCTTCTACACCTCTAAGTGAAACTTAAAACTGCACTAACAGCGTTTCCAAGTAGCGAGTGAAATTATATACAATAGCTTATCAGTTGCCTATACTCAATGATACCGAGTTAGAACTGACAGTTAAACAAGTTTTTAGCTGGTTGACTATGAGTTAAGTAATATAGCAGTTCTCAGTTGAGTGTAATAAAGACCTAGCCCCCAACCCCTTCCCTACTAGTGTTGGGGAGTAAGACTCAAAGCCTCTCTCCTTTTAGGAGAGAGGTTTGGAGAGAAGTCAAAATCTATTGCATACAAACGAGAAGCGCTATACAGGTGCATTTTTACCAAATTAATGCTGTTGGAGAATAGTCTATGGCGATGACGAAACTCTGGAAGTTTTTGCGAAACATTCAGGAGTTGAACTGGACACAAGGGGTAGAGGTAACAAAAACTGGAGCCGAAGCAGCTAAAGCCGTGCTTGATTTGGCAAAAGCAATCAAAGAGCAAAAACCCAACGTTCAAAACTTCAAACCATATCTAGAACAGATTTCGTCGCTATTAGATGTCTTTAATTCTCCTCTCGGTCAAATTACCAAAGAAGTAATTCCCTTTGCACCCATCGCTATTACTATCCTAAAGTTCATTGTTGATGCAACCGACAAAGAGCCAAGTTTAGAAAACTGTGTACTGCTAGTTAGTCAGGCTGCATATATAGATAGCTTTCAGGATATTCTCAAACAAGATTCCGAATTACTCAAGAAAATTGATCCAAACTTCCCAGCTTCTCATGCTTTAGCTTTGCAGATTCAGACATTGGGTGAGCAAGAGTTTGAACAGCGGGAAGTGAAAAAAGCAATTCTCTATTTTCACGAATCTCAACTAGCAGAATCATTTAATCAGATATTACAGCAACGCTTGCAAGAAGCCGGATTAGATGAGACAGAAGCAAAAACCTTAACTGAGCGAGTGGCGCGTCACACCGATGATAAGATGCAAGACGCATTGGTAGAAGTCGGAGAGAAAGCAGACAAACTTTGGAAATGGTACAGTGCCGGAGGAAAAGAAAAGCTAGAGAAAAATCTGGATATTGAAGATTATTTAGAAAAGATAATTCAACCAAAGCCAGAAGAAAACATTTTTGATGAAACCCATATTACCTTTCGCGATTTGTATGTACCGTTGCAAGTCAAACAAGTCGATACTAAAGACGATGCAAATGTTGAATTGGAAGCATGGGTTAAGGCAATACTGAATGATGCAGACACAAAACAGAAACAAGTTTTGTTTATTCAGGGCGAAGCCGGACGGGGCAAAAGTGTCTTTTGTCGGATGTTTGCTGATTGGGTGCGGCGAGAATTGCATCCGACTTTTACCCCAATTCTGATTCGGTTGCGAGATTTGCGCGTACTAAAAGATAACTTAACTGATACTCTAGAAAACTATTTACAACACCTTGATTTTGTCACCAGTGATTCAGGCTGGCTGACCGATAAAAATACTCGCTTTTTATTTTTCTTGGATGGGTTTGATGAGTTGTTGCTGGAAGGACGTGCCAGTGGCGGCTTGAAGGAATTTTTAGAACAGGTGGAACAGTATCAAAAAGACCGCCTTTGTCATCATCAGTTTTTAGTTACTGGTCGTCCTCTAGCCTTGCAAGGAATTGAGCGGTTTCTTTCACAAACCAAAAGCTTAAAGCGCGTCGAACTTCAACCAATGGATGACTCGCTGCGGCAAATATGGCTGGAAAAATGGGCGGTTGCAACTCAAGTTAACAAGAGTGAGTTTGAAGAATTTTTGCAGGCTTGCCCTGATGAAGTCAAAGATAACCTAGCACGAGAACCTTTACTACTCTATTTACTGGCGCGGATGCACCGAGACAAACGTCTCAACGTCCAAATGTTTGCAGGCGCAGACGGTATTAAGGCAAAAATCCGCATCTATGATGAAGCGGTGAAGTGGGTACTAGAAAAACAGCGTGACAGTGAAAATCAGAATGATAACTCCCGCTTGACTGGATTGGAGAGCGAAGATTTGCGGCAATTTCTCACCGAAGCCGCTTTGTGTGTGGTGCAGTCTGGGAATGATTGTGCCAGAGTGACGATGTTAGAAGCACGACTTAAAGACAGTAATAACCCAGCTGCAAAGTTAATTCAGCAAGCGAGACAGGAAAATGCCTCCCAAAAAAATCAACAAGATAAGCTACTCAATAATCTGTTGACGGCATTTTATATTAAACCAGCTTCAGGCGATCGCGGCGGCTCTGTTGAATTTGTCCACAAGAGTTTTTGCGAGTTTTTATTGGCAGAACGGTTAATAGAAAGCTTTGGAGATTGGACAACCAAAGTAAGCAAGCGTCAGCGCGAAGAAGATTTGGTTAGCACAGCCGCGATGGATAAGCAGATTTACGATTTATTAGGTTATGGGAATTTAACGCCTGCGATTGCGGAATATTTGATGGGGTTGTTGACTGAGAGTTCAGAATTTCAAGACGTGGAACGCTTGTGTAGATTGTTTCAAAGATTGGAGCAATTCTATTTTCGTTGGTGCGATGGCGAATTTATTGATGCAGACGATGTAAACCTGCCTCAGATGAAGAAAAAACAATTGAAAGAGCAATTACCAGAGCGAGAAAATCACTTGGGATTGCGAGAAGTGGATGTGTATACAGGGCTGAACGTGTTGATTTTGCTTCTAGAGTTGCATCACTATAGCCAAACAAAAGACGACCTCAAAGAAAAAATCAACTTTTACCCCTGCGGTCAACCTAATAGCGATCAATTTGACTCACAACGCTTGCTGCGTCTTATCCACTACAGTGAGTGTCTGAATGTCTCTTTTAGGGACAACTTAAGATTGTCTTTCAGGGATGCCAACCTCAGAGGTGCCGAGCTGTGGAATTCCAACCTCTGGGATACCAACCTCAGCCGTGCCGACCTCAGGGGTGCCGATCTCACCCTTGCCGACCTCTGGAATACCAACTTCAGCAGTGCCGATCTTAGGGATGCCCGCCTCAGGAGTACCTACCTTGGGTATACCAACTTCAGCAGTGCCGACCTCAGAAATGCCGACTTCTGGAATGCCGATTTCAGCAGTGCTAACCTCAGCGGTGCTAACCTCAGCGGTGCTGACCTCAGCAGTGCCGAACTCTGGAATGCCGACTTTAGGGCTGCCAATCTCGAAGCAGTTGTATGGAACAGTGACACAAAATGGTTTAATGCTAAGAGGCTGCATGAAGCAGTAGGCGTATCTTCAGAGTTAGCGAAACACCCAGCTTTTGCGGCTGCGGCTTCCTTAAGTCAGGGCATCAGTTGGGTAAGAGAAGGCAAAATTAAAGAAGCACAGCAAGCTTTCAAACAAGCCCAAATATTTGACCCTAGTTTGATCAACTCTGCTGAATTTTGGAGTAGTATTTGCTGGGTTGGCTGTTTATACGGTTATGCTAAAGCTGTTCTCCGCTTCGGTGAAAAAGCTGTAACCTTAAACCCTGACAATAAACGCTATCAAAACAATCGAGGACTGGCTAGAGTACTGACAGGCGACTTGGTAGGCGCATTAGAAGATTTTCAGGCTGCTGTAGAAAGTAACAGACTTGATTACTCAGACCATGTGAAGCAGCGACGGCTACGCTGGATAGAAGCACTGAAGTCAGGAAATAATCCCCTCACGCCAGAGGAATTAGAGGAACTGCGGCAGGTTGAGGGCTAGGCTAATTCGTAATTCGTAATTCGTAATTCGTAATTAGTCAGTAGGGTAGCAAGGCAAAAATCTTTGTAACTTAGTAATCAACTAAAATCAAACTAAAGCTATTGTCGAAGCGGTAGAAAGAAGGCGGCTATGACGGTAACTACCTATAAATGGACAATTGAACGCTATCACCGAGCAATAGAAGCAGGCATCTTTGATGACCAACCCATTGAACTATTGCGTGGCGACCTCATAGTTATGCCCCCAGAACGAGAACCTCATGCCTACTACAATACCGAAGCAGCTGATTATCTCCGCACATTGCTTGGTGAACGGGCAAAAATCCGTGATGCCAAACCCATCACCCTACCCAACGACTCAGAACCCGTCCCCGATGTTGCTATTGTTAAACCTTTAGGGGAAGTTTACTTAGAACACCATCCCTACCCTGAAGATATTTTCTGGATTATAGAATTTTCTCAATCTACTTTGAGCAAAGACTTAGGTGATAAAAAAGACATCTATGCAGAAGCAGGCATTGCTGAATATTGGGTAGTCAATCTCAAAAATTCTCAGTTGTTAGTATTTCGAGACTTAAAAAATGGGCAATACACAACTGAACTGACATTAACCACAGATACTATTGTCCCCTTAGCCTTTGGTGATATATCCGTTCAAGTTAATCGCCTTGTAGGTTTACCAAAAAGATAATTTTTAGCACCTGTCACAAGTGAAGGACGTTAGGCGTAGCAAGCTTTAAGAGTAGGCGATCGCTAAAGCGATAACGCACCCAACTACATAGCTACCAGAGCAGCGATCGCTATTGGTACTGCAAGTAAAGATGGATTGGGTTTATCAAAAAATATGAGACTTCAAAATCGATTATTTAAACTCATTACTTTTGTACTTTCAACGATAATAATTATTGGAATAAATCTTGTCTTGCTTAGGTCAAGTAGAGATTTACGTTTATATTTTATCAATAACAAAGTTGAGCTATATCATGCTTATTCTTTATTTCAAATAGCTACACATATTGTGAAAGTTTTTGGAGCAACTATAGTTGAAGTGGCTTTTGTATGGTTATTAGTAGTTTTAAATACTATGTCTCTAAAATCCGGTTTAATCATTACTTTGGTTTTACTTATCTTTAGTGGAATTATAATTTTAGTGCCACTTACTATTTAAACTAAATTCTTCCTCTAACTGTCGTTTAGCAAGTTCGCACATAATTCAATTATCAACTTCATACTATTTGCTTATGATTATTGCCAGTCAACCCCAACTAACTTTAGACGAGTTCCTTAAACTGCCGGAAACTGAACCAGCATCAGATTTTCTTAAGGGAGAAATTATTCAAAAACCCATGCCTCAAGGCGAACATAGCTTGCTCCAATCTACTCTTTGCGAAACAATTAACGGTATAGCTAGAAGCCAGAAAATTGCTTACGCTTTCCCCGAGCTACGTTGCACCTTTGGCGGTGCTTCTATCGTCCCTGATGTCGCTGTGTTTCGCTGGGATAGAATTCCTAAAACTTCAACTGGCAGAATTGTTAATCGCTTTGAAATTCATCCCGACTGGGCAATTGAGATTGTTTACCCAGACCAAAGATTAAAAAAAGTGTTGAGTAAATTATTCCATTGTTCGCGCAATGGTACTGAACTCGGCTGGTTAATCAACCCAGAAGATGAAAGTGTGCTGGGGATTTTTCCCGGACAGCGGGTGGAATTATACGAAGGTGCTGATAAGTTACCCATACTTGAGGGTATCGAGTTGGAACTGACTGTGGAACAGATTTTTGGTTGGTTGACTTTGAGTTGAGGTAAAGTTCAAGTTAACTCAGCTGATAAAATTTTAAATGTAGCCTCCCGCAACAACAAAGAAATTATATTCGTGACACTCAAAGACTTAGAGCAACAACTTCTTGCCCTCAGCCCTCATGAAAAAGTGCAAGCTATTCAGCTACTAGCTCAAAGTCTGGGTAGCAATTGGCAAGGAATTGAGAAAACCCCTAGAGTCTGTGGTGGAGAAGCTCGTATCGCTAATACTCGTATTCCCATCTGGGTACTTGTGGAAGCTCGTGGTCTTGGATACAGTGATGCAGACATTTTGACAAGCTATCCAACTATTACCACCACTGATTTAGCCAATGCTTGGGCATACGCAAAAGCTCACCCTGATGAAATCCAACTGGCAATTGAGCGCAATGAGGTAGCCTAATTGATGGCACGTTTTTACGCGGATGAGCAGTTTCCGTTTCCAGTAGTAGAATTATTACGTGCTTTAGGGCATGATGTTTTGACAGTTCAAGAAGCAGGCAATGCATCTCAAGGTATATCTGATGACGAAGTGCTAGTATTTGCCATCAGCCAAGAACGCTCAATATTAACTATCAATCGAGATGATTTCATCCGCTTGCATCGTCGTAACTCCAAACACTGCGGTATTATTGTTTGCACCAACAATCGCAACTGGGAACAGTTCGCAGCACGGATAGATGAGGCTGTCACAGTAGAGGAAACTTTACAATGCAAACTAATTCGTGTGGTACGTCCTGCCAATTGAAGATTCTATCGAAAACGCATAAATATACAATATAAGCAGGTATTTGCCAGTGTATAGTTGATAAACTGCCCATTAAAAAAGCGTAGGTTTCGCCTACGCTTTTTTAATTCAATCCCAAATTGTTAGTTCAAAATAGATTGCAGCAGTGGTTTATCTTCTGATAACTTACCTGTACGCAACCATTCTGTAAGTTCATCTGGTGTTCTTGCTTGCTTGAGGTGTTCCCGGAGTTGAGAACCTTCCAAAATTTCTTTTTGCAATAGTTCTTGTGCGGTTTCCTCTAACAACTCGCGGTTGTTTTGCAGAATACTCAAGGCGATATGATGAGCATTATCTACTATCTGCTTAACTTCGCGGTCAATTTCCTCAGCTACTTTCGGACTAATAGAACGACGCGGGTTGCCGTAACCTTCGATAAATTGCTGTTGAATTTTCTCAAATGCCACAGGCCCAAGTTTATCGCTCATCCCGTATAAAGTAACGTAGCGTTCTGCCAAGTCTGTAGCTTTCTGAATATCGTCGCTTGCACCAGTGGAAACTTTGCCAAAGACGATTTCTTCAGCAGAACGTCCACCTAATAGAGTCGCAATCCGTCCGCGAATTTCGTCTTCTACCATCAAGAAGCGGTCTTCTTCTGGCATCTGAATTGTGTAACCCAAAGCACCTACACCACGAGGCACAACTGAGATTTTTTCGACTTTACCAGCACCAGGCATCAATGCACCGATGATAGCGTGACCAACTTCGTGATAAGCTACGGTCTTTTTCTCAGTTTCATTCAGAACACGAGAGCGTTTTTCTAAACCAGCAACCAAGCGCTCGATCGCTTCGTTGAAATCTGCCATGATTACAGCTTGGCGATTTTGTCTTGCTGCTAACAGCGCAGCTTCATTCACAAGGTTTGCTAAATCTGCGCCAGCAAAACCGGGAGTTCTGATAGCGATAGTGCCTAAATCGACATCATCAGCCAATTTGACGTTTCTGGCATGGACTTTCAGAATCGCTTCGCGACCAATTTTATCAGGGCGATCAACTACAATTAGGCGGTCAAATCGACCAGGACGGCGTAAAGCAGGGTCGAGAACTTCGGGACGGTTGGTGGCGGCGATGATAATTACGCCTGTGTTGGCATCAAAGCCATCCATTTCGGTGAGTAACTGGTTGAGGGTTTGTTCGCGTTCATCGTTACCACCGACGAATCCGCTACCACCACGAGACTTACCTAATGCGTCTAATTCGTCAATAAAGACAATACAAGGAGCTTGCTGTTTAGCTTGTTCAAATAAGTCGCGGACGCGTGCAGCACCGACACCAACGAACAATTCGATAAATTCTGAGCCAGAAATGCTGAAGAAAGGAACGCCAGCTTCCCCGGCGATCGCTTTTGCCAGTAATGTTTTACCTGTTCCTGGAGGCCCTACGAGCAATGCACCTTTGGGAATTTTTGCACCCAAGTTGGTGTATTTACTAGCATTCTTCAGAAAATCGACAATTTCTTCTAGTTCTACTTTTGCCTCGTCTACACCAGCCACATCTGTAAATTTGACGCCAGTGCTACCTTCGGAATAGATGCGGGCTTTGCTTTTACCTACCGTTAGTGCAGCCGGGCCGCCACCTTGACGATTGACTAAAAATCCCCAAATGCCAAAGAAAATTAACGGTGGTGCTACCCAACTAAGTAAAGTGCCAATCCAGCCATTTGGATCTGGTGGTGGTGCAGCAAAGTTAACATGATGGTCACGGAGAATTTTGGGTAAATCTAGATCAATTGCTACTGGTGTAGTAGTAAATACTTGTTCTGTGGGTTTGCCATCTGGAGTTTGAGTTTTGATGGAGTATTCAATGCGATCGCTACCCACAATTGCCCGATCTACTTTTCCCGCTTCTACCTGAGCAATAAAATCGCTGTAGGGAACTTGTAGCGATCGCGGGCTGAAGAAGCTAGGAACAATAAAGTTAAGTACTAACAGCAGTGTTAGGAAAATTAGGAAGCTGCCGCCAACCTGACGCACCTTGGGCGGTTTGATAGGCTTTTTATTATTAGTTTCAACAGGCATTTTGATGTTTCCTCAAATTGAATTCGTCCTTTGTCATTAGTCATTTCTCCTCTGTGCTTACGAATAACCAAGGACAAATGACTACTTTCTAATGACTGATTTTTCAGATCAATAACAGGGCAAATAGACCCTCCAAAGCAATGCCATCAAACACACCAGCACTCACTCAGAGCTTGAATATCTTTCAGATAGGTCTATTCTAGAAATGAGATGGTGCAGCCCAAGTTAGTGTAACCCTACAAAAAAATGTGTATTGCCGTACTCTTATGGAAAATCAACTAGGATTTGTTTTTAAATTACTTCTACTTTCGGCTTTGCTGTCGCTACTAATTAAGTACGCAGCACCGAGTTTAGCAATTGCGGCAACAGCAACCAATGCGCTGATTATAGTTTTGTTACCACCTGCAATTATGGCGATCGCTTTACTGTGGCGTTTCCAAAGACAGAACCAAAATTAACTTAAACCATCTACGCAGAAGTTGCTAAAATCAGCTAACGTGTCTGAAATTGATTGCACTCAGTACTTATTACTTAGCACTCAGGATTCAGCACTCTTCATTGCATCTTGCCAACCATTGGGAGACAGCCTGTGAACCTTGGTCAATGGATCGGTTTAATCGCCATACTTATTTCTTTATACATATTGTGGCAAATCAAAGAAGTACTTTTACTGATGTTTGCCGCAGTTGTGTTAGCGACTACCTTAAATCGGTTAGCGAAACGGTTCCAGCGCTTAGGCATGAAGCGTGGATTAGCTGTTTTGTTGTCGGTGGCTATCTTTTTTGCAGGCGTCGTGGGTTTTTTCGGTCTGATTGTGCCGCCTTTTGCACAGCAGTTTCAAGAACTAACCTATCGTGTTCCTCAAGGGTTTGAGCGCTTTAATAGTTGGCTAGATGCACTCAGAACTCGCATTCCTAATGAGTTAGTTCCTTACATCCCGGATCTTAATAGCCTAATCCAACAAGCACAACCCATCGTCAATCGAGTATTAGGAAACTCTTTTGCCTTTGTCTCCGGCTCTTTAGAAGTTGTTTTGAAGATTTTGCTGGTACTAGTTTTAACAGGGATGATGTTAGCCAATCCCCACGCTTACCGCAAAGTATTTGTCCGGGTGTTTCCCTCGTTTTATCGGTGGCGGGTAGAGGGAATTTTAGATAAATGCGAAGTCTCGTTAGGGGGGTGGGTAACAGGTGCTTTCTTTGCTATGGGTGTAGTAGCACTGATGAGCGTAGTTGGCTTATCAATTTTAGGTGTCAAAGCAGCATTGGCTTTAGGCGTATTAGCAGGATTTTTGAACTTAATCCCTAACCTGGGCCCAACTTTGAGTGTGATCCCAGCAATGGCGATCGCTCTTTTGGATAATCCCTGGAAAGTTGTTGCTGTTTTGATTCTCTACTTCATTATTCAACAAGTTGAGAGCAATTTCATCACACCCGTTGTCATGGCACATCAAGTTTCTTTGCTACCTGCTCTAACTTTAATTGCCCAGCTATTTTTCGTTACTTTCTTTGGGTTTTTAGGATTATTTTTGGCACTACCCTTGACTGTTGTTGCTAAAATTTGGGTGCAAGAAGTTTTGATTGAAGATGTTTTAGATAAATGGGGAGATCATCATCAACAAGATACTGAGTTGGTGATAGTTTCAGACTCTCGCAAAGCCGATGAACTTGCGAAATCTAATGATGCTTGGGATACAGAAATTCCAAATAATGATGAGTAGAAATATTTGCTTGCTACATAGATAATTTGTTTAAAGCCTAAATTAACTTTTCTCTAAGTAAGTTCTAGGCAAAACCTTCTAACTATTGCTGTTTATTGAAAATTACCATACAACTTTAAAAACTTGTTCTACAAGCTTTTTTATTTTTGCTTGCTTTGCACCAAGCAATCATCATCTAATTAATAGCAGTGGGTGACGAGGGATTTGAACCCGCAACCAATAGATTAAGAGTCTACTGCTCTACCGTTGAGCTAGTCACCCACACAGAAGACGATGATAGCAAACTTTTGATTAATTTACCAGCGCGGCAGATGAGTAATCTGTTAAAGCAGGAATTTAACGGTAAAAGTAGTTTGGCCTGCTGCACTCTCTACATCAATTGAGCCGCCTAAATGCCTAACCATTTTTTGCACTAATGCCAGTTCCAGCCCAGTACCACTATGCTTCCAAGAATCGTGTTTGGAAAGGTGATAGAACGGCTCGAAAATACGCGATCGCTCATTGTTGGTGATCTCTACTCCAGAATTGCAGATGCTCAGCTTGAGTGCGTTCTCTATCATGTGAGCAGAGACTGTGATTGATTCGCCCGCTGAAGTGTATTTGCAGGCATGGTTGAGCAGTTCGGTGATGATTCGCTCTAAGTCGGTGATATCTGTCTCAAAAAGTGGGAGTGCATGATCAACAGTTAGCTTTAAATGCTGTCGCTGGCAACTGGTGAGTTCTCGAAAAGACTCGACGATGGGGTGAAGCCAAGTTTGCAAGTCAATCGCGATTAAAGTTGGGGGATCGGGTTCGGCTTCGAGATATGTGAGGGTAAGCAAATCGTTAATTAACTTATTTTCTCGCCCACATTCGTTATGCAAAATCTGCAATAGTTGCGGAACTATCTCGATATCTAAGACTCCTTCCGATGTCAGCACACTTTCGAGGGTTTGGGCTGCAAGGCTAATGCTAGTAACTGGTGTCCGCAGTTCTTGGGAAAGGGTGCGGAGAAATTCATTTTTGCGGCGTTCGTGTTTTTCTAGTTCTTTAACGTGTGTCTGAGTTTTTTCATAAAGCTGAGCTTGGCGAATGGCGATCGCACATTCACTTGCTATCTGCTGCACTAACCCAACTTCAAATTCATCAAAGCATTCTTGTGATGGTCTTGTCACCCAAATATTTCCCAAAATCCCTTGAGTATCGAAAATAGGACAAGCCATCTGTGCAACAACCAGCAAATTTGGTTGCCATCCAGGAACAATTTCTAAATATTGCAGAGGTTGATTTTGCAACAGTGGTTGATAAACTTCAGGAGAGTCTGCAACCTGTCGCGTTGATCCCTGGCACTGGGGTAGGGTATTCGTGTACTCGTAGGCAACAGTTACCAGGGTGTGGCAGGTGTCATAGAGTTCGATTTGGCAACGATCAAGATTGAGTATCTGTGCCAATTCCTGGGTGAGTGTTTGCAATACCTGATTTTTATCCAGGTTGTCCCGGATTTGTTCTGTCATGCGCCGCACCAAGGCATCAAAGTTCCGCACTTGCTGCAACTGGGCTTTGTGCTTCTGTTTTTTAAATTCCAACTTAGCTTTAATATCTTTAAGCTGCTGATGCAGTTCTGCCTGTTGCACAGCGATTCCCATTTGAGTCGCCAAATGCTTGAGCAAATCAATTTCTGTCTGTTGCCATTGATGTGGTTCACGGCAATGCTGGGCAATCAACAGCCCCCACACATCTTGCTCTAAGAAAATTGGCACAACCAGATTGGCTCTCACCTGCAAAGAGGCGAGTAAGTCTATTTGGCAAGGATGCAAACCCGCTGCATAAATATCCTCGACAACTTGAATGCAACCCCGTCCGTAACGTTCTCTAGGTTTGCTACTCAAGCAGGGATCATAAATATTTTTTCCCAACAGCGGACTACTTTCAGCCACAGTTGATTCAGCAACAATCAATCCACTACCATCTGGCTCAAAACGATAAATCAGCACGCGATCACTTTCCAGAAACTGCCGCAGTTCTTGTGTTGTCTGATGGAGAATTGTTTCTAAATCTAGAGATTGGTGAATCCTAGAGGCGATCGCTTCTAGTAACTGTTCTCGTTCTGCTTGAAGTCCGACGGCTTGTTCTGCTCGCTTGGCAGTGGTGATATTGCTACTAGTACCAATTAATCGGTAAATCCTAGAATTAGCATCCCGTAATGGGGTGAGTGTTGTACTCCACCAAGTAGTAATTCCTTGAAATTGCAAACATTGTTCGTAAGAAATGGTTTTGCCGAAGCGCACACAGTCTGTATAGTGCTGACGCACTCTGGCCGCATCGATGGCAGAGAGAATATCCTCTGGTTTTTTGCCTTTTAGCTCCTCTGAGCGAATGCCTAACCACCTTTCATGAGTGGGATTTAGTGCCACGTACTGAAAATCCCCGTCCTCCAGAACATCTACTACAAATATAGATGCCTGCACAGAATCGTACATACTCAGTAGAAACTGCTCACTACTGGTTTTATTATTTACTTCTGTATCGAAAAGAATCTGAGGAGGAGATAGTTGTGTCAACTCTAAAGTTGATTCAGCTGGATTTATATTCATGCGAGAGTCCCTGTCTGGTTTTACTGACTCTTCTAGGCGCTCTCTTGTTTTTATGCTTGTATAAAGATGCCCTTTTGCGCCCGAAGCAAAGAATTGTCAGCTGTTGCTCATCGAAAATTTGGATCTTTCTCTACTTCTTATCAGAAATTTAGGAAAGCTAATAGGACTCAGCTTAACAAATCCTGCTTTTTTAAGGCGAAAGTACATTTGCTCTGTAACGCAAAGTTCCTGAGATTTATTTTTAACAGTTTCTTTAGATTGTTGCATATCTTTAACTCAATTTTATATTTTACAGGATAAAATTTTACAACAATTAATGTAACTTTCTGAAAAGTCCTGCTAGGAAAACTGCTAAAGGACGGAAGAATAGCTCACGATCGCAATTTATGAGCGTGGATTCCTGTGAAGATAGCAACCAGAGTCCAGGTGATAGCTAAACCTATGACTTCGCCTAAGAATAAATTCGTTATGTGGCGCAAAATGATCCCCATAGTAGAACCAACAGGAATAGCAACCGCCCAACTGAAGGAACTGACTAACATCCATTGCCATCCCCAAGAGACTGGCTGAGGAATTGCTAACCATTGGGCCAGTCCAACTCCAAAGCCGCCAATCGCGCCACTAATCGCCCCAGACAGAAGTCTTACAGGAAAAACTTGAGTACTTGGTACAATCCAACCGATTGCACCAATACCGATAGCCGTGATCACACTCCAACCCAAAAGACTTGACAAAACCCACCTAATACAGAATATGGGTTCTTGGAGGAGAAAGCCTTGAGGAATTGCGATCGCAATTCCACCAATAGCAGCTTGTACTACTCCAATATAGGGCTTATCGCCAATTTCAATTAATAACAAACTCAGTAAAAAACCGCTTAAAGTAGCTAGAGTCCACAGCACTATAAAGTTAAATCTAGTATTTTCCGGCGCTAATGACATCAAACTTTCTCTAGTTGTAATGGTCTGGCAGCTTTGGCATTAAAGATATCAAGAAAAGCTTTGCGTCGTTGTTGAGGGGATTCAGGCGTGATGTAACTCCACAAACTTTCCCAGTAGAAAAAAGAGATACCTGAAAAATTGCGATCGCGCACTATTTGAACCTGTTCTCTGATTTTTGCAATTGGTACAGGATTATATGTTGTCCCCGTCGATATCCCAATTCCTACTGGGATTAAACTCCGCGCCAATTCCACTGCTGGTTGTTCCAATTGGGCGATAAAACTGCTTTTGTCATTACGATATACCTGTAAAATCAACTCATCAACTAAACCTTTTTTTACCCAACTTTCCCAATCTTGTAAATAATATTTGTAGGCAAAAGCTTGAGAGTTAGGAGACAGTAATATTCTGGCTTTTGGTTTAGCAGCCTTGACAGCTTGATAGATTTCTGCCATGAAATCAGTTATTTTATCGGCTCGCCAACGCATCCATTCCGAGTTAAAAGGATTGATTGGCGGACTTTTGCCTTGATGTTCTTGCTGGTAGAGTTCGATGGTAAAGGAATCATAGCCAAACTGTACAGGCATCCCAAAATGATCATCAATTTGAATTCCGTCTACATCGTAATTTTTCACCACTTCCACAATTAACGATTGAATAAACTTTTGAACTTGTGGATGAAGAGGATTCAGCCAAGCTTGCTTAGTTACGAAGTGGTTGTTAATTTCTTCTGGCGGAACTTCTTTGATATAGTTTATACCTTCTTGCCCAATTGTTAACCAATCAGGATAACGTCTTGCTAATTGGGAATTAGGTGGTGTCATAAACCCGTATTCAAACCAGGGAATGACAGTTAAACCTTGAGCTTTGGAAAGTTTCACAAACTTTTCTAAAACATCACGTCCACCGTGCATGAATTTGAGAAAAGGTTGAGTCTCTGAACCTATAACCATTTTGGCTACAGCGCTTTTATAAAAGGTGTGTCCTCGATTCCAAACTACAGGATAAACAGTATTGAAGTTGAGTGCTGATAGTTGATTTAAAGCGCGGTTAATACCCCAAGGTACAAATAATACACCACTAGCAACATTAGTCAGCCAAACGCCGCGAATTTCTTTAGTTAAAGAAGTGTTTGTTTGAGAATAAGCTGAGGGTGAAGAGAGTGAAATTACTGTTAAATATACTACAAATCCCAAACAAAATAAGTAATAAAAAAAACGGCGAGTAATCCGATTCATCTGTAAGCGTGACCTAGTGCGATCGGAATAATACAGTAGATTTCAACTTGAGGAAGTACACAATATAGTTCTCATGCTTACTGAGCGTAGTCGAAGTAAAGTCAGGTATTAAACCTGTTTTCCTTCTGTTAGCATAGCGGGGCGTAGCCCATCCTGAATTCTGACTCCTGCTGCATAACTACAAAATAAAGTTATACCAATTTAAAAAAAGAATGTGACAAATAGACCATCTGTAGAGACGCGATGAATCGCGTCTTCACCGAAGTATGTGTTGCAATCATTAATTGAATTGGTATTACAACCCTCCGGATTATGTAAAGACATGATGATTTTGCACCAAAATACAACGATGTAAATTAAGGCTTGTACCTTTATACTTTGGTGCAAAGTTAAAATCTGTTCACTCCTTGCAATCCCAAAAAATTGTCAACAAATGTAGAGATGAAATTAATTGCCTACATTCAGGACTAGAGACAAAAGCTGTTTTTCAACACTTCGGCTAGCGAGAGTGTTGAAGCTGAGCGTAGCCGAAGCTTCAAGGCTTTTAGGCTATGAATCAACGTGTGTAGCCTTAGTTTATATACTAAATAAACTACACTTATAATCATCAAGGAATTTTTCGCCTTTGCCAATTTCTAAGAAATTAAAATTTATCAACTCCTGCAAACTGCTTGATATTAGACGCATTAGCGGCTTCCCCACAAGTGCGCGGTGTAGGAAATATCTTCTCAGGATTTGCTAAACCTTTGGGATTAAATACTTGTCGTACCCATTGCATAGTTTCTAAATCAGCTTCGCTAAACATATTTGGCATATAGCATTTTTTATCCGCGCCAATACCATGTTCACCAGAAATACTACCACCAACTCTTACACAAAGTTTCAGAATTTCTCCTCCAATTTCTTCCACTTTTTCTAATGCTCCAGGCACAGAATTATCATAAAGTATCAGTGGATGAAGATTGCCATCGCCAGCATGAAATACATTCGCAACTCGATAACCGTATTTTTCACTTAATGCCTCAATTTCTTGGAGAACATAAGGTAATTGAGTACGCGGAATTACACCATCCTGAACATAATAATCTGGACTTAAGTTGCCGGCAGCAGCAAAAGCAGCTTTGCGTCCCTTCCATAGTTTCAATCGCGTTTCTGGATCAGTAGCAGTAGTCACATCACGCGCACCATTCTTTTTACAAATTTCGCTAATTCGCCGTTTATTTCCTGCAACTTCCACTTCTAAACCATCAATTTCGATGATCAAAATAGCAGCAGCATCGCGGGGGTAACAATTAGTTGCTACAACATCTTCAACTGCATTAATGCTGAAGTTATCCATCATTTCCATACCACCAGGAATGATTCCCGCGCTGATGATATCAGAAACAGTTTCCCCCGCCGCTTCTACACTAGTAAAGTCTGCCAAAAGCACACAAATTGATTCTGCACTTTTAAGAATTCGTAGAGTAATTTCTGTAGCGATACCCAAAGTACCTTCAGAACCCACAAATATACCTGTTAAGTCATAACCTGGCATTTCTGGAATTTGACCACCTAAATCAACAATTTCCCCTTCAGGTGTAACAATTTTTAATCCTAAAACATGGTTAGTAGTCACACCATACTTGAGACAATGCACTCCACCAGAATTTTCGGCAATGTTACCGCCAATAGAGCAAATAATTTGGCTGGAAGGATCGGGAGCGTAGTAAAAACCAGCACCACTAACAGTTTGTGTTACCCAACTATTAATTACTCCTGGCTGCACGACAACGCGCTGATTTTCTAAATCAGTGCTTAATATTTGCCGCATTAATGAAGTGACAATTAAAATAGAATTTTCTAATGGTAAAGCCCCACCAGATAGACCAGTGCCAGAACCACGTGCGATGAAGGGGACAGAATACTGGTTGCATATTTTCACCACTTGGGCAACTTGTTCTGTAGTTCTAGGTAAGACCACTACAGCCGGACGTTGGCGATAGCTAGTTAAACCATCACATTCATAAGTAATAAGTTCTTCGCGGCGTTGTATCACGCCATTTTTACCAAGTGCAGCCTCGAATGCTTTGATAATAGGTTGCCAGTTACGTTGTTTTTTATCTTGGGTAAGCATAGTTTTTTACTGTTAAAGATAGATAACTACAAGTTGCTTAAAATTGAAATGACTTCTTGAGATAAATCTAAAGCTGTTATTTTAATGCCAGCTAATCCAGGATATTTATCAACATAATCTGCTTGTATACGATACATTCACAACTGTTTTAAGTTATTGGCAATTAGCTCTCATGGCGTATTGTAGGTTGAGTGAGATGGGTTGATCTCCATTGTACATTTTGATGAAGCCAAAAGTGCTTTTTTATAAATGCACTGAGATGAGGTGAGGTAACTGTGCAGCATTAAATTAGTCGTTACAGTTTTACAGATTAATAAATAAACTTTCCGGTCTTGTCAATATAGCGTTGCTGTTTGCCAATTTCGACTTTTGCTATTCCTTCCAAAAAGTCCTCAACTTGATCAAACTGGGGTTGAATAACAATGCTTCCACTTTTGTCGATATAGCCCCATTTGTAGTCAATCTCGAACGTTGCCAACCCTTCAGAAAAGCCTGTATGATAAAAAGCATCTTCACCAAGTGAAAAATTAAACTGTGGTTGAATAACAATTCGTCCAGCCTTGTCAATATAGCCCCACTTGCCGTCAATCTTGACCATTGATAGCCCTTCAGAAAAGCCTCTCAAAGAAATAAAATCAAATTGGGGTTGAATGACCAAGCGCCCAGTTTTATTGATATAGCCCCATTTGTAGCCAATCCCGACTGCTGCCAGCCCTTCAGAAAAGCCGTAAATCTCGTCAAATTGGGGTTGAATAACAATGCGACCAGTCTTGTCAATGTAACCATACTTGCCATCAATTTCGACCGTTGCTAGCCCTTTGGAAAATTTACTAGCATTATCAAACTGGGGTTGAATGACGATGCGACCACTCTTGTCAATATAACCATACTTGCCATTAATTTCGACCGTTGCTAGCCCTTCAGAAAAGTCGCCAATATAATCTAACTCGGATTCAAACTGGGGTTGAATGACGATGCGCCCACTCTTGCCGATATAACCCCACTTGCCGTTAATTTTAAGGCTTGCCAGCCCTTCGGAAAATTCACTAGTCTGATCAAACTGGGGTTGAATGACGATGCGCCCACTCTGGTCAATATAGCCCCACTTGCTGTTAATTTTAACTTTTGACAGCCCTTCGGAAAATCTACTAGTCTGATCAAACTGGGGTTGAATGACGATGCGCCCACTCTGGTCGATATAGCCCCACTTGCCATCAATTTCGACCGTTGCTAGCCCTTTAGAAAATTTACTAGCATAATCAAACTGAGGTTGAATAACTAACCCACTTCGGTCAATATAGCCATATTTGTCACCAATCTTGATTGGTCTTGGTGATGCAGTACGAACTGATTGGTTTTCTATAGCCTGATTCAAAACTTGCAAAACTTCATTAGCATCTGCGTAGCGCTGACGAAAATCATAACGCACCATTTTGCTCAAAATTTCTACTAAGCCTTCGCTTACATACGCTTTATCCTGCCAAACGACTTCACCGTTATTGTCTTCTGGAAGTAGGCGGGGTGCAATTCCAGTTAGTGCTTGAATAGCTGTCATCCCTAACGCATAAATGTCACTGCTGAATTTTGGTCTTCCTAAAGCCTGTTCACTTGGCATATAACCCAAAGTGCCAATAGCAGCAGTGCGGCTGGTATGCCCAGAAGCATTTATCATGACAGTGCTAATTTCCTTCACTATCCCAAAGTCGATTAAAATTAGCTTGCCATTTGCCTTTTGCCGCATTATATTTGCTGGCTTAATATCCCGGTGTATCATATTATTCTGATGAAGATACGCCAGCACTTCTAAAATCTCTCGTAAAAATTTAATTACTTCAACTTCACTCCACTGATTATCCAGAGTAATTTCCTGACTCAAGTCATTTCCGTCAATGAATTCTTGAATCAGATAAAATTCTCCATTTTCCTGAAAATAGGCGAATAGCTTGGGAATTTGGTTGTGGTTCTGCCCTAAGTTGTATAGTGTTTGTGCTTCTCTCTCGAACATTCGTAAAACATCTGTGTCCATCATCTGCGGCTGAATCCGCTTGACGACGCACTTCGGCTTAGGCTCAACAGGGATATCTAAATCTTCAGCTAGAAATGTTTCACCAAATCCCCCTGCTCCCAACTTCTGGATAACTCTATAGCGCTGCCGCAGTATTTGTCCACTCATTGTGCTGATGGTAGAGATTGCTTCAATGTAGATTTTGACACAATATGCTGGCTGTAGGTATACAGGCTTGCTATTGCTATGTGAGGAGTGCGATCGCACTCCCACACTTACAATCAACTAACCTAGAAATAACGCTCTTAAGTACTGCATAAAATCATGGTTGAGCAACTTATAATCAATAATGATGATTACTATGTGCCAGATGCCAACCAGCTAATCACTGAAGATGATACGCCTGTGGACAATTTCGCATCTGCCAAACAACAACGTCTTTTAGTTAGCTCTCTTTACAGTTCTATACAGCAACAAACTTTTTTAGCTGAAGCTAATGTGGGCATTTACTATACAGACCTTCAGCCCCCTATTGTACCTGATGTCTTTCTTAGCTTAGATGTGGAAGTGCCTGCAAATTGGTGGGAAAAACAAAATCGTTGTTATATGGTTTGGCGTTTTGGGAAACCACCAGAGGTTGTGATTGAAATTGTCTCTAATAAAGAAGGTGAGGAACTAGGTAAAAAGTTGCAAATTTATGAACATATGCGAGCTAGTTACTACATTGTATATGACCCGAATCAGCAATTAGGAGAACAAGTATTGCGTGTTTATGAACTCCGAGGAAGGCGCTATTTTGAAACTCCAGAAACTTGGTTAGAACAAGTTAGTTTAGGGTTGACTCTATGGCAAGGCGAATTTGAAGCCAGACAAGATACTTGGCTGCGTTGGTGCTACCAAGATGGGAATGTTTTGCCAACTGGAGATGAACGCGCCTCTCAAGCAGAACAACGCGCTTCCCAAGCAGAACAACGCGCACAATTACTAGCAGAAAGACTCCGAGCGATGGGAATTGATCCAGACACTCTTAGTTAGAATTTTCTAGAAACTCCTGCACACGCTGCCAGACTTTTTCTAATAACTCAGGAGCATCTGCATCAAACCATTCAATTTGTGGATATGCGCGAAACCAAGTACGTTGTCGCTTAGCAAATTGTCGCGTATGCAAAACTGTCAATTCTTGCGCTTTCTCTAAGGAAATATCCCCAGCTAAATATTGCTTAACTTCTTGATATCCTAAAGTATTTAACAAAGACAAATCAGCGCCATATTTTTGACAAAGATATTCCACCTCAGCCACTAACCCATCTGCTATCATTTGCTCAGTACGCCTTTTAATGCGATCGCCTAATCTTTCAACATCACAATCTAAACCAATTTGCAAAATCGGATAATTCGGCGGATTCTCCCCTTGCTGTTCTGAAATCGGACACCCAGTCACATAAAATACCTCCAATGCTCTTAAAGTTCGCACCGAGTCATTAAAATGAATCTTTTGTGCAACAACTGGATCAACTTGTTGTAGCATCGCGTAAAGTTGAGGTTGACCTAAAGATTCAAGTTGTGATCGCAATTCTTTCTGTGGTGCAACTCTGGGGATTTTCATCCCTTGGACAATTGAACGTATGTACAAACCAGTACCACCAACCATGAAGAGGGGGAGAGGGGAAAAAGGAGACAGAGAAAGAGAATAAATTAAGGCTTGTGCTTGTTCCTGGTAGTCTGCTAATGTCATCGTGTCTGTTGGAGCGCAGATATCTATTAAATAGTGCGATACCAATTTTTGTTCAGCCACTGTTGGTTTAGCCGTACCAATGTTAAACTCGCGATACACTTGACGAGAATCAGCACTGAGAATTACAGAACCCAGCCGCATAGCCAAAGCCAAAGCCAATCCTGACTTACCCGTTGCCGTTGCCCCACAAATTACAATCAATTTTGTCATTAGTCATCAGTCATTGATCATTAATAGAGACGCGATAATCGCGTCTGTACAATAGTCATTCTCCCCCACTCTCCTGTTCTCCCACTATCCCTTGCTTCTTTGCCCCTATCTTCCAAAGGACTGCAACCCCTGTATAAACTTCTCTTAAAATTGCCCTACAGACGCCAGCAAGGCTTTTGTGTTACAATTTTGGAGTGTTTTTACTTTTATTTGCCTTTTGGCGATTTAAACCCCACGCATCAGGAGAATTTTCATGACGAGCAGTTACAGTGCCGATCAGATTCAAGTTCTGGAAGGTCTGGAAGCCGTCCGTAAACGACCAGGGATGTACATTGGTACTACAGGGCCGCGAGGACTCCACCATTTAGTTTACGAGGTGGTGGACAATTCAATTGATGAGGCTTTGGCGGGTTACTGCACACATATTGAGGTGGATATCAACGCTGATGGTTCTGTAACTGTAACAGATGATGGTCGCGGTATTCCTATTGATATTCACTCGCGAACAGGGAAATCGGCCTTAGAAACAGTGATGACGGTACTACACGCCGGAGGTAAGTTTGGCGGCGGTGGTTACAAAGTTTCTGGAGGATTGCACGGGGTTGGGATTTCCGTTGTTAACGCCCTCTCTGAGGTCGTGGAAGTTACAGTTTGGCGAGATAAAAAGGTTCATATCCAGCGCTATGAAAGGGGTATCCCAGTTACAGAACTGCAAGTCAAAGCTTACAAAGAAGCTAGAACTGGAACCTCTGTCACCTTCAAGCCAGATACTCAAATCTTCAGCACTGGTATTGAGTTTGATTACATTACTTTATCAGGTCGTCTGCGGGAATTAGCATATCTAAATGCAGGTGTCAAAATTACCTTTACTGACCATCGTCTAGAAATACTCAAAAGCGATACACCCAAGGTAGAATCTTACGAGTATAAGGGCGGTATTAAAGAGTATATCGCGTACATGAACCGCGAGAAACAGCCGCTGCATGAAGAAATCATTTATGTGCAAGGAGAACGTAACAACGTTCAAGTAGAAGTTTCTTTGCAATGGTGTACTGATGCTTATACAGACAACGTACTAGGTTTTGCCAATAATATTCGCACGGTTGATGGTGGTACGCACCTAGAAGGTTTGAAGGCAGTTCTAACCCGCACATTAAATGCGATCGCCCGCAAACGTAATAAAATTAAAGAGAATGAACCTAACCTCAGTGGCGAACACGTCCGCGAGGGTTTGACAGCAGTAATTTCCGTCAAAGTCCCCGACCCAGAATTTGAAGGACAAACCAAGACTAAACTTGGCAATACCGAAGTCAGAGGAATTGTTGACTCTTTAGTGGGAGAAGTTCTGACTGAGTATTTAGAATTTCACCCAGGTATAGCAGACTCGATTTTAGATAAAGCTATCCAAGCCTTTAAAGCCGCAGAAGCAGCGCGTCATGCACGGGAATTAGTCCGGCGCAAATCGGTGCTGGAATCTTCACCACTACCTGGTAAATTGGCAGATTGCAGTTCTCGTGATCCCAGCGAATCAGAAATTTATATTGTAGAAGGCGACTCAGCGGGTGGAAGCGCTAAACAAGGACGCGATCGCCGCACCCAAGCAATCCTGCCCCTACGCGGTAAAATTCTGAATATCGAAAAAACTGACGACGCCAAAATTTATAAAAACAATGAAGTCCAGTCGCTAATTACAGCGCTGGGTTTAGGTGTCAAAGGTGATGAATTCGACTCCACCCAATTACGCTATCATCGCATAGTCATCATGACTGATGCTGACGTAGACGGGGCGCACATCCGTACATTGTTGTTAACTTTCTTCTATCGGTATCAACGAGCGCTGATCGAACAGGGTTTCATATACATTGCTTGTCCGCCATTATATAAACTAGAACGGGGACGCAGTGAACCAAAATATTGTTATAGCGATCGCGAACTACAACAGCACATCGCCACGCTACCAGCTAATGCTAACTACAACATCCAACGCTTCAAAGGTCTGGGTGAAATGATGCCAGCACAACTCTGGGAAACTACTATGAACCCAGAAACCCGCACCCTCAAGCAAGTAGAAATTGAAGACGCCGCAGAAGCTGATCGCATTTTTACTATTTTAATGGGCGATCGTGTCGCACCGAGACGCGAATTCATTGAAACCTATGGTTCTAAACTTAACTTCACCGATTTAGATATCTGATATCAATACGATGCCACTCCCTTAATGATCTGTGAGGTTGGTAAAAAGGTAATGGATGAGATGTTTTCATCCATTACCTTTTTTATTGCTAAAACTTACCTAATAATTTTCTGACAGTCTTATTCTTTCACTTATTGTGAGGAAGACCAAGACCAACAGTAAGCTGCTAGGCGTTTACGTGTCCTTTGCCTTTAAAAGTCTGAGTTCCCTAAGCTAATTGTCACTCATTTTTCCAGACTGATTTGCTTGTAGTAAGGGCTTGAACCCTGTTTTATGCAACTTAAATGCTCATTAGCTTATGTCTTGCAGACAACCTACGCGGTAAGCATTCGCGTAAACACGTCAACTCTTCCTCAATCTCAATCGCTAAACTAAATGCTTCACAATGAATTTCTGTACCCCTACATATCCCAATAACAAATTTTAAAATTAAATATTACTCCTTTTTACAGATGACAAACTAGAAAAATTGTCAAGATTAGGTGTAGATATTTTTGATATTGCAAACTATATCGTTAGATTGAAGGACTATATCCATAAGTTTATTAAGTATTGTAAATAATTATCTGTTTAAATGGATGTTAGAAAAAGTATGAAGGCTAGAAACTGCATCGTTCACGTAATTGACAGGTAATTCTACCACCCAACTTGATCGCAAGCCTGAAAACCACTCTCACACGAGGGTAGTTCAGCAAAACCAATAGTTGTTAATTTTTATTGTAGGTAGGTTTGAAAACCACCCCAATACATGCATGAACTAGACGCTAATAATCAGTTCAGAGAGTTTTAGAGTGGCTTACCCCTAGCATCGTACATGAAACAACGCTACAACATAGGTAGCTCACTCTATAGGATGGGCAAAAGGCTTTGCTTATGAAACTTGTGTAATCGATTACATAAAAATCAACTAAAAATTTTAAATTTTTCATTGGAAGCAGACATTATCATAAAAAATATTTATTCTCAATACTTTTAAAAAATCAATGATTGAGTGTCGGCAGACGTGTCAACTTCACCATAACTTTAGTATGAGGCAATACTTTTTAGGCTGACTTGCGGATAATAAGGCATTTGTTATGCTTGGAGAGGAATGCTCCACTATCATCTAGGAAACTGCCTTTAATAATTGTTTTAAGGATTTATTATTATAATATGACAAAAATATCCAATATGTAAGTATTATATTTTACACTTGTATTACTGAAAAAATTTTGCCACTAGGTTCAAAATAAACTCTTTTAGTTTTCTATCCTCAAAGCTATAGCTGCCAGAAGTAGACACTATCTAGCTATAAACTTGCTAATGTCTTTATGTACTACTAGGGCAAAGGCTACTATGTTACAAGTATCCAATGTACTTTTAATTTAAATAGCCTAATTATTGCTGATTTTGACTGTCAAATCGTTTCTGAATTGATTAAAATATCGTTGGATAGAATAAGAAGAGTTTGTCAAGTTTCATAGGGCTGAAATCTCAGCAGTGCGCTAACGTGTTAATAAGACCCAATTAGTTAAATCTCAATTGATCTACCATTAGGACGATTCTGCCATGTACTCAACTCCTTAGTTAGGCTCATTGGCAACAAGATTAAAGCCTTAAGACAAACGCCACTACTCTTATTGTATCTACCTAATGGAAAGCCCCGCTTTGCTCTCTAGACTGAGTAATTTATCAAGGGATTGTAAAAATGGGTACATTAATACTTGCCACCTGAGTTAACATGAAATACGCTTTATTTTAGGTAATAAATGTTTTATATAATACCTGAAATGGCGTAAAACAAGTGTAGATACTTTTGAATGTCATGAAAATGCCACACCAATGCCAAAAAGGGTTAGAAAAAATTTAAGGGTATGACTACCGTTTTTAATGTATTTCTGGTAAAGGTGGCATTATCTTGCTTAATGACTTCATGATTAATACACAAAGAGAGTGCAATTTTTGTGAAACAGGCTACAATCGGAACAGTCTTTCTAAGAAAATCTGCCAACAGTATTATTTCATTTGTATGATGTGGCAAATTTTTTGATTAAAGCAAGTATTGTTTTGCGCCAGTCACTTAAAAGCTGGGTGTGAAAGCAACACATAAGACCTTTACTAAGGTGAGCAAGTCACCTTTAGTAGTGGCATAAACTAAAGTAAAAAACTCCTCCGTTAGGAGGTCTAAAACTTCCGAAAGTGTTTTTGGTAAATCAGCCAAAAATTATGTTTTCGGTTGAAAACTAGCTCTTTTAAAGAGCGGTAAACACATCTTGAGTAATTGATTCTGCAAGGAGCATGAGGAACGCGGCATGAACCAGGCTAACAACGTACTCGAAAGCATATATCAGCCTGACCTAGAAATAATGAATCAGCCTGAGCTCGAGTTAGAAGAACTCTTAATAGACGAAGAAGAGGACTTGCTGATCATCGATGAAGGTGACGAGGAGTTTTTAGAGCCTCAGTCTGATGAGGACGACGCAAAGTCTGGAAAAGCCGCTAAATCGCGTCGTCGGACACAAAGCAAGAAAAAGCACTATACCGAAGATTCGATTCGGCTTTACTTGCAAGAGATTGGTAGAATTCGGCTGTTGCGGGCAGATGAAGAAATTGAATTGGCGCGTAAAATCGCCGATTTGCTTGAACTAGAAAGGGTGCGGGAAAGACTTTCAGAGCAGTTAGATCGCGACCCTCGTGATAGTGAGTGGGCAGAAGCAGTACAATTGCCATTGCCAGCTTTCCGTTATCGCCTTCATGTTGGTCGCAGAGCGAAAGACAAGATGGTGCAATCTAACCTGCGGCTTGTGGTTTCGATTGCCAAAAAGTATATGAATCGTGGTTTGTCATTCCAAGATTTAATTCAGGAAGGCAGTCTCGGTTTGATTCGCGCTGCTGAAAAGTTTGACCACGAAAAAGGTTATAAGTTTTCTACCTACGCTACATGGTGGATTCGTCAGGCAATTACCAGAGCGATCGCAGACCAATCCCGGACTATTCGCCTTCCAGTTCACCTTTACGAAACCATCTCTCGGATTAAGAAAACCACCAAACTGCTATCTCAAGAGATGGGACGCAAACCCACTGAAGAAGAAATCGCCACTCGCATGGAAATGACCATTGAGAAGTTGCGATTTATTGCTAAATCCGCCCAGTTGCCAATTTCACTAGAAACGCCCATCGGTAAAGAAGAAGATTCTCGACTGGGCGATTTTATTGAGTCCGATGGCGAAACACCAGAAGACCAAGTTTCTAAAAATTTGCTCCGTGAAGATTTAGAAAAAGTCCTCGACAGTCTCAGTCCTCGCGAACGCGATGTTCTCAGACTCCGCTACGGTTTGGATGATGGTCGGATGAAGACCCTCGAGGAAATCGGACAGATTTTCAACGTTACCCGTGAACGAATTCGTCAAATCGAGGCGAAGGCACTCCGCAAGTTACGTCACCCAAATCGCAACAGCGTACTCAAGGAATATATTCGTTAGTCATTTGTCATTAGTTTTAAACAAATGGCAAATGACCAAGAAAGAAGTCTGAGCGTCGATTTCTGGCTTAGACGCTTAGCGGTGAAGCAGTCCGATCTTGGGGTTTCCCCAAATGAAGGAACTGCTGTTAGCGAGGCACGAGCGTCACCCGTAAGGGCTATGCCGCAGTTAGCGTCAGCGGTAGCGACGGAGGAGCGTCGTGGACTGATGTTAGCGTAGCGTCTCGCAGAGAGCGTCAACCGGAGGGCTTGCCGTAGGCATCAGAACTTCGGGGACAAATAACAAAAAATAAAAAGCCTGGTAGTGAATTAGCACTCCAGGTTTTTTTATTGATAGCTCATCTTGTACCTTAAGATTTATCTTGTATCTTAAGACTTACAGAATGCCCCAAAAGTGTAGAAAACCTTGACCAGAGGAAAGCTCAATCAAAGCTGCTGCTAAAAAACCGATCATCGCTAAACGACCATTCCAGATTTCTGCTTGTGGGGTAAAGCCCCAGCGCCAAGCATTGCGGTCTTCAATGACGGGAGTAGTAACTTTTGTTGTAGTTGCGTTTGTCATGATTGATACCCTAAATTTAATTTAAGAAGATTTATTGCGCTCATGTAAACTAATATAACAAGGTTTTTGAGAATTGCAACAACTAATTTATACTTTTGTTGCCAAACATTGACTTAAATAGCCATAAGTGATAATCAGCAAAATAAAACATCAACCCTAAGATAGAAATACTGAGAGTTAAAGATAAATTACACAAATTTTTTACCCTCATAGATTATATAAAATAGTTGAGAAAATATATCAATTATTTTAGCTAAAATATCTATTATTCTTAAACTAGAGCCTATAAATACAATTGAATATTAGTAACTAATCTCATTTGAGGGAGATTAGGGGAGGTAAAAACGAACGTTGAGATTAATTCCAGACAATTTCCATTTCTTTTGTAGTTGAGATAAAATCAAGCTTTTCATACAGACGTTTTCCATCCTCAGTAGCGTGAAGCCAGAGGCGTTTTGCTTGGGTTACCTTAACAAAACTAATAACTTCCTTTAATAAAGCTGTAGCAATTCCCTGCCCTCGCCACATTGGAATTGTATAAACGTTCATGATATACGCTTCTAAGCCCGATAAATTACCATGATATGGAGGTCGGGTAAAAAATACCAAGCTGGTAGCGGCAACAATTTGATTATCTACTTCAGCCACCCAAGCTAAAAATTCACCCTGCGGCATTTTTTCTGCTAGATATTTTCGGATTGCTTCTGCTAAAGCTGCTGTGTCGGTGTCACCTTTAATATCGCCAGCTTCGCGCAGGAGTTCAAGGCGCAATTGGGCAAGCACCTCTAAATCCTGCAAGTTGGCTAGTCGCAAGTTGAACATTACCCTTTATGAACGCACTTCCACAACGCTGATAATTTTTTCATCGCGATTGAGTTGGAGGATGCTTTCACCCTTGCTATCTTTGCTTAAGATAGGCACTGTTTCCACAGGTATTCGCACTACTCGCTCTTTATTCGTTACTAAAGCTACTTCACTAGAAGCGATCGCCATTACCATCCCAGCTAGGTTATCAGTTTTATTGGTGAATTTCAGCGCTTGTGTACCTAAATCACCGCGATTAGCTGCTCTTAGCTGAGTTGCAGCCATCCGCTTAGCATATCCTTCTTGAGTAACAAGTAACAGATGGTCATCTTTGGCTACAGTGACACAGCCAACCATTTGCTGATTTCGCAATAGCCGAAATGCTTGCAAACCCATTGCTGCCCTACCCATCACGGGAAGTTGTTCATCATTCACTGCAAACCGCAACACTCGTCCACCTGAACTAGCTAAAATCAGATGCTCCCCTGTAGTAATGAACTGGGTAAATGACAATTCATCATCATCTTTGAGCTTCAAAATCGTAATACCGCGACGAGTTAAATTTGAAAATTCCTCCAAAGACAAGCGCTTAATTCTTCCTTGCTTTGTCAGGAGAATCATCTGGGTAGTTTGCAATTGTTTAGGTAGCACAAAGCGGCTAACCACAGCTTCTTGAGAGCCTTGAGCAGTATTACTGAGCATAGTAATAAGTGGCTTTCCCCTTGGAGAACGTCCAGTTGTTGGGGGAATATCTCCCACATTCACAGGATAGACTTTGCCACCACTCGTTAGGATCAACAAATCTTTGTCTGTATCAGTCAATTCGCTTTGGATAATGAAGTCATTGTCTGGCAGACCATTTTCAATTTTCGACTTTTTACCTGATTGCTGAATACGGCGGACATATCCCCGCTGAGTAAACTCCAAAAGTGCTTCTTCTGAAGGTTCGGAAGTTTTGGGTTTATCCTCTTGCTCCTCTGCTCCTCTGCTTCTGTGCCCTTCTACCCCTTTGCCTTTCTGCCCCTCTACTCCTCTGCCCCTTTGCTCCTCTCCAATTATTTTTGTCCGTCGGGGATCGCTGTACTTGCGCTTGAGCGATCGCAAGTCTTTTTTCAACGCCTTGAGTAATTCGCGGCGATCATTCAGTAACCGCCGCAATACTTCAATTTGCTCACTTAACTGCTCAAACTCCTGCTGTAAATTCTGCTGTTCTAAACTGGTAAGGCGGCGCAATGGCATAGCCAGAATTGCATCTCCTTGTACTTCACTCAAATCCAATCGGCTACAAAGATTAATTTTTGCCGTAGTGCCATCAGGAGCTTGCCGCAAAATTGCAATCACTTCGTCCAAGTTAGACAGCGCTTTGAGCAAACCTTCCACCAGTTGCAGCCGACTTTCTGCCTTACCCAACTCGTAACTGTAACGACGGTTGAGCGTGTCTTCTCGGAAATTTAAAAACTCTTGTAATATTTGGCGCAAACTTAGCTGGCGAGGTTGTCCATCTACCAAACCTAAGAGAATCGCCCCAAAGTTGCTTTGCAAAGCAGTTTGGTGATACAAATGCTGGAGAACTTCTTGGGGATTGGTATCACGTTTGAGTTCAATAACCACCCGCATACCTTCGCGATCGCTTTCATCTCGCAGATCAGAAATTCCTAGCAGGCGTCCTTGATTCACCAATTCTGCGACTTTCTCAATCCAGCCGGCTTTATTTACTTGATAAGGCAATTCTGTAATGATAATTGCTGTCCGTCGCTTGCTTCCCCTAACAGGTGCAATTTCCTCTAGCTTGGCGACTCCCCGCAGCACAATCCCACCTTTACCTGTGATGTATGCCTCACGAATTCCTGAATTACCAACAATTTCCCCACCAGTAGGAAAATCCGGGCCGGGAATTAGTTCAAATAATTTTTCATCCGCTAAATCTGGATTGTCGATTAAGGCAATCAAGCCATCGACGACTTCCCCCAAATTATGTGGTGGAATATTTGTCGCCATACCCACGGCAATCCCAGCACAGCCATTCAGCAACAAAAAAGGTAACTGAGCTGGTAACACCGTCGGCTCTTCTTGAGAATTATCAAAATTCCCAATAAATTCCACAGTTTCTTCGCCAATTTCTGCCAGCATTCCCTCATAGCTAATGGGTGAAAGGCGCGTTTCTGTGTAACGCATTGCTGCTGGTGGGTCATTATCGACGCTACCAAAGTTGCCATGTCCTGCCAGTAACGGATAGCGGCTGGAAAATTCCTGTACCAGCCTAACTAAGGCGTCGTAAACTGATTGGTCACCGTGCGGGTGGTACTTACCTAGCACATCTCCTACCACACGCGCACACTTACGATATGGTCTATCTGGCGTCAGACCGAGTTCGTGCATGGCATACAAAATACGGCGATGAACTGGCTTTAAGCCATCACGTACGTCTGGTAACGCTCGCCCAACAATCACACTCATGGCATATTCTAAGTAAGACCGTTGCATCTCGGTGTGCAGGGCTGTTGTGATTACCTGTCCCGTTGAGAGAAGGTTTAACTGTTTTGCCATGAGTTTTTTCCCTGAATTTTAACTATACAAAAGCCGCTATAACTTAACACCCTAGCAAACACAGCATAACGGATGAAATAGCATTGATAACACAATCTTGATAGCCAGAGGATAAAAAGCAGTAGTATTATCCTTGATAAAGGGGATGCCATTAACTATTAAAAAGGAAGCAGATTACTCTTTTAATCAGATGGTCGTCTGTCCTTGCTTTAATTTACATACATTCAGTAGTCAGGATACTTACTATGATTGCATTTCTTAATTTTGTCCAGAGTCGGATATGCTTCGTCTATGGAGAAGTAGGAGTGGTGGTTTAAACTAGAGTGCTTTAGCTTATCGCCAAGCGCGAACTGCTAAACTTCTCGTATAGTAGACCGAAGCGAGCGGTAATTTTGAATTCTTTAATCCCCTCTCATTTATAAGTAAAATTCTCATGAAAACCGTTTTAATTGTTGAAGATGATCTGATTAATGCTCGCGTTTTTTCCAAGATTTTGTCCAAGCGCGGAGGCTTGGATGTAAAACACACCGAAAATGTTGAAGAAGTAATAAAAATTGCCCAATTAGGAGAAGTTGACCTAATTTTGATGGATGTTTCTCTCTCTAGAAGTGTTTACCAAGGTAAGTCTGTGGATGGAATCAAAATTACGCAAATGCTGAAATCTGATCCAAAAACAGCAAACTTACCCGTTATTCTGGTAACGGCACACGCGATGGAAGGCGATCGCGAGAACTTTCTTAAGCAAAGTGGCGCTGATGGCTACATTTCTAAGCCAGTTGTCGACCATCAGCAATTTGTTGACCAAATCATCGCACTTCTACCAACAGACCCTCACAGTTAAATTGAGGACTGATGTCAGGAATACTCCCAACAATGTTTTGGGACTACTATTTACTGTCTTTTTAGTATATATGTACTACGAAAAATGATATTAGGCAAGTGGCGAGTTAGGAAGTAGGGAATAAAAGTAGAGACGCGATTAATCGCGTCTGTACAAGAGTTAGTATTTATTCTCCCAATCCCCAGTCCCCACTCCCTACTGAGCTGGCCGTGGCTCCGGGGCCGATAATGAGTTTTCGCGTTGCTGTAAGGCTGCTTGAATTCGGGGTAATTCTAGGAATTTTTTTGTATCAGACAGTAGCCGTTGACCCCAAAGATTTTCCTTGAGAAAATCCAAATTACCATAGCGCTGATCAATGCGGAGTGCGGCTTCTCCCATTGTCAGACCTTGTTGGCGATCGCCTTTAGTATAGAGTGCCACAGCTAATGCTAATAAAGGTTCTGCGGCTTGTTTCTCAATACTTACAGCCGTTTGCCATTGCTTAATCGCTCCTTGTGTATCACCTCGTTCGTAACTGACTAAACCAATGTTATTAATCGCCGGCCAGAATTTTTTATCTTGAGATACGGCTTGATTATACTGGGTGAGCGCGTCTGGTAATCGACCCAACATATAATAGGCATTACCTAAATCAAATAACCCTTCTGCATCATTGGGTTTTAACTTCAAACCTTCTTGATAATTAGCAACAGCTGCTTGGTAATTCTGCTGCTGAAAATTAGCTGAACCAATAGCAAACAGAATGTCAGCATTTTTAGGGTTAATGGATTGTGCCTTTTTCAGGCTAGCGATCGCAGCACCAAACTCTTTGGTTTGCAATTGCAATCCACCTAACAGCAACCATACTTTATCATTCTTAGGAGCTAGTTGAGTAGCCAGCTTTGCTCGTGGCAAAGCTAAATCAACCTGTTGAAACTGAGCTAATTGAGCCGCTTCCTGAGCCAAACTCAACCCCTGCTTCTCCAACTTAGCTGGATCTAGTTGCAGTGTATGAGGTATCAGTGCTTGTGCATGAGCTGCTCTTGGCATACTCCACAAACTACAGACAACTAGAAGAGAAATCAAACTAACCTTTTTAGGCACACTACCGCCTCTTAACTATAAATCAAATAATCTTTCAGATAAGCTTAAACGATCTCCGCTTGAGACGAAAGGCAAATTTAACAGGAGTTAGTGCTTGCCAGCAGTTACTTTAACCTAATTTATCCCTTGACATTGCCATCAATACTCTCTAAATTAATAAGTAATTACTTACTTATTTATGCCTCGTAAACTCAAAATCACCAATGAGCAAATCTTAGAAGCAGCACGTGAAGCCTTCTTGCAACAAGGCTTTGGGGCTTCAACTTTAGAAATTGCTCAGCGGGCTGGCATTTCTGAAGCATCAATTTTTAAGCGTTTCTCAACCAAGGAGGAATTGTTCTTCGCAGCGATGGGAATTCCAGAAATACCCCCGTGGGTGAATGAAATGGAATCTCTCTCTGGCAAGGGCAATCTTAAAGAAAACTTGATTTACCTGTGCCACAAGATTCTGGAATTTTATAGTGAGGTGATGCCTCGAATAATGATGGTACGTTCCAGAGGTAAAGATATTTCAGGATTTAGAGATACAGAGCCACCACCCATTCGAGATTTCAAGATACTGTTTACTTTCCTAGAGCGTGAGATGAACCAAGAGCGGCTTCGCCCTTGCGATGCCAAAGCTGTGGCTCATATCTTAATAGGATCTTTAATAAACTACGTTTTATTAAAGCAGATGTCTTTACAAGTAAGTATGGCAACTGCCAAATTAGAGCAGGAAACTTTCTTAAACTATGATGACTCGCCCACAGCGATGTACTCATTTGTTCAGAGTCTTGTGGAAATTCTTTGGCAGGGAATCGCACCAAATTAGGATTAATTAAATTCAAAATTTAACAAACAGAATATAGGCGTCAGTCGCCAGAATTCAATTCTGCATTCTTCCTCAAGTGTGAATATTGAGCTATTGCGTAAGTCTTAAATTTGTACTTATATAATTGTTTTTTAATCAATGAATTAACAAACAATTGTCAAGTACAACTGGTATTAGTTTGCAATTATAGTTTTAAATAAATTGGTGACTTTTGTCATACATTCATTAGCAATTACTAATGACTTTGGTCATATATAAGTTCAGACTTTTTGAACGATAATTATAAGTGTAATGTAAGAAATTATACGAGGAGTGAATTAAATAGTTAACAGTTGGGTTAATCAAAGCATCGTATCAGGCAAAGACCCAACAGAGGCGATCGCTGCTTCTAAAGTTAGCCCCAAAGTAACAGCAGAACTAGAACAAAAGCTAAAGATAGGCTAACTTCTATCCTTCCTCGTCTGTTAATTGCTAATCGAAACTTAAACAAAATAAAACTTTAGTGCAATAAGGACTCAATTCCATGTTGAAACAAAACCGTGTATCCATACTTTTAGCAGCGGCTGCCCTAATTGTTGTTCCGGCTTTCATGAGTATGCCGGCAAATGCCCAGACGAAGCCTTTGCTTGTTGCAGATCGCCAAGATTGGAATCGCGATCGCGATAACAGATCCAACTACCAAGATAGAGATCGCGATGGTAGACGCAACTATAGAGAAGACAGAGATTCTGGAGATAGAGGTAATTGGAACCGCGACAATGATCGTTATGGCAGAGCAGTCAGACTTCGTAACGGTGATATTAGATATCCCAATGGGCAACTTGTTCCTGCTAGAAGAATAGTCAGGCTGCGTAATCAAGGTTATTACAGACTTCCCAATGGAGACATTCTGCGTCCTAATCAGGAAATTGTTCCTGTTGGGAGATTAGAGAGAGTGCGTGATGGTTACTTTAGACTTCCTGATGGGGTGGTAGTGCAAATTAACCTTTAAAACACTAAAAACTGAATAAATTAAGTATAGGGCTACCAAGTTATGGTGACAGCCGTGAATAACTAACTCGGTAGCCTTTTTTTCTAAACTAGAAGTAAATATGAAAATTGATACGTCGCATACAGTGGATTCATCGACTTTGGTTCCACCATCTGTGAAAAAAAAGAATAAGAATCGTTGGCTACCTTGGCTACTCGCTATTTGCCTTGTGGGTGGAATTGGCTACGCCGTTTATTATCAACTAACCGTAGTTTCCCGTCAAGAAGCCAGACGCCGAGTGCTGACAAGACCTGTAGAAAGGCAGAACTTAACAATCACAGTTTCAGCTAACGGCACAGTCAAACCTGAGCGGTCAATCAACCTCAGCCCGAAAAATTCTGGCATCCTGAAATCACTGTTAGCGAAGGAAGGAGATAACGTCAAACAAGGGCAGATTGTAGCTTACATGGATGATTCTAATCTGCGAGGACAACTTGTTTCTGCTCAAGGACAATTGGCACAAGCCGAAGCGAATTTACAAAAAGCGATCGCAGGTAATCGTTCGCAAGAAATTGGTCAATCACAAGGAGCATTAGACGAAGCCGAAGCGAATTTGCAAAAAGCGATCGCAGGTAATCGCTCTCAAGATATTGGCCAAGCTCAAGCACAGTTACAAAACACCCAAGCTGCTCTGAGTAAAGCCGAAGATAATCTTACTCGCAATCAGCAACTTTACAACGCTGGTGGTATTTCTCTGCAAACCTTAAACCAAAGTCGTGCAGATCGTGATAGTGCCAAAGCCCAAGTGAATGCAGCACAGCAAGCACTAGCGTTGCAAAAGGCTGGATCACGTCCGGAAGACATCGAGCAAGCAAGAGCTGTGGTCAAGCAGAGACAGCAAGCCCTAGCACTTCTCAAAGCCGGAACGCGTAAAGAAGACATAGACGCAGCTCGCGCTCAGGTTACATCTGCTCGTGGTTCACTGCAAAACATCCAAGCCGAAATCAATGACACAGTAATTCGCGCACCTTTTGATGGTGTAGTAACCAAAAAGTACGCTGATCCAGGCGCTTTTGTGACACCCACAACTGCTAGTAGTGAAGTAGCTTCTTCTTCTTCTTCTTCAATTTTGGCTTTGGCTTCTACAAATGAAGTTGTAGCCAATTTAGCTGAAACAAATATTTCTAAAATCCGCCTTGGTCAACCAGTCACCATTAAAGCAGATGCCTATCCAGGAAAAACCTTTGAAGGTAAAGTTAGCCAAATCGCTGCTCAATCTGTAGTAGAGCAAAACGTTACCAGTTTTGAAGTCAAAGTTTCACTCTCAGACCCCGAAAGGTTACTGCGGTCAGGGATGAATGTGGCAGCAGATTTTAAAGCCGGTGAATTGAAAAATGTTTTAGTAGTACCAACAGCCGCAGTAGTGCGCCAAGAAAATGCTACAGGCGTGTTAGTTGCAAGAAATAATAATGACAGACCTTTATTTACTCGCATCGAAACTGGCGTCACAGTGGATAGGTTTACCGAAGTGAAATCTGGATTGACAGGAAACGAGAGAGTATTGCTGAGTTTCCCAGCAGGAACACGACCGCAATCATCACCACGAGGAGGAGTTTTTCCTGGTGTAGGAGGAGGTGGTGGTCGTTCTCAAAGCCTAGATGGAGGCGGCCGTTCTGGCCGTGGTTCCCGTTAAAGGTAAGCTGTGAGACATTTAATTTTTCATATTGGCAGCAGGGGAGCAGGGGAGCAGGGGAGGCAGGGGAAGCAGGGGAAGAAGTTTTTGACTCTTAACAAAACAAATTATAGGTGCAACAGCTTAATTTAAAATACAACAATATGTTTAAGGGTTTTTTTAAGGGTTTTTACAAAGCTAAGAATACCCGCACAGTTTCGTTCTTAGAAATCTTGTCAATGGCGGCAGAGACCCTGTGGAGTAACAAATTACGCACAGGATTAACTATGTTGGGCGTAATTATTGGTATTTCCTCAGTCATTGCCATTACCTCTGTCGGTCAGGGCGTGCAAAAGGGCGTTGAGCAACAAATACAAGCCTTGGGTACAGATGTCTTGCAAGTTTTAGCAGGTGCGGCCAGAAATGGAAACGTGCGCCAAGGAGTAGGTTCTAGCAGTACTTTGACCTGGGAAGATGCCAAAGCGATCGCTACACAAGCCCCATCTGCTCAGATGGTTTCTGCTTATCTACAACGCACGGCACAAGTGGTTTATGGAGGACAGAACACTTCTACAACCATTTATGGTACAGATTTAAACTACCCAGAAGTCAGAAATACTCATCCTCAACAAGGGAGATATTTTACTCAAGAAGAACTAGATACTGCTTCACAAGTTGCCATTCTTGGCCCGACAGTTCAAAACACACTCTTTGGACAGTCGGGCAATGTATTAGGCGAAAAAATCAGAATTCAGGGCGAGGCTTATGAAGTGATTGGCATCATGGAATCTAAAGGTTCGCAAGGGCCGATGGATCGAGATGATCAAATTTTCATTCCTCTAACTAGTATGTCGAAGCGATTAGTTGGTAACAATGCTTTAACAGGCGTTTCTGTGAATGGGATTTTAGTCAAAGGTGCTAATCAACAGCAGTTAGAATCTGCTCAGTTTCAAGTAACTAATCTCTTACGCCTACGGCACAATATTTATCCGCCGCAAGCCGATGATTTCCGGCTAACCAACCAAGCTGATATTGTTAGCACCTTCACCAATGTTGTGGGTTTATTTACAATCATGGTGGTAGCGATCGCTGGTATTTCTCTAGTTGTTGGGGGTATTGGGATTGCTAATATTATGCTGGTTTCCGTTGTGGAACGAACGCGAGAAATCGGCATTCGCAAAGCTGTAGGAGCGACCAATTCTGCAATCCTAAATCAATTTTTAGCCGAAGCGATCGTAATTTCCACTTTTGGTGGAGGGATTGGTATGGCGAGTGGTATATTAATTGCCTTTGCTGCTGCAACTATTTTTAAGTTTCCGTTTGTGATTTCTTTCTTATCGATTATTGCTGGTTTTGGACTCTCTTTAACCGTTGGCTTACTTGCTGGGGTAATTCCAGCACGCAACGCCGCTAAATTAGATCCAATTGCCGCTTTAAGAAGCGATTAAAACAGTGCTGAGTGCAGAGTAATGAGTGCTGAGAGTTTGTTTAATCTTGAATGTTAATTTTTAAGTTGTGATTTGTCAATTTTAAGATTGGAGTTATCAATAAAATGAGTAAAGTTGAAAGGTTTGAAGATTTGATAGCTTGGCAAAAAGCAAGAATTTTAACTAAAGAGATTTATCTAATAACTCAACAAGGTGGGTTTGCTAGAGACTTTGGGCTATCTGGACAAATACAAAGGGCAGCAGTTTCTATTATGTCTAACATTGCTGAAGGTTTTGAAAGAACTCATTTAGGAGAATTTCATCAGTTTCTTGCTATAGCAAAATCATCTTGTGCAGAACTACGTTCTCAACTTTATGTAGCTTTGGATGTCGGCTACATTGAGCAAGTCAAGTTTAACCAACTCATAAATCAAGCAGAAGAAGTAGCCAAAATTATTGGCGGTCTTCGCATATCAGTTAGTAGACAAAAAAACCAAAATAACTTAGCCTCCAACGCTAAATAAACTCTCATTACTCAGCACTCAGCACTCAGCACTCAGCACTACATAATATGGCAACAATGATTTGGATGGAATCCATTACTAAAACTTACTATTTAGGAGAAGTTACTGTACCCATACTTAAGGGAATTCAACTCTCTATTGAAGAAGGGGAATATGTTGCCATTATGGGTACATCAGGTTCGGGTAAATCCACACTGATGAATATTGTGGGATGCTTGGATCGTCCGACAAGTGGAAACTATATTTTTGAAGGTAGAAACCTAACTACTTTTGATGACGATGAATTAGCGTATGTACGCAACCAAAGAATAGGTTTTGTTTTTCAACAATTTAATTTGTTGGCGCGGGCGACAGCCTTAGAAAACGTGATGTTACCAATGGTTTACGCCAACTTGCCCAAACCAAAACGCCGTCAAAGGGCATTAGAAGCTTTGGAAAGAGTAGGGTTAGGAGAGCGGATTGCTAACCGTCCCAGTCAACTCTCAGGGGGACAACAACAACGGGTAGCAATTGCTCGCGCTTTGGTTAACAAACCTGCATTGGTTTTGGCAGACGAACCAACGGGAGCTTTAGACACTGAGACTTCTTACGAGGTGATGAAGTTGCTCACAGAACTAAATGACCAAGGAATCACAATTGTGATTGTGACTCATGAACCAGATATTGCTGCTCAAACTAAAAGGATTATCCGAGTTCAGGATGGTTTGATTGTAGGTTAATTCGGTCAAACAGAAGAGGTCTAAGGGTATCGAGTGGATAAAAGGGGTGTAAGGGGTAAGGGTGTAGGGGAGGGGGAAAGAAAGGATGTAACAGTGTAGGGTTTAAAATCAGAACTGTAATTTTTGCTCGCATCCTCAAAGTTGCGGTGAAACTTGATTTATTTAAGACATCAAATATGAATTTCAGCTTATTAGTGTATTCTACCCCAGCAACTGTGGCGCTCAGCTTTGCTGGTGCGCTAAGTGCGATCGCTTTTCTCATCCCAACTTTAGTAGGGAGCGCAAGTGCAGCACCTCTCCCACAAACACAGAATCCTCCTGTAACAACGAGTAAAAACTCTGTGCAAGTTCCCAATTACCTCAATGCCAATCCGAATCCTCTACAATTCCCTACCAAGCCAGAGGAGGTGAGGATTCAGGGAACTGTGCCAATTACTTTAGCTCAGGCTTTAGAATTAGCAAAACGCAATAACCGTGATTTACAGGTAACAATATTACAACTAGAACGCAGTCGGAGTTCGCTACGAGAAGCTCAAGCAGCGTTGTTTCCTAATCTTAACCTCAACAGTAGTGTGACTAACAGCGGTAATGGTTTTAGGAGCAGACCATCTCAGCCCACCACTTCTTTTAATGGTTCCGCGCAACTGGATTACAATCTCTATACTTCCGGCAACCGAGAGGCTAGCATCCGAGCAGCTGAAGAACAAGTACGTGTACAGGAATTCACTGTTGAAACTCAGGCACAGACAATTAACTTGAACACCACAACTCAATACTATGATTTGCAACAAGCAGATGAACAAGTACGAATTAATCAGTCTGCTGTAGAGAATGCTCAAGCTAGTCTGCGGGATACTCAAGCTCGCTTACAGGCTGGAGTCGGTACACGGTTTGATGTGTTACAAGCTCAGGTTAATTTAGCAAATGCTCAACAACAATTGAATAATGCTTTCTCACAACAAGCAATTGCTCGTCGCCAGCTGGCAACCTTGTTAAGTTTGCCACAGTCGGTTAATATTACAGCGGCAGATCCTGTGCAATTAGCCGGTCTTTGGCAGCAAACTGTAGAAGAAAGTATTATCCAAGCTTTTCAAAATCGTCCAGAACTGCAACAGTTTTTAGCACAACGCAATATTTCTGAGCAACAGCGACGGCAGGCACTTTCGCAGCTAGGGCCGCAAATTAGTTTGTCTGGTAATTATAATCTGCTAGACCAATATAACGATGGTGTAAGCGTTACTGACGGCTATTCTATAGGACTTCAAGCAAGTCTCAATGTCTTTGATGGTGGAGCCGCTAGAGCGCGTGCAGATCAGTCAAGAGCAGATATTGCGATCGCTGAAACTCAATTTGCTACCCAGCGTGATCAAATTCGCTTTGACGTAGAACAATTTTATTCGCAGTTACAATCAAATCTGAATAATGTACAGACTTCTAGTGTGGCTTTAAATCAAGCTAGGGAAGCTCTGAATTTAGCTAGGCTGAGGTTCCAAGCTGGTGTAGGAACTCAAACAGAGGTAATTGATGCTGAAAATGCTCTGACACAGGCTGAAGGTAATAGAGTTTCAGCTATTTTGGATTACAATCGCGCTCTGGCTAATTTACAACGTTCTGTTACTACTAGGGCTTCACGCTAGATTACACAAAGTCTTTCTGTTAACCCCATCTAGTGCTAAAGGTGAAAACTGAAAGAGTGTAATTGCATAATGATATCATAGTAAATGTGTACTTAAGTATTGTTGAGAGCCTGGGGTTACATTAGTAGCAATTCGTGCTATGAGGCATAAGTACCATGACCAAAATCTGCAATTTTGAAATCGTTCTGGATAGTGTAAAAACGTGATTGCGTCGAGTATAGCCCCTCAAGGGGCGATCGCATTAACTTACTGGCGCAGGTGACAGGGTTGCAAAACGCCGCCCTGGATGTATCATTCTTACTTCTCCTCCCCTGCCTCGTTAATTTTATCGAGGTGTTTTTATAGCTATTTAATATGCGTTTAAATTTAATATGTGTTTACTATGATGTCTATTGGAGTTACGAAAGGCGATCGCGTGACGCGGCAAAAGGCGTTATAAATCTTAGCACCTGCTCAACCAGATGATTTTATCAGAAAAAAGTATCTACGAAACGAAACAAAACAGAACCTAACGTAGAGTATCTAATACCGTTTCACTTTAAGGTTGATATACATGGGCAAGCTCTTGAGGCAGGGGAAGCAAGAAAAGTGATGTGTATCAAGAATTTCGTGAAATGGTATAACTCTGAGGCTCTATGCATTTTAATACCATTGCTATTTAAAACATTAGAACTAGATGAAAAGATATTAGATGACAACAATGAAAGCTACTTTTCAAGGAAACCAATCTTTAGTTCTCATTGTTGATGATGAAGTATTTAATCGGGAAGTACTACGGCTTTTCTTAGAGCAGGAAGGATATCGAATAGCGGAAGCCAAAAATGGCATAGAGGCCTTAACTGCTTTTCATCAGCTGCATCCCGATTTAGTACTCCTTGACGCTATGATGCCAGGTATGGATGGGTTTGAGTGTTGCTCTTTGATGCTGTCTGTTGAAGAAAGCAAATACACTCCAGTTTTAATGATTACAGTCCTTGAGGATAAAGAGTCAGTTGACCGTGCATTTAAAGTAGGCGCAACAGATTATATGATCAAACCGATTCACTGGCCAGTTTTACGTCAACGGTTAAGATGCTTAATTCAGCAATCCCAGCTACATCGAAAATTCGAAGCCGCTAACCTAGAAGTGCAGCGATTGGCTACTGTAGCTACTATCGATTTCTTAACTCAAGTAGCTAACCGCCGATGGTTTGAAGAGTATCTTGACCAGCAATGGCGGCAAATGGCACGGGAACGACAACCTCTTTCTTTAATGCTCTGCGATGTTGATTTTTTCAAATCTTACAACGATACTTATGGTCATTTAATGGGCGATCACGCTCTTATAGAAATTGCTAGAGCCATCAAAGATATGGTTCAACGTCCGGCTGATTTAGTTGCCCGTTTTGGTGGGGAAGAATTTGCGGTAATTTTAATTAATACAGATGCACTTGGTGCTACTTACATTGCACAGAAAATTACTGTTGCTTTACGAACACTGGCAATTCCTCATCGGAATTCACAAGTTAGTTCTTATGTAACCATAAGTATTGGGTTAGCAACAATAATTCCTGAGCCTAATTCTGATTTTGAAGAAATAATCGCTGCCGCTGACCAAGCATTATATCAAGCAAAGGCAGCAGGACGTGATCGCTTTATCCACAGTCAACTGCAAACTAAAAATCCAGAATTTAGGCACATTCTTGAAGTAGCAAAGCAGTTCGCCTTAGATGTGCAACAAGATAGGAAGAAAGCCCAGCAGGTTATGCAAAAAGCCCAGCAGGTTAGAGCAGAAGCCCAGCAGGTTATGGAAAAAGCCCAGCAGGTTAGAGCAGAAGCCGAACAGGTTATGAAGAAAACTCAACAGGTTAGGAAGAAACTTCAGCAGTTTTAATACAAGGTTTAGAACTACTTAAATCATTGCCTAACTCATAATAAAGTCACCCATCCAGGTGTAGGCATACGGAAAAATTAACAGCTACTATGAAGGAAGATTAAGCAATTAGAAAGCTAATTATCTGTTTACTTAAGAGTTTATTAGTCAATATTTAGCCTAGCCCTCAACTTTCAAACTACTCCCGCACAGCAATTTTGTAAGCTTCCGTATATGACCACGCATATAGAACTTCCCTTTATTGGCAAAAAAATTAAGTATCCATTGCGCTGGCTGATGGGATTAATGGCAGCGGGTGCTGTGGTTGTTGGGACAACGACTACTTATACCTTACTCAATCAAGGCATAAGCAAAGAAGATATTACACAACTTACAGTGCCAGTGGCAGCAAAAAATGTTACCTTACGGATTCCAGCCAGTGGTAAGGTAGTGCCAGTTCAGAGTGTGAATATTAGTCCAAAGAACCCCGGAGTCTTGGGGCAATTGTATGTGGAACAAGGCGATCGCGTGCAGCAAGGACAAATTCTCGCCCGCATGGATATTGGCGACATTCAAGCACAAATCCTTCAATACCGTGCGAATTTAGCGCAATCACAAGCCCAATTAGATGAAGCCCGTGCAGGGAATCGTCCCCAAGAAATTGCTCAAGCCAAAGCGCGTTTGGCACAAGCCCAAGCACAGCTTGCCGCAGGTCGTGCTGGTAATCGTTCCCAAGAGATTGGACAAGCTCAAGCGCAGGTGAATTCCGCAAAAGCGCAGGTGAATCTGTCACAAGCACGGGTAAAACGATATCGGCAACTAGCCCAACAAGGCGCAATTTCTCAAGATCAGCTTGAACAATATATTAGTGAAAACCAAACCGCCGAAGCTAGTTTAGAGGAAGCGCAAAAACGACTATCACTTTTACAAAGTGGTACTCGCAGTGAGGAAATCACTCGCCAAGAAGCAGCCGTTACTGAAGCACGGGCAGCATTAGTATTGTTAGAAAATGGTACGCGTCCAGAGGAAATTGCCCAGCGGGAAGCAGCCGTGAAAGCTGCTCTGGCTCAGTTAGAAGCCGCTCAAGTGAAGCTTAATGATACAGTAATCCGCGCTCCCTTTACTGGGATTGTGACGCAGAAATATGCCAACATCGGCTCATTTGTAACTCCAACAACTTCTGCCTCTACTAGTGCATCAGCAACTTCTAGTTCAATTGTCGCTGTGGCACGGGGTTTAGAAGTGTTAGCACAAGTTCCAGAAGCTGATATCGGCAGAATTAGACAAGGACAGCAAGTGGAAATTGTCGCAGATGCTTATCCCGACCAAGTTTTTAAAGGTCAGGTGCGTTTGATTGCTCCAGAAGCAGTAGTTGAACAAGGTGTGACATCTTTCCAGGTGCGGGTTACCCTCAATACTGGCACAGATAAACTGCGTTCTGGCTTAAATGTAGACTTAACTTTTTTGGGCGATCGCGTTAATAATGCTTTAGTATTGCCAACTGTGGCAATTGTCACCGAAAAGGGCAGAACTGGCGTACTCATCCCAGATGCAAGCAATAAACCTTTGTTTCGGGAAATCACAGTTGGGGCGCAGATTCAAGACCAAACTCAGATTTTAGGAGGAATAAAAGAAGGCGATCGCGTATTTATTAATCCTCCTAAAGACTACAAAATCGAAAAGGCGAAAGAACAGAATAATTCGTAATTCGTAATTCGTAATTCGTAATTAAAACGCAGAGAAACAAGACTTACTTGGGCAATTTGGTATAGCAAATGAATTTCCTAGAAAGTGTCAAAATGGCGGGGAAAACTCTGCTGTCGAATAAACTGCGTAGCGCCCTCACCATGCTGGGTATCGTTATTGGTAACGCCTCGGTGATTGCGATGATTGGCATTGGTGAAGGTGGACAAAAGTTTGTTTCTAAAGAGTTGGAATCGTTAGGGCCAAATGTGTTGTTTGTGATTCCTGGGAATCAGGAGACTCAGCGTGTCTCTAGAGATGTGCCAAGAACGCTGGTTTTGGAAGATGCTCAAGCGATCGCTTCTCAAGTGCCAACTGTAGCAGAAGTGACTGCGGAGTTAAATAGTCGGCAGGTAGTTACTTACCGTAATAAAAACACCGACATCAATATTATTGGTACTACTCCTACTTTCTTAGCAGTGCGAGACTTTGAAACTGAAAAAGGAAGGTTTTTCACTGATATAGATATGAAGCGTAGCAACCAAGTTGTTGTGCTAGGTGCGAAATTGGCAGAAAGGCTTTTTGGTAACGTCAATCCCATAGGGCAGCAATTGCGGCTCAAAGATACCAGATTTCAAGTGATTGGTGTGCTAAAAGCCAAAGGTTCAAACCTCGGCGTTGATTATGATGATGCGGCATTGGTTCCCCTGATCACAACAGCAAACCGAATTGTTGGTCGAACTTCTCCCTATGGATTGGAGTTAACCTATATTGTGACTTCAGCTAAAGATGCAGATAGTGTGGATGCAGCAGAGTTTCAAATTACTAATTTACTGCGACAACGCCACAAACTTACTGGTGAAGACGACTTTACTATCCGCACCCAGAAAGATGCTTTGCAAACAGTTGGTCAAATTACAGGTGCATTGACAATTATGCTAGCTGCGATCGCAGGTATCTCTCTATTTGTGGGCGGTATTGGCATCATGAATATTATGCTTGTCTCCGTCACCGAACGCACCCAAGAAATCGGATTAAGGAAAGCGATCGGGGCAACCGAGCAAGATATTTTGCTACAGTTCATGATTGAAGCTGTCATCGTCTCTGCTGCTGGTGGGTTAGTTGGTACAGCAGTTGGTGTCAGTGGTATTCTTTTAGTAGCAGCCTTAAGTCCATTAGAAGCGGCAATTTCTCCTGTAGCGATCGCGATGGCTGTTGGTGTCTCTGGTGGTATTGGTCTATTTTTTGGCGTTGTTCCTGCACGTCGCGCCGCTAAACTTGACCCGATTGTGGCTTTGAGAAGCGCTTAGTAATAATCACTCAGCATGGTGAGTTTCCTTAATCTCCTGAATTGGATTGAGGTAGGGAGATATTGGTGAGGTAATTCACTAAATCATTTGGGCTAGTGAAATCTAACAACGCCTCAGCTAAATCTTCTAGCTGAGTAATAGATAATGTCCGGATCTGCTGTTCTACGTCAGGTTGAATGTTACTAAAACGACGTGTTAACAAACGCAGAATCAATTGTAGTGCCTCCTGTTCCTTTCCTCGTTCTTCTCCCTGTTGCAATCCCTGTTGCAATCCTTTTTGCAGAATGTCTTGGTAAATCACAGATTCTTGCATAATTTCCTCTCTAAACATCTGTCTAATCAAATTTTTGTCAAACCGCAACCCAGCTAAAACCTGTACGCAAGCTGATATATTCTGTCGTTCGCCTGTTTCCTCAATCATATCGACACTAGCAGCGACTTGCTCTAATAAGTCTGCGGGTGAGTCGGTTCTCGCCAATGTCGCCAGAGGTAAAAGTGCAGGGTTCGCTAGCAGTGGTGTAGGATCTTCTTCCCATAAACGAATCACTCGATACTCGTGTCTAGTTTTCTTGTCTACATACTGAGTATTAAAAACAATTTCTGAGGAGGTGGCTTGTAAGAAAATCAACACCTGCTCAATATCACACCAGTATTCTCGTTTTAATCTGGTGTAGTAATCCAGCATCCGAAAGTCAAGTGGGGGTGTGGATTTTGGTGTAGTCTGAAACTCTAAATGTAGAATTTGGTTAGAGATTTGCAGGAATGTTACTGAATCAGCACGAATTGGTTCCAGATTCAGTTCGGTTTTGAGTACTTGGATATCTGAGGTTTCAGATGCAAGTAACCATCTGGCAAAATCAGCAGGGTAGTTTTCAGCTAGGAATTTGCAGGTGTTATCGTAACTCAAGGGCGATCGCCACTATAAAATTCAGATAAATTAAAACGTAGCTTGGGTTGAGGCTTTGCAAAACCCAACAACATGATCCATGTTGGGTTTCCTGACGTCAACCCAACTTACATTTAATACACAAATTTAGGTTTGACACGGCACTAAATTTATGAAACAAGTGGATTATTGCAGCAAAGGAGTCGTGCTTTTGCCGTTAGTTGACGCATTCGCAATTGCAGTTTGAGCAGGTTGACTGGCAAGAACCGCTACAACTGGAGCAACTTTTGAACTAGATTGTTTATTTCTTTTTGCATTAGAGCCGCCAGCTTTGGAATACTGTATACTGTTTCTGCCGTAGACAGTTGCAACTCCACTTAGCATTCGTTCAGACATTTCGGAGAGGGCTTTATCCATCTGGATTATTGTTTTACGCGATTCTTCAAGATTGGACACAAGCGTGTTATGAGCTTCTAACGTCGCACGGGTAGTGTTGATGAGGTGGTTGTAGGCTTCAATGCTTAATCCATGTCCTAAATCCAGATTTTCATCAACGGATTTAAGCAAGGCGAGACGAAGTTGGGCTTTGTCAACAGCAGCAGAACTACGAGTTCTTAAAGACATGAGATATCCTCTTTTTTAATAATTCCTTTTTCAAGATAGTGGAGCATCCTTTTCTCTGAGATGGGTAGTTTTGTGGATTTATTTCATTAAAGATTTAACGAAATAATTACGAGTTTGCCTGTATTGTTACTCATTTTTTATCTCGATTTGTTGTTTGAGAATAAGTAAAATCAGCAACAGCGAACGCCAAATCAACAAATGCGAACGCCAAATCAACAAATGCGAACGCTAAATCAACAAATGCGAACGCTAAATCAACAAATGCGAACGCTAAATCAACAAATGCGAACGCCGAATCAACAAATGCGAACGCTAAATCAACAAATGCGAACGCTAAATCAACAAATGCGATCGCCGAATCAACAAATGCGAACGCTAAATCAACAAATGCGAACACCGAATCAACAAATGCGAACACCGAATCAACAAATGCGATCGCCAAAATAACATTTGAAAGGGGAAACTAGAACATCTAATTCCCTCCCCTTTATAAGCTAAGGTATACACACAAGTTGGATTACCCCCCTTAATCCCCCCTTATAAAGGGGGGAAACAAGATTTCTAGTTCCCTCCCCTTTACAAGGGGAGGGCTAGGGTGGGGTAAAACCTTTACAAGGGGAGGGTTAGGGTGGGGTAAAACCTTTACAAGGGGAGGGCTAGAGTAGGGTAACTTCCCTCAACCTACAAATAACTTCCCTAATCTTCTCCATCACACCATCAATATCTTGATAAACTTCTTGATTCGTAAATCTCAAAATTATCGTACCTTTTGATTCCAAAAATGCTTGGCGATCGCGGTCATATTCTGGAACTCCATCTTGATAGTGACTATCACCATCAATTTCTATGGCAAGTCTCAATTCCGAAGAATAAAAATCCACTACAAATCTGTCAATACTGTATTGTCTGCGAAATTTACAGCTTTCAATTTGTTGATTTCTAATTTTTGCCCAAACTATTTTTTCAGATGGGGGCATATTGTTTCTGAGAGTTTGCCGTTTTTGCTTTTCTGAAGTTTGGTTATACAGCTTTGTCATCAGCGTTTTCATATTCCTGGACTGTGCTTACTATTCCCTGGATTACCCCCCTTAATCCCCCCTTATAAAGGGGGGAGACAAGATTTCTAATTCCCTCCCCTTTACAAGGGGAGGGCTAGGGTGGGGTAAAACCGACGCATAAACTCAGACGACTAACTTATTTCACACTTGCGTGTAGACCGTAGCCTTTTTAAGCAGGATCTAAAACTTTTTACCCCTCATTTTTCTGAAATTGAGCATAATATTGTTGAAGCTTCATCAAGATGCGTCTAACTCACACCTGCTCATGAACGAACAGCGTTTACACGCTTATAATCAGCTAATTCAAAACCTGCTAGATTGCCCTAGCGGGGAAGAACCAGAGATATTAGCAGCGAATACAGAATTGCTAGATGCTGACTTTGTGCAGGTTGTTGTAGCAGCAGCAGAGCATTTTGCCCAGCAGGGAGAGGAAAATACTGCCGAGTGGTTGAGAAACTTAGCAACATATCTCACTACCCCAGAAACTACCCCCATCACTCAAGAAGATATAGAGACTTACGGGCAATTTTTAATAGAAATACTGCAAGCAACAGCAGACAGCAACGGCGATGCTCAAGTAATTTACCCATTGCTGGCAGCAAATACCGATAAACTCAATAATATTTTTGCTGATTTATTGCACCGTAGGGCAACAAATACCCTAGCAGAAGCGGAACCAGATACAGCAACATCCATCGCCGCAGTAATTGGTAATTTGAGTAATCTGATTCAGCAGTTCCCTTTGGGTAGTAAAGCCAGCAACATGGAAATTGCGATCGCTGGCTACGAAATCGCCCTCACTGTATATACCCGCAGCGCCTTTCCTGTTGATTGGGCAATGACGCAAAATAATCTGGGGAATGCTTACGGTGACAGAATATTAAGAGAGAGAGCCGAGAATATTGAAAGTGCGATCGCTGCTTATTCTGCTGCACTCGAAGTAAGAACCCGCAGCGCCTTTCCTGTTGATTGGGCAATGACGCAAAATAATCTGGGGAATGCTTACGGTGACAGAATATTAGGAGAACGAGCCGAGAATATTGAAAGTGCGATCGCTGCTTATTCTGCTGCACTCGAAGTAAGAACCCGCAGCGCCTTTCCTGTTGATTGGGCAATGACGCAAAATAATCTGGGGACTGCTTACCGTAACAGAATATTAGGAGAACGAGCCGAGAATATTGAAAGTGCCATCGCTGCTTATTCTGCTGCACTCGAAGTAAGAACCCGCAGCGCCTTTCCTGTTGATTGGGCAATGACGCAAAATAATCTGGGGAATGCTTACTCTGACAGAATATTAGGAGAACGAGCCGAGAATATTGAAAGTGCCATCGCTGCTTATTCTGCTGCACTCGAAGTAAGAACCCGCAGCGCTTTTCCTGAAAAATGGGCAATGACGCAAAATAATTTGGGGAATGCTTACCGTAACAGAATATTAGGAGAGAGAGCCGAGAATATAGAAAAGGCGATCGCTGCTTATTCTGCTGCACTGTCTGTATATACCCACAGCGCCTTTCCTGAAAATTGGGCAACGACGCAAAATAATCTGGGGAATGCTTACTCTGACAGAATATTAGGAGAACGAGCCGAGAATATTGAAAGTGCCATCGCTGCTTATTCTGCTGCACTGGAAGTTTATACCCGCAGCGCCTTTCCTGTTGTTTGGGCAGGTACGCAAAATAATCTGGGGATTGCTTACGGTGAGAGAATATTAGGAGAACGAGCCGAGAATATAGAAAAGGCGATCGCTGCTTATTCTGCGGCACTCGAAGTTAGAACCCGCAGCGCCTTTCCCCAAAACCATGCAGAAACTTTGTTAAATCTCGGTATTTTATACCAAGAGGAAAAACAATTTGACTCAGCTTACAAAAAATTTGTTACCGCGATAGAAACAGTAGAAGCTTTGCGGGGTGAAATTGTTTCTGGCGAAGAAGCCAAGCGTAAACAAGCAGAAGAATGGAATCAACTTTATAAACGCATGGTGGAAGTTTGCCTAGCATTGGCAAGAGATACGGAGGCAATAGAATATATTGAACGTAGCAAAACCCGCAATTTAGTAGAACTGTTAGCTAAAGCAACATTAACAAATCCAGAAAATTTGCTTTTAGTTGGTAGCAGTATCCACTTTAGAGAAATTCAGAAGCTTTTAGATAACAAAACTGCAATTATCGAATGGTATCTTTTTAATGATTGTTTTCGTGCTTTCATTATCACCTGTGGCAATAACCCAGCCATCTGGCATTCTAATGAACAAGACTTAGATGCCTTAATCGATTGGACAAATGAATATTTAATTGACTACAACAACCCGGAAGAAAAAGAAAAAATCCAATGGCAGAATCAGCTAGAACAACGCCTGAAAAAGCTAGCAGAAATTCTGCATCTTGAGGAAATCTTAGACCAAGTACCTAAACAATGCGACAGATTAATCCTTATTCCTCATCGCTACTTACACCTGTTTCCTCTCCATGCTTTACCTGTCAAAGAATCATACCTAATTGACTTATTCTCCAACGGCGTAGGTTATGCACCCAGTTGTCAAATTCTGCAACAAGTTCAACTGCGTCAACGTCCTGATTTTAAATCATTCTTTGCCATCCAAAACCCTACAGAAGATTTATATCAAGGCTACGAAAAAGATTTAGGAGCAGTTGCAGCCATCAAAAAACAGTTTACTGATGTTAATATTTTGAAGCAAGATCAAGCCCAAAAGTCAGCAATTCTGCTCGGCATTAATGAAAATATTCACAATGTCACACTACATGAAAAATTGCTCAAAGCTAACTGTGCTTTTTTCTTCTGTCATGGATACTTTAACTTTGCTTCTCCCCAATATTCTGGTTTACAGTTAGCTGATGGGAACCTGACTTTAGCAGATATCATTACTCACTTTAAACTAGAAAACTGTCGCCTAGTCACTCTCTCTGCTTGCGAAACTGGTTTAACCGACTTCACAAGCACGAGTGATGAATACATTGGTTTATCCAGTGGATTTTTGTTAGCTGGTAGCACCAATGTAGTCAGTAGCCTTTGGACTGTAGATGCTCATGCTACAGCTTTATTGATGATTAAATTTTACGAAGAGCTACAGCAGCAAAATAATATTGTACTAGCTTTAAATACAGCACAACGTTGGTTAAGAGATACGGCAGTCAAAGGCTTTCAAGATTGGCTGATTAACTCCTCACTCAGTTGGGGTTACAAGATATATTTAAATAAATACTTTGCTGCTAATTATGAAAATGCCTTAACCAAACCGTTTGAATCACCTTTTTATTGGGCTGCTTTTTGTAATATAGGTAAAGGAGTTTAAAAAATGTCTATTTCTATAAATAGCATCGAAGCTTTTATTCAAGTGCTTAACTCTCAATCAAATTTGATTCCGACTCAAGACTGGAATGAATTGCAGCAACTATCTAGTCAGTTACCAGAAGACAATGAGGAAATTGTAGAAATCTTAGAAAATTGGTTGCAATCAGAATCTCGTAATCAAGTTCTAGAAGCTTACAAGCAAAACCTGGAATCAATCACTGATAAATTACCTATTAATGTCAGTGCAAATATAGGAATAGCTAATAGTAAATCACAGACTCCAGCCAATCAACCTAGTGAATCATCAAAGGAACTTGTAGATAACGCCATAAAAAACAACTCTCCTTTGTCTGAAAACACTAAACCCGACAAAAAATAGTGAAGAATTTCAGCCTCAGCCTTTATGCTTTTCATCTCCGCCACACCCTAACTGAACTTCCCGGTGAAGTTGTAACAGATGCTAATCTCTTGTGGGAAAATCTGGTGAAAGTGGGTGAAGATAAAGATAAGCTTCCCTTTGTTGGGTTGAAAGATTTACGCTCAAAATTAATTTGTTATCAAAATGGTAAATACGACCCCAAGCGGGAAATAGGAAGAATACCAGAACGGTTAATTGATGCTCAAGATTTAGATTTGGGTAGCCTCCCTACAACAGAAGGCTTTAAAATTAATGCTAACCTTCAGCCTTTCTTGCTTAACGATACCTACGCAGTTGATTTAACTCTGTTTCCAGAATCACCAAACATTTCCATAGACATACTACAACTGCAACATTTTAAACCAAGTTCCCTACTACCATCTAATATTCAAGCATCTTTAGGACAAACATTATCGATTTATGGAGAAGTAGAGCCAACTGAAGATTGTGATACACTAGCTGAAAAATTAGCCATAGCCTTAGTAGCTGGCACAAATTTAAATCCTGTAAGAACACAACAAGGCAAACTGTTTGGTAGTCTTTTATTTGAATACCAAGCACTTGACCCGGATGACCCAGATAATCCTGCCAAACAATGCCATATTTTAATAGTCATTAATAATAGTCAAGCTGCAACAGGAACACTTGCAGTAGAAGCTTATGACTGGTTGCTAAATTTACTTTGTAGCTACCACAAAATACTTTATATTTATCAACAAGCTCGTCAACGCTATCGAGAAGCAAGAACAATTTATAGTAATTTAGAAAATAAAATTCAAGAATTTAACAGCCTGATATCTGAAAATCAAACACAACTATCTGGCTTAAAAAGCCTAATGGGAGAAATCCCCAAAAAAAGCTTTGATTACACCAGATGTTTGCAAGATTTACAAACACATCACACAGCAATTACTACTAATATTACTAATTACAGAATTTGTTTAGAGAATATTCAAACTATTGGTAGCGGAAATAGTCCAAAATCCTGGCAAGATTTTATTAATAAAGACTCTAAAAAATGGCAAGAACAAATACAAACAGATATTAACTATCTGACTCCAGGTCAAGAATTGTTTGGACAGTTAATTGATACAATAAGAGGTATAGTAGAAACAGAACAAGCTGAGAGCGATCGCTCTTTAGAAAAGACAATCCAGATATTAGGTATCGGCTTTGGTGGTGGTGCGATCGCCTCTGGTATAATCGTCCAGCACATCGACAAAATCAACCAACCCGTAACAGCAATATCTCCTAACAATCCACCTCATCCGTTTTATGCATCTTTGCTTTTGAGTATTGTGGCTACATTCTTTTTTATTGGCATAGGTTGGCTAATAACTAAGCGTCAATATTATCCTAGAGATAAGAAGTAAGTAGATAAATCATGCAACCTTGTAGAGACGCGATGAATCGCGTCTCCAACTTAACCAATCAAAGACGCGATAAATCCTATCTCAACCAATCAAAGACGCGATAAATCCTATCTCAACCAATCAAAGACGCGATAAATCGCGTCTCTACAACTAATTTATGAAAAATATTCTTTCAATTACCGATTCTCTAGTTCCTAATCCCATCCCTAAATCAACAATTATTCGCTTAGAAAATATTTTTAAAATCTATGGCAGTGGTGAAACTGAAGTTAAAGCGCTCAATGATGTCAATTTAATTGTGCAAGAAGGCGAATACTGTTCAATTATGGGGCCTTCTGGTTCTGGTAAATCCACAGCCATGAATATTATTGGTTGTTTAGATCGTCCCACTATGGGACATTATTACTTAGATAACATTGATGTAGCGCAAATGGATGATAAATCGTTGGCAAACATCCGCAACAAAAAGCTAGGGTTTGTGTTCCAACAATTTCACTTGTTACCGCAACTGACAGCACTAGAAAATGTGATGCTGCCAATGGTGTATGCCAATATAAACGCTGAAGAAAGACGGGACAAGGCAGCAGAAGCACTGACACGAGTAGGTTTAGCAAATCGCCTCAACAACAAACCAACTCAACTATCAGGTGGACAACAACAAAGAGTAGCGATCGCCCGCGCCATTGTCAACCGTCCTGTTGTCCTCCTGGCTGATGAACCCACAGGCGCACTAGATTCACGCACAACCCAAGAAGTATTGGACATTTTTAGCGAATTAAATGCCAGTGGTATTACGGTTGTGATGGTAACTCATGAACCAGATGTTGCCCGGCAAACTCAGCGCATTGTCTGGTTCCGTGATGGTGAAGTCATACACTCTAACTTGACTCCAGCAGAATTGAACCATGTAGCTGTGTCATAAGTAGAAGCGCAAGACCTTGCGCCCCTACTAAATTAAAAACTGCTATGGACACCTTAATTTTTTAAAGCCCGCCTCGCGACTTCCGTTCATTAAAGCAAAGATTTGAATTATTAAAGACTTGATGTTTTACCAGTTTCTGCTTGTGTTTCAATTGGCTTGACATCGGTGTAACCCAATTCACCTGCAATTGTTCGGAACACTGACATTTGCTGTTCAAACTCTAATCCTTCAATTTGCGAAAGCAAATCGTTAATTTCCTTAGTTGGTTGATAGCTATCGTCCCAACCAACTACCTCTTTTCCCATAGCTACCGCCCAAGCATACCAAACTAACAGCTGGTTATTTTCTTTTATCGCGCCATAGGCACGAGAATATTCTGTATCTTTGCGATTCACTATATCGCGCATAATCGCTAGTTGTTGCTCGTTTGACAATTTATAGTAGTCTTCTAAAAGAATTGGTGCTAGTTCTGGTTCAGCAGCGGCGGGAGCAGCTGGAGTGATTGAGTCTCCCATTTTTTTATAAACAAGATAGAACCAAGCTAATTTAGCATCGGTATCTAAGGCATTAAATCCGTCTACTAACTTTTGAGTTTCAGCGGTTTGCGCTTGAGCAATAGTTTTATCGTAGCTTGCAGTCATAAATAATTTGTCTCCAAGGTAATTTAACAAACCAAAGTAAGGCCTACCAGAGTTTAAGAACTCAATTCTACTTACTAGAGGAAGACGTTTATTAATTAGATGTTGCACTATTTATCTATCTTTTAATAGAGGTAAAATTCTCTCTCCAGGGAGCAATAAACTAGCGAATAACTTGGTAGGATCACCCCAGTAAATAAAAAAATTACATACGGTGTTAGTTATGCCTGATGAAGTAAAGCCCAATTTAAATGAAGCTGCCACCCATGACGCACAATTAGCTGCTGATAACATAGCTAGTGGTGAAGAAAAAGCACCAAAGGTCGATTTTGAAGCTGATTATAAAGCCGCACAGCAGTTCAGCGTCAGTGATATTGACCGCACAAGTGAAGGTTCAGCAGCAGCCAAAGCAGCAACTGCACCTCAACAAAATGTCTCTCAAGCACAAGAGACAAAAACTCAAACACAACCAACTAGTAAGCCTGATGATTTTTTAGAAGCAGCTAAGGACGTTGGGAGTTCTCAAACTGAAGGTGTAAGTAACGTCAGCGATGATTTAGTAGAAAAAGCATTAGAAAAAGGTGAACGAAAAAATTAAGTTTGTCTGTATCGTACAAGAAATAAATTCTTTCTAAAAATATTGAGCCTACTCCGATTAACGGAGTAGGCTTTGTTTTGATAGTTTTATTCTACAAAGGTGAAGACACTTTTCAAAGGTTTGTAATAGCTCTTGGTTTGAGCATTTAACAACTTTTGATTACTTCTAACAGCTCGCTGGGATGGCTAATCAAAAAATCTGGATTTTGCTTCGCTAGTGCTTGTAATGAATTGAATCCCCAAGTTACTGCAATTACTTGGATATTTGCTTTTTTCGACGCTTCGATATCTCTAGTTTCATCTCCAACATAAATTACTTCTTGTGGCTTGAGTTGCCTTTGCCTTAATACATTATTAATGATTGTAGTTTTACCAAAAATTGTGATGCCTGAATATATAAAGTTAAATAAGTGATCCAAATTATTAATTGTGAGAAATTGAGTCACATTCTCTTGAGAATTAGAAGTGATGATTCCCAGCTTATATCCTTCACTTTGAAGTTCTATTAAAGCTTCTTGGATTCCCGGAATTGGTTTTAACTCAGGGATTTTGCTTTTCAATTCTGATTTAACTTTTTTTACCAGAAAAGGTATTTTAAACAGAGAAACTCCTGAATACTTAATAATCTCCCTAGATGTTAAATTTTTGAGGTAGTCTAGTTGCTCTGGAGTAATTTGGATATAGCCAAAGTCTACAGCTAAACGATTAGCAATACTTACAAGAGCATCTACTGTATCAGCGATCGTGCCATCAAAATCAAAAATAATTACTTTCTGGGTCATTCTTTCGCCTAAATACGTCAAGATTAGCGCGGGCATTTCGTCTTAACATTTCTGGCTTAATCCGCCGCAAGGCAGATGCCGGAAATCGCTTATCCCACTCCTGATCTGAGATTTGGGCTAATTCTAGCAGGTGGGGAGCAATATTCCCAGGATAAGGTTGAAACTCTGTGACATCAGTTGTGCGAGCAAAACGTTGATTCCAAGGACAAACATCTTGACAAATATCACAACCAGCTACCCAACCATGTAAATGGGGTGTTATTGTTTCTGGCAATTTGTCGTCCCGATTTTCAATTGTATGATAGGCAATACAGCGATTGGCATCAACTACAAAAGGCTGAGTGATTGCACCTGTAGGGCAAGCTTCAAGGCAACGAGTACAGCTACCGCAGTGTTCTGTATGCGGGCGATCGCTCTCTAATTCCAGATTTGTCAACACTTCACCCAAAAATACCCAAGATCCATACTCGCGTGTAATTACATTACCATTCTTGGCAATCCACCCAATTCCCGCTCGTTGTGCCAACACTTTATCTTGCACTGGCCCTGTATCTGCATAGTACCGAGCTAGAATCCCTTCACCAAGCGATTCTAGCCATGTAGCCAGCTGCTTAAGTTTCTTGTGCATCAGCTTATGATAATCTCTTCCCCAGCCATAACGAGAAATCTTGGCGTATTCCTCGCCTTCGGGACGCTGATGTGGTGTGTAGTAATTGAGTGCCACACAAACTAGCGATCGCGCTTCGGGCATCACTAAGCTGATATCCTGACGCTTTGGGTTAGCCATCCATTCCATATCGGCGTGATAACCCAACCCTAGCCATGCTTGCAACCTTTGCGCTTCTGTAACATCTCTCCCATCTACAGCAGCAATGCCAACTTTGTGAAAACCCACCTCTCTGGCTTTTTCCTTAACTACACTGCTGTTTGTTACCGAACAATGATTCATTGTTTTTATCGCAATTTTGCCTAATTTTAGGCCTCTCAATTATACATTATGTAGTCAATACGTTTGTTTAACATCGGTTACCATACCTATATGTAAATATTATTTGATTTTTGTTAAGAAATAATACAAAATAGTCATGAATAGCTAAAGCAACGCCAAGCAATTTAATTATTCAGTGATATCCTCACAACCTCGATGTTTTACTAAATGTAGTTCCCTGGCAGTAGTCTGGGAACTCATTCTTCATCCTTAAGAAGCTTTCGTTTCGCCTAGTTTTTTATTGAAAATATGTTCAGCTAGCGTGATACAGGTAATACTATGACAGCTGCTGAATTTAAATCCTCAACACAGTTAAAAGAAGAATTGCAGATTGAAGGAATTTCAGACTCAAGCGTAGTGAGTTATTTTGAAACTTTGAACGCAGGGGAATTTGAGGGAACTGCTGCCTTGTTTGCTGAAGATGGTGTGATGCATCCACCATTTGAGTCTAGTATTATTGGGCCAGAGGCGATCGCTGCTTACCTAAACAAAGAAGCCAAAAACCTCAAAGCTTTCCCCACTCAAGGTATAGCTGACACCTTGGAAAATGGTCAAATCCAAGTCCAAGTGACAGGCAAAGTGCAAACTTCCTGGTGTGGTGTAAATGTTTTATGGCTATTTATCCTCAACCAACAACAGCAAATTATTTATACCAAAATCAAACTCTTAGCCTCTCCTCAAGAGTTACTAGCCTTGAAAAAGGATGTAGAGGTGTAGGGGATATTTCTTCAGTTTTCTGGCTGAACGAAAGCTACCACCTTTTCATGTATGGCAGTAAAATTTTTTCATTGGTACTAGCTGAAAATATTGCTAACAGTACAGACGCGACGCCAGTCGCTACAACGGGGAGCCACTGCCTTGGACGGTGAGTGCAGCCACACGTGCGGTGAAGCAGCCCGATCTTGGGGTCTCCCCAAGTAGAGGGACTGCTGTTAGCGCAGCGCGCTGGCTTATTAATCGCGTCTGTACTGTTAAGAGTTAAAAGTTACTCATTAGTCAGTAAATTATTCTCTTACTCTTGTCTCCCTAGTTCCCCAGTCCCCAGTCTCCTTTAATTAGCTACTTCTGGTAGCGTGGCTTCTAACTTGAGACAGTTAGCACCATCAATCTGCAACTGGTACTCTACCTTATCCATCAGACGATTCATAATTAGCCAACCATAACCACCTTCTTGTTTTTCTATCGGGTTTGGCGGTAAGTAGGTGGACATATCAAAGCCTTCGCCGTAGTCCCAAATTTCCAGGGCAAGCTCTCTATCTTTGAGTTCTAAACGCAGTAAAACTGGCAAATTTGGTTTGTCCTTGTGGGCATGACGTACTGCATTTGAGTAGGCTTCTACTAAAGCCAGCCGCAAACGACTTGACTGCCGTGACCAATCTACGGATTCTCCTAACTGGATTTTCAAGCATCCTAGCAACCAGTTTTCGACGATGTTGAGAAAATTTAAGTCACTTGGTACATGAAGCTCACTTTTCATGAGTTACAAAACCTCCAGCGAGAGTATAGTTTGGTCATCTTCTTGAATGTGGTTATGTGCTTGGATGCGAGCTAGCAAATGGTTAAGAGAAAGAGATTGAGTTTCTGTTTGTAAGAGTTTCCATAAGCCTTCTTGATGCAGCATAGAACGGTTAACTGGCTCAATGCTACTCTCGGCTTTTACTGGTAAATATAAATCATCTGATACCATTGCTTCTGTAATGCCATCACTAGCTAATAACAATGTGTCTCCAGGAGAGAGAATTAAGCGACCAGACTGTGCCTGCCACTTAGGCAATATACCTAAAGGAATGCTGCGTACCTTGAGGTAATTGGGTTGGTCAGATTTTGGAGCTTGATGTGACCACAACAGCGGATAAATGTGTCCGGCGTTAGTGTAAACGAGTTCCCTAGTAGTAGGGGTATAACAGGCTAATACAAGAGTGATAAAATAATTGTTGCTAATTAAGTCTTCGCTCAAAGCATAGTTGAGATTCTGGACTACCACATTCGGCTCTGCTGGTGTTTCTTGAGACAGTTCTCGGCGTAGGACTGAAATAACACTAGCCATAAATAAAGCAGCTGGGACACCCTTGCCAGAAACGTCCCCTACTGCAACCCATAAGTCACCTTTGGGATGCACAAACACTTCAAAAAAATCTCCTCCTACTTCCCGCGCGGGGTAGCAACAGGCTTGTACTTTCACACCTTCGATATCAGGTAAAGTTTGGCGCAGCAGGTTGTTTTGAATTTGGCGAGCAACTTCCAACTCAGTGTGGATCTGCTGTTGCTTTTCTTGGAGGCGTTGGTAGAGTTTTGCCTGGGAGAGTGCTAAGGCTGCTTGTTCAGCAACACCCGCAATCAATTGGATATCTTCATTTTGCCAAGGGCGATCGCGTCCCCATTGGTGGAGGACAAGCACAGCGAGTAGATGATGCTGATAGCTGAGTGGTACGACCAAATGATGATATGGCCTGCCCTTATCGATATCTTGAGCAAGTTGATAATCAAGGGTTGCGAGGGCTTTTTCAATTAAAATACTAGGATCGAAGGAGGAATCTGGTAGATGAGATTTGGGATCGCGGTAGGAAAACTGCTGTTGCGTCAAGCGATCACCTTCTATTGGTATAAGTAAGCAACTGCTAGCTTCAAATGTTTGTCCAATGGTTGCTACAATCTTTTGCAGCATACTGTCGTAGTCTAGAGACTCCCGAATTGCCGTTGTCACCGCATTAAACAAAGATTCTCGCCGCAACGCCCGCTGTAACTCTTGCGTGCGTTTCTTTACTACACGATATATATCAGTCGCTTGCTCGACTAATGCTTTGAGTCGCTCAGGATTCCAGGGTTTAGTGATGTACTTGAATACCTGACCAGAATTAATCGCATCAACTAAATCTTCGACATCAGTAAAACCAGTCAACAAAATCCGAATAGTATCAGGAAAGCGTTCTACCGTAAGGCTGAAAAATTCAGTGCCGTTCATTTCTGGCATTCTTTGGTCAGAAATAATTACAGCCATCTCGCCAACTTCATCCAAGATTTCCAAAGCTCCAAGCGCATGATTTGCTTTATACACTTGAAAATCTCGCCTAAAAGTGCGGTAGAGTAAATCTAAGTTATCCAGCTCATCATCTACGACCATGAGCTTAAGTTTTTCTGGCCCTGTCTCAGTCATATTTGACTTTATTTTTCAGATACTTGAATGGCGAGATAGTGCAATACTTAATCCCACCTGAATAACCAGCAAAAAATCAGACAATAATTTTTAAAGAGAAGCTACCCACTTTGAAGATACAGTTTTCCCAAAGTTGCAATTTTCTCTTCAGTTTCTTGACAATTTGCTACACACCAAAATTGATCCTATCCCACTAACCCAGAACGCAAGGCGCGAACTGCGGCTTGGGTACGATCATCGGCACATAGCTTATTCAAAATATTACGGACGTGAGTTTTAACAGTTCCAACAGTGATGTACAGTCTTTCGGCGATAATTGCATTGCTGCAACCTTCGACAATCAACTGTAACACTTCTAACTCCCTTTCTGTCAGTGTATATAGTTCAATTCCTTCCTGGGTCTCGATAGAATCAGAGTTAGGAATAACGCTCTTAGTATCCAAAGAAGCCAATTCAGACTTAGGTGGATTTTGTTGTGCTTGCTGTAATACAATTCGGGCGATCGCTGGATCGATCCAGGCGTTGCCATTGTAAGTTACTCGTACTGCTTCCAGCAAATTCTCAAACTTGATATCCTTCATACAGTAGGAGTCTGCTCCAGCAGCAAAAGCTGCCAATACCGCTTCTTTGTTGTCCCGCAACGTCAAAATTAACACTTTCGTGGCTGACTCTTCGCCACCACCAGCCAATTTCACCTCCCGTGTCAGCTCAATCCCGTCCTTATCTGGTAAACCAATATCTACAATTGCAATGTCTGGTTGTAGCTTTTTTAGCATCTTTAGGCCTTCAACGGCATTAGCAGCTTCCCCCACAACTTCAATTTCTTCTCTTTGCAGTAGGGCTGTCCGAATACCCACACGGGTTAGGTCATGGTCTTCAATCAGAGCGATACGAATTTTACTCATAGCCAACTTCAGCCCGTTACACTACCTTAACTGTCAAATTGAGTTTACTCAAAAGTCTTAAGAAACGCAGATTCAAGACATTTGTACAAAAAATAGAGAGGTGCTTATTGAGTAAAGCTAACATTTAGGAGCATTGCCAGTGTCACAGGCATTCATTGCCCCTATGTAAAGATTACACTTCAATAAGAGAGTCAGGGCTGTTTTACCCCAATTACAAGCGCCCAAGACCAATTAGTTTAATTATGCTTTCTATTGTTACAGCTAATGCTTGTTTACATAGTCAGACAGTACAAGTCATACTCAGTATTTTTGAATTGCTAGTGAAGTATGCTGCACCTTTGGCATATGCATATTGGGAAATCTATAGTAGATTTCTAATAGTCAGATTATTTCGTGTAGATAAACGACACATTCTACACTAAGATAGTACTCAATTATCCGTTAGTGAAATTAAAATCTACAAGAAAATATAAAAAATTTGATAAACTAACGGTCGAGAAAATCTGGTGTGAGGCTAATTAAGAATAGGCTTATGTCCAAAATGCCTAAAGCGCTTTCGGTCTTGGGAATACCAGTTCATGTGATGAGTAACTATCCAGGCTGGTTGTTAGAATGCCTCCAACAAGGCAGAGGAACTCATGTGGTCACGCTCAATGCAGAAATGACCATGCAGGCAGAGCAAAATAAGTCTCTAGCTCAAGTCATTCAAGATGCTGAGCTGGTAATTCCAGATGGAGCAGGAGTGGTATTGTATTTGCGATGGCTGTTATGGCAGAAAGTGCAGCGTTTTCCAGGGATTGAACTAGCAGAACAACTATTGCAAGAAATTGGGCAACAGAATACAGCGATAAAGGTATTTTTCTATGGAGGAGCGCCGGGTGTAGCTGCAAAAGCCGCAGAGTATTGGCAGCAGGAAATTCCAGGCTTAAACATAGCAGGGACTCACTCAGGTTATCATTCCCTAGAAGAAGAAGAAAAATTACGAGAAACCTTTAGGCAAGTGCAGCCACAAGTAATTTTTGTCGGCTTGGGAGTGCCGCGTCAAGAGTTATGGATTGCCAAAAACCGCCATTTATGCCCCGAAGCAATTTGGATTGGTGTCGGTGGCAGTTTTGATATTTGGTCAGGAACAAAAACACGCGCTCCCGCCTGGCTAGGAAATAACAATTTGGAATGGCTGTATCGGCTGTATCAAGAACCCTGGCGCTGGCGGCGGATGTTAGCTTTGCCAGCTTTTGCTGTGAAAGCCTTTGTTTATCGGTTGACTGCAAGGGGTGCAATTAGTTAGAGGGAGTAGGGAGTGGGGAGTAGGGAGCAGGGGAGCAGGGGGCAAGGGAGCAGGGAAGAATAATACTCCTGACTCCTGTACAGACGCGTAGACGCTCGAAGAGCGGCTTCTCGTAAGAGTATAATCGCGTCTCTACTCCTGACTCCTAATTTGAAAGTACTAAGTATTCTTACTCGCTTATATACTGAGTCTTTAAAAAGTTTTAAATTTTCTTTTTTGGATTTGAAATTCTCAGGGGTAACCTGGGAATGCTTATGTAGGGGAAATTTCAAATCTCAAACATCAAGCTGTTTGGTTGTGGGTGTGAGGCAATTTTGAATATGCAGGTAGTAACAACTCCAGAAAAGACCGAAAAATCAGTTATTCAACAAGACAGTAAAACTCAGCAGCAAAGTAGTAATACTGCGGCGAAGGTGCAATTACAGTCTGTGACAAAAACCTATACGAATGGTTGTGATGCGCTGTTGAATGCAAACCTAGAGGTAAAAAAGGGAGAATTTCTGTTTATCACGGGGCCAAGTGGTTCTGGGAAATCAACGCTTTTGAAACTGCTGTATGGTGAAGAGTTACCAACACAGGGGAAAGTAATTGTTGATCAATTTAATGTAGCAACTTTGCGAGGCGATCGCTTGTCATTATTACGGCGACGCATTGGCATTGTGTTTCAAGACTACAAACTGATTCCCCAGCGAACTGTAGCGGAAAATGTCACTTTTGTGCTGCAAGCTCAAGGATTTACCCGTAAAGAAATTCAACGGCGTTTAGAACCAACTTTAAAGTTGGTGGGTTTGCTAAATAAAGCTAACTGCTTTCCAGATCAACTTTCTGGAGGAGAGCAACAGCGGGTGAGTATTGCGCGAGCAATTGTTGGAACGCCACCGCTGCTGCTGGCAGATGAGCCTACTGGAAATCTTGATCCCGATAACTCTTGGCAAGTAATACAAATTCTTCAAAAGTTAAATTCTTTTGGGGCAACAGTCATTGTGACTACACACGATGAACAACTGGTGAGGCGTTGCAATCATCCAGTGGTGCAGGTTTGCAATGGACGGCTGTCTCGAAAATAGTCCAATAGAGTCAGTGGTGTGCAAAGAGAAGTCTAAGTAAACAGAGAATTTGGGTTTTTGCCGTTATACCATTTCACTTTAAGAATGATACAAATACTTTGGTAGGGACACGGCAATGCCGTGTCCCTACGAGAAATTTATATGTATCAAGATTTTCGTGAATTGGTATTAGCGTAGCTCCTTTGCGAAGCGCAGAACTTAGGGGGGATTACCCCCGTTGAGCGAACTGGTTTCAAGAATCAATAGTCAAAAACTGGGGACTTTTGACTTTGCCTAATGGAATGGCTGTGGCAATTGGTAGTGCTTGTAACCGATCCAAGGCTTGCAAACTTTCAAAAGCTGCCTCTCGAATCACTGCTTCTTCCTCCTGAGCAAGTAAAATTTGCAAGCATTTGATAACATCTTGCTGTACCGCAGAATCAACTCGCTTACGGTTGATGAATTTAGTTAGTTGCCGCAGCCCAATCAAACGCTTCAATGGGTCTTTTTCTGTTAAGTTGACCAACAATTGGTCAAGGTGGTCTTCTTCTCGATTTCCGTAAAGGCTAACGATTTGCCACACCAATAAAGTTAAAGTTAACAATGTTCCCACACCTTGCACAATAGCACCAACAGCAATCCAAGGACTGTGGGAGTCAACCCAAATCGCAGCTGCCATGTAAGTGCTGAAAGTGGCAATACCACCACTGCCAACTGCTAAAGTTAACCTACGGTTAGGGCCGTTTAAAAACCTACGTATTTCCAACCAGCGCAATTGCCAGTCCCACTTCTGCATTGAGTAAACCAGTACCATTACTCCAATGCCAATCAAGAGCGCTAACAGCAGTTTCCAGTTCCATAAAAGCATAGCAACAATGATTGTCAGGAACCCAAGAACGACTCCAGGCTCAGACAAACGCTTGAAAGTTCGCTGCTTTGGGCTTCTTCCTGTCTTGAATTCTGGAAGCGACCAGTTGGATATCTGGTTAATCAATTGCCACCAAAAAGACGAAGCCTGTGCCACAGTGTTTACCTACTTGATTACAAAATTGCCTAATTTATAAGTTTTACCAGGGGTTAGGAGAAGCTGAAGGCTGTTCAGCGTAGGCGGTAGCTGTTGCCACTGGATAGGCTGAAATTTCATACTTTCCTAATACTCATGAGTGTAATTGATGATCAATATACCCTACAAGAATACCCGCACTAGGGCGAGTAAGCTAATTTTGATGCTGAGTGAATTTTTCGAGTTTTAAGTTAAAGACAAAAACGAAAGTCGTCAAGAGTGAACTGACCATTGAAAGTACAGAAGGTAACGCTGGAGATATTATTCACCGTTACAGATAATAAGGTATTGGGGGGTATTGTTGAGTCAGAGTTGGCAAGATTAGAGCCTGGTAATACAGTTTGGGCAAGCAGCTGCCGATCGCGATCGTAAGCTGAAAGTACTAGCCGTTGCGAACTAGTAACAAAGGCACTAACCCAGTTAACAGGACGTAAGAAACTAGCTTCTAAAAATCCGCTCTTAGGCGCTCCCATTAAGACTGTTTGCCCCGAATTGGTTGGAAATGCTGGATTCGATGGCTGTATTGCTAGAGAATTATGGAAAATAACTCCCCATTGCTCGTACTGACGCTCTACTGCTTCAAAACATTTTAAATCTTCCAAGTTCAAATAAATAGACGTAGGTACAGTTATTTTGGATGGTTCAATACTTGGCTCGACCTGACCCCGCCCAACTGAAGCTATAACTTTGTTCTGCACATTACAATGACAGTTGTCAAGCGCAAATTTAGCATCTTCAACCGTTGACACTTTATTTGATTGAAGAGTAGCTTGCTTCACCATCACACCCCGCTTTACCCTACCTAAAAAATAATCAGATTAGTAATTACATCAAGAGCTATTGTTTTTTCTAGTTCACCCTACTTAAGTTCGCGGGGTTTATTATAGCAGCAAGAACAATTCCTATTTTTCCCCTGCTTACCCACGAAGTTTAAATCCAAAGCTTCTTACCCTCGGACTTCTCTCTGCTTCCACTACTTAAGAACAGCTTGCCTCCACTCGGAAATTTTGTGTTGGTCAACCACTAGGTGCAGAACTAGAATTAGTAACTTTTGTTGATGAGCCTGCTCAACTATTTTTGACGCTCAAAACTAACCGTGAGGTTTCTAACAAAATACCACAAAATATTACGTATAAAATGCAACAAACGATTACTAGCAAACAGCATTAATCCTTACATGGTGAGAAATTAAACGTAAATTTCCTTATTTATAGAGTGAAAAAAATCACTAAAAATTTATAACTAACTTAGTGATTTTACATTTACTTAATCTGACGGTGGTAAGAAGTTCTAGAGTGAGTAGTTAGTCGATAATAATAACGAGTCGGGAGTTAAACTCAAATAGTAAGTACTCCAAAGTGATATTTGTATAGTTTCGCTCAATAATCACCTCAGTAGACAAAATACTTATGTTTCAGCCACTTGGATTTGAGCAACGCTCAATAAATACCTCGCTAGGTAAAATTGTATACTATACTGCCGTAGGCTCACCTTGGCAGGACGATGTGACTGGAAAAAGTGACCGTGAGACTTTAGTGTTTCTGCACGGCTTTGGTGGTGGGTCTTCTGCTTATGAGTGGTCGAAAGTTTATCCTGCCTTTGCCGCTGAATACCGAGTGATTGCCCCAGACTTGATAGGTTGGGGTAGATCGGAGCATCCGCCAAGAAATTATAAGATTGAGGATTATTTGACGACAATTCGGGAGTTTATTGATCAGACTTGTACTGGCCCAGTAACAGCGATCGCTTCTTCTCTGACCGCAGCATTTACAATTCGAGTAGCGAGCGATCATCCTGATCTATTCAAGTCTTTAATTCTGACTACTCCTGCGGGACTTTCTGATTTTGGTGAAGACTACTCCCGTAGCTTTTTTGCCCAACTAGTCAGTGTTCCCTTTGTTGACCGCTTACTGTATAGCACTGGAGTTGCTACTAGTGGAGGTATTCGTGGTTTCTTAGAACAACGGCAATTTGCCCAACCCAATCGAATATACGAGGAAATTGTAGAGGCTTATTTACAATCTGCTCAGCAGCCTAATGCTGAATATGCAGCGCTGTCTTTTGTCCGCGGCGATTTGTGTTTCGATTTATCCCTTTATATTCAACAGTTGACCACTCCCACCGCCATTATTTGGGGACGAAAGTCGGAATTTACAGGCCCCTCGATTGGTCGCCGCCTCGCAGAAATTAATCCTCAAGCAATCCGATTTTTTCAACAGGTAGAAGATGTGGGGTTAACGCCACAATTAGAATTACCAGCAGTGACAATCGGGTTAATTCGCCGATTTTTACCTTTGCTTAATTAATAAATTGTCAGAAGTCAGTTGCAACTGACTTCTGATGGCTAATAAAAGAAAAACTATTATGTAGGACTTACGCAAAATATCTCTCAAACTCTTATTCCTCAGTGTCCTCTGCGCTTCTGCGGTTTGATTCTTCCGTGACTAGTTCGTAAGCCCTATTATGACTTAACTAGACTGACTAATACCAATTATCTAAATGAAAGCAACAAATTGTTCGTAGTAGCGCTTAATCGCAATTACAAGCCTGATTCAATCTGTCGTAATATTTTAGATAAACGGTATAATTGTCTATTTTTCCCCAAAAAAATTGCCTCCTAGAGTAGGAGACAACATTAAAAACATTATCAACAAAAATGAGGATATTATTTATCTTTCAATCTGACATCGATAACAGTTGCATTGAAGTTGTAGTTAAAACCTTCTAACTCAAATGGCATACCAATTTTAACTTTACTATTACCTAAAACTGGGCCATTTTCAGTGACTTGGGCTTTGCCATCTAGAGTCAACAGGAAATCTGTACTAAAATTATTGCTTTTTGGATCTGGTAATTCTTTCACCGAACCATCGGGCTGAAAAACATTCACTGTTCTAGGTAGCTGTTGAATGGATTTAATCTCAATCTGACCATAAGGTTGATTACGGATAATCACATTAGTTTTTCCACCTTTTTTAAATCCGTTGGCGAATAGTTGTTCAGGGTCACGCACATTCAAACCACGAACAGCTAAATCTACCTCAATGGGTACTGTTTTAGCACCGACTTGGGCAACAGAGCCGGAAGTGCCAGGAAAGATAAAGATGCCAAATATAACTAGCAGAATTACCAATCCAGCACCTAAATCCAGAAGATTGATTTTACCGAACAAGCGGCCTTTGGAATCTAATATAGCCATAACAAGTTTTCTCAGATACGAGCGGAGTAATCGATTTTAGCAGCAAAGGTTTCGATGGTAGGGGCAATATTGCCTAGTTACTAATACTCAAGGCAGCTGGGCGTTTCATTTATGCGACAGTTTATCACGAGTTCGGAAATTACCATTAAAGGCAGACGTCCCTCAAACTTTTGATTGTCAGAAGTTACACCCTAAAAAGATAAAATCTGCTGTTTAAGCCTTTGTAAATTCCCCCCCTTGAGAAAAATACGGGTATTTACGTAATTGATAGTTGTTTTAAGTTACTCTTGAAAAAACCTATTTTCAATTGGTATTTTTTACCTAGAAGCTAAGCTATAGACAGAATTACTCATCGTTTCGTATTTGTTAGACTCTAGACATGATCAAAACCTTTTAGGGCTATCGGGAGTATGTCTATTGAGTAACAGATTTTTATCTAAGCATCCTCCGTTTTGAGTCAATAATGCAACTTAAAATGCTCTAAACACGTCTCATAATTAGTCCTATAATATGTTCTCTCGAAATCATCTTTAGCTCACACATTTATGATGAATTGGAAAGGTTTTGTAACAAATTACCGGATGTGGCGGCGTCGCTGGTTTTATCCCCTAATTTCGGTAGTAGTTGCCCTAAGTCTGTGCTTAAGTACACCCTTGCCTGGAAGAACTTTAGACTTGTTGCCTCTTTTATTGCAAGGTGTCCAGGTACTCCAGCTTTCTAGCATATCCCCTAACCAAGAAGTTGATCTTGGTAAGCGGATTAATCAGCAGTTGGTGGGTAGTGATGTCAAACTTTACCGTAATGCAGAAGTTAATCGCTATGTTGAGCAAGTTGGCCGCCGCTTGGTAGTTAATAGCGATCGCCCCAACCTTCCCTATACTTTCCAAGTAGTGCAAAATGACGCTATTAACGCCTTTGCCACCTTGGGCGGCTATGTCTATGTGCATACAGGTTTGCTAAAAGCCGCAGACAATGAAGCAGAACTAGCAAGTGTACTCGCCCATGAAATTGGTCATATTGGCGGGAAACACGTAGTTAAACAGATGCAACAAAAAGCGCTCGAAAGTGGGTTATTAACAGCAGCTGGTTTAGACAGAAATGCAGCGGTGAACATTGGTGTACAGTTAGCGCGAGACTTGCCACGCAGTCGTCAAAATGAATTTGACGCCGATCAAAGAGGATTAAGAACTTTGACACGCACTGGTTATTCCCAGTCTGCAATGGTTTCGTTTATGAAAAAGCTGCTTACAAAGAATTCTGCTCCGTCATTTTTGAGTACTCACCCCGGAACAGCTGATCGTATTACTGCCCTGCAACGTTCCATTAATGCTCAACCTAGCAATGGTAATTATGGATTAAATAATAGCGCTTATAAAGCTAATATTCGGCCATTGGCATAATTTTAAAGGTCAAGGGGAGCCAGCGCTGTGGGCGGGTTTCCCGACTTGAGGCGACTGGCGTTCAAAAGTCAGGAGTCAGAAGTGAGCAGTTATTATTCTCCCTTGCCCCCTGCTCTCCACTGTCTCATCTCAAACTATGCTCCCTTATTATGGCGGCGATCGCTGTTAATTTTCCTTGGATCAATGGCGGTTACCGCTTCTTCTAATAGCAAAGTCCGGAGGTGACGTTTATAAACGTTAACTTGATAGACTAGATTATTAGTGACATCCAATCCAGTTAACCAGCCACTCCGGGGATGATAAGCGCCAGTGTCTATGTCTAGCCATCCCTGTCCTTGCGCTAGTTTACCAGGCTTTACTCCTGGTAGGGTAAAAGTGATTGTGTGACCGATAATGATTTGCTTATCTGGAAAGTAGGGTTTTTCAATACTGTGAAATTCGTCTCGTATCCAGCAAAGTTGCTCGGCAGTTTGTTCTGCAACTGTTTTGGCAGGATCAACACCAGCATGAGTCAACCAAATATCGCCCAAGTCGATATATTTAGGTAAAGCTTTGAACCAATCCAGATGTTCGTCGGGGATTATAGCATCGTGGTAGCTGGATACAGTCGCTTGACCCCCACTGTACAACCATGCTTGCATTGTTGAAGAGGAGATACTTTTGTTGTTCAGAATGCTTAATAACATCTGTTCATGATTTCCTAATACACATGGGTAGTTATTTTGTTTGACAAAATTTACTACTTCTGAGCTTTGAGGGCCACGATCTATTAAGTCTCCTAAAAAATATACTTGATCGTCTAAGTTAGGGGTGATCGCCTCTAACAACGTCATTAAACCTTCATAGTGACCATGCACATCTCCAATAACAATTCGACGGGGGCTAGTTTCGCTCATCGTCTCTTAGCTTAAATAACTTTGGCTAATACTTCTGCTACAGTTTCATCTGTGTACTTTCCGCAAATCAAGGTGGAAAATACTTGAAGAGTTTATTCTAATTTAATTTTTATTTCAGAAAAAGTTTAGTTTAACTTTATATGCAATTGTTTATAAAACAAGTTGGTGTAGAAATTAATTTAATTAAATAAATCCTTGGGTTAATATCTTTCCTGCAAGCGAAAATTATAACACTAGGATAAAAATAGAATATTTTAATTCTGACTATTCCCTAAGTACGTAGCCCACACCACGCACCGTATGAATCAAGCGTTTTTCATTATTTTCCTCCAGCTTGAGGCGCAAGTAGCGGATATAAACTTCAATGATATTGGAATTACCCATAAAGTCGTAACCCCAAACTTTTTGTAGAATTTGGTCTTTAGTAAATACCTGACGCGGATGCGAGAGTATATACTCCAACAAGTCAAACTCTTTAGCCGTTAACTCAATTGCCCGCTTACCCCGGTAAACTTGGCGCGTACGGTGATTTAAACTCAAGTCTTCAAACTGAAAAATATCTTGATCTGTTTCTTGAGTGCGGCGTAGATGAGCGCGGATTCTAGCTAGCAGTTCTTCAATACTAAATGGCTTGACCACATAATCATCAGCTCCTGCATCCAAACCTGCCACACGATCATTAACTTCATCTTTTGCTGTCAGTAAAATTACTGGTATGGAGATACCAGTTGCCCGCAACCGACGACAAATTTCCAAGCCTGACAGCCCTGGAAGCATCCAATCAAGAATGACTAAATCTGGCGATAACTCCCGTGCTAACGTTAAACCAGCGATGCCATCATGTGCCACGTTGATATTGTAACCTTCGCTACTTAATTCTAGCTCAACAAATCGGGCTAATTTAACTTCATCTTCAACCAAGAGGATATTTGCTGTCATATTTACGATTTTGTAGATAGGGTCATAATCAAAGTGCTACTTTAACCTGACTTTGACTAGCTATGTAAGTAGAGTGATGGTAAACACACTGCCTTCTCCTAATTTTGATTGCACACATACACTACCACCCATACCCTCTACAAGTGTCTTGACAATGGATAAACCCAAACCACAACCGCCAGTGGCATGAGAACGAGATTCATCTACGCGGTAAAATCGCTCAAAAATACGTGTTTGGTGTTGTAAAGGAATACCATAACCTTGGTCACAAACTTGAATAATCGCTTTGTCATGAAACTGATTTAACTTTAAAATTATAGGTGTACTAGCTTCAGAATACTTAATAGCATTATCAATCAAATTGAGCAATATTTGTTTAAAACGGCTGTAGTCTATTTTTATTTCGATGGGGTAAATTGTTGACTCGATTGTAATTAAGCGATCGCTATATTTTTGTGCCATCACTACGACTTCTTCAACTAAGTCATTCAGCACATAAGATTTCATCTGAAAATGTAAATATCCACTATCTGCCCGTGCTAAATCAAGTAAATCTTGTAGCAGGCGAATGGTACGTTCGGCTTCTGATGCAGCAGTTTCTAAAGCTTCTTGTTGCATTTGTGTTAAATTATTCTGCCGTCGCAAGACGCTTTGTAAGTAACCATGTACAATTGTCAATGGTGTACGTAACTCATGAGATACATTGCTGACAAATTCTCGTTCTTGCTCCCAAGATTGCGAAAGACGCGATAACAGCATAGTTAAAGTTTGAGCTAATTCTTTGACTTCGCTGGGTGCATTATCAACATATAGTTGTGCTTGTCCTAAATCTTCTACAGAAATGACAGAAGTCATCTGGCTTAGCTGGCGCAATGGTTGCAGAGAACGCCTAATATAAAATGCACTTAGAGCTATTATTACAATAATTGCCAAAATACTGCTAATATTTAAACTTAGCAGCATTGCCATAAACATTGTTTGTTCACGAGTAATATCCTGTACTATAAATAGCTTCCCCAGAGACTTACCCTGCACTTGCAAAGAACTGCTACTCATAACAAAGTAGCTTTTATTAACTTTATAAACTTGTGGTTTAATCTCCATATTACTAAGGGACATTAACTCAGTCACCGTAGAGTTAGATAATAAATCCAAAGTGGCAGATTTTATCAATATTTTATTATCAAGACTTTTTAGCCATAGTAACGTGTTGGTATTTGCCAAGTTATTAATAGCCTTTTGCAATCCAGTCTCCGGTTGCATCATTTGACTATAAAGTTGCACATCGTGCGGCAAGCGTTCAGCGATTTTTTGTATATTATACTTACGGCTATCAATCAAAATTTGCTGCATTTTCCAACTAGTCCATGCAGCAAGTGTACCTAATATTAAAGTTGAAAATGTAGCAATAGCAATTGTTAAGCGTAGCTGCAACGAAAAGGGGTCAATATTTATCCAAATCTTTTTGGGTTGCTTCACTATTTTAGTTTTGGCCTAGTGATTGAAAAATATTGTTACTTATATTTAGGGTTTTGGGGTAAAGCAAGCTGTTGAATAGTACAAGATTTAGTATCGCATTTTTGCTCATAAAGCATATTGATATAGGGTTCTTGCCAAGTTAGTGGAACTTCTAATAATGCCCTTGTTCCTGTTATTCCCTGTCCGATAAATAGTAAGAGGGCGATGGAACTCAGAAGAATGTGAACCTTGCGCCAGCGATTAGTCTTATCTTTATAGATATCTGGCAAAATGGAAAGTGAAAAAATCATCAACAGAGCAGCAGTTAGCCCATGATAATAGTGGGAAATATACCATTGGTCAGTTTTGCGGTAGATACCATCTTGACATCCAAGCACCACTAATGCAATTCCTGTAAGAGTTGCAAATATACCACGCCAGTTTTTCTGCTTTGCCTGATAGAGTAAATACAAAGAAGCGATCGCAGCCACAAACAATAGCCCGATAAAGACTACCTGAAATGGTGCTTTTGCCCAAAGTTGTTTGTCTAAAATATTACCAAAAATATCGTTGGCAAACGCTATTAAAACAATACCTACAACTGCTCCAGTTAGCCAGCGACCTAACTGAGTATGCTCTTGTCCTACAGTGGCGGGAATTTTACTCTTACCTGCGGCTAAAGTTTGCAGTCGGCGTTGACGGACTTGTAAAGCGCGGTTGACAAGGATACCAATTAAGGGAAAGACTACGAGTACAGCGATCACTGGATGTAATAACAAGATAATATCTCTAAATTCCATATCTGACCTCTCACTAAAAGTTATAAATTAGTTTTTCCAAACAGTGATTTTGCACTAATTCTGCGATTATTAACAACTGCTGTAAAATTTTTGGGATAGCGCTTGCCACTACCCACAATCTAAATAAGTAGACATAATTAAACTGAAGATACTTTGCAGTTTGCTTGAGCGAAGACAGCGCAGCCACAAACTTTTATTTATGTCTACTTACTTACAACTAGGGATTACTTGACTTCATCAGCGGCAAACTTTGTTACTTTACCCTTTTTAACCGCAACTATGACATCGAAGGTAGAACAGTAAGCAAAGGTGACATTATTCGCTTTGTTGTAAAGATTAACCACCATACCTGCACCACCGGGTTGAACAGCTAGCGGTTCAAGATCACCAAAAAAGAAACGACGTAGTTCATCACCACCACCAAACTGACCCTTATGTTTGATGACCAAATCAATCTTTTGTTGAGTAGTCAAACCTGTAGCATCTTTCATTTCTGCGGCTGATGCTTGCACTAGTGAAGGACTCACAGTTTTAAGTGGAACATCCCAGACTGTCAGCATCCCAGCAAGAGCAACACTTGTGAGCAGAGAAAAAGCGATTTTCATTTGTTTTTCCTTGTGTTTAAGTTTCCCAATGAACTAAAGCATCCCATTTGCTACTGAAGCTCAAATGAAATCAGTCTAGTAATTGTCTGAATTTATCCCTTGGGAAAATTTATTTTAGACTCAGCATATTCTCAGAAAATAGTGATATTTTTCAATATCAGTCTGCTTTAAGTGTTTTCTCAGATTCACCTCACCTTAAATTAACCAAGTCAACTGAGTATAGTAAAGAGTGTTTCTTTGCAGTGGTGTTATTGTGAGCAGACCAAGAATATGGCATACTTCTATCCATAAAATTCCAGGTCAAACTTATCTCTGGCTAGCAATCCTGATTTTTGGAGCCTCTAGTGCAGTTACCCGCAAGCTGACACAAATTGGCGCTCAACATTTCGTGGATGGGCGAAATCCGATTTCTCTGTGTAATGTTTTATTCGTAGGGAATCTGTGTGCTTTGATAGTGATGTTACCTATCTATAGGCGACAGTGGAATAAAAAGGCTTTGAAGCAACTGTCAAAGAAAGATTGGTTGGCGCTGACAGTAGTAGCTATTTTATCAGGAGCGCTGATCCCTGGCTTAATTTTTCAGGCATTAGCATTAACAGGGGTCAACAATATTATTTTGATTGGACGCTTAGAGCCACCTTTGGCTATGGCTTTATCGATTTGGTTGCTGAGGGAACGAGTAAATCGCTGGGAAGTTATGGGAGCGATCGCTGCATTTGTCGGCGTTGCCCTAACTATTCTCCTTCAACCCTCAGAGGCAGCTATGATCAACATGGGTGTTTTCAAAGTGGGTATTGGGGAACTTTTAGCTGCGATCGCAGCTGTAGCTTCAGTCGTTTCAACAATTCTTGTCAAAGGCTGGCTTTCCGATATTCCAGTGGGAATCTTCAGTATCTTTCGTACTGCTGTAGGAACTGTAATATTTTTCTTTACTGCTTTAGTTCTCTATGGCAGTGACCACTTTATGGATGTATTCTCACCTTTTTTGTGGCAGTGGATGCTTGTTTATGCTGCTGTGATTGTAGTGCTAGGTCAGTCATTTTGGCTCAAGGGCTTGAGAGCTTCTACCGTGTCAGCTGCTTCTTTAGCTGGTTCTTTTACTCCAATTGTGGGAATTTTAGCAGCTTATTTGGTATTGGGTGAAGCTCCTACCTTAGCTCAATATATCGGTGGTAGCTTGATTTTAGTTGGCATATTCCTCAGCCAAATGGGTATTCGCTTTCAGATTTCTCGTCAAGCTGCAACTCAAGTAGAACAAGGTATGGGATTTAAAGGAATCTGAAAAGTGCTGAGTTAAGAGTTACACCAATTAGAAAAAAGAATGCAACAAATAGTCCATTTGTAGAGACGCGATTCATCGCGTCTTCACCCAAAGATGTGTTGCAACCATTAATTGAATTGATATTAGGAGTTAGGAGTCCCAGAGCGATCGCCGTAAACAAAAAAGGGATAAGCATATTGCCTATCCCATAAAAAGAAGTTATCGCTTAAGCTTTACTATTGGGGCTGTAAGCTAATTCTAGGTTTGACTCAAGTTCCAGTAGTCCAAGAATTGGTGTACTCAATTTGGTCTGGTGTTAGGGTATCAATATGAATTCCTAATGCTTGTAACTTCAAACGGGCAATTTCTTGATCTACGTCAGTAGGAATTGAGTGCAAGCCGGGTTCTAACTTACCCTTATTCTTCACTAAGTATTCAACAGCTAAAGCTTGGTTGGCAAAGCTCATATCCATGACTGCACTGGGATGTCCTTCAGCAGCAGCGAGGTTAATCAAGCGTCCTTGACCAAGAACAATGACTGATTTGCCATTTGGTAGTTTATATTCTTCGGTAAAAGGACGTACTTCCTTAATTTCTTTAGCTTGAGATGCCAAGTATTTCAGGTCAAGTTCAATATCAAAGTGACCAGAGTTGCAAACGATCGCACCGTCTTTCATTACATCGAAATGCTCGGCGCGAATTACGTGCTTGTTACCAGTGACTGTGATAAACAAATCACCAACTTTCGCAGCTTCTGCCATTGGTAGAACACGGAAACCATCCATTACGGCTTCAATTGCCTTAATGGGGTCGATTTCGGTAACAATTACATTACCACCAAGCCCACGGGCGCGGAGTGCTGTACCTTTACCACACCAGCCATAACCAACAACGACGATGTTTTTACCAGCCAGCAGGATATTTGTAGCGCGGATGATGCCATCTAGGGTTGATTGCCCAGTACCATAGCGGTTATCGAAGAAGTGCTTGGTATCGGCATCGTTGACATTGACTGCGGGGAAGGTGAGAACACCATCTTTGAACATGGCGCGTAGCCGCACAATTCCCGTTGTGGTTTCTTCGGTTGTACCAATCAAATCGGGAATTTGGTGTTGGCGTTGTTGAATCAAGGTGGCAACCACATCGCTACCGTCATCAATAATAATGTTAGGACGGTGATCTAAGGCGATTTGGACGTGGCGGTTATAAGTTTCGTTATCTTCGCCTTTTTGAGCAAAGACGGGAATTTCATGATCAACGACGAGGCTAGCAGCTACATCATCTTGTGTAGAGAGGGGATTGCTAGCAATTAAAAGCGCATCTGCACCGCCTGCTTTAAGAGCGATCGCCAAATGTGCTGTTTCTGTTGTGATGTGGGCGCAAGCCACTAGGCGTAACCCAGCAAAGGGTTTTTCTTGGGCAAAGCGATCGCGGATTTGCCGTAAAACTGGCATCTCACGTCCAGCCCATTCAATGCGCTGTCTTCCCAAGGGAGCTAGGGCGAGGTCTTTAACCTCGTGCTTTAATCGGGGAGAAGTTGCAGTCATTAAATATTTCCTCAAAAAAGTAAAAGTAAATTACGTAAGATTTTACGTACTTCACGAGATTATTCTATGACTAGCAATTTTTGCTTGTAATTATCAAGCTGCCAGTCAATAGGCCTCAGCACTAGCTTGACGTTTGCGAAGCGTAATGTCAACGTCAGCGGCAGCTTTTTTCTTTTTGATTTATCTTTGGTAAGAGTATTTTATCAAGCTCTTCAGCCATGAAAAAAGCTTTTTGAGCGCTGTGCCATCAATCTAAAGATATAAAATAACTAGAAACCATTAAAAATTAATATCTAAAGGGAAATACTCAACTTTGGATAGGTACAACTACTCAAATGGATTATGGAGGATCGCTATAGTAGTTAACAGTAGATTTTACTTAAGGAGGTGTTTAGTGCGCTTTCAATTTTTGGCGGTTGCAAACCAGATTTTGTTACCCAACCTTCCCAAAAACAAAGTTACGCCTGTCCTTTTAAAGAAGGAACGGAGATTTTTAGATGCACAAGGCTTTAGTGACATAGGAACCATTACTAAGTCTGTCTTACGCTTAGAGACTTATAATCTATCATCCCACAAGCCTTTCAGGCGGGTGCAACCCAAACAGAGTTTGGCTAGAGGTGTAATCATTGCGATCGCAGGTTCAATGGTTATGAGCGTTGCATCTATACCAACAGCTAAAGCTCAGATTCCCTTTTTACCGGAACTGCAAGCTCCTAGTAAAGTCAGTAATGATGCAGATGACAGAACTGTTTCGGGCTGGGTTTATTTGGATGGTCGTCGGTTGTTTCAAATAGCGGCATCTAGAACAAATTTTCCAGAGCGTTTAGATGATGTCCAACATAAGTTGCAGACAATTAGCCAAAATTACTTTCAGTCACCTGCAAAAATACCAAATGTGCAGGTTGGTAAACTAAATGGACTACCAGTAATTTATATCAATGACCAATACTTGATGACCGTCAATTCTGATGATGCTGCACTACGACAGGTAGATGCGTTCACAGCGGCAGCTCAAATCAAAGATGCTTTAGAAGAAGACCTGCAACGAGCAAAGCAAGAGCGACAACCTCAGTTTATAGTCCACCAAGCTAAGATTGCCGTAGGTAGTGGAGTGGCAATGATTGTGATAAGTTTGGGTGTATTTGGCTGGCAGCGCCGTTCCAGAAGCTATTCAGTACACTCCATCCCCTCAACTTCACCAGCAACTAGACCTATTACAACACAACTGAATCAACGGCAACAGCAGCATTTACAAGAAGTCAAGAAACGCTTGTTTCAACTCACTCAAACAGGAATTTGGGGAGGAGGAAGTTTCTTTATCTTGGGTCTATTTCCCTACACGCGACCCTTTCAGGTATCAATCCTCACCGCCGTGCAATTTCCTATAAGATTGGCTGTTGTAGCATTAGGAACTTATGTAGCTATTCGTTTGAGCTATGCTCTTATTGACCGCTTCACCACCACTCTAATTAGCAGCGGTGCTTTACTAACTCCAGAAAGTTCCGAACGTCTACAACTACGAGTTTCTACATTTTCCGGTGTGACTAAAAGTATTGCTACCGCTGTTTGGATAGGAGTTGGCATTTTACTAGCTTTAGTTTCATTAGGTATAGATGTTGTTCCCTTACTGGCTGGGGCTAGTTTAGTTGGTGTTGCGGTATCTCTAGCCTCACAAAACTTGATTAAAGATGCGATTAACGGTTTCTTGATCATCTTAGAAGACCAGTATGCTCTGGGCGATGTGATTGCGGTGGGAAATTTCGGCGGTTTAGTAGAAAATCTAAATCTGCGGATGACCCAACTACGAGATTCAGAAGGACGTTTGATTACAATTCCGAATAGTGAAGTTAAAATTGTTGCCAATCTTTCTAGCCGTTGGTCAAGAGCCGATTTAACTGTCCCAGTTGCTTATGAAGCTGATGTTGATCAGGCTTTAAAGTTGATTGAGAAAGTAGCTTTAGAGATGGATATTGATCCACACTGGCAACGTCAAATTATTGAAACACCGCAAGTTCTGGGAATTGATCTTTTTGGCGATCGCGGTTTAATAATTCGTGTCTGGATTAAAACACAACCCCTCAAGCAATGGGATGTGGCGCGGGAGTATCGCCGTCGCCTGAAAATCGCCTTTGATCAAGCTGGTATTTCCATCCCTGTACCTCAACAAGCGATTTGGGTGAATGATGCTCAGTTGCAAAACTCTCACGGGAATGGCAAAGCTGAATAAGTTAATCTGCAATTCCTAAACCTTGGATGCGTTACAGCTTGCCATAACGCATCCATATAGTAATTCATAATTCCGATCAGACATTACTTTTTTAGTACAAATGTACTATAATATAAATAGCGTCTACAAAGCCCAGTGATATTGATGTCCAGCAAATCAGGCGTAATATGTCAAAAGTGGGTCAAACGTTGCGATCGCCTTTGGCATTGCTTTCCATTGCTCACTTTTGATGGTTATTTGAGTGGACATCATATGGAAGTGCAAAACAGCTCTGTGAGAACCTACTGGAAGATGGATTCAAGGGTTAGCCTTATGATTAAGCATTACATTCTCAGCCTCAATCCGACTGCTAAACACGAATGGGATCGCTGTATTTTACGCGACCCGCTGACGGCCAAACGTCCAGAAATCGCCAAATTAATTGCCGAAGCAGTTGGTGCAGATACAGGCAGTTATTTGGTGAGTGTGAATATAGAAGTAACAGTGTTGGAAGAAGCTGCGGTACCTCAAACCGAACAACTCTCGCTTTCATTTCCAGAAGTGAGTGCGCCGTCGCCGCTCAGAGAAGTTGCTTGAGGTACAGTATAAAAGTTTGCCGAGAGAGATTAGAAAGCAAAAGTATTAATTTTGTTCAAATCCGTTGCAGCCACATTGTTGATCTTAACTAACTTGACTTTCCGACCTTGACCAGATGAACTATCTGGGTCAATTAAGATTGTGGTATCGCTGCCCTGAGTCTCAAAACTCAGGTAGCCACCAGAAACGGCAGAAGTATAATTTAGGTCACTCCGTTTGAAACTCGCAAATAGTTGCCCCAGCACAATCTCGTCTGTGCCAACTTCAAAATCGGCGATCGTATCCCCTAAATCCCGGATATTTGTATAGACAAAAGCGTCTGCACCTGCTCCACCTGTGATTATATCTTGCCCTTGGTAGCCTATGATGGTGTCATTACCAGCAGTCCCTTTGATGATGTCTGCATTTGAGGTGCCATAAATTACATTTACAACTCCCTCAACAGCACCAATGTCCACAGTGCCATCAGAAATGCGTTGGTAGCCAACACCACGCTGGTCGTAAGGAACTGGTTCAGTGGTATTGCCGTCGCCATCTAAATCTGCGGTATCAGGTGGGGTAGAAGCGTTCAGTCCGGCGTTGATGGCTGGACTGCCGCTAACTAGTGCATGAGTTTTAGTTGCACCACCATTATCACGCAAGGTAGTATCTAACACATCTGTCAGCGGAACATTAAGTTGTTCGTTAGCATTGAAACCTTTAGAATTATTAAGGCTACCAATCAGGTTATGACCATTGCTGGTGAAATTGCCTCCGACATCTTTGTTAATAGTGTTAGCGGGATTGTTATAGGGAATGTAAAAGTTACCAGCAATGATACTGTTGTTCACAATAATATTGTTGCCATAAATACCAGCAATAGTTGCACCAAAATCATCATACTCATCGTTGCTGCCAGTGGTGTTGCCAGTAATAGTGCTGTTGTTGATTACCAGAGTCCCACTATTTGCGATGCCACCACCACTGCTGCTGTAAAGTACCCCTGCCCTGTTGTTGCTGATAGTGCTGTTATTAACCGTCAGGGTACCATAATTAGAAATACCGCCGCCTTCAAAATCAGAGGTATTGTCGCTAATGGTACTGTTATTGATTGTTAGGGTAGCGCCGCGATCGTTAAAGATACCACCACCATTCTGTCCTGAGTTGTCACGGATGGTACTGTTGATCAGTGTGAGACTGCCATAATTAAAGATGCCCCTACCAGCATAGAAATCATCAGAAAATGATCTGCTATCAGCAATAGTCAGCCCAGCAATATCGACAGATGCACCAACTTCAATCTCAATATTCCCCCCGCTAATAGTGAGCAAGTTCGCACCTGGGGCAACAATGCTAAGGTCATCTCTAATCACCAGGCCACCCCCAATCGTATCAGGGATATCATCGGCGAACACCCCATCAAATTTAATGATGTCTTTTCCAAAAGAAGCATTGGCATCTTCAATTGCCTGTCGGAGAGAGCCGCTACCGCTATTATTGGTATTGGTGACGGTAAATATAGATGTTGATGGTGTTGGTGGTGCTGGTAGTGAGAAGACAAAATTAGCAGCGTTGTTGAGTGCAGTAGCAGACACATTGAGGACGGTAAGCAATTTGACACTACGACCAAGACCTGCTGAACCATCTGGGTCAATCAAGACTACAGTACCGCTTCCTTGAGTTTCAAAGCCCAGGTAACCACCAGAAATTGCAGAAGCATAGTTCAGGTTGCCCAGATTTAAACTCTTAAATAATTGCTGTAGTACAATTTTGTCTCTACCAGCTTCAAAGTCGCTGATCGTATCTCCCAGATCCGAGATACTTGTATATACAAAGGCGTTTGCACCTAACCCACCAGAAAGAATATCTCTTCCCCGGTAGCCTGTGATGATGTCATTAGCAGCAGTACCGTTAATGGTGTCACTAGTAGCAGTACCATTAATGACATTTTCTACTGCCTCAAAAGCACCAATATCTACCTGACCATCAGAGATGCGAGGAAAACTTGACCCGCGCCCGTCAAAGGGTATTTGTTCTGTGGTATTGCCGTCACTATCTAAGTCTGTGGTATCAACAGGCACGTCTGCGTTTATGCCAGCGTTGATAGCTAGGCTGCCATAAACAAGGGCATGGGTTTTAACTGGGCCACCGTTATCTCGCAATGTGGTATCTAGTAAATCCATGAGTGGGCCGTTTAGCTTTTCCCTAAAACTAAATCCTCTATTACCATCGAAATTGCCAATCAAATTAGAACCATTGCTGGTGAAGTTGCCAAATGCACTGGAAAGGATGCTGTTATTGACTGTGAAACCGTTGGAAAGTTCAGAGTTATAGATGTCTCCTGAGTTACCAATGATGGTGCTGTTGTTCAGTTCTACAAAACCATCTCTGATACCAAAATTGTTGATGCCGTAACCTGAGTTGCCACTGATGGTGCTATTATTTACAAATAAGGTAGTATTACCAGAACCAATACCGCCACTAATGATACCGTCTGCTGAGTTACCACTAATAGTACTGTTACTCACTGTCAGGTCGCCACCGTTGTTGATGCTACCGCGGTTGTCATCGTCGTATAATTCGCCGCTGCCTGATGCAGAGTTGCCACTAATGGTACTGTTGCTCACCGTCATAGTACCGCCGTTGCTGATGCCGCCGCCGTACTTGGCTTTGTTGCTGTTGATAGTGGTGTTGTTCACTGTAAAGATGCCAGCATTCAAGATCCCACCACCAGATGTTGCGGAGTTATCACTGATGGTACTGTTGCTCAGCGTTATAGTACCGCCGTTGTAGATGCCACCAGCGTATAGCCCTGCTCTGTTGCCACTGATTGTGCTGTTGTTGAGAGTCAATGCACCATAGTTGCGGATGCCAGCACCGTTATATTCTGCTTCAGAGTAATAGTCGTAGTTAATAGCATCCGGGGTGTAGCCATTGGCAATAGTCAGCCCATCAATTTCTACAGTAATACCACTGCCAATATCAAAGACACGAGAAGCATTATTACCACTCACAGTTAATAAATTTGCACCTGTGCCTTCAATGCTTAGGTCATCTGTGATATTGAGGCTACTACCACCAAGAGTGATGGTATCGGCAATCTTGTCAACGAACACGCCATCAAAGTTGATGATATCTTTGCCTGTTAGAGCATTGGCATCTAGAATTGCCTGCCTTAGTGAACCTTTACCGATATCGTTGGTGTTACTGACGTTAAATATAGCCATTATATGTTGCTCCTATTTTTTATTAGAGGTATTGCACCCAAGGCTTGTCCTTGTAGTGATTTGAATATTCAGTTTCACAAGTGAGTGTATCATTGTCACTTAAATAAGTTACTTGAGGTGCTGTGTAAAATTTTGCCCACGGCATGAGACGATACAATTGATGGGTTTGTTCACACTCAAAGTGCCAGAGTGGTAGATGCCACCACCACTTCCTCCCTCTACCTTGTTATCACTGAATGAAGATGTTGCTTATAATACATCTGGCAGCGTGTCGAAAGGCGATCGCTTTGCTGCTCTATAGATGTCAATAAACAAAAATGTTTCTGAGATATAGGGATTAATCAATTTGATTAATTGACTGCTGCTCAAAAGCACCAATATCTACAGTGCCTTCAGAGATGCGCTGGTAGCCAACACCACGGGCGTCAAAGGGTATGGGTTCAGTTGTGTTACCGTCACTATCTAAATCTGAGGTATCTTGAGGTACATCTGCGTTATTACCAGCGTTAATAGCTGGGCTACCAACGAGAAGGGCATGGGTTTTCACTTTACCACCGTTATCTTGTAAAGTAGTATCTAATACCTCTGAAATGGGAACGCCTAGTTGTTCACTAGAATTAAATCCTGAACTACCACTGATGTTGCCAATCAGGTTATAGCCGTTGCTGATAAATCTACCTGCTACATCAAAGTTAAAAGTCTTAGTTGGATTCTCAAAGAGAGCGTAAGAGTTGCCTGCAATGATGCTGTTTTTTACCGTGACAGCATAGCTAATATTGTAGATACCAGCAACGAATTCATCCTCGAAGTTGGTGTAACCAGTATTGAAGGTAATGCTGCTGTTGGTCACCGTCAAGGTGTTTGCGTTAAAGATGCCACTTCCTTGCCCTGCGGAGTTAGCGCTGATAGTGCTGTTATTCACTGTCAGGATACCAGAGTTGTAAATGCCACCTCCTTGATATGCTGAGTTGCTATTGATGGTACTGCTGTTGAGCGTCAGAGTACCATTGTTGTAGACCCCACCACCGTAATTTGCTGAGTTGTCTCTAATGGTGCTGTTGCTCACTGTTAGTGTGCCAAAGTTGATGATGCCGCCGCCAGAAACGTTTCCTTCGTCAAAATCAGAAGAAGATACATTAACACCGGCAATAGTCAACCCTTCAATATCCACAGTGGTATCGTAGTTAATCTCAAAAACGCGGTCAGTGTTGTTACCACTAATAGTTAGCAAGTTCGTACCAGTGCCATCAATGCTGAGGTCTTCAGAAATGAAGAGACTACCACTAGTAAGAGTGATGGTGTCAGCGATATTATCAGTAAAAACTCCATCAAATTTGATGATGTCTTTTCCCCAAGAAGCATTGGCATCTAGAATTGCTTGCCGTAAAGAACCGCTACCATTGTCGTTAGTGTTGCTAACAGTAAATATCGATGTTGATGGTGTTGGTGGTGCAAAGACAAAATTAGCGGCGTTGTTCAACGCTGTGGCAGATAAGCCATTAACGGTAAGAAACTTGATTTCCCGGCTTTGACCGGATGAACCATCTGGGTCAATCAAGACTATGGTATCGCTGCCTTGAGTTTTAAAGCCCAAGTAACCACCGGAAATTGCAGAAGCAAAGTTTAAGTTACCTAAATTTAAACTCTCAAATAATTGCTTGAGTGCAATTTTGTCTCTAGCAACTTCAAAATCACTGATGGTATCTCCTAAATCCCAGATATTTGTATACACAAAGGCATCTGCACCTGCACCACCAGAAAGAACATCTCTCCCCTGGTAGCCTGTGATGATGTCATTGGCAGCAGTACCGTTAATAATGTTGCGAGTGGGGGTACCATTAATCACATTTTCTACTGCTTCAAAAGCACCAATATCGACTTGACCACCAGAGATGCGGTCAAACCCTACACCGCGCCCGTCAAAGGGTATTTGTTCATCAAGATCGTTGAAATCGCCATCTAGGTCTCCTGGATAATCATAAGGTAAATCTGCGTTGTTACCGCTGTTAATTGCTGGGCTGCCATAAACAAGAGCGTGGGTTTTGACTGAACCACCATTATTTTGTAAGGTAATATCTAGTACTGTTGTGATGGGAACACGTAACTGTTCGCTAGCCTTAAAGCCACTACTTTGAGTGAAAACACCGATGAGGTTAAAGCCGTTACTAGAGAATGAGTTGCCTGCGACATCAGAGTAGGTAGGGTTAGTGGGATCGTTATTGCTAATATCAAAGTTGCCAGCAATTATGCTGTTGTTTACTTTGGCATCGCTGAAATATGGTTCATAGTAGATGCCACCACCATCTTGTGCAGAGTTACCAGTGATGGTGCTGTTGTTCACCTCCAACTCTAAATACTTGCCACCTTTAAAGTAGAGACCACCACCTGCGGATTGTGCTGAGTTACCACTGAGGGTACTATTGTTTAACATCAAACGGTAAACACCGTAGGTATTTTGGTAGATGCCGCCGCCATCTCCCTGTGCAGAGTTACCATTGATGGTGCTGTTGATTATAGAATTGGCATTGGCAATGCCGCCACCGTACACTGCTGAGTTGCTGCTGATTGTGCTGCTAATTACAGAATTGACATTGGCGATGCCGCCGCCGTCTCCCTGTGCAGAGTTACCAGTGATGGTGCTGTTGATGACCTCTCCATCATAAATGCCGCCGCCGTCTCTCCGTGCAGAGTTACCAGTGATGGTGCTGTTGATGACCCTTCCGCTGTAGACGCCGCCGCCATCTCCCTGTGCAGAGTTACCAGTAATGGTGCTGTTGATGACCTCTCCATCATAAATGCCGCCGCCATTGCTGTCTGAGTTGTTATTGCTGATAGTGCTGTTTCTTACCTTTAAGCTGCCATCGTTGAAAATACCGCCACCGTCGCTGTCTGAGTTGTTATTGCTGATAGTGCTGTTTCTTACCTTTAAGTTGCCAGAGTTGTAAATACCACCACCGACATCGGAATTGTAACCGTTGGCAATAGTTAGCCCTTCGATTACAGCATTAACGCCGCTGGTAATCTTAAACACACGAGAAGCATTGTTTCCGCTGAGAGTTAATAAATCTGCACCTGTGCCATCAATGCTCAGATCATCTGTGATGAGCAAATCACTATCAAGGGTGATTGTATCGGCAATATTATCAGCGAACACCGTCCCGCCAAAGTTGATAATATCTTGTCCAGCTTGGGCGTTGGCATCCAAAATTGCCTGTCGCAGAGAACCACTGCCGCTATCATTAATGTTAGTTACAGTAAATATAGAGAACGATGCTTCAATGGCACCGATATCTACTTTGCCAGCAGAGATGCGATTGAAACCAGAACCCCGCCCGTCAAATGGTATCTGTTCGGTTGTATTGCCGTCGCTATCAAGGTCTGTAGTATCAATAGGCACATCTATGTTATTACCACCGTTAATGGCTGGGCTACCTAAGACAAGGGCATAGGTGTTGACTGAACCGCCGTTATTTTGGAAGTTAGTATCTAGCACTTCTGAGATGTCAACGTTTAGCTGTTCACTGGCATTAAAACCTGTACTGCCATTGAAGTTACCAATTAGGTTATGGCCATTGCTGAGAAAGTTACCTTTGACATCAGTATTAGTAATAATTAAACCGTCAGTATTACTGTCGTACGTAAAGTATAAGTTGCCAGCGATGATGCTATTGTTCACTGTAGCAATATCGAAGTTATGGATTGCAGTACCGGAATTGCCACTGAAGGTGCTGTTGTTCACCGTTAGGGTACCAGAGTTATGGAGCGTAGTACCGTAGTTGCCAGCGTCAGCACTGTAATTGCCACTGAAGGTGCTGTTGTTCACCGTTAGAGTGCCAGAGTTATGGAGCGTAGTCCTGTCGTTTGCACTACCGTAATATGCTTCGTTGTAACTGATGGTACTGTTACTTAATGTTATGCTGCCAGAGATAGTATTATAGATACCGCCGCCACTATCTGACCTGTTGGAGCTAATTGTGCTGTTGTTTACCGTAAGAGTATCAGTGTTGAGGATACCTCCACCTCTGTAATTTGCGGTGTTGTAGCTGATAGTGCTTTTATTTACAGTCAATGTACCATAGTTGCAGATGCTACCCCCTTGCTTTGCCTGGTTCTCACTGATGGTGCTATTGTTTATGGTCAACCTACCATAATTACGGATGCCACCACCGTTGTATTCTTCTTCATCGTTGTACTCAATAACATCCGGCACATAGCCCTTGGCAATAGTCAGCCCATCAATTTCTACAGTAATACCACTGCCAATATCAAAGACACGAGAAGCATTATTACCACTAACAGTTAATAAATTTGCACCTCTGCCTTCAATACTCAGATCATCTGTAATTTTCAGGCTACTACCACCAAGAGTGATAGTATCAGCAATGGAGTCAGTAAATACTCCATCAAAATTGATAGTATCTTTTCCTATTAGAGCATTGGCTTCCCTTATTGCCTGCCTTAGTGAACCTTTACCGATATCGTTGGTGTTAGTAACGCTAAATATAGCCATGAATTATGTAACTCCGATTTTTCTGTAGGGTAGTCTGCAACAAGCATCTGCCTTAAGCGGTTTAATTATCTGTATTTTTCTCTGGACTACTTATACGAAATCTGTTTTCATCAACTCTTTTTTCTCTGGCGAATGGAACTCGCTGTTCATCTAGAACACACATTAAGCCTGCTGAGGCAGACTAGAGTGTAAAGAAACTAAAAACAGATTTGGTATCAGTACTCTAGAGTGAGTTTTGTCAAATATCAGAAACCATGAACTTGTGAGAAAAGACCACTCATCAAGTGTTTTCTCAATTAATCTCGATACTAGTTAAGCCGTGCAGTATAAAATTAGATTGAGTTTTACTACTACTCAACCAAAACTATAAAGTCTTATAGGCAAAGTCTAGGGAACGTACGGTTTCACTGTATCAGCAATAGAGAAATTTTACTTAGGGAATAAATGTTAATTTACACTGTTTGTATAGAAATGCGAACTCTTAGTTAAAAATTTAGTGAGAGTTTATTTTAACTTCATTTTTGATGCGATTTAGTAAAGCTACTAAAAACCTCTATCGCTTATTTCTCCCTCAAACAGCACTTTTTCTCGCATATTTAGTACATATTTACTATAATAGTATATATAGCGAAGTTAAAGTTTTGGAACAAGCTGCTTTTTCTGCTTTACTTGGCAAGTTTCTTAAAGGACAATTATTTAATGATGCAACTGAGTCATTATCCAGCTGCGATCGCTCAAGCTGCTCAACGAACTAATGAAATAGACTCTCAGTTGATGGCAGTGCAGTACCAGATTAACCGATTTGAAGGCAATGCAGACCGCGCCGCTGCTTTTGATGTAGATTTGAAAAATGATGCTCAACGCAAGGCGCGTCGCTTTGAAGTGCTGCTTGTGAATCAAGAATATCAAAAGGCAATGGATACCCAAATCCGGTTAACTGCTGAAAAAGCAAATGCCATCGCCCATGTGGAATATCTGCGTAACCAGTTTAGTGTAGCAAAGTTAGAGGCGAGATTGGCGATCGCTCAGCAACTTACTGATTTTGAATCTCGCGAATTAGTTGGTTTGTAGTCGGCGTTACTGATTGGAAATGTGATTATCACGCAGAGACGCAGAGAGCGCAGAGATTAACAATATAATTCTCTGTGTTCTCTGAAACTCTGCATGACACTTTAAATATTAACCTTCTCAGACAAAAGTAGGTTAATTTGCTGATTAATAGTTGTCATATCAAAACGCTGACTTGCAGTATTCCTAGCATTACTCGCCATAGTTGCAGTTATTTCTGGCTCTTGAAGACAGGTAGTAATCACTTGTGCAAGTTCTTGGGGTTCTCCTGGTGTTACTAGAAAACCATTCATTCCATGTTCTACTAATTCCATTGCACCCCCGGCTTTTGCTGCTACCACAGGCTTTCGGCATAACATAGCTTCAACAATCACTCTACCAAATGGTTCTGGAGCAGTGGAAGTATGTGCGATTAAATCACAAGCTGCCATTAGCTGAGGAATATTTGAACGAAAGCCTAAAAATTTCACCCGGTTTTCTAACCCCAGTTCGGCAACTTGTTGGTGTAATTTTTTGACATAATCTTGTTCACCAAATAAGGCATCACCAACTAAAATAGCTGTCACATCTGGCGGACATTGAGCAAGTGCCGCGATTAATATATGCTGTCCTTTCCAAGGTGCTAAACGGCTAAAGTGTCCGACTACAAATTTCCCTTCTAATTCTAACTGCTGTTTTAATTGTTTGATATCAGATTCGCTTTTCTGATAAAGTTTTGGTTCAAAGCCATTATAAACAATTTCGATAATGTCTGGGTTTCCTCCTGCTTTTATAAAGGCTATTTGACTGGCTTGGGAATTAGCAATTACTAATGAGGCAAAACGATTAGCGAGGTTAATAGCAATACGAAGGTTAGTTTGACTAAAATGTTCTTTTGATAAAATATCATGCAAATGATAGACCAGCGGACGACGGGCGAAAAAACTTGCTATTGATCCTACAACTAATGCTTTTTGAGTATTAGCATAAATTAAATCATATTTTCTAGCTCTTTTTATAACCTTAGTAATCAACGGTAGAAGTTGTCTTAAACTTTTAAATCCTTGGCTAAAATTACTTTCTTTACTAACTTTAATTTTTTGAGTAGTGAGAACTTCTACAGGAAGATGATTTTGCTGTAATAAATCTTTAAAAGAACCATCTGCAAATAGTCCAATAAGAGAGCGATCGCTATAAGGTTTAGCAATATCCATTAAACATAATTCTGCACCACCTGGTTTCCCACTTTGGTCTAAAAAAAGAATTCGCATAAAATCTCTAATACCTCATTCTTCGTTACATTGCACTTTTTAAGCTAATAAAATCTTTCGTACTTTCTGGGCAATTTTTTCCCAGTCATAATGTGTGCAACTATGCTCTCTACAGGCGGCTCGTGAAGGGATAGGTAAATTTTGCAGCAGCACTTGTTCTAACTTTTCGGCTATATCTGCGGCTTCGGTAGAAGTGGTAATTAAATCTGGTGAAAATCCTTTTAAAATCTCTGGCATTCCCCCCACAGGCGTACATACAACAGGAGTACCACAAGCGAGAGATTCGATGATTGCTAATCCGAAACCTTCAAAAGATTGGCTGGGCATGACAGTTAAGTCCGCTGCTTGATAAGCTATAGGTAATTGCTCATCAGGAATAAAACCTAAAAATTTAACGTTTTCATCTAACCCTAATTCTGTAGCCTGCTGTTGTAGTGTAGCTTGGATGTGTCCACGACCAGCGATCGCTAGCCAAATATCAGGAATTATCGGCTTAATTGTGGCTAGCGCCTGCAACAATTTGTCTACTCCCGTTCGATGAACTAAACGCCGGGATGTAAATAAAATACGGCGATTATTCGGCCAGCCTAGCTGTGTACGAGCCTCTTGGCGTGATAAGTTAGCTTGAAATCGGTTAATATCAACTCCACCAGGAATAATATTAATTTTGCTCCACGGTATTTGATATTGTTGATGTAAAATATTGCCAAATGCTTTGCTTAAAACGATAAAGCGATCGCTACGGTTATAAGTGCTTTGTTCTATCAACCAATGTTTGATAAAAATACTTAGTTTTTTATTAACTACTTCTTGCTGACTCTCACAAGCCCAAGGCCCATGAAAGTTAAAGGTAATTGGCACATTCTTGGGTAAAAGATCCAAAATTGGAAAGCTATATAACGCAAAATGCAAATTAATTGCATCTGGCTTCTTTATTCTTGTTTTCTTAAAATTCTGGCGAATTGAATATAGTCGTTGCCAAATAGCACTATCTGGAGAGGCTAAGTTAGTCAACTTAATGGGCAAATTTAGTTCAGCTTCTGGTAAACCAACTCCACAAAATTCTATTTCGTCTTGATTTGCTGCTAATTTATGAGTTAGTTCATAAATATACCTTTCCAGCCCCCCAGGTGTTTTAGGAAACCAGCCTAATCCAAGGGTAAGGATAGATGCAGGTGCTGAACCAAAAACTTCTCTGTTATCTTTCACAGATGTGACTCCTATACTGAGCGTGCATCTATTCACTTACACACTAAGCTCAATGATTTTTTGAAGTTAGTAGTAAATTGATGTTGCTAGTATTCATATTCAGTCATCCTATACATTATCCGTACTTTTTAAGTCATACTATATGTATATTTGACTTAAAAATATCAAAATATTGCTAACAATTTTATTAATGTATTATTTTAGACATTGATATTTAAAAAGTAGATTTCAGACAGGACATTAAGTTATAAACTATTTATATATTCACTGTCAAGAAGGTGTTTGATTTTAATTTATTGTTAACTATATAACACCAGCTTTAACAGAGACTCATACTTGTTTAATAATGATAAATCTCATAACACTGGCTTGGCTACTAGGTTTTTATCCACTAATAATCAGCTTGCGAGGAAAAAATTATCATAATATATAGATTAATCATGTAAAAAAAATACTTTTAAAAGTTATAAAAAGTAATTATTAATACCTGAATTTTATCTTTAAAAATATATGCTATTTACATAAATTTAAAAAAAGAATGTGGTTTTCATAAAGTTTAAGCAAAAGTAAAACTCTCAAACTAATTATCTGTTATTTATGTATATGTACTAATATTTGGACAATTAGTAATTAAGTTTAGCAAAATTGCTTTTCTCTGAAGTAGATACTTTTAAGTAAGTGGCGTAAACAGATACAACTGAGTAAGATAGTCAATATCTTAGAATTTAGCAACTAAAGTATCAGGGCTTTGAGCGTGAACCATTGATATTAGCTTGCCACGGCATACTTAAATTATTAAGTATTCAATCAAGGCTATTTAAAAAGCTCTGACAGAATTTTACACAATCTATTTGTAATATTTGTTTGGTTAATTAACTGTTTTTAGATGTACAAATGGTGATGAAAGCTAGAGCTTAGAGTAATTAATGAAAAATAATGGTTAAAAAATAATAGTTTCAGAATTTTATGAAAAAGAAATTACTAACCCAGTTAGCAAACTTATATCCAAAATTCAACCAGCGTATCAATAAACTATTTCAAATTAGGCGTTGGCGAAAAGGTAAGATTTTCAATTTTTTACTCAGTCTGATTGTTGGAGTAACTGTTACTACCATTGGAATTACAACAGACTGGGCTACAACTGGAACGCCTGCACCTACATATAAAACATCATGGATAGGTAATACTTTTGGCAGTGAAAAACTGCGGGTACAAAACAATATAGAGGGGATGTATGTTGCTGCTGATGGCAAAGTCTATACTAACAGCAATTGGGATGAAGCAGGAACAGAGGCAGAAATATATCAAGATGGCAATGTGATTGCTGCTATTGAAGATACTCACGGTTGGGGGCGTAGTGGTGGCAAAGCCGTGACAGTAAATAGTAAGTATATTTATATTGCCATGATTCAGGGGTCGCTCGGCAAGACCAAGGAAGATTATCCCGCTGAAGGAACAACTTGGTACAACGTTAGACGCTATGACTTGTCTGGAAAACCTGCACCGTTTTCTGGTGGGCGTGGCTGGGATAAAAGTATGTTGATTGTCAGCAATAAAAGTGAAGTTACTGGATTAGCAACTGCGGAAAGCGAGTTGTATGTGAGTGATTTTGCTAGCGATCGCATTCGTGTCTACAATACTGATACGATGAAAGAACTACGCAGCTTTAACGTTGCTAATCCAAGAGCTATAACTGTTGATAGACAAGGTAATCTGTGGATTATTCAAAAGAAAAGTGGGAATAATCCTGCCAAGATTCTGCGTTATTCTCAAACTGGAAAGCAATTACCCCAACAGATTGCAGATATTGTAGAACCAACTGCGATCGCAATTGATAATCAAGGCAGACTTTTAATAGCAGAAAATGGCCCCCGTCAGCAAATGTTGACTTATGATATCAAAGACAAGCCTGTACAAGTAGGTAGTTTTGGCTGTAAGGGCGGTATTTATGCAGGTATTCCCGGTGAAGTCAAAGATTTGAAACTTTACGGACTTACCGGAATCGGTACAGATGCCGCAGGTAATATCTATGTAAATAGTAATGGTTTCAACAAATCAGGAACAGACTTACGGAAGTTTTCGCCATCGGGAAAACAGTTGTGGCGATTACTGGGATTGATATTTGTTGATAATGCTGACGCTGATCCTAAGACTGATGGTGCAGACATATTTACCAAGCATGAACATTATGTCATGAACTACAATCAGCCTGCTGGTAAGCAATGGACTTATCAAGGCTACACTTTAAACGCTTTCAAATATCCTCAAGACGCACGTTTGCACACATCGCCAGATGGAACCTTTGTACGTCGCATCCAAGGTAAACCGTTTTTGTTCCTCACAGATATGTATGGCAGCTTTCTGCAAATATATCGTTTCAATCCAGCTACAGATGGCAAAATTGCTATACCAGCCGGAATGTTTGTCGGAACCAACGGCGATAAAAAATCAATTCCCGGAAATTGGCCACCCCAGCAACCAGCACAAGGAGAATGGATTTGGCGAGATAGCAACGGCAATGGCAAATTTGAAAAGAATGAGTATGATAACAGCAAAGATTATCCTTACATCGGCGGCTGGTGGGTAGATAGCAAAGGAGATGTTTGGAAAGCCTTGCGAACTCAAGATGGTAGCGGTATTCGGCACTATCCTTTACAGGGAATAGATGCTAAGGGTAACCCCATCTATAGCTATAGTTCGATGCAAAAGCAAACTACTCCGAATATATTTACCGATTTGCGACGGATTGAATATTTTCCGGAAACAGATACTATGTATTTGTCAGGTTTCACGGTAGATCATCCTGCCAATGGCGATGATAACGGAGTTGTTGGTTCTGAGATTGCAAGGTTTGACAATTGGCGTAAAGGAAATCGTACTCCCCGCTGGCGCACTGTAATTCCATACGATACTACAGGGAAACGCGAAGTTTCTACTGCTGCTATGAGTGTGGCAAGAGATTATGTGTTTGCCGTCACAGTGAAAACCGCAGAAGTCTACGTTTACAATTCAGCAACAGGAACACAAGTACAACAGTTAAAACCAGGCCCAGAAGTTGGAGGCGAAAGCGGGTGGATTGATATACCTTATGGTATCCGCGCTTTTCGGCGTTCAAATGGCGAGTACTTGGTATTTGTGGAAGAAGACTGGAAAGGAAAGGTGATTATCTATCGTTTGCAAGGGTAATATCAACACTAGTCGGCGCTTTAGCGAAGACAGCGCCCATTAAACCTATCAGGATTTAAAAGTAACAGCAACGCACTATCAATGATTTTCGGCGCTTTAAAAGCTGCGGTGTACACACAAGTGAGATTATCCCCCCTTAATCCCACGCCACTTGCTACAACGGAGAGAACCTCCGCAACGCAGTGGCTCCCCTTATCAAGGGGGGAAACAGGAAATTTAGTTCCCTCCCCTTGTGAAAAGGAGGGTTAGTGTGGGGTAAAACGAAAGCTCAAACACAAGCTTCAAGTTGTCTAGGATGTGGTGTCACACGGCGATCGCACTGTATGAGTTGCGTAAATACTCTATATGATTAAAGATAAATATATTATATTACTTACGAAATGACAGATTGCTTTTTCATTTTATAAATTAACTTCTTCATTTTTTCATATTGAGTAAGCAATTACAAATATTACTTACTCAAAAAGCCTGTTTACTTTCTCAAAAAGCTTAAATGCTTTATCATTTTGCTTAAATACTTTCTCATTTCAGTAGATTCCGCAAGCAAAAAGCCTGTTTGCTTTATCAAAATGCCTGAATGCTTTCTCATTTCAGTATATCGCGTATTCATTTTGGTGTTTTCCGCAAGCAATTACAGCTATTGCGTTCTCATTTAAGTATTTTCCGCAAGCAATTACAGCTATTGCTTTTTCAAAAAGCCTAATTGCTTTATAAATTTATTTTTTTGCCAACTCATTCTGCTAATTCATATACTCATAATAAATTTACAAAAAAAACAAATACTTAATGTAGTTGGTTTTCATAACTAAACTATGATGATAAATACAGGTTATATTCATAATAAAATGCCAAGGTTAAATTATAAGTATATATATATCTTGAATAAGTCAAATTTTAAAAGTCAATACTCAAGTATATTCTGGTAGATGACTCCTGAATTATTGTTTTTAAATTAACTTAATTAATCTTAAATACTGATATATTTTCTTAGAATAATTGTAATCATGAATATTAAACACAATCTGAAATTATTACAAAAGCTAGTACCAAATATGTGGCTGTATCAAATCCAATATATCCACTCCAGCTTAGTATTTTGGTGGATTTTGCGTTGGATAAGTAAACCATTAGCATTAAATAATAAATCAGTTATAGTGTTTTCTCCACACCAAGATGATGAAACGTTTGGCTGCGGTGGGATGATTGCAACCAAACGTGAACAAGATATACAAGTAATAGTGGCTTTTCTGACAGATGGACGGGGTTCGGGTAGTTCAGAACTGCATTTTCAAGAGAAAATTACCCAAATTCGCAAACAAGAAGCAGTCACAGCATTACAAATTTTGGGAGTAGATTCTTCAAAAATTCACTTTTTAGAAAAGCCAGATGGAACTTTGCAAGATTTAGAGAACGAGGAACGGGAACAAACAATTGAGCAGGTAGTTGAACTTCTAAAGTATTATCAACCAGGAGAAGTTTATGTACCTCATCGCAAAGATTGCCACAAAGACCACGAGGCTACCTATCAATTAGTAAAAGAAGCCATTGCTCAAGCAGAAATCACAGTTGAATTGTTACAGTATCCTATCTGGTTATTCTGGAGAGCGCCACTATTTATTTTGCTAAAGTTACAGGATATGGCAGCAGCTTACCATTTTTCGATTACGTCAGTGCAAGAGAAGAAAAAACAAGCGATCGCCTCATATCCTTCTCAAACTCAGAGCCTACCTCGTGGCTTTGTTAAACGCTTTTTAGGGACGAATGAAATCTTTTTCAAAGCTGAAAGTTAGCAAGTAACTCTGTTTAGTATCGAGTTTTATCTTTGTGTCTTGGTGGTAAAAAATCTTAAACCACCCTTCGGGTGACGCTCCTAACGTCGCTCTAAGCGTTCGCCTTCGGTCTCGTAGAGAAGGCTTTACGCTACGCTAACACCAGTCGCCTACTGCGGGAAACCCGCCTACAGCGCTGGTTCACAAAGATACAGAGACACCAAGTCTTTTCAAGCTAGAGGTTGCATCTACAGTAGTAATACCAATTTGAAAAAAGAATGTGACAAATAGATCATTTGTAGAGACGCAATTCATCGCGTCTTCACCCAAGGATGTGTTGCAATCATTAATTGAATTGGTATAAGCATTATCAATTCGCTACAAGTGACCGCTGTGGAGAAAATTTAAATGCGAGTATTACATATTACTAATCATGTGCAGCAAATCGGTAATGGGATTGTGAATGTGGCAGTAGACTTAGCTTGTCTACAAACACAAAACGGTCATGATGTTGCTGTGGCGTCTGCTGATGGACAATATAAAACTTTACTTAGAAATTATGGTGTTAGACACTTTGAACTAGACCAGTCACGAAATCCATTAAATTTAATTAAAGCTGCATGGCGTTATCAAGAAATAGTGCAAGAGTTTCAGCCAGATATTGTCCATGCACATATGATGACAGGAGTTGTACTAGCAGGGATTCTGAGAAACGGCTATAAATATGGTTTAGTTTCTACTGTACACAATGAGTTTCAGCGTAGCGCTGTACTAATGGGATTGGCTGATCGAGTAATTGCAGTTAGTAACGCCGTGGCTGATTCGATGGTACGACGTGGTGTCTCAGAGAAAAAGTTGCGGGTAGTTGCTAATGGGACATTGGGTAGTCCGCGACATCAGAGTCTAAAAGATTATCAACCTTTGCCGCTACATCGTCCAGCGATCGCTACTGTTGCCGGGATGTATCACCGCAAAGGCATCGCTGAGTTAATCGAAGCGTTCACCAAGATTGCCGCAGATTTTCCACAAGCACATCTATATCTAGTAGGAGACGGGCCTGATCGCTCAACATTCGAGGCGATGGTGGAAAAAACATCTTTTAGGAATCGCATTCATTTTGAAGGTTTCCAGCCTGAACCGCAACGTTATATGCTAGCAACAGATATATTCGTCCTAGCTTCACACTGTGAATCTTTTGGTCTAGTGCTGACAGAGGCACGGGAAGCAGGTTGTGCAATTATCGCCACTGATGTCGATGGTATTCCAGAGACTTTAGATAATCGGCAAGCTGGTATTCTAATACCACCTAAAGATAGTCAAACTTTGGCAGCTACTTTGGCACAATTACTTAGCGATCCTAAGCAACTGCATAAGTGGAAAAGCCGCGCCAAACAAAACTTAGAACGGTTCAGCGCAGCGCGGGTGAATGCCGAAACACTAGCTGTTTACCGTGAATTAATCATTAACTATGATGTTCTTAAAGTAATGAAAACGGAAGATTATTTAATTAATAAATAATACCAATTCAATTAATGATTGCAACACATTCTTGGGTGAAGACGCGATGCATCGCGTCTCTACAAATGGACTATTGGTTGCATTCTTTTTTATAATTGGTATAACTTTGTATGATAGATTTACAACAATACCCTATATTTCCAATTTTTACTGTAATATCCCCAACGCCAAATAAAATAGAACCGATAAAAACGAAAAAAACTATAGTACCTAAACAACCAAAACAACCTGAAGCTTTTTCAGATATAGTTTCCTTATGAGTTCTAATACATAAATTAGTTATGGCAGTAACTGTACTAAACTACCTCTTGTTGTTTTTGAGTTAAATACATAGCAATTCCTTTCTCGTAGTACGCTGCTTCATTAATAAAAATTGGATAAACAGTATTGGTTCCCTCATAGAGAATATCTTTGCCTTCAAAAGTGATAAATATTGGCTCACCAGGATTCAGGGGTTGATAATCTCTAAACTGAAGCTGGGGATGAATCATAGCTTTAATATCACCATGCTCATCTCTGGGATAATCAACAGTGCTAATATATTTATAGAGTGTCAGCGTACTGTTTGTTTGCGGAATATTACCTTTATTCAACTTTTCTAAATAATCTAAACTCGCATAAATTAGCTGTTCAGTTTGTTGAAACAATTCTGCATTTAAGACATTTTGAGCCACAGCACCAACTTCTATCACGAAACCCAATTTCGAGAGAGAACGCAGATAACCACTTTCTCTAGATTGCGGATTAATACATACTTTTACCAAAGTATTTACCGAACTTAAATAAGCTCCTAATCGTAGTAAAAAAGGATGTAAATCACAAAAAATCAGAGTTAACCCCATATTGGCAGTTGTGCTATGTAAATCAACAATTACATCCACTGGTGGTTGATTTTGTGGTTCCAGTATCTGTTGAATTTCTTTTGCTCGCTGCTCTTCGTAGCTTGAGAGTTGAGAATTTTGCAATCCTTGATTAGTGAAGCAACGATTTAAATCTTTATCAATGTATCGTTTACCTTCTTCAATGGCTTTGAGATTTCCTAGCAATGTCAGAGTTGTAAAACTTGATCTGTTGACTAAATCAGGATACTGCTGAAACTTCTTAACTAAATGTACTCCTGTTAATTCATTACCGTGATTGCCTCCAACGATTGCTACACGCTCGATTTGGCTCATAAAGACCTCAAGTATTCAAAGCTGAAAAGAAAAGTAAAATCCTTTATAAAGGCAGAAATATACAGGCTTTCAAGAAGTCTAATTCAATGCCTAATGGCATTACATCCTCTAATCAATTGTATTATTGGTAACTTTAAACCAGGAAATAGCGCTGTGTGGAGTTATGAGTAGAGACGCGATTAACCACGTCTGTACAGGAGTAAGGAGTTATTATTTTCCTTCTCTTAGAGATTAGAATAATCAAAATGCTACTATATGTCAAATATTTTGTTAATGACTATAGTATATATAAAAAATATAGTAGCTATGGCAATGATAGAACTTCGACATCTACGGTACTTTATCGCTGTAGCTGAAGAATTGAACTTTAGCCGTGCAGCAGAACGCTTACATATTGCTCAACCACCTTTGAGCCAACAAATCCAGGCGCTAGAAGCAGAACTAGGGCTAAAACTATTTGAACGTAAAAAACGTCCGCTACAGTTAACTACTGCTGGACAAGTCTTTTTAGCAGAAGCATATTTGGTGTTTACTCAATTGGAACAAGCAATTACTTCTGCCCAAAAAGTCAGCAGGGGTGAAATTGGACGCTTGGTGGTGGGAACTAATAGTTCTGTTGCTAATAGCGTTCTACCAGACATTCTGCAAATGTTTCACCCTTTATTTCCAGAGGTGATATTGGTGTTGCGTGAAGTAAGTTCTTCCCAGCAGGTAAGTCAACTGCGCGATCGCCAAATCGATGTTGCTTTTGAGAGATTGCCCAATGTAAATTTAAATGATGATACTTTAAATTTTCTACCAATTTTGCAAGAGCCTTTAGTCGTTGCTTTACCAGAAACGCATCCTCTAGCAGATCAATCTCAGATTCCCCTAATTGCATTGGCAAACGAACCTTTTGTTTTACCTCCAACCGACCTAGTACCATCATATAGTCCGATTATTAGCCTTTGTCAGCAAGTAGGTTTTTCCCCAAAAGTAGTACAAGAAGCAACATGGATGATAACTGTACTCAGCTCAGTTGCAGGTGGAGTTGGGGTGACATTGCTTCCTGCCAATGCCCAAAGTCTACAGCGAAAAGGTGTTGTCTACAGACCAATTCAAGGAGAAAACTTAATTCTGCAACTAGCTGTAGTTTGGCGGCGTGATGATTCATCTGTAGTTCTGCAAAAGTTTTTAGAAGTGACAAAGAAAGTAGCGCAAAACCAAAAATTTAACTAACTTCAATAAAAGTTTGTAGTAGCGCTTCAGTGCTAAAGCGCTACTACGAGCCTAAAAGCATTTTATGTTTAATTAGGTTGGCTTACTGAGTACACTTGTAGTCGAACCGCAGCAAGGTGATAATTATCGCTGTTGGTTTTGGGATGAAAGCGGAAGAAATTTATGAAACATCACTTTCAAGAACTTGCTGAACTTTACAAAAACGCGCTTCTTAACGATGTACTGCCATTTTGGGAAAAACATTCGCTTGACTGGGAACAAGGCGGTTATTTCACCTGCCTTGATCGCGAAGGCAAAGTTTATGATACAGATAAATTTATTTGGCTGCAAAACCGCCAAGTATGGACTTTTTCCATGCTTTACAACCAGTTAGAAAAACGCGAAAACTGGTTAAAAATTGCAAGTAATGGTGCTAAATTTCTCGCTCAACATGGCAGAGATACTGAGGGAAACTGGTATTTTGCGCTCACGCGTGAAGGACAGCCTTTAGTTCAGCCTTACAATATCTTTTCTGATTGCTTTGCAGCGATGGCATTTAGTCAATATGCCCTTGCTTCTGGTGAAGAATGGGCTAAGGATGTGGCAATGCAAGCTTATAACAACGTTTTACGCCGCAAGGATAACCCGAAAGGCAAATATAATAAAACCTATCCTGGCACGCGCCCGATGAAATCATTAGCTGTGCCGATGATTTTAGCCAACCTAACTCTAGAAATGGAATGGTTGCTACCTGAAGAAACCCTAGAAAGTGTCTTAGCTGAAACTGTCCGAGAAGTAATGAGCGATTTTCTCGACCAAGAACGCGGATTAATGTACGAAAGTGTTGCCCCAGATGGTTCTCACATTGATAGTTTTGAAGGACGGTTAATTAACCCAGGCCACGGCATCGAAGCCATGTGGTTTATTATGGACATCGCCCGCCGGAAAAACGACACTAAAACTATTAACCAAGCTGTTGATGTAGTGCTAAACATCTTGAATTTTGCCTGGGATAGTGAGTACGGCGGTTTATATTACTTTATGGATGCACATGGACATCCACCACAGCAACTGGAATGGGATCAAAAGCTGTGGTGGGTTCATCTAGAATCTTTAGTTGCATTGGCAATGGGCGATCGCTTGACAGGGCGTGAAGCTTGTCGGGAATGGTATCAAAAAATGCACGATTACAGTTGGTCGCACTTTGCCGATCCAGAATACGGCGAATGGTTCGGCTACCTCAATCGTCGTGGGGAAGTGCTGTTGAATCTTAAAGGCGGCAAATGGAAAGGTTGCTTTCACGTACCGCGGGCGTTGTACCTTTGTTGGCAGCAGTTTGAGGCGTTGGGTTCACAGTCAGCTTAAAAGTTAAAGTGAAAGCAGTTCTATTTGGTGAATGTCTCATGAATGTTGTGACACCTAAGCGATTCACAATTGACGAATATCATCAACTGATTGAACTCGGATTTTTGAAGGAGGGCGATCGCATTGAATTAATTCGTGGAGAACTAATGCAGATGGTAGCAAAAGGAACGCCTCATACAGTATGCGGTTCTATCTTATGCCGCCAACTGGATCGGCTTTTAGGAGATAAGGCGGTGATCCGTGGACAAGATCCCATTACTTTATCCAATCAAAGTGAACCTGAGCCAGATGTTGTCATTGCACGAGGAAAATATGAAGATTATCTAGCTCATCATCCTTATCCTGAAGATGTTCTGCTTGTTGTGGAAATTTCAGATTCCACATTGACTTATGACCAAACAAAAAAACTAGAACTGTACGCGGAAGCCGGAATTTCTGATTACTGGATTGTCAACTTAAATGGTGACCAACTTGAGCATTACTGTCAGCCTTATCAAAACGTTCAAGGTAAGTTCAACTATCTCAGCAAGCAGATTTATCTACCTAACCAGTCAGTGGTAATTCCTCGGTTTGAAGATACATTGTTGAACTTGAGTAGGATTTTTCCAGGGGGTGGGTAGACGTTAATCAGCGTAAGAGAAGCAACACGTCAAGAGCGGAGGTTTTATGAACAAGGAGAATGAAAACGAGTTAGAGGATGAACTACGTCCTGAATACTACTTTTCTCACATGACAGGCGGTGTTCGCGGCAAGTATGCAGAACGCTACAAAGCCGTAACTAATCTCGTGTTGCTTGATCCTGATGTAGCACAGGCATTTCCAACTGCTGAGTCTGTCAACGAAACATTACGGTTATTAATGCAAATCGCTCAACGCCAAAGTACCTAACAGTAATAAGCTTTAAAGCATGGGGTGATCACGCAGTCTAATTTTTTTATTTGCAATTTGACTCATTACATCACAAATAATGATGTAATGAGTCAAATTGCCGCATATGGGATGTAAGCTATTAATCATTCCAGCGGTCTATAATTTGTATCATCTTTCCTTCAGATATTAGTCTCACTGATCTACCTTTCTGTTGTTCTCTCAGTATGTCCAATATTTCAGAAAAAGTCTGGAAGGGTTGATGATTTTTACTTTTACTAACTTCTTGTAACTGCGCCAAAACTTTCTTTGCTTTGCTGGCATTAAGAAATAATTCCAGCTTGCGTTGTACCTTATACGCAATTTCGGGTTCTAAAATCCGGTTAAATGCATCCATAAGAGGAATCGCTTGAGGCAATCTTGCTTCAAATGCTGCAAGTAATTCAGCTTTATGTTGCTCGATAACCGTAAAAACAAGTTTATTATTATTATTGATGAAAGACTCTAGATTCTTAATCTGCAAATCAATTTCAGATTGTTTTGGGGTTGTAAATTGAGAAGTGTTTTGCTGAGTATCTTCTATTACTTGTAAAATCTCTAGTTGCTGGCGAATTGCCTCTTGGTTCTTTTTATTAGATACAAAGACTGTTATACGGTCAGGTACACGAGGATTGATTTGACGTGCTTTATGATATGCATAATATTCTAAATAGCCTGAAATTAGTTCATAATTATCTACATTAATTTGCTGCACTACAGGCACATTAACTAAACCCCCTAGAGAAATAATCGTATTCGCCAAAGCTTCAATTTGAGTTGCTTTCTGTGTAGGATCAAATTGTGTTTTTTTTACTTGAATACTATCAATGTCAACGATTGAGGTTAAGAGTTCCATGATTATTACCTTGAACTAACTAAATATGTGCAAGCTGCATTACTTCTTGCGCTAATTTCTCAAATTCCTCTGCGGCTTGAGATTTAGGATCATCATCCAAGATAGAGATAGGATCGGGAATTAGGAAATCTCCGACTTCTTTTAACCTTTCAATCGCTACTTTATTCACTATATAGATTATGACTCATCTTATGATGAGTGGGTTGATCAAGACGAGATTTCCTAACTACTGAATTAGCATCAGTTCGACAGATTCAGAATAACCCCTCTCCAAACCTCTCTCCGTTTCGGGGAGAGGCTTAAAAAGCCTATTTTTTCATACTATGTTGTAGCTTTTTTGCCCCTTCCCTTGTAGGGAAGGGGTTGGGGTTAGGTTCCATCGCACTCACGTTGAATTAGCACGGAGCGATCGCACTCTAACGCAAGACTTACGCTACTATATCCCCTATTGCCTTTGTGCAATGTATGTGAGGAGTTAGCGCAGGTCAAACACGAAGATGACAGAAAATCTCATAACACAGGTTACGGACAATCTTGTTGCTATTGCCGACCAATTCACGCTTCAAGGAAAGGTTACAGCTGTTCAAGCATTTGGTAGTGGCAATATTAATGACACCTTCCTAGTGACTCTAGATTCCCCAGACGAAAAGCATTTTGTCCTGCAACGCATCAACACGCAGGTGTTTCGTCAGCCTCAATTGATTATGCAGAATATGTGTACCTTCACTGACCATGTTCGCAAGCGTTTACAGAGTAATCCCCTCAACCGTCGTTGGGAAATGCCGCGTGTACTACTAACTAAGGATGCTCAAGACCATTGGAAAGATACAGAAGGGTCATTTTGGCGGGCAATTAGCTTTATTTCAAACTCCCAATCTTTCGACATCATGGCAGATCGCTCACACGCTAAAGAAATCGGCTATGCTCTGGGGATGTTCCACAATCTCATCAGCGACTTACCCCCGGAAAAACTCGCTGACACCCTCGAAGGATTCCACATTACGCCACGTTACCTTGAGCATTACGAGGAAGTTCTAGCAAAAGCTACGCCGCCCCAATCGCCTGAAGTTAATTATTGCTTACAGTTTGTGAGCGATCGCAAATCTTTTGCACATATTCTCGAAAACGCAAAAGCATCAGGTATCTTACCACTGCGTTTAATGCACGGTGATCCAAAAATTAACAATGTGATGTTCGACACTACTACCCAGCAAGCCGTTAGTGTGATCGACCTCGACACCGTTAAGCCTGGGCTGGTACATTATGACATTGGTGATTGCTTGCGATCGGGTTGTAATCTTACCGGAGAAGAAACCGAACAGTGGGAAAGTGTTTATTTCGATACAGATTTATGTCAGGGAATTTTACAAGGCTATCTCTCTGTAGCAAAAGCGTTTCTCACCGAAAATGACTATGCATATATATACGATGCTATTCGTCTCATCACTTTTGAATTAGGATTGAGATTCTTTGCTGATTATTTAGCTGGGAATGTCTATTTTAAAGTCAAGCATTCAGAACACAATTTGGCTAGGGCGCTGGTTCAGTTTAAGCTCACTGAAAGTATTGAATCTCAAGAAACAATAATTCGCGCAATTATTCAGGATATGAAATGAATGAGCAAACCTTTTCTCTGGAAGTTTTTCCGTCTACTAAGTCCTTACCAAATTTGAAAATTGCAAGCAATATTTTCCGAAATGCTAATCAACTTACTATCAGCTACACCCTTGCAGGCGATATCCAAGAAGTTATTATAGCCCCACCAGCAGATACATCAACGCGAAAGCATGAATTGTGGAAAGATACCTGTTTTGAGTTTTTCCTTGGGATAAAGAATTCTCAACAGTATTGGGAATTTAACCTTTCGCCTGCTGGACATTGGAATATCTATCGCTTTGATAGCTATCGTCAAGGGATGCAAGAGGAAACAGCTTTTATCAAACTCCCGTTTAGCGTCAATAATCAATCTGATTGTTTAACACTTGCTTTAAATGTCGATTTAAATAAAATTGTTTCAGCAGACCAACCCCTTGAAGTTGCCATTACTACTGTTATTAAATATAGAGATGGTGAGGTGAGCTACTGGGCATTAACTCATAAAGGTGCGGAGGCTGATTTTCATTTACGAGATAGTTTTACCGTAAGAATTTAGCACCCAGGAGTCAGAAGCGATGCCCTGAGTTTCGACTACTTCGGCTGCGTCAGCTACGCTCAGGACAGGCTCAGCACAAGTGCGCGGAAATTGAGCGAACTTGTACTGAGCAGCACTCTTCATGAAACGCTTGGTATTACAGAACGAATTGTATTAATAAAGTTTTCGGCATAACTTTGTGTAGAGAAATCGAGGGCGCGTTGTCGTGCAGCTACTCCTGCACTTTGGGCAAATTCTTGCTCATCAAGATAGCGGAGAATTGCGATCGCTAATTTATCTGCATCGCCGTATGGTGTTAGTAATCCATTAATTCCGTTGGTAATAATCTCAGTTGGCCCGCCTGCATCGCCAGCTATGACTGGTTTACCCAGCGCCATCGCCTCAATAATCACAATACCAAATGGCTCTTTATCTGATGCATGAATAAATACATCCATTGCCTGCACCCACTCCGGGATATTACGCTGGAGTCCAGCCATAATCACTTTCTCTTTTAGTCCCAAGGTGGCAATTTCTGCTTTTAAAAAGTCCTCGTAATCCGGTTCTAAATCGTGCTTACCGCCAACTACTACACAATGGGCATCAGGATACTTCTGCAAAACCTTGGGCATCGCTTGCACCAATACGTGCATTCCTTTCCATCGTTGCAATCGTCCGACAATTCCAATTATTGGCCCGTGCAGAGGTAAGCCCAACTTCCGGCGTGCTTCTTCAGGAGAAGGTAGACTAGTAGGCTCAAATCTGTCTAGTGCTACACCAGGATATACCAAGGGTGTTGGTCTATGGGGCCATATCTGCGCTTGTGCCTGTTTGCCATCTTTCGAGAGGGTGATAACTGCACGGGCGGGCAGTAAAGTTGCGAGTCGTACTAACCAAGTTTTGTCACTAGGCACTTCTAGCTGATACCAGACAGCAGGTAACCCCGCCAACATTGCCGCTAAACCTCCAGAAATGTGAGTAATCCACATCCAATTGACGATCGCATCTACACGTTCGCGGCGGGCGATCGCAGCTATCTGAAAAACAGCGGCAATAAAACGGTGAATTTGGCGTAAACGACCACTTTTGACAATTCGCGTATCAATGCCGAGAGACTTTACTTGTTCTACCATCGGCCCATCTTCTAAAAATATCACCAGCCACTCGACGCCTGCGTTACGTCCTTGCTGCATCAAATCCCAAAGCATCATTTCACCGCCACCTTTTTGTTCAGCTAGCGGCATTACTACTATAAGTTTCATAGTTTATTAAGGGTGTAGGGAAAGAATATAAGAAAGATGAATTTGGCTCACGCAGAGGTGGACACTTGCGTGGGCGGCTCTGCCGACTTGAGCAAAGTGTCCGTCGCGCAGAGGCACAGAGAATAAGAGTTTGAGAAATTAAGTTTATGACTTTTATACTCTTTTTCCTGTAATTTTTTCATGTTGATAGTATTTATGTGCTGCCATTGCCATAGCCAAAAATCCCCAAAGAATCATGCCAGCGACACTCAACATTCCACTACCAATAAGTAACTGTGTACAAGAACTGATGCCAATGGCACGAGCTGCACTCACAAAGCTATCGAAACGAGCTTCACCATACTTGCTGACGCTCAGAATCATTAAGATTAATCCACCCATATAAGGAATAGCTCCAAACCAGCCGAGGGTGAAAAACATATCTAAAATGCCACTATCAATTACAACTACTTCTATTTGTCCGGTTTTTTCGTTGACTTTCCAGATGTTTCCTAAACCGTTACCTAGAACATTAGCAAGAGCTAGACTCAGGTTTTTGTCATAGCTTCCTGATCTATCTTTAAAGCTGCCATCTTCTTGAAGATTAGAGAACGTTTCTAAACGAGTCGCCACAACTTTAGAAATTGGCTCGATAGTAAGTAATGGCACAACACACATTGCCATCACCAAAATTATAGTAATTAAACGCATTTGAATACGGGCTTTAACTGAACCCATAATCATAATTATTCCTAGCAACCAACCGCCCCAGTTAGTACGTGCTTGTGTTAGTAAGAAAGATAAGTAACCAACAGCTGAGGCAGGAAAAATTAAACTTCCTGAACTGGTAAATAATAATAATAGGCCAGCTTGCATGACAGCACCAAACGGCCCAATTGAATGCATTGTACTCCACACACGCATCCCAAATGGTACAGGGTTACCAGAACTTCTAAACTGTTTTGATTCTATCAGCCAGTACTTATCCCACTCAGGAGCCACCACAAATTGAAATATTCCATAAGCTCCTGTAATCAACACGCACCAGAGAAATACGCGCTGAAAATTCTGGCGATAGCTAGGATAATCTCGCCAATTGGTGTATAAGTGAAAAGCAAAAATAACTGGACTGAGCCAATCCAAAAGACCACGTGCAACAGGAATTGGTGAATTGTAAACCAGTCCTACCAGAAAGCCATAAAAGACGCCTGCAAAAGCTAAAAGAAACGGTAAACCACCTTGGCGATAGGCAGCAGGAAGGTGGCGAAAAAAAGTCCCAATAGTCACAAAAACGACTAAATAGGGTGCTATGAGCATCTGGCGGGTGGCATCCCAACCAACTCGATAGTCTACTAAGCGGGTAGCTAAGGGTGTGAGAAACCATATCCACCAAGTAAAACCGATGTAGAGGATGGGATGGCGCAAGTATAAAAATATGGCTACTAGCAAAGCAGCCACTGGATAAATTAGGCGCAACATCGCAGCTGCACCAGCAAAATAGCAAGCTACTGTCAACAATATGAAGCCAAAGATGACGATCCAAGCTTGTGGCGATCGCTCTTGGGGTGAAAAGTTTTGTTTTAAAAAACTATTAAAAAGTCTCTGTTGCGAAATCATTCTATTTTAGATTTTAGATTGTTATACAAATAAAGTTTGAAGCTAGTAAGAAATAGAATTAATTTTGAATTGTTTATATCCTTGCCAACGTCCTCGCCAGGACGCTAATAATTTTTTACCTGCGAGAATGCCTTGTTTGGGCAATAGTCTCAGCCATTGTACTAAACCGAAACTATCGCAAGTACCAACAAATACTGACCAGAATAAAAATACAATCCGGCGTAGAGGTGGCAGATGTTCTAGTAAAACTAAAGTTTCATTATGAACTAAATTAATAAAGGCAATTTCGTTAAAATTATTCCGCTGATCTTCATCAAAACGTTGTGCCGGAAAATGATCTACAGCTACTAAAGGATCATAAATTATCTTCCAACCACTCCGCTTCAGGGCAAGCGTAAATGCCATTTCAAAATGTACTTGCGCTCCTGTACCGCGCATTCGTTGATCAAAACGCAATTGTCCAACAGCCTTGGTACGAAAACTCATGTTTACGCCTTTGAGAACATCGACTTCGCGGGGTTCTCCGACTCCTAAGTGATGGTTACCAATGACTCGTCCAAACCACTGCAACTTACCAACTATTTGACGAGAATCAGCTTCTAATTTGCTACCGTGATATATCCAATCACGCCCACCTACACCGCCAATGCAACTATCTGAGGTAAAGTGAGCGGCAATCTTTTCTAACCAATCTGGATGGGGTGCAGCATCATCATCGGTAATGGAAACAATATCACCTTCTACAGCTGCTAGTCCGGCGTTGAGAGCTGCCACTACTCCAGGTTGCGTCACTGTGACAGTTTGCAATGGCAGATCATGCTGATTGAATTGGGCAAGGAATTCCCAAGTTTCTGTATCTATATCACGAACAACGATAATCGCCTGATCAACTGGTTTAGTTTGCTTCCGCAGTGCCGAAAGGCAACGTGAGAGATCCTGCGGACGGCGATAAGTCGGTATGAGAACTGTGTTCCGCATTCTTGCTTAACTCCTCGAATAGATCCACATAGGTTTGTGCCATAGTAGTCCAGCTATGTTGTTCGGCAACGGAGCGAGCGGCTTTCCCCATTTGCTCCATCAGAGGCCGATCGCTCACTAAGGATGATAATGCGATCGCTAAAGCATCAATATCATCTGAATCAGGCAAGACGATGCCACATTCTGATGTCACTAACTCTGCACCACCAGTCGCCGTGGCTGTAACTACTGGTAGTCCAGAAGCAAGTGCTTCTAACAATACGAGTGAGCAAGCTTCATATCGGGAAGGAAATACAAATAAATCCACAGCCCGCATCATTTCGGCAATATCACGTCGATATTCGACAAAATGCACTCGTTCATTTAACCCTAAAGACGCCGCCATCTGGGGAAATGGGCTGCCTTCGGTGTTCCCCACCACTACTAGATTTAACTCAGGAACTTTTGCTAGAGCGTGTAATACAGTGTCTAAGTTCTTTCTGGGTGTGCGGATGTCTCCAGCAAATAAGGCTAGGATGACATTCTCTGGTAAACCTAATTTTTGCCGATCAGCCACACCAGGGGTAAACTCTTGTAAGTCAACTCCATTGACAATTACCCGAATGTGAGAACGAGGGACGCCAATATTGACTAATTCTTGCGCTACTTTTTCTGATACAGCTACGACAGCTTGCGTTTTTTGGAAAGCTTGTTTTTCCCAACGGGCATTTAAAGCAGTAAATAGCCACTGGTACAAACCATATAAATCTCGACGGTTGCGAGAAATATGAACAGGCGATCGCAACCATGAACTATGGACAAAATGTACAGCATTGATATCAGCAGCAGCTAATGTAATCGCTCCGTTGACTTTGACTAAATCAATGCTGGAGCGATTTTTACGCAACCATTCCGCACTTTTTTGAGCAAAGATAAAATTACGAATGAATTCTGTTGGATACTTTTGAACTGGAATTGATATCCAGTTAACTTGGCTATGATTTTCTAGTTCTGGGGCGATTTCGCTTGCTAATAATGTGAGATGGTGACCGCGGCGGATTGCTTCTTTGGCAACTTCGTAGTTTACCCGCCCTTGACCATCACCTTTTTTAATTTTGTGGGTAACAATACAAAGTTTCATGTTTTTTCACGCAGAGGCGCAGAGGCGCGGAGGAAGAAAAGAGTTTAAAATTGGGCTTTTTTCAGAAAATCAATATAATAATAATTCTGTTTGAAGATGTGCCAAACTATATGAGGAACGAACCACAAAGGGCGCAAAGGACACAAAGAAAGAAGCCGATAAAATGGGACACAGCCTCACAAATAAATGGTATAAAGCAGTTCTCAGTAATTGATAAAATCTTTTCTTGTTACTCTTAGCGCCCTTTGTGTCCTTAGCGGTTCGTTTAAATAAATTATCCTTCATCAATTAAATAGAAGTGCTACATTACTTTGATGTTTTTAGCAATTTATTGGCTAATATCCGTGGAGTAAAGCTGAGAGTTAACGCTGTTATGGTTCGCAAATTAAACTTTTGTTCGCTGAGTGCTTGGAAGAAATAAGGGCGTGCTGCTGTTGATTGTTGAATTCTTAGTAAACCAATTCCTAATGTTGTATTAGCTGCTAACCATTGCTGTTGGAAGTATGCTTTAAATTCTTGTAAACGAGTATCTTGCATAAAGACTTTGTAGCAAAACATTTCGCTTTTAGCTTTGCGAATTTTAGCTTGCACATCTCGACTTCCACTGAGCATTGTATCAGTAAGCTCATGGGCGCGATATCGTGTCAATCTTTCTGGATAATAGTATGCACTATAACCAGATATACAACAGAGGTAGGTTAAATATAAATCCCACATTCCGCCAACTTCTGAGGGGATACTATCCCAATCAATCAGACCATTGCGAATTAGACAAGCTGCGGCAGTAGGTATGCTTTTATCTACTAACCCAATTTTACATAAAGATTGATGAACTCCTTTTGCGAGTTTGTTACGTTTGTAATTGCGTGTATTTTCTTCAGTTCCAACATGATTAATGCTGCCATATCTATCGATGATGTAGTGGTCGCAAAAAGCGATAATTGACTCTGGATTTTCTTCTAAAGCTGGTACAAGCTTTGCTAAAAAGTCTTCATTCCACATATCATCATCATGTAGGCTAGCAATATATTTGCCTTTTGCCATTTTGAAGGCGTGTAACTGATTAGCAAGCATACCTACATTTTGCTGTTGTCGCCAAAATCGAATGCGTGAATCGCTAAAAGATGCGACAATACTTTGGGGATTTTCTAGGCTACAATTATCAGAAACAATAATTTCAATATTTTGATAAGTCTGTTTTACAGCACTAGCGATCGCTTGCTTTAGATAATCTGCTCGATTATAAGTTGGAATAATAACACTGACTAACGGTTGTTGATATTCTGTATCTGATAACATATTTTTCTAGGTCTCAATTACGAATTATTATGTACTTATGCAGAAAATTCAAATATTACTTTCTCATAAATTTCTTGCAGTTGTTTGACATGAACATCCATTGTAAGTTCTTTCATAAAGAAAGCATGACCTTGTTCACCGATACGCCGACTTTTTTCATAATCTGTGAACAATTCAGTAATCACATCAGCGAGCTTTTTGATATTATTAGCTGGAACAAGAATACCAGTTTCACCATCTACTAAATGTTCGGGGATACCTCCAACTGCACTGGCAATTACAGGTCGATAACGAGCATAAGCTTCTAGAGTGACAAGTCCAGCAGGCTCAGGCCAAATACTGGGGAATATAACAGTAAAGCACTGTTGATAAAGCGTATTTAATTGCTCCTTATTACACCAACCATGCCAAGTGATCCGGTTATTTAATCCTAATTTACTAGCTAATTTTTCTAAGCGGGGTCTATCCCATCCTTCACCTGCTATATCTAGCTGAATTTGTGGATTTGTATTTGCTAAAGTTTTGAGTAGCCATTCTAGCCCTTTATCAGGAACAATCCGCCCAACAAACAAAATTCTATGCTTTTGGTGAATTTCTAAACTTAAGGGTGCAGCAGCAATTTGTGGTACTGAGGTTCCACAACGTAGGGTGACAATTTTATTAGATGATATACCATTTCTAATCAATTGTTCTCGAACATAGTTACTATTAGCAATAATAGTAACTTTTAGGGTTTTTAAAATATTGATTACTCGATGAGAGTGCTGGAATTCATTAATTGCTTTTTGGGGTCTGCGACTGCCACAGCCATCTACTATTTTGCCCCAACTACATCCCAGATAAGAAAAATTTCGTTCACAAATTCCAGCCCTACTTGGTAGATATTTTGTACCACTAGGACAGTATGTTGAATGATTGTGAACGGTGAAGACAGTAGGGCATTTACCTGTAAGTCCCAATAATAAATCTGGGCTGTGAAGATGCAGCAATTTGAACTGGCTCTGGTCAATATTATCAAGCGATTTGATGACGCTTGCGCTCACATCAGGTAGTTGATAATTAATTAGAGAAGTTAAATAAGTTTCAGCGCCGCCACTTCCATTGACATTGAAACCAGAGCAATGATAAATCAATGTTTTATCAAAGTTTTCTCGGCTAATTTTTTTTTGCGCTGCATCTGCTATTAGTTTAGACATTCCCACTCTCTACTATCCACAATGTTAGAAATTAAAAATTACCAGTTACGAATTAATTCAATAATCCCTGATTTATAAATATTTGTTGTAGCTGTTGTTTGTAAAGTTCTTCAGTATAAACAAGGGCAGTAGCTCTAGCGACTTTACCCATTTCTTGACGAATCGATTCATTAGCAGCTAAAAAATCTAATTTCTCAGCAATTGCTATTTCATCTCTGGGCGGTACAATAAATCCATTCACACCATCTTGAACTAAGTCTGCTGCACCACAATGAGAAGTTACAATTACAGGTAAACCACAAGCCATAGCTTCAAGTGCTACTAGCCCGAAACCATCTTCAACAGAAGGTAAAACTAGTACTGAGCAACGACTGAATACTTGTACAGGTTCTTGCTCGCTAAAATTCCAAAATTCTTGTTTGATATTAGAATTCTGATTTAATGTTTTTTCAACAAAAAGCCGCAAAATCCGGGTTGATGTTCCACCTATTAATAAAAGCTCCGAATTAGGAATCTTAGCTTGTATAAAAGCTGGGATTAAATATTGTACTCCTTTACGGGGTTCGATTGTACCTATATAAAGAGGTCGAAAAATAGAATCATTTTTGGGAGCGGGATAGAACCTTTCAGTATTAATAAAAGGATTGATAACAGTAATTTTTTCCGCAGGAACTCCTGCATCAATAAATGTTTGTTTAGCAACATTTGAAAGTACAACGATTAACTCAGCTTGCTCACACTCTTCTGAGAAGCGTTGCAGCATCATCGGATTCATAGTTGCCACAGTAGAATCAGCCAGGAACTGCATCTCTTGTTGGATTTGTTTTTGCATGAAAGGGAGGTAATTATTCAAGCAATATAGCCAAGCGATCGCACCTTTTGCTTTTGCTGTTTTAAAGCCTAAATTAGTTTGTCCTGCTACCCCCATAATTAGATCACACGGTTGGGATTGTAATTTTTTGCTTACCTGTTGATCAAAATATAAATCGCTAAGTAGTACAGCCAAGTCATTGCGACGACGTAACAAAGGAGTGGCTAGTAATCGTTTGCTCCAGCGAGAATAGCCAACAGGATAAACTGGAAAATTAGTTTCAAACGTTTCCATTTCTGCACAAAATACAGTTAAATCTGCTATTTTGCTGAGTCCTGCTGCGGCATTTGCTAAACAAACTCCTTGCCCTCCTATACCTAAATTTGTGTTACAAGTAAGCGAAACTTTAGCTAACTTTGAAGGTGAAATATTGACAGTCATGCCTAGAAAAACGTGTAGGTTGCTAATTGTGTATGCGGTAGTTGCAACCCATAATAACTTGTAATTAATACATACTCAAAAAAGGCTTGATCTCAGCTTTGTCTATTTTTTAAGCTTAGCGATGTTGCATTTGGTGATATTTCCAAAACTTGCCTTGAAGCTCAAGTAGTTCTTGATAATTACCTTGTTCTACGATTCGTCCTTGTTCTAAAACTACAACTTTATCTGCTTTGGCAATAGTAGATAAACGGTGAGCGATCGCAATTACTGTTCTACCAACAGATAACTTTTCTAATGAGTCTTGAATCAACCGCTCAGTTACCGAATCAAGTGCGCTTGTTGCTTCATCTAAAATGAGAATTTCTGGATCGCGCAGTAAAGCACGTGCAATTGCAATCCGCTGTCTTTGTCCTCCAGATAATCTGACACCTCTATCTCCTAGTTGTGTGTCAAAACCTTCGGGCATTTCTAAAATAAATTCTAATGCATTCGCTCTTTCGGCAGCTTCTTTAATTTCATCTGTAGTTGCTCCCGGTGTACCGTAAGCAATATTATTCCAAACAGAAGTGTTGAAAATAAATGTATCTTGACTAACAACAGCTATTCTAGAACGCAGGGAGTTTATTTCAAATCGTCGTAAATCAATTTCATCTATGTAAATATTTCCTTCTGTAGCATCATAAAATCGGGGAATTAAATCAGCAAGTGTTGTTTTACCAGCACCAGATGCTCCCACTAATGCCGTCATTTTTCCTCGTTCAATGGTAAGCGTAACATTATGTAGTACTCGTTGATTAGCATCGTAGCCAAAATCAACAGATACTAAGTCGATTGACCTTTTTAAATTTTGAAACTGAACTGTCCCGTTGTGGAAGTAAATTTTATCGTCAGTTCTCAGTAGGTTTTTAATATTGTCGACTGAACCTTGGAGAGTGCTGAGAAAGGCTCTAGTACCATTAATATCTTGAACGAACGGTACAAGGCGAAATAGTACAAAGAAAAAGGTTAGCAAGGAAGCTACTTGTAGTGTCCCATTAATCACAAAGTTAGTGAATGCCAAAATAATCATTCCAACCAGGACTGTAGTTGCGATGCCCTCAGCAATTGGCCTCACCATTGTCCAGATTAATATAACTTTAGTGGAACTGGTAACCACGCGATCGCTAGCTTTGTAATAACGTTCACGCTCAAATTCTTGCGTCCCAGAAGCGTGAACGGTACGAATACCATTAATAAATTCTATGGCTGTTGATGTAAAATTACCGTTGGCTACCGACATCCCAAAACTTGCTTCTCTGACTCTGGCATTTAGAGTGGATAATCCCACACCTAAAAGTGTAAATAACAATACTGAAATTATTGTTAATTGCCACGAAAGTACGAGCATTGATATGAGGTAAACTAGGGTTGTCAGTCCTTTAGTAAGCAAAAATGCCCCACCACTAAAACCTTGCTTTATCCTCTCAATTTCTGTGGTAATTGTGTTTATCAGTTCACCAGAACGAGTTTTGGCGAAGTAGCTTAACGATAAAGATTGTAACTGTTCAAATATTTGTTTGCGTAGGCGATCGCTAAGATTTAATTGGCATAACTCAGTATATACTTGTGCAAAGTAATTGAACCCTACACGTAACCAAGTACTGAATAAGATTAATAGAGATATCCGATATAGGCGGCTGACTGCTGGTGCATTAGCTCCTAATACCAAATTATCAAACCAGTCTATCCCTATCTTGATTGGTTGAGCATTAGGACTGGTTAAATTTTGCAAAAATGATAGTAAAAAACCAATACTGAACCCTTCAAACGTAGCTGCTAAAACTGAAAAAACTAAAGCAAGAATGACAAGCTTACGAAAGTGTTTTAATTCTTGTAAAATTAAATAGTTATCTCGCCAAAATCTAGTAGTCTTAATTAGAGTATTTAGCGGTTGAGAAAGTTTTAAAGGCATGAGTATTTTTTAATATATAGACTACTGTAGATTCTATACAAGCAATTTTTTCCAGATGGAGTGCGGCAAATGAACTAATCAATTACCGCACTGTTCGCCAAGAGTTATTTGGACAAAACTAGCTTGTCGCTAGCGCTAATTACAAACTTTATCAACTCAATAGCTAAAAGTTAAATTACAGTGTGGAACTATCTAAATGTAACAATTTGGGTTGTGTCTCTACTTCCCATGAAGCAGTAATTCCTGGTAAATTATTTAGCTGCCGTTGTTCTTTTAAACTTAGTTGTACCGCGTCCTCTAAAGTCCAACAGCGGGAGCCGAGCAAACCCATTTCACCACGCAACACATTAAATAATTGGGGCAAATTATCCACACCATATTTACACATCCAACTTCCTAACGGTGTAAGCTTGTACTTTTTAGTTGTACAAAACTTGATTGCTCGAAAGAGTTTTCCTCGTTGTCCAACGTGCCACTCACAAGAAAAAAGTGATTCTGGAGAGTCAGATTGTATTAGCATAACTAATATCAGCATTACTGGGCTGATTATTAGCAATAATACTAAAGCAATCATCCAATCAATTAGTCGCTGCAACCACCTTAAAGATTGGCTACTTTGTTTTGGCAGTTTATTCCCAGGAGGTATACGTAGGAATATTGGCTTATGAGCTTGTTCGCAAGCATCTGCCCAAAACCTCAGCGAAGACTCACCCAGCTTTGGATCTATACTTACTAGATTTACTGGCGAATGCTTTAAGCACTCTACTAACAATGGCTGGTTATGTAATGAAGGCAAATATGGTTGTTTAACTTGTCCAGACGGCTTCACTAACAGTTGACCCCGCCGCCATTGTAGTGTGCAATCACAGAAGTGATTATCTTGCTTTTGCTGGCTTTGATTATAAAAATTCTGTAGATTTGGAATTATTGTGGTTGTCATACGTCTTTGATTTATACAGTAGTGAATTGCTGAAGTGTTATCAAAGGCTATCAATGCCAAAGACTCTGTATGAATCTTTTTTTACTCTAAAAAGCTGTAGATAATTATGTGCAAACGTATGCTTTTTTTTACTTGCCTTCTAGACAAGTAGACATCTTTCGTCATTCTACTGCTTTCAAGATGCACAAACGAAAACGATACTGACTAGTAAGTTCAGTGACAATAAACGTAACGGAGATGCTTGTTGAAAAACTGAAGATTTACTCCTAAAATTACAGACGGTGGGGAAGTGCAGAGCAAAGTCACCCCATCGCTCAATTGCTCGATATCTACGTTAATTGTACTTACTTATTAGTTTAATAAATCTAACAAAACTAGTTCACTTTTGTCTTTTAGTTTGCTGGAAGGGCTTTAATCTCTAGAATATAAGACTTTATAGAAGTAAATAAGGCTCAAATAATTTCTTTATTTACTCTTTAATTAGCCTATGCTTTTTGTGGTTAATTATGAAGGGTGGATAAATATACGTATAATCTCAATTTATAATTGAGATTAAATTCTAACACTAAAAAAGTTCAAATATTACTAATTATATATTAATCTAATTCTCAGCCTTTTAATAGATTTTATTTAAATTTTGTCGAGTTAATCAAAAATAGATTATTCAACTAAAATGTGTGCGATTAACAGATGCGATCGCCCAAGGGGCAGTGGTATTTATTAATCTCAAGTTCAAAAATCTTTGCAACATATCAATTGGCTGTAGGGGCATACAACTAACTGTACGCCCCTACCTATCTATATGTAGCAGGAATTTTGTGAAATGGTGTTAGATGCGATGCCCTTGGTAGGGCTTTGCCCATCGCCCAAACTTAGACTATTTTTCTACAGCCTGTCGCAGAGCCAATCGTTGTTGTTTTGTATAGGGTACGTAAGCATTAGCAGTATTTGAAACTCCATCCGCTACAACCCCAATCAGGTTTAGCCTGCTGAGCATACCTGTAGCTTGAGTAAGTTGGCTTCGTGTCACATTACCGATGCTTGCCACCAGTACCACACTCCGGCAAGATGATGCAGTCAGCATGGCATCCACCAAACCAAGAACAGGAGAAGCATCTACGAGTACCAAATCATAATTTTCCTCAAATGTTGCCATCAATTGCATCATCCGAGGAGAACTTAAGAGATTAGCCGAGTCAGCAGGTGTTGGCCCAGCTGTCAAAATATCAATGTAGGCTGAACCTGAGTACTGAACACTAATTTGGTTAGGCAGAGTAACATCACTCGCCAGCAAGCTAGAAAGCCCTTGTTCGTTGGGAAGATTGAGCTGTGTGTGCAAACTAGGTTCACGTAAGTTGGCATCAATCAGCAGTACTCGTTTATGTAAGCGGGCAGCACTCATTGCTAAACCCAATGCCAAAGCAGACTTACCCTCATCGGGCAAAGCCGAGGTAATCATCAAAGATTTCAAGCTGGCAACAGAATTTAAAAGTTCAATATTTTTGTAAATCAGATCCAGCGATTCCCAACGCGGTGGAGATTGCAATACCTGAATTGTCCAGGGGGCAAGAACTTCTGGTTTGCCAAAAGGCAACTTAATCATTGATTCTCTGGTTCTCGCAGGTGGCAATTTGGGAGTTGTTCCTAATAATGGCAAAGCAATCTGCTTCTCTAACTCAGCAGTGGTGTGGACTGCATCATCAGATGCTTCGCGAATAAAGGCAGCAATGCCTCCTAACATTAACCCGACAACTGCACCCAACAAGAGATTCTGCTGAAGATTGGGGCCTAATCTTGCACCTTTTTGGGGGTCTTCTACAACTTCCCAATTAAATCCACCCTTGGAAAGTTCCTGCCGCAACTGCTGCTCTGCTCTTAAAAGCTGCTCTAACCTTTCCCGGCTAAATTGTAACTGCGGCAGCATCCGATTGTAATAAGCCAACAGGGGCGGAAAGCGTTTGAGTTCCACGCGCAGTTCGTTCTCTTTCTGTGCCAGAGTTTGATCACGCGCACTTAAAGCAACTATAGTTGTCTGCGTCTCTACCAACTGACCAGCAAGGCTAAGGTCAATTTGACCGAGTTGTCCTTGTTCAAGCAGAGATTGTCCTGAAGCTAATGCAGCGCCAGGCAGTCCACCTAAAGTCCTTCCTACCTCTTGTTGTAATAATGTCTTCTGGCTTTTAAGTTGTTCTTTGAGGTTCTGCACGCCTGGATTTTCATCTGTGAAGCGTAAGCGTTGCTGTGCTAGAGCTAGTTCGGTTTTTTGGATTTCGTTTAGTAAGCCTTGATAACGGGTAGACTGGCTCAGGCGCGAAGAAACTAGAGCATTTTGTGGAGAACGGTTGAGTTGTTCTTCCAATGATTTTTGACGTGCTAAAGCTTCTTCATATTGAGAACGAGCTGTCTGGCGCTCTAGTGCAATATTATTTAAAGCTGTTTCGATCGCTTTAGCCTGTGTCTCTGGATCGATTAAATTCTGGTTTTTGCGAAACCTTTGCAGGTTGGCCTCAGCCGCATTCACTTCATCACTGGCTTTACTTAGCTGTTCCCTGATGATTTGCAGACCTTTCTGTAACCGTGAATCCTGCTGTTGTTTGTTGTATTCCACATAAACTTGCCGAATTGCAGTCAGAATTTTTTGTGTCTTCTCTGGATCAGTATCAGTATATTCAACTTGAAAGATTTTAGTAGCAAGGTTATCTTCTTTATTCCTTATTTGATTTAAGACTAAAGCGCTTTTAATCTCACCGATTGTGATATCTGGATAGTCAGGCTTGAGTTTATCAACTGCTTTTTTAATAAGTCCAGAACTTTGCATCAAGTTAAGCTGGGTTGCAGTATCTATCTCAATATTAGAGTCAGTGAATTGATTTTCTAACCCTGAGCCTTCTTTCTTGCCTTGATAGTTAGGTTCTACTAGCAGTTGCATCGAACTTTTGAAAGTAACTTTTGTGATAGAGGTTACTATTCCTGAAACAGTGATACAACTAAGGAATGCTACTAAAAACCAAGGAAATCTCCGTACTAATACTGCAAATAATTGTCCGTAACCAGGTTCGGTTTCTGTAACTGTAGTTATATGAGGATTTAGAGTATTTTGAACCACTTTTATTATCCTTGTCTTCGAGCCGATAAACGAATAGTTAACAAATAAAGAAGAATTCAGGAGTAGAGACGCAATTATACTCTTACGAGAAGCCGCTCTTCGAGCGTCTACGCGTCTGTACAGAAGTCAGAATTACGCTAACAGGAGCGGAGCTGGAGACACTCCGCCCAGGCTTCAGAATCAATTAGTTGGAAATTCAAACTCACCACTAATTGTTTTGCACCTTTAGCGTAGGGAATTTAAACTTTGCGATTCATTCGCATTGTCGGATTCCAATTCATACTGAATTCTAACTCCTAGCTCCGGAATTATTTTTAATCAAATGAATGATTGATGCATACCAGAGGTTTGGCGAATAATTTGCTCAACCTTACCAAAGAATGCTTTTTCGGAAAAGTTGGTTACAGCATGATTACGAATATTCGCGTAATCCCAAGAAATTCCTCTGCCCTCTAGTAATGCCAATTGTAGAGATTCTGGCGTTTGCCTCTTAAAAAATACTCCTGTCTTGCCATGTATTTGAGTATCTAATACTCCACCTGCACCATAGGCGATGACTGGTGTGCCACTAGCATTAGCTTCTACTGGAACTAAGCCATAGTCTTCTAGGGCTGCAACAATCACAGACTTAGCTTTAGAAAATAAGTCTTTACGTGTTGCATCACTGACGTGTCCTAAGAACTCAATATTATCTAATGCTTTGGATTTTAAACGCTCTTGTTCTGGGCCGTCACCTGATATTAATAATCGCCAGCCTAACCAATTAAAAGCTTCGATTATTATATCTAGCCGTTTATAACTGATCATCCGAGCCGAGGCCAGATAGTATTCATCCTTGGTATCAGAAAAAACAAAGTTACTGGTATCAATTGGATAGTTAACTACAATTGCTGGTTTACCATAAATATTTTGAATACGGCGAGCAACAATACTGGAATTAGCAATGTACAAGTCAGGTTCTTGAGAATATTTCAGGTCTACCTTTCTCATTAATTGAAAAATTTGTTCTATTAAAGGAGCAAAGTATCGATAGTCTCCGTATTCTCGTAAATAAGTTGCCGTATCCCACAAAAAACGGGTAACATTATGACAAAAGCAAATGTGATGTGCATCTGGGCGTTTTTGTACTGCTTTGGCAAAGCTAGTACTACTGCTAATAATTAAATCGTAGTCTTGTAGATTTAAGGCACGAAAAGCTGGGAAATATAGGGGAGCTATTAACCTAAAATACTTGGCTGCTCCTGGGATTTTTTGTAAGAAAGTGGTGTTGACTATCCGCTCACCAACATCAATAGTTTTTTGGCGATCGTATAAAGATGTAAAAATATCAGCTTCGGGGTAGCGTTTACAAAGCAATTCAAATACGCGCTCTGCCCCACCGCGCTGGGTTAAGTAATCATGGACTAGAGCAATTTTCATCTACGTTACCTAAAGTTATAAATAAAGTTTTTTGAAAGCTTAAAAGCAATTAACTATCAACAACTTTAGTATTTAGCAATATAGCTTCCTACCCTCTAAGTAGGTAGACATAAATAAATTAAAGTTTGTAGTTTGCACTAAAGCAAAGACAGCGCAAACTACGAGCCACAAAGTATGTCCGCTTAACTTAATAATTCCTTGTCCAGAAGAATCCAGCAGGTGTTTGTAGGGGCGTACAGATATGGCCCCTAACAGTCCATGCAATCAGAATCTAGGCAACTGCTGTCAAGATTTTTTCTGTGGCGAAATAAGCGTTTTGCTCACTTCGTAGTTGGTCGCAGAGCCTGCCTTCAGGTAACTCTACATCGTCGTAGGTGAGGACTTGATCCTTAGAAATATCTCGTTTCAGGCGGCATCCTTCAGCTAAACCGATTGGTAAGAGTTTCTCTTCTTGGACTATCTGAGAATTTTCACACTGCCCGTAGGTCATGTAGTAGCCAATGCCATCTAGGGTTTCACCAGCTTTCAGGTCAATTTTAGCGGTGGTGATTACATCCACGAGTGGACCAGCTAGTGGAGACAGAACTGCATCTTGGAAAAGAACAGCACGGGCTACGGACAGTGGAACTTCAAAATGACAGAGGTGATAAGGAGTATAGAAGCTATAAAGTGGGCCTTCACCTAATTTGTACAAGTTGAGATAGTGGCGTTGCTTGGGGTCGTCGTGAGTGGCAAATACATATACACCAGGCCCAGGTTTTGCCCCAACTACATAATCAACGATACCGCCCAGTTGTTTGAGTTGTTCAACATCATACAAATGGGTCATTTCCTCGACATAACCGCTAAAGTCATATCCCAGCATTCCCCGTTTGGCGACTTTCATGCCTGTGGCATTAGCAACGATCGCCTGCTCAAAGGAAATTTTTGTGCCATCAGCAAAGCTAGCCACCATGTGGGGTTTTTGTCCCCAACGTTTAGCAAATCCTTCCTGGGTGGTAGGGTTGCGATAGGGGTCTTGGAGTCCTTTAATGTTACCGCACAATAGCGGAGTTAAACCAATGCTTTTCACAAAGCGGTAGAGGTTCATTTGCACCCCTGGCTGGTCGCCATCGCAGGCTGTGAGAATCACGCCGGCTTTATCGGCATACACTTTTAAGATCGGGCCGATAGTGCCGTCGAGTTCGGCATTCATCATAATAATATGTTTGCGATGGGCGATCGCTTCCATAACGATATGAGCGCCAAATTCCACTGCGCCTGTGACTTCAATTAGCGCATCAATGCCCTCAGCACGACACAGTAATTTCGCGTCTTCGGTAACTGCATATTTACCGTTGGCGATCGCGTTTTCTAATTCACTTACAGTAGCAACAACCTGAATATCTTCAATTCCCGCTTCTAAATAAGCTTGTTTAGCGGCATCAATCTGACGGTTGGAGATAGCAACTAACTCCATTCCTGGGACAGAATTAATAATTTGATTAGCAATTCCTCTTCCCATAAAGCCAGCACCAATCATCCCCACCTTAATGGGATTACCTGCTGCCGCTCTGGCTTGTAAGGCGCGATCAATAATAATCATTAACTAAACTCCTCTATTTGACTGTTTGTTGTGTTACCAATTATCGATAATTTTGCACCTAATAATTTGTTACAGCTAAATATTAAGTACATTTTCTAGGTGAATTAGAATTAGCGATCGCTACTTACTAGTTGTTTGTTAGATTCTATGGAACAGCTCTGTTTTTTAGAGTTGTGGTCTTCGAGCATTTGCTCCACAGCATTTCTATATGCTTGAGCAAACTTTTCTTTGGTATGATTTGCTCTTGCGTATTCCCATGCTTTACCAGACATAAGTTTTAGGTCTTCAGCAGGAAAATTTGAAATTTTTCTTACTTCCGCCTTAATTTCTTCCAACGAAAGGTTATCAAAAATCACACCAAAATCGTGAACATCCACACCAGATTCATAGCTTAAAATCGGAATTAATCCAGCTTGTAAGCAGCTAATTACCGCTCCTGACTGCCCCTCAGATACGGAAGGATAAACAAGTCCTAAACAATTATTTGTAACTTCTATAAACTCAGGGCTACTAACATCAATCCAACCATAAGTATGAATGTTGGGTGTTTCGTACAGTTCTTTATAGAAAGCTTTTTCAAATTCTTTGTCGTTACTGACTGGGCCACAAACCGTTAAATGGTATTCTGGCATTTGAGCAAAGGCATCTAAAACTAAATCTAACCCTTTGAGAACTAAAGCGCTACCACCAAACCACAGAAAATTTTTTCTTACTGCTTCAAAATCTTTTTTATCCGGATAAGGATAAACAACTGGCGAAGAAATGGGGATGCGATACATCGGTTTGTTGGCATATTTGAATGTACCAACTGTGAAATTGTTACCCAATACGGTGGCACAATCGGCATATTCAATTCCCAAATTGGGCATCTCAAATCGCTGTGGTTTTAAGGTGATACCTTTGCGCTGTTGGAGTTCTAAAAGTCTGTTACATTCAGCAGCATTGCGAAATACCATATTAGCAATGTCAACGTGGAAAACCTTGATGCAATCTTTATTCAGTTTTGGTGCGAGTGCTTCCATCCGATGACGAATATCAATGAAAAATGCGTAGTCTTTTTGGGGAACGAATTTATCATTATGGAATTGGATAACATCAACGTTATAGCGCAGGTCTAAAAAAGTTTGCGCTATTTGCCAAACTTCCCAGTACCAAGTATGGTCGTTAGGCATTGGCTGACCCGGTTTTAATAAGAATGGCTCAATCCGATAAGAAAGCAGTACATTACCTTTAGAAGGCTGGTTAGGCTTAAGAGAAACAACCTGTAAAGTTTTAGCGTAATCGATACGAGCTTTGACTTTTTTGGAGACAAAAGAGATAGTATTGGTGACAGGAGATAGAATACTATTTAACATTTGTTTTTACCTCAATTCACTATTTTTTTGGCTCATGCACAGAGAAGTCTCAGCGGTGGAAGCCGCCGCTCAGACTTTTCATAAAGGGAGACGCTAAGTGCTAACGTTGGGCGCAGAGTAAAGAGCGCAAGAGTTTTGTAAGAAGTTAAAAGTTTTAAAGCTGCTGTAGTTCTCTGGAAGTTGTACCGCCAACGGTCATCATTCTCAACAAAGGCCAATTTAAATCTTTTTCAGAAATTACAGTTACATCTATTGGCCAATCAATGTTAAAAAATGGATCATCATAGCGTAAACCACGCTCATATCCTGGCGTATAAAATTCACCTACTTGATAGACAATTTCTGTCTCATCTGTGAGTGTTAGATAACCGTGAGCAAACATTTCTGGAACATATAAAGCACGGTGGTTTTCTGCGCTTAGTTCTACGCCAATGTGTGATAAAAAGCTGGGAGATTCAGGACGCATATCAATAATTACGTCATAGATAGCGCCTTTTGTGCAGCGAATTAATTTCGTTTCTGCTGCTGGAGTAATTTGATAGTGCATTCCCCGGAGAGTGCCTTTTTTGTAGTTAAAAGACAAGTTACATTGAGCAACTGTTGGCTTTAAACCATGTGCTTCAAATTCTTGGGCGCAGAAAGTCCGAGCAAAAAAACCACGGTTGTCTGGTCTTTCTTCCAAGTCAATGATGAATGCGTTTTTGAGTTCGGTTTCGGTGAAAATCATAAATTACTTGAGATGAAGTTTGAGTATAGAAAATACTTGCTAATTGCTACAGCACTAAATAGAAACTTTAGCTGTATCTGATGAGGAACGTAACTCTGCTCTAGGATAAGTATCATCCCAGTATTGAGTACAAAGGTCTGGTCTTTCAGGGGGGTTAGCGGTGTAACACAAGAAAAGGGCTGCCCGTTCTTCTATGCGTACTGTGCCGTGATGCAAAGCGTTTTTGGTATCAACAATAATTACTGTACCTGCTGGGCCTGGGCAGGATTTCCAAGCAGATTTTGGGATAATTTTTTTACGTCCTCGTCATCAATTCCCATATAGCCTGACTGCCACAATTTGTAGTAAAGCCGCAAATAATTTAAGCTAAATAAGGAAGTTAAAGAGCGGGGAATATATTCAAAAGGGCCAGTTTTTTCTTCTACATCATTCAAATAAATAAAGATTTTGATAATGCGGCGGTCTTCGGCATCGCTATGCCATAGCAACGTCCCAAACTGATGTTTGCTAGGGAAATCTTTGCGTAAATGTACACCATGAAAACTAATTGGAAGACCAATATAATTTTCGATGATGTTGAGTAGCCTTTTCTCTCTTCCCCAGGTAGAGAATTCTGATAAACCTGTAACTGTGCAAATTTGTGGTAATCTTTCAGCTAGATGGTCATTGTCAGTCTTTTCCATCTGGGATAGTTGCTCGTAAGCTGCTTTTAGCAGTTCTGGGGTTGAGCTTAACCCTAAATTTGCTAGTGTTGTCACATAAACGCCGTCTCGTTTGAGTGCTTTAATAATTTGGCGATCGCATCCTTCCAATGGTGGTAAATTTTTCCTATGCTTCCAACGCGCTAATTTGCACTCAAATTCAGAATACAGTCCCAAGATTTTGTGTTTAATAGTGGTAAACATGTCGTAAACTCTTCCTTAATTTGATTTATTTTTCTTGGTAGTCCAATAACTTATGGCTTCTCAATCCGTACTTCTCGACTAGAGACTTCACTTAATTCTGCTAATTTAAGCTCTCTAGAAATCATCACGTCAAAAGCAGATAAGCTGACTAAAGCCAAAAATGGAATTACTATTTTGATGGCAGACATCGGCCATCTTCTTAAAGCACCTAAAAAAACTTTTAAGTCTACTTGTCTGCCATTCTGCAAAAGCATTTGCCTGCAAAATCGCTTAGAATATCCAATTTCCTCTAGTTTCAAAATAACTTCGGGTATGTGTTTATATTGCATTAACAATGCAGATTTTGGCTCTTTCTGCCAATAACTCACACCAACAATACATTCCAAATAAGTTTCTTTCGTGACGATTACACTACCATTAGCAGCACAATACCCCGCTAAATATGCCAAAGATATCCAATTATTTTCAGCATCTTGCCAATGTTGCAGAGCGCGTTTTACTAAGTCAGTGCGATAGACTGTAGCAGTTAGAAAAATAACTGCACCGACACTTTTTGAAAAACAATGTTCAAATATGGTTTTGCCGTCGCTGCTAGCGTCTTCACTATCAGCGTCAAACCAGCGATTTCCAACTATTGTTGGTGGGTGAACTGGTTCACCAGTAATTTTGTTTCGACCCGAAAAATTAAGAAATAATAAAGATAAATTTTCATGTTGCTTAATTTTATTAATAATATAGTTTATGGCTCTATCTTGAATTGGATCATCATCACCAATTGTCCAAATATACTTGGTTTTAGTTGAATTTAGGCAATAGATAATATTTTTTACTACACCTAAATTTTTAGCGTTTTTATTTGATTTAAATGTAATATTGCTGAGTATATTTTGCCACTTTTTGATAATATCTTGCGTATGATCAGTTGAACAATTATCAGAAACTAAAATTTCACAGTCAGATTCAAAGCCTTTGATAGCTTGAGCAAGCCATGCTAATTGTTTATCAAGTAATTCTGCGCGGTTATAAGTAGGAATAGCAATTGTTAGTAATTTATTCATTTTCAGGAATATAAATCATTTAACTAGGTCGAGAAATCATCATTACTTAAGCTGTCAACGTCTGGCTTGCAAACTAAATGTACATATTTATTTAACTGAGCCTTTTTTAAGTAGTGGAAATAAATACTTATTTCCACTACTTAAAATTTCTCACTACGATGCTGTTAAAAGCAGATTTCGTTCAGGAGATGGATAAACTTGTACTTCAGGAATTGGGACTACAAACTGTCCACCCCATTCGCCAATAAATGCCATTTGTTCCATAATTTCTTCTTTGAGATTCCAAGGTAAAATCAGTACATAATCTGGTTGAGTTTCACGAATTTTATCGGGATAACAAATTGGAATGTGAGTACCTGGTAAAAATAATTCTTGCTTGTAAGGATTGCGATCTACTGTGTAATCGATAAAATCTTTACCAATGCCGCAGTAATTAAGTAATGTATTGCCTTTAGCAGGTGCGCCATAACCCACAATTGATTTACCCTCTGCTTTAGCCGTTACCAGAAAACTTAATAACTTACGTTTTGTTGCTTTGACTTTTTCTCCAAATGTGACGTAAGTTTCTATTCGATGTAATCCAGCCGCAATTTCTTTTGCTTTTAACTGGTTAACTCGTTCGTTGATGCGGGGATGATCAGCATAGTCATGTTTGGCATAAATTCTGAGAGAACCTCCGTGAGTTGGTAATTCTTCTACATCAAAAAGTTTTAAGTTGTGTGCTGCAAATATTTTTTCTACAGTCAGGAAGGAGAAGTAAGAAAAATGCTCGTGGTAAATTGTGTCAAACTGATTATGTTGAATGAGTTGTAAAATGTGAGGAAACTCCATTGTCAAGATGCCATCTGGCTGAAGAAGAAGTTTCATTCCTGCTATAAAATCATTCAAATCTGGTACATGAGCTAAAACATTATTACCTACTAGTAGGTCAGCTTTTTGCCCTTGTTTAATTAGTTCTTTAGCAGTATCCACTCCAAAAAACTTGTTAATAGTAGGAATCCCTTTTTTTAGAGCTACCTTAGCTATATTTACTGCTGGTTCTATTCCTAAAACGGGGATTCCTTTCTCCACAAAGTATTGTAGTAAATAACCATCGTTGCTAGCGATTTCAATAACTTGTGTATGCTGATTCAAGCCACATTTTTCCACCATCTTATCGGTATAAGCTTTGGCGTGTTTTAACCAACTGGCTGAATAAGAAGAAAAGTAAGCATAATCACTAAAAATCTGATCAGGAGTTTCAAACTGCTCTAATTGAACTAAGAGAGTGTCTTCAGAGACATAAGCATGGAGCGGATAAAATTTCTCTGCATGGTTTAGCTGTTCTGCTGTTAAATAAGCATTGGCTAAAGGTGACATTCCTAAATCAACAAAGCTATGGCGTAGAGGATGACCACTGAAACGACATTTTGCAATTACCATAAACTCACATCCCGCAGATACAAAACGACTAGATATAGGTAGATTAAATAAGTCCGAATCAAAACTACTTGATTCGGAGATTGGGTTTTTTGGCGCTGCTAGTTTAACTAGTTTTTATTCCAAAAGAACCTTTGGTCAATTTGCTCTGTACGAATCAGATACTCTAGCTGCTTTAAGCGTGTAAATCCTCTAAACAGGAAAGTATCTTCAGCCATATCTATTTGATTAAACAAATCAAATAGTTGTTTAGCACCACGTTCAGCATTCCAATCACATTTAAATCCGGGTAGTGTGGTGTTGATTTTATCGAAAGATACCCGATAGCTACGGTTATCTGCACCGTTGTCACCAAAGGACAATTTACAATCTGGGAAAATATTGGCAATAATTTCAGCGATTTCTTTAACGCGATAGTTATTCGCTGTATCTCCAACGTTGAAAATTTGGTTATGTACGATGTCTCGTGGCGCTTCCAAGGCGCAAATTATGGCTTTGCAAATATCTAGTGCGTGGGCTAATGGTCGCCAAGGTGTACCATCGCTGGTCATTTTGATTTGTTTGCTAGTCCATGCCAAGCCTGCCAAGTTGTTTAAAACAATATCAAAGCGCATTCTTGGGGAAGCACCAAAGGCAGTAGCATTCCGCATGAATGTAGGAGAGAAGTCATCGTCAGCTAGTAGTGTGACATCTCGTTCTACTAGGGTTTTGCATTCTGCGTAGGCTGTTTGTGGGTTAACAGGAGATTCTTCTGTAACATCATCTGCGGTAGCAACACCGTAGACACTGCACGAAGACATATATATAAAGCGGCGCACACCCAATGCTTTAGCTAGGTTGGCAAGGCGAACTGAACCTAGATGATTTATTTCATAGGTGATATTGGGTGCTAATTGGCCGGCGGGGTCGTTGGAGAGTTCCGCCATGTGAACGATCGCCTCAATACCTTGCAAATCTTCTGGGGTGATGTCGCGGATATCTTTATTGAGGGTTTTGGCTGTCACTTCTGTGCCGTTGTATAGCCAACCAACTTTATAAAAACCAGTATCTACGCCAAGAATTTCATGTCCCCGTTCGATTAACAGAGGAGGTAATAACGAACCAAGATAGCCTTCTGTTCCGGTTACTAATATTTTCATTCTCTGTCAAATCCTCTGTTCTATATTGATAGGTCTTTCGTTGGGACGCACAACTGTGCGCCCCTACAACGTGTTGCTTTTGTAAGGTGCTAATACTTTATAGAGTTCAGTTAATGATGTTTATTCCTCAGAGACCCTACTAACCCACGCCATTCCCGTCAACGGAGGGAACCTCTGCACGGAATTGGCTCCGCTTACAAAGCTACGGTGTATACACAAGTATGAAATAGCTAATGAGCTTGTGTTGAACTTTCGTTTTACCCCACCCTAACCCTCACGCCAGTCGCTCATGGGGGAAACCCCTTGGCGCTAGCCTCTCCCCTTGGGAGAAGACCGCGCTGGCTCCCCTTATTAAGGGGAGGGAACTAGATTTCTTATTTCCCCCCTTTATAAGGGGGGATTAAGGGGGGTAATTTGACTGGTGTGTACACCGTAGCCTTAAAAAGGGGGGCTTACTTCTAAAGAGGGATCAAGCGTTAACTGAACCGTATTTGTATTGAACTGCTCGCATTTAAATACCAGCAGTAGCGAAAAATTTCAGATGTACGTAGATGTCTACGGCTCTGCTAAACTCGTTATCAAAACGAGAATACAGCTACTTTTGTAGATAAAAATTGACTGCGATCGCCAACTTGTTCCTTAATATATATGTTCTTAAAATCACTCTTTATCTTAGTGATTTTCATGGCGCGATCGCTTTTATTTGTACCCTACTATTTAGTTGCTACCGTTTCTAGATGCGACAGTTGGGCAATTTGGGCGACAATCGCTTTGCCGATTTCTAAAGAAGAAGTGGCAGCAGGCGAAGGCGCATTGCAAACATGAATAGAATTTTCACCTTGAACAATCAAAAAGTCGTCTACCAGCGAGCCATTGTTCATTAAAGCTTGAGCGCGGACTCCCGCATGGGTGGGAACTAAATCCTCGGCTTGGACTTCTGGAATCAGTTTTTGCAAACTTCTTACAAAAGCTGCTTTGCTAAAAGAACGAATGATTTCTTGAATGCCTTCAGGCGCGTGTTTTGCTGCTAGTTTCCAGAAACCGGGATAGGTGATGACTTCAGCAAAATCTTTGAAGTCAAAGTCGGTTTTTTTATAACCTTCGCGCTTCAGGCTGAGAACTGCATTTGGCCCTGCATGAACGCTGTTATCAATCATCCGGGTAAAGTGGACACCCAAGAAAGGAAAATCGGGATTGGGAACTGGGTAGATTAAAGTTTTGACCAGGTAGCGTTTTTCTGGGGTGAGTTCGTAATATTCCCCCCGAAATGGGACGATTTTGGCTTGTGGTTCAACTTGACCTAGTTTAGCAATGCGATCGCTATGCAATCCAGCACAGTTGACTATAACCTGCGTTTCAAAGTTGCCTTTATTAGTTTCTACTACCTGATTTTTACCACTTCGGGAGATTTTTAGAACTTTTGTATTGAGGCGTAAATCTCCCCCCTGCTTTTGGATTAACTCAGCATATTTCAAACAAACTTGCTTGTAATTAACAATACCAGTTGAAGATACGCGAATTCCACCTACACAGCTAACATGAGGTTCAATTTCTCTGACTGCTTCTGGGCTGATTCTCTGGACTTCTAGTCCATTTTCTAAGCCGCGTTTCAAGAGGCTTTCTAGGCGAGGTAACTCTTGTTCCTCTGTTGCAACAATTACTTTACCGCAAATTTCATGTTCAATTCCATGCTCTTGGCAAAACTCTACCATTGAGCGAGAACCATCACGACAAAACTTAGCTTTGAAACTCCCTGGTTTGTAGTAAATACCAGAATGAATCACGCCGCTATTATTGCCAGTTTGGTGAAATGCTAGCTGGCTCTCTTTTTCTAGTATTAAAATACGTGCGTTGGGATAGCGTTTGCCTAAAGCCAGCCCCGTAGAAAGTCCAACTATTCCCCCACCTATAATCGCAAAATCATACATTCGTGTTATTACACCTGGAGCAAGAGTATCGAAGTGTTTTTTGCTGTTCTAATTTAGTACGTAACGGTAGAAATTAGCATCCTATTTGTCAAAATATCAAAACACAAGCCAGAACACAAGTATTTTTCAATTTTGCGCTAGCCGTTACCATACTTTCCAAGGAGCCTGATTGTTCTTCCACAGCTCCTCTAAGTAGTTTTTATCGCGTAAAGTATCCATTGGTTGCCAAAAACCATTATGTTTGAAAGCAGATAGCTGTTCCATATCAGCTAGCTTTTCTAATGGCTCTTGCTCCCAAACAGTGGAGTCGTTAGCAATTAAGTTGATTACTTCTGGTTCTAGCACAAAATAACCGCCATTAATCCAAGCGCCATCACCTTCAGGTTTTTCGCGAAAATTGGTGATTTTAGTTTGCTCGTGTCCTAAAGAAATAGCACCAAAACGCCCTGCTGGTTGAACGGCAGTCAGTGTTGCTAGAGTATTTTGTTCTTTATGAAAATTAATTAGCTCTGTGATGTTTATATCACTGACGCCATCACCATAAGTGAAGCAAAAAGTGTCATTGCCAACATGGTCGCTGATGCGCTTTAAGCGTCCACCTGTCATTGTATGATCGCCTGTATTTACTAAGGTGATCCGCCAGGGTTCAGCATAACCAGAATGCACACTCATCTGGTTAAATCGCATATCAAAGGTAACATCTGACATATGTAAGAAGTAGTTAGCAAAATACTCTTTAATTATGTAACCTTTGTAACCGCAACAAATTATGAAATCATTAATACCGTGGGCAGAATAAGTCTTCATTATATGCCATAGAATAGGCTTCCCACCAATTTCAACCATCGGCTTGGGTCTAATACTAGTTTCTTCACTGAGGCGTGTACCTAGACCACCAGCCAAAATCACCGCTTTCATGCAATTACCTCGGAGATTTGCAGCTTAGTTATTATTTGACTTCTGGAGATGAAGGGATGCACTTGGTAGGGAGAAAAATCATTTTTATTTATTTTTCTCCGTAAATAATCTAACTGTAATTTCCGGCAAAATTATAAAGCAAAGGTAAATTAAAATGTTTTGTCTGTGAAAGCTTTGTGAATAATAAATATACTCGAAAATATATAACTAATTTAAATACACAAATAACCCACAAAATAACTAGGGCTAGCTGATGCTAACCCTGTTCTAGCTTGATTTTTTAAAATCAAAACTAATAATATCTTAGTGACAAAATTTACCTATTTTCAGTTAGTTTCTCCTGGCATACTTGAGCTTTGGAATAACGTGTCACATTTGTTTTCTACAACTACGCAGATGTGGCTTAGTGCTTGTTGATAATTATCCATATCGTCTTGCTCAAGAGAGATTTTTGCAGCTGTTTGCAAATCCTCGATTGCTTTGGTATGGTTTTGGTCAGATTGACTACCACCATATTGTGCAAGTTCATAACGAACTATGCCTCGTTTGAGAAATGCTTTTGCTAGTTTGGGGTTGATGGTTAATGCTTGGTCAAAGTCAGCGATCGCTGCTTTATATTGTTGAGCGTAATCAGTGCTGTATTGAGCAATTTGATAAAGCACAACACCACGCTGAAAATAAGCTTCTGTTTTGGAAGCATTAAGAGTTATTGCTTGGGTAAAATCTGCGATCGCTTTTTTATAACCTTGTTGTGAGTCGCCGCTATACTTAGCAATTTGGGAAAGGACAATACCCCGTCTGATGTGAGCTTCAACTTCATTACTGTCAAGGCTTAGGGCTTTATTATAGTCAGCGAGCGCTAGATTGTATTCTTTATCAGGATCGCTGCTATATTCGGCGAGCATATTGCGGGCATTGCCGCGGTTGACATAAGCTTTGACTTCACTAGGATTGAGCCTAAGAGCTTCGCTATAGTCGTTCAGCGCCCCTTCATAGTCTTTGAGGTTGTAGCGAGCATTGCCAAGATTTACATGGGCTTTGGCGTATGTGGGGTTTTTTTCGATTGCTTTGCCAAAATATTCAATTGCTTGCTCATAATCTCGGATTTTATAAGCAGCATGACCCTGCTTATAATAATCCGCAAAGCTGAGATTATTATCCTTGTTTTGGCGAGCCTTGAGAGTTTGTTGAGTGTAGGCATTTTGAGAAACAAAGGGACTAGTAAACTTAGTCATTACGTCCAAATACACCAATGCACCAACACCCAGCAAGCCAAAAATTACTGGGTACAATCTTGACTTTCTGGCAGGTTGATAATGAGAAACTTTATTATTAATTACTGGTTGCCAATAATTAAGTTGGTACGATGGCACTCCTAACTGGGGCAAACGTGGAGTCTGAGTCTGGCGCTTTTTCGCTTTGATTCGTGGTCGTAAATGTTCTTTTGTTTCGATAGCACGAGGTGATGGAAAAGGATCGCGTCCGCCTAATCGCAGGGAGCGTTCACACCAAGGACAGGTTTGTAGGTGGTTGTTGTAGCGATGCTGAGGATTAATAGTACAGCTAATAAGGCTATCTTCGGCTTCAGTTAGTGCTGCAAGCCAGCTTTGAGCGCTAGGACGCCGCTGTGGGCTATTATGACCTTCTTCAAAACAACGTACAAATAGTTCCCGTAAGCTGGGATGGAGGATTTCCCAAGGGGGTGCAATTGGTGTTGGGAGATAGGGTACACGTCGCTGTTGACTGTAGGTGAAATGTCCAGCAGCAATGCGTGCTTCATAAGGTGGTGGCTCAACAGCACCTTGAAATATGCCAGAAAATGGGTGTGTACCTTCCATTAACAGCTGAAATACCAACACAGCTAACCCGAATAAGTCGTGAGCAATTTCGCGATCGTGCTGTGCAAAAGTTTTATTTTGTAGTTCTGGTGGGGTAAACTCTGGTTTACCTACCGAGCAGCGGTAAACTAGATTATTGTTTGGGTCGCGTACTTGGAAAGAGTCGGTATCTACTAAGGTAACGAGGGCTGTGTCGCTGACGAGGATATTTGACTCATTCACATCGCCAACACAATATCCACTAGTGTGCAAAGCCGCAAAAGCCGCCGCTAGGTTGCGAGCAGTACGGAGCAGGTACTGATAATTAAATAAAGGGCAGTGTTCGCGGCGGGTTCTCGGATTGTAAAAGTCAATAATTGGACGCATCCCCCGAATGCGTGGCATTAAAAAGCCGATAATGCCGCTACTGCCATCTGTTGCCTGCAATAAATCTTCTGGCCAAGCGATGGAAATATGCCCCAAACTAGCCGTAGGATTTTCCGGCGGGTTGGCAAGCATCGCTCGCAGTTTGTCAGCATGACCAGCAGTGGGCTTGTGATAAATTTTCGCCACCAAATTTGCATCTGATGGCAGTGCATAAACACAAGCTTCACCACCACGCCCCAAACTAATGCTGAGGTTGAGAATTTCTTGCTTAGGGAGACAACGAAGTACCTGCATGGTGAATTTACCGTTTACGGGGGTTATATACAATGCTAAACACGAGAGTTATGGCTCAGGAGTTATTGAAGGCAGCTATGATGAGCGTCAAATCATCATCAGTGCGTTGTGTAATCCGGTCTGAGCTTAAAAACCTCACTAATTGTTCTTTGGCTTGTGTTCTATCTTCGGTTTTGACGACAAAATCAAACAAAGGAAAAAAGAAGGGTTTGTGAGGCTCACCAACAACCATATTCAAAGCCAGCATTTGTAGTCCGTCGGTAAGGACACTAACATTAACTATGTCTTCACGCCATAATCTCATTTGCGCTGTTTCTAAGGCATTCAGCGAAGTTAAAAATGTGGTTTCGTTGATGTACTCGCCGTGGTCAGGTGTGGTAAGGGCGAGAAGGTTTCCCATTCTATCTTTTGCTACTGCCAAACCATCACCTATCTGTGCCACAGCCACGACTTCTGGTGTGGCAACCATAATAATTAAAGTAGTTGCTAAATCTTGAGGCTGTTTGCCAGAAGCAGCCGCTTCGTCTTCTACAGCTTTTTTAGCGGCTAGCAAAGCGTCGGTTAAGAGCGATCGCACATTATAATCATCACTGAGGCTATCTCTGGTGATTTGTTTAACGGCAATATTTTCTATCGCTGTTTCCACAGCAACCATCGCTCCTACTTTCCCAAGGCTAGCAGAACCCGCACCGTCTGCTACCGCCGCCACTAAAAGATTATCTGCCAATATCTGCCAATGGTGAGCATCTTGACACAACTGTTTAGTTTTTATGTGGCTTGTACCACATACAGATGCGGCTACTACCTGCCATTGAGCAATCTGTTTTGATATGTTCATAAATTTTGTTCCAACAGCTAGCTGTGTAAGCTTCAAGCTGCCATCTTTACTAAACAGCCCCCCATCCAATCGGTGGTAATGCTACTTGTTCGTCTACCTGTGAATGCGAAACAGTTGACATACTTGCTGAGAGCCAAACAAACATTTCGATAAAGTTTAGCCCTTTGAGTTTTAGGGGAGTACGCACAGCTATTTGATTTAAGCGCGTCATATTCGCGTTTTCTACACCTACTGTAAAAAATGCTACTCGCTTATTTGCTTCATCTCCTTGTAACCGTTGTGCTGCTTGCTCTACTACTTGGTCTAACTCACCTTGCGGCTCTCCATCGGTAATCATAAATACCCAAGGGCGATAGTAAGCAATCCCATTAGAACGATACTGAGATTTGCGCTCTTGAATTATGTCTAAGGCTTTATGAATTCCCGAACCCATTGTCGTCAGTCCCTGTGCTGTCAAAATGGGTGGATTAAATTGATCGGCAGTCACAAAGTCTTGCACGACATTAACATTACTATCAAAAGTCACAATCGCAACTTCCACTCGTCTTGCTGCCAAAGAATTTTTGATTAACTCATCCTTTAAACTCAGCAAACCCTGATTTAAAGCTTCGATTGGCTCTCCTTGCATCGACCCAGAGGTATCTAGTAGTAACACGCAAGGACAACGCGGTTCTGGATTCTCAGCAAACTCCACAACTTCATCAAGTCTTAATGTATCATGCATAACGTTTTGTGTTATGTTATAGTCCAAAGTTTTATTTCCCTTCTATCAAAGTATATAGTTTTTGAAGCTCACACGACCACTAATATGCTGTTTTGTCGTAGATGCTTGAATTTTTATTAGACAAAATTTTTTACTTAAGTTTTTACATATTAAATAACTCTTCATCTGACAATAGTTTTATTAAAAAATAATTTATCAAAAGTTTGCGTTATCTATTGTAGTGTATCTACCAAAATTTATATCTATGAAACTAGAATACAATAAATACGTAAAATATTCCTGAATACCTTTTTAAAGATTTCATGTAGGAAAATGTTTCTTTTATATAAAAGCAATTAACGCTAATTAAGCTCATCAACATAAAAGTATAGCCGCGTAAGTGTACGAATTTCCAATTGCCTAGTAAGTAGCTGGGCGTCAATAAACTTGAATAATCAGGTCTCCAGTCGAGAACTGCCAGTAGTGCCTAGAACCGACAACTAAATAACTAGTGTTCACTCATAGCCATGACAAGTATTTGCGTTTATTCATACCCACTAGCTTGAAAATGAGGGTAGGAACTGAGAAGTCGGGAGTAGGGAAAGAAATCTTTTTCATGCTTGGTTAGCAAATTTGCTCGTGATTGACTTGAAAGTGCTGAGTAAAAGTCGATGACTCAAACCAGCAAACTTTTGCCCGTTCTTTGTGTACGCAGTTGATGATGGCTACTTATTTACTGGACTAGATATAGTAAAACGTAACTAAATGCAATGAAATATTTTTTTTATAAGTTGTAATATATGTCCATATATTTCTTTTCAAGAATAGTTTCTGCCTAGAGAAATATTAAAAAAAAGAAAATACTTGATAACTAATATTTACAATTTACAAATGTTTGGTCGCTTATCCGCAAAAAAACGCCGAAAATATGATTAATTCAGGAGCATTTACCAGATTACGTCCTTTAAGTTTGCTAAGGCAGTTATCTAATTCCTCTGAGAGTACTTTTTTGCAAGCATTTAGCAACTCAGTTTCTTGGTCTATTTACCTAGATAAGGGCAAAATATCCTATGCCACCCATTCAGTTGAACCCTTTGATCGACTAGAACGCCATTTACGCTGCCTCAGCTATCAAATTCCATCACTTACTCCTGAAGTTCGTGTTCAATTACGTCTAATGTTTGAACCTGACTCATATAGTCAGTTAATAGAAGATGACAGCAATTCTAGAAGCCAGGCTCTTGAATACCAAGCTATATCTTGGCTTGTGAGCCAACAGTATTTAAATTCTCAGGAAGCAATAATATTAATTCAAGAATTAGTTCAAGAAGTTATTGAATCATTTTTGTTAATTGAAGAAGGTAATTATGAGTTATCAGAACCGTTGAAGGGAATACCAATAAGTGGAAAATTGGATGTAGACAAAATATTAGAAATTTGTCAATCTAGATTACAGAAGTGGCAATCTGTAGCACCACAATTTTCTTCTCCCTATCAACGTCCTTATCTATTAATTTCTAGCCAACTTAAGAAAATCAATTTAGCAGACCTGCCGCCAAATTTAATTGATTGGATGAAAGGTTTCAGCTTACGTCATCTTGCTGTAATTACGAATCAAGATGAAATCACACTGGCTCAAAATTTATATCCTTACGTTACTCAGGGCGGAATTATTTTGCATGAGCCAGACCCACCATTTGATAAGCTACCAAAGATATTTACAAAACCTTCACAGTCTTCTAATCTCATCACAGAGTTAGCTAATAGAGAATTATTTAATACTGTAGAAACACCAACTAGCCCTAATCCCAGAACTTTGCCGGATGTTCTTGAAGAAAATAGAACTCCTGCTCAGGAATTACCACAGATATCTATTAATCCAAGACAAAATGTTCAGGAACAAACGACACTAAATAACATCAATATTGTTTCTGAAATAGTGACCCCTGCTACTGCGATTAGCTCTGCCACTGCACCTTGGACAATCGCCAAAAAAGTATACAAAATTGTTTCTGTAGATGATAGTCCCACAATTCTCAAAGAAATTAGCCGTTTCTTAGAGAACGAAAATTTCTCTGTTGTTACGATCAATGAACCGCTAAAAGCTGTTATGTCGATTATAAGGCACAAACCAGATTTAATTCTGCTCGATTTGAACATGGTTGGAATTGATGGTTATGAGTTGTGCCGAGTTATCCGAAATAACTCAGTGTTTAAAGAGACACCGATTATTTTTGTAACTGGTAATAAAGGGATTGTAGATAAAGTAAAAGCCAGATTGGTAGGGGCATCTGGATATCTTACTAAACCTTTTACTCGTACAGAATTATTAAAGATAGTTTTCAGGCATTTGACTTAATTTATTAACCAATCCTTAATATTTTTAAATAGAGAGAATAAATTTAGATGGCTATAGAAATTGACGGAAACTCAATTTAGTTAGTCCTATAACTTGGTGAAAATCGCACTAAGAGTGCAGTTGTTGAAGAGGTATTAAGTGAGTCTGTGCAGCATGGAGAGCAACTGAAAGTTTTAGTAGCTATTTAGCACAATAGAATACGATTTTTCTAACTACAAGCCATAGCGTCAAACAGAATATAAGTAATTGTTCATACCTAAGTCCGCTCTTTAGCCATCAGATGTGGTAGCAAAATTGACTACTCAATCTGTGTTGCTGTGTTGCAGTATTTTGAGAACTAATTAGAGATAAACGGGTTGTTGCCGTAGGTGCAGTAGATAGTTTCAGGGATTCGTTATCTCAATCAATATAATCAGCTAAAAAATTATCTTCGCGCTTTTGCCAATTTTAAGTTGGATAGTGGAAAGAATATTGAACGTAGTAGGATTGTTCAAGTGAGAGGGTATCCCTTGCAGGATGAGTAGCCATCACTCTCTGGCAAACACCCTAAAATGAAAGCAAAAGACGATTCTTAAAACAAGCACACTCCATGCGTATTTCTCTCAATTGGCTGCGGGAACTAGTAGAGATAAAACTTAACCCAGAAGAATTAGCCCAAACCCTGACAATGGCAGGGTTTGAAGTAGAAGATATTGAAGACCGCCGCACTTGGGCAAATGGCGTTGTTGTGGGGAGAGTGCTTGAGCGTCAACCCCACCCCAACGCTGACAAATTGAGTGTTTGCCAAGTGGATATCGGTGCAGATGAAACTTTAAATATTGTCTGTGGCGCTGCTAATGTCCGTGCAGATATTTATGTGCCAGTAGCAACTACAGGCACTTATTTACCTAATATCGGCTTAAAAATTAAATCAGCGAAACTGCGTGGTGTTCCATCTCAAGGGATGATCTGTTCCTTAAAGGAACTTGGTTTGCCTACTGATGTCGACGGAATTCATATTTTTCCTCAAGAAAACTTGCAGATCGGTAGCGATGTGCGTCCGTTATTGGGTTTAGATGATGTAATTTTAGACTTAACTGCTACTGCCAATCGCGCTGATGCCTTAAGTATGGTAGGTGTAGCCAGAGAAGTAGCAGCCTTAACTGGTGGAAAGCTCAGTATTCCTGAAGCAGGTGAAGTCTCAATTACCAAGAATACAGAAAATTTAGCTTTAAAAATCGCCGATACACAAGCTTGTCCTGCTTACATTGGTACGGTAATTGAACAAGTTAAAATCGCCCCATCTCCCGATTGGTTACAACAACGCTTACGCGCGGCTGGGGTACGCCCGATAAATAATGTGGTAGACATTACTAACTATGTTTTGTTGGAATGGGGACAGCCACTACACGCTTTTGACAGAAACCGTTTACAATCTGTTGCTAGTAGTGAAAGTTTAACCGTCGGCGTTCGCTTCGCCACTTCTGGGGAAACCCTCAAAACCCTGGATGGACAAACTCGCAACTTGACAATTCAAAATTTATTAATCACCGCCAATGACAAACCTGTTGCATTAGCAGGAGTCATGGGTGGAGAAGAAACAGAAGTCCATGAAGGCACTCAAAGCCTAGTTTTAGAAGCGGCGTTGTTTGATTCTGTAGCAATTCGGCGTTCTTCTCGGAGTGTAGGGTTAAGAAGTGAGGCTTCTGGAAGATACGAACGCGGTGTTAACCGCGCTGAGTTGGAAGTAGCTAATCGTCGTGCTTTATCGCTAATGAGTGAATTAGCTCAAGCAGTTATTGTCCAGCAAGAAATAGCTGACACCCGTCCCGATCCTTCTACTTGGAGTCGTTCCATTGCACTGCGTTTAGAACGAGTTAATCAGGTGCTAGGGCCAATCGAGTTGCAAGAAGAAACAGGAGAACTCGAAGAACGAGACGTTGAGCGTATCTTAACTGCATTGGGATGCGAGTTGACGCCTTCAGGAGAACGCAGTTGGACTGTTTCTGTACCGCCTTATCGTTACCGTGACTTAGAACGAGAAATTGACCTGATTGAAGAAATAGCTCGTCTCTACGGTTACGACAATTTTTGCGATACATTACCAGAAAAAGCAGAAGCTGGTTATTTGCCTTTAGATCAAGAATTAATTCGCAAGTTACGAGCTTTTTTACGAGCAGAAGGATTGACAGAGTTAATCCACTACTCCTTAGTAAAACCAGGAGAAGACAGACAGATAGTACTGACAAATCCTTTATTTGCAGAATATTCAGCACTGCGAACTGATTTGATATCTGGATTGATTGATGCCTTTCAATACAATTTAGAGCAAGGCAACGGTTGTCTTAACGGGTTTGATATTGGGCGAATTTTCTGGCAAGAAGACGGATTGCAAGAAGCAGAAGCGATCGCTGGCATAATAGGAGGCGATCGCACCATTGGCAAATGGTCAAAAGGTGGACGTGAGCAACCGATTACTTGGTTTGAAGCTAAAGGCGTTTTAGAAAGTGTTTTTCGCCAACTCAGTTTACAAATAGAATATCAACCTGATCGCCGCGATGAACGCTTGCATCCTGGACGCACTGCTTCCCTTTGGGTACGCGGTAACAGACTGGGCATTTTTGGGCAACTCCATCCCCAACTACGGCGAGAAAGAGGTTTACCAGATTCAGTCTTCGTTTTCCAGCTAGATATAGACGTGCTGTTAGATTCTCTAGAGCAAGATGAAACTCTCACTCCAGCATTCCATGCTTATTCCACCTATCCAGCAAGCGATCGCGACATCGCCTTTTTCGCCCCGGTGAAAGTATCAGTTGCTGAACTAGAAAAAGCAATTAGCAAAGCTGGCAAAGGCTTACTAGAGTCAGTCGAATTGTTTGATGAATACAGGGGTGAAAATGTGCCGCAAGGACAGCGGAGTCTCGCATTTCGCTTAATTTATCGAGCAAGCGATCGTACCCTCACCGAAGCTGAAGTCGAACCAGTCCACAATAAAGTCCGTGAAGCTTTAGTGGAAAAATTTGGGGTGAATTTGAGAAGTTAGGAGGCAAGGGAGCAGAGGAGAAATTGCTTCCTTATCTTCCTCATTCCCCACTCCCTATTCAGGAGTTTTTAATTAAAAATTCCTTACTCTCATATAAATTTTTTGAATTTTGAATTGGTGAATCATGCCTAAATATGTTGTCTGGGGAACTTACTGCGAAGATGTTCTGGAAAAACGCACTCCTTACCGTCAAGCTCATTTAGATGGATTAGCAAAACAAAAAGAATCTGGTGTGCTGATTACTATCGGCCCTACCAAAGATGTCACAAAAGTTTTTGGCATTTACGAAGCCGAAGACGAAGCCACTGTGCGCAATTTGATTGAAAATGACCCCTATTGGAAAAATGGCATCTGGACTGAATATTTTGTCAAAGAGTGGATTCAGGCTATTTAAAAAAATTGGGAATTGGGGTATTTGCTATCAAAAAGAATTCTGTACACAGTCCCTAAATTCCACTAAATCAGTAAAACTTATCAGTCTAGAGATTCCAAAATTCATGCCATTAGGTGAGGCGATCGCAGTTTGATTAGTGACATCATAGATAAAGTTATCAAACAAAAACTGTTGCTGTTGTCTAAACTAAAAATCAAATCATTTACGACTGCAACAACTTTGGTTTTTCTCCAAGTGTTTGATTTTTTGAGAAGGTACAATTATGAATCGAATCCTGAAACGCGCACTTCTACCCGGACTAATGGCTGCAAGTTTAGCCAGTGCCACCTTAGTTCCTGCTAAACCGGCTGCTGCCGATGACCGAATCTTAGAAGATATAGGTATTGGGGCTGCTACAGGTGTAGTAACAGGAGTTGTTACAGGCAATACTAATGTATTAAGAAACGCTGTTAAAGGTGGTGCTGCGGGCGCAGCCGTCAATGGAGTCAATGGTACTAGAAGTAGATACCATCAAAAACACCGTAACGCAGCACAAGATGTCGGAGTTGGTGCAGCAGCTAGTACAATAACTGGCGCAGCAACCCGCGGTGGCAGAGTTACAGCTAACGATGCGATAACTGGTGCAGCTGTTGGTGGAGCTATTCACCTCATCAGAAACGGCAAATAATTTGTCACAAGAGCAACAACTAGGAAAATTTCCGGCTCAATAAAAAGCTAGAGGGCTTAGAGAGAAGAGTTGCTCCTTTTCTCCTCTAGCTTATTTACTCGCCCTAATCCAGTTAGGATTGCTAAATTTACCTGTCAAAATTCCCCCCTAACCTTCCTCAAACAGCAAGGTTAGGGGGGAATCAAATATTAAGCGCTCCCTACAAAGATATATCAACTCATCAGAATTTGATGACTGTAAACTTAATAGTAATTTCTACCCCTTCAAAGCCTTTCTAAAGTTTCGGCGATAGGATTGATTAGTAATAAACAAGGCAGGCCATAATAAAGATAAACCAATACGATTGGGTAAACTTGGATTAAAATTAGTCCGCTCAAATCCTTTCCAAAACTTCCAAACGCCACCTATGTAGACGACAATCAAGCCAAAAACAAGTAATTTAATCATTCCCATTAACTCCCTTAATAACTGAGAGAATTTAAGTTAAGTTTTCTCACGCTAAGTAAATACTTTATAGCCTAGACTGAGAAGGTATGACCGTCGCTTTGTCAACTAAGTTCAGCAGCCCACCCACCGCGAGGAGCTAACGCTTCTTTTAAGACCCAGGCGAACGCCGTAAGTCGGGTAAAAAACTTCTCCGGAAGCGAATTGTCTCCAACTCTGTTCAAAATCCAAAAATTTTGAATTTTCCTAAAGGGGGTTGAATAAACCCTTAAATCTTCGACATTTGAGTTAATTGACAATACATTCTCTTATTCCAGTGTAGAACAGCCTTATACATCGTAGCTAGAACTCCTGCGTTCCAATTCAAAAAACTTATATAGTGAGCTTTTCAGTCATTTTGAATGGTTGATCCATTTATGTTACGCCATGCTGTACTAGCTCGATGAGTAGCTATACTTAATTTCTTCTAGATGCATCTTGTGGAAGTTCCTCAAATATTGACATCCATAGGAGACTAAAAGAAAGAACCAGGACTTATGCACTCAGATTCCCCAAACTCCTTTTTAAGGGGAGCCAGTGCGCTAGAAGTTTCCCCATAAACGACTGGCGTCCGGCTCTGCTGACTTGTACCCCTCCAAGGAAGCAAGCTACACCTTGGTCTCTGACAGGAGAAGCAACTGGCGTGGGCTTGGGGAAATCAAAGTTTCAGGCTTGAGTGCGTAAGTCCTAAAAATAACAAAACCTATTTCACAGTTCTTGACGCAGCGAATGCTGCAATTGCTAAGGAGGATTTATGCGTGCAGTGCTGATGGCAGGTGGTTCAGGAACACGGCTTCGCCCGTTAACTTGCGATCTGCCCAAACCTATGGTTCCTATTTTAAATCGACCGATCGCGGAACACATTATCAATCTCCTTAAACGGCATCAAATTACAGAAGTTATTGCGACGTTACATTATTTACCTGATGTTTTGCGAGATTACTTCCAGGATGGCAGCGATTTTGGCGTACAGATGACTTACGCGGTTGAAGAAGACCAACCCCTTGGCACAGCAGGCTGTGTAAAAAACATAGCCGAACTCCTTGATGAAACTTTTTTAGTTATAAGCGGCGATAGCATAACAGATTTTGACCTGACAGCAGCAATTGAATTTCACAAAGAAAAACAATCAAAAGCCACTTTAATTTTGACCAGAGTACCTAACCCAATTGAGTTTGGGGTAGTGATTACCGATGAGCAAACACGGATTCGACGATTTTTAGAAAAACCTTCTACTAGCGAAATTTTTTCTGATACTGTTAACACCGGCACATACATTCTCGAACCAGAAGTTTTGGAATATCTGCCAGCTAATATCGAATCCGACTTTTCCAAAGACTTGTTCCCCTTACTCCTAGCAAAAGATGAGCCAATGTACGGTTACATTGCCGAAGGTTACTGGTGCGATGTTGGCCATTTAGATGCTTATCGCGAAGCTCAGTATGATGCGTTAGCTGGTAAGGTAAAACTTGATTTTGCCTACAGAGAAGTTTCAACAGGTTTGTGGGTGGGTCAAAATACTTATATTGATCCAACAGCACATATTGAAACCCCAGCTGTAATTGGCGATAATTGCCGTATCGGGGCAAGAGTACAGATTGAGGATGGAACTGTAATTGGGGATAATGTCACCATTGGGGCTGATGCTAATCTTAAACGTCCAATTGTCTGGAATGGGGCAATTATCGGAGATGAAGCACATCTAAGCGCTTGTGTAATTTCTCGTGGTACTCGTGTAGACCGTCGCGCTCATGTGTTAGAAGCTGCTGTAGTGGGTTCGCTTTCTACGGTGGGTGAAGAAGCCCAAATTAGCCCTGGCGTACGTGTTTGGCCTAGTAAAAAGATTGAATCAGGTGCAGTTTTAAACATTAACTTGATTTGGGGTAACACAGCTCAACGCAATTTATTTGGGCAACGTGGTGTACAAGGATTAGCAAATATCGACATCACCCCAGAGTTTGCTGTGAAGTTAGGAGCCGCTTACGGTTCTACCTTGAAACCCGGCTCTAAGGTAACGGTTTCTCGTGACCAGCGTAATATCTCTCGCATGGTCACTAGGTCGTTAATTGCTGGCTTGATGTCAGTTGGTGTTGATATTCAAAATCTGGATGCCACAGCTATTCCCATCGCTCGTACAGTTATACCTACAATGTCAGTTGCTGGCGGTATCCATGTACGGGTACACCCCGATCGCCCTGATTACATCCTCGTTGAATTTATGGATGCCAAGGGCATTAATATTTCCAAAGCACTGGAAAAGAAAATTGAGGGGGCATACTTTAAAGAAGATATGCGACGGGCGCTAATTCATGAAATTGGTGATGTGGCATACCCAAGCCAAGTCATTGACCGCTACTGCACCGCTTTTGAGAAGCTGTTACACGTTGCTACTCTCAGTAACAGTCGGGCAAAAATAGTGATTGACTATGTTTATGCTGTATCTGGGGCAGTATTGCCGCAAATGTTAGATAAATTTGGTGCTGATGCGGTAGTTTTGAACGCCAGCCTGAATAAAAACGCTGTGACAACGACTGACCGAGAAGGGCTACTGACTCAATTAGGTCATGTAGTTGAGGCGTTGCAAGCTAACTTTGGCGTTCAGGTATCAGCTAATGGGGAACAGTTGATTTTAGTTGATGAATCTGGCTTCGCGATTCGTGGGGAAATGTTAACGTCTCTAATGGTGGACATGATACTAACATCTAACCCCAGAGGAACGGTAGTTGTACCAGTTCATACTTCTAGCGGCGTGGAACAAATTGCCCGCCGCCACGATGGTAAGGTGATTCGCACCAAAGCCAACCCGACAGCATTGATGGAGGCTTGCCAGAAAAATGTGAATGTGGTGTTAGGAGGTAGTGGGGACTTTGGTTTTATTTTCCCGCAACTGCATCCGGGATTTGATTCCATGTTCTGCATTGCCAAAATAATTGAGATGTTGACCATACAAGAGCGATCGCTTGCTAATGCCCGCTCAGAATTGCCCCGTGTAATTCACAAAGCGCATACAGTCCGCTGTCCTTGGACAGCCAAAGGAGCGTTGATGCGTTATTTGGTGGAAACTCACCCAGCCCAAAACCTTGAGTTAATCGATGGAGTAAAAATTTGTCAGCCCTACGATGACAGTTGGCTGTTAGTTTTACCAGATGCCAGCGAGCCACTTGTACATTTATATGCAAATAGTAATGACCGCGATTGGGTAGATGATACCTTAAGAAACTACCGCACCCGCGTTCAGTCTTTTGTCGAAAGACAACAAGAACAGCACCCTGCTGAAGTGTAAATATCAGTTTTTAGTGGTAAGTAGACAGTTGTTCTAAGATAATAACGACTGTCTACTGACCACTATTGTTTATCTTCTCTGCCAAAAGCTGTATAAAAGCTGTGTGTTCGGCTGAATTCAACCCAGCTTGCAACACTGCCAACACCTGCGTCATCTTTAGCGTTAGCAATGCGGTCACGTCTAGCCACAAACCCGGAAATACTTGACTTTGAATGACACCGTTATTGTCTGCTGTCAATGAAATGTAGTCGCCATCTTGCCAGCAAAACCAGTCTAATTTCTGGTTTATAACCTGCCAAACAATATATTCTTGTACCCCATTCCGACGGTAAACTCGTTTCTTATCGTACAAATCTTTAGTTGCACTACTTGCGGCAATCTCGACGACTAATTCGGGCGCACCTTGAATATAATCATCTTCACTGAGGTGAGACTGTCCTCCTACTGATTCTTCTAATCTTAGTAGAGCATCAGGTTGTGGCTCGTTATCCAAATCTAGGCGGACAGTGGCATTATCATTCAAGTCAACGCCAGGTTTAGCCACCCAATAGGCAGACAGCCAACCCATAATCGCAGCATGAGGCTGAGCATGACTTCTAGAACGGACGGGGGACGCCACGTAAACAACTCCTTCTATAAGTTCTGCTTTCTTAAGATATGGCATGGCTGTATAACGACGCTCGAATTCGTAGCGCGTCAGGCGATCGCCACTTTCTAATGGAGGGATGCGTTCGCTTTTGTTAAAGCCGTGTTCTACCTTTGCTGTCATTACCCAAAATTCGAGGTATGAAGGAGTTGTAGCCTGAATCTAACATAATCAAGGAGTGGGGGCATTAGATATCGTCTCCTTCGGATGCTCCTTGCTTTTAAAATCTAAGGTGCGTGCGTAAGTCTCAAATTCTGAGGAAAGATCGCTAACTCAGTTTCAGGGTCAAAAAAGTGAATTCTATCTGGAGTTAACGATAACCATAGTTGCTCACCAACACTTACTAATCGGTCTGGTGGGACTCGCACTTGCAAGTAATTACCTGTACGGGCAAATTCCGAGCCAACTTCGCCAAGTCTGGCGGCAATAAAACTATCGTTACCAAGGTTCTCTACCGTGTCCACTTGCACTGGTAAATTTTTGGTGGCTGGCGCACTCAAGCTTAAGTGTTCTGGACGAATACCTAAAATTAGGGTTTGCCGATCATATTTTTGCAATGCACTTCCCCAGGCTTCTGGTAGTGTGAAACGGAACTGGGAATGAGTAATTAACAGTGGCGCATGAAACTCCACGGGAATAAAATTCATCGGTGGTGAGCCAATAAATTCTGCAACAAAACGATTAGCCGGACGGTTGTACAGTTCTAAAGGCGCAGCAACTTGCTGAATCTTACCCTCAGACATAATTGCGATGCGATCGCCCATTGTCATTGCCTCTGTTTGGTCGTGGGTGACGTAAATTGTCGTTGTCCCTAAATGCCGTTGCAATTTGACAATTTGAGCGCGGGTTTCCGCCCTCAGTTTGGCATCTAAATTAGAAAGCGGCTCATCCATTAAAAATACCTGCGGATTGCGTGCGATCGCTCTTCCTAATGCAACTCTTTGTCTTTGCCCGCCAGATAATTGTTTAGGTAAGCGATTCAGCAGCGTTTCAATTTGTAACAATTGAGCAACACTACGCACCTGCTCATTCACCGTCCGCTCTGTATCAGAGATATAACGGAGTCCTTTAGGTAACTTTCTTGTCAGCCCCACCAGGAGATTATTAAACAGCTCCCCTTGCCCCCTGCTCCCTGCTCCCTCTCCCCCGCCTCCCCCACGGCGGCGTAACCCAAAGGCGATGTTGTCGTACACCGTCATGTGCGGATAGAGAGCGTAATTTTGAAACACCATTGCGATGTCTCTCTCTTTAGGGGGTAAGTCATTTACCAAGCGATCGCCCACCCAGATATTGCCACCAGTCATCGTTTCCAAGCCAGCAATTAAGCGCAGTAGCGTGCTTTTACCACAGCCAGAAGGCCCCACTAGCACCATAAATTCCCCATCTGGGATCGTGAGATTAATCCGCCGCAAGACATTAACAGTTCCTGCTTGCTCTCGCGCTGCATCAGTTTTCTCACCATAATTGAGTGAGGGTTGGGTTTGTAAAGCAATATTTTCCCCTTTACGCGGGGGAAAACTTTTATAAACGTTTTCTAAAAGAACTTGCGCCACGATTTTAATTAAGAGTCAAGGATCAAGGGTCAAGAGTCAAGGGTCAAGAGTCAAAATAAGTTACTCTGGGCTTTGGACTCTGGACTTTGGACTCTGGACTCCGCAAAGCGGAAGGTTTAGCGCCCATAATACACGTTCCCTGTGAATACGAAAAGTTAAAAAAACAGCTTTTGCTATCAAAAACACACTACCTTTGATTCTAGGGCTGTTAGAAGGTGTTGTTATGACTACCTATGTACCCGCAAATCCTTCCGAAGATGCGATTGCTAATCCTGCCCATGATATTGTAGACGCACAAACTACAGATTGTTGCATTGTGGGTGGTGGCCCAGCTGGGGCTGTTCTAGCTTTGCTACTAGCGCGTCAAGGTATTCCAGTAATCCTATTAGAAGCACATAAGGACTTTGACCGCGATTTTCGGGGTGACACAATTCACCCATCGGTGATGCAAATTATGGAGGAATTGGGCTTGGCTGAACGCTTGCTACAGCTTCCCCATGCCAAGATGCGTCAAATTCGGGTTAAAACTCCTCAAAATACTGTTACATTAGCAGATTTTAGTCACCTGAAAACGCGCTACCCCTACATCGCAATGCTTCCCCAGGTGAAATTCCTGGAGTTCATTACCCAAGAAGCGCAAAAATATCCAACTTTTCAGCTGGTGATGGGTGCAAATGTGCAGGAACTAATTGAGGAAAATGGGGTAATTCAAGGTGTCCGCTATCGAGGAGGAGGAGGCTGGCACGAAATCCGGGCAGTACTGACAGTTGGCGCAGACGGACGCCATTCACGATTACGACACTTGGGTGGTTTCGAGTCAATTGAAACTTCGCCGCCGATGGATATCCTGTGGTTTCGCCTACCGCGGCAACCAGAAGACGCTGAGGGTGGTATGGGGCGAATCGGTCAAGGTCATATTGTGGTTATGCTTGACCGTGGTGAAGAATGGCAAATGGGCTATGTTATCCCCAAAGGAGGTTATCAGCAACTGCGATCGGCTGGTTTAGAGAAATTAAGAGAATCTATTGTTGATGTAGTCCCAGAATTAAGCAGTCGCATCCACAAACTACATGATTGGTCACAGGTAGCCTTTCTCTCAGTGGAATCCAGCCGCGTCAAACACTGGTATCGTCCGGGATTGTTACTCATCGGTGACGCTGCTCATATAATGTCCCCTGTGGGTGGCGTGGGCATTAACTACGCAATTCAAGATGCTGTCGTGGCGGCAAATGTACTTAGCCAACCGCTGAAGAACCGACAAGTAGAACTCAGTGATTTAGCAAAAGTACAGCGTCAGCGGGAGTTGCCTACACGTATCATTCAGGCATTTCAGACTTTGATCCAAAAGCAAATATTCACCCCGATTCTCACCTCAAACCGCACCTTTCAACCACCTTTTTTCTTGCGCTTGCCCATCTTGCGGGACTTTCCAGCACGGTTAATTGCTTTGGGTGTGTTTCCAGTTCATGTGCAAACGTAAACGTAGAGACGTTGCAATGCAACGTCTCTACACAGGTTGTTGGCGATGCTAATTATCTTCTGTGTGATGGAAATTTTTCCTTTAGGATTAGTCTTTATCTATGATTAATGGTACAATTATACTACTCTCATGCAGAATTCAATGCTCATTCCAGTCAGGCGGAGGTGATGAACAGTATCTCGGATGCTGTTCAAAGCGATCGCTTGGCTTTTATGCTAAAACTGAGTCAAAATTAAAAGTTTATCTAAGGAATTGGTTGCGGAAATATTAAAAAATGCAAACAATTCAACATATTTAGGTATTGATTGGCGCTACATATAAAAACCGCCTCTTTTCTACCCTTTCGCTAACAGCACTTTTTCCAGTCAGGAGGAATTTTCATGAACAGCTGCGTTTTGTTGGCGGAAATTATACAAGAGCCGCAACTACGCTATACAGCCGATAACCTGGGAGTCACGGAAATGCTGGTGCAGTTTCCCAATAGCCAACGCCTAGAAGATCCGCCAGCCACGTTGAAAGTCGTAGGTTGGGGGAATTTAGCCACAGAAATACAGCAAAACTATCACCAAGGCGATCGCGTCATCTTAGTAGGACGCTTAAGCATGAATACTGTTGATCGTCCAGAAGGCTTTAAAGAAAAACGTGCTGAATTGACAGTACAACAAATTCAGCCTGTAGGTGGTAGTTTCGATACTGATCCATTATCCTCGGCAAGCATAACTCCATCATTCACAGAAACTACCCCACGACAGCCATCCTCACCACCTGTATCTTCCCCCGGGAAAGACGCTCCTAGTTACGATTCACCGCGTCCAGCAGCTACTCCAGTTACAACTAATGTTGGCGTCATTCCCCAGGTTACAAACCCTGAACCCATACCCCAACCAACATACGAGCGAACTACTTATGCCCCAGTAAAACAGGAAGAGCCAGATCCAGATGATATTCCCTTTTAAAGTTGGTAGTCTCGTGTGTATTCAATTTGCTCACCATACTTAGCTACAAGCATTACGATTAGACATTTTCCCAAGTAGCCATCCTTCAGGATGTGCTATTTTTTTGTCTGTAAGCGCTTATACCGTTTTCAAAAATATTTGTAACATATCAATCGGCTGTACGCTCCCACTTTTTTTGATAAGCATTTACACACCTCATAGTAAATGAATACACCTGACAAATTAATTGCCATATTTGACCGTATCCGCGATGGTATTCAAGATGAGAGGGATATTTTACTACTAAGACAATGGTTGCAAAATAACAACAGTCAAAATGTTTTACAAGTAGGTAACAATATTATCAATATTGCTGACGGTAAGGATATTCATATTGGCGATCGCACTTACTATAGTACAGATGCTGAGAGTATCAAGGCTATTATTCGAGAAGTATTAACATTCATTCAGAGTATTAGTCTAGAAAAGTCGAATCAGCAAAATTCTCAAAGTTTTATTCCAGCTAATTTGTTAGCTCAAATCACCAATGAAAATGTATTAAAAACAAGTAATTCACAAACGCCAAAACTTTCCGCTCTATCCATACCAACTATTACAAAGTTCGAGTTTGAAGTCGTAAATATAGATGCTCAAGGGATAGAAGTAAAGCGTTGTTTGAAACAGGCTGAGTATTTTATAGAAAATCTAGCAGATGGCGTTGTACTGAAAATGGTTTCCATTGCTGGTGGAAAATTTCAAATGGGCGCACCTTTAGATGAATATGAATCGCTTGAAGATGAACGTCCCCAGCACATAGTCACTGTAAAACCATTTTTTATGGGTAAATATCCTATTACTCAAGCACAGTGGAGGGTTATTGCAAAGCTTCCAAAAATCAAACGTCGCCTTGAGATAGAGCCATCCTGTTTTAAGGGAGATAACTTACCAGTAGAAAGAGTTTCTTGGTATGATGCAGATGAGTTTTGTGAACGACTTTCACAAGAAACGGGGAGAAAATATCGTTTACCTAGCGAAGCTGAATGGGAATATGCTTGTCGCGCCCGAACATCAACTCCATTTCATTTTGGCAAAATAATTACTACGAATTTAGTAAATTACTCTGGACAAGATGAAAATACTAATAGTATTTATCACCAGCAGACAAGAGAGGTAGGAAGTTTTCCAGCTAATGCGTTTGGGATACATGATATGCACGGGTTAGTCTGGGAGTGGTGTGCTGATTCTGAACATGAAGACTATCAAGGCGCGCCATTAGATGGTAGTTCTTGGCTGAGTGATGGGAATTCAAAATATAGAGTTTTGCGGGGAGGTTCCTGGGATTCTCCTCGTCGTTTGTGCCGTTCTGCATCTCGCTTTTCTGAAGATGCGACTGTCACTGATAAAATATTTGGTTTTCGTGTTGTCTGTACTTGATAGAAAGTTAGTTAATTATTGTATAATTAATTGAAAAATCCTCGCTTTTATATCTTCAATAAACAAGGAATCAGAAAGTTGTATACTTGTCTCTCGACGGATTTGCACCTTGGAATTTATCGATGATCTACTGCACTGTTTTCTGTAAGGATGAGACAGCCAGTTCCAACTTCCTAAAACAGCAAATTTAGTGTCACAGACCAAGATTTTTTCATTTGTTCCTCTACTTTCTATATATATTTTCTTACCTAAACAATTTAAACTTGAACCTGGATACTGAGAAAATAGTTTCTCCAAATCTTGCTCAATGTGAGCATCATTATTATCATTTTCTTCGCTACCTTTGTTACCGTAAATTACTGTAACTTTAACTCCTTTTTCTAAAGCTAAAACAATATCATTCACAAACCGCTTTGATTCACGATCCCGAATCCAAGGTGTGACAATTGTTAATTCCTCTTCAGCTTGCTCAATAGCCTCTCTAAAAACTTTTAGATGGTCACAATCGTAAATTAGATTAGCTCCAGCCTGGGGTTTAGGAATCTCAGCTTCAGATTTGTATTCTAAAATATCTCCATACTCGCGAATGTGTTCTACAAGCTGACGAGTAAGCTTACCTTTTTCTAATCTGTGAAGATTCCCAACTAAAATAAAGAGTTCTTTTGCTCTGGAGACAGCAACATTCAGAAGGTTTGGGCGTTTGTTAATCCAGTTAACATTGTCTTGTATGCCGCACACCTTTGTAGATAAGATAATTACCTTTTTCTCAGAACCTTGAAAAGTGTGAATTGTCCCAACAGATTTTGAATCTAATCCTAAAAATTTTTGAGTGAGTCGCTCTCTCAATGCACTAGCATGAAGGTTAAAGGGTGAAATAATACCAATGTCTTGTAATAAGTAACCTTGCTTTTGCAAGTGTTGGATTACATCACTTACAGCAAGGATTTCTTCCTCATTAACATTACGGCTAATATTTCCTTCAACATGGTAAGCAACTAAGTGTGAGTTTAATAAAGAAGTAACTGGTGTTGTTTTTACCTCTAACTGATAGTTAGCAATAGTTTTGCAATACTCGACTATGCTGGGTTGACAGCGGTAATGCTCAATTAAACAAATTCCTTCACCTTGATTATTATCTTCTCCACTTGCTCCAGCGGCGCGATGATAAGTAGTAGCGTTATATTCTTCCTCTGGACTGTAACGGTGGTAATCAATTTCACTTAATCCTCTGTCAAGAAACGCTGTTTGGCGATAATTATCGCGTCTCTGGTTACTGAGAGTGATTACAGGCTCAATTTGTAAGGGGTCACCTACAATAATAGCTTTGCGTGATCGCACTAACAACGGAAAAGCCTTATGCAAATCAATCATTCCCGCTTCATCTACAATTGTGCGGTCAACACACTCCTCAATCCAAGGAAGTATATTTCTGATTGAAAGCAATGTACTAGTAATAACAGGAAAAAATAAGCTCACATTTTTTATATGCTCGTTTAGTTTTTCTGCCATCTTATATTTATCTTTCCAATTACCAGCAAGCACATTTGAGTATAGTTCTAAAGAAGCTTTAACACGACCTCTATAAGAAAGTGCTTGCTGAGTGAGAAATTTCCGTGATAACTGAAATAGCTCCTGCTGCTGATTATGAAAATTTTGATGAAAGGAAGCATAAAAATCCTCCAGTGGAGTAGCCAATCTACTTTGTAAAAAAGTTACTTCTCTACTTGTTTCATCTGTTTGTTGCTCTATACTTAGTATTTCTCCAGAAATTTTTTGTACTCTTACTTGTACATTTTTTAGTTCATCTGCTTTTGCTAACCGTTCTTTAACTAACCATGCTTGTTGAATTAAATCATTGCGAGTTTTAGGAACTTCTACACGAAAGATAGTATTTACAGTGTTTAAGATTGCTGGTTGGCAAGCTTCAGCCGTTCTTCTGAGAATCTGTTTTTCCGTTCTACCTGTCAAAAAAAGCAGTATCTTCTTCCACCAAAATATCCTTCCTTCTGGTAGCCGCATCTCGGCGGTATTAAATATAACTTCAAGTTGTCTATAAGCTTCTATTGGAAGTTTGTCATAGTCTGATAACTGTGCTGCTCGCCCTTGAAAGTTGCTTCTAGCACTTACTATTTCCTTTAAATGCTGTTGAAGTACTTGTATTTTTCCCAAATTTTGCGATAGACGTTTTTCATCTAAATTTCTTTTGCGACGTTGTTCTAAATAAGTAGACTCCTCAGTTTCTAATTCCTGTTTAATCTGTTTGATTTGCTGCTTTAGAGTATTAAAATATTCTTGATCAAAACTCTTATTTTGCAAATAGTCAAGCGCTTGCTGTAAATGTTCTAAAGCACCGCCAGCAGATTGAATATTAATTTTACTTCCACCTTTCAGATAGAGAAAATCATGTTCTAAAGATTCATCCTCTAGCCAATCATCCAACTTATCAATAACATTTTCAACTGCTTTATTATTGGTACTACTAACAACAGTTAAGTTATTAATGTCTTGCTCAGTTTCAACTAGGTGCAGTGCGCGTTGAACTACCTGTTGAGCTATGAGGTGAAGGATAAGGGTGGTTTTCCCAGAACCTGGCGGCCCTTGGACAGCCGTCATCGATTCGGTTTGAGCGTGTTTCAGTACTGTTGATTGCGAATTAGTTGGTGCATGGGTTGGGAAAGCACCCATGTAAGTAACTTCATGTTTTGGAGGCTGAGGTAAACCGAACAGATATTCATAAGCTGGATGTCTGGGCTTTATCCAATTTTTTGAGTTTGACTTGATTTCTTTGAGGTCTTGCTTGAGATTCCTAGAATATATTGCTCCTGTAAACGCAAATAAGTATGGCTGTCGTTGAATTTGGTGGCCAGAGCGAGGTATCGTAACGTGCCGCATCCACTCTTCATAAGTCTGAAATTCATGCCCAAAGGTGATTTCAAGAAATCTTCTTAGCCCATCTTGAGTAATCAACCGCTCACGTTGTTCATCATCCAATCCTAAGAATGTAGCTATGTGATCTCCTGCTTCTGTGAGCTTTAACTCCTCAAGATTCCACCCTTGTTCTTGGTACTCTCCTTTGAAGATAGATGTCACATCCAAACTAAATAGAGGACAAAAATAAGATTTTCCCTTGTCTACATCAATAATTTGTGGAAAGGATAATGCCCATGCAGTTTCCTGCTGACCTTGTTGCCCTTTAGTAATTTTCTGTTGTAGCTCTGAAAAAATGTTTGGCTCAATTAATATATGGTCACTTAATAGCTTTATACCACGCTGTTTTACCGTATCTTGATTAGCTGCTTCAATCCCATCGGTGAGAGGTTAGAATAAAGTAAATTTTGTCAATCAGTTAAAATACTCAAAAAAACTTTAATGAAAATGATAATCGTGCGTGGGGGAGGGGAAGGAGGCGAGCGACACTCGCCTCCTTCCTCTCTATTTGATTATCATTATCTATAAGTTTTTAACGGCTAAAATGTGAGGCAAAAAAGTATTGTAACGAGAGAATAAATTTTTCAAAAGTGAGTTTCATTATTATTGTAAATTCAGTAATCAAATGCGGTAATGAAAAGTGCTTGTTGACTACTATGCCCAAAGCTGCAAAACGAAACTCCGACCACGCGCAAAAGCATAATACTCCTACCATAGATAATGAAGCGATTGCGTCGCATTTAGAAGAGTTACTAACTCCAGCTATCTTTGCTCAACAAAAATACTATAAGCAGTTAGGTTTACGAGATAGAATTATCAACCTATCCTTCATGGTAGCAGCAGTATTAACTTTATTGTGGCGACAAGTTCCTGGAGTTCAAGAATTAACAAGGCTTTTAGCAAGAGAAGATTTATTGTGGTGTCGTTCTAGAATAATTGCTCAACAATCTCTTTCTGAAAGATTTTTAGTATTCCCATCTGAATTATTTGAGCGAGTATTTAAAGATTTACTACCTCAGTTACAACTTAATTGGCAACGACGGCTGAAGCGACCACTTCCTGATAGTGTTAAATTTGCACTTCTTAATTTTGAACGAATTTGGATAGCTGACGGGTCTACATTAGAAGCCTTATTCCGAAAGCTAAAAAGCCTAGAAGACTTGAAAACAGGTCAATTAGCAGGAAAGATTTGTACAGTTATTGATTTAGTCAATCGCTTACCTATTGAAGTTTGGTTTCACACTAATCCTGCTGCATCAGAAACTAACTTTGAAGCTCCATTGCTGAAACTACTACCTGCTAAAACTCTGATCTTACTTGATAGAGGTTTTTATCATTTCCACTTTTTACAACAACTCATTAACCAAGAAGTTCATTTTATTACTCGTTTAAAAGCCAAAGCATCTATTAAGTACTTAAAAATTTTCAGCTATGACCATTCAGTTAAAGACCGATTGATTCAACTTGGAACTGTTCGTCGTGGTGCACCAGTGCTTACTTTACGTTTAATAGAAATTAAGGTTGGTAAAACTAGCTATTCTTATATTACTTCTGTCCTCGACCCACAAATCTTACCTCCTTACGTTGTCGCAGATTTATATCGCCGAAGATGGAGAGTTGAAGAAGCTTTTTACGTGGTCAAGCGTTTATTGGGACTGTCATATTTATGGACTGGTTCTATTAATGGTGTGAAGTTACAAGTGTGGGCAACTTGGCTCTTTTATGCAGTATTGGTTGACTTGGGAGATGCGGTTGCAGACGAATTATCTTTGCCATTTGACCGCATTTCTTTAGAGATGATTTTTCGTGGTTTATATCATTTTAGTGTCGCCTATGATAAAGGTAAGGCGGATGACCCAATTAAGTACTTCGCTGCCAAAGAAAATCAAGATTTAGGAGTAGTTAAAGCCCTGCGAAAACCAGTCTCCAAGCTGGATTTATCGCCTTTTCCCGCACCCTCTTGACAAAAGTGCAATCACTCTAACCTCTCACTGATGCTTCAATCCTGGCGTTACTATAATCATCCAAAGCAATGTAATCGAACCACGCATTCAGAATTGCATCTACCTTGCTGGCTGGATTCAAAAGTACCTCCAGAGTATGGTGCTAGCCTTACTTTTTTATGTATTATTACTAATTTAATGTGATACTAAGGTAAATTACGCTCAATATATATTTTTTTTAGAGAAATTATACTTTGTCCTCTGATGAAGAGTGGCAAGGTAATACTGCTTTGAGTTTTAACATACCCGAATATAGCTTAAACAGAAATCACACCAATTCGTATGACTTTTGCGCTTTGATTTCGGTACATCCTCTTCTCAATTCTCCATCTTCTCATTTCAGCTACAATCAAAATTACTCATCGATTAATTTCCTGCACTGCTATGACCATTTCTCTACCACCGAAACTCAATAGCCTTCCATCAACACTACCCATTGAGGGCGCAGTTCGGATTGATTTGGAGGAAGGTATTCCAGTTTTTCGAGCATCCAGCAGCGTTCAAACTCGGATTGAAGGATTATTGACGAAACAGCAAAACACTCCACTTAGTGCAGAAGAAGAAAAAGAACTTGATTGCTACGAAGAAATTGATGATTATCTCAGCTTTGTAAATCGCACAATTCGTAATTTATCTGTTGCTCCAACTCAGAAACTATCATAAATTGTGTCTTCTCGTAGTAAGATTTCTGAATCGGTACAAAAGCAGGTACGTCAACGCGCTAATCAATTGTGTGAGTACTGTCATGCATCTGAACAATGGCAATATGTGCAGTTCACAGTAGATCATATTATACCATTGTCATTGGGTGGAACAGATAATTTAGAAAATCTGGCGTTGGCTTGCTTTCACTGCAATCATAGGAAGACAAATCGACTAACGGCAACTGATCCTGAATCTGGAGAAGAAGTCTTATTATTTAATCCGCGACAACACAGTTGGAGGGAACATTTTATTTGGTCTGCGGATGGACTATTAATTGTTGGTTTGACACCTATAGGACAAGCAACTGTTACTGCATTGATTTTAAATCGGGAACGGGTTATCAATATTCGTGCAGCTGATAAAGAAATCGGTCGGCATCCGCCAATGAAAGATCCAATTCAAACAAAAATTGATGAAAAAAAGTAGTGAATAGTGCGATCACTCCAATATCTTTGTTCTTATAGTAAGCGATCGCTTCACTGTTACTTCTGACAAATCAGAACATTTGTTATATCTCACGAGAAAAGACTCTTATCATATCCTACAGCTATCTGTTATAAACATCACCAATGTGAATCCCCTGAGCTTCATTAATATTAGTGATAAATTTTCCATATTGGTTTATCGTTTCGGCAATTTGATTAATCTTTTGTATTGCTTGGGGTTTCACCTCATCCCATCCCTTATCAGGTAAACCTTTACCACCCCGAAGCTTGGCAATTACAAAATCTCCTGCATCAATGTCAAAATGGGGAAATTGCTCTGAATTATACAGATGACTTGCAGTTTCATGCACAGTTTTACCTAAATAATTCATTAAATTAGAAACCCGAACTTCTGTATCTCCTGGCTGATTACCAGCGCCTTGCAAAGCTTCAAGAAAATGATAAGTGTAGATGCTGCTTGATTCATCTTTTATCCAAGATTTTTGCTCACCTTCAGAAGAAGTAAAAACTACTCTGCCTTTACCTTGCTTCAAATTCTCAATTAAACTTTTAGATGGAGCAACTCGTAGAAAATCTTCAAATTCTTCTTCTAGTTCCAAATCAGCCTCTTTAGAAGTTGCCATCCCTGCTGCATGACAGCTATCAATCACAACTAATAAACGTTCTGCTTTGATTTCCCGTAATGCTTCTGTGAAAGTTTCTGCTGACAGTGCAGAACTAGTAAGCTTAGTTGGCTTAATATCATGTTGTATTAAATAATAATGTTGCGTACTTTTATCTATCCAGCCATGTCCTGAATAATAAACAAATACGGTTGCATTAGCATCTGCGGTTGATTTTTCTTTTAACCAATTCAACCCATCTAGAATAGCTGCTTTATTCGCTTCTTGATTATTCAGCACCCGAATATGATCTTTATCATCTTTATAGGCACACAGTTCCGGGTCAATTAAAGCAGCATAAATTGCTTGAGTATCTTTTACTGTTACTGGCAGTGAAAGCTTACTATATTTAGACTCTCCTACACCAATTAATAATGCATAGCCATGAGTAAATTCATTGCTCACTTTCATTTCGCTCCATTTGTAATAGGTGATATTTAAGCGATTTTACAGATAAGATTCTGTTATTTATCTAGATGTGACAAGATATTAACTAAGTCAGTGGCATTTACAACATAAACGCCATCAACCTGATTACTAGGAATATCAACATTACCCTTTGTAAAGCAAAGCAGTGCAGTCACCCATCGCGCACTTTTTAAGTGTTTGACTTCTATTGCTTGACCTTTGACTTTGGCAATCAAATCGCCTTCGTTAAAATCAAAAGTATTTCTGCCGTAGCGTTTACGTAGACGACCACTTTCATAAACTTTAGTACCATTATGAGACTTGACATCAACTACATACCATTTGCCTTGAGGAGAATACAGTATTATATCTGCATCTCCCCATCTTTTAATTCGAAGGTTGTATTCTATTTGCCATCTTCGATGTTCTAAAGGACGCAATAATTTAGCCACTTCAGTTTCTGCGATCGCACCACGTTGAGCATCACCCGCTCTTTTGATCAGATATTGCCCGTTACAAAATAGGTAAAATGAGCCTACCAATCCCCCCAGCAAGAGCAACATTCCTACAAAAGAAGTACCGAAGACACTGAATAATACTATTGTTCCCACGAGGACAACCACTGCAAAAGCATAGCTCAGCCTTCCAGACTGATAACGCTGCTTACCCAATTTACGAATTTGTTCTCCTGGCCCTTTTGTTCGTGGTGACAAATTTCTGGGTTAATTGTGTTATGTCAACATTGAAACTCTGATAAAGCAGGATACCACAGCACGGTGGCGATTTGCGAAAATCAGAAGCAGTCCCATATCACAAATGCGAGTATATTGTGGAGTATGTGTGTCAGTCGTGGTTAAGGTGTAAGCAGTGTAAAACTGCCAAGGAGTGCAAAAGCTAAATTCATCGACATATACATCAAAACTCTTGTTAAAATCCAAATAATTTTAAGTTAAGATTTTTACCTAACTCCTATGAGAGAAACTGTCCTAGAGGTTCGCGATCTACAAGTTGACTTTTCCGGTGATGGCAACGTAGCCAAAGCTGTGGATGGTATTAGTTTTGCGCTACATCGAGGTGAGACTCTAGGAATAGTAGGAGAGTCAGGAAGCGGTAAATCAGTGACAGCACTCGCTGTAATGGGTTTGTTGCAGAGTCCTGGTAGAGTGACTGGCGGTGAAATTTGGTTTCATTCACAGGAGAATTCTAACCCAATCGATTTGGTGAAATTGCCCCCTGAGCAAATGCAGTTACACCGGGGCGGCGACATCGCCATGATTTTTCAAGAACCGATGAGTTCACTCAATCCAGTTTACAACATTGGGTTTCAGCTCACAGAAGCGATTGTGCGGCATCAGAATGTATCAGCCGCCGAAGCTAGACAAATTGCGATCGCAGGTTTGCAAGAGGTAAAACTTTTACCGGGCGATGAAGAAATACAGCAGCAGTATATCGAAACCTGGACTCAAACCAACCCAAATTCATCTAAACCAGATGGGCAAAAGTTGGCAAATTTGGTGAAGGAACACAAAGAAGCGATGCTGGAACGCTACCCTCATGAACTTTCTGGGGGTCAGTTGCAGCGGGTAATGATTGCAATGGCGATTTCCTGCAACCCACTAGTATTAATCGCCGATGAACCAACCACAGCCTTAGATGTAACGGTGCAAGCAACAATTCTAGAGTTATTGCGAGAATTGCAGCAAAGCCGCGACATGGCAATGATTTTTATCACTCACGACTTGGGACTAATATCGGAAATTGCTGACGAAGTAGCGGTGATGTACAGAGGCAAAATTGTAGAATACGATAAGGCCGAGCAAATTTTTAGTAACCCTAAGCATCCATATACTAAAGGTTTGGTAGCTTGTCGCCCCACACTAAACCGCCGTCCCCAGAAATTATTAACTGTTTCCGACTACATGAGTGCGGATGAAACAGCAACAGGACAGTTAGTAATTCAGGAGAAAGAACCCCCACAACCACAAGAAATTACTACCGATGAGATTGCTGCTAGATTGGCAAACCTCAATGAACAAGAACCTCTGTTACAAATTCACAACCTGAAGGTTGGTTTTCCAGTGCGGGGGGTATTTGGTGGTACAAAACGCTACACAATGGCTGTTAATGGCGTTTCTTTTGATGTCAAACCTGGTGAAACTCTTGGATTAGTGGGAGAATCTGGTTGTGGCAAAACTACCCTTGGCAGAACCTTGCTGCGATTAATTGAGCCGATGAGTGGTCAGATTATCTTTGAGAAGCAAGATATTACCACCCTCAAAGGAGAAAGGTTGCAGAAACTGCGGCGGGAAATGCAAATAGTCTTTCAAAATCCTTTTAGTTCCCTTGACCCACGCATGAAGGTTGGGGAAGCAATTATCGAACCATTATTCATTCATGCCGTTGGCAAGACAAAACGACAACGGCGTGAACGCGCTGCTGAACTATTAGAAAGGGTAGGGTTGAGTGCAGATGCAATGAACCGCTATCCGCATCAATTTTCTGGCGGTCAACGTCAACGGATTTGTATTGCCCGTTCTTTGGCGTTAAATCCTAAATTTATCATTTGTGATGAATCTGTTTCAGCACTGGATGTTTCAGTACAGGCGCAAGTATTAAATTTGTTGAAAGAATTGCAACACGATTTTAAGTTGACTTATATTTTTATTTCTCATGACTTGAGTGTGGTTAAATTTATGAGCGATCGCATTTTAGTCATGAATAATGGTCAAATTGTCGAACAAGGTACAGCAGAAAGTATCTATCGAGAACCTAAAGAAGAATACACACAAAAATTAATTGCTGCGATTCCTACTGGTAGTCCCGAACGTGTGCGGAATCGTCAAGTACGGACTTTATAACGAGTGATTATATTTTTGTGAAATTAGTGGAGTGAATTCATCTCCTCATGTCTAATTTCCATTGATAGAATACTCAACAGAACGAGGGTTGTCCATCTGTTCTGCTCAACTACAGATGTAATGTATGACTATGAATTTGCCTGTTCCCCAAGATTATCAATATCAATTTGGTGGTAGTCTTCCTGCTAATGCACCTACCTACGTTATACGCAAAGCTGATGCAGATTTGTATCAGGCTGTGAAAGCTGGAGAGTTTTGCTTTGTCCTCAACTCTCGACAAATGGGTAAATCCAGTTTGCGTGTCCGCACAATGCAAAGGTTACAGCGTGAAGGAATTGCTTGTGTATCTATTGATTTAACCGCAATTGGGACATCAGGGCTAAAGTCTGAACAATGGTATTCTGGGATTATTGATACTATTGCTGGTTCTGAAAGTTTAAACTTAGGTGAGCAGTTTGATATAGATAAATTATGGGAAGAAAATTCCCGCTTTTCTGATGTGCAGATTTTTGGTAAGTTTATTGACAAATTACTCAAATTAGTTTCCACACAGATTGTTATTTTTATAGATGAAATTGATAGTGTTCTCAGTTTAAAATTTCCGGTTGATGATTTTTTTGCTTTAATTCGAGCTTTTTTTAATCAAAGAGTTGATAATCCTGAATATCAACGCATTACTTTTGTGCTTTTGGGAGTAGCTACCCCTTCTGAGTTAATTCAAGATAAAAAGCGCACTCCTTTTAATATTGGCAAAGGAATTGAATTAACCGGATTTGAATTTGCAGAAGCTTTACCTTTAATCAAGGGATTCTCTGGACAAACTAGCAACCCGGAAGCAGTACTAAAAGCAATTTTAGACTGGACTGGAGGACAGCCATTTTTGACTCAGAAAGTCTGTGAATTTGTCCGTCAATCTGCAACTGTAATTTCCCCAAGTGAAGAAGCTCTTTTTGTAGAGAATTTAGTCAGAAATAGAGTGATTCAGAATTGGGAATCTCAAGATGAACCAGAACACTTTAGAACGATTCGGGATAGAATCTTAAAAAGAGATGAACAGAAAGCAGCATACTTATTAGATTTATATCAACAAGTATGGCACTCAAGCGGAATTGATATTGATAGTAGTATTGAACAGAGTGATTTACAGTTAGCGGGAATAGTTGTTAAAAAAGAGAGTACATTAAAGGTTTATAACCTGATTTATCAAACTATTTTTGACAACTTATGGATTGAGAAAAGTTTAGCCAGTTTGCGTACTTATGCAGAGAATTATCGTCAGTGGATATTATCAGGAAAACAGGATGAGTCTCGGTTATTGAGAGAGAATGCTTTAGTAGAAGCGGAAGCTTGGGCAAAGGATAAAACTTTAGGTTTTCAAGATTTAGAGTTTTTAGCAGCTAGTCGTACACTACAGCGAGAAGAGGAAATAGCAGAAAAAGAAAGACAAGCAGAATTAGAAAAAGAAAGGAAAGAAAAGGAAGCAGCAGAAAGAGCTAGAGAAATTGAGACTGAAGCGAAACAGAAAGCAGAAAAGCAACTAGAGAGTGCATCTAGGGATTTGGAAATCCTTAAAATAACTATAAATGAAATCAATCAATCTATTGCTAAAATTAAGGAATTATCAGCAGTGGCTTCTCAACTGCAACAAAAAGGAAAAATAAACGAAGCGAATCAGTTTTTGAATATTGCAGGGTTGGTTTTGCAAGATAAAATTGAAAATTCCAAGCTAAAAGAGGTTTTATTAGATAGTGCGCTGATTTTAGGGTATCAATACCTAGCTGATGAAAAAAAAGAGCGAAATCAAACAGAGTTTTTAAAAAATGATGACATTTTGTCTAGAGGTCTAAAAGAATTATCAAAAATAGAAACCCGAATTGATCATAATCAAACTAATTTGGCTGCATTAGTTTATATATACTATGTTAAAGGTCACTCCGATAAAGCTAAGGCTGTAAAAAATTACAAGAAAGCACTTGAGCATCTCAACAGTCTAAAATCTAAGTTGAAATCTAATGTTGAATTATTTACTTTAGACTTAAATATTCTCTACAATGGCAATGCTGATATTGTCGCTTTGCTTTATCGTCAACTTCAAGAATTAGATGGTTCAAATACAGTATATTATCAATCTTTAAAGCAACATTTCTTGAATGAATTAGACTATTTAATGCAGCAACAAAGATGGAGAGAAGCAGATTTAAAAAATTGGCAGTTTCTTCTCTATTCAGCAGGAAGGGAAAAACAAGGCTATTTAAATTTAACTGATGTGAAAAACTTTAATTGTAAAGATTTAAAACAACTTGATACACTTTGGGTAAATAACTCTAAGGGGCATTTTGGTTACAGTGTCCAGAAAAAAATATATTTGGATAGTGGTAATTCTCTCGATTTTGATTGGAAGAAGAAAAAATGGAAAAATTGGAACTTGGAAGGGTATAAATATTTTAGAAAAAGTGTGGGATGGAGACCGCTGGATGGGTGGGGGAGTGCATGGAGAAAAGATTCAGAGTGGAGATATGGAGAACTCCCAGGAGACGACGAAGAAAAGCTGATCTCCCAACTTTGGAGCAAGAGTGGAGAATACCTGAATCGTCCTTCCAACCCAGTGGGTGGTTGTTATCTTCCAGATGGAGACGTTGTGGACGGTCGTGGTCATTATGATGGAACCTGGTGCGGGGGGTCTCCTTTCTTCTTGCTGAGACTCGTCAAGTGTTCTTGCTGAGACTCGTCAAGTGTAGCAGATAAGGCTTTCAGAGAATTGTAAAGATTTATTTCTGGGAGGTTTTCCACGCAATAATAAGGCTTAACGTTTTTCCCAAAAATGTCCTGTATGGTTCAACATCCGGTTAAAACACATTGCCGTGTACCCATTTATCCAGTGCATGATTTTGGGTAAATCGTTCGGCTGTGCTGGCTCAAGAAGGTAGTGGACATGGTTAGACATAATACATAAGGCATAAAGCTTAAATTGGAACTTAGCCAATGCCTTTTTGAGAGCATAGAGAAACACCTGACGGCATTCGTGACGCGTTAATTTAAACTCGCGGTTATTGCACCGAGTAGTGACGTGATAGCTGTATCCTAGTTTTAAGTCGCGCTGTGGTCGTGGCATAAGAAGAATTTGTCATCCTCTAATTCTCCCTATAATATCTATGCCCTTTAACATTTTTTCTAAACCCCCAAAACCTGAACCGGCAGAGATGGCTGGTTTAATCAAAATATCGGGATGTAACAACCCAAAGCGGTGCGGGGATGTGATTTTTGTTCATGGTTTAGGTGGTCACGCACGAGGAACTTGGCATCCGCAAGAACTACGCGACGATGATAATTTCTGGTTAACGTGGCTCGCACAAGAAAGACCAGATTTAGGTATTTGGTCTTTTGGCTACAAAGCTGAACCTTTTGAGTGGAGAGGTTCAACAATGCCACTCTTTGACCGTGCTAGTAATTTACAAGCATATTTAGAAGTTAATAATATTGGAGAACACCCAATAATTTTTATAGCTCATAGCATGGGTGGATTATTAGTCAAAGAAATGCTGCGGAATGCTCAGACATTTCAAAAAAAAGCAGTTATTCAACAGACAAAAGGTATCGTATTTCTATCCACCCCTCACACTGGTTCTCATCTTGCTAACTTAGTCGATAAAATTGGGATTTTGGCACGAAGCTCTGTCAGTGTTGATGAACTGAAAGTACATATTCCCCAACTGCGTCAACTTAATGAGTGGTATCGGCAAAATGTTGACTCAATGGATATTACTACAAAAGTTTATTATGAAACTAAGCACACTCAAAGTTTTTTAGTTGTAGACCCAGATAGCGCTAACCCAGGCATCAAAGATGTCCAACCTACCGCTACAGATGACGACCATCTTTCTATCACCAAGCCAAAATCAACAGAGAATTTAGTCTACAAGGGAGTGAGTCAGTTTATTAAGCAACAATTGCTGATTAATGTAGGCATTGTTGAACAATCAACACCAAAAGTAAAACAGAACAACTCCTCAGTGATTTTTGAAAATACTGATGGTCAAGTTCCTCTTAACTCCCCCTTTTATATCGAGCGTCCAGAGGTAGAAATTAAATGTTATGAATCCATATTGCAACCAGGGGCGTTAATCCGCATCAAAGCGCCGCAAAAGATGGGTAAAACTTCTTTAATGAGCCGTATTCTTGACCATAGTAAACAAAAAGGTTATCGCACAGTTTCTCTTAATTTATGGAGTAAAGAAAATCTTACCGATCTCAATAAGTTTTTAGAGGAATTTTGTGCAACTCTGAGTTATGAATTAGGGCTAGAAGAACAAATAGATAAATATTGGAAAAAACGATTAAGCAGTCAAGTTAACTGCACTAATTATTTAAAAGACTATTTATTAAAAAATATTAATACTCCTCTAGTATTAGGTTTAGATGATATTGATAAAATTTTTCCTTATACCGAAATTGCTCAAGAATTTTTTGCTCTACTCCGAGCTTGGCATGAAAACGGTAAAAACGAAGAAATCTGGCAAAAATTACGTTTAGTAATTGCACATTCTCAAGAAGTATATGTTTCTCTAAATGTCCATCAATCCCCCTTTAATGTGGGTTTATCTGTGGAGATAGGAGAATTCAACGCCACACAAATAAAAGAATTAGTCCAACGGCATCAATTAAATTGGTCAGATACACAAATCGGACAATTAAGGGGAATGATTGATGGTCATCCTTATTTATTAAGAACTGCTCTTTATCAAATTGCCACAGGTAATTTAACTTTAGAACAGTTCTTAAAAGTTGCTCCCACTGACGAGGGATTATTTAGAGGCTTTTTACATCCCTATCTTTCATTGCTGGAAGAAGACAAATTGTTAAAAGCAGCGATGAAAAAAGTGATTGAGAGTGATATTCCTGTGAAGTTAGACTCTGCACAAAGTTTTAAATTACGCAGTCTGGGGTTAATTAAATTTAAAGGAAATGAAGTTCAATGCCTTTGTAATTTATATCGCCTTTATTTTCGAGAACGCCTATCCGAATGATTACACCTAGCTTGAAAGGATGAACCATCAATAATTAGCAGGAAAATGAGCAGTCATAATGAAAGTTAAAACACGGTGCTATATTTGTGCTGCTGGTTTACTAAGCTTTACTTACCTATTAATATCGTTCGTATGGATGAACGGACAAAAAATATATTCTTCTTGGCTGGTGAGGAAAATATTATCGAGATATACCCTAACGGTAAATGGAGATACATAAGATGAGCAAGCCTAATTTTCATGCAATGAGTCAGAGAGAGTTACATGATTACGTTCTTGCTCATCGGGAAGATCAAGAAGCCTTCTACGCTTATGTGGATAAACTGCATATTGAAGGTAATTGGATTGAAATGCCACCTTTACAATCAGAACAGGATTTAGAAAATTATCCTGAGTTCATTGAGCGTATTCGCAGCAGTTCTGAGCCACGAGATGGAGCAGTTTAAATCTGTATTCTAGTTACAGCAACCTTTCTGCTATCCTCAGCTTAGCCGATCGCGATTACGCATTTTTTAGCAATCTCTACTTCTGCTCACTCTCAAGAATGGCGTAGAGTAATGTATCACGCCATTTGCCCTTTATCCAAATATTCTCTCGGAAATGCCCTTCGCGACGCATTCCGGCTTTTTCCATAACTCTAGCTGAGCCAATGTTTGCTGGGTCGCAGGTAGCAATAATTCGATGCAAACCTAACTGTTCAAAACCCAAAGATAATAATGCTCGTGCTGCTTCTGTAGCGTATCCTTGTCCCCAGAAGTTTTGGTTATAGCAGTATCCAATTAATCCTTCTCTGTTATCTGCATTTGATAGGTGAAGACCACAAGCACCGATAAGTTGCTGTTTTGACTTTAAGATTACTGCCAACTCAAAATGGTGTCGGGGTTCATCTTTTTGTAAAGCGATCGCTCTGTCGATAAAATTCTTAGTATCCTCAAGGCTATTAGGCCTCCACGGCATAAAACGAACAACTTCTGATTCACAAGCGTAGCTATGCACCGCTTCTAAATCAGATGCCACAATGTCTCGGATAATTAATCGTTCAGTTTGCAATGGTAAATTTACAGCCATTGACATAAAAAGAATGTTACCCAGATAAAATCTGATAAATCTTAATTACGAATTAATATCACTCCTTCTTCTCTGCTATTCTCAATTTGGCCGATCGCGATCGCGCATTCTGAGCAATCTCTGCTTCTGACGCAATAATTGGCTTTTTTGTCAATACTTTTAACAAAGGTAAATTTCTTAAACCATGCTTTACTAAACGATCTTCTAGGCTATGAAAACTAATAATCGCAATTCTGCCACCAGGAACCAGCGCGTTTGGTGCTTTATCTAAGAAAGTTTCTAGGGATTTTAACTCATCATTGACGACAATTCGCAAAGCTTGAAAAACGCGGGTAGCGGGATGAATTCTACCATAACGGTATTTCGGGGGAACAGAAGATGCGATCGCTTCGGCTAATTCTGTAGTCGTGTGAAATGGGCGGCGTTCGACAATACGTCTAGCAATCCGCCGCGACAGCCGTTCTTCACCATATTTAAAGAAAATTTCCGCTAATTCTGCCTCATCCCATTCATTAATTACATCACCTGCGGTAAGCGGTTGTCGTCGATCCATTCGCATATCGAGACTGGCAGCGTGGCGAAAACTAAAACCCCGTTCTGGGCTATCTAAATGATAAGAACTTACCCCCAAATCTGCGAGAATACCGTCAAACGTGGTAGAAGTATACTCATAGGCAGCAAAGTTGCTCAGAATAAATGTTACCCGTTCTCCATACTCAGCTAAAGCTTTTTGTGCTGCTGTTAAAGCATCCTCATCTTGGTCAAGTGCGGTTATCCGCACATCCGCAGCAGCTTCTAAGATGAGGCGACTATGACCGCCACCACCTACCGTCGCATCTAAATAATGCCCGCCCGGACGTACCGCCAAACCCGCAACTACTTCCTGACTCAACACTGGCACATGAAAAAATTCCTGTGCCTCAATTACCTGCATAACCAGCTTCCATATAATAGTTGAAGAAGTGCAACAAAATAAAACATCAAGTAAAACCCTCTGCTGTCACCCTCTCTCCAACATACCCCTGTATGGGCAATAGATGTAAGACGCCTTAAAGGTGGTTCCTTCTAAAATTATTGCCCGTACACACCTCATTTTGACTTTGCAGACCCGATTCAATCTGGTTGGCATCTTGGTTCACCAGTCGCTTACAGCGCTGGTGAACCCGAAGGGCGGTTCAATTCAAAATTTTCACGAACGGAGAACACTAAATCTATGGCTAGACTAGAAACCCGCACTGAACCGATGGTGCTAAATATGGGGCCACACCACCCCTCAATGCACGGGGTTCTGCGGCTAATCGTCACCCTGGATGGCGAGGATGTCATTGACTGTGAACCGGTCATTGGCTACTTGCACCGGGGAATGGAAAAAATTGCTGAGAACCGCACTACTATTATGTACGTTCCCTACGTTAGTCGTTGGGACTACGCTGCGGGAATGTTCAATGAAGCCGTCACTGTTAACGCCCCTGAAAAGCTGGCTGGTGTAACTGTCCCCAAACGCGCTAGTTATATTCGCGTCATCATGCTGGAGTTGAACCGCATCGCTAACCATTTGCTGTGGTTTGGCCCCTTCCTAGCAGACGTAGGCGCTCAAACTCCCTTCTTCTATCAGTTTCGGGAACGGGAGATGATTTATGATTTGTGGGAAGCTGCCACAGGTTACCGGATGGTGAACAACAACTACTTCCGTGTTGGTGGGGTAGCTGCTGATTTGCCTTATGGTTGGGTAGACAAGTGTGTGGAATTTTGTGACTATTTAATACCCAAAGTTGATGAATACGAACGCCTAGTAACAGATAACCCCATCTTCCGGCGACGTGTTGAGGGTATTGGTACAGTCACCCGTGAAGAAGCACTGAACTGGGGGCTTTCTGGCCCGATGTTGCGTGCTTCTGGTGTGAAATGGGATTTGCGGAAGGTTGACCATTACGAATGTTACGACGATTTCGACTGGGACGTGCAGTGGGAAACTGCTGGTGATTGCTTTGCCCGTTACGTCGTGCGGATGCGGGAAATGCGCGAATCTGTAAAGATTATTCGCCAAGCAATCAAAGGACTTCCTGGCGGCCCTTACGAAAATCTGGAAGCCAAGCGCCTAGCCGCAGGGAAAAAATCAGAGTGGGACGCGTTTGATTATCAATTTATTGGTAAGAAAGTTTCTCCCTCTTTCAAGATTCCCAAGGGTGAAATTTATGCCCGCGTAGAAAGCGGTAAAGGGGAACTGGGGATTTATCTGGTTGGCGAGGATAACGTCTTTCCTGCACGGTGGAAGATTCGCGCTGCGGATTTCAACAACCTCCAGATTTTGCCTCATTTACTGCGAGGGGTTAAGGTTGCAGATATTGTGGTCATTCTTGGCAGTATTGATGTGATCATGGGTTCTGTAGATAGGTAGAAAATATCTGTCCAAGTACTTTTTTAGAGCAGTTGTATATAGTGCAACTGCTCTATTTTTTTAGCATTGACGCTTCTAATACCAATTCACGAAAATCCTGATACATATAAATTTCTCGTAGGGACACGGCATTGCCGTGTCCCTACCAAAGTATTTGTATCATTCTTTAAAGTTAAATGGTATAACGTCGCTAACAGCAGTCGCCTGACGCCACTTGTTCCATACAGTAATCAACCACGGTTCATTACAGCTACCCCTTTTCTGGCTATAAAAATTTTTTACTCACATAACATAGGTACGAAATATTTATAAATAATCTCTTTTTAAGAGTTTTGAGTAATGCCCTGCATTTTTGACAATATTGATTTACAACTGCTACCGATTCTACAAGAAACCCTCAAAGTCTCTTATCGGGCAGATTTTTGCGTTGGCTATTTCAAATCAAATATATTGAGAAAGCAGTATCTCTTTTTGCTTGCTGAATATACCGAAATGAGTAAGCAATACTTCTAATTTCTTGCTGAATATACCGAAATGAGTAAGCAATCACAGATATTGAGAAAGCAATACCTTTAATTGCTTGCTGAATCTACTGAAATGAGTAAGCAATCACAGATATTGAGAAAGTAATACCTCTAATTGCTTGCTGAATCTACTGAAATGAGTAAGCAATCATAGATATTAAGAAAGCAACCACAGATATTGAGAAAGCAATTAGGTATTTTCAACAAGCAAACAGACATTTTGATAAAGTAATACAAACATTTTGATAAAATAATCAGCAAATATACCTGATGATTAAAAATTACGGCAGTACGAACAAAGATGCCGCTTAAAACAGTCAATACTTTCGGTATGTTCCTTGAAATTAATTAAGGATAAAGGATTTATGCTTTATGTCTACCAGTTACCAATTCCACGTTTAACAAAAAGCGATCGCTACTTCAAGGATATTGTACAACGCGCCGCCAAACTCATCTGCACGATACCAGAATTTGACGAACTCGCGCAAGAAGTCGGTCTAAGTTCCCATCAAAAAGGCGTTACCGACGAAACAGAACGTGCCAAACTCCGCGCTGAACTCGATGGAATGGTAGCACACCTTTACGGCTTAACCGAAGATGAATTTAGCTACATCCTCACTACCTTTCCGATTGTGAATGAAACTGTTAAAGAGGCAGCATTAGAAGCTTACTGTAACTTTGTCCCAATGTTTGAAGCATCAAAAATACTCTCTCGTTAATCTCTCGTTCCCATTACATGGAAACGAGGGATACTAACAGTATTACGAATATCTGTAACTATGAATACAAATAGACTTGTTACATTACAGTTTGAAGTATATTTATCGCCTCAAACTAGAGAAAAACTAAACATATGTTTTAAAATTTCCAAAATTCTTAATTTAAAATTTATAATCTTCAACTTTCTCTGGTATAAATGAAAAATTTGAATTTCTTAATAATTTTTTTAAATTCATCGAAGAGGTTGACTAGTATTATGTTCTGTTAAAATTGAGTTGCTACTATAAATGCAAGGACGTATTTAAATAAGGTCTAATAAATTACTATATAAATCCGGCAGCATTTACTTAGTCGTAATTTTAGAATCGTGCAAATTCATCCTCACTCAGAATTTGACCATAACCCAAATCGCCGTAGTGAAGAGGGTTTACAAACATTGCTTGACCGCCTTGTCAGAACAATGCAGCGGGATGCATTAGTCCGGCAAACGACAAATCAACTCAGAGAATCACTTCAAGTTAATCGCGTGGTTTTGTATTACTTTTATGAGCAGTGGCACGGACAAGTAACTTTTGAATCATTAAGTGATAATGAATTTTCAATACTTGGTTCCACTGGGCCGGATAATTGTTTTAATGATGAGTATGCTGCTTTGTATTTAGCAGGAAGAGTAAGAGCGATCGCTGATATAGAATTAGAACCAATTGAGGCTTGTCACCGAGATTTTCTTCGTAATATGCAGGTTCGTGCCAACTTAGTAGTACCCATTTTGACACCTAATGGATTATGGGGATTACTAGCGGCACATCACTGTCAAGAACCGCGTCATTGGTCGCAATCAGATATAGAAATCATGCAAACGGGAGCGCAAACTCTAGCTACAGCCCCATACATATCTACTAATTCGTAATTTAATTGATTCATAACTCATAAATCCTAACTCCCCTATGGATTCCAATTTTGCTTTGTATGCAGCTATAGCCCATCACATTGCTGCCAGTCCTCAACAGCAGATTACTTTTGCTGAATTTATGGAGATGGCACTATATCACCCTAAATATGGCTATTATTCCAGTGATGCAGTCAAAATTGGCTTTAAAGGTGCTGATTTTTTTACCTCACCAAACCTCAGCACTGATTTTGGCGAGTTGCTAGCAGAACAATTTTTCCAGATGTGGGAGATTTTAGGACGACCTGTACAATTTTCTCTAGTAGAAATGGGTGCGGGGCAAGGATTGCTAGCTTTGCATATCCTCAACTATCATCAGCTGCACCATCCAGATTTTTTTAACGCGCTGCAATACCTCATTGTTGAAAAGTCCCCAACTTTAAGGCAAGAACAGCAGCAACGTTTGCAGAATTTTTCTGTGCGTTGGTGCAATTTAGAGGAAATACCAGCTAACTCAATTACTGGCTGCTTTTTTTCTAATGAATTAGTGGATGCGTTTCCTGTGCATCAATTTACTCTAGAGGCTGGGAAACTACGAGAAATTTATGTGACGACGCAGACAGATGAGGGGGAAGGGGGGATTTTGTCCCCCTCTGTTCCCCAGTCATCCTTTGTGGAAGTAACAGGGGAACTTTCTACACCTCAATTGAGGGAATATTTCGATTTAGTGGGAATTGATATCGCTGCAAATGTTTATGCAGATGGCTACCGGAGTGAAATTAATTTAGCTGCTTTAGATTGGTTGAGTATAGTAGCAGACCGCTTGCAGAGGGGGTATGTGTTAACAATTGATTATGGCTACCCTGCTAGTCGTTACTATAATCCCAGGCGATCGCAAGGTACACTACAGTGCTATTATCACCACCGTTACCATGACAATCCTTATATTAATATTGGGCAACAAGACATTACTGCTCATGTTGACTTTACAGCTTTGGAACGCTGGGGTGAGCGATGCGGTTTAGATAAAATTGGTTTTATACAGCAGGGCTTATTTTTAATGGCGTTGGGGTTAGGCGAACGTATGGCTACCCTCTCCTCTCAACAGCAACCCCTCTCGGAATTACTACAACGGCGGGACGCACTACACCAACTTATAGACCCCACAGAACTAGGTGGTTTTGGAGTCTTAGTTCAGAGTAAAGGTCTACGAGAAATAGAAAGTTCTCAACCACTTAAAGGATTGATATTGCCAGAACAAATGTAAATCTGAAAAGTTAAAACTCTATTTAAGAATGCAGTATCAGTCTTTTTTAGACTAGGATAACTGTAATTACTATTAATTTAAAAACACTAGGAAAGTAATAATTATGTCTACTCATGATTTGATAATGCTAGCGACACTACTTACTCCTGGTCTCCTACTTTCAGTTGTGATTATGCTAACTTTTGCAGCTGGTGGCTGAGTTTTTGGGATGGGGGATGAGGGGCAGAGGAGCAGGAGGGAAATACGAATAATTATTCACCCCCTAGTCCCCAGTCCCCAGTCCCCAGTCCCCAGTCTTCTCCCCACTCCGTTAAATTAAAATTAAACGATGGAAACGCGATGTCTACGATAGGCTTTCCTACGGAACGCTACGCGAACGTCTACGCTGTACACAAGGAACGTAAAAAATGAAGGTGGCATTTCTGGGAACTGGACTGATGGGACTACCAATGGCGCAAAGATTGTTAGCCGCAGACATAGAGCTAGTTGCCTACAACCGCACCCCAGAAAAATTAGCTCCACTACAAGCCAGTGGCGCGGAAATTGTCACACACCCCCGCCATGCAATTAGTGCGGCTGAATGCGTAGTTTTGATGCTCACCAATGCTTCTGCAATCTACAATGTCTTGCTTTCAGATACTGCTTGGCGAACTTTAGAAGGACGCACCATCATTCAAATGGGAACAATTACTCCCACAGAAAGCCAAGAAATCAGAGATGCAGTGGTTTCAGGTGGTGGTGAGTATTTAGAAGCACCTGTACTAGGGAGTATTCCAGAAGCACAAGCTGGTAAGCTGATTGTAATGGTTGGCGCTGAGGCAGAACAATATCAACGCCATTTGAAGTTACTACAAAATTTCGGTTCAGAACCTTTACATATAGGACCAGTGGGAACTGCTGCTGCCTTAAAATTAGCGCTAAATCAACTAATTGCTTCCCTGACAACTAGCTTTGCCTTAAGTCTAGCTTTTGTTCAGCGCCAAGGTGTTGATGTGGATACTTTCATGCAAATTCTGCGCGACAGTTCACTTTATGCGCCCACATTTGACAAAAAATTACAACGGATGTTGGATGGCAATTATGCTAATCCCAATTTCCCCACAAAACACTTGCTAAAAGATACAGAATTGTTTATTTCTGAAGCGAAATCCCGTGGTTTGGATTTGAGCAGTATTAAAGGTGTGCGACAAATCTTACAAACAGCAGTAAAAATGTCACTTGCTGATGATGATTATTCATCACTATTTTCTGTTGTTAAGGAATGGGGAGAATAATTCGTAATTCGTAATTCGTAATTCGTAATTCGTAATTCGTAATTAAGACTCACTCAACAAGGCTTGATATAGGTCTTTCCTTGACTTGACTCTGTTCTACAAAGAATACTATTGTGGACAATTTGGTGTAAGCAATTTAAAAGCGATCGCCACTTGTAACTTATAATTGTTGCAACTTTTGTACTTCGGTTTCAGGTAATCCGGTAATTTGACTGACTTGTGCGATCGCCATCCCGGATTGTAGTAAATTCTGTGCTATCTGTAGCAATTGCTGTGATGCTTGTTCTGCCTTAATTCGTTCTTGTTCGGCTTGCTGTAAAGCTTGTTCAGTTCTGATTCGTTCTTGTTCTACTTGTTGTAAAGCTTGTTCTACCTGCTGCAAGGCTTGTTCAGCCCTGATTCGTTCTTGTTCTGTATCAGTTGGTATCCAGTTCCCTTCAGCGTCACACCAGCGCAGCCAGATGCGAGAAATCCCTTCAAATTCTCCTTGCCATAAACCTAAAGCAATTTCTAGTTCTGGAATCCAGATGCGCGGATTTTCTAATTCCAGAGATTGTTCTTGGTATTGCCCACCCACTAGTTTAAAGAACCAGAGACGATCTGTATAGCGACTAAAGACAATGTAATAAGGCACGCGCAGAATTTGTTCGTACACTTCCCATTTAGAAGGCGGTGTGTCTTTGGTTGCTTGACCATTATGAATTTCTGCGTCAGCTAAATCTCGGCTTACCTGAGATTGAATTGATACTTCTGTGTCAGGTTCAGCGTAGATACCAAGGTCTTCTTTTTCAGTACCAGGAGAAAGTAGTTCAACGACGACAAAGGGGTTTCTTCGCTCTTGCCATGTCACATAGCTACGTCTCAAATCTTGCCCTGCATATAAGCGTGACACACCAGTAGCTAAAAACCAATCAGGGCGTTTGTGCCACAACGGATGCTCTAAATCATAGTAGAGATTTAGATCCGTACCTGTGAAGAATTGGTCTGCTGTGTAGTTACTTAGACGCAGAGTCCGAGACAAAAGTTGGGGTTGGAGGTCATGAAATTCATCCGGCAAACCAGGTTCCTCTGGATCTTCACTTGGAAGATCATACATGGTAGGGAGGGTTTGCGAAGCAGGGAGCGGCGGATCGGTTTGTGGAAGGGGGAGGGAAAAAGAATTCATAATAGTCGAGATTTGCTCTGCTTACATATTATCGATATGCCCGACTGATCACCAAACGCCGATTTTGCTTAAACATCCGCAGATGGAACGTTAGCATAAAGCAGATAATGAAACATTTATTCTTCCTGCCTGTATTTTAGGCGTCCTGGTGTACCCAGCTAATAAAGGCTATTTATAATTTTGACAAAATTTCTGGTAACAGCTGACTTGGAACTTTAGATAAAGCCAAATTTTGTCCTTGTATCCCTAATTCATTATGAAAAGCCCGAATAGTTTTCACCACATAAGCGAAAGTTGTTTGATAAGCTTCTGGTTGTTTGTTTAATCCATTTAAAGCCTGCAAATGATTTTCTAATGATGCTTCTAGGTGCTGAGAACGTGTAGCTTTGTCACCATTGAAAGAGTTATCTGTTACTAGCTGATAGTGGGCTAGCCCCAGGTTATTGTAAGTAGCCAGCAAATCAAAACTTAAAGAAATACCTTTAAGTGAATGAGCTAGAGCAATAGCTTCTTCATAAGCGCTAATACATAGTTGCAGAAACTTTTGCCGCGCTTCTTTAGTTGTTTGAGATAAATTTGCTAAATGCCAGTAAGCAGTGCCTAAATTATTTTGTGTAGCGGCGCAGGCACTAGGAACATTAGCGGGAGTGCGATACTTGAGTGCTTCACGATAAACATCAATAGCTAGCTGAAGATTTTCTGCTGGTTGTTCGTATTGTGCTAGATTCCAGCAGGCTGTGCCGATGTTATTTTGAATCATCCCATATTTGAGGGGTTCTTGTTCAGGGCTATAGTGTATTAGTGCTAAGTTATAAACTGCGATCGCCTTCTTTAAATACTCAACAGGTTGATTATATTGCCCTAAATGCCAATAGGCAGTACCCAAATTATTTTGGCAAGCAGCATACTTTAATGAGTCCATTTCAGCTGTGCGGTAGCGTAGTGCTTCACTGTACGCTTTAACTGCTTGCTGCCAGTTTTGAGATGAGTTGGCAAAACGAGCTAAATCACCATGAGCTGTTCCCAAATTATTTTGCACGCGAGCATAAGTTTCTCTATGAGTTTCCGGTGAAATCAGCTTTAACGCCAACTCATAAAATTCTATTGCCTGTTCTATATAAGTTTGTCCCTCTTCAGAATTGGGTGGTGTGCGGTATAGCATCCAGTAGAGTGTACCCAAGTCATTCAAGATATCTGGTAGTTGTGGTGACTCTTCGTCATAACTAATTGCCTCCTGATAAGCAATAATTGCTACCATCAAGTTTTCTAAGGTTGACTGTCCTTGTTCAATGCGAAAGCGATATAAACTACCCAACCGATGATAAGCTTCTGCAAGTACTTCTCCGGCAGCATCCTGGATATGTAATTCTTCAATTTCAAACAATATTTGCTGCGGTTGCCAGTAATCTTCGGTATCTTCAGGAGTCTTTGTGTTAATTGTGGCTACTACTAGCTCTGTTAACTCGCTGCTAATATGAGACAAAGACGACAATGATTGGTCTTTATTCCCATTGCTAGACCTAGTAATCGATTCTTGCTGTTGTGGCGAAGCCTTCAATAAATCCACCATTGACAGTGTAGTTTTCTCAGTTTTACGGATGTGATTCGTTTGTGTCTGTTTCTGTAAATCGTAATTCTCTTCAAACTTCAACTCGGTGACTGCTGCTCTAACTTCTGCTTGCTTAACTGATTCATCTACAATTGATTCCTGAGAATTCCCTAAATCTAAACCTCTTGAACTAGAAAAACGTTCTGGATAGCCTGAATTGTGTGTCGTTGGCGTGGGTTCACCAGCAAACACAAACACGCCAGTACGACAACGCCAAAAATGTGGCGCCGATTGCTGAATAGCAGATAACCAAGGACGCGGTAGCCATAGCAGCAAACTAGATTCTAGAAAGCGGCTGGATTCTTGGGTAGAAAAATATTGTTCACTTAAGCGAAGATAGTGTAAAAATAAACGCTGTGTCGCTACTGGTTGCTTGGTTAGCTGTTCTACACCGACAATCTGAAATCCTGGTGTTGGCAAGGGTCTGCCTGGGGTATCTTTGGATGCACCAACAACTGGTGGTGGATAATTCGACAACCATTGATTTATCTGAACTATAGGATTTGGATCGTTGAGATTCAACCGCAACGTGACTAATCGTGGATAAGCTGATGTGCTGTTTTCTTGTGCATCTGATGGCTGGTATAGCACTTGCCCAATAGGATAAGCCAATGTAGAATGCAAACGAGCCGCTACTTGATTTCTCAAGTGTAAATCATCACATACTGCCAAAAATAATTGTCGACGTAAACCGAGACTTAACGCAAGTTTCAAGCGGTGATAAACTTGCCGATTCCAAGCAGAATTATCGCTGTGTGCAGTATCATTCACGCTCATGGTGGCTAAATAGCCAAAACACACGTTTGGGAAAGGAAATTGTGTAGTTTAACGTGAGTTCGATGAACCTCTCCCTCCCAACCTCCCTCTCCGAAGCGGAAAGGGAGGAGCAACAAAAAAATCATCGTTTTACTCCCCTTTCCTCGTAGGAGAGGGGCTGGGGGAGAGGTCAACATAGCACTCGTCGAACTCACGTTAGTTTAAGCAACTGAAAAGTAGTATAATGTAAGCAAAAATAAGTATTTAATTATACTTATTTCTAATTCAATTTTAACAAAAAATAAAAAAGCAGGCTCCTTCTTAAATCGGAACCTGAAACATTAAAATGATCAATTTTTATTAAAATCTATTACGCTTAACTGATACTAGAAACAAAGAAGGCAACTCCAATTAAGCCGCCGACCAAAACTATAGCAGCGATTCCCAAGAAAATATAGGTTCGCTTTTGACCTTCAGTAGGTGGTTCTGCTTGATAAACCTTTGGTTCGCGGGCAAAATTATTCAGAAGTCCGCCTTCTTCATTTGTATAGGGCATGAATTAATTCCTTGAGAAATTGTTGATTTAATGTTACATAAACTTTATATTACACTCTTTAGCTAAGAGATAAATCGTTACATTATTGGGCATGGGGCATTGGGCATTGTCAGTTACTATTACTCATTTACCATTTCCTATCTCGTATTAGTCTTCTTCCCATGCCCTATCCCCTATGCCCTCCCTAACTAGTAATCGTCCCAGTTAGGGGTGAACTAGCGCTGGCGTAGTCCTTCATCGGCATTCTGCCTGCAAGATATGCTAAGCGTCCGGCAACTGTTGCCAGATTCATGGCACGAGCCATTGCTGCTGGGTTTTTTGCTAGGGCGATCGCACTATTAATCAATAAGGCATCTGCCCCCAATTCCATTGCCTGTGCCGCTTCTGAGGGTGAACCAATCCCGGCATCCACTACCACAGGTACTCTCGAATTCTCAATGATAATCTGGATGTTGGCGGTTGTTTTTAGCCCTTGTCCAGAACCAATTGGCGACGCTAAAGGCATGACTGTAGCACAGCCGACATCTTCTAAGCGCTTGGCTAACATAGGGTCAGCGTTGATATAGGGCAATACTGCAAAGCCTTCTTTTACCAGTTGTTCTGCTGCTTGCAGTGTGCCAATCGGATCAGGAAGTAAATATTTAGGATCAGGTATTACTTCTAACTTGACAAAATTATTATCTTCCTGCCCTAACAGTTTCGCCATTTCTCGCCCCAAACGCGCTACGCGAATCGCCTCTTCTGCTGTTTGGCAACCTGCTGTATTAGGTAACATCCAAATTTTTGTCCAATCTAAGGCTTCGGCTAAACCTTCATGTCCTGGGGCTTTGGTTTGGACTCGCCGTACAGCCACTGTCACAATCTGGCAATCACTGGCGACGATACTTTGCTGCATTTCCTCAATGCTGCGATACTTACCAGTTCCCGTCATCAAGCGTGACTGGAAAGTTTTACCAGCGATGATCAATGCTGAGTCCTGAGTGCTGAGTCCTGAGTAGAGAGTAGGGAGCGAATGTTGCTGTGGAGACAGGACAGAACGATGCCCGTTAGCGAAATTGGCGGAGTGAGTGAGCATGGAAGTGGAGGTAGATGGCTTTGTGTGGAAGCGCGAATAGTGAAAATCAGAGAGTAGGGGGTCAGACTTTTGTTCCCAAATTAAGTCGGCAATCAATGCCGCTGTTACGGGTGCAAGTAGAATTCCATTGCGGAAATGGCCAGTGGCAAGAGTTAAATTTTGACAATGGCTAGTACCAAGGATGGGTAATTCATCAGGGGTAGCTGGGCGAAATCCCCACCAAAATTCCTGGATGGGATAATGCTGTAATTGCGGATATAGCCGGATGGCTGCTTGGAGTAATTTTTGAATGCCGTCTGGAGTATTGTGGGGGGTGAAGCCAACATCTTCACTAGTTGCCCCAATAATCAGCGATGGTTGAAAACCCGCCTTTGGCGATCGCATCTCTTTGGCAGACGCTGACACTTCTGAGGTCGCTACTGTTTCACGAACGCAAACCCGTTTCGGTACTATATAAATATCTTGCCCAAACAAAACTCGCTTCAAGGGCAAATCTGGAGCAAATTCTGGTATCTGTACACTCAACATTTGTCCTTTTCTGGGACGCACAGGTAGCGGTAACAATTCATTAGACCAAGCACCTGTGGCTAAAACATAGTGTGCAGCGCGAATTATCCCGACATTGGTTTGAATTCCAACAACTTGTCCTTGGTGTTGTAAAAATGCTTCTACTGTAATACCTTGTTGTAATTCAACACCTAAAGACTCAGCCGCCGTCCACAGCACACCAGCTAAGACCCGACTATTAACTTGTGCATCTTCAGGATACCACCAGCCCCCAACTACTTCTGCTCCCAACCCTGGTTGATATTGATGAATTGCCTGTTTATCTAACCAGTAAGCAGGGGATGAAGAGGATGGGGAGAGGGGGAGAGGGGGAGAGGGGGGGAAAAAAACATTTTTCTCTCCTTTTGTCTCCTTGTCCCTTTCTCCCCTTATCCCCCCCTCTTCTTCAAAGACGGGTGCGAGGATACCACAGGGCCAGTAGCCAGTATTTAAGCCTGTTAATTCTTCTAGTTTGCGTGTCCAGTCAGGATATAAAGAACGCGATCGCCAACACAGAGAACGCATTGCCTCATGAGAAATTTTTTCCGCATCTGGTGCTAACATCCCAGCGGCGGCGTGAGTAGCGGCAGCCTGGAAATCACGACAAAGCACGGTGACATTTGCCCCGCGCAGTTTTAGTTCAATGGCGATCGCTAAGCCAATAACGCCGCCACCAATAATTACAATGTCACTAGCCATTATTTATTAGTCATTTATCATTAGCCATTGATCATTAGTACATAACTAATAAATCATAACTAATAACTAATAACTCATAACTTGTAACCAATGACTAGCAAACCTTACCACAAAGCTCGAATTGGTTCGGCGCTTTGGTTTGCATCATTTGATTGAGCCTCTGTAACTTGACTATCTGTATTAGAGGTACTGTCAGATGATGTTGAGTCATCACTAGGAACGTTTTGGGCAACGCTTCTTTGGCTTTCAGTGTTCTGTGATGCAACACTGGGTCTGTTTTCAGTTTGTTCAGATGCTGCTTCATTACCCCGGCTGCCAGCAGTACTATTAACATTGATATTAGCTGGCAAGACTTTGGCTTTTTTGTCGGTAGGGGGATTGTTAGCGGTTTGTTGCTGCCCGCCCATTGGAAAGTTGATACCCAGCAACGTACCTAGCAGAATCGCTAAACCGCCAGCCATCAGAATTAAGGGTGTCCATCTACCCATCTTGTTTTGCTCCTTTTTAACCTTCTTGTGTCCACACTGTCTGAGAACCTTGACCCCAAAATCCATCAAATTTTGTTATTTTTATATCGCCTAAAACCTGAGTTTGACAAGCCAAACGTAGGTCTGTTGTAGGAGAATGGGGAGGAAGCGAACGCCGCGCTTTGTCACGCCAATTCGCTGCCGATACTTCGCCCTCTACCTTAACCGCACAAGTACCACAACTGCCAATGCCCCGACAGTTGATGACTTTAGCACCGCTGTTGTAGAGGTCAATACCGTTTTGCAGCAAAATTGTGCGTAAATTAGCTCCGCGATTGCACTCAATTGTTTTACCTTGAGCTTGTACCTTGGGCATTGTTTTAGATTAGCAAACCGGCTTTTTGTTGTATATTGACACATTGCCCGAAAAGTTGTCTCCACGGTCTCAGTATTATGACCCCAAATCCCTCACCTCAACTTTGGCTATATGACACTACATTACGGGATGGCACTCAGCGCGAGGGGCTGTCAGTATCTATAGAAGATAAGTTACGCATTGCCCGTAGACTCGACCAACTAGGAATTCCCTTCATTGAAGGTGGTTGGCCTGGTGCTAATCCCAAGGATGTACAGTTTTTCTGGCAACTCCAAGAAGATCCGCTCAAACAGGCAGAAATTGTTGCATTTTGTTCAACTCGCCGTCCCAACACTTCTGCCGCAGATGAACCGATGTTACAAGCCATTCTGGCTGCGGGTACTCGCTGGGTGACAATTTTTGGCAAATCTTGGGATTTACACGTCACAGCAAGCCTCAAGACGACATTAGAAGAAAATTTGGCGATGATTCGCGACACGATTGAGTATCTCCGTTCTCAAGGACGCCGGGTGATCTACGATGCCGAACATTGGTTTGATGGCTACAAGCAAAATAAAGATTATGCTTTACAGACATTAGAGGCAGCCTGTTCATCTGGTGCTGAATGGCTAGTCCTCTGTGATACCAATGGCGGCACTTTGCCTCACGAAATCAGCCAAATTGTGGAAAATGTCATTAGTCATTTGTCATTAGTCATTTGTCAACAACCAGTAACAAATGATAATGGACAATTCCCAATGCCCCAAATCGGAATTCATACTCATAACGATTCGGAGATGGCGGTTGCCAATGCCTTAGCAGCTGTGATGGCTGGGGCGAAGATGGTACAAGGGACAATCAACGGTTACGGGGAACGCTGCGGTAATGCTAACCTGTGTTCGTTAATTCCCAATTTACAACTGAAGCTAGGTTACAGTTGTATCAGAGAAGACCAGCTCACACAACTTACAGAAGCTAGTCGATTTGTGAGTGAAGTTGTCAACCTCGCCCCAGATGAACACGCCCCCTTTATAGGACGTTCTGCTTTTGCACACAAAGGCGGTATTCATGTATCAGCCGTAGAACGTAATCCCCTAACTTACGAACACATTCAGCCGGAACAAGTGGGGAACCGTCGCCGCATCGTAATTTCAGAACAGTCTGGATTGAGCAATGTTTTAGCTAAAGCTCGCACTTTTGGCATTGAACTAGATCAACAAAAGGCAGAAGCTAGAGAAATTCTGCAACGCATCAAAGATTTGGAGAGTGAAGGCTTTCAATTTGAGGCAGCAGAAGCAAGTTTTGTACTGTTAATGTACGAAGCTTTGGGAAGTCGCCAGCAGTTCTTTGAAATCAAAGGTTTTCAAGTCCACTGTGACTTGATTGAGGGGAAGGAAACTAGTAACGCCCTAGCCACAGTTAAAGTAGCTGTTGAGGGGAAAAATATTCTAGAAGCGGCAGAAGGTAATGGCCCCGTGGCAGCTTTGGATGCAGCTTTACGCAAGGCTTTGGTGAACTTTTATCCGCAAATAGGCACTTTTGAACTGACAGATTACAAAGTGCGGATTCTCAACGGACATACAGGCACAGCAGCAAAAACCCGCGTCTTGGTGGAATCGGGTAATGGTTATCAACGCTGGGCAACTGTAGGGGTTTCGACCAATATTCTGGAGGCTTCTTATCAAGCTGTGGTGGAGGGTTTGGAATATGGCCTCTTGTTGCACTCCCAAGCAGAAACGGCATTGAAAGCTTGAGTTGAGTTTAGAAAGCGATAGGGATGTAGGGGTGTAGATAACAATTTTCTCTCCTCGCCCCTTACATCAAGTAGTTGATATAGAAGAAGCTAAATACAAAAAAGTGAAGAGAGAAGAAGCAATTTAATTAACCAAATTACTGAAGAGTAAAAACTAGCTATTTTTTGATCTGCTGTAATGAGAGAAGCTTGATTTATTTTGGCAACTGCTACGACTACTCTCTCTACTGGATCTCGATGTTCCCATTCTAGTTTGACGTTAATTTTCTGTTTGTGGGTGCTAATTTTTTCTGTGAAAGAGCTAATACTTTTATAATCAGCTATGTGAATTAATATATAGCAACAAACCTCAAGAGAGAAAGAAAACTCCAGCCAGATTTTACTGGCGTAGCAAGCTAGTAGATATCGGTAATACACTAAACCTTTGCCGATCTAATTCAGTCGTTAGGAAGCATCTGTTCTGACATTATTCAGTAGTAGAAAAAATAGAGGGTATTGCAGGTAACCTAAAAACGCTATGATGTTAGCCTTAGCTTTTTTATGCCATTTTCAACCCATCGAACTCGCTTTAAAAAAGGTAAAAGTAATTTCTTCGGCTTTTTACCTTTTTTCTAACTAGTACTTAATGCTGATATGGTTAAATGAGTGGCTTCTTTACCGTAAATTCAAAAATAGTAGCCCAATTGTCCATCCCGGACAAATAATCGTTATTATTACCACACCGGAAAAGCGATCGCCAATATGCTGACAAACCTAGACAGTTAATTCTACGAAGTCATGAGTGATGCTTGCGAGAAAAACTTCGTTCTACCGAATGTTCTAGGAAAAGTTTTCCCAAGCTTGGGCTACCAATTGGCTCAACCAACGCCGCTGTTGCTGATCCAGCATTGGGTCATCCGCTAGCACCTGAGCAGTCAATTCTTCCAAAGAACAACCCTGAGCGCGGACAACTTTAATTACTCCAGCGATCGCAGCGGCAACTAATTCTTCATCAATAGGCTTTTGTCGTAAAGCAACAATGTCTTGGGGACTGTCTGGAATGGGATAATTCATGGTGTGGGTTTACACAAATACAAAATGAACAATAAATTTGACAAACTCTTAAAATTTCTTTACTGAATCTTTATGCAACTATTAGGGCGGAGTTTAGCGTACTTTCTGCTTTTATGAAATCTGTCTAAGTGAGTAGATTGATCGGAGATGTCAGGGAAAGATGAGAGAAATCCTTTATTTAGAAGTTCCAACCCCAGATACAGCAGCTGTACGTAGTTGGTTGCAAGTAGATTTTAAACCAGGAAATGGTGAAAAGGTACTCACCTCAGAAGGCTTTCGCCTCAAAATTCCTGCTGCAACTACAAATTCTAGTGCAGCTATTTCGGAAACATTGCCTACTGAACTTTCAGTATTTGTCTGGTCAGTGCAGCGAACTACTTATCTAAAAGTATTCCGTTGGGCAGAGCAACCCTTCCCCGGAGAGGGGCAAATTCTGCAAAGCCTGAAAACCGAAATTAGAGAACGTTTTGGGCATCACTACCCGGAACCACCAGCGATTGATTTGTCCCAAGAATCGATTTTTGCAGCACTAGCCCCGTATTATCCCCTTACCGTCAAGTATTTTCAGAAAATGCCCAACGGGGAATATGACCTGAAACGTGCCTACTGGTGGGAACAACGCTGGCGCGAAGGGGTACGTAATCCGCAGCAGCCACGTCAAGTTGTGTTTTCTAGTAAAGGGGACTGGGGATTGGGGACTAGGGACACTTCTCTACGAGAGGCTGCGCCAACGACAGGCTCAGTGCATCGCTGGGGACTGGGTAATGGGGAAGAAAATAATACTTCTGTCTCCTCCTCTGCTCCTCTCCCTCTTTCCCCTTCCTCCCCACCTACCTATGACCTTATATATATCGGCGGCGCATTAGGTGCAATTCATGCGGCAGTGATGGCCAAACTGGGGTATAAAGTATTGCTGCTGGAGCGAATGCCTTTTGGACGGATGAATCGGGAATGGAATATTTCTCGCGATGAGATTCAAAGTCTAATTAATTTGGGTTTGGTAACAACTGCCGAGTTAGAAACCGTCATTGCTAGGGAATATAAAGATGGATTCAATAAATTTTTTGATGGTAATAATCCATCCAAATTGCGATCGCCTGTCTTACATACACCCACAGTGCTGAATATAGCCTTAGACTCTGATAAATGGCTGCAAATGTGCGGACAAAAACTGCAAGCAGCAGGTGGCGAAATCTGGGATGAAACAGAGTTTATCCGAGCAAATATTGATGACTCACAAGTTGTTCTGACAGTCAAGCATTTGCCCAGCGAAACCCAGAAGCAAGTGAGTGGGCGATTGTTAATTGATGCAATGGGAACTGCTTCTCCTATAGCTTGGCAATTAAATGGTGGTCGCGCCTTTGATAGTGTATGCCCGACGGTGGGAGCAGTAATCGAGAGCGGCTTTGAGCCTGGAGTGTGGGATTCCCAATATGGCGACGTTCTTTATAGCCACGGTGATATTTCACGCGGCAGGCAGTTGATTTGGGAATTGTTTCCCGGCGTTGGCGAAGAACTGACGATTTATTTATTTCATTACCACGAGGTCAATGCCGAAAATCCTGGTTCCTTGCTGGAAATGTACGAAGATTTTTTCACAATTTTGCCGGAGTATCGCAGGTGTGATGTAGACAAGTTGGTGTGGAAAAAGCCAACATTTGGCTATATACCGGGGCATTTTAGTGTCGGGAGTAGCGATCGCACAGTTGCCTTTGATAGATTGATTGCGATCGGTGATGCTGCATCACTCCAGTCTCCTCTCGTTTTCACCGGTTTTGGTTCTCTGGTACGGAATTTAGACCGTTTAACAACGCTATTGGATACAGCCCTCAAGCACGACTTACTAAGTTTCCGGCACTTGAACCGAATTCGCGCCTACCAAAGCAACGTTTCAGTGACTTGGCTATTTTCTAAAGGCATGATGGTTCCCACAGGGAGATTTTTACCTCCCCAGCGGATTAACTCCATGCTCAATACCTTTTTTGGGCTGTTAGCAGACGAACCACCAGAAGTAGCAGATAACTTTATCAAAGACAGGTGCGATTGGTTAACCTTTAATCGCCTAGCACTCAAAGCAGCTAGGAAAAATCCTGCCTTGCTTTTATGGATTTGGCAACTTGCTGGTTTTAGAGACTTAGTGCGATGGCTGGGCAATTATTTCAACTTCGGTCGTCATGCCTTGGTGAGTGCTTTACTAAGTCCCTGGTTTGGACGCTTCTTGTCCCGGATAGGCCCTTGGCTAGAACCTCGATATCCAGCATTATGGTTGCGGTTGTTGACAATTAATTACGCGATCGCCGCTGGCAAACCGCGATCGCGCCATCAAATAGCAAAAGTCAACTCAGAAGCCTTAATTCAAAAATCACAAGCGAGAATTCTTAATTAGACTTTTGTACAGGCGTTTTGTACAGACGCGATTAATCGCGTCTCTACTGACTATTTGGGCGAAAATTCGGCAGTTCTACAGATGCCAACGACTTGCGCCCCTTGGGTGGTCTCTGGGGATAAACCACTGGTGAGGGCGAATTCGCGTCGTTGGTGTTGTCTCCTGATGACTCTTGAGACAAATCTGCTGAAAAATCTACCTGTGCCAATCGTGAGATTTCTGACCAATAGTCGTCTGTTTCTTCAGCAGTAGTCTCAACGTGAGGCGAAGTAGGGGAAATCGGCACGTCGTTATTGCTTGTTGAGATTGGAGAATCTACTGTGCGGGAAGGAGAAATAGTTGCAGGGTGATTAATTTCTTCCTCAACTGGCTCCTCAAACTGCTGTTTTGGTGTAGTTTCTAATTCCTCCTCATCCTCCAAGATTGTTGCCAAAGTATTCCAAATCTGCTCATTAGCCGGATTGTTGTCTACATTAGTTTTCGTAGTAGGCAGTGGTGATGATACAGATGGAGATTGGGAGGTGAAAAACATTTGAATCAGACTATCTAATTGCTGATCTAGGTTTGACGACTCGGAAGGAGAAACAACTTCTGGTTCTGGTGTTTTTGGAGAATCTTCAAAGGCTGGCGAGGGGTCTGGTTGCGCTGGTGTTGGCGTTTCTTCCTTAATTGACCAGTTCCAAGGAGACGAGGGAGAAGTCGGAGTAGGTTGATTTACTTGGTATGGCGGCGGTGCTGACGATTCCCCCCATAGATTATCTAAATTACTAGTCAAAGATTCTGGTTCTGCTGACCAAGGTTTGATTGGTTGTACGTTGGGAAACAAAGACCGAGCTTTTCTGGAGAATCTTGTCTGCCCGCTGGTAATGTCTTTGGGATGTTTTGCAGTATCGTCTAGCGAGTCATAGCTGGGGACAGATGTGTCTAGACATTTTTCCAGAGCTGCTTTAAATTGCAGGGTCTGGCGTTGTTGTCGCATCAGTCTAGTACGTAACTCCCGACAAGTAGTTTCTGATTGTAATAGCTGCTGAGACTGATCGCTATAGTTAGTTTGTAGTAATGAACATTCTCGTTCTAACTGGGCAAGGCGCTGTTGGCTAATTTGTAGTTGTGCTTTATAAGTTTCAATAAAAATTTCTTGGTGTTGAACAGTTTGTGTAGCAGTTTCTAACTGTTGGAAAAGCGACTTTATTTGCCCTTGGGCTGCGGCTAGTTCTTGAGTATGTTGGTTAAGCATCGACTCACTGACGCTAGAGCGAGTTTTCTGCCATTGCAAGACCTTTTGGGACTCAGATAAGTCATCTTTTAGCTGCTCTACTTGCTTATATAAGTCGCTGTTAGCTGCCCGTAATTCTTCATTTAACGCCAGCAGTTGCTGAAATTCTGAGTCAACCACTGCTTGTTTTTCACTTTCAGGCTCTGCAACCCAGTCCTGTTGAGGGGTATCTTCCGACTGCAAAACTTCAGTTTCGTAATGCGTATCTTGAGCTGGCTTGAGGAGTGGCAATTTTGTAATTGCCATACTTTCATTAGGCACAACTGAGTAAAAAGGACAACTCGCTTGCTCCAATTGCGGCAAATTAGCAGAATTTAGAGATTCCATCACAGCTCGGTTGTTTGAGGTGTCAGCTTCATTCATTACTCTTGACCCACCCGCTTAAAAATATTCAGCAGTACTGGCGTTAGCATTGCTGATCAACTGTTTGAGATCAGGGTTGACTCTAGATGCTAAATTTAACTCTCTTTAAGCATGAGTAATTCATTAAATTAGCTTTCCTCATTTTGCATCTAGAACTGATGCCGTTATAACATTATGATCCTCTTGTACGTCAAGCTTCGGTATGATGTCATGTTTCAATTTAAAAGCTGCTGAGGGGTCTGATACTGCTTGACTTTGACTAATAGTTATGTATAAAAAATTAACTAATAAAAATTGATACGCTAGATAAACTTTTGTGCTATTGGTAAGTTAGAAACCACTTTTGTGTTGTAAATAATGTCAGAATTCTCTACGTACTACATGAGGGATGCATTTGGCGTGGAATACCTTTATACACTTAGATAATCTGGATGTATTAAATCTATAGTAAGAAAAGCTTGTATATAAAATAGCGATCGCATTGTTACAATTTCTTTAGATAAACTTAACTTTTGGGCTTTAGTAAATATCTCTTTTTTTTCAAAGTTCAATTAAGTTGCTGCTTTTATGAAAACCACCTGCTTTATTTTATTAGTAATAATTGTATAGGTTATAAACCTAATTCTTACGTAGACATAAATTGGAATCAGATTAAAGTTTCAACAACGTCTTTTATTTCATAATTTTAATAAAAAAATGCAGAGCTTCATTAACTGCTTTAAAATTGGTAAATCTTTCTGCAACATCGGGTTATAAACAAGTTGAGCCACAAGCAGTAATTCCCAAGAAAATTTTACCTCATTACATTTTGAGAGCCAATACCCTAGATCCAGCAGAATTCAGTAGTCACAATTCAGGATTCAGAAGGAAAACAGGCTTACTACCTAACTTTGAGACCTATATTGTGTACTTCATCAACTTGAAATCCGCTGTATGTGGTAATGGCTTTCAAAACACTTTGTCAAGGCAGCCAACGAGGATGAAATCCCACTAGGGGGAGTTTTTCTGGTCTAATTTCTACAGTTGCAGCATCAGTGATAGGTAATAGGGGCATTAACCACAAACTACTAGTAGCGATCGCTTCACCATCATCGGTTTTCAAGCTGTTTGCAGGTGGTGGTGTCGTATCTGCCTGTGGTACGATTTGGTCAAATAATAAGCCCAAACCGTCGGGAGATAGGCTCATTTGCACATTCCGTTGATCGGGGGGCAATACTAGCAGTGGTTTTTGTTGTCCGCTTTTTAAGTCAATTGCAACTACATAAGGCTGTTCTATGTATTGTTCCTTTGATACTAGCTGTGTCAGCAAGCAGTAGAGGCTAGGTGAGGCAGTATCAAACTGACAGCTGATAATTGAGCCTGATGTTTTTAATAAAGGTTTTTGCACGCCTTGGTTTGTCACCAAAAACAAATCACGTGTGTAATCTGTATTGAACTTTACCATCGCTGCTTGAGAGCCATCTTTAGAGAAAGCTTGTACTAAGCCAAATTGCGGTAGAAAATCTAAGGGTTTACTCGCATCACCTTGTAGCGGTAAAATTGCGGCTCCCTGTCCTTGAGCAACTGCCACGGCTTTACTATCTGGCGTGATCATAAAGTCTCCCCCTGGTTGGCTTTGCAAGCGTTTAGGGGTGGATTTTTCTTCTGAACTATCCTTCGTGGCTGGCATAAACCATAGCCCAAAGTCCCCAGGATTAGCTTTGTTCCCACGCTGAACGACAATAGTTTGCCCATCGGGCGATAAGTCAAATTTTAAAATTTGATAGTCTTTACTATCTAATATCAAGTCAACTTTAGCTGCTGGTTCTGCTTGTTCTCCAGATTTTCCAGGAATACCGGTTGTTACTGTGTATAACTTCGCTGACAGCAAGTCTGGATTTTTTGTAGTGCGAGCAGAAAATAAAATTTTCTCCCCATTTGGGAATGCCTCAAAGTCCATGACAATGAGGTCTTTGGGGGTAATTACTCTTTTTTGCTCTTGCGTCAAGTTGTAGAGAACTAACTGCCCCTGGTCTTCTACATTGGTTCCTATATAGAGGATGACGCGATCGCGTGTGCGGAAGTTACCTGTAAAGGGCTGTATCACCCTCTTACTATTATTTTCTTGAGTAGCAAACTTATCTCTTGCTCCCTGCAACTTCACCTGATAATTTGTGCCATAGGGTGCTGGCGTTACAAGTGTGTACACCATCCGCCTCCCTGCCCAACTGACTTTACCTGCTAGAGGTGGATCAATTTTCAAATTATCCTCTACGCTTTTCGTCTCCATTGGGCGGCTAAAGGTGAGGGTAAAGGATGTATCTTCTGCCCCAATTTTTTGATTCTGCCAAGTAAAATTGCGAACACGAGCTGAGACTGCATCGCCTTGCAATATCATCACCCCAATCAGAAAACTCAGCAGTAGCATCAATGCGATCGCCACGCGATCTAGTGGTTGGACAAGTGCTTTGGATTTAGTCATAGGGCATAGGGCATGGGGCATAGGGCATAGGTCATAGGGCATGGGTCATTAACAAAGGACAAATGACAAATGACAAATGACTAATAACTATAAGGATTCTTCGGTTGAGGAATATTTTTCAGGGAGTTAGCTGAAATTGTGAGTTGGCGTTTACCTGAAAGATTTTCTGTGATCATTTGTCCTTCTACTTCTAGCCAAGTATCTGGAGAGTACTGATCGCGACTGCCTTGTAGTTTTACAGGTAATCCGGCTGGATAAGCATCTGCGGCACAGCAAGTGATCACAAATCGCGCTAAGAACAAATATTCTTTTCCTAACTCTGGTGGGTGAATGACAAATCCCTGTACTTTGACTTTCTGCCCTGTATATGCGTCTGGCTCAGGATAAACGTTGAGAGTGCGTACCCAATCTACGAGCGATCGCTCTTCTGGGCGAACAGTTGCACGAAATGCTTGCGGTTGAGCGCGTGTCGCTCCCAGTAACTCAGTCACACCGCGATCAAGTGCTGTTTGGCTGGCAAAGACGCGGGGTGTAATGATGAACCCTAAAACCGCCGCTGTTAAAAGCAAGGTACTACCCCAACCAGGGGGAAAAAAAGTTATGTGCTGGGCGCTAGTAACATCACGATAGCGACGCCGCTGCCAAAGTTGCCCGGCTTTAAAAAAACCGACAATTAAAAAGCCGATAGCACCTAAAATCGCTAACCAAAAGTAATCCGGGTGAATCAACAAGTTCAGCTTGCCAGTTAACCAATATTTTAGGATTAAAATTCCCCAAGCTGTAATTGCTAGCACGTCCAGCCAAGGAAGTAATAAATTGATGATTTTAGATTTGGGATTTTGGGTGGTCATTAGGGAATAGTCAAGGGTCAAGGGTCAAGGGTCAAGGGTCAAGGGTCAGAGTGAATTACTTTTGACTTTTGACTCTTGACTCATTTTTTAAATGACGTGTAAGTTAATGAAAAGGGTAAACAAAAATGTTAATAGTCCTGCTAAAGCAAATAAGTAAAATATAGCCCTGGGCTTAAAAATAGATAACATCAAACCAATGCCTTTGATGTCAACCATTGGCCCAAATACTAGAAATGCTAACAAGGAACCACTGCTAAAGGTCGAGGCAAAAGATAGGGCGAAGAATGAATCGACTGTAGAACAAATTGACACTACTGCTGCTAATACCAGCATGGCAATGATTGAGCTAATAGGCCCAGCACCCAAGCCGAGGATCAGTTCACGAGGGGCTAGCACTTGAATGGCAGCAGCGATCGCGCTTCCTATAACCATCACCGCCCCCAATTCCCGCAGTTCTTGGATAATGTTATCCAGCAATAGTTGTAGTTTAACTGGTAGGGGTTTGCTGGGGCTGGCGGATAGGGCAGCTGTCTGGATTGAACTACTATCTATCCGTATCGGTGTACCAGTTTTTCCTCCTAAAAAATAAGTCCCGGCTTCTAACAAATCGGGTGCTGTTACTTCCTGTTGTACTTGATAACGTCCCTTGCGGCGTTTCGGTTCTGGTTTAGCAGGTGGATTGTACTTTAGATAACGAGCGATCGCAGGTTGAACTATTGGATTCAAGTCTTTTTGAAAACTGAAAACACAACCGACAATTGTGGCGATTAATAAAGAAAAGACTACTCTTAACACCACAATTTCAGGCTGATCTCGAAACGCCGTCCAAGTTGCCCAAATCACAATTGGATTAATTGTCGGGGCTGCTAGCAAAAAGCCAATCGCTACTGGTGTGGGTACTCCTTGCATCAGCAATCGCCGCGCTACTGGCACATTGCCGCACTCACACACCGGAAAGAAAATACCAATCATGCTGCCGAATAAAGCACCTAGCAGCGGATTTTTGGGCATTTTTTCCACTAATTTGCGCTCATCAACAAAAAATAGCAGCAAACTGGAGAATAAAACCCCAAGAAGCAAAAAAGGCATCGCCTCGACTAGCAGACTTAAAAATAGCGTAAAACCATTGTTCAGTTGATTCATGGGCGTCGCAGTCAAAAGCGGTTTTGAGTTTTTGGATTCTGCCTTGTCATTCTATCGAAACGGGGATCAAAAACACGTACGTACAATTAAACATCATTTGAACAGCAAGTTAATCTGTGTTTTTAATTAGCGCTTAAACGCTGCAAACCCTTTCCTTGTCTTGGTATTTGGTGAATTTTACTGAGTGCATTTACTGACGAGGACTATTCTTAAGATTGTGTAACTTCCGAAATTGTTCCGAGTCTAGAGGGTTAGTAGCTGCTTATATAATCTTCAATCACCTATGTTTATACTTACCTTAAATTGTTTCTATGGTGTGTTAGCCAAGTGTATTTTCATCAAGGATTTACAGTTGTGCAACATTTGGGGATCGCTGTTGGTTACTACTACCTAAGATTTAGGCTATCTCTAGCAAAATCTGATTTGAGCTTTGTGTTGATTTTGTACTACAAAAACTTTAAAACCGCAAGACCAGAATTTCACATATGTAGCTATTGAGCGGTCTGTTATCCAAAAATCGCCCAGCAGATGTCTAGATAAGATGTTTTTACCTTCTCTAGCAAGGTTCTACAACACTCATTAGCTATGCGGAATTAATAGATATTACTTTTGCAGCTTTTTATCTATGCAGACACTGCAAAGTGCTGAGTATATGTTTATAGCTATGAGATTGTTCTACTCTGTAGCTCAAAAATGCGCTTTTTATGCTAACAACTAAAAAAAATCGGTATAAAATGATAAATTAACTTCTGTCGTTGGGAGTAGAAACGCTTACTCAAAAGATGAGTTCACTTTATCAAGCGCTTGGACAACCCCAAATTGTACAAAATTTTTATACTTGCTAATATACCGTTTAATTATGATTAAGATGTTCTCTCAAAGCGTTAATTTTAGAGCGTTCCGCGGTACTGATGGACTATCATATCATTCATGGAAACACCCATTTACTATGTCGCATTTTATCCCACTCTTAAAAGACGTTACAAATTGACTTGTGTTGAAAATTTAGTTAGTGACTGATGGGTTTTCATGGTTCCCGTCTTTTTTTGTAAAAATCAGGGTGTCTAATGCTAGAAGAATTCAGTTGTAAAATTTCACCACCATTTGTATCAAAGGGTTGCGATCGCGAACTTGGTTTAGAATCAACCCTTGAAGAATTGCCAATGTACAACTTCCAGGTGGAAATTGACTGTACTGGCAAAGACGTTGCTCATTTTTTGGAAAAATACCCCCTGCTCCCAGGAGCAATTTTAGTAGAACAGGGAAATTTCATTGGAATGATTTCGCGGCGGCGACTGCTAGAATTTTTGATCCGCCCCTATGGACAAGAGTTGTTTGTTCAAGAATCTTTAGAAATTCTCTACAGCTATGCACGGACAACGATTTTGTTGCTTCCTGATACAACATCGATTTTGACGGCGATGCAACTGAGCTTAAAGCGATCGCCAGAACTTTTGGCAGAACCAGTTGTAGTCCAAACTGCATCTGGTAGCTACAGATTATTAGATGTACAGGAATTGAATATTATTGCTTGGCAAATCCAGGGAATTGAAAATCTAGTGCGGTACGAACGCAGCCAAGCTCAAATGATTCAAAATGATAAAATGGCGAGCTTGGGGCGTTTGGTAGATGGGATAGCGCACGAAATCTTAGACCCTGTGGGATTTATTTGGGGTAACTTAACTTATGTCTCAAACTATAGTCAAGACTTGCTCAAGCTCATAGCAGCTTATGATCAAGAACTAGCCGATGCACCCAAGAGTATTACTAATCTTAAAGAAGAAATTGAATTTGATTTTTTAGAAAAAGACTTGTCACAATCACTTGCTAGTATTCGTACCGGGGCAGAAAGATTAAAAAAACTCGTCACTAGCTTACAGAACTTTTGCCATATCGATGAGATTTATCCCAAGCCAGTAGATTTACACGCATCTCTAGATAATATTGTTTTATTAATTAATAGTCGCCTACAAGGAGAAATTGAAATTCGCAAAAACTATGGTCATCTGCCACCAGTGTATTGCTTTATGGGGCAGTTGAATCAGGTATTGATGAATATTTTAAGCGAAGCTGTGGATACCTTACTTAATGAAGCAGTAAAGCAGCAATTGTTGCATTTAGAAGCTACAAACATTACTCATAAAGCTCGAATTGAAATTACTACAGAAGTTATTTCACAGGAAGCAAGCAAGCCTAATACACCAGATTCGCGGTGGGTTTCAATTCGTATTGCCGACAATGGCCCTGGAATGTCTCAAGAGGTACAACAGCAAATTATGGAGTGTTTCTCTTTAGAAAAAAGAGCTGATAAAGAAACTAGTTTAGCTGTAAGTTATCGAATTATCATAGCAAGACATGGTGGTAAATTAAATTTGCGATCGCAACTTGGTGCAGGTACTGAATTTCAAATTTTGTTACCTTTGGTTTAAGAGGTTGTTTGAAAAGTCTAATTTATTACTTGCCTTGGCTGCTGGAAGTCTCGGCTACACGAGGCTTTACCCACCTGCGTGGGTTCAAAACTCTTCATTTTTTATTAGAATCTTTTAAATATTGACCGTAAATTATTTGTGAGTAATTAAGATACCCACCTGATTTAATAAGTTGGGTATCTGTAGCTTTCAACTCTCAAAAATAAGGTTGCTACATGGTTTGCAATAAGTTTTCGCCACGCTGGTAAATTTCGCGTGCGTAATCAGTCCAAGCGCCTTGTCCCCAATAACGAAAACAGCTTGTTTGCAACAAAAGGTTATGCAGCAAAGCTTTACGGTAGTGAGATTGTTGGGTTAGGGTTTCTGCTGAGTTAGTTTGCAGTAATGGATCAATTTTTTGATGAAACAAACTACTTAATTGATACATAGGAGCCAAAACATTTTCGTATCCTTTCACCCAACTTATATGATTCGTCCAAGAAGCTCCATCCATGTGAAAATTAGGGTTAATTTGCTTTAACTCTTGAATGGCACTTTCTACAGCTTCAGGTTGGCAATTATCTGGTGAAACTCGCTCCCAAATATAATGTTGTCCGACTGGCTGACAAGTTGGATAATCTTCAGGTTTACAACCAGCAGCTTCGATTAATTCCAAATATTCTGTACCGCAAATCCCGACAACGCCTGATTTTCCTCCGCCTTGATTTACCATGTCTTGCCAAGCTTGTTTGAAAGCGCTAGGAAATTCATTCATCATCACACCACCATTTTCACCATCACCAATTTGGCTGACTATTGGTGGGATAGATACGTTTCCTACTTGTTGTTTAGATAAAGTTTTGGCTTCATAGTAAGGCTGCATTTGTGCAACTAATTTAGTATCGGAACCTTGAGTTTTAATTAAAGCTGTAATACTAATAGTTTCACCCTGAGAATTGCGAGCAACTAAACGATGTGGTAAATGTTTGTAGCGAAGAGATTCACCAGTAGTTGTTTCTACAGAATGTTCTTGAACAAGTAACCAACGATATCCACATTCTTTTAATGCTTTGACAAATTCAAATAGAGTATCAGGATGATTTGGCAGATGCATTTCTGGAGGTGAAAATCCTTTGACTCGTGCTAATGCTTCCCAACCAAAAATTGCAGCAAAATACTGTTGCCAAGCTATGATGTGCAATTTAATATCTGGTATGGGAGTGGAAGGAATAACTGCATGGCTCCACATTGTACCGAGCCATTCAACATAAGGTTGATAGGTGCGATCGCAAGTAATGCGTTTTAAGTTATCAATAATATCATTGCGTCCCATTTGCCTGAGTCCCCACAACAAATTACCAGAGTAATCCAACATCACACGCGGGTTGCAGCCTTGATTTACGAGTTCAGGAATGAAGTCTCCGATGCGGCTGTAACAATAGGCAAAAGGGGCAGCGTTATGGTTATCCCCTTCATTGGGATGTTCAAACATATATTGCAGATTGCTGATGAGTGTACCACCATATCCAGCGGGTATAGTTGGCTGATGCATATGTAAGGCGATCGCAAATACTGCATTTACGTCTTCTAACTTAATATTGGTTGTTGGTAAAAATATAGGTGCATCATGATTGACGACAGCGAGAACTTCTTTCTCCCATCCAGAAATATTTGGCAAGTCATCAATAATTTCTGGTAAATCGGTGGTATGTAAGGAAAGCATAGAGGATAAAAGTTGAAATTTTATCTTTATACTTTATCTCTTTATCCTCAGCAGAAACGAGTGAATGATAAATTAAAGAGATTTGATAGAGAAAAACCAAGCACAAAGTTTATTTGTGCTATTTTTAGTCTGAAAACCAAGTTCAGCGTGATGAACTTATTAGACAATAACAAACTAAAATTGTTCTTTAATTTCGTTATTTTAACAATTCAGTTTTGAGATCCCAGGTATTTACAAGGCGATCGCCTCTTTGATAATTAAGTAGGCGATCGCTTTCCGACATTTCTCAGGACTTACGTGCAGACATGAATGAATCTATATTTCTGGATAGCCAAAAATCATTGAAACGATAGATTCTATTTAATAAATTGGGTTTTTCATCAAGCTGCTGTAAGCTTGGCGCTGGCGGTGTTGCCATTCGTAAAATCGGATCTAACAACCACGGGGCAAGGTGTTGACACCACACTGCTAAATGACATTGCCATCCGACTAAGATTTCTGGTGCATCCGTTTGCAATCCAGCAACGAGTACTTTAGCTACTTGCTGAGAAGTCATCGGGATCACCCAGCGAAATAATTTTAAGTTGCGTATCATGTCTGTGTCTGTTAGAGAAGGCAGTAATGCTATGACTCGGATATTGTACTCAGCTAGCTCTCGCCGCAAGGCTTGGGTAAATCCTAAAATTGCAAACTTAGTAGCTGAGTAAGTCGCCATCGTTGGTGCAGCTACTTTCCCCATCAAACTGGACACATTGACAATTGTTCCTTGTCTTTGGCTAGCCATGCGCCGAGCTACCAAACTAGTCAAGTTGTACATTCCCAATAGATTCACAGAGAGTTCTTCTTGAACTTGGGGCAGTTTAAAGTGCAAAAACGAATTTTGGTATGCGACTCCTGCACAATTTACTAGAAGATTAATTGGGCCATAACTGCGCCAAATTTGAGCAACAGCAATACTTACAACTGTTGACTGAGTTAAATCTAATGCCACGATCGCAGTTTCTGTCCCCATCGCCTCGATTTCCTGGGCTACTTCGGCTAACTTTTCGCGATCGCGTGCTACTAATATCAACCGCTTGGCTCCTTGTTGTGCAAGTTGCAGGGCGATCGCTTTGCCAATACCACGCGAAGCCCCTGTAATTAGGGCGACTTTACCTCGAATATTCATGGGTTTTAACCTCCATAATTTGAGTCTTACCGCACTCTTTGTTATTGCTGACAGACACAATCACAGCTACTCGCTTGTCAACACTAGGTAAGACAAATAATTAATCGCAATTCAAATTAGAACGGAACAAAGCCTTTACTAAAGAGATATTTCTGGGTGAATCTGCAATTTTTCATCAATTTTCTATGCTTGGCAGAAATCTCTCACTTTTAATCTCAAAATTGAGACCTAACACAATTGGAGCAATGGATATAGCTCATAGATTTTATTTCTCCTAAATCCGAGCGTTCACCAGTGTCGCTACTAATACATACCCTAACAATTAAATCAAGCTATTGCAATGTTTCTTTAATCAGCATTGCTTAATACTTCTTAACGACTAGTATATATATAATAAAAATTTTGTTAAATAAGTTTTTATAAACACTTGAGGATAAATATCTCAATTTCCTGACAAATAGTAAAGTTGTAACTCTCAAGTCATAGCTGATACACAAAAAAGACATATGCTTCTTCAGGAAACATTCTGACTAAATTTTCGTCTAGAGTCACTGAATTCATTTAACAAACGTTCCCAGTGATGCTATTCTCAATTGGTTTATTGTTAATCAACAAGGTGCAAGTTGACAGAGGTAAAAACTAATATTATGTCTACATTGGAATCTGAATTATAAACTCCGTTCCTTCTCCTGGCGCTGAAATGCAGGTTAACTTACCTCCGTGGGTTTCCTCAACAATTTGGCGAGCAATAGATAAACCCAAACCTGTACCTCTTCCCACATCTTTTGTCGTGAACAAATGGTCAAATATTTGTGCTTTAACCGCTTGTGACATTCCTGAACCATTATCTTTAATACCAATGATTACAGCCTTTTCATCTGCTAAAACTTCAGTTCGAATGGTGATTTGATTGGGGTTAGCTTTGAGTTCATCAAAAGAATGCTTGAGACTTACCTCATCTAATATGTCAATAGCATTGGCGATAATATTCATAAATACTTGGTTGAGTTGCCCAAGGAAACATTTAACAGGTGGTAGCTTACTATATTTTTGAATGACTTCAATTGCAGGACGTTGCTCGTTAGCTTTCAAACGATATTTGAGGATTAATAGCGTACTTTCAATACCTTCATGGATATTACAGGCAACTTTTTCTAGAGTATCAGCCCGTGAAAAAGTACGTAAGCTAGTACTAATATTACGAATGCGTCCGGTTCCCAATTTCATTGAGCTAATTAGCTTTGGTAAGTCTTGTGTGAGAAACTCTAAGTCAATTTCTTCGGCGTTTTCTTGAATAGCTGGTACAGGATTGGGGTAGTGTTGTTGATAGATTTTTAGGTGATGAATCAAATCTTTTACAAAATCTTCAGCATTATTAAGGCTTCCAGAAATGAAGCCAAGGGGATTGTTAATTTCATGAGCAACCCCGGCGACTAAGTTACCCAAAGTAGCCATTTTTTCATTTTGTACAAGTTGTAATTGTGCTTGTTGGAGTTGTTGCAGATATCTTTCTAACTCAGAGGCTTTTTCTCGCTCTCTAGCTTCAGATTGCAGTAAGTTTTGATAAAGCTGGGCATTTTCTAAAGAGATAGCAGCTTGGACACATAATAAACGCAAAACTTCCACGCGATCGCTTGTAAATGCTCCTACCGTTAAATTATTTTCTAGATACAGTAGACCAATCAGTTTTCCTTGGTTAAGGATGGGAGTACATAAAATACTTTTAGGTTGGTGACGGATAATATAAGAATCAGCAGCAAAAGCAGGCTGTAATTTTCCATCGTCAAATACTAAAGTTGTGCGCGTGCGATATACATAGTTGATCAAGGTGATTGGAATATCCTGACTTTGCTCAACAGGTATAGACTCTAAAATAGTTTCTTCCCCAAATACGGCCATTGCTTCTATAAACAAAGCGTCATTTTTAAGTAAAATGAGCTTACATTTTTCAGAGCCTGCATTTTCCATTACAACTTGCATCAATATGGAAAGTAGCTTATCTAATTTAATTTCACTAGTAAAAGCTTGCGAAGCTTTCATAACTGTCACTAAATCTAAAGCTGCTGAAACGCTGCTACTAGTAGAAATATGAGTTGTGAGGGTTGTGCTGTAGTTAAAAACAGGATTAGAAACAATATTTTTTGATTTAATTATCGGAGCCAGTAATTCTGGGTAGCGTGTTTCTAAATCATCCAGTTTAGCTAATGCTCCCCAACGGACATAACAGTAATAAGCTTCAGTTAGGTAGACTTGGGCAATCTTTTCTTTGCCCCATCCTAGATAGAATTTAGCAGCAAGTTCATTAGCAAGGGCTTCTTCTTGGATATATTCATTTTTTTTAGCTCCTGAAATCGCGCGATCGTAAAATTCTATTGCTTCAACATATTCACCAATAACACGACAACGTTCTGCCTCAACCAATTGAAACTTATGTAAGAAATTCATCGGAGCATGATGCGACCAATTCTGCATTTTTTCCTGATTGGCTTCCACCCGTTTCAAGATATCTATTTGTTCGTTATGGGAGACATTAGCATATAATATTAGTTGAATTAAAGAATCATAAAAATAGAATATAGGAACAGCAAAATTTCCTACAGCATTTTGTAAAAAGTTATGTGCTTTCTCTGCATGATCAAAAGCTTGTATGTAATCTGCAAACAGATAATATAGAATCTGTTTATTGATATAGAAGTAATAAATCATGCTATGATCATTCCGCTCTTGATGAAGTGGCAGCATGATTTCTTCATTGTAAGCATCACCAATTAAACTACAAGGATTTTGAGTTTTTGAGAGTAGGTTAAGTACTACCTGCTGAAAGAGTTGAATTCTATGTAAAGATGGTTCTTGCTGAAGTTGCGCGACTCCCTGACTATAAGTTGCCATTTCCTCTGCTAAAGCAGACAGTTCTTGACCACTAAAATATGAATAAGACAAATAAACGTGTGCATTATAAGATGCGTATTCTAAATCTCCTATTTCTAGTCCACTAGAGTAGCCTGTTTGCAAAGGAGACAAAGTTTCTCTAATATGCTGCTTACAATGATATAGAGTGCTGTAAATCGCCACACATACTTTAGCTGTGAATTCTTTAGCATTCAACTTCTCAAATAGTTTTAGACTTAGTTGACCTAACTGATAGCCGAATTCAATATCTCCAAGAACGCCACAAAGAATTACTCCATAACCAAAATATCCAAACAAAGAAGTAGCAGTATTGCCGTATTTTAGGGATAAATTAATCTGCTTGGCTAATATTAAGGGATAAAGTTCAGGCATTACCATATAAACAGGGGCGGCTATTGTTGTCATGATATTCATAGCAGCCAGTTTGTCCGGTTCAACCATTAATTGTAAATCTAGTAAATCTTCAATAGGTTGTTTTGTTAAAGCTAAATGTGTTTCTTGTAGTGCATGATTAATATCTACTGGTGTTGGCTGTGTGGGCAGTTCTTCTCCTAATAAATTTAGAATTTCTATTCCCATTTGTACAGCTTCACTCATTCTATTTTGGGCTACCTGAGACAAGATTCTGACTTCATAAGCCTTGACTTTATCTCGAAGCTGTTTACCATGTTGCAGTAATACCTGTAACCATTGCTCCATTTCCTCAAAATCACCATTGAGGTAGGCTAACTCGGCCATTTCTGAATGCAGTGTTAATGCCAACTCATACTGATTCTGCCAACTATCTACTGCCAAAAGTTTTATTGCTGTTGTTATATATTTGGTAGCAGCAACATAAGCAGTTGCAGATTTTGCTTTACGTCCAGCAATTAAATTTAATTGCGCGAGTTGCTCCCGTTCTATTTTAGAGCTAATTAAATATTTGCCAATATTCAAATGATTGACAATCTTGAAAATATTCTCTTTTAACTCTGATTCTGAAGCATTGCTCAAAAGCGACTGACCAATTTTGAGATGTGTTGATTGTTTTTCATTTTCGGGAATCAGTAGATAAGCTGCTTGCTGAACTCGGTCATGTAAAAATCTGTATGTAAATGTTAATTCTTTCCCAGTTGCTAGTTGCTCATAATTACTAACATTTGAATCATCTTGAAATAATTTGTAAACTTCACTTGTGGGAATGACCAGTCCTTCTTGGAGTGGCTCCCACAAATCTGCTGCTATCTCTGCTTCAGACTTGTGATAAATGATTGCCAATGTTGCCAAATCAAATTGGTTACCAATACAAGCAGCCAACTTCAACACTAACTTAGTTGCTTCTGAGAACTTTTGTAGTTGTAGCGCTATGAACTCTACTACATCATTGGTGATGGCTAAAGCTTTGACTTGAGAAATATCACATTGCCAATAGGCATTATTTAAATCAAAGGTTATTAGACCTTCTTCATATAGAGACTTGATAAATTGAGTCGTGAAGAAAGGATTACCTTGAGTTTTTTGATGGATTAGTTGGGTTAATGGCAGTGCTAGCTCTATGGGATAACTCAAAGTATCGATAATCAGCTGATTTAAATCAGATTGATTGAGGGGAGTCAGATTAATAGTATTTACTGTGATTTCAGCCTTACAGATTTCTGATAAGGTCAACATCAATGGATGTGCTGTTGAAACCTCATTATCTCGATATGCACCAATCATTAATAGATAGCTTGTATCAGCTTCACTCATTAGCAATTGCATTAACTTGAGTGAAGCCAAGTCTGCCCATTGCAAGTCATCGAGAAAGATTACTAAGGGATGCTTTTTGATCGTGAAAGCTTGGATAAACTTCTGCAATAATAGGTTGAAGCGATTTTGGGCAGCATTTCCCGACAGTTCAGTTGCAGGAGGCTGTTTACCAATAATCCACTCTAATTCGGGGATCACTTCAACAATTACCTGAGCATTCTCTCCCAACACAGATAGAATTTTGCTTTTCCACACCTCTAACTGAGCATTTGTTTCGCTTAAAAGTTGCTTCATCAAGTCTCGAAAGGCTTCTACAAATGCCGAGAACGGAATGTTGCGTTGAAACTGGTCAAATTTTCCTTTGATAAAATAACCGCGTTGTCGGACGATGGGTTTGTGAACTTCATTGACTACAGCAGTTTTGCCAATCCCCGAAAACCCTGCCACTAGGATTAATTCTTTTGCTCCAGCACTAACTCGTTCAAAGGAAGTGAGTAATGTTTCTACGTCTTTTTCACGACCATAAAGTTTTTCGGGAATCAGTAAGCGATCGCAACTATCCCGTTGTCCAATTTTGAAGGTGTCAATTTTTCCTGTTTCTTCCCACTGACGCAAGCACGTTTCTAGGTCGTACTTCAAGCCGTTAGCACTCTGATAGCGGTCTTCAGCATTTTTCGCCATCAGTTTATCAATAATTTCACAGATAACTGGCGGAACGAAAGGATTTAAACTGTGAATTTTCTGGGGTTGTTTAGCAATATGACAATGCACTAACTCCATTGAGTCAGTACTAGTGAAGGGAAGTTTTCCAGTTAGTAGTTCGTAAAATGTGACACCCAAAGAATAAAAATCAGTGCGATAGTCAACTAAACGGTTCATCCGTCCAGTTTGTTCTGGGGAGAGATAAGCAAGAGTTCCTTCTAAGACATTGGGACTAGTAATTACCTGTGTTTCTTTTGGTAACAAAGAGGCAATGCTAAAGTCGATAAGTTTAACTTCTCTGGTAGTCGGGTTAATCAGGATGTTTGCAGGTTTAATGTCTTTGTGAATTACGCGGTGGCGATATAATCCTTCTAGGGTGGTGACAACTTGAATGGCAATCAAAAGAAATTCCCGAAATCCATTGACAGTATCCCTTTTTGTTTCCATCTTTTCTTTAAGGGAGATACCGCCAAAATCTTCCATCACTAAGGCATAACTATTCTGATAATTTTCTAGACTGTAGGTTTCAATGATCCCAGGAAGGTGAAGATTTTTAGCAATGGTGTACTGATTGCGGAACTGGACTAGTTCATTAAAACTAGGGAACTCACTCCGCAGCAGTTTAATCACAACGGGTTTTTGGTCTTTTTCTCTTATTCCGCGATACACAAGAGTTCTGCGACCATAATAGATTTGTCCAAGGATTTGATAACCAGTCAGTTTCACCATAACCACTAACACCTGCACCCTTGTTTTCTGATTGCAGGATTATTATTCCCATTAGCTGTATCTAATTAACTCAATCGGCAAACTTGAGGTAAATGAGAAATAAATCTTATTAAAAGTTTCTAAAATCTCTAATTCAAAAAGTGCCTCAAAAGGATGTCTCTTAAAGCTAATTATATTCGCAGTTACTTCTTAGGTATCCTCTAATATCAATTCACAAAAATCTTAATAGATATAGATCAATTATAAAAATGCCGCAATGCCTTGTCTCTACAAAGGTATTTGTATCATTCATAAAATGAAATAGTATAAGGTCAATCCAAAATATTAAATTCAAAATATAAATTGATTGACATACTTAGTACACAGCGTTGACATATACCTAAGTTAATATTTTGGCTAAAGAGTTTATATAAGTAGATTCATTAAATAAAGTCTGCTTATATTAATTCTTAAGAATCCAATTTAGTAACGAAGTTTTGTCAAATGAGGAGTTTTCTAAAATGAATCAGCTTTTTTCTAAAAGTTTATTAGGCTTTGCAAGTATCTCATTTTTAGTTTGTTCCTCGCAATCAACAATGGCACTTGTGCCGAATAACGTCGCTGTTATCCTCAACAGTGGCTCAACGAACACTATTGGTTACCGCATCTATATATCGCCAACGGGAGAAGCTAATTATGTAGATGGAAAAGGGTCTGGAAAAGGTAAACTTTCAGAAAGAATAACTAAAAAGTTTTTCCGTGACCTGAAAGCTTCTGAACCATTATCAAGTTTACCAGTACAGCAATCTTGCGTAAAATCTACTTCTTTTGGTACTACTACTACAGTGAGTTTAGGTGATCAGCGATCGCCTGATATTAGCTGCCCTGGCAATGCTAAAACTCAGCGCCTAGATAAGGATGTTCTTGCAATTATCAAAGTACTAAAAGTGGAAAATATTCCTAAGAGTCAAGGCAAACCCCTACCGCCCCAGAATTTTTAGGTAGTTTTTATTTCAAGCAGAAGGCAGAAGGCAAAAAACAGGAGGAAAGATTAGTTTCCCCTTGCCTCCTGCCCCCTGCTCCACCTCGGCTACTTCGGCTGCGCTCAGCACAAGTACGCTCGGCGACCACCTGCCCCCTATTTAGCTGCTTGTGGTATTGGCTCATCCCAGACTTGATTGAACTGAGCTGTTGTCAACGACTGTAAAATACTCAGGTTGAGCGGAGCTTTACTAATATATTGAGCGTAGGATGGCTGCAAATAAGAGCGGTATTCGGAACGGTTGAGAAGATGGGTTTCTAAGAATGCCACGCTTAGGGCATTGAGATAGGAATATGCAGGAGTAGCATTGGGGCCAAGTAAAGCGGGTGGTACAGGTAAAGCACCATTGTCTGATGGAGATTCCTCAATAGCAGTAAAGTGGGTAGCGTTTTCAATCAAGACTAAATACTTGTTGGAATTTGAAAGCCAAGTAAAGGGGCGAATTTGTTCCGGTACGGTTGGAGCGACAATATCTTGACTACCTGAAACTAACATTACAGGAAGTTTAATTTGACTAATGCCACTTTCGCCAAAAACAGAACTGTCAACAGGATTAATCGCTATGACACTTTTAATGCGATCGTCTTTGAGTCCGTAATTTTCTTGGGTTAACTCGGTTGCTTGACACTGTAAAAGCAGTGATAAATTAAGTGAATTGTTGGGATAACAGTCCCGGAAAAGTTGGCTAAAGTTAATCTTTGCTCCTGCTAAAGCCAAAACGGTATAACCACCGAACGACTGACCGATCGCACCGACTTGCTGGAAATTGAGTTTACCTTTGAGGGTAGGATCAATGTTGTCTAGACGCTGAAGTTCATTGAGGAGAAACTTAATATCTAAAGGTCGGTTGATAAATTCCCTAGGTTCTGGCGGTTCTGCTAAACCTGCAAAATATTGCTGAAAGCGTTCGGCATTGCTACCAGGGTGTTCTAGTACAACAACAGCAAAACCATAGGATGCTAGATGTTTAGCTAAGTAGACAAAGCTATAACGGTCTGAGCCGATGCCATGAGAAATCACAACTAGGGGAAAAGGCGGCGAAGAGGTATTTTCCTGGCTTTGAGGAGCTGCTTCAGGTAAATATATATCTATTGGTAGACGACGATTGCGAGAAATGTCGTTTAACTCTAGGCTTTTTTTCTGCCAACGGAATTTCCCAGGCGATCGCAAATCTAGCTGTTTGGCAAAGTTAACGTTGTAATTAGCTGCTTGGGCAGTCGATTTTTTTTGAATAAAAGCCACAACCTCATCTCTTTTTTTGAGCAATTGCGACAAATCATCAACTATCTTTAAACCCTCTGTGAAATTCACCCGCACAGTATCGGTGGGAAACTTACGCAGTAAATTCACAACTGTTAAGCCATCTTTATCGGCAGCAGCCAAAATCAAAGCAGCACGTATGGCATAGAAACCGTTTTTTCGCGAGCCAGTGAGGAGTAATGTTCCTAGACGTTGCATCACCTGTTCGCCTACAGGTGAGTAGGTAACCTGAGACACCAAGGTAGGAGTGACATTGAACCGCTGCTGGAGTAAATCCCGTAGTTGAGCGAGTTGTTCGGGAGTAGCACGGCTAGCATAAAAGGAAAAGTCTTCATCGATTTTGCCTTCTTTGGCAAACTTTTCCAGCGAGTTAACTGATAAAGAAAATTCTCCAAAGGGAGGGTAATAAAAGCTGATGCGATCGGCCCCTAGTCCGGGAGTTGCAGTCAAAACAGTAGATAGCAGACCTAAACTCAGGTATTTCAGAAATCTTTTCATTAGCACACCTGCTCCCGCTATTTAACCCTACCCTTCAACTTTAGGCGAGGAGGAAAGCGGAGCGGGATTTACACTACTTTCCTATTTACTTTGGTTATATCTATAAAATCGGCTATAAGCACAATAAAGCAAGTACTTGCACTCATAATCTAGCATTTACGTAATAAATCGCGCTAGAAGTGGAAGGAGATTATAGAAATTACTCGCTTCTGTCTCCTTGCACCAGTAGCAAATTTTTTAGCAAAATTATCTTAGGAGCGCGATAATTAAAGTAGAGATCAAAGTACTTTATATGTCCTTCGCTTCCTGTGCCTGTTGTGCTGTTGTTCTTAATCAACAACAGGAGCAAAACATTTCTCACCAAAACCAGTGCCAAGACATCTCAGTAAACCATAGCAAGAGTGCGGCTAAAAGTTGCACTGTGGTTAAGAATGGCCGGGTGGTCGTTAAACCGCTAGAACCAGAAGTGTCTAATGAGACTTCTAATACCCCAGAGTAGTTTTAACTCTAATTTTGAGGTATCGGTAATATCGGCTGTAAAATTATCCATTGCCTAATCTAAGGGCAAAATATCGTGGAAGTGGCTGTAGTCAATGTAGCGATGCCCTTCATTTGTGTAGTGCATAATATCAACAAACCGATAGTTCCATAGAATTTCATCAGCACTATAGCTATGACGAGCATGAACAACCTGTGCAACTGTTTCATCAATGCCACTTAGCGAGATCACAATAGTGGTATTTGTCTGGGTTAACGATTCAGGTGTCATCCCATACAAAGGACTATATTCATCAATGGGATGCATGGCTACCCAGGTTAATACAAAGCTAGGTGTTTGACTCCTCAAAAGTCTCAGGTCATGGAAGCGACGCAGGAACAGTCCTTCTAAGCTCACTTCGTCACGCATCAAGTACACGCGCATCTGTGCTTCTAATACTTGGTTGCGACGTTGGTTAGCTGCACGAAACATCAGGGTTGGCACTCCCTCATGAGGTGTAATTACTGCTACACGGCTAAACATCACACGGGCGGTCGGTCGGGAGAACCTAGCAAATGCTAATCCTGTCATTACTGCAATTCCCACCAAACCTGCCATCGCTTCAACCGTGACAATAGTATTGGCATAGGTTGTTTTAGGATACATTGCACCATAGCCAATGGATGCCAAAGTTTGCACACTGAAGAAAAAGGCATCTAAAAAATCGCCTGGTCGAGCATTTTCGATGCAGTCTCCTCCTGCTAAGTAAGCTAAGGCAAACAGAGCATTAGTTGCTACATACAAAAGAGCTATGAGTGCCAGAAAGCCAGCCCAAGGAAGCGTTAGCAGCAGATGGTAAGGATCACGCCAGTAGGAATACCACACACCCAGACCCAGAATTTCAAATTGTCCATTCTGTAACTTAATATGAACTAGCGGGATCAAAAACTCTCGTTGCTTCTGTAAAAGTCTCTTCAGTCGAAATTTCATCGGGAGTGGCCAAAAGAACGGCAACTGTTTAGTATTTTAAATCTGACAGATCAGGTTTTTATAGTAAATTGCCCTCGAATCGTTCTTGAGGCTAAGCAGGGGTCATAACTTAATAGTATAGGGAATTGTACCTGCATTAAATACATGAGTAGGGTAACACAGCCCTAGCGAATGGTATTCACGGTTCATAATTGCAAGCAAACTTAGCCTACCTATGTAAGCTTATCAGTAGTAATCAAAAAATATAGGGTGGACAAATGCCCACCCTATTACTAATTCATTTGCTAGAAGCTTATTTCTCTGGCTTAGGGGTTTGACCTTTAGAACAGCGGTCAAACCACTCCTGGTATCTTTTCTGCTGTGATTCATCCTCAACAGTAATCGTCACTCGCACCTGCTTGCATCCATGATTACGTTCTAGGGCGATCGCATTCAATAATAAGCTAGCTATTTTAGGTGAACTAAATTCACCGTTCACTGTTAAACTACCAGCAAAATTTGTCAATTGAAGCCTTTCCGATTCAGTCAACTCAATCCCAGAAATTTCGCCTTGTCCTAAATCAATTTCTGCAAGTTGCTTGTGTTCTGGGCTGACTTGTTCCACAATCAGTTTTTCACGCCGGACAGGAACTTCTACCATCCGGGTTTCGATTTCTTTGCGAACAATAACTTCACCAACTCTTCGCTTTTTATTATCAATTAGTAGTCGTTCTTCTAATAAACGAATAATCTTTTCTTCACCTACATCTTCTGAAAGCTCAACTGAGCTATTTGTAATTTGACCATTAGTTGGTAGCTCAGTTGAGTTCATTGATAGGTTTTGGTCGCCTGGTGTTGCTGTTTCTGAATATTCAGGCATATACTCTATTTCTGATTGGTCTATTTCTATGAAAACAGATTTAGCCGACTTGTCAATTTTTTTTATTTTCTGGCTTTGTAATAGGAGTAAAGGAGATTTGCCTGTGAAATTTCTCTGCTCTGCAACTTGCAGGTTTGCTTTTTTAGATATAACTAAGTTTAGCTGACCACTAGCATCCACAATTAAATCTTGAACTTCGCCTACTAATCGGCCTTGCCTATCGAATACAACAAAATACTTTACTTTTGTCCGCAAGTTTTCTAGTAAAGCTCTAGTGCGCTCCGTGGAGTTTGTCTGTTTAATGTTTTTTGCCATCACTTGGCTATTCATAATGCTAAAAAATTATTTCTGAACTGTTTTCTACTCAACTAAGAGTATTTATAAAAGTAACTAAAGTAACTAAAAAACTTGATTAATTTTTACTTATTAGAATCGAACTTAAAGCGCTAACTTTATAGATAGCTTAATTAATTTGTTCTTAATAAAACTCACTATTAAGTACAGGCAAAGCTCATGAAACAGCTTCACCTGCACTTTACCACGAATTAGTAATTAGTTATTAACTAATTACTAATGTTTATGCTGATTAGCGCTCTTCAATAGGAAGACCAGGAGCATTTATGTCTAACTCTTCGCGACGTATTGTTTCTTTAGCCTCAACTGTGTCTTGGTCTACGACTTTTCTCACATTTACTTCTTCACGCACAAATGCTTCTTTGCGAATATCAGCTGTTTCTTCATGAATTTCTATACGAGCAACTTCGCCTTCACGAAAGTTAGCTTCGCCTGGAGTAACAGCAGTACCAGCATCTACTGGTGTTGTACGCTCAATTACAACTCGCTCTCTTTCTACAGGTACTGTAACCCGCGCAGTTTCAGTTTCAACGTGCTTGCCAACTGCGACTTCTCCAGTTTTTTGACGTCTTTTATTAGCTACTAGCCGTTCTTCATATAATCTCAGGGTTTGATGATTTTGTTCATTTAACCCGAACAAAGAAGGCTCATGGTCGTATCTGTAGCTATCACGATTGTAGGTAGGTGCAGGGGTGGGCTGATAGGCTGTACCTATTGCTGGACTATCCACAGGTGTTGCGGTATCTAACGGTAATGATGCATCTGTAGTTCTGTAGTCTCTGGGTTGACGATATACTCCACGCACCCGTTCTTCGTAGTCATAGTCTAGCGCTAGGCGTTCATTGAACTCAGGTAAATCTTCAGCTTGCTCTCTGGTCAAGCCTACAACATAAACGCGATCGACGTTATAGTCAACGCGTGAACGACCAATTGGTAGCAAGACTTTCTTGCCAAAAATCCAGAAGCCTAAGTCAACAACTAGATAGCGGAAATGACCTTCATCATCAACTAAAACATCACTGACGCTGCCAATTTTTTCGTCAGAGCCTTCTGTATATACTCCAAGCCCTTTGATATCGTGACCTTCAAAAGTATCTTTGTAATTAGGTTCAAAATCGCCAAGTTTGTAAAGAGCCATTATATTCGTCCTCAAAGGTTTTTTCTTCTATCTCCTATTATTTAAATTAGACTTTTTATCCACTTTTTCACCTCTTTCTAGGGAATGAATTGACTCAGAAATAAAGCATCAAAAGTTATAGAGTTATAGGTATTTTATTTTTATAACTTCATAATCTATTTAAGATAGATTTTTGAAATACAATGCATTAGTACAATACTACTGCTCACATAAAAAGCACAGGCAGGGATAACAATTTTTCCTGCCTGCATTAGTTCCTCAGAGGAGCATATCCAACAATTTTCTAGACTAGCTAATTAAATAGCTTCATGTGTAGTTGTACCAGTTTCTCGTACACGTAAATCGCCGACTGTTCCTACATCTAACTCTTCTCGACGAATTGTGTCTTGTGCTTCTACCGTATCTTGTTCTACAACTTTCTTGACTCGCACTTCTTCGCGTACAAAAGCTTCTTTACGAATTTCTGGTGTTTCTTCGTACACTTCTATGCGTGCTACTTCTCCTTCTTGAAACTTAAGATCGTTAGGATCTACAAATGTTCCTGCTTCTGTTGGGGAAACACGCTCAATCACAACACGTTCTTTTTGGATAGGTACTGCAACCCGTGCAGTTTCTGTTTCAATATGTTTACCAACTGCTACTTCTCCAGTTTTAATGCGGTGTTTGTTGGCGATTAATCTTTCTTCATACAATCTGAAAGTTTGATGATATTGCTCATTCAAATCGTATAAAGCTGGCTCTTGCTGATAATTGTACGTCTCGCGATCATATTTCACATTGCTGGTTGGAGAGCGAAATACACTACGTATATTTTCTTCGTAATCATTATCTACGATCGTGTTTTCTTGATGATCAGGTAAACGTTCTATTTGCTCTTTGCTCAATCCATCGACATAGACGCGTCTCGCCTGATAATTGATATGAGAAAGGCCAATTGGTAGTAATATTTTTTTACTAACAGAATCTAGGCTTGTATCAATAACTAGGTAACGAAATTTACCGTCTTGGTCAACTAAAGCATCAGCAACTGAGCCTATCTTAATATCACCTTCAGTATAGACATCTAACGCTTTAACATCATCTCCGCCAAATGTTTCTCGATAGTTTGGGTCAAATTCTTCGAGTCTGTGAAGAGGCATAAACTTTCCCAGGTTAATTAGAATATCTATCTAATAGGGTAAAAATTATTATGCTGGTTTCCCTCCTGCTGGCGACTGAATTAACTTCAGTAGTGCTGAGTCCTGAGTACTGGGTTTTGAGTCGTGAGTAGTACAGCTAGGTTTGCCATTATTGTCATTGGTCAGTAGTTATTCTCCTCTTATCCCCTTGTCCCTTTGCTTGCCTACTCTCTCTATACAGATGCCCCCGCAGGCTGTCTAACTTGCGATTTCACTGCTTCAACAATGGCATTGGCGTCTATTTTGGCTACATGGAGTAGTTCTTCTGGCGTACCTGAACCCGGCATTTCGTGGACTGCAAGTTTAATAAGCTGTAGTTGTGGCCCATTGTAGATGGGAATACTGCTTGTACCAACAAAGGCATCAAGTACAGCTGCGCCTAATCCGCCTTCAAACCAGTGGTCTTCCACGACTACTAAGTTACCCCCGGTATCGCGTGCAGCTTGATGGAGTGTCTGCATATCAATGGGTTTGACTGAGTAAGCATCTATGACGCGCACCGTGAAGCCTTCGTTTTTCAGTTGCTCATAAGCTTTAAGAGCTTCATGCAGGGTAATACCAGCAGCAATTACAGTGGCTTGATCTCTCTCGGAATTGCGAACTACTTTACTCCCACCAATGGGAAACTCTTCATTAGAGCCATAAATTACTGGTGTGCTTTCTCGTGTGGTGCGGAGGTAGACAACGCCATCGCGATCGCTCATCTGCTCTACTAGTTTAGCGGTCTGATTGGCGTCACTGGGATATAATACTGTACTATTCCACACCGCCTGGAAGGCAGCTAAATCTTCCAGTGCCATCTGTGAGGGGCCATCCTGACCAATCGAAACCCCAGCATGAGAACCTACTAATTTAATATTGGCGCGAGAGATGGCAGCCATGCGTACAAAGTCGTAAGCTCTAGTTAAGAAGGCGGCGAAAGTGGAAGCAAAGGGTTTGTATTGTCGCACCTGCAAGCCTACCGCAGCTGCTACCATCTGCTGTTCAGCAATGTACATTTCAAAGTAGCGCTCAGGAAAGGCTTCGGCAAAGTCTTCGGCGTAAGTAGAATTGCTCACTTCTGCATCGAGGACAATGACATCAGGTTGAGCAGCACCCAATGCTTTGATGGCATCACCATATGCTCGACGGGTTGCAACTTTTGCACCTATCTCGTAAGTAGGTAGTTGCAAAGGTTGAACATTGCCTGTTGCAGCTGATGAGGCAGCGTGGTCTTGGGGGTTTCCCCCAGGAGCGACTGCCGAACCCCGAAGGGGTTGGCTTTGTTCTTCGGGTTTATCTACTTCGATGGTAATGTGGCGTTCACCGCCTAACTCTGCGATCGCTTGTTTTTCGTCGTCGGGTTTTAACGCTTTACCATGCCAACCACCTAAATCTTCTAGAGCAGCCACACCCTTGCCTTTCTTTGTCCGAGCAATAATTACTGTGGGGCGATTATTGATACTCAAAGCAGCGCTATAAGCTTGATCAATTTCTTGCAAATTGTGACCATCAATCTCAATCGCTTGCCAGCCAAAAGCTCTAGCACGATTTGCGTAGGCTTGTATGTTCCAACCGAGTTCAGTTTGACCACGCTGGCCTAATCGATTCACATCAATGATGGCAATTAAATTGTCTAAAGTATAATGTGCTGCATGATCAAAAGCTTCCCAGACTGACCCTTCAGCAGTTTCACTATCACCTAGTAGTACCCAGGTATGGTAGGGGAGTTGATCTAAATATTTACCTGCCAAAGCCACACCCACACCGATGGGTAATCCTTGTCCCAAGGAGCCAGTAGCTACATCAACCCAAGGTAAAACTGGTGTGGGATGACCTTCTAGACGGCTACCCAATTTCCGCAATGAAAGCAGCTCCTCATCAGTAATTACCCCCGCTGCTTTGTACATCGAATATAGCAATGGTGCAGCGTGTCCTTTAGAGAAAATCAGGCGATCATTATTGGGATTATCTGGATTGTCAAAGTCATAGCGGAGATATTTAGACAGTAAAACCGCCATTAAATCAGCCGCTGACATCGACGAAGTAGGATGACCCGAACCTGCGACGGTTGTAGCGCGAATACTATCTACACGCAACTGTTGTGCCAATTCTTGCCATCGTTGCAGTTGCTCTTGTGTGGTCATAGTTGTTTTCCTAAATAAAACTAAGGGTATTTATGATGGTTGGCTAATGTTTTGTAAAATCACTCTTGTTTTGGCTATCTTTGCTATTTTTGTGGAAGAATTTGCTAATATTACGTGAATTCGACGAGTGCTATGTTGACCTCTCCCCTAGCCCCTCTCCTACGAGGAGAGGGGAGTAAAATCATGATTTTTTCGTTGCTCCTACCTTTCCGCTTCGGAGAGGGAGGTTGGGAGGGAGAGGTTCATCGAACTCATGTTAATATTCAGAATTTCAAAGCAAAAATTATTTATTTTATGTTTGTTATTAAGTAAGTTGACATCACAAAACTGAAAATACTTTATAAATCGTAGTTTGTGCTTTAGCGCTCAAGCGCAACTACAAACTTTAATTTATTCATGTCTATCTACTTAGTAACAAATTGATTAAACCAAACCAGCAGGAGACATAAATCTAACTAACTTTGCTCAGAGATTGATTTCATACTTATTCTTCCTGAGATTACTTTAGAAAGAAGAAAGTAGAGTTGCTTCATTCTAATGGAATATCTACTTTTTCTTTCTAAAGGTATAGAAAATCATTAAAAATGGATACAATATTCTCTATAAAAGTTAAGTAAAAGCTAAAAAATAAGGTTTTTAAATGAAGCTTAAGTTGCTTGAATTAGAACCTATTTTGCAAAATAAAATGGAAGCTAAAGTGTGGGTAAAAAGATTTTCATGCTTGTTCTACCCTAATTAGCATCAGAGTATTGCACTTAGTGAATAAAACTTGTGAACGAGTCTTTGATACTGACCGATGAGCTTTATAGCTCGTGAGCAAGTATTAGAATTTCTAGGACAAAGGAAAGACTGCACATTTCAAAATTTAATTTACCTCTGATGATGAATAGAAGTTATCACTTACGATAGTTCTCATCACTGCTTTAGATGGGTGAGAGTAAATATACTCATGTCGGCGAAGGAAGTTTAAAGGGTGAGGTTCAATGCATGGAAGCGACAAGTGAATCTCAAACTGTCAACTCGTGCTGGTATACTCCATTACCATTAAACGAGTATGCAACTAGTCGAGTAACTGTCTACTATTACAGCGACAGTAGATGGGTTCCTATTAAATACTGTTCATTGGGAAAGGCTATTTTGCTCTACGAGCAGGCAAAGCTAGTGGGTAAAGAAATTTTGTTATTTCCCACTGATTTAGACCCCAACAATTTCTAATGCATCTTGAACTAAAACGTATTGTTCGCTTCTTAGGTTGTTAAATTTTTTCTAAGTCATGATTTATATAATTGCAACGTCTTTTAATCAAACTAAACCCGATCGCAATGCCACAACTGCTGCTTGTACGCGATCATCAACGGCGAGTTTATTCATAATTCCCCGGACATGAGTTTTGACAGTATTCGGACTAAGATAGAGCTTTTCGGCAATCTCTGGGTTGCTTAACCCATCCACCATTAATTTCAAAACTTCTAATTCGCGCCCAGATAGGTTAGCAGTATTGCCAGCGGGTGAGGGGGGTTTTAGATTATCAATGACTCGCCGAGCAATTTGAGGATCGAGATAAGCTGCACCATCAACTGCGGCCGCGATCGCATTTAACAGTCGTTCTACACTTGCACCTTTAATACAATATGCATCCGCACCGCTAGACAGGGCAGCAATAATTTCTGTTTCCGTTTGATGAGATGTCAGCATCACTACATGAGTGTCTGGCAAAGCTGCCTTAATCTGTTGTGTGGCGGCAATCCCATCGAGTCGCGGTAAGCCAATATCCATCACTACTACATCAGGTTTAAGTTGTAGTGCTGCTTGAACTCCCAAATAACCATCTTCCGCTTGCCCAACAATCTCTAAGTGTGGGTGAGCCATTAATGACTGTTCTAGTCCCAGTTGCATCATCGGATCGTCTTCGACAATCAACACCCGCAACGGAGGAGTATCGTTTGGCAGATTTAAGGAGTAGCTGGTATCTGGAGACATTTTTTAGGAGTCGGGAGTGGGAAAGTGGGAAGTGGAGGAGGAGATAAATCAATTCAAAATTCAAAATTCACTTAGGGAAAATTTATTCTGACTCCTGACTCTTGTAGAGACGCGATGAATCGCGTTTCTACTCTATGAATCTTGTACAGACGCGATTCATCGCGTCTCTTGACTAATTTTCTATTCTTCCACGCGATAGCCTAACTCTGCTAACCTGATGCGCGACTGTCGCCATTTTGGCTGGACTTTCACAAATAGTTCTAGGTAAACTTTGCCTGCGATTAGCTTTTGAATTTGTTCACGAGCTGCACTACCAATGGCTTTGAGCATTGAGCCACCTTTACCTATGAGTATGCCTTTTTGGGAATCGCGCTCGACGTTAATGGTAGCCAGTACACGGGTAATATTGGGAGTTTCTTCTACTTGGTCAATAGCGATCGCAACTGAATGGGGTACTTCTTCACGAGTTAATAGTAAAATTTGTTCTCGGATTAGTTCGCCCATAATAAAGCGCTCTGGCTGGTCTGTTACCAAGTCTGGGGGATAGTAGAATGGCCCAGTTTCTAAATGTTTAATTAATAATTGTTGAAGTTCTGGTAACCCTGTACCAGTCTTGGCAGAAAATTTCACGATTTCCCATTCATGGGACTCGGCCATCCAATTGTAACTATCATCTAAAAGCTGAGAATCTGACGGCTGTTGATCGGTTTTATTCACACCGACTATCAACGGTGTGTTGCTGTGACTGAGCAAATCAGCAATATAGCGATCGCCTGCACCACAAGCTACCGTTCCATCTACCACAAACAGCACCACATCAACTGATTCAATGGCAATTTTGGCATTTTGCACCAACACTTCCCCCAATTGATGATGAGGTTTATGAATTCCTGGGGTGTCTACAAAAATTAACTGTGCCTCTGGCGTCGTTAAAATACCCCGCAATCGGTTACGTGTCGTTTGTGCTACTGGTGATGTAATCGCAACTTTTTGTCCTACCAATTGATTCATCAAAGTAGATTTACCGACATTCGGGCGACCAATAATGCCGATAAAACCTGACTTAAACTCAGGAGGAGCCTGGGGGATTGTTACTTCTCCTGAAAAAGAGAAGATGTAATCATCAATACTAGTCACCTTTGGCTCCACCCTCATATTTTACAGTTGGGATAAGTTGATTTTCTCTGAGACGCAAAACAAACATAGAATTACCCTGGCTGGCATTTTTGAGTATTGCTTCTGCTGAGGTTTAATCTACTACTGTCTTTACACTCATATTTTACACCTGGGATAACTTGGTTTGGTTTTTAGATACAAAACCAACATAAAATTAGCTTTGGCATTTGTGGGTATCGCTTTTGCTGAAGTTTAATCTCTTAACCCCGGCTTAAGTTTAATCCACTACTCAATATATTTGGATCAAAATGTCAAAAAAAGACATGGGAGAACGTAAGCGCATTGGAATTCTTACCAGTGGAGGAGATTGTTCTGGCTTAAATGCTGTGATCAGGGCTGTAGTAAATTGTGCTGTGAGTACTTACGGCTGGGATGTTTTGGGAATTCGTCAAGCTACTGTAGGATTGATGGCGCGTCCACCACAATTTACAAAGTTGGAAATTGATCAAGTGGATTCGCTCCTGACTGCTGGTGGCACAATGTTGGGAACAACGAATAAAGGCGATCCCTTTGCTTTTCCGATGCCGGATGGAAGTGTATGCGATCGCTCCGAAGAAATTATTGCAGGTTACCATGAGCTAGGTTTAGACGCTTTGATTGGTATTGGCGGCGATGGTAGTTTGGCAATTCTCCGCCGTCTTGCACAACAAGGCGGAATTAACCTAGTTGGAATTCCCAAAACGATTGATAACGATATTGGTGTTACTGAACACGCGATAGGTTTTGATACGGCTGTGAATATCGCCACAGAAGCATTAGATCGGTTACATTTTACCGCTGCCAGTCATAGCCGAGTCATGATTTTAGAAGTCATGGGGCGTGATGCTGGACACATAGCTATAGCTGCGGGAATTGCTGGGGGAGCAAATGTAATTTTAATTCCAGAAATTCCTTACACAGTTGAGCATATTTGTCACAAAATCAAAGAACGCCAAGAGAAAGGCAAAAACTATTGTTTGATTATTGTTTCTGAAGCTGTTCGCACCCATGATGGCGAAAATGTCACGATTACAAATCGTTTAGGTCAATCTCGATACGGTGGAATTGGTGAATATTTAGCCGATAAAATTATTCAGCACATTGGTGTAGAAACGCGAGTTACTGTTTTAGGACACATTCAACGCGGTGGAACTGCTTCACCACTAGATAGATTAGTTGCAACTGCTTTTGGCGTTGCGGCGGTTAATCTCATTGCCGAGGGTAAATACGATCGCATGGTCACATGGCAAAATCGTCAAGTATTAAGTGTACCAATTGCCGAAGCGATCGCTCACTATAGCGCCGTCGATCCGAATGGCACTTTAGTAAAAACCGCTCGTGGCATGGGTATTTATTTAGGAGACTAAACTCAATACTGTTCGGTTAAGGCAAGAGACGCGATGAATCGCCGTCTCTACAATAATTAGTCTTTTGTAGAGACGGCGATTTATCGCGTCTTTGTGATGATTTAGGGAAAAAAATTTTCATGTTTAGTATGTGATGACAATTACATGAATATCTATGCCCAATGCCCCATCCCCTAACTCACAATCCCCAACACAAACTCACCTTCATTGACAGCATGATTGGTTGAAACATCATAAACCAATCCATGCTGTTGAGCGCAGACATCAATTACACTCGGTAATTGACTTTCTTTATTAAAACTGAGAATTTGATAGATTCTGTCTCCAGCTTTGACTGAACTACCTAATTCAATTCGAGATTGAATCATACCCCCAGCGATCGCATAATATTTTGTAATCTTACTTCTGGAGCTAAACTTCATTTTATGAGATTTAGTCTCCTCTACAGGAAAACCAGAAATCTGCAATACACCCTTTTGTGCTAAATAGTTTTTCACACCCCAGACACCTTTAGCAACTGAATCAGGATTAATCTGCATTCCTGCACCAAGTTCTAGTGTCCAAGCTTCGACATCAAATCTGATATCTCTACCCAACTCTTGAAAACAAGCTTCTAATGCTAACCAAGGTTTGATAAACGCTTCGTCAAAAGCATCGCCATCATATTTATCTAATAAAATTCCGTCATTGAACAAGAAGTATTTTGCACTGTCTTCTCGATTTCGGAAGTAAAAAAGGTAGTTTAACGCTTGATTTGTAGAACTATGTAAATCAATCAAATAGTCTGCATCTAAACTGAGACTTTGTAGTTTGTAACGAAATAGCTCAGTATAAGGTACACCCACAGAAGAATTAATTTTTTCTAAAATTTTGGCGAATTGTTGCTTAATTGTAGTTAGATAACTTTGTCGAACGACCTCTAGATCAATGTGAAGTTGAGATTTAGTAAAGGCTACTAAATCATCAGCTTCTTTCTCATAGTCCCAAAAAATGCGGTTCCAGTCTTTGGCTTCATAAACGCAGTATCTTCCAGGGGAGAAATGATGAGCGCGTTCATTCGTCCCCATTGGATTACAAACAGGAACCAGCCAAATTTCTCCCACTAAACTTGTAGCATTTAGTGTTAATAAAAATTCAATTAATTGGTGAATGACAGCATTACCAACAATTTCTGCACCGTGCAGATTTGATTGAATGTAAACCTTTTTACCGGGTTGAGCGCCAATGAATTTGTATACTTGTAAGTATAGGCGATCGCCCGAAGCCATTTGACGTAAAGCAATAGTTTCAATAATAGGAAGCATAAAACAATTCAGTAATGATTTGAGTAAATTATCGCTGTATCTATACTGAATTCAAACCCTAGCCCAATAGAATTTGCTGATTTACCAGAGTTTTACCCCACCCTAACCCTCCCCCCTTCGACAAGCTCAGGGCATCGCTTGGAAAGGGGAGGGAACTAGATTTTCCGGTTTCCCCCCTTTATAAGGGGAGCCACTGCGTTGCGGAGGTTCCCTCCGTTGAAGCAAGTGGCGTGGGATTAAGGAGGGTAATTCGACACACGGCTTGCGGGGAGAAGAAACTCTTCAGGTTTAACAAGTAATCACATAACCTCTGCGTGAATTACTAGGATAAGTTAGCATCACATTAACTAGTGTTGGCAGTAGCTATGGCGCAGAATTGGTTGCGGATTACGCATCAAGACGACAAAATCCAACTTTCTTGGCAACGCGGATATGAAAGTCCTCGTTTTGCGTCAGAAGTCGCCTTCCAGCAACCCTTCGATGAAGAAAACGCAGCTGAGTTACGCTGGTATTTAGAAGATTATCTAAAGTTTCCTTACGGTATTTTTCCAGATAACGCTGTAAAAATTGAACAAAAATTACAGCGTTGGGGACAAAAGCTATTTGAGCTAGTATTTCGCAGTACAGAGAAAGGAAGAGAGTTTTTTCAAGAAGCGACACGTGAAGGGCTAGATAAATGTGAACTGGGTATCATTTCTGATAACGCCGAAGTGCTGAATTTGCCTTGGGAGTTGCTATATTCCCCCGATTATCAATTTCTTGCACCTTCACTGGCGGGGATGTATCGCAGTCTCAGCAGTCAGGGCGTAAAAGCGCCATTGCCAGCAATGCCCAATGACCAACTGAATATTTTACTAGTTATTGCCCGTCCTGAAGGTGAGCAAGATGTTGGGTTTAAAACCATTGCCCGTCCCCTGCTGGCGGCGCTGCAACCGATACGTCAGCGAGTCAATCTTAAGGTATTGCGTCCCCCTAGCTTGAAAGCATTTGAAGCGGAACTGCAAGCGCATAAGGGTTTTTATCATATCGTCCATTTTGATGGACATGGGAATTTTGACAGCGAGACACAGGGAGTTTTAGTCTTTGAGGATGAACAGGGAAATGAGCAAGCTGTCAGCGCTAGAGAAATCGCCCAATATTTAACAGATTGCCGTGTGCCTATTTTTGTACTGAATGCTTGCAAGTCTGGACAAGTAGGCGAAGAAGCTTTTTCTTCTGTGGCGGGACAGTTGGTGAAATTGGGGGCTAAGGGTGTGGTAGCGATGGCGTATTCAGTTTACGCCAAAGGTGCAGAACACTTTATTGGGCGGTTGTATGGGGAATTAGTCAGGGGAGAGTGTATCGCTACAGCCGTTGCAGCTGGGCGGAAGTCCATGTCTATTGACAAAATGCGCCCCAGCCCCAAAGGAAATTTACCTTTACAAGATTGGCTTGTGCCGGTGTTGTATCAGCAGGAACCCTATACGCCTTTTGTTCCTAAAAAGACAGCACCCAGTTTTGCCGATTTGATGGCGCAAGCAGACAACACTCCAGAAAATAGCAAGGCTGTAGGTTTACCTGATGAAAGTGCTTATGGTTTTATTGGGCGGGATTATGAGATTTTGCGTTTAGAGAGAGCATTTCGGCAAAATCATCTGGTTTTGGTGCAGGGAATGGGCGGCGTTGGTAAAACTGAGTTAGCCGCAGGTTTCGCCCGATGGTTAGATGACACTCAAGGACGTACAGGTGGTATGTTCTTCACCTCCTTTGAACAGGGTGCGGGGTTGAGTCAGGTAATTAACCAAATTGGGAGGGCGTTAGGAGGTGAGAGATTTTCCCAAATGATGCCAAAACAGCAAGAGGATGTGGTGCGGGAATATCTGCAAACTAATCCTTGCTTGTTGATTTGGGATAACTTTGAACCTGTCAACGGTTTCCCTACGGGGAATGAACCATTATTGAGTGGGGAAGAGAGAAACAAGCTGAAGCGGTTTCTTAAAGAATTGCGGGGTGGGAAATCTTGGGTATTAATTACCAGTCGCCGCGAAGAACTTTGGCTAGATTGTGGGTATAGTTTAATCAACTTGCGGGGGTTGTCTCAAGCGGATGCCCAAGAGTTAGCCGCGAAGATTTTGCAAACCGTGGGTGTGGAGAGAAAGAACCTACCAGCAGAGTATTTAGAATTGTTGAAATTGTTGGGGGGACATCCGTTGTCTTTGCGGGTGGTGTTGCCGCATTTAAAGACACAGACACCTGTGCAGTTAATTGAGGCGCTGCGGCGGGGGTTAGATACTTTTAGGGGACAAGAGGAAGAAGGGAGAGAAAAATCTCTTACTGTGTCGTTGGATTATTCCTTTGCCAAGTTGTCAGAACGAACACGTCAGCATTTACCATTTTTGGCGCTGTTTTCGGAACGGGTTAATGCACATTGGCTGCATAGTTTTTCAAAAAATCCTGATGATAGCTATGGACAAGCTTATCAAGCGGTGTTTGGGGAGAACTTGCAAAAACCAGATTGGATGAGAATTCTCAACGAAGCCGCCGCCGCAGGTATTTTGGAGTATTTGGGTGAGAGTATCTATAAAATTCACCCAGCACTACCTTGGTATTTGCGCCAGCAGTTAAACACAATTACTTCCCAGGAGGTGATTAACGAACTCGAAAAAAAGTTGCTGATTTTCTACGCTTATTTGGCGGATAGCTACCGTGAGAAACTCATCAGCAACGCAGAACTAGCAACTTTTGTGCTGCGGGTGGAAGAACCAAATCTGTTGCAAAATCTGCGCCTTGCTGAACATCAGCAGGAATGGGCTTATGCACAATGGATTCTGCAAGCCTTGGGAGAAGTGTATAAGCGCATAGGGCGCAAACCCGAATTTAAGTCACTGCGACAACGGACGCTGAGGCATATTGGTATTCATTTGACAGATGCCAAAGCAAAGGGTGAAGATGCTTTGAATTTCTGGATATATCTACGGATTGAAGATGCCAATGAAGCCGCTCAAAGTGCTGACTTGGAAGGGGCAAGGAAAGTCTATCAAGAAATTCTGGATGAACTGATAGCTGTAAATGACTCCTCAGTGAATAACAAAATTGCCACTGCTAATCATAATCTAGGCAATATTGCCCAAGAGCAACGGCAGTTTGATGTGGCTGTTGATTACTACAACAAGGCGCTGAAGATAAAAGAAGATGCCGGGGATTTGTACAGTGCTGCTAGTGACTATCACCAACTGGGCATAGTAGCCCAAGAGCAACGGCAGTTTGATGTGGCTGTTAATTACTACAACAAGGCGCTGAAGATATATGAAGATGCCGGGGATTTGTACAGTGCTGCTAGAGAATATCACCACCTGGGCATAGTAGCCCAAGAGCAACGGCAGTTTGATGTGGCTGTTGATTACTACAATAAGGCGCTGAAGATATTTGAAGATGCCGGGGATTTGTACAGTGCTGCTAGAGAATATCACCACCTGGGCAGGGTAGCCGAAGAGCAACGGCAGTTTGATGTGGTTGTTGATTACTACAACAAGGCGCTGAAGATATATGAAGATGCCGGGGATTTGTACAATGCTGCTAAAGAATATCACCAACTGGGCATGGTAGCCCAAGAGCAACGGCAGTTTGATGTGGCTGTTGATTACTACAACAAGGCGCTGAAGATAAGAGAAGATGCCGGGGATTTGTACAGTGCTGCTAGTGACTATCATCAACTGGGCAGGATAGCCGAAGAGCAACGGCAGTTTGATGTGGCTGTTGATTACTACAACAAGGCGCTGAAGATATTAGAAGATGTCGGGGATTTGTACAGTGCTGCTAGAGAATATCATCACCTGGGCATAGTAGCCCAAGAGCAACGGCAGTTTGATGTGGCTGTTGATTACTACAACAAGGCGCTGAAGATATATGAAGATGCCGGGGATTTGTACAATGCTGCTGATGAATATCACCAACTGGGCAGGGTAGCCGAAGAGCAACGGCAGTTTGATGTGGCTGTTGATTACTACAACAAAGCGCTGAAGATATATGAAGATGCCGGGGATTTCTACAGGGCTGCTAGTGACTATCATCAACTGGGCATGGTAGCCGAAGAGCAACGGCAGTTTGATGTGGCTGTTGATTACTACAACAAGGCGCTGAAGATAAGAGAAGATGCCGGGGATTTGTACAGTGCTGCTAGTGAATATCACCAACTGGGCATGGTAGCCGAAGAGCAACGGCAGTTTGATGTGGCTGTTGATTATTATCAAAAAACCTATAAAGTTTTTGAGCAATTCCGCGATTGGTATTGGGCTTCACAAACATTGGGTAAGTGGGGAAGGGTTTTAGAAGCTCAAGAAAATTACGCTGAGGCTTTGCAAATTTACATTCGTGCTTTGGCTATTGAACTAAAGCATAATAATCAAGATGGGATTGGTTATTATATCCATGCTTTAGCCCGTATGCTCAAGCAGTTAGGAGAAAGCCAGTTTCAAACCATTTGGCGCGAGGCGACGGGTGAAGAGTGTGCTGGAGAGTATCGCAAGGCAATTTGGACAGCGCGAGATAGGCTAGAAACAGAGTCGTAGGTTGCAGTGCAAGATTTATTGCCAACGTCAAATCATTCATAAGTTTTATTTAAGCATTGCTTGCGATGTCTACGACGGGCTACGCCTACGCACAGAGCGCACTACCCTAAAGAGCGATGCATGAGCATTTGCCACCAACATCGTAATATTGATGACCAATATCGTAATGTTGGTGACCAATATCGTAATGTTAGTGGCCAACATCGTAATGTTAATGACCAATATCGTAATGTTGATGACCAATATCGTAATGTTGGTGACCAATATCGTAATGTTGGTGACCAATATCGTAATGTTGGTGACGACAAGCTAGTTATTCAGAACTGCGATGTCTACGATGTACCCCTACGCAACATTTACAGCAGCAGTGTTTTATCCTAGAAACAAAAAGGGCAAAAGTATGCAAGCCTACAAGCTCAACGCCACAATTGATGAATCAGGTCATTTAATTATTGACGAACCTCTAAATATTGCTCCTGGAAAAGTGGAAGTGATTATTTTGCAGCCAGTTCCATCCTTGGAAAATTCTACTGAGTCACAGCCAGAAAAGCCGAGAAGAAAGTCTAAAGTAAAAGCATTTGAAGGTTTATTTGAAAATGCCCCACCAACACCACCAGACTTTGACCCAGACCAAGCCCGATGGGAAGCTTTAAAGGAGAAACATAATCTGTGAAAATCTTGTTAGACACCAACATCATTGTAGATGATGCCCTTGAGCGTGAACCTTTTCTAGAGGTAAGCGAACAAGTGCTGGTGCTAGTTGAGCAAGGACAGGTAGAAGGTTATATTTCCGCCTCAACTTTTAGTGATTTGTATTACATCATCCGTAGAGCAAGAGGTCGAGAGTGGACACTTACTTATTTAAGGCAGTTGGTCAACTTCTGCCGTATAGCTACCGTAGACAGTACTGCAATCAACATGGCACTAAACCTTAACTTTAGAGATTTTGAAGACGCTATTCAATACAGCGCTGCGGTACTCAATCACTTAGATGCTATTATTACTCGCAACCCTAGAGATTTTCCAGTTGCTACTCCCAGAATTATCACACCTGAAGAGTTGATTCAGGAACTAACAACTACTCCATAAATAATTAAGTTAAATATATATGAATGCCCAATTAACCCCTGTCGAAATCCAAGAACTTCAGCAACTTTTGCCAAACGACACCCCAGCGCAATATGCACTTACTACTCTGCAACAACACAATGGCAATCTAGAAGCAAGTTTTGATGCACTTTGGCAAGAGAAAGTCGGCAAAACAGATTATGGTAAGGGCAAAAAATCTCTTTTACAACTCACCCTCAATGAAATCCGCGCGGAAATCTGTGGTGATGATGGTTTACAGGGCAAAATCAAAGAATACACCAAGAACCCTGGTAGTGCTTCTCTGCTTAATAGTATTATTGGTTCACTGGTGGCAGTTGCAGCAGTAAATGGAATACCGATGGATGCTGCGATCGCTACAATTGTGGTGTTATATATTTTGAAAATTGGGATAAACGTCTTCTGCAAGTATACTGAGCCAGATAGTGAGTGAGAGCAAAGATACAAAGGAAACAAGGGAGACAAAAATAATAACTCTTAACTCTTGTACAGAAGCGTAGACGCTCGAAGAGCGGCTTCTCGTAAGAGTATAATCGCGTCTCCCCTCATGTCCCTGGTAAATTTCGCAAACGCTCATCCAAATGAGTACGGTCTGCCAAAGCTTGCAAAAGTGTGCCATGTGAAGTAAATTCTACAATACTGACTGACCCCACAGGGCATCCTAAACGAAACCGAAAGCGTCCCACATCAATACCTAAAAAGCTACACAGCATAATTCTAATAGTTGCCTTGTGGGAAACAATTAAAACATTCCCACTACTATAAAGCTGCTTAATTTCTTCAATTACCTGTATAGCACGAGCAGCAATTGTAACTGCCATTTCCCCACCAGTTGGGGCGTACCAAGCCGGATCGGCTGACCAACGTATATAATCATCATGATATTCGCGGCTAACTATTTCTGGTGTTTTACCTTCCCACTTACCATAGTTAATTTCTTTCAAACCATCCCGTAGTTGTGGTTCCATCCCGATGGCTGTATACAGAGGTTTCGCTGTTTCCACAGTTCGCTGCATTGGGCTACAAAAGATTGCATTCCAAGGCTTAGAACTGTATGCAGATGCAAAAGCCTTTGCCATTTCCAATCCTTCCGGGGTAAGTTCTGAATTTATAGAACCGCAAAAGGAATTATTACGACTGCATTCTGTCTGCCCGTGACGGAGGAAGTAAAGAGTTAGACTCACAGTATATATATTCTCATCGATTTTAAATTGAGAAGCGCTAACAACCAGAACTAGCTGAGGATAATTAATACCTGTGGTATCTTACTACAAATTTTTGATAATTTTGATGTTATAAGGTAACAAGTATACAGCGATGTGCTTCGTGGAGCGATCGCTTCTTCCCGCAGATATATTTTTAAACTAGCTTATGTTTTTTATTGACACATAAAAAACTGGAAGCTATTCAAGTTTTTGAGCTTCCAGTAATTACGATATAAATTACAAATTTACAAAACAGACATAATCCTGGTTGGGAGGACTAGAATTATGTTTAGTTGTCAGAGAAGCGTATTAGCTGTAAGTTCTACCAGCCATGACAACGATTTTCCTGTAGCCTTTCTATTTCCGTTCCTGACATTAGTGTTAAACGCGATTTTGAGAAAATCAAGCAACACCAATCGCAGTACATAAAGCTTTACGAGTAATGCTTCCACCGTCTGCAGAATCAGCGGATGACATAAAAATTTTAGATTGGGGGAATCCACCGCTCCAAATTTTCTTTACTCAAACTTATTTGGAAATAAAACCACCAGCAGCAACAGTTGAATCGTCAGTCTTGGTGTAGGAGTTATTTACTCCACGAAATACTAACTGCTTTAGTAATCAGCTTGATATATTTCATGGTCGTAACTAATTATTCATTTTATTTTTGAAAATGAATTTGTTTGCCAACTACCTCTATGTCTTATTTAAGTTGTTATATGTAATTTATACTATTTTACCGTTGTATATTTGCCATTTTGGCATATTTTTGCCAGGAGCTTAATTAATGCCTATATCTAGATGTATTCCGCTGTTGGATATTAAGTAAGCATCTATTCTTTAGTATTATTAACTACAAGATTTGCATAAATACCAAATATAGATGATACCCATACCTGAATCATTCCGGGGTACTATTTATTATTTATCCAAAATAATAAATTAAAAATCAGCAAAGTAACATTCTAATATAAAGAACCTGCCATGCTACAAATTTGTAATTAGCATGGTAGGTTATCAAGCAATCTATCAACTTGAGACTAAATTCTATGGATTTAATCTATTTATTTATCAAATTGACAGAATGTTCAGGAAATTTATAGCAGTCCTAAATCATTCGTGAAAATTTGAGGTTGTTACGACCCCCCTGTAGTCCCCCCTTGGTAAGGGGGGACGGCGTTAGCCGGGGGGTGAATTTTTTTACAATTTATTTAGGATTGCTATATTGAGTAGTTTCTGGCTTTAATGGCATTTGGTTGGTATTTATTAATTTGCTTGCTTTGCCAACCTCTGACCCAGATTGTTACTACGAATTTCTGTTTTTTGTTTTCCAACTACTTCCAGATAAGCTATGTCTTTTATTTTAGTTAAACAAGTCGCTGAAAGATTGCTATCAGACCTTGTATCATTAGACTGTTTAACTATTTTTAGATTTTCATTTTGCTGTTGGTTAACTCGGTTAGACTTAGAGTTTTCTTTGAGTAATCGATTATAAGTGCGGTATGGAATGTAATGTAGAGGATTGTAGCCAGCAAATCGCAGCATTAAAACACAAGCCCAAGAATACTTTCCGGCAAGAATAGCTTCAACTACTTTGTCAAATTGCTGAGACTTCATTGTTTGATCTAAGGTACTACTAATGCTAGCAATGTCTTGATTCATAGTGTTTAGTTCTCTTGAATAAAGTAAACCAGTCTAGTTTCTGCGATTGTTGGTATTTCAGTTGATATTTACAAACTGCTCAGCCTTTATACAGATGCTTAACTGCTTCTATAAAAACGCTAGGAATGAGGCGTTAGCAGATGCTTAAGAAGGAAAAACTCGAAAAAGCTAAAGTGTAGCTCTTGGTAGATATAACTTTACCCATAGTTAAAGTCTTATAACTCCTAATTCAATTGTTCTTTCCTAGCTATTTAATTATATAAAAGCTGGATAAATAATTAGGAGATGTCCTGTAAATTTGCATATTCATTAGGCTATTTTTGGAAAAATCTCATCTTTGAACATTAAGAACAATATTCGTATTTATACTATATTGCTGCTATAACGTCATTTGCTAATTTCACAGGGTAATAACTTAAATTTACTGAACATATTTCAAGCTTTGCTTATGTAATGTGCAACTTTGAATTTTGTCCCTGTTTAATAATTAGAGAGGGGTGTTACCCCTCACAGACTATTAATTTGGAACTTTGATTATTCTCAATATACTCGAAATGTTTATGATCAACTATGGGGTGTTAGACCCCACAAATTAAACAATATATATAGTGACAAAAAAGTGTTCTCAGCCGTAGTGGTTGAAAATGATTTCCATATTTCTTATAGATTAAAAATGTTATCTATTAGAACAAAAAAGCTTACCAGCTATAGGTTAAAGCTAAAATTTTCTGATAAGTTTATGTAAGTTTATCGTAAATTTTTCATGATTATTGTTTAATAAATCTATGCAACAACTTGTTAAAAATACAGATTTATGATATGTTGAATAAACATTTTTATAAGCACACTAAAATATCACAAAACAGCTATAATGTGATTTTTTAAACAATAAGAATATAGCAAGCTATGCTTATAGCTTTAGATGAGTTATTAAATAATAAAAACTAATTTATTTAAATGCTGCTAAGTAGATTCAGTAACAATTAGCCAGGATATTAATGACTTGCTCAAATAAAGATACTCGGTGTAAAACGAGGATACATTCTAGGTGATGAACCCCACAAATATGATGAAATATGATTAAAGTTGTGCAGCCCGGATTAATCTAAATTAGGTTATTACTGAAACTGGCATTCTCGTTTGACATCTAGGGCGCTAGTTGTTTTAACCAAAATCAGAATTTGGCGGTTTATAATCAGTGTGCGATCGCTTCACTTCTAAGAGTGTGACATTTAAAGTGTCTCAGTTTTATCTCATTGATAAGTTCTGCATCAAATGCAGTTCCTTTAACTCTTATTGACTAAAAGGAGTTCAAAGTTAATAAGACTTACGCACAAGTGACGGAAGAATCGAACCGCAGAGGCACAGAGACCACAGAGGAATGAGAGTTTGAGAGGTATTTTACGTAAGTCCTGGTTAAATTCCGGTTTTTTGAGTTAGCTTATTAACTTTTGCCGTTTAGGCGGTTACAGCGTGAAAAAGTTGATAATTGTTTCACTGTTTGGGTTTTGTATCATTCCAACAGCCTCTGCAAAACGCAATTAATTGTGTTTTGACTCACCCATTGCTTAGGTATCATTTTCCAGTGGCTTTTCTTGAGTAAAAGTTTGGTAAACAGCATTTTACCAGGAAATCTCAGCCTCAGTTTACACTGGAATATTTATTGTGTCCTGATAGAATTTTGATTCGCGTCGTCAATAAATATCTCATACTTTATGAAACTTTTATTTACTGTTTATCCAGTATCCATCTTTTTACTTAGCCTAAGTTAGTACTCAAAACTACAAATTACTAACTGCAAACATCGCTAAATGCAGTTATTTTTGTCACACCTGTTTTTAGCAAGAGGCGACTTATAACTGTACTTTTACATCAATACAGTCGACGAATCGATTCTTTTGGCTTGGAACTTGTCAAATATGAACATATTCTTGGGTATATTAGGAAACTTTATCGCTAAACCTGCCAATATTTGCATTTTTTCAAACATTAGTTTTGAGTTTTAAATCTTTCAACTCTTACGATTACTTAAATTTTCTGCCGTTTCCGGAAACACCCGGAAAATAAAATCACAGATGTAGACTCTGCTCTTTCTTATCAAAAAGAAGTATATTTAAAAACTTGTATCATAAACTATCTATGTATATCTGTATGTAGCTAAAGTTGCACATTTAATATCAAGCTATTTGATAACTAAGCACACCAATCACATAGCATTTTCTCTTACATCTGTTGTTGAAAAATGGCTGAAACCTATTACTATTAAGGCTAATATTGCTTTCTGTGCAAAAGATTTATTAATAGTGGTTAGTAGCGAATGCAACTAACCACTGACGATGATTATGATTATTTAGATTGGCAATCAATCAATTAATGACTAAGTAAATTGCCCAAATTGCCATTGCCCGGAGGTAAGTGCTAGCACGGAATGTACCAGCTGCGGTGATAGCTTCAGGTGTGCGAAATTGCAACCCATTGTTGTAAATTTGCTCTACCACAGATTGTGTCAATCTAAATGCTTCATCTTTCATTTCCATTTGTACAAGAAAAGCCGCCAGTCCAAAGTTAATCCCAGTCCAGACTTCTAAGGGATGGGTAGCTTTGGGGTTTTCGGGTGAACCGTCAGGACGAACACCATTAGCCGCACCAAATTCACCATTGCAGAATTTCAGGAAGCAAGCATCATAAACAGTTTTCAGAGCAGAGAGGGCGCGATCGCTTGGTACAATATCCGGTAAGTCCAGTAGCCGGGCGTAGAATTGTCCACACAATTGATCTGCCATCACCACATCAGAACCACTCTCGCTATCAAGTTTGTAATATTGTCCATTCCAGAGTTTCTCGTCATAGATTGGGCGAGATTGTTTTAACCAAGCTTCATAGGTGGATTTTTGAACTCTTAACTCCTCTGTATTCTCTGCGCCTCTGCGGTTCATTAATAAAACTTCGCTAATTGCGATCGCAGCCTCCAGTGCTGCTAACCACAAACCACCACAATAGGCACTGACACCTTGTAACCGCCAATCATCAAAAGTTTGATCAGGCGCACCAGAGTTTTCGGGAATACCATCGCCATCTTTGTCAAAGGTTTTAAGATAATCTAGGGTTTGGACAATTGCACCCCAGCAGTCTGCGAGGAATTCTACATCATCAGCACCCGTGAGCAGAAAATCTCGGTATACTTGCAAGACAAAATCACTACCGAGATCCTTCCATAAATTGCAGTCTTGATAACTGGTGTAGTTGGTTTTCTGCCAGACGTGTTCATTGGGTGCGCCTAAATCGTGGGGTGTTGCACCTGCAACTTTACGAACAGCAAGGGGACTTTCGGCTTTAATTGTTAAATAATAACCAATTACCCGGCGAGTATCGTCACTTTGGGGAATTGCCCGTGCAAATGCCCGCATCACCGACTTTTCCAATTCAGGAAACAGCATCAGCAGCCCAAAAGAACCGTATAACCGCACATCTAAACTTTCGTACCAGCGGTAATCTAAGCACTCTAACACCGCAAACTGACCGATGGGATCTAATTCTGATGCCGCACTCCAGAGAGTACCGCCGCTAGTCAAATCATAAAGCTCATTGAATAGAGCCATTTTGAACCAAGACGGTAAATCTTCCCGGTCGAGAATTGGTTTTTGCCAACTTTGAATCTGCGATCGCCAACTTTGATACTCTTGTAGTGCAGTGGACGCGATCGCCCAAGCATTGTTACCATCTTTACCAAAAAAGTCTGTATATCTGCGGTAATAATTAACCCCGGCGGCAAATTCGGTGATGGGGAAATCCCAAGCGAGAACAAAGGGGACTTCTAGAGTCTCCCCTGGTTGGAGAGTGAAACGAATTGCAATCGCAGCCCCTAACTGTTCGCCTGCTGCTGCTGGATTTGCATCTATATAATTAGGCAAAGAACCATCTTCGGCAAAGCTTTGCCACACATCATCACCCGTACCTTCAGGATTCCAGCAGCTGTGGTGAAACACCTCCACTTGCGGATGTTTCGGCGTCGCAATACACCACTGTCCGTCCCCTTCTTGTAAAGGTTCATCACTACCAACCCGTCCTAAAACACAACCAAAATGTTGTGTATCTTCAACTATCTGGTTATAGTTGCCTTGACTTTCACCCCAGCGCGGTTGATATTCGTAAACCGGACTTCCATCATCACGCACCCGCACTTGGGGAGATTTCAGGGCGTTAGTAAACCAACCCGCAGTATTTTGCCAAGTCAGCATGATGCTGAGAGTAATAGGTGCATCAGTTGGGTTATGAGCATTCCAGAGAAACACTGCTACAGGGTAGCTAGTTTCTTGATAATTATCTGCCCAAACCGGAGAAAACTGCTCACAAGTTAACTCTGCTTCAAATACATTTTCATACACAAACCAGCTACGGGGATACAAAGCGTGATAAATTCCCGTTAGCCTCTGTTGATGGATAGAAGAAAGTTCTCCCCCACTCTCCCCCTCTCCCCCTCCTCTACTCCTTGGATACCATTTCCATGCTTGCAAAGTATCATCTTCCGCTGATTGAGTAGACAAAGCATATGCCTGGGAAGATGTGCCATTAGATTCAAACACACTGAATTGACAAGCCGGAATATTTTTGAAGATATGTTCACCGCCGTCGATGTGCCAGAGGTTAAAGTCTCCCCGCGAAGAACGACCGATGCAACCTGCACCAAAGCCACCTAAAGGCATACCATGCCAAGGCCCATCATCAATATTGCTAGCGTAGCGGACAGTATAGGGTTTTTCCCAACCTAAACCAATGGGACGATTCCAAGTGTAAGCGGGGATTTTCGGAGAGGGTTGATTTGTCATCACCTGATGTCACAGCGTGCAGTTACGTCAATGAAGACTAGCGCGATGTGCGATTTTTCTCAAGTAAAACAATGTTTTTAGCTTCCAATACAAATTTGTACTAGACAGAAGCTTTCAGATAGCATTAAATTAAGTGCAAGTTTAATGCATAATCAACTCTATGCTAAACATTAATCGAGACATTCATTCACTCTCTAGCTTTAAACGCAATACTTTGGAATTCCTACAGCAGATGAAGCAAACAGGAAAGCCTGTAGTGCTGACAGTTAATGGCAAAGCCGAACTTGTAGTTCAGGATGCAGAGTCTTACCAAAAACTGCTGGATGCTTTGGAAAGATTGGAAGCGATGTCTTCGACGGGCTACGCCTACGCCTCAATTAAGCAGGGGCTTGAAGATGTAGAGGCTGGTAGAATAAGTACCCTTAACGAATTTGAGCAAGAAATGCAGCAAAAGTATGGCATTTCAAGTTAGGGTGACTCAGACTGCAAAAGCTGAAATTGATGCTGCTTACTCTTGGTTGAGACAGCACAAACCAGTTTATGCAGATAAATGGTTTCGGGAGTTGATGGATACTATTGCTACTCTGCAAGAAAAGCCTCTACGTTGCGCTTTAGCTCCAGAAAATGATGCACTTGCTGAAGAAATTCGTCAACTTGTTTACGGTAAGTCAAGAAATAAGTACTGAATTTTGTTCGCTATTCGAGAAGATACTGTTTTTGTGCTTCATGTACGTCATAGTTCCCAAGCTCCGCTCAGAGGCGAGGAAGTAGACGAGGAAGAAGAATGTTGATTGTTCAAAGCGTGGCGATCGCCCACCCTGAAAACTGAGAACTCCGAGATCAGAACTTGATACTCCGAGATCAGAACTTGATACTCCGAGATCAGAACTTGATACTCCGAGATCAGAACTTGATACTCCGAGATCAAAACTTGAAACTCCGAGATCAAAACTTAAAACTCCGAGATCAGAACTTGAAACTCCGAGATCAGAACTTGGAACTCCGAGATTGGAACTCAAACTTTCATGCTCAGAACTGCAACATCCGAGATCCAAAGGTCAATGATGGTGATTGGAAGGCGTAGGCAAAGCCCGTCGGAGATATCGCTTCCGTAATGTTTAGCATAGCTGAAAGTATAAAGTTTATCTCTGCCAAAGCAAAACCTTAACTACTGGAATTTTGCTTATTTTCAGGAAACTTACACTTCACCTCAATTTCAAAATTACTCTCAGCCGAACCTTCAGTTACAAAAGGGATACCAGTTTTCCCGCCTATCTTCAAGCCAAACTTTAAAGTCACCTCTTCGACTTCGGCTGCACCTAAATTTTTAAAAGCGCCAATAGCATATTTGGTATAAGCTCGAATTTGATGGTGAACTTCCTCAATCTTGACAAATGCTTCTTCCCGCCAACCGTAGGATTCTTTATCTTCATCAACCTCCGGTGTGACTATTTCTGGAATACTTGGCGTTTCCTTTGACTCGAACAGAATTGTATATTTTTCCCCGTCTTCTTCAAAGACTAAACGTTCTATGTTCGACATCAAGCTCTCAGATTTTAGGTGTATTTACGTTATCTTATTCTGTAACAGACAACTTAAATATGTATAGATGGCTCGTTACGCGCTGGTTGTTGGCATTACAGATTATAAAAGTCCGATTAATAACCTCACAAAACCAGCTACGGATGCAGAAGCAATCGCGCAGGTACTAAAAGCGCATGGTGATTTTGAGGATATCGCTGTTCTCAAAGGGAAAGTGAGTACAACTAAGTTGGCTGAAGCTTTAAAAACACTTTTGCAACAACAAGCAGTTAAAAACGAAGCCCTAATTTACTTTACAGGTCATGGCATCACCGTATCTAGCTCCTTGGGAAGACCACAAGCATATCTGGCAACTTCTGATTTGACAATTTTTTCAGAAGACACAAAAATTGTTGGGCAAAAAGGCGGGATTAGTCTTGCTGAACTGAACGAACTAATTAAAGAATCCGACTTGAGTAGTTTAGTCGTGCTGTTAGATTGCTGTCATAGCGGTGAATTTTTAGAACGCAATCTCATCGAAAAAAGTCTTACCGCTTTTAGTTCACAGCGCGATTACTACTTTATTGCTGCTTGCAGAGGTTTTCAGAAAGCTTATGCCAAAAAAAGCGCACAACACAGCATTTTTACAACTGCTTTACTAGCTGGGTTGTCAGCAGAGAAGGCTAATCAACATGGGCAGGTAACAAGTGCTGATCTCTTCGGTAGTATTAGCGCCGAACTTAAAGGTAGTGGTCAACAAGCGATTCAAAGTAGTTGGGGAGGTTCGATTACTTTAGTTACTTACAATCATCAAACACAAGCTGAAACCTTTGAAGTCAAAGATGAATGTCCTTACCAAGGGTTAAAAGCGTTTGAAGCGGAACAAAAACAGTTTTTCTTTGGACGCCAGCAGGTTGTGAGGAACATTTTGGGAAAACTGGCACAAAAGCCCTTTGTGGCAATTATTGGTGCTTCCGGGAGTGGTAAATCTTCTGTAGTTCAGGCAGGTTTGATTCCAGAATTAGATGGTAATGTCTGGCAAATTTTACCGCCAATCAAGCCAGGATTTCAACCTTTGCAGGAATTGCGAGGAGTTCTGAAAGCATTTTTTCAGGGAGCGAGAAAAGAAAAATTGCTTTGGGAGTTGATTACTAAAGAAGCGAATCCTTTACCTGTAATTCTGGAGCATCTTACAGGTGCAGAGAAATTTTTATTGGTAGTAGATCAGTTTGAGGAACTATTTACTGTCTCTGTTGCTGAAGACAAGCAGAGATTTATTGAATTGCTGACTCAGGTAGTAGAGATGACCGATTCGCGGTTGAAAGTTGTGATTACCATGCGATCGGATTTTCTCGAACCATGTTTAGACTATCCGTCTTTAAATAAATTGATTGAAAATCAGCTTGTTTTGATGCCGCGTATCACTGGATTTGATTTAAAAGAGACAATAACCGAACCAGCTAAACTTCAAGGTCATAGTATTGAAGAAAGACTAGTACTGAAAATTTTAGAAGATGTTGGTGAAGAACCGGGATACTTACCGTTGATGGAGTTTGCTTTAACTAGACTCTGGGAAAAACGCGACCAACAAAAGCATCAACTCACCCTAGAACAGTATGAAAACTTCCAAGGATTGACAGGGGCGCTAAATCTTCATGCAGAAAATGTTTATTTTTACGAAGATTATCAGCAGGATTCCCCAACTCAAGAACGAAATGAACAAGAGAAAGACTGGATTAAGCAAATTTTCCTGCGATTAGTGCGGACGGGAGAGGGAGAAAAGGATACGCGACAGCGCCAACCAAAAGCTGAACTGTTAGCCATTGCAGGAAATGACCAAGAACAGCAGCAAGCATTAAGTGAATTGCTAGATGAAGGATTGGTGAAAGGACGTTTGCTGGTAGCTGGGAAAGATGAACAAGGAAAAGCGTGGATTGATTTAGCCCATGAAGCCTTAATTGAGGGTTGGCAGAGGTTTGCCCAATGGCGACAACAAGACCGAGATTTGCGGCGGTTAAATGATAAATTAGCCGATGCTTTACGCGAGTGGTTGAACAAAGGGGAGAATGAAAAATATTTAATGCAGGGGGGATTGCTGGCAGAGGTGCGGGAAAATTGGGAACAGCTAGAGTTTTTATCATCACCTCAAGCCAAAAATTTTTATCAACGCAGTGATGCTTATGAACAGCAACAGATTGCCACATTAGAAAAGGCACTCACTGAATCACAATTGCGAGAGAAAGCCGCTAGGGTAGAAAATTTATTGCCCTTCCAACCCCTAGATAGTCTAGTTTTAGCAATTCAAGCTATGGGTGAGAATCTGGAGAAATTACCTCAGCACATTCTTGCACCAGTTCAGAGCAGTTTGAATCAGGTGGTTAATAAAGCAAGAGTCTCCATTCCTTTCTTTGGTCATGAAAGTGGTGTCAATTCTGTCGCCGTCAGCGCCGATGGACAGACGATTGTTAGTGGTGGTATTGACGGCACGGTGCGATTGTGGAACAGCCAGAGTCTTCCCTTAGCTGAACCATTACGTGGCCATAAAGGTGATGTTTATTGTGTCGCTATCAGTGCCGATGGGCAAATGATTGTCAGTGGCGGTCATGATGGCACAGTGAGGTTGTGGAACAACCAAGGTCTTCCCTTAGCTGAACTATTACGTGATCATGAAAATGTTGTTTGGTCTGTCGCTATTAGCGCCGATGGGCAGACAATTGTTAGTGGTGATGATGGTGGCACAGTGAGGTTATGGAATCGCCAAGGCCTTCCCTTAGCTGAACCATTACGTGATCATAAGAATATTGTTTGGTCTGTCGCCATTAGCGCTGATGGGCAGACAATTGTCAGTGGCGGTGAAGACGGCACGGTGAGGTTATGGAACCACCAAGGTCTTCCTTTAGCTGAACCATTGCGTGGTCATAAGGGTGTTGTCGATTCTGTCGCCATCAGCGCCGATGGGCAGACGATTGTTAGTGGCGGTGAAGACGGCACGGTGAGGTTATGGAACCACCAAGGTCTTCCTTCAGCTGAACCATTGCGTGGATATGAGCGTATTGTTTCTTCTATCGCCATTAGCGCTGATGGGCAGACGATTGTTAATGGCGGTCGTGACGGCACGGTGAGGTTATGGAATCACCAAGGCCTTCCCTTAGCTGAACCATTACGTGATCATAAGAATATTGTTTGGTCTGTTGCCATTAGCGCCGATGGGCAGACAATTGTTAGCGGTGACGATGGTGGCATGGTGAGGTTATGGAATCAGCAAGGTCTTTCTTTAGCTGAACTATTGTGTGGTCATGAAAGTATTGTTTCATGTGTTGCCATCAGTGCCGATGGGCAGACAATTGTTAGTGGTGATGATGGTGGCACGGTGAGGTTATGGAACCACCAAGGTCTTCCTTTAGCTGAACCGTTGTGTGGACATGAGGGTGTTGTCGATTCTGTCGCCATCAGTGCCGATGGGCAGACGATTGTTAGTGGCGGTGAAGACGGTACGGTGAGGTTATGGAACCACCAAGGTCTTCCTTTAGCTGAACCATTGCGTGATCATAAGGATCTTGTCGATTCTGTCGCCATTAGCGCTGATGGGCATACGATTGTTAGTGGCGGTCGTGACGGCACAGTGAGGTTATGGAATCACCAAGGTCTTCCCTTAACTGAACCATTACATGGTCATGAGAGTATTGTTTGGTCTGTCGCCATCAGTGCCGATGGGCAGACAATTGTTAGTGGTGATGATGGTGGTACGGTGAGGTTATGGAATCACCAAGGTCTTCCCTTAGCTGAACCATTGCGTGGACATGAGCGTATTGTTTCTTCTGTCGCCATTAGCGCTGATGGGCAGACAATTGTCAGTGGCGGTGAAGACGGCACGGTGAGGTTATGGAACCACCAAGGTCTTCCTTTAGCTGAACCATTGCGTGGTCATGAGAGAGTTGTCAATTCTGTCGCTATCAGCGCCGATGGGCAGACGATTGTCAGTGACGGTGATGGTGGCACAGTGAGGTTATGGAATCGCCAAGGTCTTCCCTTAGCTGAACCATTGCGTGGTCATGAGGGAGTTGTCAATTCTGTCGCCATCAGTGCCGATGGGCAGACAATTGTTAGTGGCGGCAATGACGGTACAGTGCGTTTGTGGCGCGGTGGTTGGCGTGCATGGTTACAAGTCTGTTGCAACAGGTTGCGTTACCACCCTGTCTTCACAAATCCGCAAACCGAAGAAGCAAAAGCCGCCTGCGAAGTCTGTCGCAAATATGTTTGGAGCAAAGAAGAATGTAAAACTGGAGATTGATAAGAGGAAAACAGGAGAAAAAAACTCTAATCTCCAAAGTTGAGGCTCAGAATTCGACTTTTCACCTGTAGAACTCGGAACTTCGACCTCTGAACTCGGAACATCGACCTCTGAACTCGGAATTTCGACCTTTGAACTGGAAACTTTGACCTTTGAACTTGGAATTTCGACCTTTTAACTTAGAATTTCGACCTTTTAACTTGGAACTTCGTTCTTGAAACAGTAATATCCGAGATCCAAGGCTCAATAATGGTGAGTGAAAGGCGATTATTTAAGAGTCAACCACAATTAATATCAACTTCGGGTCAACCCTAAAATTAAATTTTGTCATAAACTACCTAAAACTTACTCGTAATGCGTCCACATCCGAATTATCTTGACTACTTGTTCGGATTCGATGACTTCATATACCAACCGATGCTGTATGTTTATCCTGCGAGAATACGCACCTGATAAATCACCAACCAGCTTTTCATAAGGTGGAGGATTTTGAAAGGGATTTTGTTTAAGAACTGCAAGCAACTCCTCAGCTTTTTCCTTTAAATTACTAGAAGCTAACTTCTTGGCATCTTTCTGTGCTTGTTTTGTGTAAACTAATTTCCAAATCACTTCTTCAGAATTCGGAATTGGCTCTTCATTATCGCCCTGACTCACCAATCCAACTCCTCATCGCATTCTTGGATCGGAGTTACTAGCCCTTCTTTTATAGATTCTCCCATTCCAGGTATAGATAACAAGTGAAGAGTCTCCTGAATTGCAGACCAGTCTTTTTCCGCAAGCAGAATCGCATTACCACGTTCACCCTGAATGATCACAGGTTTACCCTGCTCTGCAACTTTGTCTATCAGTTCTTGTAAATTATTTTGAGCGTCGTTGACGGGAAGTGAAGACATCATGCTTTTTTAGCTCACGATAACTTTACTTTAGTTTATCTACAAACTTATGCAAGTAAGTAGGGAGCGTGCGTATTAAATTATGGTAAGTGAAGAGCGATGCCTAACGACAAACCCTTTTGAACTCGAAACTTCATGCTTTGAACTGCAACATCCGAGATTCAAGGGTGAATGATCGTGAGTGAAAGGCGATCGCTTATCCTCTTATGGTAAAAAATGAGATAATTTTGTGTTGAATGGTGCGATCGCAATTCCTTATAAGTTGTATTGAGGAACAAAACTCAACATTGTTCGGGGTTTGTTGGGTTTCATTTCGTTTAGATGCCACTTGCTTCTGCCAAAGTGAGATGCTGCGCGTGTACGCTTTAATCGGCGTTACTAGCCCTCAAAGAGTTGGTAGCTCTGAACCTTTTAATTTCAGAAACCTCAAGAAACGCTAAAATCAAGTCAGCCTTTGTATTGTAGCGGTTGTGTCCCACATCACTCAGAGGGCGGTTCACTGCATAAATCCCGATTGTCAACGTCCTTATCCTCAGCCTTGGGGAAACAAATTTTGCAACAGTTGTGGCGCACCGCTACATCTGTTAGACCGCTATATCCCTATTCAACCCTTGGGTTCGGGGGGATTTGCTCAAATTTACACGGTTTGGGATGAAAAAACTCAAACAGAGAAAGTCCTGAAGGTGCTGGTGGAAGAGTCACCAAAGGCACTAGAATTATTTACCCAAGAGGCAGCGGTTTTAAGCAGTTTGCAACATCCTGGTGTTCCCCAAGTTGATGCTGATGGGTCTTTTCAAATCAATTTGTTCAATCCAAAACCTCGCCAACTGGCTTGTCTGGTAATGGAAAAAATCAATGGACAGACTCTAGAGGAGATACTCAAAAACTATCCGCAAGGGTGTCCAGAAGATTTGGTATTAAACTGGTTTACCCAGGCTGTAAAAATTTTACAAGAGTTGCACAAACGCCAAATTATTCACCGAGATATTAAACCTTCTAATTTAATGTTAGATTCCCCATCGCAAAATATACCGCTACTTCCAGGGGGAATGGGGGATCGGCTGGTGCTGATTGATTTTGGTGGCGCAAAACAATTTACTGCGGCTATGCTTGGTCGAGAGTCTAGTTCTACTCGGTTATTTTCTTCTGGATACAGTCCACCAGAACAAGTGACTGGGGGTAATGTGGGGCCTAGTGTTGATTTTTATGCCCTCGGTCGCACGATGATTGAATTACTAACGGGCAAGTATCCGCCGGAGTTGGAAGATCCGCAAACTGGGAAATTGCAGTGGCGTACTGGGGTGAAGGTGAAACCGCAACTGGCAGATTTACTTGATGAGATGGTACAGGAAGATGTGCGATCGCGTCCGGCAAATGCCGCAATTATTCAAAAACGTTTAGCAAAGATTTCCAGAATATCGCCGCCACAACTAAGTTTGTTTTACCAACTGGGACACACTGTTAAGCAAACTTCGACGCAAACCTCCCAAAAATTTGCACTAGCAGTACAAGCTGTTGATAAAGGTTTAAATGACTTTAGCCAAGCTTTAGGTCAAACGGCTCGTTTCATCGTTCAAGTAATTTTCAAAGTTATAAAAGCCTGTTTTGCAACGCTTTGGGCAATGATCCTAACTAGCCTTGGCGCTTGTTCAGGTACGCTTTTGGGTTTTATTTTGGCCTATCGCACAAGTTTAGGCGATCGCGTTGTGGAATTTATGGTACAGCAGCTTACTGTATTAGTACCATATGCTCAACCTGTCTTGGGAGCAGATATTTTGGTTTTCGTGGCTGCGGGTTGGGGTACTGCTTGGGGACTGACTGTATCAGGCTGTTTTGGGCAACGGCGGCGGTTTTTGGTAGCGTCGCTGATGGGGATGATTAGTTATGCCTTCGGCTGGCTGGTTTTGCAATTAATCACACCAAAAGACAGCGGTGAGGGCTTAGTAGCAGTTATTTTAGTGTCCGTTTGCTTGCTCACCTTGAGTTTAGGTCTTCGCAGCCATCACATAGTTTATGCTGTGATTGCTTCATTTGGCAGTGCGATCGCCTTTGCCGTTTTCATTCTTTTGGGTTTTACCCCGGCTATCTGGCAATTTTCTAGTCAACCAAGCTGGGCAGAGTTATGGTTACCTCTAGCTTTTTTCGGTTTTGTCGGCATCTTCCTTAGCTTCTGGTTGGGAGTCAGCTACTACCTAATTGTTCCTGGATTACGCCTTTTGGGCTGGCGTTAAACGAATACCCAAAAACAAGATCCCCCTAGTCGTTTTATTTTCGAACTAGGGGGATCACATATGTGGTATACTATAAAGGGTTCAGTATATCTGATTACTATTCGATTTTAAATCCTGGATCTAATTTTGAATAGGCTTATCCCCAGAATTTACACTATATTTATAGCTTCTTAATCAATGCTTTATTCCGGTTGTTTTCTAGGGAACTGGTATATGTAAGGATGACAATAGGCAATATGCGTAACTGGCATCCCTGTAAATATCTGGAAAAACATGAAACTCAAAATTGTTACTGTCCTTACTTTGTTGGCTTGTTTTGGATTTGCAGAGCAAGGTTTGGCATTCAATCAGCAAGACTTGGAGCAGTTGAAAACAGCAGGAAGCTGTCCCCGATGCGATTTGAGCGGTGCTGACCTAACTCAACTGAATCTGAATTTGACTGGAGCAAATCTGCGCGGGACTAATTTGAGCGGTGCTACATTATCTAAAGTTAATCTTACTAATGCCGATCTGACTGGTGCAAATTTGGAAACTGCGGTTTTGAATTCGGCCAATCTTACCGGTGCATCCTTAACAGGTGCTAATTTGAAATCAGCATCCTTAGAAAATGCGGATCTATCTTATGCTGGCTTTATCAGCGCCAATTTGGAAGCAGCTAACCTCAAGGGTGCGAAGTTGCAACTCACTAATTTTCGGGCGGCAAACTTTCGACTGACAACGCTAGATAACGGTGTCGTCACCTCTGAAAAGGACTATGGCTGGTCGTTAGAGCGTGTAACTTCTAGAGTATGTAACAAGTTTAAAGCTGAAAATACTCCAGGCACAACCTGCTACACAAGATAAAGGGTGTAGGGGTGTAGGGGAATAGGAGAATAAGCCCCGACGAAAGTACAGAACAACTTAATTTATCAAGGAAAAATAATTAAATATATAAACTCTGATCTGTAGTACAACATTGATTATTTCCTTGTTTTAACCCACTTCAATTTATTGATAAGGTTCCCCTAAACCCCTATTCCTGTATGGTAAGAGCATTTTATTTATTAAACAGTTCTTTATCATGGGAACAAGCCTGTAGATAAATTGATCCATGCTTACCCATATTAAAGACTTAGCAGTAAAACTTGCGCCCCGCCTAATTGAAATTCGCCGCCACATCCACTCCCACCCAGAACTCAGTGGTCAGGAGTACCAAACAGCGGCTTTTGTTGCTGGTGTGTTGTCTTCCAGTGGTGTCCATGTGCAAGAGGGAGTTGGCAAAACGGGCGTGATTGGAGAAATACAAAGCCCTAACCAAGATAACCGCTTATTGGCAATTCGTACTGATATGGATGCGTTGCCAATTCAAGAACGCACAGGGTTAGAATACGCTTCTCGTGCAGAAGGCGTGATGCACGCTTGTGGTCATGATATGCACACGACAGTCGGATTGGGAACAGCTATGGTACTGTCCCAAATGGCAGAGGAGTTGGGTGGTAAGGTGCGGTTTTTATTTCAGCCAGCAGAGGAAATTGCCCAAGGGGCTAGCTGGATGGTGAAAGATGGGGCGATGGCAGATGTCTCGGCTATTCTGGGGATTCACGTTTTTCCTTCTATACCCGCAGGATCTATTGGTGTGCGTTACGGAGCATTGACAGCCGCAGCTGATGATTTAGAGATTATTATTATCGGAGAATCTGGACATGGGGCGCGTCCCCATGAAGCAATTGATGCAATTTGGATTGCTTCGCAAGTAATTACCATGCTGCAACAAGCCATTAGCAGGACACAGAATCCCCTACGTCCTGTGGTGTTGAGTATCGGCAAGATCAGTGGCGGCAGAGCGCCAAATGTAATTGCCGATAAAGTACAGTTGTTAGGAACTGTACGATCGCTACATCCTGAAACTCGTGCCCACCTTCCCAACTGGATTGAAAACATCGTCGCTACTGTCTGCCATGCCCACGGAGCAACTTATCAAGTTAATTATCGCCAAGGTGTACCCAGCGTCCAAAATGATTATGCTCTGACACAATTGTTACAATCATGTGCCGAAGAAGCTTGGAGTAGCGATCGCGTTCAAGTCTTACCCGAACCTTCCCTTGGCGCTGAAGATTTTTCTATTTACTTAGAACACGCCCCCGGTTCTATGTTTCGTTTGGGTGTAGGTTACAAAGATAGAATTATTAATCACCCATTACACCATCCCCAATTTGAAGCCGATGAATCTGCTATTATCACCGGGGTAGTGACAATGGCATACGCAGCTTATAAATATTGGCAGTGAGGTTGGGCATGGGGGAGCCAGTTTCGTGGGCGGGCAATGTCCGACTTGAGAGAACTGGCGTCATGGAGCATCAGGAAAGAAAGAGGTTTCATGCTTTCGTTTTGGGCGATCGCCTGTGATCCCAACTTGAGATGGGTTGGATGATTTGAGATTCCTGGAACAGCCTTTTGGTAAAGGTTTTTAATCTAAAATCTAAAATCCAAATTGCAAAATTGGTATAAGCGTTTATCCTGAACATTGGGGATGGGAAGAACAGGTTTTTATATGAATGCAGAAGATTTTTTAAACCAGGGGTTAAACTACAATTTGCAAGGGGACTATGAAGCAGCGATCGCCGCTTATACTCAAGCAATCGAATTAAACCCCGATTATGCAGAAGCTTACTATAATCGAGGCATTATTTTTAGCAATCAACTCAAAGACTATCGGCAAGCGATCGCAGACTTTGATCAGGCGGTACAAATTAATCCTTATTTTGCCTTAGCCTACTGCAACCGCGCGAATGTTCGTTATTGTCTCACAGATTATGAGGGAGCATTAGCCGATCATCATCAAGCCTTGCAAATCAATCCCAATTTGGCTGAATCTTATCACAGCCGCGGAAATGCCTATTTTGCTTTGGAGGACTATGACAAAGCGATCGCAGATTATCAGCAAGCGATAGAGAATAGTACTCAGTTAACTAGTTATATAAATTTTGATATTGCCAAAGCTTTCCATAACAGGGGTGTAACCCGTTTTGATCAGGGTGATCATCAAGGTGCGATAGCAGATTTCCACGAAGCTTTGCAATGGTATCCCAATTTTGCCGCAGCTTACAGCAATCGCGGTAATATTCACCATATTTTAGGAAATTACCAAGATGCGATCGCTGATCACGATTTGGCATTAAAGTTAGATCCAAACTTAGCGGAAGCTTACCATAACCGAGGTAATGCCCGTTACGCTTTAGCAGATTATGAAGAGGCGATCGCCGATTATAATCAAGCTTTGGAAATCAATCCCAGTTTTGCGGGCGCTTACTACAATCGGGGTCTGGTGCTTTCTCGTCTCAAAGACTATCACCAAGCAATAGAAGACTTTAACCAAGCCCTGAAACTGAATCCTGATGATGTTCAAGCTTATTATGAGCGGGGTCTTGTTCGTAGCACTATTGGGGATTTTCAAGGAGCGATCGCGGATTATAACCAAGCATTGCAAGAAAATCCGACTTTGGCTTTAGTTTACGGCTTTCGGGCGAATGCGCGTCGTCGCTTGGGAGACTATGAAGGAGCAATTGCAGATAGCAATCGACTATTACAACTTAACCCCAATTTAGCTGAAGGATATTGCGATCGCGCGGCTGCTCGTCGTTCTCTGGGAGACCATAAAGGAGCAATTGACGATTACGATCAGGCATTGCAGTTAAATGATAATTTAGCCGCAGCCTACTACGGTCGAGGTATTGCCCGCGAAGCCTTGCAAGACTTAAAAGGAGCAATTGAAGATAACACCCAAGCAATACAGATTGCTCCTGATTTTTCCCAAGCGTACTGTAATCGGGGTAATGCGCGTCGTCTTCTTGGAGACGAACAAGCAGCACTTGCAGATTACAATCAAGCATTAGAATTGAACCCGGATCTGATTGAAGCTTATTACAACCGAGCTTCTACCCGCTATGCTCTAGAAGACTATGAAGGGGCAATAGAGGATTACACCCAAGCTTTGCAGATAAATCCCCAATCTGCTGCATTTTATAGCGATCGTGCTAATGCTCGTTATGCCTTGGAAGATTATCAAGGAGCAATAGAGGATTACAATCAGGCAATTGCCATTGACTCTAGCTTTGCTGAAGACTGGTTTAACCGGGGTCGTAGCCGTTCTCTATTGGGAGACTGGCAGGGAGCGCTTACTGATTTAAACCAAGCTTTGCAGCATCAGCCTAACTGGGCTGAAGTCTACATAGTTCGAGCAGATGTCTACCAGAATCTGAGAGATTATCAAGGCGCAATTGCTGATTTTCAGAAGTCAGCTGACCTCTATTTACAAGCAGGAAATGCACAGTATTATTACCAAATAATGGAGCTAATCACACAAATTCAGCAATAAATATTTCGCTTGACAGTTCCTTTGTTTGGTAAATTAAATACCATCTGTTATAAATATTACAACTGTTTTCAATTGAATATAACATGGGTTAGCTTTAGGGACACAACAATGCTGTGTCCTTACTATTTACTTTGTAATTTATGCAAATGAAAAGCTCTGTATATACAGATGTATACTTCCTGCTTTTGTAGCCTATTCATTTGTTAGCAAGATTTTTGGAAATAGCATAAGCAAAATGAAGTGATGCAATCCAAGGTTTTAAGATTGCGTCACTCCGCTATCAATAAATTTTCAATGATAAAAAATTATCGAAACTTGATAGAATACACACCGTAAGTCTACCACCTCAGACCGCTCTGATGAAGGGTTTAACCTTCCCTTGGTGCTAACAAAGTGGAGGAAGCGACAAAAACTCCACACCTTTTTTATTGGTAGGTCTTGTTACTGTTCGTGTATCTGATATCGCTCTCCTTCGACACACGACAATGGGTCACAGCGGCATAACACCCATCCAGTACTAAACTGACTGCCACACCATAACCATAACAATCTCAACCCTGTGAACCATTCCATCTTAGGGAGTAATTGCAGTCATACTGGGGAAATAACATAGCAATACTATTGATTTGTAAGAAGTGAAAGCCCCAGATTCAGACTTATTCAAAAAGTCGGTTATCTTATAAAATAAATATAATTATTATGAATAATTGGAATCAAAACCTCTTAAAATATTTACTATTATTAGTATTGATATTCTGTAACGTAGCTTTTTTTAGTAGAAGTACATTTGCCAATCAGTATAATATGAATAAAGAAAATATAGTATCATTAATTGAACAAGCCAGAACTGCTTGGATTACTCAAGATGTCGATGCTCTGATAGAGATGTTTACACCAGATGGTGAATTTATTGTGCCAGGGCAAAAGTGGCAAGGGCAGGCAAGAATTAGAGAAGAACTAACTAATTTTAGTCACCAATATTCAAATGTAAAAATTGACATTCGGCGGATTATTATTGAAAATAATCAAGCCTCTGTCGAGTGGTATTATGAAGACATAGAGAAAGCAACAGGTCGTCGCAATCAAGCAGACGATGTGATTATTATTGATTTCAAAGATGGTCGTATTAGCCGATGGCGTGAATATTTTGATACTGAAACGCCAGCTAGGAATCAGTGACCTTAAGAGAGGTTCTTGTTTCTCGACCATCTGTTATTTGCAATCATCTATGTTCTTTAAGGTCTACATCCCACTTTGAATTCTAAAGTTTTGCTTTAGCGGGACTATTCAGAGAAACGCCAACGCCTATGGCTGGAGGTTATTGGAGGTGCGATCGCATCTCCAAGCACCGAGCTATTATGTATGGGAAAAATATGCAGCATACAGCCCAAGATTTTGCATGAAAATCGCAGTCTTCAGTACAAAAGCCTATGATCGGCAGTTTTTGTCAGCTGCAAATTCTCCCAAAGAACACGAGTTAGCTTTTTTTGAACCCCGGCTAAATCGGGATACCGCTATCTTAGCCGCCGGATTTCCTGCGGTTTGCGTATTTGTGCATGACCAAGTTGATGCCCCAACTTTAGAAATTCTCGCTTCACAGGGAACTCGCTTGGTAGCTCTGCGTTGTGCAGGGTTTAATAATGTAGACTTACAAGCCGCAGCAGACTTGGAGATTACTATTGTGCGTGTTCCTGCCTATTCACCTTATGGGGTGGCAGAACACGCTGTTGGATTGATTTTAAGCCTAAACCGTAAAATTCATCGTGCTTATAACCGCGTCAGAGAAGGTAATTTTTCTCTAGAAGGACTGTTGGGATTTAATTTGAATGATCGCACAGTAGGAATTATCGGTACTGGTAAAATCGGTCTGATTTTGGGACAGATTATGAAAGGGTTTGGCTGTCACCTACTCGCCTATGATGTGTATCGCAATCCAGAATTAGAGATGCTAGGCGGGAAGTATGTAGAACTACCTGAGTTATTTACCAACTGCGATATCATCTCTCTACATTGTCCTCTAACTCCCGAAACTCATCATTTGATTAATGCCGAAGCTATAGAACAGATAAAGCCAAGGGTAATGCTAATTAATACTAGCCGAGGAGCGTTAATAGATACCCAAGCCGTAATCGAAGGATTGAAGTCGGGTAAAATAGGCTCTCTCGGTGTGGATGTCTACGAACAGGAATCAGAATTGTTCTTTGAAGATTTGTCAGGTGAAATCATTCAGGATGACATTTTCCAGCGCCTGACAACGTTCCCGAACGTACTCATTACTGGACACCAAGCTTTTTTTACAGAAGAAGCTCTTCACAATATTGCAGAAACAACTTTTGCTAATATTACGGATATTGAACAGGGTCGTTCTTGTAAGAATGAAATCCGCGCTCAACCGGAAGTTGAAGCTAAGGCATTGATTAGCTAACAAAACTTGAAGTGGCAAAACTAGTTTAAACTTCCGTAATTACGTAAGCTTACATTGCTTTTTGTTTGGGGCGATCGCTAAACTCCATATTCATTAATTTTGTTAATCTTTTTCCTCTGCTAGGCAATCTGGCAGGGGAATTTCTTCTTGTCAAGTCTGATGATTTTACATAAGTACAAACATTGGTTCAGCCTAAGTTTTTATAAAATTTATATAAAAAATCAGCAATTATACGATAGAGGATTTTTCACCTAAAACTGCTTGCATTCTTAGCTTTATTGAAAAAATAATGAAATTTATATCAAATAGATAGACAGTTTGGGAAGCATAAATATAACCTTGTATTGGGCTATTTATTAATAAATAATAAGGACATTATTCGTCAAAAATTTTTTCATAGTTCTGAATTCTTGTTTTCTGTTTCCCTCTTAAAAGAGAATTTTTGTCGAAAAATTGTGAATCATCGCTACGCTTTAGCTCAACTATTCACCAGTCCTAAAATCTTACTGAGACTTTGACTTTATGCAAATCAATAATAAACTTTACCTGTATTCACTTCTAGCTCATTTTAGATTGCTCAAGAAAAGTTACACCGCCAAAATCATGTTGGTGGCATTTTTAGGTACTCATGTACCACTTCTGAGCTTGCTCTTGAGTTTTCTTGTATCCAACTCTTATTCATTAGAGATGACACTAAGAGTTCTATTCATTGCTTTATTAGCGACCTTAGCAGGTACAGCAGCTACCCTCTATGCACTAAACCATCTTCTTGCCCCAGTGATTTTGACATCTGGTGCGTTGCAAAACTATGTCAGCACTAAAACATTACCAGAACTGCCCACGCAATTTTTAGATGAAGCCGGCTCATTGATGGCAGATACCTCACAAACTCTCCACAAGTTAGATGAATTAATTCACTACATTAGCAACTACGACAATGTGACTGGATTGCCTAATCGGGATTTGTTGCGAGAGCGAGTTAATCAGACACTATCCCAACCTCAAAATAACCAGCGGGTTGTAGCTGTTTTGTTATTAGGTATTGATGATTTCACAGCCATGAGTCATGCATTAGAGCATGAAACACTAAATTTGCTCTTAAGAGCAGTTGCCTTGCGGTTACAAACCTGTTTAGCTCAATCAGATATCTTGGCTCATTTGAGTGCAGATGAATTTGCGATCGCCCGCTTAGAAATTCCCTCATTTGAGAGTGTGGTCAAGCTATGCCAGTTGTTGATGAGTACATTGGCAAAACCCTTCTCTATACAAGGTAATTTGATTCATCTAACAGCCAGCATTGGTATCACAATTAATGTTCTAGATGATATTAATAGTCTAGACCAACTTCTACAGCAGGCAAATATCGGCCTGTATCAAGCAAAACAGCAAGGCCGTAGCAAATACCAGTTCTATTCGCCGGAAATTAATACTCAGTTACAAGAGCGATTGGCGTTAGAAAATGAGTTACATGGAGCGCTAGAGCGTAACGAAATGCTGGTTTATTATCAACCTTTGATTGATTTAGAGAGTAGAGAAATAAAAGCAGTTGAAGCGTTGGTGCGCTGGCAACATCCCACTAGGGGTATGGTTTCTCCAGCACAGTTTATTCCGATTGCCGAAGCTAATGGTTTGATTGTAGAAATTGGTGAATGGGTTTTGCGAACTGCTTGCGCCCAAAACCTAGCCTGGCAGGTAGCCGGACTTGCCCCAATTCGGATGTCGGTAAATCTGTCAGATCGACAGTTTGAACAACGCAATTTAGTAGAACTTGTCAGCCAAATTCTTAACGAAACCGGACTCAAAGCGTCTTATCTGGAACTAGAAGTAACTGAAAGCTTCTTAATGGCTGATATTCAACAATCTGTTAAAACGCTACAGCAATTAAGAGAATTGGGGATATTGCTAGCTCTGGATGACTTCGGCACTGGCTATTCTTCTCTAAACTACTTAAATCGTTTTCCCGTCAATATGCTCAAGATTGATCGGTCATTCATACAAGATATAATATCCAATCCTGATAGTGCAGCTGTGACCGATGCCATTATTGCTCTAGCAAAGAGCCTAAAGTTGGAAATTACGGCGGAGGGTGTGGAAACCCAAGAGCAGCTTGACTATCTACAAAGGCGGGGATGTGATGAAGGTCAGGGGTTCTACTTCAGTCGCCCTGCTCCCGCTGATACAATTACTCAGATGTTGAAGAAAACTGTTCAGCAAATGGAGATGATTGCAGCATAAGAATAAGCCTACCGTGTACACACAAGTATAGGCTGCAATGGTTTCAACTCTTTATTCCGTAATCAAGTTACTGAGAGTTGAGTTAGTAATCGAAAGAGGGCGATCGCTAATCTGCATATTCATTGTCCCAATCTTTTACGCGCTTGCTGTATTGCTTTTTACCCCTTACTCAGAACGATAAGCAATACGGAGACTTTGGACTAAAATCACCAAAGATGCGATCGCCATCAATCCACCCCAAAACCAGTAAGGTAAGAGTAAATACCGCTGCATTTGGGCTGTATCAGAAAGTCCCAAATAGCCAGCTGAACTGCTAAAAAGATAATCAAGTTGGTGATAGGTACTCACACAAGCTTGTACACCCAGAAATTGAATTGCAAACCCCTGCGCCCAACGTGGAGCTTTCAGGGCGATACCCAAGATAATTAAACCTAGTAGGGGAATTGCCACCAATCCGAACCAAGAGCGTACCCAAATTAATGTAGAAAGTAGCAAAAAACCCCCTAAAATTTTCAAACTTAGGGAAGCTACTTTAAAACTGCGGGAAGCCAGAATCAAAGCCGCGCCAGCAACTGGTGGCCCCATCGGCCCGGCGGCGGCAACCAAAGCCGGGCCAATTGGCCCTAATGACGACTGGATGCCATAAGTTGCTACACCAGAACCAGTTTCAAAAATCTCTAATTTCTGAAACTGTCCCCCTAATAGCAGTGCCATTAAACCGTGACCCATTTCATGAAACCAAGTCGCCAGGATAGTAAACGGGTATAAAATATAATCCCCTCCTGGCACTTGCCACAGCAAAGCGGTAGCAACTGCTGCGGCAATTAGCCAAGTTAGCCCCATGCGTTCTACAACTGGCGGGGCTTCTCTTGTCAACAAGGTTTCAAAATCTTTGCCTGGTTTCGTCATAATAATTAATTCGTAATTCGTAATTCGTAATTTATAATTACCTATTTTTCATTATGAATTACGAATTATCACGCAATCGGCTAAGACAGTTGAAAGAGGAACGTCATCAAATCTCCTTTACCCAGACTGATGCGATCGCCTGGTCGCAAGCGGTGACGATTCCCTGGTAGTAAAGGCAAATTATTAATATAAGTGCCATTAGAACTGCCCACATCTTCTATATAGTGAGCGTCTCCCTCAACACGAATATCTGCATGAATTCGCGAGACAATCTCAGAATTAGCAAATCCTGAGACATCGACATCTGGCGGAATCCGGTCATTGGACTTGCCAATATGAATTACAGAGAGACTTTGCGGCAATTCAATCAAGCGATCGCTTTGTACATGGACAAGCCGCGCACTCACCTGCTGCAACTGCGTTCTCGCAGGACTGACAATTGGTGTTGTTGCTACTGGCGCTGGCGGTGGTGTCGGTTCAGGGGCTGGTGTTGCTTGAACTGTTTCCATTGGTGCGGGTTCAGGGGGTGAAGTCGGATTTCCTTGCCCAGAAACCATTGGTGGAGCAGCAATGGTTGGCGTTCCTGAGATGCCGCTATCTGGAGTATTTGCTTGTGGTGGATTTGCTACTGCTGTTGCTGGTAAAGGTGAAGTTTCAGCGGGATGAGAGCTTTCACCGCCAATTCCTAAAGCATCTGGTTGCAAAAGTTCTAACAGTGGATCAGGGACAATTAACTGTGGCACTTCCACGGGGGTGTCGGGAGCAATTGTTGGTGCTACTGATGGTGCAACGTGTGCGTGTGCTGCTGTCGAGTGCAGGTTATGTCCACACTGACCACAAAAAGCGGCATCTGCTTGCACAGTTGCCCCACAACTGGGACAGTTTGTAGTCGCTGGTAACGGTGTATAGCAAGCTTCACACTGGACAGCGCCGTCAGGGTTGGGATGATTGCAATTAGGGCAGACGATCATCGATTTTGGCCTTTGTTCAAGCTCATCGTAAAATAGTACTGGCAAGCAGAGAGAACTTCCAGCAGCAACTTCCAATCTAGACGCCACGGACACTCGTTTTTTGGGGGAGAGACCCAGCAACGCAGTGTCCGACCTCATACGGCTTGGCGTAAAACATTAGAAGTTTGGCAGAGGGCGACCCTAGCTATAAATTCTAACAATTACTCTTGATGGGAAAGTCAAGATTTGAGTTCCAAACCTGCTGCTGCATCCAGTAGCCACCAAAGTTTTCCTTGGGGCTGAATCAACCGGGATGGGTAAGTGAAATCATCAGCTACGGGTGCGAAGACTTCAGCTAAAGCTGGTCTTTTATTAGCACCAGCAACCAGAAAAATCACGCTGCGGCCAGAGTTAATAAAGGGGTAAGTGAAGGTTATGCGGGGGTTTCCGTCTTTATTACCCACAGTAATCAGGCGATCGCTGACTTTGAGAGCCTCTGTGTGGGGAAACAAAGATGCGGTATGTGCATCATCACCCATTCCTAGTAATATTACATCTATTGCAGGAAACTCTCCGGGTGAAGAATTAAAAAATTCTTGGAGATGCTTTTCATACTTAGCAGCAGCTAAAGCTGGCTCAGATTCCAAAGTCGGTACAGCGTGAATGTTAGCTGCTGGGATATCAACTCGATCTAACCATGCCCGACGCGCCATCAGTTCATTGCTATCGGGATGATCTGGCGGGACAAAACGTTCATCCCCCCAAAACACATGAATTTTATCCCAAGGCAGTTTTTGATTAGCGATCGCTTCGTACAACGGCTTAGGTGTACTGCCGCCAGATAAGGCAATCGTAAATTGTCCCCGTTGCCCAATGGCAGTTTCCAACTCAGACAGGATTAATTCCAGCGATCGCGCAACCAGTGCTGGCTGATCCGGTAGAACTTCAACCGTTTTGTTCATGACTTTATCATTCTTATTGCCTGCTTCCAGCAATACAATACCGAACTTATCACAATCCTCCTTTTTAACTTTTGAAACTTTTAACATCAAGGATTAGGAGTGCTGAGTGCTGAGTGCTGAGTAAGTTATTTCTCCCCCTGCTCCCTGCTCCCTGCCCTTCACCTCATCCCCTCAGTCCCCTACAAACAGCGCTTCCCAGTTAGGGATGGCTTCCCGTTGGGCGATTAATAATTGCTGAATTCCTTTCTCTGCAAAATCTAGTAGCTGATTCAACTGAGTGCGGCTAAAGCTGCCTTCTTCTGCTGTGCCTTGGACTTCAATGATTCCCAAGTGCTGATTCATCACTACATTGAAATCTACTGTTGCAGCTACGTCTTCGAGATAATTCAGATCCAAAAATGACTCGCCCTGCAATAACCCTACGGAAACTGCTGCTACCTGTCCAGATAGAGGCGATCGCTTTAATACTCCCTGCTGCAATAATTGAGAAATTGCATGAGCCAAGGCCACGAATGAGCCTGTTATCGCTGCTGTCCTCGTTCCTGCATCTGCTTGCAATACATCGGTATCCACAGTCAGCGTTAGTTCTCCTAGTGCCTCAAAATCTAATGCTGCCCTTAAACTACGCCCAATTAAACGTTGAATTTCTTGCGTCCGACCAGATAATTTTAATAATTCTCTTTCTTGGCGTCTGTGTGTAGCAGATGGTAGCATTCGATACTCTGCTGTTAACCAGCCTTTACCAGTTCCTTCAAGAAACCTGGGAACGCCTTGAGTAATGCTGACAGTACAGAGTACCTGAGTTTCTCCACATTTGATCAGAACGGAACCGGGAGCAAAACGGGTGAAACTAGGGTAAAAACTGAGCGGACGTAGTTCGTAGGGAAGACGACCGTCTGGACGCTGCCAAGCCATTGGAGTTGCCTCAAATAGAATACTGCCTTAAGGTTACCTCAGTGTTGCAAATCATCTGAGTGTTGTGTCGGAGAGTTAGCATTTAGCTAAGGAATCGAGAGCAGAGTCTTATAATATTCCAGGATAGGGATAGTGCGATCGTAGAATATTTCTCTACGGTGCTGCACGATTTCAGATTGGTCATCTGGTAAAGAAAGCCTCAAGAAACAGCTAACTATGACAGCTTCGGGTACTTGTAGATAAATTGCTTAATCTAGCTACTGCCCTAAATAACTCTTGACTTTATAACAAACGTAGTGTTTGACTAAAAGTGCAATTTGCCAAATACAATACGCCTGTAAAAAACAGATTGATTATAGAGGCAGATCAGCAATGGCTACTTTCAGCAAAAGCTTTTAATTCGTTGTGATTTTTTGAACTTCGTCCTATGGTTGCCCAGTTAGAAACTCAAAGTGTAAATTCGGCTCTTACCTTACCATATCCAGTTGAAGGTCTAGTGCAAGTTTTCACTAGCTCTCATCGGAACTTTTTTACCAGTGTTATGGCTCAAGGATTGAGAATTGCTGGTCAAGGCACGCCAGTGTTAATAGTGCAGTTCCTCAAAGGGGGTATTCGTCAAGGACAAGAACGGCCCATGCAGCTGGGACAAAATTTAGATTGGATTCGCTGTGATTTACCTCGATGCATTGATACGCCGCACTTAGATGATACGGAGCATCAAGCTTTACAAAAGCTATGGCAGTATACACAGCAGGTAGTGTACGAAGGTAAGTATTCTCTAGTTGTTTTAGATGAGTTAAGTTTAGCGATTAACTTTGGTTTAATTCCCGAAACAGAAGTTTTAGCGTTTCTGGCAAAACGCCCTCCCCACGTCGATATCATTCTCACAGGGCCAGAGATGCCCAAGTCTCTTTTAGATGTGGCTGACCAAATTACAGAAATCCGTCGCAGTCATCAACCCTAAACAAAATGCTCAGTTCACGATATCCTAGTAGTTCTGTTTGAATTAGCTGTGAACTTGTGATTAAGAACGATATCTGGATTACTGAAATGGCTCAAAAAGGTATGATTTCGCCTTTTGAGCCAAGCCTAATCCGCAAAGTGCAAAAAAATGAATCTGTAGCAGTTCAACCTGTAATCAGCTACGGTTTGTCTTCTTATGGCTACGATATACGCCTTTCCTCGGCTGAGTTCCGCATTTTTCGCCACATTCCCGGAACCGTTGTAGACCCCAAAAACTTTAATCCCCATAATCTAGAGCCGACATCACTGCATACTGATGACAGTGGCAGTTACTTTATATTACCTGCTCACTCTTATGGTTTAGGAGTTGCCCTAGAGAAATTGCAGGTTCCAGAGAATATCACAGTGATTTGCATAGGTAAATCTACGTATGCACGTTGTGGAATAATAGCCAATCTAACGCCTGCTGAAGCTGCATGGCGGGGTCATTTAACTTTAGAATTTTCCAATTCTTCCAGCGCTGATTGTCGCATCTACGCTAACGAAGGCGTGGTGCAATTGCTATTTCTAGAAGGGGAACCTTGCGCTATCAGTTATGCAGCTCGTCAGGGTAAATATCAAGACCAGCTAGAGATTGTAACTTTAGCTAAAATCTAAGTAATTCAAGATAAAAACTTCGAATAAGCTAGGGAGCTAATCTTGCTTTACTAAATGGTACTTTTCATACTATTGTGCGATCGCCTAAAATCAAACCCAACAATAAGAATGCGTTAGAGTAATTTAGTGTAGGTATCGCTCCCAACGCCTACAATATCCAGTTTAGATAATTAACTTGGCATGGCGATCGCAGGTTCAAGCTCGATGAGTTTTCAATGATTGTTTGTCGTTGTCGGGCAATCTAGCTAGGTAAAATATATTTATTTAACTCTGAATAAGAGGCACGAGTATGGAAATTCAATAATTAAAAGCAATTGATTAAAGAAACTATGCGTGAAGTCTTACAAGAAGAAAGACTCCGCCTCTGCCAAATTCTTATACCTTACATAAGCGATGATGAGCAAAGCAAACTTGAGGCCGAGTTTGGTTCACCTTTAGAAGATGCTGATGATGAATTAATTGATATGACTGATTGGGTGAAAAATCGTAATCAAATAATTAATACATCCAACAGCGATCGCCCTTTAGGAGGCCGATAAGCCAGTATCCTGCTGAGTTAGAAGTTAAGGCGCTAATCTTGCTCTACCTAAACGCTGTTTTTCATACCATTGTGCGATTGCTGGGGCCCAATCTTCAAAATGCGGCCACATCATTTCACACAACTTTTGAATTTCTAGTTGAGCATCTTTCTTATTTCTCAAGTCGCAAAAATGTAAAAAAGACCTTAAATTAAAACTAACTACAAAATGCTGACGATAATCAAAGGGAACTTTACCTCTGGCGTGTTCTTCAGACATTCCCGCTTCAAAATCAGCTTTGTAGCGTTTAGCTGCTTCTAAACACCACTGCAAATCTGCTGCTCGTTGTTCTGGTGAATAGTGATACTTTTTGCCTTGTCTATCAGTGTAATAACCAACGGGACGCAGGTAAAAAACTTCTTCTATATCTTTTTTACCCGCGATTACATCATTGAATTGGTTACCAGTATATCTAAATGACTGAACATCAAATGATACACCTACCCGATGAGTACGAGCCTGCTGCATCACACTATGGGGAAAGTAGCCACAGTTAAAAACAATCTGGGGATGCTCTAAAGGGCCGTAATGTCCCCTCTCACCGGCTAAAAGTCGTTTAACAATAATTTCGCCGCTTTGTGACTCTGAGGGCCATGAGTCGCGCTCATCAAACACGAACCCATCAGTATAGTCCTGGTGCATCGCAGCATATATCACTTGCTGCGGGTTTGGTGTTTTGGCAATAACCTCTACTCTAAATCGATCCATTACTTCCTAGAAACTCTATTTTTAACTGAAAGTGCTTACCAGTAAGGAGCAAAGCCTATTTGTTAGACACAGCTATAAACTCGATCCACCATCATATCTCTGCCTTGCACTTCGGTTTAGATAGATTAAGATACTTTACAAAATTTAATAATTTTGTTACAGTTGTTTACATAAGAAACAACAGGGGGATAATGATATGCGTACAAGTACTGCTATTGTTGACGATCAGGGCAAACTGAACAACTTTGCGATCGAGCCAAAGATTTATGTAGATGAGCAAGGCGATCGCACTGGGTTCACGCCCTACGCAGAACTACTCAACGGTCGTCTAGCAATGATTGGTTTTGTTTCTCTAATAGCATTAGAAGTTTTGACAGGACACGGCATTATTGGTCTTTTGGCAAGTCTGTAACAACTGATTTGAGTTTATATAGTGAAACTCTTAGCAAAACTTAGAGACGGGAAAGTTCCCGTCTTTTAATTTATGGAAAATTTAGTGGTATGTTGAAAATATACTGATAGCAAAAGCCGTTCTTAGGTAAAAGTATTGGATAAACTATGGCTTTAACTGCTTCAACAATGTTGCCGCTTGGCACTAAAGCACCAGATTTTGAGCTACCGGAAGTTGTATCAGGAAAGGCAACTTCACTTTCTAGATTTGCAGATAAAAAAGCGTTATTGGTAATGTTTATTTGTCGACATTGCCCGTTTGTAAAGCACGTCCAAAAAGAATTGGCGCAGTTAGGAAAAGATTACTTTACAGGTGATTTGGGCATTGTTGCCATTAGCGCGAATGATGCCAAAAACTACCCAGATGATGCACCAGAATCGTTACAGGCAATGGTCGCAGAACTTGGGTTGACGTTTCCTTTGTGCTACGACGAAACTCAGGAGACAGCAAAGGCATATACAGCAGCTTGTACACCTGATTTTTTTGTATTTGATCAAGAACGCAAACTTGTTTATCGGGGACAATTAGATGATAGTCGCCCTAGTAATGGTAAACCTGTAACGGGTGCAGATTTACGTGCAGCCATTGAAGCCGTGTTAGCGGATAAACCTGTTACAACTGACCAAAAGCCGAGTGTCGGTTGCAATATTAAATGGAAACCAGGTAATCAACCTAATTATTTTGGTTAATAGGCATCAGAAATTGAGGATTGGATATTAGGTATTGGGTACTGGGTATTGCAAAAGTTATTCCCCAGTCCCCAATCCTTAATTCCGAGATATTAATGTTTAATTTCCAGATTAAGGATGTAATGTCCGAGTTGGACTTTTTCTGCCCACAATTCGTATTCTACTCGCAAATGCTCTGGTAAGGGGTGTCCTGTAAGAGTTAGGCTACTAGTAAAATTACGTAAGCGAATGGGATAATTAGGTTGCAGTGACTCTGCTGGCAACCAATAACGGCTAATACCGTGAACGCCCTGTTCCCAGAAGTGACGATAACTCACTTGAGCGTTACCTTGCATGGTCATAATTACCCGATAAGGGGAAATCTCTAGCCACAAAATCCTGGGACTACTAGGGGCATAGGCGTTGCTTTTCTTTTGAGGAAGTGTCTCCTCTGGACTTGGATAACTCGCTACTTCGCAGCTAATTAAGGGCGGTGCAGTCAGTAATAAATGGAACCGATTAGTATCTTTCTGATACAATGTGCCAGCAGTTTCAACAATAGACCAAACTGGTAGGTCAGTGGAAATAAGTGATAAGCACACGGGCTTGCGGTGATGGGTCAGCATGGGAGCGATAAGGGCTAAAAGCTATTGAACACAATGAAATGAACACTAAAGGTCTAGCAAGTCAGGGCAAATAACTAAATAGTAAAACATGCTTCATATTAACTGAATCTGCTCATTTTTTAAGCTTGCCAAATCAGCGTGTAAACAGGTGCTATTTAAGTTTAAAAAGCAAAAACAAAGCTTTTTATAGGGAAAGCTAATCGAAACTAAAGCTTGTAAATATTTTTGTGAATTTTATCTGGATACAGCCTCAATATAGTAAAAATACTTTATGTGTAAGCCCTAACTGTAACGGGTGATGGTTCTTTGCGATCGCTTCCCATATCTCGTATTGTTAAACCTTTGCAACAAGGGACGGCAATCATTCGGGATGCGGCTTAGTGATTATTGTGTAAGTTTTGGCAATAATACCATTTTTGTATAAAGATGAGCATAATTCAGCCTGCGTTCGGCTTTGTCGTTCTCGCAGGGTGAGGACGCTTTGTTTATATAGCCTAGCCTTCTGCCTATGGGAAATTTAGTGCATCTTTACAAAGAATTGGTATTAGACTTGATATGAATCTAACAACTTGTATAACTACACAGCTTATTACGCACGTCAAATCTGGTGTAAGACTCTTAAGATAGTTAGCGGATTTGATTTAACTTCTGAAATGAAAACCAACAAACATTTTGATGCTAGTTATGCGTTAGCTATGCAACAAACTTATTTGAATGTTAGTGAATTTATAATAAAAATCTTTTAGTTTAAGGCTTAGATTACCGACTTTTCATAGAAGTCAGTAATTTTATTATTCACAAATAATTAAGGATTGTTATATATTGCTTATCAAAACGCTTAAAAAGACCAGCAAAAATATTGTATTAGAACATTCTGTTGCGATTATGGGGTGCGTCAAAATCAATTAGTGGCCCTTTTGGCACAATGCGGGTTGGATTAACTTGAGGATGGCTCCTATAATAATGCCGTTTGATGTGATCAAGGTTACAAGTTTCCTTAACATTTGGCAGTTGGTAAAGTTCTTTAAGATAATTCCATAAATTGGGATAATCTACAATACGACGTAAGTTGCATTTGAAATGCACATAATAAACTGCATCAAAGCGAAATAGAGTAGTGAATAAACACCAGTCCGCTTCAGTAATTTGATTCCCGCAGAGATAACGTTGGTTTTCTAATACTTTTTCCCAGTAATCAAGAGCCGCAAACAATTCTGTAACTGCTTCATCATAAGCTGACTGAGTAGTAGCAAATCCTGCGCGGTACACACCGTTATTAATGGGTTGGTAAATTGCGTCAATTGTCTCATCAACTATTTTTTGCAAATCTTCTGGATAAAAATTGATATTTTGTTTTGCAAAAGCATTGAATTCTGTATCAAACATCCGGATGATTTCACGGGATTCATTATTGACAATTGTCCCTTTTTCCTTATCCCATAAAACTGGAACTGTTACCCGACCAGTATAGCTAGGATCAGCCTTCAGATAAATTTGCCAGAGATATTCAGTACCATTGACTGTATCAGGAATACACCCTGGTTCCTCGGTAAATTCCCAACCGTTTTGATCAATTTCCGCAGCAACTACAGATAAGCCAATAACATCTTCTAAACCTTTTAACTGGCGAAGAATCACAGTGCGACACGCCCAAGGACAAGCCCAGGAAATATACAAATGATAGCGCCCAGCTTCAGCTTTAAAGCCACTTGAACCATCGGCTGTAATCTGATTGCGAAAAGTTGTTGATGGCCGAACAAATCTACCTTTAGAGTCTTCTTGTTCCCTTTCAGATATCCACTGACCATCTTGAAGGATTCCTAAACCCATAATTATCTCCTATGTCAAAAGTCAAGAGTTAAGGGTTAATATTTGGACTTTGGACTGTTGACCTATTCAGCATTCAGGATTTTTGGTACTTTAAAAAATTCGCCTTCTTGTTCAGGCGCACTGCCAAGAATGGCTTCCCTGTCAGCATAGGGTTGTAACTCATCCTCTCGCGTTACGTTACTGACATCAATTGCCCTTGTTGTCGGAACTACATTACTGACATCAAGTTCGTTCAGCTGTTGGACATAATCCAAAATACTTCCTAGTTGAGTGGTGAATTGCTCCTCTTCTTCTGGTGTCAATTCTAAACGAGCGAGATTAGCTACTTTGCGAACTTGTTCACGATCAATCATATTTTTTTAGGAGTTAGGAGTAGAGACGCTATTAATCGTGTCTGTACAGGAGTTAGAAGTGAGAAGTTACAATTTATAACTTTTCACTCTTAACTCCTCACTTTTAGAAGAATACGTCAATTTGCGATCGCCCAGTGGTTTTTAGCCAGTTTTGGGCTTCAATGTAGTTATTGGGAGCCATGCGAATCGCTCTAATCCAATAGTCTGCGGCTTGGTCAAACAGCGCTTCCCCAGCATCGTTATCCCCTGCTTCTTTTGCCTTTTCGCCTTGGTGATGATAAATTACGGCAATGTTATTCAAGGCTTGAGGTAAGCGTGGGTTTAACTCGATCGCATCGTGATAGAACTCTAAAGCCTTGTTATGGTCGCCGTTACTCGCATAAATCAGCCCCATGTTGTAGAGAATATAGCTGCGATCGTTAGTATCTTCCTCTAGTGTTAGAGCTTCTTCATAGTAGTCTAATGCTTCAGCATATTCTCCTTCTGCCTGCGCTGACATACCATCTCGGTAATAAACAAACGCTTCTTTGGCTTTTTTATTGGCTGGCAATATCTTCAGGATAATATCTGCCATCACTGTAAAGGATTTGTCAATAAAATTATCGTTTTTTTGTGTTCTTGGCATATTTGGTTCTGTTTTAAGGATTGGGGATAAGTGGTAATGGGGATTGGGTATTAGAAAAACCTTCTCTAATCCATAGTATATAGTCCTAGCTTCCAGTCCCCAGTCCGCAGCGATGCACTGAGTTTCGACTACGCTCAACTACCGCTTGTCGTACCCCTCTGGGGAAGCAAGCTACGCAAAGCGTCCCGCAGGGAAGTGTCCCTAGCCCCCATTGATGGGTATGATGCATTCTGGACTATTATGCCGGGAGTTGTTCACCAAGGTACTGACTGGGTAAGCAGTCATTACTGAGGCTGGATAAGGACGCAATAGCGGCTGTAGTGTTTCAGTCGTTTGTATTTCGGGATTTAGCCATAAATCGTAATCTTCTGGTTCTAAAATTACTGGCATCCGATCATGAATAGATTGCAGTAATTCGTTAGCTGCTGTTGTCAATATTGTACAAGAGACTATTTCCTCGTTGGCAGGCGAACGCCATCTTTCCCACAAACCTGCAAAGCCAAAGGGTTTACCATCTTGCAGACGAAAATAAAACGGCTGCTTTTTGCCTTGTTGCCGTTGCCATTCATAAAAGCCATCAGCTAGCACTAAGCAGCGTCGATGCTTAAAAGCTGACCGGAAAGCAGGTTTTTCAGCAACGGTTTCTGACCTAGCATTAATGAGTTTCGCTCCCATCCCCGGATCTTTCGCCCATGAAGGAATTAATCCCCAACGTAACTGCTGAAATTTCCGCTTGTCACTTTCGGAATTATGTAACACTGTTGCCACCATTTGCGTAGGTGCAATATTATATCCGGCTGCTAAATCCGTCACTTCCTGAACATGAAAAAGCTCGGCTAATGCTTCTGATGACTGGTTTAAAGTAAATCTCCCACACATACTTTTATTCTCGACCACTTACTAAAATTAAATATTTAAATGCTACTAAATACTAGAAATAAATCATACATTTTTTTATTTGTTCAGATAATTGTTTAAAGCGCTCAAAAGTTTAATATAAAAAAATATCCGGTTTTTTGGAAAATGGTTTGGTAAGATATTGTATTTTGAACTCTAATTTCTCAAATTATTCCTTACTATAGTTTTTGACATGGAAGCTTTACGTTTGTACGATTTTTTACCTTCTGGTAATGGTTATAAGATACGCCTTTTATTGACACAACTAGGTATGCCCTTTGAGAGGGTAGAGGTTAACATCTTAAAAGGTGAGACTCAAACACCAGATTTTTTGAGTAAAAATCCTCACGGTAAGATACCAGTTTTGGAAATTGAGCCTGGTAAATACTTGACAGAATCAAATGCCATATTAGTATATCTGAGCGAATGTACAGAATTTTTACCATATGACCGCTTTTTACGCGCACAAGTGCTGCAATGGTTATTTTTTGAACAATACAGTCATGAACCGTTTATCGCTACATCAAGATATTGGATTTCTATTTTAGATAAAGCCGAAGAATATAAGGAAGCGTTAGAACAAAAACGTAAATCGGGTTATGCAGCACTTAACTTGATGGAGAATCATTTAACTTCTCACACTTTTTTTGTAGGCGATCGCTACACGATTGCTGATATTGCTCTGTTTGCTTATACTCATGTAGCTGATGAAGGTGGATTTAATTTGACTCAATTTCCGGCGATTGAAGCTTGGATAGAACGAGTCAAAAATCAGTCTAGATACATCAGAATTACACAACATTCAGGATATGTTGGTATTACACAAGAGTAAAATTTTTGTGCTTCACATATCCTTGTTATTTATTTCTTCATAGTACTAGTAAATCCATCAGATGAGCCTAAACATTACATTTTTTAAGCAGACAAAGAGCAACATAAGCAATTTAAAGTTTAAAAAGCTTATCACTTAACCTTTTCTGTGATTTTCATTAGGAGATTTATTGCTGCTGTTGTGTACTAGCAAAAAAATGATCAATATTAAATATCCGTGTCAATTTCAATCATTTTTTGTCGAGAAGATAAACCAGCCTTAATTCTGATATCGGATTTAGAGACATCAAATTTTTCTGCTAATAGTTTAATTAACTCTTCATTCGCCTTTCCATCGACTGGGGGCGATTTTAAATAGACGGTTAAACTGCCATCGGGTTGTTCCTCAATTTTTTGCTGTTTTGAATTAGGCTTAACTTTAACTTTTTTTTGCATATCCGATTTTTTGTAATTGTTGTATCCAAAACCAACCTAGAACTGAACCCAATATGTAATGAGGAAAATCCCACCAAGCAAAGGTAGTACCAAGTAACCATTTACCTATTAACGTAACGCGAATCTCTTCTAATAATGGTGGATGCCAAAGTTGCAAAAATTCTAGTATGCAGGTGATGATAAAAACCCATAAAGGAATTTGGATTATTGCTGCCCGACTTCTGGCAAATAAGAACGCGAACAAACACCAAAATATTTCGTAAAATACCGCTGCACCATAGTTATTTAACCACTGATGAGCAGGCCCAGTGTAGTACTTAAATAAAAAGCCCATCGGGACAACGATGAGCAAGGAGAGGATGATGAATATTGTTTGCTTACGGTTGTGGTGCATTTTTTGAAAGCCAAAGACTAAGGAAAATTTTAGCCTTTGCACCACCGTTTATGGAAACTAGGAATTGGGAATTAGGGATTGGGAAATAGTGTTTTTTACTTAGCACTTGAGGGACTGAGTATTGTTATTGGAAAAACTCTTCTCTAAAGTCTATAGCCCCAGTCCCTAGTTCCCAATCCCCAATCCCCAGTCCCCATTATGGATATCTTCTGCTACCAGCACCTACTACACCGATTTTATGCCGATAAGAAAGTTCTGCACCAAACCAGCCGGAAGCACTAGTCAGTGTACCGACAATGAGTGAGATCAACAATCCCCAAGGTATTATTCGTGATTCAGGATCGCCTATACGTAGTAAGAAGTTTACGAGTGTTAAAACTAGGATAGAAACATTTAGAATTAAGTGCACCCAACCAGCAGTACGCTTGCGGACTCGTTCAATTTTCAAAAAGTCGCTCAAGCCGATCGCAGCTGCTAAAAGACCTCCAGCTAATCCGAGTCCGATTAACCACAGCGAAGCCCTTGCCCAGAAGTAATCACGAGTTAACCAGTATCCAAAGTCGCTTCCCAAGGCGGCGGCTAAAAAAGCGATAGGAAAGATGACACTCAGAGGGTGTAGAGGATGCCCAGCGATCGCCACTGTGCTGGGTACGCCAGTATCAAGATACTCGCTGTCGTTACTTTCAATAACTGGTGGAATATTTGGGAAAGGTGTAGAAGTTGTTTCTGTGGTTTCCATTGTTTCAGTATCCTAATTTTAAGTGGAAGGAATTTGTTCAACGTAAGCTTCGGCTTGCAGCGTTAGTTTGCCTGCTTCTACCCCTATCTGCTTAACTCGTAAGCTCATTCCTTCTAGATCAAAGTTACTCAAATTCAAAAGTTCACTTGTTTGATCTATCAGGGCTTTTGTCAGTTCTGGCGATATTTCTTCACTTTCGCCATACTCAACATTTTCTAAAGAAACTGTTTGTCCGTTAGCACTCACACGAGGCACTGCATAAAAAGCAACTTGTTGAGTTTCTCCTATTTCTTTGAGCAATATGGTTGCATTGAGCGCAACTTTGCCTTCACCAAGTAGGCGAAAGTTTACGTTTTGAGGTGCGATCGTACTTGGTTGGCCATTGATTTGCATTTTCTGACTTTGCAGTTGCGATCGCACATATTCTGAGTTGAAGGCACGATTGATATCAGCTTCAGTTAGCACAACCCGCGTACTAGCTTGGGTAGGTTTGGTAAGTTCAATTTTGCCGAAAGCCACACTTAGAGGATTGATGGCAACGCTATCCATCTGCATTTTCAATTCCTCCATGCGGAGGTCTTTCTGCATAACCAAACCTTCACCTTCTATAGTGACTGTATCCACCTCACCCTGAACCAATTTAAGTGGATCAGTTTTAACATTTACATCTAAATTTTCTACTTCATCTAATTGATTAGATAATCCTATTTCTGCCGCTTTATTCAGCGCCTGTTCTCCTAGTCCAGGACTATCTGGCATTATTAGTTAATCTCCTAAATATTTAAATATCCTTGAGTCAATTTATAAAACTAAAACTAAAATTTTATCTATCTGAGGAGTGACTCCAGATTAAACAGTTGTATACCTTAAAGCAGAACCATATATCTAAGTAATAAAACTACTTGTTTTTCTATCCAGAGTCACCCAAGCGATCACTCAAAAGTAAGATGGAATATTCCTAATCAATGTGTCAGTCTGAGAGTAGTAAATAATTAAAAACATTATTACCGAGGAGAACTACGGATGGTAGCTACTTTAGATGATGCAAAACGCAATGCTATTGCTGTGAAATTGGCAGATTTGAAAGCACTCCAACAGTTGGCTATTGAAAATGAGCGACTGGTTTTGAGAGAAGGACTGGATGCCGAAATCGCTGATCGCATCCGGGATTTCCTCAAAGATGACGAAAAAAATCTTGGCGTTCTCGAAACTGTAATCGGTCAATATGGTATTCAAGCTGAACCGAAACAAACAGTGAAACAATTTATTGAAACAGCTCAAAAATTGTTCCAAGGTTCAGAGTTAAGCTTGTACGAAAAAGTTGCTCAACATGAATTGCTGAAGCACAAAATAGTAATGGGTGGCTTAATAGTTCATAAAGCTGCTCAAAAAGTCGGCGCTGACGTTTTGTTAGCGATTGGGCCTCTCAATACTGTTAACTTTGAGAACCGCGCTCATCAAGAGCAATTAAAAGGAATTCTGGAAGTTTTGGGTGTTCGTGAACTGACTGGACAAGATGCAGATCAAGGTATTTGGGCGCGAGTTCAAGATGCTGTAGCAGCAATTAGTGGTGTGGTAGGTAGTGCTGTTACCCAAACCAGCGACAAAAAGGATTTAAATATCCAGGATGTTATCCGTTTAGATCACAACAAGGTAAATACGCTGTTCACCGAACTACTACAAAGCAACAATTCTCAGAAGATCCAAGAGTACTTCGGTCAGATTTACAAGGATCTAACTGTCCACGCCGAAGCTGAAGAAGAAGTTGTTTACCCCAGAGTACGTCCTTTCTACGGTGAGAGCGACACTCAAGAACTCTATGACGAACAAGCTCAAATGAAGCGGGTGTTAGAGGAAATCAAGGGTATCAGCCCATCTTCAGACCAATTCAAGGATAAAGTCAGAAAGCTGATGCAAGATGTTGGCGACCATATTCGTCAAGAAGAAAGCACAATGTTTGCTTCTATTCGTAACAACTTAAGTACTGAGCAAAGCGAACAACTTGCTACAGAATTCAAAGCTGCTAAGACTCGGATTCAAGAGAAATTAGGGGTAGTTAAGGCATAAGCAATTGCTAATTGTCAAACTGGTTATGAAACCAGGGTTAGAGTTCACAGCAAAAAATTGTTGAGGAGCGATCGCCTATCCTGATTTAGGATGATCATCTCACCTATCCTCATACTCAAACAAAGTTTGTGTTGCCTAGAAGTACTCACATTTTATACGTAAAGACGCGATTAATCGCGTCTTTTTATTTGGGATAAAAGGTGAAGTATGCAGGCTAGGACTGTGCTTTTTGGTAATACCAATTAGAAAAAAGAATGCGAAAAATAGTCCATCTGTAGAGACGCGATTCATCGCGTCTTTATCCAAGGATGGGTTGCAACCATTAATTGAATTAGTATAAGTCGTGCAGGCAAAAGCTAACCGCAATTTATCTAAATTTATACAGAACTTGCAACTACAGACTTTGCTTGTTGTATATTTTCAGCTTCCCAATCTAAAGAAAAATCAGCCATATTATAGCCAACACTCTTTCTATTAGCTAACATCAACTCATCCCGTTGATACCAAACTGCAAATACTTTTTCTCTACCATCGCCCAACGTCTCTTCATCGATTTGATAAGCTTCATTTACCCGCTTCAACTTCAAACCCAACAAATTTAACAGTCGGTTGAGTATTTTTATCGCCGAAACCTGCTCTTGCTCTCTAACTAAATTAATACAAAGTGTCCTTTTGATATGCTTACTGTGCTGAATAGCAACATTCTTCAGTAATATTAAATCTGGGTCATTCTCGGCAAATTCACGTTTTGGCTCAAGAAACTGTTGCATTCCCAAAGCTCTTAGAGCCTCAACTTTTAAAGTGTAAGTCTTCAAATCTGGGAGAAAAACTTTACCCTCTCCCCAAGACAACTGCTGATACCATTCTTGCTCATCTTTAATTTGAAAATATTCACTTTGGTGAGTTAGATAATAGTGAATCAACAGTTGACTATAATATCCTTGGTCATCTTGCAGTTTCAGGATGGGAGTAACTTCTACCCCATATCTTTGCCTGAGAATATATTTATTGATTTGGTTACGTTCTTCTTCAGTCAGGGAATATTTAATCAATAGCTGCTCATATTCTACGTAATCAATATCTGTTGCCTTGGCTACAGCATTCGCTGCCGCTAATTGATTTTGCTGTTTAATCTCTTTAATTTTGCGTTTAATTTCTTTAGCTTTTTGGCGGCTTTGCGCCCAATCCTTTTGAACTTTAACAATTTCTAAAACTAACCTTCTACGAGTAGCTAAATCATTAGAGTCAGTAGCTAAAAAGGCAAGGCGTAAATCTCGAATAATATTATTATGAACAGCATTACTCCGTATTTGAACTTGATGACCATCTGCAATTAAACCATCTTGCATTGACTGACGGTAGAGGCAAATCGAAGCATTGACTCTCGCAGAAAACTTTGCCCAAGTTCGCAAATGAATAGGGTCATAAACTAAAGGTAGATCCACATCTATTTTATGTAGTGGACTGAGCAAAGCTAAATTTTCTTTTTGATTTTCCTGATACCAATCTGATAGCGAGCGATAATTTGTACTACCACTACCAATTAAACCAATACCTCGCTTCGCACACCAGACAATACGTGGTACATTATCCCTTACTCTGGCTAAAGCTTGCCGTGCCTCTGAATCAGGAATTACGCCTTGAAAAATCCCATAAACTCGGTCGAAATGTTGGACATCAATACTAATCCCTGTACCCAGGCTAGGAGTTACAAAAACACTGTCATACTCAGGAATTTTTTCATTAATAGCTGCTATAAAATCAACCGCAGCATGACCAGGTGTATTTGTCGTGTGGCTACTAACTAGCAATGTCTTCGGAAATTGTTGCCGCAATCTTTGTAAACGCTCTTTTAAGTAACGTTCAATAGTTTCACAGCTGTAGCGACCAGAACGACTATCAGTAGTAACATAACATTTACGCCCTGCTAATAAATCTAATTCCAGTTGATGAATTAACGGAGTTGGATTAGGAGAATCATAAAAAGTAACGTCCCAACCTTGTTGAGGTTTCCATTGATTCACCACTACCCAAGGCATTGATTTAATTCCTGATAATGCTTGTAAATATTCCAGAGAAACATCTGACAAATCGGCATCTTGGGCAATTACTAACCCCCCACTTGCCAAAATAGTAGAAATTAATTGTTGAAATAATTTTAAAATTTTGACGCGCTTATGTTTACAAGTATTGCTGTTGAGCAAATGCCATAAAGATTGCTCTACTTCATCCAAAATTACTATTGCCCCATGCCAATCTTCTGGCTGAAGTTTCCAAATGGAATCAATGCACAATCCCACAGAATTGGGAGTGGGAGAGCGAAGAAGTGGGAGAGTAGGGGCAAGGGGTCTTCTCTGGGGTTGCGTGGAGTGGGAGAGTAATTTGGAATTATTATCTATTCCCCATTGAATACCAATTTTTTCACACAGAAACCGTCCTAGTAAAATTCGATGAGTAATTAGTAAAACAGGTTGATTTCTACTTTTTGCTTGATTAACAATAGTTTGCAGCCCTGTAGTTTTACCCGTTCCCTTGGCTGATTTGACTCCTACTATTCCAGATGCAGGGAAAGGTATTTCACCTAAATAAGGACGGTTGACTATAAGTGCAGGAGGAATGGTTAGCTCGGTGTGAGGCTTCGTTTGAGCAAGGTAAACTTCTAAGTTAATGCTTTGCCGATAAACTTTTTCAAAAACATTTGTACCTTTGGCAACAATAAATTCATCAACGCCTTTTTCAACCCCTGGAAGTTCTATGACTTTTACGGGGCAATTTTTTTGCTGGAATAAACAACCAAGTTGAGAAATGGCATTATTTATAGCACCAATTTTTTTAGGTTGAGTTTCAAAATCAAAGCAAATATAAAAGCTACGTTTCGTATGAGTAAATACTGCTAAGTCAGGAATTAACTGACGACGGGTAACTTTACCAAATTCATCTTTGACAACCCGATAACCACTAGTAATTCCAGGAATGGCAAGAGCTGCATATCCTTGTGTCAGCAGCGTGGCTGCTTTTTTCACTCCCTCACAGATAATAAGGGGAATATTTTGTTCTATCACCCATTGCCAAAAGCCTTCAGCTTCACCATCCGGGGTAATGCTGATATCGTTAGGTATGGCTAGATTGTAACGTTGAGCGACTTGCTGCCATACTTGTAACGGTGTACGCAAACAAAATACCCGCGTTGGTGTACTAGGCGGATGCTCGTATTTAATAGATTTGCCATTGGTGTTCTGTCGTGGTTTATCTGGCTTAAAACATCCCCACTCCATGATTTGCCAATTATTCAAGGGGTCTAGTCCAGAACACCACCAACCACCTTCAGCGATATGAGTATAACGCTGTAACCACGCATTTTTTACCATTCCAGTATTGGTGCGAGGGAGTAGCTCAGAAATTAAGAGGTACTCATAGGCGCTTACACCTTGGAGAGACCTGAAATTTAGTTGCACTAGGTGTAAATTTATGCCACTGTTCTTGACTAATTCTTCAAGGTGCTGTGGGTGTAAATAGTGCAGATGCATAGGGTGAGATGCTAAGGGCAGAAGATGAGACTAAAACCTTAACACGCATCTGTTGGTTTTTTATCGAGAAGATTTCCAGGGTTTTTCGATACTTTTTTTACTTCGTTATGGGAGATACAACGGTAAACCAGAAAGTGAGTTATTTTACCTGAATGCATTGCTGAAGTAATATTCTTGTATTGTAACAATTGTTCGCTAGTAATTTTTATTTATCAGTAAATTCTCAGATTGTAACCCTTAGCACATCCCTCTATATTTGGCAATTTATGAATTTGTCAGGTTTTGTAGACTTACACGTGGCTGCTGTTAAGAGTTAAGGAAGGAAACCCAATAAAACTAACTAAATTAGCGCATTGGGTTTCACTTTTTATAAGTAAAGGGAACGTTGAGGTTATGAGTCGTGAACGAGTTTAAGCTCAATAATTCAGTGTAGATGTACTCATTTTTATCAGTTTTGTTCTTCAGAATATGGGTTATCTGACATCATCATTTATTGATTCATTTCTCCTTAATTCCTTAATAACGAGACTTTTCTCGGTATGGTTCATCTTCAAAAGGTTGAATGCCAATTGACGGATAATTATCATGATCAGGGCTGAATACTTCTGCTATAGCTTCAGCAAGATATTCAAAAGTTTCACCAATAAATTTGATAGACATTGTTGTAATCCTCTTAGAGAGATACTCTGTTAATCTAAGCTCTCTATTTGTCAGTAGTATTTCATTGATATGTCTATCTTGTAGCAAATTGAAATTAAGCCAACGTATTTTTAATTTGTATAATTGGGGTGGGCAAGATGCCTATCCTACAAGAGTTTTATTTAAAAAAATATGCAAATTAAGTGTTCAGCAGCTTAGTAAAGTAGAAGAAACTTGGCTCTAATGTTTAGTTTTATATGGCAATGCTAAATGAGATGTGAGAATATTTTGGCATTGAAACACCAAATAGAGACGTTGCATTACAACGTCTCTACAGAATAGGTATTCTGCACGAATTTACACCACATAATACGGTAAATTACATCGATGGAGGTTAGCGGACTCGAACCGCTGACATCCTGCTTGCAAAGCAGGCGCTCTACCAACTGAGCTAAACCCCCGTAAAATTAGAAATGTAGGTAATTTTGTTTGCTCTCGTTATTGTAACTCATATTATTCCATTGCTAAAGGGATGAATTCAGAAAATATTCAAGTTGTCGCAGCACTATATAAATTTGTCAAGCTGCCGGATTTTGCCGAAAAACGAGATTCTCTGCTGTCTTACTGCCAAATGCAAGGTGTTAAGGGGACAATTCTGCTAGCAGCAGAAGGTATTAATGGAACGATCGCAGGTTCACGTCAAGCGGTTGACTCTGTTCTCTCTTTTTTACGTTCTGATCCCCGGTTAGCAGACTTAGAACACAAAGAGTCATATGCTGACACACCCCCGTTTGAACGCATGAAGGTGCGGTTGAAGCAAGAAATTGTCACTCTGGGGTTACCGGAAATTGACCCAAATGAGCAAGTTGGCACTTATGTCAGTCCACAGGAATGGAATGATTTGATTAATGATCCAGAAGTAACTGTGATTGATACTCGCAATGATTATGAAGTGAATATCGGCACTTTCAAAGGGGCGGAAAATCCGCAAACTGACTCATTTAGAGAATTCCCAGATTATGTTCGTCACAACCTCGACGCCAATAAACACAAAAAGGTAGCACTGTTTTGTACTGGTGGCATTCGCTGTGAAAAAGCTTCATCCTATATGCTTGCTCAAGGATTTGCAGAAGTTTATCACCTCAAAGGCGGCATTCTCAAATATTTAGAAGAAGTGCCAGCAGCGGAAAGTTTGTGGCAAGGGGAATGTTTTGTCTTTGATGAACGAGTAGCTGTCAGTCATGGCTTAGAGGAAGGGAGTTATGAGTTATGCCTCTGTTGCGGGCATCCAATTTCGGAAGAAGATAAGGCGTCTCCTAAGTATGAGGAAGGCATTTCTTGTGAGTATTGTTTTGATAGCTTGACTGAGGAGAAAAGAGTGCGTCAGCAAGAGAAATGGCGACAGATTCAGTTAAAGGGGAGTAGGGAGTAGGGCATTGGGCATTGGGAGAGTGGAAGAGTAGGGAGAAGGAAAAAATAATATTTCCCAGTCCCTAGTACCCAGTACCCAGTCCCTTTGATTAATTCTTCAGCGCTAGGGTTAAACCATCACCAATCGGTATTAAGCTGAGACTCACTCGCTGATCTTGATGCAGCTTTTGATTAAAGGCGCGAATTTTTTTAGTTCTGTTGTCTTGTACTTGGGGATCTGCAACTCTTCCCGACCATAGAACATTATCGATCGCAATCAATCCACCCGATCGCACTAGTTGCAGCGATCGCTCATAATAACCCTCATAATTGCTCTTATCGGCATCAATAAAAGCAAAATCAAAACTTTCCGCCTCTCCTGCCACTAGCAACTGATCTAAAGTCTCGATTGCTGGGGCAATCTGCAACTGAATTTTATCCGCCACCCCTGCTTGCTGCCAATAGCGACATGCGATCGCTGTAAACTCTTCACTAATGTCACAGGCTATCACTTTACCATCGCTGGGTAACGCTAATGCCACTACCAGAGAACTGTAACCTGTAAATACACCAATATCCAGAGTTTTCTTAGCTCCTAATAACTGCACCAGCAACGCCAGCAATTGCCCTTGTTCAGGAGCAATCTGCATCCTGCCTATCGGATACTGAGCTGTTTCTTGTCTCAGTTGAGTTAAGATTTCCGGTTCCCGCAGCGAGACTGACAGTAAGTAGTTGTACAAGTTTTGTTCGAGTCCTAATGTTTGGGTTGTCATGAGATTGAGGGCTGGGGATTGGGAACTGGGAAATGAGTCTTTGATACTCGTGGATGAGTCTTTGTAAGTCAAAAAATACTTTTGGGTTTGGAATTTTGAATTGATTTGTCTGCTTTCTCCCTAAGGCAAGTACTATCTTTAACTTCAACTCGGTATGATGATCAAAGCGATCGCTAAGGATATTTAGATAATGCCAAACCTCAAAGAAGATGATAACGCTCTGCGAGAGGTGTTGTCTCAAGCTAAAACAATCGCCGTAGTTGGTCACTCTGATAAACGCAAACGTACCAGTTATCAAATTGCTCAATTCTTGCGACACGTTGGTTACACCGTCTATCCCGTCAATCCCCTAGTTAAAGAAATCGATGGTCAGCCTAGTTATCTTTCACTCAAAGAATTACCAGAACCCGTAGATATTGTTAATGTGTTTCGCCGTTCTGAGTATTTGTCAGAAATTGTAGACGAAGCAATTTCTATCAAAGCCAAAACTGTTTGGGCGCAATTAGGTATCTGGGATGAAGCAGCAGCACAAAAAGCTTTAGATGCAAGATTGAATGTAGTGATGGATGCTTGTATCAAAATAGAATATCAGCGGTTGAGGGTGATTTAAATACAATTAATCATACTGAACCGAATTACAAGCCACTTATTTCCTCTAAAAAGACAGATATTTTATTTATTACGAATGCTTTAGTATTGCTATTTAAGCAAGTTCACCCAGTTAATCATAGATGTATCAATTTCTAATATATCTTGAGGATGATTTACTCTGCCAGACTTCTAATGCTTTAATTTGAAACCATACTCAGTTCATTCGCGCTGATTCAAGAATATTAAGAAAAATACGACTCATGCATAACAACTGAGTCAGGGACTGATTACTTCCTTGTAAAGAATATCATCAAAAAAATAACGCTATTTTAGACGTTATTAATAGTAAACGGGGAAGCACGAGCAAGCAAAAATATGCATATCTCATTTATGTATTCTCATACGTAACAAATAGTTCTAAAAGCTGCTAATTCTGAAAAACGTGAGTGTAAAGATATTAGCTATGTGTAGAGATATTGCGTATAAAGACTTTGCTTGAGTTACTCGCCTAATCCCTTCTAGAATTAAACATAAATTGATTTTGTGAAAAATTTATTACTAGACTTGCTCAGGTCAGGGGGGAAAATGATGAGCCGTCCAATAATTCTTGGTATTGTCGGCGACAGCGCCGCCGGAAAAACAACACTAACACGGGGTATCGCTCAGGTACTCGGCCCAGAGAATGTGACGATTATCTGCACAGATGATTACCACCGTTACGATCGCAAACAACGTGCGGAAATCGGAATCACTGCTCTTCACCCTGACTGCAATTATTTAGATGTGATGCAGCAGCACCTTTCGCTACTACGCACAGGACAGCCAATTCTCAAGCCAGTTTATAGCCATAAAACTGGGACATTCGAGCCACCCCAATATATCAAGCCCAGTAAATTCGTAATTATTGAAGGATTACTCGGTTATTCTACCCGTGCAGCCCGCGATGCATACGACGTTAAAGTTTACCTTGCGCCTCCCGAACAATTACGTGCCAATTGGAAAATTAAGCGGGATACCCAAAAGCGGGGCTACACGCCTGAACAGGTGTTAGCGGAACTAGAGAAACGTGAACCAGACTCAGAGCAATATATTCGTCCGCAGCGACAATGGTCAGATATCGTTGTAAGTTTCTATCCACCCAGTAAGGAAGCTGATGAAAGCAATGGCCACCTGAATGTGCGCCTAGTACTCCGGCCGACAATTCCACATCCTGATTTTACGCAGATTCTCAACTTAAGCAATGATGATTCTGAATCAGCTATCCGCTTGGGATTAGATAGAGATATGACTAAGCCAGTAGATGTTTTAGAAGTTGATGGTCATGCCACTTTAGAACAGGTGAATAACCTAGAGCATATTATATGTTCCGATATGCCTCATTTAAAGAATATATGCGATCGCGAAAGTAACCCAGAACTAGGCAAAATTGCTGGTACAACAGGAGAAACACTCCAAAGTTACCCGCTGGCTCTCACTCAGCTAATTATTACTTACCATATGCTCAAGGCGACGCAAACATATCAATAACAATTGCAAATTACACATTATCCCTTCAATCAAAATGAAGGGATTTAACTTGTTGGCGTAGTTGCTCACTCGCAGTTCACCTCGAAGTGATGATTTGTTCACACTTTTCTCTGAATAAGACATATCTTACGAATAGGTTATCTCTACTTTCAGAAATAAATGCGATCGCAGTTTATAAAAGTAATGCCTCAATCTTTGCCTGTACTTCTTCAGTTACCTCTACTGGTACAGACTCAACAAACTGAAGAATACGAGCTTTCCAGCCTAAACACTTAATCTGATCTGTGAGAATAACTCCGTAGGTTTTTAGCCCAGAAGGTAAAACTACTTCAAAAGGATATCCCTTCTGATGCTTTGTAATCGGCATAAATAAAGCCAGGGAGCTTTTCTCGTTATATGCATAGGGCGAAATCACAAAAGCAGGTCGATGTCCCTTCTGTTCATACCCTTTAATAGGATCAAAATCTAAAAAAACAATATCTCCCCGACTAGGAATATAAGAATTTGCCTGTGTCACCAAACCTCTTTCCCCACAGCCAGCCCACTATCAACTTCAGCATGGAGATTTTCAGAGGTTATTCCCTTTACAAGCTCATCAAGTGAATATCGCTTGCGCCTCTCTCTAGGTTTCACTACCAGATTTCCATCTACAACGCTAATATCCACTTCGGAGCCTTCAGCTAAATTGATCTCTTTCGCTAAATTTTGTGGGATGCGTACAGCAAGACTATTTCCCCACTTAGCAACAGTTGCAACCATAAGGCATTAATTAATTCAAAGAAATAACTTTCCAAACATCGTATCTGCCAACAGTGTAGATACAATGTTTATACAGAATAACAATTATAGTTAGGATTTAGCAACTCTTGCTAAATAGCCGTATATGAGCGCAAGATGTGTAGACAAGATAAAACTTGCTTAAATTAAAGATTCTGTCAATTAGGATGATTGCGATCGCAAACAAGGGATAACTAAAGATAGTTCCATTTCAGGTAACTATTTAGTGCTTCTATGACCTATTGCCTCAGAATTGCCGATATACCCACAAATGAGCGTCCACGTGAGCGTTTAATGACGCATGGCCCCAAAATTTTAGCTACAGCCGAGTTAATTGCAATTCTCTTAGGCACTGGTCAAGGGCCAGGAAAACTCTCAGCAGTTGGTTTAGGACAATATATCTTGACTGAATTGAGTAAGCATCAGCGAGATCCCCTGGCAGTTCTTCGAGAAGTTACCCCCGCTGAATTGATGCAAATTCCTGGTGTAGGCCCAGCCAAAGCGACGACCATCATGGCAGCAATTGAATTAGGTAAACGCGCCTTTCAATCCCGTCCTTTAGACCGTACAGTAATTGATAGTCCAGTTGTTGCTGCGGCTGCACTGAGTCAAGATTTAATGTGGCAAACACAAGAACGTTTTGCAGTTCTAATGTTAGATGTCAAGAATCGCTTACTGGGTACACAAATAATTACCATTGGCACAGCAACCGAAACCCTAGCCTCTCCCCGTGAAATTTTTCGAGAAGTTATTCGACAAGGAGCAACGCGAGTAATAGTTGCTCACAATCATCCCTCCAGTAATCTAGAACCGAGCCAGCAAGATATCGAATTAACACGCCAGTTATTAGCAGGAGCGCAATTTTTAGATGTCCCGCTGCTAGATCATCTGATTTTGGGCAATGGTAATCACCAAAGTTTGCGAGAAATAACAACATTATGGGATGAGTATCCCCAAGGTGATTAATACAATTTCAGGTGGGGATTAACAAATATTCCCCTTGCCCTATCTCCTCTATTATTGATTGTTATTCTGTATTAGCCATGATAGTATAAAGAGCCTTGGGCGATTAGCACAGTGGTAGCGCACATCCTTCACACGGATGGGGTCACTGGTTCAAATCCAGTATCGCCCATTAATAATTGTCTCAGCGAACAAAAATTAGGGTAGTGTATAAAGTCTGATCAGCAGATGTTATTAAGCCAGAGTTTATCAAAAGTTTTTGGCAGAAAGTAAGCATAACAGAAGATTCTGATGACTGCTGGGAATGGTTATCTGCAAAAAATTCTAAAGGTTATGGCAGAGTAAAAATAGAGTGCTATTTCCTATGGATATCCACGCGCAGCTTGATGATAAGCCTTAAGCTCGACTTTATCCATTTTTTTGACAACGCGATCGCTATCGCTGAAACCACTGTGGGACAGTCTTTTTACTTTTTTGACTTCATCGATGAACTGTGACATATAAAAAGTATTTGCCAAAAAGCCAGGGTTTTTGCCGGATAATAAAACCGAGTTTTTAATTTTGGATAAAGTCGAGTTAAGAGGATGTTTGAAAAGTATTTTTGGTAACATCAAAATCTCCTAAACCTAACCCCCCTAGCCCCCCTTCCCTACGAGGGAATGGGGGTTTCAAAGCCTATCTCCGTTTAGGGGAGAGGTTTGGAGAGGGGTTTATAGTATACTTTGCGACTTTTTAAATAACCTCTAAGTAACCTTTAACTGAAACGCCTGAATAAATTGATAACCAGTAACTAATAACTTGTTTTGTATATTTAAAACTAAAAACTGCTCTTGCTGAGAATAACAGACAAGAGCAGTTTTTAATAGAAATGCCCAGAGCAAAAATTTAGGCATCCTCAAGTTCAAGTTGAGCAACAGTAACAGCGTTAAAGGCGAAAGCCAAAACTAACGGCATTGGAGACTGAAGCAAAAATGTAGAAGCTACAGCTAGGATTGTTCCAATTATTGCTGAGGTTGACCACATCCTTTCTTCAACAGTTAATCCTTTTTGGGCTTTAATCGTTCTGAGAACTTCAACCGGAATTGGTTCAGGCATTACGCATCCGGGAGGGAAAGCCCAGAAGTTATTACGGCGCTCAACAAATAAATCTGTCCAGCCATTTTCATGACACCATGTCTCGATCCATTGAAGTGAGTAATGATTCATCATGGGTATTGTGAATTACGTTGGTTGAATTTGTGTAGTTATTGAATATAAATATTTTGGAGATTCCTGACAAGCCAACTGAACCTTATAAAATTAACGTTAAGTCATGCAATTTTTACGCTTTGGTTCAGCCTTTGAGACGCATTTTAAATTCCGCTCAAACATTGCTTTCCTTAATTAAAAGACTAACAGGCGATCGCACCTGTTTAAATCAAAAGACAATAAACTTTACCTGAAAAAGAGAACATCAAGAGATGTAAAGACCTACGTTAGGACTCGCTGATATATAGCTATGTCATCTACCTTCAAAGTTAAGAAGTGTAAATATGATCGCTTTCTATTTTTTATTCAATCCTTTTAAAATCATAAATTTTTAGGCTGAGCTTATCTCATTATTAATAGAGGCGTATTACCAATACTTAACCATTTAAAAATCATTTACATCTGTAATAGGTAATAACTTTCTGTATTTTGAGTGCGATGCATGACATTACAAAATATTAAGCAGTAGAAAATATAGATTACCCAGATTTCGGGGAAAGGCTGCTAGTAGTAATTTAAAACGATGCCTTCAAGCTAATAGCCAAATGCGATAAGCTGACAATGCAGCGATTGGAAAGCAAATTGGCTATCTATATGTTTTGGCGGCGAGGCTTAGCATTACTTCTGTTAATTATTCTCTTGTGCGTGGCTCATCCTGCACTGGCAGATTGGACACATCCACTGTCATTTAGTAATGCGGAGTTGACAAGACACGATTTTTCTGGCGAAAGCTTGCAAGCTGCGGAGTTTTCTAACGCCAATCTCGAAATGACAAACTTTACAAAAGCTGACTTGCGCGGAACAGTATTCAGTGCTTCAGTGATGACACAAGCAAATCTGCACGGAGCCGATTTAACTAATGCAATGGTGGATCAGGTAAACTTGAAGGGAGCAGATTTGAGCGATGCAGTTTTCAAAGAAGCCCTTTTGCTCCGTGCCATATTTACTGATGTAAACATAGACGGTGCAGATTTCACTGATGCAGTTTTGGATAGGGCGCAAATCAAAGAACTGTGTGAGAAAGCCAGTGGAGTAAATTCTAAAACTGGTATAGAAACTCGTGATTCTCTAGGATGTAAATGAAGCGTGTTGGTGTAATTGGTGGCGGGCAACTTGCCTGGATGATGGGAGATGCAGCACAGAAGCTAGGAGTAGAATTACTAATACAAACTCCTAGTAGAGATGATCCTGCTGTAGCGATCGCCCAAGAAACTATCTTAGCTCCAGTCGATGACGCCAATGCTACAGAAATATTAGCGAAAAAATGTGACGTCATCACCTTTGAAAATGAATTTGTTAATTTAGAAGCTTTATCCTCACTAGCACAACAAGGCATAAGCTTCCGCCCCAGGTTAGAAGCTTTAGCTCCTCTTTTAGATAAATATCATCAGTGCTGCTATTTACGTGATTTGGGATTACCTGTACCTCAATTTTTCGCACTCGACAAACTGGAAAATCTAGAATCCAAAATGGAATATCTCGGTTTTCCCGTAGTCCTCAAATCCCGACGCCACGGTTATGACGGACAAGGTACTTTTATAATTCCTGATTTGGCAACTTTGCAAGAGAAAGCAGGTGTCACCAATAAGGAATTAAGTCAATCACTCTTTTTGTTAGAAGAATTTGTGCCATTTGACAGAGAACTAGCAATAATTGCAGCTCGTTCTGTGGATGGAGAGATTGTAGCTTACCCAGTTGTTGAAACCCAACAAGAACAACAAGTGTGTCGGCGGGTAATCGCGCCAGCTGACATTACACCCAATCAAGCAGCAGAAATAGAAGCGATCGCACACACTCTATTAAATAGCCTACAAGTTGTGGGAGTTTTTGGCATAGAACTATTTCTCACTGCCCAAGGTAAAGTCCTGGTAAATGAAATTGCTCCCCGCACCCACAATTCTGGACATTTCTCGATTGACGCCTGTGAAACGTCTCAGTTTGAGCAGCACCTGAGAGCGGTTTGTGGTTTGCCTTTAGGTAATCCCAGATTGCAGTCTACTGGCGCTGTCATGGTAAACCTTTTGGGTTATGAAAATTCTCACAACGACTATCAAAGTAAACGCCAACAATTAGCAGAGATTCCCCAAGCGCACGTCCATTGGTATGGAAAAACAGAATCACGTCCTGGACGCAAGCTAGGACACGTCACCGTTTTGCTGGACAATCAAAACCAAGATAGTGCAAGTGTTATAACTCAAACCGTAGAAGCTATTTGGTATCCCAGCTAAAATTTCTAGAAACTTTCGATTATTGAACACACAACCTGTTTGAGAAAGCTATAATGAGTTAGTTGCACTACGACGTTGGTGACTGCCATCAAGTTTTTTGATCTATGCCTTTAAAGACAAGGGAGTCAACTGTTCTCGTGGCAGTATACCGGGCATGTACCCGGAAACTTTAAACGAGGAATTAGGTTCCCACCTGGTTTAACCAGGTCATAAACTTAGGTAAAACGGCGTCGCGGTGGACTTAAAATTTTTAGCTCCCAAATTCCTTGAGAATTTGGGAGCTTTAATTATTTAAATAAGTATAAGTTATAAGATAAATAAGAAATTAAAATTTGAAATTTAAGAATAGGTGCTTCCAAACACCAAATCTGTATAACTCGATTCTAATTTAGGTGCCATTCAGAGTTAAAATTACATGATTGCGTTAAATTGTGGTTAAAGCTACAAAAAATTGTCAAAACAACTAACTAATTCCGTGTTTCCAGCCTCGGTTTTTCGACTAGACAATGGTTTAACGTTTATTCATCAAGAGATTCCCACTACCCCTGTAGTTGTGGCGGATGTCTGGGTGCGTGCTGGAGCCACCCTAGAGCCAGAACCGTGGTTCGGTATGGCACACTTTTTGGAACACATGATTTTTAAAGGGACAGCGACGCTACCCCCTGGGATGTTTGATCATAACATTGAAAACAGGGGTGGCGTGAGTAATGCGGCTACGAGTCATGATTATGCTCATTACTCCCTCACTACAGCAGCTCCTTATCTAAAAGACACGCTCCCCCACTTGGGCGAACTGCTACTAAACGCGGCGATTCCAGACGATGAATTTATCCGCGAACGGGACGTAGTACTAGAGGAAATCCGTTCTTGTGAAGACGATTCCGACTGGATAGGATTCCAATCTTTAATTCAAAGCGTTTACCAACACCATCCCTACGGACGTTCGGTGTTGGGTACACAAAAAGAGCTGATGCAGCAGTCACCAGAAGCAATGCGCTGTTTTCACCGCACTCATTACCAACCAGAAAACATGACAGTGGTGATTGTGGGAGGAATTGGCGAACAGCCAGCTTGGGAACTAGTCAATCGCTCATTTGTTGATTTTGCCGAACGTGCTAAATGTCCACAATCTAAAAAAGTCGTAGAGCCAGCAATCAAAGGAATTCGCCGTCAGGAAATTTCTCTACCACGTATAGAGCAGGCGCGACTAATAATGGCGTGGTTAGTACCAGGAGTTGAAGAACTCCGCACTGCTTATGGTATAGATTTGTTGTCGGTGTTATTGGCAGAAGGACGAACCTCACGTTTAGTCAGAGATTTGCGTGAAGATTTGCAATTGGTACAGGGAATTTGTAGTAACTTTTCCTTACAACGGGAATCAAGTTTATTTACAATTACCGCTTGGTTGGAACCAGAAAATCTAGAGCAAGTTGAGTCTTTGATTTGCGCTCATTTGGAGGATTTGCAGACTATAGAAATTAGCGAACAGGAACTTACTCGCACACGTAGACTGTTGTGCAATGACTACTCCTTTTCTACCGAAACGCCGAATCAGCTTACCGGACTTTATGGTTACTACAACACCATCGCTCAAGCTGAAGTAGCCGTCACATATCCCCAGCAGGTTCAGTCATTTAATCCTCAAGAACTGCAACACTTAGCTAAACAATATCTTTCACTACAGGATTACGCGGTTACTGTACTTAAACCTTGTTAGTCATTAGTTATTAGACTTCTTGCATGAAGATTTTTTTGCCTCACGCATACCGCCAAAGGCGGAACTCGGAGAGTAGGCGCAAAGAAGAGCGCAAAAAAACAACTTTTGTAAGAAGTCTATTAGTGAAAGACTAATGACAAATGACCAATGACAAAGGACAAATGACTAATGACAACCTTGCTGCAAAAATCGCCCATCCATCGCACTGTATTGAACAACGGTATTGTAGTGCTGGTGGCAGAAAACCCAGCGGCGGATATAATTGCGGCGCGAATATTTGTGCGTGCTGGAACTTGTTACGAAAACCGGGAACAGGCGGGGTTGTCGCATTTGCTGTCAGCTGTGATGACAAAGGGATGTGGTGGACTTTCGAGCTTGGAAATTGCTGAAAAAATTGAGTCTGTGGGAGCGAGTTTAAGCGCAGATACCTCAAGCGATTATTTTTTGCTCTCTTTCAAGACGGTGACAGCTGATTTTGCGGAAATTTTAGCATTGGCAGGGCAGATTTTGCGATCGCCTACCTTTCCTGAAACCCAAGTAGAACTAGAACGGCGTCTCGCACTACAAGATATTCGCTCACAGAAAGAGCAACCGTTTACTGTCGCCTTTGAGCAGATGCGGCAGGTAATGTATCAAAATCATCCCTATGCTGCATCAGTGCTAGGAGATGAGACAACCATGAACAGCGTAACTCGTGCGGATTTAGTAAAGTATCACGAGACTTATTTTCGTCCAGATAATGTAGTAATAAGTATTGCTGGTCGAGTCACACCAACAGAAGCAGTGGCGTTGGTGATAGAACTTTTCGGTGATTGGCAAGTCCCAACACAAGCACTGCCTACACTCAATTTACCGGAAATTATAGTAGAACCACAATCAAGGCTCAAGCCTCTACATACGCAGCAATCAATCGTGATGTTAGGTTATCTCGGCGCAGCGGTGAATTCTGCTGATTATGCACCACTGAAGTTGCTCTCTACCTATTTAGGTAATGGGCTTTCGAGCCGCTTGTTTGTGGAATTGCGAGAAAAGCGGGGTTTAGCTTATGAAGTATCCGCATTTTACCCAACAAGGCTATTTCCAGCGTCATTTTTGGTTTATATGGGTACAGCAGCAGAAAACACCAGTGTAGGCTTAGAAGGACTGCGGACAGAAGTAGACCTACTCTGTACTACAGAAATATCCGAAAGCGCACTGCAATCTGCGAAAAACAAAATATTGGGGCAGTACGCTTTAGGTAAGCAAACGAACGGACAAATTGCTCAGATATACGGCTGGTATGAAATTTTGGGCTTAGGAATTAATTTTGACCAGGAGTTTCAAGAACTGATTGCAGCTGTAACTGTTAAAGATGCGATCGCCGTAGCTTGTAAGTATTTACAGGAACCTTATTTGTCTTTAGTCGGTCAAGAAGAAGCAATTTCTAGTGCGATCGCATAGCACATTTTTATGCTGAAGGGTTTTCTTTAAGAAACACCCAGAAATTATACGGGTAATTACAATTCCACCAGCTGTTTTTTAGACCAAGCGGCTGTACTATTAGCATCAGAAGATTCCGAGGGGAAATTCCATGAAAGACAGCCTGAGAGCAGGTATCTTGAATTACTTACGAACACTAGATTCAACTGTAAATAGCTGTAAAATGGAAGACGAGCAAAAGAGTTGGTGGACAAAGCGGTCTAAATCTAGCTTGGCGATTCAAATACTTCTGTTCTCCTCTATGCCTCTGCTCATTAGCTGCTTCAATGTAGTATCAATTGCAGCACCACTAAAAATAGCTCAAGTAAATCCCAGTGATGCCATCAAACGCCCTACACTCAAAGTAGGTAGCCAAGGAGAGCGCGTATCTGAACTTCAGGCAGCCTTAAAACTTTTGGGTTTTTACTCAGGCGCAGTAGACGGCGTTTATAGCGAGAATACGGCCAGTGCTGTTTCCCGATTTAAACAAGCAGCCGGTTTGAGTCCTGATGGCATAGTTGATGCTACCACTTGGCAAAGACTTTTCCCTAACCAACCGATAGTCGCGCCAACCATCTCCTCATCAAATACGACAAACTTTCCCGTTCCAACTCAGGCTAGCAACGTTACTAGGACTGTGAATACTAGCCCTACTGCCCCCAGACCTGCTAAAACTCAAGCTGTAAATTCTAGCCCAGAGCCAAGACCTGCTAAACCAAGACAAAATACAACTTCAAGAGTACAGAAAACACCAAATCGTACTGCTGCCTCAACTACTAGTAATCAGCCAATCACACGTACACAGCAAATCCCTGGTGTTCAATACACCTCAGCCGGATTGCCGATTTTGCGTGTAGGAATGCGTAATTCAGAAGTTAATAGGTTACAAGAAAGACTAAAAAAACTTGGTTTCTTGGATGAAGGTATAGATGGAGACTTTGGCCCAACAACAGAGACAGCAGTAAAAGCTTTACAAAAGCGGTATGGTCTAGAGCCTGACGGCGTAGTTGGTGGATCTACCTGGGAGATTCTTTTGCGACGTTAGCCCCAAGAGAGTTAAGCTGATACTAAGTACGGACTATTTTAGACAAAAGTCAGAAAGAACTTTTTTGCGCGGTTTTTCCGTTCATCAGTTCGCAGAGTCAACAGACTTCTGGCATTTAAGTCCGCTACTTGAGAAAATTGTAAATCATACCATTTCAAAAATCTTTGCAACATATCAATCAACTGTAAGGGCGCTACAGCTATCATGCGTGTCAACTTAAGCCTTGGCGAATAGAATTGCCTGCGGCACACTTCGTGAACGCGGCTACACAGGCAAAGTCCCTTCGGGTTCGGGGGTGACGCTCAAGAGCGTCGCTAACGCATACCCTACGGGAAGGCGTTCCGCCTACGACGGAAGCCGCTTTGGCGCTAGCTTCTCCCTTTGGGAGAAGAGCGACCCCCTCACCGCCTGCGCGGACTAATAAAAAACCAAGGTCTTGAAACTGAAACCCACGGAGGTGGGTTTGGTTTATATAGACGCGGTTTATAACCGCCCATTTCGCGTTAAGTTGACACCAATGAATAGCTGTGCGCCCCTACCCATGAATGTATAGCAGCTATTTCGGAAACTATATTACATTTGTAGGATTTTTATAAATTGTGCAATTTTTGAAGAATTTAATTCTCGATACATCCTGGAATACGATAAAGATACCCCAGTTAGAAGTATCACTCAACGCCAGTGCTGAAAAACTACGTGACTTTTGTACTAATACAAGAGGACGGTAATTATAAGAGTCAAACAGGACGTCTTGTCGTGTTACGGATCACAATGGCTCATAGTGAAATTAATTAAACTTACTGCTAATTCCTCTAGAAAAGCTTATGCTACACTTTTTATTAACTTGGCTCGGTACTGCGGTGGCGTTATTAATTACTGCTAATATCGTTCCTGGATTCATTGTCAAGACTTTTGTAGCTGCCCTTGTTGCTGCTCTTGTTGTTGGTTTAGTTAATGCCTTTATCCGCCCAATTTTGCGGATTTTAACGTTTCCGATTACATTACTTACCTTTGGTTTATTTACATTTGTGATCAATGCCTTAGCCCTTTGGCTAGCAAGTGCATTAACTCCTGGCTCTGATTTTCAAATTAGAGGTTTTTTGCCTGCTTTGCTGGGTTCAATTGTGCTAGCGATTGTTTCTAGCATCATCAACTATTTTCTCAGAGTAGTTGATTAAGAAAAATCAACAAAGTAGTGGAATGCAATAGCAAAATATAGGCGTAGTACATACGTCTACGCACCTTGTTTTTAATCTGACTCTTGGGCAACGGCTATCGTCACTGCTCCTGGTTGCCCTTCTAACCGGAAAATTTGTTTAGGAACTAAGAACCTCACACCCAATTCCTTTTTTCCAGCAAAAAAGGAAGCAATTAAAGTCGAGGTAAACTGAGAAGCTGCCAGAATAGCCGCAGCTTCAGCTACGCTAGGTGTAGCCACTTTTGTTTGAGTGATTTTGGCTGGGTTAGGGACAGAGATAGCAGAAAGGATTTCTGAAGAAAAAGTTATCAAGGGCAAATTGCGTAGGCGGCAAAGTTCTATTAAGCCAACTTCCGAGGCTTTAGTGTCAATGGTAGCAATACCTGCGATCGCACTTTCGGCAAGTTGATTTTCTCGAAAAACCTGCCCAATTGCCTTGTCAATCAACTGCTGCGAAGTTCCTCGTTGACAACCAATTCCTACCCAGAGAAGTTGTAATTTTAACTGCACTTGCTGCAATTTCTCGTTCACAACAGAGTTTATACTAAATTTAATTTTTTATTTATTGTTTCTTTTAAGTTACGCAACAATCCCGGAAAATCTTGCTACTCAACGTTTTTCACGTAATCGCTTATGTATGACGTTCAGTATGATACATAAAAAATGATCTTTAGAATACTTTTCTCTCCAAGTAAAAATTATATATTTTGCACATCAAGCACAGTAGGAAAAGCCGAGAGGGAGATAAGGTAAAAAGTACAAGGTAAAAGGCAGATTTACTTCTTCATTTTCGATTCCCTTTATATCCTTGTGGCGCAAGCATTTCGCCTGCTCTTTCTTGGCGTTCCGTTTTTTTTCTTCTCCGTTGCAGCAAGATCACAACAGCTGCGACGGAGTTTTGCTTTTTACACTTCTTCCCTCTAGACTTTCGCTCTTTGATGCTCCTTGGTATTTAAGGTGATAACCTTCATTTAACTATTTGTCAAGATTTTTTTGAAAAAAATAGGTAAATCTTTTGTGAAAAAACTATCTTTTGGCAAAGCAGCAAAAAGTTAAAGTAAATTATCGACAAATCCGAAATGATATAAGTGATTGGGAACTGGGGAAGGAATCTGCCCACAAGAGGTGGGGTTTTGATCAAATCTCAAGAGTCTCTAATACATAAAGGGGGCTTTGTGTTCCCCAATCTCTAATAAGTAATGAATACGCTATAAAAATTTGTCATATTTGTTGTAAGTAAATATGGCTATTCTTGCGCGTCAGCTTTCCTTAAACTCCGCACCACGTTCTTATAACCATTAAATTCTGCAATCATTAAAGCAGTATAGCCACCCTGGTTTTTTAAATTCACATCTGCCCCAGCTTGGAGTAATAGCTGCACAGCTTCGCCGTAACCTGCGGAAGCAGCCCACATCAACGCTGTGGCTGCGGCTGTGTCTTGAGAATTCACATCTGCCCCTTTTGCTAACAGCAGTTGTATTACCTCTATCTGGTTTTTTATTACTGCTTTGGTTAAAGCTGTTTTGCCATCATCCCCTGGGATATTGGGATCAGCACCATATCCTAGCAAAACCTTTACTGTCTGGGTGTGTCCTTGTGATGCCGCTAGTGTTAAAGGTAACTCACCAAGATTTTTCTCATGAATATTCGCTCCAGCACGTAGCAGTGCCTCAACTATTTGGCTGTGTCCCTGCAACGCTGCTACAAGCAGTGGTGTATCACCCAACTGGTTCCTGATTTGCACATCTGCACCCCGGTTAAGTAACACTTCCACTAGATCAACATAGCCTTCTACAACAGCAAGGTGTAGGGCAGTTTCACCATCTTGGTCTTGGTGATTAATCTCAGCGCCCCCATCCAGTAAAGCAGTAGCGATCGCACTGTGTCCAGCTGCCGCTGTTGCTAGTAGGGCAGTTCCACCACCGGAGTTTTTCGCCTTCATGTCAGCCCCTGCGGACAACAATGCTTGCACAACTTCCAGATATCCCAAGTCTGCGGCTACCATCAACGGCGTTTCACCCTCTTCATCTGGGATGTTGACATCCGCACCACTTTGGACAATTGCTTGGATTATTTCTATGTGTCCTTGCTTAACTGCTAGTTTCAGGGCAGTATCATCATCTTTATCTGTGATATTTACCTTAGCCCCAGCAGCTAATAAGACTCGCACTAAATCAACATGACCTTTAAGTACCGCTGCCATTAAAGCTGTGCTGCCATCTTCATTAATCGCATTGACATCAGCACCTCTGGATACTAAAAGTTGCACAATGTCAAGCTGATTAGCACTAGCTGCCAACATTAAAGCTGTCAAACCATAAAGTTTTCTGGGTAAGTTGATATTTGCCCCAGCATCCAGTAGCGATCGCACAATTTCCGTATAGCCTAAATTAGCAGCAAACATTAACGCTGTAGTACCGTTGCGATCGGACGCGTCCACATTAGCACCAGCAGCCAGGAGCGCACACAGCCGCTTAATATCACCACTTTTAGCAGCCTTCAGCAGCAAGGTATCTTTATTTTCAGTCATGGATCAGATCCCACATCGGTGGGTTTTATTTGTCTACCCTCAAAATTTAGTCTGAGATTGTTTATCCACTTTGGCAAGAGGCTATGCAATTGAAATTTTCAATTTCCAGCTCAAGAAATGTACAAATGCAATCTTGGCAAGTAATTTTAACTATTGACTTGACGTAAATTGAAGCGAGAATAGCTTAACTTTTCTTCTCCCTCAAGAGTGAAAATGTATGTAGTTGATAACAGCAACTTTAAATACAGAGAATAGAGTTATGCTAATTTTTATGAAGATTTAAGAATAGGGCGAGGACACGACGAGTATGGAACTTTCTCCATCTGTGAAATATTGGTTGAACTTCTTTCACCCGGTGATGATGTGGGCGCTACTACTAATTTCACTGTACGCAGCCTATTTGGGGCTGCAAGTACAGCGCACCAGAAATGCTCAGGGAGAAGAAAAGAAAGAACTGATTAAAGGTAGATATAACATCAAACACTATCAAATTGGATCTATACTCTTAGGTCTTATGGTGGCGGGTGCAATTGGTGGTATGGCAGTCACATACATCAATAATGGTAAGTTGTTTGTAGGGCCTCATCTGCTAGCAGGACTAGGGATGACAAGTCTGATTGCATTTTCTGCCTCCTTGTCTCCCTATATGCAAAAAGGGGCAAACTGGGCGCGTGCGACTCACATTTTGCTGAATTTCGCCCTCTTAGGGCTTTTTGCTTGGCAGGCTATTACTGGTGTGCAAATTATCCAAAGAATTCTTACTCAGGCATAGTTAGGAGTACAGACGCCATTAATAGCGTCTGTAAAGGAGTCAAGGGTCAAGGGTCAATAGTCAAAAATTCATATACAGCAGTTTGCAAGTCACTGAAGTACAGTATCTGAGTTTAAAAGCTAGACATAAAGCCTTTTTTACTTCTGACTCTTAAATTCTAGATTCTGCTGTATGTAGATGTTAAGACTTTTGACCCTTGACTATTGACTATTGACTCACCACTTTTTCTTAGAATTCCCAGGAAAAGGTATGCCCAAAGATTTATGAAAATCTTCTTGAACTTTACGCGTTAGACGGCGGGAGACTTGGCGGACAATTTGATTAAGTAAGCGATCGCCTGTAGATTGAATTAAAGATTTGGGCAATCGGTGAATAAATTTAGGAAAGTGAAGAGAAACTATTAAATCCAATTCCCATTCAACTCGTGTAACTTGAATATCTTCAGTATAAGTATTATCCGCAGGGTTTTCTTTTAACTGTAGTGATGCATTATAGTCTACGTCATAACCAGGTGGGACGTAATCAGGAATAGTGATTGTACGAATGCGGTAAATACCCTCATCTGGAGGTAACAATTCTAAGCCAACTTTCGGTTCTACTTCATAACCAAAAGAAGCAAAACGACCAATTACTAAAGCATAGCCATTTTCCCCCAGTGGTTGTACCTTCATAGGTTCGGCGCAGCGCACAAACCATGAACTATGAGCATTAAGATACTCAGCAACCTTATCTGCTGAAGCAGGCATTTCCATAAAGTCTTGATAACGACCGTAAAATTTTGTGAGTGTCGCTACATTTGTTTCTGTTAATGCATCTTCAGCTTCTGCTAGGCTTGGTACCATAGGTAAAACTGTTTCTGATATTTCTAAAGATTGATATTCACCGTTTGTTGAAAGCATAAATACAGTAATGTTATATTTTGGCGTTCGTCTATATTAATAATTCCCAACTTGCTTGGTTTGTTTCGCACTAGTATCTTATTTTGACGGAAACCTCAATAATCTGCCATCAACTCCATATAATCACTAAAATAAAGAACGAAACAAGCACACTATAGTTTCCCAGGATAGCGTTCATTATGAAAGCATTTGTAGCAGGGGCAACAGGTGAAACAGGTCGCCGGATTGTGCAAGAGCTAATTGCACGGAATATTCCCGTCAGAGCCTTGGTTAGGGATACTGAGAAAGCTAGGGAGATTCTCCCACCTGAAACCGAATTGGTTATCGGCGACGTGTTACAACCAGAAAGTCTGACTGCTGCTTTGGGAGATAGCACAGTCATATTGTCTGCTACTGGAGCAAAACCTAGCTTTGACCCTACCGGCCCCTATAAGGTGGATTTTGAAGGTAATAAAAATTTAGTAGATATTGCCAAGGCAAAGGGTATTGAACACTTTGTCCTGGTTTCTTCTTTGTGTACTTCCCAATTTTTCCATCCACTGAACTTGTTCTGGCTGATTTTGGTGTGGAAAAAGCAAGCTGAGGAGTACATCCAAAAAAGTGGTCTTACTTATACGATTGTGCGACCTGGGGGATTGAAAAATGAAGATAACTCCAACCCTGTCGTGATGCAGAGTTCTGATACATTGTTCGAAGGTAGTATTCCCAGGCAAAAAGTTGCCCAAGTCTGTGTCGAGGCGCTGTTTGAACCAGCCGCCCGTAATAAAGTTGTTGAGATTGTTGCTAAACCAGAGGCTACCTCAAAAACTTTTGGTGAGTTATTTGCGAATGTGGCTTGATTCGTAACTTAACTCGACTAAATACATTTGCCGAAAATTCAATTTCATATGTCGAAATCCTCGTCCAAGCACATCTTTTATCAATACCACCAAAATCAATCACAATGGAAAATATTTAGAATTTATGTACTGTACAAATTCATTATCTTGTGAATTAACAGAAATATGACGTTTAAGCCTTTCCTTAATTAACCTGAGTTCGGGTTAAGCAGATGGAGATAAAATCCAGTCCATGTGAAGACTGGGCTTCTTAGGTTGGTGGCAATAAGCAATTAATCCGCACAGAAGGTTAACGCAAAAATTTACGGGGCTTCGATGTCTTGAATGTTCAATCTGAGAAATATTCTTGAGTTGGTCGTTAATTGTTTCAATAATTGAACGCTTACGTGACAAAAGTTTGTCATGAAGGCGCATCAACTTGTTTTTCATATTGCGACGGGGTTTGGCAAAAAATTCAATACCGAATTCTTTAAAAAGTTTGTCAGCCAGTTGCTTAGAGACATAACCCCTATCGGCAAAAATTTTGCCAAAAAGACCACTAAGTAAATCTGGAATGGGTTTCCGGTCATCAATATTACCAGGTGTCACAATCACATTTAAAATTTCACCATGCTCGTTAACTACGATGTGGAGTTTAAAACCAAAAAACCAATCCACAGAAGTCTTACCCCTAGTGGCAAAATCCTTAAACACCTTATTCCTGGAGATGCGGCGATTGTGGCAAACCTTGACACTTGTTGAGTCGGCAAAACCGATACCCGTACATTGACCAAAGCAATGCTTCAAGTATGCACATAGGGGTATCAGCACAGATGGCATCCATTCAACGAATCGTTGGTAGCTTGGAAGACCTGGAAATGCACATTTCCATTGTTTCTCTACATGTTCTAAATAAAAATGCTTGAAATTTCGGTAATGTTTTTGGTGAAACGCAATCAGAATTGTGATAATTTCGCTTAAGCACAAGCTCTTTGCCCGAACTCGCTTGATTCCTCCATGTTTTAGTAGGCTTTTGTGCCATTTAGCTTCAAATTTCTCGCAGAAATCGTCTACGTGGCAGAATAATGCTTCTAAACTAAACATAGGGCAGGTGCTGGATTTAACGCTATTTTCAGCTTACTACCTGCTCTTTTCCTTATCCCGAACTCAGGTTAATTAACTTTTGATAAGTAGCGATCGCATTTTCCACAGTACCAAAAGCGATCGCTTTTTGGTGGTTAAGGAGAAAAAGCGATCGCCTAAAGTTTTAGGTATACATATTCTAAATTATTTGTAAGTAAAATTTTTCTCTTTCACAGTCTATATGAGTATATTTACAAATTATATAGGTTGTTACATTAGTCGATTTAACAATTAATGTTTATCTACTTCTACTGATTCAGATTCAATTATATTCACTTTGTTTCCAATTTGATAGGTAATTATAGCTTTTACTTTACCTTGCCCAGAATAGCCAGTTTTATTACTTAAATGAAAAGCTATCTCAGAATTTTCTAAGGGTTTTAAATTAATTTGTTTTGCCTTAAAACTAAAGGATTGTAACTGACCATTATAAACATTATGAATCTTAATACTTTTAATAATGATCCGCTGGCTTTTTTCAGTTTGATTATGCAAACTCAGAAACACTGATGCAAAGCCAATATCTTGATTAAGTTGAGGAGGTACTCCATTAGGGAGAGTTGTTTGCTGCCAAGCCGAGAGAGTAATATTGGCAAAGGATATGTTTAGTGTTTCAGACACAGGATTTTTTGTTATTAAAGTGAAAGGTTTTGTTTCAGTTATAGCCCATAAAGGAAAATTATAAATGATTGCTATCACTATAAAAAACGATGAAAGCAATATATTCTGCCAATTAAATAATTTCATAATTAATAAAAAAACTCTTTCGATTTTGATTATAATGGAGTAACTGAGCAATACTAAGTTCTCAGTTACCCTTCATTAGCTAAACTGTTAAACTTAGACGGTAGTATAAGACCATCCAGTAGTAGCCCAATTTATTAATTCTTGCCAAGTCAGATCAAGGTGATTCGATCCCCAAGGGTTATGTAGATGGAAGCGTCCTGTGGAAGAATTGTAACTGGTAACAGCTAAAGCATGGCCTCCAGAATATTGAGAACCGAATATCCGTGCATTAATTCCAAAAGTTACTAAGTTATTAGAATTGACCCGATTGATCATATCCTGTTGAGTAACATTGGTTGTCATCGTGCTATTAAGTGCAGTGATTTGGCTCATCACTTTGTATTCATTACCTCCAGCAATTGCTTCATAAGAATTAATGCCATCTCTTCCATAGCCTCTTTGTAACCAAGCAGACTCATTCATCTGGGCATAGGCTTTTTCAGCTAAAGCTACCCAGAGTTCATTAGATGAACTGGAAGAGGAACCACTTCCCCAACCTGCATAAACGGCGTAACCATTTCTGGTAGGTAAATATCTGTCAACTGTCACATAATCAGCCACACCATTCTTATAGAAACGAACAGTGAATGTGTTATCGCCATTGTCGATAAACATATTTTGGATGTAGGAAGATTTATCGGTAGCGAGAGAACATAAAGTGGCTAAGACATAACAATCACCAACCTGTCCTTGACGAACATCATTGATACTAATGCCATTTTGGAACAAAGAACCACTGATAAACTGATAGCCGTAGGATGCGTCTGGACGATCATTTCCCAAGAACCATTTGCTAATTAGATTCTCCATTTGAGTGGAGTTACTTCCTGCATAAAGATTCCCAATACCTGAATTAGTATTAGCTATATCACTATTGGCAATCTTATTGGACAAAACACGAACAGAATCTGCCATACTGAAGCGACTGTAATTGCTGACAATAGTACGCAAATCAGTTAACTCATAAGAGTCAATAACACTACCATCTTTAGCATCCCGAAAAATGCTAATCATGTCATTACGACTTAAGGTACCATCAGCAGCTAAAGAACGGGTTAAACCGCTTATTCCAGAGTCTCGTAGATTTTGACCGAACCAATCACTTACAGTAGTAGCATTTAAGGAAAGATTGTAGTTAGTATTAATACCACCATAAGGATAGACTCGTGCATAATAAGTTCCAGCACTTAACTGACGAGTAATAGACTCATTGCTAGTTCCACCACTAGTAGAACTAGTAATAACATTACCGAAACTATCAAGTAATTGAACATCAGCATCAGCACTTAAGCCCGTTAAACTCAGACTGAAGTTACTTTGCCCTCCGACATAGAAGCGATAGTAGTCGTTGGTATCTGCCGCACCTACCCAATCACTAAAACTGCGAGAAGTATTTAATGTGCCAATATCACGTGCTGTACTGGTACTATTCCCTGCATAATCGGGTTGTAAAGTTGGTACAGAATTAGAGAGAAAATTTACATCTGGCAAGACACCATAAGACCCACCCAATATGTCAGACCCTACTCTGTTGACATCAACAGCTTCTTGGTAGGCAGGTTGAGCATTAACTACAAAATTAGTATTAAAAACACTTATAGGAGTGTAAACTAATACTTGGGTTGCGTTAGTTTGGTTTTGCGATGCATCGAGAAGCATCTCATTTGCTAACATTGAAAGTCTCTGTGAATTTAATCCTGTTAAATCCGTTTGGACAAGATTAACTGAATTATTAGTTAGAGAATTCGAGGTATTACCCAATGTTGGCAAAGAGGAATCAATAAGAGTTGCAGAAGTGTCAAACATACTTGAAGTGGCTACAAAATATTAAAAATAGAAAATTATTAAGTCTGAGTTGAATTAACGATAAATTTTCTGAAACTACCGACAAATACTACTTTACAGACTAGAAAACGTCATAAGAAAACACCGTTACCTGATTTTTAAAAGGAATGGAATTACAAAATTCTAGTTATTAGTTAATAGTTAATAGTCGTTGATTCCAAAAAATGAACGTTAAGTAATCAATCATTCATTGAATGTTTGATGAAGTTAATAATTACTTATGTAAATGAATAATTATCAAACTTTGTTCTAAACCTTATTTAGTAACGTATATGTAAAATTAAATTTGCATAAGTATTTACTAAATAGATCATGACAATTTATTCTTAAAGATGGCTATGGCATGATTACCTAAATTCTCATGAACTTATGTTGAACAATATATGGATTAAAGTTTTGAGAGTGCGACTGTAAAATTACACGATTTGGGAAAGAGAGCGCGATTCCCATGATAAAGTTAGTACATAAAATAGCTAAGATTATACGTAGACAGTATTTTGGGCAAGATGTCGCCTACAATGTTTAATCTATGAGCTTTTTTTACTCCTCGAAAAATAAGCGAACCAGGAGTGATGGTTGAAAAGAAGGTGTGAACTTTGTCAGAATGAGTTCGTCGATGATTATTGTTACCTACAGAGAGCGAATTTGAAGGAGTCAGACTCTGAAAGGCTTTGAATTCAAAGGCGTTGAAAAACTTATTGGGCCAATAGCCGCACTTCTCGGTTTTGTGTGTTTGTTGCAGTGGTATATTCATGGAGAACTGCGATCGCCTTCTGATCCCATTTTTGCAGTCAAACAGCCGCCTTTGGTGATGAAAGGAGGCGACCCTTATATCCGCGCTTTGATGCGAACCATTTCCGCGAGTGAGGCAAATAGCAAACGTCCCTATTCTGTGTTGTATGGTGGACAGCAAGTCAACGACCTCAGCCGACATCCTGAAGTATGCGTCACAATTGTCATAGGCCCCAACACGGGTAATTGCTCTACAGCTGCTGGCAGATATCAAATCATCAACACTACTTGGTATAATATAGCACCTCGTTACCACCCACACCCAACGCAGTTGATGTTTTGGGCTAGTTATAGTTTTGAACCAGAGTATCAAGATACTGTGGTTTACCGTTGGTTGAGTGATTCGCGAGTTTGGGGAACTGATATTTCTCAACTGCTGCATCAGGGAAAGTTAAACGATGTTTTGCGGATACTTTCACCCACTTGGACAAGTCTAGGATACGGCATTGAAACTAATTCTATAAGTAACTCTTTGCCCAAGATTTATCAGAAAATGCTGCAAGAGGAATTAACTACAGTTAATAAACCAGGATTACAAAATTTGACCCCAACTCCAACTCCTTCTAATAAATCAGAAGCTAAGCAGCTAAAGAAGCAGTAAGTTTATCCTCTTAGTTTCCTACAGATTGCATCAAAAAACTTTTAATACTTTTAACAAAAGCGAAAGTATTTTCAAAGTGAATATTATGCCCAGCATTACTAATTATTTCTAGCTTAGCTAATTCACATCTTTTAGCCATTTCTATATTAATAGCTATAAATTTTTCATCGTATTCACCAGCAAGTAAAAGCAGGGGAACTTTGTTATATTGTAGTTTTTCCCATAAAGAAGGTTGGCATCCAGTACCCATAAAGCGCAGAGATTTATCTAATTCCAGCGGATTATTCTGCAACCGACTTTCTACCATCTGGTTATATTCTGGATGGTTTTTTATAGAACCAAAAATCGGCTGGGTATACCAATTTGCTAAAAACCGTGCAAAATTAGTTTTATCAATACTTCTGATTAACTTTCTACCTATTTGCGTATCACGTTTAATTCGTTCTAATCGTTCTACTTCTGTTGCTAAACCTGGAGAAGCTGACTCTAGAACAACTTTATGAAAACGTTCCGAAAAATGTAGAGTAAGGTATAAAGCTAATCTTCCACCCATTGAATAACCAACTAACAAGCATTTAGGGATTTTCAATTCATCAAGTAAATTGATTAAAGCATGGGCAGTGTTTGCCATTGTATAGTATTCATCTTCACCTAAAACTTGAGTTTTGCCGTGTCCAGGAAGGTCAAGTGTCAGATAAGAGAACTCATCAGATAAGGATTTTATGGCTTCATTAAACTCACCAATATCACCCATGAAACCATGTAAAAAAAGAATCAATGGCTTGTCTAAGTTGCCAAACAAAGAATAGTGAAATTGATAGTTTGGAATTATCATATCCTATAATTTTTGGCGAATAGAACTTGCACCCCAGTTTATAGCCGCCCACTGTCAGAAAATTGGTATTTTTCTATTCGTTACGTTAAGGCAAAAACCTATCTAAAGCAGCTTTTAACTGCTCAATTTCAACTTCCATATTGCCCTCTTTGGCAGCTCTGGCAATACACTCAGTTAAATGTTCATCCAAAACAATTCGTGCTACCTTATCTAGTGCGCCCCGGACTGCGGCAATTTGTAACAAAACATCAGGACAAGGGCTACTTTGCTGCACCATTGTCTTTATGCCACGAACGTGTCCTTCTATGCGCGAGAGCCGATTGACAATTCGCCGTAAAGACTCTTCGCTATGGATGTGAGGATGAATCGACTCTTCATGCTCATGAGTATGATCTGTATGCTCGTGGTCTTTCTCGTAGTTGTGGGATTTTTCTACTGGTTGGGATGTTGGCAAGGATTCTTTAGCTAATCGGTTTGAGCCATTCATGAGTTATCCGCTGTACTAGGGATTGGGGAATCGGGATTGGGGGAAATTACTTAAGGAGTCTCTCAGAGGGTGTTTGATCAATGCCCAATACCAATTAATGGGTAATAGCCGAACCTTCTAAGGGTGAATCTCCATAATAGCTTTCGGGACAAATGTTCAATTAATTTGATTATTAGGTAACTCGCACAATGCTGCAACTCTAACCTTGAAGCAAGTCGGCGAAACCTGACCAGAAAGCAAACCTTAATTCTGTAAAAATAACTGTAGATAGATTTGTCACGATTAAACAACAAAATTAGGCTTTTATATTTAGGTTGTGATTTATGCGATTTTCCAAAATCCCCCAGTCTATACGTCAATTTACCACTCATGTGTTAGCGATCGCTCTCGGAGTTATACTGACGGTTAACACATTACAGGTGTTACCCTCGCAAGCAGAACCTGCACCTCTAGTATCTGCGGGAAATGCCCCAGAATTAATTGCCCAACGTCAATCACCAGCAAGTTCTGCTATCGGTAGCAGTAGCTTTGTCACAGCAGCAGTGAATCGTGTCGGCTCAGCAGTGGTACGAATTGATACCGAACGTACAATTACTCGTCGTGTTGATCCGTTTCTTGAAGACCCGTTTTTTCGGCGGTTTTTTGGTGAAGGCTTACCTCAACAAATGCCTTCTGAGCAATTGCGTGGTCTAGGCTCTGGTTTTATTATTGATAAAAGCGGGTTGGTTTTGACCAATGCTCATGTAGTAGATAAGGCTGATAAGGTGACAGTCCGGCTCAAAGATGGTCGCACCTTTGAAGGCAAAGTTCAAGGCATTGATGAAGTAACAGATTTGGCGGTAGTCAAAATTAATGCTGGTAGCGATTTACCAGTCGCGCCCTTGGGTTCTTCTGGTAGTGTACAAGTGGGAGACTGGGCGATCGCAGTTGGTAATCCTTTAGGATTTGATAACACTGTGACTTTGGGAATTGTCAGTACTCTCAAACGTTCTAGCGCCCAAGTCGGTATTACTGATAAACGCCTAGAGTTTATTCAAACCGACGCCGCAATTAACCCTGGTAACTCAGGGGGGCCACTATTAAATGGTCAAGGTGAAGTAATTGGCATCAACACAGCGATTCGTCCTGATGCAATGGGTATTGGTTTTGCAATTCCTATTGATAAAGCTAAAGCGATCGCAGCTCAGTTGCAACGTGGTGGTAAAGTTGCTCACCCCTATTTAGGTGTGCAAATGGTAAGTTTGACACCCCAGTTAGCAAGACAAAATAACACCGATCCTAACTCTCCCATCCAAATACCAGAAGTCAATGGTGTTTTAGTAATGCGCGTTATACCCAACTCTCCAGCAGCAAGTGCAGGTATCCGACGCGGCGATGTTATAGTCCAAATTGATGGACAACCTATTACCACTGCTGAACAGTTACAAGGCATTGTGGAAGATAGCCGTCTCGGTCAAGTATTGCAGGTGAAAGTACAACGCGGTAATCAGACACAACAGCTTTCTGTACGCACCGCTGAGTTGCAGAATGCTTCTTCTTAAGAGACGCGCCATGTAGAGACGTTACATTGCAACGTCTCTACACATTAATGTTCAACCACGGGAAAGCTGTAATCAGAGAACAAAGGAACATCGTAATTTTCACCACGAGTTTGTTCATCTAAAACTTTGACGACTTTGTTATAGATGTCTTCTGCTTGTTGGGAAGAATCACCAATGCAGGTTAATCCCAACTTCCCAAACTGTGAAAGACAACCCATAAGGTGAAACACAGTGCCTGTCTCGGTGCAACTGTCAAAGTGCAATCTATGATGAGCAATAATATCCATCAAATCATTAGGTAATAATCCCCGATAGCGGTCTTTTTGCAAGTTGTCAGTAGCAATATAATATTTTGGACGACCTAGTTGACTGTAAAATAACCCCGTAGATAGGTCATAGCGACCATTAGTTAATAATTTCAGGGTCATGAAAGGATGAGTTGTGCCGCCTTTACGTAAGTTAATTTCGATCGCCTGAATATCCCAATCTTTATCACCCTTATCCACAGCGATAAAATCTACTCCAAATCGCTCTAAAGCGCCTTTTTCTGCTAGCTTTTTGCCAACTTGTAGCCCTAATTGTTGTAATTGCAACCGATACCTTTCATCTGCGGGAAATCGGCAACCAAGGTAAATCTGTCCGTCTGGCCCTCCCAGAATTTGGTCGTGGGTTGAAAGGATTTCTACCTCACCGCTGGGCGTAATCCGTCCTTGGACACTGGGCGATCGCTTTGTTTCCCCTTCTATAAATGCTTCGACAATTGCGCCTAACTCAGCTATTCTTCCAGAAAAATTCTCCCAAGTCTCTTGTTTTGCTTGAAAGCGCAGCGTCGGGAGGTGTTCGCTCATTACTGTGAGTCTTTTAGCAGGAGGAACTTCTCCCGGTGCTACATTCATAATTGGTCTGAGATCCAACAGTGCATTCCCTTCTCCAGAAATGCCTTCATTGAGTTTTACCACCATCCGTTGTAATGTAGGTTCACTCTCCCACAACTCACTAGCAGCTTCTGCTAAAGCACTTGGGTTCCAAATCTTTTCACTACCTGCTGGATGCGGTACTCCACTTTCAGCGAAGATTTGCCGACTGCCGCTTTTACTTCCCCAAATTTGTAAATCTGGCGCAGCAGCATATAGTGGCACATCCAATTTCAGAGACATTTCTGCTTCTAAAAAAGTTGAGTTGTAGCAGATCATAAACGATTTCTCTAGCCTCATGGCTTGACGAATTCGTTCTAATAGACGGGGACGTTCTAAAATTTTTTGAGTCAGGGGTTTTAGGGAAGAATCATAAGTAGAAAGTAGTAGCAAACGATTGCGGGCATGAGAAAATGGAATGCCTGGTAACAGTTGCAGATAGTAATCAATAATACTGGGATGCAGTGGCATTGATGTGACATACACTAGCCTAGTGCGAGGATTCCGCAACCGCATCAAAGAAAATAGTAATCTTTCTTCATAATGTTCACAGCCTTCAATTTTTTGCAGTTCACGTTGGTCGATACTCAAAGACGGAATAACTAAAATATCCGCTTCACTGTTATCGAATAGCTCTATATTTTTCCAGCGCTCGTGCAAAGTTGATTGCAGATTACGAAACTTATCAAACTGTTCTAATTCTGAAATATTTATTGTTGCCATAACCCTTGCCCCATCTTGATCCCTACCGGGAAAATGGTGGAAGGTTCTTAAAAGATATCCACCTGCATTGATTTTAACTAAAAAAAGGTAGAAAGCTTGATTATTCCTTAGTTAAAAGCATCTAGCAAGAAAACACAAAGGCTAAAGAGTAAAAGATAAATAGGCTACTTCGACTGTCATAATTTTTATTAATTTATTTTACGTCTGAAGATTGAGAAAGTTTGAGATTACTTTACCTCCAGGGAGCGATAAACTTTAGTAGCATAAAAGTTAACGTGATGACAGATGGTAAGGAGAAATCCTTCATCATAAGAGAGTTGTCTACTTGTTTTCTTAGTCAGGGTAAAAGAGTGTGTAGGGTGTGAGGATTATCAGCCGCGTACAGTTGTAACTAATAAGTACGTTTGGCAAATATTTAGGGTGGAAACACTTAAAGTTGTAAGTGGCAAGTGGGAGCCAAAGCAAAAAATAAACCTTGGGTTGAGTTTTCGATCCAAGGTTTACTTTTGGCAATTCACCTGTTACTAATTTCCCATCTTAAATTGCTGAGAAACTATCATTAGTAAAAGACCTATGGCAGAGTCAAAAGAACAAAAATTACAACCACCACAGCAACAGCAACCACCTGGTGCTGAATCAGAAATGACGCCAAAACCTAAAACAGAAAATGAAAAGTATAAAGGTAGTGGCAAGCTCCAAGATAAAGTAGCATTGATTACGGGTGGAGATAGTGGCATTGGTCGTGCTGTAGCGATCGCTTATGCTAAAGAAGGTGCAGATGTCGCGATCATTTACCTCAATGAACACGAAGACGCCAAAGAAACCAAAAATTTAGTAGAAAAACATGGGCGTCGGGCGTTAGCGATAGCAGGCGACATTACTGATGAAACCTTTTGTCAACGAGCAGTACAACAAACAGTGGATGAGTTTGGCAAACTCGACATTCTCATCAACAACGCTGCTGAACAGCATCCACAAAAAAGTATTGAAGATATTAGTAAAGAGCAGCTGCAACGCACTTTCAGTACTAATATTTTCTCTATGTTTTACCTAACAAAAGCAGCGCTGAAACACTTACATGAAGGCAGCGCCATTGTTAATACTACATCAGTAACAGCTTATAAAGGTAATCCACAACTACTTGATTACTCTTCCACAAAAGGTGCGATCGTTGCTTTTACTCGTTCTTTATCCCAAAGCTTAGTCGAAAAAGGTATTCGCGTTAATGCTGTTGCACCTGGCCCAATTTGGACACCTTTAATTCCCTCAACTTTTCCAGAAGAGAAAGTTGAAACTTTTGGTAAACAAGTGCCAATGCAAAGAGCCGGACAACCAGAAGAAGTTGCACCAAGTTACGTATTTTTAGCATCTGATGATGCTTCTTATATGTCTGGTCAAGTCTTACATCCCAATGGTGGAGAAGTAGTGAACGGTTGAGTGAAAAGTTAAAAGTAGAGACGCGATTAATCGCGTCTGTGCAAGAGTTAGGAGACGCGATTAATCGCGTCTGTTAGGGGTTTTTAATTCTTAACTCCTAACTCTTAATTCTATCCCCCTCGTCTTCCATTGGAGGGATGAGAGAATACTCAAAGACTGATAGTCTATCTACCAGCAAACATTTTATAGCAACTAGATACATCTATGGCTTCTCCTACACAATTGCATGGCACAGAATTAGTAGATTGTGCTAGAGCAAATGCCAAGCAAGGAATTGAAACTGCTGCTTATCAATGTGGCTATGGTAATGATCTCAACAAATTTGCACGAGAACTTAGGCAAGCCTGTGAGGAAATGAATTTACAAGTTAAGGAACTCAGCGAACTGATTACTGACCAAGATTTGATATTGCAATTAGGTACTGGCGAAATCGTTGCCCCAGATACAGAATCAGAATTATGAAATTAGGAGTTAGGAGTTAAGAATGAGGAGTTAGGAGTTAATAGTAAAATTCATACCTCATAACTCATAACTTTAAAATTACCCGTGCCAAGTTGAAGTAAATCAAAACCCCCAACACATCAACCGCTGTTGTGATGAATGGCGCTGACATAAGAGCTGGATCTAAGCGGAGTAAACGGAATAAAAACGGCAGTGCAGAACCGGATATAGAAGCTAAAACAGAAATAGCTACTAAACTTGTACCCACAGCGATCGCCACTTCTAAACTTCCTTGGAGAAAGAAAGCCCATACAGTAGCGATCACACCTAACATTACTCCTAATAATGTCCCAGCGATCGCTTCCCGCCCAACTACCTGCAATGCACCAAGCGATCTGATCTCTTCAGTGTTCATCCCACGAATTACAACTGTGGAAGACTGGGCCCCTACATTTCCACCAGTACCAGTCAGTAAAGGGATAAACGCAGTCAGCGTCACTACTTTTGCCAAAATATCTTCTTGCGACTTAATAATTGTTCCTGTGATGGTATTGGTTATCAGTAAAACTAACAACCACACAACCCGCTTGCGGGCAACTTCTAGCAAATTCATCTGAAAATAGTTGTCTCCCCCCGACTGCACACCACCACCCAAAGCATAAATATCTTCAGTAGTTTCCTGTTGCAGAATATCAATGACATCATCCACCGTCACAATGCCTACTAGACGATGTTCTCGATCTACTACAGGTACAGCCAGAAAGTCATATCTTTGTATCAATCTTGCAACTTCTTCCTGATCTGTGTCAGTGTGGATAAATACCACATCACGGGTCATAATATCGCCAATTGTTTGCTCTGGTTGAGTTGTCACCAACTCACGTAGTGATAAAATCCCTGTTAAGCGCCTTTCCGCATCAGTAATGTAAAGGTAATAAACCATCTCGCTGGCATTAGCTAAGTTGCGAATCCGCTCTAATGCTTGAGATACCGTAAAATTTTCTTTAAGCGAAATTAACTCTGGCGTCATAATTCGCCCAGCAGTATCAGCTTCATAACCCAAAAGTTGGGCTGTGGCTTGGCGTTCCGCTGTACTAAGTTGTTCTAACAGACGATTAACGACTTTTGCCGGCAACTCATCAAATAACCTAGCCCGGTCATCCGGCGACATTTTATCTACAATGTCGCGCACATCTTGACTTCTAAGTTCTTCAATTAGCCTTTCTTGAACGCTGTAGTCGAGATGTTCATAAACCTCGATTGCTTCGTCTTTAGAAAGTAAGCGAAAAGCTAAAGCGTGCATTGCTTCGGGCAAACCCTCAATTGCTTCGGCAATATCCGCAGGTTGTACAGGAACCAAAATGGCTTTTGCCCCCTGTAAATCCTCCACTTCCAGCAGCATTTGCAGCTGAGTCCGCACTAAATCTCGCAATTCCCTGCGTGAGACATTCTGGAGGGTAGAAATTAAATTATTCGTCTCAGTCACAGTCTACTTTCCTCAGCCAGTTTGAACAAGGTTGCTGCCCCTAGTCTAGGGGAAAGTGGCAATGTACAACCTCAAACTTGTAATTTTTCCTACTTGGGGTTAGCTGTCTATCTCTGTTATTTTTAATGTTAAAGATATCAATGGCAGCCAGGACAAGGCTTCTAGGTAGTGGAAAAGTCTAGAAACCTTTCTCGCAAATCTCAATAGTCTTTTCAATGTAAAGAATGTGGTGCGTAGAAGGCGTTGCTGAGTGAGAATATGAATTTGTTTCACGCAGAGGAGCCACTGCGTTGCGCGGGTTTCCCGCGTTGTAGCAAGTGGTGTCGCGCTAAGACGCAGAGAGCAAGAATTGAGAGTACCCGATTTTTGCATTTCATATCTAAATTCAGCAACGCCGCGTAGAAGCGTAGCGCAAAGCTAAAGATACAGATTGACTCTTCCACATAACATGAAAAGTCAGATGTTTGTATCAGGTAGTTAGTGAAACTGAATATTTAAGCTACTTTTACTCAAGCTCTACGCTCATACTTGTGTACAAAATAACACAATTTATATTTACTTAGGTGTAAATAAACATCACTAAATTATAAACAAGTAAAACTAAAAAATCCTTTTAAAATAAAATTTTTACCTATGTTACAATATTTTTTATATTTAGTTTATTTGCACTTATTTATTAAAAACTTACTATATTTTGTGTAAAAAATGCAACTATTTTCAAGTAATACGGAAATATTAAATTAATCATTAAAAATCAAAAGATAAACAATTTAATGTATCTTGTTTTGAACTTTGCATAACAGCATTTTCCTTCATAGTTTTTTTATATACTTAGCAAGACAAGTCTCAGAAAAAGCCGCAATTATCCTGTATTTTTGTAATTTTCATTCCAAATTTATAAAAACTTTTATATATCTTTAAAAAGTTACCTACAAATATAAATATTTAAACAATGTTCAAAAAAAAAATAGATATATTCCCGGATATAGTGTCAAATGTATGTGTATTCGGTTAAGTTAAACAAGTTAATTCTGTATAAAAATGTGAGAATGCCAAAATTTTGGCATTCTGTATGCTTAAATGTATGTCTAATCTTACTAGGCATAACTTTACTTTTGTATTCACATGGTTGTATTTTAATTAGCTGAGAAAGTATTAAAAGAAGTTATTAAATACAAATGCTAATGTGAACTTCTTAACTGTAATAACACCTAGTAAATTAGTCCATATACATTTAAACTTTTAAATTTAAATGTATATGGAACAGAGAAATTATTAATATTGAATATGTTTAGTGAAACAGGTAACAAAGTCTTTAAGCCTTAAGCCCAATTCACTAAAACTGATTTTTAATTGATAAATAATATTTTAAAAATTCATCTTTATTTCTAATTTAAGGTATATTTTCATATATCTATCTAAGGTGTATTTTCATAAATATATTGACTAAAATATATTAGTTTTAAATGCTGTTAATAAATAGATTTATTAACAGCATTTATATTGAAATATATATTTATTATTTCAATTTAGTACTCAAATTTTCCCAAAAATTAGTTCAGTTAAAAAAACATCCTGAAGTATTAATTAGGATGCCATTTTTATGAGAATTTTGAAGGGTACATCTCAATGAATAATACCATCACCAACAATCCATTAGATCCCAATCCAAAAACGGCAATAGTAGTTTCACCATCGTCTTTAGATACAACTAACCAGGGACAAGTTAAAACTTCTGCTAGCTCTAGCGAAAACACCACTCTACAAGCTAACGACAGCACAATTCCCCAGGGAAACGGACTAAAAGGAGAGTACTACGACAATCAAAATTTCACCAATCTCAAGGTCACTCGTGTAGATTCAACAGTGGACTTTAATTGGGGTCTAGGTTCTCCAGATAAATCTATGGGGGCTGATAGCTTCTCTGTACGTTGGACAGGTCAACTAGAAGCCAAGTACAACGAAAGTTACACTTTCTATAGCAAAAGTGATGATGGTGTGCGGCTGTGGGTAAACGGTCAACAAATCATCAATAACTTTGTTAATCAATCTGCTAAAGAACTCAGCGGTACAATCGCACTAGAAGCAGGTAAGAAGTACGATATTAAACTTGAGTACTTCGAGGGTAATGTCAACGCTCTTTCACAACTCTCTTGGGCAAGCGCCTCTCAGTCTAAAGAAATTATTCCCAAGTCCCAGCTTTATACTGATGTTGCTCCTCCAACTGCCATAATAAATGTTTCCAATCTGACTACAAGTGGTGGCAACACTTATACTTTCAATGTTACTTACAATGATGATACAGCCATTAAAGTTGCCACTCTGGATAATAACGATCTACTTGTAACTGGGCCTAATGGCTTCAGCCAACTGGCAAAATTTGTCAGTGTGGATGACAACAGCAACAATAGTTCTCGGACTGCAACCTACAGCATCAATTCTGTGGGGGGAAATTGGAATGTTTCTAACAACGGTAGTTATGCGATCGCACTTCAAGCGAACCAAGTTAGCGACCTTAACGGCAATTTTGCCGAAGCTGGTACTGTAGGTAGTTTTAAGGTTGATATAGCTGGTACAGGTACGGGACTCAAAGCAGAGTACTACGACAATCAAAACTTCACCAATCTGAAGGTCACTCGCACAGATCCGACAGTTAACTTTAACTGGGGTGTTGGTTCTCCTGATAAATCCATAGGTGCTGATAGCTTCTCTGTGCGTTGGACAGGTCAAGTAGAAGCCAAGTACAACGAAAGTTACACCTTCTATACTAAAAGTGATGATGGTGTAAGACTGTGGGTAAATGGTCAACAAATCATTAATAACTTTGTTAATCAATCTGCCAAAGAACTCAGCGGTACAATCGCACTAGAAGCAGGCAAGAAATACGATATTAAACTTGAGTACTACGAAAATGCTGGACAAGCTATTTCTCAACTTTCTTGGTCAAGTGCTTCTCAATCTAAAGAAATTATTTCCAAGTCCCAACTTTATACTGATGTTACTCCTCCAACTACCATAATAAATGCTCCCAATCTGACTACAAGTGGAGGCAATACTTATACTTTCAATGTTACTTACAGCGATAATACAATCGTAAATGTTGCGACTTTGGATAGTAACGATTTACTTGTGACTGGGCCTAACGGGTTTAGTCAACTAGCAAAGTTCGTAAGTATAGATGACAACAGCGAGAATAGCCCCCGCACTGTAACCTACAGCATTAATCCTGTGGAGGGAAATTGGAATGTTTCTAACAACGGTAGTTATGCGATCGCACTTCAAGCTAACCAAGTGAGCGACATTAACAGCAATTTTGCCGAAGCTAGCACTATAGGCACTTTTAAAATCAATATCGCTGGCACGGGTACGGGACTCAAAGCAGAGTATTACGACAATCAAAACTTCACCAATCTGAAAGTCACTCGCACAGATCCAACAGTTAACTTTAACTGGGGTATTGGTTCTCCAGATAAATCTATAGGGACTGATACCTTCTCTGTACGTTGGACAGGTAAGGTAGAAGCTAAGTACAGCGAAGCTTACACCTTTTACAGCACTAGTGATGATGGTGCGCGACTGTGGATCAACGGTCAACAAATCATCAATAACTTTGTCAATCAAGGTGCTAAAGAAGTAAGCGGCACAATCGCACTGGTTGCCGGACAGAAATACGATATTAAACTTGAATACTTTGAAGGTAACGTCTACGCACTTTCCCAACTCTCTTGGTCAAGTACCTCTCAGTCTAAGGAAATTATTCCCCAGTCCCAACTATATTTACCAGTTGTTCAACCCACTATCACTTTGGGCCCATCTGTAACGACAGTGCGCGAATCCAATACTAATGCAAGCATTACTGTGCTGCGAAGCGGTGATGATTTAACTAAGACATCTTCAATCAACTACGCCACCACAGCTGAGACTGCTACAGCAGGGGTTGATTATATTGAAACGGCTGGAACAATCACCTTTGATCCCGGAGAGACTAGCAAGCAAATTACCATTCCGATATTGAACGATTCATTAGCAGAACAAGATGAAACCTTTGGTTTAGTTATCGACCAGTCAGAAGGGGCAGACTTAGGAATCCAGAGAACTTTAGGCATTACGATTCAAGATGATGATCGTCTTGATGTCGTTTTCTCCAAACCAAGAGTTAATGAGAAAGACAGTACTGCCACAGTAACAGCTACACGGGGTCAAAGTTCAGAAGTTGCTAGTGTGAATTACACAACTGTGAACGGAACTGCTATTGCTGGATCTGACTATCAATCTGTATCTGGAACCTTAAACTTTGCTGCGGGACAAAACAGTAAAACCATAACTATCCCGATTATTAATGACACCGTTGGGGAAGCAAATGAAACGTTTACTTTGAAGTTCAGTAATGCAGTTGGAGTGGGGCTGAATATCGAAGATACGGCTGTGATTTCGATCACCGATGATGACCCTGGTAACTTTGTTAAAGAAACTGTGGTTTCTGGGTTAAATCAACCTACAGCTTTTGATTGGTCACCTGACGGTCAGAAGATGTTCATTGCCCAAAAAGATGGGGTAGTGAAGGTGTTTGACAATGGCAAGTTATTAACAACCCCATTTATCGATATTTCTCAACAAGTAAATAATGTACGCGATCGCGGTCTATTGGGCATTGCCGTACATCCAGATTTTCTCAATAACCCCTATGTCTACCTGTTGTTCACCTACGATCCACCAGAAGTCTATACCAATACTACCGCCAGTAAGTTAGACGATGCCGATCAGCTTGGTAATCGTGCTGGGCGTCTGATTCGGGTGACAGCTGACTCCAAAACCAACTACACCACTGCCGTCCCTGGTAGCGAAGTTGTCCTGCTAGGCAAGAATAGCACTTGGGAGTATATCAGTCGCCCAGATGCTAATAGCACAGGTGTTAATGCTAACAACACCCTTAACTTTGCACCATCAGGAATTCTCAACTCAAATGGTCAACTATTTGCCAATACCCAAGATTATTTAGATAATCTCAATAACATCACCAACGTCCAGGACTTTATTGCAACTGATAGCGAATCTCACTCAATTGGTACTGTACGCTTTGGTAGTGATGGGTCTCTGTTTGTTGGCGTCGGCGATGGTACTTCCTACAACCAAGTAGACCCCCGCGTACTTCGCGTTCAAGATGTCAATAATCTGTCAGGCAAGATCCTGCGGATTGACCCGATTACTGGTGAAGGCTTATCAGATAATCCGTTCTACAACAATGATCCCAATAGCAATCGTTCCAAGGTTTATAACTTAGGTTTCCGTAACCCTTTCCGCTTCACTATAGATAAACGAAACAATACCCCCATCGTCGGTGATGTGGGTTGGAGAACGTGGGAAGAGGTAAATATTGGCAAAAAAGGAGCTAACTTCGGCTGGCCGTACTTTGAAGGTGGTCTTGATGCCGCTGGCAATCCCGTCAATCTCAAACAACCAGACTATGGTGCTAACCCAGCGACCTCAGCGTCAGCCACAGCCTTTTATAATAGTGGCTCACCTGTGACAGCAGCGGCTTACACATACAAACATTTTGGCTCTAATGCGATCGTTGTAGGCGATCTTTACACTGGCACTACTTTCCCCTCAATCTATCAAAATGCTTTGTTTGTTGGTGATGCCAGTCAAGGAACTATTGATACTTTGACATTCGATAGTGAGGGCAAAGTTGTCTCAGTTAGACGGTTCGCTGATTCTACTACAGATCCAAACTCACCAATCGTCTCACCTGTGCAAATCACTACTGGCCCGGATAGCAATTTGTACTATGTCAGCTTGTACACAGGAAAAATTGAACGCTGGAGACCTGTTTAAAGACCAATATCTTTGGAATTAAAAGAATTTACACGGTGTAAGAGACGTTGCATTGCAACGTCCCTACTGTATTTTGCTCTATTTCCTTTTTATCCAACTTGATGAAAGCTGACTAAAGTTATACCAATTCAATTGATGATTGCAACACATCTTTATGGTGAAGGCGCGATTCATCGCGTCTCTACAGATGGGCTATTTGTTAGATTCTTTTTTCAAATTGGTATTAGTTGAGAATAGATTTTATAAATATAAATCTAATAGTAATCAGCAAAAAACTTACCCAGGACGCGCTAAAACATAATCGCGAGTACGGAAATCAATAGCGCTAGTAAAGATTTTATTTGTAGTACCAAATTCAAGCAGTTGAGTAATACGATGTTCATTACTGTAAAAGAACGCCGTAAAATCAGATAGACGAGTAACTTGCTGCATATTATGAGTGACAATCACAATTGTCAACTCAGAGCGTAAACTATGGATGAGATTCTCAATTTTCATGCTCGCGATCGCATCAAGACCTGAACAAGGCTCATCCATTAACAGAATTCTCGGTTTGACTGCTAAAGCACGAGCAATACATAGTCTTTGTTGTTGTCCACCAGAAAGCTCTAAAGCTGATTTATGCAGCTTATTTTTTACTTCATCCCAAAGATCAGCGGCTTTAATAGCAGATTCGACAATCTCATCTAATTCTACTTTTGGATGCCATCCTACTAATTTCACCCCATAAGCAACATTATCGTATACGCTCATCGGAAAAAGATTTGGTTTGGGGAAAACCATACTAATTTGGCGACGTAACCGATTTAAGTTAACACGACGCTCATAAATATTTTGACCAAAAAACTCTACCCTCCCTTCAACCTTTACTTCTTCTAATTCACTCATCCGATTGAGCGATTTCAAAAAACTAGATTTGCCACACCCACTAGAACCAATAATTGTTGTAACTTGGTTTTGGTAAATATCCATCGACACGCTTTCAATTATCTTTTGAGTGCCGTAATAAAGGTTAAGATTCTTGACTTTGATGGCTGGAATTAGTTTACCCATATTTCCAAAACGTGTAAAACCCAAAACGCGTAAAGCAAATCTTGACTAAGCAAATTAGCACAAATTAGCAGCGCTGCTACACTATTTTACGCTTAAAGGCTTAATTTTAAAGCGCTTGTAAATAAATACGGCTAATATACGGTTAATATCAGTATGTATTAAATTTTGTTCCTGAATTTACTGTTTATTACTAATTATTAGAATAATAATTAGTAATAAGTTAATTTTTTTTGTTTGCAAAATTACTATTTAAGTATAGTGATTAGTTACTATCTAAAATAATATTTTATATATTTTTCATACTATTATTACCAAAAAAATATTCCTTATTTCTTAATAGTGATTGCTAAAATATAGCAACCCTTTTAGGGTTGTAAGATAATTCACCCTCCGGCTAACGCTGTCCCCCCCCCTGCAATCGTTTCCAAAGCAAGACTTGGTGCAAGGTTAACTCTAAGCACTTCAGCAACAACTACAGAATTCAAGATGCGATCGCAAAAAGATATTACTTAGTATTAAAATTCTCAGTAGGGGATAGCATTCTACTTATGGATTACAACCTCAATCGTGAGTTTGCAGGCAACTGGTTAATTTAAGTAACTACCAACATTAGTTAAGTTAAAGCAGTCAGCATCAGCGTCACAAGAAGATGCGTGAGTATTTTAACCATTAAAATACAGATGCTCAGCTGGCGCAGACACGATTTAAACTGTACCAACTGATTCCATTCGCTGTTAAACTCTGCTTACCTGTGTGTGTGTTTACCAAAGTTCTGCTCCAAGGCAGCCAGAAGCTCCTAACTTTTCTGGAGTTTGGCAGTCTCTCCTCTTGCGAATTTTTAATTAGTTGATACACTTGTTCTTCATTAGCCCAGTTAACCAGCGCCTATGCATATCAAGCGCGTGGAACTTACCAATTTCAAATCCTTCGGCGGCACTACTCAAGTCCCTCTGCTGCCGGGGTTTACTGTCATATCTGGGCCAAATGGTTCCGGTAAATCTAATATTCTCGATGCACTGCTGTTTTGTCTGGGACTCTCTAGTTCTAAGGGAATGCGAGCCGATCGCCTCCCGGATTTGGTAAATAATACTCAAACGGCTAAAGGACGTGCTTCTATTGAAGCTAGTGTCACAGTGACGTTTGATTTGTCGGGAGAAGATTTCTCACACAAAGGCGCAAAGGCGCAGAGTGAAGAAGGCGCAGAGGAAGTGGAAGAAAATTCCCAGCGATGCACTGAGCTTGTCGTTGGCGTTCGCGAAGCGTCTCCGTCAGGAGAAGCCTCTCGTAGAGAAGTGTCCTCAGTACCTAATACTTCGGCTGCGCTCAGTACAAGTCCCCAATCCCCAATTGAATGGAGTGTGACTAGGAAACTGCGTGTTACTCATCAAGGGACTTACACCTCGAATTACTACATTAACGGTGTCGGCTGCACTCTCACAGAATTGCATGAGCAACTGAATGATCTGCGTATTTACCCTGAAGGGTACAATGTCGTGCTGCAAGGGGATGTCACTAGCATTATCTCGATGAATGCTAGGGAACGACGGGAAATCATTGATGAGTTGGCAGGGGTGGCGTCGTTTGATCGCAAGATTAACCAAGCCAAATCAACTTTAGATGAGGTTAAGGAGAAGGAAGATAGCTGTCGGATTATTGAGACGGAGTTAACTGCACAGCGCGATCGCCTTTCTCAGGATCGGGCGAAAGCGGAAAAATATCAAAAACTCCGTACGGAATTTCTGCATAAACAATCTTGGGAAGCGGTTTTATCATGGCGTTCTTTGCAAGCACAGCAAGAAAAGCTGGTTACTGAGATCCAAAATGGCGATCGCACTTCTACTGAACTTACTAACCAACTGACAACGCTGAATTCTGAAATTGCCCAAAAAACCGCCGAATTGGAACAACTCAATGCTCACGTGAAAGCCTTGGGGGAAGAAGAAGTTTTAGCGGTGCAATCTACCCTCGCTACCCTAGAAGCAGAACGCAAACAACTCCAGCGTCAACAAACAGAATTAGAAGCAACTTCCCAAGAAACCGCCAAGCGTCTGGCTCAAACTCAGCAAGAAATTCAACAACACCAGCATTCTTTAGAACAAATTGCCCAGACACAGATTGTTGAAGGGCAATCTATTGTCTATTGTCGCCAGCAAAGGGATGAGGTGCAGCAAGCTTTAGACAATTCCCGCGAAGCCGCTGCGGAAATTGCCTCAGCTTCGGAAGCTTGGGTACAGCAACAGACGGCATTAAACCGTCAAATTGAAGCTTTGCTGCAAACTCTAGAACCGCAGCGCACAGAACAAGCACAACTCAGGGAAAGAAATAATCAATTACAGGAGTTGATTTCAGAGCAAACCCAGCTAATTGAACGTGATGAACCTCAGCTAGCCCAAAAAGAAGCTGAGTGTAGTCGTGTCGAAACTGAATTTAACGCCTCTAGCGAACCCATCCAAAATTTAGCCGAAAATCTTTCAGCCTCAGAACAAGAACTGCAAATCCAACAAGAAACCCAAAAGCGGCTGTTACAAGAACAGCGCGAAAAACAACGGCAATTAGATAAACTAGAGGCGCAAGCGCAAGCACAGCAAGAAGTTCAAGGAACTCAAGCTAGCAAAGTCATCCTGCAATCGGGAATGCCTGGACTTTGTGGCTTAGTTGTGCAGTTAGGACGGGTAGAACCCCGCTATCAGCTGGCTTTGGAAATTGCCGCTGGTGGGCGCTTGGGGCATATAGTGGTGGAAGATGATGGCGTAGCCGCAGCTGGTATTGAACTGCTCAGACAAAAACGTGCTGGGAGAGCGACTTTTTTACCGCTGAATAAAATTCATGGGTCAAAATTTACTCAAGATGCCACGTTGCGTTTTGCCAACGGCTTCGTCAACTATGCTGTTAACTTAATCGAGTGCGATCGCCGTTACAAAGATGTATTTAGCTACGTTTTCGGCAACACGGTAGTATTTGCCAGTCTTGAGGCGGCACGGAAAAATTTAGGATTGTATCGTATCGTTACCTTAGACGGAGAATTGCTAGAAACTAGCGGTGCAATGACTGGTGGTAGCAACACCCAGCGTTCAGCGTTGCGGTTTGGTACAGGGGAAGCGGCGGAATCTGATGAAGCGATCGCTTTAAGAAGTCGCTTGGTAGATATTGAGCGGGTTTTAGAGCGTTGTACTGAAGCGATCGCAACTTTGTCAACCAGAACCAAAAAACTGACGCAAGAACTCACAGAAGCACGACAAGCGCGGCGCGAACAGCAGTTGCAATTAGAGCAGTTGCAGAAAGATATTAAGGGGTTAAGGGCGCAATTAGAGGGGACGCGATCGCAACTCGCACAAAACAATGAAAAATTAGCTACTGCTCAATCCCGCCTGGAAGTTTTAGACAGGGAATTACCAGGACAAGAATCTCAGTTGCAAGAATTGCGACACGTATTAGCAGAGTTGGAAGCCTCCCAAACTCCCAGCGAATGGCAGCAAATCCAAGCAACAATTAAAATCCAGGAGCAACAATTACAACAACGAGAGACAGCTTTACGGGAAGCCGAGCAAAGATTAAAAAATTTAGAAAATCAGCAGCAGCGGCTGCAAGAGAAAATCCAAGAAGCGGAACAGCGAATTGCTGAATATCAAACACAGCAAACCTCATGTAGAGACGCGATGAATCGCGTGTTTACTCAAATCACAGCGCTAGACGAGCAAATCACCCAAACACGTTTAGTGTTGAGCCAAATGGAACAGAATTTGGGAGAAGAAAAGCAAAAACGCGACGCTACAGAACAAGAAGTGCGATCGCATCTCTTGCGTCAACAACAATTGCAATGGGAACTGCAAAAACTCCAAGAAACCCAAGAAAAGCGCAGAGAAGACCTAGTTGCTTTGCGAAGCCAATTGCAAGATGTCGCCGCAGAATTGCCAAATCCCTTGCCGGAAGTTCCAGATAAAGTAGACTTGGAAGAATTGCAAAAAGAATTGCGATCGCTTACCAAACGCTTGCAGGCAATGGAACCCGTGAATATGCTGGCATTGGAAGAATACGAACGCACACAAAACCGTCTCCAGGAACTTACAGAAAAATTGCAAACGTTAGAAGGAGAACGCACCGAGTTACTGTTGCGGATTGAAAACTTTACTACATTGCGGCAACTTGCCTTTAGGGAAGCTTTCGATGCTGTCAATGAAAACTTCCAATCCATTTTTGCGATTCTTTCTGACGGTGATGGCTACCTGCAACTCGAAGATCCCGAAGATCCGTTTAGCAGCGGACTGAATTTAGTCGCACACCCCAAAGGTAAACCAGTACAGCGTCTAGCTTCCATGTCGGGAGGTGAAAAATCACTCACAGCCTTGAGTTTTATTTTTGCCTTACAACGCTACCGTCCATCGCCATTTTATGCATTTGACGAAGTTGATATGTTTTTAGACGGTTCAAATGTAGAACGATTAGCTAGAATGATTAAACAACAGGCACAACAGGCACAATTTATAGTTGTGAGTTTGCGTCGTCCGATGATAGAATCAGCCGAACGCACAATTGGCGTTACTCAAGCGCGAGGAGCTTATACTCAAGTTTTGGGTATTAAGTTACAATCCTCTAATACATCTGCTTGAGTTTTTGTTAATAATAGTGTATAGATAAACCGGATTCGAGATCAGGACTCCGTATAGAATGACCTCTGAACAGATAATTAGGCGTTCCGATGTATTGAATACCCAGGTAATCACCCGCGACAACGGCAAGCGGCTAGGCATCGTTAGCCAAGTCTGGGTTGATATTGACCAAAGAGAGGTTGTGGCTCTTGGTTTGCGAGACAGCCTGATCTCTATTTCGGGCCTACCGCGCTATATGTACCTCAATAACATCAACCAGATTGGCGATGTCATTTTGGTTGATAACGAAGATGTAATTGAAGATATCGAGATTGAAGCCTACGGCGACCTGATTAACTGGGAAGTAATTACAGAAACAGGTGAAGTTTTAGGCAAGGTGCGAGGCTTCAAGTTCAATGCAGAAACGGGTAAGATTTACTCCATAGTCATCGCTTCTCTGGGATATCCACAAATTCCCGACCAATTTCTCAGTACCTACGATCTGTCGGTAGACGAAATCGTCAGCACCGGCCCCAAGAGGTTGATAGTATTTGAGGGAGCCGAAGAACGGGTGCAGCAGTTAACAGTCGGCTTGCTAGAGCGCCTGGGTATCGGTAAAGCCCCGTGGGAGCGTGATGCAGAAGAAGAATATGGCTATACTGCTCCTCGTACAATTGCAACTCCCAACCAACTCCCTAGTGGAGTACCATTACAACCACCCAGGACGAAAGTTCGCGCCCCCGAACCCGTAGCGCGGGAAGAGGAATGGAATGAAGACTATGTGGAAGAAGAAATACCACGCCGTGAAGTTATGAGGGCGCGGCAGTATGAGTCTATTCAATACCAAGAAGACGAAGAAGAAGATAACTGGAGTGAGGCAACTGGTAGGGATAGATATCAACAACCGCCAAAATACGAAGCTAAACCCTACAACAAGCCATACGTCGAAGAATATGATGATTATGACGATGTAGACGGCGATGCTTGGGAAGATGCGCCAAAGCCAGTGAATATTCCCAAGAAAGTCAAGGAAAGACAGCCAGAATACGAAGAAGAAGGCGGATATTAACTAATTCGTAATTCGTAATTAAACAGAAGAATTCACTATTAGGGTGTGTTATGCCGTAGGCTAACGCACCTTAATTATTTATGGCGCGTTACTGGACTGACACTACTAGCGTCAAATTTAAGGATTAATCGCAGAATTAGCCATTTTTACTAAAGAAGCGCGTTCGCCTGCTTTAATCCCAACAACATACTGTACATTCTTTTGCCGCCAAGTCAACGTAGCATCTGAGCAACCAGCACCACAAGTAAAATCTGTAAAATAGCCAGTGATGCCCTTAGCTAAAGATACAGGTTTACCACGCAGGCATGGCGTTTTGCGGGTTACTGCTTCAGCAGAAACAACACCCAAACGACAATAAGAAGCCCCATTACAATCAGGAATGTAACCTAGTAAAATTTCATATTTATTTGCTGTAGCAGTTTCGATAATTGCGTAAATTGGGAGATTCTCATCTGACTCAGGAACAAACTTCGGCAATAAAATTTGAATCTGACTCTTTTGCTTTAATTTGGGCAGAATAGACCGAAAAACTCGGTGTGGTTGAGAATTAGTGGTGCTAGCTGCTGGTAGTGCTATTAGCTGGGACTGATGTTTGACAATACTTTCTGTAGCATTGCTTGAATCCTGTAAACTGGTAGCACTAAATAGCGTCAGTACAGCGCATACAGCACTAATATTTCTTAAGCCTATAATCATTCTTTAAAACCTATTTCATCTAAGATACTTATTTGTATTACCCACTTTGGATATCAAATTACTTATTACGTAGATAAAAAAGTGCGATCGCAAGAGAATTGTCAAGACAATACAAATTCACAAAATAGGGCTAAATATCTGTAAGCTGCTATTATTAAAAATTTAAAATATCTAATGATTCTTCTATTTCCAAATCTAATATTTTTTGGCGTGTCTCTTTGAGAGCTTCTAGTTTGCCTTCTTTCCGATAAATATCTGCCGCTTTTTGAAAATCCTCAATTGCTTTCTGTTTATCTGCCATTTCTAAATGGATATTGCCACGATTATAATAAGCATCAGCATAATTAGAATTAATCTCTATTGCCTGAGTATAATCTTCTATTGCTCCGTCATAATCACTTAAGTCAAAACGAGCGTTACCACGGTTGTAATAAGCATCAGCATAACTGGGATTAATTTGTATTGCTTGAGTATAATCTTCTATCGCCCCTTCAAAATCACCTAAGTCAGAACGAGCGTTACCACGATTTTTATAAGCATTAGCATCTTGAGGATTAATTTTAATTGCTTGCGGAAACCCTGGCTGATATCCTAAAAGATAACGAGAAATACCACGGTTTTTGTAAGCATCAGCATAATGGGGATTAATTTTAATAGCCTGAGTATAATCTTCAATTGCTCCTTGATTATCTCCTATATGAGAACGAGCTTCAGCACGGTTTCTGTAAGCTATAGCAATATTAGGATTAATTCTGATAGCTTGGGTATAATCATTAATCGCCTCTTCTAATCGCCCGAGTTGATACAGAGCTAAACCTCGTTTTATGTAAGATTTAGCATCGGAAATATTCATTTTTATCGCTTGAGAATAATCTGCGATCGCTGCTTCATAATCTCCAAGCTGATAATGAGCTAAACCTCGTTTATAATATAAATTACTATCATTACTAATTAGCAAGCATTGGTTATAATTAGCAATTGCATCTACATACTCTCCTTTTTGTAAACACTCATCACCCAGCTTTATATAAAGCAAATTTAAATCTTCATTACGGTGATGTACATAGTTTTCCATCTCAGGAAATGAAGAAGATTTGATTAACTCTTTATTAGTTTGTTGAGATAGTTTTTGCTCCTGCAAGGGAAACTTATGAATGATAGTTTCTTGCCTAGAAGCATTATAATTTATGGAAGATTGTAATTGTTCTAAATAGCACCATAAACCGCCGCCATAAAGTAATTGGTCTATCCCGAATGAGATTCTACCAGTCCTCAACTTAATCATTTTGGTTGGGAGAAAGCCAGCTAATAAAAGATGGTACTCAGTCTGTGCTTCACTAACTTCCTCTTGAATAAAAATGCAAACTACAACTGCATTTTTTGCAACTTCTTCTGAACTAATTGACCATCTAACTCTGTCAATGCTACCATGACGAGATTTAACTTCAATACCAACAGATGGATCAGAAGTCAGAGTAAAATCTATTTGACCATCGCCGCCGAATCGCTTTTCATAATCGACTTCTGTAATAAAATCAGCTAAACGTTCTTTGACAACTTCTTCACCCAATTTACCCTTAAGATAGCTAAGAAAAACATCCCGGACTGGCGAAACACGTTTATATTTCTCAGCCATCAGCCAGCAAAATTCCCTTAACGCCTTTAACCTCTCTCCAGAGATTATAGTTAGTTCACTATATTGACCTTCTGTTTCACAATGAAGCAGAGAACCAGATGTTAACCTTTTAATAAAATCAGACTGTAGCGATCGCAGTAGCGTAATCCAGTCCATTTATATTTCTGCGAATCTTTTGATGAGATTATTCTATTAAAATATCCAACCCGCGTAAACCTTTTAATTAGCTGACGCGATATTGCAAAAACTTACTTAATATTTATTAATAAATATTAAACTTACTTATTTTAGATGAGGTGCGATCGCAACTATTAGTCTCCCATGTACTCCTGACCATAATGCAGGATCTTCTAAATACGGGTTCATTCCTGGAAACAGAGAAGGCATACAAATACCTCAAAATTAAACTTTCAACTTTTCCCTTATTCCCTTCACTTTTATAGTACTTATGTATGGAATTTTAAGAACAAGTGGTAAGGGCAGCACCGCATTGATCTTCTCTTGCCAACCAACCTTTAACTCCTTGATATTCTATCTGCGCCCAATCTCCCTTACAGCCTAATAATTTGACACTTGTATTAGCAGGTATTTGTCCCACTTTTCGACTTTGCTGATTGCTACTAGCATAAAGCTCCACGCTATTAGTTGCATAGCCCCGTGTCGATGTCCCTAGTTTTTGTATAACTACCCATCCAGTTCCTTTAAACCCGCCACTAGCGTTAGTAATTTTCACCCAATCTCTAGCAGCAGCGATAACCTGAACTGTTTCGTTAATAGGTACTTGCCCTAGAATTCTGTGTTTGGTACTTGCACCACTCCGCACATTTAAACCTTGCGAATCTGTTTCAGTGACATAGGCAAGAATATCGCATTTTTGTTGTTTAATTGATTTTGCTGAAACAATTTCATTAGCAATTCCAGTATTAACTATTACACTCAGACAACTAAATACTAATCCTATTACTAGTTTAGATGCTGTTCTTTTTTGATTTATTGTCATAATCTCTCCAATTTTCTATCATTAAAATTTAAGGATATAGTTCTATCCATAAGGAATAAGAGGTAAATATAGAACTACATTACGTCAAACTGCCTGTAATGTATAAATTATAATTATACAAAATTTACTATTACACTAGTTACAAATGCAACACAAAGATATGATGTAGTATAGGATGTTGTTAACACTAACAGTAAAATTAAAGTTTTGTAAAACCTTGTAAAATCCTATGAATATCAAAAAACAACCAATATCAAATAGTTTAGGTCAGTTAATTTTTAATAGAAATAATAGTAATATTCTAGAAATAGACAAAGAAGAAATCATTAGTTTATTTAAATATTATGGAGTATTGCTTTTCAGAGGCTTTGAGACTAACACTGATATTTTTAAGCAATTTACTAGTTTATTTAGTACAGACTTTATAAATTATGCTGGTGGCGCTTTTAATAGAAGGGTAATTAATGGAGATGAGACTCTTCTGAGTGTAAATGATTTCAAGTCGGAGATTAAGTTACATGGAGAGATGTACTATCAGCAGAATATTCCGCTTATGCTGTGGTTTTTCTGTGCTAATCCTGCACTAGAAGATGGTGAAACAACGGTATGCGATGGCAGAGAATTTTTTGATAAACTTAGTAGTTCGACTAAGGATTTATTCAGTCAAAAGAAGTTAAAGTTTGCTGTGCGGATCTCTAAAGATGATTGGCATAAAAAATATAAAACAGATGATTTAGAAGTATTGGGTGAGATGTGTAAAAATAATAATACACATTTGAAAGTACATGAGGATCAATCGATTCAACTAGAATACATCGCTCCAGCAATTATTCCAAGCAGGTGTGGTAATTATCAGGTATTTATTAATAGTCTATTGCCAACTATGCAGCTAAGTCCAGATGTTCTTACGTTTGATGATGATTCAAAGATTCCAGATGACGTTGTTTCTGAACTTAATGAAATTGCTGAGATAATCACTACAGAAATTTCCTGGCAAAAAGGGGATATCTTAATGGTTGATAATACCAGAATCATGCATGGTAGAAGAGCTTTTGCTGATGATCTAAGAGATATTTATATCAGGCTATGTTCGCCAGCTTTTCCTTTCTGAGTGACAATATCCAACGTAATTAAGTGATCTAATATTTTGTTGAGTTTGATAGGTTCGTAGTTGGCGCTTTAGCGAAGACAGCGCAACTACGAACAAGCAGCGTATTGGGCGTTATTACCTTACATCGTAGCCAAAGAGATTTGGATTAACTTCTCCTAATTGCAACTCTGCTAAACCATATTCTGTCCATCGCCTTTCTACCATCGCCGCAACATCTGGATCTGATTCTAGAGGCGCACCCCATTCATGATCTATTTCAGGTGGAATCTTTGTGGTGGCATCAATTCCCATACGTCCACCTAAACCAATTTTCTCACTGGCAAAATCCAAAGTATCAAAGGGGGTATTCGGCAAAATAAACACATCCCGAACAGGGTCAACTTTGGAACTAATTGCCCATACTACTTGACGCGGATCGCGAATATTTATCTCTTTATCTACGACAATGACAAATTTAGTGTACGTAAATTGTGGCAAAGCACTCCAAAACGCTAAGGCTGCGCGTCGCGCTTGTCCTGGATATGCTTTATCAATGGAAATAATTGCTGCTTTATAACTTAAAGCTTCCATTGGTAAGAAGAAATCGACAATTTCTGAGACTTGTTGCCGCAGAATCGGAGTATAAATACGATTTAGCGCGATCGCCATCATTGCTTCTTCTTTAGGTGGACGACCGCTAAATGTTGTTAAATAAATTGGATCTTTGCGGTGCGTCATGCAGTGGAAGCGTATCAAAGGCGAATCTTCTACGCCACCGTAATAACCCATGTGGTCGCCAAAAGGCCCATCTGATAAAACTTCCCCTGGTGTAATCGTCCCTTCCAAGACAAATTCTGAATCTGCGGGAACTTCCAAATCTACAGTTTTACACTTTGCTAACTGCACACCCGAACCGCCGTAAAGTCCAGCAAACAACCATTCTGATAAATCTACAGGTATGGGTGTGGCAGCTGCCATGATAATTAGAGGATCTACACCAAGTGCGATCGCTACTTCTAATTTCTTCCCACGTTCGGCTGCTTTTCGCAAATGCCTCGCCCCACCCCGTACCGATAACCAGTGAACTGTCATCGTATTCTGGGATTGCAGTTGTAAACGATACACGCCTACGTTTGGTGTTCCCGTCTCACAATCTTTGGTAATCACTAATCCTAGTGTGATAATCTTGCCAGCATCACCAGGATAAGGACGTATCAAAGGCAACTTGTTTAAATCTAAATCATCACCTTGAATAACCACTTGTTGACAAGCAGGGAAAAAGTCACGTCCTGGTTTTGCTTTTACTACGTCAAATAGCACCTTAGCAAAATCTATTGCTTGGGAAATTTTCTTTGGCGGTTTTGGCTGTTGCAACATACTCAACTTTTGCCCTAGAGTTTCCAACTCTTCAGGACGCTGCATATTCATCGCCCAGCAAATCCGTTCCACAGTTCCCATCAAATTCACCGCCACCGGGAAGGAAGCGCCTTTGACGTTTTCAAATAATAAACCTGGCCCACCCTTTTGCAGCATCCGGTTGGAAATTTCTGCAATTTCTAATTCCGGGTCAACTAAAGCTGAAATTCGCTGTAATTGTCCCCTTTCTTCCAGAATTTTAATGAATCCCCGCAGGTCTCTTGCCATTTTTCTAGTAAAGCTATTATTTAAGAAGTGTGAAGCGCTTTCTTATATTATTAAGCATTTGTCATTTGTTATTGGGGATTGGGGATTGGGGATTGATCAGTAGTCATTCTTCTCCACCCCTCTTAACTGCAAATTAACCTATTTATTTACTTTTCTTAACCTTATTTCACAGCCAATTTAGTTATCCTAACTAGGGATAAGCATTATTTTTTACAAATAAGCGCTAACCTGATCAAAACATGGCCGGAATATACTATACCTTCCTGGCAGGTGGCTTTGTTATGTGGCCCCTGCTAGGTTTATTTATTGCAACGTTTGCTTGTGTCCTAGAACGCAGTTGGTTTTGGTTTAAGCTAATAATTCAAGAAAAACACGTAGTGCATGAAGTGCTAACAGCGGCAAAGGTGGATTTAGAAAAAGCACAAGATATTGCACAGCGTTCCCAAGGGTTAGCTATCGGCCGCTTTTTTTTGGCCCCACTAAAACTGAAGCGACCTTCTCCGGAAAATTTTTACCTAGCAATGAAAGTAGCTTGTGACAGGGAATTTGTAGATATGTACCAAGGTGATCAGCTACTCAAAAGCGTGATGGCGATCGCACCGTTATTAGGTATATTAGGTACAGCAGGCGGATTACTTACGACTTTCCACAACCTGAAAAATGGCGACATAGATAGTACTGATGTCTCTGCGGTTGTTACTGGTATCAGTCAGGCGCTAATCACCTCTGTTACTGGTATAACTGTAGCGATTATTGCTTTTATATTTTTCCGAATCTTTGTAGGCTTGCGATCGCGACAAAAAGATTATTTTTCTAAAGTTGGCAGCGAACTAGAACTAATTTACCTCCAAGCTTGGCACGACAATACCAACGCTACAAATATCCCAATAACTCATCAAAAATTCAATACTGGCGCAGAAGAATTTACCAACACGAATATTGGAGGTTAAAATAATTCGTAATTCGTAATTAAGTTTTGTAATGCATATTTAGAAATAGATACAAAACTTGCTGCTTTTAGAAGCAGGGGGCTTAAACTCCAGGATTAGTTAATAAGGTAAGGTGCTTGGCTATCGACTAAGTTGCAAATCCTACCACAGTTTCCAAACAAAGCTCAAAACGAGTGTGCTATTGAAATATGTCCTCTTTCTTACTTTCTCTGGTAGCACTCTCAGTAATTGGTAGTATTAACCCTAACGGCTTTGCAGTGCAAATTTATCTGCTGAGTACAGCAAAGCCTACTATACGTGCATTAACTTTTGCCCTTGGAGAATATGTTGCACTTTGGATTGCTGGACTATTGATTGCTTGGGGAATGACACAAGTGCTTGAACAGTTTTTGAATTCTCTTAGCAAGAGTATTTATATATTACATTTGTTCGTAGGAATCGCACTATTGATTGTAGGATGGAACGCCACAAAACTCTTGAGATTTTCTACAACAACTCAGCATCCTCGTTCACTCAAGCCACTGCACACCTTTTGGTTGGGTTTTAGTATTGTCGCAATCGAAACTCCAACAGCATTGCCTCACGTTGCTGCGCTTAAACACATGGTAGATGCCCATCTTTCAACCCCAACATTTATACTATTGTGGACATTATATGATTTGATTTTTGTCCTGCCATTATTAATATTCATTAGTGTTTATTTTTTATTGAATGACAAGGCTATTAATTATTTAGCAAAATTTTACTATCGAATAAATATTTGGTTACCTAAAATTTTACCACTTGCTTTGATGGGGATTGGGTTTGTCTTAATCATCAACAGTTTTATTCACTTGTCTAAATAGTTTTTTATTGAGATATTAAGACAATATAAAACAATTGGTATGATTAGGTTTTTGAATATTAAGTTTTGAACCTTGATTCACAGAATTGAAGTTTAATTGTCTTTTCTTTCCTTAGACTTCAGGCGAGTACTGTTAACATAAACTGATTGACTTTGCAAACTAGCAATTTCCTTCTGTGCATCTTTATAACTATCTTTTTCTCCTGTCTGTCGAAATAGTTTCGCGGCTTTTTGAAAATCTGCGATCGCTCCTTTTTTATTTCCTAATTTAGCACGAGTTATACCCCGGTTATAGTAAGCTAAAGCATAGTTAGAATTAATTGCGATCGCTTGAGAATAATCTTGACTAGCTGCTTTTTTATTTCCCATTTCCAGATAGGCGTTACCACGATTGTTGTAAGCCGCAGCATCTTTAGCATCTAGTGTAATTGCTTGGGTATAATCTTCAACTGCGCCTTGATAATCTCCGAAAGAAAAGCGGTGAAGCCCTCTGTGGATATAACCTGCGGTTAATTGAGGATTAAGCTGCAAAACTTTGTTATAATCTTCAGTCGCTTCTATTTGATTTCCTATATCACTATAAACATCAGCACGACTCAGATAAGCTTCTATATACTTGGGATTGATATTAATTGCGTTCGTATAATCTTTAATTGCAGCATTTTTATCTTTATTAGCAACTTGCATTAAACCCCTGTGATAATAGGCTTTAGCATCATTGGGATTAATCTTAATTGCTGTACTAAAATCTTGTATTGCTACTTTATTGAGTTTGAGGCGACGCCGGATGATACCCCGCTGTAAATAAGGTTCAGAATACTCAGGTTTTAGGGCGATCGCTTTACTAAAATCCCCAATTGCTCTTTTATTATCCTTAAGTTTACTATATGCTAAACCCCTACCATAATAAGTATATGGATTTTTCAGATTGAGTTTAATTGCTTCGGTGTAGTCTCTGATTGCTTCTTTATATTTACCTAATTCATAGAAAGAAAATCCTCGGTCATAATAAGCATTGTCATCTTGAGGATTAAGCAAAATCGCTTGACTAGAATCTGCTTGTGCTTTCTCGTAGTCTCCTAACTGATAATAAGCATCGCCTCGTCTATTATAAGCCAAAGCATTTTGGGGATCTAATTCTATAGCCTGTGTTAAATCTTCAACAGCTTTTTGAAACTTTCCTGTTTGATAGTTGCTTACTCCCTTCTGATATATTGTTTGAGTATTACTTAGAGGTTTTTGCAACTGCAAAAACCATGCAGCACCGCCAAGCAAGGTACAGCCAGCTATCCCTGTAATAATTAGCCACAATTTTTGCTGCTTTTGTTGTTTATTATCCTGTGTAGGATTTTTTAACTGTTTTAAATCCTCTAAAACTTCTGTTGCATATTGGTAACGCTTACGATAATCAAAACGCACCATTTTATTAATAATTTTTACTAAGTTTCCACTAACTTTTATATTTTTATTACGCCAGACAATTTCCCTTGTCAGACGATTTCTTTGACTTTGTAACCTAGCTATTTCGTCTACTTTTAAACCCATAATAGCTGCGATCGCAACTATACCTAAAGCATATATATCGCTATTATATTTGGTGTTTCCTTGAATTTGTTCTTCAGGTAGATATCCAGAATTAACAATTATAGGATTTATCGCTTCTTTAACAGCAGCAAAGTCAACCAAAACTAATTTGTTATCTGACTCTCTGCGAATAATATTTCCTGGTTTAATGTCTCTGTGAGTTACTCCACGGCTATGCATAAATACCAAAAGTTCTAATATCTCTGATAAGATACTTATTACTTGGTCTTCACTCAGAGGCTTCCCTACTAAAATTTCTTCAGTTAAAGGATGACCAGGAATAAATTCTTGGACTAAGTAAAATTTTTCATTTTCTTCAAAATAAGCAACTAGTTTCTGGATTTGGTCGTGTTCTTGTCCTAGTTTCTCTAAGTTTATTGCCTTACTCGTAAACAAATCACGCAGAATTTTTAAAGTTTGGGGATTATTACTGGGAGGACGTAGCTGCTTGACTACATATTGGCTAGCAGCAAGGCTAGCATCTTCAACTAAATAGGTTGTAGTCTCTTCTCTTATATTTAAAACTTTTAGTATTCGGTAACGTCCATCCCACAGATGACTATTCATCAAGATAAATATAGTCTTATATTTATTTAATCTACTTAAGTGTTAACACTCAGTATTTTAAAATACTACTTGCAAAAACGTTAAAAGTTTAAGGTATTGCCGCAAAGTACAAGTATTAATAATTAACCATACTATACATATTTTTGATCATAACTTTTTTTATATTTACAGAATAGAGTATACACAATCCTGAGTATTATACCAGGACAGAGGGACTTTTGCGTTCGCAAAAGAGGGATTTTTCTGGAAGAGTTAAATACACATATAACTTCATAAAAGTTTTTCAGCAATACCACTCATGACCCCTGAGATCAAAATAGTGTACAAAAGAGGCAAATTGAAATATCCTCAACCCATATAAAAAATTGAAAATAAACTTATTTAGACAAAATAAAAATCAAGCAGCTATTGCCAAGCGTCAATTTAATGATGCACTTAGCCGCCACGATAAAGCTGCTATCAATGGCTTGATTACCCAATGGCAACCGATTTTAGGAGCCGAAAAATTAACAAATTTGATTGTTAACGAATTATTAGTCGAATGCGACTCTGATAACCACAGTTGGTTTTGTCAAATGTTTCTTGGGCAATTCCATTATGAACAGATGCAACGAAAAGCCCAAAATAACATATTTCAAATTTTAGCCAGCGAGGGTTTGGAACTTGGCAAAGACTTCAGTTTTGGGGTTGGTGGCGAGATTATTATAAGCGATCGCGCTGAGCAAATTTTACTTAATCAATTGCCACAGGAACGTCGGGCTTCATTTGAGGCTCAATTGCAAACCTCCCTAGTTCCAGGTGCGATGACTGCTATTGAACAACAATTGGGATGTCCGTTTTTTACGAATTTGACAGAAATTGCATCTCGACAGATACAGGCGCTGAGTAATTCTCAAGCAGCAGCATATCTAGGAGTTGTGTTAGCTGGTCTAGTATCGCGTCATCCCCAACTCAAGGATGCAGATTTTCCTACACGATTTATTATTAGTACTCTTGAAAGCTTGCCACAAGAACGAGCAATGGCAATCCTGAATGATCCACAAACAAATCCACAGTTTAATGAGACCATTATTTTCCAGCATTTACTAGCGGCAATGGGAGATACAGAATATCACCGTGTTGCTGATTTTGACGGTTTTATTAGTCTCGAACAACTCAAAAAACTTGATTTAGTTTGGTGCGGTGAACGCCGGATTTCAGAACTAATTACCATGATGGAAAAATGGCAACCTCAAAATAGATAAAAAAGCCTTTAAGTCCAAAACAAAGTTTCAAAATTTTTGATTTTGGAGCAGAACAAGGGAACTCTAGGTAAGAGTTAACTCTTGTTGCGTTTAGTATCATTATGGCTTCTCAGAATCAACCTTCAGATTTACCGCCAGTTTCTAAGGATATCGTCATACAGTCCAACGTAAAAAGCTGGTTATCACCGATTCTCAACGGTCTTAGTATTGGCAGCAAAATTAAATGTGGCTATGCTCTTGCCCTCGGCGTGGGAATTTTAGGAACCACGATTGGGTTACTTCTGGGAGACCACTATCAGCGAGAGGCGTTACATCGACAAGAAACCGCCTTTAAGGAACTCAATTTGCTATATCGTTTGCAGACAGGTATCCTCCAGACTCGCACCCATCAACAGCAACTCATTCCATTGGCAGCAACACCAGACTTGTACAAGGAGGAATATGGTCATATTACTAAAGTACATATGCCTGAAATTGAGCGGGTTTGGTCTGAACTCGAAACCTATGTTAAAACTAACGATTATCTTAAAGAAAATCATACTGACCATATTCCCCAGTTTCTGCAAACCTATAATGGTGTACCACAAACTTATACTCGCGAATTAGCGAAACTACTCCAGCAACTCGATTTATCCCCTTTAACTGATGCGAAAGTTGTAACCGCTCGACAACAACTGTTGAAGTTTACAAATAGTGAGTTAGCGCTCAAGTTTGACGGTATTTCTGATGAGTTGGTTAGCGTTATTAATGATTCTTATGAGGATTTGAAAATAGCGGCAACTGCTTTCCAGCTAGCAGAGCAACTACGGATTCGGCTGATTGTTGCCAGCATTCTGTTGTCTGTGCTGATAGCCACTCTTTTAGCTCTGTTGACGAGTCGCACTATTACCCATCCCATCCAATCGCTGACTAATATTGCACAGCAGGTTACGAAAGAATCTAACTTTGACCTGCAAGCCCCCATCATTACCACAGACGAAATTGGGATACTTGCCACTGCCTTTAACCAACTCTTACAACGGGTGAAATCCCTACTAGCAGAACAGAAGGCAGCCGCCGTGCAGCAACAGCAAATGCAAGAAGCTCAATTACTGCAAACTGAAAAAATGTCTAGCTTGGGACGAATGGTAGCTGGCGTCGCTCACGAAATTAATAATCCGGTAAATTTTATTTACGGCAATTTAGATCCTGCTATTCAATATGTAGATGATTTAGTGGGACTACTACAAACTTATCGCCAAGAGATAGCAAGTCCACCTCCCGTAGTGCAAGACTATGCCACCGAAATTGATGCGGAGTTTTTGCAAGAAGATTTACCAAAAGTTTTGCATTCGATGAAATTTGGTGCTGAGCGCGTGCGACAGATTGTTTTAAGCTTAAAGAACTTCTCTCGACTAGATGAAGTAGAAGCTCATGCTGTGAATCTACACGAATGCATTGATAGTACGTTACTCATCCTCAACAGCCGTATCAAAAAGGGAGTTACAGTTAAATGCTACTACGGTGACATTCCTAGCATTCAAGGTTTTTCTGGCTCGCTTTATCAAGTGTTTATGAATATTATTAACAATGCACTTGATGCCTTGGAAGAACAGCACGACAATCAAGACCGCCCACTAATTGAAATCTCTACCGAGCGCCAGGACAACAATTGTGTGGTTGTCCGGATTGCTGATAATGGTTCTGGTATTGCGCCTGAAATTCTAGAAAGAATTTTTGAGACGTTCTTTACCACTAAAGCTAGAGGTGTTGGCACTGGGTTGGGACTTTCAATTAGTCATCAGATTGTAGTCGAGAAACACGGAGGGCAACTCACTTGTAAATCTGAAGTAGGTAGTGGTACAGAATTCATAGTTTCCCTTCCTATTCGGTTACAATCGGTTAAAGTATTGTCTACTTAATCTACATACCCAGTTAAAACACGCCATCTTCTAATCTACGCAGGCACTACAAATTTCTCGCTACCAGCTAGCCCAAAGGCAGTGTGAATAGCTTGTAAAGCTTTAGTACCTTGGTCTTGTGTTACGACACAGCTAATTTTGATTTCTGAAGTAGCAATCATTTGAATATTGATTTGCTGTTGAGCTAGCGCTTCAAACATTTTAGCCGCAACACCTGGTTGTCCGATCATACCTGCACCGACAATACTTACTTTCGCGATCGCATTATCTAAAACAACTTCACCCCATCCTAATTGTTCAGCTACTTGCGAAAGCAATTCTTTAGCATTTTCCCCATCCATTCGCGAAACCGTAAAGGCAATATCCCGCGTGGGAACACCATCAATTACTCGACAGCGTTGAGATTGGATAATCATATCCACACTAATATTGTGTTGTGCCAATAATCCAAACAACTTTGCCGCCATCCCCGGCCGGTCTTGCAATTGGCGAATTGCAAGACGCGCTTGGTTCATATCTAAAGCAACACCGCGAACTGAGGGAGTGGAGGGGGGGAGTGAGAGAGTGGGGGAGTAGGGAGAAAAGCGAGAAGTTTTTTCAATAATTCTTCCTTGTCCCCCTTGTCCTCCTTGTCCTTCTTGTCCCCTTGCTCCCTGCTCCTTTGCTTCTATCTCAAACACAGCCTGGAGTGCTTTGACAGCGCGATCGCAGTCTACTGCATCAACTACACAACTAACTTTCACTTCACTGGTGGAAATCATTTGGATATTCACCCCAGCTTCTGCTAAGGTGGCGAACATTTTGGCAGCTACTCCCGGACGCCCAATCATTCCTGCACCAGCTATGCTGACTTTGGCAGTGTTTTGCTCTACTATTACCTCGGCTTCGTCAGATTTAGGGTTGGATTGACTCCTCAGTGCTGGGGCGATCGCTGCTGCTACTGCTTCTGCACGCTTTAATATCGGTGTTGTCACAGTAAAGGCAATGTCATTACTGTTACCTTCGTGGATTGACTGAATAATCAAATCTACGTCTACTTTTTGTCGGGCAATTTCTCCAAATAACCTTGCTGCAACCCCTGGTTTATCGGGTACACGCAACAGGGCAACCTTTGCTTGGTCAGTATCAAATTCTACATGATCTACCGGACGAGCAATTTCCAAATTTATCAGCGATCGCCCTTGAGGTTTGACCGATGTTACCCAAGTACCTGGGGTATCTGTCCAGCTAGACCTAACAACCAAGGGAACACCATAGTTACGGGCAATTTCCACCGCACGGGGATGCAGCACTTTTGCACCCAAGCTAGCTAGTTCCAGCATTTCATTGCAGGTGATTTCATCCATCAGTTGAGCTTCAGGAACTAGGCGAGGATCTGTAGTTAAAATTCCTGGGACATCTGTATAAATTTCACAAAAATTTGCCCCTAACGCTGCTGCTACAGCCACCGCTGAAGTATCAGAGCCACCACGCCCCAAAGTTGTAATTTCCAATTCTTCAGTGCTGGAGATACCTTGAAAACCTGCTACTACAACTACTTTGCCTTGTTGAAGATTGCGAGTTAGGCGCTCAGTTTCAATGTGTAAAATTCGGGCGCGGGTGTGTTCAGCTTCGGTAACAATTCCTACCTGAGCGCCAGTCAAAGAGATTGCTGGTTGTCCGAGTTCTTGCAATGCCATGCTGAGTAAAGCAATGGTTACTTGCTCACCCGTGGAAAGCAACATATCCATTTCCCGGCGGTTAGGATTTGGAGAAATTGTATTAGCTAGTTTGACGAGTCCATCGGTGGTCTTTCCCATCGCAGAAACTACTACGACAACAGAGTTTCCTGCTTTGACTGTTTTGTAAACGCGTTCTGCAACAGCTTGAATACGTTCGACTGAACCGACAGATGTACCACCGTATTTCTGAACTATGAGCGCCATAACTTTTATTAAATCAATGTGCCTGCTTTCATTAACGCCCCCGCCGGGTTAGGAAGCATTGAAGGCTTATTAGTTATTTAGTTTACTAAAATATCGCGCCGAATACCCCATCATAATTAACTCTATAATTGGTCTACCTTGTCTAGCGCTTATTTTAGAGCTTATATGCAGAGTTATGGATAATTGTCAATAGATTTAATCTTCTCAGCGATTAACTTGGTAACTCCAATAGCAATTCTTTCTGTTAGCGGTTTATAGCTATCAGTTTTGAATCTATGTTTTTTGATGTCTAGATTGCCACGATTAGACATTTTTGAAAGATTCTGAACAATTCTGAACGATTATTCAAAAGCTACATATTCGTAAGCTGCTATTTTTCCCTCAAAATCGACGCTGTTTAGTCGAAATGAATTATACTCTGCGGCTTGTCGTCAGACATCGCCTTTACAAGATCCTTATTCAACTCCAGAACTGGGAATTTCGAAATTAGAACTCAGAGTTTAAGTTCTTGGATCTTAACTTTTATCATGATATACATAAATTTTAAGCCCTTTGGCGTAGTCGCAAAATAACACTGGAAGTTCCTAAAATTAATATAGCTAAGGTAGGGTTTGCTTCGGGAACTGCAATAATACTCACTTGATTTATGGCTACGCCGTATTGCTGAGCAGAAGTGCTAAACACAAGTCGCGAGATGTTGGCAATGTCACTACGGACTCCCAGGAACACTGCTGAATTATCTAGTAACAATGACGAAGTTCCTGGAGCTGAGAAAGTACCCAAAAGGTTATTGGTACTATCAAAAGCTGAGACAAATGTGTCGAACCCAAAAACATCATCTACAACTATCTGAGTACCAGCGCCAAAAACAGGCTGATCAAAGCTAATAGTCACAGGCCCAGGATTGCCATTTGTAGGAAGAGGAGGATTAGGCCCAAAAGCTCTTACATCGATACCAGCGAAGAGAATATAATCGCCGTTGGCGAAATTAGTCCGAATACCTCCGGGGTTATCGGAGGTTTGAAAGACAAATGGTTGGGTAATTAGAGGATTATTAGTTGAAGGTATGTTTACACGGAGTCCTAAACCACCTTGAGATGTCGCTGAAAAGCTGTTAGGTAAAGGCGTAAAAGTAGAACCCAAACTTGACCAGTTAATCTGGTCATTGCTTTCAAAAGCAGCGCGTTCAGTTACTAAAAATGTAGCTGCTTTAACTGGTAACGGAAGAAGTGCTATTAAAACGGTAATTTTTGATAAATATTTTGCTGAGAACTTGAATAAATGATTTTTTATAAATGCCACGAGACTTACTCTTTATATATATGGTGTTGTTTAGCATATTATCTTTTCTTTGGTATTTGATATTTAGTAAACTGAAAAGTTTTGCGATCGCTTCAAAATAGCTATAAATTTGTATTAATAAATACATTTCATGATACAATAATCCCGTGACTATACATGGTGTTTAGCACTTTAAGTCACTACATTTACTTAGTAATTTTCTCTGTTCAGCGTTTAAATTCATACAGTACTAGTAAAGCTGCTGCTATGAGCAAAGGTAAGAAGTAGTATATTCCGCGATAAGCTAGCATTGAACCTAAAATTGCAGCCGCCGAAACTTTAGAGGAGAGAATTAGCAAAATCACAGTTTCAAATACACCTAAACCGCCAGGGACGTTACTAATAACACCTGCAAACATTGCTAGTAAATAAATTCCTAAAAAATCAAGAAAAGACAAAGGTATCTTATTGGGAAGCACAACATAAAGAACTGCTGCTGCCAAAATCCAGTCAAGGCTGGAAACTGCTATCTGTGCAATAGATATTTTCAAAGAAGGAAAGCGAAATTCTTGCCCACGAATGGTCAATGGTTGTTTAATTAAAATACTTGCCAACAAGTAGGCGGCAACTAACAGTATAAAAGTTACACCGATAGGACGTACATCTGTAAAAGGCAAATGTAATTGTGTGGGAATTTTTAAGGGGTTGGTGATAAATAAGAACCCAGCAACAGCAAACATCCCCAACCAAAAAGTGAAATTGGCGAAAGCAATTACTTGAGCGATCGCTAGTGCCGACACTCCCCAACTGGCATAAAATCGATAACGGATAGCACTACCAGTCAATAAAGCAAAACCTATAGTATTGCTGAATACGGAGCTAATAAAGTTGGTAAGGGCTATCTTGTTCCAAGCCAAAGAACGGCTGACATAGCTAAAACCTAAGATATCGTACCCAATCATTACTAAATATCCCAAGGCTGTTAGCCAAATTGCACAACTTAAGCGGCTTTTAGGAATGGCTGCTAGAGATTTCAGGACATCATGATAATTATACTCATGCAACTCGTTAGCGATCGCCCATAAAGAAAGTACCAGCAGCAACAAGCCAAACACAGAACTGAGATTGATTCGCAGTTTATTGAGCATTGCAAAAGTCTTAAGTGAAGAACTATCTTGACTGTTGATTCTTAACTTACATCAGTCGTAAAGTTTCCATCACCTTGACACAGGATTGACAAATTGTTGGCGTAAGCTTTTGAAGTCAAGCACGAGTTAGTAAACACAGATGATGCCGTTAATATAGCGGTTCTCACATGGTTAAAGTACAGAAAAAATCCTTAACTACACATAGGCGTTGCTGAATTTAAGTATGAAAGGTCAAAAATTCAATCCTCAAACTCTTATTCTCTGTGTCTCTGCGCCTCTGCGTGATACATACAAATTCATTGTTTTACTCAGCAAAGCCATACAGATAAACACAGTAGGGTCGCAACATCTATGCGCCTCATTCAAATGAAAATCGCTATAGCAGAGATGCAGATTTGGAAGCAATTTTATAATTAATCTCAAGCAATGAACTATAAAAATCCTCAAATTCTACTAGTAGTTTCCGTTTTAACTTTAGTTAGTTGTCATTACTCGCAAGGTGCGGCAGCAAAACTACCCCAACAATCAGATTTACAAACAAGGGTTTCCCTTTTACCGCCACAGCCCAATACTGGAGTCTTAGCCACTCCCTTAACCTATAAGATTGAAACTTACAATAGCTTAGTTATGGGTGGAAGTCGCACCTATGGGATTTCTTTACCTCCTGGTTATGAGCAAAACTCAAAACAACGCTATCCTGTAATCTTTCTGCTCCACGGTGGACACGGCAATCCCGATGATTGGTTTAGCGATAAAAAAGGGCAAGCTCTCAAGACTCTAGAAAAACTTTACACTACAGGTAAGTTGCCACCCAGTATCATCATCACACCAGATGGTAATGACAAACGCGGTTCTAACCGCTATTGGGATCCTCAATATATTGATGGAACTAACGGTAATGTTTCTACCGCAGTTGGGGATGAACTGGTGAAAGTGTTGCAAAGCCGTTATCGTACACTACCCAATCCAAATTTTTGGGCTATGGGTGGACTGTCTTCTGGTGGTTGGGGTGCAATGAATGTGGGATTACATAACTTGCAAAACTTCTCGATTTTATTTAGTCATAGTGGTTACTTTCAAGACAAAAGCGGCCCACAAAATAGCCCAATAATTTATATCAGAAATATTCCACTACAAGCGAAAAAAAGATTACGAATTTATCTAGATTCAGGTACATCAGATTTGGAAGAAATTGATGAAGCTGAACGATTTACGAAAGTTCTAAATGAATTAAAAATTTATAATAAGTTTCGTCAATTTCCTGGCAGTCATACTTGGCAATACTGGCGAGAACATTTAGCAGATTCTTTGACATTTGTCGGTGAGCAATTTCGAGTTTCACAGATAGCAAGCACATCTCATACTTTAGGCTATCATCAGTCTAAAAGTACTCAGAATTATTAAAGCAGAATTTTAGAAGTCAAATTTAGAATTCAGAACTTTTGTAGGCTTTATGATTGATTTTTAAACTAGAAAAGTAAAACCTGTGCAGGAGCTGTCTGCACAGGTAAAAAATGCCAAATTGCATCCAAGAAATTTGTGTAAGCGTCAAAACTTCTACAACCAAGGGTGACGAGGAGGATTCACACCATTAAGGAAGTAGTTACCTACAGCATAATACTTCCAACGAGAAGGGTCATGTAGGGTATGGGTGCGAGCGTTGCGCCAATGGCGATCCAAGTTAAACTGATTGAGTGTAGAACGAGTTCCTGCTAATTCAAATAGTTTGTTACTCGTCCAAAGAGCAGCTTCTTCAGCAACGGCTTTGGCTTCTGCTACAGCAATTTGCGAAGCGACGACATTTTCTTCACTGGGTTGTGCGATCGCCCGATCAATAAATTCACCTGAACGCCGCAGTAGTGCTTCTGCTGTATGTACTTTGATTTGTGACTCACCCACTTTGTAGATCAACAAGGGGTCTTCATATCCATGTTCTACATTGCTATCAATCCAAGGGCGAGTATGGTTACGCACAAACTCAATTGTGTCTTTCAATGCTGCTTTCGCAATACCCACATCTACTGCTGCTTGGATGATTTGAGCAATAGGCCCTTGAGTTGTGGGGCGTTCAAATGCTTTGTAGTGAGGCACAACATAATCACGCGGTACTTTCACATTTTCTAGAATTGTTGTACCGCTAGCAGTGGTGCGTTGACCAAAGCTTGACCAGTCATCAATGATTGTCAGACCTGGTGCATTCCGTTCTACAATTGCAATTACAGTATTATCGTGTTCATCTTTGCTCACAACTGGAACCCAATCTGCAAAAAGCGCCCCTGTAGAGTAAAACTTCTTGCCATTCAACACATAGTTGCCATCATCAGTTGGTGTCAACTGAGTTTTAACATCGTTGACATCACGAGTTCCGACTTCTGAGAAAGCGTTGCCAAAGCGCTTACCTTGCAACACTTGGTCAAAGAAGAACCGTTTAACTTCCTCAGAGCCATCTAAGCGGATACTTTCAACTATATAAAGATGATTTTGAGGAATTTGACCAATACTGGGATCAGCCGCTGAGATGATTTTGATAACTTTTGCTAGAGTGACATTCGATACAAATGCACCACCATATTCTTTGGGTACGGTGATGCCCCAAAGCCCGCTAGCAGAGAACTTTTTGATTTCATCCGCAGGTAAACGGCGTTCGCGATCGCGCTGTGCAGCCCCGACGACGAATTCAGCTGCTAACTGTTTGGCTATGGCGATCGCTTCTTCATCACTTTGAATAATATGCGCTTTTTCTTGAGCAGTAAAAGTCATAGTGTCTTTTCCTTATTTTGATTAGTGATTGGTGATTGGGTATTGGGTGATTGGGTATTAGAATTTGGAGGAGAAAAAGGAGAGACTTCTTCAATAATTCTTCCTAGTCCCCAGTCCCTAGTCCCTAGTCCCTAGTCCTCAGCCCCCAGTTCAAACAGCCACCAAATTCTCTGTTGACTTACGTTTTGCTTCCAATTGCCGGACTAAGGGAATCACTTCTTGACCAAAGGCAGGCAAATCATCGCTGTAGTGCAGAAAGCCAAGCAAAAATAGGTCTACACCGACTTCGTAGTATTGACGAATACGGTCTACTACCTGTTCTTTAGTGCCAATTAAGCCCGTCTTAAATCCGTCGTTGTATTGCACCAAGTCTTCAAATTTGGAATTTGCCCACATACCCTGCTTCTCACTAGTAGAAGCGCCGGCATTTTTCACTGCTTCGCCAAAACCATGTACTGCTTCTGCATCAGCTTTAGCAATGATTTCCTCTAGCACCGCATGGGCTTCGGCTTCTGTATCTCGTACTAATGCAAAGGCGTTAAGTCCAAACTTGATGGTACGTCCTTCAGCTTTTGCTAATGCAGACACTTCTTGAATCTGTTCTCGTACTCCTTCGATTGAGTTGCCATTCATAAAGTACCAGTCAGATACGCGCGATGCCATGCGCCGTGCTGCTTTAGAATTGCCGCCTTGGAATACTTCTGGATGAGGTTGAGTCAAGGGCTTGGGCTTCACCCAACCGCCATTAATCCGGTAGAAATCGCCCCGAAAATGGAAAGGTTCATCAGCAGTCCACAAGCCTTTGAGTACGCGAATAAATTCTTCAGAGCGACGATAGCGCTCATCATGGTCAAGCCACGGTTCTCCATAGATTGTAAATTCATCTTTAAACCAACCACTAACAACGTTAAGCGCAAACCGCCCTTGAGAAATGGCATCAATAGAAGCGCCCATTTTCGCAACTACACCTGGATGCCACAAACCTGGATGTACAGCTGCAATCAGCTTCAGTTTTTTGGTTACAGGAGCCAGCGCTGCCACTGTTGTCAGGGCTTCTAATTGATACTCTGCACCATAGCTGGCAATGAACCGAGCCTGTGCTAAGGCATAGTCAAAGCCTACTTCTTCAGCCGTTTGCGCCAGCCACGCATTGTAGTCATAAGTCCAATCAGTGCGTTGAGGGATTTTACTCACTACTAAACCACCACTGACATTCGGAACCCAATATGCAAAACTAATATCAACCATGTGATACCTTCATAAATGCTAGATAGGGTATGCAACAAGCTACTTCAAACTATTAGGTCTTATAACTGACAGTTGCTTGACAGTGTTTTAAGTGAACAATCAAGTGTTTAACAATTTTGGATTACTTAGGTACTGTCACAAGTAAACACCTGCAAATCTATAGAGTTACAGTAGTTTATTCTTCTAGAAAGAGCAAGTGTTGTAATAAAATTTTTATTTTTTCTGAATAAATTAACCAAATATTGCTAAAAAAGAAATATTAGAAGGTTTCTCGTTAAATTGTCCAATTTTTAATTCAATATGCCTTAAATTGGCAATAAATCACAAAATTTGGATTTTTTGGCAAATCTTCTTAAAAACAAATATTGACAACAAGCAATTAACTTAATAAGTATTAATAAGTACTAGTTAAGTTTTCAGTACTGATTCAACCTGTTAGCTGGAGCCGTATAGTTGCATTCGGGCTAGATGACTGGCAGAGGGTTTAAACCGATAGCATAAGGCAAATGTTTTCTATACCTTTTGTCTTCCGGCTTTCTTTGCTAACTTTGAATGGAGGTCGATTGATTGGAAAACTTCAAAAAATATGAAAATTTCTAAAATTATAATTGGCTTAGTAGGAGCGATCGCCATCCTCACCGCGGCTGGTTACTACTATGTGTTCGTTCTTGGTGCGCCGCAATTAGACCCACCTCAAGAAGAAGCAGATACTGGGCTTAAATTTCAGTTAGCAACCTTCAACTCGCAAGCTATGGGTGCAGTTCGCAACTATGGCGTGATTTTGCCTCCTGGTTATAATAAAAATCTTCAAAAGCGCTATCCAGTAATATTTTTATTACATGGGGGACATGATGATGCTCGTGCTTATGCTGACAAATATGCAGTTTTAGACGTACTGCATGAACTTTATCAAAGTAAAAAATTACCACCATCAATTGTAATTACACCTGACGGTAATGATAATCGTGGTTCAAGTCCTTTATACGACCCTGATTATTTTGATGGGCCTAATGGTAAAGTAGGAACTTTGATTGGTTCAGAATTAGTACAAGTTGTGAAGTCGCGCTACCGCACATTACAAGAACCCCAATTTTGGGCGCTGGGAGGTCTATCTTCTGGAGGATGGGGGGCTTTTAATATCGGGTTACGCTATCTCAACAACTTCAATATTTTATTTAGCCATAGCGGTTACTTTACTGATAATAGCGGTTCACAAAATAGCCCACAACAAATTGTGCAACAACTACCAGTTAAAGATAGGAAGCGATTGCGTGTGTATCTCGATGCGGGTATTAACGATACAAATTTGCTGGCTTCTACCAAAGCTTTCAACGAAACCTTAAACAAGTTAAAAATTGCTCACGTATTTTATGCTTTTCCAGGAGGGCATGGTTTGTCTGGTGCAGATGTAGGCTGGAATTACTTCCATAAACATCTCAAAGATTCACTTTTTTATGTAGGAGAACAGTTTAATGAAATTTCCAAGTTATCAGCTACGAGTTCTAACTATAAATCGAATAACAAATGACACATGACAAATAATTTAAAAACTCGGATTGGACTTTGGAGTGCAGCTTTCCTTACAGGTTTAGTCGGAGTAGTAAATTTGTTGTCAGCAGTGACACCTAATCTGTATGGAAGAAATCACGTTTTAAAAGAATTATTGCCATTTGAAATTCGTGCAAGTGGTCATATTTTTGCAGCATTAACAGGCTTCGTCTTGTTAACACTAGCAACTAACTTATTACGACGAAAAAGAGTTGCTTGGCTATTAACTATTAGTTTACTAGTTGTTTCAATTGTTAGCCATTTGTTAAAAGGACTAGATTACGAAGAAAGTGTGTTATCTGGTATTTTGTTGATGCAATTAATTCAGATGCGCCATCTTTTTACGGCACAATCAGACCGCCCTTCGATTGCGCGGGGAGTCCGGGTGCTGATTGGCGCTTTACTATTTACTCTGGCATATGGAACAATTGGATTTTATTTATTAGACGGTAAATTTTCTGATAATTTTGATTGGCATGAAGCCATACTCCAGACTTTGGCGATGTTCTTCACTGAAGATAATTGGGGACTGCAACCTAAGAGCCGATTTGGAGAATTTTTTGCTAATTCTATCTATGTTATTGCAGCAAGCACTATGACATTTGCAGTGGTGATGTTGTTGCAACCTGTGTTTTTGCGTAGCCCAGTCACTGCAACTGAGCGACAAAAAGCTAAAGAAATTGTCGAGCATTATGGTTGTTCTTCTTTAGCTGCATTCACACTCTTAAATGATAAAAGTTATTATTTTAGCCCATCAGGTAGTAGTGTAATCGCCTATGTCCCAAAGGGACGGGGTGCGATCGCTTTAGGAGATCCCATAGGCCCGATTGAAGACCGCAAAGAGGTAATTGTTGCCTTCCAGCAATTTTGTCAGCGCAATGACTGGTATCCTGGCTTTTACCAAACTTTGCCTGATGATCTTGAGCTTTACAAATCGCTAGGGTTTAGAGTACTCAAGATTGGAGAAGAAGCGATCGTTGACTTAAAAAGTTTTACCTTACAAGGTAAAGCTGGTAAAAACTTCAGACCATCAATCAATCGTTTGACTAAACTAGGATACCAAATAAGCTTTTACCAACCGCCAATCGCTGATGACTTGTTGCGCCAAATCAAACCTGTGAGCGATGAATGGCTGAAAATGGTACAAGGTTCAGAAAAACGCTTTTCTTTGGGTTGGTTTGACGAAGCATATCTGCGAGAGTCAGAAATTGCTGTGGTGCATACTCCCGAAGGAGAGATTAGCGCTTTTGCTAATATTCTCCAAGAATACCAGCTCAACGAAGTCACTATCGACATGATGCGACATCGCCCTTCTATCGAGAATGGCACGATGGACTTTCTATTTATTTCCTTGCTTCAACATTTTAAGGAGCAAGGCTATGACAGTTTTAATTTTGGGCTTTCTGCCCTCGCTGGAGTTGGAGACAACTCGGAATCGCGCCGTTTAGAAAAAGTATTGGGTTATCTTTACGAGCATTTGAATCGCTTCTATAATTTCCAAGGCTTGCACGCCTACAAAGAAAAGTTCCGTCCCAGTTGGGAACCACGCTATCTTGTGTATCCCAACTTAACTGCCTTACCGGAAGTGGTTGTAGCCCTGATTCGCGCAGATTCAGGCGATCGCCTCCTCGACTATTTCAAACCCGGAGCCTGATTTGCTGAGTTTAGCTTGACTGTGTTTAAATTGTGATCGCGCCAAGGGCAGCAATAAACTAGCCGCAACTTAATTTATATGATACAATTGTACTATACAAAGGATATAATTAAATAGAAGATATTCTGTGGTTCGTAGTTTGCCCTTTAGCGCTAAAGCACAAGCTACAAACTTTAATTTATTTATGTCTATCTACTTATAAAGATAAACGCAACTATCAAGTAGTTCAACATTAAAAAACATAAAAGCTAAGGTGTGTTGGGTAAAGCTGCTACGCACTTATCATGAATTTTTCTAGGTTCGTGTCAAATAACGCAACTTAAACAGATTCTATTTAGTTTACACAATATTTATGTTACATATGCCAATCATAACATTTATTTGGCATCAATATTAACGTTTATTTATTGTGTGTTTACTTTTCCAGCTTACATAAGATAAATCAATTAAAAAAGTAAACATTAGTAACACTAGCTGTCAATGATTAGTAACATTTATGAGGAAGGTAGTAATATGGCAGATAACAAAATTTCTCTGCTTGAACTCATCGATATTTTTGCAGAATATCGTAAAAACATTATTATAAACATCAAACAACTGCAAGAAAATTATCAAAGGAAAGGTATCAAAAGAATAAAAGGAGTTAGAAATGAAAATCATGAAGTAACTCAACCTTGGTTGCGAACAGAATATCTAGATAATGCTGAGTATGTCGGTATGGGTGAGTTTGAATTCAATCACAATACCGCAACTATCAATATGCTTGTGAAACGTAAAGTTAAGCTTGCCAAAGTTGAAGATAAAATTCCTATTATTGAGGTAGCAGGATTACTAGCAAATGACTTAAATACCTTTAATAATTACACGATTGTAAGTGACGGGAAAATCAATGTTAAGTCATTAAAGGTCAAAATTAGTAGTAAAAAAGCTTTTGATTTACTCAAAGAAAAAGGCGTACTGGATGCAGAAGTATTCGACTTCCATACTGAATATAGTATCCAGCTAGATAAATTGCCACTTGTACCCTTTGGTAAACATTATAGCAATATTGATGGCTTGTTCTATCAATTAGCAGAAATCAAAGTACTCTCTAGTATTATTTCTGCTTACCTAAAAGAGGAATCAGATGTATTTGTACCAGAGCAGTTACAGGAGTTAAACAAGCACTATTTGTCAAAAAAAGTTTATCTCAACTTCCCTACAACTAACGAATACAACAACATCACAGAAGCTCTGGCTGATGGTACACTTGAATCACGAGTCAGCTATAAAATTGATATTGGTAGTAAAGATATTCTCAACCTTAGCAAGTTATATTCTGCCAACAAATTCTTAGATAGGATGTATCGTGTTTACGATAAAGAAACTGGGGAAATTTTCACCAAGCCTAACTGGAAAATGGCATTCAATGAAAATATTGCTTTTAGACACAGACTACTATCATCCCGTACTAATATAACTAAAGTCGATGAATTGATGAAACCAATTCTTGATGATTTTATTGGACTTGATGATACTGGAACTGTCAAAGCTATTCTTACTAAAGTTGGTGCTAATAATTTAGCGCAGTTATTACTAGATAAACAATCTGGTAAGCATATTAGTAAAGACGAAATAGTTGCAGCATTGACAGCAGCAAATACGAAGCTAGAGCAATATGCAGAAAAAATCTACCAAGATAAAATTTATCCCTTAGTATTTTATATTGGTTGCACTGGAATGTTGCCTGATGAAATGGCATCACCAGCAATGTCTGCTGAAGAACTGGCTGCTAAATATCCCAACCTCCGGTTTTCTAAAAATGAGCAGCAAGGTACATTTTTTGAAGTTGGCGATAGTATTATCAGCATTTATGGAAAAACTGAGTACTATAGCAAAGGTTTGGTTGCAAACGTAGAAAGTTAGGTTTTAAAAACCTGATTTTTTACTTATAAACTATTTATCTAAAATTAGAAACATGGTATTTTAAAAATACCGTGTTTCTAATTTAAATTCTTCTCAATGAAATAGGATTCTTAGATTAGATTACATTCCAGTTGCTAACTGGATGACTAAATCAGCAAAGCTACTAAGTCCTATCCCAAAATCTGGAATTATAAATAGAAGCATCAGCGCAAATAATCCAAATTGGGTATATTGCAATGGCTTTAACTGTGGAAAAATCTCGCTGAAGACATGAAAGCCATCAAGTGGCGGAATTGGTAAGAGATTAAACATGAACAAAGACAAATTTATCTGAGCTGCTAGGTAAAGAAATTCAAGACTCACTAGTCCTGTAAGATTAGGGTTAAAGAAAAGTTTGAGCAGCAGAATAAATAGGATACCTAAAGCCAAATTTGCCAATGGCCCGGCTGCGGATACTAAAATATTGCCTAGTTTCGCAGAGCGAAATTTAGAAGGATTTACGGGCATTTGTCCCCAAGCTATACCAGTGAGGCAAAGAAAAATTAGCGATTCTTTACCCATGTGAACTACAGGATTCAGAGTTAGATGACCAGTTTTTTGTGGAGTGTTATCTCCCTGACTCATTGCAGCCCAACCATGAGCAAGTTCATGTAAAGTGATGGATAATATGACAATTACAATAATTCTGAAAAAATGTATTGGTTCTGTGATTAGTGTTTGAATAAACATACTTTTTTGCTTATGGTATTGGTTAAGCCGAAATCCGTACTTAAAAAAATCAGATATTTAAGCGTCGCGCACTAATAAACGACCCAAGTTGAGAACTACAAGTTTTTAAACCTGCATTCCGCATTTAAGTTAAAATCAGGTAACTTGCTTATAATCCTTGTCCAGAAATGGATATCGGCTTTAGACGTACATTGATAACCAGCTAAAAATTTTGTCAATTAGTAATGATTATTGACAATAAAGCCTATGCGATCGCACAATAATGGGGCTAGATGAAATAGCAGCTTAGTCCCCAATAGAAAACAACGTAAATAAAGCTATCATTCCAAATCTTTGTTTGTATCATAATTTGCTATATCCTAGCCATGACCCATGTATGCAATAACAAGCTCTTAATACAAATGTTATTACAGTAATTAAGTAAATCACTAGGGTATTTTTTGGTATATTTTTTAAATCAAATTTGGCTAAATTACAGTATCTAAAATTCTTTATTTATCATCAAAAGGGCATTTTAGGGTTTAAGTCTTTTATTACTCTAATTATTAACACGTAATAAATTTTATGATTGATGTATAATTTTTTTAAAAATTATACAAACAAGAAATATACATAGTAAATTTTACTACTTAAGCTAACAATATATTTACTAATAATCTTTAAGAAAATTACACAAAAATAGACTTAAATGGGACAATCTGAATCTTCTCAACCTAGAGGAAGATATGGACGATCGCACAAAGGCTCTCCAGGCTCTCGCGGCTGAACGCTGGCGGGTATCCCTGCTCCTAAGTGGAGTCATGATGTTAATTTACTTTGGCTTTATTTTGTTAATTGCATTCAATAAGCCCTTGTTGGGGTCACTAGTAGTTCCAGGACTTAGCCTTGGCATTTTGCTGGGGATGCTAGTGATTGTTTCGGCATGGGTGTTAATTTTTATCTACGTGCGCTGGGCAAATAGTAGTTATGATGCCCAAATTGCACGCTTATCACGCAAGTGAGTTAAGTTCGACAGTTTTTAACCCTTGACTACTGGCTTTAATAGAATTCCACGAGTCAGCGTGTAATTGAAATGTTTAATAGCTTGGCAATTTCTTATCCAAAATTCAAAATATCAAACCCAAAATAAGCATGAATAGTTTTTGGTGCGCTTTGCCACTGGCGGTAGCGGATATTACTAATTTAGGTCGCTTCAACCCTTTGGCGATCGCTTTCTTCTTTGTATTTGTTGCGTCTTCTCTGGGCATTACTTACTGGGCAGCACAGCTTACCAAAAGTACTGCACACTTCTACACAGCGGGCGGTAAAATTAGCGGTTTCCAAAATGGGCTGGCTCTAGCAGGAGACTTCATGAGTGCCGCTAGCTTTTTAGGGATTGCTGGGCTGGTGGCACTAAATGGTTTTGACGGCTTAATTTATTCTATCGGTTTCCTGGTGGGCTGGCCGATTGTCATGTTCTTAATTGCCGAACCACTGCGTAACTTAGGCAAGTACACCTTTGCCGATGTGGTAGCTTATCGTTTGCAACAAAAACCTGTGCGAATCGCGTCTGCTATTGGGACATTGGCAGTAGTTAGCTTTTACCTAATTGCTCAGATGGTAGGGGCTGGAGAACTAATCAAGCTGCTGTTTGGTTTTGATTATGAATTAGCCGTGGTCATCGTCGGTTGTGTGATGATGGCTTACGTGATTTTTGGTGGGATGATAGCTACCACTTGGGTACAAATTATCAAAGCAGTTTTGTTGTTAGGCGGGACTATCATACTAGCTATTTTGGTGCTGGCAAAATTTGGCTTTAACCCACTAGCTTTATTCGCCGCCGCCGCTGATCAGTATAAGGGTGTATTAGCTCCCGGCAAACAGGTTTCTGATCCTTTCGATGCTATTTCCTTGGGGATGTCGTTGATGTTCGGTACGGCTGGGCTACCTCACATCCTAATGCGTTTTTATACTGTGCCTGATGCTAAGACCGCGCGGGTCTCTGTTACTTACGCTACAGCTTTTATTGGTGTTTTTTACCTGCTTACCTTCATCCTTGGCTTTGGAGCAATGGTAATAGTTGGTCAAGATGCCATTAAGCAAATTGGTACTGGTGGTAATATGGCTGCACCGATGTTGGCAGAAGTTCTCGGTGGTGATGCCTTTTTAGGCTTTATTGCTGCTGTTTCCTTTGCTACGATTTTGGCAGTAGTCGCAGGGTTGACACTCTCAGGTGCAGCGGCATTGTCCCATGATTTATGGGTGAATGTAGTGCGATCAGGTCATGCTGATGAGTCAGAACAACTGAAGGTGGCTCGCGGTGCGACAATGATTTTGGGGTTAGTTGCGATACTTTTGGGTATCTTCTTTAAAGGGCAGAACGTTGCTTATATGGTAGGTTTAGCATTTGCGATCGCCGCCAGTGGAAACTTCCCAGCATTGCTGCTATCAATGCTTTGGCGACGCTTCACTACCATCGGTGCGGTAGCGAGTATGTTAGCGGGTACTCTCTCCTCCTTAATATTGATTTATTTGTCGCCCACTATTCAGATTACGATTCTGAAGCACGCGACTGCACCTTTCCCACTAAAAAATCCTGGCTTAGTCAGTATCCCACTTGCGTTTATTGTGGCGATTGTCGTCTCGCTATTGACTACTGAACAGCAAGCACAGGATAAGTTTGCAGAAGTTGAGGATCGCATTCACATCGGTTTTTAAAAGGGACTAGGGACTGGGGATAAGGGACTGGGGACTGGGGACTAGTTCTTCTAATATCTAATTTTCATACTCAATACCCAATGCCCCATGCCCAATCCCCTAATTTGACTATTTTAGCTCTTGGATATTATTCATCACTTGTTGGTATAAGTCTTTGTTATCTTGTCTTTGAAAGATAGCTGCTGCTTGTTGTAAGTCCTTGAGCGCACCTGCTTTGTCTCCATTGACAGCACGCGCATTACCACGGTTATTGTAGGCAGGGGCAAAGTTGGGATTAAGGCGAATCGCTTCATTGTAATCTGCGATCGCTCCCTGTGGATCTCCATTAGCAGCGCGGGCATTGCCGCGGTTATTGTAAGCAATGGCATAGTTGGGAGTGAGGCGAATCGCTTGACTATAATCATCTATCGCCCCTTTTCTATCTCCTTGAGCAGCGCGAGCATTTCCGCGGTTATTGTAAGCTTCGGCATAGTTGGAAGCAAGACGAATTGCTTCGTTATAATCCTCAATTGCTGTTTTGTTGTCTCCTAGAGAGGCGCGGGCATTTCCGCGGTTATTGTAAGCTTCGGCGTCGTTGGCATTGATGCGAAGTGCTTGGTTATAATCTGCGATCGCTCCTTGCTTATCTCCTGTATCAAAACGAGCCAGTCCCCGACTCCTGTAGGCAGCCCCATATTCGAGATTCAGGCTAATCGCTTTAGTGTAAGATGCGATCGCTGCTTGCGAATTGCCTTTAACGTGCTGAGCCTGCCCCTGAAGATAGAATTTCTCAGCTTTCGATGTTTTAGCTGAACGACGACTAGGAGGACTAACTCCTACTTCTGTTACCAGCACATCGCTGTTTCTACTGCAAGAAACGCTGAAAATCGCAGTCAATACCGTAAAAACAATTATGGTAAATGCTTTGCTCATTCTTGTTCGCTTTTGCCCAAATAAGCGCCATCTCATAACTTGCGATTAACCACCGTTACACCTGGATGAAAGTAGTATCTAAATCAAATTAGTTCTGCAACTCAAGAATGATTCTAACTTTTGATAGAGGTGTAAACTCACTTAATAACACCTGCTAATATTCACACTAGTTATTTCACGGCTCTTTTAAGGATAAATTGTCAGCTTTTAAGTATCAAATTTTTCATCTGCATCTTTCCTGTCTTCATCATTCTACTTGCAGTAAGTAGATTTTTAGGCAGTGTGACACTGTTGATTATGTTTTTTTTGATACTCTTAAAAAAAATATTTTAAAAATATTAAGATTTATTTTTAGCAATAATTCGATAGTTTATAACAGCTTTGGCAATCTCTGCCATTTACTCATCCTCAAAATCATTTTCCTGAGTTTTAGCAGTCAGTCGCCAAGCGGTTGTTTTATCGAGATCTACAGACAGTTGTTCTAGATTTTGTCCTAAATCTTTTTGGAGTTTTTGAGTCAGTGTAATGGGGAAATCTAAATTAATGCCTTTAGTTTGTGCTAGTTTGGCTAATTCTGTAAACGTCACTTTCACTGTGGTGCGCTCGTAACTACTCAGTTTACAATAAGATGTTTCAGATATATTTTGAGCCTGCATGGCTTTTTTCAATCGCTCTTGCAAATGCTCAAATTCAGAATTCAACAGTTTCCACTGTTCTTCAAGTTGAGTGTATCTGTTACTGAGTAAAGTTAAGTCTTCTGTTACAGGATCAGGATTGCTTTGAGCTTGCAAATTTAATAAATTCAAGTGTACCTGAGCGAGATAAATGCAATCTAGGTAAGCATATTCTATTTGTTCTTCACTCAAGGGACGCTTGCCCCAATCGCTGGTTTGCTCTTGTTTGCTGATATTGTTAAAGCTGCAAAGTTCTGTAGCCAGAGTCTTGAGTTGATAGTTAGGTAATGGTAAGAGGTAATAAGGGATTTTTTTGGCTATTTCTAAAGTGCAAGTAATATTTTTAGCCTTTTTGCTGCCGAGAAACTTTATATCATAACTGGCATTATGAAATACTTTTTCAATATCAGGATTAAGCATGATTTGCTCAATAAAGTCAGCTATGGTATCAGGCTGTTCTAGGACATCTAAAAGATAAACGCGATCGCCACTCATATCTTGAGGATCATCTAATACCTGAATCAGCGAAAGTCTGGGATTACGGCTTTTATAATCAACAACTTCTGTATCTATCCACAGAATTTTAGCATCGGTATATTCAGCGATCGCACCACGGATTTCGCTAGCGGAAGTAAGATAAGGCATTAGCTAATATTTTCTGAGATTTGAGTAGGCATAATTTAAGCCACAATCTCCCAACTTAACATTTTATTAGTATTGTTTGAGATAGGAGAAAATTAATTTTGGATATTAGCTATTATGGTCTAGCTGTATATTGACATACATTGACTTTTTGAAGTCACGAGAATATCATGGAATTCCTAATTGACAAAATCAATTCAGAAATCGGAACAATTCTGATTGTCTCTGACGGGAAGAATCTTTGTGCGCTTGACTTTGCGGATTACGAGCAAAGAATGCTCAAACTTCTACAGCGTCGTTACCGCAGCTTCCATTTTCAGGATACGAAAAACCCACAGGGCTTGAGTAGCAAAATTCAGGCTTATCTAAATGGCGATCGCCACAGCTTAGATGATATGCCTGTAAATACTGGGGGTACTATTTTTCAGCAGCAGGTTTGGCTAGCGCTACGGACTATCCCGTGGGGAAAAACAATTTCCTACGCTCAGCTAGCAGCGAAAATTGCGAAGCCGACTGCTTATCGTGCTGTCGGCTTCGCAAATTCTTTGAATCCAGTCGCAATAGTGCTTCCCTGCCATCGGGTTATCAGTGCAAGTGCAGCACTTACTGGATATGCAGGTGGTCTAGAACGGAAACGTTGGCTACTCAAACATGAAGGTTTGGCTATTTAGCCATGATTTGCACGTTGCGGAGGAGTCGATACTACCTTTTTGGCTAAACCTAAAGTCTTCAATACTTTGATGCTCCACCAAGTCATATCTATTTCCCACCATAACAATCCAGATTTGGCCATGTGGGGATAAGTATGATGGTTGTTGTGCCATCCTTCGCCATAAGTCATGAGGGATACCCACCAAAGATTACGAGCGCCGTCATTAGCATCAAAGGTGCGATAACCCCACATATGTGATGCAGAGTTCACGAACCATGTGGAGTGCCAGAGTAAGACTGACCTGACAAAAATGCCGTAAATTACAAAAGACCAGCCTCCTAAAGCATACAGTAGTAACCCGAAGGGAATTTGCAAGAGTAGGAAGTAGCGATCTAGCCAGCGATAGAAAGGTTGTCTTGCTAAGTCGGGCGCATATTTTTGATAAACTTCATAGTCAAAAAACTCTGGACGAGGGTATAAAACCCACAGGATATGGCTCCACCAAAAGCCTCGCTGAGCAGAGTAAGGGTCTAAGTCGATATCTTCAGTGTGGGCGTGATGCTGGCGGTGTCCACCAACCCAAAAAATGGGCCCTCCTTGGAGAGCAACAGCTCCAATGGTGGCGATCGCATATTCTAACCACTTGGGTACTTGAAAACTCCTATGGCTCAGCAGTCGATGATATCCCAGGCAAATGCCAATGCTCCCGAACAACCAGTGGAGAAACAGCAGTAAACCTAGTGCCGACCAGGAAAAAAACCAAGGTGCCAAGAGAGCTATAACATGAAATGTCGCAAAAAATGCCACATTTATCCACCTGAGCCGAAGTGAATTTCCTCTCTCAGGGGCGATCACCGGAAGATTTGCCGTCATAAAAATTCCTGTTTTTGAATGATGAAGCAATTTGCTTTTTTAAGTACAACCCCATAAGGGATTTACCCACCCTCTACACCAGTACGTTAGACTAAGCCTGCACCGCGAGTCTAGTCCTGTTCGGCAAGTAGTTCCCAAAGGTAGGTGGGTTTCCCTATCCAAGGAACTGGCATTAAACCCTGGGGGCATAGCTGCACTTACCGAAGAGCGTCTCCAAAGAAGATAGCCAAAGGGTAAATTAGAGCAAGTATCACTTACATTTGTAATGCTAACAACTCGCCTAAATTTATGCAAGTGGCACTTGCATTTTTATTTATGTCGTCTCAACCCCTTTCAACTCGTCAGCGCTTGATTCAAGCGGCACTAGAGTTATTTAGCGCTCACGGAGTCAGTACTACAACAACCCGCCAAATTGCTGAAAAAGCAGAAGTTAATGAAGTGACTCTATTTCGGCATTTTGGCAACAAGCATGGGTTGCTTTTGGCTGTACTGGAAGAATCCGCAGCTTTCAAAGATTTAGGTGAGTCGCTGGTACGGCGGGCAACTCCTCCTGGTAATGTCTACCAAGCTTTAAAAGATTATGCAAGTGACAGCTTGCACGCATTAGAACGTGTGCCAGAGTTTGTCCGGTCTGTGGTGGGTGAAGCCGACCAATTCCCGGCAGAGAATCGCCGCGCCCTGGGAAGGGGGGTAACAGAGGCAAATCGCTATGTTGCCCAATACTTGGCTACCGTAATCCGGCAAGGAGACTTAAATACCTATCTCCCAGCAGAAAAATTAGCAAGTTTGTTAAATGGGATGATTTTGGGATATGCCGTCATTGAATTCACCAGTGAATTTCATGAACTTTGGGAGGATCGGGATGATTTTCTGGAGAATTTGGTGGAATTATTTTTACACGGAGCAATGTCACCTCCAACAGAATTCACAACAGGTTCTTTACTAGGAGGTGTCATTACTACAGAAGTGGCTGACTTGCCTGCTGGTATAGTTCATGCAATTTTGCAACAAGCTAAAAAATTAGGAGTACTAGATTATGCCTTGGCTTACGTGTTATTTGGTGCTGGGTTATCTGTGTCAGAAATAGTCAGCTTGCAGCGATCGCAACAAATCTACGATGAGCAAGGTCATTTCCTCCAAATCACAACCCCAGGAAGCGTCCGTCAAGTACCAGTGAATCAATGGATTTTGGGCAAACGCTATGGTTCCTATACCAATAACCCCTTAATTAAATGGCTAAAAAGCCGCAAGGATACTCATTCTGCTATGTTTCTTAACGAAATAGGCGCACCAATTTCTGAGTTAGAGATTCAGGTACGCTGGCTAGGATGGACTGAGGGACTGTTAACGCCTCAAGGAGAACCACCAGCGATCGCTCAGGCAAATCAAACTTGGTGTGTAGAAATGTTAATGCGAGGGATTAGCTTAGAAAATCTGAGCATTCTTACTGCTTGCGATCGCTCTCAGTTACAGCCTTATGCCAAGAGAGCTAGAGAAAAGGCGGCATTAGAGCAAGCAATTCGTTTAGATCAAAAGCCAGGATAAGCCTTCTAACTTTTTACTCAGCAGCAAAGCATTATAGGTATCAATAATTACTGGAAGATAGTAGCTTGAGTGAACTTTTCTCTGAACTATTCTCTGAGCCAAAACTGAGGTTTGAACTCATATTTGCCTTAATGGTAAATCCATAATTGTGGTTCAACAGAGAGATATTAATTTAAGACAAGGAGAGAAAGCCATGCTACTTCAGAATTCTCCAAAAACTATTGCGTTCATTTATTTTGCATTGACTCTTGGAACGCAGAACCCAGCAATAGCCTTGGTTAATCAACCCATATCTTCGAGTAGATTAGTATCTGTTAATACTAATACCCAGAAGACAGAACAGCCTATTTTAGTTGCTCAAAACGCTACTTATTGGGGGCCGAAGCGGGATTTTAAAATTTTCATGCCAGGAATAGTCACAAAAAATACAGACGAGCAATTGATATCTCTGAGTGATAATACTTCAACAGCCTACACTATTATACACCGAGACTTTCCTGAAGCTTCCAGAATACCTATTCCGCAGATTCGACAAGTTTTGCAAAGTGCAATGCGCGAAACTATTGGTATTACTGGCAAGGTTATTAGAAATACCAATCTTGTAATTGATGGACACCCTGGTTTGGAGTTGCTGATGGAACACTCCAATGGAACCTTAGGGCAATATCGTGCATTTGTGGTTAATCAGCGTCTTTATTTTATGGGAGCTGTGACAGAAAATGAATTAACTACAGAATCTGTTAACTTCTTTGATTCTTTTCGTATTTATCCTGAGCGGATTCGTTTCTCCAAAATAAGCTAGGAATTTATTCATAATTAAAAAATAGAGATGACACATATAATTATTGCTCAATTATGAATATGCTAAATGAGCTTATATTGAGCCTTGCAAAGCTTACTCCTAATCATTAAATTAAACTATAAAACATAATTTTGATTAATATCATGAGTTACAAGTTGAATTACATTCAGGCACTAAGCGTAAACTCCTGGCAGGATACTATAGAGGAGACTTTCTTAGAAAATCTCAAAAAAGTTGACTTTCAAGCAATATTTTTAAGGTTAACAAAATCTCATAAAGGTAAATATTTGAGTGTAGAAGAAGCATTGTTTTCATTGCAGAAATATGGACTATTTCTATTTTTAATACAAAAATATCAATTTAAAAGGATGGTTCCTAATCAAGAAATTGATGCAGTTTTACACGCACATCTATCTAATGGTCATCAGTTTGAAAGAGAGTGCCAACATCTCTTTAGTGCTTCTCTCAAACACCTTCCAGAATTCGGAGTTAGAGGGGAAGATGAACGCTTGGAATGGCAATCAGCTTTTGCTAAAACTCAGGAATTATTCGAGCTAAATTATGGGGAAGGTACTATGGGATGTTCCGCAGCCGCCTGTTGTGAAATTCTTTTAAGTTTCTAGATACAGCAGAATTCAAAATTAAGGAGTCAGAATTCAGCATTCAGAATGAAAACAGGCTTTCTACCTGACCTCTCTAAGAGGATGTTTTAAAAGTATTATTGCTAACACAAAATCTCCTAAACCTAACCCCCCTAGCCCCCCTTCCCTACAAGGGAATGGGGGTTTCAAAAAGCCTCTCTCCGTTTCGGGGAGAGGTTTGGAGAGGGGTTTCTAGTATACTTTAAGGCTTTCCAAACATTCTTTAAGAAATTGCGTATCTTACATTTCTGACTCTAGCAGTTGCAGCAAACTTTGTGTTTCCTCTACTTCCGGTAGCATCCCCAGTTTCTCAAAATTATCTAATGCTTTAGTTGCCCAACGACGAGCATCAACTAAATGACCTTGTGCGTTTGCAAGCGAAGATAATGAGCGTTGACAAAATGCAATGCGGCTTTTGTCAACATTCGCTTCAGCTACCCGCAGTCCCTCTGTTAAGAGTCGTTCGGCTTCATCTAATCTTTCTTGTTTGATGGCAATATCAGCTAACCAATTTTGTGTACAGAAGATGGCACGTATCCAATCAATTACTTGTGCAAGTTCAAGAGTTGCTTGAAAAATTCTTTTAGCTTCCTCGTATTTTCCATTCTTAAATAAAATTTCACCTTGATAATATTGAATTTGTACTAATTGCCGCGATCGCATCTGTGGATCTAATTCTGTTTGATCTAGTAATTCTATTGCTTGAGTCAGCCAAGTCTGCGCCTCATCAAACCTTTGCTGTTGAATGCGTAAAACTGCTATATTTCTTGCCAAGGCCAACATAAATAAAGCTTCTTGATGATGACGCAACTCCCAAGCCTTGGTAAATAGTTCGTCTGCTTCTTCTAACTGCTTGGGTTTTCCCATTGAGGTGAGCGTCCAAGCACGATTTACCATCACTTTGGCAGTAACTGACCAGTCGCCACGTTGTTCTGCTGCTTGAATAAGCCATGCTGTCCAAGCCAGGCGATCGTCCCAGTATCGCAGGCGACTTTCTCGCCTACCCATAATCTGGGTGTATGCCTTAAGATTTTGCCAAAAGTTCAACATCTCGGCGTATCGACTCTCAACCATACACCACTCAATCGCAGCTTGTAAATTTTGCCATTCCTCCTCCAAACCATCGAACTGTCCTTGCCATCCTTTAGCATCTTGTCCAGCATAGCTTTGAGAAAAGCTCATGTACCAAGCAATCCACCGCTCTCTTGCTTCCCGTTCAAAGTCAGGGTGAGATTTGAGTTCAGCCAGAGCATACTCGCGAGTCAGTGGTAGCATAGTATACCGATTATTATCTTGTCTAACTAAAGAAAGTCCTCGCAATCGAGCTAAGTCTGCATTTGTTGTACTTTGGTTAACTTCTGGGATTGCAACTTGTACAAGAGCATCTCGCAAAGCTGGCATTGGAAATAGCGCTAGTGCAATAAGTAACTTGTGTGCTGATTGTCCTGTAAGTGGTTTAACAGAACTTTCAAAGCAAAAACGGGCAACATCTCCTGTAGACTGAGACACTCCTCCCAATACTTCCTTGATAGGGTAGCCGTTAGCTAGTTGACCAATTGCATAGCTGATAGCTACGGGAATACCTCCCGTAACTTTGTAAAGGGCTTGACTATCTTGATTGCTAAGAGAAACTCCTTTTTCTTGAGCTTCGTGTTTAATTAAACAAAGTCCATCTGACTCTGGCATTGATGTTAAACGTACGGGTACAAACAAAATTTGTTCACGGGTGGTAATGACTGCTTTGACAGTTGGTGGCAACTCATACAAAAATGCCAAAATATCCTGCTGATTTTCCACTGTCTCCAGATTGTCCACAATCAGCAATGTGCGCTGACAGGAGAGAGCATCTTTAATTAAATCTAATTGTTCTTCAAAACTCACCCCTGTAATATCTAACTCATCCAATAGGCGTGCAATCTGACGGAAAATATCTTGTAAAGTTCTTCTGGGAGCTAAACTTGGCAATAAACCAAAGGGCATGAGATAAGACAATTTAGCTGAAGTAAAAATAATAGTATCGAAGGTAGGCACACCTAAAAAAGCTTCATTGTTATAACTGGCGTGCAGACAGCGATATGCTGCTTCTAGAACAAGAGTTGTTTTGCCTACGCCACCAATACCATCGACACTAACCAAATGTGCAGAATGCCTGGGTGAAATTAACTCCAGAAGCCGAGCAATTTCCTCTTCCCGACCAATAAATGTATTGCAACTAGGAGCAGGTAAGTTGTGACGTAGCCGTTTGGGGAAAATAGGCGGTGTAACTAAAGGCAGCTCAACGGCTGTAATAGTTTCAGCATAATTATTACTGTTATAGTTTGGCTCTTTTAATAATTTTTCTAACACTAACTTTACTTTATTAAGACGTATTTTTTCCCCTGTAGCTTCTGATAATAACTCCCACAATTTTGGGCAAAATACTCGCTGCACAGTGCCGTCAGAGTATCCAGTAACCCGAATATCTTTCAGCTTCTTCTGGGCAAAAACTTGCTCCAGGATAAACTTTTGGACATCTGTCAAAGGTATCCCTGACTTGGAAATAACTAGAGAATTTGCCACTCTTATGAGTTCTGATATCTTTTCATTGCCCATCTGTCTGCTGGAAATAATTCTTTGTAGTGAGCTTAACTTAATTTTAAGGAAAAATTATATCTTAAACAAATTAAGTAGGCAAATTGAAGATGTTGAATATTTTGAATTTAATAGTTGAAGATATGACTGAAATTCAAGCTATAAATTGAATGCTTTTCCTGATAATTTATGATTGAAGTCTCAAAATCCAAGCATGGAAATTTAATTTTTTCAAGCAAAAGAATATTGAAAATTGCAAAAAATTAAATTTAAGGCTTTTGACAAAATAATTTTTGCATGGAGAAAAATATGTTTAGTTTTCTCAGAAGTTATCTGAGCTTAGTTTCTGTTATCTTAATTTCAATGTCTGTGTTAACTTCGCTTAGGGTGAAAGCTGAAGATTCACCAGGAGTTGTAACAACTAACAACAGTACTGATTCTTCTGAAGAAGTTAGCCAATATGCTCAACTGGATTCTACACCAATCACTTCAGTTTCTCAGCTTTCTGACGTGCAATCGAATGACTGGGCATTTCAAGCATTACAGTCTTTAGTTGAGCGTTATAGATGTATAGGTGGATATCCTGACGGCAGTTTCAAAGGCGATCGCACCATGACTCGCTTTGAGTTTGCTAGCGCATTAAACACCTGCTTAGACAGAGTTAACCAAGGAATTACTACTACCACAGACATGGTTACCAAAGAAGATTTGGTGACTTTACAAAAGCTACAAGAGGAATTCAAAACAGAACTCGCAACCTTGCGAGGTAGAGTTGATGCTGTGGAAGCACGTACTGAACAGCTAGAGAAACAACAATTTTCTCCCACTACAAAGCTCAATGGTCAGTTAATATTTGCTGCTGTAGATGCTTTTGGAAATGCTAGCCGTAGTGGAAATAGAGATAATAGCAACCTGACATTTGCTAATCGGTTGCGTCTGAATTTTAAAACCAGCTTTAGCGGAAAAGATGAGCTACTTGTAAGACTTCAAGCAAGTAATGTAATTAATGCGATCGCACCTGGAAATGATACTCGTTTAAGTTTTCAATCTGGTAGTAATAACAATAATGATGTTTTACTCAGTAAACTGCAATATCGGTTTCCTGTAGGCGATCAACTGAGTGTTTTGATTGCTACAGGCTTTAATACTTACTTCGATGATTGGGAAGTAGTTAACCCTTTAAAAAGTGATGCAGATGCTACTATTTCTCGCTTTGGTCGATACAATCCTATTTACCGTTTGGGTGGAGATACGGGTGTAGGTGTAACTTATAAGCCGAATGGAAATATCAAAGCAGAGATAGCTTATCTAGGGAAAAATACTAACAACCCTGGTAGCGGCTTGTTTAACGGTGGTTATGGTGCATTGGGGCAGATTATATTTTATCCAGATAACAAAGATACAACTACCAAAATTGCGTTCACCTACATCAATGCTTACAACATCGATGGCTTAGGGCATAACACTGGCAGTTTAGCTTCAAACTTGGGAGGGAGAAAAGTTTCTTCTAATTCTTATGGTATTGAAACGAATGTCAAAATTAGTGATAATTTTCAATTAGGTGGATGGGTAGGCTATACCGATGCGCGATCGCTGAGTGGAGAAGTCAAAGGCGATGCTGATATCTGGAACTGGGCTGTTACCTTAGCCTTTCCTAATTTGGGTAAAAAAGGTAATTTGGGAGGAATTATCATCGGGATGCAGCCTAGATTGACTGGCACTTCAGCAGCCCTGTCAGACTTACCTCGTCGTGATCCAGATACCGGATTTCACATTGAAGGGTTTTATCGGTATAAAATCAACGATAGAATCAGTATTACCCCTGGTTTACTTTGGCTGACAGCACCAAATCACAGCGATCAGAATGGTGACATTTTTTTGGGAGTAGTGAGAACTACCTTCGAGATATGAACAAAAACTGGTTTGAGTTGTAAAAATACTTATTGTGGGAGAACACTGACACCTTTAATAATTCAGGTTTCTGAGACACTGAATTTTCACAAATTAAATAAGTTTTTACATAGAATTTAGCCTATTGCAAAAAAACGTTACTTTCAGGATATTGCAAAAATCTTGACTATGTTTAAGAATTATTACGTAAGTAGTACTCTTGAAGAGGTGCGTAACTGTATTAGCGATTTGAATATTGGCTAATTGACTTGTGAAGGGCGGCAGCAAATAGGACTGAAACTGGATAAGTTTACAGTCCATTCTCGTATATCAATATTTTTAATTTAATTTGAGAAAAGAAAAATTATTTAATGCTCAATAATTATGCAATTTATACGACATTACATAAAGTTTAGATAAGATAATTTGCCTATGGATAACTTTATGTATAAACGTTGCAATATAACGTTTATATAAATGAGGAAATCGCACTTCTAATCTGAACTAAGCAGTATTGTAGCAATCTTCAATTCTTCGTCAACAGTGAGAATCTCAAGTTTTCATTATCCAGTGTGTAGCTAAAGTAACGCTAAAGGTTAATAAATGGTTAATGGTAATCCCTCTATTGAAGTTTACTGCACTCGTCCAACTTGTAACAACCCTCAAAACTCTATTTTAGAGACATCTTTCACTTCTAGTTCTACAACGGAAATACGTTGCTCTCATTGCGGAATGCCTTTGATTTTAGGTGGGCATTTCTTACCATTAAAGTTATTAGTACCAGATGAAGAAGGAGGTGCGTTTGGTAGAACTTTTGAAGCAGAGGATATTAGCTTTCCGCACAAACCAAAGCGTGTAATCAAACAGTTACATCCTAGAATTCCTCCTGGCCGCTTACAACTGAGTCCAGCAGAGCTTTTACGCATAGAAGAGTTGTTTAAGCGTGAAGCAATTATCTTAGAACAACTGCGTCATCCAAAAATCCCCAGAGCATTAGCATTTTTTTCTGTGGAAGTTGACGAAGAGACAGACAATCAGCAAAAGTTTTTTTACTTGGTACAAGATTATATTGAAGGAAACAATTTAGCTCAGGAACTCAGGGAGAGAGGAAAAACTTTTTCAGATTCTGAAGTAATAAATATTTTAAAGGAAATTCTAGAAATACTAAAGTATATCCATAATTATGATGGTAACCAGGGAGCTATACACAGGGATATTAAACCAGCTAATATCATTCTCTGTAATAGAGATAGAAGGCTATATCTGATAGATTTTGGTGCAGTTAAGCAAGTATTAGATATTAGGTTTCCTGTTGATCAATCATCTATAGTGTTAACTCGCGCTTTTGCTCCACCAGAACAGTTCCGTGGCGCACCAGTATCCCCAGCATCAGATTTATATGCTTTAGCCACAACCTGTTTGTGTTTATTGACAGGTGATAGAAATCCTCAAATGCTTCTCTCTAATTCCAGATGGAGAGATTATGTGAATGTCAGCGACGAGCATTTTGCAAATCTTCTAGACTGGATGCTTCAATACAGCCAAGAAGACCGACCTCAATCTGCTCAAGAGGTTCTTGATGCTCTGTCTCAAGCATCTAATGTACAACAGAAGTCTGAACAACCCCCTGATGTACAACAGAACAATGCCGAACAACCGCCTGATGTGTTACAGAATACTGAACAACCCCCTGATATACAACAGAATTCTGCACTATCACCTAATGAACTACAGAACGCCGAGCAATTACCTAATGAACAATTGACTTCTCAGCCAATTGAAAAACATAATTTGCTCCAGAAATTTGTTAATTGGCTAAGAACAATTTCTAGACGCAGGGGTTGGGTAAGCTTTGGTTTTTTGGTTTTGTTAGGAGTAGCGATCGCTATTATTTTAAATCAAACAATATTTCATCGACCTCAACAACCAATAACATCAATTCCACCAATTCCATCAACGCCATCACCGCTACCAATTTCAACGCCACTGCTGCCTGATGCCCAATACTTTAGCAGAGGAGAAGATGCTCTACTTCCTAAACCGCAAGTAGCTTCCTCTATTGCAGAATGCACAGAAGCTTATGATTTTAAGCGAAAAGGAATAGAAGCCTTTAAAGAAGCTAGTTATTCAGATTCTCCAACAAATTTTCAAAAAGCTGAAAAAGCTTTTTCACAAGCTATCAAACAATTTCAAAAAGCTGCTAAAGTAAATTCTAGCCAAAACAAGTGTGAAGTTGATCCAGAGACATGGATTTATCATTACAACTCCAAAGTTGCTCAAACTGAATCTGCTAGTAATGGTAGCCTTCCAACAATTGCAGTTGTTATTCCAGGTGAATCTAATCGGAGTATTGCATTAGAAATACTACAAGGGGTTGCCCAATCTTTAAATGTAGATCAACCATTGTTTCAAATTCTAATAGCTAAAGAGTACAATGACAATATTAATATTATTCAACAAATAGCTACGTATATTTCAAAAAATAATATTCCAGACGATAAGTATTTTGAAAAGAGTAAAATATTAGGAGTTATTGGTCATTATACAAGTAAAAATACCTGGGAAGCAGGCAAAATTTATGGCTCAGAAAACCTTTCTGAACGAGACAAACTTGTTTTAATTTCACCTACAAGCACTGCTATTAGGAAACCTGATTTAAGAGAAGGATCAAAAGATAAAACTTTAAACATTTATGTTTTTCGTACAGCTTCTAATGACTCCCTTGCTGCTAAGGATTTAGCTGAATATATGTGGGATAAGCTTCCCCAACAGAAAGCATTGATTGCTTATGAGCCAAGCGAACCTTATAGCCAATCTCTCAAAAAGCAATTTACAGATAATTTGGCATTAACAAGGGATGTAAATCCGAACAATTATATTCAAGATTGTAATTTAACAGCAGATACACCAGAAATTTGCATACACAAAGCCAACTTTATAAATGCAAAAACGTTAATATTAGCTCCAAGCCGTCAAACTATAGGCCAAGTGCAAAAGATTGTTAAACTGGCTAATCAAAAGTTTCAGCTCTTAGCAGGAGATGTTATGTATGATCAAGAGACGTTAGACCTTAAAGATGCTGCCAAAGGCATGGTGCTTGCTGTTTTTTCTCATCCTGATCTTGCTACTGACTTTACAAATAAAGCCAAAGAAATTTGGATAAGAAATGTAACATGGAGAACAATTACTTCTTACGACGCAACTCAAGCATTTCTTCAAGCTTTAAATGACCTGAAAAGTCAAGGAAAGAATGAGCCTAATCGTCAAGATGTATATGAAAGATTAAACGATGAAGCATTTTCAGCGTCTGGTGCTACTGCCAAGATAGAGTTTAATCCTAAAGATAGAGATGATAAAGATATATATGAGAGACACGATCGCAAACCAGTCAAAGGTGTTGGTGTTTTAGTGCAAGTTAATAAAAATAGTAATAGCGATGAATATATCTTTAATCTTTTACCACCTTTGCCAACACGAGAACAGGGAAATAATTCCTAATATCAACTTACATAAACAACTTTCTTAAGCAAAAGTCTATAAACTGGCGATGTAATAATCTAATTTTTTCAAAAACCTTCAATTTATGTTAACTCTCAAAGTTTCTGAAAGCGGAAAAATTCTCGTCAGAGAAGCTAGAAATAAAAAAATTGAACACGCTAGAAGGAAAAGAATAGAGGCACAAGGGAGAATTGAAAAAGCTTGGGATATGGATGAAATGTTTCTTAGAGAAGCAAGTAAAATTCTAGAACCAAATCAAAATTGGGATAACATCAAACCGTATGCTGTATCACCAATGACTTGGAAACGCTTTCGGGAAGCAAGTCAACCTATTAAAGCCGATACTTTCAAGGCTTTTTGTCAAGTCTTAGACTTAAACTGGGAAAATGTAGCAGAAAGTGATGTAGAACTACGCAAAAACTTAACCGAAGCACCTCCTCTATCTAGCTTTTATGGTCGTACTCAAGAGTTAGCCCAACTTCAGCAATGGCTTATTCAAGAACGCTGTCGCTTAGTTGTTGTTCACGGAATGGGCGGAATTGGAAAAAGCGCCCTAGCTCGCCATTTAATAGAGCAAATTGCGAACAAATATGACAGTTTAATCTGGCTTTCTCTAGAATCAGCGCCTACATTTCAAGAAAATTTGATAAAGCTAGTGCAATTCTTATCTAAAGGCGAAAAAGAAGAAGGCGATATTTACCAACTAATGCGGTATTTACATCATCAAAGATGTTTAATAGTGATAGACGCTTGGGAAGAAATAATAGGTAACTATAGTGAGTATTGTACGGAATATAGTGTGTTTATAGAGAGATTTGCTAAGGAAGCCCATCAAAGCTGTTTATTATTACTTAGTAGAAGAAAACCTCAAAATATTGAAATATTAGAAGGACAATTAGTTCGCTTAAAAAAATTGGTAGGTCTACCCTATGAAGAAGCAAAAGAATTTTTAAAAGCAGAAGGCCTTTCTGGCACAGATAGTGATCTAGAGGAATTTAGCAGGCGTTATAGCAATCCGTGGATTCTTAAGAGAATTGCACAGAGTGTTCATACTGTATTTCAGGGTAATATATCGCCATTTATGGATATATCAATTTTTGTTGATGATGTAATTACTGACTTTTTAAATAGGCAATTTCAACAACTTTCTAAAGTAGAAATAAATCTTATCTATTGGGTAGCTCTAAGACGTAATAAGGCTTCATGGAATCAATTAGTGCAAGATAGTAAGCAGTTATTATCTTACAACCAGCTATTTCAAACATTAAATGAATTAATAGCAAGGCATTCTTTAATTGCTAAATCAACAATAGACTCTGAAGTATTCTATATACTAGACCCAGTGATTTTGAAATATACTACTGAACGATTTATTCAAGAAAATTTTCAGGATTTGATCGAAGTATTTAACAATGAGAATATTGAAGGTTATAAACTATTTATTACTCATAGTTTCATTACAGAACATCCAATAGATAAGGAACTTAATCAAGATCAAATTAAGCGGATTCTTAAACCTATTCAAAAAATGTTATTAGCTAAGTTGCTTAGTCAACAGCAACTTGAAGATAAACTGAAAAAAACTCTATCTCTATTAAAAGATAAAAAATTATCCCAAGGGTTTGCGTACCAGAATATCTCGCACTTGATTTTGGCTTGCGAATAAATCTAGCCAAGAGAAAGTTAAAAAGTTACTAAGTGGTTGAATTTATCAGTCCTTTGTAGGAACGTCGATTAATCGCGTCTCTTCCCTTAACCGAACCGTATTGAGTGTGTTTTGGAAAACATAGTATCATTAAATACAATGTTTATGATACTATGTAGCAGTCAATCAAAGTATTTGTAATGGTTAAGCCTGTGTTAAGTAGAGTGACACTATAAAAGGTGTCACTTTCTATCCGCATAAATACATCTAAACTAATTACGCTTAAACTAGGAAAATTTAAGTACATTTACTACACTTTGATAGTTATTTCTATCAAAGTGTAGTTTTTTTATAGCACGCTTTGCCCAATTGGCGATACTGTAGCTTCATTGCCATTAATAAGTAGTATGTAAAATATACGGTCTTTTTGATTTCCCTTCTTTATAAATTCCGCAAAAACACGGTTACATTGATTTGCGCTTCTGATCAAAACTGCGATCATCCAGTTTATGAAGGTACTTTTATGAGCAGTGCTGCAACGACGGTTATCCGAGTCAATCTGAAAAGAGCCAAAGAGGTAGCCGAAGAGTGGGAGCAAGCTTCATACACTGAACTCAGCGCTTACTGTTTGGAGATTTTGCAGGAAATAGGATGTCCCAATACTGAACTTCCAAGTAATTTACAAACCCGTGAGCAACAGCTAAATTTTATCACAGGCTTTGCATCTTATGCTTTTGGTGAGGTAGTAACATCTTCTAAAAGATAATAATCCGCACCAAAATTTACTTGTGTTTAGATTCTTTAGATGGTATGGAAAGCTAGGTTCTGGTTAGGTTGTCAATACCCACGAGATATCGGGGTAGTTTCACAAAAAAGGATAATGCTGATTTAGTTTCCACGCGCAAATATTTCTAGAAACTACGAAACGCACGGTCAAAAGATTTACGTTTAGAATTTAAGTGCATAAAATTGTTTAAACTTTTTAACTGAAACCTGATGAAATTCGAGATTATGAATAAAAATTGTATGAACTTATTGCAATTCTTTACAGAAAACACATCATTCTATTGCAGTTTGTAAATATTTTTTGGATGTGCAAGGAATATTCCTTTAGACTGAATCCAATTGAAAAGATTGGGATAAACACAAATGCATTCGGTAAATCTATTTTGTCACGAATTTGTAGTTGCTGTTTCTTTTGTAGCTTGTATTCTGGGAATAGCGTTACTTTGGGACGGAAAGCAGCAAAAAGATGAGATAGAAGAAACAGAACGAATTCTTTTTAGAATGAGCTTCACTTACTGGCTAGTTTACTGTGTTGCTTTTGGCATTGAGAAAATAGTTTTACCTGATTGGGAAACTGTGTTAATGAGTTTAAAAATAACTACTGCTTTGTCATATTTTTTAACATTTTCTTGTATTCTCAGTTTGCCACTACACAAATTTGCAGTACACCGTGTTGAAGAATAGCCAACTATTGTGGAGAATGCAAAATTAAAGGCACTATAACTGAAGTAAATTGCTCAAAATAATGGTGTCTCAAGCTTTGCACTACGTGTTTCGACTTAAAAATTGTAATAACAATAATTTTATGGCGTTAGGGAAGCTCTTACAATAAAAGGTTCGCTAACGCCATTTCGAGTTGTTTCTGCTCCAAAGTTGTTAAAATGAACACCTCTTGTACCGTTTTACCCTGCCGAGCGAGAACTTTATAGCCCCCTCGAATTGGTACAGACACGCGGAGTTGCATTTTAGGACTATGACCTCTCACCCGCCCAATCACTCCTGGGGTAACGGTTTGAATGCCATCCTGCTGACACAGACGTTCTAAAATGGGGATAAGACCAGAAATGTGAGTTGAGTGATTCCAAACTAGTCTGCCAGATTTTTGAGAAGCCGCCTGGCCGGGATTGACGGTGGGTTTACCCATTTTGATTAAGCCGCTTCTAGAGGTGCCATTGTTAAACCAGCTCGACGTAACTGCTGGTGATAGAGTTCCGCAGGTTCTTGTGGGCCAACCCAAACGATCGCTTGACCCTCAAAGTGTACCTGATTAGTCAGATCCCAGGCGCGATCGCCTGTCATCCCCGGAATATACTTTAGCAAACATTCAGCAACGTGTTGAAATGTATTAAAATCATCATTCAACACAATTACTTTGTAATTGGGATAAGGTTTTTGAGTAACTTGATTAGACCGTTCAGGAGCTACAGTTGGTGCTGTGGCCATCCCGTAAACAGCTGCTGAAAGTGTCATAACCATAGAACTATGAGTCAACAGGACTTTACAAAAGTACACTACAAATTACTAGTTTAGTATATTGTCATTTGTCATTGGTCATTAGTCATTAGTATCAATGACAAAGGACAAATGACAAATGAGTATCTACCGCCAATTCTCCCAGTTTTCGTTAAAAATCGATGTATCGGGGAAAGCAGTAGGGTTGCCATTTTGCTTCAACAGCCGTTTGAGCGCTTCCAATTGTGGTTCTGATTTAGGCAAGTCATCGACCAGTTGGTAGGGTGCAACAGAATTTTTAATGGCAAAAGCAGCAACAGTTCCCGCAGCTGCGCCAGCAGACCATTCAAAGGAGTGTACCCGATAAGCAGCAGCGGCAATGTGACTGGTAGCAATGCTTTTACCTCCTACTAGCAAATTGTCAATTTTTTGCGGAATCATTGCTCTGAGAGCAATTTGAAAGGGATATGCTTGCCCAGCACCACGCCTTTCACCGGGACGTTCTTGATTACCAGGAGTTTCGGGCGGGCTTTTTACCATGCAAGGATGGAAGTCTATAGCGTAGTGACCAATACCAACAGCATCAGGGAAGATGGTAGAACGAGTCCGTCGCATCGCCTGTTCTGGCGAAATTTTACCTTCTATTACTGATACTGCTTCTAAACCAGCTAACGCTGCTTTTAACTGGCGATACATCTCTGCTGGTAGAGTTTTACGGTAATACTCATCATTGTAATCGCGGCGAGAAATATCAATTTCCCAGATACCAAAACCAGAAGGTTGTCCCCAACTTGGACGTCCAATAATCCGGCGTCCTTCCCGCATATACGGATATTTTGATAAGCCATGTACTGTCCCCATTGGGGAATTTAGCCCTGTTAATAGGCGATTATTTAATCGCGGTTGCTTGACACCATTCCCCAGTTGAGAATCTGTTGTCCCAGCCACTAGCCAGTAATAGAACGAGAGTGCGTTCTCTTCAGCTTTGCCGAGGCTTTCTTTCCGCAGTCCTCCCATCCAACCACCAGGCTTTAACTGCCCGGTAGCTTGTAACTGTTGACGAGTATAAACTAGGTTATCAGCAGCGGTTCCAGGGCGGTAGTCGTTACCCCAAGTCCAGTTTTGCATGGAGATGTCCCCTGGTGTGGGCGCAGTAAACTTAACGCCACCGAATTGTGCTGGTTTCCCTTTGTTGGGACTCCAAATGCGACGGTAGGTGAATAATAAATCAAAGTTCGCCAGTCGTGTTAATTCATAACTGAAATATGGTGAGTATTGTGAATAAAATGGTGGCATTGCCTGCTGTTGCGCTTCCTTAGTTGACTCCATTGCAAAGGTGTAGGTAAATCCTTGCGTGCAGTACGGGTCGTTTGTGCTGCTAGAAGCAGAAGGTTCTAGGTAGGAACGAGCATCAATACCTAATCGGTAAGGGACATCAGCAAGGGCGATAATTTCTCCGGTTTCGCTAGTGTCTACAACATACCAAGAGGCGTTGCTTTTTGATGGCTTAGGAACGAAGCGAATAATGGTTTTAGTAAACCGAGAGGTGTTGTAGTATCGATATGCGTCTTCAATGCTTTGAGATAAAGTAAAAGTATTTAAAGGTGGTGCGCCTTTTGCTGCTTGATGTTGGATAGCGATCGCACTATTAATTATTTTGCCATTAGTACTAATTTCTAAGTCTTTAATTACCGTGTTCGGAAACCATTGCAACTTGCCTTTGCCCTGCTTTTCAGCATCTTTGAGCATCTGATTCAAAATGTTGTGAGCATCGCGGGGAAGAAAGCAAGCTTCACTTACCCAGCAGTCGCCAGGGTTGAGTTTGCCGTACTTGCGCCCAATGCGGTTTCGCAATTCCAGGTAGCCGCGAGAATAGAATTTAAGCGATCGCTGCGTTGGTCGTTCGTCTAATGCAGATGTACCTTGAGCCGAAATCTGTCCCCCCAACCAATCGGTAATTTCCGTTAAGCAAACTGTTCTGCCTGCTAGTAAGCCTTCGTAAGCTGTGGCGACGCCAGAAAGTCCGCCACCTACAACTAAAATCTCACAATTGACGCTTTTATCGGGAGTTACTGGTGGCGCTGCCATTACGCTTTCTGCACCAGGAAAAGCGAGCGTAAAATAAGGTGCAATCAAAGTTGATATTAAACTGAGACTGAACAACGAGGTCAAACTATAAGCTACTTTGTGTCTACTCTTCATGGTTAAATAAATCCTTTCCAAGCCTGTGCCACCTTGTAGACGGTAACATTCGCGAAATGTTCATCACAAGGTTATTATCCTTACGTGAATCTTAAATATTTGCTCTTTCCACATATTGCCAGCATTTCAGGTTTGCCAAAATATTTTGGCAAGAATCCAAAAAGTATTAAATTGGCTTTCTAGCTCCAGATAACTACCTAGAAAAATAGAATGCAACCTTCTAATAAACTTTTATGAAAGTAAAATATTTCCAAATTATATTCAAATAAACTTATTCTCAGAGTTCAGTTCTATGAATGAGCAAGCAACGGATGATATATCAGGAAAAGTATTATCCATGCCAGATGCAGAAATTACTTTTTATCGCAATTTTTTCAGCCCCCAAGAGAGTGATGAACTGTTTAGAGTTCTGCATCATGAAATCAAATGGCGACAAGATAAAATGAATATCTACGGTAAAGAAGTAAATTTGCCGAGAAAGACTGCTTGGTATGGAGACAAAGGTCACTCATATTCATTTTCAGGTATTCATCTTGAGCCTGAACTTTGGACACCAACTTTGCTAGAAGTGAAAGAGCGGATTGAGAAAATTGCAAAAACTCAATTTAACAGTGTTCTTCTTAATCTTTACCGCGATGGTAATGATGGAATCTCTTGGCATACCGATGCAGAAAAAGAGCTAGGGAAAAATCCTGTGATTGGTTCTGTCAGCTTTGGTGGAGCTAGGAGGTTTATGCTTAGACACAAGCACAATAAAGATTTGAAAGCGGAAGTTGAGTTAACACATGGCAGCTTTCTACTCATGGCTGGTACAACACAGCATTTCTGGCAGCATCAGATTCCAAAAACAGCGAAGAAGGTTGAACCCAGAATTAACTTGACTTTCAGAGTAATTCTGCCTATCTGCTAATATTCGTTGGTTCAGAACACAAGTCTGTTGGTTCAGAACACAAGTCTGTTGGTTCAGAATACAAGTCTGTTGGTTCAGAACACAAGTTCATTGGTTCAGAATACAAGTTCGTTGGTTCAGAATACAAGTCTGTTGGTTCAGAATACAAGTTCGTTGGTTCAGAATACAAGTTCGTTGGTTCAGAATACAAGTTCGTTGGTTCAGAATACAAGTTCGTTGGTTCAGAATACAAGTCTGTTGGTTCAGAATACAAGTTCGTAGCGATCGCCTGAGTAAAGCCATCATTACCCAGTTAAAATCGATAATACTCTGAGACAACTAAATATCCTTATTCACATAATAGACAATTTGTACAGTGCATTAAGTTCTATAATTATCCGAACTCGATATAAAATCTATGCTCAGTGTCAGCTTAGGCAAGCGGAAGCGATAATAGGATTCAGTATTCTGTTATAGATTGGAGAGAAGCACGCCGCTTCAAAATCTGACCAATGAATGGGGATGGTTGTAATGAAGAGCAAAAATCCAATAGTCTTTGCCCTAGTATTGAAAAGCGCTCTTGTCTTTTCACCTTTGCTGTTGTCCGCTGGTATTGCTAGTGGACAACTCACACCATCCCCAACGCTGACACCTACTCCGGCTTTATCGAATCAGGAGCGGGAAGAATTGCTGCGACTGCGAGCGGAAAAGCGAATTCAACAGCAAGTCCAATCTGATTTAAATCGCGCTTTTAGCCGTACAACCATCCTGCTTAATGTCTGGTTAGTAATATTAAGTTTATTTCCGGTTGCAGTAATCGCTTTATTTTGGCTATTACGACGGGTGGTTATCCGTGAAATTGCTGATAGAGCAATCAAACAAATACAGGGATTAGAAAACTTACAAAATCAGCTAACTACCGTTAAGCAAGATGCTGAAAACCTGATTCAAGAAGCTAAAAATATAAATTTTCACCTACAACAGCAAGCTGATACTTTACAACAAAAGATAAAAATTGAACACGAAAATTTATCTTTACTTACATCTGATTTATCTCAAACAAAAGTACAGGTGTTAACGAAGTTAGAAACTGAACTCAAAAAATCTCAACAAAATATAGAAACTTTAGAGTCAGAATTTGCTACTAGGTTATCTAAGTTAGAATTAGATGCTCAACAACAAACCGATATAGCACTGGAAAATCTTGGAAAGTTAGCATCAAATTTGAGAGAGGAGCTTGCTAACTTAAAGTTAGGTACGCAGCAACAGCAAGAATTAACAGTTGCTGATTTAGAACAATCCAAGTCTGAGTTTATATCTCAATTATCTGAATTTCAAGCTGAAGCTCAAACACAAAAAGATATAACTATTGATAGTTTAGCTAAATTACAGTCAGAATTTGCTTCTCAATTATCTGAATTTCAGGTTGAAGCTCAAACACAAAAAGCTAAAAGTATTGATAATTTAGCACAATTACAGTCAGAATTTGCTTCGCAACTAGCCGAGTTACAAGCTGACGCTATAAAGCAAAAGGATATCACGTTTGAGAATCTAGGAAAAGTACATAGTCAATTGAAATCTGAACTATCTAACTTACAGCTAGATGGTCAGGAGCAAAAGAATAAAATTATAGAAAGTTTAGAAAAGTCGCAATCAGAATTCGCTTTGCAATTATCTGAATTACAAGCTGATGCTCAAAAACATAAAGAGGTAATAATTGAAAATTTAGAAAAATCGGGTTCAGAAATTACTATCAAATTTTCAGAGTTGCAGAATAACGCTCAACATCAAAAAAATCTGCTTTTGGAAAAGCTAAATAAATTAGAAATAGAGTTTGCCAATCAACTTTCTGATTTACAATTAGATACCCAAGAAAGAAAGGATTTAATACTTCAGGAACTGAGTGAAATCACATCTGAAAATATCTCAGAAACAGTGAATTCGGAAGTTGAGGAGAACATAGAGGAACAGCCACAGCCGGAAGTGAGTGCAGATGATTATGTAAAAGAGGCTGATTTCCTATTCTCTGAAAAACAATATGAAGATGCGATCGCAGCTTACAATAAAGCAGTCCAAATCCAGCCTGATGATGCTGTTGCTTGGTTTAAGCGTGGTCTGACTCTGGCAAGGTTAAAACGCTATAAAGATGCGATCGCCTCTTATGATAAAGCCATAGACCTTAATCCAGATAATCATCAAGCTTGGTGCGATCGTGGTGTGGCTTTTGGCTATTTACGCCAGGATCAACAAGCTTTTGCCTCTTTTGATCAAGCTACACAAGTGAAGCCTAATGATGCTGTTGCTTGGTTAAATCGCGGTCTGGCGCTGATAGAATTGGAAGAATACGAAGAGGCGATCGCTTCTTTTGATCAAGTCTTGCAAATCCAACCTAATTTACCGAAAGCCTGGGATAAACGCGGTTATAGTTTGGTGAGATTGGGACAAGATGATGAAGCGATCGCTAGTTTTAATAAAGCTTTGGAAATTAAACCAGATTATGGTAGTGCTTGTTACAATAAAGCAGCTTGTTATGCATTGCAAAGACAAGTTGAATTAGCCTTAGAAAGTCTACGACAAGCAATTGAAATTAATCCTAGATATAAGGAAGAGGCAGAATCTGACCTAGATTTTGATGACATAGCAGCAGATAAGCGTTTTAGGCAGTTGATTACAGGATGAATGTAGAGACGTTGCAGTGTAACGTCTCTACACGTATGAAATGTTTACAAATAATCTTTAACAATAGTTATCAATTTCATCATTTATGCGATCGCACTCATATCTGCCTTTAATTTCTTCATTAAAATATCTACCAATAGAATCTGCTGATTGTAAATCTTCCCAAGTGTCTAACTCTACTCCTGAATACTGATATACTGCTCCACTTTGAAACTCAACCTGCAAAATTTGTTCGTCGTCATCGTAGCCGACAGCGCTGGCCATAGATGAGCTAATTGGTAACATGGCAATTGGTTCTTCTGCAAAAGGAAGCTCAGGCGTTTGAGAGACAATCTCGCTGAGTTCTTGCAATCCTTCATAAGCTTGAACTGGTGCAAGAATTTCTAGTAACTCGATTTCGTCGCCTCGGTCGAGCAACAATTGCAAATATCCGTCAGAGTGAGCGATCGCTACTAAACTGCTCAAGTCTACCTTAGATAGCCTCATTTATTTGCTCTCCTATTGGCGTAGTCGGGAGTATTGAATTCTTATGCAATACAGAAAATTTATAGTACAAATATACTATAAAAGTGTCCGGTTGTCAAATTTCTTCGCTATGAGGTTTGCGACCAAAGGTATAAAAGATTGTGATATCGTTCCAAATGCCTTGTTCAGTCACTAATGCTTCTAATTGTGTTGCAAACTCCGCCTTAACTTGCTCTAGTTGCTCAGATGAAAGTTGCGAAAGAGGATTTGGGAATTGTCCTGGTGCTGGATGAGAACCTCCAGACCACATCTGCTTTGCCTGCTCTAGACTAATATAGAATCCATTTTGCTCAACCTTAATTTCAATCGCCTCAAAGCCTGCTGTTGCTAGTAAATCATGGCACTTTTCAACTGTGCCTGTTGGTTTATTAAATGCCAGTGAAATCCCATACTTTTCGACAACCTTTTGTACAGTCACTCCTTCGACAAAAGCAGTGTCTGCAAATGCATGAAAGCCAATTAGGCCTCCAGGTTTGAGCAATTGATGCCAAAGGCGTAATGTATTGGGAATGTCAGCCATCCAAATCAGGGCTGAGGAACACAGGACAACATCAAAAGTATTGGCTGAAAAGTTCAAATTCTCGGCATCTGCGAGTATAAGCTCAATATTACTCAGCCCTAAAGCCTCAACTTTGCGTTTTGCCTGTTCAAGCATACCAGCTGAAATATCCACTCCTACAACTCGTCCTTCAGAACCTACAAGTTGCGCTGCTTCAATCGCCACCATACCTGTACCAGTAGCAATGTCTAAAACCTGCTGTCCTCGGTTGATTTGTGCATACTCAATTAGACGATGTGCAATTTCAGGATGCCAATCACCATCATCATAAGTTTGGCTTCTACGACTGTATAAATCTGCAATTTCTTGCTTATGTTGATTTAAATCAATTTCTTGATTCATAGTTCTTTTGCAAACAGTTATTAATTTGGCATTGCTGAATTTAGATATGAAATGCAAAAATCGGGTACTCTCAATTCTTGCTATCTGCGTCTCTGCGTGAAACAAATTCATATTCTCACTCAGCAACGCCATTAATTTGATGGTTTCGTAGTTGCGCTTTAGCGCTAAAGCGCAACTACGAACAAAAGCTACCTAGAAACGATCGCAGTCTCCGTTATCTGAGAAGTCTGTAAGTAACGATAGAGGCGATTCAAGGCATTGACGTGGGCATAGGCGGCAGCCACCACGATATCAGTATCAGATGCTTGTCCAGAGAATATCCGCTCTTGATGTCCCAAGCGAACTGTGACGGTTCCCAAGGCATCAATTCCACCAGTCACAGATTGAACGGAAAATTCAATTAGTTGATTGGGAATCTGCACCAATCGATTGATTGCTTGATACACGGCATCTACTGGGCCTGTGCCAACAGTCGCATCTGTGAGGATTTTGCCATCAGGTGTAACAATTGTGATAGTTGCAGTTGGACAAGTGCAGTCACCGCAGATTACTTGGACGTGTTCGATTTGGAAACCTCTTTCTACTTGAATCTGCGTTTCATCTCGGATAATTGCTTCTAAATCCCAATCTGATATTTCCTTTTTCTTGTCAGCGACTTCTTTGAAGCGATTGAAGGCTTTGTTCAAGTCTGCTTCATTCAAGTCAAACCCCAATTCTTTAAGTCTGGTGCGGAAAGCATTGCGTCCAGAATGTTTACCTAAAACAATGCGATTTTCCGGCAAACCGATCGCAGTAGCTTCCATAATCTCATAAGTCTGGCGGTGCTTGATGATACCATCTTGATGAATACCAGACTCATGAGCGAAAGCGTTTGCTCCGACAATTGCTTTATTCGGTTGAATCAGCATCCCAGTTAATTGGGAAACCAAGGATGAGGTTTTATAAATTTCCTGGGTTTTGATATTAGTCAGCGGTGCATCAGAGTCAACTGGACGGCTGAAGTAGGGATTAAAAAAGGGTTTGCGAACCTGCAACGCCATGACAATTTCTTCTAGTGCAGCGTTACCTGCGCGTTCGCCAATGCCATTAATCGTACATTCCACTTGACGCACACCATGTTCAATTGCTGCCAAGGCGTTAGCTGTAGCTAAACCTAAATCATTTTGAGTATGAATGGAAAGAACTACTCGATCAATATTAGGTACGTTTTCTCGAATTCCTTGAATCAGATAGCCGATTTCTTTAGGAGTGCAGTAGCCTACTGTATCAGGAATATTGATTGTAGTCGCTCCAGCTGCGATCGCTACCTCCAACACTTGATAAAGAAACTCTCTTTCAGTGCGGCTAGCATCCATAGGTGAGAATTCCACATCTTCTACAAAAGACTTGGCGTAGGCAACCATTTCTTCAGTAATGGCTAGTACTTCGCTACGAGACTTTTTCAACTGATACTGAAGGTGAATATCAGAAGTAGAAATCATCGTGTGAATTCTGGGACGAGTTGCTCCTTTCAAAGCTTCGGCGGCTGCTTGAATATCTTGGCGTGTAGCTCTCGCCAAACTGCAAATGATTGGCCCACCTGGTATCCCGACTTGTTCAGCGATGGTTTTAACAGCTTGAAAATCTCCGGGACTGGCAACGGCAAAACCTGCTTCAATCACATCAACACCTAGTAGAGCCAGTTGATGAGCGATCGCAAGCTTTTCTTCTACATTTAGGGTTGCGCCTGGCGACTGTTCGCCATCTCGTAAGGTTGTATCGAAGATAATAACTCGGTCTGCTTGAGATGCAATGCTCATAACTGTCTCCCGTAGTTGTGGGGGATTATTGTTGATTACTTTGGATATTGTATACGATTTTTTGTATACAATATCCATTATGAACTTAAATGATTTAGCAGCCAATGTGCTGCAACAGCAACGTAGTACCCCTGATTTAATTGCCGACGCTTTACGGGAAGCGATTTTACGGGGTATTTTTCAGGAAGGACAATCTCTAAGACAAGATGAAATCGCTACTCAGTTTGGAGTTAGTCGTATTCCCGTGCGGGAAGCACTCAAGCAGCTAGAGGCTGAAGGATTAGTGACGCTGCATCTGAATCGTGGCGCGATGGTTTCTGTGCTGACAGCAAAAGAGGCGCAAGAAATCTGTGAAATTCGTAGTGCTTTGGAAGTGAAAGCGATGCAGTTGGCTATACCTAAATTAAGCGAATCAGATATAGAAAAAGCAGCTGTAATTCTAGAAGCAACTGACCAAGCGACCGATGCGGGACATTTGGCAAAACTCAACTGGGAATTTCACGCCACACTTTATGTAACAGCGGAACGTCCTCGGCTACTAACGATGATTAAAAACTTGCACGTCAATATAGACCGCTATGTCCGGTTGCAAATGACACAGATGGATTATCAAGAACGTTCTCAAAAAGAACACTATCAACTTCTGGATGCTTGTCGTCAGCAAGATAGTAAAGCAGCTGTCCGACTACTAAAACGACATATTGACACCGCAGGAGAACAGTTAGCTATATACTTACAGCAAAAAGCTCAAAAGTAGTGAATATAAAACTAAATTTATCAGATAGTAGTTTCTATATTGAATGGCACTAAGTTAAAGATTTAGATTGATGCAGAGAAGGCAAAATATTTTCCAACAATCTTCCTGTGCTTCCGCATCTCTATGTTCGTTTATCTTAGTGCCATTTATGCCTAAGCTATTATGTTATTTAGTGGAATACACGTGGTTTTTCCACTTTGGTTGGAGTACTGGTACTTGGGGAACTAAGGTTCAAAAAATCAATAAGTTTAAGGGTACGCTGACGGATTTTCCAGCGCCCATTTGTATTGACAACTTGATCTTCATAAGTTCCATTGGCAACATCAATGCTAGTTTCTGAACGTTTATGAGTTGCATGAAGGTAAGAAGTCATTTTTGCTTGATTATATTGAAGCTCCGAGATATTTATCGTACCCATCAAGTGTTGGGTAGCCACATATCCGTTCCCTTGGAATACCGAATAAACAAAATCTGCCCAAGCATCTGTTCCAATGCTTGTTTGACTACGGTTTTTAACTTCTTCTGTCATTCCTTTAGCATTATCTGCTATTTTAATAACTACATTTTTATTGTCTTCACTGAGTTGAGCTTTAATAGTTATAATATTAGGATATTTTTGTTGAATTTCTCCGAAACTACGGCCGATGTTTGCTTCTTATAAAGCATTGATCGCATTTGCTAAAATATTCATAAATACCTGATTTAATTGCCCCAAATAGCACTTAACTAAGGGAATATCGTCATAATGCTTAGTTACCTGAATTGCTGGTCGATTATAATCAGGTTTCAGATGTGGTATCCATTAATATTTAGCATTGGGTTTTAACTATAAAAATACAAAAAACAATATCATTATCTCCCCTTCCGAGAAAGGCGTTCTGCTTTATTATTCCTATGGTTAGGAGATATTCTCATGTCAGTTCCGTAACCGAGGTTATGCAGCACACTACTGTAAAATAACAAGTTACTAACAGTACAGTCGTAAAAAATACTATTCAAAATAGACCCAAAGTTGGCATTATCAACTTTTTGAATTTAGAATTTTTTACTACACCTGATTATGCCAACCGCAAATAAGGACACTTTTGCAAAAAAGTAGATGCCTTATTATGGGCGTCTGAGTTATGAGTATGTGCTGGTGTCGGTCGAATAATGCCACCAAATAAATCATCTAAGCCGTAGGGCGTGAAAAACTGCCATTCTCCTTGTGTATCTAGCCGAACTCCGACAGCAGTAGCGGTATGTAGCCATTCTGTGATGCCATCCTCTGTACTAGTGTAGGGTCTGCGACCAAGACGCCAACGGGCAAAACTGGCTTGATTTTTGACATCAAACTGGTCATCAGGATATTGTTCTGTGAGAGTTGCCTTAGCTGCTTGTTCTTGAGAACGATTTCCGTTGATGTCGAAGAATGCAATATCAAAATCTTTAATACCTAAGCCACACTCAGCGCCAAATATCGAATGCCAAACTGTATTGCGGACTGCACCCCCTGCTAACCACCAGTTGGGTAAGTTGAGTTGAGCGATCGCAGGTAATACTATACCAACAGGTGTATCAGCCAAAATCATCTGTAAACGAGTGTTACTATTCATATCAAATTCCTGGGATTGTCAAGTACAAGCTGAAAATATTATTATTCACATTTCACAAAGCTTACGGTGTTTATAGTCAGACTGCGACACTTGGCAGTTTGATATTTATGAGGAAAACTTCTGTAGTTATAGAATAAAGAAAACAGGATTGCACGGAAGGGTAAATTGTGAATTTAGAATTTGGAATTTTTATTTATGGAAGACTTATTCGCGCGGCTAGAACGCACACTAAATCCTGAGTTACCTTCCCTAACAGAGTCACAACAACAACTGCTACAAGAACTCAGTATTGACGAAAATCAACCCGGTACGATTCTGCATGACTTTCAAACTCTAATAGATTTCTTACAACCGAATGGAGTGGAAGTTAGCAGTGTTAATAACCTTTTACCATTAAAAGTACTATCAGAACTTAATTCTCGCTTAAGTCGCCCAATTGAAACTAAACTCAAACGCCCCGTACAGAAATCATATCCCTACATTAATGGGCTTTATCTCCTACTACGCAGTTCTGGGATAGCCCAAATTAGATCCCAGGGAAAGAAGCAGATTTTAGTATTAGACCGAGCCTCTTTAGAATCATGGTTAAACCTTAACCCAACAGAACGCTATTTCAATCTACTAGAAGCTTGGTTGATTTGGGGAAATAACGAAATTTTAGGTGAACATCAAGACTCATTTGGGAATTTATTTAGATGTATTCAACTTTGGCCCCGCATCCCAGATAAAGGTTTAAAATTTAGTAAATATGAAGAGCAACAAGATATCAGTTATTATCCTGGTCTGCATAATGTTGCTTTATTAGATTTATTTGGATTGTTATCAATCAAACACGGGAAGCCACAAGAGGGTAAGGGATGGCGCATTACTAATTTACAACGTTTGCCTTTTGGTGATTCTCTCTTGCAGTTACTATTTCCATTGGGAATACGAGGAGAGTTACAAGATGATGTAAATGTGGCTTTTGGAAAATTGCAGCCACATCTCCAACCGTTTTTTCCTGAATGGAAGCATAATTTGTTTGTACCAAAACAAGGCTTTACTGATGGTATTTATGTTTTTAAAGTCTTAGTTTCTCGGTCTTGGCGTCGCATTGCCATACCTGCAAAAAAACCATTAAGCTGGTTAGCAGAAACGATTCTTGACGCTTTTGACTTTGACTACGATCATCTTTACGAGTTTAGTTTAAAAGACCATTTTGGCCGTACACTCAAGATTGGTCATCCTTATATGGAAATACCCCCATTTGCAGATCAAGTGCAAATTGGTGATTTACCCTTAGAACCGGGTGCTAGGATGACTTATCTTTACGATTTTGGTGATAACTGGGAATTTGATGTGCTATTAGAAGCAATTAATCCGCCTGATAACAAAATCAAAAAAGCCAAGATTTTAGAAGTTCACGGAAATGCACCTCAACAGTATTGGAGTGAAGATGATGAAGGGGATAATTATTAACCCTAGATTCGTAAAGAATATTTTGTTACATAACGGATTATAAACAGCCTGCGTTACACTTTTTTCTCTACGTCTTACCTCCGAATTAGTATAATTTATTTACTCATTTATCAGAATTTTAATTAGTATGATTTTTAGGCATAATTATGATTCTCATCAGTATAGACTTGAGTATTTTAATAGAGCTAGTTAGCAAGGTGACTCGATGAAAGGCGAGTTACTCAAATTTCTTGTCTTACCTAACCTATTTTTATAAAAGTATTTCTAGACGAATCCTGTTTTAATTAGTGAAAATAACAAGGCTCAGATACCTATAGAAGTCGGTAATTTTGTTGTTCACTAATGATTTAAAACTGTTATAGGTAATAATTTTATATAATATTCGAGAAAAACCTGAAATTTATTATACCAAATAACCTGTGTAAGGAAATGAAAAAATTTCTCTAAAAAAGTGCTTTAATAAACCTATTAAATATTTAAAATAGCAGTATTGAACTTAAATTACTAGTTCAATTTGTGTATTATCATAGTTTATGATACTTATCAATTAGAGATACACTAACACAGTATCAATATTTTCATAAAAAACTTAGTGGAAATATCCAACTCGTGTTATGTAAGTGACATTGGATAAAAAAATAATTTTGGTTATTTATCGAAAGTTGTAATAGTTATTTGCAGACAAGTTTGATGAAAGACGAAACCCCAAAAGAATTGAATTCTGACCAAGAGATTGAGCGCTTGATTGACGAAGTAATGTCATCAACCCTAACTGATGATCAGTACCGCAAAAAGATGCAGCGGCGCAAAGAAGTCCAGGATCTGCGTATAGCGCAAGCTGTACCCGAAAAAGGGTTAATTATTGTAAATACAGGTAACGGTAAGGGTAAAACTACCGCTGCTCTGGGGATGGTGTTACGATCGCTTGGTCATGGATATAAAGTAGCGATCGTCCAATTCATCAAAGGCAGCTGGGAACCCTCAGAAAAAAGGGTTTTCAGTTATTGGGAAGACCAGTTAGAATTTCACGCCATGGGCGAAGGCTTTACCTGGGAAACCCAAGACCGCGATCGCGATCTCGACAAAGCTAACGCTGCATGGGAAAAATCATTAGAATATATCCGTAACCCGGACTTTCATCTAGTTCTATTAGATGAAATCAATATCGCCCTCAAGATGGCTTATTTACAAGTAGATGAAGTTTTGGCAGGTTTGGCGCAAAAACCAGCTGATAAACACGTTATTCTAACAGGCAGAGGCGCACCAGCTGCTTTAATTGAGCAAGCTGACCTAGTAACTGAAATGACCCTAGTTAAACATCCTTTCCGCGATCAAGGTGTTAAAGCACAACCAGGAATTGAGTATTAAACTGTTACCTATTTCAGTTGCATATTGACTCATGAAGCTCATTGTCAAAGTTCTCAGCGAACGCGAGGAGTTATACCTAATGGAGGAAGTCTTGTAACAGACTTCTATCTTTGTGATTAATCATTTGTATTTACATAGGACAAATGACTAATGACAAAGGGCTAATGACAATATCCATCAAGATTTTATTTGCTTTTACTTAACAAACTTGCTGTAAGAAGCTGTTGCAGATGGATTGCACATCTGTAATATGCGGCGATCGCTAGCACTAATAGAATTTAATTGATGATAGTCTTGCAATGCAACCGAGTAAGCGTAAGAACTTGACTCATCATCAGCGACTGTTGGCAGCCTATTAGCTGTAGCTACTTGATTAGAACCACCTTCATCGGGCGAACCATTAACCGTCATCGCTAATTCTCCTGACTGGTCAAGTGTACCCTGAAAGCAACTAAACTCTGAATGGGGCATATACATCGCACCCGACACTTTGCCTTGCTGCTTCTGAAATATGATATAGCCTTGTCCGATCTGATTTGGTTTTGGTGATTGACCGTAGAGATAAATTCCATCTTTTGCCGGAAAATTACCTCTAGGCATAACTACCGCTTCGGTAACAGATGCTTGAGACCCTGGAACCAACGCTAAGGTTTTAGGTAATGTTTTTTCGTTCTTCAATAAGCTAGCAGAAGACACCAAGTTAGATTGCTGTTGATTATTGAAGATAGCCGAGTTTGCAACTTGATTTTGTTCAGAATTGCTAGCAGCTAGTTGACTTCTCTGCTCTCTAACTTCTCTAAGCTTTGATAATAGAGGCGTTTCGGTGCTGTTCTGAATTCGAGCAGATGATACTTGAGAATCTGTAACCAGTAACGTCGATGTTCTTTCTACTTGGTTACTCAGCACTGGTTTAGTCTGATTGCCCATGAAGCCAAAAGTGAGAAGTATGCCCACAAAGGGAATTCCCAATTGACGAGGGGATAAAACCTGACGAATATTGTTAAGCACCCTACTTCTCCTGTTAAAAAAATAACTCAGTCATATTGAAGTTACTTAAACCATAACTAAGTCTTTACCATTCAAGGCTCCGTCAATGGTTTGATTTATATTGTCGGGAAAATAGAACCGTCAAAAGATGAAATTTTCTAGTAATTTAGCTCGATAATCTTAATCTACCACTGGTTAGATTATTCATTCTTCACCCAAGAGATTCACCCGATTGGGTGAGCTGAATCACAAATTAAACCTTTCAACCAGAAAAATTACTGACGACTTTCTCTTAAAGCTATCACCGTAAGACTCAGGACTTACGCAATCAGATCCCCCAATCTCCTTAAAAAGGGGGCTTTAGAAATTCCCCCCTTTTTAAGCAGGGGGGCTAGGGGGGATCAAGATTTTAGGCTTCAGTGCGTAAGTCCTAAGACTATAGAAAATTACAACAGTAGCTATCTCAATTCCAGATAAAATCCAAGTATTTTTGCTGATGAACGGCAAAAAAATCGCCCCCGAAATTCCGGGAGCGATCGCTCTCTAAAACTTGATCAAGACGTAGCAATGCTACGTCTCTACAATTAACTAGCGATGTATTCTTTGACATTGGCGCGACGACGACGCAGATGAGCAAGAGCTTGATGCTCTAACTGGCGGACGCGTTCACGGCTGAGATTCAACCGTTCACCGACTTTCGCCAAAGACATTTCATTACCATCTTCTAAACCAAAGCGTAGAGCTAACACTTCTCGCTGTTGCGGGGTTAGTTCTGCTAACAGATTGTTTAGGTCTTGGCGGAGAAATTCTTGGTTAGTGTAATACTCTGGTGATGGGCCGTCATCTTCGAGCATTTCTTGCAGTTCAGTATCTTGGTTGTCACCAACTCGCACATCCAAAGAAACTGGTTGGCGTGCCATATTCAGATACTCACGGATCTGCATGGGTTCTAGCTCTAATTCTTGGGCAATTTCTGCTGGTGTCGGCGATCGCCCTAAAGTTTGAGCCAGTTCGCGCTGCACTTTTTTGATTTTATTCAGTTTTTCGGTAATGTGAATTGGTAACCGGATGGTGCGACCTTGCTGAGCGATCGCACGGGTAATTGCTTGGCGAATCCACCAGTAAGCGTAGGTCGAGAACTTATAACCCCTTGTTGGGTCAAATTTCTCTACGCCCCGCTCTAAGCCTAGAGTTCCTTCTTGAATTAAATCCAGAAACTCCATGTTCCGCTTCTGGTATTTTTTAGCAATAGCAACAACTAAGCGCAAGTTCGCTTCGATCATTTTTTGCTTTGCCCGCTTACCTTGAGCTACCGTTTGTTTCACCTCGGTTTCATCTTGGTGAACGTGGTCAGCCCACTCTTGTGAACTTGGTTCGCGGTGCAATTTCTTCGCCAAAGCCTCCTTGGCGTCGATTAGCGTCATCATTTGTTGCACCTGCTTCCCATAGACAATTTCTTGTTCACGGGTTAGCAGTGGTACACGACCAATTTCCCGCAGATAGGTTCGCACCATATCAGCCGTGAATTTGGTGTTGAGGTTTTCCGTTTGGGTGTTAACAGTAGGCATTGGTGCGTTATCCTCTACTCCGTAAACACAATGAATATTTTTTACTAGGGTGAATAGTGAAAGGTAATACGTATATCACGGAACATCAGGAGCTACCAAAAGCAATCAGTTGATAAAGCCGTTGTTGAGACGGTGCTGCCCTGAGATAAGTTCCCCCTACCTTTCTTAAATTTTTCAATTTTTCAGAAGCACGCAGGGTTGTTCTTGAGAATTCTTCTCTTCTGCAATCGCTGATAGCGACCGTAAAATACGAAGTCAATATGAGTTCACTTATTTCTATAATAGGATAAATCAGGCAGATAGTAAAGTAGCCTAGATAAATCTTTCAATTATAATCGAAAATATGTTGTTTTTGAAAAAAAATTAATTTTCCTTTAAATTGCTTGCTATATCTATAGTGACGTCAAAAACCCCTGTTCTGTTGCCAAAAACTAGCGGGATAACCGAACTTTATTGGCTGCATTAATGGGGGGATGTTACGAATGGGTCAAAAGTCAAGGGTCAAGGGTCAAGAGTCAAAATCAATATTCAGACTCTGGACTGTTGACTTTGGACTATTGATTCTTTAGAAACCGAGGTCGGCTTTAGCTAGTTCAGCAGCGGCAAATACTTCTGCATCTGGCTTTTCTTCCCAAGTTGTATCCCCAATCTCGGCATAAAAAGTGGAGTCGTAAGGACGGGTACGCACTACTACGGGCATAGGAACGGCGTGACCTAAAATTAAAGCTTGCTGCTTAGAGTCTAACTTTGCCAACACTGAACGCAGCCCACCAGCACCAGAAACACCTGTAAAAATTGCGTCGATGTCTTTTTCATCGTTGAGCAAAGCGGTGATGCGAGTTCCTATCTGGGACATAACTTCATTATCTATCCCCGATGGACGTTGATCAACTACCAAAAGAGTTACAAAATATTTTCGCAATTCCCTGGCAATAGTCCCAAAGATTGTACTTTGTACCACTGCTGGGTCAAGGAAACGGTGTGCTTCTTCAATAGTAATCATCAATGGCGTCGGGCGATCGCAAGGATTTTTGCTTTGCAGGAATTTATCGGCTTTTTTGACGTAATGCTCGTGAATACGTCTGGTGATCATATTGGTCACCAACATATAAGAGAGCATATTGGACTGGGAACCAAATTCTATCACAACATTCTTCCCAGCTTCCAGAGACTGCACAATTTTACTAATGTAATTTTGGGGACAAACTGCCCGCATATACTTCAAACTGTCCATCCGCAAGAGTTTGCGCTGCAATGCCATGATTGAGCCTTTGTGTCCCCGCTTCTCGTCGCAGAACATCTCGATTTCTTCATTAGTCATATTCAGCAACTGGACAATCCAAGACTTGTTAAACTCGCTAAAAAGAATATTGGCGTTATCCATAGCTGCATCCGAGAGTCCTAAGTCACGGCTACATAACTTAATATCTTCAACTTCAATTTGCTCATAACTAAGAAATAGTTCTTGTGCATCGCGTACACCCCGACGTTTTGTAGATTCGGGGTCGAGGGTGTAAACTTCGACTTTACCAGGAAATAATTGCTTTAAGCCTTTTACAGTATTTACATTCTTACCTTCTGCAACCGCTTCCCAGCCATATTCAGAATGCATATCAAAAATCAAGTTTACTGCTGCATTCTTGCGGATGACGCCAGCTAACAGTAAGCGGGTGAGAAAGGATTTGCCAGTACCAGATTTACCAAATACGCCGTTACTACGTTCTACAAAGCGGTTTAAATCGATACAAACTGGTACATCCATATCCAACGGTTTACCGATGGAAAAATTACGCCTTTGAGGATCATCTTCCCAACCAAAAACGCGGCGAAAATCATCTTCATTAGCTTCGTAAACTTGACTAAAGTGGCTGGGAATAGTTTTAACAGGCAACAATTCCATCGTAGTACTAGTTTGCGGCATAAATGAAGCCAAACCAGTCGTCGATGGTACAAAGGGATTTGCAGATTTGCCATTTGTTGGGGAGAAAGATTCCTCAACTTCGGGAGTGAACATCAACATCGGTGAGAGGTTGATAGTGCCGTATGTACCACTTCCGGCTAAAACATCTCGTAAAAAAGTGTCTTCCCAACTAGGAGGGTTAGCAATGATTCGCGCGTTAGCAGCTCCGAGTGCCACATCTGTGAGCATACAAAAAAAACGCGATCGCATCCCTTGTACAACAAGAAACTTACCCACCCGCATATCTTCAACAGAAATATCCGGGTGTAATCGTACTTCTAACCCATCAGTTAGAGAACCTTGGATGACTGAACCTAATGGCTGTCCTAAATTCATTTGATTAGTTAGTCAAGAGTCAAGAGTCAAAAGCGATGCCCTGAGCTTGTCGAAGGGTCAAGCGTCAAAAGTTATTTGTTTTCCATTACCTCTCCTATGCCCCATGCCCCATCCCCTATACCCAATTACCTATTCAATCTGAATAGAAGTTGGCGCACTCCCTGCTGGTGGAGTAGTACTAATTAATGGTTTGCGAAATTGAGCGTAGAGGCGATCGCGCCAAGCAAAGAATGCTGCATAATCTGGATTCTCCGCGAATATGGGCGCTCCTTTACCTCTGGTAGATGCTGGTAAATCGAGATAAGGGCCATCAGGGAATTTTAATAATATTGATAAACCTGCAACTGCTAAGTCAGCTAGAGTAGGTTCATCTCCGGTTAAATAAGGAGTATCTGCCAACAATAAAGTTAAAGCTTCCAAGTCTTGCTTTAAGTCCGCGATCGCTGACCTTATCACATCTGGGCTATAACCTACACCAAAACCCAAAACTGTCAGGAAGTCAGTGGGTACCCCTTCAACCAGACTTCTAAGCACATCTGGTGCTGATGTGGGTAATAAAGACTTGCGGAAACTTTGATCTTGACTAATCGCAGAAAATAGGGCTTTCCGGCTTTTGATACCTATCGACTCATCCGCCCATTCTTCTATTAATAAGGTTACACCCCGTTTTTTGGGATCTTGCGGAATTAGTGGGCGGTCAGGATATTTTAAGTCTAAATACTTTGCGATCGCAGTAGAATCAGCAATGTATTTATTTCCATCTTTCAACACTGGCACTTGTTTTTGACCAGTCAGCCGGAACAACTCTACCTGCCCAATCCCAGGCGTAACCTCTATTTTGCGGTAATCTAGTCCTTTATAATCCAGAATCAGACGCACTTTTTCTGAGTACTGAGATAGTTCCCACTGGTATAATTCCAGCATATTATTGTATACCTTGTAACTAGGAATTTATTGACTTTATAATTGTAACTTTACTTTAAGTAATTTTTATTGGCCATAATTGCTCACTTACCTATTAAATTGCTACTAAAATTGTATAGTTGCGGATTTTTTGGCAAAATTACCGATTTACAAAACTCCTCTTTTCTGTTTATTGAAGCTATCAAATCATTAAATTATTTAATTTAATTGTCTATAAATCAATTTAACCTCTTAGCTATAAACCTGAACTAGTTAGTTTAATTTACATTGCTGTTAGTCTACTTGAGACATTAAGTACTTAATTTATTCGCTTTTGCTGAAACATCAGGAAGCAAATTCTAAATACAGTTTTTGCTGTAGAAAGGTTATCAGTATTGAAGCTAACGATAAAACTAGGTAATACTTTGTATCTAAAGTTTCTTTTTTAGTAAAAATTCAGAATTTATCATAACTAGAACTGGTAGTACTCTGTCAACAAAAAATTGAGGAGTATACGCTGTTTGTAGTTGGTGATGTCTTCGAAGACAGCACCAACTAAGAACCTAGAAGATTTGGTTACAGGCTAAAAATTGCATTACTATTGAGTGAAAAGTTTTGGCTTTTCTTGGTGCATTTACGAAACTCACCGTTGGCGTTGTGTCTTGCAGAGAAAGTATCGCCAAGCAAATCGAGTATAAAATCTGTAAAACTCAAATTACCTGAGCTAAATATAGCTGATACTTACCACCGTATTCCAATTTGGAATCTTCTTATCAGCACTGAGTATTTCTGGAGAAAAATTTTACTTCCTTCTTAGGTTAGATTTTGTGTCTAGCAAAATGTTATAAATCTTTATGTAATATGCGGACAAAAAACAAAATTTATGAAGGCTAATTACAGCAAGTTGTTTACCACATTGGCAGGTATAGCGGGATTAATGGGTGTCAGTCTCCTCATTACTTTACCATCTATTGCAAAAGAGGTATTAAATCCTAACCCCAGTATTTTCAGTGAAGCTCCTTATAATCGGGGTCAAGGTGTTCAGGCAAACGCTCAATACACACCTGCTGAAACTGCTTCAGAAATAGAAAAGGATAACGCCAAACCCAATAAAAAAGTAGTACAGCGCGGGGGTTCTGGGGTGCTAAATCCTCGACCAAGTATTTTTGATGAGCCTAGATATAGACGTCGCCCAAGTACTACACCTACTGAAACTACACCCCTTCCCAACACGACCCCTGGAGCTACACCCAGCACACCACCAACCACTGAGCCACCCACCTCACCTTCAGGAACAACCAATACTCAAGGCAAGAACTTAGCAGCGCTGGTTGAATCAAATAGCTCTTTTAAAACTTTGACAAAGGCTTTGAAAGCAGCTGGATTGACACAAACTTTGCAAGGAAAGGATAATTTTACTATTTTTGCACCTACTGACGCAGCCTTTGCTAAACTGCCACCAGATGCTTTGCGAGATTTGTTAAAGCCAGAGAACAAAGAAGTATTGCTCAAAATCTTAACTTACCATGTAGTCCCTGGTAAGATATTATCCACAGATTTGAAATCTGGCGAAGTCAAAAGCGTTGAAGGCGGTACGATTAATGTCAAAGTTGATCCTGCTACTGGTGTGACTGTCAATGATGCTAAGGTGATTCAGGCAGATATCACAGGCAGTAACGGAGTAATACATGGAATTGATCAGGTGATTTTGCCGCCTGACTTGTAGTTTGTAGGCGTAGGTAAAACCTATAACATCTGTAGAGACGTTGCATTGCAACGTCTCTACAATTTTAATTTAAACTGAAGATTTTGGTTGATCATTAGGGGATTTCTTCCAATTAGCGATCGCATTAATTAAACCATCAAGAGTATAAGGATTTGCCTCAACATCGACTCTACCGATAATATTTCGGCAAGCGATTGAGGTGATTGGCCCAATAGAAGCGATACAGATATTATTTAAAAGGGATTTGGAACTAATAGATTTGATTAGCTGGTAGAAACATCCTACAGTTTTAGGGCTGGCAAACGTTACAACATCAATTTGATTTTCAAGAAAGGCAGTTATAATTATAGGTTGTATTTCAGTCATACAATTTGATTGGTAAGCTGGCACTGCTTCTATCTCTGCACCTTCTTTCGTAAGTCCCTCCACGAGATTTTCTCGTCCGCCAGCTTCCAATTGAGGATAAAGGATTTTAGTTCCTTTAAGGTTTTCCCGATTCGGGAAAGATTCAATTAGAGAATCTGAAACGAACTCAGGTGGTAAGAAATCAGCTTTTAAACCATATTTAGTAAGATGTTGAGCCGTTTTTTCACCAACTACAGCAATTTGAATATTGGCGAGTTTACTTATGTTAAATCCAAGAGTGGTTAATCGCTCTAGAAAGTAATCTACACCATTGGTTGAGGTAAAAATCAACCAATCAAATTGGTGGAGATTAAAAATAGCTTTATCAAGTTGAAAGTAACTGGAAGGGGGACAAATACACAGACAAGACATTGAGAGTGCAGTTGCACCAAATTGTTCAAGTAAGGAGACAAACTTGTTGGATTGTTCGGCTGCACGAGTTACCAGTACTGTTGTGTAGCTTAAAGGAAGCTTATTACTAATTTGTAATTCGTCATTCGTCATTCGTCATTTGTCACTTGTACTGAGCGTTCGTCTCGCAGAGAAGTCGTAAAGCCTGCGGCATGGCTACGCTTAGGGCGCAGCCTCTCGTAGAGAAGTATTTGTGTCATTTGGTAGAATCAATCTTTCTGCTTGAATTATGAATTAGTTTGTCTCCCCATTCCCTCGCTACTCTCCATTTATGTTTCAAATTTGATAGTCTAATGCAACTAAAACTTTACCGCAGAGTTGATTTGCAGGTACGGCTTCCAGCATCTTTTTAGGCAGAGGTAAGTTGAGGTTCTGCATTAGTTCAACAAACTGGCTGCGGCTGCGTCCAGCAAATCGGGGATTCCAACGTTTTTCTTCCCCGATGGTAGATACTGTTTGTCCGTTGTAGTCGTGACCTGGATATACTAATGTCTCATCTGGTAAGGTGAATAGTTTTTGAGTGACAACATCATATAGTAAACCAGCATCACCGTTTTGGAAGTCGGTACGACCACAGCCTCGAATAAACAAAGCATCTCCGGTTAACAGGTTAGTACCATTGACCAAGTAAGCCATATGGCTGTTAGTATGACCAGGAGTAGCGATCGCTTGAATCTGTACACTCCCTAGTTGTAAGGTGTTGCCATCACCAATGTAGCGGTCTGCACGGGTAGCTTCAGCATTCTTGGGTACAATCCCTAGACAACCTGTTGCTTCTCTAAGCCTGTCTGTGCCAGTGATATGGTCAGCATGAATGTGTGTTTCTAGACAGTAACGCAGAGTTAGCCCTAATTCTCGTAATATTTGCAGGTCGCGTTCAACTTGCTCTAATACAGGATCAACTAGGATAGCTGATTTGGTGGAGCGATCGCCAATCAGATAAGTATAAGTACTCGATTCTTTATCAAACAGTTGACGGAATAACATAGTCGGTTGCGGCAATGCGATAGCAGTAGCATAGGGTTTAACATTGATAGATTTCAGTAATTCCTGTGCCAAATCTGCCGCTTGAACCCGAATTTCAGGAACAGCAGTAGTCTCCCAAAGATTGCCTTTGCGCGGTGTCCCCAAGGTATACAGCATTTCAGATGTATTTCCATCCGCATCGATTAACGCACCACTTGGGGCAGTATCAATCCCCATTCCTAGCAGATTGGAACGGATCAGCCGTTGTTCTTGCAGACTGGCAATTAAAGGGTGCTGTAATCTGCGGTAGTTACAATTTGCGCCAGTGCAATTCACAATTCGCTTAACTTGCAAAACGATATCAGCTTGTGTTCCCCGTTCGCGAATCGTCACATCCACACCATTGTCAAACTCCCGACAGCTATGAATCCTACCTGCATAATTCATCATTTGACCAGATTCCATTGCCTCATCTAGTATCTGTGCAATGTCTTGGGCAATCCGATGACGGTGAACTTCCCAATAAGCTTTAACATGACGCAGAAATCGCTTCTGTTCTTTAATTGGCAATGCTTGCCAGAGTGCTTGAGTAACTGGGCGAATTGCATCAATCACTGCCCGCCAGTCCTCTACTAAACGCAGTTCTTGACGAACCAAATGTAGTAATCCTCGTGCAGTTTTTGGCGCAGTCTCTACGTCAATAAATGCTGGATAAGGAGTCGTTGACTGATGACGCAACGGCATCAATCCATGACGCGAAACAGCATGAATCTGTCCTTGAAAACCTTGTTGATGCAATGCTACAACCACATCCACCATTGTCAATCCAGTTCCCACCAATAGAACAGCATCCTCTGAATTTAGATTAGCGATCGCATCAGGTGACCAAGCATCTTTGATATGGTGAGACTCCAGAACAGCAAGCGGTTCCGGCAGAGTGGCTGGAGAATTGCCTAATGCTAGCACAGCCTTTTGCACAAACAAACGTTCACCGCTACTCAGATGCACCTTTGTGATGTTGTTTGTGGTTTCGATAGCGATCGCTTCATCCCTAATTCGTTCCAACTGCACATCAGGCGACGCATTTACCTCTGCTTCCTTCAATGTCGCTTGTACATAATCTCCATAAATCCGACGCGGAACAAAGCTAGCTGCTGTAACCTCTAGGTATCCATTCCGATGCAACCAAGTAAGGAAGTGATTCGGTTCATCTGGAAAAGCACTCATCTTACCTGCGGGAACGTTCAATAAGTGACCGTCCACTTGCGTGCCGTAAGCGACTCCTCTACCTACTTGTGGACTACGTTCAATCAACTTAATGGATAGTGGCATAGTTGCATTCCGCAAAAGATTTGCTGCAACGAGAGAACCACTAAAACCACCACCAATGATTGCGATCGTCACAGGATAAAAGGTGAGGTTGAGAATGCTGTTGTTCATAGGATGTGGGAGTTGTGCTTGCTGCTGTTACTCACAATTTACGCCGACAATCTGTGAATTTACGCCTATTGCACCTTTTGAAGCGGTATGAGTTAGATGCAAAACACACTTATGCACATGAAAAACCGGGAATTAAAATTGAGTATCTAAGTTCTCAAATTGCAAAAGTGGGGATCATGAAACTGCTCTAACTAAAATCCAGATGAGACAACATTTTGAGAGTTATTGTTAAAAATTAACCTGTCTTTTTCATGTAAATCCGATGGTAATACCGTAGTTTGAGGCTAACGGCATAATTACTAGCTTCAGTAGCGGAAATTTACTAGTAAGATTGTCAAGCTTTCCTGACATTTGTAAATCAGTCAATTCTAATTAGACTTCTATACCAAAGATACACAAGTGATCTTTGATTAGTTGATTACCTAAATGCATCGGATATGGCGAAACAATATTACCCATAGACCAAGCTGGTGATAATCGTAAGTAGTGTGGCACTCGGCAAAGTGATTTTAGGCTTTCTTTTGTTCTTTGAAAATCCTGACGGACAAAAAAGGGTAAGATTTCTAGCATCTGCTGGTGCTTGAATGCAATATTTGCACCAAATTCCTCATCTTGAGAGTCAAGCATATAAAGTTCGCGTGCTGTTGAAGTATCTTGTGCTTTCTGTGTTTTCGGTAATCTGCCAACCGAGAAGTAATGTAGCAACTCAGGTACAGAGGTATCGTAAAAGCCACTTAGATGGATTAAGTCTCGTGCCGAAGAATTCTGATTCCAAGCTGTTCGATTGGTAATGTATTGGGTTGTTTCGTTGCCAGTACGCAAGCGAATTACTCCCAGTAAGTTGTTGAGTTGATTATAGTCACGAGAATATATACAAGTATGACCAGGAACGTGTTGGAAGTCTAAGATATCTCGCTTTGCGAAAAGATATTCATTTTTTAGTTGGAACCAAGCTTGAGCTTCATTTTCCTCACCACGCTCGTTACGCCATACGTCTGCTTCGATTAAGACGAGAGTTGGTTGTTCACCTACTTGCGTGAGAACATCTGCTGCAAATTTTGCCAGATTTATTCCCTTTAACTGAACTGTTTTAAGGTAATTGCGATCGCACCGTACCCGTGAGAAAATCTGTCCCAGTTCAATCCCCGCCTGTGCATAAGGAATCCAATTATTGCGATCGGGGAGTAACACATCAACTGCACCATTTGCCCCCAGACGAACAGCCAAGGCATAGTGAATATTATCTTGTCCTTGAGTGGCTTTTCGGCGACAAAGGGCAATTACATCTAGGTTTTGGGCGATTTCCTTTGGTATCCCTGCCCGTTCATAGACTTCTGAGGGCAGTCCATAGAGTGCCCCAACCTGGCGTAGGGTTACATCCAGTACAGCATTTAGAATCCGTCCTTCTGTCTTCTTATTGTAAGACGGCGATGTGTCTGTGCTTTCATTTTCTTTGTCAGATGATTTTGGTTTAACTGTTTGCACCATTTGGGAACCGATTTTTTCTAACACACAAGCTTCACGAACAACTCTATAGATGCTTTGTTTGGGATGAACTCCCTTCTTCTTGGTTTGTCCAATTTCAACGATCGCAAAACAGTAAGGCTTAGTAGTAGAGTCAATTAAAGCAATAACCTTCTGTTTTAAAAAGTCCCGCCATGCATCCAGTTTGATTTGATGCTGTTTGCGGATTTGTTTATCAAATTCCTGACCATCTTTTGGTGCAAGTCCATCTGTGTCAAGGGGTTTCAAAAGATTTGGATCGTCAATCCACACAGATGATACTTTGATATGCTCTGGAAAATCTTCTCCTTCATTGAGCAGGAAAGCATCACGCAATGTCTGGTAAGTTACATCATAGGTATCTCGTTCGCGCCACAGAATAAAAAGATGTGTGGGTTTTCCTTGTAATGCCCGCTTAATAGCATCAGCAATGATCGTTTGTTTTTCTTGACGACGGTTATTTACACGTTGTTTAATTTCTTTTTCAGTCAGCGTTTCTTTTTGTTGTTTTGTAAAACTTGGAGGTTGAGAAATATATTCGTAATCGCGCATGGCCAAGGGTGTTTTTTGACCAGATGGAGTAGGAATATCAGATTGCATTGGATTATCTGATATTAAAACACCGTCTAGAAGCTCTAAGACTTGAGCAACAATATCACCGCGTTCCTGTAAACTAAATCCTGGTTTAATACTATGTCCTCGTCCTCTTTTATGGTTTTCATGTTCATACTTGTATCCTTCAGCATGAACTAAATAATATTCATCTCTATTCCAGTTAGGATGATTATCTAAATTGCCGTATTGAGTAGGGTTGCAACGAATATTATCGGTTGTTTCAAGGGGACGCGCTTTGAATGCAGCTAGCAGATTTGGTAATTGAAATTTCCATAGATTACTATCTTCTCTTCCATTGTTCTCAATGGTAAGACGGATCAAAGTTGAATCTACTTCGTAACCAGATAAACGTTCCTCATTCATTCCCATCAGTACAGAGATATCACGACCATAATTCATTTCAATTAATGGCTCATGAGCATATCGTTGGCAACTTAAATGCAAAAAAATCCACGGTCTAAGCTTGCCATTTTGGTTGAATCGCCCTGCTTGAGTCTGAACGCGAAAATCCAAGCGATAGACAAAATAACCTTCCCTTTCGTTGCCATAGTCATCTGTATACAGTGCCGGAAATGCTTGACTGACTATGAATAGTCCAGTACGACCTGAGCCATCGCCTTGTACCTTGCGCCACTGAATTTCTTGCTCTCTTTGCCCGGAGCGAATAATACATTTTTGTTCATGCAGCAATGTTGCCAAGAAACTAGGAATGGCTTGGTATCCCAGTCCTTTTTCGGCATTGATGTTTTGAATGAGCGTTTTTGGAGTAATAGGTTGCCAATTCCAATTAGTAGGAATTATTGCCATGTTTTCAAGGAAGCGATCGCAAACACTATTTACCTGATCTGCTTTCCCTTTACCATAAAATTGCTTTGTCCACTCCTGCGCCCAAATAATCACTAATTCATGTATTTGCTCAGGTGTTGGAACTCGCAGCGGATTTTCAAACGTTCCTACAGTTAAAGCTCGATAATCGCCTGTATCAAAGTATTCAAAACCATGCGTTAATGTTGATGCACAAGCAGGCAATCCATTGTTTAACTGTCGATATGGTATCCAGACCTTTTTCTTACGATTAGGCGATAAAACTTCTTCCATACTGTTACGAAAATTATCAACAATTTCGGTAAATGGAAATGAAAGTAGTTCAATTTTTAAACCTGCAAGTTTATCTTCCGCAAGATTCATTCTGGCAGGTAAGAGAATAGGAAGTTGCGCGTCTTTTTTAGGCATTATGAAATTCATTAATACAACAAAGTTAGTTACCAATATAGGTCTTCGATTCTTTCCAGTGCATCGGCAAGCGGTTTGTAAAGCGCATTGCCTACTGTGTTTTCCTCACTGGCGTAGTCGCAAATTCGCAGAATCATGGCAACAAGAAGACTTGTCTGGTCTGTATCCACTTCAGAGAGTTCTGGATCAGCTTTCCTAGCAGCACTCTTGGGCGCCCAAGCTGCATCGACAAAATAACCATGAAATGGGACACCTCCACGCAAGAGACGGCCAACAGCTTGAATAACTAACCCAGCAGTAGTTGCAGCAAGGTCAAATCGTGGAGAAGCGAGTAATTCTTGATTATCGCGTAGGGTTTTGTAGTAGGAACGTTGCTCAACCGATCGCCAGTAACGCGCCGCTAGTTGGCGCACCTTTTCAGCACGTTGTACAATTCCGTCTCCTTGTTGCCATGCTAGAAAGTCTGCTCTATCTGCCCACTCTAAAGCGCGACAGTTCATTTCTTGGGCGATCGCCTGTGTATCATGTGGGTGTGGATATGGACGAGTCAGAAAGTAAATAGCACCAAATGCGGCTTTACCGTTGGCATTCAAAATATTGAAACCACGGCCGATCGCATTCATAGGAGCAACTAATATCTCTCCCTTAGTTTGCCCAAAAGTTTCAATATCTGCACGATTGAGCGCACCCTTATCAGGTGGTTTGACAAATTTCGCTAGCTCATCAAAGTTATCTTCCGTGTATGTATCTACATTGTCACGAACTAGGTGATAAACAACGTCCTGCTTACTTGACCAGCAATTGCGAATTTCGTTTGCTGCCCAACGAGCTTGATCGTAGGAGTTGACGACTAGAAGAAGGCGATCGCGATCCTTCCAATGGTTACTTAAATCATTTTCGCTAAGATGTTTTAATTCCCTGAGTTCTTGTCCTAAATGACCTGTACCGTTACTACCAACTAGTGATCGCGCTATTTCTTGAAATAAACCCATTTTCTGCCGTTCAGAGCTACCAGAAATACGGAGGGGTTTTTTCTTTTGGTCAAATTGAGGAAGAAATTTGAAGTGGCTTTGAGCGATCGCATCTCTTGCTCCCTGTTCTGGCATTAAAACTCCTTGGGGATTACCAACGTGAAAGCTGGTAGAATCTGGTAAGTAGGATGTTCCAGAAAGTGCCAGCACATTGGGGCCACGTTGACCGTTAAAATCTGTTAATAAACGATGAAAGTTTAAAATGTAGCAGCGTCCAATATTGGTGTAGGCAAACAACGTCAGCGCATTATTGCTGCCATATCTGGCTCTTTTGTCGTCATCATTTCCTCTGGAGTAATAAGTGCCAAACTGTCGTCCTGTGGGAGGTAATGGCAAAATATTCAACATTGCAGCAGGCATTCGACCATGTGGTGATTCGTCGTTGATTGATGTCGGTCGATTGTGCCATTCATAGAAAACAATTCGAGTGTGCCGATCTAAAAGAGCGATTGTTAGCGCAAATTGGAGGCGATAAGCCAAAGTTTCAACAGTATCTACATCTGGCTCATCCCCGTTCGGTGAACGTCGCTGTTTTTGAGTTGATTGTTGCAAATTTTGATTACGATTCTCCAATTCTATTAGACTTGTCCGAAAATTCCAAAGCCAGACTGTTCAAAGCTTTGGGGCAAAACTTTGATATCTTCGTAAATACGTAATTATAAGGCTTTGAGATAGTTAGTGATAATTTAGAGGCATAAAAATTAACTCCTAATTTCTAAAAATTTATGATTTTTGCTACTAGCTAAGTTGGCAGAACTAAGCTACCAATTCTTAACCTAACTAATCCGCAAACTGTTAAAATAATCTGCTCATACGTCTCAAGCTTTAAGCGAAATCTTTGTGAGGCTATGCGGAATATTTTAAGTAATCGAATCAAATGTTCAATGAATATCCGATTACTAGATAAAGCCTTATTTTCATCTTTTTGCTGTTGAGTTAATTCTCGTTTTGGTTTCTTTTTATGAGGAGTAGTGATATTCTCACCTCCTTGAAAGCCTTTATCACCTGAAAAGGGTTGAGATTTATCAAATTTATTTTGAGATTGACGAAACAATTTTATATCTGCTGTTGGCCCAGGAACACCTACTTCTACCTCTACAATATCTTTGCCTTCTGGTATGCCAATTATCAGACTTTTTAATGTATGTTGTCTCTTCTTTCCAGAAAAATATTTCTGTTGCTCTTTTTGGTCAGAATCCCTATATATTGGCTGTTCTAAGCTATCGACTAATAGCCTAAAATTTGTTAATACTTCTTGAACAAATAGTAAATCACTTTCATTATTTGATACTTGTTCTAATAAACTAGCAGGTAATATATCACGAAGAATTGGTATCCAGTCGTGAAATGTATCATTAGCTTCGGTTTTGGAAACACCAAATAGCATTCCTAATACTTGGAATGTTGGCATCTGTCTTAGATAAAATAGACATAAACATACTTGTTCTTCGGTTGATAACTTTTCGGGACGACCACCACCAGCCGCATTAATTCTAATTTTATGACTCTCTTGTTTAGCTTTGATGTATCGATTTCGTTTTAAGGCGCAATTTAGCAGTGATTGCAATTGTTCGTAACTAATCCCTAAAATCTGTTTTGTTCGTAGTGGATACTTTTGTATATAATCTAAAATCATAACTAATTGTGGAAAATGGTAGACGCCCAATCTAACGTTTTACCATTTTTCTTTTCCTAAGTTAATATTTCGGACAAGTTTATTCGCAGTTGCGCTAAACGCCGTTCTGTATTTCGGAAAAATTCGATAATCCAGGCTCTGCAAGCTCTGTAGATATTCTCATCTGAAGCGCTTTCTCCAGTACTATTGATTTCTTGCATAAGACGCCCAAGGCGAAAGACTGGATCTCGGTTTGAGTTAGATGAAGACTGCATCCGCAACGGATCATCCTCGTTGAGTAGTGCATCAAAATAACGGACAATTGGCTGTATAAGTCGAGCGTTTTCTCTTGAAACTGCCTCAGATGTATCAGAAGGTTCAAATTCTTCCAATCCAGCAAGACGACGGGCAAATTTGAACAGAAGGGAGTTAGGCGTAAAGTAACCTCGTTTTACCCATTTTCGGAGAAATTGATGTCCAACCTGTTTATCGAGTAGGGTCAATGTTGCTGTAATAGCTTTTTGTGCATCACGTTCTGCACCAGTCCATCGCTGTGTTGTTGGGGGCATAACACGGTTAGTTATTGAGAATCGCTCTGTTTTCACGCCAATATCATCAAAAACGCCGTTATTACCACCGTCAGTCAAAACAACTTCTTCAGCATAAGTATCATCAAACCACTTGATGACTGTCTCTACCTCATCAAAGACCACAAAATCTGATTGTTCGTTGACGAGTTCACCGATTTTGATAGGACGCAACTCTAAATGACGGGGTAATCCTGCCATAGCCATCGTACCGGGAGTTGTTATCCAAACACGGGCATTTGGCATATCTCGATAAACTTGTTGGGATGGGCATTTATCAAAGAAAGGACACAAATAGAATGAACCTCGGCTTTTACGTCGCTTTTCGCGATCGCTTTTAGGCATCTTTTTTAGAGTATGACAGGGTTCACTTCCCGGTTTAAGAGCTTTGCCGTCTAGGAGTTGACTAAAATCACGCGCTTTTAGCTGACCTTGTAGAGGGCAAGCTGTGCCTAGCCAACGCTCACCCCAGTGAGGCTGTCCGCGTTGTCGATGTTCCTGATAATCTTTCGAGGCAGAAAAACTCCGCAGATGTGCATCCCGTGTAGTACGCCCCAAGATTGGCACTGCTACTGGATCATCATTCTCTGGATCGTTACAAAACCACCAGTTAATTTGATTCGCTAATTTAATCGCTGATTGCACATCACCAACGACTAATGTGATCCGGCGATCGCAATGATGCCGCACAACATTAACACTAAACAACTGCGAAACCGTAGTTTTTCCAGAGGCAACCATGCCTGCAATATTTGTGAAGCCATCTAACTCAAGAATTTGCTCTTCTTGCGGAAACAGTGTTCCGTTCTCCTGAACTTTGTGGAAGTTAATTTTGCGAAAGCGATCAACCCAGTGTCCTCTAACAGTTTGATCCCAGCCATATTGACGCGCTAAGGCTTCCTCTCGCCGATCAATCCATGCTGCATCTAGCTCTAAATCTGAAATACGAAGCGAAAACGCAGTACGAGAATGAGATGTCGCAAACCAAGATGACGGCTGTATTTGTGCATTTCGTACCTGCTGCTGCGTAAATCTGACTGGTACTATAACCGTCTCTTCTCCTGTCTTTGCCTCAAATTGATAAGTGGTTCTGGCTTCTATTCGTTTAACTTGGCGATGCCGAAAATCTAAATTGCTATTTAAACAACGTTCGTACAAATCTTGATGAACTTGATGCCGGAGATTTTTGGCAGCATTAATAATATAGCTATCCCAGTTTTGCGGAGTGAATTCGTGATAGTTACGCCAATCTAGAGGAATTCTGAGATAAGAACGCAATGCTCCTAACCAAGCGAAACGGGCAGAAAAGGGAACTATTTGGCGAGTATTAGCGATCGCTCGACGTTCCATCTCAGTCAAACTCTGTAAACGTGGATGTCTCAAAGGCACTCCACTCAAGATTGCCCAAGGTGCGGTGACTGGCTCATCATCAAGTTCCAAATACTCCATCAGAGCAAAGCCAAGCTCCACTTGAAGCAACAATTCAGCTTGAGTACGCTCCAAACCTGCTTCTTTCAACTGTTCGAGGCGCTCTTTAAACTCAGTCGGCAGCTCAAATAGAGTCATCTGGCTCATTGACTATTCCCTCAAGCACTCAATTTTATTGATAACCCGTTCTTCAAATGCAGCATCACTCAGAAGATGGGTACTGCTAGGCAGCTTTGTCACTTGTTCACGAAGAATTTCGAGGTAGTCCTCTCGTTGTTGTATGCGTTGGATGGGAATAACATAAAAGCTCTCGTCATAACGCAGATCGCCCTCACCGAATAGAGGTGTAAGCTTTGGTGCTAAATTGTAGGGGCTTCGGTAATCTTTAATATCTACAGCCCAGGTTGATTGGTCACAAAAGCGTAGTTGTAAGTCATAGCGATCAATGCCTGGATAAAGATGGATGGCACAAAGCTGATCTGAGTATTTGCTTTGAAGTTCTTCCAACGCTTTAAATAAGCGCATCTCAGGTATACCCGGTAAACAAATACGCAAATGGATACCAAACTTCAAACGACGCAGCCCTTGTTTCCACGTGATTTGTCGAATAAAGGTCAAATTTTGGCGATGATCGTTGCAAGCACTGGGTTTAATACCACGTAACTTTCCATACTTTTTAAATAAAGGGCCGCAGCGATCGCAATTCCAACAAGGCTCGTTTTCTTCACACTCATGGTAGAAATCGCCCACTTCTTCAATATCAATATGTCGGCTTTTTAAAAAAGCTTTCCGAAGCTGTGCCGGAGTTGTGTAACCATTCTCAATCAAAAATCGGCGCAGCAAAACATATTCTTGCTGAACGCGCTCAGGATCGCTATTGTTGTTGTAAAGTTCTTGCAATCGTTCCAAAATTTTCTGAAACTGGACATTTTCTATGGCAATTTGTTTGGTTAAAGTGGTGGCAAACTCTGATAATTTGGTTTTTTCAAGTAGTTCCTCATATAAATATCGGCTTGCTTCTTCACTCAACCCCCATTCATAAAGCAGACCAAAATCAGAGTCAAACTCTTTTGGCAGTAAGCGCCCTGGATACCAAGTTTTTACAGGTTTTTCGAGTAATGCTAAAAGACCAGTTAGAGTCCGTGGGTATGTTACAGCAGTTAGCTCTAGAGCTAGTTTATTAAGAGCATGACGGAGCAGTTCAGGATATGGATACCTGCCATCTCGACGGACAAACTCTGCTAAACCAAGGATGAGATTATCAAATTCATTACTTCCCATTGAAGGTAATCCTTCATTTAGAGGATTTTTTTAACAACACGAGCTTTTTCAAGCGTGATACATTTGTTTCATAAACCGTACAATATTATTTATGTTGTGTCAACTAAGAGACAATTTATTCTTTTGTGAGACAGGAACAAAGGAATGGGAAGTTATCTAGATATAGAACGGTTAGCAAGCCTAGTCCGCAAAAAACGCGGCAGCAGAGGACTGCGTGAAACATCGGCAGAGATTGGTAATGTTAGTCCATCCACTCTTTCACGAGTAGAGAGTGGGAAAATGCCGGATATGGAAACTTTTCTGGCACTTTGTAACTGGCTAGAAGTGCCGCCTGCGGAGTTGTTTAGAACCACAGAGGAGGATCAACTGGATACGCCTGAAGCGATCGCTATTCAACTACGCGCTGACAAAAATCTTGATCCAGCGATCGCTAATGCTTTAGCATCTTTAGTCAAAGCAGCGTATCGCGATTTGTCTCAAAATGATGGGGAATTGAAGCAAGATCCCTAAAGATATGTCATTAATTCAAAGTCTATCGCCGGAATTTAGGCAACGCTGTGAAGCGATGGCTACTGAACAACGTAGCTTGCTTGGAGTGCGAGCCTTTGAACCATTAGCCGCAGACAATCTAGCAGCCAAGTTAGGAGCAACACTTTTTACACCAGATCAGGTTCCAAATTTAGAGCCAGAGCAAGTAGCAGTGTTACTTGCTAGCGATGAATGGTCAGGAGCAATTATAAGCGATCGTCCACTTTGGATTGTATACAACCCACGCCATGCACCTACACGGTATGAATCAAATTTGATGCATGAAATAGCTCATGTATTGCTGAATCATCAGCCTGTAGGCTTTGATTCAGTAACTGCACAACCGAAACGCCAACAAAAGCACGAAGATGAAGCAACTTATTTAGGGGGATGCTTTCAAATTCCCAAACGTGGTTTACTATGGGCGACACAACAAAAGATGCTGTTATCTCAAATTGCAGCACATTTTGCTGCGAGTGAAGCGATGGTGCAGTTTCGCAGCAATGTGACTGGAGTCGTTGTCAAAAAGTTTTAAGAGGCTGAGGAATCAGCATTAGAGAAAGAGTGTAACAGAAGTATTACTGTCACTTTGGCTGAAACCTAGATAACATAAGATTCGGCGTCTTTACAGTTCGGGAGTGCAAAAATGTCTAAACAGCTGGGTCAAAAAATCGCACCTACACCTATATCAACTGATATCAGCGTGGTGGATTTAATTGATAATTACTTTACCGCTTATAACTCGGCGCGTTTGCGGGAAATTTGCCAGCTATTGAGCCGCGATGTGCTAACTGAAGGTGTAACAGTAGGAGTCAGCCTTTCCGGTGCGATGACACCAGCCGGATTCGGGGTTTCAGCACTTGCACCCTTAATTCGCAACGGCTTTATTGACTGGATGATTAGCACTGGTGCAAATCTCTATCATGATATGCATTACGGATTGGGTTTTGAACTCTTTGCTGGTAATCCGTTTTTAGATGATGTCAAATTGCGTCAGGAAGGCACTATCAGAATTTATGACATTATCTTTGGCTACGATGTGCTGCTTGAAACTGATGCATTCATCCGCAAGGTTTTGCAAGCAGAAGCATTTCAAAAGCGGATGGGAACCGCTGAGTTCCACCATTTGCTAGGTAAATATGTCTGGGAAGTAGAAAAGCAATTGGGAGTGCAGCATTCTAGCTTACTTGCTACAGCTTATGAATATGGCGTACCCATTTATACGTCTTCTCCTGGAGATAGTTCTATTGGGATGAACGTGGCGGCTTTAGCATTGGAAGGTTCCCAATTAATCTTAGATCCTTCAATTGACGTAAATGAGACCGCTGCGATCGCCTACAACGCCCGTGAATCAGCAGGTAAAAGTGCGGCTGTAATTCTCGGTGGTGGTAGTCCAAAAAACTTTTTGCTACAGACACAACCGCAAATCCACGAAGTGTTGGGACTAGAAGAACGTGGACATGATTACTTTGTGCAATTTACCGATGCCCGTCCAGATACAGGCGGTTTGTCAGGGGCAACCCCATCGGAAGCCGTCAGCTGGGGTAAAATTGACCCCGAAGAGTTACCAGACACGATTGTTTGTTATACCGATAGCACGATCGCTTTACCACTAGTGACAGCATATGTTCTCAACAAGTGCCAGCCTCGTCCTCTGAAGCGTTTGTATGACAAGCGAGAAGCGATTTTGGAGAAACTGCGAACAGACTATCTAGCCGCCAAGACCCAACCATCAGATCAAGTTCCAACAGCAATGGCTGAGAGTGTTTCACAGCAGGTAGCGACTTATCCTTGCGGTAGGCTGATACCCAACAGCCTCTAAAGGAGATCAGGAGGATAAGAATAATGGCGTTGCCGAGTGAAAGCATGAATTAGTATTACGCTCCAGACGCAGCAAAAAGTCTGAGGCACAGAAAATAATAGTTTTAGAGACTAAATTCTTGACTTTCATACTTATATTCAGTAACGCCAGAATTATCCTCCATTCTCCATTCCCAGATGCTATTTCTGAACGCAACTTAGTCGCTCTTGTTTGTGAGCCAGCAACTTTTAGCCTGTGGGGCTTTGCAGAAATTAGCGAAAGTATTGTTTTTTATCTAAGTACCTACTCAGGAGGGGAAGAAATGTTCAATTAATGCTTGGTTTCCCCTACCACCTCTTTTTTTGAGAGTGTCGTGGTTATAAAAAAATAAATATCTGTAAATGATTAATAAAATTAAGCAAATATATACAGGGTTTTTACTTACATTAATTTTTGTTTATATAATAGATTACTTTGTATAGCTCAGTCTTAATACTGAATTTTATATTATATAAATGCATTAAAATTATGATTTTTTTGCATCAAACTTGAATCAGCAGCACTTATTTAGTGATATATCACTGAATAAATTTTTCATTTTTATTTTGAATAATTACATAAGTTAATTTGGATAAGTGATGCCAAATTCCCAAAAGTCTTTCCCTGTAAATATTCCAAGATTTCTTAACCTCGTCAAAGTAACTAAAATTGAGAAATATATTAGAAAAATAAAGTTGACTTTTTTGCTTTGATGCACTATGGCTGCGCTAGAGAAGTTACTTATTTATACGGAAGACTTTATTAGCAGCAAAAGCTACATTCTTATTTACAAAGACAAAGATGCAGTACGTAAGAAAAACTACTCCTATCCTGAGTAGAAACCTTGAAATTCAAGGACAGCTCTAAATAAAGTAGCAATTCATCTTAACGCGTAGCTTCAATATAGCTTTTGAGGAAAATCAGTAGATTATTCCCTCAAATCTGCATTCCTAAAACGCCAGCTAGAGTTTTGGGTTGATACCACTGGTAATTCTTGAGGGAATTGCCGAACTTTATCTTGCTTTAAAACTCAGGATAGAAGTCCAGCAAATAAACAAACTAATTTCATGCTAAGACGAAATCAATCTATTAACAATCAGTGTCAACGCTACCAATCTTTAGTAGCAACAGCATTATTGACTAGTAGCCTTTTTCAATTCATCGCACCTGTACTAGCTGACGGAACTGCTGCGGGTAAATCTATCAGTAACACTGCGACTGCGACATACGAAGATCCCAACGCGCCAGGGACAACAATTAATGCTACATCTAATACTGTAACTGTGACTTTGGCAGAAGTTGCTGGTATTACCGTTACTGCATCGGGCGTCACAGATACTACCACTAGCCCTAGTAACACAACTGTTCAAATTGGCGATGTACTAAACTACACCTATACTCTGACGAACGTAGGTAATGATCCTACAAAATTCCATATTCCTAACCAAGCAACAACAACTGGGCCTGGTATAGTTTCTGGCCCCCTACAATACAGTACTAATGGTGGTACGACTTGGACAGACGTTGCGGCAGGTGGTGTAGACACACCTTCAATTCCAGTTAGTGGTACTGTGTTGGTACGTGTGCCAGTTACTGTACAGCCTGGCGCTCAGTCGAATGACATAATTAAGGTTACTCTTGGTAATACTCCTGGTGATGCTCAAAACCAACTGCGGAGTCCAGATGGTGGTGACATTTATACTGTAGATAACGCTGATGGAACAGTTCCTGGGGAAGTTGCTGGCGCACCAGTTAACGGTACACGAGAAGCTAGTATTACTCAGCAAACTAATGTTGGTTCATCAGTAAAGAACTACTCTTTGGCTACTATTCTCAAGACTCGCAGTGGTTATAACAATGCTGGGACAGCAGTAATTACAGATGACAGACTCAGCTACGATTTAAGTTTGCGAGTTGAGTCTACAGATCCTACAGGAAAAGGAATTACCCCAACAGCTTTGACGGGTAGCAACATTACCCTCAATGGTTCTGCTAGCAGCCATATCTTAGTTTCTGATGCAATTCCTACGGGTACAGATTTGGCAGTTGCACCAACTGCACCTGCTGGTTGGCAAACTGTTTACACCACAGATCCAGTTACAACCGATGCAAATACAGCCAGTTGGAGTACGACAGTACCAGCTCAGCTGGCTGCGGTCACCCGCGTTGGTTTTATCAATAATACAGCCATTATTACTTCCATCTCTCCTGGAACAACAGTGAGCGGCTTCTCGATTCAGTTAGCTGTTGAATCAGCTGCAACTTCACCATTGATCGTTGCTAACATTGCTCAGGTATTTGGTCAAACAGTCGGTAATGCTATCCCAGTATACGACGAATCTGGTGACCAAAATCCCAGCAACTACAATGGGCCTACAGGCAATATGACTCCTCTTGCTGGTACAGATCCTAGTGGTGATGGTATTCCTGATGCAATAGATTTAAATAATGATGGTGTTCCTGATGCTCTGCCAGCTACCATCGTTGATGATGGTTTTATTAATACCCCAACAACTCCTGAAACGGGCGTTGACGCAGCTAACAACAACACTGGCGATGGTTCAGTCGGTGGTGAAGCAAACACCTTCACTGTGCAAACCTCTGTAGCTTCAGCAGTACTCAACGGCCCACAGAATAAGGCAGATGCTACTGGGCCATCAGGTACAACTAACGATGACTTTACCAACAAGTCTTCGCTTGTGCCTGCGAATATACCACCTGGTAGTACACTTGATCCACAATCGGTAGGTTTCACTAACACAATCACTAATAATGGTACTAGCACTAGCGACATCACAATAGTGCCAACTGCACCAGCAACTGCCACAGATTTGCCAATTGGTACAAAGGTCACTGTTAGTTATAACAGTCAATCAGCTGTCTATACTTACAACATCAGTAATAACGTTGGTACTTTTGGCATACCAACTGGTACACCAATTAAAGTTTCTGGTGTTGCTGCTGGAGCTAGTATCAATTATGGTCTAGAAGTTGATCTGCCAGTTGCTACTCCACTCTCGACTGATATTGGCAGGGGTTTCCCAGTACCCATTACTGCTTTTATTGATACTAATAATGATGGTGTAGTTACTGTAGTTAATAGTGTTAGTGAAGTTAACAACATCTCCATTGATCGCGTATACACTGGCTTCTTACAACTACAAAAAGTTTCACGAGTTTTACAAGGAACTGGGCCAGCAGTTCAAGGAACTGATGGCACATTCAGTACCACTGCGAAGAAGCCTGCACCAGGAAACATTATTGAGTATCAGATTCAGTACAAAAATATTTCTGATGCTCAAGCTGGAAGCGGTAATATCATTTTGAATGCTGACAAAGTTGTGATTACTGAGGACGGTACTCTCAGCACAACTGCAAATGATGGTAAGAATAACTGGGCGCTGGACAATGATAATAACAGCCAGATTGATACTAGCAATATTGTGGGATCAGCGAAAGATTCTGGCGCTTCAACTATTCAATTCTTCAATGGTAACCCAGCTAGCACTTCTAGTATCGACCAAACCGGAACTACAGTGAACACTGATGTTACCAAGTATGTAAATACTGTTACCGGACAGGTTGCTCCTGGTGTTCTCAGAACATTTACATTCCAACGCAAGGTTAACTAGATAGTTTGATTTCACCCCTCTTGACCAGAGGGGTGTAAGCATTCCTTGGTCAAGAAAGGGAAATATAAATCAGCAATCAACATTGTGAAGTTTTTTGAGGTTATTGATATGAAGCGTTTTTCTATTGCAGGTATAGGAGCGTTTGCACTCGTTGCCACTGTACCATTTTTTACTCAAATCCCAGGAATTGCCAATGTCTGGCATTCTGACAGTGCGGTCGCCCAAAATGTCAAAACTCAAGGGCAAATCCAATTACACTTAGAGGCTGAAAAACGATTAGTCAGCCAGGATCAACAGGGTAAGCAAATTTACACATGGCAAGCATTGAAAGGTCAAGCTGTTGTACAACCAGGGGATGTGCTTCGCTATACCTTGATTGGTGAAAATAAAAGCGATCGCCTAGTCAAGAATCTAACTCTCAATCAACCGATTCCCCAAAGAATGAGCTATGTTCTGAAGTCTGCCAATATCACGAATAATGGCAAGATTGTTTACAGCATTGATGGCGGACGCAGTTTCACAGAAAATCCCACCATTAAAGTTACTCTTCCTGGCGGCAAAGTAGAAACTAGACCAGCACCAGCAAGCGCTTACACCCACATCCGCTTACAGGTTCCATCAGTTGCAGCAAAGACAATAATCAAAGCGACTTACCAAACCCAAGTGCGCTAATTGGCAAATATCTAATCATTACATTGCTCCACAAATAATTTCGGGTAGCTAGAAATAATGAAATCTCAATAGTTTTTCTTCTCGAATTAATTCAGCGTAGTAAAACTAACTTTTGAGATTTTAGATATTTTCCCAAATCTAAAATCTCAAATTCAAAATCTTAAATTCAAAATCTTAAATTTTACACTCAGTCGTTGTCAGCATTAACAGCTAGGTCGAGCTGCTTGCTGGCAATGATTGGCTTGCGAGTAAAAGCCATTTAAAAATTCTGGATTTATTCAAAAAGAAGTGACATTCCAGAGGAGATATCTTTAGTGATTTTTTATAAGAAAAAAAAGCAAATTACCTTTAGAACTAGTTGGTATCGAAAATTCACAGCTACTGCTCTTCTGGGAAGCATATTGTCTACAAGTATATCTATCCCAGTTAAAGCGCAAACGAACAATCAGATTGCGGCTAATCAATTAATAAATCAAGCTACTTATACTTATACAGATCCTGCTACTACTTATCAATATATAGGAAGTTCTAGCCAACTCAATATTACTCAGAATAAATTAATTGACCCATTGGGTAGGATTCTCGGTTGTGCTGGTGCAACTTTACCTGATTATAAAGGTTTTTCAGTAGGGCTATACGAACCTAATTTGAGTGATCCAACGGGGACAGAATTGGGAAACCTCGTTGCTCTGACTCGAACAGAGTTGCCTGATGTTCCTAACAATAATGTTCCTGGGGGGAAAATACCAAATATTGAGAATAGTAACCCCTATTTCATTACAAATAACCCTGCGGGTGCTTACAATTTCCTACTCGATACCAATAAGGGACAAACTGCTCCAGGGAAAACCTACATTTTAGTAGTCAATCCCTCGCCAAATTCAATTTATCAGCAACGGCGTGTCAAGATTCAAATTCTAGAAAGTACTGGTGGGATTAATAACACTGTTATTCGCTACATTGCTACTTCTTTGGATGGTCAAGCAATCAGTCTCACAGGCAACACTACTGTACAAGACACGATTGTTTCTGTACCCAATGCAGAAGTAGTGGGACTGGACTTATTAGCATTTCAACTCAGCACAAGTATGTGTCAACCGAATCAAGTGCAGATTGTCAAAACAGGCGATCGCGCTGCGGCTGAACCTGGAGATACGGTCATCTACCGCCTATCAGTTAAAAATTTGGCTGATGCTAGTTTGAACAATATAGTTGTCACCGACAACCTTCCTTTAGGATTTAACTTCTTGCCCAAGTCTGTGCGGGGAGAGTTAGACGGTAAACCAGCCACCATCACTAGCGAACGTAATGGTAGAAATATCACCTTCCGCACAGATGCAACGCTGCCCACTGAAAAAGTCCTGAATATTGCTTACGCTACTCAACTAACGGCTGATGCCCTGCGTGGTGATGGTCGCAACAGTGCGATCGTCAATGCCCAACGAACTGATAACAGTTTTAGCACCAAGGATGGCCCTGCCACACACTCGTTGAAAATCAATCCAGGAATCCTCTCTGACTGCGGCACGATTATCGGTCGGGTGTTTGTTGATAAAAACTTTGATGGTGAACAACAACCTGGAGAGCCAGGGGTTCCCAATGCGGTGATTTTTATGGAGGAGGGTAACCGTATTACCACAGATCCTCGTGGTCTGTTCTCCGTGGCCAATGTCTTGCCTGGAAGCCACACAGGTGTATTAGACCTAAGCAGCCTCCCTGGTTACGCTCTAGCTCCTAACCGGAAATTCCGCGAACGTAATAGCCAATCTCGCTTAGTGCGTTTAGAGCCTGGTGGGTTAGTGCGTATGAACTTCGCAGTTACCCCCATCTTGCAGGAGCAAGTCAAAAAATGAATCGCAGACTCCACCATACAACTACTTTCAACCTGGTGTTGATGGGGGCAATGCCAATAGCTCTCAGCCTTGTTTTGTATCCTACCATAGTCAAAGCAGAACCCCTGGAGGACTCCAATCTTAGTCCCCAACAAGTAGCAGAAGCAACAGCATCTCAAATTTCACTATCTCAACCAGAACTGACACCATTACCAGTTAGTTCTACTGACACTGCAAATGCAGATAGACTCAGAAATACTTTGAAGAGTCAGCAAACTATCAATGAAATAACCAAATTTCAACCAGATGCTGATGTCAAATTACCAAGAGGCTTGCAAAAAATAGCAGCAGAAAACAAAAATGGCACTGCCGTTCCCCTTGTTTCCCCAACTTCTCCTACAGAAATACAACCATTTCAACCAGCAACTTCTCGTCAGTTGCCGAGAGGCTTACGCAAAATAGCCGGAGTAGAGGAAAAAGGCAACGTCACGGATACCCAAATGCAGCCCCCGCTCATCTCTCCAGCTATCAAAATTGTGACACCAACAAATGGCGCTGTTGTAGATTTACAAGCTACTACAGTGATTTTGCAATTTTCCATTGGGAGCAAAGTGGAATTGCGGGTAAATGGCGTCTTGGTAGACTCTACCTTAATTGGACGAACACAAGAGGATAGCAGCACTAATTTAATAACGCAGACATGGTACGGTGTCTCGTTAAAAGAAGGTGATAACACCATCTCTGCACAAGTAGTGGCAGGGAAAGAACCCCCTGTAACGGTGCGGGTAATGGTACGAGGAGCGCCACAGCAACTAAAAGTGGAAACGGTTGAGTCTCGTATCCCCGCTGATGGACGTTCCACAGCAACAGTTCGGGGTCAACTCATTGATCAAAAGGGCAATCGCTCTAACCGCGATGCTGTAATTACCTTGATAGCTACTGCTGGAGAATTTACTGGCAAAGATTTCAAACCCGACCAGCCTGGGTTTCAGGTGGAAGCAAAAGCAGGTCAATTCAGTACTATTTTGCGAGCGGATTTGAAGGCGCAAACTGTCAGAATTCGGGCTACGGCTAATGATTTAGAAGCTTTTACGCAACTACAATTTGAAACGGCATTACGTCCTAGTTTAGTCACTGGGGTAATAGATTTGCGTTTGGGTGCTAGAGGTACAGATTATTACGGCAGTTTTCGTGATTTTCTGCGTCCTGACAGAGACAACAAAACACAATTAGATTTTCACTCAGCGATATTTGCGACTGGTGCGATCGGGGAGTGGTTATTTACAGGTGCATACAACAGTTCTCGGAGTCTCAACGAAGACTGTGACTGTAACAATCGCCTGTTTAAAACTTACCAATCCGGTGAGCAAAACTATCCTGTCTATGGCGATAGTTCAAGAGTTGATGTCGTCGCTCCTTCGATTGATAGTGTATTTCTGCGTTTCGAGCGTTCAACTGGTATCCCTGGAAGTACGCCCGATTACGCTATGTGGGGCGACTACAACACTGAAGAATTTGCTCGTTCATCGCAGCAATTTACTGCTATTACTCGTCAACTCCACGGTTTTAAAGCTAATTACAACTGGGGAAATCTACAAATTACGGGTTTGTATGGCAACCAGCTAGAAGGATTTCAACGTGATACGATCGCTCCCGATGGTACTAGTGGCTATTACTTTCTCTCTCGGCGGATATTACAACCAGGAAGTGAAAATGTCTTTATCGAGTTAGAAGAACTGAATCGTCCTGGTACTGTCTTGCAACGCAAACAGCTCAACCGTGGCTCAGACTACGAAATTGATTACGATCGCGGTACTCTATTATTCCGCGAACCGATTCTTCGCACTGATATTGATGAAACTGGACAAGTATTAGTACGTCGGATTATAGTCAGCTACCAATACGAAGACCAGAATTCTGATAACAATATCTATGCTGGTCGCCTGCAATATAACCTTTCTCGCACTCCTAACCATGAAAGTTGGTTAGGAGCAACCTTTGTTCAAGAAAATCACGGGGCGCGTGACTTTCAACTCTATGGTGCAGATGCCTTGATAGCTTTAGGCGACAACGGCAAGTTGATCGCAGAATATGCCCATTCCACTAATGATTCTGAATTGATGGGCAAGGTCAGCGGTAGCGCTTATCGCTTGGAAGCGGAAGGCCAGATCACCAGCAACATTCAAGGCCGTGCCTACTATCGTTTTGCTGATACAGGTTTTGCTAATAATGCTACTATCAGCTTTGTTCCCGGACAAACCCGTTATGGAGCGCAGTTAATAGCCAAACTTTCTGATAGCACTAACGCCAGGGTGCAATATGACCATGAAGATAATTTTGGAATTGCACCCCAACCGCTAGATACATTTGAAGAACTCTTTTCACCACGTTCTGAGGCGATATCAGGAAGTAAAGTAGATAATTCACTAACCACCATTTCTGCGGGGATTCAACAACGCTTTGGTAGCGCCCTTCTTGATGTGGATTGGATTCATCGTCATCGGGAAGACCGCATTCCTGACAGTGCATTGAGCAGTACTTCTGACCAATTGCGTTCGCGTTTTTCTGTTCCCATAGCTAAGAATCTAACTTTCATCGCCCAAAATGAACTGACTTTATCTTCCGAAAAAGATACTGTTTATCCAGACCGCAGCATCTTGGGCTTGAATTGGGCTGTTATGCCTGGTATTAATGTCAGCCTTGCCCAACAGTTTTACAGTGGCGGTCAATATTCGGGAAATTCTATCACCAGTTTGAGTGTCAACGGCGAACATAAACTTGGGCCTAATACTACCTTAACTGGTCGTTACTCGATTTTTGGTGGTGCTAACGAAATGACTACCCAAGGTGCAATTGGTTTGAATAATCGCTGGTCTATTGCTCCTGGGTTGCGGCTGAACTTAGCTTATGAACACGTGTTTGGTAACTTCTTCGGACGAACTGCCGCAGGTCAACAATATGCCCAACCTTACGCCTTTGGTCAATCAGCGTCTGTGATCGGATTTAACGGTGGCGATAGCTACAGCGTAGGACTGGAATACAGTGATAATCCTGATTTTCAAGCCAGCGCTCGTTATGAGCATCGCACTTCTTCTGGTGGTTCTAACACAGTTATCTCAGCTGCGGCTGCGGGTAAAATTTCTCCGGCTCTGACAGCTTTGGTGCGGTATCAACAAGCCGGTTCCTCTAATCAAAAGCTCTCAGGATTGGGAGATACGGTTAATTTGAAGTTGGGTTTAGCTTATCGCGACCCCAATGACGATAAATTTAATGCTTTATTACGTTATGAATATCGTGAAAATCCTGCAACGATTCCAGACACTCTCCTCTTAGGTAGTGGTACAGGTTCCCAAGACCATACCTTCGCCTTAGAAGCTATTTATGCTCCTAACTGGCAATGGGAATTTTATGGCAAGTATGCTCTGCGTAACAGCACTTCTTATATAGCCAGCGATTTAGCTGGTACTAGTATGGTTAATTTGGCACAATTCCGGGCTACCTATCGTTTGGGATATAGCGTGGATTTAGTCGGTGAAGCTCGTTGGATTGGTCAAGAAAACTATACAGAGACGGGTTTTATCGTAGAAGCCGGCTACTATCTCACTCCTAACTTGCGGCTTTCTGCTGGATATGCTTTTGGTCAAGTCGATGACCGAGATTTTTCTGGTACGCGTTCAGCAGGCGGGCCTTATCTGGGTATAACCGTCAAACTCAATGAATTATTTGAAGGTTTTGGACAGCAAAAACCTGTTCCCCGCCAGCAGCCAAATAAAACAGATGCAGCAATTTAAACGTGTTGTAGAGACGTAGCAATGCAACGGTCTCTACAACACCTCAATTTTTAACCCAGGATTTATTAATTTAAATTATCAACATTATTAATTTTGAAATGAAATTTTTGTTTAATTTTTTAAAAGCGATCGCTGCACTAAATATAAATGCAAATGTTATATTTTGCCAGCCTTTGGGCAAGCTAAAGGCTGGAGATTTTTTTGAGGTTAATCAGCCTTTATTTGATTTATAAGACCAGAAGAATATGTATTTTTAGCAGTTATTTTATGGTGATTTACTAATGAAAAACTTAAGGCAAAACTTAAAAGCTGTTGGCTGGGGGCTGATGAGCGCAACATTAGTACTTCAACCTACACTAGCGCAAGCTCAATTTATTCAGCGATCGTTCTTAAATCCCAGCTTTGAGCAACCTGTTTTTAGTACTTCATGTTACGTTCAAGTGTCGCCAGGTATTATTCCTGGTTGGGAAACAACTCATGGCTCAGTCAAGGCAGGAACAGGTAACTGTACTGGTTATACATCTCCAGGGTCAGTACCACTCATTGAGATTTGGACTTCAGGATTTAATGGTGCTAGCACAGCAACGACACCAACTAGTGCAGGGAATCAATTTGCTGAGTTAAATGCCGAGCAAGCTTCTGAGTTATATCAGAATCTATGCTTAATTAAAGACGAGACTATTACGTTCTCTCTTTTACACCGTGGGCGGTCAAGTGCAACTGTTGCTGATGTGGCCAATTTTTTAATTGGAGTAAATACTGTTTTTGGCACATTCTCAACAACTAGTAATGGAACAGTTACGGCACAACCATTAGCACAGAACGGTGCAACTATTCCTAATGTCAGTAACAATAACGCAGGAAATGGCTGGGTACGATACACTGGCACAGTACCTTACACTGGTGCTAGTGGGAATCAACCTGTAGGATTTGCGGCTGTTTCCACAGCAGGAGGAAACACTACTGTAGGTAACTTCCTAGATGAAGTGCAATTTGCTGGTAAACCTGTGGTCGAGTTTACAGCGAGTTCAGGTGGTGCAGCAGAATCGGAAACTAACCCTACTACCAACCCTCCTAAACTCAGGATTGTTGGTTTAGTGCCAACTGGAGGAATCTCCGTTCCGATTTCTGTCTCTGGTACAGCGGTTTTGAATACAGACTACAAAACAACATCAGGCACATCCACTTTTAATCTCACTATCCCTGCGGGCAACTATGACGGCACTAGTGTCTTTACCATTCCCTTTACTATTATTAATAACAACATTGCTCAAGGTGTGAGGACAATCGTATTCACAATCCAACCTTCAACTAGTTTTTTCGCCAGTTCGACAACAACTTGTGGTAGTAACCCAACAACCATTTCTAGCTATACCATATATGATGATGATTTCCTGAGCGGTAAGGTTTGGGATGATGCCGATAATAGCGCTAACAACACTTTTACCAATATCAATACTGGCTCGGAAACTGGCACTAATGCAGGTGGGTTGTTAAATGCCATTCTCGTAGATTCAACTAATAAAGTATTGGTGACAACACCCGTGGCGGCAGATGGCACTTATACCTTTACCGATGTTCCCCTGAATCAAAGCAACGTCAAAATTATCTTAAGTACGACTGCTGGCACAGTAGGTAATACTGCTCCTACAGCATCCTTGCCCCCCAACTGGGTCAATACTAGCCCACTAACGACGGCTACTTTTAGTACTGGCATAAACATCTCTAATCAGGACTTTGGGATTGAGCAGTTGCCCAACACTAATAATGTCACCGGATCTACAAAAACAAATCCAGGGGGAACCAATACTGTACAGGTACCAACACTATCAGGTACTGACCCGGAAGATGGTAACCTTGGCTCTGGCAAAAGTTTCAAAATTGTCAGTTTGCCAACTAATGGCACACTGTACTATAACGGTGTAGCTGTCACAGCGAACCAAGTGATTACTAGTTATGATCCGACCAAACTAACAGTAGATCCAAATCCAAACGGCGCTACAACGATCGCTTTTACTGTAGCCGCAGTAGATAAAGCAGGCAAAGAAGATCCCACACCTGCTACGGTAACGCTACCATTAACGGGTAAACCTCAGCTAGTTTTAGTTAAACGAATCACCCGCATCAATAAGCAAGACTTAACCAATATTGTGGATGGTCGCAGCGACGTTTCTACTAACGCTGCCAATTACGTAGCCTCTCCCAATGACGTTGATGATGATAGCAGTAACCCGTGGCCTAGCGGTTATTTGCGCGGAATGATTAACGCTGGAACAGTGAAACCAGGAGATGAGTTAGAGTACACCATCTATTTCCTCTCCAAAGGTCTGGGTGATGTAACTAGTGTCCAAATCTGTGATTTAGTACCTACTAATACTACTTTGATTCCTACTGCTTTTAATGGTATGAGTCCTAGTGATGGCGGTTTACCAGGAGCAGATCAAGGTATTGCCCTTGCACTTGGTTCTAATATTCCTACGGTTTATCTTACCAATGCACAGGATGCAGATAGGGGGTATTTTTATACAGCTAACGAACCAGGCATACCATCATCCTGTGGTAGTAACACTAATGGGGCTGTGGTGGTGAAGATCACGCGAAGTCCAGATTTGTCAAATCTACCTCCAGCAACTGGAAGTGGTACGCCAGCTAATTCTTACGGCTTTGTTCGCTTCCGCGCCAAGGTGAAATAAAAAAGTGAAGAATGAACTGTTTTGCTAGCCGCCGCTAACTGGGGGAATTAACACGACTTCATCGCCATCTTGCAAGAGGGTATCTGGTTCAACAAATAATAGATTAATCCCAAACCGCGTTAGGTCGCGCCATTGGTTGAGTTCGGGATGTTCAGCTATGAGGCGATCGCACACTGCACTAACTGGCACACCATTAGGAAGTTCTAACACCAGTTCAGAAAGCCCAAAGGCTTCTTGATAAGCAGCAAACAATTTTACGGTAATTGTGATTGCAGATTTTGACATAAAAACTATAGGTGGGCAGCACCAGAAAGCACTTTAATACTTGACAAGCACCCTAAACTCTTGAAATTTATTATACATTAATAAGAAGATAAGCATAAATAAATCTAGTAACTGATTATGACTATCAATAGTTAGTAGTCAGTTCACTCACGACTAACTGCTTTTCGTTCTTCACTAACAACCTTGACAAATTAAGTTGCTTTATTATTTCTTCAATCAAACATTTTAATTTTATTAAAAATCTATAAATTTTACTCTGATTTTCATATTTAGAGTGTACTTAGTCGACAGCAAATTTACGTCTTTTGAGTGAAGGCAAATTGTACCTTTATCTTACTTGGGCTAGATCAATCTATAGATTTCCCCAATAAAAATACTATTCCGGGTTACATGAACTATTGCCTAAATCCCAAGTGTACCAATCCTGCTGATCCGATGAATACAGACGGCAAGATTTTCTGCCGTAATTGTGGAGCCAATCTGTTGTTAGAAAATCGGTATCGAGTGATTAAACTATTGGGTAGTGGCGGCTTGGCTAGAACTTTTGAGGTGGAAGATAACGGCACGAAAAAAGTTCTCAAAGTTTTAAGTTTATCTTTATTTAGTGATTTTGAAAAAAAGCAAAAGGTAATTAATTTATTTAAGCGAGAAGCTGAGGTATTAAGCCGTTTCAATAATCCCGGAATTCCTCAAGTAAATTCAGATGCTTATTTTGAATTGAGATTTAAAGATGTAGCAGAGCCATTATACTGCTTAGTGATAGAAAAAATTGAGGGTTTAAATTTACAGCAATGCTTAGATAGTCAGGATAATAAACCTATTTCACCAGAGCAAGCGATCGCCTATTTAAAACAATTACTAGAAATTTTAGATCAAGTTCACGCACTGGGATATTTCCATCGAGATATTAAACCAGCAAATATTATGCTTAGACCTGATGGAAAACTGGTGCTAATTGACTTTGGAGCCGTCAGGGATTTAGCACAAACTTATTTACAAGAAAACAAAGAGAATACAATAATTGGTACACCAGGATACTCTCCACCAGAGCAAATGACAGGTAAGCCTGTAGCGCAATCTGATTTTTTTGCCTTGGGGCGAACTTTTGTCCACTTACTAACTGGAAAGCCTCCATTTAATATGGAGGAAGACTATCGAATAGGTAAGTTAATTTGGCGGCACAAATTACCATATAACTCAAACAAATCGAGTGATTGGTTATATAAATTAAGGTGGCGTTCGTTTTTTGATTTGCTTGATGAAATGATGGAGCCACACTGGAAAAATCGCCCTGAAAATACTCAAATAATTTTACAACGCCTCAATAATCCAATTAGTTTACCGCCTATCTCACCTTTATTAGCTAGTGCAGCTATTGTATGTGGAATATGTTTACCTATTAGCTATTGGTATTTAAATGGAGTAAATGGATGTTCAAAAATTTGGCTTAGGAGTTATCCAGAAGAGGATCATATAAGCTGTGGTGAAGAAATTCTTTTACCAAATATTAATATTAAGTTACCAGAAAAAGAAAAGGGCGTTCAAGCATTTGCAAGAGGTAATTACCAAGATGCTATTGTTTGGTTAAAGCGGGTATGGCAAAAAAATCATGATCCTGAAACTTTAATTTACCTCAATAATGCCCGTCTAGAAGTGGAAAAAATTCCAGCCCACACTATCGCTGTTGTAGCTCCTATCAGTGATAGTAATAATGACAGTATTAACTCAAGTAGAGAAATATTGCGTGGGGTTGCACAAGCACAAGATGAATTTAATCAAGAATATAAAACAAAAAGAATTGGTCTAAAAGTGTTAATTGCTAGTGATAATAATAAAACTGGAGATGCGAATAAGATTGCACAGAGTTTAGTAACTAAACGTGATGTATTAGGTGTTATAGGTCATTTTAGAAGTGATACGGCCTTAGAAGCTATTAAAGTTTATCAAGAGCGGCACTTATTATTAATGTCTTCTACAGCAACATCAGATTCTCTGTCAACTTCTTGTAAATCAAATTATCCTAATTGCTTTTTCCGTGTTGTTCCTAGCAATCGTGTAATTGCCCAAACTTTAGCTAACTACCTAAAAAAAGAGAAAAAACTCAAAGCAGCGATATTTTTTAATCCTAATAGCAATTATAGTAAATCTCTGCAAGAACAAATGAAAGCAAGATTATCTGAATTAGGTGGAGAGGTAGTAGTAGAAATACCTTTGGATGATAATTTAGAATCTACTATAAACAAAGTAAAAAAACAAAAAGCAGATGTAATTGTTTTATTTCCTACTAGCGATGGCCTTACCTCCGATTCAGCAGTTCAGGTAATTGAATATGCCAAAAGGTATAACTATTTAATAGTTGGCGGTGATAGTTTGGATAGTAACAAGCTGATTAAAGCTATTGCTGAAAACAAAGCTGGTTCAGTAGTGGCTATACCTTGGCATTCTAAAAGTGTTCTTAATCCAGAATTTTCTAAACAAGCAGAAAAATTATGGGGCAAAGCAGAGAACTGGCACTCTGCACTATCTTACGATGCAACACGTGCATTGCTGGCAGCTTTACAGAAAATACCATCACCAAGTCGTGTGGATGTGCAGCAAGCAATAGCTAAGACTAACTTTAAAGCAACTGGATCTACAGGAGTAATTTCTTTTAAACCAAATGGCGATCGCCTACAAGAAAATATTGATTTAGTTAAAGTTATTCACAATAGCATTACAGGACAAATTGAATTTGTCCCTTTGGAAAAATAATTATTGGGTATTGGGCATTAAAAAGTTATTCTTCCTTGTCTCCCCTACTTATAACAGCATCTGCTCCAATCGCTGGAAATCTCGCTGCACTTCATTCCAAAGAGCCTTGTTATGCGGATCAGTTTTTAAAGCTTTTTTCAGATAAATCCTGGCTTTGAGCAGCTGGTTTTCTCCAATTAAAGCGCGTCCCCAAATTTGATACGCAACAGCCTGCCATTGAAGAACTTCTGCATCTCCTGATAAACGTACCGCTAAAGCCTCTGCAAGGGCGATCGCTTGCGGAAATCGTCTTTCTTGCAAAAACCGCTGTAGTTGTTCGTAAGTCTTCCATTTCAGCCGCTGTTCGATTTCCACAAGTTCAGGTGGCTTTGATGACGGCTGTGGCTGGGGTGCCACAGTGGTTGTTGCTGCTTTTTCTCGGCGCGTAACCTTGACATCATCACGCCCTGCGGCTGACAACTGGCTTGACTGATGAGCAATTTCCTCTGGCAGTACTACTGTCAGCAGGAGCTTGTAAGCCTCAGTCAAGGCAATAAACTTATCTTTAGCTTTTTTATCGTCTGGGTTAATATCGGGATGATATTGCTGCGCCAATCGTCGGTAAGACGCTTTGATGTCGGCAAAAGAGGCTCCCGACCTTAAACCCAATACACGGTAGCAATCTCCAAGATCCATCTTCAGCCATCAGCTATCGAATATCCAGCTATCGGCTATTTATTATCACCTTAAAGCCGGGATTATTAATAATAAACAATTATTTTATAGTTTAAAGTTCACTTTTGACAGTTTTTTTCGGAAAGGGGAAAGGGGAATGGGGAGTAGAGACGCGATTATACTCTTACGAGAAGCCGAAGCAGAGCGTCTACGCGTCTCTACAGGAGTTAGTTATTTTTTCCAGCTCCCTGCTCCCCTGCTCCCCATTTCTATGGTCGTTCTTCAATCACACGGTCAATTAAACCGTATTCCTTAGCTTCAAGGGCAGACATGAAAAAGTCGCGATCCATGTCTTTTTCAATCTTTGCCAAGGCCTGACCTGTTTTATCCGCATAAATTTGATTCAGCTGGTGGCGAATCCGCAGAATCTCTTTAGCTTCAATTTCGATATCAGTTGCTTGCCCACGGGTTCCGCCAGAAGGTTGGTGAATCATGATCCGTGAGTGAGGCAATGCCAACCGCTTGCCCTTAGTACCAGCGGCCAACAGAAAAGACCCCATTGACGCGGCTAAACCGACGCAAATAGTCACCACATCTGATTTGATATGTTGCATGGTGTCAAAAATAGCCATGCCGGAGGTGACCATCCCACCGGGAGAATTGATATATAAAAATATATCTTTACCTGGATCATCTGAATCCAGATAGAGCATCACAGCGATGATTTGGTTAGCAATTTCGTCATCAATATCTCGCCCCAAGAAAATAATTCGTTCTCGGTAAAGGCGATCGTAGATGCTAATCCAATCTGTATACTGTCCTCCGGGCATCCGGTAAGGAACTTTAGGAACGCCTATAGGCATTTTATTTACTCCGTTTGAATTAATTGGGTAATGGGGACTGGGGAATACTTAACTTCCCTACTCAGCACTCAGCACTCACTAAAGCACACTAGCAGGCAGTGGAGGATTGGCAAGTTCTTCTTTCTCAAAAACTCGGTCAATCAGTCCGTATTCCTTCGCTTGGTACGGTGTCATGTAGAACAGCCGATCCATATCTTTGGTGATTTTTGCTGCGGGCTGTCCGGTGGTCTGAGCCAGAATATCGACCATCGCCGTTTTATTTACCAGAACTTCCTTTGCCCGAATTTGAATATCCGTTGCTTGACCTTGGGCGTAGCTCTTGGGCTGGTGCAGGATAATGTTAGAGTGTGGCAAACTGGCACGGCAACCTTTTGTACCTGCACTGAGAAGCATCGCTGCCATACCCATCGCCGAACCGATGCAGATGGTGTGGATAGGAGGCTTAATATATTTTATTGTGTCAAAGATAGCGAAGGCTTCGGTTTCAAAACCAATAGGTTCACCACTGTAGCCGGAAGTGCCGGTGGAGTTAATGTAGATTTTAATCGGCTTTTCGGGATCATCGGACTGCAAATATAGCAGTTCGGCGATGATCAATTCCGTGACAGCAGGCACCAGCGGCATTCCAAGATAGACAATTCGCTCCTTCAATAGTAAGGAAGGTAAATCTGGCGGCGGTGTCCGGTAAAAGTTATCGCCGTAATAAGGGGCTTGCACAGCCTTGATGGGGGAAATGTCCATAGCGTCTGTCGCCTGAAACTATGCCGTTAACTGTAATACATCCTAGCGCGATGGTAGCTGTGTTTAAGGTGCGGATTTCTCCCTAATGCTTAAAGTAGCTCTACATCTGCCAATCTATGGCTTCTAAGATATTCTGAATATATTAATGTATTTGTGCTGGATAAGTTTTCCGTAGCGTTAAAGTTGTGCTTTGAAGTTATCGATAAATGTGTATATCCTGGATGGGAACTTTGGGTTATGAAGGTTAGCTTGCAGCCTGCCTTGAATGATGGGAATTTAGACGCCAACCAACTGAGTAGTCAACGTCAGTTGAGTATTTCGATTTCTGCGATCGCCGAAACGCAAGATCGGAGTGCGCCAATAAATTTATGCTTAATTCTCGACCATAGTGGTTCAATGAATGGGCGAGCCTTAGAAAATGTCAAAAAAGCGGCGACTCGTTTGGTTGATAAACTCAAAAATGGCGATCGCCTGAGTATTGTAGCTTTCGACCACCGCGCCAAAGTCTTAGTACCCAATCAAACTATCGAAGACCCAGAACACATCAAACAGCAAATTAACCGCCTCACCGCCGATGGTGGAACGGCGATTGATGAAGGCTTACGCTTGGGTATTGAGGAGTTAGCCAAGGGTAAAAAAGATACTATTTCTCAAGCTTTTTTATTAACCGACGGTGAAAATGAACACGGTGATAACAATCGCTGTTTAAAATTCGCTCAATTAGCTGCTAGCTATAATTTAACTTTGAATACCCTGGGATTTGGTGATAATTGGAACCAGGATGTTTTAGAAAAAATCGCTGATGCAGGCTTAGGGACTTTATCCTATATTCAAAAACCCGATCAGGCTATAGATGAGTTTAGCCGTCTTTTCAGCCGCATTCAAACGGTGGGATTGACAAATGCCTATTTATTATTCTCCCTCTTGCCGAATGTCCGGCTGGCGGAACTCAAACCAATCGCCCAAGTTGCCCCAGACACGATTGAGTTACCACTACAACAAGAAGCAGATGGGCGCTTCGCTGTGCGCTTGGGAGACTTAATGAAAGATGTGGAACGGGTAATTTTAGCTAATATTTATTTGGGACAGTTGCCATCAGGTAGACAAGCGATCGCGAATGTCCAAGTCCGCTACGATGACCCAGCTCAAAACCAGGTAAGTCTATTAACGTCCAACCTTCCAGTTTATGCAAATGTAGTTGAGCGTTACCAAGCCGATCTCAATCCGCAGGTGCAGCAGTCGATTTTAGCATTAGCCAAGTATCGCCAAACCCAGCTAGCCGAGGCGAAATTACAACAAGGCGATCGCACGGGTGCAGCGACGATGTTACAGACGGCTGCGAAAACTGCACTGCAAATGGGAGATACAGGTGCAGCTACGGTGTTGCAAACTTCTGCCACACAGCTACAAGCTGGAGGAGATTTATCAGAAAGCGATCGCAAGAAAACCAGGATTGTCTCAAAAACCGTCTTGCAAGATACCCCTCCTAAATGAAAGTTAAATTGCTATCGGCGCTAAATGATACTAATGTTGATGCGACTCAAGCGAATAACCAACGTCAATTGGCAATTTCGATATCCGCGATCGCTGGTGAACTAGAGCAAAATTTACCACTCAACCTCTGCTTGATTCTGGATCAAAGTGGTTCCATGCATGGGCAACCAATTAAAACTGTGATTCAGGCAGTGGAAGGATTATTAGACCAATTGAAAGTAGGCGATCGGCTCTCGGTTATCGCTTTTGCTGGTTCTGCTGAAGTCATTATCCCTAACCAAACTATCCAAGACCCCGAAAGCATCAAATCGCAGATTAAAAGCAAACTGAAAGCTAGTGGTGGCACAGTAATTGCTGATGGTTTACAACTGGGAATTACAGAATTGATGAAGGGGACAAGAGGCGCGGTTTCCCAGGCGTTTCTCCTCACTGATGGTCATGGTGAAAGCAGTTTGCGGATTTGGAAGTGGGATATTGGCAAAGATGACAATAAGCGCTGTCTGGAACTTGCTCAAAAGGCTGCAAAACTCAATTTAACTATCAACACCCTTGGATTTGGCAATAACTGGAATCAGGATTTACTAGAAAAAATTGCTGATGTGAGTGGTGGTACTCTAGCCCATATTGAGCGTCCTGAACAAGCAGTAGATCAGTTCAGCCGATTGTGTAAGCGGATTCAGTCTGTAGGGCTAACCAATGCCCACTTGTTACTATCTTTAGTACCTAATGTCCGTCTAGCAGAATTAAAACCTATTGCCCAAGTTGCCCCAGATACAGTTGAGTTACCAGTGCAAGCAGAAACAGGTGGAGGTTTTGCACTGCGCTTAGGAGATTTGATGCAGGAAGTGGAACGGGTAGTTTTGGCTAACATTTATCTGGGACAGTTGCCAGAAGGTAAACAGGTAATTGGACATCTGCAAATCCGCTATGATGATCCGGGACAAAACGCACAGGGCATACTTTCCCCGATGATGCCTGTGTATGCAAATGTAGTTCGGGCTTACCAACCTGCTGCTAATCCCCAGGTACAACATTCGATTTTGGCGTTAGCCAAGTATCGACAAACTCAGTTAGCCGAGGCGAAATTGCAGCAAGGCGATCGCACTGGTGCTGTAACATTACTGCAATCAGCAGCTAAAACTGCTCTGCAAATAGGTGATAACAATGCAGCGACTGTATTGCAAACTTCCGCCACTCGCCTGCAAGCTGGGGAAGAACTTTCGGAAAGCGATCGTAAAAAAACAAGGATTGTATCAAAAACAGTTTTACAGGAATAGTATGTAGAGGGCAAGTATCTTACCTGCCCCAATACCTAGAAATTAAAAATGGTAATGAAAACAACAGGCATCCATCATGTAGCCATTATTTGTTCTGACTATGAGCTATCGAAAAAATTTTATGTTGAAGTTCTAGGTTTTTCGATTATTCAAGAGACTTTTCGTGCTGAGAGAAATTCTTATAAATTAGATTTACGAGTTGGTGAAAATGACCAAATCGAGTTATTTTCTTTTCCCAATCCCCCAGAAAGAGTTGGTAAACCAGAAGCGTGTGGTTTAAGACATCTCGCTTTTAAAGTTGATGATATAGAGCAAACTGTTTTTTACTTGAAATCTCACGGTATAGATGCAGAAGACATCAGAATTGATGAAATCACAAATAAGAAATTTACTTTCTTTCAAGACCCTGATAACTTACCGTTAGAAATTTATGAGAGTTAACCTAACGAACAGTGGTTTTTCTCTGCTTACTTAATAGAAAAGATATGCTCCTAGGAGTTAAATGAAGTCAAACAAAGTTCCTGAAAGCTACTTATTAAATCCTTTGCCTCTGGAAATTTCCAATTCTTGATAGTTAGACATACAAGCATATCCATCTCTAATTTCTAACCCTAAAAACTTGCAAAAACGTACAAAATCATTCCCTACTAATTCACCCTTTCGAAGTTTACCTTGATAGTGAATGTAAATTGGCTATAAATTCACTATTTACGACTTTTTATGCGCTTTCCACGTTCCCCCATAAACATAAAATGGATTATTTTCACTGATAGAAGGCCAACATTCAGGGCAGACAAAAATCCACTTACCTCCCTCTTCGTACTTCACTCTATACAAAATCGGTGCAGGTTGACTACAGCGATCGCACAATTTTACTCTCATTACACCTGACATTTTTCTCACAGCAATTAACTACTTTCACACCACCTGCTAAAATTGCAAAATGTTTGACAACATTTGCAAATTCTTAGCTGAGAACTTCTCTACTGACTTCGCTGCTTGGTTGTTAGGAGAACCCATCACTTTAACTGAACTCAGTCTTCAATAATTATCTCTTGAACCCATTCGTGCTGATGCCTTGATTCTGCTACAGTCAGCACAAAATGTTTTGCATCTAGAATTTCAAACCCAAGCCGATGCTGAAATTCCTTTTCGGATGCTAGATTATCGTGTTCGCGTTTATCGCCGCTTCCCGCAGAAGGCAATGCATAAAGTTGTAATTTATCTCAAGCCGACAAATTCAGACTTGGTGCAGCAAAATACATTTACGATTCCTGGAACGCGTCATGAATTTCAAATCATCAGACTTTGGGAAGAAGCAACTGAGGTATTTCTCAGAACACCTGGACTGTTACCCTTTGCGGTTTTGAGTAGTACAATTGATCCAGAAAGCGTGCTTAACCAAGTGGCACGGGAAATTAACGCTATGACAGAATCAAGAACTCAAAGTAATATTGCTGCTTCCACAGCGATTTTAGCTGGTTTAGTATTAGACAAAGAGGTCATTAGACGAGTTTTGAGGTCAGATATCATGCGCGAGTCAGTGATTTATCAAGATATTTTAGAAGAAGGCAAAGCTGAAGGTAAAGCTGAAGCTTTATTTGAAGTGGCAAGAAATTTAGTTAATACTGGTATGCCATTATAACAAGTAGCAATAGTTACAGGTTTATCAATTGAACAGTTACAGCATTTACAAGTACAAGCAGAAGGTAATGCAGATCAATTAAGGTCTGATTAAATACATAACTTTTAATCTTTGCTTGCTTAACTAAATATTATTACTCCAATAAATAATCGGTGTAGTTTGACTACACCGATTACTAAAGTATGACTAGAATTGAACATCCCATTGTTTCACGCCAATGCTGAAGCTTGGGGTTTGGCAAAAATCATCCGTCCGGCTGTAGTTTGCAAAGCACTGGTGACTACCACTCGCAGTTCACCACCTACGTAACTGCTGCCTTCTTCAACAACTACCATTGTGCCGTCATCTAGGTAGCCGATTCCCTGACTTGGTTCTTTGCCTTCTTTGAGAATCTTTAAATCCAGGTTATCACCAGGTAAGTAGCTGGGACGGACGGCATTTACTAAATCATTGACATTCAAGACAGGCACTTTCTGAACGCTGGCAACTTTAGATAAGTTGTAGTCGTTGGTTAGCAGTGTACCGTTGATTTCTTGGGCGAAACGCACTAACTTAGCATCTACTGTGGCAATATCTTCGTAGTCAAGTGCGTTAATCAGGATGCGATCGGGATAAGCTTCTCGAATGCGGTTGAGAATTTCTAATCCTCGCCGTCCCCTTACCCGCTTTTGATCTTTGCTAGCATCGGCTACTTGTTGGAGTTCTTGCAAGACAAACTGCGGCACAATAATTTGTCCTTCCAAAAAGCCTGTTTCTAGTAGTGCTTCAATGCGACCATCAATAATACAACTGGTATCTAAAACCTTGGTATTAGCTGGTTTTAGCGTCCCTTCTACTACCATCGATTCCACGGTGTTGGGATTAATGAATCGCAATAAGCCCCGTCCGTGGGTATCTGCCAAATTCATGCCAGTGACAGAAAGTATAATACTGCCGACTACTGCCACGAGTGGCTTAATAAAGCTAAAATCTGCTGGGATGGGTAGTAAAAATAGTGGGGCTAGCATGAGGTTCGCTAGTAATAGCCCAATCACCAAGCCAATAGCACGAGTTAAAATCACTTCGAGAGGCATTTCTCGAATTTGTGCTTCTAGGCGACGATATGTCGTTTGGAAACTCAGCCCAATTGCACCGCCAATAATGGCGGCAAAGGCAGCGACAACTAAGCGTAAAGCTTCGAGATTCGTTACTCGGTCTAGTGTTCCATTAGGTAGCAGTTCAGTGCTATAGAACCCTATTCCCGACGCTGCTAAGATAAATGAGAAAATAATAATGGCGTCAAGCATGGTTGTGTTGTTTTCCTGCAACTGTGTTCACCAAATATAGTTAAGTATTTATTATTTCATCGCCTAATATAGATTCAGAAATATTAACTTACACTAGAGGTTAAGGCAGGCAATATCTGCAAACATTATAACCAAATAGTTTTACCTTCATATTTTTCGTCCTTTTGTTATAAAACAATAAGAACTCTAACAAAGTACTTATTTTCTTGATTTGTAATCTTCAGTTGGCTGAATTTAATTCTTTCTCAAGAATGCATCAAAAAGTTAATCTTATTGGCATCCCAAGTTCTGCTTATGTACATATTCCTTTTTGCAGACGGCGGTGCTTTTATTGTGATTTCCCTGTGTCTGTGGTGGGCGATCGCCTGCGGGGTGAAACATCTGGTACGATCTCCCAATATGTCGAGGTGTTATGTCATGAAATTGCCATTACACCAGCCTTTGATCAACCCCTGAAGACAATTTTTTTTGGTGGTGGTACTCCTTCGCTGCTAGCAACAGCACAGTTACAACGCATAGTTGACGCGCTAGATAAGCGTTTTGGTATTGCTACTGGCGCAGAGATTTCAATGGAAATTGACCCAGGCACATTTGATTTAGCACATATAGCAGGCTACCGCCGCGTCGGTGTAAACCGGGTCAGTTTGGGCGTACAAGCTTTTCAAGAAGAATTATTGCAAATTTCGGGGCGATCGCACTCGCTTGCAGATGTTTTTGCAGCTGTAGAACTAATCAGCAAAGTCGAGATTCCCAATTTCAGTTTAGACTTAATTTCTGGGTTGCCACATCAGTCTTTAGATCAGTGGCAGGATTCTTTAGAGAAAGCGATCGCCAGCAATCCTAATCATATATCTATATATGACCTGACTATCGAGCCGGGGACTGCTTTTGGACGTTACTATAAACCCGGTGACAATCCTTTGCCAACCGATGAAAGCACAGTCAAAATGTACCAAATGGGGCAACAAGTTTTGACTAGTGCAGGTTATCAGCATTATGAAATTTCTAACTATGCCAAGCCTGGGCATCAGTGTCAGCATAATCGGGTTTATTGGGAAAATCGACCTTATTACGGCTTTGGTATGGGTGCAGCGAGTTATGTAGAGGGGAAAAGGTTTACTCGTCCGCGTAAGACTAAAGAGTATTACCAATGGGTGCAAGCTGGCAATGTGATTGATTGTGAAGTGACTCCACCACAAGAAGTATTATTAGAAACCTTAATGTTGGGCTTGCGTTTGGCAGAGGGTGTGAGTTTATCAACTTTAGCAGAAGCTTTTGGGGAAGAAAAGGTAGAGGAAATTTGTAGGCATTTGCAACCTTATTTTAATAAAGGCTGGGTGGAAGTTGTAGGAGAAAGGTTGCGTTTAAGTGATCCCCAAGGGTTTTTGTTTTCTAACGTGGTGTTGGCAAAGTTATTTGAGAAGTTGGGGGAATAAACAGCAAAAGGCGTAAAGTCTATAAAAGGAGATTTTAAGCGAATCACGACGGATGTTTATTTTTGGTCATCTTTGCAAAGACTTGCAAAGATGACCAAAAATTGTGAAACCCGCGCAGGCGGGTTTTGTTTGTATATTGAAACTCAATGCTAATCTGCTGTTATTCGAGCCTTTTATTTTGGTCTAGCTTGGTAAGAATTCAGGAGCCAGAATACTTTAAGAATCAGAAAAAAATTTGATAAATAAATGTACTGCTCATGCTGAATTTCTTCTAAATTTTGACTTCTGACTCCTGTGTGCTGAATTCTTACTGCAAATCTTAGAATTCCTGATGAAAGTGTTTTAGCGTTTGCTATGAGTAATGAGCGCTCAGCTTTGACGCGTAATCGCCGCGATTTTATTCGATTGCACCGCTTATAACCAGACCATGCTGTATTATTGTCTGTACAGAAGGAGCAGATTTGGAACGACTAGAATACGTATTAATAAGGTAATTTCTGCTAAAGAAACCTTAAACAGTAAATTGATTAGAGTTAATCGTCTGGTAGTCTAAGCAAAATGCCAGACGAGTTAATATAGATTTACAAGAACTAAGGTAATATTAATTATGACAATTAACGAATTAACAACACAGCTTTTAGCATTAAATGCAACCGAGAAAGCAGAAGCAATACAAATATTGACTAAGACCTTAAGTAACGGTTCACAAGGAATTACCAAAACTCCTGGTGTATGCGGTGGTGATGCTTGTATTGCTAACACCCGAATTCCAGTTTGGCTGTTTGTGAGTTTGCGCCGTCAAGGTACAACTGATGCTGAAATTCTAAAGATGTATCCCCATCTGAGTGCTGCTGACTTAGTGAATGTTTGGGCTTATACTGATGCACACACCGATGAAATTGAAACAGCACTTCGTGAACAAGATGAAGCTATGGAACAAGAAATATAATCTATGGCGAGTCTGTATGCTGATGAACAATTTCCTTTGGCAGTTATAAAATTACTACGCACTCTCGGTCACGATATTTTAACAGTTCAAGAATCAGGAAATGCTGGAGTTGCTGACCCAGATGTGTTAGCTTTTGCCGTGAATCATCAGAGAGCCATGTTGACACAAAATCGTCGTGATTTCATCCGGCTACATAATATAAAACCTGACCATACTGGCATAATTATCTGTACAGAAGATAGAAACTTGGAAAGACTTGCACAACGTATTCATGAGAGAATCTCTGCTGAAGAAACCTTAAACGCTAAATTGATTAGAGTTAATCGTCCGGCAGTCTGAGTAAGATGTCAGAGTAAACTAAAGACACATTGATAATATTAAATAAAGGTTATTTCCAATTATAAAATGTCTCAATAATTAAATGAAGTTAAGAGACTTGCTAACAAAGTCATACCCGATGAGCAATTGCGTCTAATCGCCTACTTAACACAACGGCTGCAACATTGTGAAATCAAACACAAGCCACGCCGCAACATTATGGAATTTGCGGGAATAGCGCCCAATCTTATGGGAGTTATAGATGCTCAAGAATACATCACTCGGATGAAGCGTAGAGAGTTCCCTGATTTAGAAATTGCAGAAAAGCAATTAGAGATAGAGGAGTTAACAGCCTAATGAGCCTATTGGTTAAGAAAGTAATCCAGCAGACCTGTTTAGTGAATGGTATGCCTTAGCTAGAGAATTTGGAATTGTAATTGGCAGTCGCAAGGAGGACGATGGCTCTATCTGGGTTCAAGAGAATACTGGTCAGTGGTTCTCGTTTGAGCAGTTTTCGTCTAAATGGACTCTTGAGTACTTGCGCTTAAAGATGGTGAAGTAATTAAAGTCTGGCATCAAGTGCGAAAACTAAACTTTACAACCACTGTTGAGCAAAAAGCAGTGCCTGAATCAATAATAAAATTTTAGTAGTACTAGTATACTATATAAAAATTAGCCAGTATAATTTTGCAAAGGCGGTAAGGATACCGCTAAGAGCCTCTGGTAAAGGCAAGTAACGACAATTCAGTAGTGCTTGGGTTCTGAATCATGCCTAGAAAACAATCTGATATCAAATGCCATCACCAGCAATTAGAAGAATTAACTTACCATCCCTATATTTTCTTGTTTCCACCTCTTAGCCCAGAAGAATTTCAAAATTTGAGGGCAGACATTGCTATCAACGGGCAAGGTATAGCAATTACAGTCCTAAAAGGGACTAACCAGATTATTGATGGTCGGCATCGCTATGAGATTTGTAAAGAATTAGGTATTAAACAGAAGATTGACCATGTTGACTTAACTCAATCCCAAATTTTGTGGAAAGTTATTTCACTCAACGTTAAACGACGGCATTTGAGTGAAAGCCAAAGGGCGGCTATTGCTGCTGATATTGCAAATTTACAACATGGTGGGGATAGAATATCAGAAAATTTAAAGCTATTTTAGGTGGTGCATTACACAGTGTTAACGCACCCCAAAAATCACGGAACAATCAATACTGGACAAGGCGAAAGATTAATTACGCGCGTAGTAACGCTATCAGTTGCACCCTCTTCAGTTAAGCCAAGTCCACGACAACCCATGATGATTAAACTCGCCTCAATTTCATCGGCGACATCGCAGATGGTAAATGCTGGCTTGCCTTGCCTCTCCAAAACTTCGGCTTGAATTCCTTGCTGAGAAAATAAAGAGCGAGCATTTTGCAGCAGTTTGGCAACTACCTCTGGTGAGACCATTGGATCTGCATTAAGTGGATCTGCATTAGGCTCTTCTGGGGAAGGTTCTTCCACTACAGATAGCAGCACTAACCGACTGCCGTACTTCTGCACGACGTTGGCAACTACATCAGCAGCTTCCCGCGCTTCCCGGCTTTGATCGATTGGAAATAGAACTGTCTTAAACATCTGTGTCTCCTTCGCACCCCTGACTCCGGTAAAATCTGGTATGGTTCTACTTTCAAAACAATAACAAAAAGGCAATCAGGAGAGTTTGGTGTGTCCAAAAAAAGTTTAGCAAGTTTATCTGCCGCTGATATTTCCGGTAAACGCGCTTTGGTGCGGGTTGACTTTAATGTGCCTGTGGATGACCAAGGCAAAATCACAGACGATACTCGCATTCGCGCTGCACTGCCAACTATCCAAGATTTAACGCAAAAGGGAGCTAAGGTAATTCTCGTCAGCCATTTTGGTCGTCCCAAGGGTGTGGATGACAAACTGCGCCTGACTCCGGTTGCCAAGCGCCTTTCCGAGTTGTTGGGACAAGAAGTCGTGAAGACTGATGACTCTATCGGGGATGAAGTTGCAGCTAAAGTTGGCGCGTTGCAAAATGGCCAAGTGCTGTTATTGGAAAATGTCCGTTTTTACAAAGAAGAAGAAAAAAACGACTCAGAATTTGCCCAAAAATTGGCAGCTAATGCCGATTTTTATGTAAATGATGCTTTTGGTACTGCACACCGCGCTCATGCTTCTACTGAAGGTGTGACCAAATTCCTGAGTCCTTCTGTGGCTGGATATTTGGTTGAGAAGGAATTGCAATATTTGCAAAGCGCAATTGAACAGCCCCAACGCCCTTTGGCGGCAATTATCGGTGGTTCTAAAGTTTCTAGTAAAATTGGCGTGATTGAAACGCTACTAGAGAAGTGCGACAAGCTAATCATCGGCGGTGGAATGATTTTCACATTCTACAAAGCCCGTGGTTTGAGTGTTGGTAAATCTCTGGTGGAAGAAGACAAGCTAGAACTGGCGAAGTCTTTGGAAGCCAAGGCTAAAGAACGTGGTGTTGCTTTATTGCTTCCCACAGATGTGGTAGTGGCGGATAACTTTGCCCCAGATGCCAATTCTCAAACTGTTAGCATTGAGAACATCCCTGATGGTTGGATGGGTTTGGATATTGGCCCAGACTCCGTTAAAGTCTTCCAAGAAGCCCTTGCAGATACCAAGACGGTGATTTGGAATGGGCCGATGGGTGTGTTTGAGTTTGACAAGTTTGCCGTAGGTACAGAAGCGATCGCTCATACCCTGGCTGAAATCGGTAAAACTGGCACAACCACAATCATCGGTGGCGGAGACTCAGTGGCGGCTGTGGAAAAGGTCGGTTTAGCCGACCAAATGAGCCACATCTCCACCGGCGGCGGCGCTAGCTTGGAGTTACTCGAAGGCAAGGTACTGCCCGGTATCGCAGCTTTAGATGAAGCGTAAGTAGGGACTGGGGATTGGGGATTGGGGAACTCGGGGCCCCCTCTGGGGATAAGGGGCAATGGGGACTGGGAATTAAAAATAAAGAGTAAATTCTCGTCTATTCCCTACTCCCTATTCCCTATTCCCTTTAATCAGAAATCCGCCAAATCTTGATAGTATTGTCTTCACTGCCACTGACAAGGGTCTTACCATCAGGACTAAAAGCGACGGATGTCACCGTGTTGGTATGTCCTGCTAATGTCAGAATTTCCTCACCAGTCGCTAAATTCCAAAGTTTGATTGTGCGATCGCGACTAGCACTAGCCAAAATCTTACCATCTGGGCTAATTGCTACAGATGTTACGGTGTTGGTATGACCTGCTAGTGTCCGCATTAAATCTCCAGTTGCGAGATTCCAAAGTTTAATTGTGCGATCGCGACTAGCACTAGCCAAAATCTTGCCATCTGGGCTAATAACCACAGATGTAACTGTTTGAGAATTTTCCCCTAAAGTCAGGATTGAATATCCCTTGGACATATTCCAGAGTTTGATAGTCTTGTCGTAACTACCGCTGGCAAGGGTCGCACCATCTGAGCTGATAGCAACTGACCGCACCCAAAAGGTATGACCCATTAATGTGCGAATTTGCCGCCCTGTTGCTAGATTCCAGATTTTGATTGTGCTGTCATCACTACCACTAACCAGCGTTTTACCATCTGGCGTGATCACAAGGGCATGAACTGCATCGGAATGCCCTGTTAGTGTGCGAATTTGCCTTCCCGTTGCCAAATTCCAAATTTTGATAGTGTTGTCATCGCTACCACTAACCAGCGTTTTACCATCTGGGCTAATCACCACAACATTTATCTGTTGAAAATGCCCATTCAGTGAAGAAATTTCCTTTCCTGTTGCTAGATTCCAGAGTTTGATTGTGCCATTGCCACTACTAGCAATTGTCTGTCCATCAGGGCTAATGACAACAGATGAAACAGAGTTTTCATGCCCTTGAAGAGTTTTAACTAAAGAAATATTTGCCAAGCTAATCTTTGGCAATTGACCAAAAACTGCCTCACCATTACCTGAATTATTCTGATGATTCAATCTAGAGGACAAACTGTTGTAAATGCGGCGATATTGCTGATACCAAGATTCTCCAAAACCAAACAACAGCATCAAAGCACTTAGCAAAATTAAAGCTCTCAGTATGGTGTATCTTATTGGTAAATATGGAGCCTGAGTTGCTGGAATTTTCGCAGATGACTTCCCGGCTGGAGGAAGTGCCAATGTTGGTTTTTGAGCCAAGTCTATAATTACTTCATCGGCTGATTGATAGCGTTGCTGGATGTCTTTTCGTAAAAGTTTGTCGAGAACAATGTCTAATTCAGCACTTAGCGGTTTTCGTAAATATTGCCGCCAATTTGTTACCCAGCCATAACCATATTCCATCCACAATTGAAAGGGAGAAGTACCTGTTATCAGATGAAAACAGGTAGCCCCAATACTAAATAAATCACTAGCAGGGTAAGCTTTGCCATCTCTAATTTGTTCAATTGGAGAATATCCATGTGAACCAATTGATGTACCACTTTTATTTTGAACTCTGGCTGTTAATTGCTTTGATGAGCCAAAATCAATCAAACTCAATCTGCCGTCACCCTTACGCCGGATAATATTTTCTGGTTTGATGTCCCGATGAATGACGCCGCGATCATGAATAAACTTGAGAATAGGTAATAAATCTAACAAGATTGCTTTAATTTCGCCAGAACTGTAAGTCTTCCGTTGCTGTAACTCCTTTAATAAATTCTGCCCATTGATAAACTGTTGCACCAAATACAGACAGTTATCTTGCTCAAAGTAAGCCAATAAAGTCGGAATTTGTGGATGTTCTCCGAGTTCTTGTAGTCGCTTAGCTTCATCGGCAAATAACTCCATCGCCTTTTTTTGCGACCAAGTTCCTTGAAATTTTGGGGCTAATTGTTTGATGACACAATGTTCATTTAATTTATCTGTATCTTCTGATAGATAAGTTCTCCCAAATCCCCCTTCATCTGAAAGTACTCGGATGACACGGAAGCGATTTCTCAAAAGTGACACTAATGGCGTGCTACAAGTTTGACAAAGTTTTTTTCCATTGGGATTTAGAGGATTTGGGCAATCGGGATTTAAGCAGCAGATCATGATCTGACGGGCGCGACTGCATGAAAATTTATGCTAAGTTTGCCCCGAATTTTCCCTGAAGATGATTAGCTCTCGCGTACTAGTGGTAGACAACCCTGTTGTGGGGATTGGGGAATTACTTAAATATAATTAGCGTTTCTAGACAGTAACTAGTCTTCCTCAGCTTCGGAAAACTACGAGAGCCATAGGATTAATTATTCTCTTGATTATAGAATAATCTGAATTTAAAAGCGCTTGAAATTGCTAAATCTAGTAATTTTGCTTATATGTATATAAGTACTAAATTACTAAGTATTAAGTCAATCTATTAGCATTCAAACATCTTTGTCTATTAAATTTAGTCAAAATCCTTACCAAATTTATTTTTTATTTTTAAATATTTTTGATAACTTGTTAATTTGATACCTTAGCTAACTAAGTTAAATTAACTAAGCGATTTTGTTTCTTTTAATTTTGCTTTCCATGCTCGAATAGCGCTAGCAGTTCTTGCTACAGGTGGCACGTATACTTGCTGATTTGCTTCTTGTGTAATGCTTTTACTTTTCAGTTTTTGGGTGGCTAAACAGTTACTCAAATTAGGTAGATACTTTTCCTGATCTAAAGCTTTTATGACATCATCAGCAGTCTTAAATCGTTCAGCTAAAGGGATTTTCACCATTTTGCCCAAAACCTGGGCGAAATTATCACTGATATCCACCTGTTTTTGCCAACATATCTCACCAGTATTTGGGTCATAGTCAAATTCTAAAGGCCCTTTACCAGTCAACAAATAAATACAAGTCATACCCAGTGCATAAATATCACTTGCATAAACTGGACGTAGAGAAAACTGTTCTGGTGGCGCAAATCCCATAGTTCCGACGAAATTAGTGGTTGGAGTTTTATTAATTGAGTTTTCGCAAGCCTCAACTAATTCCTCTTTCACTGCACCAAAATCGATTAGGACTACGCGTTGATCATCTTCGCAACACAACAAGTTTTGGGGTTTAATATCGCGATGAATCACACGATGTTTATGAAGATACTGCAATACTGGTAGTAATTCTTGTAAAAACTTTTTAATAGCAGCTTCATTTTTAGGGCCGATTCGCCGCACTTCTTGTGCAAGAGTTGAACCACGCACGTACTCTTGAACTAAATAAAATTCTCCATTTTGTGTAAAGTAGTCTAAGAGCATGGGAATTTGCGAGTGGCTACCGAGTTTACCCAAAGCTTTTGCTTCTTTCTCAAAACGATCGCAGGCTCTTTGCCAACTTTGAGGATTACTTGCCTTCGGGCAAAGTTGTTTAATTACACAAAGAGGATTTCCTGGTAGTAAAGCATTCTTGGCTAAAAATGTGATGCCAAAACCACCTCTACCTAAAATCCCCAATATTTGATAGCGATCGCGAAATAGCTGCTTAGAACCGCACAACTGACTAAGTTGAGTCTGCTGTGAAGTTAGCCCGTCAACATTCGTTATTTGCACAGAAAAGCGGTTCATCGAAGTGAAAGAGCGACTCAGGGATGCTTTTAATTTAACTACAACCAGTATTTAGCGCTAGTGTTATGCAAAATCTTTAATAAGTTAGCGCTTATATATTTCATGCTGACAGCAGAATTTCGGAGCTAGTCAAACTTTAAAAGACACGAATACCCGTTTACTGAATTGTGATCTTAAAGCACTGCAATTTTAGACCACCGATATTATAAAGTCTAGAGATATATACAACATAATAGACTGCACTCTGTTAAAATGGAAAACTGTGGCATTCGCACTAGGTCTTGGCGCTACTGCCCTTCAAACGTTTATCCGTCCGCCTAAGACTGAGCGCCGCCACAGGCGACAGGCCGATGTTAATTATGGAGTCTTATGTCTTTTTCTAATCTCGGCTTGTCTGATGAAATTATTCGTGCTGTCACTGAGCTAGGCTATACCAAACCTACGCCAATCCAAATGCAGGCGATTCCTGCTGTATTGTCGGGTAGCGATCTGTTAGCTGGCGCACAAACAGGTACTGGCAAGACCGCAGGCTTTACCCTGCCGCTGCTGCATAGATTATCGTCTGACAAGAACTTTAAAGACACATCTAATGGATACTCACCGATCCGGGCGCTGATTCTCACCCCGACTCGCGAACTCGCTGCACAGGTTGAAGAAAGTGCGCGTGAGTACGGTAAGTATCTGAATTTGAACACGATGGCTATGTTCGGCGGAGTCAGCATTAATCCCCAAAAACGGCTTTTGAAGGGACGTGTGGATATTCTGGTTGCTACACCAGGGCGGCTGCTTGACCATGTGCAACAGGGTACGTTGAACCTGTCGCATATTGAAGTTTTGGTGCTAGATGAAGCAGATCGGATGCTGGATATGGGTTTTATTCGTGATATCCGCCGCATTCTCTCGCTCCTACCCAAACAGCGACAGAACCTGCTATTCTTCGCCACTTTCTCGGACAAAATCAAGGCACTCGCCGCTGGGCTGCTCAATCACCCGAAAATGATCGAGGTGGCACGCCGCAACGTTACTGCTGAAACAGTGGCGCAGAAAGTCTACAAGGTAGACCGTGATCGAAAGCGCCAATTACTTGCTCATCTGATTCGGGAAGACAATTGGTATCAAGTGTTAGTGTTCACTCGTACTAAGTATGGCGCTGACCGTTTGGTTAAGCAGTTGGGCGACGAGCGAATTCAAGCGCTGGCTATCCACGGTAATAAGAGCCAGACAGCACGTACCCACGCTCTAGCAAAGTTCAAGAACGGCAGTTTACAGGTATTAGTGGCAACAGATATTGCAGCCCGTGGTCTTGATATCAGCGAACTACCTCATGTCGTCAACTTTGATCTGCCCAATGTCCCAGAAGATTATGTTCATCGCATTGGTCGCACTGGTCGTGCTGGTGCATCAGGTGAAGCTATATCACTGGTGTCCGCCGATGAATACCCTCTCTTGAGAGATATTGAAAAGCTGATTGAACAGCGCTTGCCATTTGAAGTCATTGCTGCCATTGGAGCCAATGCCCACAGCAAGCCTGAAGCAATTCCAGACGCGAGCAAACATAGACCTAGACCGCAAGGCGACAAGCGTCCGGCTCGCTCTACTGCTAAAGCGTCGCCACAAACATCGGGTAAACAATCGGCAGCACGAACCATCATAGGTGACAAAAATTCCAGTGGTAGTTCATCTGGATTACGCCGTAGAGTTAAACGCGATCGCTGATCTATTTCAGTGCTATTGATACCAATTACAACTGAGCTTCTTTTCTACCATCCAAATCGATTTGCTCCAAATTTAAAGCTGAGTAAACTTGGAGCGCATCAGCTTTACAGTGAAGATAGAACTCTACATCATCTACAAATCCCCATAAAGCACTCTTGAATTCTGCATAGTAAATAATTCTTACTTTCACTAAGTATCGCTGAATCGATAGATCAGGAGATAAAAATGGAATCTGAAAAAATTCAAAACCAACAGGAGCCAGATTATAAAGTCTTGTTAGCCAAGGCAAAGCTTGCTTTAAAAGCTGAATATCAGAGATCAGCTGCTTTAATCTCACAACTGCAAGCCATAAAAACTCAGTTAGAGCAAGTTCAGGCTGAAAACAAAATTTTGAGAGAAAGTGCTGATGAAGAGGTAATTAAGCACTTTGAAGCACGCGCCCAAGCAGCGGAAGCACGAGCGCTAAAAACCGCAGTACGCCAAAACTTCCTTGAAGCTAATGGTTGCAAAGATGAGGAGAGCTTTGACACTCTCTGGGACAGCATTAAGAATAAAATTCAGATCAAAGACGGTGAAGCGAGAATTGTTTCTCAAAATGGCACTCCTAAATTCACCTTAAATGGCACAATGATGACTCTGAAGGATTTTGTTCAATCTCTTAAAGAAGATCCTAACTCTAGAAAATTTTTCTTGAGCTAGACTGCCTGAGAAACTTCTTGCTTCAATCAGCATCTGATTTATACTACGGGCTTTAAAGGAATCTTGGCTCTTTTGGTAATTTAATTACATCAAAGAGCCTATAATACCAATTTGAAAAAAGAATGTGAAAAATAGACCATTTGTAGAGACGCGATTCATCGCGTCTTCACCCAAGGATGTGTTGCAATCATTAATTGAGTTGGTATTAGTATTTCGCAGAGTTCCTCAATGATTACATACAGCTGGTACAAGGTTCTAAACCCTACACCAGCTGTGAAACTAATAAATCATCTTGTGAATTGCTGCATCTACTACGTGAATTAAGGCACTTCAATCGGGATCAGAGCATTTTCTGGTAAATAGTTGGCAAAACGCCCTTCATCTGCCTGTACCAAAATCAGGCGCAGCGGATAATCTGGTGGAACTTGTAAATCTGCCCAGGGTACTGCCAACTCTAAACAATTATTTAAAGCTACTTGAGCGCGGCTGGTACGGGGATGCCATTGATGATTTTCTCCAGCTTCCCGAAAATAAATCGATTGCGTCAGCAAATTAATTTCTAGAAGATGATGAAAAAGGTAATTAAGTGGGGCTGTATCTGGCACATCTGCTAGCGGGACTGGGCTATTGTGCATAGTTTTTTCGGGATAGAACCAGAGCAAATTCAACTCTGCTGGCAAATCCCGCCCTGGTGTTACACCACTTTTAAAATCCACCCTTAAATAGAAATTCAAGTGATCCACGCCATACCAAAGTCGCTGGATGACACTGCTGTTGTGCATTGTTCCCCGCGCCCCACCGATTTCGATACGTCCAGCTTTGTCCCAATCCTGTTCATCACCCCTACCATCGATGACGGGATGAATAAATCCTCCTGGGCTATGGTCTGTCCGTGCTTGATGAACCTCCACTGGATGCTTGAGATACGACGGGACAGGTTCATTTAAAGCCTTGTAGATACCAAACAAGTGTTCCCGGAACAATTGGTCAAAGATGGCATCCTGATTTGAGGAATGTCCTTCGCCAAACCACCAAAACCAGTCGGAACCCTCGGCGGCATATAAAGCTTCCCAAGCTTCAGGGTTGTTATCTTCGGTAGCTTCGGAATGATTTGCCAACAGATTCCTGGCTTGTGTCAGGTAATCCCAAGCCCGATTTTTGGCGGGGTCGCCTATCCATGTGGTAAAACTACCATCTACCCAAGAACCGCTATGTAGTTGCTCTTGGCGGATAGTGGCTGTGGCGGGAAATTTTTCGAGAAATTCGGAGACAGTGACGAGTTTGAGGTGGGGTTCATCGCTCAAGCTTTGATACAAAGCTTCTAAGAAGGGTTTGCCGTCTTGAGGATAAAATTCCCAACAATTTTCTCCATCCAAAGCGATGGTAACTAACCAAGGTTGTTCGCTGGGGTTGTTTCTTTGCATTCGCGCGATCGCTTGCAGGTGTCCAACTAAGTCTGCGGCTGCTTGCTTGGCTGGCATTGCACTGTAGGTAAAGCCAATTAAATCAGATAGTCTATGATCGCGAAATACAATTGACAAGTCACCTGCTGGGGTTTGTAGGCGGTAAGGTTGGTATAGCAATTCTGGCTGCTGCACATTCCCTGCGCCATCCCGATGAAAAAAGTGTTTCAGTGTCCATCCTAAGACGGCTTCATCTGAGCAAATCCACTTAAATCCTTGATTAATAATGTGTGGAAGTATCTCTGGACTTACTGACTGTTCAGAAGGCCACAGCCCACGAGGAATCTGCCCAAAACGGTCTTTATATAAGTTCCAAGCTTTTTGCAGGTGGCGAGGAATATCTTCTGCCCACTGAAACCGTTGCTCAGGCAGTATCATATTTGGCACTGCTACCCGACCAGAGTTTGTATCAGCCAGCAAAGGTAAAATTGGGTGAGTGTAGGGCGTGGTAGTTACTTCTAGTTGTCCCGCCTCTTGCATTTTCCGGTGTTGCGGAATGATGCGGCTAAGAATTTCTCGCTGTTTGGAGTATATACGCTGGCGATCGCTTAAAGTAAAATTTCGACCTTGTTTTAACCAAGCGGCAATTTCTGGATCATCCCAAAATAACGGATCGATCCAAGCCAGATTGTGCCAAGCCAATAAATCACCATAGTCTGACAATTCCCAATTTGCTAAACACCAAGCCTGCCCTTTTTCCTGCCTTTGCTGATACAACTGGGCATATCGGGGGTGGGGGTCAATCAGAGTGTGGTGATTGGCATCAAAAAAATGTTGGATAATAAATTCCCGTTGTTGCTGATTAAGTTGTTCAACGGGCGTCAAGCTGGCTGTGAGATAAGGGTCTAAAGCAGTACCAGCAATGTAATCTTCGAGTTGTAATATCAAGGATGGTACCAGATTCACCGTTTGGTGTAACTTAGGATACCGTTCTAAAATTAATATCAAATCCAAATAATCTTTCGTGCCATGCAAACGTACCCAAGGTAGACGGTACTGCTGACTAGAAGATAGCGAAACGCCGCTGCCAGGAGATTTGTACAGCGGCTGATGTTGATGCCAGATAAAGGCGACGTAGAGTGGATGGGACATAGTAATCGCGAGGAGTAAGGAGTAAGGAGCAAGGAGTTAACTCATAACTCCTAACTTCTAACTCCTAACTTTTACACGACTTGCTCTACTTCTGCAATTTCAGGAATCATTTCCCGTAAGCGGCGCTCAATACCCATTCTTAGAGTCATTGTCGAGCTGGGGCAAGAACCACAAGCACCTTGCAACCGCAGTTTGACAATAGGCCCATCGAGTTCTACGACCTCTACATTGCCGCCATCAGACATGAGATAAGGGCGCATTTCATCTAAGACTGTTTCAACGTTATCAATTGTTAGTTCCATAGTTTTAGACCTTGCTAAGTTAATCCTGATAGGGCATTGGGCATGGGGCATAATAGCGCATGGGGAATAGCGCATCATCTCTGAGCCTTATCCACATACTCATTATCCATTACCCAAAATTTTATTTTCGTGCTTTATTAAATTGATCCTAGATCCAATTGTCCTTAGTTTGTGAGTTATCAGGTGTCCTTTGCCGTATGTCTTTTGTTGCAAACCAATGACTAATGACTAAACCACTGCTGGTTTGAGCAACTTAATATTAGAGTAGCTGAATTCAGTTATCGAAGGATTTCCATCTAGATGCTCTTGCACGACCTGTTTGGTCATTAGATAATAATCACCAAATTTCTCATAAGTATCTTCAAATTTCAGGATGCTGCTGATTTCATTAGTTTTTGAGTTACGGAAAACCGCATCGTAGCGACTCGCAATATAGCCAGAACCTGTATCGAAGCTTTTATGGGTATCAATGACAAAAGCCATGCGACCCATCATGCGGCTAACTTGGCAAATTTCCTTGCCTCGAATTTTATAACTAGAACCCATCGAGTCACCTTTGACCAAAACTTCCACCGCACCAGTGCTATCTGTCTCGCCCAGAGTAAACTCATGCTTGCCATGTGACTGCTCAAAACTAGAGCGTTTGCGATGGGTGACTATATCTCGTAATTGGGTATAGATTCCTTCTTCCACCTGTTCATCTGCAACACCAGTAACTTCTACACTCAAATCGCTGTTAATGCGAATTGTACCTGTGTAGACTTCCGCAGTCTGTACCAGTTGCACATCTGCACTATAACCAGGAAAGTTTTCGTCCCAAGTGTAACGACTTTCGTAAGCGGTTTGGAATAAAACGCTTGCTGTTGTTTGCTCTGTCATATAAGCACTTTGACTTCACTTTTATCAGTTTAATCTACAGACGTAGATTAATACTCAGAGCAGAGAAGAGGGGAAAACAATTCAAAATTCAAAATTAGCTTCTAGCAAATATTCTGATTGCTGGCTATATGCAAATTCATTAATTGAGAACAGCTTAGAGAAACTTGTAATTCTTAACTCAACACTATGTATCAGCATCCAAGGCTATTGGTTGAGTCGCTGTCAGTCGATGAAACTATAACTGGTTGTTGATATAGTGGCACTGTGAATGTCACCGTTGAGCCAAGCCCTTCGCCCAAACTGTAAAAATGTACTTCACCGCCCATTGCTTCTACTAGCTTCTGGGATATTGCTAGCCCTAAACCTGTGCCGCCATACTGACGGGTGCGGGAGCCATCAACTTGAGAAAATAATTGAAACAGTTTATCTTGTTTGTCTAAAGAAACACCGATACCAGTGTCTGCTACGCGCACTCTCACCATGCCAGGGAATTGCTGGTCTTGAGGTTTTGTCTTTGCCTTTTTGAGTACTAAATCGGCGCTGACAGTTACACCACCTTCATGAGTGAATTTGATGGCGTTGCCGACTAAATTAAGCATGACTTGCAGCAAACGTTGGTAGTTGCTTTGGACAATAATCTCATCGGAGGTAGCAGGCATTTGCATTTGGAAACTGAGGTTTCTCATCTCCGCTTGGGGGCGCATAAAATTTTCGACATCATTGAATAACTCATCCAACTTGACAGGAGCGCAACTTAGCTCCATTTTACCTGCTTCGATTTTGGCAATATCTAAGATGTCATTAATGATATTTAGCAGGTGTATTGATAATTGGTGAGCTTCTACCAGAAATTGGTTTTGTTCTTCTGGGTCATCTGCCATGCCCTCTAAAATCAGCTTCAAAAAACCAATCATGCCGTTGAGAGGGGTGCGAATTTCATGAGATACATTGGCGAGAAATTCGCTTTTGAGGCGGGAGGCTTCTTCGGCTTTTTGACGGGCTGCTTCTAATTCTTTGTATAAGGTAGCATGAGCGATCGCTGTTCCCAACTGATCTGCTGCTTCTTTTGCTAATTCCAGTTCCGCTTCTGTCAACGGATAGCATTTATCTTGTAGATTCAAAGCTACTAATCCATTAGCTTGATCTTGATAACAAGTCGCAACTACTAAAACTTTATGCTGCTGAAACTCAGTATCTCCAGGAACCTCCATGACAATTGGTTCCTGAGTTGCCAATGCTTTAGCAAAGGCAGGCTCAGAAGTTATATCTATATCTACACCCAGCATTGATCTCAGTTGTGGCTGGCGATACTCTGCAATCACCTGCACTTTTAAGCAAGAAGGCTGGTAAGGACAGATGATGCAACGTTCCAGCCGCAATGCTTTTCCTAAACTGTCAACTGTTTGCTGCCAAATAATATCTAGATCCAATGTCCGCCGAATATTTCTGGTGATTCTATTGACTAGTTTTTGGTGTTGCTGTGAACGTAAAGCCAACTCTTTTTGTGTGGGAGTTTTTAATGCTACATTTGCCCGTTTTTTGTTGACTTTAACTTGCAGTAAGCGTCCCATTACCAAAACTGTAGTGGCAGCACTTCCCAATTTCGGCATAATTGGACTAATCACCAACTCCAACTCAAATAACTCTTGATGGCAGCTAAACCAACATTGAAACTTTTCTGGCACCAAATTTGACAAAACTCGCTGCAACCGTTTCAAATAACTAACCTTATCCACTGGGGCAAAGGTTTCAACTTCGTTTAGCTCATCAACTATCTTCTCAGTATTTAACCCCAGGCGATCGCTTTGCTGCCAATAAAAGGTCAGGTAGCGCCCTGTCCCATCTTGCGTATATGCCAACTCTGCACCTAGAGTTGGTAATAAGCCATCAGTCTTGCTAGTAATAGATTCCTGATTTTGGGAAAATAGATTTGGCAATTGGGAGTTGGCAGTAATAGTCATTAATCGAGTTGGATAATCAAGTGGTATACCACCGTAATTTTACTAAAGCTGCTCAAATTTATGCATAAATTTTTACAGCTTTTGTATTTTGGATTGGGTATTTCTCGGTGTTCTAGAATCCAGATTGGCAATTCTTACTTTTCTGCTCTTTTGATTGACATTTGATTGATGTTGTCAATCATTCCATTCACCCCGCGGGGGAATTGGGGTACGTACAGGAGTACGTGTAAGTTCATCATCTCTGAGTATTTCGCCCCGCAACCACTGACGTATTGCTACTTCAATCACTTTACTGGGGTCATTCGTGAGATGCTGAATTTGCTCTAGTAACTCGGAGTCTAGGCGGACAGCAATTTCTACCTTATCGGTTCTTCTGTTTTCCGCTTCGGTAGCCTTTTCTTGCATATTCATGGGTTTACATACTCTGAATTTGTTTTGTCCAAAGCTTTGTAAAGCAGTTATACACCCAATTTGGGTTATTTCACTGAAAATCTTAAAGGCTATGGTTACATAGTTCCCTCAAGGAGTACTAAAGTAACAGCTTTAAGTTTCAAGTGGCAATTTTTATATAACTCGCAAGACAATAGCCCTAGAAGATTTGCCAGTAAATCAGTAGTTACGGGCAATTACGGGTTGTAATTGCTCCTGATCCCTACATGATCCCTACATGTACTTATTTATATTTATTGTACGCTTCAAGCTGATGAATACTAGCAGCCATAAATAGACTTTCATAATATTCTTAAAAGTCCACCTATTTCGATCAAAAGATAAAGATGGAGTGAAGAGGGGAGTGGGGAATTGGGGAGTGGGGGAGTGGGGAAGAGAAGGAGAATAAATACAGACAAATCACTTTTGACTTTTGACTCTTGACTCTTGACTCCTAACTAAGCACTAAAAGCTAGCAGCGTCTTGGCTAAGAAAGCATTAAAATACATTAAGTAAATAGCTCTTTTAACTTTGGTTGCTGCTAAGGCAAAGATAGTATATGACTGACGTTCCCGCAGTTCGCATTCGCAATTTTTGTATTATTGCTCACATCGACCACGGGAAATCAACCCTCGCCGATCGCTTGCTACAAGCCACTGGCACTGTTGACGAGCGGCAGATGAAGGAACAGTTTCTCGACAATATGGATCTGGAACGGGAGCGCGGCATTACGATTAAGCTGCAAGCTGCCCGGATGAACTATACAGCAAAAGATGGTCAGCAGTATGTGCTGAACTTGATTGATACTCCGGGTCATGTAGACTTTTCTTATGAGGTGTCACGCAGCCTTGTTGCTTGTGAAGGAGCGCTATTGGTAGTAGATGCGTCCCAAGGTGTGGAGGCGCAAACTTTGGCAAATGTATATTTAGCCTTAGAGAATAACCTGGAAATTATCCCGGTTTTGAATAAAATCGATTTGCCTGGGGCAGAACCAGAACGGGTAATTGGCGAGATTGAAGAAATTATCGGTCTAGATTGCAGTGGTGCAATTCTTGCCTCTGCTAAAGAAGGAATTGGTATTAATGAGATTTTAGAAGCAGTTGTTGAGCGGATACCGCCACCGCCCAATACGATAAATGAACGTTTACGGGCGTTGATTTTTGATAGCTATTACGACAGTTACCGGGGAGTAATTGTATATTTCCGGGTGATGGATGGCACGTTAAAAAAAGGCGATCGCATCCATTTAATGGCATCTGGTAAAGAATTTGAAATTGATGAGTTAGGCGTTCTTTCTCCCACTCAAAAGCAAGTTGATGAACTCCATGCTGGGGAAGTAGGCTATTTGGGAGCGGCAATTAAAGCTGTAGCTGATGCACGTGTAGGAGACACAATTACCCTCAGTAAGGCGAAAGCGGAAGCACCCTTGCCAGGTTATGCAGAAGCTAACCCGATGGTTTTTTGCGGGATGTTCCCCATTGATGCTGACCAATTTGAAGATTTGCGGGAAGCCTTAGAAAAGCTCGAACTCAACGACGCAGCACTACACTACGAACCAGAAACTTCTAGCGCGATGGGGTTTGGTTTCCGTTGCGGGTTCTTGGGTTTGCTGCACATGGAAATTGTCCAGGAACGTTTAGAGCGAGAGTATAACCTAGATTTAATCATTACAGCCCCCTCGGTGGTTTATAAGGTGATCACCCTCAAAGGTGAGGAACTCTATATCGATAATCCCAGCCGTTTACCTTCTCCCAACGATCGTGAAAAAATTGAAGAACCCTACGTCCAAGTAGAGATGATTACGCCGGAAACTTATGTTGGCAGCTTGATGGAGTTGTCACAAAATCGTCGTGGTATCTTCAAGGATATGAAATATCTCGCCCAAGGACGTACTACACTCACTTACGAATTACCCTTGGCAGAGGTAGTCACCGACTTTTTTGACCAAATGAAGTCGCGATCGCGCGGTTACGCCAGTATGGAATATCACATCATCGGCTACCGTGAAAATCCTTTGGTAAAGCTGGATATCATGATTAACGGCGATCCTGTGGATTCCTTGGCGATGATTGTACATCGGGATAAAGCTTACAACGTCGGGCGAGCAATGGCGGAAAAACTCAAGGAACTAATTCCCCGCCATCAATTCAAAGTGCCAATTCAAGCATCTATTGGCAGTAAAGTTATCGCCAGCGAACACATCCCCGCTTTGCGAAAAGACGTGCTTGCTAAATGCTACGGTGGTGATATTAGCCGCAAGAAAAAACTTTTGCAGAAACAAGCAAAAGGTAAAAAGCGGATGAAATCTGTGGGTACTGTGGACGTACCGCAGGAAGCTTTTATGGCTGTACTGCGCTTGGATCAAAGCTAATTTGGTAGACAATTACAGCATCGTTTGAGGCATCATAACCCAACAGTACTAAGATACTTGTTGGGTTTTGCTAATTTTTTAACTTAACACTATTGACCTGATAGCGAATTAAGGAACAAGTAAGAGGAATCTGAGAAGGGTAATACCAATTTCAAAAAAGAATGTGACAAGTAGACCATCTGTAGAGACGCGATTCATCGCGTCTTCACCCAAGGATGTGTTGCAATCATTAATTGAATTGGTATAAATTCCTCATTTTTGCTTCATTTGTTTTAAAAGGGCAACATTTCTTGGTTACAGCCGTCTTTTCTAGATAGGCTGTACTTTTCGCTTGGGCAAATAGGGAGATGGATTTACAGTTTTTCCCTAAGAGTGAAAACAGATTAAGCGCTTCTATGCACAGCTAACAGAAGCTAGACAACCATTAAAAGAGTTAAAAGGGGGTGACAGACTTCCTTTAAATTTGGCTTTTATAGGGTAATCTTTTTAGATGTTTCATAAGGTCTTTGCTGATTTCTCCAACCTTGATAACCTGTAATCAGCTTTATCAAAAAAGTGTTAAAAAATTCAAACATTATTTTAGTATATATACTCACTGCAACTGTCAGAGTTGTATTTTTAGATAAATGTAGTTTTTTAAATATTTGTAAAGCATCAGGGGGTTTAATAAATGAAGATACTGGTACTAAGTTGGGAATTTCCACCAAGGATAGTTGGGGGAATTGCGCGTCATGTAGCGGAGTTGTATCCGGAGCTGGTTAAGCTAGGACATGAAATCCACCTGATTACAGCGGAATTTGGTCAAGCTTCGATGTATGAAGTTGTTGAGGGAATAAAAGTACATCGAGTACCAGTGTCTCATAGTAATGACTTTTTCCACTGGGTAGTCAATCTTAATCAGAGCATGGGGGATCACGGTGGGAAGTTAATTCTGGAGGAAGGGCCTTTTGATTTAATTCATGCTCATGATTGGTTAGTAGGAGATGCAGCGATCGCTCTCAAACATAACTTTAAAATCCCTCTAATTGCCACAATTCACGCTACTGAATACGGACGTTATAACGGCATTTACACAGAAACACAAAACTATATTAATGGTAAAGAAAATTTACTAGCTTACGATGCTTGGCGGATTATTGTTTGTAGTGACTATATGCAGCGGGAAGTAGAACGAGCATTACACAGTCATTGGAACAAAATTGATGTCATTTATAACGGTATTCGAGCCGAAAAGAAACAGCACCACGAAGATTTTCATGCGCTGGATTTTCGTCGCCAATTTGCCACAGACGATGAAAAAATAGTTTATTATCTCGGTCGCATGACCTATGAAAAGGGTGTACCTGTACTCCTGAATGCTGCACCTAAGATATTGGGAGAAATGGGAGGTAATGTTAAGTTTGTGATTGTTGGTGGTGGTAATACCGACCATCTCAAACGTCAAGCCTGGGATTTAGGAATTTGGCACAAATGTTATTTTACTGGCTTTCTCTCCGATGAATACTTAGATAAATTTCAAACCGTCGCTGACTGTGCCGTGTTTCCCAGTCTTTACGAACCCTTTGGGATTGTAGCTTTAGAAAGTTTTGCTTCTCGTGTACCAGTGGTAGTTTCAAATACTGGCGGTTTTCCAGAAGTGGTGCAACATAATAAAACAGGCATTGTTACCTGGGTGAACAATCCTGATTCCCTGGCTTGGGGGATTTTAGAAGTGTTGAGAAATCCAGGATATCGGCAATGGCTGGTGGATAATGCTTATAACGATTTAGAGCGACGCTTCAGCTGGCCGAAATTAGCCAAGCAAACAGAAAAAGTTTATCAGCGAGTTGTACAAGAGCGATCGCAAGTTGTTTGGTGATAAATGATAACCCCGGTATTTGGAAGATGCCGGGATTTTGGCACAAATCAAGTGAAGAAATATAAATTTATTTTTACACTTGCATAAATCCTTAATAAACCTTTGATAGATATACAAAAGGCGCTGCTTAAAAAACCTCAGCAGTGCAGATTTATGCTGATTTCGGATGCTATTTTGCAATTCCGGTCAACAGTAAAAAAATTAATTTAGCAAGGATTACTATATGAAACTGCTACCTTTGGATAAACTAGGAGCTAGAGAAGCCAATGGTGTTGTTGATTTTGGAGTATTTCTTCCTTGGGTGTCTAAAAATGATGGTAATCGGTTATGGGTTAAAGTTATCCATGAACAAGATCAATTCTTACAAGACATTCAACCATTAGAATTTGAACTAGAACATTCTATAGATACAGAATATGGTGATTATTGGTCAACGCAAATAAACATCAATACTCAATCAAAACCCCGCCAAAACTCTGCATGGGGACAGCCAGGAAGATATGTTTACCGCTATTTTTTACGTAATCCCAATAAGGGAGAAATAGATTGGATTATTGACCCCTTCGCTAGAGAATTTGGTGTAGGGAAATTATCCGCTTTCACATTAGGATATCAACCATATCAATGGAGTCAGCAAGAAATTAACTGGAAAACTCCAGACTTAAAAAATCTGGTAATGTACGAATTAATGATTGCTGAGTTTGGTGTAGATGTCGACAAAACCATTGATAAACTTAACTATCTAACAGATTTAGGAGTTAATTGTATTGAAATTATGCCCCTTTCTAACGTAGGCTTAACAGTAGATTGGGGCTTTTTACCAATTGGCTACTTTGGTGTAGATGAGCGATTTGGCAAAAGAAAAGATTTACAGAAGCTAATTGACGCAGCACATCAAAACAATATTGCTGTGATTGTAGATTCTGTTTATGGTCACACCAGTGATAGTTTTCCCTATTCTTATCTGTACAGAAAGTTAGAATATCGCGATAACCCTTTTATGGGGTCATTTGCTAAAGATTATTTTGGCGAAAGCACAGACTACAAACGTAAGTTTACCCAAGACTTTTTCTACACAGTGAACTATCACTGGTTAGATGTTTATCATGTTGACGGCTTCCGTTATGACTGCGTACCTAACTATTGGGATGGGTCTACAGGAGTTGGTTACGCTAATTTAGTTTTTAACACTTACAACACCGTCAAAGACAAAAAAACTGCTGGTGAATACTGGGGAAGATTTTTTGACAATAACACAATCAACTTGATTCAGTGTGCTGAGCAATTAGAAGGGCCAAGAGAGATTTTGGAACAGACTTATACCAATAGTACTTGGCAAAATGAAACGTTGGATGCTGCTAAAAAGGTAGCTGCTGGTAGTCGAGGTGATTTAGCTAATCTCGGCTTTAAATTAGGTCTAGATAATTATCCAGAAGAGATTACTAATGATGGTAACAAAATTGCCAAGACAGCACTGCAATATATAGAAACTCACGACCATTCCCGCTTTGTTTGTAACTTTGGTGCGATCGCACGCGACAATGATTTATTACAAGAGGGTAATCGCGAACTGTGGTACAAAGTCCAGCCTTACCTAATTGGGATTTTGACTGCTAAAGGTGTTCCCTTGCTTTGGCAAGGTCAAGAATTTGGCGAAAATTATTACCTTCCTGAACAAGGTTTTGGACGCGTGATGTTGCTGCGGCCTGTGCGTTGGGATTATGTTTATGATCTAATTGGTAAAAATGTACTTGCCTTAGTACGGAAGTTGATTAAACTACGCCGTCAACAACCCCAATTTACACAAGGCGAACACTTCTTTTACAATAATTACGATCGCTACCACTCAAAAAATGTCCTGCTATTCTCGCGCAAATACGCCAACAAGTTCAGCTTAGTAGCACTCAACTTTGGCGATAGTGATCAAAGTGTCCCCTTCTGGTTCCCTATTGGTGGCGATTATCAGGAAGAATTGAATGGGGAAAATAATTTAATTGGCGTTCCCAGTAATTCAGAATATTGGGTAAATATTCCTTCTAACTACGGAAGAATTTGGACGGTGACAATTAATTCGTAATTCGTAATGACGCTGGTTCGCGCAGCGTGCCGTAGGCAAGACTCGCTAACGCTACGCTAACGTAATTCGTAATTATGTAGAGACCTGCTGTTTGAAGCGTCTCTACATAAAGTTTCTGGTTTTTTCTATAGTCCAATACGCTTGGCTAAGGAAGTCGACACTCAGACTTCTCTGTGTCTGAACTAACCGAAAATCAACATTTTTAACCCGCGTAGGCGGGTTTTGTTTGTGTAGCCGCGACTTCCGGTCGCCTTTAGGAAAATTGGTATAACGCAAAGAATTAATGATTACCATGCATTATTTGGGATTAAAAAACAGTACAAAGGCTGTACGCTGGAAATTTCACCTTTACTGGGCGAAAGTTAAGTTAATACGCTTTTAAGTTGCACATTTTTTCGTTAAGACTGTCCTTTGTCCTTTGTAAATACGAATGACCAATGACTAATGACCCTCCGGGTGAGTGCAAAGCGCACGCCAGTTGTTCATTTTGGAAATCAAAAAGACCACACTGGCTCACCAATAACGAGTAAATATGCAGTTAAAGTGCGTAACAGCTTAAGTTGCTTAGCACCAGAAGTTTAATATGACAAGGACTTTCCCAAATATAGCAAAGTACTTGAAGAGAGCAGGAATCAAGTTGTTGAAGATGGGAACCTCCTTTATAACCCGTTTGATAGCTAACTTGAAACGCTACTTGCTGGGCGATACTGCTGATGTCCGTTCCTCCTCAGTCAGTCCAGCCCCCTCCTTAGCAGGCCCAGTCCTGTGTTTGGGTGGAGGTGGGCCCGATGTAGATGAGGCTATCCAGTGGATGATTAACCAAGTTAAACGAGGTAATAACTACGCCGCCAAAGTTAATGTTGTAGTAATCCGCACTTATGGTAACCATGATTACAATCGGCTAATTTCTGATATGAAGGGCGTCAACTATGTAGAGACCCTAATTATTAGCAATAGACAAGAAGCAAACAAAGCTGAAATTGTTGAGAAAATCAGAAATGCTGATGTGATTTTCTTTGCCGGCGGCGACCAATGTGAATACACTCGTAGTTGGAAAGATACCAAATTAGAGGCTGCTGTCAAGTCAGTTTATATGAAGGGTGGTGGCATTGGTGGCACTAGTGCGGGTGCGATGATTCAAAGTGAATTTGTTTACGATGCTTGTGCTTCTTCCGAAATCGGCATTGAAACTAGAGACGCACTCGAAGATCCCTACCGAGATATTACCTTTACTTACAACTTTTTCAAATGGAGTAATCTAAAGGGAACTATCGTAGATACGCACTTTGACAGCCGTAAAAGAATGGGTCGAATTATGGCTTTTATTGCTCGTCAGATTAAAGATGGTATATCTAAAAGTGCTTTAGGTATAGCCATTAGTGAGGAGACATCGGTTGTTATTGATAGAAACGGTCTAGCAAAAGTTATGGGTAGAGGTGCGGCGTACTTTGTACTTGGAGATCATAAGCCAGAAGTATGCGAACCTCGAACTCCTCTAACCTTTTCCGACTACAAAATTTGGAGAGTTCCTCGTGGTGACACCTTCAATTTGAGAAACAGACCAACATCAGGATACTATCTCAGGAGCGTGAAGCGGGGAAAATTTAATTCAGATCCGTATTGAGTAGAGACACGATTAATTGCGTCTGTACAGTAGCCAAAAGTGATTGGTCTGTATTTATTTCCCTCTGCTCCTCCCCTTCTACACCAGGGTTGCTTGCTTACGTAAACTTTGAATTGTGGCGATCGCATTTTTTGCCACTTGCTCAATTTCTTCTTGAGTATTAAATCGTCCAATGCCAAATCGTACCGAGGCATACGCTAGCTGTTCGGAATGTCCCAGTGCTGTCAGAACATGAGAGGGTGCAGTAGTCGCCGATGAGCAAGCAGAACCAGAAGACACCGCCATCACTGGTTGTAATCCTAGTAAAAGTGCAGCTCCATCTACCCCCTCAACACTGATATTTAAGTTTCCTGCTAATCGCTGGGTGGAATGTCCGTTGAGGTGAATTCCTTCGAGTTGCGAAAGTTGTTCCCACAATTTTTGTCTGAGTTCGGTAAGGCGCTGATTTTCTGTTGCTTGTTCTGCCAAAGCTATTTCTACAGCTTTGCCAAAGCCGACAATTTGGGGTGTATACAAAGTACCAGAACGCATCCCCCGCTCGTGTCCACCACCGTGTTGCTGAGGTGCAAGTTGGACTCTGGGATTGCGCCTGCGGACGTATAATGCCCCAATGCCCTTTGGCCCGTAGGCTTTGTGCGCGGTTAGCGACATCAAATCAATTTTCATCGCCTGCACATCAAGGGGAATTTTACCAATAGCTTGGGCTGCATCGCTGTGGAATATGATATTGCGATCGCGGCACATTTCCCCAATTTCTGCCAATGGCTGCAACACACCAATTTCGTTATTTGCAGCCATCACCGATACCAAAATTGTCTCTGGACGGAAAGCTTTTTCTAACTCAGTTAAATCAACCAGTCCATCTTTTTTAACTGGAAGAATAGTAATTTCAAAACCGAGAGTTTTTAAATATTTGCAAGGGTCAAGAACTGCGCTATGTTCTGTAGCAATAGTAATAATATGCTGACCTTTTTGAAAATAAGCTTCAGCAACACCTTTAATAGCTAAATTATTTGCTTCTGTTGCACCGCTAGTAAAAATAATTTCTTCTGGTGTGGTGTTGATTGCTGTTGCTAATATTTCTCGCGTTTGTTTGACAGCAGCTTCTGCTTCCCAGCCATAAACATGACCAATACTGGATGGATTGCCAAAGTGTTCTGTGAAGTAGGGTAGCATTGCTGCCAGTACCCGTTCATCTACAGGCGTGGTGGCGTGGCAATCGAGATAAATAGGGCGAATAGACATAAATTAACTTAAAATTTGACTCAAGTTTTTTAATATACTTAGAACCTGATGTAATTCATTTTTTCGTTTCAACAGTGTAAATTGGTCAGATAGAGCATACTTTTGCTGATTTTCTTGGGTAAGTTTCAGGAAAATAAAATCACTACCATTTGTTACTAATCCAAACGCAGGTTTATTTTGAGTAGGATTAGCTAGCATATAAACCAGTGCTTGAGGCACGGCTTCTAAAAGAGAAAAACTAGACCTTTTAGATTCAATCACTAACAACCAAAATTGTTCTTGAATAACTAAAATATCAATTCTACCTCTAATAATTTCTCCTTCATCCTCCGCAGAAATTTCTATTGATTGCTCACCTCTAATATAAAAAGGCTCATCATAAAATCCAGCTAAGTTAAGTAAAGGAGATAAAACTACTAATTTTACAATTTCTTCTGACAATGGGGGACGTTTGACTAAACGGAGAAAATGAAGTTTTACTCTGTCTAAATCTTGCTTTTCTAAATCTGTAATTTCTGGTAACCTTTCAAGCCATTCTGTAAAGAATACCTCTTCTTCAGCTAGTTGTAGACCAAATCTTTCTTCCAGATATGCAAGTCCAATATTTTGGGCTTGGATAAATTGAACCATAGTTAATTCTAAACTTGCAAGAAGCCTAATTCTTTACTTCAATCATAGCGCGAGCAGTTTATAAATCTATTTCACTAGAGTTATAAATATCCTCGAGTGACTCTTTATTTATCCAAATAGGTTTTAGCTGCTCATGCCGGACTTGATGGGGCTGCTAATTCTTGGAGTTTAGCTAACACTGACTGAGCATGACCTTTAGTTTTTACATTTGGCCAAGCATAAGCAATAATTCTATCAGGTGAAATCAAGAAGGTTGACCGAACTACACCCATATATTCTTTACCCATAAACTTTTTTAAGCGCCAAGCGCCGTAAGATTCTATGAGTTCATGTTCTGGGTCACTTAAGAGAGTGATAGATAAGTTATGTTTGCTGATAAATTTACAATGGGATTTACCCGAATCTGGACTAACGCCTAAAATTTTCGCTCCTAGTGCGCTGAAGTCTTGATATAAGTCAGTAAAATCTTTTGCTTCGGTGGTGCAACCTGGGGTGTCATCTTTGGGGTAAAAATAGAGGATAATCCATTGACCGCTCAAATTATCTAGGCTGACTAGGTTGTCATTTTGGTCAGGAATGGAGAAATCAGGTGCTGGTTGCCCTGCTTGGGGAATGTTGCTCATGATTAAGACTGTGAGAAATTGCGATGCCTTTAAATTCTACCCAGATTAAGCGATCACATAAAACTTCAAGCGCCCAGATTCATAGAATCTGAGCGCTTGAATATTAGGTTGCAGAGAAACTTCTGCTAAGTTGTGGAATTAAACAGGCATCATTTCCATAGCTCTGCAAGCTTCTGCACACTTGCGGCAAGCGGCAGCGCATTCCATCATTTTCGGATCATCGTTCATGTTTTCGCAAGCCATTGCACAGCGATCGCACATTTCCGCGCAAAGCATACAAGTGCGTCCCATAAACTCAGAACCACCCATCATCATGTTCATACACATCATGCACATTTCAGCGCAGTCACGCATCATGCTCATCATGCTCATCATACCCATGTCCATTTGCTTACCAGCTTTGCTCATGCAGTAAGTCATGGTTTCCATGCACATTTTGTGACATTCCATGCAAGCATCCATGCAAGTTTGCATTTCGTCAGTCATGGTTTCGGTCATCATCATCATCATAAGAAATATCTCCTGATTTGTTGATGCATAGGTAGCGTCCTTTAAAGGACTACTTTTAACAGTAATCCTATCTTTTTAAGGAGTCAATAGGGTTTTTTGTGCCGAAAGTTATAAGTCTACTATCCCGATATAATTACCGGAAATTTGGATAAATTCTACAGAAGCTTAGTGCTGTTTTTCTGAATATTCTTACCAACTAAGGGATAGAAACTCCCCTAATCGAGTAGAGATTTGTCAAGCTTGTCTACTTTTAACTTAGAGATGAGAATTTAGAGCTATATTTCTGTAGGTCTATTGTCTAGTTTTTTTGATAAATCCTGTAGAAAAAGATTTATGAACTTCTATTAAGGCATAAGTTATTAACTTCTATTAACTACAATATAGATACCCATCAAGATAGTAAGCGTAAGCTACGCAAACACAATGCCGGATGAAAATGTCTATTTTCCATGCCCAATTTTCAAGCCAAAGCATTTTCTAAATCAGCTTGTAAATCCAGCGGATGCTCAATTCCTACAGAAAGACGAATTAAATTATCTTTAATGCCGCGTTTAAGTCGTTCAGCTTCTGGTATTGAGCCATGAGTCATTTTTGCAGGATAGCAAAGCAGTGATTCCACCCCGCCTAAACTTTCAGCCAGCAAAAATAACTTGAGTCGCGAAGCGAATTTTTCAACTTCAGCAAAACCACCTTTTAATTCCAAACTAATCATCCCCCCAAAGCCAGACATTTGCTCTTTAGCTAGTTGATGTTGTTCATGGCTAGGCAAACCAGGATAATAAATTCGCTCGACTTTGGGATGCTTTTCTAAAAATTTAGCTAAGAATAAAGCATTTTTTTCGTGTTCTCGCATTCTTATAGCCAAGGTTTTAATACCCCGCAAGACTAACCAGCTATCAAAAGGACTTGGAACTGCCCCGATCGCATTTTGATAAAACTTCAGTTCGGTGTAGAGTTGTTCGTTAGAAGTGATAACTGCGCCACCAATAACGTCGCTGTGTCCTCCTAGATATTTAGTAGTACTGTGAACTACAATATCTGCACCTAATTCTAGTGGTCTTTGAAAATAAGGACTGACAAAGGTATTATCTACAACTAGAATGAGATTGTTTTTATGAGCAATATTTGCCAGTACTGTAATATCAACAATTTTTAACAATGGGTTGGTGGGGGTTTCAATCCAAATTAACTTGGTATTGGGCTGAATAAAAGTTTCAAAGTCAGTGATGTTATCAATATCTACATAGGTAGTTGTCACACCCCAATTTTTCACAACTCTTTCTAACAAACGATAAGTACCGCCATATAAATCATCACCCGCAAGAATATGATCACCACTTTTGAGTAAACTTAATACAGTGGTAGTGGCAGCTAACCCAGAGGCAAACGCCAAACCAAATTTACCATTTTCAAGTGAAGCGAGAGATTCTTCTAAAGCATTACGGGTTGGGTTTCCAGTACGAGAATATTCATATCCTTTGTGTTTTCCTATCGCTTCTTGCTCATAGGTGGAAGTCAAATATATGGGGACAATTACAGCGCCAGTCTGGGGATCTGGTTGTTGCCCTTCATGAATTGCTCTAGTTTCAAATTCCATTGTTTTCTCTTGCTTCTTCTTGGGTTTGACTAATCCAATATCTAATTAAGTCGGCTCTAGTAATTAAGCCAATAGGGACATCATGCCGCTTAATAATAATTCCTGTAGTTCCTGATAAAAGCACTCGATAAGCTTCAGAAACATCAACATCTTCATCAAGAATTGGCAGCGGTTTACCCATAACTGCGGAAACTTCTTGGTTAGAAAAATTGATGCCATCATGAAGGCACTTCATTAAAGATGCTTCATTCAAGCTTCCTACTACATGATTGTTATCAATCACTGGTAACTGTGAAATATTTAGCTTTTGTAGGTAGTTTGTAGCTTTGCTCAAGGTATCGCGGGGACTCACAGCAACTAAAGAAGGGAAATCAGTTTTTTGCGCTAATATTTCGCCAATTTTTATAGCTATGACTGTTTTACCTTCCCAAAATCCATTTTCCTGCATCCAGACATCAGAATAGATTTTGTTTATGTAGTTTCTGCCTGTATCTGGTAATAGCACTACAATATACTTCGGTTCTGATAATCGAGCTGCATACTTGAGCGCGGCGGCTACTGCTGTACCACAGGAACCTCCTACTAGTAAACCTTCCTCTCGTGCTAAGCGACGAGCCATATTAAAAGATTCTTTATCGCTAACGCGAATCATTTCATCGACTAGTTGGCGATTAAAAGTTTTGGGAATAAAGTCTTCGCCAATTCCTTCAACTTTGTAAGATTTAGGAGTATCGCCGGAAAGAATTGAACCCTCTGGATCTGCACCAACAATTACTATATTTGGATTTTGCTCTTTAAGATATTTGGCAACTCCTGAAATTGTGCCGCCTGTTCCCATACCAGCAACAAAAACATCAACTTTACCATTACTATCTGACCAAATTTCTGGCCCAGTAGTTAAGTAGTGCGCTAGAGGATTATTTGGATTTTCAAATTGATTTGGTCTGTATGCTCCTGGGATTTCTTTGGCTAGTCTTTCGGCTACACCGTTATAACTGTCTGGCGAGTCAGGTGCTACAGATGTGGGAGTAACAACTACTTCTGCACCATAAGCTTTGAGCAAGTTGATTTTATCTTGGCTCATTTTATCGGGCATGACGAAGATGCAGCGATATTTTTTTACGGCTGCAATTAGTGCGAGTCCTACACCAGTGTTACCTGCGGTGGCTTCAATAATAGTGCCGCCTGGTTGCAGTTGACCTGTTTTTTCGGCGGCTTCAATCATGGTGAGAGCAATTCTATCTTTGGTACTCCCGCCAGGATTAAGATATTCGACTTTGGTAAAGATAGGAGAGTGAATGTCTTGTGTGATTGTGTTAAGTCTGACTAATGGAGTTCTACCAATTGCTTGCAAAATGTTGTCGTAAGTTGCCATTGTTGCTCCTTGTCAGTAAGGGGAAATATAGTGTTATGGGTTTTTCATGTTAGATAAGTTGGGATGATGTTTCACGCAGAGGCGCAGAGAGCGCAGAGAGAAGATTTGCTGTTAGGATGTTGATTGTAATGTGGATGTTAATTTAAGCAATTTGTTGCTAGCTGCTTGCAATGTTTCGGGTTTTTTGCTGAAGCAGAAGCGGATTAGTGAATGCCCTTTTTCTGGTTGGCTAAAAAAGCTGGAACCGGGAACTACAGCTACACCAATATTTTTGATTAGGTGGTAGGCAAATTCAATATCGGTTTTGTAGCCAAATTTGGAAATATCGGCTAGGACGTAATAGGCTCCTTTAGGGAGAAAGTAGGGAATTCCGACTTGCTCCAGAATCTGCACTATGCTGTCTCGCTTGCCTTGGTAGAGTTTGGCTAAGTCTTCATAGTAGGATGTTGGCAGTTGCATGGCGGCGACTCCAGCGCGTTGTAATGGTGCGGGAGCGCCAACGGTCAAAAAGTCATGGACTTTACGAATGGCTCCTGTTAGTTTGGGGTTTGCAAGAATGTAGCCAACTCGCCATCCGGTGACGCTGTAAGTTTTAGATAGTCCGTTAATGGTAACGGTGCGTTCTTCCATGCCAGGAAGGGTTGCTAGTGCAATATGTTGTGTACCGTCATAGAGAATGTGTTCGTAAATTTCGTCTGTGAAGGCTAGTACATCCCACTGCTGACAAAGTTCGGCAATTAAGGTGAGTTCTTCACGGGTGAAGACTTTGCCTGTGGGATTGTGGGGTGTGTTAATAATAATGGCTTTGGTGTTGGCGTTGAAAGCTTGACGCAACTGTGTTTCATCAAATGTCCAATCGGGAGGATGCAGTGTGACGTAGCGGGGTGTAGCACCAGCTAAAATTGCATCTGGGCCGTAGTTTTCGTAATATGGCTCAAATACAATTACTTCATCACCTGGATCGACTGTTGCCAGCATTACAGATGCCATTGCTTCTGTAGAACCACAAGTGACTGTGATTTGGGTTTCGGGGTCAATATCTAAGCCAAGATACCAACGGACTTTATTGGCGATCACATGACGAAATGGGCGATCGCCCCAAGTAATTGCATACTGGTTAACATCTGCCTCAATTGCTGCATAGGCTGCCTGTTTCAACTCTGGTGGACAAGGAAAATCAGGAAACCCCTGCGCCAAGTTCACTGCATCATATTGCAGTGCTACCCGTGTCATTTCTCGAATCACGGACTCTGTGAACTGGTCTGCCTTCGCTGATATTTTTTTACGCTGAATCTCACTCACCGGCTCTCTCCGTTCATCTATTGCAGTTATGCAAGAATTTCTGTAATCCTGATAATAACCATAATATCGATAGAATTGCCGTAGTATACTCTAATTTCAGATTTGGAGTTAAGACTAGGGAAGTTAGGGAGATACAGAGACGTAAGGAGAATAAGCAATGCCCAATCGCCAGTCCCTTTCACCTATATACTTAATTATTGAGAGTAATAGTCAATTATTTAAGGTACTAATCCAGAATCATCATGAAATCTTTGCACCGTCCTGACCTATATAGCTGGTCTAGTTTCAATCCTGCAAGAAATATAGATTTCAATGGATATGCCTGGATTCGTCCAGATGGCAACATCTTGATTGACCCAGTAGCTTTATCAAACCATGATTGGAATCATCTGCAATCCCTCGGTGGTGTAGTTTGGATTGTACTGACTAACTCCGAGCATATCAGGGCTAGTAAAGAAATTGCCGATCAAACTTATGCCAAGATAGCTGGCCCTGTGGCAGAAAAAGACTCTTTCCCCATATTTTGCGATCGCTGGCTTGCGGATGGGGATGAGTTAGTACCTGGATTGAAGGTGATTGAACTCCAAGGTTCCAAAACTCCCGGTGAACTGGCATTATTGCTAGAGGAAACTACCTTGATTACAGGGGATTTAGTCCGCGCACGTAAAGCAGGTAGCTTAACGATTTTGCCAGATGACAAGCTGCTGAATCGAAAAGAGGCGGTTGCTTCTGTGCAGAGGTTAGCAGAACTGAGTCAGGTAGAAGCTGTGTTGGTGGGAGATGGCTGGCCAGTCTTTCGAGATGGCCGCGATCGCTTAAAGGAACTTGTAGCAACACTGTGATTGATTAAGGAATTTGGCAAGTGCGATCGCCTAAGTTTCTACAGCTAGAAAATGGGGCGATCGCTATTTCACTTCTCAAACAATCGCTGTTTTTAAGTTTTAGTCAAAAGCTATTCGTACTAAATTATTAATTTTAAAATATTCCTAATGAATTAGATAGCCAACTTCTCAAACAAATAGGCTCTCTTTAGCTTCAAATTATTATAAATAAGATGAGCTTACTATAAGCTATCAGTTTTTGCAATATTATTTGTACACTACTTAGTTATGACTTTAGTCATACTAAAATTATGACTTTTTTCCACTACTGATTTTTAATTTAACGTTTTAAACTTGAGTCAACACAGCAATCCTATTTAGTTGTAAAACAAGCAATTCCTCTTATATTATTACGAAAAATTTCCTTAATCAGGAAGGAAAACTATTGGCGCAGAAGACCTTATTATGAACGGTAAGGTTGCGACTTTAAGAGAATATAAGGAGAAATGGTCACAAATTATTTAGGAAAGTTGTCACAAACAAACCAAACATAAATAAGTAAGAGAATTAATCATGAAACCTATCTTCGTTGGCATTTTACTTGCTTTACCACTTGCATTTACCTCATTATCATCACAAGCATCGGCAGCAGAGGTTATTGTCAGACCTACGGCTCATAGACCCATTGTTGTAGCCAGATCGCATTGGAAAACGGTTTATGTTAAGGGGCATTGGGAAACAATACGCGGTCGTCGGCACTGGGTTCCTGCTCGCACTGTGCGTGTACGTGTAAGAGGTTAATTATTATCTTATTCGCTGTATTTAGCACTGCTATTACAATAGGATGTAGCTAAATTCTAGATACAATTTTGGAAAGATTAGGCAATATAGCGATTCTCATTTGAATGAGGTACACAGTAGAGGCGCACAGATATGTGCCTCTACTGTGTTTATCTGTAGTTAAGGATTTTTTCTGTAGTTGAACCATGTAGAAACCATTATATTTATATATTGCTTGGCTGGGTTTCCATTCATCAACTAGTTGATTTCTCAGTTAATAATTTAAATTTACAACGTGATATAGTAATGCTAAATCAACATTAGTTAACGAGTTGAATAGTGCAGAGTAATCCCACTTATGTATATTTAAAGTAAGAAATAAGAATCCTATTGGTTGAAAACAATTTCCTTCTTAGTGAGTTAAGCATGAATATATATCAAAAACCACTATTCTTTCAAAAGATTTTTGTATTTATCATTGCAACACTTTTAACCACAGCTTGCAGTTCAATTCAAGCAATAGAAAAAAATAGACCTCAACAAAAAATATTAAATGGTGATAATTATGGAAAGCTAACTAATCAAGGTCGCTTACGCACCTACTATTTTTATGTTCCAAAAAATTATAATAAAAACCATTCGATGCCTTTAGTTTTAGTATTTCATGGAGATGCTGGGACTGGACATTCAATAAGTAATGTAACTCGCTTTAACAGTTTGGCGGAGAAAAAAAAGTTTATTGTTGTTTATCCAGATGGAATTGACAAAAAATGGAACCTTAGAGGAAATCCTAGAGGCAGGATAGATGATGTATTATTTGTCAGTGCTTTAATTGATCATTTGAAGCAGCAAATAAATATTAACCAGCATAAAGTTTATGCTACTGGCTTCTCTAAAGGGGGAATCCTTACCCAAGCTTTAGCTTGTAAGTTACCTGATAAAATTGCCGCTTTCGCATCAGTAGCTGGCTCTCTTCCAGTTAGACTCAAAGGTAATTGCCAACCTCAGACTCCTATATCAATGCTGATGATCAACGGTACAAAAGATCGTGATGTACTTTATGAAGGTGATGATCACACACAACGAGGAGCGCTAATTTCTATTTCAGACATGGTAAGCTTTTGGCGATCGCACGATAAATGTAGCGCATCAGCTAAATCTCCACAAGCTCATGGCACTAGCCTCAGCAAAAACTCTCAAGTCAAAACTTCTTGGTACTCACATTGTCAAGGTAACTCAGAAGTTGTGCAGCTAGCCGTGGTCAACGGTGGACATTTTTGGCCTGGTGGCACTTCAACAGATCCGAGTATAAATAAGTTCAACGCCAAGTTGAAATTGAACGCCAGTCAGACAATTTGGGACTTTTTTCAACGCCATACTTTGTCTTAGAGGGGTGGGGACTGGGCATTGGGCATTGGGCATTGTGAGTGCTGAGTCAAGAGTAAGATTATTTCTCCCCCTGCTCCCTGCTCCCTTGCCCCCCTGCCCCTCTGCCTCCTGTTATGCAGGAGTAAACTTCAGTGAGACACCATTCATACAGTAGCGTTCGCCAGTGGGTGCAGGGCCGTCGTTAAACACATGACCGAGATGTCCACCACAGCGACTACAATGTACTTCTGTTCTGCTCATAAAAAACGACTTATCTACAGTAGTTGCGATCGCGCCTTCAATGGGCTTAAAAAAGCTAGGCCAGCCAGTACCACTATTAAATTTGGTGTCAGATGTAAACAAAGGCTGTCCACACCCAGCGCATAGAAAAGTACCTGGATTATATTCCTTATCTAGTGGGCTGGTATGAGCGCGCTCTGTACCATGTTTACGCAATACCCGAAACTGTTCTGGTGTCAGAATTGTCTGCCACTCTTCTTCAGGTTTAGTAATTTCAAATTTCTCGTTAGAAGTTGTCATGTCTTCTGAACCCCAATTGATATAACGTGATAACAATGCTGTGCCAACTATTACTGCACTAGCTTCTAAAAAATAACGTTTGTCCATAATCTATTATTTTCTATTTTCACTGTAGCTGAATACGGAAACCCCCCACTTTAGCCTTCGGATTTTGCTTTGCAGTAAAAGTTATAAAATGATTCTGGAACTGGTAAGACAGCACAAATTATACCAATTTTCCCAAAAAATCTACATATTCAACCCTCTAAACCTAAATTTAGTCTCACTTTGTGATATTAGCCGCGATCGCTGTCGTAGGTTTGGGAATTTTTTAGTTTTTTGTACCTGAAACAAAAACAGGAGTTAATAGAAATGCATTACGTCAAAAGAATATAGCAAAATCATGATTGTTTTGAGAGCGATCGTTATTGGGCTGACTTATATAGGTTTGGGTTTAGGGTATCTACCTGGTTTGCGAATGAATCGAGCTAGTATTGCTCTAGTTGGTGCATCTTTGCTAATTGCATTAGGAGTTTTAGACCTTAAAGAAGCATGGCAAGCCATAGACTATAAAACGCTGATTTTCTTGTTCGGCATGATGGTAATCAGCACAAACTTGGCTTACTCTGGTTTTTTTCAACTGACACTTGATACAGTTATACGCTTTGCCCGCAGTCCCTTGGGTTTACTAATTGTTTTAACTTTTGGCAGTGGAATTCTCTCAGCTTTTTTTCTGAATGATACCATTGCCTTAATTCTGACTCCTTTGACTCTAAGCTTAGCCCAAACACTAAAACTCAATCCTATTCCTTACTTACTTGCTTTAGCAGGAGCCACAAATCTTGGTTCAGTAGCAACATTAAGTGGTAATCCTCAAAACATTCTTATTGGTTCCTTTTCTGGTATCAGCTATCTCGATTTTGCTAAATCTTTGACACCCTTAGCACTAGTAAGTTTATTAATCCAGGTGGGATTGTTGTGGTGGCTTTATCCTGAAGTTCGTTCTACCAAATCTTGTTTAAGTGCAACCTCTATACGCTACCGTGTCTACAAACCGCTACTTACTAAAAGCCTCTTGATAACTGGAGGATTATTAATAGCATTCTTAATTGGCATACCCTTAGCCCAATCAACAATAGTAGCTGCTGGCTTAATGTTCATTACTAGGCGAATCAAACCACAACGAATTTTAAATAAAGTGGATTGGGACTTACTAGTGATGTTTTCTGGGCTATTTATTGTCACCGCTGGAGTGGAAAAGTTAGGAATATTGAATTTATTTAGTGGCTTCGTTCATACTCCTTTGAGCATATTAGGAGTTACGGCTCTTCTCTCAAATTTAGTTTCTAATGTTCCGGCAGTATTGCTACTGCAACATTTAATTCCTCATCCTGACACGAAAACTTGGTTACTATTAGCAGCAGGCTCTACCTTGGCAGGTAATCTAACTCTGTTAGGTTCAGTTGCTAATTTAATTGTTGCTGAGGCTGTTGCTAAACTCGGCTATCAGCTATCATTTTGGGAACATTTACGTTTTGGTTTACCGTTAACTGCGCTAACTCTCATCCTCGCTTATTGGTGGATTTAGTTAAGGGCATAAAAGTCTCTTCCCCCACACTCTTGTTCAAGATAGTCAAAAGTTATTCATCATCAGAATCCTCAGAGGTAGTTTTTATCTCCTGAGTATTTCTCTGTTTACCTTGACCTATCAGAGACATAAATGAGCGACTCAGCCGTTTTACTCCACTTAAGGTAATCAGGGTTAGTAGCCCTCCCAATAATCCCATTTGCCACAGTCCACAACCAATCGCCGCTCCCAAACCGGCGGCAGTCCAAATGCAGGCAGCTGTAGTTAAACCTCGCACTTTTGGTATCGCAGATTTTCTGGGAGATTCTTGTAAAATTAATCCGGCTCCGAGAAATCCTACTCCAGTAGCTACACCTTGAATTGTCCGACTCAGTGCATTGATAGCAGCATAGGGACTATCGCCCTCAACTTGCAAAGGAATCATTACGAATATTGCTGCTCCCATACTAACCAGCATAAATGTCCTCATCCCCGCAGGTCTACCCCCTTGCTGACGGTTAAAGCCAATCATGCAACCCACTAAGAGCGCCAAAGTCAATCTGAATAATATATGTAGCCAATCATTGGCAGTAATAAACATTAGCCCCATTGCCGTACTCTTCTTAGAAATAGGATGAAATTTCGCGCCTATTGCCAGTAGGCTGGATGGCTACCCATACTTATGGGGGAAACCTATACTACAGTAAATTAATAGGTTTAATGTATATTAAGGTTAATTTAACAAAAGGTTAGGAATAAGTAAACCATCATACACCAACCAATAATTTCAGTATTCCCCCCCAAGTGTGGGAGATGAGGAAGCAGGAGAGCAGGGGGAAACAATAAACTATGCCCTATGCCCGATTTTTCTAATCCCCAACCTATTGAATACGGCTTAATATACATTTATTTGATAGGAATACCGTATTTTTTTGAAACCTCTTGTTAGGCACAGAGGAATATGTGATACTCTTAGAACTATGTACAAAACACGGTATTCCTATCGACTTACCGTTGTTTTTAAAGGACAGGACTCATGCAGCTACTATGGTTCATCCCAACCCACGGCGACGGACGCTACCTTGCAACTGCCACAGGTGGAAGAGCAGTGAGCTTTGCCTATCTGCGGCAAATTGCCCAAGCGGTGGATGACCTTGGCTATACAGGGGCATTACTACCTACAGGTCGCTCTTGTGAGGATGCTTGGATTGTAGCGTCAACATTGGTATCACTAACGCGACAGATGCGTTTTTTGGTTGCGATTCGTCCCGGATTGGTATCGCCTGGAGTAGCAGCACGGATGGCAGCAACCTTTGATCGGCTTTCTGGTGGGCGCTTGCTGATTAATGTGGTCACAGGTGGTGATCCTGTGGAGTTAGCAGGAGATGGCTTACATTTGGGTCATGACGATCGCTATGAATTAACAGATGAATTTTTGACAGTGTGGCGAGCGATCGCCAGTGGTGAACAAGCAAATCTCCAAGGGGATTATTTCAACATTCAGGATGGCAAGTTGTTGTTTCCCCCTGTTCAGAAGCCACATCCGCCATTGTGGTTTGGTGGTTCCTCTCCCATCGCCCAAAAGATTGCAGCCAAGCACGTAGATGTCTACTTAACTTGGGGTGAACCACCTGCACAAGTAGCCGAGAAGATTGCAACTGTTCGCAGATTGGCAGAGGCAGAAGGACGGACTTTGCGATTTGGGATTCGTCTACACGTGATTGTGCGAGAAACCGAGAGTGAAGCTTGGGATGCAGCGAATCAATTGATTCGGTATGTAGATGACGAGGCGATCGCCAAAGCCCAAAAAGCTTATGCCCGCATGGATTCAGTTGGACAGCGCCGGATGACACAGTTACACAAAGGCGATCGTGAGGCATTAGAAATTAGCCCGAATCTATGGGCAGGAGTGGGTTTAGTGCGCGGTGGTGCTGGAACCGCCCTAGTAGGTGATCCCCAAACCGTTGCCGCCAGGATATTAGAGTATGCAGATTTGGGGATTGAGTCTTTTATTCTCTCTGGTTATCCCCATTTAGAAGAAGCTTATCGAGTAGCAGAACTACTATTTCCGCATCTGCCATTAGAGAACCTACCCGCAGTTGAGCAACAGCACGTTTTGAGTCCATTTGGCGAAATTGTTGCCAACCAAGATTTTCCTAACCAGTCCAAGGAGAAAGCCACATCCATTTCTTAGTTAAAGTTATTCCCCAGTCCCTAATCTTCAATATGGAGTTTAATTAAATGACTAATATTCTTGCGATCGCCGGTAGTCCATCACATCCTTCTAGAACCTACGGAATTTTGGAATATAGTTCCAAGCTTTTACAGCAGCAAGGCTTACACGTAGACATAATTTCAGCTAGAGATTTACCTGCTGAAGATTTGGTTTTTGGACGCTATGACAGCCCAGCTTTGGAACAGCCAAAAGCCTTACTTGCAAAAGCAGATGGTGTAATTATTGCCACCCCTATTTACAAAGCTGCTTACACAGGTGTACTCAAAGCATTTTTAGACTTGCTGCCCCAGAAATCATTAACAGGAAAAGTTGTATTACCAATCGCTACGGGTGGGACGATTGCTCATTTGTTAGCAGTTGAATATGCCTTGAAACCCATCTTATCTGAATTAGGAGCGCGGCATATTCTAGCCACTATTTATGCGGTAGACAAACAACTTGAACGGCTACCTGATGGTAGCGTGCAGCCTGACGCAGAGATTGAGCAAAGACTCAAAGATGTTCTTAAAGAATTTGTCGCAGGTGTGAAATATTCTGCCGCAGCCCCTCCAGAATTGGCTCATGCCAACTAAATAATCAAGTTTATACCTCCGTTTGCTTGTAGCAGAAGGGTAATTTTTACCTTTCTGCTACCTTTCTCTAAAATTTTGAATGGCAATTATCAAGTTATATATTTAAGAGCCAGCCAATTTATAATTTTGGCACATTAGCAATGGTAAATAGCTAATTAAAGCTTTTGAATATGAATAAACTGCTAACATTGCAAATATTTTGTCAGAAGACTAAATATTAGAAATATTCTAATGTTCTCCTAACCTATACTTGTGGTAGATGGGTTATTTCATCCCATCTGCTACTTAACTATGAATTTTTATAGCTATATAAAATAGAATGTAGAGGAGATGTTAATGACAAAATAGAAATTACAAATTAGGATTAAATAGTGTTTGTATATAGTCTGGATTAATTTTTGACTATTAACTAAAAATTTATAATTTTTATGCCCCAAGAATCTGATTTCTTATCCGGATTATGTGATTTTCTTTATCCTCGTAGTCCATATTACGGTCAGTTCGAGCCAGAATATTTAATTTTTAACGCTAATCTACAGGAATTTGCTCAACGCGTAAGCTACATATCTAGCCTGCAAAGTAACGGTAAGCTTTCCCCAGAAGAAGCTTACAAACAAATTCAAATCCTTTGGAAACAGTTGAAACGTGCCAAAAAGGAATTAGAAATTAGCTAAATTCTGTTTTATGTGAAAGTGTTCTCGCATGGTTTCCATGATGCGATCGCGCATATTCATCTTTGGTGTAATCTCGCACCGCATCCACAAGTTTTGTCAGTTTTCTAAAAAACTTTATGCTGTTTTAGCTGGAATATATTATACGGTTTCTCTAAAATATAACGACAGATTAAACCAGGCTGTAATTGCGCTTAAGTGCTACTACGTAGCTTGCTTCTACGAAGTGGTACGATGTCTTGCTTTCACTTAGAGAATTGGTATTAATATTCTATAAATCAAAAAGTTTCAACTTTTTGCTAAGTATAGTTCTTATAAATTTTACTCTATAGCCTCCAACACTTCTAAATAGTCGCGCTCTATCTGAACCTCTTTGTAAGATGCAGTTCAAATAGAGTTTTGGAGACTAAACAATATACAGACTTGTCCCTCCTGGCAATATCCCTTGTATACCAATGGGTTTTACTGTTCTAACTGTCCTCAGCAGATTCGATGTAAAAACTGCCGTGAGATACTTCTTCCTGACGCAAAACGATGTGTAATGTGTGAAACCCCAATAGGTGAAGGACAGAACGGATCACCATCAAGCAATGGCGGTAGTCTACCTCGTGTAATGAACACATTAAAATTCGTTGAAACCAGCAAGGGATACTCACGTGGAATTCAGGCTGCTCTAAGCAACGAAGTAGGTATTAGCTGGGGTGGTGCTGCGATCGCCGTGATCGTTGGTGGATAAATGACACCTTGAAAACCACCTAATGGTTGTCTTGCCACTCGCAATCTAAGTAATACCGAACCTCAACAACTTTTTTTATTCAACTACGAATCTAGCGACGAGAACAAAGAAGCTACGATTGATGCAGTTGCTCAACTGCCCGAATACCGTCTAATTCATAGCAAAAATAAGAGATAACGTAACAAAGTAAACATTTATTAAAACAGTTCAGAGTAAATACAACTCCTAATGAGCTTCTAGTTACTCTATTTTTAAGGATAAATAACTATTTCACGAGTGATCGCACAATGGACGACAGCAAGGTATTGTTTGACTACTGGCATGACCGAGTGCAGCTGAAAAACTATGAATTGATTACGGCTCCGGGACACGTTCAAACTCAGGAGCTACGCCATGAATGTACTAACTACGATGATCTTTGGCGTAGCCCCGAAGTTCAACGGCTGGATGAACCAGATCGTAACTGGGTTATTGCTATTATTAAATACGAATGTACAGCCAAAGTTTTACAGAATCGGGCTGGTCGTCTGCGCGATCGCGCTAATGAACTTGAAGCAGCTTCTCATGAACAAGATCAACAAAAATCTAAGCTGCTGGGTCTTATTAAAGCATTACAAGAGAAATTATTTGGTAAAGATAAAGAAATTAAGAGATTAGAAGCACGAGTTGCATCGCTAGAAGCTGAAAATGAAGCCTTCCGATCTGAAGCTGAGAATAGTAAAGCTGAGGCGGAAATGGTTACAGAACTAGAGCAGCTTAAAAAGAAGTACAATGCGGTTGAGAAGCGAAGACAGGAACTAGCTAAAAATAATCAGAGTTTAGGTGGAAGAGTTGCCCATACCAAACGGTATAAGCATCAAAGGGACGAAGCAATCGCTTTAATTGAACAGCAGAAACAGCAAATTGCTACGTTAGTTCAAGAGAGTCAGCGTCTTCGCGAACAGAATGAAAAACTTTATCAGAAATTAAAACAAGTGGAGCGATAAAATGCTCTAAATTTGGGACTCTCGATAGTAATCATGAAACTTCAAGAGCTAAAAGCTAAAGTCTACGAGTTAGCTGGAGTAAACAATACCAAACAACTCAAGGCGAAAAATGAGGAGATTCAGACGTTAGATATGCGTCTTAAAACTTCTTGGGAAAAAACCCTTGCTATTCTTCAAACATCGCAGAGCGAGTTGGAGGACTGGTTAAAAAATCCACCTGAAGAATACAAAGATATTTTTTCTGAGATTACAGAAGTTTCTCAAAAATATGATCACAAATCAGCACAGATGAAACAGCAAGCGCGAGAGGTATTGTCAATAGCGAATAATCTCGAAGAGCTAGCAGAAGAATGCCAAGACGAAGTAGATCAAATCAAGCAAGAACTTGAAATAACCAGACGGATTTCAAAACAAGCCAGACTAAACTAGTTTTGGTACCAGAGGATAGTTAACTACTCGTGGCATAGGAACAGAAGCTGAAAAAGGGTTAATTACCAATTCTAGAAAATGGGTATAAGCGATGAGGAGGACACGCAAAGATACACTAGACTAGATGATTAATAGACTAGGTAATTTTGGATAATTAGTATAAGCCACAGAACTTTGAGGCTGAAGTTAAATTTGATTTTATAGTCTTCGCACTGGGTTGGCAATAATACTATACCGTCAAATAAAATACTTGGTTAACCTTAAATCTTGCAATATTAATTTACTAAAGGTTATCAAGAATGGATAACGACATTAATCTGCAAACTGCGATATCCAATTTTCTTTGTGGATGTGCAACAGTACACTCGACAAATTTATCTGAATATAAGTTGTGAAAGCCAGCAGCGGGATTTGAACTCGCGACCTTCCGATTACAAGTCGGATGCACTACCACTGTGCTATGCTGGCAAACTCTATTGGTGGCACAGTTTCTAATTGTAGCACAATTAATTTATTTGTCTACCTGCGCCGCAAAAAAATACCTCTTTCCCTAATTAGGTTAAAAGAGTCAATAATTTGGCAAAATCACTCAATTTAAGATTTTATCAGATATATGGGGATTAAAAGTGGAATAGAACTGATAAAGTTCATAAATTAATCTTTGTAGCAAAAGCTAACTTAAAATCTTAGACTGGGCGTAAGAATATCTCATAGGTTTTAAGCCTATATTTTTTTGACACCTCTAGATAAAAGAACAAAAAAAATACATAATTATTTTTTACTGATTCGGAAGCATGGCAGCGTTGATTGGAAGAGATTTATTAGGTCTAGCGGATCTCACTCCCACGGAACTGCAAGAACTCCTGCAATTGGCAACCCAACTCAAGTCACAACAGCTGAAGTTGCAGTGCAATAAAGTATTGGGATTGTTGTTCTCTAAAGCGTCAACTCGCACGCGAGTAAGTTTCACTGTGGCGATGTACCAACTAGGGGGACAGGTAATTGACCTTAACCCTAATGTTACTCAAGTTAGCCGCGGGGAACCTGTGCAGGATACTGCGCGAGTGTTGGATAAATATTTGGATATTTTGGCAATTCGCACTTTTGCACAGGAGGAATTGGAAACTTTTGCTCACTACGCCAAAATTCCTGTAATTAATGCGCTGACAGATTTAGAACATCCCTGTCAGGTATTGGCTGATTTATTGACGATTCAAGAAAGCTTTGGCAAGCTGACTGGGTTAACTTTAACCTATGTGGGTGATGGTAATAATGTCGCTAATTCCCTGATGTTGGGTTGTGCTTTAGCAGGGATGAATGTCAGAATTGCCACGCCTAGTCAGTATGAGCCAGATCCAAAAATTGTAGAACAAGCAAGAGCGATCGCAGGTGATAAAACTGAAGTTATCCTCACTCATGACCCAGAAGTAGCAGCCAAAGGAGCTGCTGTGTTGTACACTGATGTATGGGCAAGCATGGGGCAAGAAGCTGAAGCAGACAATCGGTTCCCAATTTTCCAGCCCTACCAAATTTCCGAGCAGCTATTAAGCCTTGCTGAACCGGAGGCAATTGTTTTACACTGCTTACCAGCCCATCGCGGTGAAGAAATCACTGAGGCAGTTATCGAAGGTTCTCAATCACGAGTTTGGGAACAAGCAGAAAATCGCCTGCACGCCCAAAAAGCTTTGCTGGCTAGTATTTTAGGCGCAGAATAAGGGTATTGGAGACTGGGGACTGGGGATTGGGGATTGGGGACTAGGGACTGGGTAAGACTTTTCTTATTACTTAATCTTAAATATTTAATCTCTGATACCAAATCTCTAATACCCAGTCTTAATCCCTAATACCCAATACCCAGTCCCTAATACTCAACCCTTTATTTGTCAAAGATCAAAAGTAAAACAAGAGAATAATTTTTATTTTTCCTTTTATATTTTTATTTTTATCTTGTTAAGGGGAGTTTTTTGTAGTACTAATGTTCTATAGACATTTATAATTACTTCCCAGAAAATTTATGGAACGTTTAACAGAAGCTCAACAAGAACTTTACGAATGGTTGGCAGAATATATCCGAATTCACCAGCATTCGCCTTCAATTCGGCAAATGATGCAGGCGATGAATCTCAAGTCACCAGCACCAATTCAAAGCCGCTTGGAACATTTACGCGTTAAAGGATACATAGAATGGAATGAAGGTAAGGCGCGAACAATTCGGATTTTACATCCTGTTAAGCAAGGTGTACCGATTTTAGGAACAATTGCTGCTGGTGGTTTAATAGAACCCTTTACTGATGCTGTAGAGCATCTAGACTTTTCTAATTTATCATTACCTGCTAAAACCTACGCTTTGCGCGTAGCTGGCGATAGCATGATTGAGGATTTAATTGCTGATGGGGATTTAGTATTCCTGCTTCCAGTAGCAGAACCAGATCATCTCAAAAATGGTACTATTGTCGCCGCCAGAGTGGATGGCTACGGTACTACATTAAAGCGTTTTTATCGCAGTGGCGATCGCGTCACCCTCAAACCAGCAAATCGTAAATACAATCCCATTGAAGTCTCTGCAATGCAAGTACAGGTGCAAGGTTCTCTGATTGGCGTTTGGCGAGGTTACAACTAATAAATAGGGAATGGGGAATGGGGAATAGGGAATAGAAAAAATATTACCAATGCCCAATACCCAATGCCCAATGTCCAATTATTAGGGTTCATCACCACCTTTGTGTTTGACTTTTTATGTACCTAACGTCAAATCCAGTGCAGCAACTGCCCACTTTCCGATTAAAGTCACCATTTGTCAGGGAAAGTAAGGGCAGTTATTATTCGCAACCATTACCAGGATGCCCAAGAATGCCTCCATCTCTGCAATTACGGCAGTATCAGCGGCAAGCGATTGCTAGCTGGTTTGCTAATAATGGCAGAGGAACGCTGAAAATGGCTACTGGTAGTGGTAAAACAATCACGGCATTAGCGATCGCTAGTGAATTATATCAGCAGATTAATTTACAAGTCTTGTTGGTGGTGTGTCCTTATCGTCATCTCGTCACCCAATGGGCGCGAGAATGTGAAAAATTTAATTTACAACCTATTTTAGCTTTTGAGAATTTACGCACTTGGCAAAGTCAACTTTCTACGCAAATTTATAATCTGCGTTCTGGTTCTCAAAGATTTGTCACTATCATCACCACCAACTCTACTTTAATTGGCGAAGGGTTTCAGTCTCAACTCAAATATTTTCCCGCTAAGACTTTAATTATTGGCGATGAAGCGCATAATTTAGGCGCACCGAAGTTAGAAGAAAGTTTGCCGCGCTGTGTTGGTTTGAGACTGGCTTTATCTGCCACACCGGAGAGGTATTTTGATGACTATGGTACACAATCTTTATTTGATTATTTTGGCCCAGTTCTCAAACCAGAATTCACTTTGAGGGATGCTATTTCTCAAGGTGCTTTAGTACATTATTTGTATTACCCAATTTTGGTAGAATTAACGGAAGCTGAAAGTATTGCTTATTTAAAGCTAACTAAAAGAATTGGGCGATCGCTACTATATAGAGAGCGAGAAAATGGCGAAGCGGGATTTGAAGACAATGAAGATTTAAAGCCATTGTTGATGCAAAGAGCAAGATTAATTGGTGCAGCAGAAAATAAATTAACTGCCTTGCATAAGTTAATGGCAACTCGCCGCGAAACTACTCACACTCTTTTTTATTGCAGCGACGGTTCACAAGAGGCGGGACAACGTTCATCTCTACGCCAAGTTAAAGCTGTTGCTAAAATTCTGGGGGTGGATTTAGGATACAAGGTAAGCACTTATACAGCCCAGACAACTTTACAAGAAAGGGAAATTTTACGGCATCAATTTGAAAGTGGTGAATTGCAAGGTTTAGTAGCAATTCGCTGTTTAGATGAAGGTGTCGATATTCCGGCAATTCAAACTGCGGTGATTTTATCAAGTTCTGGTAATCCCCGTCAGTTTATCCAGCGACGGGGGCGAGTTTTACGTCCTCATCCGGCTAAAGAACGCGCGACAATATTTGACATGATTGTTTTACCCCCAGATTTGGATAGAGAAACTATAGAAGTCGAGCGTAATCTATTGAAAAAGGAATTGCGTCGCTTTGTAGAGTTTGCTGATTTGGCTGATAACGCTGGGGAAGCAAGAATGAAGTTACTTGATTTACAAAAGCGATATGGTTTATTAGATATTTGATGAGCAATTGTAAAATTTTTATAGTTTATAAAAAAGAAGCATTAAGTATGAAATAATGAAATTAGTAAATTGATTGTAATGGGATGTAAGTCGTTTTAAAAATTCTACTTACATCCCATTATAATTTAAAATCTCAGGATGAATAATAACAGAAAATAATTAAATAATAAAGTCTTTTTTCAAAGAAAGTTAGTATTTTAAAGATAACGCAAACAGCGGCTTTACGGAGCCTATTTCACTAGGAGAGAAAGTTAAAATATAGAAATAGAAAAAGTATATTTGAAAACCCAAGATGTCACAAGAGGCGAATATCGACGATGTACAAGAGCCAATAACCAGCGCTCCGTCGGAAGTACGGCACATTATTGAGCGGGTATGGAAGCTGGAAAAAGGTAGGCTAGATAAGAAGATTAACAGCCACATAAATGATCATATTTTGGACATTATTAAGGAGGAGGTGCGATGAAGCTGACTTCAATCAAGCTATGCAACTTTCGCTCCTTTTATGGTACGACACCAGAGATAATCATCGCTGGAGAAGATGTTCACAATACAACGATTATTCATGGTAATAATGGCTCTGGCAAAACGAGTTTACTAAATGCCTTTACGTGGGTATTGTATGATAAATTTAGTGCAGCGTTTGCATCGATAGAACAGTTAGTAAATAAGCGTGCGATCGCAGAAGCTCAAAAAGGTCAAGCTGTAGAATGTTGGGTGGAAATTGGCTGGGAACATGAATGTAAACGCTATCGAGTTAAACGCGCCTGTCGGGGTTATAAAAGCGAAAGTGATTTTGATGCTGGCAAAACTCAATTAACCATGTGGGTTGGTGCGGATGATGGTAAATGGAATATACCAACTCAGCAACCAGACGATATAATTAATCAAATTTTACCCGCTACTTTACATCAATATTTTTTCTTTGACGGTGAACGAATTGAAGAAATAGTTCGTTCTGATAAAAAAGCTGAAATTGCTGAAGCTACAAAGATTTTCTTGGGTGTAGAGGTAATTAACCGTTCCATCAGACATTTGGGAGATGCTAAAAAAACTTTAGAAAATGAGTTAAAAGCGATTGGTGATTCCCAAACTAAACAACTGTTACGGCAGCAAGAGAAGATAGAACGCGAACGTGAACATATTACCAAACGGCAAACAGAAATTAAAGAAGAATTAGAATATCAACAAACTTTTAAAAAAGAGACAAGTAACCGTTTACGAGAATTGAGCGCTGCTAAGGAATTGCAAGAAAGATGGCAGGATTTAGAGTCACAGAAGACGGCGAATCAAGAAGAATATAAAAAAACCAAAGAAGCACTGAAAAAAGTTATCTCTGCACGGGGTTATACTGTTTTACTATCAGAAACTACAGCACAGTTTCGAGAAATTATCAATGATTTGAAGCAGCGAGGCGAGTTAACATCAGGAATTTCGCGCGAATTTGTGAATGATTTACTGAATTCTCAACGCTGTATTTGTGGCGCAGAATTACATGAGGGTAATCATTCTCATACTCATGTGAGTACCTGGTTAAATAGAGCAGGTTCCTCGGCAGTGGAAGAAACTGCAATTCGGATGAGCGCTCAAGTTGATGAAATTGATAAGCAAGCAATAGGTTTTTGGGAAGAGGTTGATAGAGAACAAAGTAGAATTAATCAGTTAAGGCAAACGATATCTCAGATTGAAGGCGATTTAGATAATATTCAAGAACGGTTGCGAAAAGATGCTAATGAAGAAATTAGCAATTTACAAAAACGCTTAGATGAAATTGAAAGTAAAATTGATGAATTAAATCGAGAACAGGGTGCAAATCAGCAGCAAATTGCTCAACTGACAACTGAAATTGAAGGTTTAAACAAGCAAATCGCCAAACAAAAGCTGAATGAAGACAAGCAAACTCTAGCACAGCGACGAATTAACGCCACTCAAGATGCAATTGAACGGTTAACGGAAGTTAGAAATCGTCAAGAACAACAATTTCGCCTGCAACTAGAAAAGCGAGTACAAGAGATATTCACAGAGATTTCTGTAACTCCATACATTCCTAAAATTAGCGATAAATATGAACTGACATTAGTAGAAAATACTACAGGTATAGAAGCACCAGTTGCAGCATCTACTGGGGAAAATCAAATTCTCAGTTTATCCTTTATAGCCAGCATCATTGACAAAGTGCGAGAATGGAGTGAGAAGCGGAAAATGATGATGATTCCCGATAGTAGCACTTTCCCAATTGTCATGGATTCACCCTTCGGTAGTTTGGATGAGAATTCGCGGCGACACATTGCGAAGACAATTCCCCAATTAGCGAATCAGTTGATAGTTTTAGTTACTAAGACTCAGTGGCGCGGTGAAGTTGAAACGGAAATGACAGACAGAATTGGTAGAGAATATGTGCTTACGTATTATTCTTCTAAACCTGATTGCGAACAAGATTATATTGAGTTGGGTGAAGAAAGATATCCTTTGGTGAAACAAAGTCCGAACGAGTTTGAGTATACGGAAATTATCGCAGTTGAACGGAATGGGTAATTACTCACGGAAAGACGCAGAGGCGCAAAGGTTTTTTCTTGGTTACATTTGAGAAAAAAGGAGGAATAAAGTTATGGTTGCGAGTTCAGACAGAAATTATATGTCTCCCCAAGAATATCTGGAATGGGAAGAACGCCAAGAAATTAAATATGAATATATTGATGGTGAAGTTTTCGCCATGACTGGGGGTACTCTTCCCCATACAACTATTGCTTTAAACTTAGCTTCAGCGTTAAAAATTCATCTAAGAGGGAGTGAGTGTCTTCCCTTTATGGCGGATGCGAAAGTAGGTGTATCTGAGAAGGGGCCTTTTCATTATCCCGATGTTGTGGTGAGTTGCGATGAACGGGACAAACAAGCTATTGAATTTCTCCAATATCCTTGTTTAATTGTTGAAGTTCTTTCCCCTAGCACAGAAGCTTACGACCGAGGTAAAAAATTTACGCGGTATCGTCGCATTCAGACTTTGCAAGAATACGTCCTCATCGATGCTGAAAAAATTGGTTTAGATTGCTTCCGGTTAAATGATAGAGGACTCTGGGAGTTACACCCTTATGAAGCAGGGGATGAAGTTCATTTAACTAGTGTTGATTTTAAATTTCCTATTTCTTTGGTTTATGAGGATGTTCAGTTTGCAATATAAATTTTGGAGAAACGAACCGCCAAGGCGCAGAGAACGCAAAGAAAATAGAGGGCGTAAAATTGAGATTATCCCTCACGAATTAGAAGTTATTTTATGAGTATTAAAACTGAAGCAACTATTGAAGATTTGTACCACTTACCTGACAATTGTAAAGCAGAGATTGTCAATGGAAAATTGGTGCTGATGTCTCCAACTGGATTTTTACCAGGACGTGCAGGTGGTGAAATTTATGCAAGTCTACGGGATTATGAACGTCTGACAAAAAGTGGTTACGCTTTGCCTGATAATGTCGGTTTTATTGTCAATCTCCCTAATCGCCGTTCTTTAAGTCCTGATGCTGCGTTTTATACTGGCAAACCTACAGGTGGGAAGTTTCTTAATGGTGCGCCTATATTTGCTGCTGAGGTGAGAAGCGAAAATGATTACGGTGATAAGGCTGAGAAAGATATGGCTAGTAAACGCCGTGATTATTTTGCAGCTGGTACTTTGGTAGTTTGGGATGTAGATGTACTCAAAGAGGAAGTTATTAGAGTATATCGTGCTAGTAATCCTGAAGAACCGCAAGTGTATCGTCGTGGTGAGGTAGCCGAAGCTGAACCCGCAGTGCCAGGATGGATTATGTTAGTGGATAATTTGTTTGTTTAGCGATCGCTCACATACTAGTATAAAATAATGCGTTAATAATTACTATCATTTTTGACTTTCGGTTAAAATAGCAACACAGTATATATTAAAACAATGGCTGAAACTGGCAGAATCAGGGTTGCTAAAGATAAGGCTGAGTTGGTGAAAGATTTAACATCTTCAGATGGTGGAACAGGGCCTTTTAATACTTTTGCTGATGTCATTGTGTTTGCAGCAGCATTGGGTGCAAAACATAAAAGGCGGGTGGCTTTAGGAGAGATTTCTAAAAGGGAACCGTCGCCAATACCCCAAGAACAGTTTATAGTCAGGGGATATAATACGGTAATAAATTTAATAGCAATTGCTGAAACTCAAGATATAAAAGTTTTATCTCTCGAAGAAGGAAACAATAACGAAAAACGTAATTATATTTTTGAAGAATATGCTAATGGTGGACTTGAAATATTACAAGCAGAAATGCGGGGTGCAGTAGATTATTATGAAAGAATTTTATTGATTCTCAGTTATGAAAGGTTTCAAGATAACTCTCAAGAAGAGGATTTTGATTTAAGCAAGTTTCTTTCATAAGACCCCATCAATCCACACTTAATAATTACCAACAGATTGAGAAAATACTTGTGATTTATATAAAAATGAAATAATGAGTAAAGCACAACAGCCAGTACATCAGCGAAATTTAGTTTATTACTGTGAATGTTTTTCTAGTATTAAGGTATATAAAAGTAGAAAAAAAGGTGATGCTCTTAATAAACCGATATTACTTTTATCTATAATTGACCTAATTACACAAGATTTAATAATAGATAATCGTATTAAAATATCAGATGAATTGATTGATACATTCAAGAACTATTGGGAAGTACTTGCTTCTAGTACTTTTAAGGGAAGTGATTTTGCCCTTCCTTTTTTTCATCTAAAAAATGATCAAGGTAAATTTTGGCATCTTAAGTATAGTTCGGAATATGATGGTGGTCGTCCGCAAACAATTCCCAAACTCAAGGAAGATGTTGACTATGCATATTTGGATGATGAACTATTTAATTTCATTCAAGATGAAATTTCTAAGCAAATATTAATTGATGCACTTGTTTCAGCTTGGCTACCATCTGAAGATAATACGATAGAACCTTTTTTAAACATTAACCAAAATTTTGAATATACACCCTTACAAATAGACAAAACTATTGAGTCTAATAATTTAGATCCTAATCCTAGATGGAGATTAAAAAAAGCAGTAATTAGAAATGCTTTTTTCAGGAAAGCCATTATAAGTATTTATGATTACAAATGTGCTTTTTGTGGACTTAAAGTAACTAAATCTATAACTCAAAACATCGTTGATGGCGCACATATAAAGCCATTTTCACAATTCTACGATAGTAGGATTCATAATGGAATAGCACTGTGTAAAAACCATCATTGGGCATTTGACAGGGGTTGGTTTACTGTAGATGAGCAATACAAAATCATAGTTAGCAATGATTTGGAAGAAGCATCTCCCCATACTAAACCTATGAAAGATTTTGATGGTGAAACAATACTTCTACCAAATACAGAGCAACACTTTCCAGAAATGGAAGCGCTGCAATGGCATCGCCAAAATATATTTCAAGCATAATTACAAGACAGGTGGAAGTCCTACAGCTTTTGGATCAACAAACTCGCCATCAAAACTTATAGTTTTATCTTCCACAGTCCTAGCATCGGCCAAAGCCTTACGAAGTTCAGCACGTTCCATCTGTTCCTGAATTCCACCCAGAATGTAAACCAATAACTTCGCGGCTAAATCTCGTCCAGCAACCTGCACCCGCTTTTTATTCGGGTCATACAAAATCCCATACCAGAGAGATTGGGGATATTCCATACCACTAAAACCACCTTGCTGGTCAAACTTCCGCAGTTTCTTAAAAATATCTGTTAGGGAAAAACCTTTTTTAAAAACTAAAATTCCCAAAGCTTGCGCTAATGCAACTTGAGCAACTGGACGGAAAAGCATATTTCCTTCACCTCCATCTTTCTCAAAGCTGAAGCGCCGTAAAGCTGGTGTATCCTCGTGTTCTAAAATTTTATAACTAGGAAGATTAGCCAAAGAATCAAACAGCTTTTTAAATTCCTCAATTCCCTGCTCAATTTCTTCATCCTCTGGACGCATGGGAATTAGACCTTTTTCTAAAGGTTTCCAGTGAGGAAATTTATGAACTAAATATCGCTCAGACATATCTTGTAGAGCTTGCAAAGTCGTTAAAACTGTAGAATTGGAGGCTACTGTTGCACTATTCCAATTAACACGAGGATTGCGCTCTTGTCGTTGTTCTAATAGTGGATGTGTAACTGCAATTTTTCTAGCAACGATCGCAAAACCATCATCTTCATTCAACTGGGTTAGCTGACCTTTAGTCAAGGGTGCAGCCATCAGGTTGACATGAACAAAAATCGATCTCACTCTCCGCCTCGCTTGGGTGCGAGTTTCCCCAGCCGCTACCGCACAGATGAACTCAATACCAATTTTTTCCTTGGGTAAATTTTGTAAGTAAGCAAGGTCTACTTGGTACTTTTCTATCAAATCATTAACTGTAATAAAACTGTCATCAGCACCTTTATCTTTTTTATAGCGCTGGAGTTTACGAGTTTTAATTAACTCCATCAACCCCTGAACCCCCATTAATCGGTGTTGACCATCTAATGCATAAATAGTGACATCATCCTCAGAAATATTTAGCAGACCTACTTTAGCGTCTTTATCTAAGGGTATAAAATCAGTAGTAGACTTTGTGGCGCGTCCTTCGCTATCCCACTCAGCAGCTTTAGGATTATCCACCCACGGTTGATTAATTACTACTAGCACTGGCGGAAACTTGTGATTTTGTCGAGCCGCCAAATACTGCACTAGCGGTGCTTGACGTGACCAATCAAGGGGACGCTGCTGAATTTCATCAATACTATCCGCGTCAATCTCGACATTATCAGTCTCTGGATTATACTTTTTTTGAAACAGAGGTAAGCCAGAGGCGAAGTGAACCCGACCTGCGAACCATTCCAAGGTAACAGAGCTAACATAAGCCTCAGTACCACCCATCTCGGTTTTTTGAACAAGAATCTGATCTTTTCTGCCTAAAAACTTCTCCAGGAGTAAAGCTAATACCTGTTTTTCCTTGTTTTCTCGTTCTAGGTACTCTCTAGCGATGTCAGAAGTGGGGTCAGATGCACTATCTTTCATGTTAAATTTTAAAAACAGAATAGGATTATGTCCTTTAATTATCCAAAAATTTGGATATTACCAGTAAGGTTTTTAAAAACTTTTCTTCAACCCACGGAGATGGGTTTTGTCTATGTAGACGTGAATTCCATTCGCCCGAATATTACGCCAGTGTTTCCAGAGAGAAGGAGAAATGACTACAGCACAACAAGCAGAAAATAAAAACCAGCAAACACGTACTGTAGCAGAGTTAGTGGACTACATCCAAGCTCTCACCATTGAAATTCAAGAATTGTATTGTTTGGATCAGATCCCTTGGGTGGTGGGCTATTCGGGGGGCAAAGATAGTACTGCCACTTTACAGCTTATCTGGAATGCGATCGCAGCCCTACCACCAGAAAAACGTATTAAGCCAGTTCATGTTATTACAACTGATACGCTAGTAGAAAATCCTGTAGTCTCTGTTTGGGTACGCAACTCTTTAGAACAGATGAGAGTTGCTGCTAAAGAACAAGGAATGCCAATTCAAGCCCATTTGCTTTATCCCGCAGTCAAAGACACCTTTTGGGTAAATTTAATTGGTAAAGGCTACCCAGCACCACGTAATCGTATGCGCTGGTGTACTGAACGATTAAAGATTAAACCGACTGATAGCTTCATTCGTGAAGTAATTCAAGCCAATGGTGAAGTAATTCTCGTTTTGGGTACTCGCAAAGCTGAAAGTGTTAAACGTGCTATCACGATGGCGAAACATCGAGAATCGCGGATACGCGATCACATAAACACTAATCCTAACCGACCTAATTCATTGATTTATCTTCCCATTGAAGACTGGCGTACTGATGAAGTTTGGATTTATTTAAATCAGTGGCAAAACCCTTGGGGGTATAGCAACAAAGACTTATTCACCATGTATAGAGGTGCTACAGCAGATAATGAATGTCCTCTAGTTGTTGACACTTCTACTCCTAGCTGTGGTGATTCTCGATTTGGGTGCTGGGTTTGCACAATTGTTAATAAAGATAAATCAATGGAGGCAATGATTCAAAATGATGAAGAGAAAGAATGGATGCAGCCTCTATTAGATATCCGCAATGAATTAGATATTAGAGATGACCGCGATAAAAGAGACTTCCGTCGGATCTGGGGAGAAGTCCAACTTTTTGAACGTAATTTAGATGGTGAAATATCCGTTGAACCAATTCATGGCCCCTATACTAAATATTGGCGCGAACATTGGCTAAGAAAAGTGCTAGAAGCGCAAACTAAAACTCGTTGTACAGCACCAAAAAATATGGGTAAAATCACCCTAATTACTCTAGAAGAAATGAGCGAAATCCGCCGCATTTGGCTAGAAGAAAAACACGAATTTGATGATAGCTTACCCCGGATTTATCAAGAAGTGACTGGCGAAGAATTTCAAGACCCCCGTCCTGGTGCAGACTATAGCCTACTAGGTCGTGATGAATGGATAGTATTAGAAGAAATCTGTGAAGGTGACGCGATGCACTTGGAACTCATGGCGAAATTGTTAGACACAGAACGCCAGTATCGCAAAAAGACTCGTCGCGTGGGAATATACGAAACCCTAGAAAAATGTTTTAATACGAGTTCCCGTTCTCCAGAAGATGCGATTAAAAATGCTCGTTTGAAACGCGAATTAAGCGAAGCAGTTAGTCAAGGTGACGTTGCAAAAGTCAAGCAGATGACTTTGGGTGATGTTCCAGCAATCAATGAAGTCGATGAAGATAAAACTGAAAGTGATGAAGAGGTAACTTGGGCAAGTATGAAATTTAAAAAGAAAGATTCATAAGAATAATAGAATACTGGGCGAATATCGAATGAATACCGGGCGATTGGAAATCGCGGCTACACAGACGAAACCCACCTTTCCTGCGGAACGCCAAGGGCGAACGTGGGTTAAAGAGAAATGAGAGCAAGTTTTACACAATTGTATTTGCATTATGTTTGGGCAACCTGGGATAGATTGCCCCTAATTACGCCTGATATTCAGAAGGAAGTTTACGGGGCAATTATTCGAGAATCTGAACAGTTAAAATGTACCGTAATTGCAATTGGCGGTATTAAAGATCATGTCCATCTGCTAACGGGTTTTCCGCCAACCATCAGTATCTCTGAATTGGTTAAACAAATTAAGGGAAGTTCGTCACATTTCATCACCCACGAAATCAAGCCAGGTGAGTTTTTTAAATGGCAAGGTAGCTATGGAGCTTTTACAGTTAGTCACGATGCCATTGATAATATAGCCAATTACATCAGAAACCAAGCTGCCCATCATAGCCAAAAATCAATCATCCCCACCTGGGAACTAACTCCCAAGTAAACCAACGATTATATACGAATTTAGTCCGCGTTCGCGTAGCGTTCCGAAGGAAAGGCGGACTTTGCCTGTGTAGCCGCGAATTCCATTCGCCCGGTATCTTATAAACTCCGCTCGGTATCTTAATAAACTTTGCCTGTGTAACTGTGAATCATATTCGCCCAATATTTCTTTTCCTACTATTTAATAATCTTAAAAATCAATGATATTTCTTGAACTCGTTCTACAAAACTTTGGCCCCTACAGTGGAAAACAGGTAATCAACCTTAACCCAAAAATAGATGAGGAAAACTCACACCCAATTATCCTCTTAGGTGGTATGAATGGCGGCGGAAAAACCACCCTTATGGATGCCATTCGTCTCGCCCTTTATGGCCCCCGCGCCCAGTGTTCTACCCGTGGTAATTTAAGTTATAGCGATTTTCTCAATCAATGCGTTAACAATAAAATTGATCCAGTTGCAGACACCCGGATTGAGTTGCTTTTTGAACATATTGAAAACGATAAGCCAATAAAATACCGTGTTGTCCGTAGTTGGACAAAAAATCCTAAAGATGGCAAAGATATATTAGGAATTTTAGGTGACAGTGATACATGGCCTGATGCTTTAGTTAATATCTGGGATGAATATATTGAAAATCTTTTGCCATTAGGTATTTCTAACTTATTTCTCTTTGATGGCGAACAAGTTAAAGAACTTGCAGAACAAGAAACACCACCGCCTGTTGTAGTAGATGCAATTCGTGGACTTTTAGGGCTAGAGTTGGCAGACCGTTTAGCAGTTGATTTAGATATCTTAGTTAACCGCAAACTTAAAGAAGTTGGTAATAGCAAGGATTTAGCAAACCTAGAGGAAATTGAAACTAGGTTAACCCAACAGCAAGAAGATTATCAAACCACAGAAGAGAAAGTAGAAATTCTCAAAAATCAGGTAGAAGAATTAGAACAAAAGCAGCAAGAAGCCTTTGATAAATTCATTTCTGAAGGTGGGAAGATTGCAGCCGAACGCAATCAACTAGAACTACAGCAAAATACGAAAACTGCGGAAATTGAACAAGTACGTCAGTCAATGTGTGAATTAGCGGCTGATGTTTTACCTCTGTCCTTGATTCCCAATTTACTTAATCAGGCGCAAACACAGGGTGAAAAAGAATTTCGCCATCAACAGGTACAAATTTCTAAAGACTTGTTAATTGAACGAGATCAGCGCTTACTCGCTTGGCTCAATCAAGTAGAAATTTCCCCGATAGAAGTTGAAAAAATTCAATCATTTTTAATCCAAGATGTAGATAGTTTATATACAAAGACTATCCAGACAGAAGCACCTTGGTTACTAGCTGATGATGAAACTTTAAGTCAGCTAGATAATCTCATATATCACTTACAAAATTCCAAACTTTCTGCAAAAGAGAAATTAGCTATTCTCAAAAATAAAGAAGAAGAAATTCATATTCTAGAAAGGCAAGTGCAAACAGCAGCAGCACCAGAAGATTATACAAAGCTGCGTCAAGCACTAGAAGCGGCACAAAATGAAGTTGTAGAAGCTAAAGCAAATTACGAAACAATCCGCCGCCGTTTAGCTGAATTAGAAATTATTATTGCCAAGTCAAAGAGAGAATTAAGTGAATATACTGTACAAAATATTAAACATAAAAATAACGAACATATTATTACGTCAGCAGGAAAAGTTCAAGAAACACTCAAGATTTTTCGTGAAAAACTAACCCTGCGAAAACTCAATAAATTAGAGGAAGAAGTTAAAAATTGCTTCCTTTATCTCCTCCATAAATCAGACTTAGTGCATCGCATAACCATTGATACCAAGACTTTCAGCCTTTCCCTTTATGATTTTAAAGGGAAACTTGTCCCAAAACATCGTCTCTCTGCTGGTGAAAAACAACTACTTGCGATCGCTTTCCTCTGGGGTTTAGCCAAAGTCTCTGGACACCGCCTACCAGTAGCAATCGATACGCCACTAGGTAGACTAGACTCCTCTCACCGCAGTAACTTAGTGGATAGATACTTCCCTGCCGCTAGTCATCAAGTAATTCTTTTGTCCACTGACACCGAAATCGGCAAAAAAGAAGTAGAAACACTGCGAAAAAACGAAGCGATCGCCCGCGAATACCTGCTCAAATATGACTCCGCCACCCGCCAAACAACTATCCAACCAGGCTACTTTTGGTAATTCGTAATTCGTAATTATTTATCTTTGAGTCGTTTGGTGGAAGCAACTAGAATTTTGCCAATTTCATTTGCCTCTTGGAGAAGTAGTTGAAATTTGTGTCTATCCACTAGTTCGGATTCAATTAATATTTCCAACCAGTATTGTGTTTCTCTAGCTTCTTTCAAAGCAATTTCTAATTTATTGATAAAATCTTTATTAGATTGGGCAGACTGGGCTTCTCGAACATTTGCACCAATAGAAGTACCGGAACGAAGTAATTGTTTAGAGAGAATTCGATAAACTCCAGGTTTTTCATCTAAAAAGCAACAAGCTTTAACAATTCTTACCGCAAAACTTCTTGTACGGTCAGTAATGCTACTATTAGTTACCATATTTATCTTTTAAATCATAATATCTATGTTTCCCCATCTAAAAGAAAAACTAGAATCTCAATCTAAATAAATTACGAATTACGAATTACGAATTACGAATTATTATGGAATCCCCAATCGAAAGAATAAAACTCTCCCAAACAGCCAAAGACCAACTTACCAAACTTAAACGCAGCACCAAAATTGACCAATGGAATATCTTATGCCGTTGGGCATTTTGTCGTTCCCTCGCAGAAGCAACCGCACCCTCCCCCGTACCCATTCCCCAAGATAGCAACGTCGAAATGACTTGGCGCGTCTTTGGCGGCGAAATGTCCGATATTCTCCTCCTCGCCCTTAAGCAGCGCTGTCACAATGACGGTTATCCTACTGACAAAGAAACCCTCGCCACCCAATTCCGCTTACATTTGCATCGCGGTATTGGCTACTTAGCAGGCGATCCAAATATCAAGAAAATTGAAGATTTAATTGAACTGGCTGTTAAACCTTGAAAGAATATTAGGTAATAAGTCTCTTAAATTACGAATTACGAATTACGAATTACGAATTATTCTTATGCCTGAAGCGCTAGAAATCGAGCGTCACAGAGCTGCGATCGCTCGCACTGACATATCTCGCCCTGTACGATTAGCAATAGAGTCAGCATTCTTGGAAAAAGATACCACTTTTTTCGATTATGGCTGCGGATACGGTGGCGATGTCGAGCGAATGGCAAACTTAGGCTACACCAGTGCAGGCTGGGATCCTTACTATTTCCCGAATATCCCAATCACCCCTGCTGATGTAGTCAACTTAGGTTATGTCCTCAACGTCATTGAAGATGTAGAAGAACGCCGCCAAAGCTTAATTGAAGCTTGGAAACTTACCCAAAAAGTTTTAATTGTTGCGGCTCAAGTTTTGATTAATGCTCCTAGCAAAACTCAACTCGCTTATAACGATGGCATAGTCACACGCCGCAATACTTTTCAAAAATATTACGAACAAGAAGAACTCAAAACTTACATTGATGAAGTACTAAATGTAGATGCTGTACCAGCAGCATTAGGCGTCTACTTTGTGTTTCGCGATGAAGCCCAAAAAGAAAGTTACAAAGCCATCCGTTTCTTTTCTAAAATTTCTACGCCACGAGTTCGCATTCCTAGTAAGCGGTTTGAAGACTATCAAGAAAAACTCGAACCACTCATGGCTTTTTTTAGCAAGCGTGGCAGACTACCTGTAAAAGGCGAATTAGAAAATGAGCAAGAACTACTTAGTGAATTTGGGAACTTTCGCCGTGCCTTTGGTGTAATTTTACAAGCAACCGACGAAGCCGAATGGGATGCGATCGCTTACCGTCGTTCTCTCGACATCCAAGTTTACCTCGCTCTCACCCACTTTGATAAACGCCCTGGATGGCACAAGCTAGCACCAGAAATGCGTCATGATATCAAAGCCTTTTTTGCTAGCTACGAGGAAGCCTGCGAAGTCGCTGACCAAAAACTTTTCAGTTTAGGTAAACCAGGAGTGATTCAAACTGCTTGCGAAAAAAGCAAAATTGGTAAACATACCCGCGGTGCGCTTTACGTCCATGTGACTGCACTTGCTGCACTCGACCCCTTACTACGAATTTACGAAGGCTGCGCTAGTCGTACCATTGGGCGTGTAGATGGAGCCACATTAATCAAATATCACATTGATAAACCGCAAATATCCTATTTGTTTTATCCAGAATTCGACACTGATCCCCATCCAGCCTTAAAAGCGAGTATAACTATTGACTTAAAAACCTTATTCGTTACTCACCGAGACTATGAGAATAGGGCAAATCCGCCAATTTTGCATCGTAAAGAAACCTTTGTTACGAGCAACTACCCCCTCTATGAAGAATTTGCTAAACTCACCCAACAAGAACAGCAATTAGGATTGCTTCAAGGCAAAAGCGACATTGGCACTCGTGAAGGTTGGGAGAAATGCCTTGCCGCACACAGAGTAGAAATCAAGGGGCATCAGGTTTATTCGATTGAAGAAGGTAGTTAACGTATTCCTGACGCTGAAATACCAATTACGAATTAGTATAAGTTGGCATCTTTGCATGAAATTCTACAGCAGCTGTGGCAAGATATAGCGGTTCTGGTTTGGATGCAACACGCGGTAGGAAATATTGTTTTACCGCCACGACCTTCCATGCAATTGAAAACAGCTATGACTGCAATTCACAACAGGGGAGGAACTTGAAAAATTATGAATCCAGTGCGATCGCTGCTGCAAGTTTTCGGAAGCCGCAAGATGGCGGCTTTGTTATTGCTAGGTTTTGCATCAGGTCTACCGTTATTATTAATTGGTAATACCTTGAAGGCTTGGATGACTGTGGAAAAGGTAGATTTGGCCGCTATTGGCTGGTTTAGCCTTGCCGGGTTGCCTTATTCCTTGAAGTTTCTCTGGTCGCCATTACTAGATAGGTTCGCATTACCATTTTTGGGACGGCGGCGCGGTTGGTTAATCTTGACACAGATTGGTTTAATCATCGCGATCGCCTTCCTGGGTTTCCAACAACCCAAACAAGCATTACAGCTTTTAGCCATCAATGCTATAGTCATTGCTTTTATCAGTGCGACTCAAGATATCGCCGCTGATGCCTACCGCACCGACGTATTGGAAAAATTGGAAATGGGTGCTGGTGCAGCGGTTTTTATCTTAGGTTATCGAATTGCTCTGTTAGTCGCAGGTGCTTTAGCCTTGATACTTGCCGATAGGCTGCCTTGGTCATCAGTTTACTTGCTGATGGCTGGAACGATGGTAATTGGTATATTTGCCACTTTATTAGCACCTGAACCAGAGGCAATTAGCCCTCCAGCTTCCTTAGCCGATGCTGTAATCTTACCTTTTCGTGAATTTTTTCAACGTCAGGGTATTATCCAAGCTATTTTAATTCTTGTGTTCATTACCTTATACAAGCTAGGCGATGCTTTGCTCAGCAACATGACCACGCCCTTTTTGCTGCAAACTGGTTTCACCAAAACCGATATTGGAGCAATTCAAGTTGGCATGGGGTTAATTGCTACCATTGTCGGGGCGCTAGCAGGTGGTTCAATTTTGAGTACGATTGGTATCAATCGTTCACTTTGGGTGTTTGGTGTTCTCCAAGCTGTCAGTAATTTAGCTTACCTTTTTCTAGCCTATATCGGTAAAAACTACCAAGCTATGGTACTTGCTATTAACATAGAACAGTTTTGTGGTGGATTGGGAACAGCAGCCTTTGTTGCCTTTTTGATGAGTCTTTGTAATCAGCGGTTTTCTGCAACCCAATATGCTTTGCTTTCTAGTTTGATGGCTGTTAGCCGTGATATTTTGGCCTCTCCTGGTGGGGCGATCGCCCAAAGCACTGGTTGGCCTGTATTTTTCTTAATTACTATTGCCGCTGCTGTACCGGGACTACTTCTGTTGCCAGTGTTTGCCCCCTGGAACCCTCAACCAGTAGCAGTATCTAGACCAGGACTTGAGGAAGAAGAAGAGGATTTATGGGGAATCAAGTAGTTATTACTGTCGGCACATTCATTCTCTTAGTCACTGGTCTTTTACTTGGCTATGTCCTCTCTCAGTTAGTTTTAGGATTTCTGACGTTTAATCTCCTAACTTTTTTCGGAACACTCAGCCTAATTTTAATTTTTGGTACACTTTATTACGTTTTATTTTGGCAGTTGCGGAGAGAGCAGTCTCAGTCATCATTCAATGAAGCGAGTAGTCAAGGCACACAGTCACCCAATCAGGTAGAAGGAAGTGTATCTGATAGCTATCTCAAAAACAGGCTCATCGCTAAATTATCAGGTGATGCTGTCGCTGCCGAACGCTTAATTGAGCAGGCAAAGGAGAATTATCCTGGTATGCCAGAGAATTGGTATTGTGAGAGAGTGCTAGATGATTTGGATCGCGATCGACGGTAGAAGTGCTGAGTTAGGAGTAGAGACGCGATTATACTCTTACGAGAAGCCGCTCTTCGAGCGTCTACGCGTCTGTACAAGTCAAGAGTTGTTCTCCTTCATTCCCTCTGCCCCCTTGCCCCCTGTTTCAGTTTTCTATCACCGAAAAATCGCTAAAATAAATCAAGAAAAATTCACAAATCTTCAGCAACGTTTTCAAAAAAGTCTCTAGCTGCTTGTAATTCAAATATGGCTATTTTTCGTCAGTACATCGCACCATTACTTGCCGTATTGGTATTTATCTTTGCCTTGGTCGCAGTCAGCGCCCGCATTTTCTTACCCTCTGATATGGCAGCGCCTGCACCAATTGAAGAGGTAGGGGTGAGTCTTCAACCCACTCCCGCGGATTTACCGCCAGCAGCAAATAACTCAGCTAGTTAAGTGGCTGAGCGACTATTACCGGGTTACAGTATTCGCCAAGGCTCCACTTTAGATCGGGCGCTGCTGGTAAAGTTCATGCAACGAACTTACCAAGATATCTTTCCCAATCAAGAAGATTTTTCTCATTTAGAGCAAACAGTCAGACAATACTTTTCTGGCGACACACCCTTGTGGTGGGTGACGGAAGAAGGGGAGAAGGGGGAAAGGGGAAGCGATGCAGAAAAGGAGAAAGAGGGAAATAAAAACTTGAAAGTTACTCCCACTCTCCCACTCTCCCATTCCTCCACATCCCCCATCGCCTGCCTCTGGGTGGGTAATGCCATAGATCAAGTACAAGGTAATCGTCATGCTCATATCTTTATCCTCTACGTTGTACCAGAACATCGGCGTCGAGGTATCGGTACGGCTTTGATGCGATATGTGGAAAATTGGGCTACTCAAAGAGGCGATCGCCAAATTGGATTGCAAGTCTTTGAATCAAATAAACCCGCATTGAATCTTTACAATCAGTTGGGTTATCAAACCCAATCCCTATGGATGGTAAAATTTCTGAGTGCAGAAACATAAACTAAAGGATAGCGGTAACACACTTTAGTGTCTTAAGTTATGGCAGTTCTCGTTAAAATAAAAGTCAACGAGGGTGAAAAGAAAATTTTTAGTAACCCAACTAATACTTCTGAAGCTTTAACTTAATTGGCGCGGGGGTTATGTGTTGATCCCGATAAAGGGATTTAAATCAAATTATGTATGACGAAGACGACCTAAGCCTACTCGATGTTGAGGTGGAGCTAGAAAGCCCCTTAGATAAAATAGAGCCGCTAACTGCTGAGTCAGAAGTGGTAAAGCCTGATCCAGAAGAGATGTTAGCTCTTTTGTCAGCTCCCCAGCCGCCGCAACGAATGTTAGCTGCGCGTGCTTTTTGCGACATTGAAGATGCACGTGCTACTCCTCTTTTAATTCGCCTATTAACTGATACCTGTCCTTTAGTCCGGGTGAGTGCAGCATACGCCATCGGACGTAATCCCAGTCCAGATGCAGTGAGTCCGTTGATTACTCAACTCAACCAGGATTGGAATGGTTATGTACGTAAAGGTGTTGTTTGGGCTTTAGGAAATTGTCGCGATCGCCGTTCTTTAGCACCCCTAGCTGATGCCTTAAAAACTGACATTTCCGCAGTGCGTTTGTGGGCTGCTAGTGCCTTAGCACAAATGGCTGAAATTGGTTACGAGGCAGTTGTAGGAGCGATACCACCATTAATTGGAGCCTTAGTCCAAGACCCAGTAGCAGCAGTACGCAGTAACTGTGCTTGGTCAATTGGACAGTTGTGCCGCGAACTGCCTTCTAACGTAGTTTATGCTACAGCGATCGATGCACTGATTCAAGCCTTTGCCGAAGACCAAGATTTAGGAGTGCGTGAAGACGCTAAATCCGCCTTATTGGGCGTGGGTGACCCCCGTGGCTTGCAATTAATTGAAACCCTGGAACAAGAGGGATGGTTTTAATAATTCGTCATTTGTCATTTGTCATTTGTCAGTAGTTATTATCCCTCTCTCCCCTGCTCCCTGCCCCCTGCACCTCACTTCTTCATCTCTGACTAACTTTCAGTCACGGGCTTAACCAAATTTAGCTCATAGGGACGCTCAGTATCATCCTCACCCAAATATTCACCGTTTTGAATTTCGAGGATAACTAGCGGAATCTGTCCGGGATTTTCTACCTTATGCAAGGTTGCGGCGGGGACAAAAGTTGACTCATTGCGATTCAGTAATATTTCTTGCTCTCCACAAGTCACCTTTGCTACACCCGAAACTACCACCCAGTGTTCATTGCGGTGATAATGAACCTGGGGCTTAATGCCGTGCCTGGGTTTGATTTCAACACGGCTAATTCTATAACTTTCTCCCTCTTCAATCACCTCCACGTTACCCCAGTAACGTGTACCTGAATGTGAAGAAGATACGTTGATACTTTGCTGCCCATTATTCTCATTCTGAGTCATAAAAAAACTCCTACTAAGTAGGTGGACAAAAATCAATATTGCTCATCGGGCATGGGATATGGGGCATAGTAAATACAAGTTATATTAATCATGCCAGTTATTTAAATCTCTTTACCAGATGAGCATTGCTATTAATCAGTAATTTAGCGTAAAGCATATAAGGCTAGGTTAAGGTCAGAAAAGAAAATGCTTTCAACATCCAAGGCATTGCATTAAAGTTTAGTAATTATACCCCTATGCCCTATGACGCCAGTTCTCTCAAGTCGGGCATTGCCCGCCCACGAGACTGGCTCCCCTATGCCCCCGTATACTGAATCCGATAAATCCGATTATTAGCTTCTTCTGTTACTAAAAGACTACCATCAGGTAATACGAGTAATCCTACAGGTCGTCCCCAAGTAGTTGGTACAGACGGATTCAGCAAAAACCCTGTGAGAAAATCTTCATAATAACCTTGCGGTCGACCTTTAGTATCAAAGGGAACAAATACAATTTTGTAACCAGTGCCGCGATCGCGGTTCCAAGAACCACGAAAAGCAGTAAAAGCACCATTACGGTATCTTTCTGGAAACGTCTTACCATCATAAAACTGCAAACCTAATGCAGCTGAGTGTGCTTGAAATAACACATCTGGCGTCTGGGTACGAGCTACCAAATCGGGACGTTTACTTTTGTCATTCGTCTTTTGGCGCGGGTCGAGGTTGCTTGGTGCGAGGTAAGCATAAGGCCAGCCGTAGAACTCACCTTGCTTGATGCGTGTCAGGTAGTCTGGTACTAAGTCATCCCCGATGCCATCCCGTTCGTTGACAGCGGTGTAAAGTTCTTTTGTTACGGGGTGAAAATCAAGACCAACTGGATTACGTAAGCCAGAAGCAAAAGTTTGCCGCTGGGAACCATCCAAATTCATTACTTGCACTGAAGCCCGTGGTAGGGGTTCTTCATCCACATTGGTTCCTGAACCTATTGAAACATATAATTTATTGCGATCGGGCGAGACAATAACATTACGCGTCCAGTGGTTGTTGTAGCCTTCAGCAGGTAAGTCAGCAATTTTTCTCCCTTTACCTGTAATCTGGTTTTTACCTGCGGTATAGGGAAAACGGAGTACAGCATCTGTGTTTCCCAGGAAGAAGGAATCACCTGCAAAAGCCATACCAAATGGTCTATTGAGTCCGTTTGCGCCACTAGCAAATGTCTCACGAACATCAGCTATGCCATCGCCATTAGTGTCGCGTAACAGACGAATACGGTTTTGTCCAGTTTCTGTCACTAATACATCACCACTGGGAGTTAAAGCCAGCCAACGCGGGGCATCTAAATCTTCGGCAAAGACGTTAACTGTAAAGCCTGCTGGTACGTGCAGCACAGGCTTTTGGGGAATTGGTACAACCTCCGGTCGTTTAGAAGCACTTTCTGTAGAGAAGGGTGCTGGTAAATTCTTTAGGTTGATGCGGATGGGGGTGGGCGTGAGTCGTTCAGTCGGAATGATATTTTTTGGCTGTGTAGAATTCTCTGCTAATTGAGCCGAAGGTAGAGATTGTGGCGATGTCGGATTATCAGAGGAGGCACGAGTTTGATTACAGGCTGCTGCCGAAGTCAGTAACAAACATAGCAGCAAGAAACGTCCAGACACTTTCATGGCAGCAAATAAAAGATACACAATTTCTTACTATAAATTTGAAACTTAATTATTGTCGCCAATCTAAAGTCCGATTTTTTACTTATGAGACTGACGTTAAAATCAGTTGATATGCTGTCTATAATTTCCCGATAGCAAAGACAGCGCAACTCCGAACATATCAATTAAAAAAGGTAATCTTCAATCAGTGGCGGATCTGAATCCTCTACTGATTGATTCTGACTTCTGACTTCTCAATTCTAACTTCTGAGTTCTTCTTCAATATTTTGTGGTTGCTGCTGTCCTCACAAATCGGCTCCTCTTTTACAGTACATGGAAGCACCACTTGCACAATTGTTTTTTCTTTCGGCTTACTTTGGATTTTGAGTGTACCGCCATGCAATTCAGCCAAACGCTTGGCAATTATTAGCCCCAAACCTGAACCTTGTTGTTCGTAAAGTTTACGCTCAAATTGCTGATAAGCTCCTAGTTCTGCAATTTGCTCTGCCGTCATGCCTCTACCATGATCTATAAAAGATAAAGTAAAGGTATTGTTAACAGTTTTACTTGTCACCTGTATCAAAGTTCCTGACAGAGAAAACTTTAGAGCATTATCAATTAATTCTTCAACAATTTTATAAATTTCTCTCGCAGAAATATTTATATTACATGGGTAAAAATCTACTTTTAAATCTCCTTCTCGTCCAGCAGTTTTAGCTTTCTCAGTAATCAAGTTAGTTAATGCTAATGTCGGAAATTCAGTTTGCTGGCTTTGCAGCAATTTAATTCGTTGAGGATCGCTTGCCATAATTTCCAATTCTGCATATAACAAAAAGTTCTGAATTAACGTAAATAAACGTTCACCAGATTGATAAATGCCTTCTGCCATTTCACGAATTGTATGTGAATCTAATGTTTCACTTTCTTCCATTAGAAGTTGTGAAAAACCTAAAATCCCATTCAAAGGTGTTCGCATTTCGTGAGGAAGGGACAAAGCGATACTGTTACGTAAATTATCCAGCTTTTTTTGTGCTTGTCGATTAATAGCTATTTGTTTTTCTAATCGGCAGGTAATAGCTGCCAGTAATTCTGCTCTTTTAAAAGGTTTGATAATATAGTCGTCTGCGCCCAATTCCATACCTTGACGGAAATCAGTTAGGTCAGATTTTGCCGTTAGGAAAATTAAGGGAATTGTTGCTGTTACCGGATGTTGCCGTAATCCTTTAATTACTCCATGTCCGTCTAATTCCGGCATCATCACATCACAAATAATTAAATCGGGAGTTTCTTCTTGAGCTAGCTGCAACCCAAGATGACCATTTTCTGCGCCAATCACTTTGAAATCCTCAGCATCTAGCAAATCTAAAATATTTTGGCGCACGTTTATATCATCTTCAATCACTAGTATTTTCTTCATCATTACCTGAAATAATTATAGTAATTATTAATTTCTAGTTAAAAAAAATAATTTAATAAAAGCATTTTCTATAGCTATTAATTATTTTTAAAAACATATATTTTTGTTAAAATTAGTATTAGCAAAAGTTACGTAATTTTATTTTAGAAGCTGATATTTTTGGGTTAGTGGCAGAGTTACAGTAAAATTTGTACCAAATTCCAATGTACTCCTAACAGCGATTTTACCTTGATGAATATCTACACATTTTTTTACAATCGCCAGCCCTAATCCTGTTCCTAAAATATTGCCAACATTGGTAGCACGATGAAAAGATTCAAACAGGCGCGGCAAATCTTCTTCTGGAATGCCAATCCCCCAATCTTGAATTTCAATCACAGCTTGCCCATCTTCGCCAGTGAGAGTAAATTTGACATTGCTACCAATTGGAGAATACTTAATCGCATTTGACAGTAAGTTACTCAAAATGTGTCCCAGTAATTTCTCATCCATGCAGCATTGTAAAGATTCATATTGACTGGTAAAAGAAATCATGTGCTGATTGCCGAAATTCAACTGTATTTCTTCTACTAATTGCCAACAGTATTCCACCAAATCAAGGGGTTTTGGTCTGTATTCTAGTTTCCCCGCTTCTGCCTTACCGATAATCAACACATCATTCAACATATCTGTCATCCGCTTAACAGCGCTTTGAATGCGATGCAGATGAGTTAGTTCTTTTGCTGGCGTCCATTTGTGACGGTAGTGTTCTAGCAGTTCACAAGAAGAAAGAATAGTACTTAACGGCGTGCGGAATTCGTGGGAAGTCATGGAGACAAAGCGGGATTTGAGTTCGTTGAGTTCTTTTTCTTTTTCCAACGATACTCTGAGTTCTTGTTCTAATTGCTTGCGATCTGTAATATCTGCTAAGTAACCGACCATTTCCATAGGGTTGCCAGTTTCATCCCAGACTACTTTACCTTGGTCATATATCCAACGATAAGTGCCATCTTGGTGTAAAAAGCGGTATTCGAGTGAATACTGTCCTTGCTTCAATACCTTTGACAATTCCGCAAACACTTGAGTTGCGTCTTCTGGGTGGAGATGGCTAGCCCAAAAGCTCTGTTCTTCTACTATTTCCCGCGCTGTATAGCCCATCATCGCCACAACATTTTCGCTAATGAATGTAGCTCCGTAATCTCCATCAATCTTGCAGGTATAGATCACAGCTGGGCTAGAAGAGAGTAAATATTGCAATCTTTGTTGGCTTACAAGTAGTGCTGTTTCTGCCTGTTTACGCGCTGTTATATCAGTTTGAATGCCGATGTAGTGGGTGAGATAACCATCGGTGTCATAAACAGGAGAAATATTTAACTCGTTCCAAAACAAGCTGCCATCTTTTCGGTAATTAGGTAAAATTACGGTGCAGTCTTTTCCTGCTAGTATAGCAGCACTGAGTTCTTCTAACTCAGGTTGATTGATATCGGTGTTTTGGAGCAAACGAAAGTTCTGCCCGATCGCTTCTGCTGCACAGTAGCCGCTCATGCGTTCAAAGGCTGGATTAACATAGGTAATTGGTGCGTCTGGCATGGTGATATCAGCGATAATAATGCCATTACTGCTGGCAGCGATCGCGCGATCGCGCAGCCGTAAACCTGCCTCTGCTTGCTTGCGCTGGGTAATATCTGTATAAATGCTGACTGTCCCTACTATTTTACCACTGTGATCTTTAATCGCATCAGTACGTAAATAAATTTGTACATTTCTACCAAAGCAGGTTTGCATAATCACTTCACCCCGCCACGACTCACCCCGCTGAATATTAGCAAGTAATTTTTTACACTCTGTTTGGTGCTGAAAAATCACTGCAGCTCCTCCTGCACGCTGTAACTCTTCCAAAGTGTAGCCAAACAGTTCGATAAAGGCAGGATTGACGTAAATAGTTTCACCTGTGATATCAGCCATTCCAATGGCATCACTTGTGCTTTCTATAGCTTTGCGAAAGCGTAACAACGATTCCTCGACTAATTTGCGATATGTAATATCTGTAGAAATGCCACCAACAGCATAAGGAATACCATTGGCATCTTTTAAAGGAAACTGGACAGATAAGTAAGTGTGTATACCATCCTCGTGAAACACAACTTCTTCTGCTTCTATGGGAATATCATCTGCAATCACGTGACGGTTGTGAGACGCGAACCCATAGGCATTATTATGAGGCCACACATCTTCAATGCTTTTACCGATAATCTGGTCGTGGCTGGTATGAAATAGCTTTTCGTACTGGCGGTTGATTAACAGCAATTTACCTTGAGTATCTAAGACGTACATCACCGCTGGAGAATTATCTAAAAATGCCTGTAGCTGCTGTTGAGTCTCCCGTAAAGCAACTTCTGCTGACACCCGATCATCAATATCTGTATTTGTACCAAACCAACTTAAAATTTTTCCTTGGCGATCGCGCAGAGGTAAAGCGCGTACCAAATGCCAGCGATAGGTTTTATCAGTTCCCCTCAGCCAGCGTAATTCAATTTCTAATGGTTTACCTGTTGTTAGCGATCGTTGCCAACAGACAAGATAGTTGGGTAAATCGTCTGGATGGGCAAATTGCTGCCATTCCCAGTCTAAGGTTTGCTCTTTTGTGCAGGCTAAGAAGTCAAGAGTGCGTTGGTTAGCGTATTCAATACTGCCATTTGCTTGAGCTATCCAAACTTGTTGCGGTATTGATTCAGCCAAAAAGCGAAAGCGCTCTTCGCTTTTTTCTAGAGCCTCCTGTGCTTGTTTGCGTTCGGTAATATCTTCAAAAGTGCCAAGGATGCCTACTACATTACCTTTGACATCATGAAGTGGGACTTTATTAGTTTCTAGCCAAGCCTGTTTCCCATCTGCTTTGAGTAGAGGTTCAATTATGTGATATGCAGGCTTATTCATCTGCATTACCCTAGCATCACACTCGCGGTAGAAATCTGTTTCCTCTTGTTTCCAAGGAAAATCATCATCTCTCTTGCCCACAATATCCTCTGGATGGTCAAAACCAGCCGTTTTAGCAAAGTTACGATTACAACCCAAGAATACGGAATTTCTATCTTTCCAGAAAATAGACTGAGGGATGGAATCCATAATTAACTGCAACATTTGCTGAGATTGCCGCAGTTGCTCTTCTACAATTTCGCGCTCGACAATTTCAGACAATAGTTGCCTATTTGTTTGTTTTAAAACAATCGTTCGCTCAGCCACTCGCTTTTCTAACTCTTGGTTCATCTGTTGTAGAGCTGCTTGTGCTTGCTTGAGTTCAGTGATGTCTCGTCCTTCAGCAATCAACAGCACGACTAAGCCCGTTTCGTCTGTCTGCGGCTGTAAAGAAAAATCTAAGGTTCGTACTGTCTCGTCTGCACTGAGTACATCAACTTCGTACCGGACAAATTCACCCACCGCAGCAAGTGCTATTGCCGCTTTTAGTTGATTCTGGGTTACCTGAGAAATAGTCCACAATCGCGTCTGCCAATATGGACGCCCTAAAATATCTTGGGCTGCTAATTTGCCAAAATCGAGTAATGCTTGGTTAGCTTCTAGCACAATGCCCTGTGGTGATAGCAACGCAGTAAGCTGGAATGTGCCATTGAAAATGGCGCGAAATCGTCTTTCGCTCTCACGTAGGGCCGCTTCTGCTTGCTCGCGGTAGGTAATATCTACCGAAACTCCAATTAGACGAGCAGGTTTACCTGTGGTATCTGTCAGTACTATAGCACGTGATAGTAACAACTTATACTCTGACGCTCGTTCCTCTACAAGCATCTGATGTTCTACTTCAAAGGAGCCAATACTTGCGATCGCCAACTCGTTAGCCTGCACAAACTTTTCGCGGTCATCTGGATGTATTAAGTCAAGAACTTGACTGTAAGCTATTTCTTGAGTATTTCCTGGTTCACGAACCATACTCAAGAACAACATCCGGTCATTATCAAGATTGCGCTCCCAATAAATTGTCTTAGTCGCCTCTAGAGCTAAAGTTAATCGGGTGGCGTTTTCTTGGAATATCTCAAAAGCCAGCTTATGCTCGCTGATGTCTACGCAGGAGCCAATATAACCCTCAAAGTTCCCATTGGCTGAAAATCTCGGAACACCTGTACTGAGGAACCAACGATACTGCCCATCAGCACGCTTCAAACGATATTCCATCGAGAAGCTTTGACGGGATTTAAAAGCTGACAAGTAAATATTTAAAAGGCTTTGGACATCTTCTGGATGAACGCCTTCTAGCCAACCGTTGCCAAGTTCCTGCTCTAGGGTTCGTCCAGTGAAGTCTAACCAATATTGGTTAATAAACGTACATAAAGTATTAGTGTCTAATATCCAGATTAGTACTGGTGCGGTATTAGCCAAGACACGAAAACGTTCTTCACTCTCAGGCAATACCTGTAAAACTTGTTGCTTAGGCTTTTTCTCTGTTTGTTGTGCTAACGTTTGACAAATGCTTTTATAAGTAATTGTACCGAGAATTTGACCTTGGTTATCTACAATTGGGAGTAAATCCAATTGGGACTGCTGCAACGACGATAGTGCTGATGCTAAATCTTGAAATTGTGACAGATTGAGTGTGATGAGTGAGGTCTGCATAACTTCAGAAATCTTGGCTGTTCTCCAGTCTTCCCTTGAAGCCACGACTTGCAGCATATCCTGCTCTGTAAAGCACCCAACAACCTGCGAAGTTGATCCTATCAAGATACTTTTGCGTTGTGTTGCCATCAGTGCGATCGCATCTGTTAACAATGTTTCCGGCACAACCAACAGCGGCGAATAGTCAATTGTGGATTCTAAGCTTTGTAGCCCGAAAAGTTGGGGTAAGGCTTGCATAGATTACTACGATAGCTATGATCACTCAATAGTTATCTAAAACTACTTAAATCGAGTATGTTCTAACATTTTGACCCCAACTTAGTCATAACAACTGGAGTATAAACACGGTAAAACCCATGTTAATAAACACAACAAATTAGTATATATACAGTGATTGAGAAATAGAGAGAGAAGTGGAGACTAGGAATTAGGCACTTCCTTAATCCCCAATCCCCAATCCCCAGTCCCCAGCCCCCACTCTCCCCTAACGACGCAACTGCACTCGCCGTTCACCGTAACGCAATAGCCTTTCTATAGTGACAAGACGATATTCCCAGACTTTGACTTGATAAGAATTTTGTATAACCTCACGGCTCATCAATACGCGAAATTGAGACTGGAACCGAGTTAACGAAGCTCTAACCGCTAGTAATTTACTAGCAGAAGGCGACGCAGCAAGGTTATTTAAAGCACCTTGTAGAACTTCTGCTTGATTATTAAAATCTGAAATCTCTTTAGCAGGGATTTGCAGTTGGTCATTTTGCAAAACAAACTTCCATTCCCGTTGCAGTGCCGTGTAACGCACGGCGGCAGTTTGAAAAGGTTGACGGAAAGGAATAGGTTCACTTGTTGCGGTTTGAACTTTGCCTTGGGTGCGACTCAAAAGTTTGTCTAGCTCATTGTTAAAATTTTCTGCTGCAAAGAGAGCATAACCGCTAACTGGTAAGTCCCTAATCAATTGGAGTTGATCGAACGCTCCGATTGTTGGCAAAGAAAGTAGACGAATTCCCGGTACTAATAAGGCAGATCCTAATTGTGTAGAGGCGATCCAAGGTTGAGCCAGCTGTTGGAAGCGAGAAGTATCCAGAGCATAAGTCATAGGAACGATTAAATCTATATCCCCCTGCTTTGCCCAAACTTCCCAGTGTTGTTGAAGTTTCTGAATACGTTCTAGTTCCGGCAGCGGGAATACAGCAACCGACAAAATTAAATCCCGCCGTTTTTGTCGCAATTCCTGTGATAGTTGGGCAACAAAACTATCAACTTGTTGGGTGCGAAATGCAGTCCACTTTTGCCATAGATCCGGTTGATCAAGAGAAATATTTACCGGATCTACACCAGTAAGTTGCTGAAACTGCGCTCTAGCTGCTTTACCATACCCATAAGTTCGACCAGCGAATGGGTCTTGGAAAGGATAGCGAATGTAGTCTAGTTGTAGACCATCGACTTGATAGCGAGTGACAATTTCTTCGTATAGCTTCAGTAAATACTGCCGCAATTCTGGGTTGGCAGGGTCAAAGAATGGTTTACTCTGACCAGGGGGAATCATATTGCCCAGGTTATCGTAGTTTGCCCAATCGGGATGAGCAGCCAGCACTGGCCCTGGATAATCACGATTGAGATTGAGAATCTCATTGTGACGCTGGTTGCTAGCCGCAAAAGTCCAAACCCAAGCGTGTAATTCCATGTTCCGCTGATGGGCTAATTTCACCGCTGCCGCCAGTGGATCCCATCCGCGAGTTAATGGGTTTTGCTGCGGTGCAACTTGGCTTGGATAAATAGGATAGCTAGCATTAACAGTTTCAAAAAAGACGGTATTAATCCCAGCTTCCGCCAGTCGATCAAAAACCTCGGCTAGTCCTTTTTCGCTACCAGCACGGACAATCGTCCCTCGGTCTAACCAAACAGCTCTAGTTTCTGGTTGAGCTAACCGCCGATCAATAGGAAACTGCTTCCATAAGGTCGTTTTAGCCATTAGCCACTGCTGACGAGCCAAAGTGTAGTTTTTTTGGGCAATCAACTGGGGTAAGTTTTTGGCAATTACCCTTGCTTGTGCCAACGCTTGCTCAGTACTAAGAACTGGTGCGCCAAGTCTGGTAGAAGCAAATTGCGTTTGCTGCTCTTTTAGCGACTGGGGAGCGTAAACGGGCTTGTTATCAGAAATTGCTTGGCTGCCAGTAGAAGCATAGGTCGAGGCTGCTAAATGGGCGCTTTCAACTCGACCAATCAAATTTTCAAGCTCTTGCTGAAGAGTTAGAGCTTGATTGTTATCAATTACCACATTGGACTTAGGTGTAAGATCCAAACCCACCGCTTGTTCCAGTTGGTCAATAGCCTCTGGCGATTTGATCTGTCTGGGTTGAGGAGCAGTAGCGACCTTAGCAGCAGTGGAAGAACGGGGAGATGTGGGAACAGAGGAGATGGAGGAAAAGGATTGCTCCTCTGCCACTCTGTTCTTATCCCCCGATACCGCGACCGACGTAGAACAGTTTTGAGAACCCCCTTCTACTTTATTTCTGCCTTTTGGTGGTGCTGTCAGATGTCGATTCAGGGCAGCTTTTAACCAGGCGCTATCTAATTCTGGGGCAGCAATTGCATCTGTTCCCCAACGCCAACCCAAAAAGGTGGAACGCTCAGTTGACACTACAGCGGCAGGATTATCTTTAGTATTCCAAACAGCAACAGCTTGTGTGGTGACATCATTAGGAACGACAACGCCACCGTGTGCTTTGCCAAATAGTCCGCTTTGAGTTGCCCATTCCTGGAAGTTGGCTTTTGTGGGTTTCATCTGTTCTGTATCATTGAGGCCGAATCCCCAATAACCTCCCAGGAGCGATCGCAATAATTGGCGGACTCCCGGTGCTGACAGACTACCTACAGGGCCACTAGCAATTAAGCGCCCCCCCTTACTCATCCATCCTTCTAGAGCGATCGCTTGTGATGGCGTTAATGTTTCTACATTTGGCAAAAATAATACCCGGCGATCGCCCCAATCTGCCACACTGTTCACATTAGCTAGGCTAATCACACAATATTTCGCCCCAACTGCCTGCAAGCGCTGAGTTATGCCTGTCCATTGATTAGTATTTTCTGAACTATATACGACGCTCAATACAGGTTCTGTTGACGCTGCTGTTACTGGCAAAATCCCCAAATAATTAACTAATAATAATTTAAAACTTAAAAGGAAGAATCTGGTTTTTATTATTTTTTCATAGCATTTTTCCCGATTCTTCACTATTGACTCCTGATTTGATTATTTATTCACTATTAATTATTATTTATCGTTGAGACTAACGATAAATTACCTCCGAAAAACGACTGATATTTAATATTTAAATGCTGACTATTTCAGCAATACAGGTATTGATCAATTCCTCAACTCCTGCTACTGGTAAAATTTTTGTATTCAGATGACGAGCTACTTCTTCAATACTGACATCATCTAAAAATACTGATTCACCGTGTTTAAGCATGACATTTGGCAGTAAAATTCCATCGCCTAAATCTTGCTCTTTTAAGTTTAAAAGCAAATCATGACCAGTTAGTAATCCTGTGACACTAATATTTTGCCCCCAGTAATCGCTACACAAAGCTTGCATATTAACTTCTAAACCCTCAACATCATTCAACTTTTGCAAAATTGGTTGAAATGCTTTTTCTACGGCGTTGCCCACTACCCAAGTTAATTTTCTTTGAGGATAAACTTTTGGCGGCAGTAATTCTGCCGCAGCGGCTGCAAATTGCTTAACAAACAGCTGAATTGAACCAACACCGTTATCAATTTGGGGATACTCTTCATATTCAGATTCGCTTGGTAATTCCTCACCTGCAATCAAAAACCACTCATCGGCTAACCAAGCAACACTAGAACCAAATTGTTGGCGAAATTTTTGTGAAAGCGATCGCACTTGGGAAATTATTTCTTTGGCTTTTTCTCTCGTTACGGGTGTGAGTTCGTCTTGGTGGGGGCGAAACCGTGTTAAACCCACTGGGACAACTGCTACCGATGCTACTGTCGGCACTTCACCAGTGTAAAAGGACGCTAAATCTTTTAGGGTTTGTTCCAGATGTTTGCCATCATTAATACCAGGGCAAACGACTACTTGAGCATGAATTTGGAGTCGTCTTTTTTGAAACCACTTAAGTTGTTGCAGAATTTGTCCCGCGCGCGGATTTTTCAGCAGTTTAATTCTAATTTCCGGTTCCGTAGCGTGAACAGAAACGTATAAGGGAGACAGGCGCATTTGTTCAATTCGCTGCCATTCTCTTTCTGGTAAATTAGTGAGAGTCAGGTAAGAGCCATAAAGAAAGCTCAAACGGTAATCGTCATCTTTAAAGTACAGGCTAGAGCGCTTACCTGGTGGTTGTTGGTCGATAAAACAAAACGGGCAGTGATTATTGCACTGAATTAAGCCATCAAAAAGGGCAGTTTCAAATTCTAACCCCAGATCCTGGTCGTAGTCTTTTTCAATTTCCAGATGGTGGGTTTTACCAACAGCGTCTAAAACTTCTAGTTCTAAAACTTCATCAGCACAAAGAAACTGATAATCAATTAAGTCGCGGGGACGTGTGCCATTAATAGCAACTAGTGCATCCCCCGCCTCAAAGCCAATTTCAGCAGCTATTGAATCAGGCAGTACTTTGGTAATTCGGGCAGGATGAATAGTAGACATGGGGCATGGGGCATAGGGCATGGGGCATTGTCGTTTGCTTTAGACAAAGGACAAATGACTATATAACTATTTTTCAACAATCCAGCCTAAAATGGCACTCAATAATGTGATTGTATTCAGAGTGCTGAGTCCTGTTAGCGGTAGCGGGGCGTTTAGCCCGTGCTGAGTCCTGAGTAATAAGTTCTCCCCCTGCTTCCCCTGCCTCCCCTGCTCTTTTCTCCCCTGCTCCCCTGCCTCCTACCCCTCTGCCTTCAATTATTCCGCAACAGCCCAGTTGCGATCGCACCGAGGATTGACGCCCCAAACGCTAGACGATACCAAACAAATATCCAAGTGTTGCGGGTTTGAAGATATTTTAACAACCAAGCGATTGATATATAAGAAAATACAAATGCTGATAATGTTCCTACGCCTACCACTATTAAGTCAATTTTGCCCAGCGCTTCTTTAAAAAATTCGTATAAAGTGGCAATCGTTAGGGTAGGAATTCCTAATAAAAAGGAAAATTTGGCTGCTGTCTGTCTCTCTAGCCCCAGAAATAAGGCTGTTGTTAAAGTTGAGCCAGAACGAGATACACCTGGTGCTAAAGCCAGCATCTGACCTAATCCGATTAGCAGTCCATCAATAATGGTGACAGAGTTAAAATCTCGTTTGCGACTGCCTAATTTCTCTGCTGCACCTAATAAGAGTGCCATCACAATTGAAGCGATCGCAATGGTGGTCATGCTATTAATCGCGGAATTATCATCATTTAGCACCTTCTTCAGCAGAAATCCACCGACTAAGGCAGGTAGGGTTCCTATTGCTATCCCTACTAATAATTTCCATTCTTCTCGCTGCCAATCTTTTTCTTGAAAAGCAGCCCAACTTCCACTTAAAACTTGAGTAATCAGTTGCCGAAAATACATCAACACGGCAATAACACTGCCAAATTGAATCGTGGCTACAAAAGGTTTCGACCCCAATTCCTCCCAGTGGAAGGCTTTGGTGAACACTTGTAGATGAGCTGTACTGCTAATTGGCAGAAATTCTGTGATGCCTTGCACAATTCCTAGTACAAATGCCTGAAACAGTTGCTGTATTAAGTTGACTTCAGTTGATGAGACTCCCACCTGTAGCAGTTGCGAGCAGAACAAATTTATACTGCTCACTTCTAAGATTGTCACCATTAACCAGACTCCTAAACCTAAAATGGATGCCTACTTCTGCGAATTATCCAACTTTACGTGGTTGTAGTTAGTTTTTCCGGGTGACATACAACCTTGGCAAAATTCAGATACAATCAAAATGCCCCCTGGGGGGATTTTAAAATGTGATATCTTAAATAAGATAAAGTTTAGTAACAATTATTAAAAACTTTGATTAATAATACATTGTCCTCCTACACTTCTTCTACCCCTGCTATTGATACAAATTTGCATGCAACTGGCATTGGGCAGCAGAGCATTAAGGAACTAGAGTCTACACTCTCTTTGTCGCCGTCTCTACCCTTACCCATCTCTTCTAGACAAACTTGGTTAGTATTTGCGGCGGCAGTGTTTTTGGTATCAGTACCAGTATTTATCGAAGCGCCACTAGTGCGATCGCTGCCAAGTTTAAGTTTAGCCATGACAGCGCTTTGGGTGTGGCTGAGTTTTACTCTTATGTCACGTCCTGCAACTTATCTGTGGGGGGATTTGCTTTTAGGATTTAGTTGGAGTTGGTTAGCAGGAGCATTGTACTGGGGCTGGTTACGTTGGGAACCTTTATGGCATCTCCCATTAGAATCTATAGGGTTGCCATTTGCCTTTTGGTGTTTAATACGGAATTGGGGCAAGGTGGGTACTTGGTTTTATTTAGGTTCTTTACTTGGGACAGTTTTAACTGATATTTATTTCTATTTAGTAGATTTAATGCCCTATTGGCGGCAAATTATGCGAGTAGATGCAGATGGCGCATCGCAAGTTTTACAAAATGCCCTCATCCAAGTACAAACACCTTGGGGACAGACTTGGGCGCTAATTCTTGCCTTCATGCTGTTAAGCATTGGGGTTTTATCTTTAACTAAAAAGCAAAAGCACTGGTATGCCTTTGGCGGTGCAGTTTTAAGTACGATCTTGGTAGATAGCTTGTTCTTGTTAGCAGCCATAGCAGCGTAAAACTTAGGCTTCCTCTGTTCGCTTTTTGCGTTCAGCTTGTTCCCATAAGTTAGAAGGCTTAGGCAATTGTCACTCTTGAATTCTGTTGTGAATTAAAAAAAATTTTGTAACATCAAAACTCAACTGAAACTTTTCCCAATGAAATCTACAGCGCATTAGTCATAATGCTGTAGATGACGATTTAGTTAAGAAATATTACAGGGTAATCGCAGAGCATCATGTAGCCCTTGCGAAGTTTTAGGATATTGGCGAGAGAGCGATCTAACAAAATCTCGTTTAGCTAGCAATGCCACCAGCGTTAAACAGGGGTGCAACACTGTTGTGGCTAGGCAGGTACTTGTCCCATTAAAAATAATTTTTGGCAAAAATACAGTCAAACCTAGTAATGGTAAATATTGTGGATATTAATACGCTGTATATTAGTTTCTGATGACTGCTGTGTGTTGATTAAGCGATCAGCTTTTGTCCTTTGTCGTTGGCACTCTAACGAATGAACGCCACTTGCTTCTCCCTTTGGGAGACCAAGGCGAACAACGGGGGGAACCCCTGCAACGCAGTGGCTTCTAATGACTACTGACAGCTGTTGGCTTAAAGCTTTAATTTCTGTTTGATGGAAAGAGGTAGAAAAATCGTGAAAGGATTGGTGCGTTTAGTAACACTGTTTAGTTTGTTGGCCGGTTGCTGGGGATGGTTGGGAACAACTCAGATAGCCCAAGCAGCTAGTTTCAACAATTTTGCTTTTCCGCAAGTTCCAGTTCTGGCAATTGAGCGTCAGAATCGGGCAGACGCTAAGCTAGGAACAGAATTTGGTAAAAAAATTGATTTGAATAATACCAATGTTCGAGCTTTTCAACAGTTTCCAGGGCTTTATCCAGGCCTTGCTAAGAAAATCATCAAGAATGCTCCTTACCAGAAGGTAGAGGATGTATTGGATCTTCCAGGATTGAGCGATCGCCAAAAACAAACTCTGCAAGCTAACTTCGATCACTTCACTGTGACAGACTTAGAACCTGCCTTCAACGAGGGAGATGATCGCTTTAATAACGGTATCTATAGATAACTATATTTACCGTTAATGTAAAAAACAGCAGCCCACTCCCAATCTTAGGCAGTGGGATGCGACTCTGAGTTATGAGTTAGGAGTTAAAAATTTAATAAAACTCCTAACTCATAACTCCTAACTTTTCTCTGCTCACTTCTCTCCCCTTACCTTGCCTGAGATAGATATTCCTAGCCAATTTGATGTCTTAGTAGTCGGCGCTGGTGCCGCCGGACTGTACACGGCGCTGTGTCTACCAGAGTCCTTACGAGTCGGCTTGATTACTAAAGAAACCGTCGCTTTATCTGCCAGTGATTGGGCGCAAGGTGGCATTGCCGCAGCTGTTGCCCCAGAAGATTCTCCGACGTTGCATATTGAAGACACAATCCAAGCGGGTGTGGGTTTATGCGATCGCCCTGCTGTCGAGTTTCTCGCAGAACAAGCCCCAAGCTGTATTCAATCTTTGGTTAACTTGGGTGTAGCTTTTGACCGTCATGGCAAAGCTTTAGCTTTAACTTTAGAGGCAGCCCATTCTCGTCACCGTGTTCTCCACGCTGCCGACACCACAGGTAGAGAAGTTACTACAACTCTCACTGCTCAAGTTCTGCGCCGCCAGAATATTCAAGTTATTCAGCAAGCTTTGGCTTTGAGTTTATGGCTAGAGCTTGAAAGTGGTCGCTGTCAAGGAATTAGCCTGTTCTATCAAGGTAAAGTCAGCTGGGTAAGCGCTGGTGCTGTCGTACTGGCGACTGGTGGTGGTGGTCAGGTATTTGCCCAAACAACTAACCCGGCTGTGAGTACAGGTGATGGGGTAGCGATCGCAGCTCGTGCTGGGGTGATTCTCCGCGATTTAGAGTTTGTCCAATTTCATCCTACAGCCCTTACCAAACCCGGTGCTGATCGCTTTTTGATTAGTGAAGCTGTGCGCGGTGAGGGAGCGCACCTCGTCGATAATGAAGGGCGGCGTTTTGCCTTTGACTACCACCCTGCGGGTGAACTCGCACCTAGAGATGTAGTCAGTAGAGCAATTTTCAGCCATTTGCAACGTACAGACCCCGACCCAGCTACTGCCCATGTGTGGTTGGATATGCGCCCCATCCCCGCTGACCAAATTCGTCACCGCTTTCCTAACATCATTAAAGTTTGTCAGCATTGGGGTATTGATGTTTTCAATGAACCAATTCCAGTAGCCCCTGCTGCTCATTATTGGATGGGTGGTATTGTTACGGATCTAATGAATCGCACAAATATTCCTGATTTGTACGCTGTAGGTGAAACCGCTAGTACTGGGGTACATGGGGCAAATCGCCTCGCTAGCAATTCCCTGCTAGAATGCATTGTGTTTGGCGCTCAAATGGCAAATATTCAGGTGGCAAATGTTGGGTTGCCAACAACACCACCAGTGCTGCGATCGCGAGAATTTAATACTAATGCTAGCGAGTGGCAGGTTCAGCAAGTACAACTAGAAACATTGAGAGAAAAGTTACCGCGGCTAGTGTGGCAAAGTGCGGGAATTTGCCGCGAACAATCACGATTAGAGACAGCGATCGCTACCATTGAAGCTTGGCAGCAAGATTTCGCTGCTTTGCCTTTAAGTCAGTTTTTATTTTCTTTACGTCCCCAAGAAATAGTTAGTTTTGAACTACTGGATATTGAACGGCAATTGCGACTTTGGGCTGAAACCCGCAATTTATTGGATGTGGCTGGTTTAATTCTCAAAAGTGCCGCTTTTAGAACTGAAAGCCGTGGGGGACACTACCGCCTAGATTATCCTCAAACAGACCCCGGTTGGCAAGTCCATACACTTGTACAGACAAACCACTGGTGGAAATCTCCAGTAATAAATAATTAAAACTCTTCAAGCTAGTAGTTAAGAGTTAAAAGCTAGAAGTTTTTTTCCCTAATCTCCTTTACTTCCTCCAAGTTAAAAAGGTGTACTTTTTAACTTGCAAATTGCTATAGGTTAAACTTTTGTCTTGTCTTCTTTTTTGCCAGACTTGCTCAGTTTAACTCTCTATTTTGAATTTCTTATATTAATTCAATAAATAAAATCTACAAATCATTTTTCTTTACTCCTTAATGACCATTTATAACCACATAAAAGTGAAATGGTATTAGCGAGTGCCACTACCGTACAAACTGTCAGGCCCACCATAATTTGGTGGAATATATATGTTTTTGTTGTTTAATCCCTGAGAATTAACCTCACTGCTATTGGTGCTTAAACTTTTGGCACTCGCAGTGCTAAAAGCCCCTGTATAATCCGCAAATTTTGGAATCAGTATGTAAGCACTTATACAAAGTATTGCAAATTTTGTCATTCTTAATTTAGTTTCCATAGCCTCAGTAATTTCACTGTAGTTTGCTTCTTAAGAGTATTTTGATTTTTTTAAGTATTTATACTTAATTATTAATTTGAATTTTTTAGTAATTAGCTTTTTTTATCATCCTAATAAGTAATTTTGATGTTAAATTGCAGATTGTTACTCTTCAATTGTCTTTATACTTAACAAATATTCTTAATATATTGTTTTAACATCAACCTTAAGTTAGATATATTAATGAGTTGTAAGGATAAAGTTGCTACAATCTTTATTCCCTAACAATATCTTAATTTTTATATGTATAGGCACTATGTCTTACAAGCTACATAGCAAAAATCACTAAGTATATTTAGTTTTTTGTTTATACAGTATATTTATAACAATAAAAATTATTTAAACCGAATATAGCAAAATTCCTATTCTAAAAAGGCTTCAAGTTGTCTTAGCTAAAGCCTAGCCGTAAATACCGATTAAGTACAAGTATCAAATTTTAAGTAATTTACTTTACTAAAAATAATATATTTTGCTAATTGTCTTTAATTTTCATTACTTTCCGACTTCTGATCTTGGCTTTAGTTTTTTAAAAAAGACAAAAAGCCTTGTTGAGTAAGGAGTCTATCTATTTACCTACCTAAAGAGATATATGTAAATTCTGCTGAACAAGCCACAAACCCTAAAATTAACGTAAAAATATTTACTAAAGCCAGACGAGTTTGAAGCTTTTACTCTTGGCTAATCAGGCAAACTCGTAACGATTTTTACCTAAATGCTTAGCCCTGTACATGGCACTATCTGCTTGTCTAACCAAAGTTTCGCTGTCTTGACTGTTGTATGGATAGACACTAATGCCAATACTGGCAGAGACTCTTGTGTGATATCCGTCTAAAATAATTACCTCAGCGATGCTGCCTAAAATTTTGTCGGCAACTGTAGCTGCTACTTGAACATTCGGAATTGCACGTAAAATTACAGTAAATTCATCGCCACCCAAACGTGAAACTGTATCACTAGCGCGTAAGGAGTTGCTGAGCCGTTGGGCGATCGCCACCAATAGGCGATCGCCCATTTCGTGTCCGAGGGTGTCATTAACTTGCTTAAACCCATCTAAATCAATAAACAGTAGTGCCAATAACAAGTTGTTGTTTTGCGCCCAATGTAGAGACTCGCGCAGCTGTTCTACAAAGAATTTTCGATTAGAGAGACCAGTGAGGTGATCGTGATATGCCAAATAACGCAAGTGGTCTTCTTTGAGTTTTAATTCATTATTGGAGCGGAATAACTCGGCGGCTGTACGCTTGAGCTTTTCCTCCATTAGCTTACGTTCAGTAATATCGCGGATAACGCCAACTAAAAACAAATTGCCAGCGGCATCTTTGTGGAGCGATCGCTTAGTGGCTATTTGATGAGTCTGACCATTAGCATCGGTAAATTCTTCTTCATGTTCCTGGGGTTGCTGAGTCCGAAAAACTAGCTCATCCTGTTGTCTAAATACATCAGCTTCATGTTTTGGAAAAAAGTCATAGTCTGACTTTTCAATTAGTACTGGGTTAGGATAACCGATGAATCGACAATACGCCTCATTTAATACAATCCACTGATGTCGTTCATTTTTCACAAAAATGGGGTCAGGGATAGTATTGATCACATGATGCAAAAACTCTTTTGAGCGTTTCCACTCTTCCTGCATATGGGCGATATGACTGGTCATCCAAATAGCTGAGATGCCGAAAGTCAACAGTGGAGGAATGATTGGTATCCACCAACCAGACAAGAAAGCAAAGTAGGCAGCCAAGTTCAACACAAAGCAAGAAACTAGGATACAAAGGAGACTCCTCGTAGGGTGCCGTATTCGCCATGTAGTAACGGCTCCTATATAAGACCAGACAAAAATCCACAAGTTTTCCACTAGGTCATGCCAAACTTTAAGTAACGGTCGCCCTTCAATGGCAGCTGAGATTAACTCATTGATAAAATAAGCCTGCAATTCAATGCCAGATATAGGCTGTGCCGTACCCATGAGACGGCTAGAGTAGGGAATGAATACAAAATCTTGAAGGCTAGGTGCGGTGGAACCAATGAGTACAATGCGATTTCTGAGCCAGTTTTCTGGAACTCGGTTATTCAGAATATCGCTCATGGATGCCTGACGATAACTACAGAATTTTACAGATGAACTTTGACATCTGGGTTTGGGAAAGTTGGACAAAATTTGGTATCCAGCAGCATCAATCCCTACATAAGCACCATCATTAGCTTGAAAAGGCGGAAAAACTGCCTTCCCTAACTGTAAATACTCAGGATTGCTAGCTGCTTTCGTGGGAGTAATTCCTTTTGACTTTAAATACAATAAAGCCACCTTCAAGGCAAAACTTTCGTGTGCTTGATTATTAACGTGCCAATATAATAAGCTCCGACGTATTTTGCCATCAGGATCATACAGCACATTGTTAAAACCCACTTGCTTACGCTGACTCAACACTGGTGGAGGTAAAACACCAGCATTTTTGTTTTTATCATTCCCTAGTAGTTCAATACCAATCAAGTTGGGCATCGACTTATAAGCATTAACCAGTTCCTGATTACCAGGCTCTACTGGGAAATTCCGGTAAATATCTAAGCCGATCGCACGGGGTTGATAAACGTTTAATTTTTGCAATAACTGGGCTATGACCTGATCTGGAATCGGCCAAGAACCCACTTGGCGTAAAGAGGCTTCATCAATCACTACAACGGTAATGCGCTCTTCTGGCGGTTCATTCGGACGAAAGCGAAAAAATTGATCCAAAGCTGCCAACTCTAAAGATTGTAATAATCCAATAGAGCGCAAAAGTAGTATGCAGACTGCAACGCTGAAGGCAGTTAAGAATTCCCTGTATCCTCGACTAAGCGGTTGTTTCAGTTTTAACCTTAACTTTACAAAACGCTTGCCTAGCTGCTTATTCATTCCCATTACCTATTGGGGAGCAATATTCTTTTTTGCTTCTAGCTATCAACTATTTGATGAATATAGCTCACGCAGAAGCTATCATAAATTTACAGAATCTTTTTACACCCAGTAAGGCTGCTCAAGACAATCCTGAGTAGTTTTGATGTTTTACTATTCATTAGCAGAATAATTTGAACAAACGGCAACTGTAACTTTTATGCAGAGCAGCACAAGTTCAGTATAAATTTGGTGATTAGACAACATCCATTATCTATTACCTATTACCAAAAACAAAAAAGCCAACCAGAAACAGACGAGCTGTATTCATCTAGTTGACTCTTGAGCCTAAAAGCCTAGTTTCCAGAAAGAGACTTTCTCAGGGTAATTATTTAAAATACTTGAAGTTACGAGAACCTGTGTAACCAGATGCTTGTGCAAGTTCTTCTAAGCTTTGCACTCCGCTATAGCTTTTACCATTGATAATCCAAGTGGGGAAACCTTCAATTTTCGCTGCTTTACACTGTTCTGGTTGAGCTTTCAGCCCATCAGGAGCGCACTCTACCTTAACATTATTGTTGGTGATTTCCTGATAAGCTTCTTTGCCAAAGAGCAATTTTTGTTCGTGGCAATGGGGACACCAATAAGCAACATATTCTTTAGCGCCTATCTTTGTCAGATGGCGTGCTAGGGCTATTTCTGCCTCACCAGAAGTGGTGGTGATTTCCCAACCGAATGCTGGGTTAGGTGGGACTGTGGGATTAAAGAAAACTTTTACAGGTTGTCCAGGCGTTGCTCCTGGTGTAACACCTGATTGATTGACGCTAGCATAAACGCCTAAAGTGCCAATTAGCGTTACCATGCCAACAATAATCGCAGTAAATAAGATTTGCCCAATGTCCTCCCAAGTACGACCGATAATTGTCAGTACCAAAAGACTAAGTGAGAACAAAGCTGAGCCAATACAGTAAGGACAAAGGGCTTTGATTTGGAATGCTAGCAAGTACATTAGATAGCCGCTGAAAACAGACATGGCGATCGCTCCTGCTAACAGCAGCAACCATGTCCAGTTTTCTAGTTGTTGACGACTATTGTTGTCCCCTGATCTCAATACCAAGGGTGCTAAAGCAAATATCACCATACTGGTATATGCCAAAAAGCCAAACAAAGCTAATGGCTGACCAAAAACCGTTGCCCAAGGACTTGACAAGACATCATTACAGCCTTTGACCCCAGCCTGTGCTACACAAGCGGCACTGCCTCCTGTTAACTTTTCTATAGTGAGATAACCTGTGGTCAACGCACCACATCCCGCGATCGCGGCAATTAATGGACGAGACCATCTATGAATCCAAGGAGTAGAACGGCGGCGAATCATAAACTGCTATCGGGGATTGGTTACTGGGTAATGGGTACTGGGGATTGAGGATTGGGGATTAGGTACTGGGGATTGGGGATTGGGTACTGGGATTAATAAACTTTTTCCTAGTCGCCAGTCCCCAGTCGCCAGTCCCCATTTAAGAATGTAGCTTCACTGAGGGAATAGATTTGCTTTCACCTTTGGAGTTCCAACTGCGGCGTGCGGCTTCGACAAATTGACTGACGCGAATTGGGTCAATTGGTTGCTCAATTCGACCATGACGTTTCAGGGAACTGGAAACAATTACACCATCCGCTGCCTGCATCAGTGTATCAATATTTTCCCAATTGGCTCCACTACCAATAAACACTGGCGTGTCACCTGCTGCACCACAAGCTAATTCCAAGTCTTCTAAGTTAGGTGGACTACCAGTAGCCCAGCCGGACAAAATCACCCCATCTGCCAAACCTCTTTCAATTGTGTCTTTCACAGCAACTGTGAGATTTGGGGAACTTAAGGGACGGGCGTGCTTTACTAAAACATCGGCTAGAATTTTGACATCAGTCCCCAACTCGCGACGATAACGGAGTAATTGATGGGCTTCTCCCTCAATTAATCCTTGGTCAGTTGCCATCACTCCCGTGAGGACATTGACGCGGATGAATTGCGCGCGCACGCAACTAGCGATCGCCAATGCACTTTTGGCGTCGTTTCGCAAAACATTTAAGCCCACAGGCAAAGTCACCAAATTCTGTATCCGCTGCACCACTATGGTCATGGCACTGACTACCGCTGGATCAACTTGGTTTTTGGTAAACGGCGCGTCGAAAAAATTCTCCACAATCATGCCGTCAACCCCTCCACTTGCTAGGGCTGTGGCTTCTTGTTCGGCGCGGTCAATCACCGCTTTTAGGCTACCTCCCCATCGGGGCGAGGTAGGCAGCGGTAGCAGGTGAACCACGCCAATAATCGGTGAGTGAGTTTTAAATAATTGATATAAGTCCACGTCTTTAATCCGCTTGGCGGAGTCCATAATCAAAAGTCAACAGTCAAAAGTCCACAGTGCATGATTTCTTTGACCATTGAACGCCACTTGACGCCAGTCCGCTCAAGTGGGGAGACCTCTTCGGGTGACGCTCTCTGCGAAACCGGAGGCGTTAGCGGAGCTTTCGCTTTAGCGATACGCAAGCTCGCTAACGCCAGTTGCTCCACTTGGGGAGACCCCTACAGCCCTTCTCCTAAAGGAGACGCTAAAAGCGAACGGGCATCCTACGGCAGGCGCTAGCCTCTCCCTTTGGGAGAAGACCGCAGTGGCTCCGGAGGGAAACCCTCCCGCAGCACTGGACTCACCGCCCACACGGCTGGCTCCTCCACTTGGGGAAACCCCCTGGCGCTAGCCTCTCCCTTTGGGAGAAGATCCTTCGGGTGACGCTCCTGCGTCGCTAACGCTGACGCTAAAACCAGTTGCCTGCGGAGGGAAACCCTCCCACAGCGCTGGTTCACCGCAGTGGCTCCCCTTGACCCTTGACTTTTAATTAACTAGTCAAATGTGTTTTATGATGTTCGGTTTACTGCCTCCATCTTAGGATGGAAATTAGCATCAAACCTCTCATAAGATATGTTAAGATAAAATCTGGCTACAAGAGGAGTTTGCCACTCACAAGACGCAAGGCAGCTTTCCGTGGTTTAGGCGTCTTGCCCACGCATTAAAGTCGTAGGGCCAGCCTGATTGCCAGGGTATCTTTACTGCTTTATAGGCGTAGTCGCAAGCGCGATTTCCCTGAGGGTAGCGACTTCTCACAACAAGCCCTTTGGGCGGCTTCCCGATGGGTAGATTAACAACGCACACGCTGCGGTAATGTAAAATACCAACAGGCGAATTGTTAAAAAACTTTACCAGTGTCAAATGTACCCAAAGACACTTCAATTCACCCTGGGGAACAGATTGATAAAAATATCATAACATGACCTCTATTTTTACTAATTAATAGGGTCATTAGTCCACGAACAGTTGCTGACAGTGGGAATCTGCCACTGCACTGTTCTCATGAGGATGCTAAAAGCAATCATGGCAAAGCTAGTGCTTAAATGTTTGACAACCAGAAAAAAAGCGAAGATTTTTTCAAAATATGGGTGATAAGCCAACAATTGCAATTTCTCACCTTGGCTGCGAGAAAAATCGAATCGATACAGAACATATGCTAGGGCTGCTGGTAGAAGCAGGCTACGGTGTAGATACAAATGAAGAGTTAGCAGATTACGTTATTGTTAATACTTGTAGTTTTATCGAAGCAGCAAGAGTTGAATCTGTCAAAACTTTGGTGGAATTGGCAGAGGCAAACAAAAAAATCGTAATCACTGGCTGTATGGCACAACACTTCCAATCACAATTGTTGGAAGAGTTGCCAGAGGCAGTAGCAGTAGTAGGTACAGGCGATTATCACAAAATTGTAAATGTAATTGAGCGGGCTGAACAAGGTGAACGGGTTAAACAGGTTAGTATCGAACCAACCTATATAGCTGATGAGACTACACCGCGCTATCGCACTACAACCGAAGGCGTAGCTTACCTACGAGTAGCCGAAGGCTGTGATTATCGTTGTGCGTTTTGTATTATTCCGCATCTGCGAGGCAATCAGCGATCGCGTACTATTGCATCGATTGTTGCCGAAGCCGAGCAGTTAGTTAGTCAAGGCGTACAAGAAATAATTCTGATTTCTCAAATCACGACTAATTACGGTTTAGATATTTACGGGAAGCCAAAATTAGCCGAATTACTTCGCGCTTTGGGAAAAGTAGATGTACGTTGGATCAGAATGCACTACGCTTATCCCACTGGGTTAACCCCAGATGTGATAGCAGCAATCCAAGAAACACCAAACGTCTTGCCTTATCTGGATTTGCCCTTGCAACATTCTCATCCAGAAATTCTTCGCGCCATGAACCGTCCCTGGCAAGGACGTGTAAATGATGGAATTATAGAAGGCATAAAAAAAGCCATACCATCAGCGGTACTCCGGACAACATTTATTGTTGGCTTTCCAGGAGAAACAAGCGAGCATTTCGAGCATCTACTACAGTTTGTTAGGCGGCATGAGTTTGATCATGTTGGTGTCTTTACTTTTTCAGCTGAGGAAGGAACCCCTGCTTACAAGCTACCGAATCAGTTGCCCCAAGAAGTGATGGATGATCGCCGATACCAACTGATGGAACTCCAGCAACCGATTTCCCAAAAGAAAAATCAACAAGAAGTGGGCAAAATTGTTGATGTCCTGATTGAGCAAGAAAATCCTGAAAGTGGTGAATTAATCGGTCGCTCAGGGAGATTTTCCCCAGAGGTAGATGGTCAAGTATATGTCAAAGGCGAAGCAAGATTAGGCGCGATCGCCTCAGTAGCGATCCACCACGCTGATGCATATGACCTCTATGGTCAAGTTGTCAATAACTGAATCGTCATTTGTCCTTTGTCATTTGTCTTTTGTTTAAAATTAGTAACTATCAACTAATGACTAATGACCAATAACTAATGACTAATCCAAAATCCTTACATAAAATCCAGGAGATTTGATGAATCTTTCGTTTCAAGAATTAGGAATTTCACAAGAACGCGTCGAGCAATTAGAAAAAATTGGCTTTACCACACCAACTAATATCCAAGTCCAAGCAATTCCCCAACTGTTGGCAGGTCGTGATGTGGTGGGTCAATCCCAAACTGGAACTGGTAAAACAGCAGCATTTTCACTGCCAATTTTAGAGCGGCTGGATATTAATCAAAAAGCTGTACAAGCCTTGGTTTTAACACCAACTCGTGAATTAGCAATGCAAGTTCACGATGCTATTGACCAGTTTATCGGCAACGAAGGATTGCGAGTATTAGCAATCTACGGTGGTCAATCAATTGACCGCCAAATTTTACAACTCAAACGTGGCGTTCACATGGTTGTGGGTACGCCAGGACGAGTTATAGACTTGCTAGATCGAGGCTGTTTGAAGCTCGATCAGGTGAAGTGGTTTGTGTTAGATGAAGCCGATGAAATGTTGAGCATGGGCTTTATCGATGATGTAATAAAAATTCTTTCCCAAGCACCACAAGACCGCCAAACTGCTTTATTCTCGGCAACAATGCCACCATCAATTCGTCAATTGGTGAACAAGTTTTTGCGATCGCCTGCGACAGTTACAGTCGAGCAGCCAAAAGCCGCACCGAATAAAATCAATCAGGTGGCTTACTTGATACCCCGCCACTGGACAAAAGCTAAAGCTTTACAACCGATTCTGGAAATGGAAGATCCAGAAACAGCTTTAATCTTTGTCCGTACCAGACGGACAGCCGCAGAACTCACCAGTCAACTGCAAGCTGCTGGTCACAGTGTCGATGAATACCACGGTGATTTGTCCCAGCAAGCACGGGAACGGTTGTTGAGCCGATTCCGCAATCGTCAGGTGCGCTGGGTAGTAGCAACTGATATTGCAGCACGCGGATTAGATGTCGATCAATTGTCTCATGTGATCAACTACGACTTACCCGATAGCGTGGAAACCTATGTCCACCGCATTGGTCGTACTGGTCGAGCTGGTAAAGAAGGAACAGCAATCTCTTTAGTGCAGTCCTTTGAGCGGCGTAAGCAGCAGACATTTGAACGCCATAATCGCCAAAATTGGCAATTGCTGACGATTCCGACACGCGCACAGATTGAAGCCCGACACATCCTGAAATTGCAAGAACTAGTGGGAGAAGCTTTAACAGGCGAACGTCTGGCTTCATTCTTGCCGATAGTCAGCGAGCTGATTGAAAAATACGATGCTCAGGCGATCGCAGCGGCGGCATTGCAAATCGCTTACGATCAAACCCGTCCTGCTTGGTTGCAATCAGATGTAGAGATTCCCTCAGAAGAAGCTGCTACTCCTAAACCCAAGCTGATGAAGCGTCGCGAGTCTAGTGGCGATCGTACTCGTTCTTCTTGGAGTAAACCAGATACTACTATTAGCGAAGACGACAGACGTGGCACACCTAAGCCCAAGCTGCGGACAAGTCGTCGTGATGCTTCGGTGTCACCTGCTAATCAAAAGCTGGGTTCACACACAGCTAGAGAATCAGCTTCATAGTCAGTTGTGAATACTGTGTTGGTGAGCCAGCACGGTCTTCTCCCTTGGTGGGCTTTGCGCTCACCCAAAGGGTTATGAGTCATTTGTCTTTAGTGAGAACCAAAGACAAATGACTCATAATTTTTGGTTAATTGAATAAAGAGGTTGCATTGCAACGTCTCTACAACCAAGGACGGCTAGCTTTTTCTAGCTCCTGAATTTCATCGTCGTTCAATCTCCAACCCAAAGCGCCAGCATTTTGCCGTACCTGTTCGGCTGTTTTCACGCCAGCAATCGGAATGACGTTCCCCTGTGCTATTAACCAGTTGAGAGCAACTTGGGCTGGGGTGCGATCGTATTTTTCCCCTAGGTCGCGTAGCAAAGATGTGACTGGGGCAATTTTTTGTAAGCCTTCTTGACTAAATCGCGGGTCTATCCTTCTAGCACCGCTAGGAGTTGGGCTGTTAGCAGTGGTGTATTTGCCTGTGAGTAATCCCTGAGCTAAAGGACTATATGCCAAAATTGTTATACCCAACTCGCGGGCAGTTGCGAGAATTCCTTGGCTTTCTATTTGACGTGTAAGTAAAGAGTAGCGTACTTGGTTCACAGCCAAAGGCACTCCACGGGCTGCCAAGATTTGGTGTGCTTCTCGCATTTGATCTGCTGAGTAATTACTTACCCCGACTGCGCCAATTCTGCCCCGCTTCACTTCATCTGCAAGGGCATTCATTAGCGTTTGTTGGCTCAAAAAGAAAGCGAAAGGCCAATGCACTTGATACAAAGCTATTCGCTCTAATTGTAGGCGTTTGAGGCTTTCTGTTAAAGCATCAGAGACAGATTGACCTGTAAATCGCCACGGTAGAGGGCCAAATTTGGTGGCAATTTGTACAGGTTCTTGTGTCTTTTGCAGGAATTGCCCCAAAAATTCCTCGCTTTTTCCCATTCCATAAATTTCTGCTGTGTCGAAGAAGGTAACACCAGCCTGTAGCGCTGCTGTAAAAGCTTCTTGCAACTGTTCTGGGCCGTAGCCATCGCCATAATTCCAAAAAAGTTTATCACCCCAAGCCCAAGTGCCAATGCACAAAGGTGTAACAACTGGGCCATTTTGACCCAATGTGATGTTTTCCACGGTTGCAAAATTTAGCTTATTTACATTTCTTTACTTTTATAGTGTATCGTTACAGACAAAATTAGGTGTGGGGAACTTGATCTAGTCTTTTGAAGGATCTTCCCAGTGCGATCGCTATTTTTTAGCTAGTTATTGGTCAATATTTTGATAAGTCTTTGTTCAAACTTTTTGACTGACACAAAAGGATTATGCCGTCTATACTTCGTACAAATGTGCTTTACTCTCTTGATTTTAAAATGAATGTAGTAGAGTAACACGAGCAATTAGCGTTTCAACAGGCAACTTGAAAAGACTCAAGATAACTATAAAGACAGCTTGATGTATCAGCGTATTGAGACAAGTCAGAAATTATCGTCTTCTTTGATAAATGTAGTATAACGTTCACCTTTCGAGTGAAATATGGATAATTACCATTATTAGCTTCTTTCATGAGTTTTTGAAGAAAATAAAATAAAAACTCAATCTCAAACTTACCTCTAAAACTCTTTTGTCGAATGTTGGATTGTAGCTCAAATATTTTAATATCTAGTTCCTTTTGAGGAATAATAGGTACATTTGGAAACATCTCATATAAATCATTAATCGTATATTTTACTATAATTTTATCTAAGTCAATATGCACAAAGCGCAATACACTAAGCCTCGAAATGTTTAACCTACTAGACTGCTCTTTTTGACAAGCTATCCATGCATTTAGCAATTCGACTGCGTTATGAAAATCTTCTTGTAGTTTCGTATAAAGAGAAATGCATCTTTGAAAATTTTCATCTGACTCGGTTAGCTTAAATTCAGTTCTCAAAATTTCAGAAAAGCATTGAACTGATGTATAGAAGTTTTCTACTGAGTAACAAGGTGTTTCATATATCCTACTCAAACTAGTTTCTTTTATTGATATATCAAAAAGTGAGTATTTTGACAGTAAACAGCTTCTTAAGCATAGCCAATAACTGCTTACTAAGCGTAATGCTCTGCTGAAAACTCGTTACGTAGCCCTATTTTCTGCTTCAAGAGTAACTTAAGGCGTTATTGTACAAATAAAAAGAAGTACCCGTGGCAAAGTTGAGACACAAGAAAAGATTGGCAAAGTTGAGACACAAGAAAAGATTGGCAAAATTATCTCAATTAATGTTGAAACAGGAGATTACGAAATTGGTGATGATTTAGTCGAAACAAGTCTCCGAGTACTACCCAAGCAAACCGATGCAGCACTTTGGGGAGAAAAAACTGTTTTTGATGCCGTTTTATAGATATAAAATGTCCATTCTATGTGCCTGACTGTGCAGCAATCTGGACAGCTTCTATATCAACATTGAGGTGTTGAGCAATCTGCTCCACACTCATCCCTGTTTTTAGTAACAAAGGCACGGTAAGTTTCAACATTTCAGCTTTCTGTTCTTCTCGACCTTCTTCCCGACCTTCGGCTTTCGCTTCCTGATAAACCCTTGTTTGCTCCAAAGTCAGTCCTAGCATAGCTTCAACTTCCTCTCTACTCAACGAAGAAAACTTATAAACGGCGATTGTGGTTATGATGTCCAGTATTTCGTTTTTCGGCAGTGTGTCCGTTTCTTCTAATTTTACCCGCTCAATCAATTGCTTTGCTTGCTCTGCCATCACTTCATCCGATGCTAGAGTCAACTGCATCAAGTTGATAAGTAGGTAGGTGCCAAAAAAGTCAGCTATGTTAAGATATGTAAAGACTGATAATGCATCTACAAGGTAGTTGGTGTATGGGTGCGCGTTTAAGGGTATTTCTGACTCCTGAGCAAGACCAAACTTTACTAAATCTGAGAAAACAGGATGTACCACAGAAAGTCAAAGACAGGGCGGAAATAATCAGGCTAAATGCACATGGTTGGTATGTAGAGAAGATAGCAGATCACTTTGATTGTCACAAAAAAACAGTCACAAAAGTTTTGCATCAATGGCAAAAACTGGGCACAGAAGGGCTTTGGGAATCTCCTGGGCGAGGGGGGAAACCAAAGTGGCTTGAGGATGACATGATATTTTTAGAAGAATGCCTCAGAAACGAGCCACGCACATACAATAGTTCTCAGTTAGCTTTGAAGTTGAAAACAGAACGCAACGTTGAGATGAGTGCCGACAGATTAAGACGGGTACTCAAAAAAAGGGGGTCGATTGGAAACGGACAAGGAAAAGCCATAAAGGAAAACAAGACCCAGTAGCACGAGCAAACAAGCAAGCAGACCTAGACATGTTGGAATTAGCTGCTGCCACTGGTGAAATAGACCTGAAATACCTAGACGAGTCAGGGTTCTGTATGTGGAGCGAACCTAGTTATACATATTACTTTAGAGGTGAGCAAAAACGGTTAGAACAGACTAAACGCCGTGGTCGCAGATTAAGTATTATCGGGCTTCTCCAACCTTTAATCAGTTTTGTTTACGGTTTAGTTATCGGTGGTGTTGACCGTAAATCTTATATAGAAATGATGGAGAAAGAAGCCAAACAAGCCCAAGAAACTGGACGTATCAGCGTGATTGTGCAAGATAACGGGCCAATACATCGCTGCCAAGAAGTTCAACAATTGTGGAAAAAATGGGAAAGTCAGGGTTTGTACATCTTTTTTCTCCCGAAATATTGCTCAGAAATGAATCCAATTGAATTGGAATGGCAACATCTCAAGAAAGATGAGTTATCCGGGCAAGCATTTGATGATGAGCTAGATCTCGCTTACGCCGTCATCAATGGTGTTCAAGCTAGAGGAAAAAAAAACAATCACAACACACATCGTGTAAAATTTAGCTCTAGATTATCAACTTAAGATTTTGTTACATAGTAGAAAATTTCGGTGCCTACCTACTTACCTATTGGCTGCTGATTAGTCGCGCCTAACTCATCTAAATAGATTCGCTGCACTTGGTCGCTGTTGAGAAATATTCGATGAGTTTTTTGATCCCTTGGTTCTAGAGAGCGTGATGAAAAAATTACCACACAGAACCAGTCATCGTACTGAGAACGATTCCGGTTCAGGTACATCAGCGACTCGGTAAAGAACCGATGGTAGAGGGCTTCATCCTTTTGGAATTGAACTTCAGCAAAAAAGATCACCTTAGATATTGCATCCTCTGGAGGTAAAAACACACCATCCATGCGAAAAGCGGTTTCTTTGACTTCAACTGATTCAAATCGATAGTTTTGCCTTTGCAGAGGAGGATTATCAACCAGTTCAAAGAGTAACCCAGGAAAGCGCTTAAAAATTTGATAGTAAATGGAGTCTCGTTTCACTACTTCATCCTAAAATTCTCTCGTTATCCGTAGGCGTAGCCCGTCGTAGACATCGCGGATTACGACCAAGCCATAAAGATTAATCCTAACTTGGCTGAAGCTTATGCTAATCAAGGTGTATAACTCCTTGTCAAATAACTGTGATCGCATCGCAACTTCCACTTTTCGTTCACTGATTTGGAGCGGGTAGGGTTTATCTTTATTTAAAGAGAGAGAGATTAAATCCTAATAAACCATACGAAAAAGTAGCTATGGCAAGCGGTGAACTATTTGATACCGAAACAAAATCCCTATCTGTGCCGAAAGTCAATCTGCTAACCATGTTTCGGCTGAGTTTATTTCAAATGGGTTTGGCTATGATGTCCATTTTGACTCTGGGGGTACTCAACAGAGTCATGATTCAGGAAATAGCAATTCCGGCGACGCTGGTATCTGTAGTCCTAGCACTACCTTTATTTGTTTCTCCTTCCCGCGTCTGGTTTGGTCAGATTTCCGATGCTAAACCGCTATGGGGTTCCCACCGCACAGCTTATGTTTGGGTGGGAGCAGCAGTATTTGCGATCGCCTCATTTTTAGCTGTACAAGTGATATGGCAACTAAATATTGCAGCTAGTAATCCTGGTGGCTGGGCATGGACAGCTCAAACAATTGGCTGGATAGCACTTCTGTCGCTGATTTTCGCTGTATACGGGCTAGGAATTTGTGCTAGCAGTACCGCCTTTGCTGCTTTATTAGTAGATATATCTGAAGAAGACAACCGTTCTAAAGTCGTCGGCGTTGTTTGGTCGATGTTGATGGTGGGGATTATTGTTGGGGCAATTATCAGTTCCAAGTTGCTAACACCAGATGCAACAGCAGCAACTTTACAGGCTTCCGTCAACAGATTATTTATTATTGTTCCAGCAATTGTATTTGGGTTGGCATTCGTTGCGACAATAGGCGTAGAAAAAAAGTACTCCCAATACTTAACCCGTTCCACAGTAGCGAACCGAGAAGATAGCATCACTTTGGGCAATGCTTGGGCAATCTTGACAGCTAGTCCGCAAACGGGTTTATTTTTCACCTTTTTACTGGTGATGACTGTTAGCTTGTTTATGCAAGACCCAATTTTAGAACCTTACGCGGGTCAAGTGTTTAAAATGCCCTTGGCTGAAAGCACTAAATTGAATGCTTTTTACGGAATAGGTATATTAATCGCCTACGGTGTGACTGGCTTTTTCGTTGTGCCACGTTTGGGTAAGCGCAGAACTGCACGCTTGGGCTGTGTTTTGGTAGCATTTGCAGCCGGATTGCTAGCTTTATCGGGATTTTCTGCTAATCCAGCCTTCCTGAAACTAGGTTTAGTCTTATTCGGTTTAGCCGCAGGTTTCTTAACTACAGCAGCAATTAGTTTAATGTTGGATCTCACAGCAGCAGAAGCCGCAGGTACATTTATTGGCGCATGGGGATTAGCGCAGTCTATCTCCAGGGGAGTGGCAGTAGTTATAGGCGGAACTATATTAGATGTGGGTCGTAAGCTACTACCCAATCTGGTGCTAGCTTATGGACTAGTATTTGCCCTAGAAGCTGTGGGGATGGTGCTGTCGATTTGGTTTCTCAATCGAGTCAATGTAGTGGAATTTCAAACAAGCACCAAACAAGCGATCGCTTCTGTTTTAGAAAGTGATCTAGACTAAATTGGCAATTTCATCAGCCAAAACCTGAATCTACCTATCTTGGCTCAGGGGAGCCTTTATGTAAGAATTAATGAGTGATTTTTGGACAACAATTCTTGATTTTGCCCAAACTACCACTACCAGAGTGGGAAAGCAATTAATGCAGGATTTTGGGCAAGTGCAGGCTTTACAAAAAGCTGATGGCAGTTTAGTAACGAAAGCAGATAAATGGGCAGATCAGGAAATTCGGGATGCGATCGCTTCTCATTTTTCTGGTTACGGAATTTTGACTGAAGAGAGCGATCAGTCTTTTCCTGGTACAGAATGGTGCTGGGTAATTGACCCATTAGATGGTACAACCAACTTTACCCGTGGTATTCCCATCTGGTCAATTTCTCTAGGTTTACTGTATCAAGGCACACCCATCTTTGGTTATGTTTACTTACCAACACTAGATCAAGCTTTTCATGGTTTCTGGGCTGGTTCATCTGGGTTAACAGTGCCAACCGGAGCATTTCTCAATCATCATCCCATCCACGCCAGTGTTGATAATCCCAGCAACAATCACTTTTTTAACCTCTGTTCTCGCAGCACTGGAGTGATTCAAAACGGCTTTCCCTGCAAAATTCGAATGCTGGGTGTAGCTAGCTATAACTTTCTCACAGTTGCTACTGGAGCTACTTTAGGTGGAATTGAGGCGACACCAAAAGTTTGGGACTTAGCAGGGGCTTGGGTAATTGTCCAAGCTGCTGGCGGCGTTTGGAAATCGCTTAAGTCAGACCCGTTTCCATTATTAGCAGGAGAAGATTATAGCGATCGCTCTTTTCCCACCCTTGTAGTTAGTCGCCCAGAATTGCTGCAAACTTTTACACCCTATCTCAAAAATGTAAAAATTTAATCTGCTGCTCTGCTGCTGGGAAACAGTTATTTTGTCAACCAGCTTGATGAGTAGTAGTTTAAACTACATTAAACTGAATAAAACCGCAATATAACAAGCGGTTTAGTATAAATAAAAGTTGCATCATCCTGATTTGAGTGCGAAATCAGTGTAGTTACTCATTTACATAGTGTTGTAACTTGCATAACACTGGTTAACTTAGTATAAACAATTTTATGTTGGCTAATTTAGATATAATTCGAGAGTTTGTACAAAAATCTATCCAGAAAAAAGAAATTCTATTAGCAAACTCTTCTTTGACAGCGCAAACAGTATATAAAACTAATCAACTGTCAGCAAAAACTGAAGGCATAATTGCCACAGCCCAACTATCTAATGCACAATCCGAATTCTTGATTCTTGCCACCTCATCCCATTGGGAATTGATAAATCAGACATTAGCAGAATACAATTATCTCCTCAAAGGAGAAATAAATAGTCGTGGTTTCTATCAATATCAATACTGTCAAGTTCCCAAGGGTTACCAGATGCAGTGTACTAAATCTGTCATGCTATGGCGAGCTTGGTGGAAATATCGTAAGTATGCTTTACGCCCAGGAATCCCATTGGAACTTTTGATCAGGACACGGGATTCATGGTATCCAATTAGAGATTTAATGATTAGTGATGGGCTTCTCTATATAAAAACTTTAGGAAGTGAGATAGCACTTAGCTCAGAGGATTTAGTTACTTGGTTAAGCAAAGTTGAGGTAAGTTCTCCAAAATAAAGGAGAATCGGGCATGAAGGAGATGGGAAGACATACAGAGGAGCAGAGGAAGAAATAGCTGATTTCTAGCTCCTAACTTCTGATGATTGTCTCCTACACTGAGATAAATGACTTTTGCGAGGGGTTTGATGAAAGGACTCTGGCTTGAAAACAAGCAATTACAACTACGTACAGACATTCCTATTCCAGAACCACCACCGGGAGAAGCCTTGGTACGTGTCCTACGTGCGGGTATCTGTAACACTGACTTGGAACTACTCAGAGGCTACTATCCCTATACTGGTATTTTAGGTCATGAATTTGTGGGTGTTGTCGAACAAGGGCCAGAACATCTAATTAACCAACGTGTAGTTGGCGAAATTAATGCTGTTTGCGGGTATTGTCGCTTTTGTCGCAGTGGACAACCGACTCACTGTGAAAATCGCACTGTTCTTGGGATAGTCAACCGCCACGGAGCCTTTGCGGAGTATCTCTGTTTACCAGACAAAAACTTGCATCCTGTACCTGATAATGTGCCGACAGAAGTAGCAACTTTTACCGAACCTTTAGCAGCAGCTCTAGAAATTCAGCAGCAAGTACCGTTGCATCCAGGTAACCAAGTGCTTGTGATTGGAGATGGCAAATTAGGGCAATTAGTAGCGCAGACATTAGCCTTAACTGGCTGCGAAATCTTGGCTGTAGGGCGTCATCCAGAGAAACTCGCTCACTTAGAAGCAAGAGGTATTAAAACGAGTCTAGCCGATGGTGTAATAGATAGAGCCTTTGATGTAGCAGTAGAGTGTACTGGCAATCCAGAAGGATTTGCGATCGCCCGCCGTGCCTTGCGTTCTCGTGGCACGCTAGTACTTAAAAGTACCTATGCTGGTAATCTCAGCTTAGATGCTTCCTCCTTGGTGGTAGACGAAATTACTCTCATTGGCTCTCGTTGCGGCCCCTTTCCCCCTGCACTTCAACTGCTAGCCACAGGACAAGTAGACGTACAGCCTTTGATTCATGTCAGCTACTCGCTCATTGAAGGTCTTGCAGCTTTTGAACAAGCTCAAAGTCGGGGAGTTTTAAAGGTTTTATTAGAGATTAGTTAGCAGTCAGAAGTCAGGGATAGTTGACAGTTGACAGTTGACAGGAGTCGGGAGTCAGAAGATGAAAACCTTTCTTCCTATGCCCCACGCCCTATCCCCAGCGCCCCATTACCTAATACCAATAAGGATTTGTCTTAGGCTGATAGTCAATACAATTGATAGCTTCTTCTGTATTTGCACTGGAGGGGTGTACGGTACATTTGAGACGGTAATCGTCAGTGAAAAATTGGCAGTTAGTACAGGGAATTTGATGCATTTGCTTGGCTGTGGTAACAGTATCTCGCGCCGTCGTCCATAGACTCAAAACAACGAGAATAACTACAGTCCAAGCAACAATAAAGGAAATAGGGACTATTAAAGGTTGAATCCCATGAATAAGGAAAGATATTAATTCCAGCACGGTATATCCTGATATTTAATTAGGAGGTAAAAGTATATTAACTCCTAACTCCTAACTCTTAACTTCTCACTACAGAAGTATAAATTTAGTAGTGTCTGGTTAATGCTAAATTATGAGCCTGAAGATTCCAAACTTTTCTGTTCAAGAATAAGTAACAATTAGAAAAATCTTCAAGCAGTTAGCACTATTTTGTTAAATGCCAGCATGACCCAATGCTAAGCCAGCGACGAGCATTCCTAGAACAAGGAATGGTTGAGCGCTGGCTTGATACTTAACGTCATTCTTCACAGGATCACGCAGAAAATACATATCCTGCAAAGTGATTTGTGGAATGATTAAGAGTACTAGTATTGCTGCATACAAATTCTCATGAATACTAACGAGATATGCAGCAATCAATCCTTGAAATAAATCAATTGTCACTACACAAATCCATGCTGCGGTGGTGATCCCGAACATGACTGGTAATGACTTTAATCCTAACTGGCGATCACCTTCTACACTCTTAAAGTCATTGACAATGGCAATTCCTAATCCAGCTAGGCTGTAGAACATTGTCAGGATCACAATTGTAGAACTTAAATCACCAAACAAAGCGTGTCCTGTACACCAAGGCAGGGTGATATAGCTTGCGCCCAAAGCATAGCTCCCCAGCCAGCCGTTTTGCTTAAGTTTTAAGGGAGGTGCAGAATAAATATAGGCAATGAAAGAGCCGATAATGGCGATTGATGTAATTGTGGGAAATTCATGACCAGCCCACACATCTAGCCCAAATGCCAGAGCAATACCAGCAATAAGTAATACCCAAATTTGAGTAATTACCTGTGGTAGAGAAATTGCTCCAGAAGGAATAGGGCGATAGGGTTCATTGATGGCATCGATTTCGCGATCATAGTAATCATTGAGAATTTGGGTGTAACCCGTCATCAATGGCCCAGCAAGCAGCATACAGGTAGCTACCTTCAAGACATTTTCCAATGTCCAGGTATAGTTACCAGAAGAAGCCGCACCGCAGACCACACCCCAAATGAGGGGAATCCAGGTGATGGGCTTCATCAGTTGCAAACGAATTTTCCAAACTGAAGTTTCTCCAGGTGCTGCGCCTTTCATCCCTAGCAGTTGCCTAGTTTTAGCACTGCGATCGGTTATGGCTGTCACTTCCTCACCGGGATTAATTGCTTCTGAGTCTAATGCCTCAGCTTGGTTTGAGTTTGGGGTAATAGGAGTCGATTCTGACATAAGTTTTACTTATGAAAAGGCCGTTAGTAGTGCTGAGTGCTGAGTTCTGAGTGCTGAGTTCTGTTAGCGGAAGCGGGGCGTTTAGCCCGTGCTGAGTTCTGAGTTCTGTGAGCGGAAGCGGGGCGTTTAGCCCGTGCTGAGTTCTGAGTCAAGAGTCAAAAGTCAAGAGTAAGTTATTTCTCCCATGCTCCCCTGCCCCCCTGCTCCCTCCTCCCTCATCTCCCCAGTCACCAGTCACCAATCCCCAGCCCCCAATACCCATAACTTAAAATGAAATTATCAAATAACCATTTTGAAACTTTGCTCCCGTAATGGCTCTGCCACTTAAGGACGGCGGTAAGGAAATATTCCGTCGCTGGTCTCCTGCTTCTACAGTAACTTCTGGCCCATATTGGGTGAGTTTTACCTGCTTCTTGTCAAATCCTGGCAAGAATAACCGTACTTGACGACTTTGGATATCAATTTCAATTGGCTTAGGGGCCTGTAAAGCTTGCTCTGCAAAGTTGGGTAGAGCATCTATCAGCTGTTGCCAATCACCTATTGGTGTGTCAGGAACAACGTTAACAGGTAGAGGAGTAAATTCCTCTGATAGGTTGGCGTTGGCTTCTGAAGATACCAAGATAACGCCGCCAATACTTAGACCGACTTGTTGAGCGCTACCCCATAAATAACGGGTATTTGCTACATCAATCGGGTCTTGTGTAGTAACTAAGAAGGCAGCAATGCGATTGGGGTCAGCAAGAGCAGCTTTACCCTTTTCTAGAAAATTGTTTGCTTGATTAGTAGGTTGGGCAAAGTTATCTGCCGTCCAATTTACATTAAAGAAAGTACCAATCAGCGGTTGAATTAAGGGGGATTCCGTAATTGTTTTACCCAGATCGGAATTGACAAATAATTGTCGGAATCGCCTGAGATACCAACTTAGAGACTCTGGCAGTCCGAAAGTTCGCAAAGTTGAGGCATCACCCGTGCCATCGTAGATAATTACGTCATATTTGCCACTGGCATCATATTCGCGGATAGCATTCAGAGCCAGGGCGCTGTCCATTCCTGGCAATACTACTAATTCTTGACCATAAACCTCTTTAAATATTGGGGTGCGGAGATATTGCGCCTCAAGTTTTTTCACTTCTTCCCAGTTGCGTTCTAGCAGAACAGATGCCTGAAACTGCACAACTTGCAAGTTGGGAGCGATTTCTTTCGGGTCGGGAGCAATGGCTGTACCCAACAGGATTTGAAATGTTGGTTCCGGATGTCCTGCTAGGAGTACGCGTTTACCTTGGCTTGCCAATAATTTGGCGGCGGCGATCGCAATTTTGGTACGAGCAATGCCGCCTTTGCCCAAAAATGTCAATATTAGGGTCATTACTTGATTCCTATTTTCACCGCCGATCTTCTCAATCCCAACTTAGCATTCAATAAATACTCTCAGCTTACGCTTTGAATTTCACTTTGCGATCAGCCGCCCTCTGGGCAACTACAGTAACGCCTTAGAGTGAATGCATGAGGCTGAAAAACTCTGAGTTGTTTTCTCGTTACTATACAGCCTTAATTTCATCTTCAAAAAACCAAGTGGAATAATTATCGTCAAATAGCACCACTACACCAATACCGCCACCATCGGTGACTTTATAGCCTTGGATAATGCCTACTTGTCCTAGCTTTTTCGCAATTGGGGGAGATACGCGATCGCGTAAACGAAAGACTTTAACCTTCTGTCCGATTTCCATGCCTGATTACAATGCAATAAACCAAGTCTCAGTTTAGCTGAATCCGTGACTTTTCTGTCACAGTCAAAATAATGTCTTCCTTTGCGAAGGGGTAATTTTTGAAGACTACGTTTTTTGTGGTGCAAGTATTGTCTTTACCAACGTTAAAACACTCCGTTGGGAGTTCCCACGTAATACTAGTAATAATTACTTAAAAACCTTAGTTAGGGACTTCCAGTTTACAAAACATCCTATTGTAGGGGCGCAAGGGCTTGCGCTCCTACAAATGTACAAATAATTTTGGATAATTTATTTTTTGAAAGTTCCTTAAACGATGAAGTAGTAGTGGGGCGAATGCGGCTATTGTTTTTAGTATGACCTTAAACGAGTATGCCTTTGTTACTGACGATGCTTTAGTCGCTGTATGTAGCATTTTATACTATTGTTATAGTAGTCCTGGGAAAAATTATTAGGTTGGATGAGTGCTTACAATGATGTGCTTTGACAAAAGTAAATATGCGGCAAATCCAGTTAGCGATATGTTGTAAGTTAGGTACTAAGTTTACCAGTTTGACCAGAACTCGATTATAAAAATGTTGAACGTGTTGTAGAAGCTATTAGACAAACCATTAGCTTTAGAAGCTAAGAATATATAGCAAGTAAGCAATAAATAAAAAAATTAATTTTCGTAGTTTGATAGTTCTAATTTTTATGGAGTATAACCGTTGCAATTTATTAGGTTTGTATTGAATTTCAAAGCACTGTTCATCAAAAAAAGTTTTGTGATACGCTAATGCAGCAAAGTGTGTTCCAAGTAAGATACAATGCGCGAATAACTTGCCTGTGCTGTGTGGCGGTGTGTCAGGATGAAGCTTTCGGTTAAAGATAATTTAAAGTGGTTAGAAGTGCGGCGCTATTGGGAATTGCTGCACGTGTTAGTAGCGCGGAATCTCAAAGTGCGTTACCGAGGTTCATTCTTAGGGATTTATTGGTCGCTGTTGAACCCGTTAATCATGACAGGGTTATACTCGGCAATTTTTGGGACGACTTTTGCGTCATATTATGGCAACTCAATTCCGAACTATGTGTTGGCAGCATTTACTGGGCTGGTGGTAATCAACTTTTTCTCAGCTACTACGTCACAGGCCTTGAGTAGTGTAGTTGCTAATGGTTCACTTTTAAATAAAATTCGTTTGCCAGTTAGCATTTTTCCTGTCTCAATGATTGCAGCGAATGTATTTCAGTTTGTAGCCGGGGTGCTGCCATTACTTGCAGTCATAGCTTTAATTAATTCTAAAAGCTTAGTGAATGTTTTAGCATTACTATTTCCATTTATAGCGTTAGTCCTAGTTTGTACAGGAGTTGGGTTTTTAGTAAGTGCTTTATACATATTTTTTAGAGACTTACCTTATTTTTATGAGTTAATTGTCTCTGTAATTTGGCTCAGTAGCCCTATATTTTATCCAGCAGCTATTGTGCCACCACAGGTAAAGCAGTTTTTAGGCTTAAATCCGTTATCACCAATTATTGAAAGTCTGCGTCAGATTACATTATCAGGAGCGCAACCAGATTTAAATTTAATTTGGGGAGCCTTGCTTAGTGGTCTGATAATTTTGTCTTTAGGATGGACTTGTTTTCATTTGTGGCGTTCTCATTTTATGGATTTGTTATAGATGGAAGTAATTCGTCTAGATCAAGTTTCGCTGTGGCGAAGGACTCAAGAAGAGTTTTCTTATGATCTCAAGAAAACAGTTTTGTCAATTTTCGAAGGTAAATATCGCCAGCCTGCAAAAAAGTTGGTACTTGATAAAATCAATTTGGTAATAAATTCAGGTGAGAAATTAGGAATTGTTGGGGCCAATGGTTCAGGAAAGTCAACACTGCTAAAGGTGATTTGTGGAATTTTACAGCCGACAAGTGGTGGTGTAAGAGTGCGTGGTCATATTGCACCCTTGATTGAACTCGGAGCAGGGTTTGATGCAGAAATTTCAGTCATGGATAATATTCAACTGTATGGTGTGCTGCTAGGATTTTCTAGAGCAGAGATGAGAGAGAGGGCGCAATCAATTTTGGAGTTTGCAGAATTACAAGATTATGCACTAGTACCAGTAAAAGGCTTATCTTCTGGGATGGTGGCACGTTTGGGATTTTCTATTGCCACCGATGTACAGCCAGATATTTTAATTCTAGATGAGGTATTATCCGTAGGAGATGAAAGTTTTAAGAATAAATGTAAGCAAAGAATTGATAAATTTTGGGATAACAATGTGACTATTTTAGTTGTATCTCATGATTTAAAATTTATTCAAGATTCTTGCCAAAAATCAATATGGTTAGATAAAGGTAAAATTCAATTAACTGGGAGTGCAGATGAGGTTGTAAATCAATACTTAAACTCTGTAGATAAGTAAAAAATAGATAACTTACATTCCTTTCTTTCATTCTAAATGTGACTTAATATTGTGTAATTCAGAAGAGACTAAGAAGAAAATCATAAAATAAATACAAGGGCGGTAATTTTGATGAAGATAAACTATTTGTATTCAGAAACTCTGTACCTTAAAATTGGTTTAATGTATATCTGGATAAAGGAGATTTGGAATTAAGAAACATAGCTATAATTTATAATCATCCACCCGTAGAAATTTTAGAGGCGATAGATATATCTTAAAAAACCCCAATACTAGATTGAAAAGTTTTTTAAAAGCCTTTTAAGTCCAATTTATCCTACAAATCTTATTAATGTTTTAATAACAGATAACCAATCGACAGATAATACAGTTCTTCTATGTAATTCAATAGACCTCTTGCATAAATCAAAAATAAAGAACCCCACCCCGCATTTGCTGACGCAAACGCTCCCCTCCCCTTACCAAGGGGAGGGGTTGGGGGTGGGGTGTTAAGGACTTTTGCAAGAGGTATAATAATTGAAAATTATTCAAGAATTTAGCTATTTAATAAGTCTGGAAAAGTATATAAATATATTTATGTTGTTAATCTGATTAATTAGGCTTGTTTGCTATGCATTAATTTTGATTGTAATCAAACCTGAAGTAGCATTTGGGAAACTTGCCTATGTGTTAATTTATCTGAGGCGGTGTCTCTTGACTCGCCGTTAAGTGTTAACTTCACCACTTTAATGCATCAAGTCATAGTAAATCTGTCTGTAGCCAATACCAGACCAACAGGTATAACAACCTACGCTAATAATTTGTTTCCTTACCTTCAATCTTTGAATCCGACATTACTGAGTTCCCAACAAATTACTAACTATACCTGCTACTCAATCCCTGCAAACTTAACACCAGACCAAGGTACAAAAGGCCATTTACGCCGCCTTTTTTGGACGCAATTTCAACTACCACAAATCTATAAAAGTCTTAAATCTAGCCTTTTATTTTCTCCACTTCCAGAAGCGCCTCTCTATACCAAATGTCGTTTTGCCGTCATGGTTCACGACTTTATCCCATTGCGCTTTCCTAAACGTTTCTCACCACTGACACCCTATCATCGCTACTATGTTCCTCAAGTTATAAAGCAAGCACAACATATTATCTGTAACTCTCACGCCACAGCTAAAGACATTATTGACTTTTACCAAATTTCAGCTAGCAAAATTACGCCTATTCCCCTCGCCCACGATCGCAATCACTTTCGTTTTCTCAACCTACCTACCCGCAACTACTTTCTCTACATTGGCCGCCAAGACCCTTACAAAAACTTACACCGACTTATAGCCGCCTTTGCTGCACTACCAAATAGTAGTGATTATGAATTGTGGTTAGCAGGGCCGATTGATCCGCGTTATACGCCAGTTTTACAAGCGCAAGTTGAGGAATTGGGTGTAACTCATCAGGTGAAGTTTTTGGATTATATTGCTTACTGCGAATTGCCAGCGATAATTAATCAAGCGATCGCTCTCGTCTTCCCTAGTCTCTGGGAAGGATTTGGTTTCCCCGTCCTCGAAGCAATGGCTTGCGGTACACCAGTTATTACCTCCAACCTCTCCTCCCTTCCAGAAGTGGCTGGTGACTCAGCGATTCTCATCAATCCTTACAACACCAACGAAATTACAGAGGCAATGCAAACAATTGCCATTGATTTAACATTGCGATCGCACCTTTCTAGTCAAGGTATCACTCGTTCCCAAAAATTCAGTTGGGAAAAAACAGGAAAAGCTACCGTCGAAGTTTTATCCCGCTACCTGTAATGATTAGGAGGATGAAGGAGCAGAGAGTAGAAAGAGAATAACTACTCACAAATCTGACTCTTGTACAGACGCGTAGACGCTCGAAGAGCGGCTTCTCGTAAGAGTATAATCGCGTCTCTACTCTTAACTCTTGTACAGACACGATTAATCGCGTCTCTGCTCTTGACTCCTAATTATTTTGCCTTTTGACTTTTTAAAACTCCTATTTCTTGTTGTATTGGTAAGACATCTAAAATATCAGTCTGGGAACAATATTTGAGGTCTTCTTGACATTCAAGGCGCAACAGTCGTTTGCCGTGACTAGCTTGGTAAAACAATCCCAGTAAATTATCTTGCCACTGAGAGTAAAGAGCGTTCGCACTAATTACTTCATCGTTACCAGCTATTTCCTCTGGTGATAATTTGGTTTGCTGTAGGAGGCTTTGGACGATCGCACCTGCACAAACTGTATCTTCTAGAGAAAAAGAGCCTTCCCAACCTGAACCAACAATCCATATTGTCTCTGGTTGCTTTTCCAAGATATACTGCACCACTGCTGCTCGGTTGATCAAAGCTGCGGCTATTACACTTTGAGAATCTTGTACCCGTTGTAAAGCACGCGTGCCATTCGTGGTACTGATAAACAAGCGCCGTCCTTGCACTAATTCTGGTGTACAGTCGAGGGGAGAATTGCCTAACTCAAAGCCAGGTACTTTCCCGCCGCCGCGTTCTCCAGCTCGCAACCGCTTTTCTTGCGGCCATTTTTCGCTAACTTCAATAAGTTGATCTAAATCGCTAAAGACTTGCACAGCTTCGCCTCCAGCTGCCAAAACAGTAGCTATTGTGCTAGTAGCTCGCAAAACATCAACAGCGATCGCACATTCAGGTGCTTCATCCGTTGGAGTCAATTCCGGAGTGTGGTATACAAATAGCTTCACGCGCTGGATACACCTGCTCTAATACTATTGTCGCAAATTACATTCTACCTAGTTAGTGTCACTAACTACAGTTACAGTTGATCCCAAGGCATTTTTTAAGATAAAAATACTTGATACATATCATTAGATTTAAAAATACTTAAAAAAGCTCAACTCATATCTTGCGCCAGGCGACTGAAGTCGCGGCTACACAGGCAAAACCCGCGAAGGCGGGTTCCAAACCCTTGGCGTAAGTCCGCGTTCGCGTAGCGTTCCGCAGGAAAGGCGGACTTTGTTTGTATAGCCATGAATTCCATTCGTTGGGGTTAGATGCTCTCTGTTAAAGTTTCAGACTTGCCGCAGTATCTTGTAATCTGAAAAAGAACAGACATCTCAAGCTGTGCTTAACGTTTTATCCCCAGTCCTTAGTCTTCAGCCCCCAATCCCACAACCTCTATGGCACCTTTACCCGACTACCGCCCCAAACAACTATCTGTAGGCCCGTTGGAAGCGGAAATATTGAATATTGTCTGGGAACTTGGTTCCGCTACAGTCAAAGATATACACGATCGCATCCTCGCTGACCCCAACCGGGAATTAGCTTATACTTCCGTGACTACAGTTCTGCGTCGTCTCACAGATAAAGGTTGGTTGGCGTGTAACAAAAAAGGTCGGGCATTCTACTGGCGACCAATGCTGACCAAACAACAATCAGATGTAATTAAAGCACACGAACAGTTGCAGCGTTTTCTCGCAGTGGGCAATCCTGATGTTGTTGCTGCCTTCGCAGATAGTCTAGATGAAGCAGCCAGCGAACAAATAGAAGCGATCGCCAAACGTATTCAATCTGCACGCCAAGCCAGGGAGGAACAATGATGCATCTGATAATGATTTTGAATGCTTTGGCAGTTGCCTGGTGGTTAAGATCCGCTTGGAATCAACCCCAAGGCGATTGGAATCTGCGATGGCAGCGATCGCTATTTTTATTTCTGTTCCCCCCTTTGCTAATTTTCATGACAGTGATTGCTGTGCTGTTCATGGGGCCTCAAGGAAAAATGGGCGGGATGTATACAGGTTCAGTCAGCTATTTTTTGGCTTTAATTTTCCTGGGATTTTTTGCCATTTTATGCATTAAGCTTGCCATTCAAGGATTGCAGTCTGTGGAATCTGCCCGTAGCTGTCCCGTGGTTAGCCTTGGGGATAAACAAGCCCGGCTACTCGACACAAAAGCACTGTTTGCAGGTCAAATCGGTTTTTGGCAACCCGAATTAGTAATTAGTCAGGGAATACTGCAAGTTCTTTCCCCGGCTCATTTAGAAAGTGTCTTAGCACATGAGCAAGGACATTACCATTACCGAGATACATTCTGGTTTTTCTGGCTTGGGTGGGTACGTTCTTGCACCGTTTGGTTGCCAAATACAGAACCATTGTGGCAAGAACTATTAGTTTTGCGCGAATTACGTGCCGACGGTTATGCTGCATTACAAGTAGACCCTCTACTGCTAGCAGAATCATTATTATTAGTGGTCAGTACTAGCCCTATATCATCAGAAATCTGCTGTGCTGCATTAGGTTCCTCTGGGGTAGGCGAGCGCTTAGAACAAAGAGTAGAAGCTTTATTAGCACCACCAGAACCAACTCCAGAAGCTCAATCGCAATCTTGGCATGGCTTTCTGTTGGCGTTATTGCCTCTAGTAGCTGTGATATTTCATAGTTAATTTGAATTTAGGCAACTCCAAAAAATAAAAACAACCGCTTGAAGTTGCTGACTGATGACTATGAACAGTGAGATATTTTTTATCTGGAAGTCTTGTTAAAAAGCTATTACGGGACAAAACTGCGACGGTAGCAACTTCTGCCTTCGCTGTAGCAGCTTCTGCCTTCACGTTTCCGTGTTTCGCGCAGCCTGTAGCAGCTTCCGCCTTCACGTTTCCGTGTTCTGCGCAGCCTGTAGCAGCTTCCGTCTTCACGTTTCCGTGTTCCGCGCAGCCTGTAGCAACTTGCGTCATAACTGTAGCAATATCGGTTATATCTGTAGCGATGTCGGTTGCGACGATAACGATGAAAACTTTTTCCTCCCTACACCCATGTTTTTAAAAGTGGGTAAACTCTTCGCTTAGGGATTTCCAAATATATAGCGCTTCTCAGTTGAGCGCAATACAGACCTAACCCCCAGCCCCTTCCCTACAAGGGAAGGGGAGTAAAATTCAAAGCCTCTCTCCTTTTAGGAGAGAGGTTTGGAGAGAGGTCAAAGTCTATTTCTTCCATTCGAGAACCGCTATAGAAATCCTAAGCCATTCATGAAAAAAAAATCTATTGCCTATTTCCTGTTGCCTGCGTCCAGGAATAATTTCGCAACTTAAATAGGATTGCCTATATCACTCTTCTTCTAGCAACTGTTCTATATATTTTTGCACCAAAGGCACTTGAAAAGCATTGCCTTCTGTAGTCAAAATCTCTTTTCGCGTTAGTTTGCGGATAATGCCTTTGTCTTGCTGCGTGGGAGTTTCCTCGTGGATTACCCGGCGCAGGAGAGAGCGTAGGCGTAGCCCGTCGTAGACATCGCTCTCTGTTAAACTCTTCCATAATTCCCGAAAATACTGATCGCCTCGCTCAAGCACAACAGGTATAACTTCTTTAACATCCTGTGCAGTAGCTTTTGCTGTATCTGCTTCTCGCTTATTTCTTCTGATATCGCGGTTTAGCAACTCCACCACCTCATAACACACCAACTGAACGAGATAAGGTTGACAGTGAGTAAGTTGGATAATTTCGTCTACAGCAGTTGGTTCATAGATATCGCAGAAATTCTCTACTGGCTGTTGAATCAAATCGCGGGCTTCTGACTCTTGCAGGTAAGTCATTCGCAAAGCACGGGTGTTAATTAGATAGTCACTCCAGTAATCATCAAGTTCAGATAACTCCTGTGAACCACTAAAAAGTAAAATCCACTTGCGTTGGTGTTGCAGCAGGTTACGAATAAAATTGAGTGGCGCACGGCTACTTGTTGCTGCCACTACCTCACTCAGGCGTTCATATTCATCCAAACAGAGCAGAAATTGCTTATCAGAGTTGCTGCGTTCTATTTCTGTTAACCAAGTTTGCAGCGCTGGAAATGGATCTTCTGCTAGTTTATTGGCATCTGGATTAGGCAAGTATACTCTGCGGGGTAATCGCCGTGCAGCTTCGATAATTTGTTGAGCTAAATTTTCAGCCAATCCTTTTAACGTTGTGGCTGATGCTGCACCCTGTAAATCTACCAGCAAAGGTACAATATTTGCTTGTATTCTGTAAGGTAGATATTTCAGTGCTGAGGTTTTTCCTGTCCTGCGCCCACCATAGAGTAACAACACTGGCGGTTGCTCAGAAAGTGTCAAAGATTCGATTTCCTCAAATATGTCCTTTCGCCCTTTGAAACGATTCTTTGCTGTTTCCGGGTCTAGCGAGTTACCAGCAATATAAACTTGTCGAATTTCTTTTGATTGCTGTGCCTGTTCCTCTAAAGTTCGCTGCGCCGTCTCTAGTATAGTCAGCCAGCTTTGTGCAGTGTTGCCAAAAGAAACAGCAACGCGAGCATCTTTAGTCAAAGCTAGACTTTGCCCCAGTTGGCGTAATGCATTGATGGGAATATTGAGTAACTCATATTGACGATAAAGTGAAGTTGCTTCTTGTGATGCGGTTACATTCTGGCTAATTTCCAAAAATTGAGGCAGTACAATGCCAAGTTCCTTTGGTGCTGGTGAGGGAATCCACGCTAGTTGGTTGGCAATCTCCACAATATCGCTCAACCTCTGACAACGATTGAGAATATCTACAGCAATACCAAAAATTGCCTGTGCTGCTACTTTTTGCTGATTGGTGGATGTAATTAGATAATTAATAGTCTCACGGGCAGCGATTGGGTTGTTTCGATAAGCCTCTACAATCATCTGAGCCATAAAAGGCAATGGCAAAATAATCAATTCATCAAAACGGGGGTGGCAAGTATCTTAAACAATTTACCCGCTTTCCATTGGGAAACAACAAGAACAAGGTGAGTATCCATAGTAATTCCGGCAACCAGAAGTAAACCCGCAGCACACCGAAAATATACGTCACGCCGAACGCCACCCCCAACGCCACCCCCAACGCCACCCCCAACGCCACCCCCAACACCACGCCTAACGCCACCGCCACGCCGAACGCCACGTCTCTCAACGCCACGCCGAACGCCACGCCGAACGCCACGCCCGACGCCACGCCCGAGCCGAACGCCACACCCAACGCCACGCCCAACGCCACACCCAACGCCACGCTCAACGCCACGCCGAACGCCACACCGAACGCCACGCCCAACGCCACGCCCAACGCCACGCCCAACGCCACGCTCAACTCCACGCCTGATAAATATCCAGTTGTAAGAAATGATAAAAATCTAGCTGTAAGAAAAATGCTAAGGGCACCAACAAGGAAAATAACTAGTCTATTTTTATTACCGCTACGGTCAAGAACCCTTCCTATAAACCAGCCCACCAATATCAACCAGCCCCCCCAACTGTGGAACCACCAGTTAAATGACTCACCACTAACCAGAGTGTAAACTGATGCCACTAGTAATACAGCAAACATTGGGACTACGGTAGTTAGCCACCAAACTTGCCCAGCATAGCGACGCAGACGAGGGTTAGTACGGAACTCAGTCCGTTTATCAAAGGGGTTATCTGTCGGCTTCAGTTCTGGATGGATATCCCGCAGCCAACGTTCAAAGGTAAAAGGTTTGAAGTAACTCCAATACAAAAGGCGCACACATTCAGCCACATAATTCCAAAAGCCTGATGCTGGCGACGTGTTACTCATTGCTACTTTATCCCCAGCTTGTCACGCACAAAATCCCAAACTTCGTTCCAGTGCAGCACACCCACCAAAACCAAAACGAGCAAAAGCAGAATTACCATCCCGATAATCCAGTTGCTCACATCATCAACAGCCCCACCAATGAACTTGGCTATTCTACCCAGGCGTAGTGGTAAATCCCAAACTAAACAATGCAGCCATAATTGCCACCACTTTCCCTGTGCTTTGGATTTAGGATGTGCAACCTGTTGTTCAAACTGCTGTTTCGCCCACTTTTTATCCTTGCCTTGTTGACGTGCTTCCCACAAATAGTAGCCAGCCAATTGCAACTTGTAAGGATGACGATCGCCCCATTGCTGGGCATGATTCTGTTCGTCTACACTCAAAGCAGCACCATTAGTAGAGCGACTTGGCAAACGCGACAGTTCAATAGCCTCATCTGTAGTTAGTTCTTTCAAAGAAATAGTATGACCAATATTGAAAAAACTAGAGACAAACCGATGCTCGTTAGCATAAACATCCAGTTGTTTACGCGAAGCCACCACTAGCATCAAGGCATTGCTATCCATCAGCGATCGCAAATTGTCATAAAATCCATTATCAAATTTATCGGGATATTTCAAAAGGCTTTCAAAATCATCCAAACAGAGGACGGGTAGCTTTCCTTGCTGTTTCCATTGCTTAACCGCATCTGAAAATGCTTGACGATTTAGTGGTTTAGTCTTCCAAGGATTTTGCAGACTGCGTTGTTGCCATCCCTGAACGTGACTCAGTAAACCTTCGGCTACAGCCTCATAGAAACCCGTTTCACTTTGGCAATCTACACCCCGTAACGGTAGATAAATTACCACATAATTACTGCTGTTGTGTAATACTCGCTGCTGCCAAGTCAGAACAAAATAATGCAGCAACGAAGATTTACCAATGTGCTTCTCACCGACTATATTGATACTTGTAGGCTGATCGCCCATCATCCGAGATGCGATCGCGTGTAATTCATCTTTACGACCGACAAACAGCCTGGGATCTTCAATCATCCCCGCAGCCACAAAAGGATTGGCAGGCAATGCTCCAGAGGTCATCTAAAGGGTTTATCCTAATTTCAGCGATTTAGGTGCAATCACCTAAAAGAATAGCATTATACCCACAATGCCTTTGTGATCTAGTTCTTAGGTATGTGCTTTTGCTATGTCATGCAAAAAGCGCAAAGATTGATAACACAAGATTTAACACCCAATCATTGCATCAATCTACAACCAAAACCTGGAATTGGAGTGTGTAGCACTTTTGAGTAAAGATTTTAATTCCAACCATGAAATTAAAAATTGTCAAGCAAACCCCAACTTTATTGAAACTGCACCTCAAGCCACAAGCGATATTCTACTGGCTGTTTGGAGGAATATTCGTAGCGGGTGGCGTTTTCTTGATGACCAAACTAGGAAAGACAACTACTTTTATTTGCAGTCGACTTGAACCCACTCAAGAAAGTTGCCAGTTAATCACAAAAAGTATTTTAAAATCTCAAGTTAAAAGCTGGACACTCAAAGAAGTACTAGGAGCAAAACTAGACACTAATACCACCAATGCTTCGAGTAGTTATCCCTTGGTAATTCTGACAAGTGATGCTTCAGTTCCCATTGATTTAGTAAATGCAGACAGCACTCAGAAGGAATCTAAGGCTGCACAAATTAATGCCTTTATTAAAAACTCACGAGAACCAAAATTAACTATTAATGAAGATACTCGTCTTTGGACTTATCCTCTAGGTTTATTCTTAATTGCAAGTGGTGCTGTTTGCATTATTTATCTACTGATGAATAACACAATTATTTGTATTTTAGATAAAACCCTTGACAAAGCGACTATCGAACGTAAAGGTTGGCTTGGGAAAGAAGTTATTCAAGCTAAACTTTCAGAAATTTCAGGTTTGAATATTGATGCAGTCGCAATGGACGCAGTAACAGTCACAAGTTCAACTAGTTATAATATTGTCTTCAACTTGGTATCTGACAAAAATATCTATTTGGCTGCTGGCCCAATGTTTACTGCCAAGAGTGCAGAACAAACCGTTGAAGCGATCGCCAGTTTTCTAAATTTAAAAATTACAGATTAATCTTCATTTTAACTAAAAAGCAATTTCATCAGCGCAATTCTCAAATACTCATACAGTTCCTGCATATTGTAAATCTGCGCCGATATCCGCACTAACAGCTGGGTTCTTCTTCAAGCTGGAATGTATCACAACAGCCCTTCGGGTTCGCCAGTTGCTCACCATGAGTGACTACACAATCTTCATTGAAATGTCAGCACTGTTTTAGGACAAGCACCAAAAGACCCATGATTTACAAACGTCACAGACGTACATATTGACTATAGGTCACGAAAAACTGAAGTCTGAAGTTTCAAATTTTTTTCTTCATCCCTCGTCATTATCATCTATCTAACTCCCCAGACTGGATTCGAACCAGTGACCAATCGATTAACAGTCGATCGCTCTACCACTGAGCTACTGAGGACCACTCACGATTTATAATCTTAAGGCTAATAAATAGATTTGGCAAGTACTTTCGCCAAAAATTTTTCTTAGATGCTTACATTATAAAATTTTTGCAGCCAAAACCCACTCTGTGACTGAAGCGGAGAGTTTTGGATACTAATGTCTACTGTAATCCCATGCGTAATTCTGCCAACCGCTGCCGTGCCTTAGCATCAATAGCATTGGCTAAAAACCTACTTTTAGATTGTTTGCGAGTATGATACTTTTGCCGCATTCGACAAACTGTAGCTTCTACTTCGCCACAGAGTTGTTGTGCTGATAACCATTCAGCTCCATACCCCTGTACCATCAACTGCTGTGCGCGATCTGACGTGGCGACAATCACACGAGAAATTAGAGATAACGCTAGTTCCTGGCGAAAAGACGCACAGGTTCTTTCAATATAGGTATCTGCCGTCTGCCCAAAATCGGTGTAATAAACTGATAAAAGCTCAGTAATAGTCTCTTTATTGCTAGAAGTGTTCTGATATTGGGCATCAAAAATTATTTGAGTTGCATAACCTTGAAACGCGCTGTATCCGGTCATTGCCTCAACAAGTTCTCCACGTGCTGCTTCTAGCCCAGCGCTATCACGGGTTTTTTTAAGGCAAGGCCAAGCACCTATTATATTGTAGCCGTCCACTAATAAAACGGCTGGGAGTGGGGAACGGGGCATGGTTTTGAATCACAATTTTCTAGAGTTAACAAAATTCATTCATAAGTTTTATAGTAATTGATGCATTGTCTGTAACACTATGTTACATAGCACAAAAAAATGCTGCTGATTGACAAAACTAACCTTAAGACAGACGCAGCAATTAAAAACGCGCCTTGATTTCAAAGGCGCGTTGCAATAAAGTAATGGGTTGTCGAGGTTGGGATTTGGAGGTAAGCGCTGAGCCAGAATTTCCACTCAGGACTCGGAACTCAACACTGTGAATTACTCAACTCAGGACTCAAGAAGAAGCTTCGTTGTTTACCTCCATCAAACGTTGCTTGAGGCGTTGGGCTTCACCCCAATCTATCAAAGAGCCTCTCTCCAGCAAGAAAGCACCATCGCAGTAATTTAACTCGTCTAATCGATGCGTCACCCACAGGGCTGTAATGCCGCGACTTTTGACGAGGCGGCGGACACCTGCTACTAAATCTAGCTGGCTATCTGGATCTAACAAGGCAGTGGGTTCATCTAATAGTAAAACTTCACAACGACGGGCGATCGCACCCGCGATCGCTACTCGCTGTTTTTGTCCTCCAGAGAGCGCATAAATCGGGCGTCGTTGTAGAGCAAGCAAATTTACTGCTCCTAGCGCCTCCTCAACTCTTGCTCTTATAGCAGCAGGTGGTAATTTTTCTTCCACCAATCCAAAAGCCACATCAGCACCAACTGTTGGCATAACCAGTTGATGATCAGGATTTTGAAAAACAAAGCCAACAGGATGCAAAATCCGAATCTCACCAGACTCAGGGGCTAATAGCCCCGCCAGCAGCCTAAGTAACGTTGATTTGCCACTGCCATTTGTACCTAAGAGCATCCAAAATTCACCCTTGGGTACTTCGAGAGAGCAAGATTTGATTGCTGTGTCGCCATTAGGCCAATTAAAATTTAAATTCTTGACCTCGATGCCCACTTGCGCCATTGGTATACCTTAGCTACTCAGCGGCTAACGCAAAAAACCCAGGTGGTCTACCACCAGCAGTGGTTACACCATCTTTCTGAACAATCTGTACCCCAGAAATCTCGCTAGCACGAACAGCAATTTTTTTCTCTGTCTTGCCTTCGCATATTAGTTCCACTATATCAGGATTGCCAGAACGTATTGCTGCCAGAATTAGCTGATAGACCGCCTCAGCATCTTCAGCTGACTTACGTTGTACTGATATGGGGAAAGCAGTGTTTCTGATGCTTAAGTCGATGGTAAACATTTAGCTAGTATTAATTAAATTTGACTGTAGCACCCATTTTAGCGTCAGCTGGATGATTCCAGCCCAAGATTGGGGGATTGAGGAATATGAGGGGGACGAGAAAGAATTATTATTCTTCTTTTGCTGCCCCTGCTCTTGCTTTAACGTGATCGCATCTGTATCAAAAGTTAAATTTTCTAACAAATCCCCTAGAAAAATTAGCGATTTGCACTTAATATGATTAAAGGTTCGTAAAAAATTGTAAACTGAATAGACAATCAGTTCACTTTCTGCTTATAGAGCGCTGTAAAATAGTCATCTATAATACAGATACAACCTGTACTTATAACATTTGGAGTTTTGCTCTCATGACCATCGCAGTAGGACGCGCCCCCAGTAGAGGGTGGTTTGACGTACTAGACGACTGGTTGAAGCGCGATCGCTTCGTATTCGTAGGTTGGTCAGGGATATTATTATTTCCCTGCGCTTACCTAGCATTAGGCGGTTGGCTGACCGGGACAACATTTGTCACATCGTGGTACACCCACGGATTAGCCTCATCTTACCTAGAAGGCTGTAACTTCCTGACAGTGGCAGTATCAACACCAGCAGACAGCATGGGACACTCCTTGCTGCTGTTGTGGGGGCCAGAAGCCCAAGGTGACCTGACACGCTGGTTCCAACTAGGTGGATTGTGGCCATTCGTAGCCCTGCACGGAGCCTTTGCTTTGATTGGCTTCATGTTACGGCAATTTGAAATCGCACGGCTAGTAGGAATTCGTCCCTACAACGCGCTAGCATTCTCAGCCCCAATTGCGGTATTCGTCAGCGTCTTCTTGATGTACCCCTTGGGACAATCGTCTTGGTTCTTTGCACCCAGCTTTGGAGTAGCAGCAATCTTCCGATTCTTGCTGTTCCTGCAAGGGTTCCACAACTGGACACTCAACCCATTCCACATGATGGGAGTAGCAGGGGTACTAGGTGGAGCGCTATTGTGCGCGATTCATGGTGCGACAGTTGAAAACACCCTATTTGAAGACGGTGAAGGTGCAAACACCTTCCGGGCATTCAACCCCACCCAATCAGAAGAAACCTACTCAATGGTGACAGCAAACCGATTCTGGTCACAGATATTCGGGATTGCTTTCTCCAACAAGCGCTGGTTGCACTTCTTCATGTTGTTTGTGCCAGTCACAGGCTTGTGGATGAGTGCTGTGGGTATCGTTGGTCTGGCACTCAACCTGCGGGCTTACGACTTCGTTTCTCAAGAATTGCGGGCGGCAGAAGACCCGGAATTTGAAACTTTCTATACCAAAAACATTTTGTTGAACGAGGGTATCCGCGCTTGGATGGCTCCTCAAGATCAGCCTCACGAACAATTTGTATTCCCTGAAGAAGTTCTGCCTCGTGGTAACGCTCTCTAAAGATAAGGAGAGGCAAGTTAGGACTGACTATGATCCTAATTAAGGGTTGTAGTTAGCGATGATTGGCAAATCCACATTAAAAAAGTTCTTCGGTATACGTCCGAAAATCATCAATATTACTCATTCTTCAGTTATCCTCCGCCTTTTGGCGGGGGTTTTTCTATTTATGGCTTGGATCTCTAAATTTATGTGTTATATTGAGTGAAGGTTATAAACCTAGAGCTAAACGCTCTCCCTTTTTGATACTAAGGCCGCTTAGGCAATAAGGAGGTGATGCCCATGATAGAAAGTAGTATACCCATGGGTCATCAGGTTGCAGTTAGCCGGCTGTGTGCCGGGGCTGTTCTCTAAAAGTTAGCCTTAGTCACCTTGAGAGACTAAGTTAGCTCAAGTAGCTAGGCTAAAGCTCGGAGTTCCTTCCGGCAGTCTGGTTGCAACCTGAAGACCCGCTAGACCGCTCTGACTTAGATCACCTGATCTAAATCAGGGCGGATAGTTTTTTATAGGTAACTTACAATGGTTACTCTAAAAAAAGTTTAGATTTCAACTGGGTTAAAGTTTTACTGAAAAATAAAAATACTTAGTCTAAATATAGGCGGTTGAAAGAATGTGAACGCTTGTACTTGTCTGTATACCTAAATTGTAGCTAGTACGTACAAAAATACATAATCTTAATTAAGAGGCGCAAATTTAATCTAAGTTTGTAGGTTTAAATCTAAAGCCTCATTTTAAAAACTTACTACAATCTATTACTCCATACTTTTTATTGCCAAGGTGAAAGAGGTTTAGCCGAATTTATTGCCAAGGTGAAAGAGGTTTAGCCGAATAAGTACTATAAAACTTTTGTGAAGTGAACGTTCATAACAAAAGATAAAATTTTCGGTTTCTCTACACTCAACTTTTGAGCTATAAGCCCATGTGATGAATCACATAACAGGGGCATGGAAATCCTACTTTATTTACTCATTACTTTTAAATTAGCATTCAGCAAAGCCACCTTGCTTTAACTTTGGAAACCAAAGCAACGGAAAGACTCCTCGGCACTGTTTTTAAATTCAGATATAACAAAGCTAGAGATAAGGTTTTTTAATATGGCACAACTACTTACTGAAGCAGAAATTCAAGAACAAGCAGGCGGTCTCTCAGGGTGGACAGTTGAACAGAGCAAGTTAAAGACCAGCCGGACATTTAAAGATTTTATTCAAGCAGTTGAATTTGTCAATAAGTTAGTGGAACCTTCTGAGTCAGCAGGACATCATCCAGATATAGAGATTTCTTACAACAAGGTGAAAATTACACTGACAACACATGACGCAGGTGGATTGACGCAGAAGGACTTTGATGTTGCAAGAGAGATTTCTCAAATAAACTAAGTAATTTCTCTCAAGAAACTCCTGAGTGTCTGGACTTTCGGCAATTTTGTGAACTGGTAATCACTAAATGTCCTAATCCCCATTTACCTTTTTATGTGAATTAAGTGTGACACTTTGGAAGGCGATCGCTCCTATCTTGCGATGTAAATTTGATGTTTTATAATGTTATGCTATGAGGAGATGTTTTTGCATAAGTTAATCACATCAATTTTTAACAATAAGTTAATCAGTTATTAGCTTTGCGAAAACTAAAATTGTATTAGTAGCAACTATGCCTCATCCACAGGTTTCAACGAGATGTCGCATTTTTGAGTTTGAGAATTAGGTGCAAAAGAGATTAGTATTTATACAAGGTGTGAGGAGAAAAGGAAATATGTCTAATCTATTGTGGAAATCCCTAGTGGTTAGCCCAGCAGTTTTAGGAGCAGCTCTGTTAGTTTCAGGAACAGCAATTGCAGCTCCAACTACTACCGCTGAAGTATTACCAGCCGAAAAAGCAAGCGTAAATACATTTGTCCAACAGCCAGAAATTTTGGCTCAAACGGCTAATGATACCAAAGTTTTAGACCAAGTTAACCGCTACAGCAACGAAGGCAACCAAAATAACAGCCAGTCTCAAGTCACATCGGTATCTCAGTTTTCTGATGTACAACCAACCGACTGGGCATTCCAAGCATTACAGTCCTTGGTTGAGCGTTATGGTTGTATTGCAGGTTATCCAAATGGTACTTATCGCGGTAACCGTGCTTTAACTCGTTATGAGTTTGCTGCTGGTTTAAACGCTTGTTTGGATCGAGTTAACGAATTAATTGCCACAGCAACAGCTGACTTGGTTACCAAACAAGATTTAGCTACTTTACAGCGCTTGCAAGAAGAATTTTCCGCAGAACTCGCAACCCTACGCGGTCGTGTAGATTCTTTAGAAGCACGTACTGCTGAATTAGAAGCAAATCAGTTCTCCACTACCACCAAATTGGTTGGTGAAGCTATTTTTGCTGTTAGTGATGCCTTTGGCGATAGAACAGGTGAAACTAACAATACCGTCTTCCAAGACAGAGTACGTTTAGGCTTGCAAACCAGCTTCACTGGTAGAGACCTTTTGACCACCCGTTTGGCGGCTGGTAATGCACAAGCCTTCACAATACAAGGTGATACTGGCGCTATCGCCAGTGCTGAAGGGCTGCAAACCTTCCAAGTCGGTAGTACAGGTGATAACAGTGTTGAGGTAGACAGATTGACCTATGAAGTTCCCATAGGGCCAGCTCAACTTTACCTCGCGGCAGTTGGAGGAAGACACAGCCAGTATGCTTCTGTCAACAATCCTTACTTCTTTGACAACACCGACGGCGGTAATGGCGCTTTATCCACCTTTTCTTCGGAAAATCCCATCTATCGGATTGGTGGCGGCGCAGGTGCAGCTTTAAACCTGCCTTTGGGTAGAGGTGGCGGTATCTTAGGAAATAGTTCTATTACTGTGGGTTACTTGGCATCGGAAGCAAATAGTCCTGCTGAAGGTCAAGGACTTGCCAACGGTGACTATGCTGCTCTAGGTCAATTGAACTTTAGTTTAGGTGATCGCATAGCTGTAGCAGCTACCTATGTCCACGGTTACAAGGGAGGAGGTAGTGCTTTATTCGATTCAGGTTTGGATACCAATAGCACTGTGGGTGGCATTATCGTACCTACTGGTGTAGTAGGTACTGCACAAGCCAATACCCTAGGTACAGCATCTTCAACTAATTCTTACGGTCTATCAGCTGCATTCAGACCCAGCGATAAACTGTCAGTTAGCGGCTTCGTATCTTACCACGACATTACAAGTACTGGTGCAGGTAATGATTTTGAAGCTTGGTCTTACGGTGCTGGGGTTGCCCTAGCTGATTTTGGAAAACAAGGTAACGTGTTAGGCGTTTTTGCGGGAGCGCAACCTTATGCACTTAACCGACCAGGTTTTGGTGGCGGAGACGTGCCATACCAAGTTGAAGGCTTCTACAAGTATCGTGTTTCGGATAATGTCTCAATTACTCCTGGTGTGATCTGGTTGACCTCTCCTGGTCAGAACAGTGATAACGATGATGCAATTATCGGTACGCTGAGAACAACCTTTAACTTCTAGAGTGCTAAAAAACTGTTTCCAGTTTTAAACTTTATTGTTCCCCGCCATCAGGCGGGGTTTTTTGTTTTTGCCAGAGGGAACAAACAAACCCCAGCGGATAACCGGAGTATACTAGAAATAGTTAGCAGTTATGAGTTTAAACTGTATAACTCCTAACTCCTCATTCTTAACTGATTTCTGCTGTGGAACTATCGTGTAAATGTGAATACGCAATTCTTGCTTTATTAGAAATGGCTGCTCATTATGAAAGCGGCGAACCACTACAAATTCGACAAATTGCAGCACAACAAAACATACCTGACCGCTATCTAGAACAGCTATTAGCAACTTTAAGGCGTGGGGGTATAGTTAAAAGTCAACGCGGATCAAAAGGCGGCTATTTTTTGACACGAGAACCCCGAAAAATCACGCTTTTTGAGATTTTAGGGTGTTTGGAAGGTTTAGATGTAGAAACTTGTAAGGAAAACATTAATCCCAAAACAGTAGACAGTTCTGTTGTAGAAGAAATTTGGCAAGAAGCATCCCAGGCTGCTAACAAAGTGTTGCAAAAATACACACTTCAGGATCTTTGTGAAAAACGAGATTCTCGACGTCGCTTAGATATTATGTACTACATTTAGTCAAGCTCAAAAACCTAAAGAAATTAGTTTTGACTATTGACTCTTGACTGTTGACTAATAACTGAGGATTAATTATGAAAATTGCTCGTAACATTACAGAACTTATCGGAAGTACGCCTCTGGTGCAGTTAAACCGTATTCCGGAAGCAGAAGGGTGTGTTGCCCAGATTCTGGTGAAACTGGAAAGCATGAACCCATCCGCATCAGTTAAAGACCGGATTGGCATAAGTATGATTAATACTGCGGAGGAGGAAGGGCTAATAGCTCCGCACAAGACAATATTGGTAGAACCCACCTCTGGAAATACGGGAATCGCTCTGGCGATGGCGGCAGCAGCCAAAGGTTATCGGTTAATCTTAACAATGCCGGAGACAATGAGTGGGGAGCGACGGGCAATGTTGCGGGCTTATGGCGCTGAACTGGAATTAACACCAGGGGCGGAAGGCATGAGTGGGGCAATTCGGCGAGCGCAGGAGATAGTTGACAGCACGCCAGACGCTTATATGTTGCAACAGTTCCGTAATCCTGCGAATGCGAAAGTGCATAGAGAGACTACAGCCGAAGAAATTTGGCAGGATACCGATGGACAGGTAGATATAGTTGTAGCAGGAGTCGGCACAGGTGGTACGATCACTGGTGTAGCAGAAGTTATTAAAGCTCGTAAGCCAAGCTTTAAGGCGATCGCAGTTGAACCAGCCAATAGCCCAGTTTTATCTGGGGGACGACCAGGGCCACATAAAATCCAAGGAATTGGCGCTGGATTTATTCCCCAAGTGCTACAGATAAAATTGATTGATGAAGTAATCACTGTAACCGATGAAGAGGCGATCGCTTATGGTCGGCGGTTGGCAAAAGAAGAAGGGCTACTATCTGGTATTTCCAGCGGAGCAGCTTTATGTGCTGCAATTCGTGTAGGCCAACGTCCAGAAAACAAAGACCGCTTAATTGTAATGATTCAGCCCAGTTTTGGAGAAAGATATTTGAGTACGCCGCTGTTCCAAGACCTAGAGGCAAGGGTAGCAGCTGGCGTCAGCTAAACGATAAATTAGACGAATGGTCGATTCTAATCACTACGAAACTCTTAAAGTTAGCCGTCATGCTAGCCAAGCGGAGATTAAGCAGGCTTATCGCCGCTTGGTTAAATTATTTCATCCTGACAGCAATCAGGAAACAGCGGATAACGAGCGGATTATCCGCATCAATGCTGCGTACGAGGTCTTAGGTGATACACAAAATCGCCATAATTATGACCAAAAATTGCGAGATAACTCTCAAAAACTAAATAGCGATCGCCAACAGACAGCATCGGCTCAAAAGCGCTACAAGGCAACAAGACCAACAGGACGGGATGCTGACGAGCAAGTCGAGGAATGGCTGCGGCAAGTTTATCAACCAGTTAATCGCTTGCTTTGTAACATTCTCTATTCCTTAGAGGAACAAATGGAAGAATTAGCAGCCGATCCCTTTGATGACGAGCTGTTAGAAGAATTTCAGGAATACTTAGAAACTTGTCGGGAGGAGTTTAAGCAGGCACAAATTACTTTTCGCTCTCTGCCAAATCCTCCTAGTTTAGCAAGAACAGCAGCTCACCTCTACTACAGCCTTGATCAAGTAGGAGATGGACTAGAAGAGCTAGCTTATTTCCCCTTGAACTACGATGAGCGTTATTTACATACGGGTCAAGAACTATTCCGCATAGCTAGAAGATTACACTGCGAGGCACAAGTATCTGTGAATAGTCATTAGTAATTTGGTTATTCACAAAGGACAAATGATAAAGAGAGAAGTCTGAGCTAAGCTTCCTTAGCTCAGAACTTCGGAGACAAATGACAAAGAAATTAGTTTATCCTAGAAGCAGTCAAAGATTAAGAAATTTTAAATTCTGCTCATAGTGTACTCATGCAATGTATTGTTAATCGCCGCGCTCAGTTTTCGGCAAGTCATCTCTATTGGTTGCCAGAATTGAGTGAAGCCGAGAATATTGATAAATTTGGTGCTTGCTCTAAATTTCCCGGACATGGGCATAACTATGTCTTATTCATTTCCCTAGCTGGAGAATTGGATAAGTATGGGATGGTGCTGAACTTGTCCGATGTGAAACACGTAATCAAACGGGAAGTTACCAGCCAATTAGACTTTTCCTATCTCAACGATGTCTGGGCAGAATTTCAACAAACTCTGCCCACTACTGAGAATATTACACGGGTTATTTGGCAGCGGTTATCACCTCACTTGCCGTTAGTCCGTGTGCAGTTATTTGAACATCCTGAACTTTGGGCAGATTATACAGGAAACGGAATGGAAGCTTATCTTACTGTCAGTACACATTTTAGTGCCGCTCATCGGCTGGCTCACCCTGACCTCAGTAACGAAGAAAACACGCTTGTTTATGGTAAGTGCGCTCGTCCCCACGGACATGGACACAACTACCATTTAGAAGTCACCGTCAAAGGGGAAATTGATGCCCGTACTGGCATGATTGTTGATTTAGGTGCTTTGAATCAGGTGATAGAAGATTATGTCGTCGAGCCATTTGATCACACCTTTTTAAACAAAGATATTCCTTACTTTGTTCAAGTTGTGCCTACTGCTGAGAATATCGCACTTTATATCAGTAATTTACTGCGATCGCCTATCCAAGAATTAGGAGCCAAGCTTCACAAAGTTAAACTCATTGAAAGCCCGAATAATTCCTGCGAAATCTACTGTACAGAGTCAGAATCAAACTCAGTCAATACTTCAGGAAGTGAGCCTATTTTGGCAAAAGTTTAATTGAAGAGAGTAGAGACGCGATTAATCGCGTCTCTACAGGAGTTAGAAATTTTTTTCTAGTTTCCTAGTCCCCAATCTAAAATTAAAAAAATTTACTTACTAAGCAGTTAAATCCAGGTAGCAAAGGACTTGTCAATTCATCTTGACTAAATAAAGTAACTGCAAGCTTTAAAATAGCGCATCTGAGAAAATAATTCCTGAAGCAATCGCCACCTTACCGAGACCAGTTTCATCTGACCAAATCTTAAGAACTGTACCAATGTTAATGCAGGCTAACTGATGATCCCAATGAGGTGCTCTGGTTACAAATAATTCTCCATCAATAATCTCACAGCGATTTCTGCGTTCACGAAGTGTATCGGAACGAGAATCACCTGCAAATAGTTCTAAATCATCAGTTGTCTAACGTACTGGAGTTGTTTGCATAGAAACCTCCTAGCGTTTTCCTAAATCATATTTTAAAAATACCGACGATGTGCAGAACGTCGCAAATAACGATAAATTAGCCAAGCTAAAACTCCAAAAATGAGATTTAGTGAAAAACGGCTGAGTGTAAACGATAAAACATCAGGATAAAAAATTTGTGACAGTCTCAAAGGGCTAAGAATTCTGGCTAAAAGAAACAGCCCAAAAATAGCATTTCCACCCAGCACGAGGGCAAAAAACACTAAGCCCCTCTGCAAATATCGATGTTGGCGTGTATAGCCTGAGACTAAGAGAATAGGGGATTTGCCTTGCACTTTTCGCAATAACTGCTCAAGTCGCCAAAACATCCACAACAAGAATGGAAATAAACCATAACTGAGAAAACGCAGTGGTGGCAGGTAACGCCAAGCACTAGATAAAATATTAACTAGGGCATGACAGATTACAGAATTTAGCCAAGCCCTAAAAATAAATTTCCTGTCTCGATGTAACCGAATAGAAGAAGAAATATATATTCCCAGGGCATAACCCCAGGGTGCAGAAAACATTGCATGGACTGGCGTGCCGATAGTGCGGTCAATAATTGATGCTGTACCGTGAAACAGATAAATCCAATTCTCTTGGGCAGTAAATCCAAGGGCTACAGCTATGGTAAAGAGGAAAACGGTAGAGGGAAGTAATTGATACTTGCGTTGCAGATAGCAGGTTGGTACGATAACTGCTGCCAACTTGCAACTTTCTTCAATTGGCCCTACTTCCAAAAGCTGCCGCAAAGCCATACTAGGGAGCGAGTACTTAGTATTTTGCCAGCCTAAAAAAGAGTTAGCTACATTTTCAAAAGCCAATTCTAGGCTAAGGGCAACGAAACCGGATATTGCCCCAACGATAAACAAAAATAGCAACGCTAACAGAGGTGGGGCAGTAGGAACCCGATAATAGTAGTAGGTTAACACCAATAGCGGGGGTATTACTGCCCACAGCAGTATAGAAAAATCAGCCACTCACCTGAGCAATAACAGTGCGGTGACGGGGACTGTTGCTGGTGATAGTGGGAGTTTGGAAACCTGCCTCAACAATAGCTTGCTTAATGTCCAAGCTGAAATATTCATCAAAATATGGTTCAGTACTTTTGAGTAGTGTCAAAATGTAGGCTGGCATTTTTTTGTATATTTCAGATTGGGGATTCATGTCCATGATTGCTAAATTGCCACCCGGACGTAGTAGACGCCGCATTTCAGCAAAAATCTGTCTTGTTGCTGACTGAGGTAATTCGTGGCACATCAGAAAAATGGAAACTAAATCAAATGAGGCATTTGGTAGTCCAGTCGATTCCGCTTGGGCATGAACCCAGTTAATTTTAGCTTGACGTTGTTGGGCGCGGTAGTTAGCAACGGCTAAGAAATAAGGAGATAAGTCTAAGCCTGTGATTTTAGCTTCGGGATAAATTTCTTGCAAGGCAAAGGTACTCAAACCAACGCTACACCCTACATCTAAGATATCTTGCGGCTCGTTGCCGATTTGGCTTTTCAGGATGTTGTGGTAGCTTTGGCGCAGCATTGGATCGCCTTGCACCTCAGCACCCTGCCAAATCTTAGCGTGGACAGCACGAGCGGCAGATTCTACCTCAAAAGCAGCTTGCCAGTTAAGATTTCCAGTTTCGTAGGCATGGAATGAGGTGAGATAGTAATCAGGGTAGGAAAGCTGAAGATTTTGTACTTGAGCTAAATCAGCTTTCCAATCACGCGCTTGTAGTGTCTCGACTGCTTGTGTCCAAGGCACACCAATTTTTTCGGCGCGTTTAATCATCATTTGTCTAGCTTGATGCTTGGCTATGTTAGCTAAAGGCTTGATTGCCAATAAGCCATTTACCAAACGGACAGCTAAGTCAGGGGCAGTTTTTACAGCAGCGGTCATAAATCAGTTTGCATTTAATAGCCTTTTCTACTTATGACATACTTGCTGGAGGCTAGTCTACAAGGAAATTAAATTGGGTATAGGGCATGGGCATAGGACATGAAGCATCATTTATTTTGCCTACTTCTCAGTTCTGAATCCCAATCTCTAGTACCCAGTACTCAATCCCTTTAAAAGCAGCATCTATCTAAACAGAGATGGCAAAAATTTGAGTGTCATTTAAAAGAAGACTACAACTAACTTCTCTATAGTCCAGTATGATCAGAGTAAAAAGAAGAGCAAGCGGCTTTCTAAGAGATTTTCAGGAATTTGCCCTTAAAGGCAATGTAGTTGACTTGGCGATCGCTGTGATCATTGGTACTGCTTTTGGCAGGATTATCACCTCCTTTGTTGAGGATGTGATCATGCCATTGATTAACCCTCTCGTTGGGTTGACTGGTAAAGACTGGAAAACAATCACCGTTGGCCCAGGAATTGCTATTGGCCACTTTCTCGGCTCAATAGTTGACTTTTTAATCATTGCCTTGATTTTATTTATGGCAATTCGAGCCTTACAAAGATTCAAAAGACAAGAAGCCACCGATGACTCCCCATCAGATCCTAGCCTTGTAGTCCAGGAAAGGCTAATTGGTGCATTGGATAACCTGACAAATACCTTGGAATCTCGAAATAATCAAGTTTTGTAAAAGGGAGTAGGGAGTGAGGGAGCATACTTCTCTATGAGAGGCTGCGCCCTAAGCGCAGCTATGCCGCAGGCTTTACGACTCCTTTCGGCTTCTCTACGAGACCAAGGCGTTAGCGAAGCTTTCGCTTTAGCGATACGCTCAAGGCAAGCCGCTCAGTAACCGGAGGAGCAGGGAGAAAATAACTTACTCTTGACTCAGCACGGGCTAAACGCCCCGCTTCCGCTAACAGTACTCCTAATGTCCTACTTTCCAGTTTTTGGTTTAAGAGCTAACAACATTTCCAATTCACTGCTGGATTTATCGGGGCTAGTAGCAGTCAGACCAAGACCACGAATGGAACTTAGAATGGCGTTGGCTTCAGGTGGAATGGGTTGACTAACTCCGGCAAAGCGATTTACTAGGGACACAGTTTTGTCCATATCCAGATAGAAGTAGCCTCCGTTGGGCTTTTGCAAAGAGGCAGTAACAGCTTTGAAGTTGTCGCTATTGTCAAGAGATGGAGTCTTGCGATCTGCGATCGCGTCACCAATGGGGCCACCAACAGCTACAAATAAGGTATCTTGATCCAGCCAACCATGTGCCAATAAAGCTCCTTGTTGGGGAATTTGCCATTCAGTTACGTCTTTACCGCCGATATTTCTGTTGGCGATATTAATTTGTTGGGCTTTGGCGAGGGTATCCAATTTTGTGAAGGTGGCTTCCGCAGTTTTGCGATCGCTGGTGTCAAATACTAAAGCTCCGCCAACACCAACACTCGCTAACACGCCTTGATTAGATGGAATCGCCGCAAAACCAAATTCACCATTCATCCACCCAAAAACTTCTTTATCTAAGTCAATATTGACTGATTTGAGCTGTCCGCGTACCTGTTCAAGTGCTTGCTTAAAATCCGGATAATCTTTTGACTGTTCTACTATTGTTTGCCAGCCGCGGTTAATATCATTACCGCTCACTAGAGCCAATGTATCGAGCGGAAACTGCCCTACTATTTTTCCAGGACTTGTTTGATATTGGAATTTGTTCAGTTGCGGATCTAAATTGGCGATCGCTTTTAGGCGCACTCCTGCATCATCAACACCAATACCCGCCACCATCGATTTCACCTGTTTTAGTTGCGCCAAGGTTTGCGGGGGTAACTGCGTCGCCTGCGGATTAGCGGCTACTAGTTGCTGTACCAATTCTCCATAATTAGGTACATAAATCTGAGCTAAGGCGTTTTTGATATTTACACTTTTAGCAAGAATGCTACTTGCGCCTTCTTTACTCGCAAAAGAGGGCTGCCCTTTATACGTATCAATAGTTTTTTCTACAGCTTGCTTTTCGGGAGAGAATACCACATGAGTATTATTTAAAACTACACTATATGTCGGTTTACCTTTTTCTGTAGTTTCTATGATTTTTTGACCTTTGTAGTCAGATTCCTGAGTTTTGACTCCTTTTTGTTCTTTCAATTTTTTAGCAAAATCCAAGGCAGCAAGTTTATCTTTAATTCCCACGATCATTAAGATGTTGGGTTCTTGCTGTATAGAAGATGTACCTGAAGGCAGTTTCTGCTGCGCTGGTTTGGTTTGATTTGGTGGCAGTACAGCAATCATTACACCACCAACCCAAGGTTTAAGGTCTTTCTCATAAGAAATGTTACTTTCTTTGAACAAATCCTTATTAAAATCCTCTAAGCCTTTTGCTACTAACTTTTGTGCTTCTGGAGTGCCAAACTGCTGTAACTTTGCCCAAGCTTGCGGATCAGTGGTAATATAAGTTGCAATCAAAGCTGTGGAAGGCACTAACTTAGCACTTCCCAAAGCGCCTGAGCTATCCCCTGACGGGCCTTTCAAATACATATAAGCCGCTACACTTCCTGCGACAACTACAGCAGCACCTACAGCAGGAATTAAAAGCTTAGATTTACGTTCGGGCATTTGTTGTTATCCTCTTTTTCTTAAATTCTCACCGACATTTATACAAGCGTCATTGTAGAGTTTTCGGATTTATTAATAATTTCTACTAATTGATCGGTATTTACTGATAAAATTAGTAATCCTACAAACTAGCGGTGTGTAATTACTTTAAAAAATACTTCAACGGGATGAGGAGCGAATCCGCAAATGAGTGTTGTTCATCTCAAAAAAATAGCCCACTTAGCAGCAGCAAGCTATCCTAAGTTATATCAATAAATATTTAGGAGTATTTGTACTTAATAAAATTCTATCGAGGTGCAAGAGACTCTTGACTCGATGACAAAAGAGTGCAAAGTATCAGTTGACATAAAATCAAGATGATGCATGAGGGAAATGGAGAGAAGTCCGAGCAGAGGAAGCTACTGCTGGGAACTTTGGGAGAGATTGATTAAAATCCCCCATCCTTAAAGGACAGTACTCGCCCCTATACGCCCTGTTGATTTGGGAAATACACCAGATACCGCTATAGTTTTTAACAACATCCAGCCAGACTTTTCAGGATTACAAGGTCAGTAAGGATCAATGTCGCAGTCTTATTTTGATACAGAGAATAACGGACACAAATCTTTTGAATTACCAGGGGCAAGACCACACTACAATCCCGATCGCCCTGGGCAGGTAGAACATATTTTTCTAGATATTAGCTTGGATATTCCTAACCAAAGCTATGCAGGTAGTTGTAGCATTCGCCTTTTGCCAATTCGTAATGGCATTGACCGTTTGACTTTGGATGCTGTCAACCTGAATATCAAGTCTGTGCAAATAGACGAGGTACCGCAAAATTTTGATTACGATGGAGAAAAGCTTGCCATCCAGCTTTCTGAAGCAACCGAAATTGGTAAACGCCTATTAATTGCGATCGCCTACTCGGTAACAAAACCACAGCGCGGTATTTACTTTATTCAACCAGACAAACACTACCCAAACAAGCCCACCCAAGTCTGGACTCAAGGAGAAGACGAAGACTCTCGCTTCTGGTTTCCCTGCTTTGACTATCCAGGACAACTATCTACTTCCGAAATTCGTGTCCGCGTCCCCAAAGCCCTAATTGCCATTTCTAATGGTGAACTGATTGACACTACAGAAGAGGGTAATGACAAAATCTACCATTGGTCGCAGCAGCAAGTTCATCCTAGCTACTTAATGGCTCTGGCAGTTGGTGACTTTGCCGAAATTCAGGATGAGTGGAAAGGCAAACCTGTCACCTACTACGTAGAGAAGGGACGAGAGGAAGATGCCAAGCGCAGCATGGGCAAAACTCCCCGCATGATCGAATTTTTGAGTGAAAAGTATGGTTACCCCTATGCTTTCCCGAAATACGCCCAAGTGTGTGTCGATGACTTCATCTTTGGGGGAATGGAGAATACCTCTGCCACTTTATTAACAGATAGATGTTTGCTGGATGAACGCGCTGCTTTGGATAACCGCAATACCGAAAGTTTAGTGGTTCACGAACTAGCGCACCAGTGGTTTGGTGATTTAGTGATCATTAAACATTGGTCTCATGCTTGGATTAAGGAAGGAATGGCTTCTTACTCTGAGGTGATGTGGACAGAACATGAATATAGTTCACAAGAAGCAGATTACTATCGTTTGCTAGAAGCTCGTCGTTATTTGGCAGAAGATAGCAGTCGCTACCGCCGTCCGATGGTGACACACGTTTACCGTGAAGCTATTGAACTTTACGATCGCCATATCTACGAAAAAGGCTCTTGTGTTTATCACATGATTCGGGCCCAATTGGGAGATGAACTGTTTTGGCAGGCAATCCAAACATTTGTGCAGGATAATGCCCACAAAACTGTAGAGACAGTAGACTTACTCAGGGCAATTGAAAAAGCTACCGGACGTAATCTATTGTTCCTTTTCGACCAGTACGTTTATCGCGGTGGTCATCCCGATTTTAAAGTTGCTTACTCTTGGGATGGGGATGCTAATTTAGCGAAAGTAACAGTAACCCAAACCCAAGCAGCAGAAACTAACAATGGCAGTAAAGATTTATTTGATCTGAAAATACCCATTGGTTTTGGCTATACGCAAAATGAAGAACCAACGAAACTTAAAACTTTCACAGTACGAGTGAATGAACGCGAACAAAGTTTCTATTTCCCACTCGAAAATAAGCCCAAATTTATCAGTTTTGATGTAGGGAATAACTCTCTTAAAACAGTTTCTTTGGAGTATCCATTACCGGAGTTAAAAGCACAGCTAGAATTTGATCCCAATCCTATTTCACGTATCTATGCAGCCGAAGCTCTGGCGAAAAAAGGTGGATTAGAAGCAACGCAAGTATTGTCTATGTCACTAAAGAAAGACCCATTTTGGGGTGTGCGTGTGGAAGTGGCAAAACAATTAGCCCAAATCAATTTAGACCAAGCTTTTGATGGGTTAATTCCTGGATTGAAAGATAAAAATTCCTACGTAAGAAGGGCTGTAGTAGAAGCACTTGCTCAAATTAAAACCAATGAAAGCTATAAAGCTATCAGAGGTGTCGTACAGAAAGGCGATCCCAGCTACTATGTGGAAGCAGCAGCAACCCGTGTAATTGGGGCGATCGCATCTGCGAACTTGGAAGAGAAATCCAAGGAAGACAAAGTGTTAAAGCTGCTGAAATCCGTCTTGGAAGAAAAGGCGGGTTGGAATGAAGTAGTGCGGAGTGGTGCAGTTGCTGGTTTAGCTGAACTAAAAACTTCGGAAGCAGCTTTAAATCTACTCCTGGAATATACCAAACTCGGTGTACCACAACCTCTACGTCTAGCTGCAATTCGCGCTTTAGGAAACATTTCTGTCGGTCAAAGTGCGCTCAATTTGGAACGGATTCTAGAAAGATTAACAGAACTAGCGAAAGAAACCTTCTTTTTAAACCAAGTGGCGGTAGCAGCATCACTAGGGCAAATGGAAACTCCCAAAGCCGCAGGAATTTTGCGATCGCTAGCTGATCAAACAGCAGATGGGCGTGTACGTCGCTATGCTGAAGAAGAAATTTCTAGAGTACAAAAGAACATTGGCTCAGAAAAAACACTACGTCAATTGCGTGAGGAATTTGACCAACTCAAACAACAAAACCAGGAATTGAGAAGCCGTTTAGAGAACTTGGAAGCAAAATCTAAGCAGCACTAAACTATAAAATAGATAGGCGTAATTAAAAATATAACTTTGCTAATTGGTAATAACTTAATCATAATTATCAGTTACCAAAGTTATACTTTTCGCCGACTTCTATTTGATAAATTATACAATTTTGAAAAAAGAATGCAACATTATAGACGTTGCATCGCAACTTCTATACCGGGGAATTTGTTGCAATCATTAATTAAATCAGTATTAGTAATAATAAAGTCAATACTAAAAGTATAACTTGTGCATTAAAGTTTATAAATTCCAAGATAATTTTTATTATTCACTGTTTAGCAGAAGTTATACTAATCTTAAAAAAGAATGTGACAAATAAACCATCTGTAGAGACGCGATGAATCGCGTCTTCACCCAAGGATGTGTTGCAATCATTAAATTGAATTGGTATTAATTTTATAAATATAGCAATCCTAAATGAGTTGTAAAAAAATTCACCCCCCGGCTAACGCCGTCCCCCCTTACCAAAGGGGGACTACAGGGGGGTCGCAACAACCTCAAATTTTCACAAATGATTTAGGACTGCTATATAATCCTACAATCAAATACTGTTACATACTGATTAATTTAATGAGAATCCTATGTTTAAGTCAGTAAATATAATTAAGCTGAAAATATTTTGTTGTTTATAGTTTGCACTTAAGCGTTAAAGGGCAAATTATAAACTTTAATTTATTTTTGCCTATTTACTTTTATGTAAAATACAATACTTACCAATAGATTTTTCCTGGTACGTAGTAAAAAAAGTTTCATTTTAGGATTTTCATTACATCCAACTTTTGGTTTACTTAAGACATAAAACTCTTTATTTGCAAGCGCTTAAGCTTTTTAGTTTAGTAGCAGGCTAGTTATGTATTTATTATTAAATAGTTAAATTTAGTACACGCAGTATTTAATTTTATAGATGATATCTATCTTTAGAAATACAACAAATTGAAGAGGTAATTAAATTCTGATGTAGCTAAAACAATGATTACCTCTGTCTTTGTTGAACGTAAGTTTGACGAATCAAAGCCGAAAGGCTTCTCTAAAAATAATTCCTAAATTTATCTCGCATATGTAGTGCCATAAGATACTTTACTGAGAATTTTCTCAATAAATTAGCCTTTTGTCGAAAAATGTGCGATGTCTGACTACAAGCCTTTCTTCTATTGGAGACCAAGGCGAAAGAAAAGCATTTTGCAAAAGTTTGAGAGCTATTTGGCTCGTCAAACTCACGTTGTTGACGGTGGAAATACATTTGAGTTTTTGCACGCAAGTTGTGTAGGGTTGTCTTAATGCGTAAACCTGTTCTAACGATTTTTTACCAATTCAATCCTTGGAACACTACTATTGGAGGAATTCAGACACTAATCAAGACATTTATTAAGTACGCACCTGAAGAAATTGAGGTGCGGCTTGTAGGAACTGGAGATGATAAGTTTCAGCATAAGTTGAAGTGGCAAGCAGCAGAAGTTGCAGGTAGAGAGATTAGTTTTCTACCTTTATTTTCCTTGAAAAATGATAATTTTAGAAGTTTAATACCTACCACATTTAAATATACGGCTGCTCTTTTAGGACGTTACTTAGCTTCAGATTTTATGCACTTTCATCGGCTGGAACCAAGCTTAGCAGCCTGGAATTGGCAGGGTGAGAAAACTCTATTTATCCATAATGACATTCACACGCAGATGCAAGCCGCTGGTGATCAAAAAGCGATTCTGTGGCGAAGATTTCCAGGAGCATATTTCGCCTTAGAAAGTTTATTAGTTCGCCAGTTTAGCCAAATTCTTTCATGCAATACCGATGCCGCAGAATTTTACAAACAACGTTACCCCAACGTGCAAGACAGGGTTGCATACATCAAAAATTCGTTTGACAACGAAATTTTTTACCCTTTAAGTCAAGCACAACGGCAAGCTCAACGGCAGGAACTGGCTATTAAATTAGGTCTGGATGAGGAAACACGTTTTATTCTATTTGCTGGACGCTTGCATCCACAAAAAGATCCAATATTATTAGTACGTGGGTTTGCTGCTTTGAATCAACCGCACACTCATTTACTGATAGCAGGTGATGGGGAGTTAGCAACAGAAATACGCGTGGAAATTGGTCGGTTAGGATTGTCGAGTCAAGTGACGATGTTAGGAGCAGTTGCAATAGAAGAACTGGCAAAGTTACATCGAATATGCGATGTCTTTGTTCTATCCAGTGCATATGAAGGTCTACCTTTAGTAGTTCTGGAAGCGCTAGCTAGTGGAACGCCGATAGTAACGACTAAATGCGGTGAAACTCCAAAGCTATTAGCTGCTGATAGTGGAATTGTATGTGAACAACGTACACCAGAGTCAATAGCAAATGCTTTGCGCCAAATCATATTGCATCCTGAAGATTATCCAAGTGCGTCTTGCATAGGAACTGCATACCCCTATGCTGCTTGTACTGTTATCAGAGATATCTACAGCAAAATGCTAAGTCGTTGGAAGTTTGGGGACTAGGGATTGGGTATTGGGGACTGGGGACTAGGGAGATGGGGAAGTACTAAGAGAATAACTTATACCCAATCCCTAATCTTGCATGAAGCGCCTTGACTTGATAAACCATCTTCATAAATAACTGATTGCCATGAAAATAGCCGTGATTGGTGCGAAAGGTTTGCCTCCTAAACAAGGAGGAATTGAGCATTATTGTGCAGAAGTATATCCTCGTATGGTCGCGCTGGGTCATCGTGTTGATTTATATGCCCGGTCTTCTTATACAAACTCTTCTTGGTTTGACCATTATGACTTTTGGGGTGTACGAGTTGTTTCTTTACCTAGTAGAAATTGGCGCGGACTAGATGCTTTTATTGCCTCAGCACTAGGAGCGATCGCTGCTTGTGGGCAGCAATATGATATAGTTCATTTTCACGCTCTTGGCCCATCTTTATTTACTTTTTTACCAAGAATTACTACCTCTGCAAAGGTTGTAGTCACCTGTCAGGGATTAGACTGGCAACGCGCTAAGTGGGGCAATTTTTCTAGTCGGCTGATTCACATGGGGGAGAAGACGGCAGTACGCTGCGCCCACGGGCTAATTGTAGTATCAAAAGACCTAAAATCTTACTTTCTCCAAACCTATAATCGCGATACAGTCTACATTCCCAACGCTCCCGCTAGCTACGCAGGGTCTGACCCTAACTTTGCGTACGCTAGTTCCCTTGGTTTAACACAGGGGCGCTACATTCTATTTGTAGGCAGACTTGTACCAGAAAAGCGTCCTGATTTGCTTTTAGAAGCCTTCTGTGCGCTGAAACCAGCAGGGTGGAAACTGGTCTTAGCCGGAGGTGTCAGTGATACTAGAGCATTCAGCAGCAAGCTATTAGAAACAGTTGCTAGTCATCCAAATATTGTATTTGCAGGGGAACTCCAAGGAAATCGTCTGTGGGAGATTGTACGAGGAGCAGGCTTGTTTGTCCTTCCTTCTGATGTCGAGGGGCTACCTCTGGCAATGTTAGAGGCGATGCGGGAAGGTATACCGGTGCTGGCTAGCGATATCTCACCCCACCAACAATTGATTAATAGTAGGCGGGGAATGCTTTTTGAAGCTGGAAATGTAGACTCCTGTATTCGTTCTCTAGACTGGGCGATTAATCACCCAACTGAAATAGCAGCAATGGCTGAAAATGCACAAAAATACGTGCAGCTTCACTATAGTTGGGAGCAAATTACTTCTGAAACTCTAAAACTATATACGACAGTTTTGAATTCGCCTGAGCCAGTAAGTGTGTCTGAGCCTACTTTCAGCAGAGTTCCTGGGTTTGTCACCAAAAAAGAAATGTAGTTTGAGATTTGTTAAAAACCTGACCACTGTCAAATAACTCTATTAACCACCTAAAGAAACAAAGGTATATGTAATGGAGAAAAGCATTTCATCCTTACCAGTGGTCTTAAAGCGGCGAAGTTTGCCAGCGTTGGCAACATTTACTGCTGTGATCGGCGGGGCAGTTATTTATCTAGCCTTTACCCCACGTTTGTATCAATCATCAGCACAATTGATGCTAGATGACAAAAGAGTGAGCGTTTCCGACTTGGGACGCGACCTGACGAAAGTACCTGTGGGGATACCTGGTGGCCCCAGCCCAGTGGCTGATCAAGCAGAATTAGTCAAATCGCAACCTATTTTAGAGCGATCGCTTGCGAAGGTTTTTCCCCATTCTCCCAGCAAACTTACAGCGGAGGAATTTGCTAAAAAGTTGCGAGTGAAAATTGCCCCAGCTACGAATATCTTGGTCTTAACCTATGAAGCTCAAGACCCAATTCTCGCAGCCAAGCTTCTTAATGCGGTCTCCGAGACAATGGTTGAGGAAAGTGTCCAACAAATCCGCAAAGAAGCTGCAAACGTGGCGGATTTCTTAGCTAAAGAGGTTCCAACAGCTCGCTTGCGGCTGCAACAGGCAGAAATTGCCGAAAACAGATATAGACAAGCTACTGGATTAATCTCTTTTACCGACCAAAGCAAAAGTTTAGTTGATAGTTTAGCGAATTTAGAAGACCAAGAACGGACTTTATTAGCTCAACTCCAAGAAACGCGATCGCGTGATGCATCCTTGCGACAAATCACTAACTCTACAACCCTCAACAAGGCTTATCTCTCTGTCCGCGGTGGTCAAGACCAACAACTCCAAAATTTACGTACGAAGTTGGCAGATTTAGGGACGCAGCTTATTGATGTTCGTTTGCGCTTTACTGAGAACCATCCGACTGTCATAAATTTGCTTGAGCAGCAGCGAGATATACGTGCTTTGTACACTCAAGAACTGGCTCGCCTCTCACCCGGAAATCCAGCTATCTCCCCCAGCAATATTGCCTCCGATTCTCTCAGCCAGAATCTCTCCTCTGAACTAATTACTAATGAAATTCAACGCTTGGCAATCCAAAATAAACTCAAAGTTATTCAGTCTTTGAGAACTAATCTGCAAAATCGTCTTGCCGAACTCCCAATCCTCCAGCAACCACTAACTGTACTGACTCGCCAACGGGAAGAAGCCGCAGCATCCCTAAAGTTACTACAAACCAAACTGGAAGAAGCAAGAATTGCTGAAGCTCAACTAGTTGGTAATATCCGAATTATTGAAGAGGCTAAACCAGCAACTTCTCCCTCATCTCCCAAACTTCCAATCGTGCTATTACTAGCGGCTATCTTAGCTGCGATCGCAGCCATTGGCGTAGCACTGCTACTAGAAATGATGGATAACACTCTGCATGATCCTTCAGAAGCTGAGGAATTACTGAAGTTGCCCTTGTTGGGTGCATTACCTTCCCTGAGCGCGAAGACACTGATCCTGGAGCCAGCAGAAAATTTCTTAGATGATATTGCTTTAGTTGAACCTTACAGGATGCTGCTGAAGACATTAGAGTTTGGCAGTTCTCAGAAGTTACGGAGCATTGTGGTTAGTAGCACCAAGTCCGGTGAGGGGAAATCAGTAGTAGTTTCGCACCTCGCTGCCGTCTCAGCGATGTTATCTCGGCGGACATTAATCATAGATGCAGACTTACATCGCCCCATGCAACACAAGCTGTTCAACTTAGCTTGCCAGCAGGGAATTACTGATGCAATTGCCAGGTCTCAATCTCTATCTTTAATAGAAGTAGTAAAACTTACAGAGATCGAGAATCTCTCAGTATTAACTTGTGGGGAACTATATGCACGCCCCTCACAGTTATTAGAGTCTGAGGCAATGAAGTCGTTGGTGGCAGAAGCTACTAATAAATACGACTTTGTAATTATTGATACACCCGCTTTGGACGTTAGCGCTGATGCTGCTACCTTGGCTCGATATAGTGATGGCATCATGCTAGTGACTCGTCCTAGTTTCACACCCAAAGAGTTACTGCAAAAAGTCGTAGCACAACTCAGACAGAATCAATTACCGATTCTAGGGGTAGTTGTCAATTGCATGACAACTCAAACTGAAAAGCCTTACCACTATTTATCCCGTCCCCGCAAACGTTTAACAGCTATAGCAGACACCGCTAATTCGTCTAACGGTTCGAGGGCTAAGTGACGATGTTAACTAATCAAAGCTCAAGCTTTCTGATGTCGTTCTGGGTTGGATTAGCTGGTGTGGGAGTTGGGATAGTAGCAGGTTTTCTTGCAGGTGCAGAACCTCTTTACCTGGGTTTGGCTGTAGGTGCGATCGCGATCGCCTTCTACTTCTTTGCCAAATTTGAGCAAGCGGTTATTGGTCTATTAATCATACGTAGCGCTCTCGATCCTTTCTCTGATCAGCAGGTTCCAGCTGCATTTGCCATTGCTCTTGATCTCCTAACTTTACTTTATGTAGTGGTGGCATTATTAATCGGTCAGAGAGTGCATACAGACAAATTCTGGTGGTTATTTGCAGCCTGGGTAGCTCTACAGGGTTTCTGGGTGATACTCATACCTTTACAAGAATTGCAGTTTGATGATGCTGTTTTGCTAGACAGCATCCGCGAGTGGGTACGTCTTTTTTCCTGGCTGATGGTCTACTTACTAGTGATGCAGCTTAAAGACCGACTCCAACCGCAAAAGATGATATCTGCGCTATTTTTTGCCCTGATCATACCCTTGACGGCAGCGCTGATGCAGATATTCCTTCCGGTTTCGCTCTTACCAACTATACTCCAAGTCACTGTAGACCCGATTTCTGGAGAAATATCTCGGATTAATGGTACTCTCGGCCTTTCTAATACCTTCGCCACTTTTCTGTTACTGTTCATTGGTTTGGCTTGGTGGCAGCTTGGTCAGTCTCAAAAACGTTGGCCTTGGCTAGTGTTATTGGGTTTACTCGCTTTTATCTATGTCGGTACTAAAGCTTTATTCAGCTTGATGATGCTGGGTGTTTTTATTCTGGTACTGATGTTGCCAAGATTAAATCTGATTAATCTCATTTGTGGAGTATTGTTATTTGCGCTAGTCATAGGACTATTTGCCAGCACAGAGTTTGGACAACAACGCCTCGGCTCGCTAGTGCAAACACCACTCCTCAATCCAGACATGGACATATCACGGGCGATTCTTCTGGCACAGGGAGATCACAACAGTTTTAACTGGCGGCTATCTCAATGGACTTATCTACTAAAAGCTTGGGAACAGTATCCGATTTTTGGTTATGGTCTATCGACTAGCCGCTATTTAACTATTTACAATAACTACGCCCACAACGATTATGTCCGCGCCATAGCAGAAGGCGGAGTCATAGGCATTTTAGCTTTTCTAGCCTTTCTCGGTACTCAGGCTACACATTTAATTCGTTTAATACGACACACTCCCCCTAACAGCGCTCAAAACAAGCTGTGTTGGGTATTGTTAGCTTTGCTTCTCTCGATGTTTGTCGGCATGATTACCGAGAATATTTGGACTCACACAACCTTCTTTTTCTACTGGTGGACTCTGTTGGCGATCGCTGGTTGGAACTGGAATCAGTCCAGGGAGCTAAATGCCTTATGAACCCTCTATTAAGTTATGCAGCCATGATCCAGCAGATGATTGACTTTAACAGTAACGTTCAGCGGGCAAAGGAACGTAAACAAACCTATCGAGTGGTTTTGGTTCATCCCAGCGCCGGAGTTAATTGGAGTGGAGGCGCAGAAAGATTTGCCATTGAGCTGGCTCATTTCCTCAGTTCTTACTTTGAAGTGGAATTATTAGCAGGCGCTCCTTGTAGCCCCTTTTACTATCCTGCTGGTGGTATTCCTCGCACTCAGGCACATGAAATTCTCGGTAGTTCTCCGTTAACTCCCCTACTGAAACATTTTTTTACTCATTCTGAGATTGTTATTGAACACCTGACCAGCTTTTTGCCTTGTGCAATGCGGTTACTGACACACCCAGCTGACCTAATTTTTCCTTGCAATGATTACGGTGGCTTGGCAATGGCAGCTTTTGTTCGCGCCTTGATTGGTACACCGATTCTTTATACCGAACACGCTGGATTATTGAGCAGTGGGCGATTGTTGGCACGTAACTTGCTGTTTCGCCCCGATCATCTTGTAGTTTTTTCGCAAAAGATGGCTAATTTAGCCCGAAGCTTACAACCATCTCAAGCTACCACCATCATTCACAACGGTGTAGATACGAGACGCTTTACACCAATAGGAGAACAGATGACCTTGGGTTTAAGCAAACCTCTGGTGTTGTGTGTAGCTTCTCTCAACCGCGACAGTCACAAGCGTGTTGAACTGGCAATCAAGGCTGTAGCAAAGCTACCACAAGTAAATTTTCTAATTTGTGGGGATGGTACTGACCGGGCGTATTTTCAATCATTAGGCAATGAGTTGTTGGGAAGCGATCGCTTTGCAATTAAAAGTTTTCCCACTGAGGAGATGCCTAAAGTTTATCGCAGTGCAGACGTATTTACACTGCCATCTATAAATGAGCCATGTGCGCTTTCTTATTTGGAAGCAATGGCAAGTGGTTTACCAGTGGTTGCTACAGACGATGAAATGCGTCGCCATGTTGTTGGAGATGCTGGAATTGTCTGCGATGTCACGGATGCCAACAAATATGCTGCGGCTATTGCCAAAGTTTTGAATAGAGATTGGCAGGCAAAAGCCAGAAATAATTCCTTACGTTTTAGCTGGGATGCTATTGCATTACACTACCGGAATGTCATTTTACAGACAATTATTCAGTCTAGGAAATCTTAGTTTTATAAGTTTGATAATATGGCAAAAGTTTCTGTAATCATTCCTGCTGACAATGCGATAAATTATCTGCAAGCAACTTTAAAAAGTGTTTTGCAGCAGACTTTCATAGATTTTGAGGTCTTAATTGTTGGTGATGATAGTACAGATAATCTTATTGAATGGGCGAATTTGCTAGTAGATCCGCGAGTGAAATTGATTTTCCACAAAGATCAGGGTATAGTGGCAGCACGCAATACAGGTATTGCTGAGGCACAAGGTGAGTACATAGCATTTTTAGACACTGATGATTTGTGGGAGTCAACTAAGCTAGAAAAACAAGTAAAGTATCTGGAAGATAACCCAAAGATCGGCTTGGTGCATACAAATATAGTGTTGCTTAATTGGCAAGATAAGCCCTCAGACAGAGTAACAACATCTAATGCCGAAGGTGATGCTTTAAAACAATTATTAGAACAAAATGCAGTAATGACTTCTTCTGTCATGGTTCGTCATTCTTGCTTAAAATGTGTTGGTGAATTTGATATAAATTTACGCTCATCACAAGATTGGGCTATGTGGGTGCAAATTGCTGCTCGTTATCCCTGTGCTGTAATTAAAGAACCTCTAGTTTACTATCGAGAACGTACTAATAACCCCAAAAAAAACTGGCAGATACTAGAACAAGATTTGCAGCTATTGGAAAGAGTATTCCAATCAGTTTCACAAGAGCTTATATCTTTAAAAAATCGTAGCTATAGTTATGCCAATATGAATTTAGCTTGGAAAGCACTACAAAACGGCGATCGCCAACAAGCAAGGTATTTTCAAAAGCAAGCGATCGCGTTCCATCCTCGCCTACGCTACTCTACTCAGTGCATTCGTCTGAATATAGCTATTGCAATCATCCAATTCTTGGGATTTGACAGCTTTACAAAAGTACTGTCACTCACATACACGTTACGTAAACGAGTTACATCACTTATTGCACAACAACCTTGAAACAAAGGTTACTGCTCATCATGAGTTTACAAAATATGCCAAAAGTTTCTGTGATCATTCCCGCCTACAATGCGATGGCTTATCTGCCAGAAACTTTAACAAGTGTTTTGCAGCAAACTTTCACAAATTTTGAAATATTAATTATTAATGACGGAAGCACAGACAATATTGTGCAATGGTCGAATCAGTTACTAGACCAGCGTGTGCAACTGATTTCGCAAAATAAACAAGGTGTATCTGTAGCACGTAATACAGGCATTACGTATGCAACAGGAGAGTATATAGCATTTTTAGATGCTGACGATTTGTGGAAGTCAACTAAGTTAGAAAAACAAGTAAATTATCTGGAAGCTCATCCGGAAATCGGCTTTTTGCATACAGGTATGGTATTAATTGACCAGTACGGTAAGTCATCAGGCAGAGTCATGATATCTAATGCAGAAGGTAATGTTTTAAAACAATTACTAGAGCAAAACACAGTAGTTACTTCTTCTGTAATAGTCCGTGCTTCTTGTTTAAAAACCGTCGGTGAATTTGATAGAAAATTACGTTATTCACAAGATTGGCATATGTGGGTGCGGATTGCTGCTCGCTATCCCTTTGCTGTAATTAAAGAACCTCTAGTTTGCTATCGCCAACATCCCAATAATGCAACAAGAAACTGGCAGATGTTAGAACAAGGTTTTGAAATGATTGAAACAATTTTTCAATCGGTTCCAAAAGAGTTAACGTATTTAAAAAATCGCAGCTATGGTTATGCGAATATCTACTTAGCTTGGAAAGCATTACAAAGTGGCGATCGCCAACAAGCAATATATTTTCGCAATCAAGCGATCACTCACTATCCTCAGCTACGCTACTCTACTCGCTGCCTTCGTTTAAATGTAGCAATTACAGTCATGCAATGGTTAGGATTTGAAGGCTTTAACAATGTTCTATCACTTATATATGCCTTACGTCGGCGAATCACATCAATAATTCCACAGTGACACGAAAGGTATGAAAAAAGAGGCGATTTTCTTTTCCTTGCTCCTAGAGTAAACCGCCTTGGCAAAATCCAAAATTTTACTTTTTATTCCAAATGGCAACTACAGCAATTCTAAATTGTTTGTAAAAACTAAAGATTTCTCTTAATCTCTCTTCTCTGTGCCTCTGCGTCTCTGCGTGAAATTATTAAAATCTCTCTTCACAGCCTAAATAAGATATCTGTAGATACATTCAATTTACTAGATATAACGTGATTGATGAATAGTGTTGAAAGGCTAACAAAATGCTACTGATATTCCACCATTCATCACGCAAACATCAGCAAAAATTCACTTAATTCAGGAAGTAATTATGGGGCTACGCCATCAAGCCTTAAAAGGCGGATTTATCATGCTTATCCGCCAAAGTTTGGGCATATTACTCAGCTTGGTAGGTATGATATTTATTACTAGAGTAATTGGGCCAAATGAGTATGGGCTTTTCGGAGCAAGTACCGGAATTATTATTTTCTTTTACCGCTTAGCTCCTTCGGGTCTGGATGCTTATCTACTTCGCAAACAGGCTAATCCAGAGCAGCAGGAATACAATCAAGCCTTTACTTTATTGTTATGCATCAATATCATTTGTGTTGTTGTTCTAGTGCTGGGACGACAGATGATTGCTCAGTTGCTGAGGCTTCCTGAAGTTGCACCTCTTATAGGAATCTTGGCTTTGACGATACCTCTAAGTACCTTAAATATGCCTTGGGTCGTAAAGCTGGAACGCGACCTAAATTATCAGCGAATAGCATACATTGAATTACTTAGCCAAATTACCTATTATCTCGTAGCAATACCGCTAGCAGTACGTGGATTTGGTGCTTGGTCTCCGGTTTTTGGCTTATTCACACAACAAGCTAGCCAAATAACACTAAATTACTGCTCTAGCAATTTTCGACCGCGCTTATGCTGGAATTCAAGTTTAATTCGGACAATGCTCAAATATGGCCTAAGCTATGCGACTTCAATTTGGATTTGGGAACTGCGTACGTTAGTTAATCCAGTGATTGTAGGGCGTTTTGCTGGGGCTGAAGCTGTCGCCTTTGTGGCTCTATGCATTCGTTTAGTGGAAATGCTTTCTTTTGCTAAAGCAGTAACCGCGCGGCTAGCGGTCGTAGCACTTGCCAAGCTAGGAGATAACAAGTCTCGCCTACGCAAGAGTATTCAAGAGGGAATGCGCCTACAAGTGCTAGCAGTTGGTCTCCCAATGGTGAGTTTCGCCCTCGTAGCTCCTGTGGTGATAACGCTCGTTTTTGGTAAAAATTGGAATCCGGTGCTGCAAATATTTCCGCTGATTGCCGTTAGCTATCTTACTCGTACCATTTTCAATCTACATTCTTCAGTACTGTATCTCAAGGAGAAAAATCTTCAGGTTGCTTGGTTTAACCTCGTACACGTAGCTTTGTTTGCGGGAAGTGCATTTTTGTTGATGCCGCATTTAGGAATGATTGGTTACGGCTGGGCTGAAATCTTTGCACTAGCCAGCTGCTTTATCCTTCATCTCTACACCATTAGAGAGGTAGGCAGCCTAAATTACACTGAAGCACTGATTTGGTACACTATCTTGGTCGCTGTTTTAATTCTGAGTGCAATCAACAACGAAGCTCGTTACCTATCTAGCTTATTGCTCCTGCTTCCACTGGTCTCAACTAAAGAGAGAAATAGCCTAATTGGCTACTTTCAAATATTTAAATCTTAGAGATGTTGCTAAAGGTACATCTATGCTGAATTAGCATTTTGATTAATAACTACAATCTCTGATGGCACTGAATCGGCGATCGCTAATTAACCGTTGCAATCTCTCAAAATAGATTTAAGCTAAAGCTGTAATACTACTGTTGTTATATGTAACCGATATTAAATTATCATACTTAAGTTACAGTATTTTCTTCCAAAAGTAAATGTTTATATTTCCATTAAGTATAGTTAAGAAAAAATAAAATCATCTAAAAGTTGGTTAAGTACTTGTAGTTTTATAAAGTATAATTAAGAAAAAGATAAATAAATCTAAGCAGTTAAAGTAGGCTGAATTCGCCTCGAACGCTACTCAAAAATGGGTAAAGTTATAGCTGCTTAGATGAGTACAGTTTTCCTGTGCTTGCAACCAGCTTGTGGGTCAGGAGACAAGCAAAAAGTGTAAATTTCCGAGTTTGAAGAGGCAAGTAAAGGCGTGGGTCAGTATCAACCTGCTCAGCTAAAGCGCTACAATCCAGACGCGATCGCTCGTTACTATCGTCACCGCCCTTGGCTAGCTTGGGGACGATTGATAAAAATTGTCTGGTCTTTTGCAGGATTTATACTCAGTCTCAAGTGGGACGAATGGCAAGATCAAGTTGAGCAGAACAAGGGTAAACGAGCAATCCAGTTGCGAGAACTGCTCACTCGCCTCGGCCCGACTTTTATTAAAGTTGGTCAAGCCCTATCAACTCGACCTGATCTAATACGCAAAGATTTTCTAGAAGAACTGGTGAAGTTACAAGACCAGTTGCCACCATTTGATAATGCGATCGCCTTCCAGATTATTGAAGCCGAACTAGATCGCCCAATTCCCGAAAGTTTCAGTGAACTCTCACCTAACCCAGTAGCTGCTGCCAGTTTGGGTCAAGTATACCGTGGTCGTTTGGTAAGCGGCGAAGAAGTTGCAGTCAAGGTACAACGTCCCAATTTACGCCCAACCCTCACACGCGACTTATATCTCATGCGTTGGGCGGCGGGTTGGATAGCTCCCTGGTTACCTCTCAATCTTGGTCACGACCTGACTTTAATAGTCGACGAGTTTGGGACTAAGTTATTCGAAGAAATCGACTATATAAATGAAGGTCGCAACGCGGAAAAATTTGCTACTAACTTCCGTAACGACCCGCAAGTCAAAGTTCCAGGTATTTACTGGCGTTATACCAACACTCACGTTTTAACCCTGGAATGGATTAACGGCTTCAAGCTAACAGATACTAAACGCATTCGCGAAGCCGGTTTAGACCCAGAGACAATCATCCAAATAGGTGTTACTTCGGGTTTGCAGCAGTTGTTGGAACATGGCTTCTTCCATGCAGATCCCCATCCTGGTAATTTGTTTGCTATGCCCGATGGGCGCATGGCTTACATTGACTTTGGGATGATGGATCAGTTAGAGGAAACCACCAAAGAAACGCTAGTCGATGCATTAGTACATCTGGTGAATAAAGACTACACCGACTTAGCCGAAGACTTTGTAAAATTGGGCTTTCTGACTCCAGACACAAATATTTGCCCGATTGTGCCAGCATTAGAAGCGGTGCTAGGGAACGCTATTGGTAAAAACGTTGGAGATTTTAACTTCAAAACTATTACCGATGAATTCTCAGAACTGATGTATGAGTATCCTTTCCGAGTGCCGGCAAAGTTTGCTTTAATTATTCGTTCCCTAGTGACACAAGAAGGTATTGCCCTAAGCCTCAACCCGGATTTTAAAATTATCGAGGTGGGTTATCCATATATAGCACGGCGGTTGCTGACGGGAGAATCACCCGAATTGCGGCGACGTTTATTGAACGTCTTGTTTAAAGATGGTAAATTCCAGTGGCAGCGGTTAGAGAATTTAATTGCGATCGCTCGTACTGATAGCAATTTTGATGTTTTACCCACAGCACAGATGGGGTTGCAATTTTTGCTATCAGATGAAGGCAAGTTTCTCCGCAGACAGTTCGTACTTGCTCTGACAGAAGATGACCACCTTCACACCGAAGAAGTCCAACGCTTATGGAACCTAGTTAAAGAGGATTTAAAACCAAATCGGTTGTTAAATGTAGCGATCGGCATTTTTACAGATTTATCCAAAGAAGGCGTAACTGCTATCCTACCAAAAGCTACATTTCTTACGCCTTTTGCTGGAACCGACTCAGCAGGTAAAAATTAAAAAATCAAACTGCAAAATTTGTTTAGAGAAAGCTTGTTTTAAAATAAACTAGGAGTTTTCATGTACTATTACTCTCTGCAACCGCCTTATTTCCTGCTACTTGTTGGTTTCCTAACAGCATTAACTTCCGGTTTTGCATTATCTGGGACTTTGAAAGTAATTGTCCAGAAATGGCCAAGCGAACGTTCAGAAAATTCTAAACCGCGTTCTTCATGGAAGCAATTATTTGTACCATTTCTCGGTATAACTGGTGGTATTTGTCTATTTCTCTCTTCAGGCTTAGAGATATTTGGCTTTCCCTCATTCCTAGCTTTAGGAGTCGGTCTGCCTATTAGTCTGCTTACTTGTTTGTTAGTTTGGATACAGTTGGGAAGTATGCTGGCTTTTGCCGAACGCCAAGGAATGCAATCTCTAGACTTAGATTCTTTGTCTTAGAGATAGAACAAAACACTTATAAATGAATTAAGTAGGTAGGTGCCAAAAAAGTCAGCTATGTTAAGATATGTAAAGACTGATAATGCATCTACAAGGTAGTTGGTGTATGGGTGCGCGTTTAAGGGTATTTCTGACTCCTGAGCAAGACCAAACTTTACTAAATCTGAGAAAACAGGATGTACCACAGAAAGTCAAAGACAGGGCGGAAATAATCAGGCTAAATGCACATGGTTGGTATGTAGAGAAGATAGCAGATCACTTTGATTGTCACAAAAAAACAGTCACAAAAGTTTTGCATCAATGGCAAAAACTGGGCACAGAAGGGCTTTGGGAATCTCCTGGGCGAGGGGGGAAACCAAAGTGGCTTGAGGATGACATGATATTTTTAGAAGAATGCCTCAGAAACGAGCCACGCACATACAATAGTTCTCAGTTAGCTTTGAAGTTGAAAACAGAACGCAACGTTGAGATGAGTGCCGACAGATTAAGACGGGTACTCAAAAAAAGGGGGTCGATTGGAAACGGACAAGGAAAAGCCATAAAGGAAAACAAGACCCAGTAGCACGAGCAAACAAGCAAGCAGACCTAGACATGTTGGAATTAGCTGCTGCCACTGGTGAAATAGACCTGAAATACCTAGACGAGTCAGGGTTCTGTATGTGGAGCGAACCTAGTTATACATATTACTTTAGAGGTGAGCAAAAACGGTTAGAACAGACTAAACGCCGTGGTCGCAGATTAAGTATTATCGGGCTTCTCCAACCTTTAATCAGTTTTGTTTACGGTTTAGTTATCGGTGGTGTTGACCGTAAATCTTATATAGAAATGATGGAGAAAGAAGCCAAACAAGCCCAAGAAACTGGACGTATCAGCGTGATTGTGCAAGATAACGGGCCAATACATCGCTGCCAAGAAGTTCAACAATTGTGGAAAAAATGGGAAAGTCAGGGTTTGTACATCTTTTTTCTCCCGAAATATTGCTCAGAAATGAATCCAATTGAATTGGAATGGCAACATCTCAAGAAAGATGAGTTATCCGGGCAAGCATTTGATGATGAGCTAGATCTCGCTTACGCCGTCATCAATGGTGTTCAAGCTAGAGGAAAAAAAAACAATCACAACACACATCGTGTAAAATTTAGCTCTAGATTATCAACTTAAGATTTTGTTACATAGTAGAAAATTTCGGTGCCTACCTACTTACTTGTCTGGTTTCATCCGCTGCCAAGCAAAATTCATTTTCACCCATGCATCTTGCCAATAAGTTCTGAAGTCATGCCCTCCTGCTTTGAGCGCACGATGATGACCGATCCATACCAAAATTACTGTTACTAAAAAGAGCATTCGTTGTATTAGATAGGTTAGCTGCTGTAACCAAATGGGTCGATTTTTGTAAATAATTGCTAACCGTTCATATTGAAAGCGGATGTGTTTAACTTCATCTCTTAATATCTGCTGGCATAACTGACGTAGAACGATAGAGTTCGTGGCTTTTTGTATTGCTTTGTAATAAACTAAAGCAAGTGTTTCTACAATAATGACTGGTGTTGTCCAAATCTCCATATTTGGCGTTGAATAACGTACTAAACGGAACGTTGTGTCACCCCAGTTACGTTTTAGTCGTGGAATGTGGGCAAGATCAAGAAATCTTCCTAAGTCGTTTCCGTGGCGTTGCTCTTCTTTAATAAATAGTTCGATAACATCAACATATTTAGGATCATTGATTCGCTTTGAGTAATTTTTAGCAGCAGCAAGTAAGTGCGAACCATCTGATGTTTCACCCAATTGCCAAGCTGCCAGTGAAGCAGCTATTGTATTCCGTTCATCTTCTGTAATTTCTGCTCCTCGTTCCCAAGGAATATCCAACTGAAACTCTGCATTAGCTTTATAGTAAACATACCACTGAGCAGATGTGGTTAGTGAAGCCGAAGTGGGTAAAAGTTGGTGAGGATTCATCAACATACTGACTGTTTATAGAGTGCTACCATCTGATTTTTCCCAAAATTAACTGCGAAATCTCAGAAGATTTGGGGCTTGGATAAACAGTGTGATTACTTTGCGTCCTTAAATATCCATAAAAAAGGCGAACCAAGTTCGCCTAATAATATCGTGTTATTGTATTGCTCGATTAAAATCCAAATCTAAATCTTCGCTTCTTCTCTCACCAACTTATCCCAACCCAAATCTTTCAAATTATTATTCCGACGTAGCGGACGAGTTACCAACTCTAAAATGTCACGCGCATTTGTAAAGCCGTGAATTTGAGCAAAAGTGAACTCCACAGACCATTTTGTATTAATACCGCGCGCTTCCAGTGGATTAGCGTGCGCCATACCAGTAATTACCAAATCTGGTTTCAACTCATAAATCCGCTGAAGTTGATTGTAATTATCTGGCTTCTCCACAATCCTTGGCAGGGGTGAACCCATTTCCTGGCAAGTTTTTTCCAGTAGTGCCAACTCAGCAGCTTGATAGCGCTTATCCATGTAGGGAATGCCAATTTCGTGAACCGTCATCCCACAGCGGATTAAAAACCTTGCCTGGGAGATTTCTAGCAAGTTATCACCCATGAAGAACACAGACTTGCCGCGAATCAGTTTCACGTAATCTTCCAAGCCTGCCCAAATTTGGGCTTCCCGTTCATCCAAACCTTGGGGAGTAATGCCAAACACAGAGCAGATTTTCTCAATCCAAGCACGTGTACCATCGGGGCCAATGGGGAAAGGTGCGCCGATGAGTTTGCACTTGCGGCGACGCATTAAAGTTGTAGCAGTGCGGCTGAGGAAGGGGTTGACACCAGCGACATAATACCCTTCTTCTATTACTGGCAGTTCAGTAAAGCGCTTCGCGGGTAACCAGCCAGAAACTTTAATGCCTTGCTTCTTCAATTCCAGGGTTAACTGAGTAACTACGGGATCAGGGAGAGAGCCGAAGAGAACGAGAGGTGGGTGATCGGCGTACTCAGATTCTTCTTGAGCAACATCTTCTTTCTTCTTGCCGAAGTTAAGCAGCTTTTGAATAGCGTTGCGTTCGTTCTTGTCTGTTTCCGCCACAGGAGACTTATCAGGACAACGATTAGCCATTGCTGCTAAAACAGTGTCTTCCCCTTGAGTGAAGGCATAATCTAGACCGTTAGCACGTGCTACGACGATGGGAATGCCAATTTCGCTTTCCAGCTTGGGTGCTAAGCCTTCCAAGTCAGTTTTGATGATTTCAGTAGTGCAAGTGCCAATCCAAACAATTACACTAGGGTTGCGATCGCGCTTAATCTGTAAACACAACCGCTTTAACTCTTCATAATCATTCAACTGTGCTGAAATATCCCCTTCTTCCAACTCTGCCATTGCATAACGGGGTTCAGCAAAAATCATCACCCCCATCGCATTTTGCAGGAAGTAGCCACAAGTTTTTGTCCCAATCACCAAAAAGAAGCTATCTTCAATTTTTTGGTATAACCACGCCACGCAGCTAATTGGGCAAAAGGTATGGTAATTCCCAGTTTCGCACTCAAAGTTTAAAGCTTCTGGTTGTTGAGCGACAGTCATTTTGGTTTTTCTCCCCTTGATATTTAAAGGCAGGTGAAAGTAGGGGATTTCATGAGTTATGAGTTTAGATTACTAATTCCTAACTCCTGACTCTTAACTGAGTATTTCCCCTAAATTCAACAGGAACGGCAATAATTAAGAGTTTGGGAAGAGACGAGCGATTTCTGATTCGTCAAAAACGCCAGCTGGTAGTTCTTCCCCTAATAAGTCGTTATTCCCTTCACCCTTTTGCAGTGCTGTTTCATCACCCCAGACATCTGACAACACATCGCTAAATGCATTTTCGTCTATTGCATTCAGCTCATCCAACGCTTGCTCATTGTCCTGGTTTACTTCTGTGGTATCTGCTGTATCGAAGGTAATACCTCCAAATTCATCTGCTGGGGTTTCTTGCGACTCGCTTACCCCAAAGCCTTGAACGTCAGCATCCACGGTAAATCCTTGAACTAACGCTACTTCTGCAAAGCCATTTGTATGAGGATGTGTCAGCGTTTCATCTTCAGGGTTGTCATCAATGACAACTGCTAACTCATCCTGATATTTCTCTGATTCTGCTTTGGGAAATATACGGTTACCGAGAGCAATATCTGGGTCAAAATGCAAATCCAGCACTTCAATCAGGGTGTCAGCGTCAGGATTCAGCTTGGCAAAGGGCAACATTAACTGCGCTAGTTTTGGTTCTAGCGCGTTAACCACTCCCAGGATGAGGTAAGAAGGTGGCCGCTTCCCTCCATCGGGGGTATAAACTGATTCGACTTCCATGTGCAGGTTAATCCAGTCGCGATTCACTTGGAAGAATTGCAACCACTTTTGCTTTAATGAATCTGTAAAGCTATTAAAAAAAGCCATATTTACCCCATCCTAAGAACTTGGTGATTTATACAATCATCAAGTCTAGTTCCTCTTCTGAATTTACAACCTGGGGTTTTCCCGGATTTAGATAAAAATCGGACAATAAAGAGAACAATTCGCGGTCAGGGGAATCGTTAGGTACAACTCCTTCGGGACACGCCAGAATTTGGTCAGCGATATTGAGATAATAATCGCAAACGTAGTTCAGAGAAGGATCAGACTCTGCCATCTCAAACAATGTCTTACCCTTGACGCGAGAAACACGAATATCTTCAATCAAAGGTAAAACTTCCAGAACTGGCATTGGCACTGCTTCGATATATTTTTCAATCAAGTCGCGCTTGGAGGTGCGGTTGCCAATTAATCCAGCTAGACGCAGTGGATGAGTCCGGGCTTTCTCGCGTACTGAAGCGGCAATGCGATTAGCAGCAAACAAAGCATCAAAGCCATTATCAGTAACAATCAAGCAGTAATCTGCGTAGTTGAGCGGTGCTGCAAAACCTCCGCAAACAACGTCACCTAGAACGTCAAAGAGAATTACATCGTACTCATCAAAGGCGTTGAGTTCTTTAAGTAATTTCACGGTCTCGCCTACGACATAGCCGCCACATCCAGCGCCTGCTGGTGGGCCACCTGCTTCAACGCAATCAACACCACCGTAGCCTTTGTAAATTACGTCTTCTGGCCAGACATCTTCGTAGTGATAGTCTTTTTCCTGGAGAGTGTCGATAATTGTGGGAATCAAAAACCCAGTGAGGGTGAAGGTGCTGTCATGTTTCGGGTCGCAGCCAATTTGCAAAACTTTCTTGCCTCGTTTGGCTAGGGCGACGGATATGTTACAGCTAGTTGTGGATTTGCCGATCCCACCTTTTCCGTAAACTGCTAATTTCACTGTTGTTTGCCTCTTATAGTTTCTTATCAAACTCTTGGCTTAAACATTTTCCTTCACCTAGCCTTAGATGGCGATGCGTGAGGTCTGTTGATGTCATTATTGTCCAAATTACAAGGAAAATAAAGAAGCTTTTAATATGTATAACAGTCTAAGCTGCTGAATTATAACTTAATGGAGATTATTTTCATGAAAGTTAATTTTTAAATCCTACTCAAGCCTAAATATAGCCTATATTAGGTTTTTGTATATTTTTTATATAAAATAAGTTACAAAATACAAAAACCTGTAATCTTGTGTTTTAAATGGTTTTAATCGGATTAGCTTATTGTTAAATCAGTTTATTTGAGGTAATAAAGGCATAGGGTTAAAGCCGAAGAGATATAGGCAGCCCCATGCTGGAAATAACATTGCCATTTGAGGTAGCAGGTAAATTAGCCAGTTTCAACCTAGTTCCAAGATGATTTAATTGCTGCTGATGAGCAAGTAGTTGCAAATCTGTAAAATATTATTAAATTAAAAAATATTCTCTAAAATTGGAACTTTGGGCTGTAGGGCTTTAGCCAGTCAGGAGACATCACCTTAAAGTGCTTCTATTTCTTGTAATGTTTGCCAGCCAGCTTGCCACTGGGAACCATCTTGCAATAATTTGGCGTTGAGCCAGAAGCGGACTTTGGGGTCACAAGCGGCAACCATTTCGGCGTACACCCACTTACCCTGATTTTTTCGGTTGACCACTTGGAAGTGTCGCCAACCATCAACTTTTTGCTGTGCTGTCCACTTAGAACCAACTAAGTAAGGGAATTTTTGCTTTTTAGTCATTGGTCATTGGTCATTTGTCATTGGTCATTTGGAAGAAGGTAGGAATCAGTAATTATTCCTCCTTGTCTTCCTTATTTTCCCAACTAAATTGACTTATGGGAAAAATTAAAAATGATATTTGCGATCGCGTACCCACATACTTACAGGTACAGCTTTACCTTGTGCATTCACTTTCACTTCTACTACTATCGGTTGCGCCTCTCCTGGCTTGATTGGTCGGGCTGCTGAGATATCTTTATTGATATCGTTCCGTTGATCCTCTGGGATGTAGTAAGTTTCCAAACCATAAGAAATTAAATTATAGGCACTGTACCAACCCTGTAAAGATATCTGATTTGCAGCTAGGGAAGTCGGAGGCTGTCCACTCACCCGCACAGGTTTCCAAGCTTGAGGAATAGCAGCACTAGAAGATTTTTGTTCTTCCAAAATTACGTATAACTTGGTTCCTGGTGCTAAAGGCTCGTATTGTTTGTTACTACCAGGATGTTGCTTAACCAAATCTGTCCAACCAGGAAGTTGTTTTAATTTGTCCACACGAGAAATTTCATAACTCAGCGTTACAGAGTAACCACGCAGCAAATCATAAGGATCTACAGGTTGAGTTTGCAAGATAGCGGTTCTACCTGTAAGCAGTGTGTAAACTGATTGGGCTGGTACTCCTAATATTAAAAGTGTTTGAATGAGCAGAGGAACCACAAACCGCCAAAGACTTATCGGTTTTTCTAAAGGTTCATTTTGCAAAAGTAATGCTTGATTAGTTTCCATAAAGGCTAAGAATTACGAATTACGTTGAACGATGAGTTTCAGAAGTTGATGAAGCTGGTAAAGATGATAAATATTTCTCAAACCACAAACCAGCAAAAATTACAGCTACACCGCACAAAACAAAAACTAAGGATTTGAATAATAAGGCGGTCTCGTACTCTAGCATTCGGCTGATAATTTGTAGTGTTATTAATACTATGCCACCCCAAAAAACTCGCCTTTCTCCTAATTCCAGCGCTTCGCGAATTAGTCCGAACCCTAACAGTGCTAAAAGCACATTAAAAGTAAAAATAAGAATGACTGGAATGGGAGTAATTGCTTGATGAACAAAGAGAACTAAAGCAGTAATAAGAATTAAGCAGCCAACAGCGATAGTTTTGAAATCAATTCTCTCGCGGCGTGTTGGACGCATTAAATGCCACCATTGCCATAAGGCTAAAGCTGTAAAAATTACCACATCTATGAGGGGTAACCAAGTTGCAAAAGAGTTATTCCTAACTATATTTTGATAACTATCAGATCGAGCTTCCCACAAAAAATGGAAGGATAGGAAATAAAAAGTAATGCTAAAAAATACTATGGCTAGAGTCCGTGCAAAAGGCTGAAATACTCTAGAAGTAATTTGCCCAAACAGTACATCATCGTAACTCCATAATAATGCTGGTGGAAGCACAAAGGCAGCGATCGCAATCCAAGCTGGAGCATCTGTATATGTTACAACTTGCAGCGAGTTGAGATGGATTTGCCAGAATATCACAAATGCGATCGCTGCACTTCTGAAAATCCAACCGGAACGACACCAGTAAGCTAAAGGTACAAACACTACACCTAAGACTAAAGGCATATGTTTTATTACTAGCTGCGCCCATGTAAAGTCATCTCCGGAAGCAGACCAATATCCTGAAAAATAACCGATTATCGCTAAAATTAGGGCAAGAAGACCCAAGGAAGTTAAGCGTAAACTATACGCCATTAGCAACACAGCAAATCCCCAACCTAAGAACAGTTCATAACTTGAACCGCTAACGTGGAAAGTCTGCGCCAACAGTCCCATATTTGCGCCTATTGTTAACGCGCTTAAGATTAGCAAACCTTCGCCAAAAACCTGTTGGCGGCGTTTTCTACCTCTTGCAGGTTTTCTCCATAAGCTAAAACCTGCAATATTAGTAATTAGGAATAAACTTAAGAGTATTATTAACTTGGCTTCTCTCGTTAAAGCTTGCCAGTTTGCAGCCACAAAAGTGATTACACCCAAGCCTAACAATGTTGCACCCACTGCGATCAAGATAAAAACGAAGCGATCGCGAGCAGCATTTTCTAGCTCGTTAAATTGATACCGTTGTGCCAGTACTTTGTAAAAATCGGCATCAATAAGCCCTTCATCTTGCCATAGTTGCGCTTCTTGGCGCAATTGGCGACGAAAATTATCAAATATCATGATTTTATTTAATGTTGTAAGTGAATGGAATGTAGCACAAAAACTACACTTACCATCTCAAGGAGGCTGATTATATTTTCAGGTTTAATGTTCCGTATTTCGTAATAGTGAGGTATTAAGACAATTTCTTCTCGTCTTTCGTTCCGATGATCGGCGTGTCCTTTTTGAAGAACGGTAATACTACTACTCTATAAAGATGTGAAGACCGATCCAGCTAGTGGCCTCAGTCTTTTTACAATAACGATATAAGAACAAAACTCACTCTTGTTCTGTCTGCAACGGACGCTTGCTTTACCCAAAAAGTATTTCCGCGATGTTCGGAGGGTTGGAAGCTGTCCTCAGACTTGTGTTTACAAATCAGTTTCCTTCTCTCTGTATCTGGAGTGGTTTCTCAAAAAGCTTATGCAACCAACTAATCCTAATCAATTTACAGATAAAGCCTGGGAAGCGATCGCCCATACACCGGATCTCGTTAAACAATATGGACAGCAGCAGATAGAAAGTGAACATCTGCTGAAAGCGCTGTTAGAACAAGATGGACTCAGCAGCAGTATTTTAACTAAAGCGGGCGTTAACCTGCAAAAACTGCGCGATCGCACCGAACAATTTCTGCAACGTCAGCCCAAAGTATCAGGTACCAGTAGTTCTGTATACTTGGGACGAAGCTTGGATACACTTTTAGATCGGGCTGATGGGTATCGCAAAGAGTTTCAAGACGAATATATTTCTATTGAACACTTATTGCTGGCTTATGCCAAAGATGACCGCCTTGGCAAAGGTTTATTCCAAGAATTTGGTTTAGACGAAAGCAAGCTAAAAAATATTATTAAACAAATTCGTGGGAGCCAGAAAGTGACCGACCAAAATCCAGAAGGCAAATACGAAGCACTGGAAAAATATGGGCGCGACCTCACAGAAGCAGCCCGTCAAGGTCAACTTGATCCAGTGATTGGACGTGATGATGAGATTCGCCGCACTATCCAAATTTTGTCACGCCGCACGAAGAATAACCCAGTGTTAATTGGTGAACCAGGTGTTGGTAAAACTGCGATCGCTGAAGGTCTAGCGCAGCGAATTATCAAGGGTGATGTACCCAAATCCCTCGAAAACCGCAAACTAATCGCCCTAGATATGGGTGCTTTGATTGCAGGGGCAAAATTCCGGGGTGAATTTGAAGAACGCCTCAAAGCAGTATTAAAAGAAGTTACCGAATCTCGCGGTAATATTGTTTTATTTATTGATGAAATTCACACCGTTGTCGGCGCTGGTGCAACTCAAGGCGCGATGGACGCTGGTAACTTATTAAAACCAATGTTGGCACGAGGTGAATTGCGCTGTATCGGGGCAACAACTCTCGATGAATACCGCAAATATATCGAAAAAGATGCGGCTCTCGAAAGACGCTTCCAGCAAGTTTATGTAGATCAGCCCAGTGTGGAAGATACTATTTCGATTTTGCGTGGGTTGAGAGAACGCTATGAAAACCATCACGGTGTGAAGATTTCTGATAGTGCTTTAGTTGCAGCCGCTACATTGTCGGATCGATATATTAGCGATCGCTTCTTACCAGATAAAGCGATCGACTTGGTAGATGAAGCCGCCGCTAGGCTGAAAATGGAGATTACCTCCAAGCCAGAAGAACTTGACGAAATTGACCGCAAGATTCTGCAATTGCAAATGGAGAGGTTGTCTCTGCAAAAAGAAAGTGATGCAGCTTCTCGCGAACGTCTAGAAAGAATAGAAAAAGAAATTGCTGATCTCCAAGAAGATCAAAGAACGCTAAACGCTCAATGGCAGTCTGAAAAAGATATCATTGACAAAATTCAGGCTGTTAAAAAAGAGATTGAACGCGTTAACTTGGAGATTGAGCAAGCAGAACGCGACTACGACCTCAATCGAGCTGCGGAGTTGAAATACGGCAAATTAACCGATTTGCATCGTCGATTAGAAGCAGCAGAAACTGAATTGGCAAATGCCCAAAGAAGTGGGAAATCACTGTTGCGGGAGGAAGTCACTGAAGGTGATATTGCCGAAATTATTTCTAAGTGGACAGGGATTCCGATTAGCAAGTTAGTGGAATCAGAGAAAGAGAAACTGCTGCACTTAGAAGATGAACTACACCGTCGGGTAATTGGACAAGAAGAAGCAGTCACAGCTGTAGCGGATGCAATTCAGCGATCGCGTGCTGGATTAGCTGATCCTAATCGTCCCATTGCTAGCTTTGTTTTCCTTGGCCCTACGGGTGTCGGTAAAACCGAATTAGCGAAAGCACTTGCGGCGTATATGTTCGACACCGAAGACGCGTTGGTGCGGATTGATATGTCGGAGTATATGGAAAAACACGCTGTTTCTCGTTTAATTGGTGCGCCTCCCGGATATGTAGGTTACGAAGAAGGCGGACAACTAACGGAAGCGATTCGGCGTCGTCCTTACTCGGTAATTCTCTTCGACGAAATTGAGAAAGCACACCCGGATGTATTCAACATCTTCTTGCAAATTCTTGATGATGGTCGCGTCACTGATGCCCAAGGTCATAAGGTGGACTTTAAGAACGCTATTATCATCATGACCAGCAACATCGGTTCTCAGTACATTCTCGATATAGCTGGGGATAACGCACAATACGACGAAATGCGCCGTCGGGTAATGGAAGCGATGCGAAATAGCTTCCGTCCAGAATTCCTGAACCGGATTGACGAAATTATCATCTTCCATGCTTTGGATAAGAAGGAATTACGGCAAATTGTGCTGTTGCAAGTTGAGAGACTGCGGCAAAGACTTAGCGATCGCAAAATTTCTCTCAGACTCTCAGATATTGCTCTTGACTTTTTAGCTGAAGTAGGATATGATCCTGTATTTGGGGCGCGTCCATTGAAGCGGGCAATTCAGCGGGAGTTGGAAACACAGATTGCGAAAGCCATTTTGCGCGGCGAATTTAATGATGGTGATACCATCTTTGTCGATGTGCAGAATGAACGTCTTTCTTTTAGCCGTTTGCCTGTTGAGGTGTTTAGCAGTTAATTCTAACGTGAGTTCGACAAACCTCTCCCTGCCTTGAACTAAAGTTCAAGTCTGTCCCTCTCCGAGTCGGAGAGGGATAGTTTTGGGTAGTAAAACCAGGGAGAGGTTTATTTATTAAGCTAATTAGGCGCTTACTACATGAGCTATCGAACTCACGTTAATTCTAGGATCAGGCCACCTAAAGAGAATTATGAGCGGCGGAATCCGCCGCTCATAACTTTTCAAGACAGAAGCGCAGAGAAGGTTTTCGCGTTTTTGTGTGATATCAGAACTCATCACTAATGAAAAGGCAATGAAAAGGCGATCGCAATTACAGTCCTTGGGCTGGAAAACAGACTTCAATTGCCTGTTCTACTAAATCCAGTCCTTGGGAAACCACAGTATGACGCCAAACTTGATCCGCTGGTGCAAATATCTCCACTAGTCGCTGGCGTGTCCGCTCTCTAGATGGGTGATCTGGCGGTGAAAAGAAGTGAGCGCGGTTCTCTGCCCGCAATGCTTCAACTACCTCAATAACAGGGTATGTGCCAAACTCTGCTGTGAAAAATTTGTATTTGCATTGAGGAAACATTGCTTGACACCAAGTTCCTAAACCACCGCGAATTATGTAAGCATTGCCCCCCGGCTGATAAGTTTCCACTACATCAGAGCCAAAGTTCTCAATCGCCCACTTGACAGTCTCTGAATCTGGTAAATTGTCAATGAAAAGTTTATATGTTGCCTTTTTACCCAATCCAGTGTGGAAGTCAATGTGTACAACGTCTGTAGCATTCCCTAACCACCGAGGGAGATTCGCTGCCAAGATTCGATAAGTCTGAGATTGGCTATTTCCACCAAAGAATAGGCCTTGAGGAAAGTCGTATTGTCCTACGGGTAGGGTATTCTTCAAGGTAGTAAAACCGTAGCGGAGAATGGTGGCGATCGCTTTAACGAGAAAAGGCTCAAAACTCGATGGTGGTGAAGTCGGGTTAAAAAAGGCATTGAAATCACTGTACTTTTCTGGACTACCTGTGTACTCTTCATCCGGTAGCAGAAAGTTGCGATTAAGGTCAATGTTATTTTCATTCCACCGCCGTCGCCACGCAAATCCATAGGGGTTTAAAGCGTGTAATAGCACCAAAGCTGCCCCCTGAACCGAACCCCAACCAAGAAGACGATCCTCTAGCAAGGCACACTGGACGGCAGAACCAAAGAATCCTTCCACGCCATGCAGTCCACTGGAAACAACTACAACTTGCTGAGGATTAGGGTCTCCCAGAATCGCTACATCAATGGTGAGGTCTTCGCCATCTGGGCCAGTTTGATTAATTGGGTATGCTTCCAAGCGACATCCCAGCGCCTGCGCCGAGGTACGGAAGCGATATCGCGCTGTAGCATAATTCGGACTGTAGGCGGTGGCGTAGGACACAACGCTTTTCTCAGTTGAGTACATTACATTACTGATTTTCTGACAAGAGTGTCAGACATTTTTACAAGCTCCTTCGGGGCGGGAACAGGGGACAGAAGAGAAAACCAGACCCAAAACAAGGTTTGAACCCGTACGTCCCGCGGCGCTAACACCCCTTGTGAGCGAAAAATCTTTATTTCTCAAGGCAGGTAGAAACCCCGCTCCTTGTGGGCGGCTTAGTTTCCCTTATTCCCTGTCCCCTGTCCCCTGTTCCCTTTCATCACTGACCCTTGACTAAAATTGGTCTTTCATTCCCCGAATACGAGCAAAGGTTTGCACCGGATCGCTACTTTTGACAGCTGACTGTAATGATGGTTGTTCCCAACGTAAAAAGGGATTGGTAAGCTTCTCTACTCCTAGCAACGAAGGAACAGTAGCTTCTCCTCGACTACGGTACGCCTTTACTTCATCGAAGCGCCTTTGTAAATCGGTGTTGTTGCCGTCTACGGTAAGAGCAAATTGCAAATTTTTTAAAGTGTATTCGTGAGCGCACCAGATCCGTGTATCATCGGGTAGCGATCGCAGTTTGCTCAAAGATTCCACCATTTGCGTCGGTGTCCCTTCAAATAAACGACCGCAACCGCCAGCAAATAGGGTATCACCACAAAATAAATCACCTGTCTCACCACTTCTTTCCGGGGGAAAGTAGTAAGCGATATGAGCGCGGGTATGCCCAGGAACAAAGACGATTTCAGCTGTGCGGTCTGCAAACTCGACGCGATCGCCTTGTTCCAGAAACACCTGCTGTCCTGGAATTCTCCCACGATCTTCAGCTCCCCCATAAACTGTCACTTCAGGGAATTGTTGTATTAACTGCTTATTGCCACCTACATGATCGTTATGATGGTGTGTATTGAAAATTGCTACTAACTCAGCCTTGAGTTCTGACAGTTTTTTTAATACTGGTTTAGCCTCTGCTGGATCAACAACTGCGGCAATATTTTGTTTATGGTCGTGCAGTAAGAATATGTAATTGTCCGATAGTGCTTCAAGACGGATTATCTGCATCTCTCTGCCTCCCTCAAAAAAAAATAAATCTTTAGTATCGATTAACAATCCTCACAGCCTCAGCAAGTTACAAGGCTAACTGCACAGATACTTTAGTTTATTATATCTGTAATGCATCATTTACCATGATACTATACAACCGTAGTAATACGGTAAATATCTAGTGAAAAAGCTTATTTACTCCATATTTCTCAGTGAATTTCCTCTAGGAATAACCCTAAATATGAAGTTAGATTGATTTTGTTATTTACTCCTCTCAAGATAGCAAATATTCTGTCTTTTTTTCTATAAATAGAATATTCCAATTGTTAGCAAAATTAGCTAGGTTTAGTAATTAAAAAACATACTTTATTCTATAAGATGAAGCGAATATCATAACTTGTAATTACAACTATTATTAAACTCAAAAAAAAAACTTTGTAACTTATGGTACAAAAGACTAGAGGATTTATCACCATTTTAACTGGACTTTACTCTTTTCAAGATTGCGTTCATTTTTTAGCAGCCATCAGGAAATTTCATCAAGAACCAATCATTATTTTAATAGATAGCGTTCCTAAGCTTCTTTATCCTTTACTCAAGGCTTTCAAAAATGTAACTTTAAAACCAGCCCCTGCAAATGAAAATACTGTTTTAGCATCAAGGCAAGCAAAACTAGCTCTATATGCAGCTTCTGATTTTGAGAAAACGATTTATCTAGATTCAGATATTTGCTTACTTTCTAATATAAATGATGTGTTTGAGTATTTAGATGAATATGATTTTTTGTTAACAGAAGATGTGCAACCATTTATCTCTAAAGCCACAAATTTATTGCGAGGTAACCAACAAGACCTTTTACCCAATGTTTTGCCAATTCTACAATCGGTGGGTCTACCACTACAAGAAGATAGTGTGCAGTATAATGGCGGTTTTATCGCTTTTCGTAAAACGGAAATAACACAGAATTTTTTTGACGAATTTCAACAAAATTTCGAGATTGTTAAAAATAATCAAGATAAATTGCTTTTAAAAGACCAAGGGGCTTTTGCGTCAGCGATCGCATCTGTACACCCAAAAATGAAAATACTACCACCTACATATAACTATCTTAGTAAGTGGCAGGACGCTTACAATATCCAAGAGAAAATTAAAGTACTTCATTGTACGTATCCTTACAGGCCTCAATATGCTAAAAATGTTACGCGTTCTTTGTATACTAGAATATTTGACAGATTCGCTAAAGTATTTTTACCGAATCAAGTTACAAATCCTTGGCGAACCAAATAAAAATAAGTAAGAAATAGTGAAAAACTTTTCTAAAGTATCACTGTTAGTTTCTGACTTATCAAGTGCAGCGATTCTACGTGCATACTTGATAGGAACATCTCTAAAAAGCTTAGGAATAGATGTGGAAATTATCGGATTTTTATTTGGTAAAAATCTATATCGAAATTTGCCACCAGATTTAAATGTATATGATTTTCCTGGTAAAGATTTCCCGGCTTTTCTTGGAGAAATTCGCAAAATTTTACCAAAAATTAACGGAGATATAATTTATGCAATTAAACCACAAACAACAAGTTTCGGAGTAGCACTCTTAAAGAAGCTATATAGTAAAAAACCAGTAATTTTAGATATAGATGATTGGGAACTTAGCTGGTATGGTGGCGATGATTGGCATTATCATCCTACACCCAAACAATTATATAGAGAATTATTAAAAGCAAATGGCGCGCTAAGGAATCCTCATCATCCTTTGTACGTCAAATGGATGGAAGGTTGGGTAAGTTGGGCTAACGCCGTGACAGTGCATACTAAATTTTTACAGCAGCGTTTTGGCGGTATATTGGTTCCCAACGGCAAAGATACCTCCTTGTTTGACCCCATTCAATACGATTCTGAGTCTAGTAGAAATCGCTATGGTTTATCTGAATATCGAATTTTAATGTTTCCTGGTGCGCCAAGACCTTATAAAGGTTTAGAAGATGTTCTCATAGCACTGGATAAAATTAATCAACCAGACTTAAAACTGGTGATTGTAGGGGGCAGTCCTTATGATGATTATGATGAACAACTTCAGCAACAGTGGGGACGCTGGATTATCAAATTACCAAAGTACCCAGCCGATGTCATCCCTGATTTAATAGCAGCAGCTCACATCGTTGTTGTTCCTCAGCGAGATACTCTAGAAACTCGCGCACAATTTCCTTTAAAGTTGACAGACGGCATGGCAATGGCTAAACCTGTATTATCAACACGTGTTGGAGATATTCCAGAAATTTTAGGTGATACTGGTTATTTAGTTGAGCCTGCTTGCCCTGAACAAATTGCTGAACAAATTCAATTTATATTCCAGGATTTAGAGTCAGCAAACCAGAAAGGAATTAAAGCAAGAGAAAGATGTATCAAACACTATAGTACAGAGGCAATGGCTTCTACGCTCAAGTCGATAATTGCTAGGTTATAAATAATCACAAAGGATATTTGTATGTGAAATTAATTAACTATGTTAAAAATCAAAATTAAATAATAAAAAAAGGTTTTATACTTTATTGTAAACCAAAAGTTTGTTTTTTTGAAAGTGAGAGAAACTGATGCCTTTTTGGAACTATCTATGTTGCAATGCAGCCAAGGCATCGTTCTTATTTTTTTATCTGAGCGTTAGTTAATTTATACAGCAATTAGTGAATAATATTAATAATAAATTCTCATAAGATATCCGATGTCTACCAGGAAGTTACTAGTAAGATTTGCCAAACCCTATCCAGCTTTAATTCTACTGACGATATTGTTAGGATTTTCTGGAGCTTTATTTAATGGAGTTAGCACTGCTCTCATCGTGCCAGTAGTTTTAAAAATTGTGGGGCAAGAAGTAGATTTAAGCAATGCTCCTCCAATTCTCAAAACGATTATGTCTCCGTTTGATAATATTCCAAACAATTACCGTATAGGGGTAATGTCTGGAGCAATTATATTAACAATTTTATTAAAAAATTTAGCTACTTATGCCAGCTCATTAGCATCAAGCTCTTTAACGCGGAAGCTGACAGCAGATATGCGGGAAGCGGGATTAAAACTATTACTAGAAATTGATATAGATTATTATGCCAAAACAAAGGTGGGTGATTTAATTAACCGCCTTGGTGGAGAAATTGGACGTGCTGCAAGTGCTGTAGGCAGTACAGTCAAGATAGTTATACTGGGGATTACAATTTTAGTTTTTGTCGGGTTATTACTGTCAATTTCTTGGCAGTTAACAGTTGCTGCTACGCTTTTACTTTCATTAGTGACTTTAGTCAATCAGTATGCAATTTCCCGTTCGAGAAATTTTGGTAAGCAACTCAGTGAAATGTCTAAAGCATATTCTATTTCTGTATTAGAAACCCTAAACGGGATTCGATTGGTTAAATCAACAGGAAATGAAGAAAAAGAATATCAGCGGATTAAAAAACTAATTCGCGCTCGCGAAAAAGCAGATTTTGAATCTCAAGTAAATTCCGAAGTGATCGCACCTTTGAGTGAGGTTATGGGAATTACAGCTTTACTGCTAATAGTATTTTTAAGTAAAACTTTCTTTGCTGACCAAGTTGCTTCATTTTCAGCTGTTCTGCTGACATATTTATTAGTGCTGCTGCGATTACTGCCATTAATTTCTCAGTTAAATACTATTCGCAGTAATTTTGCTAGTACCGCTAGTAGTGTAGATACGGTAAACGAGTTTTTGAGCTTAGATCATAAGCCGTTTATGGGCAACGGTAAGCTTCCTTACACCAAGTTACAAAAGGAAATACATTTTAATTCTCTTTCGTTTGCCTACCCTAGTCATGAGAAATTAGTGCTAAAAGATGTGGATTTATATTTACCGCGTGGCACTACCTTAGCACTAGTGGGCGGTTCTGGTGCGGGTAAATCTACTTTGGCAGACCTCTTGCCGAGATTTTATGATCCTATCTCAGGCAGTATCACTATTGATGGCATTGATTTGCGTGAGTTCGATATCATATCCCTGCGTAAGCGAATGGGAATTGTTAGTCAAGATACGTTTCTCTTCAATGATTCTGTAAGGAATAACATTGCCTATGGACGATCGCAGGCTACAGAAGATGAAATTATTACAGCAGCGAAGCAGGCTAATGCCTATGAATTCATTAGCAAATTGCCTCAAGAATTTAATACCTTAATTGGCGATCGCGGCGTGATGTTGTCTGGAGGGCAAAGACAAAGATTAGCGATCGCCCGCGCACTGCTACAAAATCCAGACATTCTGATATTAGATGAAGCTACTAGTGCTTTAGATACTGTTTCCGAACGATTGGTACAAACTGCACTCGATAATCTCAGCCGTGATCGTACAACTTTAGTAATTGCTCACCGCCTTTCCACAGTTCAAAAAGCCGATCAAATTGCCGTATTAGATCAAGGACGTGTCGTAGAAATAGGAACTCATGAAGAACTATTACAGAAGGGTGGTTACTACTCACGCCTGTACTCAATGCAATTTAGCGATCGCCCTAATAAAAACTCGACTGAAGTAAAAATCCTTAAGGCAATACGTCTATACTCAAAAAAATTTGCTGATAGCCCAGAAGCTGTTACCAAACGCAACCAAAGTTTGCTCCGTATCTCTCACGAAATACGAACACAATTAAATTCAATGATTGGGTTCCTACGTTTATTACTTGATGATCTAGTCGATAATTCCCAAGAACGGCAGGAATTAATTGAAGAATCTTACAAATCTGCCTGGAGGATTCTTAATACTATCGATGTTTTTGACGATGTTGTTAATCAGCAAATCAAGGGTAAATTCTTGTCAATTTCTGAGCAAAATCAGAATTTTGCAAGCAGCAATTATGAAACATTTAATCATATATCTGTTGAGTTTCGGACTTGTCTTAATCCCATACTCAGTTCTCTCCGCTCTCTAGCTGACAATTTAATACACGAGATTCCAAAACAAAATCAAATAATTAAAGAAAATTACGAATACGGTATATATTTACTCGATAATTTAGAAAAATTTGAGAATAATATTCTTAGTTAAAATTATGAAAAATCTTGATTTAAAAAAACATTATATTTTTTTCATTGGTGAAGAGTTACCCCAGCCAGAGGCTCATTTAGTACAGTCTACTAATGCAGCTAATGCAGCCGCTAATTTAGGATACTCAACAGTTTTGGTATACCTTCAGAAAGGATTAAAGGCTATTAAACCAGCTAATCTAGCTCGTCCTTTTCAACCTAGAGAAACACCAACAGAACTTGTTAAATATTATAATCTTCATGACAAATTAAAAGTTGTTCCCTTACCAATGCCTTGGCCAATTGACAATTTTCGGAGCAAATTCACCGACTCTAACACTATTGCTAGTAAATATTATTTACCTTTCCATATACTTCCGACTACCAAACTTGTCCATAGTCGCAACTGGAATTTTGTAAAAGCTGCTATTAAAAATGGTGTTCCCGCAATTTATGAACACCATCACCATGAAGATAAACCATTTGAGTTAGAAATTGTCAATAATCCCCTGTTGCAAATTGCTGTCACAGTTGTAGATAGTATCCGCGAAACTATGATTGCAAATGGTATGCCAGAAGATAAAGTGATTAGGCTGCACAATGGTTTCAACCGCTTATTTATGCAAAGACAGCCAGAAAAAGCAGCAGAATGGCGCCAGAAATTGCTCAGTAATGAACGTTCGTATTTAGTAGTATATGCGGGAGCGCTACAACAATTTAAAGGGATTGATGTACTAATTGATGTTGCTATTAAAATGCCAAATGTGCAATTTGTTTGTGCAGGAGGTAAGCCACCAGAAGTCGAACACTATCAGCAATTAACAAAAGAGAAGCAGGTTCAAAATATTACATTTTTGGGCTATGTCTTACATCATGAGTTAGCATCTTTGCTACAAGCAGCAGATATTTTAGCTCATCCCCATTGTTCAGGTAAAGCAGCAACTTTCACATCTCCACTGAAGCTGTTTGATTACTTCGCTTCTGGAACTCCCATTGTAGCCACAGAAATTCCATCATTAATTGAGTTTAAGGATACGCGAGCGATCGCTGCTTGGTGTGAACCAGATAACTCCCACAAATTTGCTGAATGTCTAAAGCAAGTTTTAGAAACTCATCCCAGAAAAATAGAGGGTTATTCAGATAGTATCGAGTTTGTCAAGCAATTTTCTTGGGAAAATCGAGCAGCAAAAATTCTCAGTTACGTTGAGGAATCTCTACGTCCCTTACTTATTACATAAGTGAGAATACAGCGAAAAGCTAATCACTAGAACTTAATTAAAAGTGAAAAATAACAAATAACCAAAATAAAATGACTATAAAAACTGTAGGTATGATTAGCAGCTATGGAGGACTTGAAGAAAGAGCCGATTGGCTGTGGCAACAGACTCAAAATCAATTTGGTATTTGGGGCAATATGCAAATGTTAGCAACAGCCAATCAACCAGATTTTCTGCTGATGTATCAGTTTGATTTTCCTCAAGAATCGCCAAAAAACTCTTGGTTATATCAGTTTCGCAAACAGCAGAATAAATCAACAGCAAATATCGATTCTTTACTTCGTGGTGTTGATAAAAAACAGATTATTTATTTACTAAGAGAACCGCCTTTAGACGAAATTGTCGGCATCACTCAACATAATTATCAACAAGCCCAGCAGTATTGTGGGTACGTTTCTGGGCCTGATGATTTTGCTCCCACTCCTGATTATATGCCTGCTATTTGGTATCACTCAAATTCCTTTCAGGATTTAAACGAAATGCCATGTCCTCAAAAGGTTGCCCCATGTAGCTGGATTACTTCTGGAGTTAGCCGCACCGTTAACCATCGTCAACGGTTGAATTTTTTACAATCCTTACAATCTAGCAGCATTAAGTTTGATTTGTATGGACGCAATTTACCTGCATGGGCGAAAACTTCGGGAGAATTAGGTAATAAGTGGTATGGGATGGCTCCCTATTATTACAATCTGTCGATTGAAAACTATGCTGATAATAATTGGTATGTAAGTGAGAAACTTTGGGATGCACTGCTTGCTTGGTGTTTGCCAATTTATTATGGTGGGCCAGCTGCTGATAGATTATTGCCACCTGGGAGTTTTTTAAGATTGCCTAGCTTAGATGAAAAAGGCATCGCTTACATCCAAGAAGTGACAGCTACTCCTGATGCTTGGTATGCTGCCAAAGATGCGATCGCAGAAGCGCGTCAGATCATCTTACACAAGTTAAATCTACTAAACTGGTTATCAAACTTTGTTGATCAACACTCATAAATTATGAATGGTATTTGTACTCTTGCTAATGATTATGTTTTCGATCAACTGGTAGCTTTGCTCAACAGTATTGATGTTATCTTAGGTTCACAAACTCCTGTCTGCATCTATCCTTTTGATGACCAGACACAGCGTATTACTAATGAAATAGCTAAGCGCCCGAATGTATTTATTTACGACGATCAAGAATCAATCAATCGCTGGGATCAATTTATGCTGGCAGCAGCCCCAGAACGATTAAATCGTAGTAAACACCGTCTTTATGGCGCTCATCGACGTTTTTGCGCCTTTGATGCTCCCTTCGATAAATTTATCTATTTAGATGCAGACACAGTGGTTATGAACTCACTTGCATCAGTATTTGAAAAATTAGACAATTATGATTTTATTGTCTACGATTTTCAATTTAAAGATGTTAGCAAAATATATAATATAAACTCTCCTAAATTATTAGATATTTTCGAGCAAAAACGTATTGATACAGAAATATTTTGTTCAGGTTTCTATGGAGCAAAACGAGGAATTTTTAACACAGAGCGAAGAGATTGGTTGATATCTCGTTTGCAAAGTGGTGAGACGGAAATTTTGTATGATGGTGCTGGTGAACAACCGTTGCTTAATTACATGGTAATGAGGTCTAATCTTGCTATTTATAACTTTGCTCAGGAATTACCAGATAGTGAAAAAACAGGTTGTTCCGCAACTTCAAAGCACTTCGAGGAGCGAGAACATATTCTCTATGATAAAGGTAATCGGCTAACTTATCTCCATTACATTGGTGTTCCTCCTCATATCAACCAAGCAGTATGTGCTGGAGAAAATATTGAGTTTCCTTATCGAGATTTATTTCTCTACTACCGTTATATTCATGAACCTGATAAGAGACCAGTCTTTAAAAAACCTCCTCAGCGTTATGATGCTCCTCCACCAAATATGCTCACCAAAGCTCTGCGAAAATTAAAGTTAATTAACCAAGGATAATATATGAGCCGAGGAATTTATATAGTTGCTAATGATCACGTTATCGATAATGCGATCGCTTTGCTCAATAGCATTCGTTTTTATGATCCAGAAGTTACAGTTTATCTGATACCATTTAACGACAATTATCAAAAAGTAGCAAATCAACTTGCCACATTACACAATGTACAAATTTTTCCAGAACTAGAACTTATTAATAAATTTACTAACCGTATTGGGGAGATTTTTGATAGAGATTTCTTAGCCTTACCCAATAAAATGCGTAAGCTGGTGGCTTGGTTTGGCCCTTTAGATGAGTTTATTTATATTGATACTGATATTGTTGTTTTTGAAAAAATTGCCGGCAATTTAGATAAACTCTCAGAAATTGATTTTTTCTGTTGCGATTATCATTATGCAAATGATCAGTTGCGAAATATCTTTTCTCCACTAGTGAAAGAGCAGCAAATTTTTACAGATGTACAACTTAAAGATGTTTTCAACAGCGGTTTTTGGGCTTCTAGAAAAGGAGCTATTACGGAGCAACAGATGGATGAAACTTTGCGTGAGTGTGCTATGCATCGCGAATATTTCGATTTTTCTGAAGGAGTAACAGACCAACCTATCCTGAATTATCTTGTTCTGAAATTAATTGCTAAACGTGGCAATCTTGTCAAAATTCCTGGGGGAGGGCCTGGTAGTTGGGCAGGTTCACGAAATTTTCAACAGCAAGATTACGCTCTTTATGACCGAGGACAGCGACTCAAATATCTACACTGGGCTGGCACACGGATTAAAACTGGTAGTCCCTATTGGCAATTGTGGGAACACTATCGTTATCTCCATGAAGGTAAATTTGCCTTTATCCCAAAATTGACTCGCCGCTTGTTTCCTTTTGTGGCTGCCCGCACATAAATATAGTACTAATATTAGGAGTATTATGATGACCAATGGCATTTACATCCTAGCCAATGATGTAGTCTATGACCAATTAATTGCATTACTCAATAGTATAGAAGTTAATGCTGGGAGGAAAATTCCGATTTGTATAATTCCCTATAATGATCGGCTAGACAAAGTGCGAGCAGAGATTGCATCTAGAGATAATGTCACTTTATTTGAAGACACTGATTCCATAGCCTATTGGGATAATTTTGCCACTCAGGTATGGAAAAATTATCCCAGAGCGCAAAAAAATTGGCGAGAGTGGGGCTTTTCGGAACTTTATGAGTTACCAATGCACCGCAAATTTTGTGCTTTGGATGGCCCCTTTGATAAATTTATTTATTTTGATGCAGATACACTATTAATGGGGGAAATAGATTATATATATGAAAAGTTAGATAGTCATGATTGGGTAGTCAATGATTTTCAGTATAAGTCTGATTTAAAATATATTTTTGATGGTTCGCCAGAGCTTATACAACAAGTTTTTCCAGAAGAAAACTTGCAATCTAAAATATTTTGTGCTGGGTGGTTTGCTACTAAAAAACATATTTTTTCTCAAGAGTTTTTAGGAAATATTTTTGAGAAGTTAAACACTGGTGAAGTTGATGCAATGGCTTTTGTTGCACCTGATCAATCTTTATTTAACTACTTAGTACTAAGGAGTAGAATTTCATATTATAACTTTGCTTATCATGGAGGACAAAAAGCAACTGGTAATCATTGGAGTTCTAATTTTGACGTAATAGATAATGTTCTTTATGACCAAGGACGGCGGCTGACATATCTACACTATATGAGTATTAGTTCATCAAGCTTTACTAAACTTTGCGCTGCTGAAGATGTTAGTATTCCATACCGAGATGTGTTTTTGCATTATCGTTATTTAAAGTCACCAGAACAAAGACCTCAAAGCTTTAATCATCAGAATCCCCTAATGCGTCTACAAAAGTCTACGACAAGTTTTATCAACCAAAAAGTCAATAATATTAAGCTTAACTATCGCAATTTTAAAGATAAAATTAGTAGATAAAGCCAATAAAGTGAGTTTTTTAAAATGGCAATACTCAGATACCCGACTTCTTAAAGAAGTCGGGTATCTTGTTATTTATGAATGTTTTAAAATTGCTATGGGTTACATCAGCTTATTGAGCAAATTTTGTATGTAAGAAAGTTCTCCGCCTTTTTTTTCAACCACCAGCAATAACACAATATTTTCTAGAGATATCATACATAGTTGCTTCATTAGTTACTTATTCTTTAATAAATACGGCGGATTTTAAGTTAGGATATTCTTTAGCAGTAAATTTAAATTATTCTTTGTCTTGCGAGTATGATTCTTGAAAATTACTAATAAAATTATTATAAACAAATTTTTATTTGAGTAAATTTTCTACTGCTTTCAGCTTATTAGAGTAAATAAAAAATATTTAATACTTTAATATACATCCTATTAGCGGTAATAAAATTTATAATTCTTCAAAGTTGTAAGTCTTAAGGACAATGCGCGATAGTAGTAGCCAATGCGTTTATTTATTTTACGTACCAATTTTTGGAAAATTGAATTTTTTTGATATTCAATCGCTTCATGCTGTTGAAAATATATCAGTGTTGCATCTGGATTGGCTTGTCCTCTTTTTATTTTCTGTCTTTCTACCCAATCCTTGAAATAAATAATATTTTCCATAGCACCCCATCTAACTGGCAATCCTGCTTTAGCAGCAGCTAATCCTATTACATAGCCTTCCGCACCATAAAAACCGTTTAATTCACAGTAAAGTGCGATCATTTCCCAATATTTGATAAATTCTGTTTCTCGGTCATCTTGCCTTGTGACTACAAATAACATTTCCATTACAAACTGGAGATTAGTATCTTCTAAGTCCAACTCCAAATTTTGTGCTATTTTGCTAAGAATTTCTAAGTCTTTAATTCTCTTTGGTTTGTGCAAATCATTTACTGAATCAATATAAACTTGATTATGTTTTACAAAACTTGCACAACTTCTGGCTGTTATACCGGGCAGCCATGTTATTTTTTCTGGTAACTTAGCTAATATTCTGATATCTGCATCGACAAATATGCAGGTGTCAAAAAGGGATAATGCTTTAGCAATGACAAACCTTTTGTCATGGTAACAACCAAGGCTTTGTTGTCGATGCTTAAATGCTAAAACATTAGGATATTTAAAAAATTCCTGCGGTTTATCTGTTAATATTATTAAAGAAGTTCCTGGTGAATGTTGTTCAATATCTTGAGCTAATAGAAATGCATGAGAACGATATCTCTTGCCTAAAGCTAAGCTACAAAAGCAAAAACTCTGTACTTCTTGATTCATAACTCTCTTAAATATTTTTTTTAAGCATAAAATTTTAGCTGGAAATATTAGGAAAAAATAATAGCAAAAGAGCTTTACTAGTTTCCAAACAATATTATTTTCACATATATATTATGCTTCTCAGTACAGTGAGATTACGTAATTCTTACTAATAAAAAATTCTGAGGAAAAATTATTTAATATCGCATTTGAAGAGACCCAAATTCTGACGTTTCTACTATATAATTCTCTTTCACCTACCTATGGGAGCTAAACAATTTATCTAAGTCTGATAGGGTTAGTAATATAAATATTTTTTAATTGAATTAATAGGTCTATCCTTTCCTTAAATCCCTGCTACAGATATAAAAGTAGGGGCTTACAGATGTACGTCCCTATAGCAAATTTATTTGTGAATAGATTTTTGAAAAAAGCATCACTGTTCACTGGAAATAAATTCGCTTTATTCCCAGGGAACAGTTATATTAAGTAGGTAGGTGCCAAAAAAGTCAGCTATGTTAAGATATGTAAAGACTGATAATGCATCTACAAGGTAGTTGGTGTATGGGTGCGCGTTTAAGGGTATTTCTGACTCCTGAGCAAGACCAAACTTTACTAAATCTGAGAAAACAGGATGTACCACAGAAAGTCAAAGACAGGGCGGAAATAATCAGGCTAAATGCACATGGTTGGTATGTAGAGAAGATAGCAGATCACTTTGATTGTCACAAAAAAACAGTCACAAAAGTTTTGCATCAATGGCAAAAACTGGGCACAGAAGGGCTTTGGGAATCTCCTGGGCGAGGGGGGAAACCAAAGTGGCTTGAGGATGACATGATATTTTTAGAAGAATGCCTCAGAAACGAGCCACGCACATACAATAGTTCTCAGTTAGCTTTGAAGTTGAAAACAGAACGCAACGTTGAGATGAGTGCCGACAGATTAAGACGGGTACTCAAAAAAAGGGGGTCGATTGGAAACGGACAAGGAAAAGCCATAAAGGAAAACAAGACCCAGTAGCACGAGCAAACAAGCAAGCAGACCTAGACATGTTGGAATTAGCTGCTGCCACTGGTGAAATAGACCTGAAATACCTAGACGAGTCAGGGTTCTGTATGTGGAGCGAACCTAGTTATACATATTACTTTAGAGGTGAGCAAAAACGGTTAGAACAGACTAAACGCCGTGGTCGCAGATTAAGTATTATCGGGCTTCTCCAACCTTTAATCAGTTTTGTTTACGGTTTAGTTATCGGTGGTGTTGACCGTAAATCTTATATAGAAATGATGGAGAAAGAAGCCAAACAAGCCCAAGAAACTGGACGTATCAGCGTGATTGTGCAAGATAACGGGCCAATACATCGCTGCCAAGAAGTTCAACAATTGTGGAAAAAATGGGAAAGTCAGGGTTTGTACATCTTTTTTCTCCCGAAATATTGCTCAGAAATGAATCCAATTGAATTGGAATGGCAACATCTCAAGAAAGATGAGTTATCCGGGCAAGCATTTGATGATGAGCTAGATCTCGCTTACGCCGTCATCAATGGTGTTCAAGCTAGAGGAAAAAAAAACAATCACAACACACATCGTGTAAAATTTAGCTCTAGATTATCAACTTAAGATTTTGTTACATAGTAGAAAATTTCGGTGCCTACCTACTTAGCTGCGGAAAATGCTGTAACTCAAGCTGTGAGCAATGCTAATTTTCTGGAGGCTAATATTTATGCTCTACCTTTTCCAGATAACTCGTTTGACGCTATCTTTTCTCATGCGCTATTTGAACATCTTCAGGAACCTGTGAAGGCATTACAAGAACTGTCAAGAGTTTTGAAACCAGGAGGAATTATTGGTCTTCGTAGTCCTGACTGGGGTGGATTTTTGATTACACCTACCACACCAGAACTAGAAAAGGTAATGTCCTATTACAAGTGGATTCAACAGCAGAATTCTGGTAATCTTTACGTGGGTAGAGAGTTACGAGCATTGTTAAGAAAAGCTGGGTTTACTAATATCAATGCTTCAGCTTCTTATGAATGCTATGAACCGTTGAGTTTGATTACAGAATATTTAGCACTGCGAATTGAGACTTCACAAAATATTGAGCAAGCTGTTGAAAAAGGTTGGACTGATGAGCAGACAATTACAGCTATGAGTCGCGCTTTACGAGAATTGAGTCAGCATCCAGATGGGTTTTTTGCACAAGCTTGGTGCGAAGTTGTAGGGCAAAAAGTATGAGTTAAATGCAGAGAGAAGTATGAGCGGCGGCTTCCGCCCATCATAACTTCTCCGAGACGCTACGCGAACGGTGGGAGCGCAAAGTTAATCGCAAAGTAGCGCAGAGGTTTATAAAAATTTTTACTAAAGAATTTGCGATAGAAACTTGCGTGTTCTTTCTTCTTTGGGATTGCTAAAAAAGGCGCTAGGGGTGGCTGATTCCACAAGAGAACCACTATCCATGAGAATAACTCGGTCGGCGACTTCACGAGCGAATCCGACTTCGTGGGTGACGACTACCATTGTCATACCATCACGGGCAAGACCTCGCATTACATCCAAAACTTCTCTTACCATTTCTGGATCTAAGGCTGAGGTGGGTTCGTCAAACAGCATAATTTTGGGTTGCATAGCTAAAGCACGTGCGATCGCTACCCGTTGCTGTTGTCCCCCAGACAACTGTCCTGGATATTTTTGTGCTTGTTCTAAAATTCCCACTCTTTCTAGTAATTGTATTGCTAATTCTTCAGCTTTGATTTTTGAGAAACGACGCACCCAAATTGGAGCCAAAGAGATATTTTGCAGTACTGTCAAATGGGGAAATAAATTGAACTGCTGAAATACCATTCCTACTTCTCGCCGAATTGCCTCAATATTCCGCAAGTCATAACTCAGAGTAATACCATCAATAATTATCCTTCCTTGTTGATATTCTTCTAAAGCATTAAATGTGCGGATAAATGTAGATTTTCCTGAACCAGAAGGCCCCATTAAGACTACTACTTCTCCACGATTTACTTGTAAGCTCACACCTTGAAGAGCGTGGAATTTTCCATACCACTTGTGAACATCTTCAGCAATAATTATTGGTGTTTGTTCTGTCATGGTATTCTACCTTATAAATATTAATTTAAAAAGTTAAACCTTTAATTACTTAATTGTCTTTCTAATCGCCGAGATGCTAACGACATGGAGTAACAAAATACCCAGTAAATTAAGCCAATAAATAGATAAACTTCAGCATAGCGACCAATAAACTGCGGCTGCGCCAGGATAGAACGGGCAATACCTGTAAGTTCTACTAATCCTACTAAAGATAATAGTGAAGTATCTTTAAATAAACCGATAAACTGACCAACAATTGCAGGAATAACCGCACGCAAAGCTTGAGGTAAGATAATTAATATAATCACTAAGGCAGTATTTAATCCCAACGCTTTAGCGGCTTCAATTTGTCCGCGTGGGATTGCTTGAAGTCCACCGCGTACATTTTCTGCCATGTAAGCAGCACTAAATAAAACTAATCCAGCGATCGCACGCACTACTCTATCTAAACGTACGTCGGCTGACAAAAATAAAGGCAGCATTACCTGAGCGAGGAATAAAATCCCAATCAGTGGCAATCCTCGAATAATTTCAATGTAAAGAATAGAGAGCCACCGAACTACGGGTAAATTACTCGTACGTCCTAAAGCCAATAAAACCCCAATTGGAAAAGAAAGGACAATACTAACTGCTGCCATTAGTAGAGTAAGTAGCAAACCATTCCATAAATTAGTAGGTACAGATTGTAAGCCAAATCCCCCGCCAATTAACCATAAAATAATTGGGAAAGATAACAACCATAATAGAGAAAGCCAAGGGGTTATTACTTTAGTAAAAGTTCTCCCAACCCAAAAGCCTGCAAATATTAAAACCGCAATTAATAGTAGCCAAACACGAGATGTCAAATCCAACGGTAAAATAACCAGCAGGGCGCTGACTATGAAAGTAAATAGAGCAAGATAAAGCTTTTTAAACTCTTGGTTTACAGAAAATGCACCTACAGTTATAGCGCCCAAAGTTGAAGCGATCACCAATACAATCCAAGCCCGCCAGTATAGAGTTTGGGGAAACCTTCCCACTAAAAATAAACGTAAATTAACCTGAATTACCTGCCACTGTGCTTGAGTAATTGCCCAAATTAAGACTCCCCGCAATACCCAAAAAAGTAGTACCAAGCAGACAACAGTTAACAAGCTGTTGTACCAAGTACTAAACAGATTTTTACGCAGCCACAATAATTGAGGATTTGTCATTTTTCATTTTTCATTTTTCATTTGTTATTTGTCCCTTACTCACCTTTATCCCCTTCTTTCGTCTATCTTTCCTGAATTTGCACGGTGCGATTGAACAAATTCATAATTAGAGAAATAGTCAAACTTAGGGTGAGATAGGTGATCATAATCAGTAACATCACCTCTACAGCTCTCCCCGTTTGATTAAAGGTAGTGGAGGCGACAAAATAAACATCGGGGTAGCCGATCGCGATTGCTAAACTCGAATTTTTAGTTAAATTGAGATACTGACTTGTCAAAGGTGGAATGATTACCCGTAAAGCTTGGGGAAAAATCACCAACCGCATAACCAAACTTGGTTTTAAGCCTAGCGATCGCGCTGCTTCCCATTGTCCTTTGGGTACTGATTTAATCCCACCTCGAACAATTTCTGCGATAAATGCACCTGTGTAAAAAGTCAAGCCTAAAAGTAGAGATGAAAACTCTGGAGACAAGGTAAACCAAGGAAGTTCTAAGCCATTTTGACTCAGGGATAAAAAGCCCAAAATGGAAATTTTATTTTCTGTCTTAGGAACACTTAAGAAAACGGCAAAGTACCAAAATAGTAATTGCAGCAGTAAGGGCGTATTGCGGAAAACCTCAACGTAAACCATAGCAATATTTCGCACTAACCAATTATCAGATAGCCGAGCAATCCCAGCACTTATTCCGACAATTGTTGTAAGAACAATTCCTGCGACTGCCACCCGCAAAGAGTTAATTAGCCCCACCCACAAGGCGCGGCTATAGGTGTCAGTCGGTTTGTAGTTAATAGGCGTTTCGCCAATATCGAAAGATGCTTGCTGTTGGAGAAAATCAAATCCAAACTGAATGCCCAACCGCTGTAAATTGCGGTTGAGATTACCCCACAATATGGTTATTACAACTGCTACTAAAAATACCGCAATTAATTGCCCAGCAATGCGCCAAAAGCGATTATCACGCCATATAGGTGGTTTTGAATTTGTCATTGGTCATTGGGCATAGGGCATTGGGCATTGGTTATTTCTTTGATCTTCATCTCCATCTTCCTCATTTACCGAAATGGTGGAGAATAAAGCAGTCCGCCTTTGTTCCAGAGTTGATTTTGACCGCGAGCTAGATTAAGTTTTGTTTTGGGGCCGAGGTTGCGATCGTAAATCTCAGCATAGTTACCGACGTGCTTAATTACTCTTGCTGCAAAATCGTTTGTTAAGCCAAGACCCTGACCAAGGTTACCTTCTGTTCCTAAGAAGCGCTTAATGTCTGGGTCATTACTAGTGGCGAATTGACCCACATTCTGAGAATTAATGCCCAACTCCTCAGCTTTTACCAGCGAATATACTACCCATTTGACAGTGTCACCCCACTTAGTGTCTCCTTTAGAAACTGCTGGCGCTAGCGGTTCCGAAGAAATTACTTCATTAAGAATCACGTTATCTTCTGATTTGGGTAGAGTCGTGCGCCGAGAAACCAATGCTGAACGATCAGCTGTAATGGCGTCGCAACGTCCTTGACTATAGGTGGCAAAGGTAACATTAACGTCTTCAAAGACAACAGGTTTGTAGGTAATGCCCCGTTTTCGCATTTGGTCAGCCAAATTTTGTTCAGTGGTAGTACCAGTTTGAACACAAATAGCTTTGTCTTTCAGCTCTGCTAGGGACTTAATATTGCTATTTTTGCGAACCATTATGGCTTGACCGTCATAAAAGACGACGGGTGCAAATTCAAGACCTTGTGAAGTGTCGCGACCAAGTGTCCAGGTAGTGTTGCGACTGAGAAGGTCTACTTCTCCAGTTTGCAAGGCGGTAAACCGCTCTTTTGCATTGAGATTACGAAATTCTACAGCATCTGGGTTATCAAACAAAGCAGCTGCGACGGCGCGACAGACATCTACATCAATACCACTATATTTACCGTCAGTTCCTACAAAGCTAAATCCTGGAACTTCACCACTGACACCGCAAATTAGCTGACCACGGTTTTTGACTGTATCCCAGCGATTTCGAGTTGCTTGTGTCGCTGGAGTACTGGCTGAGTTTGCTGTTTGTGCTGACTCTCCACTACAAGCGCTGATGGCAAATATGAAAGGTGCGATCGCTAAAATTAAAGATGATTTTCGCATAAACTTCAATAGATACTCAAAAACAGAAAATGTATTGCTCACTACAAGGATTTAGTAAAAACAATTTGAACCTTGTAATATAAAACTTTATCAGCCTCTGTGTTATATTTTTCTCTATTAAAGCGGTGGTTGAGATTTTTACTTATTTTCTCAAAAGTCTTGTGAGCTTATAGAAATTATTTCTACTTGGCTGGATTTTCTGGATATGATATTAAATATTCTTTCTATGCTTTATATAGCAATCTATGGATCAAACCTAGAAGGTAATATTAAAATTTGGGAAATTATCTAGTGTTTTTCCCATCTAAATAAATTATTGGCAACACTTAATAGTTTCTCTTACTAATTAGTAGAGACACCAATAAATTATCGTTCACAACACAGAATAAAAATATATTGTTCATGTTTTTCATGCCCAATGCCGAACTTCCTATTTTCATCCTAGCTTTATTGCATACTTCTAGGTGACCATAAGTAGCGACACCAACCCAAGCAACAACCCCTAGCAGGTTAAACTAGGTCTGATAACAGCTGCTCCACCATTCCTTATGAGGCTTTTATGGGAGCTAATCTGAAACAGATTACCAAGTACCTAGATAACCTTGGTTGGGACTACCGTATAGATGATGAAGAAGACCGTATTATAACAGGTGTGGAAGCTGACAACTTAGAAGATTTCTTAATAGTTGTCCAACTAGATGAAGATGGAAGATTTTTTCGGGTATTTGCCCCTCAAGTTCTGGTGGGAGTTCAAGACCATCCTCATAAAGGAGCTATCTTACAGACAATGCTTGCCATTTCTTGGGAAACCAAAATGCTGCAATGGGAGTATGACCCATCTGATGGTGAAATCCGTGCCATTATTGAGTTTCCCCTAGAAGACTCGATTCTCACAGAAAAACAATTTCACCGTTGCCTAAGTGGATTAATTCAGATTGTTGATGGTATAGCGTTACCTCGCTTGAAAGAAGTGATGAAAACAGGTCTTGATCCAGGTAACGTAGAACTTGGCGAAAGATTATTGCTCAGTATTCAAGAAGAGGCTCCAGGATTACTAGAATTGCTAGAGAAGGCAATGGAAGCACGCAAGAAGCGGGGAAGTTTTCCTAGCGAGTGAGACGGATCATCCCTGAAATAGCTATACTCCTAAGTGATACCTTCACAATATACTGAACTTTTCTGGGGCTGGATTTTATGACATCCTATGCAACCTCCTCTGCCAAAGCGGAAATGAGCGAACTCAGGCGGTTAAAAGGCCTACTACCGCCAGAATTGCAGAGCTGGGTCACGGTTGAAGGCACAACTGAGGTTAATCCACCCCTGATCCGCAGCGAAGAAATTGGTAAAGACCAAGTAGAAATTCAAATTGACTTGGTGAAATGGGATGCCCTCGCGATGGATCAGCGTAATCTGCTGTTCTGGCATGAAGTAGCCCGCGTGCAGAATGACACAATCCCGAAAGATGGTTGGGAAATGGCAGCACTAGCGATTGGTTTAGGTGGTGCTGTCGGTGAGTTGTGGGTACAAGATGGATTGCTGCTGGTGTTAGCTTTGGCACTGTGTGGCATCTCAGGCTGGCGATTATATCAAAAAAATAATGGTGGCAAACAACTCGTAGAATTGGTCGATGCCGATGAAAAAGCGATCGCCCTAGCAACTCGTTTTGGTTACAGCCTCCCCAATGCCTACAAGAGTTTGGGTAGTGCCTTAAAAACTCTAATCGACAACACTCCAAGCAAGCGCCAACGCTCTAAATACGAAGCACGGCTCTCTGCACTTAAACGCAGTGCCAACAAAGCAAAAGCTAAATCTAGACCGATAGATGAAGGCGGACTGTAGATATCAGAAAGTAAATTGGGTGGGCAACGCCCACTCCAAAAATATTTAGTTACTTTTCATTTAGCTTGAACTGCCGCTTCAGCCAGAATGCACTCAAACCAAGCAGTACGAGTCCAGCAGTTGCCGTTGGTTCTGGTACTTTTACTGGCGGGACAAATCCCTTCAATTCTTCACTAGTAGCTTTAAAAGCATAAAGATAAGTGGGAATCAAACTCTGTCCGGCAGGACAAGCGCTATCAATTGATACTTGAGTGCCACCTGAACAAACATCAAACTGCACATCACTATCATTCTGAGTCACACTAAAGTCGTTATCCGTACCCACTAGAATTGCATAGGAACCATCAGCAAGTTGAGGGCCGATCGCTAAACCTTCCAACTTCTCTGGGATGCTTTGTCCACTTTGTTCTAGCAGTTCAGCTATATCAATAAACGGGGATGTAGACTTACTTACAGGTGTAACTCCTACAGGTAGGTTATTCGTACCTGCCAAGCTAATACCACTAACATTAATTGCACCTGTCAGATCAATTTTGTAGACGCGCTTACTAGCAACAGAATTCTTACTAGTAACATCTTCTACACCAACACCCCGATTATCTCGCTCCAATACTAAAAATTCTTTGTCATTCAAAGCCGTAATAGCACTAATACCAATATTCCGTCCTTGAGAATTTGCGCCAAAAGTATCTTCAGGAACACGCGCATTGATATCAGCTAAACTTTCTAACTGATAAATATATTGAGCTGTACTTTGACCTGTTTTTGTGTCAAATTCTACTATTCTCAAATTAGGGCTGCGCCGCCCATCTGGTGAACCCTCGTTAACTAAGGAGTCTTGCAGCATTGCAAATAATTTGCTGCCATCTGGACTCAGAGTTACTCCTTCAAAACCGCGGTTATCTTGGCGACCGCTGGTAATAGTTGGGCGACCATCGACATAGTTGATATCGTTGCCAGCTTTGGGAATCAAATTTTCTGGAGTGGTTAATGCTCTGAGGAAGGAACCAGTGGCACTAAATTCGTACACAGACGGCCCATATTCATCAGAAACATAGAAATTGCCATTAGGGGCGATCGCAAATCCTTCTGGGTCAAAACTCAGCCCCAAAACTCCAGCATTGCCGTTGAGTTTACTAGGGTTCAACCCACTAAAGTTTTCACCATTTTTAGTGAAAAGAATAGTATCCAGTAGCTTGAAATTACTAATTGCACCCGTGTTTGAGTCCACATTCAGAGAAAACTTTTGTACCCGCGTATTGTAGGAAATAACGCCGCCACCTGGGCCACGATCTACAAGACCGTAGTACACATTATTGTAGCGATCGTAGTAGAGATCCGAGAAAAAACCACCTAAACGATTATTGTTAGCGCTATTACCACCCAATGAATACAAGTCTGTACTTTCACCAGGTATAGTTATGGAATTGGTGAGGGAAATAGCCTTAGCAGAATTTACAGATCCAGTAATACTAACTACAACAGCCAAAAACGAACAGCTTAATACAGAAAGCCAATGCTGTGCTTGAATCATGTCTCAGTCCGAACAATCAATTTTTTCAGCATTAGACTTCCGTATTAAGAAAAAGTTAACCAGAAATTAATGTGTTTAATTTGACTTCAAATTTTCATAAAATCTTGGTTTCTCTTGATTTTATCTTTGTCAAACTCAAATTAAACCCCATAAGCAAATGCCTAAAAGGAGGCGTTGACAATACCTCTACCTCTTATCCAGTCCCCAGCCCCCAGCCCCCTAAAGCTGATTCAGCATTTTATGTGTTTGAGGTATCACACGTACTTGCTTGACAGATCGCTTCATCAAAGCTTGCCAAGATAAAACTTGATTTGGAGAAGGGGCAAGCGCAGGCATTTGAGTGAATTGTTCAGAGGCTGGTAAAGGCGTTACAGGTTGTAAAAATACTGGGATATCCTCATTTACCTCTGCCACCAGCAAAGCGGCCTCCTCTAACTCTGCTGGATCTGTCTGTTGAGACACAATTATCTTGACAAAAACATTTAAATTTGATGATTGACAGAGTTGGAGAAATTTACCGTGTTCTTGCCAATAAGTTTCGCCACTGACACTAGGCAGCTTAAAATCCATACCTACAGAATCTAAGTATGGAAGAATCATAGCCAGTTGTTCTGGGCGATGTCCGCCTGTTTCGAGGTATATAGGTAAACCAGTTCTAGCTCGCACTTCCGGTAGAAATTGAGTTAAGAATGAAGCATGAAGAAGTGGTTCGCCCCCAGTTAAGCTAATGCTATCGTGTAGACAAGGTAGATTTTGCCTTTCAACCCATTCTATTAATATGGGTAGTGGGACAGGATTAGAGTGAATTTCAAAGTCGCGTAATCCTGGGTACCGCTCTATCCTACAGGTAGAGGGTGGATTCCAAGTATGGGCACTGTCGCAAAAATGACAGCGTAAGTCACAAAGAGCAAAACGAATAAAAATCTGGCGTGTCCCAACATTCAGCCCTTCTCCTTGAATGGCAGAAAAGACTTCAACCAGGCGTGCATTAGATGTAACCGTAGTTTTAGCAATCATTTGATGAGAGCAACGCGATCGCGCTGCGTCGGCACAACAGCAAGGATGTTTTTGGCTTCCTTCTCTATTGTGAATCGTCGCTAGCGATCTCGAGTCTCAAACCAAGTTAACCAGCGATTAGTCCTTATTCCTACTAATTAAACATTGGGTTAGGTAAGTTTTTAGGACAAAATAATGTTTGGCAGATTAAATTATACATGGCAACGAAAGTGCAGAGCTTCATGACTAGCCAATCCACTGAGGTAGATTTTTCAGTTACTTCCCTAAATGACACGGCTATAGTGCAGGTACCCGCGCGGTTGAGCGTACTTGAGGCTGTAAGCTTTAAGCAAACCTGCCAAGGCTTAACCCAAGCCAATTCACATCCTCAGCAAATCATCATAGACTTTCACCAAACTACTTTTATTGATAGTAGTGGTTTAGGCGCATTAGTCAGTAATTTTAAATATGCTCAGGAAAAAAGGATTGCATTAACACTCCGGAATGTTACCCCTCAGGTAATGGCAGTCCTAAAACTCACAGGTTTGGATGAAGTTTTTCCTATTGAATCTGTTGATGAAGAGCCGCCAATAAAACAAAATGATATCGTAGAAACTCGTAAAACAGCTTCTCGGCAGGTAGAGCAGTTACCTACTACTCATCCTTCTATGGCGTCTTGGATGAAACGGTTCATAGACATTGTTGGCTCACTGATTGGTTTAATTATTACAGGAGTTTTGTTAATTCCCATTGCGATCGCTATTCAAATAGACGATCCAGGCCCCATTTTATTTAGCCAAACCCGCTGTGGTTGGATGGGGAAGCGTTTTAAGATTTGGAAATTCCGCTCTATGTGTGTAGATGCGGAAGCAAAGAAATCCCAAGTCAAGAACCAAGCGCAAGGTGCTTTTTTCAAGAATGAGAACGATCCAAGAATTACGCAGATAGGACGCTTTTTGCGGCGAACTAGTCTGGATGAACTCCCCCAATTTTGGAACGTCCTCAAAGGAGAGATGAGCCTAGTAGGTACTAGACCACCCACACCTGATGAAGTAGAACGCTATGAAGTACCAGAGTGGCAACGTTTAGATGTTAAACCTGGGATGACTGGCGAGTGGCAAGTTAATGGTCGGTCTACAGTACGTAGTTTTGAGGATGTAATTCGCCTAGATTTGCAGTATCAACAAAATTGGAGTTTAGTATACGATTTAAAGCTAATTTTCAAAACAGTAGCTATCCTGTTTCACAAAAACAGTGGTGCTGTTTAGCCTATTACCTTTATTTACAATTTGCTAGGAACTGGCAACTCCTACGAGAATCGTTAAGTACACCCAAGACCATTTTGGCTTGGGTGTATATTAGTTTTACGTACAGTAATCTTATAAGAATATTTTTTTTATTTATGCTTCTTTAAAAACTTACTAGGAGAAAATTTTCTTACTGTTTAGGGCTATTTATTAAGCCCTACTTTTTTCTGAGTAATTATATTAATTTTATCTTCTCCAGAGTAAGTGATAGCGTTTTCAATTTGAAATTTTCCCCAAGAATTGACCACAATATAATATTTCCAAATTTTAATCAAGCTCTATTGATTACTGTTGAAAGTATATTTAACTAATAGTGAATGTCAAGTGATACCAGAATTTATACTTAGACATAGATTAAATTTAACACTTTAAACGCTCCTAAAGTAGTAAAAAAAGTATTAGATTACTTTAAGTACTTGATATCAAATTTTACTTAATCTTTAATTAAAATACCTGACATAAAAAGAGTCAGAAGAGACAATTAAATATAGGAGCTACCAAGCACCAAAAGATGTTTAAAAAACATATTGTCATTAAATTAAGTACCTCGACTACTTCTGGCTAATTTTTTATGCGGATTTTAATTTACTCATACAACTACTACCCAGAACCAATTGGTATCGCTCCGCTGATGACTGAATTAGCAGAGGGATTGGTTAAGCGCGGACACCAAGTGCGCGTAGTTACTGCTATGCCCAACTACCCTGAGCGTCAAATTTACCAAGAATACCGAGGTAAATGGTTTGTCACAGAATACAAAAATGGCGTTGAAATTCAACGCAGTTATGTTTGGACTCGCCCGCAACCCAACTTACTAGATCGGGTATTGCTAGATGCTAGTTTTGTTGTGAGCAGTTTTATCCCAGCTCTTTTTGGCTGGCGTCCAGATATTATTCTCTCAACATCACCTTCTCTGCCAGTTTGCGTACCAGCTGCTCTAGTAGGATGGTTGCGTGCCTGCCCAGTAATCTTAAATTTACAAGATATATTGCCAGAAGCCGCTGTACACGTCGGCCTACTGAAAAATAAATTGCTGATTCAGGTATTTAAAGCATTAGAAAAATTTGCTTACCGCAGTGCCAGCAAAATTAGCGTTATCGCTGATGGGTTTGTGGAAAACTTATTATCTAAGGGTGTCAAAGCTAAGAAAATTGTGCAAATTCCCAACTGGGTTGATGTGAATTTCATCCGCCCTTTGCCCAAAGAAAATAACCCTTTCCGTGCGGCACATAACCTAGATGGCAAATTTATAGTGCAGTATTCTGGTAACATTGCCCTGACTCAAGGCTTAGAAAGCGTTATTAAAGCTGCTTCTTTATTGCGGCATATCCCAGATATTGCCTTTGTCATCGTTGGAGAACCAAAAGGTTTGCAACGATTGCAAAAGGAATGTCTAGCCTGTGGCGCAGATAACGTTCTTTTACTGCCGTTTCAACCCCGAAAAGATTTGCCCCAGATGTTGGCAGCTGCGGATGTAGGTTTAGTGGTGCAAAAGAAAAATGTCGTATCTTTCAATATGCCCTCGAAAATTCAAGTCCTACTAGCCAGTGGTCGGGCATTGGTTGCATCTGTTCCTGATAATGGTACGGCAGCTAGAGCTATTAGGCAAAGTGGCGGCGGAATTATTGTTTCGCCAGAAGATCCTCAATCATTAGCAATGGCAATTTTAAACTTGTATCAAAACCCAGAAAAAGTCAAAACTCTAGGTTATAAAAGTCGTCAATATGCTGTAGAACATTATGCTTTTGAGCAAGCTTTAAATCAGTATGAGAATTTGTGTTACTCGCTGATAGCAGATAGAGAAATTAAGTCAGCAATTGTGAGGAAACAAGAAGTTTAACCTACCCTAACAGAGTCAGACTGTATACCACTCTTTGCAGTAAAATCATAGTACTAAGAGTCAAAAAAATAGACTTAAAATCTAGATAGCAAGAGATTTTAAGCCTCGTGAAGTTCGCTCTCAAAACATAGTGCAATAGACAACGTAAGTTTTTGGGTACTTCATCTAACTAAAATTTGACGGCTCCACTTCATTAAAGCTGTGGAAGAGTTAAGTTGTTCAGTGCATCTACTAGGGTATTTTGGGGTCTGAGTCCAATTTAACCCGACTATAGCTGAAGCCTTCTAATGGAATGACTAAGTAGACGTCACCATAAAAGAGATTTGGAAATATCCAAGCTTTATTTAGGGTTTGACTTCGTTCTACCCAACCTAGTAAATAATTAGACTTCATCTCTTTCCATAATTTGCCTAAATTCTGGAGTATAACAAGCTAGCTAATAGCTATAACACTGGTGTAAACCACACTTTAGGTAGATTAAGGATAATTTAGTCTGCTGTATCGTACTCTTAACTTATAGCTGATAGCCAAGATGCGGCACACTAAACAATTACAAGCTTTAGCCATCAAGTTGTCTAGTTCGTTTATAATTATTTCTGAAGATTTTTGCTGACAAGCCATTGCGTCATTGCTCCCCACATAATACAGACTCGCAGTTAGTGCTTGCTCGTAGCAAAATCCCTATAACCGATCGAATAATCAGCCGCATAGACACGTGTTTTTTTGTTAGTATTCAAAAAAACCTATTTACACAGTTGCAGTTCAATTTTGTAAGTAGATGTAAGAATTGTTACAAAAGGAAGAAAGCACTGAGGTTTAATGTCTGATTATTTCCAAGGAGATTTCCAAGTACAACCTGGCTCAGCAATTAAGAGTGCGCTACGAAGCCCCTCTGAAATAGAAGATGCGAGTGGAAAATTAGCTATAACCATTGCTGAAGCCGCATCAGACCGCAAAGCTGGTGAGATTTTATTGCTTAGAGTAGCAGATGTGTCTTACCTAGCTGATTACTTTGTGATGATGACAGGCTATTCTCGGGTACAAGTAAGGGCGATCGCTGACGCAATTGAAGATAAAGTTGAGAAGGAATGGCAACGGCGTCCCTTAAGAACAGAAGGAAAAGCTGAAGGGAGTTGGGTGCTGCTAGACTACGGCGAAGTGATCGTTCATGTCATGATGCCTAAGGAGCGAGAGTTTTATAATTTAGAAGCATTCTGGATTCATGCAGAACGCATTTCGCTGCCAACATCCGATGACGGCGGGGGTAAGCCAACATGATTAGGTCTTCGGTTTCCAATTGTCCAGTTCCCGCAGAGCAGCAACCCCTAAATGAGTACGAAGAGTTAAAAACATCTTGGCTGTTTCGTGATAGCACCTCAGATTGGCGTGAATATATCACAAAAATGGCTTGGATTTGGGGTTTATCTTGGCTCGTAGCAGGACCTGTAGCATCTGCGAGTTTTCCGCCACACAAGTATCTGGGACATTTTCTCCTCTCTGGTGCAGCAGGAGCGACCGTAGGGGTAGTACTGGCGCTAGTACGATTGTACTTGGGCTGGTTCTACGTGAGCGATCGCCTTTACAATTCCACAGTATTTTACGAAGAGTCCGGCTGGTACGACGGTCAAATTTGGACGAAGCCGCAAGAAGTCTTAACTCGCGATCGCTTAATTGTCACCTACGAAATTAAACCCATTCTCCAACGGTTAAAATTTACCTTTGCTGGCTTGGCGGGAATGTTCGTTATTGGTACTATAGTTTGGCATTTGCTGTAAATAGTCATTGGTCATTAGTCAAATGACAAAGGACAAATGACTAATGATAAATAAGAAAAAGGTATAAAATTTAACCCATGACAATGGGCAAACGAACTCAAGCTACAGCACTGGAAGTCCGGCTGCTGCGTGAAGGTATTATTGAATCGAGGCATATAGTCCAGGCTGTTGTATGCGATGAACGAGGACGGGTGTTGACTGTTGCAGGCAATTCTGAGACTGCTACATTTGTCCGTTCAGCACTGAAACCATTTCAGGCACTGGCAGTCACTACTACAGGTACACTGGAACGTTACGACCTGAGCGATCGCGACCTAGCAATTATTACTAGTTCCCATAGAGGAAGAATAGAGCAAGTACGACAGGTATTTAACATCCTTTGGCGGGCTGATCTTGACCCTACCGCCCTCCAATGTCCGATTCCTGAAGGTAAACAAAGTCCACTGGAATACAATTGCTCTGGTAAACACGCAGGGATGTTAGCCGTTTGTCAACAACGCCATTGGCCTTTGAATAACTACTTGGAACGCAAGCACCCAATACAGCAATTGATTTTGGGTAAAGTAGCAGAGTTGCTGCGAATGCCAGCAGAGGAATTTATCAGCGCTCACGACGACTGCGGCGCACCAACTTATCTCATGCAACTCAGTCAAATGGCGTCTTTGTATGCCCTACTAGCCTCTAGTAATAATTTGGATATGGAACGCATTGTCCGGGCAATGACTCATCACCCGGCTATGGTGGCAGGAGATGGAGAATTTGATACGGAACTGATGCGCTTAACTCCAGGGGAACTGGTAAGTAAAGCTGGTGCTGAAGGAGTGCAGTGCATTGGTAGGCTTGGTGAGGGTATGGGATTGGCAATTAAAGTTATGGATGGGGCAAAACGCGCAAAATACGCTGTTGCTATCCACCTGCTCCAGCAGATGGGTTGGATTAGCCCCAGTGCAGCAGAAAGCTTGTCAGAAAAGTTTATGACTTTGGGAAAATACAAGCGTTTAGAAGTCATTGGAGAATTATCGTTTTTGTAGTTGCCAAACTTTTGACTTTAGGTTATACTTTAAAAGTCAAGAGGCGACGCGGGATAGAGCAGCCTGGTAGCTCGTCGGGCTCATAACCCGAAGGTCAGTGGTTCAAATCCACTTCCCGCCACCAAATAAAAAATAAAACAAACCCCTGCAATAAAGAAAGTTTGCAGGGGTTTGTTTTATTTTGATCTATTCTGGAGTAGGAACCTTCCAAAAAGCGCGGAGAAACATGGTTGTGAAGTTGCAGCGACCAATTTTAGTGGGAGGACTGGGACTGTCCTTTTCCCTATGGATGCTACAAAGTTGGCATGATTCAATAGTGCAGTTAGGCGAGTTTAGTCTATTGAGTGCTTTAGCAGTAGGCGGTGGTTTGTGGTTATTCCAGCATCATCGCTCAAAAGACAGTTTAGAGCAGCTAAATGCTATGCCTGTAGATCGGGCGAGTGTGGAAAGTGCGATCGCTAAAGCTGAAGTCGTAATTAATCAACTGGCACAAGAAGCCGAAAACCACATAGCCTTAGAGACACTGCGAGGGCAAGTTGTCCAGTTATTAGTGGAATTAGACAGGCAAAAAATTCAAATTGCTGTTACTGGCGGTAAATCTGTAGGTAAAAGTACTTTGATTCAACTGTTAGAGAAGTTGTATGCAACTTCTGTAGATTTCCAAGAGACAGCACCTTTGTTTAGAGAAGCTAGTGACAAATCAGATGCTGCTGTTTTGGCAGAATTGACAAAATCAGATTTTGTCCTATTCCTCACCAATGGTGATTTGACTGATTCAGAATTTCAAAGTTTACAGCAGCTAAAAGCAACTAATCAGCCGAAAATCCTGGTTTTTAATAAACAAGACCAGCATTTAGCAGATGAACGCGCTAGTGTGTTGCTGTCATTGAAACAGCGGATGCAAGAAAATGTAATTGCAACTGCGGCCTCTCCCATTCCCATCAAAGTGCGGAAGCATGAAGCTGATGGTTCTGTACAAGAGTGGATGGAACAACCAGCACCAGACATCCAACAGTTGACGCAGCAGTTAACTGAAACTTTGGCACAGCAACGAGAAAAGCTGGTGTGGGGAACCACTATGAGGAAAGCTGGTTTCTTGAAAGCTGAGGCTAAAAACTGGCTAAATGGAACCAGACGCGATCGCGCTACTCCAGTTATTGAACAATATCAATGGATAGCTGCTGCTGCTGCCTTTGCTAACCCAGTCCCAGCACTTGATATCCTGGCAACTGCGGCAATTAATGCCCAGATGGTGATGGATTTGGGTAATATCTATCAGCAGAAATTTTCCCTGGAACAGGCGCAAACCGTAGCTGGAACTATGGGAAGTTTGATGTTGAAACTCGGTTTAGTGGAAATTTCTACTAAAGCTATTGGCACAGTCTTGAAAAGCAACGCCGTAACCTTTGTTGCTGGTGGCGTGGTGCAAGGAGTTAGCGCGGCTTATCTTACTAGGGTAGCGGGGTTAAGTCTAATCGAGTATTTCCAACAACAGGAAATAGCTATAGATTCTGGAAGTGCTTTAAATCTCGATAACTTGCGGCAAACTTTGCAAAAGGTATTTCAACAAAATCAGCAGATGGGTTTTCTGCAAGGGTTTGTTAAGCAAGGTGTGAAGCGTTTGTTGCCAGAAGTGCAACAAGTTGAACTAGTGAAATAATTTCATGCAAAGACGCAAAGGCGCTAAGAGTTTCCTAGTGTCTTTGTGTTTTTGTTTCTTTAATATCAAAAAATAATGCTGGCAAGCGATCGCCCTTGTATATTCTCTTTTTTTGCAGGCTCAGGTTTCCTAGATTTAGGTTTTGAAACCAGCGGTTTTAATATTGTTTATGTTAATGAAATTTTCTCCCCTTTCATGGCAGCATACCGTTATTCACGGGAAGTTCTCAAGCTAGCATTACCAGAATACGGATATCATCACGGGGAAGCGGCAGACGTATCAAAACTTATTGATGGAGTACAAGCACAACACCTACGGCAATTAGTACAAGACTGCCACAAATCTAATAATATAGTGGGCTTTATTGGTGGCCCTCCTTGTCCTGATTTTTCTATAGGTGGTAAAAATAAGGGACATTTGGGAGATAATGGCAAGCTATCAGCTTCTTATGTGGAATTAATTTGTCAGAATTTACCAGATTTCTTTTTATTCGAGAATGTTAAAGGTTTATGGAGAACGAAAAAACACCGTTTATTTTTTGAATTGCTGAAGCAAAAGTTACATAAAGCTGGCTATATATTAACAGAGCGATTAATTAATGCTATTGAATATGGCGTACCACAAGATAGAGAAAGAATTATTCTTATTGGTTTTCGGAATAATTTTATTAATGATATAGGAATAAAACTACAGAAAGAACAGTTACTACCTAAAGGTATTTTCCCTTGGACAAAACAGATTATTTATCCTCAAGAAAGGGTTTTTGCTTATCCTTGGACTAAGTGCGAACCATTTAAAGCAGACTCTATATTGCCTTGTCCTAATGATATTCCTGAAGAATTAACAGTTGAATACTGGTTCAGAAAAAATAATGTGCTAAATCATCCTAATACTGAACACTATTTTCAACCAAGGGCGGGTATTACTAAATTTGCTGCTGTTGATGAAGGAGATGATTCTAAAAAGTCTTTCAAGCGTCTGCACAGATGGCGTTACTCTCCAACAGCTTGCTATGGAAATAATGAAGTACATTTACATCCCTACAAAGTCCGGCGAATATCTGTTGCAGAAGCTTTAGCAATACAATCTTTACCTACAAATTTTGTACTTCCAGAGAATATGTCACTTACTAATATGTTTAAAACTATTGGTAATGGTGTGCCATATTTGGCATCAAAAGTGTTAGCTCAAAATATTCTTGAATTTTTAGCCCCTGGCGAAAAAGAAACTGTTAATCTGCCTGCGCTAATATCGATTTAATGTAAACTCGAATACTTACAATAATTCGGTAAGCTTGGAAAGTTGGCATACAAGGCTAACCAAGCAGTCTATTTTCGGGATAAACTCGTAATAAGTGTGGTTTAATATATATATAAGAAATGTTTTAATTTTTTATAAAGTTTAATAATCAATCACTGGCAGAAGACGCGATGGCAGCAGACTATCCAGACATTGATATTGCGCCATTTATCGATCACTCCCTATTAATGCCAACGGCCTCTCCAGAGCAGGTTGAGCAATGGTGTGAAGAAGCAGACAGATTTCATTTTGCGGCGGTTTGTCTACACCCCTCTTATGTACGCCAAGCGGCGGAACTTCTTCACGGCAAAAACCCTAAAATTTGTACAGTTATTGGCTTTCCTATTGGAGCTACTACTTCAACAGTTAAGTTGTATGAAGCTCAAGAAGCAGTAGAGAATGGAGCTACAGAATTGGATGTAGTCATCAACTTAGGTTGGTTAAAAGCTGGCAAAACTGAAGAAGTCCACCGAGAAATAGCGACCATTTGTGAAGAGACTGGGCAAACAGTCAAGGTAATTTTGGAAACTAATCTGCTGACAGATAATGAGAAAAAACTAGCAGCAGAATTATCTATGGAAGCGGGGGCCGCATTCTTAAAAACCAGTACAGGTTGGAATGGTGGAGCCACAGTCGCAGATGTGCAGCTATTAAAGCAACTGGCAAAAGAAAGAGTTGGAATTAAAGCATCAGGTGGTATTCGCACCGTTAAGCAAGCCTTAGACTTAATATTAGCGGGTGCTACTAGATTAGGAACATCTCGCGGTATCGATTTAATCCGCCAGCGCGATAACCTGGGAAAGGGTGAGTAGTCATTTGTTTTTTGTCAATTTGTCTCCGAAGTTCAGATGCCTACGGCAAGCCGCTAGCGCGTTTACGCCGGAAGCCGGCGCTCCGACTTCTCTTTTTGTCATTTGTTCTTTGACTAATGACTAGTAACCGATGACTAATGACTAATAACCGATGCCTAATGACGCATGACTAATGACTAATGACTAAATGAGCAGAACCTATACAGCAACTGGAATTAATCTCAAAGCCCAAGCTCTGGGAGAATCGGATAAAATAGTGACTATCTTGACACGAGAATTTGGTCTGATTCGAGCAGTAGCCCCAGGCGCACGCAAGCACAACTCCAGCCTGGGCGGTAGAAGTGGAATGTTTGTGGTAAATGAACTATTAATTGCCAAAGGGCGATCGCTCGATAAAATTACTCAAGCACAGACGTTAAAAACTTATCCAGGTCTGGCTAAAGATTTGGCAAAATTAGCTGCTAGTCAGTATTTAGCAGAAATAGTCTTGTGTCAGGCTTTAAGTGAACAACCTCAAGAAGAACTTTATGAGATACTCAATGAACATCTCAACCGATTAGAGGCATTGCCCAAGACAGAAAGTTATAGTATCTTGGCGCATTTGGCTCATGCGGTGTTTCACCTTTTAGCTTTGGCTGGACTGACGCCTCAAGTACAAGTCTGTTGCTTAACTCAGCAGCCCATAACGCCGGACTTTACAGATTCCAACTGGCAAGTAGGATTTAGCATCCCGGCGGGTGGAACAGTTTGCTTAGAAACTTGGGAAAGCTTGCGAAGAGGGGGAGAAGGAGAGAGGGGTAGACAAAAAAATCCTTCTTTGCCTTCATCAATTCATCACCCTAATATAAGTTCATCTTCGCCAAAACCTAGCAACCAAACAGTAGTTGTCCATCGGCAAGAAATACCTGTGATTTCTAGTCGCCTGAGTGCTACAGAACTGGCTATGCTTCAGCTTTTGTCACAACCAGAGATCATGCAGAGCAATACAAGCACAGATTATGGTTGGGTATCTGTTGAGCACATTTTACGTCAGTATACTCAATATCACTTAGGTCGCCCTATTCGCTCCGCTACCTTGATTGACTCTTATTTTGCTCCCTACCATGATGCAACCGTCTGATTTGGATACAAAAATCCTGCCTTTATCACCAAGCTACGTCAAAAAACAGAATAGGGCATCAGATCCTACAGTACCCAATCACTTAAGTACCGTTCCTAAGTCTACATCTAATCAAATCAATAGCGAAGAAATATCCCCAAAAGATATTTCTAAAAATGAAAAAACAGGTACGGCAGAAATACCAAAAACTGATGTTAATAGTCAATCAGAAAAACAATCTGACGACCAATTAACTGATGATAACGGAGATAGTGGCAACAGCAGCAACGGGTATAGTTTGCCAGGAAACACTATTTCAGAAAAAGAGCCACCGGAATTAGATAAATCTGCTTTGGGGAGAGATACTTTATCAAAAAATGGGCAACAGCAGGGGTTTTTACCTGTGTTGAAAAACCCGAATTTTCTTGCTCTTTGGGGTGGTCAAGTTTTCTGCCAACTAGCAGATAAAGTATATCTAGTTCTGATGATTGCTTTGATTAATACTCTATTTAAAAGTGGCAATCAAAGCATTAGTGGTTGGGTATCAGCGTTGATGATGTCTTTTACTATTCCAGCTGTATTATTTGGTTCTGTTGCTGGTGTTTTTGTTGATCGCTGGTCGAAAAAAGCTGTGTTAGTGGCAACTAATGTTTGGCGCGGCATCTTGGTTCTGTCAATTCCTTTGTTGTTGTGGTTGACTCATAATTGGAAACCAATAGGAATGATACCAGTTGGTTTTCTAATTATTCTGGGCGTAACTTTTTTAGTTTCTACCCTAACGCAGTTTTTTGCTCCAGCAGAACAGTCGGCAATTCCTTTAGTAGTAGAAGAACAGCATTTACTTTCTGCTAACTCTCTGTACACAACGACGATGATGGCATCGGTAATAGTTGGGTTTGCTATCGGGGAACCTTTGTTAGCAATAGCTGATAGTATTTGGCTACAAGTAACTGGTAGTAATGGACTTGGTAAAGAATTTTTAGTTGGTGGCAGTTATGCGATCGCAGGCATAATTTTATTCCTCTTGAGAACTAATGAAAAGCCCCATGCCCCTGAAACAGAATTTCCTCACGTATTCTCTGACTTACGGGATGGTTTGGGCTACCTCAAGGCAAATTCTCGCATACGTAATGCCTTATTTCAGCTGATCATTTTGTTTTCTGTCTTTGCGGCATTAACTGTTTTAGCCGTTCGCATGGCAGAAATAATCCCTAATTTGAAAGCCTCACAATTCGGGTTTTTACTAGCAGCTGGTGGGGTTGGTATCGCTGCTGGAGCTACAATTCTCGGACAATTTGGTCAACGCTTCTCCTATACTCAATTAAGTCTATGCGGTTGTCTAGGCATGGCAGCATCACTAATTGGTCTATCAGTATTCACAACACATCTTTTATTAGTCCTGCTGTTGGTGACACTGTTGGGTATCTTTGGCGCACTGGTGGGTATACCCATGCAAACCGCAATCCAAACAGAAACCCCACCAGAAATGCGTGGTAAAGTCTTTGGTCTGCAAAACAATGTGATTAATATTGCTCTTTCCTTACCTTTAGCATTAGCAGGTGTCGCAGAAACCTTTTTCGGATTACAGGTAGTTTTTTTGGGATTAGCAGCGTTCGTCTTTTCAGGAGCTATATTAACTTGGTATAACTCGCATCAGTAATTATCAGCTAACAAGAGTTATTCTTCCTGACATTGACATAATCACTGAATTTATTTAAAGCTTTTGTGATCGTGGTAAACTAAATTCAGTTAAAATTTATCACAGACTTGCTGGAGTTCAATCTGGTACTTAGCCAAAATAAGTTGTTTACAGGTATGAAATAAACAACTTATAAGTAAAATAAATATATCCATAAACCAGTAGTTTAATTAGTTGAGAAATCTACTTTTTAAGCTAAATTGTGGTAGGAATTTATAATAACTAAATAACCAGCAAGCTAAAAGAAAAACAAAGGACAGATAGCTGATTAATAAAACCTGCTTTTCTTATAGCTAACAAAGAATGCGTATAGCCTGGATCGGAAAAAAATCACCCTTTTGCGGTAATGTCACCTATAGTCGAGAAATTACAAATGCTCTGCTAGACCGAGGACACCAAGTTAGCTTTCTTCACTTCGCTCAAGAAGAATCAGTACCAGAGAACTGGCCAAATTTCCAAGAAGTTTCCCTACCTTTCATTTACAAGTCTCAGGTTTACACAATTCCTACATTTAAAGCGACTAAAGTTTTAACTCAGTCGCTGCGACAAATCAAGCCGGATATAGTTCATGCTTCCTTGACCCTATCTCCTCTTGATTTTGTTCTACCAGAAATTTGTCAGGAACTTAATTTGCCCCTGATTGCCACTTTTCACACACCGTTTGCAGGTAAGGGTGCAAAACTGATATCGGGAACACAGCTTTTGGCTTATCAGCTTTACGCGCCTTTTTTGGTTAATTACGATCGCGTGATTGTATTTTCCCAAATTCAGCGAGAATTATTGGCACGTATGGGTGTACGAGAAGAAAATATTGCCATAATTCCCAACGGAGTAGATACTGTTAAATATTCTCCTGGCCCTTCTCAAGTCAAAGCAGAATTTCAAGCTGAACGCTTGTTTGTCTATCAAGGTCGGATAGCCCCAGAGAAAAACGTTGAAGCCCTTCTCCGGGCTTGGAAGCAATCGGCTATGGGATCTGGTAGTAAGCTGTTGATTGTTGGAGATGGGCCTTTGAAGCCTTCTTTAGAGCCTTTTTATGATTGGGAATATGGCATTAATTGGTTAGGATTTGTTGCTGATGAAGACCGACGCATCGAAATATTGCGAGGCGCAGATGTATTCGTTTTGCCTTCATTGGTAGAGGGTTTATCTCTTTCTTTGTTAGAAGCAATGTCCTGTGGTGTGGCTTGTTTAGCAACAGATGTAGGTGCAGATGGTGAAGTCTTGGAAAAGGGTGCAGGTATAGTCATTAATACTAAAACCGCGCGATCGCAATTAAGAACTCTTTTACCACTTTTACAAGATCATCCTGAGTTAACAACCCTACTAGGGCAGAAAGCTAGAAACAGGGTGTTAGACCGCTATACTCTCACTAAAAATATTACTTTGCTGGAAGAACTTTATCGGGAAGTTTTAACACAGCAACCTTTACCGCTGAGTCGTAGAGCATAAGTAAAGAGTAATTACTTGAGTTGTAACCTTGTTTGGGATTTTAAATTATCTCCAACATATTAGAGGCTAGCAAGCTATAAATTTGCTGCCTCTTTATTTTTAAGAGATTAATACTTTATTTTAGCTAATATCCCAAACTTTCTTTGCCAATTGAGCTAGCATTTCTTGCCGACACTCTATTGAATCAGAATTCCATTCGTCAAATATAGTTAAGTCTTTTACTGCACGATCAATTGCTGTATTTATACCGATATTAACTCGTTCTGCTATGGACTTAGTAATTAAAAACTTAGATTTTTGATAAGCATTTTTCTTAAATTCAAATGGCTTATTCTTTATTGAAGTATTAATAGACTTCTCTATTAAGGTAAGATTTCCAAGATATTTGACATATTTTTTATATATTTGCTCTGGTTTATTAAATAAAGATTTCACTACCTCATGGTTTTGCGGTAAAATATGTTCAATTTCAACGTTTTTATTTATATAGTTTTTTAAATAAGTATGAGCTTCTATTTCTCCATAAGCTAATTCATCAATATACTGGGTAAGTTTAGCTAATATATATTGCATTATTTTTTTTCGTACAGAATCTTCATTCAGTTGACGAAAGGCAAGTAAAAATTTTTCACATAGTTTTTGCTTTTCAGTTCTAATTTCTTCAGTTATAAATTTATCTAGTGACTGTTTATCATTAATTTGTCTTAGCTTAGATGCCCATTCAACAAATAAAATTTCAAGTTTGCTCGACCTAGCTTGTGTAATAATATAGATAAATAAAAAATTCTCAATATGTTTACAGAGTTCTGTAAACATTTCTCTAGAAAGATGCTGAGCAGCTAAAAGTAATACAAAATGCTGACTGGTAGAAAGATAAGATATATTTACCAAATAGCGATTCATTTTGCCAAACATATCATTACCTTCTTTAAAGTTTGCAAATGCTTTTGCAGATTTTAGAAGAGAATCAATAAATTCAAATGGCTTATCTTCATATCCACATTTTTCTTTATTCTTATCAAACCATTCATAAATTTTATCCTCTCTTATACGTTCTGAATCATATTTTGAAATAATGAAGTAACGGAGAAATCTTATAGGGTTTTCGTTGGACTTATACAATATTTTAAGCATTTCCTTCCATTTGTTTTTAAGTTTTTCAAAGTCTTTATCTTTGATTTGGATAAACATTAGATTTTTGAGTAAGTCTACAGCATCAAGACCAACACCACGGTTATTGATAGTTGCAAAAACTTTAAGTGCATGTGACATACTCTTAGTTTCTACACGGACTACTCTCACATTTTTAATAAAGCGTGCAAAAAATAGTTTAACTTGCTGAATAGCAGCCTCATCTTCAGTAAATTCATCTTTGAGAAATGTTAGGGCAACTTGATAAGCATTTTTGATGCGTTGTACAGAGCTATTATCAGAAATATCCTCAAAATTCTGTTTTTTAGCAATTTTTTCTAAAACATTTCTGCTTTCCTCATCATACTGAAGTTCTATTCTTTCTTTAAATTTCTCATTACCGTTTTGTTCTACAAAATATGAAGTAATAAATTCCTCAAGCTTACCTACAGGTTCATTAGGATTTAATTTTTGTAAGAAATCTCTTACTGCACAGAGAATTAAGTATGCAGTTGTCATTCTCTGTTGACCGTCGATAAGCTCATATAATTCCTGAGATTTACAAACAATAATACTTCCTATAAAACACTCCCAGTCAGTCCCAGATTTGTTGTCTAAAAATGGCTCATAGACATCTTCAAGAAGTTCTAAAACTTGTTTTTCTTCCCAAACATACTCACGTTGATAGGCTTTAACTACATAAAAGTCCTGAAATAGTTCTTCTAAGGTATAATCACGAGATTCAATTGCAGCCATTAAGTTGTTTGCTCCTTAATTCAGTCTTTAATTTGGCGTTGTTGAATTTAGATATGAAATGCAAAAATCGGGTACTCTCAACTCTTGCTCTCTGCGTCTTTGTGCCTCTACGTGAAACAAATTCATATTTTCACTCAGCAACGCCTTTAATTTTTTTATAATTTAAAATTTATGCATACCATCTACACAATATATACGATGTTAACTTGATTAAAGATAAGTTTTTAGATTTTCAAGCCCAATTACTTACGTTTAATTACTAACCATCCTAAACTCGTAGGTTGTTCATAAACTCGCTTTAAAGTATTCACATCTCTAGGAGAAATAGGCGGCGGGTTGCGAACTTGAGAAAAATATAGGGCGTCAGTTTGTAGTGGACTATGACCCCAGATTCCCAGGGCGTGACCAAGTTCGTGACGTGCCGCAGCTTGCAGATACTCACCTGTTTGGCTGGGACTCAGAAAAATGGTGAAGCGGTGGGATAAAACTTGGTTGCTTACATATAATTCATAAGTGGTTTGTGCAGAACGCGCACGGGGAATTTTGTCCCCACGGGAAATCTGAAGAGGTGGCGCTTTTCGCAAAATAGTAATATCAGCAACCTCTGGCTGTTCAACTATTATTAAAGGTAAATAATTACTCCACTCTTGCACAGCCTGCAAAACCCTATTAATCCATGCTTCGGCTTGTTTGTTATTTACAGCTTTTGGTGTTTCTACGTAAACTCGAACAGGAAATTGCGACCAGACCAAATAACCCTCTTTGGTTGTTGTGACTTGGGAAAAGTAATCACCACTGTTTGTCTTATCTTGCCACTGTGAGAGTGTAGAGGGTAGAGGATGAGGTTTGGCCAAAGGTGAGATGGAAAGAGGGAAAGAAATTATGGATTCTTGTGCATATAAATGTGATTTTGTCAAAGTATCAGTTAATTGGAAGTCAGTTAAAATGACTAGCAGCCCTGTGCCAATAACTAAGGCAAGAGCTGCTAATAACCGCCGTGTAATTAAATTTTTGAGGGTATTAGATGTCGGGTATTGGGTTCTTTTTCCCATCTCCCTACTTCCTCTTACTTAGGCAACCAATTGGCGCTTAAAACTACCGTTAAACCGAGAAAAATAACTGTCAGCGCCCAAGTAACTCGGTTTAATGTGTTTTCTGCGCTCTTAGTGCTGCTAAACAGCTGGGCTTGTCCACCTATAGCTCCAATACCATCACCTTTAGGGCTATGTAGCAACACCAAGATAATCAAACCAGTAGCGGAAAATGCCCAAATGCCTTGCACAATGTTAGTAACTGTCATGGTAGCAATCTCATTTATAAAAAGTTTCAAAAAAGAGAAGAGACGCGATTATACTCTTACGAGAAGCCGCTCTTCGAGCGTCTACGCGTCTGTACAGGAGTTAAAAGTTAGAAAAGTCTTAATTCACACTTTTCACTATTAACTCTTCACTCCTAACTCTTTTACAGACCGGCTTGCACAGGAGTACGAGTGCGTTGCACATCATATTCTGCTGCTTGCAAGAGCGATCGCCCTGTCATCTCTGGTGGTTGAGGTAGTTGTAAAATCTCCAGAATCGTAGGAGCAATGTCGGCTAGCTTGCCATCGCTTCGCAGTTCGACATTTGTACCATGTCCAGGGATTTGAACTTTCTCTCCTTCCACCAATATTAAAGGAACTGGGTTAGTAGTGTGAGCTGTCCAGGGATTACCCTCTTTATCTAGCATATACTCAGCGTTGCCGTGGTCGGCAGTAATAATTGCTGTACCACCAGCTTTGCTAATACCTTCTAGTAGGCGTCCCAAACAGTTATCAACCGTTTCAATTGCCGTAATCGTAGCTTCGATTTGACCTGTATGCCCCACCATGTCTGGGTTAGCATAGTTAATCACAACTAGGGAGTAGATTCCCTTTTTAATTGCGGCGATCGCTACATCTGTGACTGCTGCTGCTGACATTGCTGGGGCTTTGTCGTAAGTCGCTACCATCGGGCTACCGACAAGTTCTCTGTCTTCTCCAGCAAAAGGTTCCTCTAAACCCCCATTGAAGAAGTAGGTAACGTGAGCATATTTTTCTGTTTCAGCTGTGCGGAACTGCTTCAGACCATGCTGAGCAATTACTCCCCCAAGAATATTGCTGAGATTCTGCGGCTCAAATGCCACAGCTACTGGTAAGTCTGAATCGTATTGCGTAAAAGTAACAAATGACAGCGGCTTGATTTGCTGTCTTTCAAAACCGTTAAATTGAGGACTGACGAAAGCTTGAGTTAACTGTCTGGCGCGATCGGGACGAAAGTTAAAGAATATGACTCCATCCCCTGGTTCTACTGCACCAGGCGCAATTCTGACTGGGAGGACAAACTCGTCATTCACTCCTTCTGCGTAAGATGCTTGCAAGACTTCCACAGGTTTGAGACCATTACCAGCACCATCTTGTGTGATCACGTCGTAGGCGCGTTTGACACGATCCCAGCGGTGATCGCGATCCATCGCGTAGTAGCGACCGCTGAGGGTAACTATCCGGCCAATTCCTGTGCGGTCTAAATAGTCTTGTAAGAGCGTAATTGCTTTTATACCCTCTACTGGGGCAGTGTCACGACCATCTGTGATGGCGTGAATACAAACTTCTGAAATTTGCTCTTTCTTGGCTAAGTCAAGTAGTCCGAATAAATGGGTGAGATGCGAATGTACGCCGCCTTCAGAACAAAGCCCTACCATATGTAGCTTGCCGTTCCGAGAGCGAACTTCTTGGCAAATTTTGACAAGTGCTGGGTTGGAAGCAATAGAACCATCTTCGACCGCATCAGAGATGCGTACCAATTCTTGCGGTACTACTCGCCCAGCGCCAATGTTCAAATGACCAACTTCCGAATTGCCCATTTGACCCTCTGGCAACCCTACGGCTTTGCCTGAAGTGCGGATGAGTGTATGCGGATAAGCTGCCCATAAGCTTTCCACAACTGGAGTTTTAGCAGCGACAATAGCGTTTCCTCGCGTCTGTTCGCAGTAGCCCCATCCGTCTAAAATGACTAGCACCACAGGAGCAACAGGTGCTTTGGTCATAGTAAAACTGCCCTTTACTTTTTGTAATATCCGAATGATACCACTGCTAATCGTCGCCGCAAGTGAATTTCTGCTTATTAACTTGTTTTATGAAGTAATTGGAGTTTTTTTAGAATTTTTTTAAATTTTAGTAATATTTTCCTGGTATTTTTGAAGGTCACTAATTAATTGATTACTTAGTAGTAGCGCTTAAGCGCTACTACTGAGCTATTTGCCATTGCCTCATTTGCGTTTTGTACCAGCTTTAGCAGCTTTTGCCGCTTTCTTTGCAGCTTTTTCTGCTGCGATCGCAGCTAACTTTGCTTCTTCTTTTTCTTCAGCAATTTTCTGGAGATAGTAATGATAATCTCCTAGATAAACGCGGAATTCGCCATCACGAATTTCGACGATTTTGTTGGCTACCTGAGAAATAAAATAACGGTCATGTGAAACCACAATTGCCGTGCCATCATAATTTTGCAGCGCTTCTTCCAACATTTCTTTAGCTGGAATATCTAGGTGGTTTGTCGGCTCATCTAAAATTAGTAAATTAGCAGGACGTAAGAGCATCTTTGCCAATGCCAGACGAGCTTTTTCTCCCCCACTCAACGCCCCAACTGCTTTAAATACAGTGTCACCAGTGAATAAGAACCGTCCCAAAAGTGTACGGACTTCTTGATTATCCCAGTCAGGAACTTCATCATGGATGGTTTCCATAACAGTTCTCTTTAAGTCCAAAGCTTCAGCTTGATTTTGTTCAAAATAACCGGGAAGAACGTTGTGATCGCCTAATTTAACAGAACCTTCTGTGGGTTTTTCCATACCCATAATTACGCGCAGCAACGTAGATTTTCCCGCACCATTGGGGCCAAGAAAAGCAATGCGATCGCCTCTTTCAATTAAGAGGTTTGCTCCCAAAAACAAAATCTTATCGTCATAAACATGAGTTAAATCTTTGATGTTCACTACCTCTCGTCCACTACGAGGTGCAGGAGGAAAGCGGAAGTGTAAAGTTCTTACCCCACCTGTCGGTGCTTCAATACGCTCAATTTTGTCGAGTTGCTTTTCCCGGCTTTTTGCCTGGGTACTGCGGGTAGCACTGGCGCGAAATCTATCAACAAAGGTTTGCTGTTTCTCTAATTCTTTTTGCTGGCGTTCGTAAGCACTAAGTTGTGCAGATTGATTTTCAGCTTTTTGTTCCAAATATGCCGAGTAGTTACCAAGGTAAGTAGCGGAAACACCACGTTCAGTTTCCACAATTTGGGTGCAGAGGCGGTCAAGGAACTCCCGGTCATGGGAGACTATTACCATCGGCGTAATCAGCCCTCTGAGGTAATTTTCTAGCCACTCAATGGTTTCTAAATCCAGGTGGTTAGTAGGCTCGTCCAGCAGCAACAAGTCGGGTTTTTGCAGGAGAATTTTACCCAAACTCATCCGCATCTGCCAACCGCCACTGAAGGCACTGACGAGGCGATCGCCATCTTCTAGCCCAAACCCCATCTCTGGTAAAATTTTCCCAATGCGTGCGTCTAAGCCGTAACCATCCAAGCCTTCAAATTGGCGCTGCAAACGATCCAACTTGTCGATTAGTCGATCCAGTTCCTCTGGGGTAGCTGTTTCCATATCACGCTGTACCTGCGCCAGAGATTGCTGCACAGAGTTAGCTTCTTTAAAGACTGTCCAGAATTCTTCTCTAACTGTGCGGCTAGGGTCTACTTCAAACTCTTGGTTGAGGTAGGCTATGTGTAAGCTATTAGGACGGATGATTTCGCCAGCGGTGGGTTCAATTTCCCCAGAGATGATTTTGAGTTGGGTGGATTTTCCGGCACCGTTGACACCGACTAAGCCAATGCGATCGCCTGGTTTAACTTCCCAGTTGATATCCTTGAGAACTTCGCCTGTAGGATAAATTTTACTGATATGTTCGAGTCGCAGCATTAAGTTTCTCTCAGGTAGGGAATGGGTAGTTGAGGAAGAATTACCAATATCGTGTCTAATATTAACAAAAATTAACTAAAAATTCGTCGTGGTTAGCTATTTGAATATCGAGTGTCAAATTCTTTATCCATTTGACAAGTTAGTGTTTTGAGTATTTTAAATAGTCAAAAGTCATGTTAATTACGAGTTTGTATTAGATTTGACGGATTTGCTGCTGCATAGGAATTTGAATCACAAACTCCGTTCTTTTCCAGGTATTGAAAAAAATTATAACTGGTGATAGCTCAAATTTAAGAATAGTCGACATTTTGGGCTTCACTTACATTCCTTTTTTATTACAACCAAAACCTCTACACCAACTGAGGTGCGATCTCGCCCTGATCATCACAAAGTGGCTAAAGGTTTACCAGAGGCGTGTTTGGTGGCGTTATGAGGCTTTTGTTAGATATTTAACCATAGTGGGCATACTGTAAATATCAAGCGAGTAGCATCGAAATAGAGTAAACAGTATGTTGACGATAACCTGGCAAGAAGAGATTACATCCTTGAAACAAGATTTGAGCAAGGAAATTGAAAAAATATCAGGAAAATCTGAAATTAATATACCTAATCATATTTGCATCAATAACCTGAAATCCAAGTTAGAGCGATTAGATGAAATAGAAAAAATTCTTAGTATAGAAAAATATAAAATTGCTTTTATAGGTACTGTTGGGCAAGGAAAGACTACAGCTATTTGTCATATTTTTAACTTAATAAGCGACTTTCATGTTTCCAAAAATACCAAAGAGTTACTATCAACGGGATCAGGTAAAACTACTATATGTGAAGTAATTATAAAAGCTGCGGAAAAAACTTATATAGAAATAGAGCCTTATACAGTTGATGAGATGGAAAATCTTATTTTTGAATTCTGCGAATATATTGCAGATAAAAATAATACTCAAGCAGATCAAAAAACAATTATTTCTACAGAAGTTGAAAGGGCTATTAGAAATATTATAAAAATGAATTTTTACAATAAAAAAATTGATGGTGTTAGAAATAAAACGAAAAGAATTGACACAGCTAAGGAAAAGCTTGATTTATTCGGATTCGTGGAATTTAAAAAACTTGCTTTGAATAATGCAAATCTACAATCTAGGATTACGAATAAAATTGAATTTGATTATCAAAAAAATGAGCAAGAATGGATAAAGAACACCTTTGCAGCTATAAATAATGTTGAGCTTGAGGAGTTTGCTATTCCTAGAAAAATATATCTTTATTTGAGCTATGATATTTTATCTGGCTCAAACTTATCTCAGTTCGATTCAGTTGTGGATACTAAAGGACTTGATGAAAATCCAATTCGTAAAGACTTGCAGAAATATATTGAGAGTCAGGATACTATCTGTCTCTTTGTTACTCCCTTTAATGATGCCCCTGAAGCTAATATTAGGAATTTAATAGGTTATCATCTTACATCTAAATCCAAAGATTTTCATCATAGATTTGTAACTTTGGTATTGCCTCACAAAAATCAACCTGAACAAGTCAATGGATGTGATGGAGATTGGGATACAGGAATTCAAATCAGAAAAGAAGAAGTTCAAACTACATTCAGGAATTTGAATTTAGATTTTTTCCTGGAGAATATTTTGTTCTATGATGCTTTTAGGTACTATGGGGATGATATATACACCAAAGAAGATGTACAGGCGGATAAAAATGAATTTATCGAAGCCATAGCCGATGTAGTAGAACGTAGACAAAATATTTTATTGGATGAAATAAAGAATATCCAAGAAAACTTTACGAGAATAAAAAATGGTGATGCTTTGACCATAGCAGAAATCAAAGCAATTGAAAATGCGATTCAGAGGATAAAAGATTTACGGGATTTAAGTAAAAGTGTACCAAGTCATAATTTTAAAGACCAAGGTCAAGATAAAGGTTTTGTTACTAAATATGTTGAACACTATCGTACTAATCCTAAAGCATGGAATACAAAACATGCTATCCATAGTAACTTCGGTTACTATGATCCAAAGAATATAGACATATATTACGATATCAGGGTTATTGCTGAGGGAAGAAATGAAGATGAAATGTTGAAGAAGTTTACAAAACCAGCAAAACAGGAATTAGAAAATATCCTTAATGAGCTTACATCTGCAAATGAATCTTTAAAAACATTTATTCCTGAATTAGTTATACAATTTCATTCATTGTACGACAAGTTTATAAGTGAAGTAGGAAAAAAAATTCAAAAGAAAGCTGAAGAGAAACTCTCACCTCAAAGCGAAACTTCTAAATTCTGGGAGGCTCTAATTAAGGAAAAAGGTAAAGTAAGACCTCCAGATGAAACCTATACCGATAATGTATGCCAGACACTGAAAAACGAGCTTGAAAAAGGGAAAAGTTTAAATACATTTTTAGAAATTCAAGCAGTGAAAGATTGGGAACAATTAGTTATTAAACTATTAAGCTTTTTCGGAGACAAATAGACAAATATAAACTTTAAATTACATAGAAAACACAGAGGACGCTATCTGATCGCGTCCTTCAAATTCTTTTGTCACTAAATAAATTTTACTATCTATGAAAAGCTTAAGTGAAGAAATATCCATCAAACTAAAGACATACAAGAGAAGTTATACAGAATATACAAAATGCTTGATTAGAGGAAGAGAAATTGTTCTTGATGGAAGACCAGAAGAAAAAGTTAGGCAAATATTTATCTACTTTATGATAAATAAAAGTGGTTTATTTCCAAATGAAATTGATATCAAAGTTGAATCTAATAATCATGATATAGAACTATATACAACTGTCAAAAATAAATGTTTTAGACCATATCACCCTCCTCTGCTGATTGTGGAAGTGAAGCGAGAAGAAGAATACTTACAGAATCATGAGGAGCAGATTGAAAGATACCTAAAAAAATCTGATTCAGAAATAGGTATTTTATATAATTATTATGAAATTATTGCATATACGAAAATAGGCGCAGGATTTACGAGTAATCATCTTAATAGTCTTGAAGATATACCACCTTTAATCTTGCAAAGTTCTAATCAATTAGATAAGGACATACTAGAATTTGAAAAAGCTGTAAATGGAAGTTTTGATAGCTTTAATTACCTTGTTAACAAATATGGAACACATAAACTTAATACTATAATTTTTAGACTTAAAGGTGAACAATTACCTATATCAGGTACTTTCTTTGAATTTCAAGATCATAAGGTGAAATATCTTAAAAATGGTGAAAACTGGCAAAGCTTAAATTACCAAGATTTTGAAAAACTAGTTTCCATAACATATGGACAAATATAACGTGTCTCCAAATAATAAATAAACGTAATAAAAATGGCAGAAATTATCCTTCCCAGTCTTGACTAGTATCGCAAAGGAAATTGTCTGCGATCGCATCATCAAATAAATAGGGGCAATGTTCTGGGAAAGTTCGTAATGGTAAGTTAGTATCTCGTAGCGCTAAATCGACTCCCGCTTCAAAGCCATCTAACAAAGCTTCTTCTATTCGAGACTTTAAGCTGGGGTTCTGTCGCAAATGTCTGTGGATGGCGCGACGCTGTTCCCGAATTGTTAAAAACCAACTGCGAGAGCGCTGTTCGGGTTGATACTCCCACTTCAACAGATGACCGAGTAATACACTCAGACGGCTCACGAGTTCCCGATACTCCTGCCTGCCCAAAGCTTGAATTTCCTCTTGCAGGTGTTGCCAGTCTAGTTGCGTAACTAGCCTCTGCTCTAACGCTTTAGCCTGTTGCTGTGTCCAGCCATAAAAGTCTTGGTCATACAAAAAAGGTTTGTCCATAGCCTCTTAGATTATCCCGTTGAAATGGAAAATGCACTCCACGCGATATTAGAAAACCACCTGTGTATGTTAAAAGCAACATTACAACAAGTGGTTCTACAGAAACTTTAACAGTAAAAATTAGTTAGCAGCAGAAGTCGCTAACTCCGCGAGACGTTCCTGTTGGTCTAAAGATATACAAGATTGGATAAGAGTCTCTAAATCACCTTCCAGAACAGGGTTAAGGGAATAATTCTGACCTAACCGATGATCAGTAGCACGGTTATCTTTATAGTTATAAGTGCGAATTTTTTCCGATCGCGATCCTGTACCAACCTGCGATCGCCGCATAGAAGTTACAGCCTCTTGTTGTTCGCGTAACTTCATCTCATACAATTTCGCCCGCAGAATTTGCATCGCCCGTTCTTTGTTTTGTAACTGGCTACGTTCTTCCGTACAGAAAATTCGGATTCCCGTCGGCTTGTGCATCAAGTCAACCGCAGTTTCCACCTTGTTGACGTTTTGCCCGCCAGCACCACCAGAACGAGCTGTAGTCATTTCAATATCTTTGGGGTCAATGTGAATTTCCACATCATCCACCTCCGGCATAATCGCCACGGTAGCTGTGGAAGTATGAACCCGTCCCCCAGATTCAGTTGCCGGCACGCGCTGCACACGATGCACTCCAGCTTCAAACTTCAGCTGGCTGTAAACGTCATTACCTTTAATTTCTAGAATGACCTCTTTCCAGCCACCCATTTCTCCTCGAGATTCGCTCACTAGAGAAACTTTCCAACCTTGAGTTTGGGCATAGCGGGTGTACATCTGCATCAAATCACCAGCCCAAATACTTGCTTCATCGCCACCAGTACCAGCGCGAATTTCCAACATGATATTCTTTTCATCATTGGGGTCGCGTGGTAATAGTAAGACTTTCAAGCGAGATTCTAAATATTCTATTTTTTCTTCAAGTTGCTTTACTTCCAGTGCTGCCATCTCTTGCAACTCTGGGTCACTCGCCGATTCTTTATAAACCTGACGCGCTCCAATCAAGTCCTCTTGGGCTGTTTTCCAAATTTCATAGGTATTAACTACCTCTTCCAAAGAAGAACGAGACTTAGCAATTTGTTGATACTCATCAGGGTTGCTAGCGGTATCGGGGTCGCCAAGGCGACGTGTTAATTCATTAAATGTTTGTTCAACGGATTTTAATTTATCCAGTAAGTATGATTCAGCCATGACAAGTGCGATCGCTCCTAAAAAAATAACAAGTTGGCTCGAGCATTAAATGACAATCGACCCAGCAGATGCAGGGTCGTCGTTAACAGCAGAGCCAACCCGCTACTTTTTGTTTTGGTCGTCAGATGTTTGAGTACTGCTCATACCATATTTACGAAGGAAGCGCTCAACTCGACCTTCAGTGTCAATAATCTTTTGAGTACCAGTGTAAAAGGGATGATTTCCAGACCAAACATCTACGTGTAATTCTGGTTTTGTAGAACCAACAGTCATTACAACTTGACCGTTACAGTAAACTTTAGCTTCTGGATACCACTTTGGATGAATATCAGACTTGGCCATTGTTCTTTTTTTGATGAATCTATATTAATTATAACTTTCAGCTTTCTCTTGGGGCTAGGTATTAGGGACTGGGTATTAGTGATTAGGGACTGGGAAAGAGATAAAAAACTGACTTTTTTAATACTCAATCCTTAATACCTAATCTCCTCTACCCAGCAGCTAGTACCCAGTCCCCACTCCCCAGCCCCCAATCGCTTATCGCTTCGAGTACTGAGGTGCTTTCCGGGCTTTGTGTAAACCATATTTTTTTCGCTCTTTTGCCCTAGGATCACGAGTTAAGTACCCTTCAGTTTTCAAAGGTGAGCGATTTTCTGGGTCTAGTTGACACAAGGCACGGGCAACTCCCAAGCGAATTGAATCAGCCTGGCCAGTTAAACCGCCGCCTTCAGCTTTCACCAGAATGTCATATTCGTTTTCCAGCCCCAGAGTTTCTAGAGGTGCTTTGATGACTCCAAGGTAGTTGGCATTGAACTGGAAATACAAGTTTCCATCTTTGCCGTTAACAGTCAGTTGACCGTTACCTGGAATTAGGCGTACTCGTGCGACTGAGGACTTACGACGGCCAGTACCCCAATACACGGCACGGCCGCTATTAACATCTGCTACTACCATTAATTTTCTACTCCAGGAATTGTACTAACTTTTAATTCTTTGGGTCTTTGCGCTTCGTGGGGATGAGCCGGGCCAGCATAGACTTTGAGCTTGGTGAACAACTGCTTACCCAAACTATTTTTAGGTAGCATCCCTTTAACAGCGTGTTCTACAATCCGCTCTGGTAGACGTTGTTGGAGCTTGGCGAAGGTTTCTGTTTTCATCCCGCCAGGACGACCAGAGTGGCGATGGTAAATCTTTTGGGTACGTTTTTTGCCTGTGACTGCTACTTTTTCAGCATTAACAACGATAACGAAGTCCCCTGTATCTAAGTGGGGAGTATATTCAGCTTTCTTTTTGCCTCTCAATATCTGAGCGATTTCGCTGGCGAGACGACCGAGACGTTGGTCAGTAGCATCTACTACGTACCACTCACGCTCAAGGGCTTGTTGAGGAGGAAGGTATGTTTTACTTGTTGTCATTGATTATTTGTCCTTTGTCATTTGTTTTTCAGAGTCTATAGTCCATAGTCCATAGTAAAAGTATTTGACTCTTGACTTTTGTACAGACGCGATTAATCGCGTTTCTACGACTCTTGACTAATAACTAACTTTGGCTGGGTATCGTACCAAATCTCTTTGGGAAAGGGAAAATCTGGGTAGCCGACTCGCAACAAACACAAGCCTTGGGCAGGTGCGGCGTGTTTCACTTCTTGCCGACGTTGTTCTTGCCAAAGTTCAGTGAAGTTATCAAGCGATCGCTTGCCAGAGCCTACTTGTGCCAACATCCCCACTAACAGCCGTACCATGCCATACAAAAATCCATCTGCCTGTATTTCAATATGGATAAATGGCCCACTGCGATGACACTCTACTGCTTGCACTTCTACCCAAGAATGCGATCGCTTTGATCCAGCACGGTGAAAAGCAGCTAGATGATGCTTTCCCATCAGGGGCTTCAGAGCAGCTTTAATTAAAGATTCATCCAGGGGTGCATAATAATAATGCCAACTGAAGGGTTCCACGAATAAGTTCGGTCGATCTTCAGTGTATAGCGTATAGCGATACCGTCGATAAGCTGCACTAAAACGAGCGTGCCAACGGTGATCTACACTGGCTGAAGCCCTGATTAATATATCTTTGGGCAGATAGCTGTTAAGGATTGTTGCCCACTTGTGAGCGGGAATTAAACTTGTCGCTTCAAAATGGGCTACTTGAGCGGCAGCGTGAACTCCAGCATCAGTTCTGCCTGCACCATGTAAAGTTACATGATGCCCAAGAACAGTGGCGATCGCTGTTTCTATCTCTTCTTGAACTGTACGCTGCTGTTTTTGGCGTTGCCAGCCATGAAAATGAGTGCCCAGGTATTGGATTACCAGGGCTACTCTTTGAGTAGGTTTAGGCTGGTGGCTTTCTAACATACAGATTTTGTCCCCGAAGTTCTGATCTAAGGAAGCCTTAGCTCAGACTTCTCTTTTTGCCTTTTGTCATTTGTCCTTTGTTACTCACTAATGACTAATGACTAATGACTTAAACCAGTTCAATTATTGCCATTTGAGCATTATCACCACGACGTGGCACGGTATGTAGAATGCGGGTATAACCCCCTTCGCGATTACCATAACGAGTAGCAGCTTGCTCAAACAGGGCGTGAACTAGTTGTTTGTCGAAGATATAGCCAAGGGCTTCCCGGCGTGCTGCCAAAGAGCCATCTTTGGCTAGGGTAATCATTTTGTCTACTTCACTCCGCAGAACTTTAGCTCGAACTAAAGTGGTAGTAATCCGACCATGACGGATCAGCTCCGTAGCTAGCGCTCGTAATAGAGCGCGGCGCTGGTCAGCTGGTTTACTGAGTTTTTTGACTCGATTCCGGTGACGCATAATATAAAGATGAACGTTTTTAGCTTAAGGATGTTTAGAGCCTCTTTCTTGCGGTAGGGTAATACCTAAGCGTCGCTGTAAAGCTTCCACTACCTCTTCCGCTGACTTCTGACCAAAGTTTTTAATCTCTAGGAGGTCTTCTTGGGTGTAATCCAACAAGTCTGCCACAGAGTTCACTTGCGCTCGTTTGAGACAGTTATAAGCCCGTACAGAAAGTTGCAACTCTTCGATGGGAATTTGAGCAGTTGGGTCTTCTGAAATTTCAGCTCCTGTATCTGTTGGCTCCAAGGAGATATCTTTCAACGGGTTGAATAGCTCTACCAAGATCCCAGCAGCAGAGGATAGCGCTTCTTGAGGAGACACACTACCATTTGTCCAGACTTCCAACAGTAATCTGTCTTTTGTGCTTGAGCCATCTACACGGGCTTCTTCAACACTGTAGTTGACTTTTCGCACTGGCATAAACACTGAGTCGATTTGAAGAAAGTCCAATGATGTGGCTTCTTCACGTCCTCTTTCTACAGTGCGATAGCCTTTGCCTTTCTCAATCCGAAATTCCATTTCCAGTTTGCCTCCCTCAGCTAGGGTAGCGACATACTGAGTCGGATCGATGACTTCTACTTCGCTGGGCAAGTCGAAATGTGCCGCAGTAATTGTTGCCGGACCGTTAACGAGCAAGCGACCTATCTGAGGTTGAGAGGAATAGTTTTTCAGGATAACTTCCTTCATTCTCATGAGGATTTCTAGCACGTCTTCCCGCACGCCCGGAACTGTGGCGAATTCGTGTGATACACCTGCAATCCTCACTGCTGTAACTGCTGTACCCTCCAAATTGGAAAGTAAAACCCGCCGCAGCGCGTTGCCAACTGTTGTTCCTTGGCCACGCTCCAGAGGTTCCAGCACAAATTTACTGTAATGGTTCCGACTTTCCTCAGTATTAGACTCTACACATTCAATTTGAAACTGCGCCACGGATTAGCCTCCCTTCTATTAAGGTGCTGCTAGCAGGCAAATCAATTGCCTCAACAGACACTTGGTTACGGTAAAGAAAAGTCTGAGCATCGGCTTACGGCGAGCATCACTTCAACAAACCGTCTTAACCTGTGTCTTACAGAATTTACTTTATGCCCTGTGGATATAGGACTATCAAACTGCTGACATTCAGTGCCAGTAGAGTTTGACTCTCCTACTAACCCTTCAGGCGCTGAGAATATTTTGGGTTGTCCAAAGTTTAGCAGCCCTCCCTAATGGAAGAACTGACGCCCTTGTGCCTACCCAATTTGTCTGAAGTTGACGAGCCATCACTTCACGGTAGTTTGCATTTCTGTTTGCCCAACCAGCCGTTATCAGTGATTTCTTGATTACAACTTCTCTTCCTCACCGTCCAAATCTTTTAAACTCTACGGCGCTTAGGCGGACGGCAACCATTGTGAGGAATTGGGGTAATATCCCGAATCAGGGTAATTTCCAGTCCTGCCCCTTGAAGGGCGCGAATAGCTGTTTCTCTACCTGCTCCTGGGCCACTAACCATTACTTCAATTTGGCGCATCCCTTGATCTATCGCTCGGCGAGCTGCGCTTTCAGCGGCGGTTTGCGCTGCAAAGGGAGTTCCCTTTTTTGCTCCCTTAAAGCCGCTAGAACCAGCACTCGCCCAGGAAATAACATCTCCATTTTGATCGGTAATGGTGACAATGCTATTGTTGAAAGTAGACTGGATGTAGCCAACTCCGCTTGGTACATTCCGTTTCTGCTTTTTGCTCCCACTTTTCTTTGTTGGTTGTCTAGCCATATTTGTTGAGGTAATTTAAGGTAAAACTTGCTCTCATTAGCAAAGGTTGCAAAATTATTTCCCTGGTGCTTTCTTCTTACCAGCCACTGTCTGCCTTCTTCCACGACGGGTTCTAGCATTAGTGCGAGTTCTTTGTCCTCTTACTGGTAAGCCCATGCGATGACGACGCCCTCTATAGGTGCCAATGTCGACTAACCGCTTGATATTCAAGGATTCCAAGCGTCGCAAGTCACCTTCAACTTGATAATTGCTTTCTACTTCGCCTCTTAGAGCTGCAACATCGGCATCACTTAAGTCTTTAACTCTAGTGTCTGGGTTTACACCTGTAGCTGATAGGATCTCTTGCGAACGTGATAAACCAATTCCGTAGATATAAGTCAGACCAATTTCGACGCGTTTATCGCGTGGAAGGTCTACTCCGGCAATACGTGCCACTATAAATTTCTCCCTATTGTTCTCACAATTGCTGGTGGAAAAACGTGATTAATCGCGTCTTTTCGTTGTAATGATGATAAGTGTGTCGCACTAAGCCTGGTGTTGATAAGAGCGTTATCCTTGACGTTGCTTATGCTTTGGGTTGACACAAATCACCATGACGCGACCACGGCGTTTGATCACGTTACACTTTTCACAAATCTTTTTAACTGAGGCTCTGACTTTCATGCCTTTTTTCTTTGACTCCAAATAGTGAATTATAGCATTTCTGGGGAAAATATTTCAGTTAAGTAACTAGGGAACACCAAAAAAGGTGGTTTTATGGTAAGATTCTCTACAGAGATTTACTTCTTCCGTAGTCGATAGGTAATTCTACCCTTTGTTAAATCATAGGGAGTTAACTCCACTTTGACGCGATCGCCAGGTAGAATTTTGATATAGTTGCGGCGAATCTTGCCGGAAATGTGTGCTAGCACGTTAAAGCCATTATCCAAATCAACGCGAAACATTGCATTGGGCAAAGACTCGGTAACCGTGCCTTCCATTTCAATTAAATCTTGCTTAGACAATTTATTTTTTCCTCAACTCAACAATCTTATGTTCTATTGCAGTACCTTCGTCAGCCAAAGAACATACTTTGAGAAATATATCAACAGTTTATTAATATATCTTAGCTAAAATCTACCTATTTTCTGTCAGTAGAGTAGTGGGGGAGTAGGGAAGGTGGAAAAGAACCACTCATGTCCCTCCGAAGTTTGGAGCGGAGGCTTCCTCCGCTCCAACTTCTCTCCTTTTCCCCTATTTTTTCAAGACGCTATTAGCTTTTGCAATTCAGTAGTGACTTCTTCTTGGGACTGATCACCATTAATAGTTAGAAGTTTTTGGCGATCGCGATAATGGTCAATTAAGGGTGCAGTTTCAGTGCGGTATACTTCTAGGCGACGACGAATTACCTCTTCGGTGTCATCTTTTCGTCCTCTAGCTAGTAACCGTGTTACCACAACTTCATCTGGCGCATCCAGATTAACTACCCTTTCGCCACCTTGATGGATTTTTTCCAGTAATTCTTCCAGAAAAACCGCTTGTGTTACTTTCCGGGGAAAACCATCCAGAATCCAACCAGATTCAGCATCCTGTTGACTGAGGCGTTCCTGTACCAAATCCTGCACTAGCTGGTCAGGAACCAACTCGCCGCTATTGACATAACTTTGAGCTTTGATTCCCAAAGGAGTTTGCTCTTTCATGGCTTGCCTCAATATTTCTCCCGTAGAAATATGGGGAATATGCAAATGTTCAGCCAAGGCTTGAGCTTGAGTTCCTTTACCAGCCCCAGGTGGGCCCAAGAATATTAATCGCGTCACTATTGTTTCACCATTCCTTCATAGCGCTGAGAGATAACATAAGTTTGGACTTGTCTTGCTGTATCAATTGCTACGCCAACTAGAATTAACAAAGAGGTTGCACCTAATCCTTTAAAGGTCGGTACGCCTAAAGCTCTTTCGACAGCGGTTGGGATAATAGCAACCAAGCCCAAAAAGATAGCACCCAAAAAGGTGAGTCGGTTAGACACGCGCTCAATGTACTCACTAGTTGTTTTTCCCGGACGAATGCCAGGAATACTAGAACCCATTTTTTTCAAGTTTTGCGCTACATCTACTGGGTTAAGGATCAATGAAGAATAGAAATAGCTGAAGAAAATAATGGAAATCATGTACACCAGCGCGTAAACCCAAGACCCAGAACCACTTGGACTCAAATAAGTATTAACGATATTTGCCAAGTCTGAATTTTTCGTGAAATTAGCTATCAACAAGGGCAAACTGAGGATAGCAGCAGCAAAAATAATTGGCATTACGCCACCTTGATTTAGCCGCAAGGGTAAAAAGCTACGCTGTTCTGCCAAAACTCGCCGACCTACTTGACGACGAGCCGAAATAATTGGGATGCGCCGCATTCCTTCCTGCACAAACACAATACCAACAATTGTTGCCAGGAAGATTAAGACTAAGACGATCACACGACCCACTATTTCCCGACCACCAACTTGCACCAAGTCAATGGTATCGCCCAAGGATTTTGGTAATGAAGCCACAATATTGACAAAAATCAACAATGATGCACCATTTCCAATCCCTCGTTCTGTAATTAGTTCTGATGCCCACATGACAAACATAGAACCAGCGGTAAGAGCGATCGCAGTTTCAGCTACGAATAATGGGCCTGGAGTAAGAGCAAATTGTTGAAGAAACAATGCCGAAAAAGCTACACTCTGAACAATTGCCCAACCTAAAGACACATAGCGGGTAATTTGCGAGATTTTCCGCCGCCCTGCTTCGCCTTCATTTTTTTGTAAATTTTCTAAAGAAGGTATTGCCGCAGTCAGCAATTGGATAATAATTGAGGCATTAATGAAGGGCAAAATCCCTAAGGCAAAAACTCCTAAAGTAGAAAGTCCTCGCCCAGAAAATATATCCAATAAACCAAATATGGAATTATTGCCCGAAATTGCTTCGTGAAACCGATCTCTATCAATACCTGGCATTGGCAGAAAGATGCCCAGGCGAACCAAAATTAAAATACCGACGGTGACAAGCAGCCTGCCTCTCAGCCCAGCTGCTTGTGCCATCTGCATAAAAGTTTCTTGAGCCGTTGGGGCTTTGTCTCGACTGATCATAGAGTGCTACCTTTATAGTGAACCACGCCCTGGCAGCGAGTTGGTATGCACTTAAGTGCGCTGTTCTGGCTCACACTAAGACTTCACAACTCCCACCAGCTGCCTCAATTTTGCTCCGAGCTTGTCCCGTAAAAGCTGCCGCTTGCACTGTGAGCGGAATGCTCAATTCTCCATTACCCAAAATTTTCAGTGGCCCCTTGATAGCAGTGATTATACCTGCTGCTTTTAAGGAGTTCAAAGTTACTTCTGTATTGGCAGGAAGAGAGGCTAGCTTTTCTACATTAATCGTAGTGTAAATTTTCCGATTAACGATTGGAAAGCCTTTCAACTTGGGTAGACGACGATACAATGGCTGCTGACCACCTTCAAAACCTGGTCTAGTACCACTACCAGAGCGAGATTTTTGACCTCGCATACCTAGACCAGCACTGGCACCTTGACCGGCAGCAATACCCCTACCTACACGGCGGCGGCGTTTTTTTGAGCCTTTTTGGGGCTTAGCATCATTGAGTCTCATAAGCTAAAATTTGTCGTTTGTTATTTGTCATTTGTGAGCCAGTGCGGTCTTCTCCCTTGGCGCTAGCGTAGTATCTCGCAGAAAGCATCTGAGGTCTCCCCTATGAGTAACTGGTATTCGCCTTGGTGCGCTTTGCGCTCACCTGTAGGGTCATTTGTCTAAGCTTAGAGCAAAGGACTAAAGACAAATGACTTTTAATTTAGATGTAGAGATTTTCAATAGCAATGCCTCTATCCTCAGCAACTTCGGATAAGGTACGCAGTGTAGATAGGGCGTTGACTGCTGCTCTAGCATTGTTGAGTGGATTGTTAGAGCCAAGTTGCTTAGCTAAAACATTGCGAACCCCTGCCAACTCTAGAACTGTGCGGACAGCACCACCAGCAATTACACCAGTACCTGGTGCAGCTGGTCGCATCATTACCTTAGCCCCACCACCAACACCATCAATAGGATGGGGGATCGAGTTGGATTTAGTAATTGGGATATCAATTAAATGTTTTTTGCCGTCGGCTACGCCTTTTTTGACGGCACCAATTACATCTGATGCTTTGCCTACTCCAACACCAACTTGACCGCGTTCGTTACCAACGACTACAATCGCTCGGAAGCTGAGTTTTTTACCTCCTTTCACAACCTTACTTACACGTCGGATTTGGATAACCCGCTCTTGCCAGGTGGTTTCTTCTTTTTTTGTACGGTTAGCTTTACGACGACCCGTTGCCATAATCAATGCTCTCTTAATGTCATTTGTCAGTTGTCATTTGTCTTTTATCATTTGTCCTTTGTCATTTGTCCAATGACTAATGACCAATGACTAATGACCAATGACTTTAGAAATCCAAACCAGCTTCGCGTGCTGCATCAGCTAGTGCTTTGACTCGACCATGATACAAGTTGCCACCGCGATCAAAGACTACTTTGGTGATACCTTTTTCTAGCAATCGCACTGCAATCAATTTGCCAACTTGTACTGAGGCGTCACGGTTAGCGCCTGAACCTAAACTAGATTTCAATTCTGGTTCTACAGTCGAGGCTGCTACTAACGTATGATGGTTAGTGTCATCAATTACTTGCGCGTAAATATGCTCATGAGAGCGAAATACGGCTAACCTGGGACGTTCTGGTGAGCCGATGACTCGACCACGGACGCGTCGATGCCGACGCTGCTTAGATTCTCTACGAGTAAGTTTCATTTTTACTTCTTACCACCCTTACCAGTCTTACCAGCTTTACGTCTTACCGCTTCACCTGCATAGCGAATACCTTTACCTTTATAAGGTTCGGGGGGACGAACAGCACGAACTTTAGCTGCTGTATTGCCTACCACTTCTTTGTCATAGCCGCTAACTATGACGTTAGTAGTACCTTCCACTGCAAACTGAATTCCTTCTGGTGGAACAATCTGTACTTGATGGCTGTAACCCATATTCAAAACTAGGTTACGGCCTTGAACTTGTGCGCGGTAACCAACACCTTGAATTTCCAAACGACGCTGAAACCCTTGAGAAACTCCTTCAACCATGTTGGCAACTAAAGTGCGGCTTAAGCCGTGCAGTTGCTTAGAGGTGCGAGATTCATCCCGACGGTTAACTTGCAGGATTTCCCCTTCTTGAGAAACTGTCACAGCGGTTGAAAGATCGCGAGAAAGTTCTCCTTTAGGGCCTTTCACAACGACTTTTGTGCCATCAATCGTTACTTGTACTTTGGCGGGAATTGTAATTGGACGTTTTCCAATACGAGACATGACCTTTTGTCCTTTGTTATTTGTCCTTTGTTATTTGTCCTTTGTCTTTATATTTATGACAAATGATTAATCACAAATGACTACCAAACGTAGCAAAGCACTTCGCCACCCAAGTTCTGACGACGCGCTTCGCGGTCAGTCATGATACCACTGGATGTAGAAATAATTGCAATACCGATACCGCCTAGTACCCTTGGCAATTCTTTTCTATTAGAGTAAACGCGCAAACCAGGCTTACTCACCCGCTTCAAGGCGGTAATGAGAGGCTGACGATTTCTACCTTTGTATTTCAGGGAAATCACCAGATTGCGTTTTACCCCTTCTTCTACTTCTTCATATTCCGAAATAAAGCCTTCTTCGCGCAGTACTTTAGCAATACTACGAGTTAGTTTTGTGGCTGGCACTTGTGTAGTTTGATGCCTTGCCAAGTTGGCATTGCGGATGCGCGTCAGCATATCTGCAATTGTGTCGTTAGCCGCCATCGTTCCCTCTTTAGATGAACTTATTGATCGCGAAAGGGCATTCCCAATTCCTTAAGCAAGGCGCGGCCCTCTTCGTCGTTTTTCGCCGTGGTGATGATAGAAATATCCAAACCACGAATTTGATCGATGCTGTCGTACTCGACTTCTGGAAAAATTAGCTGTTCTCTGACACCTAGAGTATAGTTGCCACGACCGTCAAAGCTTTTCGGACTAACACCGCGAAAGTCTCGAATTCTGGGCAGTGACAAGCTAACAAGTCGGTCGAGAAAGGCGTACATTCGTTCCCCTCGAAGGGTAACCATAATGCCGACAGGCATACCTTGACGAATTTTGAAGCCAGCGATCGCCTTTTTTGCCCGTGTCACGACTGGTTTTTGACCAGTAACCAGCGCAATTTCGTTTAAAGACGCTTCTAGCGCTTTCGCATTCTGCGCTGCTTCTCCCAAACCTCTGTTAACAGTTACCTTTACCAACTTCGGGACTTGATGAACGTTGGTATATTGAAACTGATTAATCAGTTTGGGGACAATTGTCTCTCGGTATAAGTTTTTGAGTCTTGTTGTCGCCATAGTTTTTTGTCCTGATTATCCCTGGGCTTGGTCAGGGAAAAATTTATAAGTTATGAGCTATTAGCTATGAGTTAAATTTAATTCCTAACTCCTCACTTCTAACTTCTAACTATTTATCCAGAATTTCACCAGTTTTCTTGAGCTTCCTGACTTTCTTGCCCTCTGGTGTGAAGGTGTAAGCTACACGACTAGCCACGTTTTGCTTAGTAGAGTAAAGCATGACGTTAGAGCTATGAATTGGAGCTTCTTGGGTCACTATGCGCCCTGACTCTCCTTCTTGCTGCGGCTTTACGTGTTTAGTTTTAATGTTGACACCTTTTACCACAACTTTACTGAGTTGGGGCAATGCTTGAATAATTTCGCCAACTTTACCTTTGTCTTTGCCAGCGATGATCTGTACGGTATCACCAGTTTTGACGTGCATTTTGTGGAATACTTTGGGCGTATCCTTTTTGGTTGCCATTACAGCACCTCCGGAGCCAGAGAAACGATTTTAGTGAAGTTTTTCTCGCGCAGTTCGCGTGCAACTGGGCCAAAGACGCGTGTTCCTCTAGGATTACCGTCTTTGTTGATAATTACGGCGGCATTATCGTCAAAGCGAATACTCATACCGCTGTCGCGATTTACGCCTTTGCGAGTACGGACAATTACTGCTTCCACAACATCAGACTTTTTTACAGCCATGTTGGGTGTAGCGTCTTTGACAACGGCAATAATCTTATCGCCGATGCCACCATAACGGCGATTGCCCCCGCCTAAGATGCGGATACACATTAGTTTACGGGCACCGCTGTTATCAGCGACATTCAGATAGGTCTGGGGTTGAATCACGATTTGTCTCCCTTATGGTGTTGTTAGAAAATTAACAACTATGAGGTTTAGGCAGGCTTGACGTTGAGGACTTCTGTGACTTGCCAGCGTTTGGTTTTACTCAAAGGTCTGGTTTCTTGAATGCGAACGCGATCGCCCACTTTGCACTTATTTTCCTCGTCGTGAGCTTTATAGCGCCGGGTTTGAACTACAATCTTGCCGTACTTGGGGTGAGGAGCGCGGTTTTCGACGGCAACTACTACCGTTTTTTGCATTTTGTCACTCACTACCAAGCCAACTCGTTCTTTGACTGCCATAATCTCCTACTTTTCTTCTTGAACCGATTGACTTGCAACCCGTTGGCGCTCTGTCTCTACAGTGAGCAACTGGGCCAATCGGTGCCTAGCGTGTTTGAACTGATGAGGTTTTTCTAGTTGTCTCGTTGCTTTTTGCAACCGCAATTGAAACAGTTGCCTTTTAGTTGCGAGAATCTCCTGGGCTAGTTTTTCATCATTTAATTCTCTAGCTTCTGAAATCTTGGGAAGAGGCATAACCTACTCCTGCTCCTGTGGTTGAGAGCGCGTAATGAACTTAGTTTTTATTGGCAACTTAAATGAAGCCAAGCGCATAGCTTCACGGGCAATTTCTTCAGAAACACCAGCGATTTCAAACAAAATTCGCCCTGGTTTAACTACAGCTACCCAAAATTCTGGTGAACCTTTACCAGAACCCATCCGGGTTTCAGCGGGACGCATAGTTACGGGTTTGTCAGGGAAAATCCGAATCCAAATTTGTCCACCCCGGCGAATATAACGGGTCATTGCTCGCCGAGACGCTTCTATTTGCCGTGAGGTAATCCAAGCTGGCTCTTGAGCTTGGAGAGCAAAGTCGCCAAAGTTCAGGGTACTGCCACGGTTGGCGAGTCCCTCCATCCGCCCGCGCTGTTGTTTACGGAATTTAGTTCTTCTAGGACTTAACATGACTAGGTACTGGGGATTAGGTATTGGGGATTAGGGATTAAGGATTAGGGATTAGGGATTGGGTGCAATTTTTACCCAGTCGCCATCTGCCAGTTCCCAATCTCTATTTACCCTTCATTTGAGCGGTCTTCAAATTGCTGGCGACGGCGTTGTTGTTGACGGCGACGAGGCTCACGTTCACGTTCGCGATCGCGTGTAGCTGGCGGCGGTGGAGTTTCTTCCTGTCCTGGGATAATTTCTCCCTTAAACACCCAAACTTTGATGCCTAAAATACCGTATACGGTTTTGGCTGTGCAGTAAGAGTAATCAATGTCAGCTCGTAAAGTGTGTAGAGGTACTCTACCTTCACGAGTCCACTCTGTCCGAGCAATTTCCGCTCCGTTGAGCCGACCGCTAACTTGGACTTTAATACCTTGAATGCCAGCTCGCTGAGCGCGTTGAATCGCTTGCCGTACTACCCGACGGAACGAAACGCGGCGTTCCAATTGTTGAGCAATATATTCAGCAATCAGGTATGCATCAGCATCAACTCGTTGTACTTCAACTACGTTAATGCGAATTTGACGATTGCTACCCAACAGTTCTTGGAGTCCGGTACGCAATGATTCGATACCTTGTCCTCCCCGACCTACGACCACGCCTGGTCTAGCCGTGCGTACTTCTAAGTCGATTTGGTCAGCTTTTCGCTCAATTCGCACTTCGGAAATCCCGGCGTTGTTTTGAGCGAGTCTACCAAGCTTTTTTTCTATGTATTGACGGAGTTTGTAGTCTTCTTGTAGAAGTTCTGGATAGCGGTCAGGAACTGCAAACCAACGGGATTGGTGTTCTTGTGTAATACCCAGACGAAAACCTACTGGATGAATTTTCTGTCCCACTAATGCTTCCTCTAAAATTTCTTACTTTAAGCTATTTTTTGTGTAGGCGTGCTTATTTAGCATCAGCGTTAGCAGCAACAGCCACGGTAATATGACACGTCGGCTTGCGAATTTGATAAGCGCGACCTTGTGCCCTTGGTTGGAAGCGTTTCAGTACCGGGCCTTGATCTGCGTATGCCTGAGTAATGATCAACTGAGTTCTATCTAACCCAGCGTTATGTTCAGCATTAGCGGCGGCACTTCTGAGTACCTTTAATATGGGTTCAGTGGCTCGGTAAGGCATGAACTCCAAGATAATTAGCGCTTCTCTATATGATCGCCCCCGAATTTGATCGAGTACACGACGCACTTTGTAAGCAGAAATGCGTATATAACGGGCGATCGCTTTCACTTCAGTAGTATCAGTAGCCATAGTTTTCTCCTTGTTTGTCATTTGTCATATGTCATTTGTCATTTGTCTTTAGCTAATGACTCAATGACTAATGGCTAATGACTACCTACCTGCTTTTTTGTCACTTTTTCCATGACCCCTGTAGGTGCGGGTCGGGGCAAATTCCCCCAACTTATGTCCCACCATCTGCTCGCTAACAAATACTGGAACGTGTTGGCGTCCGTTGTGAACAGCTATGGTATGACCTACCATGAGGGGCAAAATTGTCGAGGCTCTCGACCAAGTTTTAATAACTTGTTTTTCGTTTCTTGCATTCAGCTTTTCAATTTTGCTGAGCAAATGATCGGCAACGAAAGGACCTTTTTTTAGAGAACGACCCATAATTCAATTTTGGATTTGGATTTTAAAATTAGGAGTTAGGAGTTACATATGACTTATAACTCTTAACTCATGACTCTTTAAGATTCACGACCACCGCGACCGCGTTTAGAAGATTTACGACGACGACGTATGATCAACTTGCTGCTTGCTTTCTTGGGTTTGCGTGTCTTTGCACCCAAGGTTGGTTTACCCCAAGGTGTTACAGGTCCCGATCTTCCGATGGGCGCTCTACCTTCACCACCGCCGTGTGGGTGGTCAACAGGGTTCATAACGCTACCTCTGACTTTTGGACGACGGCCTTTCCAGCGATTTCGCCCGGCTTTACCTGCACTCAGGTTTCTGGCGTCAGTATTACCTACTTGTCCAATGGTCGCGTAGCACTCCCGCCGGATTAAGCGGACTTCTCCAGAAGGCAACTTGAGTGTTACATAGTTCCCTTCTTTTGCCACAACTTGAGCAGTAGCACCAGCGGAACGTACAATTTGACCACCTTTGCCAGGAGTCAGTTCTACGTTGTGAACACTGGTACCCAAAGGAATGTTGGAGAGAGGCAACGCGTTGCCATCTTCAAAGGGAGCGTCTGACCCGGCAATAACTGTTGTCCCGACTTTCAACCCATTGGGGTGGAGGATATAGCGCTTTTCGCCATCCTGATAAAACAACAGCGCAATTCGAGCATTACGGTTGGGATCGTATTCAATAGCTGCAACTTTAGCAGGAATATTACGCTTATCTCTTTTAAAGTCGATAATCCGATAAAGTTGCTTGTGTCCGCCACCGCGACGACGGCTAGTAATCCGCCCCTGATTGTTACGACCTTTAGGACGATGCTTATAGGTAGTTAACGATTTTTCCGGCTCGGTTTTAGTGATTTCCGCAAAGTCGGATATCGTAACCTGGCGAGTGCTAGGGGTATAAGGGCGATAAGAACGAGTACCCATATTTTTAAATTTTGAGTGCTGAGTGACCGAAGTTCAGAGCTTTGCAAAGCGACGAGCTTACGCCGTTAGCGTAAGCCGCTGCTCCGACTTCTCGCTGAGTTTTAAGTTTTGAGTGATGAGATTTGAGTGTATTTAAGTTATGGTTCACAACTTATAACTCATTAGACATCTGGGAATAGAACTTGTCTAATCTTCTCTTCGTCCCCAGTCGCGACGGTAACAATGGCTCGCTTATATTGGGGCTTATAACCAATAAATCTGCCAACACGCCGCTTTTTGCGTGGTGGTAGCGTGGTATTGACTTTTACAACCTTGACTTGAAATAAATCTTCAATCGCCGCTTTAATTTCTAGCTTGGTCGCCTTGGGAATTACTTCAAAAGTGTATTTGTTTTGCTCCATTAAGATTGTCGCCTTCTCGGTGACAATGGGGCGACGAACTAGGTCGGCAAGGTTACGGGGGTCAAAGTTAGGCACTGTAGACCTCCTGAATTTTTTCTAAGGCTGATGCCGTAAGTACAATTTTGTCAGCGTGCAGCAAATCATAAACATTTAGTTGGTCAGCTGCAATCAGCTTTAAATTCTCTATATTGCGGGCTGACAAATACACGTTTTCGGGAAGCTCAGACAAAATTAACAGGGATTTATTTTCTGGTGCTACTCCCCAACGAGCCAACGCTGCAATTAATTCTTTGGTTTTTGGGCGGGATAGCTCGTTGCTAAATTCTTCTACTACGATCAAATCATCAATACGACTGACTAGCGCTGTTCGTAATGCTAAACGTCGTTCTTTCCGGTTCAATTTCTGATCGAAATCTCTGGGTTTTGGCCCAAAGATTACACCACCACCACGCCACAGTGGTGAACGAATAGACCCAGCACGAGCGCGACCAGTACCTTTTTGCCGCCAGGGTTTGCGACCGCCGCCTCTCACTTCAGAACGAGTTTTTGTGCTGACAGTTCCTTGGCGAGAATTGTTTAATTGTCGTACCAAGGCTCGATGCACAATATGCGCTGCTGTTTCTTCTTTGGCAACTCTCAACTCGAAGCTTGTCTCTCCGACTTGTTCTCCTTGCCAATTTTTAACTACACTTTGAACCATCTTCCCTACTTGTCCTTTGCCATTTGTCGTTTGTCATTTGTCTTTGAAGTTCAGAGCCTCGCTAAGGGAGGAGCTTAACACTAACGCCGGAAGTCGGCGCTCCGACTTCTCTGTTTGTCATTTTGTCTTTAGCCAATGACTAGTGACTAATGACTCTTACGGGTGAGCGCAAAGCGCACTCTACGCGAACGTAAGTTGTTTATAGGGGAGACCCCCAAAACCACACTGGCTCACCAATGACTAATGACTGTTGACTACTTACCAACTATCTTTGCAGGAACTACACTTACTAAAGCGCCTGGTTTACCAGGAATTGCTCCTTTAATTAGTAATAAGTTGCGTTCTGGGTCTACTCTGACTACAGTTAGCTTGCGAATAGTGACGCGGTATCCACCCAAACGTCCTGCCATCCGCTTACCTGGATAGACACGACCTGGTGTTGTACCAGCACCAATTGAACCAGGCGCTCTATGATTTTTGGAACCATGTGACATGGGCCCTCGACCAAAGTTGTTGCGTTTTTGGTTACCCGCGAAACCGCGACCAATACTTGTACCAACTACATCTACAATTTGGCCTGCACTAAAAATATCTGCTTTAATTTGTTGACCTAAAGCATAATCATTTGATGTATCAGTGTGATACTCGTTTAAATGACGTAATGCTGGAGCAGATGATTTTGCTAAGTGACCCAGCAGTGGTCTGTTAAGAGCCTTAGGTTTTACTTCGCCATAACCAACTTGAATGGCAGCGTAACCATCTGTCTGTTTAGTTTTAACTTGTGTAACGGTGCATGGCCCTGCTTGGATGACGGTAACAGGAATGGCTACTCCTGCCTCGTCAAATATTTGAGTCATGCCCAGCTTGGTGCCGAGAATACCTACAGACACAGTAACTGGTTCTCCTTTCTACTTGCTGAGTTGAGATTCGGGGTCTAGAGGACACGTTTTGTAAACGTCTGTTTGGGTTGTGGTAAACCCAAGAAAATTGGAGGGGCTGACGTCGCTCCAAGTTCTTTTAGGACACAACAAACCGTGTCTTAACTGTTTGGTGAATCCGTTTACTTTCACTCACTGGCTCACCAGGACAGCCACAGGCTCCTTCTCAATCTGAAGAAGTTTGTGGAATCAATGCAATGCGCTACAGCTTCGTGCTGTGTGCAGCAATGCTTTCGTATAAGCAATTGCTCTGGCACTTCCTAGTTGTAGTAGGACTTAAGCGGTTGTCTTCCACTCAGTATCCATTAACTGAGACTGATGCAAAGCAATGAAACCAACATTACTGCTCAGTTTCTACTTCACCAAAAACCTTAAACAACGGATTAAGGTTTTGCTTGCTTTTCCGGTGGCTACAGGAGTGAATGTAGCTTTGACCTAATTTCTGGTTGGGATTTTTAGCCACAACCTTCATAGTTAACCGTTAGGCTTATCTAGTGTACCAGTTATTTACCAATCTGAGATGGTCAATCCTGTTAGGAATTTAGTCATCAATTTTTGATGCTTGAACCAGCTAAAGAATAGCAATAAGATGGCAGTCTAATTTCTATGTTTGGTCACAATCTAATAATATATATCATTTATTTATTTTTGTCTATAAAGTTGAAAAACTCTTTTGCTCATTCAAGTAGAGGCGGGAAACCCAGAATCAATGCGGTTTACATTAGGTTAGGCGATCGCACACCCATCTGAATACAACTGTTTAATTTTGCGGCCTTAAAGGCAGTATCACATCAATATTCTGCATAACTGGGCAAACTTCAGAGGTATATCTAATGGAATAGCTATTTTCTATACAAATATGCGTTTATCACAGATTGGTTGTACTTGTCTTACGCTTTTAGTTGCGATCGCTTCTACGCCTTTAAATCTGAAATTCCAAGTTTCATTAATTACATCTCCTGCGCTAGCTGAAAACGCCCAGACTGGACAGTCAGAAGCAGATAAGCTTAGACAGCAAGGTATTGATAAGTATAAAACAAGTGATTTTCAAGCTGCTTTACAGTATTTGCAACAAGCATTAAGTATTTATAGAAACTTTAATAACAAAGCAGGAGAAGCCGCAACTCTCACTAATCTTGGGGAAGTTTACCTAGATTTTGGTGAAAAAGCGCAAGCATTGCAAGTTTTGCAGCAGGCTTTGACAATTCGTCGAGAATTAAAAGACCGCGTTGGGGAGGGGGAAACTCTCACAAAACTTGGTGTGACTTATTCAAATCAAGACCAAAATGAGCAAGCATTAAAAACCTTACAGGAAGCACTGGCTATTCACAAGGAATTCAAAAACCGTACTGGGGAAGGGGAAACTCTAACTTACCTGGGTGCTGTCTATAGGAGACTCAACCAACTTCCTAAAGCTTTGGAAATTTTGCAACAAGCGTTGGTAGTACGGCGCGAGGTGCGTGACAGGTTGGGAGAAGCAGAAACCTTAGCGTTAATTGGGTTAGTGAATCTAAATTTGAAAGAATATCCGCGCACTTTGGAATTAACTCAGTCAGCTTTAACTATTTATAGAGAAGCGAAAAATCGTCTTGGAGAAGCAAACGCTTTAAGAATTACAGCGATAGTTTATGAGCAGCAAAGCAAGTATTCTGAAGCTTTGAAATTTTATCAGCAAGCGTTACCTATTTACAAACAAATTGGTATACGAATTGCAGAGGCAGAAACTCTCGTTAGTATAGCAACAGTACATAATAAAATGCAGCAGTATTCCCAAGCAATGGAACCTTTGCAGCAAGCATTGGGAATTTTTAAAGAAAAAAAAGAACAAAATCAAGAAGCGAATGTTCTGTTTGCGATCGCTTCAATGTATGAAACTCAAAGTCAATATACTGAAGCATTAAAATATTATCAGCAAGCTTTTTCTATTGTTAGAAAACTCCATAAACGTCCAGCAGAGGCAAATATACTCAAAAAAATTGGTTCTATATATGAAAGCTTAGATCAGTATCCCCAAGCGTTGCAGTTTTACCAACAAGCTTTAGATGTATATAAGCAATTAAATAACCGTGCAAATATTGCATTAACGCTTAACTCTATCGGACTCCTTCATAACTTATTGCGTCAATTTCCTCAAGGATTAGATTCTTATCAGCAAGCACTAGCAATTTTTCAAGAACTTAAAGAGAAACAAGGTATTGCTTTTACACTTGCTGGTATTGGAGCAGTTTATCAACATTGGGGTAAATATTCTCAATCATTGAAATATTATCAGCAAGCATTACCAATTTTTCAAGATTTTAATCTCACTCAACTAGAAGCATCCACGTTAATGAGTATAGGTACTAACTATAGTAAGTTAAACCAACATTCACAAGGTTTACAGTTTTACCAGCAAGCATTAGTTAAATTCCAGCAACTTAAATCTTCTTCTAATATTGCTTTAACTTTGTTCTTGATTGGCAAAATTCATAATGATTTAAGTGAATATAGCCAAGCATTAAATTATTACGAGCGTTCATTATCAATATTTCAAAGTCTAAATACCAAAGAATATATTGATGGAGTTTTGAATAATATGGGGACGCTGTACACAGATTTGGGTAGTTATATTAAAGCAACTGACTTATTAAATCAAGCACTGAAAATTCAAAAAGAATTAGGAAAAACTGATAGTAGAACGATTAATAATCTTGGTCTTGTCTATGAAAAAACAGGAAAATATTCTCAGGCTTTAAAGTTATATATGCAAGCTTTAGAGATAGATAAAAAGAATGATAATCAAGAAGGTATAGCGACAATTTTAAACAATATTGGATTAGTTTATACTAAACTAAATCAATATCCAAAAGCTTTAGACTTGTTTGAACAAGCATTAGTAATTTCTCAAAAAATTGGTAACCAGAAAGGGGAAGCCACTACGTTAAATAATATTGCACATACTTATAACTTTCAGAGTAAGTTTCAGCAAGCGCTCAAATTATATCAACAATCATTAGAAATTAGCAGAGTAATTAGTGATCGCTCTGGAGAAGCGCTAAGTTTAAATAATATTGGCTCTACTTATATTCCGTTGAGCCAATATACACAAGCAATAAAAATCCTTCAGCAGGCTTTACAGATTTCACAAGAAATTAGCGATAAAGAAGGTGAAATAAACACCTTAGTTAATCTAGGTGCAGTTTATGATAATTTGAGTAAGTATGACAAAGCCTTGGAGTATTACCAAAAATCTTTACCAATGGCTCAATCTTTAGAAAATAAAACTGATGAAATACTGGTTCTTAATAATATTGCCTCAGTCTATCAAAAACAAGGTAAATATCGCGAAGCATTAGAGTTACATCAACAAGTTTTAGCAATGAACAAACAAATAGGAGATAAGAATGGTGAAGGATTTTCTTTGAATAATATTGGAGTAATTTACAATAGCCAAGGTGAGTATTTAGCAGCTTTAGAAAATCACCAAAAAGCCTTAAATATTGCTAAGTCACTGGGAAACCGTTCTCTAGAAGCAACGAATTTAAATAATTTTGGCCGGATCTATGAAAGTTTGGGAGAGTATGATGAAGCATTAAAATTTTATAACCAAACTTTAGATATTCAAAAATTTATTGGTGATAGAAGTGGCGAAGCGGTTTCTCTAAACAATATTGGGTCAATTTACCGCCAAAAAAATCAGTATGAGCAAGCACGAAATACTTATATGCAAGCTTTGAAAATTGCTAACAATATAGGTGATCGCTCTCAAGAAGCCCAAACTCTAAATAACTTAGGTTTTGTTTATGATAATTTAGATAATTCAGAACAAGCCCTAAAATTTTATCAACAATCTATAGCTATTCATCAATATATTGGTGATAAAAATGAATATACTGCTTTGAATAATATTGGAACTGTATACGCTAGCCAGAAAAAATATACTCAAGCACTTAATTATTTACAGCAAGCCTTAAAAATTTCTCAAGCTAAAGGCGAGAGTGATGAAACTATAGTTATGACTAATTTGGGAAATACTTATTTTTTATCTGGAAATCTAGTCGAAGCAGAAAAATATTTAATTAATGCCATCTCAATTAGCGAATCTGTTCGAGGAAAATTAGGCACAGAAGATAACTTTAAAGTCTCGTTATTTGAGGGACAAGCTAGTAGATACAAAGTACTACAGCAAGTCTACATTGCGCAAAAGAAACAGGAAGCGGCTTTAGAGATTTCTGAACGTGGACGCGCTCGTGCTTTTGCAGAGTTAATAGCCTCAAAATTATCGGGTGCAGAGAGAAATCCGTCCATAACTGCTCCCTTGAATATTCAGCAAATCAAACAAGTGGCTAAGTCTCACAATGCTACTTTAGTCGAATATTCGATTATTAAAGATAATGTCAAAATTCAGGGTAATAATCAAGAATCTCAACTATTTATTTGGGTAATCAAGCCTACAGGAGAAGTTGTATTTCGGCAAGTTGACCTCAAACCATTGTGGCAGTGTCAACAACAGGTTTGCCCAAAATCTTTGGAAGATTTTGTTGCTAGCACTCGTGAGTCTATTGATGTAAGAGGTGCTATTTTTTCAACACCTGTAGCTGATGCAAAACCAAAAATTAGCAGCCAAGAAAGGTTACAGAAACTGCATGAAATATTAATTCAACCGATCGCTGATTTATTACCCAAGTCAGAAAGTGAAAGAGTCGTATTCATTCCGCAACAATCTTTGAATCTGGTTCCCTTCCCAGCTTTGCAAGATAAAGCAGGTAAATATCTAATTGAAAAGCACACTATTTTAACTGCACCGTCAATTCAGGTTTTACAACTGACACGTCAGCAACGACAACGCCTCGCACCGACATCAGATGTAAGTTCTCTAATTGTTGGAAATCCGACAATGCCCAGTGTACCGCTAAAACTGGGGACAACGCCTGTACAATTACCGCCATTACCGGGTGCTGAAACAGAAGCAAAAGCGATCGCACTTCTTTTTAGTACCAAAGCCCTTACAGGAAATCAAGCAACAAAGTCTGCAATTACACAAATGCTTCCCAAAGCGCGGATTATTCACCTAGCAACACATGGAATATTAGATGATATCCGCGGGTTGGGAAGTGCGTTAGCTTTTGCTCCTTCCGAAGGAAGGCTCGCTCTGGCTCCAGACTCTAGTCTAAAAAAGCTAGGTAATGGTTTGCTGACGGCTGAAGAAATCCTAGATATCAAATTCACTGCTGAATTAGTTGTATTGAGTGCTTGTGATACTGGGCGTGGAAGGATTACAGGTGATGGCGTTGTAGGGCTATCTCGCTCCTTAATCTCTGCTGGCGTTCCTAGCGTGATTGTGTCCTTATGGGCGATACCGGATGCACCCACAGCCTCGTTGATGACTGATTTTTATCAAAATATCCTGAATAAGCAAGATAAAGCTACAGCATTGCGAAACGCCATGCTTAAAACGATGAAACAACATCCCAATCCCAGAAACTGGGCTGCATTCACTTTGATTGGTGAGGTGGAGTGAAGGGGATGAGGGGGATGAGGGGGATGAGGGGGATAAGGAGAACAAGGAGGACAAGGGAACAAGGACAAATATAATTCTTGACTCTTGACTCCTAACTCCCAATGTTCAATACCCAATTCTCCAAATCTATTTCATAAGTTAATTGTTGAACCGAATCTAGCCGTTCACGGTAAATAATAGAGATATCTAAGTGGGATAAGACGAAAATCTATGGCACTAATTACCACTGGCAACGGTTTGATTCGCGATTTGGAAAAATTTGGCGCTCTTGGCGTGTACGTACCTCTGGAAGGGGGTTATGAAGGTCGTTATCAACGCCGACTGCGTGCGGCTGGCTATACCACCCTCCACATTACTGCTAGGGGATTAGGCGACGTGGCTGCCTATCTCACAAAAGTTCATGGAGTCAGACCTCCTCATCTTGGTAAAAAAAGTAGTGGTAGTGGTGCGGCAGTAGGTTATAGATACTATTTGCCACCACTAGTCAATTCGCATCTAGAACAGCTACCACCAAAGTCAAAAGGGCTGGTGTTGTGGATTATTGAAGGGCATATTCTTTCCAATCAGGAACTTGAGTTTTTAGTAACTTTGCCCACCTTGGAACCACGGGTGAAAGTAGTCATCGAAAGGGGTGGCGATCGCTACTTCCGTTGGACATCTCTAGAAAAAACTCTCTTAGCTAGCTAATATCTAGAAAAGTTAGGAGTTAGAAGTTAAGAGTGAGGAGTTAGAAGTTTTAAATTTCCAGCTTCTAACTTCTCACTCTCTTAGCATTTCGATAGTGCTAAAACGAAAACCACAGGATGCAAATAACCGCCGTGCGCTCTCGTTGACTGCTGCTGTATCTAACCGAATTTGCTTGACTCCCATTTGATGAAAGCGTTCAACACTCAGCATCACTATCTGTCGTGCAATACCTTTTTGGCGGTGTTCTGGCTCAACCCACAGATCATGGATAAAAGCAAATTCTTGTAAACGATAAATTGGTATTTCTTGCTCTACTGTTGCAACTATAAATGCTACTAGTTGCCCTTCCTCTTCAGCTACTAGAAATACGCTCTGTTCGTTGTTGGCCAGCCGCGTTAACCATTTTTCATAACGCTGTTCTGGATGCGGCATAAAACCATACTTGGCAGAATCCCAAGACTCGTGCAAAGCACAAATCTTAGCAACCATCGGTAAAACTGCGAGTACATCAGCTGGCGTGGCGGAGCGGATTAGCATAAGTTCTTGAAGAACAGAAGATTAGCTCATTGCTGGATTTGTGTCCACTTAACTAGTCAGATTAGCGTTTTGTTGACACAGCACGGAGATAAACTTAGAAAAACTTTGTTTCCAGCATTAAATGGCAAGATGCCTGCTGAGTTAATCCTGTTGGTGAGCAAATTTATAACTACCCCATAGAGAAAGAGCGATCGCAATTCCCAACAAAATCGGCACGCTATACCAAGGAAATTGCGACAATGGCAAATGAGCAGCGGCACGCAGTCCGATGCTGGCATAGGTTAAGGGCAACAGGTAAACTACAACTTTTAGAGCAACTGGTAATGTACTAGGGTCGAAGAAAGTGGCTCCTAAAAAAGACATAGGGATAATTATAAAGTTGTTGTAGAGTCCCACTGATTCGAGCGATCGCACACTCAACCCAACAATTACCCCCAAACCAGCAAATACAGCACAATTCAGCACTAGCAACAGCAGAAATAACGGATTGAGAAAATTCCAGTTCCCAGTCAACACCACCGCTACCAAAATCACAGAACCAGAAGTCATCAACCCCCGCACTATCCCCGCTAACATTTTTCCGATATGCAACGCTAAGGGATGTATGGGAACTAGCAGTAATTCCTCAAACGTTTTAGTAAATATTCTGTCTCCGCAAATCGAAAATGTGGTTCCACCAAAGCTAATCGTCATCGACGACAGCGCTACCATCCCCGGCAAAATAAATTCCAAATAGTTGTCATAGTTCCCACTGATGCCTGAGCCGGGTTTGATTGAACTACCCAGACCCAAACCAAAAGCTAAAATGTATATCAGGGGAGATATTAAGCCTGATGCAGCAACTTGTACTATTCTTACCCGTAAATCAAGCCAATCTCCCCAAAAAATAGTCAAACTATCAGCTAAAAGGAGTTGAAATTGCGAAGTTTTGAACTTCTTACTTGAGAGTAGCGCTCTTTGAAATGTCACTTGCTTCCAGTTAAGTATAAAAATTTTACTACTATTAATTTACATTTTTTGATACAGCAATAACTAGGGGTAATCAAAAAATCCAATACTGATAAATTCAAATTTAAACAACGTTAAAATTAGATCAGTTGTGCATTCGGATGGCATCGTGTTTCTAATCTTCTGCTGAATTAATATCTATTTTTTTGAAAAAAGTAAAAATATGCTATAATGTATAGCTAAAAGTTATTACAAAACAAATTTAATTGTAATTTGGAAATCAAGTAAGGGAAAACTGTAATTAAGTAATTGAAAGTTACTAATAAGCAAATAGATAAGAATACTCAGCAATTTTTATAGATGAAAACAATAACCTACAAGGTTTAAATTATGTTATGACATTAAGCCCGTCTGCTATTTTCTTGATTAAACAAGAATATTGCACAGAAAGTTACAGGCAATTACAGTCAAGACTAGGCATACTGAAAGAGGGAGAACAGTTTAGACAACTCCCTGCCAATCGGCGTGAAGGTGATTAAGCAAAAATGAGACGTAAACCCACTGGTAGATCAGCTACTACTTCTAAACCCTCTGCTTTTCAATCCCCTCTGTTTAACTTCACCACCATTGCAATTTTGGGAGGGGTATTGATTTTAGGAATTGGGATTGGCATTGCCTTTAGTTCTACAACTACACTGACCCCCTCAAATGTGGCTTCTCGTGAATTCATTGACACAAAAGCACCGAACCCTGAAATTTGTGTGCAGTATGGAGCTAGCGCTATGGTGATGGACGCTAGACTGTTTGTCACTCTCAACCCTTTCAATGTCTACGTTGCCCAGCCGAGTATGCGTCCTGGATGTGTGATTCGACAAAATAACTGGGCGCTTTTAGAGAACCGTAAGCTGGTGACATCTGACCAGGTAAGAGATTGCAAGAATCGCCTAAATACCTTTGGCTTTACTGGTAATTTAGAGAGTGATAAACCTGATATTAGGTGTATATATCAGAATGAAGCTGCTCAAAACTTCTTTACCTCTCAACCAGGAGCAGTTACAACGCCACAGGAAACAGATAGATTCTAAGTATGGGGCTTTGAGCATTAGGGAGCCAGTCTTGTGGGTGGTGAGTGCAGCTACACGTGCAGTTCAGCAGCCCGGTTGAGGTCTCTCCAAATAGAGGGACTGCTGTTAGCGCAGCGTTAGCGATAGCGAAGCGTTAGCGACGAAGGAGCGTCACCCGTAAGGGCTTTGCCGCCGTTAGCCTCAGCGGTAGCAACGGAGGAACGTTGTGGACTGCTGTTAGCGTAGCGTAAAGCCTTCTCCTAACGGAGACGCTAAGGGCGAACGGCATAGCTGAGTCGCAAAGCTACGCCTTAGTCTCCGTCAAGAGAAGAGCTTTACGTAACGATAAGGAAGTGTTCGGCTTGGTGTCGCAGACAAGCAATCTCAAACCTTGATTTTACGTCGAGAGTGCATAACTCCTGGGTTATTAGTTGCTCCTCTAGTCCCTATTACCTGTTTTTGGGTAAAGGTTGACCAAACTCAATCACCTCAATTTTCGGAACATTGGGTGGATAGTTGGGATTTGTTGGAGTTGGAAACTCTGACTTGAGAGGGGGAAGATTATTCAAGTTACTGGGTTGATTTGAGAAACTAGGAGGAGGAAGAATAGAACTAGGTGGTTGAGAAGGGTTGTTAGGAGTCAAGGGAGGTACAGTGACAAAAGGTTGCTGAGAGTTAGTATTTGTTGGCAGTAGGTTGCTAGATGGAGGCAAAACCATGAATGAAGTCTGCTCTAGGTTCGTACTAGTCAGGGGTTGGTTATTAGGCGGCTGTGAGTAGTTGTATTGTGTTTGAGGTAGGTTACTAGGTGGCTGGTATTTAGAAGTTGTTTGAGGCGGTTTGTTGGAAGAAGCCGGTGATTTTTTTGGTTGCACAGCAGTACTGGAACTACGGCTAACAGGACGTAATACCCAGCGAGTGGGGTTCTTTGGGGAAAAGGGTTGCAGTTGCAGTTGCTTTGGATTGAAAGAAGTATTTGCTGCTAAATCTAAAACAATGCGTGTGACACTGGGGCTGAGTTGAGAAACGCGAATTTTTTGGATTGCTCCAGAATAATTTTGTTGAGTGGCAACAGAGCCTAATTTAGTATCCGGCAAATCTACAACGATACGAGGGGGTTGGGCAAGGTAGAAATAGCGGGGGGTTGTTCCTGCTGAGAGGTTAATTTCCAGTCGCAGTTTCTCTGGATAAAACCGCCAATTATTTAGCTTCGCTACAGGTGCGGCAGCACTGCTACCAGTTTCAATGGCAATTACGGCGTACAAGCCAAACAAGCTGACGCTAAACAGCTGTTTACAGCATTGAAAAAATTCCCTAGTTCTTAGTCCCTGTTGCATTATTTGAATTCCTTGTACAACGTAAAATGCCAACAATTGAAACTCTCTCAGAAAGTGCCTTTTCCCTTCTGCTTTCTGCCTGCTGTCTCCTGATTTCTACTTAATGACTATTTTGCTTCTGAGATTTTTCTTTAGTTTGTTCTGGTATAGCAGTAAATGTCCAATTTTGCGAGATATCACTTACAGCTAGTTGACCTTTGATACTGTTTTTATCCAACAGTTGCATTTGAATTGTTACTGACTTTATTTGATTATCTTGGGAACGAGGGCTATTACAAAGGATGGAGCGCTGAACTTTTCCAGCTAAACTCAACTGTTGATTTGTCAAAAGTCCTGTTAGAGAGTGCTTTTCGTCAGTATCTGCGTTAGTTGTTGCTGGTAATAAAGAGGCATTAAAATAAATACCTGATTGCTGAATGTTTAATATCAGGGGGTCTGATTTTTGACAATTAGGCAAATTTTCAGCCAGCATTAGACGATAGCGTCCATTAATTACGGGAGAAGCTTGGAGATTCTTTTCCCCGTAAGCGGTTACGGTTTTAAACAACAGCACTACTATACCTATTGCTACTCCATAAAAGGCTAAAGATTTAAAGTTGAAATGATTCATAGTCTCAATTCCCAACTGTTGATTCTTGATTACCAACCTCAGATAGTACAGAGGTAAGGTGAGGGGTAAGTTGGCTGTAGCGGCGGGTAATTAGTAGAGAGGAGCGACACTGGATGGCTAATTGGTCTGTGTAACGTCCCAAGGTTTGACGCTCGATACCCCAAGTACGGCTAGTACCAGCAATAGTCAGGTCTACAGCTTTTGATGCTTCGACTACGGCTTGGATAGGATCTTGGGCTTCAACAATTGTGATATCTATGCGATCGCGTACACTAGTCGGCAATTGCTCCATCATTGTCCGTAGTTCGTAACTCAATTCATCCTTGAGATGATTTGCTACTACCTGTAAAATCTGCAACCTAGAAGTTTCTCGGTTAATTAGCAGTCTCAGAGCAAGTATCAGCGCTAAATCATCATGGGTATTTGCAGAATAAGGCACTAACAAGCTTTCTAATCGCTCGCCTCCCCGGTCTATAAATACTGCCACATCCACACGCGCGGTGATGAGAATTTGACCAACTCGTCCGCCTAAACGATTGCTACTAAAAGCCGGGCGATGCCATCCTACTAAAATTAAATCTGCTTGTTCGAGTGCAGCAATCTGTGCCGTTTCTCTTGCGACATTACTCGATATGCCAACTAAAGGATGCACATGAGAGCGTGTTTCTGGTGGTTCAAGAGTATTAATTAATTCTTCTAACTGCTGGCGGCGCTGTGCAATTAATCGATCTGCCTCAACTGGGGTATTTTCAAAAGCGTAATCTTCTTGAAACTCAATCAAGCTCAGGGGATGAACAACGGCTGGGTTTTGAGAGTTGAGAGCAGTGCCTGCCGCAGGCTGCGCCAAGGCTACTGCCAACTGTAACAAACCTTTTTGGGTACTGGGATTAGCTACTGGTACTAAAATTCGATATGGACGAGTGGAAGATTCGCCGCCAGCAGTATCTATATCTGTTTCTGCTTGCGAGTCTGGTTCCATGACATCCAGCCTGATCAGCCTTTTCGGATACGTCCATTCCAGCAGCGGCGAGGTCATAAACGTAGTTACCAAGGCCATAATTACCAGCATGGTAAATAACAATGGAGAAATTACTCCTAACTCCAAACCTATATTTAGCACTATCAACTCGGTCAAACCACGAGTATTCATCAACCAACCAAGCGCCGATGCTTCCCGTTTATTAATACCACTGACACGAGCTGCTATGTAAGTACCAATATACTTGCCTGCGATCGCCACCGCTAAAACCAATACACATAATATCCATAATTCAGGACGGTTAAGCAAACCAATTTCCGTCCGCAAACCACTGTAGGCGAAAAACACTGGCAGCAAAAATATCAGTACAAAATCTTCAGTTTTTACTGCGACTTCCCTTACTAAGTCTGCATCCTTGGGCATTGCTGCTCCCAGTAAAAATGCCCCAAAAATCAGGTGAATGCCAATTAGTTCGGTGATCAGTGCAGAGGCAACTACTGCCATATAAATCCCGGCTAGAAGCAATTGGCTCAAACGTCCAGCACGACGGTAGTGGGCAGCAAGGCGTTTAAGAAACCAACGTCCCACCGTCAACATGAAGCCGATGTAGATCACACTTGCAATAATTGTGGGGAATGCACCAGCCATATTACCAGTACGAGCTACTGCGATCGCTACTGCTAATAAGCACCAAGCTGTCACATCATCTACCGCTGCACAAGTTAACGCCAAAGTCCCTAAGCGCGTGCCTTGTAAATTGTTCTCAGTAATAATTCGCGCTAATACTGGAAAGGCAGTAATTGACATTGCCGCCCCTAAAAATAGAGCGAAGGCAGTAAACGATACATTTGCATTAGAAACCAGGGGATAAAGTAGTACCGCTAGCAATGTTCCTAAAGAAAACGGAACCAAAATACTTACATGAGAAGTTAAAACTGCTACTTCTAATTGACCGCTTAAGTATTTAGGATTTAGTTCTAATCCAATCAGAAACATGAAAAATATCAGTCCCACTTGAGACAAGACATTTAAAAAAGGAATAGTTTCTGGTGGAAATAAGGTAACTGCTAGATGGGGAGCAACCAAACCCAATAAAGATGGGCCGAGCATAATCCCGGCGACAATCTCACCAATTACAAGTGGTTGCTTAATTGACTTGAATGCTAATCCCACCAGTCGTGACAGTCCAATAACAATCAGCACCTCAAGCAGAACGAGAATAACTGTATGCATGATTTCCTCAAAAGCAACTATTCGGTTTACCTAAGATGATTCTTTAAACTAGTCGAAAATGTCAACCTTGTTAGATATACTTCAACTTCATTTCTACTTATTGGTAATGCCTATTTTTATTACTACACAATTGCAGCTAGAGAAAATAAATTTTAACTTCTTTAATAATTAACAGTATATTTACTCATCAATTTACAATATAGCTACCAACAAGTATTCAGTCTTAAAAACTAGCTACTAGTAACGCTTAATCGCTACTAGTAGCCTAATAAATACCTATATTCACTGCCCAATTATTAAATATTTAATATCAAGTAATTGGTACTCAATTTATTATTGCACTTTAGTTAAACAGAAGATTTTTCATAGTTTTTGCCCTGTAAAAAGAAAGTAATTAATGGCGATGCCATAAGTGTAGTAATAATTGCCATAATAACCATGATAGTAAATAAAGTTGGAGTGATGATACCTTGCTCCAGCCCAACATTAAGGATGATTAACTCCATCAAACCACGAGCATTCATCAATGAACCAATTATCGCTGAATTACGCCAATTCTCGCCTCCAATCCTTGCTGCAAAGAAGCAAGCAACGCCTTTACCTAAAACAGCGATCGCCACGATTAATATTGTGACTCCCCACAAAAAAGGTGTGTTTACCAATCCAATTTGAGTATTGAGTCCAGAGAAAACAAAGAAAATCGGTAGTAAGAATGAAGTAGTAAAAAACTCGGTGTGTTGGCGAATTTGTTGAGAAAATTCTCCACGTGGCATCGCTGCACCAAGTACAAATGCACCAAATATTGCATAGATACCTGTGGCATCAGTAAACCAAGCGCAGAACATCAAAACTACCAATAATAAAGTCAGGGTTTGCCGACTTACACCTGCATCGCGTTTTGTCATCCGCGTGAAGATGCTAAGTAAAGGTTGCCCTAAGAAAATCGCAAATACTACGTAAACAATACCACCACCAATTGCTAAGACAGCTATGCCCATAGAATTTTTGACACTGGCAAGCACAACTGCTAGTAAACACCAAGCAACTGCATCATCAACTGATGCTGCACCTAGTGCTAAAGTACCGAAGCGTGTTTTCGCAAGACCGCGCTCGTAAATAATCCGAGCTAACATAGGAAAAGCCGTAATCGTCATTGATGCACCCATGTACAAAGCAGCAGCCCAAGGCGTTACGTTAGCTTTAAAAAAATCGCCATTGTTATAAAGTAAAAAAGAAGCGATCGCTCCTAAGATAAATGGAGTAATAATTCCGGCAGCAGATAGCAATCCTGCACTTTTAATGTGGTGTTTTAAGAGTTTGGTATCGAACTCCAGCCCAATCAAAAACATATAAATTGCCAACCCAATTTGGCTGATGGCATAAAGAATCGACATGGAAGGATTCGGGATCTTTGTTCCTATCGCAGTCAAGATAGGAAGTTTAGGAAACAGCCATTGTTGTAATTCGGGTGCAAGTAAGCCTAATAGTGATGGGCCTAGCATGACGCCTGCAATCATTTCGCAGACAACATCAGTTTGGCCAAGATAGCGTCGTCCAAAGATTGTAACAATGCGACAAGTGGCTAAAATCACTGTGAGTTGCAGAAATAGCCTAATAACCAAATCAAAATTTGACATTTGACTTCCTTGGACAAAAAAGAGATGAAGTAGTTAAATATACCAATCTTAAGTGAACAGAACAAAACAGAGCAAAGAGAATAAATAAAATGTAGAGATGCACAAATTTGTGTCTCTGCATTAGAGTTCTTTAAAACTTCAACCCTTGCTCTGCTTTTTCTCATGCATGACTAATACATCAGCACCATTGCCAATTTCGGAAACAGACTATTGATGTTACTTACTAGTTAATGTAAGAAAATGTTTTTTATAAATCATCTTGTTGAATACTCGTCATGAGCTGGGTAGACGATTACAAATAAAAACCCTTTCTATTTTTGTGTCTTAGCGTCTTAGTGGTTGAAGATTTTTTACCACTAAGGCACAGAGACACCAAGTTTTTTCAGTCAGCCAATGCAGATGTGTCAAAATTCGCAAATCTATCTGCATAAACGCAATATATATTTTGTTGCCTATGTCAATCTCTATAGAAAATAAAAATACATAATTTTTATTTTTAAATTATTAAATCCACAGTTTTTTGTAAAAAGAAGAGTGTTGTTATACCACCCAGTCAGCAGAAAGCCGAGAGTATTTAAGATTTTACAACCACTCTCCACCTCGGAAACGCCAACGGGGAAAGATAATTCGCATCAAGCTTTGGGAACCAATAAAAACTGCTAACCAGACGACACTATAATGTAACAGAAATACTTCTGGTGGTAGTTCTTCTTTAGGCAAAGGTATTGGTAAAAAACCAAAAATTTTTATCCCACAAAAAATAAATATTAATTCCCAAATACCAGCTAGGAGTTGATAAGCTGCGGGCCAATCCCTATCCCAGCGTGATTTTTGAAGATAGTTGTAGAGAACATCCCAACCTAAGCCAAATATTGCAACATAACTAATAATCCAAAAATAAACTGAATTTGCACTAGGGCCAATTAAGCCGACTGCAAAGGGCAATGATACTAATACACCCACAGTTGAAAGCAATAATAATCGTGTTTGCCAGCGACCAAATAAAGTTGGGGTCATAAGAGTCCTAAATACTCGCTAAATAACAGAAAGAAAGATGAGATGTTTTTCGATTAATTTTATTATGTTTGGATGATTAAGGAGAACAAAATCATCATATAGTAATTTTATTTTATTTATGAGCATTGAAAACCGTAGATACCCGACATCTCAAATAAATAAGTTGGGTATCTTCTTTCTATACAGCAATCCTAAATTATTAATTAGGTAGATAAGTAGCTAGGCATGAAGAAAACAAAGTTGGGAGTTTGTGCTGTCTTCGAAAACAACGCAAGCGACGAACCATAAAGTATCTTCAGTTTTGTTATGTCGCTATTACTTAATTATGTTGCTAAGATGATCTTAAGTGGCAATCATATATAGAATGATAAGCTGCTAATGGTTCCCAATTTAGTACATCCTCTAATAAGGCTTGATAGCCTAATGTGTTGGGGTGGAGACCATCTTCACTGAGGCGCTTGAGTCGCCAAGTTTCACCACGTGCCATCCATTGCTCAAAAATATCTAAATAGGGAATTTGCCGTTTGCTGCAAGCAATTTGAGTAGCTTCTTTGTAGCGGCATTGATCGGCATGATTGTAGTAAAAGCAATCGAGAAATGGCATTTTGGCTTCATCCACTGGCACCATCCCTACAAATAACACGGGACACAGTTGCTGTGCTAAATCTAACAGAGAAGCAATTTCTGATTCAAATGCTGCAAAATCTGTATAACTTCGACCATTAGGACGAGCCAACCGCGCTGAATCATTGACACCTACTGAGAGAATAATTAAGTCAGGGACGCGATTTCGCAGTTCACCCCGATGGCGAAATTCAACTTCTAGCCTTTGAGCTACTTGTTGTGTGCGATCGCCTCTGACGCCTAAGTTATAAAGAACATGACCAGCACTATCTGGTAACATCCACCATCGCCGGAGTTGTTCTACCCAACCTCCTCTTTCGGGATCGCCGTATCCATAGACTAAGCTATCCCCCAGTGCGATAATCTTCAAAGGCTGACATTGGTTTGGTGGTACAGACAGCTGCATTGAGGAAGGAAGCTCGAAGGTTTGCATCTTAAAAAGACTATATTTTATATCTTTACAAGATTCTATACATTTCTACACCATTACAGAGTATCTTACTTTTGCTTCATCCTTTAAACTTTATCTTTCTCCTTGATAAGCGTTGATTGTGTAAGGAACTGCCGCATCCTGGCGAGGCCAATTCTGGAAGAGAAAGCGAACTAGCAAAGGCAGTGAGATTAGCATCAATAAGACACCTAGCCCCCAGCTAGAACGTAATTGTTCTAAACTCTCCGCAACTGAGGTAGTGTTCGAGTCGTTGGATAGAAGCCCCATTGTGACTGCGGTTAAGTTATTTAATGCATGGCAAGCGATGGGTACTATTAGCGTTCGGGTTTTGATGTATAACACCCCCATGATTAACCCAAACAGGGACAATCCCAAAATATTTGCGTGCAGAATTCCAAATAAAAGTGATGAAACAACCAACGCACTTCGAACTCCCCACTTAGCAGCCCAACTCTGCAAAATAATCCCTCGAAAGATAAATTCCTCTGCAATTGGGCCAATTACCACATAAACCATCCCTCCTAATAGTTGATATACCAGTGGTTCTGAACCTTTAGGAGATGGATTTGTAGCAACCTGACGGATGATTCCCTCTACAAAGGCAGGCGCGACCAATGACAACAAATAAAATGATACTAAGTAGGCACTGAGTGAAAACAGGATGACTAGCATGACTAAGCCTACTAAAGGTAAGCATCTGTGGTTATTTGGTACACTCCCCACCACATACTTCAGATTGATTCCTAAGCGTTTGAAGTCTGCCAGTTCCCAGAGACAAAGTAACCCAAAGATAAAAATGTATAGTATTAAGGGAGCAACTTGATTGTTTAATTTAAAACTACTAAAACCTTGCACAAAACCTAATGCAAAGCTGAGACCAAATATTAGTAGAAAACACCGCAAAATCAAATTACGAACTTTGAGCCTGCGGAATGGATTATCGAAATTTTGAGTTGTCATAAATGGATAGTAGGCGATCGCCTATAATTTCTTTACTTTCACCTAACTAAGGTGACTGATTCAACGCCCACTTCCACCATTGCCTTAAGGAACTTACAGTATTTAGATAATGGACTCCAGGCGCACGGGCGGCGGCGAGTCCATCAACAGCGACTAATGCGGCGTACTGTAAACCAAGAAAACTATCAACTGCTGCATAAGGGCCACCAAGGGTAATTGCCCCAGCTGCATACATCTGACCTTTACCACTACGCATTTCTACCAGCTCAAAATTATTCGCCACAACCAACCGTCCCAAGTGATTTATCGGCAGGTTGTAATGTTTTACCAAATCATCCAGTAGAGGATTGGTTTCGACTTTGGCATCTAGTCCGGTAGCGTCAATAATAAAGTCAGCGGCTAGTTTCATTTCCCCAAAGCCTTTTTCTCGGATATGGGTAATAGTGAAGTTTTTGGCATCCCGTTCTACGCCTAGCACCTCACCGAAGGTAATTTGATACCAACCTTCACGTAACCCTTGCTCAGTAATGTCTTGCCAGTCGTGGCGGTCAGCAGTGGTAGTACCGCCCCAGTCTGCTAGTAAGCGCTTGCGTTCATCAGGAGTAGCTTTTTCTAGCATGACACGGAGTTCTCCGCCCCAACAGGCTTTGGGCCAGTTAAAGGGTTGGAATTCGTAATGATTTTTGACTTGACGCTGGGCTTTTTGGAATTTGTTACCTTGGGGTTTAGGCGATCGCATCAAATGCAAAACTGTAATATTCTGATTGCGTTTTCTAGCTTCATAAATGCGCTGAAAAATCCGCGAAGCGACAATCCCCCGCCCCCGAATCAAAACCGTACCACCTTGTCGTTCTAGCTGTTCATAAACATGATCGTGTGCTTCATAAGCATTAACGACCGATTTAAAATCTTGATATCTTTCTCTATAAGCTTGTAAATCTGGAAGAAACTGAATTGCTGGGTAGCCTGTTGCTAAATGTAAATAACGACTAACTATAAAAGCATGATTTCCAGAACCACGAGAATAGGCTACGCAATATCTGCCATCATCTGTTTTGCGAATTCCCCTAACTCGTCCATAGCGATAAATTTGATTCCAGCCAATGCGCTTTGCTTCTCGGTCTATAGAATTAAAGACATTACCCGCACGGGGTGTATAAGTTTCGGCAAATGTTGGTTCAGAAAACACTTGCCACAAATACCCAAATGCTGACTTCAACTTCCCTTGGGTGAAATCAACCCAAGATTCCCGCAGAGCATAACTAGGCCAGCCCCAAATATTATCTGGACAAGAGTCAGAATTAGAGCGCAGTCTTTCATATAAAGGAATTTGTGAATTCAGACATAGCCGCTTGTAACGAGCATAAGGTTCTGCTTCTAATCCCAAAGCCAGAATCTTATCAGCACTAACACCACTAATTCGCAGCAAATCAACCCAGATAAAGCTACCTAATCCTGCCCCGATCGCGAGATAATCAGATTCATCAACAGGCAAGCCTGTAGCATGAAGCGCTTGCACAACCACTGTTTGCGCCTGGAATGCTGAAGGTGGAAAATTACTCCTCAAGGGCGTCACAGACTGGTCGGGTGTCAACCTGGGGTCTGGGAGATTGGTGTTTGGGTTGAATTGAATCGTAGAAGGGGGACTTGTGATTGATGCAGTTGCGCTAGTAGCAAACGTCACCGTCATCATGTACGGGCCAATTTGCAAAGTATCACCATTAGCCAGAATACTGCGCGTTTGTTGTTGACCGTTGACAAATATACCGTTAACGCTGCCTTGGTCAGTCACCACCAGTTGATTTTGCTCCCAATCTATCAGCGCATGGTAGCGAGAAACTTCATTACTGTTGAGCAGCATCCTAGAAACGCGCTGTCCTTCGTGTTCAACAGGTAAACGAGGGAATTCTCGACCAAAGGCTATAGGCACATTCAACTTTGGTTCTCGCCGTTCCCCCGTCGCTGGATCTTCCCAACTCAATTGAATTTGTAAGTTAGTCATTGGTCATTGGTCATTGGTCATTTGTCATTAGACATTGGGCATTAATTAAGTTAATTATTCCTCTGCTTCCTCATCCCCCTCATCTCCCCTTCTGCCCGTCTTCTTAATTACTAGGTGCTACTAAAACACTGACAGCCGCAGCCAAAGATGTGCCACACCAGGGACAACCAGTATTCAGGTTCTCAACTGGGGAAACTTTATGACATCTGGGGCATTCTAGACCATAAACTCCTGGGGGCGGTGCTATGTGCGCTTGGTGATGATGGTGATGATGTACTGGTTGCACTCGCTGCTGCTGATATTCTGGGGGCTTGGTGGAATAAGTATTTGCTACTGGTTGTTGCGGTGGTGACAAAATTGTGGCTGGAATACTGTTAACTGAAACACTAGTGACTTGAAGTTTCAGTTGTCCTAAATAAATTACAGTACCTTCAGTTAAAGGTCTTTCACCCTGGACTAGTTGCTGTCCATTTACAAGGGGGGGATTTTGCGATCGCAAATTTCTGATATAGAAGCGTTGCTGCTGGGCATGAAAAAATATTTCAGTATGCAGACCAGATACGGTAGGATTACTCAGAACAATATCGCACCGTAGTGGATCGCGACCAATGCGGACGGTGCCAGGATTTTTACTTGGCTGTTGTTCGTAAATATTCTGAGTTTTATCTTGACCTGCATCGTGCCACTGTAAAGTTAGTGCGTTCATTGTTCTAACTTGGGTAACTCGTATTTAGTTACTTCAACTCCTTCCTGTGCGATTCCTAACACGAATTACTAGGCGCAAGCAAGTATTTAGAAAAAACTTCATTGAAGAAGAATACAGATAAGCCAGTTGCGTGCGGAGGTTCCCTGCATTGAGCAAACTGGCGTTCAGGAGCCAGAATACAGAATACAATCAGTCCCCGTCTTACACTTTTTATTAAACTCTTTTATTTAGTTACCTGTTGAACTCCTAAGTCAGAAAAACTCCTGACTCCTGACTTCTGGATGCTTTATCTTGCAGACGCTAATTTATCAGCAATGCGTGTGGTTTCTGGCAACCGATATTTAGGAGTACAGTGCAATACGTAGTTAATTGCTGTGTTTAAGCTGATTCTATGACCGCTGGATACATACACAGGTTTGACTCCTGTACGTGTTCTTAAAACTGCTCCAATCGTTTCACCTTTATGTATCAGAGGTTGCAAGCTGCCTTTAGTTTCTGGTAATTCTTCATGCTTGCCAATCAACAATGATTTTGCTACACCAATCGTCGGTATATCTACAATAATACCTAAATGGCTGGCTATACCTAATCTTCGAGGATGAGCAATACCTTGGCCATCACACAGAATGATATTTGGTGTTGTTTTAATCTTTTCTAATGCGTCGATTACCGCTGGTATTTCTCGAAATGACAAAAAACCAGGAATGTAGGGAAACGAAGTAGGACGGTAAGCGAGATTTGTTTCGATGACTTGTAAATCAGGAAAACTCAGTACAGCCACTGCTGCACGGCTAATTGTACCATCGGCTTCAAAACCCATATCCACACCAGCTACGTACTGGACGGGTTCTTCGAGTTGATCCTCTGTAATTACCTGCGATCGCAACTTTTCTTGGATGACTATAGCTTCCTCTACTGTTCGAGGCCAAGTATGAGGTTGATAAATCTTCATATTCAAAATTAGGAATTATAAAATATTTTTTCCGAAACCTTTCTTGATAACGGTGTATTTACCACTATTCTTAATTTTAAAGTTTTTGCAGCGTTTTAGGAAAGTAAAACTATTGCGAATTCAATTATTAGCGAAAAATTTTTTACTTTACTTTGCTAAAAAGATATGCGTAACATCAATAGAAACCCTAACTCTGAAGTTCCAATTTGGTTTTACTTAACTGGAGGACTAGTTTTATTAATTGTGGCAATTATTTTTCGCCCTTTTAGTATTGTTAATGCAGGCGAAAGAGGCGTTCTCATGAAATTTGGCAAAGTTCAGGATCAAGTCTTAGATGAAGGTATTCATCCGATTATGCCAATTGTAACATCAGTCAGAAGGCTGAGTGTACGCGTGCAGCAAAACACTTTTCAATCTGATGCTGCTTCTAAAGACCTCCAGAAAGTTACAACAGAACTTGCTGTAAATTGGCACGTTGATCCGGCACGAGTCAATAAAGTTTTTCAGCAAGTTGGCGATCAGCAACAAATCATTACGGGAATAATCACTCCAGCTGTATCTGAAGTTCTTAAAGCAGCAACTGCTAAAAAGACAGCAGAAGAAATTATAACTAGAAGGACAGAACTCAAAGAAGAAATTGATGCAAATTTGAAAAACCGTTTAGCTGCTTATGGTGTAGTAGTAGATGATGTTTCTCTAGTAAATTTTGCCTTTTCTCCAGAGTTTAGCCGGGCGATTGAATCTAAACAAATCGCTGAACAAGAGGCGAAGCAAGCAGGATTTATTGCTCAAAAAGCAACTCAGGAAGCTCAAGCAGAAGTTAACCGTGCAAAAGGGCAAGCTGAAGCGCAAAGATTACAACGGCAAACTTTAACAGCAGAGTTGTTGCAAAAGCAAGCGATAGAAAAATGGGACGGACGTTTTCCGATGGTGATTGGTGGTAATAGTTCGCTACCATTAATTAATATTAATCCCGATAGTTTAGCCACCAAAGATAATAAACAGTAATTTTCTCTTATTTACAAGTTTTAATAAGGAACGAATATAAGCATTACTGAATTTAAGTATGAAGGTCAAAAAATAAATCCTCAAACTCTTATTCTCTGTGTCTCTGCGCCTCTGCGTGATAAAAATTTTTATTCTTCCTTATTTTACTACCACATAGTTCGGCAACAAAGAATCTAACAAGGTATCAATACTATCATCAGATAAATCTGGTATAGATAGCACTAGCTCAGGTTTACTAAAAAGACGCTTTATTGACTGGGTATAGGTTGGATCGTAGTAAAACTGTAAGATATCTTGCACAAATATTTCCCAGTCGCCTGCATCAATCAACTGATACCACTCACTTAATTTTGCTGAACCACATCGAGATTTAAGTTTCTCCAGCTTATCTTTTAAAATATCAGGATGAGTAACCAGATGTGGATATTCCTGTAAGAGAAACTTAACTCTAGTAGCTACAGGTAGTCGAATTTCTACACAACTACCTTGTTTCATGTTCTCCCACAAGATATCGGGCAAATATACTTGCCCGATTTTTTTACTTTCTGATTCTAACCAGATTGGCTGATGAGTATTATAGTTTTGTAAATGTTGCAATAGAAGTGTTTCAAAATATTTTTGCGAGGGTTGCTGCGAAAGTTTTCCTTGCCATTCTTCACCCAACAAGGAACCACGATGATTAGCTAAACCTTCTAAATCTAAAACTTGAGTGCCATACTGACGTAACTTATCTAAAATATAAGTTTTACCGCTACCAGTTAAACCACACAATATTTTGTATGTGAATTGTGCTGGCAAATGTTCTAATTGCTGACGCACATAAGCGCGATAGGTTTTGTAACCTCCTTCGAGTACGGTAACGCGCCAGCCAATCTGCGACAGCACCAAAGCTATACTATTAGAACGCTGTCCACCGCGCCAGCAGTACAGTAGGGGATGGTAGTCTTTTTCTTTGCTAGTAAAGTGCTGACTTAAATGCTGGGAAATATTTTTTGATACTAAAGCAGCGCCAAGTTTCCGTGCAGTAAAGGGCGAAACTTGTTTATAAATAGTTCCTACTTCACCACGTTCAGCATCATTGAGAACTGGTAAATTGATCGCACCAGGGATATGATCTTCTGCAAATTCACTAGGCGATCGCACATCTATTATTTCACTATAAGTTTCTGCCCAAGGTTCGTAGCTAAATGTCGGTGAAGGCGGCATGACGATTAATTACTAGCTTTTTTAATTCTGTCACTGTCATGGCTTTGGTTGTGAAATTATGTAATCTGATTAATTTAAGTAAATATACTTAGAAACTGAAAATTTTGTCTAAAAATTTATAAAAATGTTGCTTGTACGCATAAACGGGGAATCCTGAGTATAGAAAATTATTTTCTCAGCTTTCTTCTTTTATTGGTTATGACACAGACTAATATTCTGCAACTTGCTAAACAGGGAGATACAGAGGCGATCGCATCTCTAATTAACCGCCAACTACAACCCAGGGGTATCACCGCCACAGTTGCCTTTAAAGATGCTTGCTTACAGGTAATGCTGGAATCTACTCAAATGCTAAATCAGCAAGCTTTGGTTGCGTTTGTTCAAAAAGGAATAACTGGTTTAGGTGCTGCATCTATTGAAGTAGTAGAAGTTTCCGCACGACAAACTGGTGAAGAGTTCCCCGCTTGGAAACAAAAATTTTATTTAGGGATAGTAAACACTGAATCAAAATATGTAGATGATGAACAGCCTTCCACAAATCCTCATGGGCTAACTATTGCTATTAACTTAAGTGGTGATACTGCACGAGAATTAACAACCAAAGATTTTGAAATTATTGCAGATAAGATGTCAACTGATATTTTTTCATCTTGTAATTACGCTTGTATTAAAAAAGTCTGTATTAGTAACGGTAGCTCTGTAATTACAAAAGAACGCTAATATGTGAAATGTTCTATGGTAAAAGTTTTAATCTAACATTTATATTCGTAATATTGAGTCATCTACGACTTAACATAAGTCTATCTAAATATTGAAAAGATAGCTTAAAAAGTTTTAATAATGTTAATTTAGCTTTTAAATGGGGAATCCTGAGATAGACAATATCTACTCAGGCTTTTACATTTATTAGTTATGACACAGCCGAATCTTTTGGAACTTGCTAAACAAGGAGATGCACAAGCGATCGCATCTCTAATGAACCGTCAATTACAACCCAAGGGTATTAAAGTAAAAACTAATCTAACATCTGGTTGTTTTATGGTAATTGCAGAATCAGAGAATGTCCCAGAACAATCATTTTTAGTTGATTTCATTTGTAAGGGTATAACAGAATTAAAAGCTGAAGTAATTAAGCGGGTAGTAATACATGGTCGAGTATCTGGGAATAACACTTCAGTATGGCGAGAATCGTTTGAGATAAAATCTGATCTTACAGTGCAACAGGAGCAACTAGAATTCATCAATAGTTTACCTGTCACTAGCCACAAATCTAAAAATAAAATATCCATAATAGATAGATTAACAAGCTTTTTAAGGGTAGTTAAGGATGCAAGAGAAGTTATAAATATAATTCTTTTACTAAGTATTTTTCTAACTTTAACTGCTAACTTATTTATTAATAACAAATCTAGACCAACCTTATGGGAATATAAGGTCGAGAGCATTGATGACGCAGCATTTGATGCTGCTATGCATCGCATAGGAGCTGAGGGTTGGGAATTAACTTCGGCTCGAAGAGCGATTTCTGGTGAAGGGTCTTCCAGCCGAGGACTCTACGAAGTTATTTTTAAGCGACCAGCTACAAAAGCAAAGATTAGAGAAAATAGCGAAAAACTGAAGGTTGAAGCGAAAGAATCGTTGTTACAGTCAACCCAACTTCTAGCCAAGATTGGTATAGGCTCTATCAATCGCGCACAACAGGCTAACTATCTCGAAAAAATGACTTTTGCTAACACAATTGAAGAACTGGGGCTGAGTTTAAAATTAGAAACTGAAAACTACGTTTACAACATTACTACAGACTCAAGTAGCTCCTTTGTAACAGCCACCGCTAAAATTGATGAACTAAAAAGTTATGTAGGAGCCGTTTTTTTAGTCCTAGAAAATGGCGAAACTACTACAGTTGCAGTTAGGTGCGAAACAAATGCACCATCGAAAATATCTCCAAAATCGCCACAACTTAATGTAAAACAGCCAGTCTGTCCTGCTGGTTTGTCTGAAGTTGATTAAGATTCACAAAACTCAAGCTATCGCTACTAAAAGATAAGCTAGAAAAAAGTGCGATCACTCAACTTTAAATATTAATCAAGAAAATAATATACTATTAAGAGCAAAACTTTTACTATCATTCTTCGATAAAGAAGAAGATATGTATGTTGCTGAGTGTCCTTAAGTTGGGACAGTTGCTCAAGGCGAAACAATTGAAGAGGCTATTGCTAATCTCAAAGAAGCAACAAGATTATATTTAGAAGAATGTCCTTTATCTGATACTGATACTAGTCCCAGGTTTGTAACCAGTATAGAGGTTAGCTATGCCTAGATTGCCTAGAATATCAAGCAGTGAGGCAATTCATGTAAATAAGGAATAAATTATTATGCTTAATGGATTCAAGCAAAAAACGATAGTCAAAACTGGTGGTGTAGTAGAAATCTGTTCCCCAGAACTTCCAGCAGGCGCAACTGTAGAAGTGATAGTACTTATAGAATCAACCCAACAGCAGCCTCAAAAGCCTCTAACCAGCTTTATAGGAGCTGCGAAAGGTACTTTTACCACTCCACAGGAAGTTGATAACTTTGTTCGCCAAGAACGGGATACATGGGAATCCTAGATACTATTCAAGGCAAGCTAGTTTACCTCGATACCAATATCTGGATTTATGCTTTAGAAGGATATCCAGAGTTTATCCAAGATTTAACTCAGCTATTCCAAAGTATTGAGCAAGGCAATTTGAGTGCTGTAACAAGTGAATTGTCACTTGCTGAAGCATTAGTAAAACCATTCCAAAATCAGGACTTAGCCCAACAAACAACTTACAAACAGGCCATTAACAATTCACAAAATTTAATAGTGGTTCCTGTCAGTCGTCAAGTTTTAATTGAAGCTGCTAAACTCCGTGCCGTTGTCAAGATTAAGTTACCTGATGCTATCCACGCAGCAACAGCACTGCTGACTCAATGCTCTACTTTTTTAACTAATGACCAGCGCTTTGAGAGTGTCCCTGGCCTATCAGTAATTTTACTTTCACGAATTAATTCTTCTTAGTTAGGATACAAGAAGCAAAGCAATTTCGCCCTCAAAGCCAGTCATGACAGAAAAACAGACGCGGCGCAATTTCTTGATTACCACCGTTGCAACTGCTGGAGGTATTATGGCAACTACTAGTTTGCAACAAAATGCCACCAACACCGCTTCACCGCCAGCAACAATGCCAGAAAGAGTTCTGGGACGTACGGAAGTAAAAGTGCCTATCTTCGGGTTGGGAGGTGCAGGACAAACGCCCTTATCCACGGAAGGAAAAGAGCGTGAGGCTGTAGAAATGATTCAAAAAGCACTCGAACTTGGCATCCGCTACTTTGATACGGCAGCTAGTTATGGGCCAAGTGAAGATTATTTAGGCAAAGTCTTACCAGCACACCGCTCAAAGATATTCTTAACGAGCAAGACAGATAAAAGAGACCGTGATGGTGCATGGCGAGAATTAGAGCGATCGCTTAAACGTCTCAATACAGATTATCTCGATTTGTGGCAGTTGCATCATGTCTCTTTTACCGAAGAACTTGATACCATCTTTAGTAAGTCTGGGGCAATTAAAGCTTTTGAAGAAGCAAGACAGCAGAAACTTGTGCGGTTCGCAGGTATTACCGGACATCATGATCCGCAAGTGATTGCTGAAGGTTTGCGACGCTATCCTTTCCACACTACACTAATTCCTATTAATGCCGCTGACAAACACCACCCGCAACCCTTCATTCCTGTAGTTTTACCAGTTGCTCAAGAAAAAAATGTTGGTGTGATTGCGATGAAAGTCCCGGCTTACGGTCGGCTTTTTAAATCAGGTGGGTTAAGAGGTATGCAGCAAGCTTTAGGATATGCTTTGTCTCAGCCTGGAGTTCATTGTTGCGTGATTGCGGCTGAAACAGTTGCACAATTAGAGGGTAACGTCAAGATAGCGCGTGCTTTTCAACCCCTTAATGAGAAAGAATTGGCTGCGATCGCCGAACAAACTGCTAGTATCTGGGAAGATAGTACATTTTTCCGTGCTTGGCATTAATGTAAGTAGATATTACAGCTAGTATTTAGAATAGCGTTGTGCAGCTTGTAACATCTGCAATTGTAGTAATTTTTCGTCTCCCAATTGCTGCCGGAAACTCGCCTTAAAAGGTAATATATTTAATCTACGAACAATCTCTGTTGCTACAGCCTTTGCTAATAGTGGCGGTACAGAGTTGCCGACTTGCCGAAATCCGTGCCATTTAGTCACATGAAATCTAAACCAGTCAGGGTAAGAATGCAGTCTTGCCGCCTCCCTAACTGTAATACATCGGGGTGTAAATGGATGAATTGGTCTAGGAGATGTGAAAGAACCTTTATACATATCTGTTCCTGCTCTTAAAGTGTTACAAACACCAGCAGGATGTAATTTATGAAAACGGCTAATTGGCTCTCTTTCTCCCTGGGTTGTAGCAGCAAAGCGTTGAATAGTTTCGCTTGAATGTTTTGTACGTAAACTTGAAGAGAGAATTCGGGAATCGAATTCACGCTCATAGGAATAATCATCTACTAAAGTGCTGATGCGGCGAAGTTTAAGAGCGTAATTACTAGGCTTACCGTACTCTGCTACTACCCAATCCTGCTTGAGTAAATCTGAGTATTTTTCTACTTCAGGTATATCTCCAATCGCCTCCCAAACAGTTGGGCTATCTGGAAGCACAGATAAATTTTCTCGTGTCGAATCATTTGGTTGAGCTGGTTTAGTAATTGGTAGAGGATATTTCGGTAACTCTACATCCTTCCTTGCTCCCAAAAGAAATAATCTTTCACGGGACTGTGGTACGCCGTAACGAGCAGCATTTAAAACTTGATAATTTTCTTCAACCTGATAGCCATGAATTTTAAACTCGCTAATCAAAGTTTTGAGAATTTGTTTATGTTCCCCAACTGTGATACCTCGGACATTTTCCATCACAAAAAATTTCGGTTGTAGTTCTAAAACCAACCGATGAAAGTGAAATACCAAAGAGTTCCGTGGGTCATCAAAAGCGCGTTTACCAATTAGTGAAAAACCTTGACATGGTGAACCACAAATTACTGCATCAATTTCGCGATCGCCAATTTCAGATCGGTTTCTAATCTCTTCCCCTGTTGTTTCAACAACACTTTTACATAACACTGAGCAAAAAGGGAAGTTAAACTCATGGATTGCACAGTGGATAGGGTCAATTTCTACGGCTGCTAGCACATCAAAACCAGCTTGTTCAAAGCCGAGGGTCATACCGCCAGCGCCTGCGAACAAATCAACTGCGATCGGTCTTTGCTTTCTCATCTCATGAGCCATCACACCTCTAAATAGGTTGGAACTTAGGACAATTATTTACTAATTCCTAGTTCCCAGTCCCCAGCCCCTAGTTCCCAGCCCCCGGTAGCATCTGCAAAATCTCTTGAGCAGCGCGATCGCATACGCCTACTTCTCCTAAACACTGCCGCATTTCCTCATAATCTACCAAAGTTTGCTGTCTGCGGTCAGGATTGAGTAGTAATTCCATTGCTGCTTGAGTGATATTCTCTGGTGTGGCTTGCTCTTGTAAGAACTCTGGCACAATCTCTTTCATCACAACTAAGTTGGCTGGCGAAGCGAAGGGTATAGAACCTTTAAGGATTTTCCTGGCAAACCAAACAGTAATCGGATGCAAGCGGTAAGCTACAACTTGCGGCACGTTTAACAAAGCAAGTTCCAGGTTGACAGTGCCAGATTTAGTGATAGCGAAATCAGCTGCGGCAAAAACTTCTTTTTGTTGACTTGATACGACTGTCGCTCGCAGATCGTAACGCCTAATTGCCTCCTCGATTGGTTGTCTATAAATTTCCAAAGACAGAGGAATCCAAAAATGAACTTCGGGTAATTTGGCTTGAATAGTTTGAGCAGCTTGAAAAATAACTGGTAAAAGATATTTTAATTCTTGATGGCGAGAAGCAGGGAGGAGAGCGATCGCTATCTGTTCGGGCGTAATTCCCAATTTTTCACGGGCTGCTTGGCGACTCGGAGCATTTTGCATATGGTCAACTAAAGGATGCCCCACCCAAGTTACTTTTGCGCCTTTGTCGCGAAAGTAACGGGCTTCTTCTGGGAAGATTGCCAACAGCTTGTGTGTAAAGCTAACTATTCTGGCAGTGTTACGTACATTGACTGACCATACCCACTCTTGGGGAGCAATATAATACAGCACAGGCACTTGTGGTAAATGCTGTTGCATATAAGTGCCAATGCCGATATTAGGCCCCATGTAGTCAATCAGCACCACTAAGTCAGGTGGATTTTGTTTTAGAGAAGCGATCGCCTTTCGCTGCACCTGGAGAGTGGGCAAAATATAAGGCAAGCTTTCTAGAAGACCCATTGAGCCGATGCCACTAGTATTGCCCAGCAGAGTTGCCCCTGCCTCTACCATTTTTTCGCCCCCTAGAGCCAAAATGTCTAATTCCAAGTTTGCAGCAGTGGCTTGACGCTTCAGCGCTTTAATTAGCAGCGACCCTTGCAAATCACCAGATACTTCGCCAGTGCTGATAAATATCCGCATTTTATAATTGATAGATAGTAAAAATTAGTAATTAAAAGTTAAGAGTGAGTAGTGATAAGTTAAGAGTTAAGAGCCAATAATCAGGAATTAATACTTAGGAGTTAATTAGCTAATTAGAAGTCAAGAGTGAGTAGTTAAAAATTTAATCTATTTTCTGTACAGACGCGATTAATCGCGTCTCTACTCTTAACTCTTGTACAGACGCGATTAATCGCGTCTCTACTCCTAACTTACTATTCACGACTCATCACTCACGCCGAATTTACTCTTTCCTGGAGTCAAGCCACGCCGTCCTGGCATCTGAGAAAGTAGTAGGAAGCGACGCAGGTACTGTAATTCTTTACTATCTCCCAGCAGTTCCAGCTGTTCCAAGGCGTCCTTAAAGGTTAAGTTAGAACGGTAGAGAATGCGGAAGGCTTTCTTCAGGATTTGCAGGTCGCCTGAGTCCATACCAGAACGTTTGAGTCCTACAAGGTTGAGGGTGCGTATCCGCGACGGATTTCCCTCAACTAGCATATATGGCGGCACATCCCGGTCAATACGAGCCATGCCTCCTACCATTGCGTGTCTACCAATATGTACAAATTGATGGACACCCAAAACCCCGCTTAGCCTAGCGCGTGACTCTATGTGGACATGACCTGCTAACGCTACAGAGTTGGCAATTACTACATGATCTTCAATCACGCAGTTATGAGCCACATGAACGTAAGCCATTAGCAAATTGCCATCCCCAATTACCGTTGCTTCACCAGCACCAGTGGCGCGGTTAATAGTAACGTACTCACGAATTAAGTTGTTGTCACCAATTTTGACCCAGGTAGGTTCTCCCACAAATTTTAGATCCTGGGGTTCCATGCCGATAGCTGCACCTGTGAAAATCTGATTTCCCACTCCAATTTCACAAGGGCCTTCAAGCACTACATGAGCGCCAATTATTGTTTCAGCACCCACTTTGACATGCGCTCCAATCACAGCATAAGCACCGACTTGCACCGTTGGATGGAGTTCCGAGTTAGGATGAACTACAGCAGTTGGATGAATAAGCGTCTTCAAGGGTGAATCTCCAGAACTGTCTTTATGAGCTAGCACCGCGCTCTAGTTGACAGAGTTGAGGCGACTAGCGTTACTGAATTGTGTGAGTATTCAGCGATCAAAAGTGTCGGGCCAAGCAAGTTAAGTGTGTTCGCCTTGGTCTCCGTTAGGAGAAGAGAGGGCGTCGAAAATCAAGAAATTATAAAATGCTCTTGTGGGTAGTTTGTTTTACTGCTGTCCTTTGCAGGATTTAGTGAGGGCGCATCACGGTTGCACCCTTACCGCGCTAACAAAATTTTAGTTAATCAGAGAAAACATCAATTCGCCTTCAGTAGCAATCTTGCCGTCAACTTCAGTACGGGCTTGCATCCGAGCGAAACGACGTTGTTTTACCCATAACAGTTCCACGGTCATTACCAGCTGATCTCCTGGTACTACTTGGCGGCGGAAGCGGACTTTATCGATACCAGCAAAAACGAACAGTCCGTCTTCAAACCCTGGCAGTTGTTTTAAGACAATTCCCCCAACCTGTGCCATTGCTTCTACAATTAGCACTCCTGGCATCAATGGTCGTCCTGGAAAATGTCCTTGAAAATGGGGTTCGTTGACGGTGACATTTTTAATGCCTACAGCTAGTTTCTGTGGTACGTAGTCAATAATCCGATCTACAAGTAAAAATGGATAGCGGTGGGGTAGCAATTGCTGAATTTCTTCAGATGTCAGAGTCGTTTTAATCTCAGATGTGGTTGTACTTTCATTAGTGGGTTGTTGTTCGGTAGATGCTGGCGCCAAAGTGTCGGTGCTATTAACTTCAGTGAGAATTGACATTAGCAGTGTGGTTGATTTTTAATCTGGGAGTTGAGTGGCGTATATTGAAACTTTTGATACGATCAAATTTTATACTTTAGAGCGAATCCAAAATCTAAAATCCGTTTTGGAAAGTTTGCGACAGAGGTAAACCCCCCTGGCACACCAGTTCGCTCAAGTCGGCAAACCTGCTGACATGATTGGCTTAACTTTCTGCCAAATCTAAAATTTTCTGAGCCAGTTGAATGTGTAAATTATGGCTGGCTTTATACGCTAAGAAATGAGCTTTGGGAAAAGTACCCAGTAAACTTAAATCTCCTACTAAATCCAAGATTTTATGACGTACTGGCTCATTTGCAAATCTTAATGGTGGATTTAGCCAACCTTCAGACCCACAAACAAGTGCATTATCCAAGCTGCCACCTTTGATTAACCCTGACTGCTGTAAATGTTCAATTTGATGCAGCAAACCAAAGGTACGGGCAGGGGCAATTTCCGCAGCAAAGCTAGCAGAAGCATTCTCTAAATCGGCAGATGGTGACCAGCTGTGCCATTGATTACCAATAGCGGGTAGGTCGAAGTCAATACCGTAACTAAAGCGGGTTTCTAATGTTGGTAAGGCACAAACAAAGGCATCACCTTGATAGACCCATATTGGTGCATCAATATTTAAGGTAATTTCATTGGTGGTGGCTGTTTGTGATACTAAACCAACTTCAGCGATATTGGCTGTCCACACCCCGGCTGAACCATCTAAAAGCGGGACTTCTGGCCCATCAATTTCAATGCGGGCGTTATCCACACTCATACCCACCAGCGATGCCAACAAATGCTCTACCGTGCAAACGCACGTTTCACCTTTACCCAGCTGAGTCGACAGAACAGTCTGGCTAACTGCTGCAACTTGGGCTGGAATAATTGGTAAATCTGGCAAATCCACCCGCACAAAGTAGCGTCCTCTTCCCGCCTCAGCTGGTAATATCCGCACACGGGTAGTCACACCGCTATGCAGCCCCACTCCTGTCTGGGTGATTTCCGCAGCTAAAGTGTGCTGTTGCATACGCGGAAAGCCAATATATTTTGTTTAGTATTGTTCATAGTTAGTTATGGCAGAATCCCTGATATACCCTAAAAATGTAACTACTCCCTTTACCGGAATAGTATTGAGGTAAATGTGAAAATTAGCAAGCTACTAGAGGTCAAGAGTCAAAAGTCTAAATCTTGACTTTTGACTTTTGACTCTTGACTAACTTAAAACCTTTCACCAATACCAAAATTGATGCGGCTATCACCATCGTCATTGATACCATAGTCAATACGAATTGGCCCTAGTGGAGATTGCACGCGCACACCGAGACCATAGCCGTAGCCACTACCGTTTTTCTTCAGCAAATCAGCCGCTTGGGTACTACTTCCCAGGTCACTGCCAACATCTACAAATAGTGCGCCACTGACCACTGAAAAAACTGGGAACCGATACTCAACTGTTGCCTGCACATAAGTCCGCGCACTACTCAAAGCCCCTTCTTCATAACCTCGGACGGAGTTGCTACCACCGAGGGTAAAGGCTTCATAAGGAGGTAAATCACCAAGGATTGTTCCCCCTTGCAAGTTAAATGCTAGGGTTTGTGGCCCTTTGCTGAGGTTAATAAAACTGACGGGTACATATTGGCTATAGCTACCCCGCAATCTAGTGAGAAAAATGCTGCCTAATCCTACTGGCACTGATTGATCGACCCCGAAGCGGAGATAAGAACCACTGGTGGGTTGCAACGGGTTATTACGCCGATCGCGCTGTACCCCTAGTTGGACTAGTAGTAAATCGTCTTGACCTGAATCAGATAAAGTTAGTGGAGTTGTTTGGACATTTCCATCTTTGAGGATGAGATTTCCATCTTGATCGTATAATGCCCCTCTCTTTCTCAGGTTGCCATCGGCATCACGGGTGGAAACTCGTTGATACTGCAAACCTGCTGAAGCCGTCCATTCTGATCTTTCGTAAGGATTGCCGGAAAGGGGACGGGTAAAGGTGACACCGCCACCTAAACGCAGAACACGGGGGCGATCGCCTTCATCTGTTTGCCCGTTCTCAAAGGTTCTAATATCGCGATTGTCGCCATCAAAAATTAAGGAAATCGAACTGCGGCGAAAAATATTGGCTGTGTAAGAAGTCCGGTACGGGTCGCCTGCAATCCAGGGGTCTGTAAACCGCAAATCAAATAGCAGTTCCCGTTCTCCCACCTGCACTTCTGCCCCTAGTTTTTGGTTCCTGCCATTCAAGTTTTGCTGCTGATAGCTAACAGTACCAAATAGGCCACTGGCAGAACTAATCCCTGCCCCAGCGGCAATAGAACCACTGCTACGCTCAGCCACATTTAACACTACATCCACTTTGCTGGGGTCTGTACCAGGGTCAAGAGAGACATTTACATCTTCAAATAATCCCAGCCCATATACCCGCTGTAGGTCTTTTTGCACCGTGTTGCGGTTGAATACTTGTCCTGGTTTCAACTCCACTTCTCGTGTAATAATATACTCTTGAGTCCGCCCGCGAATTGGTTGTCCCTTTTCGTCTGTCTCCTGACCCTCTTTATTGCGGAATCGGACTCTAATATTCTCCACTACCCCTTCTGCTACTTGTAGTGTCACAACTCCGTTTTCAGCTACTTGCGGCGCTCCAATTACGTTTGCCAATACGTAACCTTGGTCTTGATAACGCTTGGTTAACAGCTTGATGCTCTCTTGCAAATCACGCAGGTTGAGGATTCTGCCATACTGATTACGAAAAATTTCATCGACAGTATTAGCTGGTAATACCGAAGCAACGCCAGTGCCAGGATTAGCTTGGACTTGTACCTTAGTCAAGACGGGGTTGGGCTGCACGATAAAGCTGACTCGCACTCCCAAAGGGGTATCTTCTGGCTGTGCTTGGACGTTAGAGAAAAAGCCAGTGCCAAAGATGGCGTTGATATCCTCTTGCAGTTGAGAACGGGTTGTCGTCCGCCCTGGTTGCGTACGTATGACTCGGTAAACTTGATTTTCCAGTTCCGGTGTGATTTGCCCTGTTTGAGGAACGATAACTACTTCTGACACCAGTACACGTGGTTCAGCCGCTTCTGGGGTAGCGTTGGGTTGAGTAGTTCCTGGAGTTGTTGGGAATGCAGGTGCTGCTGCGGGTGGGTTAACATTCTCCCTGCCTGGAGTTGTGCTAGGAGTTGGAGAAGGTATTTGTTGATTACTTGGAGGTGTAACTTCTGGGGCAGCGTTGGGTTGAGTAGTTCCTGGAGTTGTGGGAAATGCAGGGGCCGCTGCGGGTGGGTTAACATTCTCCCCTCCTGGAGTTGTGCTAGGAGTTGGAGAAGGTATTTGTTGATTAGTTGGAGGTGTAATTTCTGGGGCGGCGTTGGGTTGAGTAGTTCCTGGAGTTGTGGGAAATGCAGGGGCCGCTGCGGGTGGGGTTGTGCTAGGAGTGGGGGAAGGTGTTTGTTGATTACTTGGAGGTGTAGTTTCTGGAGTGGGAGAGGGCTGTAGTTGAGTAAGCTTTGACTTTATTTGGGGAGTTTGTACAGGAATTGGCGTCACCAATGGTAATACTGCTTTTGGTGACGCCATTGTTGCTGAGTTGACTTTTAATACTTTGCCAAATGGAGGCTGGAGATATTTTGACTGTAGAACTACTGTTGAGTTGGGGAAAGACTGCACATTTTCGGTAGATTCAACTTGACCCGTGTCTTTTTCTGGCTGCTGATTCGTTTCTAGTGTAAAAACCTCTGTTGTCTGTTTGAAATCGTCAGCGGTTTGTGCATTTGCACTCATTGAACCGCCCAAAGGGGCTGCAATTGCAACTGCTGCCACCAATACGGGGGATAAACGCATTTTATTTGGATTCCTCTTCACGACCACACACCATCACAAATTAGTCATTGGGAGCCACTACGTTGCGGAGAGAATTTAGAGCGGAGGGTTCCCCCCGTTGTTCGCACAGCGTCTCTTTTTGGGAGAAGTAAGTAGCGTTCATTAGCCATTAGTCAAGTATTTTTCATCCGGACTTTTGATTTTGCTATGTATTATTTGGATAAGTGACAAATGACTAACGACAATCCACACGAGTTTAATTTATTTTTGCCACTTAATTTTTAGTCTCTACTGCTTTTATTACTCTTTGTAAGACCTCCTGGTAGGCATTTTCTACATTCCCTAAATCTCGACGGAAGCGGTCTTTGTCGAGGACTCGGCGGTTAGAGTCACCTTCTGCTATATCCCACAAACGGCAGGTGTCGGGGCTAATTTCATCTGCCAAGAGCAACTGCTGTTGTGAGTCCAGACCAAACTCTAGTTTGAAATCCACTAGGGTAATACTGCACCGTTGCCAAAAACCCCTCAGAAACTCGTTAATTTGTAGTGCTAGATGTGTAATGGCATCTACTTGTTCCGGGGTTGCTAGTTCCATCAGGTACAAGCGATCGCTTGTTAGTAATGGATCTCCCAATTCATCGTTTTTGTAATAAAACTCTACCAAAGGTTTTTTCAGAACGGTACCCAGTGGCAATCCTGTTTGCTGACACAGACTCCCAGCGGCAATGTTTCTGACAACTACTTCTAAGGGCAAAATGTTTACTGCTCTTACCCGCATCTGATTTGGAGCAGGGTTAGCAATAAAGTGAGTTTTGATACCATGTGCTTCCAACTGCTCAAATAGCTTGCTGGAAATAATACAATTAATTTTTCCTTTTCCTTGAATGCTGCCACGCTTTTGGGCGTTAAATGCAGTCGCATCATCTTTGAAATCAGCCAACAAGACTTCTGGATCGTCTGTTGTATAGAGAATTTTGGCTTTGCCTTCGTATAGCTTGGAATTAACAGACATGGTAGCAGGTAAAGTTCTGAGCGATGAGCAGCTTTTGCGCTTTCAGGCTTAACCATTTTATCTTTTGTGATTAACCATTGGGCGGCAGTGACAAGTTAAGACCCATTAGTCCAACAATTTTGTTTGAATTGACCCCAGCATAAGGGTGTGTGGGTGGTGTATGAACCGAAAAATCTTGTATCGAAAATTTTCAGTCTAAAATTTTTAGTCACATAGTTACTTATAAAAACTTCATAATAATATCTAACCTTTAACAGAAGACAAATATCCCTAATGTATTTTACTATGGAAATTATTATGTATCTTTTTTTACCATAAAGCTTTATCAATATATAAGGGTAAAATAAGTTTCGAAAGATACGCTTAAGTAAATATGCTGAATTGAAGTGAGTGTAAGGCAAAGGCAATTACAATTACTACAATTTCGTAATTTAAAATGAATTTAGTGTAGTGAAATAGGAGGAAGTAAGCTATCCTCGGTGATCATTTTTACAGTAGATTTTTTGCAAAACTTGTACTGTGAGTATTTAAGCTTTATTTTCTAGTCTCAAAATCATAATCAACCAGTTCTGCCACAACCTTGCCAGGATAGTGGTTCAATGATTTAACTTCTCTTGCATATCACAATAGTGTCCGATGGAAGCGATCGCAGTTCGCAGACTGCCCAAAACAATTGCTTTACCAAGTAATGTAAAGAAATGTTTCTGTTTTTTAAAAGAGAGAATCAGACTAGGTTGTGATTCAGCTTTAGAAATTAAAACAAAAGTAGGAGTTTAATAAATGGAGAAAAAAATAGTGGACAAAGATGATTTTCTCTATCCTCGTGGTCGCTACTATGGTCAGGTAAAGCCTGAAAACTTAGTTTTTAATGCGAATCTACAGGAATTTGCCCAGCGAGTCAGCTACATCTGCAATTTAGAAACAGGTGGAAAATTGCCTCCAGGTGAAGCTTACGAACAAATCAAGAATCTGTGGAAACAGTTGAAACGCACTAAAAAACAACTGAAAATTGGCGAAGACCCGTTTCAAAGTAACGATACTAATAGTGAAGAGTAAGAAGTTAGGCAGGTAAAGAGGAAAATAACTCTTGATTGTTAACTACTTGGCGCTCATTGTCCAAACACCATCCCAAGATTCTGGAGGCGGCGTTTGTTGGTAATTATGAGCTCGTTGTAGATGGATATCGACAGCTTGGTCTGTCGGTCGGATGCGTTTAGCAGTTTCAAAGTAGGAAATTGCTTGTGAGAAGTCACGCGCTATGTAAGCAGAACGTCCAGCGTGGTAATGAGACAAAAATTCTTGAGTATTGGCATCTAAAGGAGTAGTACGATCGCCAATTAGCTCATAAATATTTACAGCCTGATGTTTCCCCTTGACTCGAATTTTATCTAACTGCCGCGTCCAAATGCGATCGCTGCACATTTGGTAAGTAAATTCGCTTAAAAGAATGTCGCATCCATATTCTTTAGTTACTGCTTCTAAGCGCGAACTCAAATTCACACTATCCCCAATTACGGTATAGTCCATCCGTTTGCGGGAACCGATATTTCCTGAAACTACTTCTCCAGAACTAATTCCAATGCCAATTTGAATTTGTGGCTGCGCCTGAATAATTTGCCGCTGGTTAAATTCCTCCAAGCGGTGACGCATATCTAATGCCGATTGCACCGCCCTCCAAGCATGATTTTCTGTAAGTGGTAGTGGCGCACCAAATACCGCCATTAAAGCATCGCCAATAAACTTATCCAAAGTGCCTTCATAGTTAAAAACAGCCTCCACCATCGTTTCAAAATACTGATTGAGCAAGGATACTACCTCAGCTGCACCAATATTTTCTGTCAGCGTTGTGTAGCCTCGGATATCAGAAAACAAGATGGTGACTTCCTTGCGTTCCCCGCCCATTAAAGCATCTTCACCCAATGCCAAAACTTGCTCTGCTACATGGGGTGTTAGGTATCGAGACATAGTAGTTTTCAGGCGTTTTTCCTGGCTAATATCTTCCAAAACGACCAAACCACCTCTGGCTCCCCCTTCTGGGTTAGTTAGAGGATTAACAGTTAGATTAATGCTGCGTTCTAATTTTTGCACTTGATTAGAACTGAGAAAGTCAGATTGGGGAGTTAAGGGTAAATTCCAGGGAATAAAAACATCTGGGTTATTGCGATCGCGCACTGCTAGAATTGGGTACTGAATAGCCGAGGGAACCTCTGTTGCTCGCTCAGCCTCTTTCAAGGAGATAGCAACTGCTGTTGGTTCTGTTGAGTTGTTGAAGCCAGGAGGATAATAACAACTGAAATTCCTAACGGCTGAATCCTGAGTTTCACTCGTTGCTTTAGACTCAGGAGGGAAAAATTGATACAGTCCTACTGTTAAAGTTTGTTCTGGTACATAATGTTTAGCCCCAGTTTTTAAACTATCTTCTAACCGCAGTTGTAGATTTTCAATTGGCACTACCTCCCAAACTAAACGGCCAATCAAATTGTGTTCCCAAAAAAGCTTGTTGTTTTTAGTATTAGCATCTCTGAGAGGACAACCCAGCAACTCTAATGCTGCGTCATTAATCGTGACAATCTGCCCTATCATATCTGTCGAAATTACAGCATCCGATAGACTTTGTAAAATGTCTTTTTGATACTGTTTTTCTAACAACACATTTTCAAATAGCCGGGCATTTTCCAAGGCAATTCCAGCTTGGATATTAAAAGCCCGCATAAACTCTTCGTCAGAGGCAGTAAAACTGCCTTGTTGCTTATTAATTAATTGCGTTACCCCAATTAATTCATTGGCAGAATTAAACACTGGTAAACACAAGATATTGCGGGTGACATATCCAGTCTTTCTATCTGTGGACGGGTCAAAGCGGGGGTCTTTGTAGGCATCGGCGATATTTAATGCTTCACCAGTTGAGGCTACGTAGCCAGCAATGCCACGGTTAGTAGGAATGCGGATTTCAATCAAGTTTGTACCATCTGCCGCTGCAACCTTTGTCCAGAGTTCATTCATTTCTTTCCGATACAAAAACAGCGTGCTACGGTCTGCTTGCATAAGAATCCGCGCTTGCTCCATGACAATTTGCAAAGTTGCTTCTAAATCTAGACTTTGCCCCAGTGTCTGAGTCGCCCGCAACAGAGCCGTTGCTCCCCGCTGATTACGAGCTGCTACATAGAAAGATTGACAAGTTTCGAGGATAATACCAATAGAAGCAGCAAAGTCTCGAAAACGCTCTTCATCATCGTGATCAAACGGATTATTTCCAGCTTTATTGGCCAGTTGTACTACTGCTACAATCTGATTTTTGCTACTCACAACAGGCATACATAAAATATTGCGAGTCTTATACCCCAGTTGTTTTTCCAATTCTGGGCTAAATAGGGGATGATTAGAGATTTCAGATATATTCAGATATTGGCCTGTACTCGCAACATGACCTGGGATACCAACGGTGATGGGAGTGCGAATTTCTAAAAATCTTTGGGTTTTGTCCTGGGGAACTTTTGACCACAGTTGACTTTTGTCGTTGTCAACTAAAAAAATGGCTGTGTGTTCTGCTTGAAGAATTTGACCAATTTTGAGTGTGATTGCTTCTAGTACCTTTTCCAACATAGTTTCTAGAGCTTCATTATTGATTAACTCAATAGCTCTGAGAAATTGCTGGAACTCAGCCGTAATGAAATCTAGTAAGCAAACAAATTCATTAACAGATAATTCTTTAACGCGACGCAGTAGGGTATGAGTACGATTAACTTGAGTAAGTTCAGTTAATGTAGCCAAGACGCTACCTGGATTGGGGAGTGTCATGGAAATTTTAGATTGGGGACTGGGAGCTGGGGGCTAGGGACTGGGGACTAGAGAGAGAATAATAACTCTTAAATCAGCACTCAGCACTCAGTACTCCCTTCCCTATTTGGTCAATTTTTCAGAAAATATCACCTTTTGATAATAATTTTGTAGCTGGCGCGTGGCTGCTGCCCATCCCCACTTTTCTGCTTCACTGCGAGCATTTTGACGGATGGTATCTCGTTGTTGTTTCTGTTGTAAGAGGCGGATGGTAGCAGAAATTGCTTCTTGAATATCTGCTTTAGGATCAAAAAGATATCCATTTACCCCGTCTGTGACAATATCAGGAATTCCTCCAGAACGAGCTGCTACGACTGGACACCCAGCTGCCATTGCTTCTAATAATACTAATCCTAAAGTTTCTGTACGGGAAGGAAAAATAAAGGCATCAGCGCTAGCAAAGGCAGAACCCAATTCTCGCCCCATGAGATATCCCACAAAATTGGTATTTGTACCAGCAAAGTGTTTTTGCAGCGCTTGGCGGTGTGGCCCATCGCCTACCAATGCTAATCGGGCTTCGGGAATTGCTTGTAAAATTGGTTTGATGCGCTCAATTTCTTTTTCAGCAGAAAGACGCCCAACGTAAAGCAGTAAGGGACTTTCAGGATGATTTTGTGATAAACGCGATCGCATCTCCAGACTAGCTAAATCAGGCTGAAATAATTCTGTATCTACTCCACGTTGCCACAAGTCTACCCGTTCGATGCCGTGTGTTGTTAGTTCTTCCACCATCGCTGTAGAGGTACATAGGTTCAATGCTGCTTGATTATGAGCGCCTTTGAGCAATTCCCAAAGCAGCCCTTCAAGCATCCCTAAACCGTAATGCTGGAGATATTGGGGTAAATGCGTATGGTAAGAAGCTACCAAGGGGATTTTGAGAATTTTGCTATAAAATATCCCAGATAAACCCAAAACTGCCGGATTTACAACATGAATGATATCTGGCTGAAACTCTTCTAAAGCGTAGCCAATGGCTGGGCGGGGTAATGACATCTTCAATTCTGGATACAATGGCAGAGGAAAGCCAGTGACGCCGTAAACTTTCGCTCCTTTGTGTTCAGTGATGCCGCCTTCCGGCGCAACTACCAGTACTTGGTCGCCATGACGTTGTAGATGGTCTACAGTGTGGCGCAGACGCGTTACAATGCCGTCAACCTTTGGTAAAAAGGTTTCGGTAAATAGGGCAATTCTCATAAAAAACTATTCAGTACAGGCGGATAATCCCAGTTTCTTGTGGATTTGGCTATTAATCAAAGATTAAACTGTCTACCGTGATGTAATCAATTCTGTAGGGTCAAAATAAACGGAAAAAGCGACAAACCTACTAATAGCTAGATTATATGCCTGTTAAAGAAGGCAGCTATGCTGGTGGAACTATTTGCACGAGAATGCAGACGCCTAATAAAAAACAATTAACTGGTCGTCATATTGGGCTAAAATACGGCGACCAGTTTTAAGTCAGCAACTCAGTTAAGTTAAATAGGGTTTTGTTATGAGCTGCACGCAGCCTATACCCTAATTTCTATGCCAAGAGACTTTGGGGAGAATTTGTTTATTATCAACTCGTTTCTGATACTTGATCGCAAAGTTTAACAGAGAATCAAGTAAAGAATCAGAGAGAAAGTGTGGCTGTAAGCCTAAATCAAGCAATTTGGTGTTTTTAGCGTTGAAGTAATGTTCTTCCTTTTCAACTCTGGGATTATCTAGGTGATTGATTTCTACGTTCAATCCCATCGCATTACCAGCTTTTTTTACCAGTGCCGCTAAGTCACCAACACTGAATTGTTCAGTAAATTGGTTAAATACGCGGAATTCTCCAGCTTCAGCAGGGTTAGCGATCGCTAATTCAACACATCGCACTGTATCACGAATATCTAAAAATCCGCGAGTTTGTCCACCTTTACCGTAGACAGTGAGAGGATGTGCGATCGCTGCTTGAATGCAGAAACGGTTCAGTGCTGTACCAAATACGCCATCGTAATCTAGGCGATTAATCAGCAGTTCGTCCATTCCCGTTTCTTCGGTTAAGACGCCGTAAACCACACCTTGATTTAAATCGGTTGCTCGTAATCCCCAAATCCGGCAAGCAAAGTGAATGTTATGACTATCATGCACCTTGCTCAAGTGATACATTGAACCAGGTTGCTTAGGATAAGGTAAGGTGTCTTTACGCCCATTGTGTTCAATGGTGATATACCCTTCTTCGATGTCGATGTTAGGTGTACCGTATTCACCCATTGTCCCCAACTTCACCAAGTGGCAGTCTGGGAAATCTTCTCGCATAGCATACAGCAAGTTCAACGTCCCAACAACGTTATTCACCTGCGTCAAAACCGCGTGTTCGCGGTCGATCATCGAAAATGGAGCCGAACGCTGTTCACCAAAATGCACTATGGCGTTTGGCTGGAATTTGTGCAAGGTTTTCTGGAGAAACTCGTAATTAGTAATATCCCCGATGAAAAGGTCTATAGCTTTGCCAGTCAAATCTTGCCAGCGCTGGAGGCGTTGTTGAATTGGTGCGATCGGAGTAAGAGTTTCGACACCCAGTTCATTATCCCAGTGCCGCCGCACCAAACTATCTAAAATTCCAACTTCATAACCTCGATTGGAAAGGTAAAGAGCAGTTGCCCAACCGCAATACCCATCGCCACCAATAACCAGGACTTTCATCTTAACCAGTTTTTACTCGCTGATAGCTAAATCTATCAGGTTTGTGTCCCTTATCAATCATCATTCTGGGGGAAATCTTGGAACAAGGGCAAGGGAGACACGGGGAGAAGCATAACTCCTAACTCCTGCCTGAACATTTAAGACTTTGGAATTCGATACTGCTGTGCAATGTAATAAAAGAAACGGTAATAATCCTTAAATTTTTTGCTCTCGCTTCGCCCCTGCCAGTAGTAGTTCACTTGACCTTGAGTTAATGTAAGTGTCATGGAACTTACCTGTTGATTAACTTCCACAACCAGCATCCCAGATACCCCTTGGGTAGTCTGAAAGTTAGAATTTATCTTTTTAATTGCCTCCTTGTCTGTCGTCGAATCCGGTAACTGATTACTCGCCCAACCCCGAATTTCCACAGAGTTGCTTTCCGGCGAAACCAATGCAATTCCATCACCGTTTTCTGGAGCTGCTAAAGCAGTCCAGTTACTGGGATATGGAAACTCAAAGCCATATCGGTAATTACTATATGTCTTCCATGTAAGAGTTCCAGCGTTAAAACCAGTTACACATCCACACAGCATCATCAACAGAGCAATAGTTCCGCTAACGCCAGAAGCAAAAGTATAAATTTTGCCTCCAAAACCACGAGTTTTAACGGCAGCAGTCGTCATTGTTACACCTTTTGCCAAAGTCAATGATTTTGTAGAAATCCCAGAAAGACAACATATGGGCGAGTAAGAGGTTAGCTATTGATTTTAAATGCAATCTAGTCAAAACCAATTCACCGTTTTATACATAGCTAAAGTCAGTGAATAGTTTGATACACAGTAGAACAGATATGATTTGTATGACAAGTGCTATAAGCCTATAAGGCAGCAGTTACAAGTTATTATTCACGCCTAATGTGAATTAAATAGGTTGAGACTGAAAAGTGAGAACATTGATGCCAAAACGGCGGCGAAGCAATAGACGTAGTGTGTGAGATGCAACTTTGGCAGCAATATGTACACAAAAGCCATCAACAGTTTTATTAAGTAGGCGTTCGGGATTACGGCCAGTATTTTGAATTTCGTGAAAAACACCTTCAACGCGTTGGCGAACACGACTAATAAAACGTTTCAAAGCATGAGAATGTTGAAGATGCTGGTTATCGCGCTTGTTTGTCCAGATACGATTACCAGTGCGGCGAGCGATGGCAGCTTGCCAGTCGGCAGAAATAAAGCCTTTATCTGCGTAAATATCGCTGTGCTGAACCATCTCTAAAACAGCATCAGCGGCAATTCTTTCATCAGTATTAGCAGGTACTATGTCATAAGCAACGGCAATTCCATTCCACGTTGATAGCATTACTAGCTTGTAGCCAAAATAACTCATTTCTCTAGCAGCACATCGACCAGGGGCAGCGTTTCCGGCAAAGTCACTATATCGCTTGTCTCGTTTGAGTCCTAATACTGGTAACGGTTTAGTATCGAGAAGGAAATATTTTTCACTTCCTTCAACCAATTGCTCTACCCAACTGCGGCGTAAGTTCTCTAACATCCCATCTAATTTGCGTAACCGCCGATTAAATTGACTCTGGTCGAGTAAATTTGGAAACCATTGCTTGTAATTTCCCCTGATGAAACCAAGAAATTGTGTTTCTCCGGGAAATGGTAGATAATCCATGACCAATGCTAGTGTCATGATTTCGCTATCACTCATTCTCGTCTTCGCACCCGGTTTTATCAAAGTTTCATTTTTTACTTGCTTTTGATACCAATCATCGACTACTACAAATATTGTTGTAATTAATGTTCCAAAGTCTATGCTAGTCATGGGGGAAGTCTGAGTTAAAAGTCTGGTAACTTTCATCTTCTTACTTCTCCCGCCTTTTTTTCTAATTCACATTAGGCGTTATTCTCTCCTAGTCTCCCTAGCCTCCCTAGTTTTGTAAATAAATGTAAAAAATTAGGCGTCATAGCGTTTTAACGTCTTGACAATTAATAGGGGAGCCGATAACGTGATATACATACCCGGGTAAGACCGTTAAAGAGTTATATGCAAGCTAAGCAAAAGGTTACATTGTATCTATCGCCAGAACTGCACAAGAGACTGAAGATTCGTTCAGCAGTCGATTCTGAACCAATGTCAGAACTTGCAGAGCGTGCCCTTGTTTTTTATCTGTCCAATTCGGAGTTGGTAGAAGAAATAGAAGATTCTTCATACGGGCGAACCCATAGGCTTTATTCCTGTCCAAATTGTGAGAGTTCACTAGTTTTGCGTGATGGGGAATTGGTTGCTTTGGGTAATCAACCAGGAGTCATCGGTCAAGAGCATCTTCCCATTGGCGAGATGGAGCAGGATGAAACCCATCCTAAGGGTGAGGAAGAATTGGTTCCTTGCTAGATAGGAATTATGAATAGATAATTCATAACTTCAGTTATCTTCACCAAAAGCAACGTCTGTACTGTCTCTATAAAGGTCTCAAGTAGGTCGATTGTATGAAAGAAGAGCTCAATATTTTAATTCAAGCTCAATACCCTCTAATCTACCTTGTGACCTCCGAGGAAGAGCGGGCTGAGCAGGCAATTTCCACAATCGCCCAAGTGTTAAAACCCCAACGCCGAGTATATGTTTGGACAGTAACTCACGGCATTGTGGAGTATGGTCAACCCCGGAATGTCACTCAACACAACACCGTTTCTCCAGAGGCGGCGATAGAGTGGATAATCCGGCAGAGAGAACCTAGTATATTTATTCTTAAAGATTTACATCCATTTATTGATGCGCCTGCAACAACGAGATCGTTGCGTGATGCGATCGCCAGCTTCAAGGGTATGCAAAAGAACATCATTTTGATGTCGCCAATGCAACAAGTGCCTATTGAGTTGGAAAAGGAAGTTGTTGTACTTGACTTTAAATTGCCAGATATGGCTGAGTTGAACAAAGTTTTGACTTACCATCTAGAACAAAATCGTGGGCGACGTCTGACAACAGAGGCGCGAGAAAAGCTTCTCAGGGCAGCTTTGGGCTTAACTAAAGATGAAGCTGAGAAAGTATACCGTAAGGCGCAGGTAACTACAGGGCGTTTGACGGAAGATGAAGTAGATATAGTATTATCTGAGAAAAAGCAACTTATTCGCCGCAATGGTATACTGGAATACATCGAAGAAGATGCAACCATTGATGCTGTAGGTGGTTTAGAGGAACTAAAGAAATGGCTCAAACAACGCTCTAATGCTTTTACAGAAAGAGCAAGAGAGTATGGTTTACCCCAGCCAAAGGGGATGCTGATTCTAGGAGTTCCTGGTTGTGGAAAGTCGCTGATTGCCAAAACTACTTCTCGGTTGTGGGGTTTACCACTGTTGCGGTTAGATATGGGGCGAGTCTACGACGGCTCAATGGTGGGACGAAGCGAGGCAAATCTGCGTAACGCTTTAAAAACAGCAGAATCTATTTCGCCAGCGATTTTGTTTATTGATGAGTTGGATAAATCTTTTGCTGGTAGTGCAGGTTCATCCGATTCTGATGGTGGAACTTCAAGTAGAATCTTCGGTTCTTTCCTCACATGGATGCAAGATAAGAAATCTCCAGTGTTTGTAATGGCAACTGCCAACCGAGTGGAACGTTTGCCTGGAGAATTTTTGAGGAAAGGTCGCTTTGATGAAATTTTCTTTGTTGATCTGCCGACTCCAGAAGAACGGCAAGATATTTACAAGATTCACTTAACTAAACGTCGTGAAGACATCACTCGATTCGACCTTGAGCAACTAGCCAAGATGTCTGACGGCTTTTCTGGGGCAGAAATAGAGCAAGCGATCGTTGCGGCAATGTATGAAGCTTTTGCCCAAGATCGGGAGTTCACCCAGTTAGATATTATTGCGGCATTAAAGGCAACACTGCCACTGTCTCGTACCATGCAAGAACAGGTAACGGCTCTAAGAGATTGGGCCAGACAGCGAGCAAGACCAGCCGCATCCTCCGTTGCTGAATATCAGCGAATGGAGTTTTAAAAGCTTTCCTCTGCTATCCCAGGGGGAAAGGCTAGCTGAAAAATGCTAGCAGTTATAAAAAAAGCCGCCTCCCATTAAGCGCGGCTTCGCCCAAAACAAACCGTTGTCGTTTTTCTCAATCTTCTCATTGGAGGAAACCCAAATGTCTCACTTTAGCACTCTGCGTACCAAGATCACCGATGCCGAAATCCTCAAAGCTTCCCTGCGCGACCTCGGTATCAGCGTAAAGACTGAAGCTGATGTCCGTGGTTATAATGGCCAGCGCGTCCGTTCCGACATCGTTGCTGTATTGGAAGGCGAATATGACCTCGGTTGGTCTCGCAACAGCGATGGTTCTTTTGACCTAATCGCTGACCTGTGGGGCGTTGCTAAGAAGCACAACCAAACCGAGTTGATCAACTCAATCAACCAAAAGTATGCCGTTAACAAGACCTTGGCTGAAGTAAAACAGCGCGGTCTACAAAACGCCAATGTGAAGTTGGTATTGCAATAACAATTTCTCTGCGCGTTCCCAAAGCTGCACGGGTTAACCAAGTCAATAGCGGTTAGCCCGCTTTTTTTTCGGGACTGAGATTTATTTCTCAGTCCCGATTTTTTTTATTAAGCCAGTCCAGTTTTGAATATCTGCTAGTAAGAGGCAACTTCTGCGACTACTTCACTATCATTCAGAATATATAGCTAAATCTTAGTGTAAACACTGGTATTGTATCTAGATTAATCTTTTTGGGTATTGTAAAACTAGCTTACTCCCTACCAAAGCTGACTTAAATCTAAAACAAACCCAGGTCGCAACGCTTCACCATTCAGTGTTTTGGGGTTATCTAATACCTCAACTGCAATATTAGAACGATAAATAAATACTTGGCGTTGTTTTCTGTCAATTAACCAACCAAGTTGTGTTCCATTATCAATATATTATTGCATTCTGTTATCAATATATTATTGCATTCTGTTATCAATATATTATTGCATTCTGTTATCAATATATTATTGCATTCTGTCTTGTAAAAATTGCAAGTGATCGCTTTAAGTATGTAATTATACAAATATTAATTTATACAATTAACTCTAGATTTAAAACAAATATTTTTTATAAAAAGTTTATCAATACTTTAAAAAGTTTTTACTATTTAGATATAAGCTAGGTTGTATTGAATTACCTTTATCACTACACGCGCACCCTGATTAATATGTAAATTATCTTTGCACATCATGATTACAGTAACAGACTCTAAAAACTGGCAACAACGAAGCCGTTATAGTAGTCGGGGAAGTATTTATTTATTTGCTCCGATGTTAAACTTCAACGTAATGGCTGAAGTCGGAGATACTCCGCCCTGATGTGCTTATAATTTTTAGAAAATTTCATAACATATTAAAAAAATACATTTTGATGAAAGTAAGAGAATGTTAGTACTTACGATTATCAATAGATGTAATTTACTGCGATTTGCTTTGCCCCTGTCCTTTAGGCGATCGCAACTTTTATATTGATGAGCGAACAACTGAAAATGTAGCTATTTCAATTATCAAAACAAAAGTTTTGAGCTTGTGCTAAGAATTTTATTACTGTGTATAACCAATTTAAATGGTATCTTCATAGCAGTAATAATTAGAATTTTCATCAGCACTTTTAGCTAGACTTCACTAAAAACTCCACATCAAGTACTCAGAGGTCAAACTGCTCAAGATTAATCTCAGTCAGACCCATATTTGGGATTATACAGCGGGTACAGCTATTGATAAGACAGTGTTCAATTTCGGCTGAAACGGTTCATAAACCTATTAGGACTGAATGAAGCTAGTGTCACATTGCTAAATAAACTGATTGCTCAACATCTTACAAAGCCTTGAAAAAATAGTTAGGCACTAAGTTATTAATTGCATTACCTCAAAAACAATCTCTTTCTTTTTTGCAGAGGTAATTTAGTAGTGCCGTACATCTACTAATCAAATTTTTTTAGCAGTTGATTTAGCTGAATTCACAGACTATCTCAACTAAACTCTTCAAACATCCTTTTCGAAGAATTATAGCTAATTCTCAGGAATTGCTTGGTCTAATATTGTTGATTAATTATTTACGCAACAATGTTAGACACATTCTGAACAGCGTCAGCATCTACATCAACCTTGCAGTCAAAATTGACTGAATTCAGTATGTCTAACTTTAATACTAATGAATCAAGTTAAAGAATCTTCAAATACTCGCCATGAAACCCTAAGTAACCAGCGACTCCACTTGGCTTACTTAGACGGCATACGTGGTTTAGCATCTCTTTATGTAGTGCTAGTTCACTGTTGGGATGTTAATGTGGCTGAGGCTTTACAACCTGCGCTTCTATGGCTACCTTTGGCAAAATTCCTCAGATATGGAATTTTTGCAGTTGTCGTTTTTATTGTTCTTTCCGGTTACTGTCTTATGTTACCGGTAGTTCGCTCCAACAAAGGGTATTTGTCAGGAGGTTTATTAGGTTTCTTTAAACGACGAATTCGTCGTATTTTGCCACCATACTATGCCGCTATGATATTTTGCGTATTGGTAGGTGGATTAATTTTATGGCTAGATCGAACTGCTATTTTCCAATGGAATGATGAAAGAGTAAATGCTTTAAATGGCTTATTCTCTCCCGTCTTTTATTTTCGCGATGTGCTTGCTTATTTTATACTCATTCAAAATTTCGGCTTACATCTGAATGAGATTAATGGCCCAACGTGGACTGTTGCTGTAGAGTGGCAAATTTACTTTATCTTTGCTGTTTTCTTAATCCCAATATGGCGGCGTTTCGGTATATTTATTACTGTAATAATCGCCTTCTCACTAGGACTTACATTGACCTATTTACTGGGTGAAGATGTCGCCTCTAATATTTGTCCGTGGTTTTTAGGTCTTTTTGCTTTGGGAATGGCGAGTGCAGAGATCAGTTTTTCTCAGAAAACATCTTTCAAGCAACTGAAAAATTCCCTATCTTGGGGTGTGCTAGCTGCTGTTTTTGCTGGTGTTGCTTTTTTGATTGAGTGGTTACGATTTTCGTTGCTTAAAGAATTACCAGAATGGATAGTCCATTATGGTATTGCCTTAGCAACAGCTTGCCTGTTAATTTACTGCACCAACTTTTCAATTAAGGCTAAGGCACTTCCGCCGATTCTACGGTTATTGGAATCACGATCGCTAGTTGCGCTAGGAATATTCTCTTACAGCCTTTATATTACACACGCTCCCATTGTATGGCTTGTGCATCAATTCCTCATCAGCCAAAAGTTATCGCCTTCAGTAGTAGCTGCTAAATGGTTACTAATTGCAGTGCCATTATCATTAGTGTTTGGTTACTTATTCCACAGAGTTTTTGAGCGACCCTTCATGTCTCAGTTCTCGTCTAATCTAAAATCCAAGAAGCGAGAAGGCATTAGTTTAGCAAAGTCTTATAAATCCCAAGATTTAGTATTTAGAGGTGAAAAACCAATACGCATAGAAAACGAGTGTAGTACTTCCCTCAGTAAACTACTTGAGTGGTTGCGAGATTACTTATCTGTAGATACAGTAACCCTGCTACTACCTGTTATAGACCAGCAGAATCTGACAGTGTATGCCACTATTGGGCTTGAAGAAGAGATTGTACAACAAATTCACATCCCCGTCGGACAAGGCTTTGCTGGTCACATTGCTGCGAGTATGCAACCAATGATAGTGGATAATCTATCGATGCTAGAGGTTGTAAGTCCCATCCTGCGCGACAAGGGTTTGCGATCGCTCCTTGGTATCCCATTGCCGATCAAACAAAGCATGACTGGCGTCTTGCATATCGGCAAGTTACAATTTCACCATTTTACTGAACGCGATGTGCAACAACTGGAACTCGCTGCTAATCTCATCAAATCAGTAATAGCAGATACAGGACATTTCAATTTCAAGTAAGCGATCGCCCTGGGAAATTTTTTCAGTAATGTGATGAATTTCAAATATTCCCTTTAACAAATAGCCTATGAATCACAACGGAACAGTAAATCGGCTTCAGCCTATAATGCTAGCTAAATGGGCTTCCCAGTTAAAGATATTTAATATATTGGAGGAATTATATTGGTTAATTTTTAATTTTTTATCTAAAGTACATCATGCTTTGTTAATTAGAAAAAGAATTAAATCTTTTAAATCTTGTGGAGAAGTTGGATCTATCAGCCCACTTAGTTGCATTGTTCATGAAGCTGGTCTGGAACTGGGAAACCGCGTCTGTATCGGCGAATTCACGCATATAGTTGCAAATGGCGGAGTCCGAATAGGTGATGGAACCCTAATTGCATCTCACTGTTCCATAACAACAATTACCCATCCAATCAATTGTGCAAATAGGTTTGATGCTCCTACTATTTTGAAACCTATAGAGATTGGGAAAAATGTTTGGATAGGTACTGGCGCAGTAATTCTTCCAGGTATCCGAATTGGTGATAATTCTGTAATTGGTGCTGGTGCGATCGTTACAAAGGACGTACCAGCAAATTGTGTATATATCCGTAATCCTGCAAGATATCTAAAAAACTTGACTGCTGAAAAATAGAAAGTTTCAGTAATTGTATTTGATAATTTATGGTAACAACTAGCTAGTTATCCAAAATCTACCACTACCAAGCAGGCATCAAACTAAATTAAACAAGCAATTCTAAACGTCAGTTCTAACAAAGGACGGTTTGCCACCAAGATAAAGGTAGGTATTTGGTTGCTACACTCGCGTTGAAAACTACTAAGCTGGTAGATAGCACGTTAAAACTCTACCGAAAATTCTGAATCTGACTAAGTAATGATTCAGGCTTTATCACTGGCGAATTACTTGTAACTACACTATGTTTGATGCTCTATCTGACCGTTTAGAAGCCGCCTGGAAGAAACTACGAGGACAGGACAAAATTTCTCAATCCAACATTCAAGATGCTTTGCGGGAAGTACGCCGCGCTTTGTTGGAAGCAGATGTCAATCTCCAGGTAGTTAAAGATTTTATTAGCGAAGTCGAAACCAAAGCACAGGGAGCCGAGGTAGTCTCCGGGGTGCGACCCGACCAACAGTTTATCAAAATTGTCTACGATGAACTGGTGCAGGTGATGGGGGAAGAGAATGTTCCCTTAGCAGAAGCCAAAGAGCAACCCACTATTGTGCTAATGGCAGGGTTGCAGGGTACGGGTAAAACCACAGCTACTGCTAAACTAGCCTTACATCTCCGTAAATTAGATCGCAGCTGTTTATTGGTGGCCACAGACGTGTATCGTCCAGCAGCTATCGATCAGTTGCTGACTCTAGGTAAGCAAATTGATGTGCCAGTCTTTGAACTGGGAAGCGATGCTGACCCAGTAGAAATTGCCCGCCAAGGTGTTGAACGCGGCAGAGCAGAAGGTGTCAATACGGTAATTATTGATACGGCGGGTCGCTTACAAATTGACGAAGACATGATGGCGGAATTAGCCCGCATCAAACAAACTGTCCAACCCCACGAAACTTTGTTAGTGGTGGACTCGATGACTGGACAAGAGGCAGCCAATCTTACCCGTACCTTCCATGACCAAATTGGCATTACTGGGGCGATTCTCACCAAGCTAGATGGTGATAGCCGTGGTGGTGCGGCGCTGTCGGTGCGGCAGATTTCAGGAGCGCCAATTAAATTTGTGGGCGTGGGTGAGAAAGTCGAGGCGTTGCAACCGTTTTATCCAGAGCGGATGGCGTCGCGGATTCTGGGAATGGGCGATGTTCTGAGCTTAGTCGAAAAAGCCCAAGAAGAATTTGACATAGCAGATGCTGAGAAAATGCAGGAGAAAATCCTGTCAGCGAAGTTTGATTTTACTGACTTTCTCAAGCAGCTACGTATGCTGAAGAACATGGGATCTCTAGGAGGCATCATCAAGATGATTCCAGGGATGAACAAGCTTTCAGATGATCAGCTCAAGCAGGGAGAAACCCAGCTGAAGCGCTGTGAGGCGATGATTAATTCCATGACTCGCCAGGAACGCCACGACCCCGATTTATTAGCAAGTTCTCCTAGTCGGCGGCGACGGATTGCGTCTGGCTCTGGCTATAGAGAAACAGATGTAAGTAAACTCGTGGCTGATTTCCAAAAAATGCGATCGCTCATGCAGCAAATGGGTCAAGGTAACTTCCCAGGAATGCCAGGAATGTTTGGCGGTGGCATGGGCAACGCTTTTGCCGGAGGAGGCAATCGTCCCCCTGCCCCTGGCTGGCGGGGATACAATACCGACGCAGGCGCAAAAAAGAAAAAGAAGGAGAAAAAGAAAAAAGGCTTCGGGAATCTTTAGAGTGGTGAGTTAAAAGTTATTATTGTTTTTCTTGTCCTCCCAGTACCCAATCCCCAGTACCCAATCCCCTGCCTCCTAGCCGTAAATACTAGGCAAGTGTTAAAATTAGCATTTCAACAATTAGGAGAATCAATCTTCAACTATGATCAAACTGCGCTTAAAGCGATACGGTAAAAAGCGGGAAGCGAGTTACCGCATTATCGCCATTAATAGCCTCGCTCGCCGCGATGGTCGTCCCCTAGAAGAACTGGGATTCTACAACCCCAGAACCGATGAAGTGCGACTAGATGTTCCCGGCATCGTCAAGCGACTCCAACAAGGCGCTCAACCGACTGATACCGTCCGTCGCCTCCTAGTAAAAGCTAATGTTTTTGAACAGGTCAGTGCCACAGCCCCATCCTAACGTCGGAACTAAATCCCCAACAGCTAGCCCTAACTACGCTGGGCTAGTACACTTTCTAGTGCAGCCGTTTTTAGAATCTCCAGAGACTTTAAGCGTCGATTGTGAAATTTCTCATACCCTCAAACGGGCTTGGGTTCGTATAGCTTTTGACAGCACAGATAAAGGAAAAGTGTTTGGTCGAGGTGGACGCAATATTCAAGCGATTCGTACAGTAATTGCCGCAGCGGCGGAGTTGGCTGGACAATCAGTCTACCTCGACATCTACGGCAACACCGCTCCTGGTCGGGAGGGTGGCTCTTTTGATGAAGATCAAGAAGAGCGATCGCCATCACCAAAAACAAGAGAACGGACTGGTAACGGGCCTATGCCTATTGTTAAACCACGTATCCGCTAGACCAAAACTAGAGAAACTCTGAGCGGGTGTGGATACCTCCGCTCAGAATTTTCACTTTCAATTGCTAGCAGGAAGAACACTCTTGTACTTTTTTTAAGTATGTGATCATCAAAATTTAACATAGACTTGTGTAGTATTAACTTCGCTTTGACCTATTAAATTGTGGATAAGGCTGAAAAACTGCTAAATTTGGTAGGTAAATATAAAATTCTTCCAATTCTCTTGAGGATTGAACAGGTGGGTATTTCTCATCAGGAGAAAGTAAAAGCCTTTGTACTTACAGTCGGCTAAAATTGTATGCAACTTTAGATAATCCCTCTAAGGAGGTGAGACTAGGGAGTGGCCGAAGTTCGTTTGGGTGAAAATGAGTCGATAGATTCAGCAATCAGACGTTTTAAAAAGAAAATTCAAAAAGCCGGGATTTTATCAGAAATCAGACGCCGGGAAAGATACGAAAAACCTAGTTTACGCCGTAAGCGTAAAGCAAAAGCCCTACGCAAAGGTATTCGCTACTAAATCAGAGCAATGTCTTTGGTAAGGTTAGTTAACTGGTGTTAATTTTTTAATTAAAGGTTTGAAAACATTTTTTTGAATCAAACCTACACCAATAACTAGAAAAGATAAAGGCGCAATTAATAGCGTCTCTAGTTTTTATTGTGCGCTAAAGAAACTATATTTTATAATAGTAAAAATTAGTACAAAAATCAGGTAAAGAACTGCGCTGTTGCGCCATTAGAGGAAAATATTTACCTTTGTCAAAAAATGCTCCTAAAGAATTAAGAAATACTATGGCAGATGCCTTAACAATTCAGCTGCCGAATATTCCCAGTGCGATCGCTCTAGCGGGAGATGCAGAAGAAAATCTCAAAATTCTATCCCGGCAAACTGGAGCTAGCTTGGTACTACGCGGACAAGAACTACTCATTTCTGGCACAGAAAAGCAAATTGAGCTAGCTTCTCGATTAGTGCGATCGCTTGAAGACATCTGGATTAAAGGCAATACAATTTCCAGTGCTGATATTTTTACAGCCCGTCAAGCTTTGGATAGCGATCGGCAAGACGAACTGCATGAGTTACAGCGAGATATCCTCTCCAAAACTCGTAGAGGTGAAGAAGTCCGCGCTAAAACCTTTCGCCAGCGACAGTACATTGAGGCGATCCGAAAACGTGACCTCACCTTTGGTATTGGCCCTGCTGGAACAGGTAAGACATATCTTGCTGTTGTTGTCGCTGTGCAAGCACTTTTAGCTAACCAATTTGAAAGGATAATTTTAACTCGTCCTGCCGTCGAAGCAGGCGAAAAACTGGGTTTTTTACCTGGAGACTTGCAGCAGAAAGTTAATCCTTATCTTCGTCCACTTTATGATGCTATTAATGAATTCATTGATCCAGAAAAAGTCCCCAATTTAATAGAACGAGGTGTAATTGAAGTTGCGCCACTTGCCTATATGCGAGGACGCACCCTGAATAATGCTTTTGTAATTGTGGATGAAGCCCAAAATACTACACCTGCTCAGATGAAAATGGTTTTGACCCGTTTGGGTTTCCGTTCCCGAATGGTGATTACGGGTGACACGACACAAACTGATTTGCCACTTAATCAACAATCAGGCTTAGGAGTTGCTTTACAAGTTTTAAAAAGCGTTGAAGGCATTGCTTTTTGTGAATTTACCCAAAAAGATGTTGTGCGTCATCCCTTAGTTCAGCGTATTGTTGCTGCTTATGAACAACACGAAAAATAGGCATTGGAGATCAACAGAAAACAACTGTTAAGGTGAATTCTAGTAATAAATTTACCATAGCTGTTGGTTTCGACTTACCTAGGCTCCGCTCGGCACAAGTCGCTCAGCCAACTGAGTGGTCGAGAGTTGAGCGAAGTCGAAACTCATCAACATAAGTATTTTTTTCATCATAAATCACCTAAAGACTAAGGACAAAAATTTATGAGTGCTACTTTGAAAAAATTTTTAGAAGCTTGTGATACTTTAGGAACTCTGCGTCTAATTGTTACTAGCAGCGCCGCTGTTTTAGAAGCACGAGGTAAAGTAGAAAAGCTATTTTATGCAGAGTTACCCAAAGGGAAGTATGCCAATATGCACACTGAAGGTTTTGAGTTTCACTTGAATATGGACAAAATTATTCAAGTAAAATTTGAAACGGGTGAAGCAAAAAGAGGTAATTTTACGACCTATGCTATTCGGTTTATAGATGAGAAGCATGAGTCTGCTTTAAGCCTATTTTTGCAATGGGGTAAACCAGGAGAATATGAACCAGGACAAGTAGAAGCTTGGCAAGCTTTACGGGAAAAATATGGTGAAGTTTGGCAACCTTTACCAGCAGAGATTTAATATTAATAATTGGTAATTGGGAAAACCTAAAGTCTCTTACAATTTTACAATTTTTTAGATAAAATGATGTCACGCATCAGAAAAGCCTACTAAGCAAACCTGCACTAATCTGAAGGGCTTTTACTAGATTACCATTTGTGAGCTTGAAAAGATTTGAGATGATCGAATAATTCACGATATAAATAGTTTGTAATTCAGCAAACTAACTAAATTTAATGCTTGCAATAAAGGTGATTTGCAATTTTTGCTTAGTTCTTTTATTCGTGTTGGGGGGCAGTGATGCTAAAGCCGGAGAGTTATCTGAACGGTTAGCCAATTTTCCTCAGTGGGATAAATTAACTTCCGTACAGCCAGCTTCAGGAGATTTAGTTTATCCTGAGTGGATGGCTGGTGATTGGCAAGTTAAAAGTACTTTGGTAGATTTAGCTGCGCCTTTAGCACCAGATATTGTGACACCTGGGTTTGAAGGTAATCGCCGACAACTCAATCAGCCTATAAGTTTTTTAGTAAGGTTTGTTAAGCAGCGATCGCCTAATCTTAATCTTGGTTTAAAAGTATTTTCTGGGATAGATAAAAAATCACTAATTTTAGTAGCAGATAGAGCATACAATAGCTTGAATTTAGCAAGAGCTTATTTAGGGGATGAAGCTGTTTTATCAGTCAAAACCGATCCAGATTCGCCTAATCGCCAGATTACATTCTTGCGAGGAGAACGCCAACTAGTTTCCATTGTTACTGCACGTGCTACGGAAACTACTTCTGATGACAAATTCATTACTACAGAAGCGTTTCAACAACTATTTAAAGGTGGTTCAGTCCCCTATTTAAACTCTGTAGAATCTACTACCGCCTACCATAAACTTCTTACATCTATTCCATCAATTGAAGCAGATCAAGTTACTGCTGTCTATCTCTCACCTCAAGATCCAGATTATTTTAAAGCTGGATCTCAACCAGTTGCTCTTTACCGCTATCGGCTAGAATTTTTCTCTATAAAATAGCTAGGTACTCCAAAAGAGTGATTTAGTTATCTAACTCTTGACTATCTTGTATTATAAATGTAGTATATAAATTCCAAGCTAACGATCGCGCTCTTGGACAGTGTGCATCATGGCAAAATTTACAGATATTCTCAATTACTTTCGCAGCGACTGGAAGCTGAGTATTTTCAGTATTACCGCAGCCAGCATTTACGAAATTATTGATTTGGTTGTTCCTTATGCGATTGGACAGATTTTAAATGTTTTGTCTGATCAACCTTTGGATAAACCACTTCAAAGAGCGATCGCAATCTTCTCAGACTACACCAATTACCCAGTAAATAAGTCTTTATCTTTAAGTGTGTTACTGGGTTTAATTTTTGTTGTCACCGTAGTCAGAGCGCCTACACAGCCTTGGTTAACCAACTGGTTTCACTGGGATATAGCTATCAGGGCGCGTCGGGATAAATCTCAAACAGCCATTGCTAAAATTCTTACCCTGCCATTAGAATTTTATGATGAAAATAACCCCGGACGTATTGCTGGAAGAGTAGCTAGAGGTCTTACTAATCACAGTTGGACATATCCCGAAATCGCCGGACAGCTGATTCCTAAACTGTTGCGTGTATTAGGAATTTTTGTGTTCATCTTGTTGATTGAGTGGCGAATTGCGATTTTATATCTAATTTCCTTCGTAGTTATCCTCACTTTTAGCTTAAAAGATTTACAGCGGATAATGTGGCACGAAAGCCGCTTGGATAAATACGCAGAAAACACCGAAAGCCGTACATCTGAGCTGATCACCAATATCAAAACAGTCAAAGCATTTGCCACTGAAGCTAAAGAACTGAAGCGGCAAAACCAACGTTTAGATCGTGAACTAAACGTGCTTGATTATCGTATCCACAAAGATTATGTAAAACTTGTTACTTGGCAAAAAAGCGTAATCCAGTTTTGCGTATTTACAATTCTAGCTTTGACTTTAGCAGCAACAGTAGCTGGTAGAATTTCTCTCGGTCACTTTGTTATGACCTTAACTCTTTCCAGCATGGCATTTGCCGAACTAGAACCTATCAGCACCGTAGCAGAGGTTTTTACCCGTCGCTATTCTTCTATGCTGCGGTTTCACGAATTTCTTCAAGAGCCAACTGGACTTGATTCAGTTGATCTTTTAGAAGATAACCAAGCAGAATCGCCCTATCAATTTACTGGAAAAATTGAGTTGTCACACATTAATTTTGGATATGATGCTGACCGACAAGTTTTACAAGATATTAATTTGTTAATTGAGCCATATCAAACAGTGGCATTAGTTGGGCGTTCCGGTTCTGGTAAGTCTACGCTAGTGAAGTTGCTGTTGCGATATTTTGAACCTCAAGAAGGTCAAATTCTAATTGATGGTCAAGATATTCGCACTTTAAATGTGGGTCAGTATAGACGGAGATTAGCGATCGTTCACCAAGAAGTAGACGTTTTTAACGGTACTGTATTGGATAACCTTACCTATGGCAAGCCGAATGCCAGTTTTGAGCAGGTTCAAGAAGCCTGTAGAATTGCCAAAGTCGATGAAGTAGTCCAGCACCTACCCCAAGGTTATTACACCGTTGTCGGGGAACGTGGTGTTAGGTTGTCTGGAGGACAAAGACAGCGATTGGGAATTGCTAGGGCGCTGCTAGTGGAACCAGATGTACTGATTTTTGACGAAGCCACCTCTAGCCTAGATTACGAGTCTGAACGTTCTATCCAGCTGGCAATGAAATCAATTCAGGGAACTCGCACCACCATCGTCATTGCTCACCGTCTAAGTACAGTGAGGGAAGCAGATAAAATTGTGGTTCTCGATCAAGGAAGGATTGTGGAAGTTGGTAGCCATGACGAACTTTTGCGTCGCGAGGGCATTTACCGCCGCTTGCACTCTTTGCAAGAAACAGGAGAACTCCTGAGTTAGTAAGATGGCGGTGGGGCTTCACCGCCATTTTTAGAAACTACTTGCGATTACCAAAATCTGGTGCTAAGATTGTAAATCGTAGGACAAGCGGGTCGGTGTCCGAGTGGTTAATGGAGACGGACTGTAAATCCGTTGGTTTACGCCTACGCTGGTTCAAATCCAGCCCGGCCCACCTTAATTTTAGATTTTGGATTTTATCTAAATTCAAAATCTAGAATTCAAAAACAATTCGCCCGTGTGGCTCAGTGGTAGAGCACACCCTTGGTAAGGGTGAGGTCACGAGTTCAATCCTCGTCACGGGCTTTTTTATATAACTAAATAAAAAGAATAAACGTTGATAACTAAGTAGCTTGAGGGTTGCTTTAAAATCTAGGGTTCTACGGAACGTTGCCGCTTTCTATAATGCATCGAAATCTAGAAATTATGCTATTAATAATAAGTTTCTAGGATTTTGTGCGTGTACTGCGAAATACTTAATAAAACTGTTCTCTTCTAGATACTAAACAATAAATTCATCAATAACTTAGTACAAAAGTATTATTAAAGTTCTGATCGCCTTCTTAGCAGAAATATCACCTAAGTCACATCTCACGCTACAACGCTTAAGATTGCTATTTAATTAAAACGAGCGCGGCAGGGTTCGAACCTGCGACCGATTGCTTAGAAGGCAATTGCTCTATCCACTGAGCTACGCGCCCAAGTTAAAACTTAGGCTCCAAAAGGAGTCACCTGCATAATTATATCGCTCACCCTTACCAAGAAGCAATCAAAAATTGCAGATTTGCCACTAGCAAGGCTAAGATCCTAGTCGCTAGTTAGTAAATGTACACTAAAAACGAGGCAGATGGGGTACTGGTTGGATATATTGTTTTGTCAAGGGGCTATTGACCCGTTAACGCTAACGCCCTCTGGGCGACTTGCTCTCAGCAAACAACTGGCAATCGCCATGCTTCTACAACAAAATGCTAAGTGATTCTACTCTTGGCGATGCTGCCAAATGCGATTATTTATCCAATATTAAGAATGCCCCTGTGAGGAGTTAGTTGCTAGTGCCATGTTTATTCTCAAACGGCAGGATGTTGAAATATCAAGCATTCAGCACCCAAAACGGGATCAGCAAGTGCCGATCCTCCATTATCAAGGGCAAACCTTTCGCTTGATTAGCGTCTTCAAAGCTAGTCAAGAGGAAGAAGCTAGAAGCTTGTGGAGAGAATTAACTGATAACCGGGGTAAAGCCTGTGTCTTGCTCGAAGAACCAGAGCGCTTTAGCGTTTGGGGTAAAATCCGTTTAGAGCAGATAGATAATGATACAGGTGGTCATGGTAGGACGGAGATTTTGATCCAAGCTAGTATTCTGCTACTACAAGCCGTATATATCGATATCGAAGAGCTTTTGGGTACTCGGCAAGCAGCATTATTTGAGAAAGATATTGCGGAAGTATTACGCCAAAAGCAACTTCCTCAAGCATCTTCCTCAGACACAGTTAAATACTTAGTGTCTACAAATCCTTTAGAAACAGCGAAACTGCCAGCTTGGCAAGAAAATCATATAGTTAGCCTCTTGCAAGAACTGCATCGACTAGGAAAGGCATATTTTGGCAACGCTAATTTTGCCCATCAAGCGATTTATCGGCTAGAAGATATGCCAGAGGCTGAGCGATCGCTGTTTATTAGTTGGCTAAATCAATCGGCACTGAGTAAACTGTGGCAGTAGCATGGAATTTTCTTTAAAAGTCATGCTATTGGTACTTGTTTTTGGAGTCTGATTATGCATTTATTGGTAGACAGACTACCAGTGACAGAGCGCCGTAAGCAAAAGTACTTCCAGAGTGCATTTACTATAGTCAAGTCCTATGAATAACTCTTACGAAAATTCATTGCGTTCTAAATCCATTTTCACAATTCAGAACATTGTTCTAGCTAACATTGGCTGGGCTGTACTGGCACTGTTATACTTTTTGTTATTTAGCGCCAAAATTCCCGCAGCAGATGGAACAGAAAGCCGTGCCGAGTGGTACATGATTGGGACAAATATTTTTGAAGCCTTAGCTTATCTAAGTGCCAGTGTTTTATGCTTGAGGAACTGGCTTAGTCCGCAAATAGTCAGTGGTAGGAATGTATGGCTCTCAATTGGCTTAGGTATGCTTTCTTATTTCGTGGGAGGGATATTTTTCGGTTATACCGAAATAGTTTTAAAACAAGAACCGGACGTCTCTCTAGGCGATATATTTTTTGTACTGACTTATCTGTTACTTGGCACAGGCATGATTTTAGCTGTGGCTTCTAGGCGAATCAATCTAGAAAGATGGCAGTGGCTAATTGTTTTAGCAATTGCAGTTTTTGGTAGTTTGTTAGCATGGTGGATTTCTATGCAACACGCTGCACCCGAAGAACTGCTAGGCAACATCTTGAATTGGTTTTATGTAGTTAGTGATGTGGTTCTGTTAATTATTGCCACGACTCTACTTTTAGCCTTTTGGGGAGGAAGAGTTTCCCAGTCTTGGCGAATGATTGCAGCGGCAGCATTCTCGCTCTACATTGCAGATATGTGGTTTAAATACGCCCAGAGTCCCACTTATCAAAGTGGGGAAGTACTAGAAGTCTTTTGGGTGTTTAGCGGAGTGTTATTTGGTATGGGTGCTGCCCTAGAATATGACGCATCATTGAGGCGAAATCGGCGTACAAGCGGACGAAAACGAGCTTAGTAAAGAGTTTTGGTATCTACCGTGAGAAAATTAACAGATTCAGACAAGCAAGAAATTCTAAAGTTATATCGAGAGACTGCCGAAACAACCTCAACTTTGGCAGACCATTATGGTGTGAGTAACTCGACAATTAGCCGCCTGCTCAAAAGTACCTTACCAGAAGACGAGTATGAATACCTCGTTTCTTTAAAGCGTGCAGCTAGAACTCCTGAAGGGAGGGCGCAGGTAAACTACGAGCAATTGCCCTTGTTGACTCAACCACAGCCGGAGATAGAACTTCCGAGTAGCCAAAGCCGCCCCTTGGTGGAGTTACCGAAAGTTGAGCTACAGCCGCCTGTAGTAGAGGAGAAACAGGAAGAACAGGAAGAAGCTCAATTAGAGCATACTGCTCTAGAGTTAGAGTCGATTAATGCTATTAGACGAGTGAAGCGGCGTTCCTCAGCAACGGAAAAACCGAAGCTAAGAATAGCAGACAAATTAGAAACTCCAGAACAAAAGCCGCCGGAAATAGTAAATATTCCCAGCCCTGTGCTAGAGGATGAACATCCAGAAGCAACCGTTATAGCCGAAATGCTGGGCGAAGAATTGCTAGAAGACTCAGAAGATTTGGACGATTTAGATGAGGACGATTTAGATGAGGATGACTTCGAGGAAGATGACTTCGAGGAAGATGATTTTGAGGAAGCAAGACCTCTAGTTACAAGACGTAAGCCAGGTGAAGCGGCAGTTCAAGTTTTACCACTGTCGGCAGCCCATTTGCCCAAAACTTGCTACTTGGTGATTGACCGTTCTTCTGAACTAATTACTCGTCCTCTTAAAGACTTTGGTGACTTGGGGCAAATTCCTAGCCTTGAAACCCAGCAAAGAACTCTGCCAGTGTTCGACAATCATCGAGTCGCCAAGCGCTTTTCTACCAAGCGCGATCGCGTGATTAAAGTTCCTGATAGTAAAATGCTGCATAAGGCTCGTACCCATCTACAAGCCAAGGGCATTACTCGGTTGTTGATTGATGGTCAGGTTTATTCTTTGTCTACGGTTTAGGAGTTAAAAGTAGAGACGCGATTATACTCTTACGAAAAGCCGCACTCCCTGCGTCTACGCGTCTCTACAGGAGTTAGGAGTTTGACATTTCATGACTCCTCACTCTCAACTTCTAACTGTAAACCGCCCTATCAAAACGTTCTGCCAAGTTGATAATGTCCTGTTTGCGGGCAATTTGATTCATCCATTCTTGGGGAATATTTTCCACGCCGTAGTAAATTCCTGCTAAACCGCCAGTGACAGCAGCAGTAGTATCTGTGTCTCCCCCTAAATTGACAGCTTTGAGTACCGCCTCAGAGTAGGATGAGCTATTTAATAAACACCACAAGGATGACTCTAAAGTATCAATCACGTAGCCGCCAGAACTAATCTCTTCTACTGGCAACTTGGCAATCTCACCACTGAAAACTCTGCCAAAATGCGGCTTTTCTAAGAGATATTCGCGGACAGAATAAATTGTTTGGATGTCTTGCAACCCTTGTAAATAAGCTGTTTGAAGGTCAGCCCCTTCTAAGAGTGCCACTGCGATACTAATATAAATGCCACAGGCCATTTGCGATCGCGCATGGGCATGGGTAATCGCAGAAACATCATGCACTCGCGCTATCAATTCGCCTAAAGTCAAACTTCTATGACAATAGGCCATTGGCAAGATTCTCATTAACGAGCCATTGCCATTACTATTTTCAACCTTACCGCCTGCCTGATGAGGTAAAACTCCTTGTTTCAGGCGCATAATTGCTGTGTGAGTGGTTTGTCCAATATCAAAGACATCGCCACGGGGAGTCCAGTAAGCATCTTTGTACCAGCGCCAGAAGCAACTGGCTATAGCATCCAACGAATAACCTCTACAAAGACTTTCCGCTAAGCAAAAGGTTAATGAACTGTCATCTGACCAAGTTCCTGCTGGTTGATTCCATGTACCATAACCCAACATCTTGGTCACCGGAGCTTTCACTCTCTCAGCACGAGTAGTAAACTCCACAGGCACACCTAATGCATCACCGACACATAAACCCATCAAACCAGACAACGTTTTTGCAGCGGTTAGCATTATTGAATCTCCACTATGAATCACTAAAAATTACTAAGAATTCAGAAGTCAGAATTTATAATGCTTCGGTGTCATTAGCATATGTATTAGTAAAACTACTTCCCGATTTTTTAGCTATTCTGACTGCTAGGTCTTACAAAACTTAAATTAATAGATCCCACTATAATTTATTGCAATAGATGCTACAGCCTACTTTTTCACCCTATGTGAAAAGCTTGCGGAAGGACTTTAAGTTAGTATTTTGTCTCCCATCAGCTAACTACAGCAGATTTCAAGTTTATGAAGTACACAAACCAATGCCAAACTAGGACTCACTGCTTACTAAAATAGCGATGCTTCTGCTGTTAAAATTAGTAGTCGTATAAGTTATGATTTGAAATCAAAGATTACCGAGTCCTTAATTACTGTATAATTTACAAGGTACTCAGGATTAATATATGTAAAAAGCTGGTATTGTTAAGTGTTGCATCACTGACAAAGCCAGCTTTTCGCCGTGTTAAAATTAGGATATTCCTCATAATTCCGGGCGGATTACCGGGGATCAACAAGCCGAAAGGGTGCTGATATCTTGATTTCAAGTTTGCGGCTTCGGCGTTCACTGATGCTTTATTGAGAATACTATACAGTTCTAATGGTTAAATCTGCTCCTCCCCCAATTGCCAGCCGTAAGCCTTCCAAAGTAGAAGGAATCAAGGAAAATAGTAATTTTTTGCGTGAACCCGTAGCAACTGAGATCCTTCAAGACACCACTCACTTTAGTGAAGATTCAGTGCAGCTTTTGAAGTTTCACGGGTCTTACCAGCAGGATAACCGCGATAATCGCGTCAAGGGACAGGAAAAAGATTACCAGTTTATGCTGCGGACAAAAAACCCTGGTGGTTTTGTGCCGCCGCAGCTATATCTGTCTTTAGATAAGCTGGCTGATGAGTATGGCAATCACACATTACGAGTAACTACGCGTCAAGGGTTCCAGCTGCATGGGATCTTAAAGAAGAATCTCAAGACAGCGATTGCCACTATCGTCAAAAATCTGGGTTCAACTTTGGGTGCTTGCGGCGACATCAATCGTAATGTGATGGCTCCACCAGTCCCTTTTAAAAATCGCCCAGAGTATGGATATGCTTGGGAGTATGCCCACAACATTGCTGATTTACTTTCACCCCAAACGGGCGCTTATTACGAAATTTGGTTGGATGGGGAAAAGGTAATTAGCGCTGGAGAAAACCCAGAGGTGAAGGCAGCGCGGCAGCGAAATGGGAATGGCACAATCATTCATGATAACGAAGAACCGATTTATGGCACGCATTATATGCCCCGTAAGTTCAAGGTTTGCGTGACAGTGCCAGGCGATAATTCAATTGATTTGTATTCCCAAGACCTGACTTTAGTAGTAATTACTGATAAGAAGGGAAAACTAGAAGGATTTAATATTTTTGCTGGTGGTGGTTTAGGCAGGACACACGGTAAAGAAGAAACTTTTGCAAGGCTTGCAGATCCAATTTGCTATGTAGCAAAAGATGATGTTTACGACTTAGTAAAAGCGATTGTTGCTACCCAAAGAGATTATGGCGATCGCACTGACCGTCGTCATGCCAGATTAAAATATCTGATTAACGATTGGGGTGTGGATAAATTCCGCGCCAAGGTAGAAGAATACTTTGGAAAAACAGTCGCACCCTTCCAACCACTACCAGAGTTTAAATATCAGGATTTTCTCGGTTGGCATGAACAAGGTGACGGCAAGTTATTTTTAGGAATTTCCATTGACAATGGTCGGATTAAAGATGAAGGTTCCCTGCAACTGAAAACTGCTTTGCGGGAAATTGTTGAGCAATTTAACTTGCCCATCCGTCTGACACCCCACCAAAATTTAATTTTTGCCGACGTCGAACCAGATAATAAGCAAGCCATTCAAGAGATTCTCGACCGATATGGTGTCGTCTCTGACCCCAGCCAAATCGAGCCTTTAGTACGTTTTGCGATGGCTTGCCCCGCTTTGCCTACTTGCGGTTTGGCAATTACTGAATCAGAAAGGGCAATACCCGGTATTTTAGAGCGAATCCGCGCTCTGCTAAATAAACTTGGTTTACAAAAGGAACATTTTGTAGTAAGGATGACAGGCTGCCCTAACGGCTGCGCTCGTCCCTACATGGCAGAATTAGGGTTAGTGGGTAGCGCTCCAGAAAGTTACCAATTATGGTTAGGGGGTTCGCCAGATCAGACACGACTGGCGCAACCTTACATAGATAAGCTGCACCATAATGATTTGGAAAGCTTCTTGGAGCCGATTTTTGTCTTCTTTAAGAAGTCACGTAAATCAAAGGAACGCTTCGGCGATTTTTGCGATCGCATTACTTTTGATGCCATTCGTGAATTTGCTGCCACTTACGAACCTCAAACCGCTAATGGCGGGGGCAAATCACGCCACCGGGTAAATCTCAAGGATGAGGTTTACATGAAGTTAAAGGAGGCATCTGTACGTGAAGGCAAGCCAATGACTGAGTTGGTAAATGATGCATTAGAGGTTTATTTCCAGAATCTATCTGAAGTAGCAACCTCTCCTGATGTACCCTAGCCTTTGAAAATCTGCCCAGTCTCCTTGGAAAGTAAGGAAACTGGGCAGATTTTCTTTTTAGTGCTTTTTGAGCTTATTTTATAAATAGGCTCGTAGTTGCGCTTGAGCGCCATATATACTCTTGCGCTCAAGCGCAACTACAAACATACATTTTATAAGTAATTAATGGAACTTGATATTAGTCGCAAATACATAAACTAATACCAATTCGTAATTAGTGAATCTGGGTTTCTAGGCTTGCATCTGTAGTCTCATTTTAGAGTATTGGTATTAAGAATTATGCAGGGTGGGGTATGGATTAAGAAAACGATTGGCAAATTTCAGAACATCCCCCATATCTGTATTACTATCGCTATCTAAAAAAGTACTCAAAAGAGAGTTTGAACCTAGAGTCCCAGATTTAGTAGAACCCATATTTAGCAGACTTAACACTGCTGAAGTGAGCGTTGGCAAAGCAGCTTGAATCACATTAGGACTTAGCCCAGTTTGTTGAGAAACTGCTTCAACGATTTGCTGCTGTAACTGAGGTGATAGTAAAGATTGCAGTGCAAATGTATCCAGTTTAGGATCAACAACTTGATCAATCAAATTCTGTAACTGATTACCATCCAAAGTTGACTGTTGTTGCTTGAGCGCGGGACGAAGCATATTCCCCACAATTGACATTACATTTTGCATTTGAGATGGTTGAATTCCGCGACTAACCATCACTTGCTGAACCGAGTTTGTGATTGACTCTAGCTGAGCAACACTTCCCTGTTGATTGGGATTATTAATTGTACTTAGAACATCAAAAAAAAGTCCCATGACAAATGTCCTCCAGATAAGGGTATAGAGGGAACAGCTAGGTTAAGGATTTAGGATGTGCTATTTGATGGTGCATGAACGTGGAAGGAACGAATAAATTGTCATCTGCGTAGAAACGCGATTGCTCACCCGAATTGCAATATGCTTGTCTTGGTCACGCTCATCGCATATGTAACTTTTACAGGAGCAGAATGAGCAAGTTTTAGCCAACGACCATCGTTGGTGAGATAGCCCAATTCTGCAACATAGTCGCGATCGCTTTGGACAATGGTAATGTGTAAATCGGGCGTTGACTGATCACACTCAAACTGTCGAAAAATGCGAGCAGGTTGTCCTTGCAGATCAATACCTGTAGTGTCGTAAACACGAAGCGCCAACTTCCGTCCACCCTGGTGTTGTAGCTGTGCCTTGTGTGCTTCGGGAACTTCCCAGTAGACATAAGCATTTTTAGAGTTGCGAGGCACGAGGATCACACGACTTTCACCTTCGATGCTTGCAGGATGATTGCTTTCTAAAGACCCAGCTGTGGCTGTAACAGGAGTAACACCAACAAGTTGACAGGCGGGAACCCGTACAGGAGCCGAACGAGCAATTTTCAGCCAGCGATCGCTATTAGTAAAGTAACCAAGCTCAGCAGCGTAATCACGATTGTCTACTGCGATGGGAATATGAATATCTTGCGCCTGTTCATGGCAGTCAAACTCCTTCATGCTGTGCGGCGGTTGACGAGCCATGTCTATATCAGTGACATCGTAAACACGTACTTTTAAATAACGTCCGCCTTGCCGTCGCAGGTCTAGTTTCACTTCGTTTGGTACTTCCCAGTAAGCATAAACATCCCTGCAATTCCGGGGCGTGAGGATAATACGACCTTCTGGGGTGCGGACAGGTTCTGGTGCTGCAACTCTAGCAGAAACAGAAGTAGGTGTGCGTCGATTCAGCAACCACCACAGCAATCCACCCAGTACACCCAGTAGCGGAACTAACAACAACCAGAACGGAAATTCACGTTGCGATTCCCTTACAGCCATTGGAACAAAAGCAATTTTGGCTGGAGGAGTTGCGATTGGCTCTGGCACTGCCTTTGGCACGATTGGCTTTGCCAGTGTTGCATTTCCAGCCCTAGCTTCTTCAATGATTCTTTGATTCTCTGGAGCAGTTGCATAACCTAAAAAGGCTTTTGCCGCTGGACTGGGATTAGATTTTTGGTAAACATATCCCAAAGGCTGGGAAAATGGATAACGAGGATCGGTTGGAAAAACCTTGTGTAGGGAGACAATCTGCACATTAGGGTTATTGATTACCTGATCTGCGATCGCATATCCAATGCCATTCGTTCCTAGTTCTTTGATGACCGCTTCTGTGTTATCTGCTGGAAGTTTGACGGTGTTTGCACCTGTTTTAAATGAAGCTTTTTTAAAGACGGGATAATTTTGCAATGCTTGCCGCAGCTCACTATTTTCTGGGCGGTCAATCAAGCGAATCGGTTGTGGAGAACCACCAACTTGTGACCAGTTGTTAATTTCACCTTGAAAGATTTTGGCAACCTGTTCAGAAGTCAGGCTGTTCTTATATGGATTGTCCTTGCCAACAATTACAGCAATCTTATTACGGGCTATAGGAGTGCTAACAAGTCCTCGTGCTTTCTCCGCTTCTGTGAGCGATCGCCCAATCGCAGCCAAATCAATTTTTCCATTTGGCAATGCTTTTAAAGATGTATCTGTGCCATCATAAGCAATCTTAACGTCTGTACCAGGAAACTTTGCTTTGAACCGTTTTGCTAGTGCCTGATTAATGTTTCCCATACTAGTTGTGCTATTAATCTGCACTTTTGTTCCGCTCTTAACAGATTGTGGAACCGGAAAAGAAGTACTAACACCCAATGACTGAGCAAGTACAGGACGAATAGTCAAAGAGATGACTAAGGGAGTAAAAGCAGTAGCACTTAAGCTGAATAAAGTTGTTAATGATATCAGTGATTTATTTTGACAAAACATTTTATCAATACGCTTTTTCATAGCAAAAGACCTCCGCATACAACAAACGGAGGTAGATAAATTACTAGTAGGAACAAAATGATTAACTGACAAGCTTATACAAAAGCTTGCATTCAACTACTTTTATTCTCGCTATTCAGATTTTGATTAATTCCTTCTTAAGATAGAAATCATTAGTAATACTAATCTTAAATTTTTACTCCAATCCCTTACTTTTAGGAGAGGTAATTAGTAGGATTATATGACAACTAGCCTCAATGAAGCTAAAATCTAGATTGACAATACAATAATTAGTTAACTTACTTAAATTGTTGCCACGCAAACGGCAAATAGTATTAATAAGTAGGTAGATATAAATTAATTAAAATTCATAGTTTGCGCTTTAGTGCTAAAGCGCAAACTACAATCCACGAGTATCTTCAGCTGATTATTCCCACTTCCTGATAACTTTAATAACCAAGAATATTTATCACTGCATAAAAGTTTTTTCCGAGCATATATTGCGTGCTTTTGGCAAAATTTTCTAAACTCAACAAGACTGTCTTCAGACCATAATGCTGCTGACTTTTTTCGGGCTGAATTAGAATCACTGCCTCACTTGCCTCAGCCGGAATTGTGACAAAGTTAGGAATTGGTTGATAATCTACTCCATTTTCAGCCGTTCCCCAGATACTGTATTTCACAGTTAAAGCTTGAGTTATATCACCTATGCGATTGATGACAAACTTCCCAGTTTCCTCAATTTGAGATATGTCTAATTTTGTAGCTGTGATATTTACGATTGTGGGATAGCTGTAATAGTTATTTCGGTTTTGATCTGTAGTTATAAAACAGGCATTTTGGAATTTTGTCCCTGCTTTGTTTTTAATACAGAAAACTTCGCCAGTTATGTCACTAATATTCGGTTGAAATTTATACTTATGAAAAATGTCATTTGCGCTCTCTAAGCTATCTATGATTAAGTTATAAAAATAGATATTTTTGGTATTAGCCAAGCTGCTAAAGGATGAATTGTCTTCCCAGATTGCCACCATAATTCTCAATACAAAGAGAAATTGATTATTTAAATTGGCAGACGAATCAAGATATTTTCCAACTTTCTTTACAGGAAACTTTCTGATCTAACAATTAAAACCCTTACAACAAGCAACTTGCCCCTTCTGTCTCCTGTCCCTGCTTTCTATTTCACTCTCAGCTTAGCCTTGTGGATGGATTGAGGTTTTTGCTGTCGAGTTTGTGCAGACTATGAATAACCGCCCCTAAATTCATCACAGTTTGCACCGTAGCTGCAATAATTAAAGCGATCGCAGCACCTAGTAATCCCATATAGGGCAGCAACCAAATACAAGCAACGGGTGAAATAACAGCTACTGCCAAAAACATAGGTACTTGGATGCAAAAATACTTAGCTGCCGTCATTGCATAGCCCAAGCAGGATGATACATAGCTAATTCCAGCAGCAACCATTAACCAGACAAATAAATTTGTTTGCTCAGCATATTCGGGCTGATACAAAAAAGTCAGGATCTGCCCTCCAGCCACAAGAGCAACTAAAACAATAGTTCCGCCCAGTAAACTAGCTACGCCCACAAACTTGAGCAAAAGGGTGCGGAATGCTGTGGCATCTCCTGCTGCATAGTATTTGGCTAACCAGGGACTAACTGATTCCCCCAAAGCATTTACTAACATCCCTCCTATCACCATTAGATAGGCTATGGCTGCAAAAATCCCCAGTTGCTGTTCGCCCAAATATTGTTCAATAAAGTAGCGGGGAATATTGTTGTTAAGCGAAACTAGCATCATGACAAACCCCAATGGTAAACAAAGCCATACCAGCTTTGCTAAAATTGGACGTTTCCAATGTGGTTGTAGTTGTGATAAATGCTTGAGTACCAACACACCATTAAAGATGTCGTAGCTAATCAGCACCACAGCCCAAGCGAAGACTAATCCCGTTACGCCCCATAAAATACTACTGGATTGATGTACGCCGATGCTCAGTAATAGCAGCGATAAAAAACCTTTCATTATTAGGGATATCGCAATTTTATCTACACGTTTGTGCTGCTGCATGAGTCCATAAAATACGTCACTAATAGACTCTAATGCTTTCGCCAAACCAACCAAGAAGATAACTAAAGATGTTTCCCACGCATACCCTCCAGACAAACTAATTACAGCAATAACTAGAAGTGCTAGTGCTGTTGAAATTAGCCTCAACCCCAAGTAATCGCTGAAACAGTACTGTTTTTTTACATCTGTTGCTTGCACAGATCGTAGTTGCAGATTCGTAAATGCGACTATAGGCGCTGCGATCGCCAAACCCAAGGCAAGCTGCCCTACCATTTTTGGACTACCAAGTTTAGCTAACACCACAAGCATCCCCCACTGGCAAGCTGCATAGACTGCATTGCCAGTAAATGCCCAAGAGAAATTATGGCGCAGTGTTAATGATTTTTTCTGCTGCATATGTCAAAAAGTTCCTCTGTTGAGAACTCATTTTATATACTTTGAGAATTTCCTATTTAGCTAGGAAATATTAGACTAAAGTAATTAAAAAAGAGTAGAAAATATGGAAAGGTTTTTTCATTCCACCAAATTTTTTGATACCAATTATGTTAGATTCCTTTACTGGTATTGATAGCTAGTGGTGTTAATTATTTATTTTGTACCAATTTTTTATTGTTCAAGTCACGCCACTTTGGCAAAAGTTTTATAACAGTTTTCCATTATCTGTAATAAACTCTCACTCTTACCATTTCATGAAATCCCAGCTCAAGATACGTTGGTATAAGTGTACATCTGTAAGCTCATACAGTGAATTTGGTTGTTGCAAAGATTTTTGAAACTGGTATTAGATAATGTTTCGAAAGTCTTTGCTAATAAATCAACCTGTTATAAACAGCAGAATTCAAAAGTCAGAAGTAAAACAGGCTTTATGCTTGGTTTTTAAACCTATGTTGTGTAGTTAATCAACTTGGAATCTGTAGTATCTACCTAAATTTGCTTTATAAGAGAGAGTTCAATGTTAAAAGTCCGCCATATTTAAGACAAGTTATAGAGGATTAAATCAAATATTTGATACTTATCAATCATATTCAGACAATCATCAAGAGGTATGTTTGTTACAATATGAATAAGCCGCAAATATGATATAAATTGTTGCTTTATTTGATAGTCTAGTTTTGTTAATAGCAATTCTGTATGAAGATGCATAGAAATAACCCCTCCCAACCTCCCCGATGCCTTGGGGAGGTTGAGAGAGGTCAAAATAATGTGCAGCCTCACAGAGAATTGGTATAAGTATGTCAACTTTAAAAAATATAGTATAGACTTAACCCCCAACCCTCACAGGTTAGGGGAGTCAAAACCTTTCTCCTGCAAGGAGGAGAGGGCTTATCATTGGGTAAAAAAGACCACTACTAATGCTTTTTCGCTAAACTTTTGCTTCCAAGGACTTAAGTAACTCAGTATTCACTCCTGATTCACGGGTTAAGGCGATTTTGCCAGTGCGGGCAATTTCCCTCAAACCAAATTTTTGCAACACCTGCACGATCGCCACCATTTTACCTGGATCTCCCACAACTTCCAAAGTCAGAGAATCTTCCGCCACATCTACAACTCGCGCCCGAAAAATCTGTGATAGTTCAATCACTTCTGAGCGATTACTACTAGTAGCATTCACCTTGAGTAGCATCAATTCTCGCTCTACGCAAGGAGTTTCAGTAATGTCCTGTACCTTCAGGACATTGACTAACTTATATAATTGTTTGGTGAGTTGCTCAATCACGCGATCGTCACCGGGTACAACCATCGTAATTCGAGAGACTCCTCCTTGCTCAGCTGGGCCTACAGCAAGGCTTTCAATATTAAAACCGCGACGGGCAAATAAACCAGAAATGCGGGAAAGAACGCCCGCCTCATCTTCTACTAGAACCGAAAGGGTATGTTTCATCTTTGCCAACAGAGGCCAGAGCAGAACTTGAACAACGCAGACACTAACTAACGGCTGCACTAAATTTTAAGTATGACTTTCTATTTTAAACTTAATGGCTGCAATCCTTGCATTTATCTAGCAGAATTTGTGCAGAAATCATTCCGTAAGCAGTATCTACCCAAATGCATATCTTTTCATTGGCAGATGCTACTTTTTTCTAAAGCTTTTATAGTTTACTTGTGATAAATCTTTAACAGGAGAGAAGCATTTATGGGTTGGTTAAAAAGACTATTTGGAATGGAAAAACCTCAAAATGCAGAAGTAAATCCGACTCCGCAAGCAGTACCACAAGCTGTTACTACTGCTCCTACCGCCACTCAATCAATACCTCCAGAACGTCTGGGATTGAACGGAGAATATGACCAAAGTGGCTTGGCAAAGCGGGTAGCATTGGCATTTGACCAAGATCCCCAACTTGACGATGTTAATACACTCTGGGTTGCTCAGACAGGCTCTACTGTAGTATTGAAAGGCAAAGTTCCCAGTCAGGACATTCTTAATAAGATGGTTTCTGTAGCAAGTTCAGTGAATGGCGCTACAAATGTTGATACAACCCAAGCGACTATTGGTTAAGTACTAAGCAATTCAAGATTTCAATGATGGAACTCGATCGCCAGTGTACTTCCGGCGATTGACTGGATGCAAACTTTCATTGGCGATCGCCTTTGGCGCTGCCCCTTGAGCGATCGCCAATCCATCTCTCAATCCAATCTAAAATAGCTTGGTTGACTTGTTCTGGGCATTCATCATGGGGACAATGCCCCACATCCTCTAGATTAAGAAGTTCTAATTTCTCGTTGTACTGGGCAAATTGGCTAGCCAGTGCTGAGGGAACAAAGCGGTCTTTCTGCCCCCAAATTAGCAGCATCGGAATTGTTAAGGTTGGTAAAACTGTCTTGACACTAGGACTAAAATTAATTCCGATCGCAGCTTTGAACAAAGCACTAAAAGCCCTAGCAGAACCCCGGTCTTGAGGAGGGCCAGCTAAAATTTCTATGAGTTCATCAGTAATTGCTTCTGGGTTAGCGTAAGCAAGACTAGCCCAGCGACGCAGCACCCCTGGACGACGCACAAAGTTAAAAACAGGTTTAAGGATAAACGGAGAAGCGACAATATTTTTAATTGTTCTGACGACTGGCCGCAGAAGGGGGGGAATTGCTTCTTGCTCTAGTGAAGGATCAGGCAAACTCATCATCACCATACCTTGCACCATGTCAGGATGAGCAGCAGCGGCGGCCATAGAAATCAATGAACCATTGGAATTACCCACTAATACCACTGGTTGCCGGATAAACGTTTTCCAAAAGTCGTAAACTTGCTCTACCCAGAGTTCAATACTGTAGTTAACTGGGGCTTTTTCAGAAGCGCCAAAACCCAGCATATCTAGAGCATAGACTGTGTGGTAATTACCCAACACTTCTAAATTATGTCGCCAATGACCAATAGAAGCCCCAAAGCCATGTAGCAAAATCAGAGGTGTTGCCTTGTGGTGATTTTGGCTTGGGCGGATATAAGTGTAGCGCGTTTGCCAGCCTCGCCAAACCCAATCTCTTTGATTACCAACCCGTTCCTGCCAGTGTACCGCAGTGATCACGCTTCCCTCCGATTCATCAGCATTAAAACACTATTAATTCCAATATAAGTTTTTTGCTTTTGGTTAATCATTATAGCTTCGTCTGAAGACTCAAGAATAAAGTGGCGATCGCACCAGCAGAATGGATAAAGCCGAGCTAATAGAAGAATTACTGTCTGAGCTTCATGAGATAAAACTCAAGTTGGGGCAGCGAATGACTATTGTTAGCCACCATCCCCCGATACATTTAACTCTCCATAGACATTAATGTTAAACGTAAATTGAATATGGATATAGTTGCTTTTATATCCTGTAGGCAAAGGTGCAAAGGGTGCAGCCCTTTGTATTGCATTGAGCGCCCCTTTATCTGTCACACTAAATCCAGAAGTTTGTGCAATTTGGAGATTGCTCACTTGACCTGAACGGTTAACAGTAAAATCAAGCACCGTGCGCCGAGAAGACTGACTGATACCAGGTAGCCACTGCTGCTTCACACGTTGCTGTAGTTGGTTTAAGTAAGAGGTGATATCTATATCTTGTCTTTTAGCATCAATACCAGCAGGAGCTTGGTTATCACGGTTGGAATTAGGTAAAGCTGCCAGATAATCACCATTAAAACTCCGACTAGATACACTAACTGGGCCACCTAACAAACTTGCTGCACCTGTTGTTTTTAGAGATGGCTGACCTTGAGACGATGTTCGCCCACTCAATCTAGTTTCCGACTGCCCGGATTTCTGAGGGTAGGGTGCTGGTGATTTAGTAGCAGGTGCTGCTGTTGGTTCTGGTTTCGGCGCTGCTGGTATGGTCTTAGGTGCAACTGCGATTTTCTCCGGCAGGGGTGCTGATGATCTAGTAGGTGCTGCTGTTGGTTCTGGTTTCGGCGCTGCTGGTATGGTCTTGGGTACTACTGCGATTTTCTCAGGCAGGGGTGCTGGTGATTTAGTAGGTGCTGCTGTTGGTTCTGGTTTCGGCGCTACTGGTATGGTCTTAGGTGCAACTGCGATTTTCTCCGGCAAGGGCGCTGGTGATGTTTTTCGCGGTTTGGCTTGCGGTTGTTGAAGAGATAGATTTGGTGATTCCGAATTTTGCTGCTTCCGTTTTGGCTGGAATACCTTTGTTGGAGATGAAGCTATTAAGTCTTTAGGATTTTTTGTAGAGGCTTGATGTGCAGCTGGATTAGCTGACTTAACTGCTGAAACAGGTCTTTCAGGTAAAGCTTTACCACCTGCAATAGAATCTTTGACTGCCCGGAGCGAGGTTTGAGGGGGTATGTGTGTTTTATCAGGAGTGACTTCAACTACCTCAATTGGAGTTTCTTGAGAAATTTTTTGGTTAGGCTGCGGTACAAAAGCTCTGAGCCAATAACTGCTCGCTACCAATAAAATAGAGTGCAGAAGGATAGAAGTAACTAGACTAACGAGCATATCTCCTGGGGGAGCGCTCCTGTAGTGCTGAAAGTCATGAGAAGAACCCATATTATTGTGCTTTCTTTGATAGCAGCTTCAACAGTCTATTTACAGAGTACAAGCTTCACCGATACTACAAGCACACACCAAACAAAGTTCTATTCCTCCTCCACTCTTAGGTCAGTACCCAACTCCAGAGCGGACTTCCCTTTTCCAACATGGTAAAATAAATGTATCGCAGCTTATGGGCTTGATTAAGTCCTAGCAGCACAGCCATTATAAGTATTTGAAATTTTAAATTCCGCAAAATTGGACTACAGCTAGCTAATGTAATATAATATGTTACATTATTTTTGATAAGGCTGTTATATATAATCTAATCTTGCTATTCTGGAGACATATTACCCAATTTCACTATTAACAACTATTGTTAAAAATTTGTGACAATGTTTAATATTGATTGAAGTTGTGTAATTTAGATTAACGATTGCAGAGAAATTATCTCAGAGTGAGTAGAATGACAAATACAAGACGCTAACTAATTTATGAATTGGCTACTCTAGAACTATAGACTATTTGCTCAGCCCTTAGGTATTTAAGTATTTTGCCTTTGAGGCACACTCATTAAGCCGACAGTAATCAAGACCAAACCAAATCCTTAACAAAGTAGCTCCCACGAATCATAATGCCAGTGATTGAGAAAAAAAGAACTCGCGATCTGCCACAAATTAACGAACGAATTCGCTTCCCAAAAATTCGGGTCATAGACACTGATGGCGCCCAACTCGGAATTATGCCACCACAGGAAGCACTACAACTAGCAGAGGAAAAAGAGCTGGATCTAGTGCTACTCAGTGACAAAGCTGACCCACCAGTTTGTCGAATTATGGACTATGGGAAATACAAGTTTGAGCAGGAGAAAAAGGCGCGGGAAGCCCGGAAAAAGCAGCACACGGCTGATGTCAAAGAAGTTAAGATGCGCTACAAGATAGAAGAACACGACTATAACGTGCGCGTCAAGCAAGCAGAGCGCTTTTTGAAAGATGGTGATAAAGTCAAAGCGACTGTGATGTTCCGGGGTCGAGAAATTCAACATAGTGATCTGGCAGAAGATTTACTCAAGCGAATGGCAAAGGATCTAGAACCGTTTGGAGAAGTTCAGCAAGTGCCGAAAAAAGAAGGGCGAAACATGATGATGCTGATATCGCCGAAAAAATAAACTTCTTGCTGTTCTAAATACGTAGTTACTAGCAAACTCAAAAACTAAAAACGACACTGAAGTCGTTGAAATTTATTTAAAATCGATAGTCCTGAGAGCTGAGTGGGAAAGATAATACTCAGTTGCTCAGGACTTTTGCTATTTCCGGGGATTGGGGATTGGGGACTGAGGACTGGGGATTGGGGACTGGGGAATCAAAAGACACGAGTTATTTCTCCTCATCTCCTACTCCTTGCACAGACGCGATTAATCGCGTCTGTACCATCACTCCTTCATGACGCGGTGATACTACCAGATACTAAAACTGCATGGAACTGAAAAATCACTGGTTGGCTGTAAACAGAGGTGTTCTACCACGACTGCTACATTGGGTAAATCTCCGGCCAGAGGAAAGCGAACGGACTTGGTTGATGTTTGCTTTTTACACCACTGTATCTGTAGGATTGCGGTGGGCAGAGGACAGTACAGTAGCGCTATTTTTGAATGAATATGGAACTGATTTACTACCTTGGATGTATATTGCTAGTGCTGCGGTAGGTGCAGGACTAGTTTTTTTATATTCTTGGTTGCAAAAGATTTTTCCCTTACGCCAGGTAATTGTGGCGATCGCACCTTGCATGGTGACGCCATTAGTTTTATTAGTTTTACTGCGTTGGGGAGTACACATTTCCTACCTAGCAGTTGTTTTGGTCTTTCTACTGCGGCTATGGGTGGATGCGCTTTATGTAGTTAATGACCTCAACACCTCTATCGTCGCTAACCAACTATTTAATATTCGGGAAATTAAGCGCACTTATCCACTTGTCAGCAGTGGCCTATTGGTAGCTGATGTGATCAGTGGCTTTAGTTTGCCTTGGCTGGTGCAATACGCCAAGCTGAATAAGATCATTCTCATCGCTTGTGTAGTGATTCTATTGGGAGCGGCAATATTATTTTATTTAACCCATCATTATCAAGCAGCTTTTCCCGAAACTCCTCAAAGACTGATTCCTGAAGAACAAGCCTCGCGCCAACGTTCCCTTCAAAGCCCCCTCAAACGCTATGCTTGGCAGTTGTTTGCTTTTGTGGGTTTGTTGCAGGTCATTGGGTTGTTAATAGATTTTCAATATCTGCGCGAACTCCAATCAACTTTAGGCGATCGCGAACTCGCTAGTTTCTTGGGTCTATTTGGTGGCGTCGTCGGACTATGCGAATTACTGACACAGTGGTTTATTTCCAGCCGACTTATCATCCGTATGGGGGTATTTTTCACTGCTACACTTTTACCAATCACCGTTGGCTTATTACTACCAACTGTACTGATATTGCTGAACTTAATCCCAGGCATCCAATCGCAAAGCTTTTTCTGGGGTTTGATAGTTCTCAAATTCTGCGATGAACTGCTGCGCTATACCTTTGTGATGAGTAGCGGCCCAATACTTTATCAACCAATCCCAGAAGGCATTCGTAGCCGGATGCAAACATTATCTGGTGGAACAGCAGAAGCGATCGCAACTGGTTTGACAGGATTGGTAATTTTTGTCACCGTGTTCTTTTGTGGACGGTTTTTACCTGTACCACTGCAAAAGTGGGTGTTAGTCGCAGAAACAGTTCTGGCAGCCGCCACCTGTTTAAAAGTAGTTTGGGAATTGCGATCGCGCTATGTTGACCTGTTAGTCTTAAGTGTCGCACGCGGTCACTTGAGTGCATCTAATGTTGGTCTGCGATTCTTCAAGCAAGGCGTAGTCAAAGCTTTAGCAGAAAAAGGCAGCGACGCAGACAAACACTCTTGTATTGAACTTTTAGCGCAAATTGATTCCCCAGGGGCTGCGGAGATTCTAGCGCCTCTACTAGTCAAGCTATCCCCAGATTTGCAGTGTCAGAGTTTGGAGGTGATGCTGATGACTGGTGCAAATCCCGCCTATTTACCTGCCATTCGGCCTTTATTAGAACAACCGCAAGAAACTGCGCCAGAAGTTTTTGCCCTAGCACTACGCTACGTTTGGCTGGCTGAACCAAATCCCAATTTAAGCCTGTTAGAAGATTATTTGCATCCTCGCCAAAACTCACTTATCCGTGCCACCGCCGCGGCTTTGGTTTTGCGCCAGGGAACGCCAATACAAAAGGTAGCAGCTACCAAAACCATGCGGCGGATGCTGACTCATAAGCAAGAACGGGAACGGATAAATGGAGTCAAAGCTTTAAGAGAAGCAGTTTATTTGCAGGCGTTGCGGATTCACATCCCGAATTTGTTGCAAGATGAGTCTTTGCGGGTGCGGTGTGCTGTATTGGAAATGATTGCTGCAACTCATTTAGAGGAGTATTACTCGGCACTGATTGCCGCACTTTACTATAAGTCAACTCGCGGTACAGCAATGTTAGCTTTAGTACGACTGGAGAATGAAGCTTTAGAGATGTTGTTGCGGCTGGCTAAAAATACTTACAAACCAGAAGTAGTGCGAATGTATGCTTGGCGTACTATTGCCCAAATCGCTACTCAGGAAGCGATGGAGACTTTATGGCAACACCTAGAAACTGCCCGCGGTACTACTAGAGATCATATTCTCCGCAGCTTACTGAAAATACACAAACAACCCGGAATTAAAGGTTTAATGGATCGGTTTTATGAAACTAAGGTGGAAGCTTTAATCGAGCAAGAATTAAGGTTTTTAGGCGAGATTTACGCTGCTTATATAGATTTCAAAACACTCGACACCTTAGAATATCAGCAATCCAATCAGAGGATTGTGACTGTTTGTGATTTACTGCAACGCGCACTCCTAGAATTGGAATTGGATGTCAAAGAGCGGTTGCTGTTGCTACTGAGGCTGCTTTACTCTCCAGAAAAGATGCAGGCTGCGGCATTCAATCTGCGATCGCCATCAGGGGTAAACTTAGCGCGGGGGTTAGAAATTTTAGAGCATACTGTGAGTTTGTCTTCAAAGTCGCTGTTATTAAATATTTTAGATAACCACCCCTACCAAGAAAAACTGCAACATCTTGTGGATGCCAAGGTCGTGGTATATGAGAATATATTAGTTAGCGATCGCCTGCACAGATTGCTGACGCTGAGTAATTTGCTTTCTGACTGGTGCTTGGCTTGCTGCTTTCATTTTGCCCAAGTTACTCGGATTAGACTGACAAGTTCAGAGATTTTGTCAACTTTGCGTCATCCAACTGGCTTTGTTAGAGAAGCTGCGATCGCATACCTCAACATGGTTTCACACCGCGTGCTTTACGAAATCCTACCTCAGCTGCAAAAAGATCCGCACCCGCTTGTGGCTGCTCAAGTTAAAGAACTGCTAGAAAAATACCAATACAAAAATTACAATTAGATAGATATTACTTGCACTGGAATAATTCTGTTTTTTGAACCGCTAGTTAGTAACTGAGCATCAATAAACATAATCACAGGGTTCGTTAGTAGCCTCTGAGTTCCAGTTGCGGGCTATTTACTCATGACTAACAACAGACTAATTCCTAAGATTACACTAATATTTCTTTTGTCATGCACCACCCCTGGAAAATCCGTTGGCACGTTTACCTGCCTCAATTAGTACTAATTTGTTGCGCTATTATAGTTTTCTTTACCGTTTGCTATTGGAGTATCAACGCTCTCAATTGGGGATGGATATTAAATAGAGAAAGCCAACGTGAAAACGATTTTTTGGGAATGCTCTATTTTAGTATGGGAACTTTTTTTAGAATTGGTTATGGAGACCAAGTTCCAGTAGGTTTGAGTCGCTGGTTTGCCGGACTGGAAGCATTGAGCAACTATTTAGTAGAGGTGCTTTTTATCTCACGATTAATCATTAATATGTTAGAAAAAGTCATTTCTTTTAGCATTAGACAACGCCTAGAAAATATTTTTCATCGCCACGAGTAACTAAAACCTCTTTGGGGAGTCAAGAGTCAAGAGTCAAAAGTCAAAAACAATTAGGATGGAGACTTAAAGCCCACCCAAGAACTGAAAAAAATTTGCGTCTTGGATTTATCCCAATTTTTTTGTCTTAAATTAAGTAAGGGCGTATTACTGTCTTGTCCCTACTCTTGACTCTTGTTAAATTCCCTTTGTGTCGTTTGTGCCTTCTCTGCGAGAGGCTACGCCAACACTAACATGGTTAAATAAATTTCTTTTTGAATCACGAAGACATATAAGACACAAAGTAAAAACTCATAGAGTATGAAAGAGCAATTATGTATGTATTAATTGGTGGAGCTGGGTTAGTGGGGCTGAGTTTAGCCCAAAAACTTGTAGAATTGGGACATACTGTTGCTGTAATTGATATTGACCCTAATGCTTGCCGCTATGCCCGTGAACAAGTAGGAGCAATGGCGTTTGAAGGCAGTGCTGTGAGTACAGAAGTGTTGTTAGAAGCTGGGATTCGAAAAGCTGACTCATTGGCGGCCGTTTTGAGAGATGATGCTTTGAATCTGGCGATGATAACTCTTGCCAAGCACTATGGTGTTTCTCATCTTTTGGCACGGATGCGACACCCCGATTTTGCGGAACCACTGCGTTTAGTAGGAGCCAACCATATTATTAGTACCGTTGATTTAGCGGTTTCTACGATGGTGAATGCGATTGAGTATCCACAAGTAGAATCGATGATGCATTTTGAGCAGGGGCAAATTGAGGTGCTAAAACTTGCTATTCCTCATAATTGCTATGTTGTTGGTCGTAGCATTGCGGAAATTGCTCAAAATCCTAAATTTCCTACTGGCTCTCTAATTATTGGCTATCAACCCCATCCCCACGAAGATTTGATGATTCCTAATGGTAGTACGGTATTAGAACCAGATTCAACTGTGCTGATGGTAACTAAACCAGGTATTTTACATCAAGTTATTGATTTTATCGAAGGTTGTAAATAGTTTTAATGAGACTGTTTTCACATCATTATTTAGCGATCGCTCTTATTTTACTTGTGTCTTGTCAATCTTCAGAGAATCTGCCAAAGTCACAACCCGCTACTACTCAGGCAACCCCATTTCAGAAAATAGTGACCTTGGATAAAAATTTCAAGATAGCAACAACAGAAACTATTTATGTTCCTGTTTATTCTCACATCTATCATCACAATAAACAGGAAATTTTTAATTTAGCAGTAACATTGAGTATTCGTAATACAGATTTGACTAATTCTCTCGTTCTAACTTCTGTACGCTACTATGACTCAGACGGTAAGTTAGTTAAAAAGTATTTAGAGCAACCTATTCAACTTGATGCATTGGCTTCTACAGATTTTTTTGTAAATAGAAATGACACTAGTGGAGGTTTAGGAGCAAACTTTATTGTAGAGTGGGTTTCTCAAACGAAAATATCTGAGCCTATAGTCGAGGCAGTTATGATTGGTACTGACTATCAGCAAGGAATTTCTTTTACCAGTCCTGGTAGGGTTATTAAAAAACAAAACAACAGAATGTAGAGACATAGCAGTGCTACGTCTCTACAAGGGTTCTGGATAATGCATATTTAATTTTTGGAGATGTCTATTAATTACGAATTACTATTAATCGTCCTCAAGTTGGAGTAATTGTTCATCAATCGTTTGTATTCGCCCGTGCACAATTTCTTCTGAAAGAATTCGCTTCCGCATTGCCTCATCAAGCGCTCCTTTCTCTGCTTCTAGTAAACGGCGGCGAATAGCATCAAGTTTACTACGTCGGCGAAGTCCGCCGGAGGGATCTTCGCTTGTACTTTCATACTCTTCAGGACGCCGATTATAGAATTCTCGTAGTGTCTTTTCTGCCCCAGCTATTCGCACTTGATAAGCTGAACGCATCTCTTCATAGACGGCTTTTGGTAATACCCCTGATTTTAACAAGCTATCTAATTCATCCTGTGCAGCCTTACCTGTAATTAGTTGGGCTTGCAGTTGTTCCACTTCCTGAAAAAATGGGGACAACATAGACAAATTTAAACGTTTTACTAACCAAGGTAAACTTACTCCTTGTCCAAGCAGAGATAGTAAAACTGTTCCGAATACTATGGCAATCAATTGCTCTCGCCCCATAAATGTTGCGGGGATACTGAGTGCTAGTGCCATTGAAAGAGAACCTTTGATATTTCCTAAAAATAATACGTGCTGCCAACGCCACGGTATAGGGCGGTCAAACCAACCTACCATAGCTAAGAGTGGATAAACAGAAAGTAAACGTCCGATTTGGTAGGCAAGAATTGCTAGCAATACCGCAGGTAAAGTTTTCCAGAAAGTTACCAGGTCAACTTCTATACCAATTAATAAGAAAATAAAACTATTGACGCCAAAACCGAGAGATTCCCAAAAGCTGAGTAACGTCAAACGAGTCGAAGCTGATACACCACCTGAAAGCCCATTAGTGCCAACCATTAAGCCAGCGACAACAACTGCTACTACACCAGAAACGTGGAAAAATTCCCCAGCTTGAAAAGCTCCTAATGCAACTGCCATTGTTAGTAAAATGGTGCTGAGCGGCTCATCTGAACGCACAAATAAACCCGTACTTAAATAGCCTAAAATTAGCCCTACTAAAGTACCACCGAGAATTACTACAAACAATTCTTGGAATCCATCCAGAATTGTGAGTGAACCAACAGCGTTTACTTTTAAAATTAGGCTGAATAAAACTAGCGCCACACCATCATTAAATAAGCTTTCTCCCTCAACAATAGTAGAAAGTCGAGGAGGGACAGAGACCTCTTTAAATACAGCAATCATGGAAACGGTGTCTGTAATTGCTAAAATTACGCCAGCTAAAAGTGCGGCAGTCCAATTCAGCCCTAGCACCAATTTTAATAGTATCGCCGTCACGCCAGAGGAAATCACAACTCCAGGCCCCGCTAGTAGGGCTATTGGTTTAATAGTGCTACGCAGGCGGCTAATATCGGTATTAATTGCTGCCTCGAATACGAGAATTGGTAAAAACAAATTCAAAATTAGAGAATCATTTAACCCAATGCGGCGTGGCAACAGTTCAGTAATTGCTAATCCTGCTAATACTAAACCTGCGACATAAGGAATTCTTAGCCTGCGAGTTAGTAAAGCTACTCCTGTGGCAACTAGCAGGAGAACAATTGAAATTTTAACTAGTTCGGTAACATTCACTGAGATTTTAGAAGTATTTTGGCTTTGCTGATAGATTCTTATTTAGCTCACGCATACCGCCAAGGGCGGAACTCGCAGAGTAGGCGCGAAGACGCAAAAAAGAACACTAATAATTCGTAGAATCTGGGTAAGTACTAACTAATTACCACTGTGAAAAGGGGTGTTTTACTAAATTGCTGTTGAAATACTTGGGGTCGTCTGAAACTTCTTCTCCAATCCAGATTGGTAGTTCAATCTGCTGATTTTCATCACTGAGTTCTACTTCTGCTATTATCAGTCCTTTATTAATACCATCAAACTCGTCTATTTCCCAAATCAAACCACTGTACTCTACCTTATATCTGGTTTTTTCTATTAAAGGGCGATCGCACAATGTATCTAGCATTTCCTGAGCATCTTCAATCGGAATCGGATACTCAAACTCTGACCTGCTATATTTTACGCTAGGGCCTTTAATCGTTAGGTAACCTTGGTTTCCTGCTATGCGAACACGTACAGTAGCTTTCTTTTGAGTAGAAATATACCCTTGGGAATAGAAACTACCCTCAGCTAATCTTCTCCAACTATCTCCTTTGACTAAAAATTTACGCTCTATTTCTTTCGGCATATTAGTTTAGGTTGAATTTAGTATGGCTTCTAAAATTTATCAGAAAATAAGCTGTTAAACTATAATTAACCTTTCTTTTACCTGTATTTAATAGGAAATTGAAACACTCAAAATAAAGACAATTGAATAAAATTGTTTGCAAACTAAACGTTATTTTGTCTGGTGTAAAACAGATTACATACATAATGCTAAGTTACAAATAATTTCCAGTAGCCAATTATTGAATTTTGGTAAATATAATTATGTCTAAAGCTAAAAAAATTAGTAAAACTATTAACTTAAATGATTCACAGTACTACTTTAATCGAGAATTAAGCTGGTTGGAATTTAATCGGCGAGTTTTACATGAAGCATTAGATATTCGGACTCCATTACTAGAAAGACTAAAATTTACTGCTATCTTCAGTTCTAACCTAGATGAATTTTTCATGGTTCGTGTGGCACTTCTCAAAGAACAAGTTGCAGCACAACTAAGCCAGCAAACTGCTGATGGAATGACTCCACAACAAGAATTAGAGGCAATCCATCACCACTTACATCCAATGGTGAGTGAGCAACATCGTTACTTTGAGCAGAAACTTCGCCCAGAAATGGCATCACACGGCATCCATTTACTGAATTACATTGATATTAGTTTAGAACAGCGAAGTTATCTCCAACACTTATTTAAACAACAGATTTTTCCGGTTCTCACTCCTTTAGCAGTAGATCCTAGTCATCCTTTTCCCTTAATGGCAAATCTCAGCCTTAATTTAGCAGTGGTAGTCAAAGCTCCACAAACAGGAGAAGAAAAGTTTGCTAGAGTTAAAGTTCCAAGTATTCTACCTCGATTTATTGCCTTACCTAACAATTCACAAGTAGAAAATGGAAAAATAAACCACTGGACAGGTGTGCCTATAGAGCAAGTGATTGCTCATAATTTAGAAGCTTTATTTCCGGGGATGATTATTAATGAATATTACCTATTTAGACTAACTCGTGATGCCGATTTAGAATTAGCAGAAGAAGAAGCTGAAGACTTATTGTTAGCAATTCAGCAAGAGTTACGTAAGCGGAATATTGGCGGTTCTGTAGTGCGCTTAGAAGTTCAATCATCAATGCCTCAGTCTGTGAAACGGATGCTGATGGCAGAAATGGAACTCAATGAAAGCGATATTTATGAGATAGATGGGTTGTTAAATTTGAAAGATTTAATGTCTTTGATGGGGTTGCCTTTACCTGAATTGAAAGATCCCTCTTGGACAGCTGTAGTTCCGCCTCGACTGCGTGATTTTCATCAACTGAGTAAGATTGCCAACATAAATGATGAAGAAAAAAATATTTTCGCAGTGATTAAACAAAAAGATTTGTTGGTGCATCATCCTTACGAATCTTTTACTGCTTCTGTAGAGCAATTTATTTCTCAAGCTGCTAATGATCCGAATGTGTTAGCAATTAAGATGACACTTTATCGCACTACTGGTGATTCTGAACTTGTCAGTTCTCTGATTGCTGCGGCTGAAAATGGTAAACAAGTTGCTGTTATCGTAGAATTAAAAGCCCGCTTTGATGAAGCAAATAATATTACCTGGGCTAATAAGTTAGAAAAATATGGCGTTCATGTAGTCTACGGATTGGTGGGATTAAAGACTCACACAAAAATTGCGCTTGTGGTACGTCGGGAAGGAGAAGAAATCCGTCGTTATGTTCACATTGGAACTGGAAATTATAATCCTAAAACAGCAAAATTGTATACTGATGTAGGAATACTGAGCTGTCGAGAAGATTTAGGGGCAGATTTAACTGATTTATTTAATTATTTGACTGGTTATTCATGCCAGAGTTATTATCGCAAATTGTTAGTATCGCCTGTGAATATGCGCGATCGCATTATCGCTCTAATTCACCGAGAAATCGAACATAGTAAAAATGGCAACAAAGGACAGATTATCGCCAAGATGAATTCTTTGGTTGATTCCCAGATTATTGCTGCTTTATATGAAGCATCTCAAGCTGGGGTACAAATTGACTTGATTGTGCGCGGTGTCTGTTGTTTGCGTCCTGGAGTTCCAGAAATCAGCGAAAATATTCGCGTTATTAGCATTATCGGTCGTTTTTTAGAACACTCGCGGATATTTCAGTTCCATAATAATGGACAAGATGAAGTGTACATTGGTAGTGCTGATTGGATGCCCCGCAACCTAGATAACCGTGTGGAAGCTGTTGTACCAATAGAAGACGATGAGATTTTGCAACATTTAGAAAAAATTCTCGAAATAATGTTGGCAGATAATCGTCAAGCTTGGGAATTACGGTCAGATGGTTCTTATATCCAACGTCGTCCTGAGAAAAATGAGCCAGAACGCTGCGCTCAAAATATTTTGATGGAAATGGCACAGCGATCGTAGAGTAAGTGATAACAATTATTAGCTATTTGCAGCAACTACCTCAAATGCGATCGCCATTGCTGCCAGTTTTTCGGTATCAATACCACGAACATCGGCAGGAAGTGCCAAACTTCCGTCATTATTGCCGCCACGAGTGCCTGCATCTAGATCATTAAGCAAACTATTGGTAACATCTAAGAGTTCATCATTCAAAGCAATTGGACTATTACGATTGACAACTCCTTGCGATTTGGCAACGTCTTGCAAGGCTTTGAGAGAATTTTGCAGAGGCGAAGTACTGGCAATGATTAGTGCTTCTGATAATCCCAAAGGTTCGCCAATAGTGAGTTTAAACCCGTCATCAGTCACCGGAATCACCCGCTTTTGTTTTGCCTCTATTAGTGCAGCACTTTCTGTAGCTGACCAATCATAGGGAAAGATTACTGTCATATCTCCAACAGCGTCAATCACCAAAATGCTGACATATAGTGGGCGAGATTCATTATTTTGAACTTGAAAAGCGATTTCAGTTCCCACCGATAATTTTGAGATCCCAGAGTTAGAAGAATTAACAGCTACTGGTTTATTTGTTCCCCCAGTTACTTTGTTAGCACCGCGAATCGTGAAAGTTTCGCCAAGCAAGTTGTTATTATCCGCGATATTCATTGATGCCGTCACTGCAATCTGTGAGGTGTTGGTATTTCCGAGTATTTGCTTGACAATTCGGGCTGCAAGTAGTGATTTTAGTTTAGGTTGCAATCGCGCTACAGCCTGACTCACGGTTTCGTTACTTTGCCCAAAAGAGTTGGAAATAATCTGATCCTGCGTGGGTAAAAATAAGCCGAAACTACCCACCGTCGGGAGATTCGACACCCGTTTTTTCTGTAATTCCTGTAACTTAGCTTGAGTTAGGCGACCAAATATGTATTGCACTTCTTGCCTACCCAAGGGTTTTGGTTCAATACGATTGATTGCTTGTAAAGCTTGTGTTGCTTGCTGGGTGGTCTGCTTATCAAAGGAGTCATCAAGCCCAATTTTTAAAGTCAAACCGCTGGGGATGCTGCGAATGCGTTCTTGTAATAACATTCCTGGCTGTAGTTGTGACTGTCGCTGTGCCGACGTTAGCAGTTTACCTTGTCCGATTAATCCTTGACGAGACTCTAATTTTACTAGTCCTCTTTTACTACCTTTACCATCTAAGACTGTGAAAATTGCATCTTTTTTGAATACTTCCAAGCTTTGTGAATCTAGCCCACCCAGCCACAATTCTACTTGGTTGCCCTTAGCTTGAGTAACTACAGCTTCAGCAGAGACAACCTGCGCGTTTGTGAAATAGATAGGTGCGTTAGTATTTTCTTTGCTGAGATTCGTTTCTAATTCTGGATCTTGATAGTTGCCGTTTTCAATAGCTAAGACTCTCGTACTTCGACCAACATTAAAAATTATTTTGTTGGGGGGTTGATTTCCAGCTTGCTGCCAAAGATATTGAGTAAATAAATAGGTAAATGCGCCTGCATTGAAGTCACTAAAAGGCGCATCGACAGCGTATTGATCGCGTTTAGCACTGGTAATGACAACTCCTTTAGCAATGCCTTTTCTACGAAGTTCAATAAATTTTTGTGGTGAAAGCCCCAGTTTTCCTAGCCATTGCCGTTGATAATCAAGTTCTGCTTGACTGGGTTGTAGTAGTTCTCCACCATCACGCGATCGCACTTGGAAATTTCCCCGCTTACCACCGCCAGAATGACAGCTATCTAAAACAACAGTGACGTTTTCTGTTTTTAACGCATACATGAGTAAAAACAGTGTGTGTCCCATAATGTCTTGCACTGCACCACCAGACACAGGATATCCTGCTGGTAAGGCACTATCTACTGGAACAAAAGTGCTGTTGAGTCCATCTGGTGAATCGCGATCGCGATCTACTACTTGCGAACCATGCCCAGAAAAGTGAAAGACTACCACATCTCCAGGTTTTGCTTGTTTAATTAAATGTTCTTCAAAAGCTGTGAGAATGCCCTGACGAGTCGCTTTTTCATCGGTCAAGGTGAGGATATCTTTGGGGTTAAAGCCAAAGCGGTGAATTAACAACTCTTGCTGCAACTTGACATCATTTGTGCAACCAGCTAGAGGAGGTATCCCATTACCCGTATATTTATTAATTCCTACTAGTAGCGCGAGTTTGCGGGGTGTACTTTGGGCGAGGACTTGGGCATAGCGTTCGCCCTGTTGCATAATATCTAACTGGCTTAAACCTAATGTTGCGAGAGTGGAAGCGGAAAATTGCAGGAAATGACGGCGTTTGATGTAAAACATAGGATTTTTTATATCTTGCCTGAAATCGCTTTAAAGTATTGTATTTCTGGTTTGTGTGAGGTTATGCAAAATATGACAGCGCTTTGCAATTGAGTAGATCAGTGTGAAGTTTTCATCGCCACTCACCCAAGAACGTAAACGCCGCCCAATAATTGGGATTACGCCACTTCGACTGACGCCACATTTTTAACTGTGTTGCCCGCAACGCCTGATTCGCTGGTTTGCCTTGCTGCAACATTTGCTTGTAAAATTCCTGCATAAACACGGATGTACCTTCATCGCTAACCTGCCACAACGACACCACCAACCGTTCTGCACCCGCATACATCAATCCTCTTGTCAAACCCACCAAGCCCTCACCTTGGATTTCCTTGCCTAATCCCGTTTCACAAGCACTTAGAACAATTAAATCGGCTGGATAATCGAGGTTAAACAAATCTCCTAAGCGCAGATATCCCCGGATGTTTTTACCTTGTTGATCTACTAGTGAAAGGACGATACCTGATAACTCTGGGTTGGCATCGTTAACAAAGCCGTGGGTGGCAAAGTGTAAAATCCGAAATTGATTGAGGTTGTTGCTAGTAGCCCAGGTGTAGTTAGCCGCAAAATCAAAGACTTGCTGACGATTGGAATCAGGTACAAGTTTTAAAATTGTCTGGGCTTCTGAGCGAGTACCTAGCAGCCGTCCCCATCCCTGGAAATTAAGTGTATCGCCAGAACGTTTGAGAACAGACCGTTCTAGTTCTACTTCGAGGGATTCTTGTTGGTTTTGCTGTTTGTTTTGGGCGTTAGTAACTCGCGCATCGGTAGCAGTGTATACTGGGTCAGCGAGGATAGCCAAGGTTTTGGGTGCTTGTTTGCGTGTGGCGAGTTCTTGGCGTTGAATAGCGATCGCTGATGCAGAAGGTAGATTGACTATTTCATGGTTAACGAATAGCGGTTGGTAGTTAAAGTTGTTCCCTGATGCTGGAATATTTGGGGTAACATTAATACCTCTTCTATTATTATCTCTTGGAATGATTACGGTAGAAGAGGGGAGTTTGTCTTTCTCCTCATTTTCTTGCAGGGTAGCGGGTTGGGAAGTTAGGTCAGCCAATGCCGCAAAGGGAATGTATTGCAAAGCTCCATCCGCAACAATAACTAAGCGTTTAGTGCCTAATTTATCTTTTACGGGTGCGAGAATCAGTTGACTAAGTTCGGTAGCTGCTTTGTCAATTCGCCGAGTTTTGATATCTGCACACGGGTTTTCTTTATTTGTTACCGAAGGTGGTTTAGAAGTGTTTTGGCTGATGAGACAAAATAAATTGATGGCGCTTTTTTCAATCTCTTGTTTGTTGGGAAGTTGGTAAGTGTCGAGAGAATTGGGGCTTACCACCCATAGAAAACTACGTTCTTCACCCAAGGAATACTGTAACAGCAGCGTGTCTGGATTGAGTTGTTGCTGAATTTGCGGTAAATTCAGGGGTTGGGGATACTTCAGGCTGGCGTATTTTGGACTACTTTGGCGGATTTTGGTTTCTAGTTCCTTTTGTTGGTTTAGGAGTTGATCGATCTCTGTTTTCAACTTGTCAGCGTTGGCTTGAGAAATGGGGTCTTTAATTTTGTTACTATTAACTATCTCTTGCCGCAGTTTTTCTCTAGCATCAATTAAGGCTTGTAAGCGTTGTTCTTCTTCTAAAAGTTTTGGGTTTGCACCTTTGCGGATATTGGCGCGTGCTTCAGTTAAAAGTTCTACAAGCCCTCTAGCACGAGAGCGATCGCTTGTTTCAATTGCTTGGGCATCGTATCCTTTTGATGGGTCTTTTTTGTGCAGTTCCATCAAGATGTCGATTTTGAGTCGGTAATAATCTTGTACCGTGGCAAAAAATGAGGTTCGTAAGTCTGAACTAGCGACTTCTTTGCGGATATTTTCGATGATTATTATTGCTTTATCTATCTCGGTGAGGGCTGCTTGGAATTGCTTGTTTTGGCGTTGCAGTTTGGCGATATTGTAGAGACTTTGGGCTTGTTCAGAACGTAAGCCCATTTCACGATAAAGAGCAAGTTGTTCTTGATAGGCTTGTATAGCTTTATCTGGTTGTTTGAGGGCTGCGTAAGCTTCAGCAGTTGAGCCAATCACTATTCCCTCTAAGTCCCTATAGCGAGATTCTCGTGCTGCTTTTCTGGCTTTTTGAGAGTCTTCTAGAGCCTGGGAATAATTTCCTTGTTTAAGCTCAACTTGAGCGCGGATATTAAATGTAGCTGCTTCTCTGGCTGATTTATACTCATTAACCCCTAAATTTCGAGATAAATTTAGAGTCTGGTTAGCAAAATTAATTGCTTGTTGATAATTGCCCGCAGCGAGGTAAGTTCGACCAATACGCTCTAGTGATTGGGCTTCATAGTTACAATCTCCAGCTTTTTTGGATATTTCTAATGATTTCTGATAATAATTCAGAGCTTGGGGGTAATTTTGCAACTTGCGATAGACATCTCCAATGTTACTCAGAGTACGGCTTTCATCCATAGCATTACCGATAATTTGATCTAGGGATAATACTTTTTCATAAGCATTTAAACTTTCAGGATATGCGCCTAAAGATAAGTAAACATCACCAAGAGTCTCTAAAGTATTAACTTCTTCTGGACGACTTTTTATCTGACGTTGAATCTCTAAGGCTTGATTGAGTTTATCAATCGCTTCTTGTTTTTTACCTTGCTTATTTAAAATATTAGCAATATCGGTAAGTGTCTTTGCTTCTTCCGGCTTACCGCCCATTACTTGCCTTAGTTTTAGTGCTTTTTGATATTCTGCAAGGGATTTTGTATATTCTCCAATGTTGTAGTATCCCAGATTAGCAAGGTCTGATAGAGTATCCGCCTCAGCCCTAATAATCTCTAGCTTGCGCCATTTTTCAGCTTTTTGTTTGAAGTATTCGATAAGATTGGTCTGAGCTGCGTCAGAATTTGGAGTTATTGATTGCTTCGACGAATTCCCTAATTTCTCAATATTGGGAGTCTTTTTTATTGATGCTAATTTATCGGCACAAATTGAGCCGTTTAACCCGAGGTATATCAAATCGTACTTGTCTGTATTTCTCTTCAATTCTGGATCGAGATTATTAGCCTGCTTTAGGTAATCAAAGCCTTTGTTTATTTCACCTAAACTGATGTAAAAAAAAGCAATCCTTTCGAGGATTTCAGCTTGTTTGAGGACATCACCTTTTTCTTTCCAGTAATCCAAAGCTTTGTTGTAATACTCAAGTGCTTTCTTTTTTTCGCCTAATTTGCCATTGTAAATCTGTCCAATCGTGGTGTAAACGATAGATGGGAAGTCAACATTTTTAGGAAAGAGTGATGGAATTTGCAGGCGGATATCAATTGCCTTTTGATATTCTCCCATTTGGTCGTAGATCAAGCTAAGTGAAGTAGTGGCTCCACCCTCACATTCCTTATCCCCTAAAGCTTGACAAATAAGTAGGGCTTTCTTAGCATATTCCAAAGCTTTGGGATATTCACCTCGAAGCCAGTAGAATTTAGCAATTTGATCAAGAGTTGTGGCTTCTTTTTTGCGGTCTTTTGCTAAACGCCAATATTTTAGGGCTTCTTCCCATTTAGGAATGATTTGGGTTAAGAAGGGTGCTTTCTGTTTGCCTAATTGTTGGGCTTCTGCTTCTGCTTTTTGGGCCGCAGCACGATTGCTATCTGGGGTGTTGGTTTGGGTTATTAGTTGAGAGGTTGAGGGTGTTGGTTTGGGATAGGCGCTGGCTGTTTCTGAACACAAGGATAGGCACAGCAACAGGATTAATCTTAGAGGATGTAGTTTGGTCATATTAGCGTTATGTAATTTATCTTTTAGGAATCTCTAACAATTACGAATTAGTTAAACTATTCTGCTTCCCCAATAAGGGTAAAAGCTGCCCAATCAACGGGATTTGGATTATTTTTCATCGTTGTCAGCATCGCCTGCCGCAGTGCTTGGGCTTTGTCAGGATTTTTTTGAAGATTCTGATAAAATTCCGTCATTAATAGTGCTGTGGGCGTATCTGGAACTGACCACAGCGACACTAGGACACTGGGTACACCAGCACTAATTAAGGAACGAGATAAACCAATTACCCCATCCCCGGAAATGCGTCCCCGTCCAGTGTCACAAGCACTTAACACGACTAACTCGGCATTTAGCTTCAGGTCGAGGATTTCCGAGGCAGTTAATAAACCATCATCTTTACCTGATGGAGTTAAAGCAATACCGCTATTTAATCCTTGGATATCATCAAATAAACCGTGGGTTGCTAAATGAACAAATCGCGCTTTGGGTAAACGCTGCATTACAGCTGCAACTGTAGCTTTATTGCCGATGAGAGGTTGAGTTTTGAGTAATTTGCTAATGGCGATCGCTTCTTGTTCTGCACCAGGTAAAGGTTGTAATTGTTGCGGAGTTTCGCCGATTTTAGGTGCGATAAAAGGCATTGTTGGATTACCTACAATCAGCGTATCTTTGCCTTCTATGGGTTTTGTGCTGATTCGTTGTTTCTGTTTGTGGGTTAAGTCTAAAACTTGAATTGATGGTGATGTGAGAATAGTGTGTTTTTCAATCAGGTATTTACCGTCTGCGTCTTGTAATGCGGCGAAGGGGACGAGGAATAGGCTACTTTGGGGAATGAAGATAACTCTGTCGCTAGAATTTTTGGGTAATAAGTCAGCGATGGGATTGATTAATAATTCGTGTAGACGCTTTAGCTTTAAATTGTTTTTGGCTTTGGGTGCATTGGGTTTGCCAACTACATCAATAGCACCGCGAAAAGCTGTACTTATTGCACCGATGGAGTTACGACTAGTGATAACGAAGTTGTCAAGAGTTGTATTTTCTTTTTGCCACAGTGGTTTCAGGTCAGCTTTGCGGAAGGTAACTTCACCTGTGGGTTTGATTACCCAAATGTAGAGTTCTGATTCATGAGTTTCTTGTTTACCCTGAATTTTGAACTTATCATAAATAATCGAATATTCAACGAGAGTGGCGTTTTGTTGTTTGGCGATTTGTTGCAATAGCGATATCGTCGGTTTATCAACAGGACGTTCTGAGGTTTGACCTGCATTTTTGCTCTCCAAGCGTGAAGTTAATAAATCCACAAACGCCCTAGAACGTCCTCGTTCAGAAATTTCTAACGCTTCTTTGGTTTTATTCTGAGCAATTAGAACTTCTTGTAATATGCGGTAAGTGCGAGCTTGTTCCTCGAAGATTGATACTTTGTAGCTATCATTCTTACCCAATCTTCCTCTCAGAGATTCCAAGACCTCAATCCCAGTACGTAGGGTTTTTTCTGCTTCTGCAAGATTGCTAGATTTGTAGAAAGCCAATCCTAAATTATTCAAGATTAATCCTTCCCCATTAAGGTGTTTGATTTCTCGTGCGATCGCCAAACTCTGCCGATAGTACTCAATCGCCTTAGCGTAGTCTCCCAGGGAATAGTAAGCAAGTCCCAAATTGCCCAGAGATTGTTCCTCACTTAAACGGTCTTTGATTTCTCGTGCAATCGCCAAACTCTGCCGATAGTACTCAATTGCCTTAGCGTAGTCTCCCAAGACATTGTAAACAAGTCCCAGATTGCCCAGAGATTGTCCCTCACCTAAACGGTCTTTGATTTCTCGGTCGATCGCCAAACTCTGCTGTTGGTAGTCAATGGCTTTGCTGTAGTCTCCTAGAGAATAGTAAGCAAGTCCCAGATTGCCCAGAGATTGTCCCTCGCCTAAACGGTTTTTGATTTCTCGGTTGATCGCCAAACTCTGCTGGTGGTAATCAATTGCCTTAGCGTAGTCTCCCAGGGAATCGTAAGCAAGTCCCAGATTGCCCAAAGATTGACCCTCCCCTAAACGGTCTTTGATTTCCCTTTTGATCGCCAAACTTGAGGAGTAGTACTCAATCGCCTTGGCGTAGTCTCCCAGGGAATTGTAGGCAATTCCCAGATTACCCAGAGCTTTTCCCTCACCGTTGCGGTCTTTAATTTCTTTGGCGATCGCCAAACTTGAGGAGTAGTACTCAATCGCCTTGGCGTAGTCTCCCAGGAAATTGTAGGCAATTCCCAGATTACCCAGAGCTTTTCCCTCACCGTTGCGGTCTTTAATTTCCTTGGCGATCGCCAAACTTGAGGAGTGGTAGTCAATGGCTTTGCTGTAGTCTCCCAGGGCTTGGTAAGCATTTCCCAGATTGCCCAGAGATTGTCCTTCCCATTTACGGTCTTTGATTTCCCTAGCGATCGCCAAACTCTGCTGCTGGTACTCAATCGACTTGGTGTAGTCTCCAAGGGCATAGTAAGCATTTCCCAGATTGCCCAGAGATTGTCCCTCCCTTTTACGGTCTTTAATTTCTCGATAGATAATTAGTGCTTGTTGCCAAGATTGTAATGCAGCCTCAAATTGGTTGATTTGAAACTGCTCCTTACCTTGCTGAAACAGTCGATCTGCTTCTGCTTTGCGGTCTTGTGGTGTTTGCGCCAATACCAGCGACGCTTGGAATAGTGGAGGCAAATTTGCAATCGGCAGTGAAATAGTCAAGAGGAGAGTGATCAATGCGGTTAAACTAAGTTTGCGATCGCGCATAGATTTTGAAGTCAAGAGTAAAGCAGGGAATCTAAGGAGATATATGTCTCACCTGCTGAAGGATATGCAAATTAGATACACAGTGCAAGAGTGAACAGAGGCGATTGTCAAAAGTTTTGTTTGTTAAAAAGGGCGGCTTATTATTGTGAGGGCAATGCGAATCAAGGTATCTCAACCGTTTTAGAAGAAAATTAAGCGATCGCACAACATTGTTGGCTCATAAATAAACCTCTGAGCTTCGTGAATGAACCTCTGAGCTTCGTGAATGAACCTCTGAGCTTCGTGAATGAACCTCTGAGCTTCGTGAATGAACCTCTGAGCTTTGCGAATGAACCTCTGAGCTTCGTGAATGAACCTCTGAGCTTCGTGAATGAACCTCTGAGCTTCGTGAATGAACCTCTGAGCTTCGTGAATGAACCTCTGAGCTTCGTGAATGAACCTCTGAGCTTCGCGAATGAACCTCTAAGCTTCGTGAATGAACCTTTGATAAGAATTACGCATTAAACATAAATTCACCATAAAAATCTGATTTATTTTATTTATAAATAAAATAAATTCAGTAGAACTGAGTGTTAACTGTGGCTTTTGATAACGTTTGTAAAATATTAGCTGAACAATATCCATTGGAATTTGCTCGCTGGCTATTACCAGTAGAACCACAACAAATCAAAGTATTAAAAACTGAGTTGAGTATAGAACCAATTCGTGCAGACTCCGTGACATTTTTGCAAACAGAAAATCGGATTTTACACATCGAATTTCAAACTAGAACAAAATCTGCACCTCCAATTCCCTTCCGAATGTTGGATTATTCTGTCAGACTCAAACGGCAATATAATATTTTTGTAACGCAGGTGATAATTTTCTTACAAGAAACAAACGACGAAGTTGCTTTTCTTGAAGAGTATGTAGACGAAACCACAGTGCATCGCTATCGAGTCATCCGAATGTGGGAACAAGATTCAGCGCTATTTCTGAATAATCAAGCATTGCTCGCATTAGCACCATTAACACAAACAAGCTCACCTCAAGGGTTATTATCGCAGGTTGCCCAAAGGGTCGCTACAATTTCAGATAGAGATACAAGACAAAATATTGCCGGATACACAGAAATATTAGCAGGTTTGCGGTTTGATAAAAATTTGATTCGTCAATTATTAACTGAGGATATTATGCAAGAGTCAGTAATTTATCAAGACATATTACAAAAGGGTAACAAACAAGGTGAAGAAAGGGTGATTATACTTTTGCTTAATCGGCGCTTTAATTCAATAGACACATCATTAATTGAAAGAGTGCGGGGATTATCTATTGAACAGTTAGAAAATTTAGCACAAGCATTATTCGATTTTACAGATGTGTCTGATTTAGAAACATGGTTTGAGCAACAAGAAAGTAATTAGGATTTATAACAAATTAATGCTCGTAGCTCGTAGGGTGCGTTACGGCGTTAAGCCTAACGCACCGTCAACAGATAATGGGTGCTACGCTGTCGTATTAACACACCCTGCTAATAGCTATTTGTTTTTAACTTATACTTTCCGTTTTATCACCTTTGCTTCACTGCTTGAACTGCTGCATCGGCATTCACAAGTCCTCTACCAAAGAAATATTGTTGTTCTTTAACTGAAGAAGATACTCCACCTTGTTTTTGCTGAGAAAGATATAGTTTGGCATCTTCCTCAGTAATGTTCAGCCCTTGATAACTAGCTGTAGATTTGAGAATATTAACTAATCGTTCTCGGCTAATTTCTCTATTTTCCCCTTTCATTAATGCCACTACCCCTGCCACTGCTGGCGAAGAAAAGGAAGTACCTTGCACCCACCAATATCTACCTCTCGGATCAACTACAGCAGACCAACGAGATTTGGGATTTGGTATACCTTGCCAGAAGGCATCCAGCCAAGTGCCGCCTGTGGTGGGAATTCCACCCAACAATCCCGGTGTATCTAGGTCGCCTCCGGGTGCAACTACGTCTAATCCTTTGCCGTAATTACTGTAAGGCGCACGATTACCCACAATATTGGTTGCGCCAACTGCAACTACTCCTGTGTATGCAGCCGGGAATGATACCTGACTGGAGTTTTCGTTGCCAGCAGCAGCGACAATTACGAGTTTAGGATTCGCTTTGAGAACATCAGCGATCGCTTCTTCTTCTCCCTGGGTTGGTAGGGTAGAACCTAAGCTGAGATTAATGATATCAGCACCGCGATCGGCTGCATAGCCAATGGCTTCTATGTAAGCTGAAGGAACATAACTCCCATTCAACCCGAATATTCGCACAGGTAAAATTTTAGCATTGGGAGCTACACCTACTATTCCTTGACTATCTTTAGGTTTAGCCGCAATTGTGCCACTCACATAAGTACCGTGAAATTCTCCACCGACTTTATAAGTGCGAAAAACGTAACGCAGAACATCAGCAATTTGTTCAAGAGAGTAATCTGGGTTTTGTTGCTTCACCTCCAGCGCTTCTTGCGGATATTGCTGGATTAATTTGGCGTCAGATAATTGGAAGGTATCCTGAAATTTTGACCCAAGGCTAGCGAGTTCTGTAGGATTGATGCGAGTATCCGCATCACCGTTGTTGCAAGGGTCGGTGCTATCACCACCAGCAGAAAAATCCCACCCGTGAACTTCCCCTGGACATTTATCAGCAGCTTTCACGGTGTACAAATTATCTGCCAAATCGGGATGATCCCACTGTATGAGGCTATCTATAACTGCGACGACGACACCTCGTCCCCCATTGCTACGTTTCCAGGCATCTGTGACGCGGATATCTGTGCGAGAAACAGCAGATTTTGTGGCTGCACTTGGCTGTTGTAAGCAGGTTTGCAGTGATTCCCAGTCTGATATTGATTGTTGCAGACATTGTTTTAAGGGTAAGCTGTCGAGATGCCATGCTAATCCCAGTAAATTTGTTTTCGGAGAAATACTTCTGCGGGATTGATTACTAGCAAAACTCTTACCCAGTCCCCCATCCCTAGTCCCCAGTCGCCAGTCCCCAGTCTCAGTAATCGATTGGATGAAGTTGGGTGCAGCGGAACTCACACCTTTGACACTGTTTAGCTGGTTGGCAATACTGAGAACTTTTGCAGCATCAGTAGATGTAGATTTGACGAGATAGCGATCGCGATTAAAACGCAAGGGACGCACGACTGCTAAATTGTTTTGCTGTAAGATAGTCTGTCTCTGACTTTCAGAGATTTTTGGCTCAAAGCTGACAATAATTTCATTGGGTATAACAATGATTTCTTGGCGTTGGCTGCGACTCAACACTGGTAAGGTTGTTTGCACATAGGGTTGCTGTTGAATACGTTGCTGCAAAGCTTCCCCAGTTCCTTTTGGCAGACTCACCAGTGCATAGTTCTCACCGAGAGGACTGACTTTCGGCGGATTAGTGCCGCGAATGCCACCCTGTAAAGCTTGTTGGAGTTGCAGGTAAAGAGGTTGACCGCCAAGACGACGGGTAGCCACCTTTTTAAAAGCAACTGCGATCGCATCCTGCCGTTGATTTAAAGGAATGCGTTGTCCTTTATAAAGGTAAAATAAATTACCATTTTCTTGAGTTTGAGCGATAGCTGTAACCTGTGGTGGGATGGAAAACAGACCCAAGCTAGACCAAACAAAACCAGTGAGTAAGATCCCAGATGTAATGCTGCGTTTCATAAGTGTTAGTAAATTTACGAATATATATCTCCTATCGGTGGAAGGATATGCAAAATTCAGTTTTTTGATAAGTCACCATCTTTGTAGAGACGGCGATTTATCGCGTCTCCCATCTAAGATTTATCGCGTCTCCCATCTAAGATTTATCGCGTCTCTACAAAGAGACCGATTGGATTGTTCACGATTACCCAATCAAGGTAAATGCAGCCCAATTTAAGGGTTCGGGATATTTTAGCATTGTTGTGTTTGCTTGCGGCATTCGTTGTGCAACTGTGCTTTCTGTAGTGGTATAGCCTATGAGTGCTTCGGTGTTAAAAAGACGCGCGATCGCTTTTTCAAGACTATGCTTATACGAGGACACAGAGAAAATAAATTTAGTCGATTAAACCAGCTTCTCTAGCTCGAATTTGAGTTATTATTCGGAGATTTTTCCCTTGATTTTTTAATTCTTCGCCATCAATACCCAAAGCGTTTTGTAATTTATCCCAGTAGTGACGCACCATGCGTTCAGATACACTGATACGTTGAGCGATCGCTTTATCTTGTAATCCTTCTTGAAAGGCTAGAGTTAGAAGATTATGCCACTCTGGTTTTAATTCTAATTCCGCGTAAATTTCTTTAATCTCTTTTGTATGAGTTAATCCCTGTAATGCCCAATCAACTCTAGCTAGCATTTCCTTAGTCGAAAGAGTTTTATCAGCGACTGTAAAACCTCCTGTATGGGCATCAATCTCAGGAATAATCCGCACCACTGACTTAATATGAGCGCTATGAACAATAATATTCAGATTAGGATAATTCTCCATTAAATTTCTGAGGAGTTGTATACCCGCATTAGTTGATGCCATTACTCCAGGTTTTTCTGGTATGTAAATATCAATAACAACGAGATCCGGTTGGGAAATAGTTAATTGATGAAGAGCATTTTCGGCAGTTTGAGCAGTGAGAATTGTAGCGTTTGGGTACTGAGAATGTAGCACCTCGATTGTTCCACCTAGACATATCTCGTGACAATCTATTAAAAAGATTTGAACTGATGTCTCTTTTGGTAAAGCTTGGTTCATTTTTGCTAACTCTCATTTCAATACTTTTTAAAATTAGTGTCAGTTTAGGCAGTTATAATTACTTGTAATTCATATTTGTCACTGCTTTATTTCCACTCCCTAAAGAACACTCTCTTATGAATTTCGTACGCTATTATGAATGACAAAGTGCAAGGAGAACATAGAGAATAATTAATAACTCTAGACTTAGCACTTTCAAGACAAGAGACAGTGATGCTTATCAAAGCAACTTTTAACTGTTTAGTTATTTTTGCGGTGCTGTACTGAAGCGATACCTTAATGAGTTGTGGAGTTATCGCTCTGTAGTGATTGTGTACTGCACAGCTTATTAGAAATCTCTTGGCGAATTTGATTTAACTCAGGTTTTGGTACAGAGTAAATTTGTTGCAAGACATCTGACCATAATTGATTTTTGGCAAAGTAATTAGCTTTGGCAAGGGCGATCGCTTCGGTATGTTCTCCTTTGGCTTTAAGTTGATTTTCTAGAGTCTGCAATTCTGCACTAATGCGATCGCGTTGTTGCGCCTCCATCACCTGAAACGGAATGAACATAGATGAGTTGACTACCCATGCATAAACTTGTCCTGGTTGCAGTAGTTGACCTGTATAAGTTATGTTCTGAGTTTCTGTTGTCACCGCTTGGCTCCAAATATCTTTATTGCTACCTTGAGTACGTAGTGCTATTTTTTGCACCCGACCTTGCCAAAGAAATAAGGGGCGATCGCTCCAGACAATTCTGGTTTTATTGGGTTTGTCTGGAGAAATCATGCAAATATCACCACGAGAACCACCTTTGCGCGGTTCTACAGGAGGTTTTTTAGTATTAAATAGAACTTCTGCAATACTTGCCCAAGAAAATCTTTGTTGTGTTGGAGTTTTTTTAGTGTTAACTGCTTGATTAGCTAAGACAGCCGAAGTACTGATAGTTAGGGCTGATAAAATTGAAGTAGAGAGTATAAATTTATTCATCAATTTTTCTTCTCAGAACAGTAAGTAGAACATAAAACCATAATGTTATGGATGGTAAAAACCAAGGTAAAAGTACTGCACTTGCTGAAATATAAACTTGTAAACTAAGCAGTCCATAAATCCCTGTGATGAGTATTGGTAGTACCAGTAACTGCCAGCGTTTGTACTTGTTTATATGTATCCATAAATACAAATTTTTTCCTAAAAATATTGCTACACCAATCACCCATAAGTCGGGAATCGGTATAACTAATCTCTGTGTTAAGAAGTGATGGATTATGTAAGCATGATATTCACCGCCTGTAAAAACTGTGCTGTTATTAGCTGGTTGCTCTTGAGAGCGCCAGTATTTAATACCAAGTGGTGACTCCGAATCTCGGAAATTATCATCACCTTCTTTGACAATTCCAGCTTCGTAATATCCTCCGGGTGCAATAATCACAATTTGCTGCTGTAAATTTACAGCAGCAGCTTGATTTTCTAGTAGTTGCCAAGCGGGGATGGAATGGTATACCTGATGAGGAGGAATGGAAAAGTCAATGATGGGATGCAACCAAGTTTGCTGGATTTGATAACTCAAGACTGTAATTAATTGCAGATGCGTTCGCTTTGATGTCAAGATGGTTTGAGCATCTTTGTGACTATGGTTAAAAAAATCACTAATCTGTTGAAATAAGTCAGTTTTGCTGTCTAATCTTGGCTGTGGCGCGTTAGGGATTTGCTGCAATTGATGCGTTAGAGCTAATAAACCAGCAAAATGCCAAGGCTGAGATTGAAAATTATCATGGGGTAACAGTTCCATATACCAAGGATAATTATCAATTTCGCCTTCTAAACTCCAATGCAGACTAGCAATTTCAGGTAGCACTCTTAACCAGACATTATCGTTGTAAGTTCCTGCAAATACGAACCATGTGGGATTGGACAAAGAGGCTATAGCAGTTTGAATAGATTTAGCAAGGATGCGATCGCTTTGTGGTTGAGGTCGATCCATTAGATAATCAATACCAATTACTCTAGCGTTGTCAGCTTTGAGCCGATTAACTAAACTTCCTAGATACTTGCGATCCATTGGTTTAGGGTTAGAGATATTTGCTTTTCTAATCGACTCTTCATCGATTTGCACCAAGAGGACTGGTGGCGGATTTGTCGCAGGTGCAACTTGTCTTGTAATTTGACGATAGATAGCTTGTGTTAATATACGTCGCTGTAATAAAAAGCTCTGTACTGGTAGTAATAAACTAATTACTAATAAAGCTGAAACTGCGATCGCTTCTTGACGACTGGGTTTAAAACTATTGAGAAATTGCTTAAATCCAAGTGGTTTTAGCCGAAATAATTCTGCTTCTGGATGACGAAATAGAGAGGGAATTAAATAAGCGCTAGGATAAGTAAGATTCTTTTCTAACTTGAGATATTTCGAGGCTGCTAATAATGATGTGTGAACATCTTCGTATTGAGATAATGCTTGCAAAAATCGCAGAAAAAATTCTTCCGCAACGCAATTATGAATTGGTTCTCGCATTACTGCAACTTGACTTATACCCAAGTCAATAAGTTTATTAGCAATACTCAACCCTTTACAAGAATTAAAAATCGCAACTTGTAATCCTCTTGATTTGGCAATAGTTAATGATTGCTCTATCTCACTAACTAACAAAGCTACCTTCGGAGCGATCGCAATTTCTCCTCCGGTTAAATTTGTTTCATTACTGTGACCAGCAAAAAATAAAATATCCCAACCTAAATCTGAGGAGATCGCATTCACAATTTTAGTTTTTAATTCACTAATACTTTCCCCTGGTTGCCAACCTACAAAAGTAACTTCAGCTAGAGATGTGAGGGAACCTATAGCTTTCTTTTCTGCTTGAAAGTCTAAACCACTATCATCTCCTAAAATCGCTAGAATCCTGGCTTTACGTAAATCACGACGATTAAAATTAGTTACTGTTTCTCGCCTATTTGTCGGTGTACGAACAATGCGAATTTTACGAGCATCTAGAGCAAATTCTATGCCAATTTCCCAGACTTCCCACGGTAATCGCGCTAATTCTAAAGGATTACAACTGAGAAAGACATCAATATAGGGCGTTTTTATTGTATTGGTTGCTTGAGCGATCGCTGCACGAATTTCATATAATTCTGCACTGCGTAACCAATGATGAAATTCAGATAAAAGTTGTGCTTCTGCTTGTACTAATTTCGCGTGCCAATCAACAGGAGGCGTAGTCAAACTGCCAATTTCTTCTACTCTGCCTCGCAGGGCTGTGTTATAAAAACGTAAATAAACACGCTGCCATTCTTGGTATAGTGCAGTGAGATTTTCAGGATAGGCAAATGTAACACCAATGTTCTGCCCAGTACCCCAAGATAAATCAAATAAACATTTTTTATCTAGCTGTTGAACTTTTAGGTAAAAAGCTGAAACATTCATAATAAATATAAAAAATTTATAAAAAATTTATAGATATAAAATTTCTAGCGATTTTTAGTCATCAGATGCAAGAAACAAAGAAATTACTTCCATAAATATAAATAGCATTACTTAGACTCACCAATTAAAGTAAATGCCGCCCAATAAGCTGGATTGGGGTATTTTTTCATAGTATTTAACATAGTGCTTCTTAATACCGCAGCTTTATCAAGATTTCGCGGCCACTGTTGATAAAATTCAGTCATGAATTCTGATGTTGGTGAATCTGAAACCGACCATAATGAGACAATCACACTCGGCGCACCAGCAATAATCAAAGAACGAGAAAGTCCAATTACACCATCACCAGTGATTTTGCCTCTGCCGGTATCGCAAGCGCTGAGAACAACTAATTCAGCATTAATTTTTAAATCGACAATTTCTTCTGGTTTGAGTAAACCATCATCTTGAGGTGAGGGAGCAAAAGCAATCGCATTTGGTATACTCTTATCAGAATCATCTAACAATCCATGCGTTGCCAGATGAATAATCTTGGCAGATGATAATTTTTGTTTAAAAGCTGCTTTTGTGGCATCTTTGCCAGTGATAGGTTTAGTCTTAAATAAACCAGCAATTGTTACCGCTTCCTTTTGTGCGCCTGCTAATGCTGGAAGTTGCACAGGTGGAATACCCACTTTAGGCATTGTCGGATTGCCTATAACTAATACATCTTTACCTGTCACCCTTTGGCGTTGCTGACGTGTCAGGTCTAATACTTGAATTGCTGGTGCAGTTAAAATAGTATGTTTTTCAATCAGGTATTTGCCGTCTTTATCTTGCAGTGCCACGAACGGAACTAAAAACAGCGATTCATGGGGGATAAAGATAACGTGTTCATCTGGGTTTGCCGGGAGAAAAGATGCGATCGGTTCAATTAATACCTGATACAATTTTTCTAAGTTTTGCTTTTGAATTGGTTTACCTGTAGGTTTGATGTTTATACCCCCGCGACCTCCAACACCTATAGATACACGGCTTCTATTCACAAGGTCTGTTAGTGATATATCTAAGGATTTGAGGTCTACTTGCTTAAATGCAATTTCACCAGTTGGTTTGATAACCCAAATATAAAGTTTTGATTGAAGCCATTCTTCTTTTTCTTGAACTTTAAATGGCTCATAAATAATTGAATATTCGACTAGGGTAGCATTTTGTGCTTTAGCAATTTGTTTAACTTGCTCAATGGTAGGTGGTTTGATAGTTTGTGTATTGCCAGGGTTTTCGGATATCTTTGAAGCTAATAACTCTACTAAAGCTCTAGCTCTACCTCGTTCAGCAATTTCTAATGCTGTATTAGTTTTATTTTGACCAATTAAAGCTTTTTGTAGAAAACGGTAAGTTTGAGCTTGTGTTTCAAAAATAGATATTTTTTGGTCATCAGCTAATTCTCGTGTTCGCAAAGATTCCAAAACCTCAATAGCAGCAAATAGAGTTTTTTCCGCATCAGCATACTGTCCTTGACTGTTGTAAACTGTCCCAATATTGTTGAGAGTTCTTCCTTCCCCCTCGGTGTCGCCGATTTGTTTGATAATGGCTAAAGCTTGCTGATAGTACTCTAAGGCTTTGCCATACTGTCCGAGACTGCGGTAAATTTCCCCAATATTATTGAGAGCAGTAGCTTTCCCTGCTGTATCACCTATTTGTTTGCGAATGGCTAAGGCTTGCTGATAGTAATCTAAAGCTTTGCCATACTGTCCTTGACTGTTGTAAACTGCACCAATACTGTTGAGAGCATTCCCTACACCTGCGGTGTCACCGATTTGTTTGGCAATGACTAAGGCTTGCTGATAATACACTAAGGCTGTGTCATACTGTCTTTGACTGTTGTAAACTGCCCCAATATTGTTGAAAGTTCCCCCTACACCTGCTGCATCACCAATTTGTTTGCGAATGGTTAAGGCTTGCTGGTAGTACTCTAAGGCTTTGCCATACTGTCCCAGACTGTCGTAAACTAAGCCAATATTGTTGAAAGTTCGCCCTTGACTGGCTGTGTCGCCAATTTGTTTGGCAATGGCTAAAGCTTGCTGATAGTACTCCAAAGCTTCGCCATACTGTCCTTGATTGTTGTACACTCCACCAATATTATTGAGAGTAATCCCTTCACCGCTGATGTCTCTGATTTGTTTGCTAATTGCTAAAGCTTGCTGATAGTAATCCAAAGCCTTGCCATACTGTCCCTGATTGTCATAAACCGCACCAATATTGTTGAGAAATGTGCTTTGACTTGCTTTGTCGTCAATTTGTTTGGCAATGGCTAAAGCTTGCTGATAGTACTCCAAGGCTTTGCTATACTGCCCCTGATTGATGTAAACTTCGCCAATGTTGTTGAGAGCTTTTCCTTTACTTGCTGTATCGCTGATTTGTGTGAAAATAGCTAAAGCTTGCTGATAGTACTCCAAGGCTTCGCCATACTGTCCTTGATTGTTGTACACTGCACCAATATTATTGAGAGTAATCCCTTCACCGCTGATGTCTCTGATTTGTTTGCTAATTGCCAAAGCTTGCTGATAGTACTCTAAAGCTTTGCTATACTGCCCCAGACTGTTATAAACTGCACCAATATTGTTGAGAGTTATGCTTTCCCCTGCTGTGTCGCCGATTTGTTTGTGAATGGGTAAAGCTTGCTCAAAGGTCTTTAACGCTTCTTGTAACTCTCCTTGATTTAACTGTTGAACGCCTAATATTGTCAGCCGCCATGCTTCGTCTCTGCGTTGTTGTGTTGTTTGCGCCTGTGCAGTCAGAGGAGTTTGCACAATTTTCCTTGTCTTTGATTCAGCAACACTCACAGATAAAGACAAGGAAAGCACTAAAGTAGCAAGAGAGAGGCATTTAAGACGGTAATCCACGATAAACAATCCTCCAAGTAGGGTGAGAGTAAATTACTTGCTAACTTTCTATATTTCTCACGCTTAGGGGGGTTATGCAAAAGTTTTGTCTGCGGTTAATAAATTTAACCCAACAAAGTTGAGTCAAAGATTGTTTGTACGAATTTTATACGTGTAATATCAATTCACGAAAAACCTGATAGATATAGATTTCTCGTAGGGGCATGGCATTGCCATGCCCCTAGCAGCGTATTTGTATCATTATTAAAATGAAATGGTATAAAGAGGTTGCAATTTAACCTCTTTACAGAGGTTATCAGTTATGCAAATTATGTTATCTCAAGCGTATTGATCTAAATGCAACTTTTCAGATTGTTAATGCATCGGTCGGTTATGCCATTGCATCGAGTGGTTATGCCATTACATCGGTCGGTTATGCCATTGCATCGAGTGATTATGCCATTGCATCGGTCGGTTATGCCATTGCATCGAGTGATTATGCCATTGCATCGGTCGGTTATGCCATTGCATCGAGTGGTTATGCCATTGCATCGGTCGGTTATGCTATTGCATCGGTCGGTTATGCTATTGCATCGAGTGGTTATGCCATTGCATCGACCTGCATCATTAATGCATTGGCTTGCCAAAATTAATCAATTTTTTGGCATTGCTGAGTAAAGATATGAATTTGTATCACGCAGAGGCACAGAGAATAAGAGTTTGAGAGTTTTAATTTTTGACTTTCATACTCAAATTCAGCAACGCCAATTTTTTTTAGCATTAAACTATTTAGCGATCACTTTAACCCACACAACACGCTTGCTCCTCTGTGTGAGATAATTAATGTTACAAAAAACGTAACCAGATAAAGTTAAAGCGATCGCTAAACTAAACTCAAGGTATTTTGACTTCGCAAACTGTTAGTCCTTTGGCTCGTTTCACAAATTTCTCATCAAACGTATAAAGTTGGCTATAATTTTGAGCCTGAGCGAGATGAAAAGCATCTGCGAAATCTAAGCCAGCCTCATGCCATTGCAGTACTTGAGTAATTAAACTCGCATTAGTAAGATGAACATTCGCTAAACCAAAAAGCTTTTGTAATGCTGCACATATTTCTGTTGATTTAAACTTATAGGCAAATCTTAAAACCCATTCTATTTCTAAAATGACAGTATCTGGTATAAAAACATGATTATTCTGAAAAAGTTCTAAACTCTTTTGGTACTGTAACTCATTATCTTGAGTCAACAGTCGTACTACAATATTAGTATCAACTGTAATCATGCCATAATTCCTCTGCACCTTGACGGATGGCATCTTCCATATCTTCGAGAGTCTTTGGTTTACCTTGATATTTTAAACACCCTGCAACATCATCCAAACTAGTTTCAGGAAATAACTTCTTCGGCTTTAGAAGAATCCCATCACCCATTTCAATTAGTATTAATTCCTGCCCTACTTCCCAGCCATAAGCTTTCCGCAATACTTCAGGAATAATTACTTGTCCTTCATTAGACAGTTTGATAATTTCCATCTCTGTGCCTAAGCAAAAAAGAAAGTGGTTATGACGTAGATATTATAGCGATAAAGGAAAACAAGGAATAATAATTATTTCCTCGCCCCTTCATCTTTCTCTGCGTAAGATAATTACCTGTTGCAAAAAACGTAACCAAATAAAGTTAAAGCGATCGCCCCGGATAAAATGCAAATGGAGGCAAGCTCAACTCAATGCCATCCATTAAACTCACACTCACCAAAAATTTCTCATTCCAGCCACCAACCACACGAGTAAACAAATAAGAATCACCCTGTTCTTGATTTGTCTCTTGTTCTAATAAAATGCTAGTTTGGTCACTCACCCGAAGTTTTAAACGTAATGGTAAAGCATCATGCGAAGCTGTGCCTAAAACTAACAACAATGTCCATAAATGGGGGTCTGATTCAGATAGGATATGCCAAGTTACAGCATACAACCGCAGCGGAATTCCTGCTAATAATAAATCGTGGTAAGCACCCCGCGCTTGAGAGGGAATTTCTAAACCTCTGTTTTGAAGTTGCGTGATAATTGCCTGAAATTCTTCTGTAGGCGATCGCATTGCCGCCGTAGGTGTCAAACTAGGTAACAGCACCCATGAAAATTGCTGCCCTAATTCATCCAATTCATCCCATAACCAACGCCCTACATTCAGCGCCGGCTGTGTCAACAATTTGAGTAAATCCTTTAAGCTGGTTTTTATTGAAGAATTATCTGCTTGCTGCGAATTGTAAACCCAATTGAGCAACTCTAGATTAGTAAGTACAGCAATTCCTTGCTCCCAAGTCAAAACTTCCCATAGTTCACTTTCTGGTGATTGCAATTGGGGTAACAATGCGACTAATTCGCTTTGCATTGTCGATAAAAGCTGAGTTCGACTCTTGACATCTGGTAAAGTAATTACATCTGGTTCTAAACAACGCAAATATAATAACAAGCGGTCTAGATTATTCTCAAACCAGCTTAAAGGTATCTGATAATTCCAGTCTTCCTCAGCTTGTAAATTCTCTCTTACCTGGTTTTCTACGAGTTGTTGATAAGATAAGAAATTAGAAACAACTGCCGATTCTTGTTCTTCTAAAACTTCTATCAATACATAAAAATGAGGAACATATTCTGGTAAATCTACGACTATTTTAGATAAAGGCACTTCCATATCAGAGAGGCTACTAGTGGAAATTAGGCAAAGTTTAAACTCTCCCACTTGTAAATTCGCTACAGATGCGATCGCATTGGCGAGCGGTGGCTGTAAAACTGTACAATGTTCTCGATTAATAGTTAGAGAATTGTTTCGTTCTTTTAGCCATTGCTCAAAAGCAAATAGCGCTAAAGCATTAATATAAGTTTGCCACTGCCGGGATGAATTGCGGATTGTATTACTAAGTTCCACAGCCTGATTAATTTGCTCATCTGAGAGAGGAATGGCGGCTGTATCCAGAACTTCAAAATCTAGGTTTAATTGAGTAGTATTACTTGATAAGTTTCTCATATTTACTTATTAATCTTATCGATATAGCGACATATCTGGTCAGCAAAAAGACTATTTTTTGTTGTGCGAGATTTTTTATCTGCCTCTTCTACTACCATAGCGATTTGCTCATCAAGGGCAGATGCAATCTGGTGTTCTAAAATTTGAATTCGTTCTAAATTAAAGTAATTTTGTGCCAAAACGAGGACGCGATCGCGTAGAATTAACATCAGTTGCTGTTGTACATCAGCACGAAATTCTTTGAGTTTGAGTAAACGAGTTACTGCATCTTGTGCGCGTAGCCCTACCTGTTTAGCGATTGCTGTCATCGGTAGTTGTTGACAGTAAATAAGCTGGAGTGCTGCCAGGAATGTTTTAGCTTTATCCGCTTTCTTAGATTGTAGCTGTCTTATTCTTGACCCAATCACCAAAGCTAATGCTTGCTCTAAACAAACTAAGAATTGTGAACGATATAACTGCAAAAACTCTGCTTGATTGTCTTCATTTTCTTCAGAATTAGTAACTTGAGGAGCAGAAATTCCTTCTCTATCCATAGCATCTCTCGATACTGTAGGTAGAGCACCACCCCGCGCATGAATTCTGTACTGTCGTAGGCGAGAGGCAAGATTTTGCAATTGTGCCATCACAGTTTCACTCTTGAGTATCTGACCGATTTGGCTTTCTAATTTCAAAGCAATTTCTTCTAGTTGTTGAGTTGTCGGTGGAGAACACTTTCCCCTAATGCCTAAAGAACGTTGTTGTAATCGTTGTACCCGATAAATAAGATGGTAGCTTTCTAAAAGCTTTGAGAAATATTCAATCTCGCTAACAGTTAACGAGTGGAACTCCCTTAAAATTCGCTCTAGCTGTTTGGGTCGAGTATCGTTAAGAATTGCCCAATCACTTATAAGATAAACTCCTAACTCTAGCAAAAATTTATTTAACGCCGGATCTTGTTTTACCCTTGTAGTTGTCCAATTTGTGAGACTGCTTTGTGCAGAGTCAAAACTCTGCAAAACTTTTCGAGAAAGACATTGATAAGAACTTGCTGGTTGTAATCTGCCATCATCATCAAGGACATAAGGCAGTAAATCAGTGCAACTAAAACCGTGAACATTCCCAAAATTAGCTTCTAGCTGCAAGCAAACTTGCTCAATTTGCCAAGATATAAAGCAGAGTAAACAACGTTCTGCTAACAAACATCTGTCAGCAGGAGCATCCCTAGACAGTTCCAATAGCAGCCGTTGCACTTCTGTATCATTTACATCGCTTTCAACCGTATATTCTGGAAACGTATCAGCGAAAAACTCCTTAGCTGGTTTAATTTCTTTGATTTGTCGCTTACCAGCAGTATCAATTCTTACTAGCCTCCAATATCTTAATGCAGCACCCATAGGTATATCAGGTCAGTGATAATTTATCGTCAGCAAACAATTTATACAGTAATGGCTCCACGGTAATCTAGTCTGTCTATAAGTTCTTAATTCCAGACCCGCTGACTTTATGCACTTTAGTTTGGTTTAGCTGCGTACCAATCGAATCAACGATTAGAGAGAACAAGACTCACATAAAAAGATTTGTCTTGAGGTTGGGTATTAGAGTTTGGGGTTAAATTCCTGCACCGCCCATGCTGGAATCGCCTTAATGGAATATGCTCAAAAAAAGAGTTCTGGTAGCTATGTCAAACTGGAGGGTAGTGCTACAGTTATAGACCCAATTTAAGCTTGTAGCGATCGCCTCAAAATAAATGTTCAGATGCTTGGAGTTGGTGAATCACACTGTACAATCGAGATGAATAATCAAAGCTTTCAAGCGTCGTGAAATTTTTTATCGGTTGTGCTGTTTGGGCATATAAAGGTTGGGTGGGCGAACTTTATCCCCAAGGCACTCGCACTACAGACTTTCTGCATCTCTACAGCCGTCGCTTCACCACTGTAGAAGGCAATACCACCTTCTACGCTGTGCCTAATCAAGAAACTGTAACTCGATGGGCTGCGGAAACACCATCAGGATTTGAATTTTGCTTGAAATTACCGCGAGATATCACCCATAAAGGGTTATTAAAACCAAATATTCCGGCTGCTTTAAAATTTTTGGAAGGAATGCGCCCTTTAGGTAAGCACATTGGGCCGATTTTTGCTCAGTTACCGCCGAGTTATACACCTACATTGCTTGACGATTTGACCAACTTTTTAGAAGCTTGGCCGCGCACAGATGCACCTCTAGCATTAGAAGTTCGGCATCCCGATTGGTTCAAGGAACCCCATGCTAGAAATTTGACAGCGCTTTTAGAGCAGCTAGGCGTAGGACGGGTACTATTAGACTCGCGCCCAATCTACGCTGGAGATGATGATCCCCAGATAGAATCAGAGCGACGTAAACCTAAATTACCATTGCAATTTAGTGTTACAGCGCCTTTTAGCTTGATTAGATTTATTTCTCATCCGAATTTGTCTGTGAATCAGCCTTTTATGGAAGAGTGGGTAACACAGATTCAACAATGGTTACAGCAGGGAAAACGAATTTATTTCTTTGTTCATTGTCCAACAGAAGAGCGATCGCCTAACACAGCCCGTCACTTCCAACAGCTATTAGAACAGAGTGGTACAGCAATTCCACCTCTACCTTGGAATAACTTGGAGCATCCTCCCAATCAACTCAGTTTATGGTGAGTATACTTAACTACTAAAATTAAGCAATGTAACTTAAAATAAGAAATTACTTGCAAAATTCCTCTCACTGTCTACTCCCAATTTTCTAAACTCTTTTTTTCCTCGTACCAGCATTTGATAAGTTAGTACATAGTCTGAAATAGCAGTTATTGCAAAGAGGGGATTACGTTGAGTCAAAATCCAGATGCCATTGCCCCCCACGGTGGAGAATTAGTTAACCGTATCGCTACACCGGAACAAAGGGAAGAGTTTCTCTCAAAAGCTGACTTTTTGCCGCGAGTGCAACTTGATGAGCGAGCCGTTTCTGATGTAGAAATGATTGCGATCGGCGCTTTTAGCCCACTCACAGGTTTTATGAATCAGGAAGATTACGATCGCGTAGTCACTGAAATGCGTCTTGCTAACGGTCTTGTCTGGTCGATGCCGATTACACTTTCGGTTGCCGAAGAAGTAGCTTCTTCTCTTAAAGAAGGCGGTTTGATTCGCTTAGATAACCCTGCCGGTCGGTTTATTGGAGTTTTGCAACTCACCCAAAAGTATAACTACGACAAGACCCGCGAGGCAATCAATGTCTATCGCACTAATGATGCGAACCATCCTGGTGTGCAGGTACTTTATAATCAAGGTTCTGTACATTTGGCTGGTGATATCTGGCTTTTGCAACGCGTAACCCATCCCCAGTTTCCCAACTACCAAATTGATCCAGCTGCCTCACGGCAAATATTTCGGGAAAATGGCTGGAAAACGATTGTTGGTTTCCAAACTCGCAACCCCATTCACCGCGCTCATGAATACATCCAAAAGTGCGCCTTGGAAACAGTAGATGCTTTATTTTTGCATCCCTTAGTAGGGGCAACCAAAGACGATGATATTCCCGCCGATGTGCGGATGCGCTGTTATGAGATTTTGTTGGAACACTACTATCCCCATGATCGGGTAATTTTGGCAATTAATCCGGCAGCAATGCGTTATGCTGGGCCTCGCGAGGCAATTTTTCATGCTTTAGTCCGCAAAAACTATGGCTGTACTCACTTTATCGTTGGACGGGATCATGCGGGCGTTGGTGATTACTATGGTACTTACGATGCTCAATACATCTTTGACGAGTTTGAGCCAAGTGAATTGGGTATTGTGCCAATGAAGTTTGAACACGCTTTCTACTGCACGCGTACCAAGCAAATGGCAACGACTAAAACCAGTCCCAGCAAACCAGAAGAACGCGTTCACCTATCGGGAACAAAAGTTAGGGAAATGCTGCGCCGGGGTGAATTACCTCCACCAGAATTTTCTCGTCCAGAAGTAGCAGCAGAGTTGGCACGGGCAATGCGTATACAAGTATTGGCTTAAGCTAGATTGTTAACAAGCAAACAGTATAAACTATCGCTTTACTCTACAGACCTGAAGCCTATAAGCTGTTAGCTTATGGGCTGAGGACTGATAGTTAATTATGGAACGGCGGACGTTTTTACACAAAATTGGCTCAATACTCGCGGTATTGGGGGTAACTGAAGCTGAGTGGTTGACTTTAGGAAGTCGCTATTACCAAGCGCTGGCACAACCTAATTCGCGCAAGTTGGCATTATTAATCGGTATCAATCAATATCCAGAAAGTCCAGCCCTTAGCGGTTGTTTGACTGATGTGGAACTGCAAAAAGAACTTTTAATTCATCGCTTTGGCTTCCAAGCTTCAGATATCTTGACCTTAACTGAAGAACAAGCTAATAGAGAATTCATCGAAGCTGCTTTTTTAGATCATCTCAGTCAGCAAGCAAGACCGGGTGATTTGGTTGTCTTCCACTTTAGCGGTTACGGGACTCGCGTCAAATTACCAACATCGCTAGAAACATTGCAGAATGCTCTAGTGCCAGTCAATGAGCAAGTAAAATCACAAGACGAAAAAATAGTCAACTACCTATTAGAAGAAACCTTATTGCTGTTGTTGCGATCGCTTCCTACAGAACACGTTACAGCAGTATTGGATACCAGCTACTACACTCCTAGCACATCCCAGTTAGCAGCAACGCGAATTCGCGTCCGTCCAGAATCAACAGAAGCACAACTATCGACAGCAGAATTAGACTTTCAAAACAAAGTCAAAACTCAAAACTCAAAAGTCAGTCCTCTTATTCTTACAGCCACCTCAGACCCTAAGCAGTTAGCCAGAGAAGCTTTATTTTCTGGTTTTAGTGCTGGATTATTTACTTACGCCTTAACACAGTACTTGTGGGAATCAACCCCAGCCACAAAAATTCAATTCACTCTTTCCTACGTCGGAACTTCTCTTCATAAGTTGGGTAGCAAACAGCAGCCAGCGTTAATTAGTGAAAAGAAAAATCCCCAAGCAGTGTTACTTGCTGAGAATTTCCTCCCTGACTCTATTGTTGGTGGAGAAGGGGCAGTGACAGCAATTGAAGAGGACGGTAAAACAGCCCATCTGTGGTTAGGTGGATTACCTCCACAAGTGCTGGAATACTATGGAGTTAATTCTCGGCTGTCGCTGGTAACTGGAGAAGAGTTAGTATTGCGATCGCGCAGCGGGTTAAAAGCAAAAGCGCAAATTTCTGGTATTATCGGCGTAACTTCCTTACAAGTCGGGCAACTCGTTCAAGAAACAATCAGAGTATTACCCCGAAATGTGGGTTTAAAAATTGGTTTGGATACAGGACTCGAAAGAATTGAACGAGTAGATGCAACAAGTGCTTTAGCCGCATTTCCCCACGTGTCGAGTGTAGTAGCAGGGGAACAACCAGCCGATTACGTATTTGCTAAATTACAGCAACCTCCTGGCCGCTATGGTTTATTTACTCTGGGCAGTGAGCTAATTCCTAACACTGCTGGGGAAGTTGGGGAAGCAGTAAAATTAGCTATGCAGCGTTTAGCACCTAAATTTCAACCGCTGCTAGCAGCAAAGTTGTGGCGGCTGACAGAAAATGAAGGTTCTTCCCGGTTAGCAGTTAAAGCAACCTTAGAAATAATTAGCGGCATATCACCTCGCGCAGTCATGCAACGCGCAACACTGCGAAATCAAATTTCTGAAAATTCAACAACTAAGCCACTTAGAACTCAGAACGGGCTAAACGCCCCGCTACCGCTAACACAACTTGTGCCTATTGGTAGTCGGATGCAATATCGCGTACAAAACCAGAGCGATCGCCCACTATATTTAATCTTACTAGGATTAAAAAACAATCGGACAACAGTTGCCTTCTACCCTTGGGAAACTCCCACAGACACAAATATTTCGGATACCCAACCCCTACTTAAACAAATAGTCATCGCCCCTAACGAAACCCTCGCCTTACCAGAAAATACTGCTGGGTCTGAATGGGCAGTTTCTGGGCCAGCTTTTGAGTGTGAACATCAACTAATCTTCAGTACTGCCCCTTTCACTGAAACTCTTGCCGCCTTGAATACGGCTAAATATCCCACAGCCGACCAACGGCCGATTAGCCCATTGTTGAACTCCCTAGAAGTTGCCCAAGCTTTGCTACAAGACTTACACAACGCTAGCGCAGTCAAAACTGAAGTCAATAGCACATCTGCTGACTCTTATATTTTGGATGTGAATAATTGGGCAAGTCTTAGTTTTAGTTTTCAAGTAGTGTAAACAGGGAGTCTTGTATCTTAGTTGTGTATACGACTAAGGATTGTGAGTTTACACGTAGCAAACTTTCATGAAAATCACAAATTCGGTTGGGTTTGCGCTTTCACTCGTCTTATTATTTTTATTTGTTGATACACCTACTGCCCAACCACAGCCAACTGCTTTACTGGAATTGATGCCATTGAAGCCCTTTGCAGTGCAAGGAATATGCTAAAAGTACCTTGAAACTAACCCTCTTTTATCACTTTCGGGAGAGAATAATCTGGAATGCTTACAGCATAAGACTTTTACTAAAAAACCATGATTTCAGCCATTGTGTTAGAAAATAAACACTCAAATGCCTGTTCTATCTACAGTTCAAAATTTGGCTTTGATTTTTCTTTTCCCAGAGTAACAAAACAGGGCTAAACTTAGTTTTGGTTTCAACGAAAGTGAGAAGAGGGAGAAGCAGGAGTCACCGTGCCAATTTGGGAAAATTGTATGTTGAGGAATTGAGTGAGACTTTCTCTCTGCGTCTTCTCTGCGTTCGCGCAGCGTGTCGCAGACAGACGCTACGCGAAAGCGCCTCTGCGTGAGGCAAAAAAATATTTATCCAAGAGGTCTATTGAATTTTTGACTTTCATACTCAAATTCAGCAACGCCGATTTTTCTAGCCTATAATCTCTCCACTCTCACTTCTGCGGTTAATTTTCTATAAATACTTTTGCAGCAGTAAGCCTAACTTTTCCTTCGTCGCCACAGGTGCTTTATCCAAATTTGTCAAAATCGCATACTTCAAAGCCGAATGTGCATCACTAGGTGGCGGATTTTCACTTAAACGTCGCACAGTTTCTTGAATCACCTTTTGAGCATTAACTGCATTCCGCAGCAAATTCCCAATCACCATTTCCACCGTCACACTATGATGATCTGGATGCCAACAATCGTAATCTGTTACCAGTGCTAAGGTTGCATAGGCAATTTCTGCTTCTTTGGCTAACTTTGCCTCTGGTAAATTCGTCATCCCAATTATTGTCGCACCCCAACTGCGGTAAAGATTCGATTCCGCTTTCGTCGAGAATGCTGGCCCTTCCATGCATACATAAGTACCACCGCGATGGAGAGTGATTTCTGGTAAATTTAGAGAAGCGATCGCATCTGCCAAAACTCCAGCTAAACTTTTACAAATCGGGTCAGCAAAGGCAATGTGAGCGACTATTCCCTCTCCAAAAAATGTCGAAACCCGATTTTTTGTTCTATCAATAAATTGATCTGGAACCACCATATCCAGTGGTTTAGCCTCTTCTTTTAATGAACCAACAGCACTAGCCGAAATCAGATATTCTACGCCAACTTGCTTCATCGCATAAATATTGGCGCGAAACGGCAATTCAGAAGGTAGCAATGTGTGGTTGCGACCATGACGCGCCAAAAAAGCTACCCTTGTACCTTCCAATGTCCCCAGAATCAATGCATCAGATGGTGAGCCAAAGGGAGTCTGGACTTGTACCTCTTCCACATCTTTGAGCGCATCCATTTTATACAGACCGCTGCCACCAATAATCCCAATCCTAGCTCTAACCATGATTCTCAACCTAATTCCTTGCTGAGCCGCCTAGTTATTTTACCGAAAAGGGAGTAGTAACAGAGGTGGGAAATTAGCAACTGACAATTTTTTATTCTTCCGTAGAGCTACCATTGCTAATTTTTTACATAAATTGGTATCGTACTAATACTTAGTTGTAAACTTTACACAAAGTTTAGGTAACGAATATGCAAGCCACCAGCCCCTTAATTCAAATGTCGTTAGAGAAAGTCTTGGAGCGCATATTTGCAGTTCGCAGAATTACACGACGAGATCAGCAGCTCTTAATGTCAACATTGCTTTCTAAAGAAGGCTTAAATGAAGAAGATAGGTTGCAAATTAGTCGAGTGTTTGATGCTTTGCAAAGAGGATTGCTCAAAGTAGTAGATTAAAGATTCAACTACAAAATATAGTAGAAGTTAGAAGGAGAACAGGTTTTGTTTATGGTTGGGAAACCTCAATTCTGTAGCTAAGTTCTTAATTTTGAATTCCCCATAAGGGTTGACTCCTCAGCGATACTGTTGAGCTTGAGTATTAAACAAGTAAGCATAAGTCCCAGCCATCTGCATGAGTTCGTCATGAGTGCCACTCTCCACAATTTTGCCACCTGCCATGACATAAATGCGATCGGCCATTTTGACGGTAGATAAGCGATGGCTGATTAGGATAGCAGCTTGATTTTTGATAAGTTGACGGAACTGTTCAAATACTTCATATTCAGCTTTGGGATCCATTGCACTGGTCGGTTCATCCAGAACAATCACCTGAGAATTGCGGAGAAATGCTCGCGCCAATGCGACCTTTTGCCACTGGCCAATACTCAATTCTTCTCCTTGATCAAACAACTTACCTAACATGGTGTCATAACCTTTAGGTAACTTGCTAATAACGTCATCAGCACCAGAACGACGCGCAGCAGTAATAATACTTTCTCGCTCTGCTGGCAAATCAATATTACCTAACCAAATATTTTCTTGTGCCGTCAAGTGATACTTCGCGTAGTCTTGGAAAATCACGCTGATTTCACGGCGCAAATCTGCCATTTTATATTGACTGAGGTCAATACCATCAATAGTGATACTGCCAGAAGTGGGGTCATATAAGCGGCATAAAAGTTTAATTAAAGTAGTTTTCCCAGAGCCATTTTCCCCTACTAGCGCCACCACTTCTCCCGGTTTAATTGTCAAGTTGATATCTTTAAGTGCCTGACGGGTAGTAGTAGAGTATTGAAAATTTACATTGTTAAAAACGATGCCAGTTTGCATCGGTTGGGGTATTGGCTGTGGATTTGAAGGATCAACTAACTTAGGTTTCAGGTCAAGGAATTCGTAAAGATTAGCAAGAAATAAATTATCCTCATAAAGATTAGACACGCTAACTAACAAACTTCTAATATCGTTCTGCCCTCGTTGCAATGCTTGGTGATAAAGTACCAAATCACCTAAACGCAAAATGCCTTGGATAGCTTGATAGACAATGAAAGCATAAACAGCAAAGATAAAAAGACCTGCGATCGCTTCTGCAAAGAAATTCGCCGCAGAGCGTTTGGTGTAAATGGCTATCTTTTCTTTATATATTTGTCGTCGGATACGGAGATACCATTTACTAAAGTATTCGCCTAAATTAAATAAGCGAATTTCTTTAGCGTACTGGTCTGATGTCAGCATCCAAACTAAGTACATTGCTTGCCGTTCCGGCTGTGTGCGTTTACGCTGCCAATGATACATGACGCGACTGTATTTTAGCCGCACCAGTAGCGCTGGTAGAGCCGCCATAAATAAAACACCGATGATTCCCCAATGTAGCGACAGCAGCAAGCCTACCATCGCCACCAAGGAAATACTACTCTGGCCAACTTGTGCTAAACGATTGAGAATTTCGGGAGGTCGGTAAGGAGCTTCTTGCTGCGCTCGTTGTAAAGTATCGAAATATTGAGGATTTTCGTAGTACTCTAAGTCAGTTGCAATTGATTTAGTATTAATAATTCCTTGCATATAGTCAGTTACGCGCTGAGAGTGGGCAGTAACGACTAGTTCCGACAAAGAACTGCAAATACTACTTACAAGGGTGACAACACCAGCTAAAATAACCCAGAGTATGACATTACGAAAGGCAACTGTTTTATCAGCAACATTCAGGTTGGCAACGACTGCATCGATAATTAATTTGGTGAGATAGATTGATATTACAGGCAGTATGCCTTGGATAATTAACAATACTATGCGAGCGATCGTCCAACCAGGACTACTTTGCCATACTAAGCGTAATGCAGGCAGAAGATGTAAAGTTTGTTGGATTTTTTGTTTGATGTTTTTGCCTGCTCGCATAGTTAAAATTTCTACATTTAATGAATTTTTAATTTAAATTAGATTAAATCTAATCACATAACCTATGCTATGGCTGGTTGGATTTTATCTGCTAAATCTTTTTCTACCAAATGTGCTACATCAGGCAACAATTCTAAAGAGCGGGGTCGTTCTAAACTGTAAATAGGCAGATTGTTGATTAGACGAGTACATTGATGCAAGTGTACAGATGCATTAGCACTTCGGATAAATTTCTGACCAATTAACATCGGAATATAAGAATTAGCAATCAGTTGGGTTACTGCTGCTGGAGGTTGAAGAGGCTTGATTTGCAGAGTTGAACCTACAGAAAGTATGTAGATCCGTTTTAAAGTCAGAGGTGTACGTAAAAAGTTGTCGAAAGTGGGGCGATCGCGTTTCTCAACTTCCGGGTGAATCTTCCTCAAAGTTTCAGGATCATCCCCCAATGCTGCACTGGCTGCATCCGGCCACAGCTTGATCCGCGGAAATCCTGGAACTAATATTGGGCTGCTGGCGTTGTTAACATCTACAGCAGCTACATCATCTGCCATTAGTTTATGTCCTCGTCCATACAAGGTTGCAGCCATAGTAGACTTACCTTGCCCCGATCGCCCCAAAAAGACAGCAGCATTCCCATCGACAGCCACAGCGCTACCATGTAACACCAAAAACTGCCGCTGGTGAAGCAGCATTCCTAAGACTGCTCCTAACAACGGAAGGCGAATCACACTCTCTTCTACATCTGGTAGGGGTTCGATAATAATTTCTTTTCCAGACCGTACTAAAAATTTACCTACTACTTTCCAGTATAAATAAGCATCTTCGCCATCTATCTCAAAGTAACTCCATGATGGGGGAGGCGTAGGTAAAGACCAATTGATTTCTCCAAAGCGGATAACTACATCTGCTTCTATATGTGTTGAACTTTGTAATTCTGGTAAAGGCAAAGCAGAGCAGATGCCCAAACCATAAGCTGTGTGATTATACATTTCATCAACTCCATTCAGGGTACACGTAACAAAAATTACTGCAAATTCTTACCCCTAAAAGCTTTATTTTACAAATAGAAAATATAGAGTTTCTATAGCAAACAATATTTATGACAATATATTCTTATATTTTTGTTAAATTGATGGCTGTACTTTACTTAAAAGCAAAGAACAATTATTGTAATTTGTGTAAAGACCTCTGCTTAGTTGCGACCTAAACAGAGGTAAGTGCATCAAACGAACTGTATAGGCATTAGCCCATACACCACAATTAGCGGTAAATCATCACAGATATCTAGGTTAAAAAACTCAGATATCTTGATTTACCCATTCTTATTACAAAACTTCTAATCTAGGAAAAAGTCAAATCCTTCTTGGGAGTCTTTGCAGGAAACGCTTTATCTAAAGTATTTCCATCACCCAGACCTTGGGTCAGAGTTTCAACTTCGCCATAAACAGTAAGCTTGGGTTGAACGTAGAGCTTTTTGTTAGAAGTCATGGTTGTATCCTTTGCTGTTTGTTGATTTTTTACATTGGTTCTATTAGAACCAAAATGAGTGACTGAATGTAAAATCACATAGCCTTAGTGATAGCCAAAAATGACAATTAAAGACTGTTATTTTGTGATTTTAATTCATGCACCTGTTTAGTTATCACTAAACAGAAGTAAAGATATAAGACGAGTTGTACGGGCTTTAGCAGCCCATACATCACAATCAAAAGTAGATCATCAAAAATATCTAGGCTCAAAAAACTTAGATATCTTGATTTATCTACTTTTTATGCCAAACTCCTATTAGGAGAAAGTCAGATCATCTTTAGGAGTAGATAAGGGAAAATCCTTATCTGTAAATAGGCCAAGGCCAAAACCTTGGGTCAGAACTTCGACTTCGCCATAAACAGTCAGTTTGGGCTTTTCATAGGACTTCTTTTGATTAATCATGATTTTTCTCCTTTGCTTTTTGGGGATTTTTGGTTTATTTTCAACCTCGGCTTTATTCAGATGCTGAGGAAGCAGCTGAGTGTGAAATTACACCCTTCGGGTAATAATCAGACTCGCTGTGCTGTTGGGTGTTCTTTTTTAGGTAACAGCCAACAGGACAATGATCTGACACATCAATAAAAGTTTTCTAGTATTATCAAAACTTTTGTTGATCTCAACTCTTGTTTGCAAGTTCATTAGGTCTATGTGATGCAGCATACTGCAACCATAAAGTTAAAGAAACAGCGATCCAAATTGTGTGGACATCTTTTGCTCTCGATAAAGATTGTGAACAGATAAACCTTTGATATGTCTGCTTGAGAACATCAACATTTACATACTGTGCCATTTCTCCTAAATCATTTAGAATTAACTTGTCCAAGCGCGATCGCTCCAGGGATAACAAACCGTGGACGAGATTTGGAGAAAAATTCGCCTTACCTCGACGCCATTGCACTTCCACAGGCAAAATATCAGCCATTGCCCGACGCATCACTATCCGGTTCCACCCCAGATGCAGCTTTTGTTCAGCAGGTAAGGAGAGACAAAACTCTACCAAACGCTTGTCCCAAAAGGGGTAGCGTTGTTCAAGAGCAAAGGCTGCACAAGTCTTGTCTTGCATCTCAGCCGCAAATGATGTTAAACCTTGAGTAAGATTGCGATAGTGTCTTTCTCTCTCATCTTGGCCAAAGTTACTCTGAAGTTTTTGCCAAGCCTCATGGCGCTTCTCAAGACCTATACGCCCAACAAACTCAGGATTCAATATAGTACTCCAAGCAGGAATCTTTGCAGATTGCTTGTCTTGACGCACCTTGGAATCAGTCAATCTTTGCCAATTCTCTTGCAATAGTCTCAGGAGTGGGTATTTGGAAATTGTTGGTTTAATTCCATACTGTTTTACATAAGTCCATAGCCATCCCCAGAAATTTACACCGAAAGTTTTAGCCAGTTCTTTAACTTCTCTAGTCAAAGTGAACCAGCGACCTGCCCGTGCTAGTTCACTTAAATATCCATATCCATCTGATACGACGTTATCGCCATCAAAACCGTCGAAAATAATACGAACACCTTGCTTTTGAATAGCCTCATACAAAGCCCAGCCCATAGACCAATTCGGTGCATAAAAGGCTTCATCTTGATGCCAAAACATCTTGTCTAAGTTCTTCAACGGACTGAGTTGATCTCCATTGACATAATGCGGCTCAAGTCCACCTTGAGCAATAACTGCATTGATGTAAGGGCGTTCGTCACATTCCGTTAACTCATCAAAGACCGCCGAAAAGGTATGCAAGCGCTGCCCTCCATTTTCCGCAAGCAGTTTTCGCGCCATACAGGTAATAGAAGATGAATCTAATCCACCACTCAAATGAGAGCCAATAGGGAAAGCGCTACGCAGACGGCACTCAACTGCTTTAGTAAAAATTTCACGAAACGCTTGGGCGTATTCTTCATCAGAACCTAAACGCAATTCACGGTTAGGATCAAGAGACCAGTAGCATTGTAATTTTATTCCTTCAGTACTCACAGTCATACTGTAAGCCGGAGGCAATCGGAAGATATTTTTATAGGAGGTAATCTCTGGCTCATGAAACATTGATACCAGATAGTCACCTATCCTTACTTCATTAACTTGCTGAGGAACATCTGGGAGACAAAATATAGCTTTGATCTCGCTGGCAAAAACAAAAGTTTGCTTAGACGAGTAGTAATAAAAGGGTTTAATCCCAAAATGGTCTCTGGCACAAAACATTATTTGCTTTCGCTGATCCCAAATCGCAAAGGCAAAATCACCAAGTAGATATTCTGGGCATTGCTCACCCCATTTTTCATAAGCAGCCAATACTAGCTGGCTATCAGTTATTTTTTCTGCTGGAGAGTCATTCAACTCTAACGCATAGATAAGTTCATCCCGGTTATCTATACGAATATCCGCTGTAATGACTAAATTGCTAATGTCATTGATTAAAGGCAACTTCTCCAATAGAGATTCAGGAGTAGTCCATAACATTCGATGACCCAGACCAACAGATTCAGAACACCAGGCATCTAACCCATCTGGCCCCCTGTGGGCAAGAATATTGACCATATGCGTCAGTTGCTGATGGTCAACCAGTTTGCCATCTAGATTGTAGATGCCGATGATACCGCTCATATCTTGTTTCCTGGCAAAGATGGCAGTTGGGTAAAGCGTGGAAGCTCTTTAAGATCACCAATTACAACTTGTCCTTGACTTTCAATCCACGCATGAGCTTCTAATTTACCTTCTTGACTTTTGGCAACTCCTATACGCAGTTCTGGAGAATAACCACGGCGAGTCATTAATACTTGGCAAACTAAAGCACGAGCCAGACATTTAGCACCACTGGGCATATACCGAGTGCTGACATTAATAGCCCAAATAATTTTACTAATAGGGGCTTGGTCTAGCCTTGGGTTTGGCTGGCTAATTCTAGCTAAAAGTTGCCGTAAGGTCTGAAATGGTAGCAACCACAATCCTAATTTGACTAATCCCAACAAAATAAAGCTATTTATCAAAAGATAACGATCTTTATTAATGAGGCGTAGCAATTTAAGCAATTGCTTCATGTCTTATCTCGATCAGTCCTTTGGTTGCTAAGTCTTCAAGTAACACTAAAATGTCAGTTTCACAAGCTTGGGGATCAACTTCATACTCTGCCAATAAGGCATCCTTAATTTCTTTTACAGTCTTTGGATCTTGAATCAAATTCCAGATACTAGCTCCTACTTGATTTAATCCGTAGTAAACTCCTGAGTTGATATCGAGAATAACTGCTTCTCCTTGTAGTTCAGAGAAAATTTGATTCTTATTGACTACTACCCAAGAATGATCAGTCGATAATTGTACAGGCATTTTCAGTGTAATTATTGATGCACTTTTGTTGATTCTTAGGTTAATTTATAACATTTCCTGAACCTTCTTGCTACACGAGGATCATATCTTTATTCATTGTTTTAAATTTTGCCTAATTTTATAAAGCATCTGTAAAGAAAATAAAATAAAAAACGAGATTTTTGCGAGAAATTGCTGTTTTTCGATACTTAGGTACTCCTATACTCTATGTATTTATAGAGATATTTAACAGCTATCTAAAGTAAAAAATAAGTAGTGAGTACATAACCAATTCGATTTCTTCTATCAACAGATAGACAGCTACTAAGATGTTAGAAATAATTTATACTAACTAATCTCAAGAATATATATTAGTATGTTAAGCAACAGTAGACTACAACAAATTCAGTATACTAATGTGACAAACAATTAAGTTAATTAAATTTCATTTAGTATAAAATTATAACTAGCTAGCTAATAACAGCTTATTAGCTAGCTAGTACTGACAAGTGTATTTTTTGATTTTTCTCAACTGTTAATGTTGATTGTAACTATGCACTCAGTGAACTGTTACAAGCTTCTCTGAACTCCAAGATGTTTAGCCTAAATTCAACCGAGATACTAACTCAATTAGGTAGGCAATACAAAGTGTTTTAATTAGTAAGATAATTTATAGTTAGCTTAAAACAAGCTTATAACAGCATTATCAGACTTACTTTAGGATTAAATTTAATAATCGGGATGACTGGATTCGAACCAGCGGCCCCTTCGTCCCGAACGAAGTGCGCTACCAAGCTGCGCCACATCCCGCCATAAAAATGGCACTTACCGTAAATCCAAAATATCACAACCAGTGCTAAATCACAAAACTGCATTTCAAAACTACATCTATATATGCCGTCAGTAAGGGCTTTGCTTGCTACGATTAGATTTGTATAACTTTAGTGGTACAAGCGGATTGTGACAGTAAAACCAGACTGGTTGCGGGTAAAAGCGCCTCAGAGGGAGCGCGTTGATAACGTTAAAGAAATTTTGCGGGATTTAGCCCTGAATACGGTTTGCGAGGAAGCGTCATGTCCTAATATTGGTGAGTGCTTTAACGCTGGTACTGCCACTTTTTTGATTATGGGGCCAGCTTGTACGCGTGCTTGCCCATATTGTGATATTGATTTTGAGAAAAAACCTAAACCGCTAGATTCTACAGAACCGACACGACTAGCAGAAGCTGTTCGCCGCATGAAACTTAATCATGTAGTGATCACTTCTGTAAACCGAGATGACTTACCAGATGGTGGCGCATCCCAGTTTGTAGAGTGTATTCAAGCAGTTCGTACCATCTCACCTCAAACTACAATTGAGGTGCTAATTCCTGACTTGTGTGGCAATTGGAATGCTTTAGAGATAATTTTACAAGCTGCACCAGAGGTACTAAACCACAACACGGAAACTGTTTCACGCCTATATCGCCGGGTGCGTCCCCAAGGGAACTACGATCGCACACTAGAATTATTAAAACGCGCTCGTGAAATTGCTCCCAGTACATACACTAAATCCGGTATCATGGTTGGACTCGGTGAAACTGATGCAGAAATCCGCCAAGTCATGCAAGACTTACGTGCAGTTGATTGCGATATTTTAACAATTGGGCAATACCTCCAACCTAGCCAAAAACACTTAAAAGTAGATGAATTTGTTCGCCCGGAACAATTTAACGCTTGGAAGGTATTTGGCCAAGAACTAGGATTTTTACAAGTTGTTTCCTCACCTTTGACCAGAAGCTCATATCATGCTGAACAAGTCAGGGAATTAATGGAACATTACCCCCGCAAATCAATCCTGAGTGACCAAAGTTCAGATCGACAGGAGCCGCCCTTCCAACTTCTTCCTGAGTTTTAAGTGGTCTTAGCAGTGGTGCAAGAAACTACCATAGCAATTCTGGGTGCGGGTGCTTGGGGCATGGCTTTGGCAAATATAGCAGAGGCAAACGGTCATCAGGTGCGCGTGTGGTCGCGTCGGAGTTCCCAAACGCTGGAAGCAGTGATTAAAGATGCCCAAATAGTCGTATCTGCTATCTCCATGAAAGGTGTGACAGATGTTGCCTCTCAAGTACAGTCTGTCCCCCTTTCTCCAGAAACGATTTTTGTCACGGCGACGAAAGGCTTAGACCCGCAAACGAAATGCACTCCCTCGCAAATTTGGCAAACAGTATTTCCGAACCATGCAGTAGTTGTTCTCTCTGGGCCGAATTTATCTAAAGAAATACAACTAGAATTGCCAGCTGCTTCAGTAGTAGCCAGTAACGTCCCTACAGCGGCGGAAGTCGTGCAGCTGGTATTTTCTTCTAATCGTTTCCGGGTATATACCAACTCCGATCCTTTGGGAGTGGAATTAGGAGGAACACTGAAAAATGTAATTGCGATCGCTGCTGGTGTATGCGATGGTTTGCAATTAGGAACAAATGCTAAAGCAGCTTTAGTCACCCGTGGACTCACAGAAATGGTTCGCATCGGTAACGTCTGGGGTGCGAAAACGGAAACATTTTACGGTTTGTCTGGTTTAGGGGATTTGCTAGCAACCTGTAATAGTCCCTTAAGTCGCAATTACCAAGTTGGCTACCAGCTAGCAGGTGGTAAGACACTTACAGAAATTCTCGCAAATTTACAAGGAACTGCTGAGGGAGTGAATACTTGTCAGGTTTTGCTGCAACGAGCCAAGGAAGAAAATATTGCTGTCCCAATTACTGAGCAAGTCTATTGGTTACTTCAGGGTGAAGTTACACCCCAACAAGCGCTAGATGAACTTATGCTGCGAGACATCAAGCCAGAATACAACTAAACAATTCAAAATGACCATAAAGTACTGCGGGCATGGCTGCGCTTACCGCGGTAGTGTGCGCTTTAGCGCTTAGCTTCTCTGAAGTAGCGTCCGACTTCTTTGGAGGCTGAGCTTCTCAGGCTCTGTTCAAACAAAACCTAAGATTAACTAGCATTCTGGCTACCGACATCAGTCAGTATGCAACTTAAAATGCTTTGCGCTTACTATATATCTTCTCCATAACCTATTAGCTATTCTTATTACCGAATAATCTCTAGGGAAAAATTAGTAAATCGTCAGGAAACCACTTCTATAGCCATGTAAATATGACTATGCCGATTATAGACATGATTTTTACTGAAATATGTTTATACTTTGTTACAAAAGTAACATTAAGAAACTGTCTAGGTTGAAATTTTAACTAAGTAGTTCGGAATTGACAGCCTAGCTGTGGAATTGAATAGCTATTGATTCAATCAGAAGCTTAGCAGCCGATTAAGTTCAGTAATACTGTATTCAATAAAACCATCACAAGGTTTTTCACAAAAATATTGTGATGGAATCATTAACCGTGTTAGATCATCTTGAATCACGGGAACAATAGCAACAGTTGAATAGCTGACCATAATCTTAGCTGACCGTAATCTATTGTTACCTGGAGCCATTGAGACGACCCTTATGCCAGCAACATCTTTTTACGCAGATGCCGCCTACAATACCCAAAAGTCCCGCCAGATATTAGACCCGGATCTCACCGTTGATGAAGGTGAGTTACCAGTAGATGATCTGCACGAGATGGAGATGGCTTCTGTTGACCCTGTTCACTTTGCTGCTAACACTAACCGTCGCAGTACAGACTTGGTACGTCTATATCTTCAGGAAATTGGTCGAGTTCGGTTGTTAGGACGAGATGAAGAAGTTTCCGAAGCTCAAAAAGTCCAACGCTATTTGCGGATGCGGATAGTACTTGCTAATGCCGCAAAGCAAGAAGATGAAGTGCTTACAGCTTATCTCAAGTTAATTGAAGTTCAGGAGCGCCTAGCTTCCGAACTCGGACATCGCCCGTCTTTGGAAAGGTGGGCCGCTACTGCTGGCATTATGGTATCGGCTCTCAGACCGACTTTGGCAGATGGCAAACGTCGCTGGGCGGAAATCGCCAAAATAACAGTAGAAGAGCTAGAGCAAATTCAGTCCCAAGGACTCCAAGCAAAAGAACACATGATTAAGGCTAATCTCCGCCTAGTTGTGTCTGTTGCTAAGAAGTATCAAAATCGTGGTTTGGAGTTGTTGGATTTAGTTCAAGAAGGCACATTAGGCTTGGAGCGAGCTGTAGAAAAATTTGACCCCACCAAGGGTTATCGCTTTAGTACCTATGCCTACTGGTGGATTCGTCAAGGTATTACAAGAGCGATCGCAACTTCTAGCCGCACGATCCGCCTGCCTGTTCATATTACAGAAAAGCTGAACAAAATCAAAAAAGCTCAACGTAAAATTGCTCAAGAAAAAGGTCGTACCCCAACCTTAGAAGACTTGGCAATTGAGCTAGAAATGACACCGACGCAAGTACGTGAAGTTTTATTACGCGTGCCACGCTCCGTTTCTCTAGAAACCAAGGTAGGAAAAGATAAAGATACTGAATTAGGTGAATTACTCGAAACCGATAGTGTCACCCCAGAAGAGATGTTAATGCGAGAATCTTTACAAAGAGATTTGCATCATCTTTTGTCAGATTTAACTAGCCGGGAGCGTGATGTAATTCTAATGCGGTTTGGTTTGGCAGATGGTCATCCTTACTCGTTAGCAGAAATTGGACGCGCTCTCGACTTATCGCGGGAACGAGTCAGGCAGATTGAATCTAAAGCCTTGCAAAAGCTGCGCCAACCCAAGCGTCGTAACCTCATCCGCGACTATTTAGAGTCTCTTACTTAGTTGATGGTAAAGACGAGCCAGTGCGGTGAGACTTGTACCCCTACGGGGAAGCAAGCTGCGCCTTGGTCTCCGACAGGAGAAGCAACTGGCATTCAATGGTCAATAGTCCAAAGTCCAAATTCTGAATTAATTACTTTGGACTTTGGACTTTTAACTCTACAAACTGGTTTGCTCTTTAGTTTTAATGTTTCTTAATAGCAGCCTAATTGGTGGTACACCACCCGCCATAAATGAAACAAATACCTTCTTTCCCTTACACCCTCACGCCTTCACACCCTGGATTTATTGAGACCTTATAGCAAATTATTTGCATTTAGGTGAACTAGAGTTTTACCAGCTTTATCCTTACTATATATGGAAGGTAGTAATCATTTATTACCTTGTTTTTTATTAAGCTTTAATGAATTATTTTTGAGTATTTAGTAAAGCTTATCAATAAGTAATGACTGTTGCAAATTGCTCTGAACATTTGCTATATTCGCAATTAACAAGCTTTGTTGAGAAAATTTAGTATGACTGTCTACTCATCTACTTCACTTAAGGCAGAACTAAACGAGCGAGGCTGGCGTTTAACTCCCCAGCGCGAAACAATTTTACACATTTTTCAAGAACTTCCGCAAGGTGAACATCTCAGTGCGGAGGATCTTTATCACCGGTTGGAAACTGACGGTGAAGGAATTAGTCTATCAACTATCTATCGGACTTTAAAGTTGATGGCAAGAATGGGAATTTTGCGGGAATTAGAACTGGGAGAAGGACATAAGCATTATGAACTCAACCAGCCGTACCCCCATCACCACCACCACTTGATCTGTGTTAGGTGCAACTCAACCATTGAGTTTAAAAACGACTCAATTTTAAAAATTGGGGCGAAAACTGCTCAAAAAGAAGGTTTTCACCTGCTTGACTGTCAAATGACAATTCATGCAGTTTGCCCCAAGTGCCAACGGGCATTGATGCCCCTCTAGCACCTGGGTAGCATAACAAAGCGAAATTACTCAATTTAGCAATAATTTGTAATTCGCTATTGTTTGGAGGTAAGCAATTGGGAACTCATGTTGACGACACGTAAGCGGATGCTAAAAGCGTCCGCTCTTTAGGTCATTGAGACTGATACCGTAAAATTCTTGAGCTTGTTTAATTGCTTTTTTGGTGTCATCTGCCATTAGACCGTTCAGCTCACCTTTATAAAAGCCTCTCTCTCTCAGCCGTGTTTGGATTTCTAGAACATTAAACTCACTTTTAGGAGCAGTACTAACTAAGCTATATAACTTAGCTCTGGTAGTTGGGCCAGCAACCCCACTTGCTGCTAGGAAATTGGACGATTGAAAGCGACGTACAGCATCGGCAGTATAAGGGCCATAGTAGCCATTTGGCTCTCCCTCTAAATATCCTGCCCTAATTAACTGTTCTTGAAGAACTCTAACTGGCTCACCGCGATCGCCTATGCGAAGTTTACTGCGATTAGCTACCTTTTCGGGAGCCTCTTCTCCCTCACCAACTCCGATTGGTGGTAATTTGCGTAGTGTAGCTGGGCCGACAACACCGTCAACAGCTAATTTGTATGATGCTTGGAAACGTTTTACAGCTTCTTCGGTAATTGGGCCAAATATTCCTGTAGCATTCCCGTAGTAAAAGCCTGCGATTCGCAATCTTTCTTGTAAAACCCTGACATTTTCACCTTCATCCCCTTTAACAAGGAGATTGGAATTGCGGGGCTGGCTGCTAGTTGAACTCACTACAGTGGTTTTTTTAGCTTGTTTACTTGCAGCAGGTTTGTTGGCTTGTGTGCTTGCTGTTGCTGTCCGCCAGTTTGACAATTTATCCAAGGTGTTGGCTCCGACAATACCATCCACTGGTAAGCCTGCGGTTTTTTGAAAACGCCGCACAGCCTCTTCTGTGGATATGTCATATATTTGGCTGACAGGAGCTGAATAAAAGCCTGCTCTTTTTAACTGTTGTTGTAGATTCCTGACAGAAGGGCCTTGATCGCCTCTTTCCAATGCCATGACACTGCTGACAGCGCTGAGAACAGACAAGGAAAGAGCTAAGGGTAACATATACTTCCAAGCTCTACTAGAAAGCCTTCTCCAGTCTGGTGCGGCTGTTTTGTTTAATAAAGAACTCAGGGAAATTAATTCGCTGGGTTTCGTGTCTTCGTAGGCGAAAGCTAGATGCAGATACGCAAGGTTTTCCATATATTTTTCCTACACCGCTTATTTTTCTTCGATAGTTGCTTCAGCTTGATGTACTAGGTTTCGCAAAGTTTCTAATGTCAGTATATTTACATCCTGCCATAAACCGCGCTGATATGCTTCTAATAATCTTTCAGCCATGTCACGCAATGCCCACGGGTTCTTTTCCTGAATGAATTCTGAGACAACCGGATCAAGCAAATATGCATCTACAACTCCCTGGTATATGTAATTTTCCACACATTTAGCTGTGGCATCGTAGGCGAAAAGATAATCCACCGTTGCTGCCATTTCAAATGCACCTTTGTAACCGTGGCGCATCACTCCTGCAATCCACTTGGGATTAACTACACGAGAACGATACACTCTTCCGATTTCCTCTCGAAGTTGGCGGACGCGTGGTAGCGCGGGAACAGAATTATCACCAAAATAAGTTTCGGGATTCTTTCCCTGTAGAGAACGTACCGCTGCTGTTAATCCACCTTGAAATTGGTAATAGTCATCGGAGTCGAGCAAGTCGTGTTCGCGGTTGTCTTGATTTTGTAGCACAATTTGCATCTGCCCTAAGCGTTGCTTAAAGGCTTCGGGGGCGGGGGCTGGGGGAGTGGGGGATTGGGAGAGTGGGGGAGTGGGGGATTGGGAGAGTGGGGGAGTGGGGGACTGGGAGAGTGGGGGAAATAAGGTGGATGGAGGAGATGTGACTGTTATTTTCTTATCTCCCTCTCTCCCCCTCTCCCTATCTCCCCCTCCTCTTGATGAGGTGTAAGCGTAACAACTCCAGTTGATATAGGCACGGGCTAAATCTTGGTCATCTGTCCAGTTTTGGGATTCAATTAAACCTTGGAGTCCGGCTCCGTAAGCACCTGGTTTAGAACCAAAGATGCGATAGCGCGATCGCATTAGCGCCTCTTCAAAATTTAAACCTTGTTTAGTCCACAACTCAGTTTCTTGGCGAACTGCAAACGCTAGAGGGTTTTGTTCTGAAGGTTCATCTAAGGCTGCCACGGCTTGCACAGCCGAGTCGAATAAATCAATCAAGTTGGGAAAAGCATCTCGGAAAAACCCAGAAATCCGCAAGGTGACATCTACACGGGGACGCCCGACAATCGCAAGGGGCAAAATCTCAAAATCAACTACCCGCCGCCCTGCACCATCCCATACAGGTCGCACACCTAGTAGAGCTAAAGCTTCAGCAATGTCATCACCGCCAGTCCTCATCGTGGCAGTTCCCCATAATGATAATCCGAGTGTTTTTGGATACTCACCATGTTCTTGAGTGTAGCATTCTATTAGGGTTTCAGCTGCTTTTCTACCTACATCCCAAGCAGTTTCTGTGGGAATGGCGCGAATATCAACAGAATAAAAGTTTCTCCCCGTTGGTAGGACTTCCGGGCGTCCGCGGGTGGGTGCGCCAGCTGGAGCGCTCTGGATATATCTGCCATCGAGTCCACGTAATAATTGGGTGGTTTCTTGGTCGGTTTGTTGTACAGCAGGAAGTAGGCGATCGCGTATCCAGGTAGAGACACGATTCATCGCGTCTGTGCTGGGGGGAGAGACGCGATGAATCGCGTCTGTACAAGAGTTTTGAGCTATGAGTTGTTCTACTAAGAGGGCGGCGTGTTCTTCTAGGACTTCAACAATATCGCCGATGGTGCGACAGTTTTTGCCATTAACTACTGACCACTGGCCGCTAGACGTGGACAAATCTGTTGTGAGTGGATCGAAATCTAGACCCCAAGATTCTGCTATGGCACGTGTGAGACCGATAGAATAGCGGTTGGGTGTACGAGCGATCGCAACTATTAAATCTCGCAGTTGTCGTCCTTGAGGACATTGCCCAAAGATGTGTAATCCATCGCGGATTTGTGCTTCTTTTAATTCGCAAAGATAGCCATCGATGGAATTCAAGATTAAAGATTCCAAATTCTTAATTTCTGTTTCGTTTTGGATTCCTAAATCTCGGTAAAGATTTTCTTTGACGACTAATTCGCGGATGCGATCGCTAATAGCTGGTAATCGTGAAGGATCTAAGCTTTCAGCTTCATAATATTCATCAATTAAATTTTCTAACTGTTGCAAAGAACCGTAGAGTTCTGCACGAGTCATCGGCGGCGTTAAGTGGTCTATAATCACAGCCTGAGCGCGACGTTTTGCTTGGGAACCTTCGCCAGGATCATTGACAATAAACGGGTACAGGTGAGGAAGTGCGCCGAGAGCTACTTCTGGATAACAATTACTCGATAAAGCCACACTTTTACCGGGTAGCCATTCTAAATTTCCGTGTTTCCCTACATGAACAACAGCATCAGCACCGAAACATTCTCTTACCCAATAATAAAAAGCTAAATAGGCATGGGTAGGGGGCAAATCTGGCGCATGATAATTCAAACTGGGGTCAATATCATAGCCCCTTGCTGGTTGAATTCCCACGAAGATATTCGCAAGTTGAATTCCGGGAACTGGGATTGAGGATTGGGAAAATTCTTGCCCAGTCTCCAGTCCCCAATCCCTAGTCCCCAGTTCCCACCGTTCACTAATACCCTGCTGCACTGCTGAGGGTAAAGACGCAAAATATTCTTCATATTCTGCCCAAGGAAGACTTTGCTCAACCGATCGCCATTCTCTACCTTCAGGGTCATTTGTCACACCAGCAGTCAGACGTTGAATCAATTCATCTCCTTGAATTGGAGGATTTTCTACCTGATATCCCGCTAACTGCAAAGCTTGAAGGATTTCTACACAACTAGCTGGTGTGTCTAGTCCAACACCATTGGCTAGGCGGCCATTACGGTTAGGATAATTTGCCAAAATTAGAGCAATTTTCCGTTCTTGGGGTGGCTTGGAGCGCAGACGCACCCAATTAGCAGCTAATTGTGCGACGAAATCGATGCGATCGCTGACTGGTTCATAAACTACTACATCTGTTTCTAAGCGAGGATTTCGCGTTTGCACTGCTTTAAAAGAGACAACACGAGTAATAATTCGCCCATCTACTTCTGGTAGCGCCACATTCATCGCAATATCCCGGGGAGATAGCCCTTGCATCTGCGACTCCCACTGTTCAACAAATCCGCCGCTGAGAATAACTTGTAACACTGGCACATCTAATTTTTCCCACAAGTCAATCTGGGGTGTTTCTGTTTCTAAACTCGCCAGTGAAAAACTTGTGGTATTAAGCAGCACCGCAATCGGCTCGGCGTCTTTGGGTTGAAAAAACTCGCTCAACTCTTCTTGAACACTAGGGTCACGCAATGAAGAAACAAACACTGGCACAGCTTGTAAATTTCTCTCGGCTAAAGCTGTACACAGAGCATCAATTACCTTAGTGTTTGCCGCAAGATAATGGGCGCGGTAGAAGAGGATGCCAACTTTGGGGATTGGGGAAGGTGGGGCCCCCTCTGGGGATAAGGGGTAATGGGGATTGGGGAAGATGAATTCACAATCACTCTTGTCTCCCTTGTCCCCCTTGTCCCCTATTCCCCACTCCCCACTCCCTATTCCCCACTCCCCTTTATACAATCCAACACGAGGAACCAATCGCGGTGGTAGAGGATTAAATGATGTCAATAAGCAAGTATCAGCAATAAATTTGAGTGCGTTAACAATATTTTCAACGCCACCTTCGCTAAAATATTCCCATACTTGATTAACAATATTTAATGGCACAGTAGACTGGGAAATTAAATCGGGATCAAGAGCATCGTCTCCTGGCATTACAATTAGGGTTGTACCATTACGTTCTACAATTTCCTGCAATACTTCTAAGCCGTAAGCCCAATAAGAACGTCCTCCTAAAAGGCGCAGTACAATTACTTGGGCAAGTTCTAAGACTTGTTCTGCGTAAGAATCTATACTTATTTGTTGCTGTAATTGCAACAAGTTAGCGACTCTTAATTCAGGAAATGTTGCGGGTAATTTTGGGAGTGTTGCTGCCAAGGTTTGAATGTCGGTATCAGCAGCCGTAATAAACACAAAAGGGGCTGGAGTTTGTTCCAGAAAAAATACACCTTCTGATTGATTCCATCCGCCTGATGTGGCACTTATACGATGCATAATCCTGTATTACCGCTTTAAACTGTTGTTTAGAACCTAATCACGAAATATTTCAACCTAGCAACTAATCCCTCTCACCTCATCATTGAAAATGCTTAGTTCTCCTGATTTGAGCTTTTCTCAAAACTTGCCTTTAGTTGTATTTAATCAGCTTGGGGAATTGTTACAGCAGATGGCTCAAGCAGTAGGAAATTCTGCTTTGCTACTTACAGAAGCTGTGCTGGCAAGGATTCGCATACCAGTAGAGTGGCAATGGCAAAGGTTTACACTGGTTGTCTCTGAGCAGTTTAGTGCGCTGTTGGTGGGAGAGGGGGAGCAGGGGGGCAGGGGAGCAGGGGAGCAAGAAATTTACTCAAGACTCAGTGCTAGGTTTACTTTTAATTCAGAAGCGATCGCTTTTTTTCTCTCCAAGTTGCGAGATTTGTTTGGGCATGATTCCTACACTCACCAAAATCTCCAACGCTATTGTCAAATTGTCGGTTCTAATGATGCCACTCTCCAAAGTAAATTTACACTGTTGTTATTAGAACATCTCCTGCCGCTACAAAACCAGGAACAAAGAGAACTTCCAAGCGTAACTCACCCTGAAGTTTATGTTTGCCAGCCAGTAGAAGACGCCCTGAAAAAACAGATTTCCCAAGAACGGCTGTTGAATCAGGTGACAACGCAAATCCGCAAAAGCCTAGACTTGCCAGTGATTATGGCAACGGCAATTACACAAGTGCGTGAGTTTTTGGAATTAGACAGATTAGTAATTTATAAATTTGAGGGTTCAAAAGTCAAGTCTCAACAATGTCAGTCTGATATCACTCTCCTGAATGGAATCGCAGGTTGCTTAACAGAACAGCAGTCTGCACCCTGCCCCTCTGCACCCTACCCCTATTGTGGAGGTTGTATTGTTTATGAAGCCCGTGCTACAGATGCTATTCCCTCAGTATTGAATTATCAGGAACAAAATTGCTTTACACAAAGCTCTCGATGTTGGGAAAAGTATCGCCAAGGCTTTACCTTAGCTGTGAATGATGTCGAAAAAACTTATGCCTTAGAAGAGTGTTTGTTGAATTTTTTAAGGGAAAGCCAAGTCAGGGCAAAGTTAGCAGCACCGATTATTTTTGAAGACAAACTCTGGGGACTGCTGATTGCTCATCAGTGCAGTGAGTCACGAGAGTGGACTGAGAGTGAGAAAAGCTTGCTAACTTCAATAGCCGAACAATTAGCAGTAGCCATTTACCAGTCTGAGTTAATGCGATCTCTGCGAGACGCTGCGCGAACGCTGACTCAAGAAAAACAAACTCTCGAACAAAGAGTGATTGAGCGGACAATGGCATTGCGTGATGCCTTACTCGCCGCTGAAGCTGCTAGTCGCTTGAGAAGTGAGTTCCTTGCTACTATTAGCCATGAATTACTCACGCCTTTAACTTACGTCATTGGGATGTCATCTACGTTGTTACGTTGGCCTTTGGGTGAGTTGAGCCAACGACAGAGAGATTATCTGCAAACAATCCACGACAGTGGAGAACATTTATTAGAAATGATTAATGACATCCTTGATTTGTCGCAAATCGAGGCTGGTAAGACAGTTTTAAATATTACAGAATTTTCTTTGATGAGTATTGCCGAAAAGACTTTGGCATCTCTGTTAGAGAAAGCCACAAGCGAACAAGTCAAGCTGAGACTTGATTTGCAAATCAATCCACAACGCGATCGCTTCACCGCTGATGCAGAGCGCGTAGAACAAATTATCTTGAATTTGTTAACTAATGCCGTTAAATTTACTCCTGAAGGTGGCAATGTGATTTTGCGTCTTTGGGTAGAAGATGATACTGCTGTTTTTCAAGTTGAAGACACTGGGATTGGCATTCCTGAAGAACAATTACCCCTACTGTTTGAAAAATTTCAGCAACTCGATACGCCCTATCGCCGCCGCTACGAAGGCACAGGGCTTGGTTTAGCTTTAACTAAACAACTTGTAGAACTGCATCGTGGACGAATTGAAGTAGAATCCACAGTCGGCATTGGCTCAATTTTTACTGTTTGGATACCGTCTCAGGCTGTGAAAGTCCTGAGTGCTGACTTTTGAGGGGCTACGGTGTACAGACAGTCATGGAATTACCCAAAAATCTTGAACAACCTACCTCACCCTGTCCAATCAGACATCACTCTCAATACGGTTCGGTTAAGGGAAGAGACGCGGTTTGGTTAAGAGAAGAGACGCGATAAATCGCCGTCTCTACAAAGGACTGATTATTGTAAAGACGGCGATTTATCGCGTCTTTGTGATCTATAACTTTCATTAAAAAACCTTATCCTAACCGTATTGGCATCACTCTCCTTTGCAAGGCTACGGTGTGATGGTCTCTACTACTTCTTCTTAGATACAAGGGTTAGGGTGTGTTACCGCGTTAGCGTAACGCATCGAAAACCGCGAATTGTGTGTTACGGCTTCCTAACACACCTTACAAAGTTCTTGTTATGCCAATGCATCGCTCGTTATGCCAATACATCAGCTTGTTATGCCAATGCATCACCTCGTTATGTCAATGCATCACCTCGTTATGTCAATGCATCGGCTCGTTATGCCAATGCATCGGCTCGTTATGCCAATACATCGCCTTGATTTGCATCCATGTTTTTAGACTTAAGGTTTTTACCAATTGATAATTGACAATTAATTAATTTAAGGTTTCAAGCCTCCCACATTTATCAATTGAAAGTTGGCAGTTGAGAGTTAACAGTTGAAAAATTCCAATTCTTGTCTACTATCAACTGTCAATTGTTGAACCTTTAACCAATCCTCTCACTGTAAGGGAAAGGTAATTGTCAACTGTTGAACTCTTGCTAATACTTCCTCTCCTGTGGCTCAAACATGGTAATTGCTACTGGGCGATACTGAATGTCAATTCCTGCTGGTGAATAATAAGCCATTGTGTGTTTGAGGAAATTAGTATCATCTCTTTGAGGATAATCTTCGCGGAAGTGTGCGCCGCGACTTTCCTGGCGATTTAGGGCTGATGCCAGAATGGTTTGCCCGACTACCATCAAACTCCGCAATTCTAAAGCTTCTACAATCTCTGTGTTCCAACAACTGCCTTTATCATCTAAATAAATTTGTGGATATTGCTGTTGCAGTTGTTCAAGTTTGTGCAACCCTTCACGCATTAATTCCTCGGTACGGAAAACGCCACAATAATCAGTCATACAATCTTGGAAGGCTTGACGGACTTGGTTAATACGATACTGTCCTGGCTGTTCTAGCAAAGCTTGGATTTGTTGCTGGGCTTCCCTTTGATAACGTTGCTCATCTACAGAAGGCAACTTACGTTTTTGTACATATTGAGCGATCGCTGCCCCAGTTCGCTTGCCATAAACAACACATTCGAGTAGGGAATTACTACCGAGGCGATTTGCCCCATGTACAGAAACGCAAGAAGTTTCCCCAGCGGCAAAAAAGCCATCAACTAAACCATCGCCACTACTGCGAACTCGACCATCAGTGTTAACTGGGATACCACCCATACAATAGTGAATTGTCGGGCGGACTGGCATCGGCTGAGTCACTGCATCAATACCTACCAACCGATGTGCCTCTTCCCAGCAGAAGGGAACGCGGCTCATAATTTTTTCTTTGCCCATGTGCCGCAAGTCAAGATAGACAAAAGACCCGCCTGCACTGCCATCTTGATGAATACCACGACCGCCGCGAATTTCGTAAGTGATCGCCCGTGAGGTAATATCACGAGGAGCTAGTTCCATGCGGCTGGGTGCGTAGTTTTTCATAAAGCGATCGCCTTCGCTATTAATTAGATATGCTCCTTCTCCGCGTACAGCTTCTGAAATCAGCACTCCTACTGGATATAAACCAGTGGGATGAAATTGGACAAATTCCATATCTTCGAGGGGCAAACCTGCGATCGCAGTCATTGCTAGACCATCACCAGTGGAAGCATAATCATTAGAGGTGGTATTATAAACACGACCATAGCCCCCAGTAGCAAACATAATTGCTTTAGCCCGCAATACCTCTATATGCCCATCCAAGAGGCTAAACATCACCAAACCTTTGGCTTGATCCTCTTCCAAAATCAAGCGCATTACGTACCACTCTTGATACACTTGCACACCATAACGTCGCAAGTTATTTACTAATTCGTGCAAAATTGCATGACCAGTCTTATCAGCGGCGTAACAAGTGCGATTATGAGAATGTCCACCAAAAGCTCTTTGAGCTATGCGACCATCCGGCAAGCGCGAGAATAAAACGCCCATGTGTTCCAAGTCAATCACCACATCCGGCGCTTCTTGGGCTAAAATTGCTACCGCATCTTGGTCTGCCAAATAATCAGAACCCTTGACAGTATCAAAAGCGTGTGCTTGCCAACTATCCTCAGTATCAACATTTTTCAGCGATGCCGCCATCCCACCTTGAGCAGCAACTGAGTGGGAACGAATGGGGTGAGTTTTGGCAACCACCGCAATATTTAAACTGGGGTCAGTTCGGGCAATTTCCACAGCAGCGCGGCATCCCGCCAATCCACCACCAACAATAATCACATCATGTTCCAGCATAATCAACCCCCGACTGCAAAAAGCTGCTTGCTGTTCTATTGTAGAGACGCAATTAATCAAGCAGTTGTGGTAACTGCCGTTGCATCTCTACAAAAAAAATTCCCTGCCTATAGACAGGGATGTTATTACAAATTTTGTAGTAATAAGGTATCTATCTTTAGATAGACACCTTCTAGAAATGAAAAGTTAAAAATCAAGAGTTAGGGGCAGATAGAGTAAATCATAACTCTTCACTCATAGCTCCTAACTTCTGTACAGACGCGTAGACGCTCGAAGAGCGGCTTCTCGTAAGAGTATAATCGCGTCTCTATTTTAACTAGTTGCTTGTACAGGTCTTTGCTCAGAAACATTGCCAGGTATAGGTTCAGTCTTGGTTTGTGCATCTACAGGAGTTACTTCAATATGATTTAATAACGTAGTGACAAATGCAAACAGCAAGAAAGGCAGTGATAGCAGAACGACGAGACCCACCGTTGCTAAAGCATACACTGGTTTTCTGGCACCCATCAGCGCTAAGGCTGATGCCAAACTAAGGGTTATCGTGATTAACCAAACAATTATTTGACCGTAAATATCACCAAAGGTCAGGGTACAGACAAACCGATAGTTTTGAATATTATTTCTGCTCATCACATTTGCCTCAAGTCTCTCCTTATAGGTTCTACCTTAGAACCATGTTTTACTTCTAGACAATTTCTAAATATTTTTGCAAGGTTTGTAATATTGCTTTACAATCAAGTTTTTTTTGTTAACAATAACAAGTGAATTCTAAGATTTAGTGTTTCCTAGAACTCTTAAATCCAGAATTTACAGATGCTCTCTAAAGTCAAAGTAACTTGAATTGTTAACTAGATGGCAAATACCCTAATTTGATTATCGAACTGCTATCGAACAGCACCGTCAATACAGACCGAAATCTGAAAAAAACCTGTATCAAGACGGTTTCCATACACCAGAGTATTTCTATTTCTCTCCAGACACTCTAGAATTTGCTGGTTTTCGCTTAGTAGGAAGTGAATATCAAGAGATTACATCTAATGTCAGCGGTTGGCGTTGGAGTCAGGAGTTAGATTTATATCTTGGTATCGATTCGGGAAAACTGCGCTACTTTACTGCTGAAGGTAGTTTAATACCAACACCAGAAGAAGCAGCATTACAGGCACAATTAGAGTTAGCACAGGAACGTCAACGTGCTGAACAATTGGCAAAAAGATTACGTTCTCTTGGTGTTGACTTAGACTAAATGAGCTATTATTTCAACTTAAATTCATCAAATTTCACAACTTTTGAATCTGGCTTGCGGGTATCAAAACGATAGCTGCTAACTGTACCGATTGCCGTATCGAAGATACTAAAAACTGTGATGTCATTACTAGCAATATATGGCAGCGGCTGACCATCTTCACCTAATAAAGGCGCAATTGATGGCATTACAGGTTCTAACCCGTTGGGGTCGCCTAATTTAACATAATCCTCTTGATATCCAATTGGTACTTCTCGCTTTCTATCACCCCAAGCAGCACCGTAAGAGTTACCAACGTTAGATGTTTCCAAAAAGTGCATTCCACTCGGACTAACAAAGCGGTTCCATAAATGCGAATGTCCATAGAATACGAATTGCACATCAGCCGCTTCTATTAACGGCACAACATCACGGATGATATAATCTACATTTTTATGATACTCATAACGCACTGCTTTAATGGTGGACTCAGTGCCATCTCGTTCAATTATCTGTATTGGATCTGTATAGGCAGGAACGATATTATCACCCAAAGTATGGGGTGGATGATGAAACATCACAACTTTGTATTTTGCTTGTTTAAACTCAGGGCTTTGGAGTTCTTCTTCTAGCCAATTGTACTGCTTGCTGCCTTTAGCTATTGGCTCAAAAATATGCTGTCCATAACCCCAATTTTCCGGGTTATCTAAGTTATTTTCTGCTTCTTGATATTTGCCCTTATGCTTGGCATCTAATTTGGGAGTGCGCCACATATTAGTAATGTACAGTACGACCAAACGCACATCACCAAAGCTAACTGCATAATACCTTTTTCCACCCTCTTTACTTGTTGGTAGGGTGAAAATTTCTTCGTAAGTATTGGTGTTAAAAGAATTATCTATTAAAGATTTTCCGCTATAAAATCTTTGGGCAACAGCACGGGGAATCGTATCATCGAATTCACCATTTAAACTTCTTGTTCTAGCAAACCGTCCCATGACCTCATGATTGCCAATACAAGTAAATATCGGCGCGTGTTGAATAATTTCTCCGCCGCTGTAGGTTGTTTTAACACCGTTGTGTTGCATCTCATATTTGGCACGACCTTGTAAACCGGGAAACAACGCGCCACCTTGATTATCATCAAACCACTCTGAAGCGCGATCGGGCGTATTGACTAAATCACCAGCAAACCATACGCCATCCACTTGTCCTACTGTCTCTACCACTTTTTGCAGATTTGCAGCTGTCATTGGTTTAAGCTGATGGTCGGAGGTAAGTAGAATTTTTAGTGATGTGTTTGCTTTTGGGGTGGGTGCGAGGGTAAAAATATTGCTGCTAACATTCTCACCATCTTCTCGCACACTTGTGACGCGATAGTTCACCCGCACATTAGGAGTTAATCCAGCTACCTCAGCTTCATGTCGCCAAATATTGCGGCCAACAGGTTGTTGATAAACTTGTCCGTTTTGAGTTTGATTTGCTACTCTTGATTGCTGGTCTTCGCGAGTGCGACTGAGTTTAGTAGTACTTGCCTTGGCAGCTTGCTTCAGATTTTCACCATAGGTAACTATATGTTTAGCACCAGCAAATTCGGTGAACCAAACTACTCTCACTGAGGTTTCAGTCGGCAGTTGCAAAAATGGATCGGTCAGCAACTGAGGTGCTGATGTCATAATTGTTTGCCCAAACGAATGCACGCTGACTAAGGTAAGGCCAATAATAAGCAGAACCACAGACTGTAGCAGTTGGGTTCTCACCATTTTAGCCCTGAGCATGACAAGACTTATACAAAACAATAACTAGGCTGAATAATTGTACAACAACTAAATTTAAGACAGGATGATATTGAGGTTAAGCGATCGCCTCAACCCCAATATCATCTCGTGCCATAGATTTGGTAGAGCTTCATCATAGAGTTACCTTTTTACAGCCTAACTTGCTGCAAGTGACTGCGGGGATTGTAAGTACGTATAGCCCTAATTTTTTCATAATACTCCCGCTCTTGTTGGCTGAGTTCTTTTGGTGGTGCGATCGCCACCTTCACCAACTGATCGCCACGTCCACCTTTGGCTAGAGGCCAGCCTTTGCCACGCAACCGCAGAGATTGCCCAGAACGCACTCCCGCAGGCAGTTTTACATTCACCAAACCATCTGGTGTAGGCACATCAATCGATGCACCGAGAGTAGCTTCATCTGGGGTGATTGCGACTTCGCACACCAAATTGTCGCCTTCAATTTGGAAAAATGAGTGCGGTTGAAGTTCGACTTTTAAATACAAATCTCCTCGTTGTTGAGTCATGGGATTGACTTGTCCTTTGCCTCGCACGCGCAGACGAGTACCGGGTTTTGCCCCAGCGGGAATCCGAACATCAAGGGTTTCATTACCTAAACTAAAGCGTTTTTGCACACCATGAAACGCTTCTGAAAAAGTTAAAGCGATCGCAGCTTCGCTATCCTGGATACTACCTGCACCTGGATCTTGATAACCGAAATCACTAAAGCCGCCAAAACCACTTGGTGCGCCTGTAGATGTGCGGTAAGAGTAGCTTTGTCTTCCACCACGAGGAGTAGCGCCACCAAAGCGTCCTAGCAACTCGTTAATGAATTCATCAAAATTGCCGTATTGACTGAAATCGAAGCCGCCCATATCGACGCCAGCACCGCCGGACGGGAAACCTTCACCAGCTTGTTTCCAATATTGACCAAATTGGTCGTATTTTTTGCGTTTGTCTGGGTCTGATAAAACTTCGTAGGCTTCGTTGACTTCTTTAAAGCGTGCCTCTGCTTGTTTGTTGTTTGGGTTAACGTCAGGGTGAAATTTCCGGGCTAGTTTGCGAAAAGCTTGTTTAATGTCCTCTTGACTGGCAGCTTTACTCACTCCCAAAATTGCGTAATAGTCTTTGAAGTCGGTTGCAGCCATCTACCAGCCTCCTCTATAAATTAGCGTTATGTTTATTTTTAAGATGTGAGATTTATTCTTTGCTTAGGTATAATGCCTAGCAATAATACTCTGATTTTAAATTAACAAAGAATACAGAAAATCAAGTGTGGTTCTTGCTCACCGCGTCAGCGCAATTTCCGTACTCCCGTCTTTCCTGTCCTTGTTTGAAGTGAATTAAGCAGTCTAATCCTTCTTGTAGGCTTGGGGGAGCATCTCGGAGTTGACGGTGCATCCGCAAGATGATTTCTTCAGGAACTAAGCGAGCTTCTTTTGGAGAAGCTGCGGTAAAACGCTTTTTATTGCGTGCTAAACACAGCCAAACTGGGGTATCCACCCAAATTCCAGTTATGTGGGTAAAACCTTTGTTGCGGGCTAAGGCGATGAGTTCACGACGATGGCGTCGCTGGGCATTGGTGGCGTCGTAAACTGCCGTTCTATGAGAAGCGATCGCCTGCTGTAATTGCCTTTCTACTTCCCGCCAAATTGCCAGCCACGACCCTTGAATTGCTTCTGAGCCAAAAAGTTGCCCCCGGATGCTATCTGTAGAAATTAGTTGCATCTGGGGGCATTCTCCCAATAATTGTTTTGCCAAAGTGGACTTACCGCTACCAGGAAGACCAATCAGCAATAACAGTTTAGTCATTTGTCATTTGTCCCTTGTCCTTTGTCCTTTGTCATTTCTCTCTGAAGTTCTGATTACCTCTGGCACTGCCCCTTGGACAATCGCCAGGAATCGGCACTCAGACTTATCTTTTTCTCAGTTATTCTTAACTAATGACGAATGACGAATGACGAATGACGAATGACTAAATAATGGTTCCATCGGGAATTACAGCATTTTTTAGCACTACAACGATGCCGCTGCGAATGTAGAAACCTTGACTTTCACGGTCAGCTTCTTGGACGTTATCTTTATTGATAATTTTGACATCGTGCCCAATGCTGGCGTTTTTATCGATGATGGCACGGCGAATGATCGAGTCAGTACCAATACCTACAGGAATAACACCTTTTTCTACGCTACATTGGCGCTCTACAGAAGCTTGGTAAAAGTCTGCACCCATGAGTAGCGACTCTTCAATGACACAGCCTGATTCAATGCGCGATCGCACTCCCAACACTGAGTGCTGAATCCGGCAATTTTTTAAAATACAACCTTCGCCAATAATTGATTCTGTGATCTGGCAATCTAAAAGTTTTGTCGGAGGCAAGTAACGAGCGCGGGTATAAATTGGCGCTTCTTCATCGTAGAAACTAAAGGGTGGTTGGGGTTGCTGAGTTAAAGCTAAATTTGCATGATAAAAAGCTTCGATTGTCCCAATATCTTCCCAGTAGTCATCAAATAAGTAGGCTTGAACGTTGTAATCTTTGGCGGCATCAGGAATAATTTCTTTGCCGAAATCCGTCCTTTCGACAGCTTCTTTTAACAACTTGAACAAAACATCTTTTTTAAAGACATAAATCCCCATTGAAGCGATGTATGGCTGTTGTTGGGCTTGTTCTTTTGTTAATCCCAGTACGCTTGTATCAACGCGCATTTGGATTAAGGCTTCACCTTTGGGTTTTTCGCTAAAGTCGATTACCCTACCGGTGTCATCAATTTTCATCAAGCCAAAATCTGAGGCGCGGCGTTCGTCTATGGGGATAACGGAGAGAGTAATATCAGCCCCCGTTTCTCTATGGCGCTGGATAAACTGGCGATAATCCATGCGATAAAGGTGATCACCAGAGAGAATCAGATACTCTTCTGCATCCCATTCTTCCAATAACCACAGGTACTGACGTACAGCATCCGCAGTACCTTGGAACCAATTAGGGTTTTCTGGTGTTTGTTGTGCAGCTAGCACTTCCACAAATCCCTCATTGAAGCCAGTAAAGTTGTAGGTACGGGCGATGTGGCGATTTAGAGAAGCTGAGTTAAATTGTGTCAGAACGTAGATTTTGAATATTTCAGAATTTATGCAGTTACTCACAGGGATATCGATTAAGCGGTACTTCCCTGCTACTGGTACGGCTGGTTTCGCACGGAGTTTGGTTAGCGGGTAAAGCCGAGTACCCGCACCACCACCAAGAATGATAGATAATACTTTTTTCACAAAATTTCTCCCAGCTGCCTTTCAACTCTCATCTTCAGTTTAGGACTGTATGTGGCAGCTGATAAGGGGGGATCGGAGATTCTCAGGAATGAATTTTACAAAATACTACTAGTGGTGGATAGTGCTGCCTAGAAGTAGACAACCAGAACATTTGTATTAATTGGTATTGAAGAATGGGGTGCGATCGCTACATTGCTCTTACTATTAGCGACTTACTACCTCTTAGGTTAGATTAACAAAACTAATATTTTGAGACATTTGCTTGCAGCTATACACCTATGAAGTTGAAAACCTTTAGCCGTATTTTAAAAGTGTCGGCGACTTAACTTTTTAAGCTTTAGTTTTTAACAAAATAGTATTATTAGTTACATTCCTTCGCCATAATCAACAGAAAAATCTACTATGTAAACTGAAATATCTAGAACATATAGATTACAAGACTACTATCCTAATAAAAACTATTAGCAATTTGTTGACCGAAAAATCAGCCAACTGTGCGCTCGCAATCCCAAATATATATTAAATTACCAAACCAGCTATACCTGTTTTTCTATTGACCAAACGCAGTTTTTGCGACAGCTTCAAATACTTCACCCAAGGTTGATCTGATAACTGGTAAATCGCATTTGGTGATAGTGTTGCTGTGAAAGCATCCTTGCCACGACTAACACCACTGATACCTAGATTTTCTAAAACAGTAGTTACCGCTGGGTCTGAAACTGGTTCGGTGTGAATAAACACAGCCAAACTTGGTTGCTCTGACTCTGGAATATCTTTCAACGCAACAGTCAAGGCAGCATCTAGCTTTTGGTAATTCATAAACACCTCATACTAATTCGTAATTCGTAATTCGTAATTCGTAATTAAGACGGATTTAAAAAGCTTTGATATGATGAGAGCTTTCCATGACTTAGCACTGTTACACAAAGAATAATTCCAAAGGAAAGTTTGGTTTTATTCTTGATCAAAAGGGCAGGAACTTGTTAGCTTATAACTTATCAAATTTATAAGTTGCGATCGCCTACCCTTGTATAGATTTAATACACTTCCTTATCAGTCTAATTACAGATTGGTGGCATCAATCACTCCATAACCCCATTTATGATCAAATGTACCTGGAGGTTTTCCGGGAATTGAACTATTTTTACGTAGTAAGTCTTTAATAGCATTTGGGTCAAGTTTGGAGTCACGTTGTAACAACAACGCCACCAACCCAGTGACGAAGGGTGTCGCCATACTTGTACCAGCCATCGCCACAAACTTAGAATTTATCATAACTGAGCGATCGCTCTTTGCATCAGCAGATAGGGCAGAAACAATCATCGCCCCTGGTGCTGCTACATCTGGCTTTTGGGCATCATTCCGCAAAGGCCCTTCACTACTAAATTCAGAAATACCATGTAACTCTACGCCCATTTCTCGCTCTTGGGCATCTATATCTGTGTACTTGTGTTTGGTGGTATATGCAGCAACGGTAATCGCACTGCTGGCAGTTGCAGGTGAACCAATTTTTACAGAGTCTTTGATGCTTTTACCTGTAAAAAACACCGATGTGGCATCATCTAACGTCCACACGTTCAAACAAGTCTCAGTTGAGGAATTATTACGTACCCGCAATTGCCATATACCGCCCTGTACTAACGTTTTACCCTTACCACGAATTTGCACAAAGAAATTATAGTCACCGTTGATTGGATCAGCTTTTGGTGTTGCTATTTGTACTTGTGAATCTGGTAAGTCATAATCTTGCGTAGGATTACCGTCGGTAATAACTTTTTGGAAAGGTGTAACGAAATCGTTGGGACTCCGCACCGATATCTCCAACTCACTGTTACTCGAATACCAAGCATTTAACCAAACTATGCCTACTTGATTTAAGGGAACATTAAAGCGCATACCACGGGTGCTGCCGCTGGGTATAGTCGCTTGACCATGAATATTAGCGTTCCCTTCATTGCCCGCAGCACAGCAAACAACCCTGCCAGAACCAGTTTCCGCGTTAATGATTTTTGATAGAGAGTCGCTACCGTCATGAGCATCGGCGTGTCCACCCAGGCTAAGATTGATTACGGCTGGGCGTCCTAGCTCACTCGCTACCCGGAAAATGTAGCGGACACCATCGGCAACATGAGCATCCTGTAAGTCTGACTTGACGATAACCAATTCCGCCTCTGGTGCAATACCGCCATAGGTTTCATCCGCACCAGCGGCAATTCCAGCAACGTGTGTGCCATGCCCGTCAGTATCTTGAGAAATTATTAGTTGCGCTCCTGTAAATTCAGCTCCATAGCCGCCCTCTGTCACTCCTGGCCCTGGCAAGATTTGATCCCAAATGCGTAAAATTCTTCCGGCAAAGGCGGGGTGCTTGGCATCAATGCCACTATCTATAATGCCGATAATCACTCCTTTACCAGTCAGTCCAGTTTTACTTTTAAAAGCTGGCACGTTGACTGCTCCGGGTGCAACGTCCATCTGCAATTTCAGTTTGCGCGATGGTTTGACACGCAAAACACTAGCCTCTTCAGACATAGCGTCTAAACCTTCTATTGGTAAAAAAGCCGTCCGCACACTCCCGGAATTTTGATTAATTTCAATCCCTTGTTGCGATAGGTGGCTCAAGTCTGTATCAGGGTCACAGTAGATAAAAACAACGCTTTTCGTCGGTTTAACAACGCTTTTGGGTGCAACTATCCCAAGCGATCGCTTATGTGTAATTAAAGCAGCCTCTCCTTCCCTTTGATAGTCCTGAAATGCCAAAAGTAATCCCGGCGAAAGTTTTTCGTGCTTCATTTTTACCTCAACTTTTATTCTTTGATGAAAATTAATTAGTGATTTTTTTAGCTTTAATTACTTTATGCAACTATAGTTATCTATTGTTTTAATAGACAACTCAACTAAGCTAAGAAAATATCAAATAGCTCTTAACAGAATTGCTAATTAATAACTCATGTTCCCGAACTATGTCTCCTTCAAGGTAATTCTATGGCTAGTGCAATATCTATAAGTAGCCACATTCAACTATTGCCTATGTCCGGAATTATTGATAATTTTCATTAGCTATAAAAGCTATCCAATGCCTGTTCCGGTGATTACGGAGAAAGTTCAAGTCACAAATATTAAGAATTGTTAACAATAAATAAAATTAACAAAGTAAGTAAATATTAAACACAAAATAATATATTAAACAAAATAATTAATCCTCTTAGCTTTTGTGTATAAAGCAGTGGTAAATATAGAAAATTAAAATAACTATTGACTATTGAACGATTTTCTATCATAAGTAGGAGCCATAAAGAAGCAACTATTTGCAACCATTGCTTCTAAAGGTATAGAGAGTCATTCATGCAAATTCAAACACCAGACTGGGTGAAGCACGCCATTTTCTACCAAATATTTCCAGATCGCTTCGCCAGAAGCAAACAGCCACGTAAACGACTGTTGCGTGAAGCCCGTTGGGAAGATTGGGATGCAATGCCAACACTGCAAGGTTATAAAGGCGGGGATTTGTGGGGCGTCCTAGAAGAATTAGACTACATACAGAATTTAGGGATTAACGCGATTTACTTCACACCCATCTTTCAATCGGCTAGCAATCACCGCTATCATACCCACGATTATTATCAAGTTGACCCGATGCTGGGCGGCAATCAGGCTTTTAAGGAATTGCTAGACGCAGCCCATGAACGGAATATCAAAGTTGTTCTGGATGGGGTGTTTAACCATTCCAGTAGGGGCTTTTTCTTTTTCCACGATGTTTTAGAAAATGGCCCCCATTCGCCTTGGGTAAATTGGTTCAAAATCGAAGGTTGGCCGCTTTCACCCTATAACGGGGAATTTCCTGCTAACTACGCGGGTTGGGCTGGCAATCGCGCCTTGCCAGAATTTAACCACGACAACCCAGAAGTGCGGGAATATATTATGGAAATTGCCGAATATTGGATTAAATTCGGCATTGATGGTTGGCGGTTGGATGTACCGTTTGAAATCAAAACTCCTGGTTTTTGGCAGGAGTTTCGTGAACGAGTCAAAGCTATCAATCCCGATGCTTACATTGTCGGTGAAGTGTGGGGAGATTCTCGTGAGTGGCTAGATGGTACGCAATTTGACGGCGTGATGAATTATTTATTTGCCGGGCCAACAATAGCCTTTGCAGCAGGCGATCGCGTAGACTTAGAACAAGTGCAAAGCCGCGACTATAAACCATATCCACCCTTATTTGCGGCTGAGTATGCCAGCACAATCCAAGAACTACTGCAATTTTACCCTTGGGAAATTCAGCTGACTCAACTCAACTTGCTCGCAAGTCACGATACAGCAAGATTGCTGAGCATTGCTGGTGGCGACAAAGCCAGTGTAGAATTAGCCACCCTACTAGTACTAACCTTTCCTGGCGCACCCAGTATTTACTATGGTGATGAAGTTGGTTTACCTGGTGCATTAGATCCAGACTCACGTCGTGGCTTTCCTTTAGAAGCTAACTGGGATAAGGATATTTTCGATACTCACCGCCAATTGATTGCCATCCGTCACGCTTACCCAGCTTTGCGTACAGGTGATTATCAAGTCCTCTATGCTCAAGGAGCAGTCTACATATTTGCCCGAACTTTAGGCACAGAGGAATTAATTATTGGCGTTAATGCTGGTACAGGTTCAACAAAAGTGAATGTAGATATCACAAATTTGCGAACTCAACCCAACAAGCTGTTATACGGCACTGCCGAGATTGAGTGGAATAGTGAAGGAGAAACTCACAAATTATCCTTAGATATTCCTCCACGCAGCGGATGTATTCTGGCTACTGGGGGCTAGGGGTTGGGGATTGGGGAGATGAGCGAGAAATAACTCCTCACTCCTGTACAGACGCGATTAATCGCGTCTATATTCCTAACTCCTCACTCAGGACTCTCAATCCCCTTACTTCCCAGCCACTATTGCAGGCATCAACACTGCATCAATCACGTGGATCACGCCATTGTCTGTCAGAATATCAGTTTTCAGAACATTGGCGTCATTCACCTTAAATTTGCCGTTACTAGACTCAATTGCCACAACTGATCCCTCAACTGTGTCCGCCTCGTTAATTTGTACCAAGTCGTCAGACCTGACATCGCCAAAAGCGACATGATAAGTCACAATTTTTTTCAGCTTGGGAATGTCTTGTAGCAGCGAATCTAAAGTACCCTCTGGCAGTTTGGCAAAAGCTTCATCAGTTGGTGCAAAAATTGTAAAAGGGCCAGGACTCTGAAGAGTTTCTCTGAGTTGGAGAGCATCAACAGCCTTTACCAAAGTATTAAAGTTTCCTGCGTTGATAGCAGTTTCTAAAAGGTCAGCCATGAGGTAGTGTTGCTTTATTCGTGTAGTATTACAAGTTACTTATAATTTGACTAGGAAGCTTGTAGCCTCTATCAAGAGAGAGGTTGCTAGCGATAGTACACATTACAATAGATTGATTAGTACTGCTACACTGGGGAATGACCCTAAGAACCACTGATTATGCTAAAGCGTTCTAAGTTCGAGACAACCCAGTCTCAGATTATGCATCGTGCTGAGGATCTGATTAGTGCAGCCTCAAATCGCTATCGCATTACGGTTCAAGTGGCAAATCGTGCCAAGCGTCGGCGTTACGAAGATTTTGAAAGCGCCGAAGATGCGATGATGAAGCCAGTTCTAAGGGCAATCATCGAGATGTCCGATGAACTAACCCAACCAGAAATTATAGGCGAGTTATAAGCAAAAGCTTTTGAAAAGGTAGAATGAGCAAAAATTTCTCGTTCATTCAACCCCTGTTCAAGCCTTGGCAGGCACTCACTGCTTTGATAGTGGTGGGTGTAATAGTTTTTGGTTCAGGGGTGAGTAGGTCAATACATCCAAATTTACTCAGTATCCAACCTGCGATCGCTCAAAGAATCACTCCTGGTGATGTATGGCAACAGGTATATCAGCAATTGCCTAATTTGCCAAAAGAAAATAAGTACATCAATAAAGAAAATGGGAAAGTTGCCGACAACAATACTTTAATAAGTCGCCTGATTAGATATCACATTTATGTAAAAGCGCGTTCCCCAATTTATCGCTTAGATTGGAAGCTGACTTTAGCTGATTACCTCGGTGCGAATGAAATTATGTATGACAGCGCTTATCCAAGCAGTGATACATTGCGAGAAAATCCTATAGAAGGCGATAAAGCAGCGATCGCACGTCTCAACCGTAGTCAGCGAAATGCCCTAGTACAAGTTCTAGTTAATATATTTAATCCGAATCAAAACACAATAGCCCCAACCCCCAATACTTCACCTTCACCTACCCCAAAGCAACCCCAACAGGGAGGCGCACAACTGCTGAGATAATTGACGAGTGGGGGACAAGGGAGACAAATATAACTCCTAACTCTTGTACAGACGCGATTAATCGCGTCTCTACTCTTAACTCCTGTACAGACGCGATGAATCGCGTCTCTACTACTAATGGAACGTGTTCTCAAAAGCGGATCTGGTTGGCGTATTGGCTGGAATCCTGATGCGCCTGAATTTAAAGGTTTAGTTGGTACAGATGATTGGGCGATCGAGTTAACTGAAGCTGAGTTAAATGATTTTTGTCGTCTACTGGCACAGTTAGCAGACACCATGAAACAACTCGCCGCTGAATTGATGGATGAGGAGAAAATTGCCTGTGAAGCCGAAACCGATTTGTTATGGATGGAGGTGGAGGGGTATCCGGATGACTACAGCCTGCGCTTGATCTTGAATACAGGGCGGTGTGCAGAAGGCACATGGAATGCTGCTGCTGTCCCAAGTTTGTTACAAGCTGTTGGGATGCTCAAGGTTTTTTAAATTTGCCTCTTGCTTCTCCTCTAGTTTTGCAGTATGATAGTAATTCTGACCGGGGCGTAGCGCAGCTTGGTAGCGCGCCACTTTGGGGTAGTGGAGGTCGTGGGTTCAAATCCCGCCGCTCCGATTAATAATAAGTAATATCTGCTAATCTTTTGAAAAGATTAGCAATTTTTTTAATTTAGTTATAGTTATTCCACAAATCAATTTAGAGATTTGAAAAGCTGGGGTAATCTATCCTACGCTTCCACTAAATTGAATTGTTCTAACAGTGTCTCAACACTAGCATTGTGATCCAAAAAAGAAAATAAATGCCAGTAGCGAAGTTTGCCTTCTTGATCTAATACGAACTGTGCTGGCAAAGGCGCTCCTAGAGCTTGCCCCACGTTATAAGTATGAAATACACGACAACTAGGATCACTCAGTAATGGCATTTTTAAGCCTAAATCTTTAACAACTATTTGGCTCTGCCTTTCATCAGTACTAGTAATCATTAAAACTTCAATACCCCGATTTTTAAACTGCTCGTAGTTTTCATTTAAAGCTTTGATGTGAGGAAAGCAAAAAGGACAATATTGCTTTTCAGTAAAGATGCGAGTAAAAGCGAGCAAAACTGGCTGCTTACCTCGGTAATCAGATAATTTTACTAAAGTTCCGTTAGTAATATCTGGCAATTGAAAGTCTGGTGTTCCTACTCCTAATCTCAGTTGATGCGTTGCAGGAACTGGTAAAAAATTGCGAAAGAACCGCTCATTCAATAAACCACTAAAATCAGTTGAAGTAAGCATATTTCTACCTTTGAGTATTTAAAAATTCTATTTGATCAAAAAACCACAGATAGACCTGAGTTGACACTAATAAATGTCTATCTCTGTTTATCTGTGGTTGTAATTGATTCTGCCTTTAAATCTAATAAGCTGGGTTAGAGTTTTCCAACTAACGGAATCTTAGACAGCAGAGAAGTAGACTTTAGACTTCACTGGGTCAGGAATCATTGTCTGATCCCCTGGTTGCCAACCAGCTGGGCAAACTTCGTCGGGGTGAGACTGAACATACTGAATTGCTTGTAATGTCCGCAGGGTTTCATCAACGCTGCGACCAAAAGCTAAGTTGTTAATTGTAGCGTGCTGTATGATACCATCTTTGTCGATGATGAACAGACCACGCAAGGCTATGCCTGCTGCTGGGTCAAGGACGTTGTAAGCGGCGCTAATCTCTTTTTTGATGTCCGAAACTAGAGGATAATTCAGGTCGCCGACACCACCGGACTTGCGATCAGTTTGAATCCAAGCAAGGTGGGAGAATTCGCTATCTACGGAAGCCCCAAGGATTTCCGTGTTAATTTTCTTGAATTCGTCGTAGCGATCGCTAAATGCTGTGATTTCAGTGGGACAAACAAAGGTAAAGTCTAGGGGATAGAAAAACAGGACGACATACTTACCGCGATAGTCGGAAAGTTTAATTGTCTTAAATTCCTGATCCACCACAGCCGTTGCTGTAAAATCGGGAGCCTGTTGACCAACGCGGAGGCTTCCTTCTGTTCCGTAAGTGAGGGACATTAACCTATTTCTCCTTCTACTTATATCCGTCTAGTTAGTAGCGTTGGAGTTTGGGTTAGCTAAAACTTACCCTTCCACGCTGTTACCCTTTCGGGTACGCAGTCCGTTAGGTCGGGTTAATCCTTCCTTCAGGGCTGACTCACAGTTTAATTACGATCTGTTACGACTATATCATAGTCATAACGATTTTGAGTAGCAAATGCCAGATTTAGATACAAGAGAATGGTTGCTGACTAATGGCTTAGGAAGTTTTGCCAGTGGTACAGTTTCTGATGTCCGTACACGCACTTATCATGGCTGGCTGTTTGCCGCTACAAACCCGCCTTCTGGAAGGACTCTGCTGCTTTCGCACTTAGAAGCTAGCTTAGAAGTATTAGGGGGCGTTGTGGCTCTGGGGACAAATTTTTGGGGCAACCGTCAGATTGAGCCGACAGGCTACAAACTGCTGCGCTGTTTTGATATTAACCCAGTTCCAAAATGGATTTGGGGTGATGAGAACTGGCAGTTAAGCAGACAATTGGTCATGCCTTATGGGATAGGGACTGGGGACTGGGTATTGGGGACTGGAGGACAAGGAGAGAAGTCTGAGCAAAGAACAAGGGGACAAGGGGAAGAGTTCACTCAATGCCCAATGCCCCATGTCCAATCCCCCCAACCTCAATTTTGCCATCGCGTTTTAATTCAGTACCGCTATGAGGGAACAGATGCAGCGATTTTACGGCTGAGACTCCTAATAGGCGATCGCGATTTTCACCATCAGCAAACTGCTAGTACAGAATTACAGTTCTCGCAATTGCTGGAGCAACAGCAAGTCTGTCTGCAAGCGATCAATTCTGGGCGCTTCGGCATACCTTGGCATTTGCGCTGGACAAAAGGAAATTATCATCCAGATGCAGTTTGGTATTGGAATTATGGATTACCAGAGGAAACACAACGAGGATTAGGAGACAAGGAAGACCTTTACAGCCCTGGTTACTTAACAGTGACTCTCCAACCAGGAGATACAGTGACTCTAGAAGCACGAGTAGGCTTTCCCGACCCAGAGCAAAGTATCCTCCCCACCGAAACCTTTCCAGAAGCCGTGGAAGCTGAACAAGAACGGCTCTGTCAACTTTTTGGCAGGGAAGCAGGGGAGCAAGAGAAAAATTACCAGCACCTCATACTCCATGACGCCAGTTACCTCAAGTCGGGAAACCCTTTCGGCAGTTCCTCCTGGGGGAAACCCCCAGACGCTCGTGGACTCGCTAACGCTGCGCTATCGCCTTTGGCGTCTCCCCTTGGGAGAAGACCGGACTGCCTCACTACAGCAATGGCTCCCGAATGCCCAATATCCGATACCCCATCCCCAATCTTGCAGCAACTGCTGAAAGCTGGTGATCAGTTCATTGTCTACCGAGCTTCTATTGCGAGTCCCACAATCATTGCTGGTTATCACTGGTTTAATGATTGGGGACGTGATACCTTGATTGCCTTACCGGGTTTGGCACTAGTTCCACAGCGCTTTGACTTAGCAAAAGGACTATTACGAACTTTTGGACATTACTGTCGCCAAGGTTTGATTCCTAATGCATTTCCCGATGTCAATGGCGAACCGATTTATAACAGTATTGATGCAGCGCTATGGTGGATTGAAATTTTAGGGCTTTATTTAGAAGCTACGCAAGATTGGGAGTTTTTGGCAGAGCAATTTCCAGTTGTACAGCAAATCTACAAAGCCTTTGTCGGTGGCACACGCTACAATATCCAGGTTGATGCGACTGATGGTCTGGTAAGTTGGGATGCTCGTGGTGTAGCCCTTACTTGGATGGATGTGGTAATTGAGGCGCAACCTGTCACTCCTCGGCGCGGTAAGCCAGTAGAAATTAATGCGCTGTGGTATTCTGCTCTATGCTGGATAAGCCAGTGGGCAGAACGCTTGAGCAAGCTTGAGGTTGCTGAACCAGTGCGCCTTGCTAAGCAAGGGCAGCGTTATGCTCAGCAAGCACAACAGGTAAAAGCCTCTTTACAAAAGTTCTGGAATTCTCAGTTAGGGTATCTATACGACACCATTGAGCCTGATGATCGCCGAAATTTTCAGATTCGTCCCAATGCTGTTGTGGCGCTGTCATTACATCATTGTGGATTTTCTCCCCAGCAAGGGCGTCAAGTCTTGGAGCTGGCAGCTACCACTTTGCTCACTCCCTATGGTCTTCGCAGCCTCGATCCAGGCGATCCAGAGTATATAGGACAATATATAGGCAACCCCCACAAACGCGATCGCGCCTATCATCAAGGCACTGTTTGGAGTTGGCTGATTGGGCCTTATATTCGTGCTTGGCAGCGTTTTTACCCAGAACAACCATTGCCTTTTGATTGGCAACCGCTAGTTGATCACTTTTTGTCTGACGCTTGTCTTAACTCTATTTCTGAGATTTTTGATGGCGACGCACCTCATACACCCAGAGGAGCGATCGCTCAAGCTTGGTCAGTCGCTGAGATGATCCGCCATATACAATAGTTCTGAGTTAGGAGTTTTGAGAGTTAATTTATGGGCTTTGAAATTTTGAGGAAAAATCGTGCCTAGAGAGTAAGTTTAATTACTCTAACTGACTCACAAGTCAGCAACAAGTTTGAGTCAAGGCTTCCTTAAATCACAAGTTTCATAACTCGCTCTTGATAACTTTTAAAGTGGCTCAGGTCGGATTTGAACCAACGACCCCAGGCTTATGAGTCCCGTGCTCTAACCAACTGAGCTACTGAGCCATATCTTTTTACATCGTTTTCTAATCTAGCATAGGAATTTGCTAAATACTAGTCTATTGTGCAATTAATTTTTTTATTGCTTCTAACTCTCTTAATTACAAATTACTTTTTTCCTGTGGAGACCAAGGCGAAAGAGTGGCGCTCACAGGTTTGCTCTAAGCGTACCACTTGGTGGAAGTAAGCTACGCTTTGGTGTCTCCGTTCGCCCAGCGTCACCGATAGAAGACAAGAAAAGGCTTTACGCTGCGCTAGCGCCTGCCGTAGGATGCCCGTTCGCCTTGGTCTCCTTTAGGAGAATGGCTGTAGGGAGAAGACCGGACTGCCTTACGAACTGTATCACGAGTTCATTGTGATGATCGTAGGTAGAAGAGGGAGTTTCCTCCCTCAACAAACAAAGCAGTGTTGAGTCACAGACAGCCAACAATTACAGGCGAGCTGATAGTAAAGCTATTGGGTTAACTGCGCCCTTGCCTGAAGGATGGATTTCAAAGTGGGTGTGTGGGCCAGTGCTGCGACCAGTGCTGCCCATTAAAGCAATTGTTTCTCCTTGATGCACCTGCTGACCAGCTTGCACCAGAATCTTGCTGTTATGGCCATAGCGGGTCATGCTGCCATCAGGATGGCGGATATCGACGAGGTTGCCGTAGCCACCGCTGTTCCAGCCGGCTTTTTCTATCACACCGTTAGCCGAGGCTACAACTGGCGTTCCAGTGGAGTTAGCAACGTCAATTCCCTTGTGCATTCTTCCCCAGCGCTTGCCATAGCCAGAAGTCAGAACTCCTTCGGCTGGCCAAGCGTAAGCTATGGTTGAAGTCGATGGGGGGGGTGTAGTTTCGTCAATCGGTTTTGGCAGGTATTGATCTACTGCTGCCAAAGGTGGTATCGACATCTGAGGAGAAACAGTTGTTCCCCGCAGCTTTCCTAAAGAGTCAGTAGCATTTAAATTGCTGGGGGGTGTTGCTATCCTTTTGCCAGATGGATTGACAGAGGGAGTCCACTGATCATCAGCCCCTAGATTAGGCAGGAACTCTGGATTTACTGGCTCGTTAGTAGGTCTAGTAGCACGCAATTGGGGTTTAATCGGTTGGATGCTATAGCTACTAGCTGCAATTGGTGTAGGAACTGCAATCGGTATTGCAACATTATTTGGTCGAGCAGCAATGTTGGATGTTGCGAAATTGTTGGGACTAGCAACAGGAATTGGCACAGCAGCTGTATCAGTTTCAGTAGCTGCTGTCACAGCTAAATTTCCAGATTGTTGAGCGCGGTACTTCGCCTGTAATCTCTGGATTTCTGACTGTAAGCTTTCCAGGCGCTCAGTTCTTGCCCTTGCTACCTTTTGGGCTGGCTTTTTAGGTGGTTGTGTTGCAGGTAAAACTGCTGGTTCTGGAATATCACCACCTACGCCATAAGAGGCAACAGCGCTGGGGCGTGTTTTTGGGACAACAGCATTGTTTGCCCGAATCTGATTATTTACAGGTGCTGATGTTGGAACAGGAATGCTGCTAGTGTCAGCAATAGCTGGCAACTGTGAAGCAGCAGGTAGATTTAAGTTGATACCAGCTGTGTTTACAGGGGTAGCGGGTACTTGGGCAACAATACTACTGGAATCTACAAAAGTAGACTTAACTGATGCAGTTGCCTCAACGCCAGCAGTAGGAATAACCAGTTGTTGACTGATTTTTAGTTGGTTAGGATTGCTGAGATTATTTGCCTGAACCAATTCTGCTACTGAAGTACCATGCTGACTAGCGATCGCTGCTAGTGTATCTCCTGGTTTAACTTCATAAGCTGTGGCAGACGACGACGCGACAACTTTGGGTGCAGTGATTGCAGATGATGCTACTTGCTGCGCTGACTCACTTGTCTGTCTGTTCTGTTTTAATCTCGATATCAAATTGGCTTTGCTGCCATCGCCAGAAGTTTCTGACTGTGCTAGTAAAGTTTTTTCCACAACAGTCGTTGGCTGCGCTGAACCAATACTAGGTTGTGATAAATTTTTGCTCTCCCCAGACCGCAACTCCGCCAGACTTTTTCTTAAACGGTTCGACTTTTCTTGTAAGCGATTGAGTGCAAACTCTTGTTGCGCCCTGAGTTGTGCATCAACTTCTTCACTGTTGGCTGTGTCCAATCCTGCCGCTGTTTGTGGCTGGGCAGCCAGGGATGCATTTTTACCACCAGCAACAATATCTTTTTGTATTGTCTCAGATAGGTTGTTTGCTGTTTGTAAACCTGTATTGGCTGAAGTATTGTTCAATCCTTGTGCCAACTGAGGTTTGAGGTAATTGGAATTTTTATAATTTGTTGTTGCTTGGAAAAACGCTTCTGATGCTGGAACTTGCACAGACATTCCACTTGCCGCAACTTGCCATTTAGCTTCAAGCCCAGGCACTTGTGAAACTGCTGTAGGTTCCACTATGAGAGGATTTTCAGGCACGCTCACTAAGGAGACGGCTGGTGACTTCAGCTTTGCGGTGGCAAATTTCACCTTAGTGCCAGGAGCAGTTGGAATCGTTGAGGTAGCTTTTTGGCTGCCCACAGGTACGGCTGCTTGGGCTTGATCGCTTTGTCGAGTCACCAAAAAGCTGGTTGCTCCCACTGAGATTGCCAAGCCAATCATGGCGGCTTTTGTCCGCGTCCGGCTGTTAACTTTTGGATTAATCACATTTAACTGTTCTACCGGGGCATCATCGCTGCTTGGGGTATTTTTCAACACAGCCTTTACTCTCTTTTTCAATGCTCGTTTCAAAGACGACCTCCTATGATCACTAGCGCTTAACTGATCTCGATTTTTCAGCTGGATACTAGTCAATGATTTAGATCACAACGAACTACAGATCAAGATCATTTTCACCAGAGATGCTTACGCAAGATTAACCTGCTTCTCTGATTTAGACAAGTTCACACCTGTTAGCAAAACTTAAAATTGCTGTGCTTACTTGTCTCAACTACTCCTCACACACTAAGACATTTTGCTCTTTGCAATTTTCCGCGCCTGTCTTGCTTCAATCGCGGAGGTTGGATAACCACTATAGAGGCAATTCCCCTGCCGCTGCCAGGAATTTAATTGCTGCGGCTTTTGGAAAAGTGTTGTCCTCTCCTGTAGATATCTTCAAGGTGTTTCAACCAAATCCGTCTTCCTAAACACGAGACTCTACGTTGATTATTCCCTAAAAAACAACCGTACGAACTCACAGTCAGTTTTTTGGTCTTTTTTTCTGCTATTCGAGCAAAAATAGCTCAAATGCACCATGAGACAGAGGTTAAGCGTTTTTGTTCCCCAATCTCAGACGATTTGAATTCATCAAAATCTATCATTCAAATTTGCTATTGTCCCGAATTTTATATACAAATTTCTTATAACAAACTGTCCGGAAGTGTAAGTGTCTTCGACTACAATTTGAATAAATTATAGTTTTAAGTATATTAACTGACATTATCAGTGTTACAGCTAGAGAAGTTTTGTTGCAATAATGCTAGATTTATCAATTGTTTTGGGAAAACACTTAAGTAATATTACTTACCCACGTTCTTGCTAACAGTTATTGTAAACAACCTAACTGGCGACGGGCTTCAAATAAACCAACAGCTACGCTCACAGACAGGTTCAAACTTCGAACTCCAGGTTGAGCCATAGGAATGTAGAGGTTAGCATCAGTTGCTGTTAGAACTGTTGCTGGTAAACCTGTAGTTTCACTGCCAAACAACAGCCAATCATCGGCTTGAAACTCAAAGCTGACATAGTTAAAACTTCCTTTGACGGTAAAACCTAACCATCTGCCTCCACGTTCCTGATGGACTATTTTAAAGGCTTCTAGCGATTCGTGATAGTGTAGCTTGACATACGGCCAGTAATCTAAACCAGCTCTTTTAAGGTAGCGATCGCTGATTTCAAACCCTAAAGGCCCCACTAAGTGCAATTCCGTACCCGTTGCGGCACAGGTACGAGCAATATTGCCTGTATTAGGAGGGATTTGCGGGTGAACTAAAACTACCTGGGGCATTGTTCGTGGAATCTACGTATTGTATAAAGCAATCAATGGTCAATATGAAATCTACCAAAAGGTAGAGGCGACATATAGGTTTTGTTAATAATCATCAAGTTATCACCATTGATTAGATTTTTAAAATGAGACACAAATACTCCCAGAATACTATCTGAGAGTAAGTTTGGCTTATTATCAGGCAAAGTTACTTTTTGTGTAGAAAACGTAATTGTTACTATCTTTCGCAGAGCCAAGTAACTCTTGGATATCTACCTTTTGTGTGACGACAGTGGATGTTAAGCCGTCAAAGACGAACATAAATTGTCTTCAAGTTCAATTTCGCGTTCTTGGGTAGCAACAATAGCTTGGGTAATTACACAGTGGCTGTCAAAACCGACTTTATATAGCTGCAACCACTGTTGGGCTTCATTACCTTCACGGAGGATTTTGTGCAAAGGAGAAAGGAAACAGCCAAAGCCTTGTTGTTTTGCGATCGCCCACACATCATCGTACATTTGAGCAATCCAATCTCTAGCTAGGATGCTTCTACCATCTTGCCAATGCCTTAGCTGAGCATCGAGACTAGCAGTAGCAGCAGCAACTTCGTTGTCAGCGGTCAGGCTGATAAGTTCATCAGGAGAGAAGGTACTTTGGGTTAATGGGTCAATGCTGGGATTTTCGATGATTTGCAATAAACGCGCTTCTAGCAAGGCAGTAATCGCTAGCAAAGCAATGGGATCTGTGACTAAATCGCAAATTCGTAGTTCTAAGCGATTTAGGTCATAGGGACGGCGATCGCCATTTGGTCGTACTGATGCCCACAAGTGCCGTACGTTTTGCATTGTGCCAGCGGCGAGTTGATTTTCGACCCATTGAATATGATCGGCGTGGCTGGCAAATAACGGTACATGGGTAGGCGTTTGCGGGAACACACCCCAACGGGTGGAGTGATAGCCTGTAGCTTTGCCATCAATGAAGGGAGATGAGGCACTCAGGGCGAGAAATAAAGGTGCTTCTGCGCGGATTACCCGACACGCCCGCATTAATATTTCTGGGTCGCTAATGCCTACGTTGATGTGAACGCTGGCGGTGACTACTTTTGTACCGTAGGTGTTCTCGATGTAGTCGTGATAGGGGTTAGTTGGATCGGAACGCATAAAGCGATCGCTACCACCTAAAGACAAGGTGCTTCCTGGTATCAACGTGTAGTTACCCAAGTGGTTGAGGTAGTTTCGCAACTCTCGCCGGGGACGTAACAACGCACACAACAAACCCTCATAACTATGGGATGGTTGAGTAATGTATTCCACGTTACGGCTATCTGGCTCCCGCACAAATCCATCCAACGCGGCAATAATTTTATCGGAGAGACCGACGATTTCACCCTGAGGTGTGCCGGTGTACATCTCAATTTCAAAGCCTTTTAATAAGACCACTTTAGTTCTCCTCGGCTCTCTGAGCCTATTAATTGTATCGAATTAGACGCATTTTTTACATCTCTATTTAGGTAAATAAAAACTTAAGAATCATCTAACTAAAAACTTAGAACGGCAGATATCTTCGCTATCCTGCGGAGTATTTGTGAATGCTGAAGTAGTAAAAATATACCTCTTGATAGTTCCTAATTGTTAATTTTTAATTGATTGTCAATTACTCATTTAGAATTATTTAGAGTCGCAATTACCTTTTCAATTCCTAGTTAAATGCTCAATTATCTTCTCATAAATAGAGCTTGGATAAACTGGAGGATTATGAGGTTATTGTTCCTTTTCGTTTTACCTTTGTCTTGATTTGCTCCTTTCCTTGCCTCTGAGGTACAGTGTGCTGCAAGATAAATGTATCGGGTAAATCACTCTCTTGGGCAATGTGGAGACGGAGGAAATTAGCCCATACTTCAGGGCTGAGTAAGTTTAAAGCTGTATCACGATTGTTAGTGGCGATCGCTTCTATAACTTTACGCCATCCTTGCTGCAATGAATCGATAAAAGTTTCTTCACCTGAAACCTGATTAAGCAAAGAAAGTGCAGTTGTAAAACTTGTTGAATCAGGTAGTAAATTTTTAGACTTTAAACCTTGAAGTGCTACATTCAGCCACATTGGGAGAAGTTCTAGCCAGTTATTTTGTTCTACCTTTTCGAGTGCAACTTTTTCCATACCTAGCGCACCCCAAATCCAAAAAGGCTCTACAGCTAGTTTAAAATCGCGGTTTTCTAGAGCATTTGCCCATAATTGTTTAGCATAGTTTTGGAAGCGTCTAGCAAGAAATTCATAGGCTTCTTGGACTTGATTGGGAATGGTAACTTGATAAACTGATTCGCCTCGTGGTAGGTAATCGCCACGATAAGACAGCCAGTTATGAGACCCGCAAAGATGGATTTTTTGATCAACTATTATTTCTTTGATATGAGAATCTCCCAGCCAAAAAACCTGTACACCTGGTAAACCATCAGGCGTTTTTATCGCTCGAATTTTTTTCTCTACTTCTGATGGTATTGGTCGTTCTTCATCTTCTTGTCGTCGCGAAATTCCATATCCAATCAAAATCCAAACTCCGCGATTAACTAAATTTTGTAGTAAAGTCAGGAATTTGCCATCTACCACTGCCTGACTTATCCAAGGAGAATAGATTAAAATCTGATATTGTGCCGAATTTAAAACTTCTGAAAAGGCTTGCGAAATTTGTCCATCGCGTAACTGTATCGCTGTACCTGCAATTACAGAATTATCCGTTTCTACAACTGGTTTTGTGGCGTTTTCTAGAGTCTGTTGTCTAACTTTTTCAAGTCGAGCCTCTACTTCTGCATTTTTCTGTTTGAGAATCAGCTTACGTTCAAAAGTGATGGTTTCATCTGACAATTCACATAATGTTTGTAAGGATATTTTACCTTCATTGTGTAACTTTTCTAGTGAATTTGATGCTATATCTAAAATTTGCTTTCCATTTCTGATTTGAATGCTCAATTTCTCTTCAATTGCATCGAAGAGAACGAAAAGCGATATTTTTTTCCAAATTGTTTGAGTCGAAGCTAATACCCTAAAGGAAGTGACAATTTTCCCTTCTGTTGGTACATGAAGAGCCAGACCTGAATCCTGAATATTTTGTTGGATTTCTTCAAGTTTTAACGAAGGAATTTGAGTTATCGTATTATTAATAGTGATAAAATCTGCTAAGTTAGGCAGATTTATTAAGATATCATTTAAAGCTTCAGACTGAAAAGTAAGCTTTGCACTTAAAGGGTCTGTAATAGCATAAATTTGTACAGAATACGGCGGCTGTGGTACAGTCCCTTTTTCATAAAACAGACGTCCTTCAGAGGTGACTGTAATTGGGGATGTTAGTGATATAGTTTGTAATTCACGAAGAGTTACAATTGTACTTTTAATAAATACAGGGTCTAGTCCAAGCACAGAGGCTAATTCTTCCTCTGTTGGAGGAGGTTGAAATTCAATAGCAGCGCGGATAATAAATTCTTCAAGTACATTAAACGGTCGGGGTTCTTTGATATTTACTTCTACAGAAGTTTGATGCAAGCTATAGCGAAATTGACGCGCTGCTAAAACCGATAAGCTAGGGGATTTTGTCTCAATTTCATCTACCAAATTCTGAAGGCTATCATCAATAGGTTTAGCAGAAGAAGCGAGAAACATCTACAAAACCTCCATGACGACGTACAATATTTGAAACTTCAGAATACATACTTCCGACTTTACCGACTTGTTGGGTAAATAAATCGTGACAACCTACAATTACTAGTAGTTCTTGAGCGCGAGAAAAAGCCACATTTACCCGTTCTGGTTTCTTGGCAAATCCCACATCTCCCTTACTGTTATTACGAACCATACTGACAATTACAACTGGTCTTTCCATACCTTGAAATCTGTCTACTGTTCCAGTACGAATTTCTAGTGAAGGGAAAAGTTCAGATTGCAGTCGCTCATCAATTTTTCGCAGTTGAGCGCCATAAAATGTAATAACGGCGATTTGTTTTTTCGCTTCACCATTAGCAACTCTAGAAGACCAAGCACTCTCGAACTGCTGACACAAGCGTTCAATTATATCAACTTCTCGAAGATTCAAATAAGAAGTTCCGTTTCGTTCTTCTAAAAAGTTATTCTCTATAGGTGTTTTTATCCAAATAAGATGATGAGATTCTTGGATAATTTCGCCTGTTAGATTATGGGCGCGTTTTGTGTCTGGTTCTACAAGACCACATTCTAGATTTCCATCATAAAATTGATTGATTGCTCCCATAATCATGGGGTGCATTCTATACTGTGTAGTTAGCATTTGTTTGATGCTTTGGTCAGCAGCTTCAAACTGACTTTTAAAAAGTGATTCTTCTAAAAATCGTAGTTCTTCTCGTGAACCGCCAATTGTTTGAGCAACTTCCTCTACAGTGCTAGTATCGAGCATAGGTGGTAATTGCCGATGGTCGCCTACCATAACTAACTTTTTGGCTTTCAAAGCAGGAATTAATAACTCTGGTGGAGTACATTTACTAACTTCATCAATAATTACGACATCAAAGGATTTGAACTCTTGGGAAAAATTATAATTTGCAGCCTGAACACAGGTGATACCGACGACGTTGGCATTATCTAGATAAACACGTCTTAAATCGTTGCGATCGCGTTCCGTTGGATTTCTTAATTTTCCTATCCAATCTTGTACAAAATTTTGATATCGATTCAGATAAGTTTCTTCTGTTTTGAGTTGCTTTTGCCAAGATTCAAACTGAAGATTGATGCTGTATAAAAATTCTAAATTAAACAAGTCAGTATAAGAAATATTAAGCTTGACTTTAGCAGATATTTCTTGCCATGCTGTTTGCCACCAGTTACGTTCTATTATTAAACTTTCTGATATTTTTGGCTGTACTTGTTTTTCTAACTTACGTAGTTTAATTTTTAATTTATCAAGTTGCTGCTTAGAAGCTTTATTTTCTTCTTTAATAGTTGAAAGATATTCATCCAAATAATTTTTTATTATTTCTAGTATGCTAAAAGGCTCTAATGATGAAATTAAACTTTCAAGCTGATTTATACAACTTTCCCAAGAATTTATTTGGATGACGAATTCTTGGGGCTGTTCCCAAATTTTTGATTGCTTGGCAAGATATTGTTCCGCTAAAAGCTGGAACTGAACAGGTAAGTTTTTTTGCTGGTAAAGTTCTTGTAAAATATTAATAACTCGCCCAAGTTTCAAATGAGAATCTTGTTTAACTGCTTCTACCTGAGATTGGGTAGCAGATATTTTATCCTGGGTAATGCCATTACTCTGAAGTTCATTTAGTTGTTTTTGTACACTTTGAAGCTGTTGTTCAGTTTCAGTTTTGACTTTTAAAACGCATTTGCGTGCATTTTCAAGAACACTATCTAGTAGTTCTTGTGTAATTCGGGTGAGAGTAGAATCTATATTATCCCATTCCCACGATTTACCATAATTTTGTTGCATTCTAATGAGAAAAAACTGGGTATTCTCAACTAGTAATTTTCGTTGTTTTGGGGTAAGTAATTGATAATTATTAAACTGTTGATAAGTTTCTTGCCATTGAGTGCGATCGCTTTTTGATAGTACTATGGGAATCTCACTAAAACTTTGCTGTAAAAAATAGCTAAAATTATGCTGTTTACCCCGCCTATCATTAAAACCTCCATCAATTTCATAAGCGATCGCTTTTACCAATAGTTCCCACTCTGGTAAGCTAATTTTATATACTATTGGTAGAATTGGTAATTTTAACGTGTTAGCAAACATCAATAAACCCAATGGCAAATTCAAAAGGTTTTCAGTCAGGGGTAAACCTGATTGCTGACAATCTTTTAATATTTGATACACTTGAGAATATGCAGTGGACTTCCATTCTTTAACTGCTGTAACAATATAATCTATTTCACGTTTGCGATTTTCCCAACTTCGGATTGTTTGTTGTAAAATTTGCTGCTTGGTAAAAAATTCTTGGTAATCTGTTTGTAACTGATTCAAATAGATAGAATTATCTCGGAAAATCTGCACCGACTCTGCCACTTCTAAGATAGCTGCACTCGCATTTTGAGCATAACTAACTGCTGTTTTCAATTCAGAAATTTCAGACGCTACAGTTTCACGCAACCAAACTGCTAATCCAAATGCACCACGAGGCGGGCGAACCAAGCCGAGTTCATCAGTATATTTAATAGCTTTGCGAACATTAGCTAAAAAGTCTTTGACTACACTGTTACTTTCTGTGTAGGGCTGAAGACGTGGCAAAAAGTTTGTCACTTCTGAAGCTTCCCAATTAACATTTGATGCAGTATTTAACAGGTTTTCCAAACCAGTAACTAGAGATTCAACTTCGCTGTTACGTACTAAAGCTTCCTGATAAACTGTTTCTTGATTTTTATAATCTGCTTCTAAATTTACTTTGTCCTTATTGAATTCATTTTCTAGCTGATTGAAATCTTCTTCAAGTTTTACATATGCTGTAAAACGTGGTAATAATGCCAGTAATTGATGGAAAAGTTTTACATTTTCGAGCCGTTGAGTAAGATTATTTTCACAATCAGTAGCGGTATTTTGTAGCCATGTGCCAATCACTTGGTCTTCTAAAAATGGCTGTCCTTCCTCACCAACTCTTTCGGCTCTACCCTTCCGCACAGCCCGAATTACAGGGTTATGAACTAATCGACTTAGGGCGTTATCAACTGCGAGATTGGCTTGAGAAGTAATTAGAGTACGCCCACCGCGCAGGGCAACTTGATAGCAAATCTCGGCAATTACAGTAGTTTTACCTGTACCTGGAGGCCCTTGAATGAGTACAAGATCATCAGCCGCTAGCACAGTTTCTACTGCTGTCTTTTGTCCATGATTGGCAGAGGATAATAATAAATTTTGTGGTTGAATTTGAACAGTTTTTTTAATTCCTCTTGCCTGGGAAGCATCAAATAAAAAGTTGCCCAAGTAAGGATTTTGAGTACGTCCTTGCTTTAATTGTTCTAAGGCTTCTTTTTTGCGCTGGATTTGTTTTAAGTCCCCGGCTGCATCGAAAAATAAGAATCCAGTATTTGGTAATTGATAACGTTTTGATATTATATATTCAGCTAATTCGCGTTCTAATCTGATGCTGATAATGCCAGCTTTAGCATCAACTTTTTCAATAGTTCCTAATGGGCGATTGTTGTATAAGTTTTTTCCTGTAGGAGGAGTTTCAGAAAGCTTCAAGTCATCATTTTTTGCCTGTTTTACTCTTTCCCAGAAGTTCACTACATCTAAATAATTTTCTTTAGAACCGTCTAGGGTAGCTGATTTTATATCAATCTCAAAACTTATCCGTTTTGTACCTGAGCCATAGCTGTAATTGACGTAACTCACACAAAACTGACGTGCTTTAGCGATGTTTTCTTCAACCTGCAAAAACGCTTTCCACGCTTTTAGCTGGTCTTCTGTAGGTACATGGTCGCCGCAAATTGGCATCGCTGCTAGATGTGTTAATGTGTCTGTTGGAATGCCAATACGATGTCGGTGATGAGATAAGAGACGTAAGTGATAAGGTACTGCGTAGCCATCGGCATGACCACGTGAAGATTGTAATAACTGAACGGAAAGTATTTTTAAACCACCATATCCATCTTGTTGTACAGATGCTCTAAATCCTAATATTTTTCCGAGCTTCTCAAGTTTTGTAGGTAATTTAAATTCACAATCTGTTGCTATTGTCAATTCTAAAATTTCTTCTCCTGGTTCTTTCCCAGCGCCTTGGCGTCGTACATAAAATATGCAAGGTTCGCGGCTGAAACATTCCAGCATTAATTCGTTAGCGCGATCGCGCCGCTGGGTAAATTCGGGATATGCTTCAAGAGCAGTTTTACCTTCAAAATTGCGAATCAAACTATCAATTGCTGAAGCTCCTAATATATAGCCCCAATCTTCTGAACCTGTTTTGTTATTTAAGGAACTTTTTTGGAAAGAGTTAGCAGCTTTAGCAACTAATTTCTTTGCGGCTGCGCGAATTTGTTCTGCTTCAGATTTTAAGATTGTGCTTCTCTGGGTTTTGGCTGTAATGTTGAGTTTTTTGCAAATTGCTAATAGCTGATTGCTATCCAAGTTTAATTCTTGTGATAGTTCATATATTTTTATTTTGGCGTTGCTCATTCACTGCTGCCTTTGCCCACAAAGTTTTCTGAGTTTTATTTTCTCTCATTCTGGAGAGTGAAAATAACTATATTAATATTAGGTGATTTATGAAAAATACTTTTTAACGAACCACATACTCCTACGGAGAAGCAAGCTACGCGCTAGCGTCTCCCTTTGGGAGAAGGGCGCATTCGCATAGCGTCTGTCTGCGACACGCTGCGCGAACGCAGAGAAGGGCGCGAAGGAAAGAGAGATAAAGAATTTGATAAAGGATTTAGGATTGCTATATATAGGTTTTCTTGATTATGATCATAATTATCCATTAAATGGCTATAGTTTGTACTGCCGATAAACTTCAGTGGCGGCGCGATGTAGCAGTGAATGACGCCAAACTAAGGACTTCATATCATCGGCATAACCCCCGCCAATAACGCAGGCGACGGGGTAACCGCTACTCATACAAGTACTTAAAACTTGCATTTCCCGACGGAAAATCCCAGTATCAGTTAAGGCTAGTTTTCCTAAGCGATCGCCTATATGAGGATCAACGCCTGCATCATAGAATACTAAATCTGGCTGGACTTCTGTCAACAAGTTTGAGAGATAATTCGCCAAAGTTTGTAGATAGGCGTCATCCTCCATTCCTACTGGTAATGACACATCTAAATCGCTTTTTTGTTTAGTACCAGGAAAATTGACTTCGCAGTGCATGGAAAAAGTAAAAACACTTTGATCATCTTGGAATATAAAAGCAGTGCCGTCTCCTTGATGGACATCTAAATCGACAATCAAGATTTTCTGAACAAGTTCAAGTTTTTGCAAAACTCGACAAGCGATCGCTAAATCATTGAAAATACAAAAACCAGATCCATAACTGGGAAAAGCATGATGAGTTCCACCAGCAGTATTGCAAGCTAAACCTTGACTTAGTGCCAACTTAGCAGTAAGTATCGTACCACCTACCGCTACACAAGTACGATTTGCTAAAGCTGGACTCCAAGGTAAGCCAATGCGACGCTGTGCTTTGGGATCTAAGGTTCCTTGACAGTAAGCTTGAACGTAATTTGCGGTGTGAACTAACTCTATCAACTCTTGTGGCGGACGTTCAGGAGTATGAAATTGTTCTTGATTCGCTACACCATCAGCTAATAGCAATTCATAGAGTTGCCGAAACTTGGACATTGGGAAGCGATGCCCTTCAGGTAGTGGGGCAATGTAATCTGGGTGGTAAATAATTGGCAAGTCCATGTTATTAATTTTTAATCATAGTCTGATGCCAAATACGCTTAGCACCGATGCGCGGAACTCAAAATTCACTCATTCAAAATTCAAACTTATTTTACGAGATCAAACGCAATCTCTAAAAGTGTAAGATATCCTGAGTCCAGAGCATCTTAAGCAGATGATCCGACAAGTAACAAGGTAGAATTTAGCCATAATCACATCAAAGATGCTGATTAGTCAAATTTAAAACTCAACATTTCAAATTTATATGATTGAATGGATTGCGCCCATCGCTTTTATTTTAGCTGGCTTACTGGCTGGAATAATTGGGGAGAAAGTTATCTTTAAAAGAATGGAAATATTTGTTAAGAACAAACGAATCGCAGGGGGTAATATTATATTTCGCTCTCTGCATCGGATGACTTTTATTTGGTTTGTTCTCGGCGGTTTTTTTGGGGCTATTTTGAGTTCACCCATCAAACCGGATATTGCTAATGTTCTGCAAAAAATTCTCACTATTGCGTTGCTGTATTCAGTAACATTAGTTTTAGCTAAATTTACGGCTGGTTTTGTTAATTTATTTATTCAAAGAACAGAAGGTGTTCCTACATCACTAATTTCTAATCTTGCTAAAATTGCTGTTTTTAGTTTAGGAACATTAATCATCTTGCAAACTGTGGGTGTTGAGATTACACCGATAGTCACAACTCTAGGGATTGGTGGTCTAGCAGTTGGTTTAGCACTACAAGACACACTAGCAAATTTGTTTTCAGGATTTTATTTAATTATTTCTAAACAAGTTAGAACTGGAGATTATGTAAAATTAGATGCTGGTCATGAGGGATATGTTCTCGATATTTCCTGGCGCAATACGACAATTAAAGAAATATCTAATAACGTAGTAATTGTTCCAAATTCTAAATTATCCTCTGCCATTTTTACTAACTATCATTTACCTGCCAAAGAAATTACTTTAACCCTGGATGTAGGAGTCAGTTATGATAGTGACTTGGAAAAAGTTGAAAAAGTGACTGTGGAAGTTGCTAAAGAGGTAATGCAAGAAATTGCACCCAACTTAATAGCAAATGAACCATATATTAGATTTCACAATTTTGGTGATTTTAGTATAGATTTTACACTCTATATGCGAGTTAGTGAATACTTTGACCAGCGGATTGGGAAACATATATTTATTAAAAAACTGCACAAACGCTATCAGCAAGCAGGGATTACAATTCCCTTTCCCGTTAGAGAAGTTTATATGCAAAAAGATGGGCAAGAAGATTCAACTATAGAACAAAGTTAGTGGTTGCCGCGTTGTCAAACATGGCAACCGACTTGTTCTCAAACTTAGATTGCTAATGCACGCTTTTCTAATGTTAGTTCAATGCGATCGCCTGGTTTTGGTTCCATTACCTGCGTCGCCAGATTGTTCTTCTGTAATAACAAACGAAATTCCTCAGCACTTCCCTTAGTCTGAATAAATTTCATCAACAATCCCTCAAACAGCACATCTCCACCAGCAGCTGTAGGTATCATTACTTGGGGTTGTAAAGACTTTGCTACTTCCAAGGCACTATTATTTCCCTGAATAATCGGCCCAAGTAAAGGCAACTTCATGTCAATAAGTGGTGTAATGACTACATCGATTGGTGCAGCCTGCTTAACTTGGGGGGGATGATAACCGTGAGGCTCGTAGTAAACTGTTACACCACTTTCTAACTCTTTGAGGAGATAACCATTTTCCACCAACATAGGGCCAATGGGAGAGCCAGGAGTAGCCTTGATTTCTATTTGATTATTCAGCGTGAAAGTTTCACCATGAGCGAGAACTGTTACCTGAGTGTAACCTAACTGCTGTACTACTTTAGCTGCATTAGGCGAAGCTACTACCTTAATGTTGTGGTCTAGCTGCTTGAGTGTTGGTGGATGAGCATGGTCTTCCAAACCTTGAGACAGCAGAATTAAATCAATATTCTCTGGTATTGGACGTTCTTGAGGTCGCGAGCCTTTAAATAGCCAATCCAAATTGCTAAATATTAACGAACCAACCAACCAAGGGTCAATTAGTATCCGTTGTCTGCCAATTTCCAGCAGCCAAGAATTGCTGTCTAACCAAGTTAAGAACATAAATTATATTAAGATAACGCCTATCTTCATTATCAATCGTGTCAGCTTTGCAGGGTTTTGACTAAATCTGCAAGTAAGATTTTTGACCGTTCATGCTCTGGTAGCGGAGCTATGATTTCCAGAATCCCATTGGTATAAACAATTCAAGATGAGTGCTGTTGCCCCAACTCCAAGAGAATCTCTGCAAACCTTTGCCAATAAACAGGCTCGAAAATGACTTTTTGACTTGGTTCTAGCTATAGGTTGACGGAAGTTGGGGGCATAGCGATTTTTCCTTATCATTCTTGGACAAAGCGCCTTACTGCTTCCACAGGTAAGCTCAGGGCGCTAGCAACTTGTTCCACACTCAACCCCAACTCCAATAATCGAGGTATTGCATCCTGTCGGGCTTGTTCTGCTTGTTGCCGGGCTTGTTCTGTTTCTTTATGACTTAACAGTTTTTTCCCAGTTTGGGGGTCAAAAAACCGCAATTCTCCGTTAATCAGTCCCAGGTCTAAACCCAATACTTCACTGTGAATAGACGAGACACTATCAGGTAAAAGGTTGGATGTTATGGGTTGATATTTACCCTCAACCAAACTGGAACCCTTGAGTTGTGGGTTGAGATAATCGCCAGTAGGGTCATATTGAAAGTATTCCTGCACACCTAAAAGTGAGTATTTCTTGGGTTTATCCTCTTCATCGTTTTCTTGGGTGGTTGCAGAAGTGATTTCCAAAACGAAATTAGGGACTTTTCCCCCTTCTTCCCAAACCTTATAGCTGAGGCGCTTTTTCTTTTCTACGCCAAACACCACAAAAACATCAGGAGCAACTACGGCACTAGGAATGCCCTTTTTGTAGTAAATGAACAGATTCCCTGAGACGTAAACATCATTTCGGTCTTGGAAATAAATGTCTAAGGTTTCTACGCCATAAATTAGATAATCCCGTGCTGGGTCACTCTCCGCCATTGGTTTACCATCAGAGTCGGGGTAGATAATTTCGGTCTTGAGTTGGTTGGCAGAAAGGGTCATAGGGTAAAGACTTCAACTCAACTGGGCTGGTTTAAAAATAGCATTTTGTTCAGGCTGTTTGCCCTCAGAGAAGATTACTATATTTAAGAAACACTTTATGAATCTTAATAATGACTTTCATTACACAGCAGCTAGGAACACAAGACAGCTTTGAAAAACTCTTTTGGACTTGGCAGGGATACAAAATTCAATACACCGTCATGGGTACAGGACGCCCTCTGGTATTAGTTCACGGCTTTGGTGCTTCCATTGGACATTGGCGCAAAAATATTCCTATTTTAGCAAATGCTGGCTACCAAGTTTTTGCTTTGGATCTTTTGGGTTTTGGGGGTTCTGATAAAGCACCAATTAATTACAGCACAGAAGTATGGGTGGAATTGCTGAAAGATTTTTGCACAGCACACATTCAAGAACCAGCTGTATTTATTGGCAACTCCATCGGCGCACTTTTGGGCTTGATAGTACTAGTAGAACATCCAGAAATTGCTGCTGGTGGTGTTTTGATTAACTGTGCGGGTGGATTGAGTCATCGTCCTCACGAATTGAATCCGCCGCTGCGTATTGTGATGGGAGCTTTTAACAGGTTTGTGCGATCGCCAATTACAGGTAAATTTGTTTTTAACCGCATTCGTCAAAAAGCCCAAATTCGTCGGACTCTTTACCAAGTTTACCGCGATCGCCAAGCTGTTACTGATGAACTAGTTGATTTACTTTATACTCCCTCTTGTGATCCAGGAGCGCAACAAGTTTTTGCTTCTATTCTGACAGCACCCCCTGGGCCAAGTCCTGTGGAACTTTTGCCGAAAGTAGAACGTCCTATACTGGTAATTTGGGGTGCAGATGATCCCTGGACACCAATTTCAGGGGCTAAGATTTACGAGGAGGCGCGTAAGAATGGCAAGGAAATCAAAATTGTTCCTATTCCTAACGCCGGTCATTGTCCCCACGATGAAGTTCCAGATGTAGTAAATGCCCAGATTGTCGATTGGCTAGCGCAAAGGTGATTATTTTGTGCCGAGACGCAACACACGAGTAATAACTTTGTACCTATGCGTTTTGGCGCAGACAGGGTAGAAATGCAGCTAACAATCTGGGTGAGTGGATCTTACTTTTTTTAATTGCACCTTGGCAAAATCAAACTCATGTGGTGTGTGTAATGGAGCTTGATGCGCGTAATGGATTTGAAGGGGCAATTCCCTTAAATCACCATCCAGATTTTTCCCGGCTAGGCTATCAAGTTATCGGTGAACTAGGACGTAACCGCGAAGGTGGACGCATCACTTACCTAGCTAATTCCCTCAACTACAATCAACTGGTAGTGATCAAAGAGTTTCGTGTTACTAGTGCGGGTAGTGACTTGTCGGGCGTGAAAGTGTATGAGCGCGAAATAGAAATACTTCAACAACTAAATCATCCCCATATCCCCCGTTATATAAATTCTTTTGAAATCTCAGGGGTTTTTTATTTGGTGCAGGAGTATAAGAATGCTCCATCCTTGCAGTTAAAACGCAGCTTTCATCCTGAACAAATCAAGCAAATTGCTCTGTCAATCTTAGAAATTTTGGTTTATCTGCAACAGCAAGCCCCCCCAATCATCCATCGAGATATTAAACCAGAGAACATTTTGGTTGATGAGCAACTGAATGCTTATCTAGTTGATTTTGGTTTGGCTAGGATGCAGGGTGCAAAAATAGCTCTTAGCAGTTTCGTAGCCGGAACCCCAGGTTTCATGCCACCAGAGGAACAATTTGGTCATGCTCTGACTGAAGCATCAGACTTGTATAGTTTAGGGGTGACATTGATTTGCTTACTCACTGATACCCGTTCTGTTGATGTTGTTAAGTTAATTGACGATAACTATCGGTTTAATTTCCAAAAATTGGTTCCTCAACTCAGCCCGCGTTTTGGCTCTTGGTTACTGAAAATGGTGGAACGTAACCGCAAACGTCGCTATGCTAATGCAGCTATGGCTTTAGAAGCGCTGAAGCCAATTCAGGTTATTGGTGCTGGTACTGGGATAGATAATTTAATTGCTGTTATAAAACGTAGACGAGGAACTACTGTAGTCAGTCTAGTTACTATTGCTGCACTCTCTGCGATCGCAGCAACTTTGATGATTTGTCTACCGGGCAGTGCAGTTAGGCAATTGCTGGAAACTAAAAAATGTCTAGGATTTAGCTTAGATTGCTCGGAAAAAATTGGAGATTTTCCTAAGTAGAAACGTTGCAATGCAACGTTTCTACTTAGGTGATTTTTTGAAGAGATTTATACTTCTGGTTCTACTCCTAGCGCTTTTAACTGCTCTACCAATCTCGCAGCACGCTGGCGTTCTTGTTCTGCCCGTTGACGCTCTTGTTCTGCTTGTTGTTGAGCCGCGTCTTTCGCTTGTCGTTCCTTTGCTGCTAACTCTGAACCCCAAAGCAATAGCTCTCCTTGAGCATCCCACCAACGCAACCAATAGCCGATGCGATTTTCTCGGCTTCCTTGCCAGATGCCTAAAAACAGGCTCATTTCACCAATCCAGTAGCGCTGATTCACATCCGCTGTTTGCAGTTGATAACGTCCCGAATCATCTCGCTGATAAACTTCTAATCCTCCTGTGTCTGGCTCAAAAATTGCATAGTTTGGCACTTGTAAAATTTGCTCATAATAAAACCATTTACCAGGAGGATAGGTTGGTTTACTGGAATACTCTCCACCTTCGGTATCTGAGAGAAATTCCATAACAATTACTGGGATATCGCCTTGGAGTCGTGGGGTATAACTACGCTTAATCTCCTCTCTGGAAACCCGAATTGATGGCACATATCCCCAATCTGGTGCTTTAACGACGAACCGACCATTTAAAGTGGCACAGACACCATAGTTAGTAATGGCGAGGGCATTAGCTGGCAATCTTCCAGCCTGTTCTAAGCTTTCTGTGAGAGCCGCAGCAAGGGCAGGCTGATTAATGTTATCCACTGGCTCGTCGTCTAAAACAAAATCATCTGGTAACTTCTCCCAAGTAATTTGATAACTGGCTGCGTTGGCTAGCATAATCAAAATATCTCAAGTCAAAATTAGAAAATTACTTTTGGGCATGGGGCATTGATTATTCTGCCTGATGTCCTACTCTCTCACTTCTCCACCCCTACTTAGGAGAAGTCGTTTTTTAAGCGATCGCTTACACCTTTAGGAGTATTTTCAGTAATAATGCTGCAAATTAAATACCTACCCAAATGATAAATCAACACGATTAGAGCATGAAAATCTCTTTTCCAATGCCCCATGACGCCACTTGCTCCACTTGGGCAAAGCCCAGACGCTCGATGACTCGCTACCACTTCGCTATCGCCTTTGGCGTTTCCCCTTCTCCCAAAGGGAGAGACTAGCGCCAAGGGAGAAGACCGCAGTGGCTCCCCAATGCCTGCCCTATTAACAGTAGATGATTAATCATCGTAGCTGAAACAGTACGATTGTTCTACTATAAAGACAATAAAGATAGTATTATTAAGAACTGTTTCACGCCGCCTCTCACCATCAGCTTGCAAATATGTCAGATAAAAAGCTAGCCGCATCCCAGAATTTCCGAAGCTCAGAAACCGACACGCAAGCTTCTGTGTTAAATGGGCATCTTCCGCACCCAAACAGCAACAGCCAGAATACTATACGTATTCGGGGTGCTAGGCAGCATAATCTGAAAAATATTGACTTGGAATTGCCACGCGATCGCCTAATTGTTTTTACTGGCGTTTCTGGTTCGGGTAAGTCTTCTCTGGCGTTTGACACTATCTTTGCTGAAGGACAGCGGCGCTATGTGGAATCTCTCAGCGCCTACGCACGGCAATTTTTAGGACAATTAGATAAGCCGGATGTAGAAGCAATTGAAGGCTTAAGTCCAGCAATTTCTATTGATCAAAAGTCAACTTCTCATAATCCCCGTTCTACTGTTGGCACGGTGACGGAGATTTATGACTATCTACGGTTGTTGTATGGTCGCGCTGGTGAACCTCATTGTCCGCTATGCGATCGCTGTATCTCGCCACAGACAATTGATGAAATGTGCGATCGGATTTTAGATTTACCAGATCGTACCCGATTCCAAATTCTCGCCCCTGTGGTTCGGGGTAAAAAAGGTACTCACCGCAAACTTTTATCTAGTTTGGCTTCCCAAGGTTTTGTCCGTGTGCGTGTCAATGGCGAAGTGCGCGAACTCTCTGATTCGATTGAATTAGATAAAAATCTTACTCACACCATTGAAGTGGTGATTGACCGTCTCGTTAAAAAGGCTGGTATACAGGAGCGTCTGGTCGATTCTTTGTCTACGTGTCTGAAGCAATCAGGTGGCATTGCCAGCATTCTTGTTAGTCTACCTTCTGAGGAAACTCCCCCCTTGCCAAGGGGGGGAGCCGAAGGCGAGGGGTCTGACAACGAACAAGAATTAGTATTTTCGGAAAATTTTGCTTGTCCCGAACATGGGGCGGTAATGGAAGAATTATCGCCGCGATTGTTCTCGTTTAATTCACCTTATGGTGCGTGTCCTCATTGTCATGGTATCGGGACTTTAAGAAGGTTCTCACCTGATTTAGTAGTACCTGACCCGGACACGCCAATTTATGCGGCGATCGCCCCGTGGTCTGAAAAAGATAATTCTTATTATCTAGAATTGCTCTACAGCTTGGGGCAAGCTTATGGTTTTGAATTACAAACACATTGGAGCAATCTAACAGGAGAACAGCAACAGATTGTTCTATTTGGAGAGAAAGAAGAAGCAAGTAATAAGGCAGAAAAGAAGCAAAATTTTAAAGGGGTAATTCCGATACTCCAAAGGCAGTATGAAGGTGGTTCGGAACTGATTAAGCAAAAACTGGAAGATTATTTAATTGATCAGCCATGTGAGGTGTGTAAAGGCAAGCGCTTAAAACCGGAAGCCTTGGCTGTACGGTTGGGACAACATAATATTTTGGATTTAACTAGCGTATCAATTTGGGATTGTCGGGAGAGAATTGATCAGTTAAAGTTAAGCGATCGCCAGACACAAATTGCTGATTTAGTACTCCGAGAAATCAAATCTAGATTGCAATTTTTGTTAGATGTAGGATTAAATTACCTCACTCTTGACCGTCCAGCAATGACGCTTTCTGGTGGGGAAGCACAACGCATTCGTTTAGCAACGCAGATTGGTTCTGGTTTAACAGGAGTTCTCTATGTTTTAGATGAACCAAGTATTGGTTTACATCAACGAGATAATGGGCGATTGCTCACAACCTTAACTAAATTGCGCGATTTAGGTAATACATTAATTGTAGTTGAGCATGATGAAGAAACAATTCGTGCAGCCAACTACATTGTAGATATTGGCCCTGGTGCAGGAATTCATGGCGGAAATATTATCGCCCAAGGTGATTTTCAGGCGTTGCTAGCAGCAGAAGATTCTTTGACGGGTGCTTATTTGTCAGGAAGAAGGGTAATCACCACCCCAGCAGAACGTCGAGAAGGAAATGGACGTAGTTTAATCATCAAAAATGCCCACCGCAATAATTTAAGAAATATAGATGTAGAAATCCCATTAGGTAAACTTGTCGCGGTTACTGGCGTTTCTGGTTCTGGCAAATCAACTCTAATTAACGAGTTACTTTATCCATCTCTGCAACACCATCTGACGAAAAAAGTTCCTTTACCGAAAGAGTTAGATAAAATTCAGGGATTAAATGCTATTGATAAAGCGATCGTTATAGATCAATCTCCGATTGGACGTACACCACGTTCCAACCCTGCGACTTACACAGGTATTTTTGATGCAGTTCGGGATGTATTTTCGCAAACAGTAGAAGCTAAAGCTAGAGGTTACAAACCTGGACAATTTTCTTTCAACGTTAAAGGTGGACGTTGTGAAGCTTGTAGTGGACAAGGTGTGAATGTCATTGAAATGAACTTTCTACCTGATGTGTATGTGCAATGCGAAGTTTGTAAAGGTGCAAGATATAATCGTGAAACTTTGCAAGTGAAGTACAAAGATAAGTCAATTTCTGATGTTCTCAACATGACAGTTGAGGAGAGTTTAGAGTTTTTTCAAAACATTCCGAAAGCTGTCGCTCGTTTGCAAACATTATTTGATGTCGGGTTGGGTTATATTCAATTGGGACAACCTGCGACTACTTTATCTGGTGGCGAAGCGCAGCGGGTGAAGTTAGCAACAGAATTGTCTAGACGTGCTACAGGTAAGACGCTTTATTTAATCGATGAACCGACAACAGGATTATCTTTTTATGATGTCCACAAATTGTTAGATGTGTTGCAACGTTTGGTGGATAAAGGCAATTCAATTTTAGTGATTGAACACAATTTAGATGTGATTCGTTGTTCTGATTGGGTGATAGATTTGGGGCCAGAAGGTGGCGATAAAGGGGGAGAATTAATTGCTGTGGGGACGCCGGAGGAAGTTGCAGCTAATTCTAAGTCTTATACTGGGCAATATTTACAGCAGGTTTTGCAGCAGTATCCGGCGGTGAAAAAATAGTAAGTGCTTTATTGAAAGGTAACGCATCTGAAAAAGCGTGTTGAGAATGCTAAGTTGAGCCTTTCTTGTAAAGCACCATCTATTTATACTTTAGTATATGCTTTAAAAACATTTAATTTTTGAATGTTGTATTGCAGTATGGGTGAGTTAACTGTGCATTATCTAAATTACCTAAGCCACCATCTTCTTTTCTTATTTTGTGGTCTATAGATATAGAGTGACTGTGAAGATGGCCACCACAGATTTTACATCTTTGAACTTTAGGTAAAGCATCTCTGATGAAAGCAGCTGCTTTAGTTTCCCGTGAAAAAGATTTACTTTGAGTTTCACTTATGTTAGCTCTAGCTTTTATTTTTAAGGAACCAAAAGTTTTATCGGCTACAATCTCCTTCACAACATTTTTTCTATCTACACCTTGTGTTAATTTTTCAACTATTTTCAAATAAAAATCTCTAACCTTTTCTCGTGCCTTGACTGCGCTACTTTTACTTACAATTTGTGGAACTATATCATCATGTTGCCAAATCACAAATTCAAAATCCTTCCTACATTTTATAAATTTATCATAGGATTTATTTTTTCCTAAATATAATACTAAGCTAACAACACCATAAAATGAACCTACTCTATATCGACTATCACGAGTATAGAAGTATATAAGTGGATGAAGTCCAAGAGATGAAGGATCATTAGCATTTATTCTCTGTGCTAATTTTTGACAATTCGTTAAGAATTGTACAGTATTTTCTCCTGTTGAATCATCATTCAAATCCAGTTCATTTTCTACTTCTATATTGTTAACTATATTGACAAATTCTAAGATAAATTCATTTTTCTGTGAAGTTGATAGATTTCCTACCATTGGAACATCTGTAATTTTCATAGGATTTTTAAGCTTAGGCTCAAAAATAAGTTGATGTATTTCTTGAGCTAATTTTTCAATTTTATCTTGTTTATCTTGTGAGAACTCCGACCAATATTTATGACCATTACCACTTCTCATAATTGCACGAGCAGCAACGCCATTAGGTTTATTCCTAGCTTTCAATAAACGCATTTCGGTTGGGCTAATAGGTGCTGCTTTTTGATTAATGTTAAAAAATAGACTTGTCCGAAAATTCCAAAGCCAGACTGTTCAAAGCTTTGGGGCAAAACTTTGATATCTTCGTAAATACGTAATTATAAGGCTTTGAGATAGTTAGTGATAATTTAGAGGCATAAAAATTAACTCCTAATTTCTAAAAATTTATGATTTTTGCTACTAGCTAAGTTGGCAGAACTAAGCTACCAATTCTTAACCTAACTAATCCGCAAACTGTTAAAATAATCTGCTCATACGTCTCAAGCTTTAAGCGAAATCTTTGTGAGGCTATGCGGAATATTTTAAGTAATCGAATCAAATGTTCAATGAATATCCGATTACTAGATAAAGCCTTATTTTCATCTTTTTGCTGTTGAGTTAATTCTCGTTTTGGTTTCTTTTTATGAGGAGTAGTGATATTCTCACCTCCTTGAAAGCCTTTATCACCTGAAAAGGGTTGAGATTTATCAAATTTATTTTGAGATTGACGAAACAATTTTATATCTGCTGTTGGCCCAGGAACACCTACTTCTACCTCTACAATATCTTTGCCTTCTGGTATGCCAATTATCAGACTTTTTAATGTATGTTGTCTCTTCTTTCCAGAAAAATATTTCTGTTGCTCTTTTTGGTCAGAATCCCTATATATTGGCTGTTCTAAGCTATCGACTAATAGCCTAAAATTTGTTAATACTTCTTGAACAAATAGTAAATCACTTTCATTATTTGATACTTGTTCTAATAAACTAGCAGGTAATATATCACGAAGAATTGGTATCCAGTCGTGAAATGTATCATTAGCTTCGGTTTTGGAAACACCAAATAGCATTCCTAATACTTGGAATGTTGGCATCTGTCTTAGATAAAATAGACATAAACATACTTGTTCTTCGGTTGATAACTTTTCGGGACGACCACCACCAGCCGCATTAATTCTAATTTTATGACTCTCTTGTTTAGCTTTGATGTATCGATTTCGTTTTAAGGCGCAATTTAGCAGTGATTGCAATTGTTCGTAACTAATCCCTAAAATCTGTTTTGTTCGTAGTGGATACTTTTGTATATAATCTAAAATCATAACTAATTGTGGAAAATGGTAGACGCCCAATCTAACGTTTTACCATTTTTCTTTTCCTAAGTTAATATTTCGGACAAGTTTAATGAATCTGCTGCTTTAGATGCATTACCACCAACCCACTGAAGTTGGATACCCAAACTACCCAAATTTCTTGCTCTCTCAAGTGCTTTTTGATCTATTTTGTCTAGGTGCTGTGTTGATAATTCATAATCCTGGTAAGAGCCTATCTTACTCTTAATTAGTTTTCTAACTTCCTGAGCAGCATTTTTCTGTTCTTCTGTAATATATCCATCATAAAATTTATTGGAAATATTTTTATCGCCATAATCATCATTTATCCAGGCTATTAAAGCACTTAGCCTATGTGAGCCATCAATTACGAAAAAATAACCACTATCACTTCTCCAAAGAATAACAGCTGGTATTAAATCACCATCTAAAAAACTTTCAATAAAGTCACATATTTTCAGAGCATCCCACTCATTTGTTTCTCGTTGAAAATCAGGTTTTCGTAAAAATGGATAGAAAAAATCTTTTTGCTCTAAATTACGAATTTGTATCATAGGAATATTATTGAGTATAATTTGAGCTTGTTGTCCTTGAACCTCAAATGCTTCTCTCGGTATAAGTGCATCTAGGCTAACTTTTGGGCTATCCTTTGGCATTTTAAATGGCTCTTTAGTTTTTTATACTGATTATAAGTATATACAAAATCTTAGCTAAAAACGATACAAGGAAACTTCTAATTTAATAATAGCTAGAAGCTTTCATCGCAATTAAGTTGGGCAAAAGAAATGGTCAGCTAGTGTATCTAAACTAGCTGTCTCTATAAAAAAGCGATCGCCTACTCTAAAATAAACAAACTTACATCAACATGAAAAAACTTCCCTAATCTTTAGCTTGTTCTTTAGTAAGTTTTAACTCACCATTAATAAATTTAGTAATAATCTCACTTGAACCAAGAATTTCCACTAAATCACCCTGTTCTAAACTTCTAACTTCCATAAAATGAAAAAGCCTTGAATGAGGTGTTGAAGAATTAAGCTGATAGTGCTTTTCTTCAAAATCTTCAATCAGTTTTAACACTAATTCCAGCAAAGCATCTTCTTCAGCAGTCAGATAAGGACGCAATACGGTTCGGATAAGGTTTTTTAATGAAAGTTATAGATCACAAAGACGCGATAAATCGCCGTCTTTACAATAATTAGTTCTTTGTAGAGACGGCGATAAATCGCCGTCTCTTCACTTAACCGAACCGTATTGGATAAGGACGAGAAAGAAGTTCTTCAACAGTATTCTGTAGATGCGATCGCTCTTATCCCCTCCCACAATCGCCTACAGCCAGCCTTTCGCCTCTAAGATCATCCTGAAGGGCTAGCAAGTCACCAATGACCTAGAAATTGCAAATCCCTCTTAGCTTGGGCTAGAGAGGGATTTGGGCTATTGGTTATTTGGTATTGGGTTTTTTGACTGCTAAGTTAAATTACTTGCTTTCTCAACTGCTTGTTTGAACTCTTCAAAGGTAATACTACCGTCTTTGTCTGAATCATACTGTGCTATTAACTCCTGGGGGCTACTGGTATTTGTTTCTGATGAGATGATTGCACTTAAGCCAGGACTTAAAAAAAGCTCATTAATGGAGATTTTGCCGTCTTGATCGCCATCTAATTTATTAAAAAGGGATTGAAGGTCTTGCTCGGTTGCCATAAGTTTCTATCTGAATTAATTTTTCAATTTAATAAATATCTCATTAATACGTCAAAATTAAACAAATTTATATCCATTTATATCCTTAGACGTAGAAACTGGTATCGCTAGGGCTTAGATCAGGCGTACGTCCTGATATAGAGTCTACAGTTTAGACATCTTGATTACTTCCCAAGCTTGAGTGCTGTGTTTGAATTAGGTACTTTTTACAAAAAGCGATCGCTTCATCTAAAATCAACAAATTTATATCAACATAATTATCAATAACTCATGATAGAACCTATTGAGCTAATAACTGTCTTCTCCCTTCTGCCAAAACTGCCGTAAAATCTCTCCTGGTTTACGATCCCAAGTGTCTATATGCTCGTATATCAAACCATTTAGGTTTAGTTTATACGTGGAATAACCATTAAAAAATACCTTTGCTTTCCAAGGAACGCGTAAAACTCCGCGTACTGTCCACTTTGCTAAAATAATGTCTTCGGCTGACTGATATACTTCATGCACATCAAAGTATATTTGGGTAAAAAATAGTCGTGCGTGAAATCGCAAAGTCCAAAATATAATGCGGTAGTTAAATTTATATTTAAATTTGTTTACTGGGTCTCGAAAATAGATATCTTGGGTATATATATCATAGGAAATATCTTTTTCAAAAAGTGTTGCTAAATCCTGTTTTAGAGTCTTAATTATTTGTTCTACTTGCATTTTATATTTTAGGCTTATAAATTATTTATTTTATAGTATATCAGTAATAGGTTCATGAGCTTTTAAGACAGAAACAAAACGTACTTTTATTGTTTTGTAGGGTTTTTACATAAATATTTTTTTGTTTCACGCAGAGATGCAGAGGTACAGAGAAAGAGTTTGATATCAAAACTTTTATAATAAGTCTAATGTGATAATCGCCTCTATACTACTACCAGTTAGAGACGATCGCATTCAAGTTGTCCAGGCAAGAGACGCGATCGCTTTGTCATCTGTACATACCAGGTTTATTCTGAGTTAAGAATATTTACAACCGTTGTGGTCTAATCATCTGCTGGTCTCTGTCTTTCCTGCTCAAGTGGAATTCAATAAGCAAAATGCCTTATTGCTTTCTCAAACCCCAGTTTGCTTTCTCAATATCCTTGATTGCTTTCTGATTTCAGTAGATTCAGCAAGCATTTACAAATATTGCTTTCTCAAACTGGAGTTTGCTTACTCATTTCAGTAGATTCAGCAAGCATTTACAGATATTGCTTTCTCAAACTGGGGTTTGCTTACTCATTTCAGTAGATTCAGCAAGCATTTACAGATATTGCTTTCTCAAACTGGGGTTTGCTTACTCATTTCAGTATATCGCGCATTCATTTTGGTATTTTCCGCAAGCATTTAGGCTAAATGCTTTGTCATTAAAGATTTCGGAAAAATCTTCCCAAGCTTTGCAAAATTGAAGATGACCTTTTATTACTCACATCACTCCCACTCAAATCTGACAAAGTGGGAAATAATGCAGACTTAGCATAAGGGCCATTTCGCAAAACTTTCGCAAGGGCATTATTATTCTCTCGCAAACCCTCATAGAAAAAGAATACCTCACCTTGAATCCCAATCTGGCGATTATATTCAACTGCTTGCACCAGATATTCTGGACTAATACAGTAAGAGCCAAGCTTCATCAGAATTCCCGGTGCTAACTTTGGCAGTGTTTTATTTGTGAACTGCTGGCTTACCAGTTTATCAGCGATCGCTTGATAGCTCCTAAAGTCGCGACGATAAATCTGCGGGTGAATGATATCGACTAGTCCCCGCTTTAACCATGTGGGTGAGTCTTGCAGATATTCCTTAAAAGCCCAATCATAGATATTAGGTGCAATCGATACCAATAAGTTAGGATTAACTGCTTTCACCTCTCGGTAGAGACGTGCCAAGAACTCAGTGAGAATATCTGCACGCCACTTTAGCCATTGCAAATCTTTAGGGTTCTGTGGCGGATTTTTCTGAAACTGCTGGCGATAGCGTGTGATAGTTTCCTCATCATAGCCTCCCTCACAGGGTAATGCTGGCAAGCGATCGTCCCCTTGAATCCCATCAACATCATAATTATTTGCAACTTCCAGCACCAAGTTTAATAAGAATTCTTGCACTTGAGAGTCAAGGGCATTCAACCACTCAAAGCCATTCTTCTTCAGTAAATTTCCGTTGCAGTCACGTGCCGCCCATTCCGGTTTCTTTTGCAACAGCATACCGCCATTCAAATTGTAAGAACTGGCAAACCCGTATTCAAACCAAGGAATAACTTTCAATCCAACTCGCCGCGCTTCCACCACCACTTCTTCTAAGGGGTCACGACCAAAGCACATAGGGTCAATTCCCACCCCAAAAGTCTGTTGCATTGTTTGACTAGGATACAGTGTTACTGCCTTGTTCCAAACAACAGGGAACACTACATTAAATCCCGTCTCAGCCAGAAAGTCCATTGCCTCAGCAATGCGTTGCTTTGACCTGAGAACTTTACTATCAGTCGTCGTCAACCATACACCGCGGATTTCTGCTATGCTCATTAGTTTTCAATCTCTTTTACCCCATGACCAGCTGATCAAATAATTGCTAATTCGTAATTTATAATTACTTGGTATCAGAGCAAGCACCATCATTTCAGATTTGGTGGTCTTCAAGGGCGTGGAGGATACAATCCTAAACTGATTAATTACGAATTACGAATTACGAATTACGAATTATATTGCTATACCGCGCTAGAACCAGTAGATAAATCCCGTAGGCAACCAAACCAAAGGCTACAATACCCAAAAGCCAAGAACCGTAAGGTTGTTGTGCCAGAGTTTGTAACGCTTCATCCAAACCCCCAGCAGCACTAGCATCATATTGAGTTGCTGCTTGAATCAGAAACCAGCCGATAATGCAGAACACAACACCCCTTGCCAGCAAACCAAATCTGCAAATGCTTATCACCCCGTTGCGTTCTGTATCAGTCAACTCACTTAAATTGAGTTTTCTTTGAAACTTAGCAGTAAAAGCTTTATACAACTGATAGAAACCCAAACCAATAATAAATGCCCCTCCAGTTCCCACCAACCATTGACCAAAGGGTTGAGAAAGCAGACGTGCTGTCCAATCTTCAGTGGAATTACTACTACCACCGCCTGAGCCAAGGACAATTTGCACAGCACTAACAGCTAACCCAGCATATATCAAACCATTAACTGCATAACCAACTCGCACTGCCAAACCTTTAGCATCTGTGCCTTTATTTTCTGGGTCTTTTATTGCCTGGATAAATCGCCAAAGCACGTATCCAATTAAACCAACTGCTACTATCGCTAGCAACAATTTACCAAATGGTTGGCTGACAATTGTTTGTAAAGCCCCTTTTGTATCAGTCGTTCTTCCACCCGTACCGAACGCAACCTGTACTGCTAAGAGTCCAACAATACCATAAACTATTCCCTTAGAAATATAACCAAATCGCGCTAGTCGCTCAATCCATAATGAAGGATGGTCTATTAGCTGTTGTGTCATTTTAGTTGGATGGAGTCATGATATTTCTTCTAGCAGTATTTATCTAAAATATACATCTACCTAGAGAAGAGTTGTGTAACTGCTTGACTAAAAGAATACTGTGATAATGCTTTCTATCTATAGATGTTAAGGCAGCTAATAATACACAATAATTAAAATATCTTTTACTTAGTTGATAACCTTTTACACAAGTAGAGCAATATTAATAATGTCTGTAATAGAAAGTTCTTTGACACACGAATATATAACTACCAATGGTGTGAAATTGCATTACGTTACTCAAGGCGAAGGCCCTTTGATGTTAATGCTGCATGGGTTTCCTGAATTTTGGTACTCTTGGCGATATCAAATACCAGAATTTGCCCAGAATTTTAAAGTTGTTGCGCTTGATTTACGCGGCTACAACGACAGTGATAAGCCAGAAGCACAATCAGCTTATGTGATGGATGAATTTATTAAAGATGTAGAAGGAGTAATTAAAGGATTAGGATACCAAAAGTGTGTTTTGGTAGGACATGATTGGGGTGGTGCGATCGCCTGGAATTTTGCTTACGCACACCCCGAAATGCTAGAGCGATTAATTATACTTAATCTACCTCATCCTGCCAAATTCGCTGAAGGCTTCCGTACTCCTCAACAACTAGTACGTAGTTCTTATATGTTTTTCTTTCAACTCCCGTGGCTTCCGGAATTACTCCTACAAGCTTCAGACTACCAAGTAATTGAAATGGCTTTTAAAGGCATGGCAGTTAATAAAAATGTCTTTACTCAAGCGGATATTGATGCTTATAAAAAAGCTGTAGCAAAACCCGGTGCGCTGACAGCGATGTTAAACTATTACCGCAATGTTTTTGAACAGAAAATTTTAAATCCAAATAAGGGAGTTTTAGAAGTGCCAACCCTGATGATTTGGGGAGAAAAAGACACCGCACTTGGCAAGGAACTCAGCTACGGCACAGAAGCTTATGTCAGGGACTTTCAAATCAAGTACATAGCCAATTGTAGCCATTGGTTGCAGCAAGAAAAACCTGAGTTGGTTAATCAGTACATGCAAGAATTTTTAATGTCTTAAACCAACCGTAATTATTCTATGAAGAATAATTAATTTCCAAAGTATAAATACTTATCAAACTCAGACAAAATCATTGCAATTGATGTCAGCTATTCAAAACATTTAACAGTGATTTAATACTGGCAATTTTTGTGGATTTATCGCCAAAAAACAGCATAAAACCAGATTTATTCCCATTTTTACCATCACGCTCATCGCTGTTTCATATCACAACTAATTTGTAAGGTCAATCTATATGCTCAAGAAAATTAGTGAGATAATAGAAGCGTGAGGGAAAGAACGGACGCAACTTGATTTATGAAGGGGGAAAATTATGAAACTTAAGCTCTTAGCGGCGATCGCCTTAGCAACTCCCCTACTGTTTAATAGCGTGGTTAAAGCTGAGAATCCACAAGACTTGCAAAAGTTGTTATCGACTGGGGAATGTATCAAGTGCAATCTATCAGGAGCAAACCTCAGTGGCGCTCATTTAATTGGTGCTGACTTGAGAGGAGCTAAGTTGCAAGGAGCCAATCTTGTAGGGGCTAACCTTGAGGGTGCAGACTTAACTGGTGCAAACTTGGCAGGTGCTAATTTAACATCGGCTTATGTCACCAACGTGAATTTGAAGCAAGCCAATCTCAATGGAGTAAATTTTACTCGCGCTACAATCCACGATTCTAATGTGTATAAAGCATCAATGGATAATCTGAATATCACTGGTGCAGAAATCTATAACACTGGAATCGGCATTGGTGGGGAAGACGCAGAAATTCCTGATTGGAAATAGGCTGAACTAAGTAGGCGGATTCAAAAATAAATTATGGGGTTTCGTCGGTTTTAAATCAGAGAAACTGGTTATCTGCCAGCATTATCCCTAAAATACCCCCTACAAAAATATTAAGATAATGAAACCCCGCTGCCTTGTAACTACTTTTCTATGGCAAAGGCAGAGGGGATTTCTTATTAGCATTGAGCGGATATCTACGCTAAAAAGTCACGCCAGTAGGGTGCTTTATGGACTTTAGCCCTAACGCACCGAAAATCTGATAGTGCGTTACGCTGACGCGATAATACACCCTACAAAACTGAAAATATTTGCTAAATTTAGCTCTCAGATTTGTGATTAGAGGAATTAGCTTTATGAAAAACTCGAAACGCGGAGATATTTAAAATTACCCCTAGCATCATTTTTAGTAACGCTGCTGGAATAATCCCGACAAGCATTCCTCCAATTATCGCTCCAATTACTGAGCCAACTCCCATAGGCGCTATAGTGTTGCCCAAGACTGTACGATCTGCAAATGCACCGCGACTAGCATATTTGATCACGCCCACTAGCACAGTCGGTAAGCTAACTAGAAGACTAGCTGTCCCTGCTGTTTTAATATCTACACCAAAAGCAAAAACAAGCGTTGGGATAATCACCTCACCACCTGCAACGCCAAGTAGACTGCTAACTAATCCAATTGCTAGTCCAAAAAAAATACCTGCTGGAATGCGCCAACTCAAAGTAGGGGGTAACAAGGCTGCTATTTGTTGAGGTAGAAAACCCTCAATTATCAAGGCTATGCCAATCAAAACCAATAGCACTAGGATGATTCGCTCAAGCTGTTCGTTTGATAGTCTGTGGGCGATCGCCGCCCCAAAAAAAGCAGTAATCACCGCTCCGGTAATTAAAGATAAAATCACAGGCAGTAATGGAATGACTTGGCTAAAGGAAAGCGTACTGCCACGAATTGCCAGAGAAGCTGCGATCGTAATTAAGCTGACGGCTAAGTTCAAAGGTACAGCTTGCCGTACTGAATAGCCCAAAGTGCCAGCCAGGACTGGAAGTCGAAACTCTGCACCACCCAAGCCAATCAATCCCCCCAATACCCCAATCGGCACTGCGTAGAGAAAAGATAATCGAAAACGACGTGCTTGTAAGCTTGTAGTTGTAAACTCCGGTGCAGACGAGTTATTCTTTTTCATCAATTTTCAACTTCGGTATTTTCCTCGTTGAACCCAGATATACCAGCAGTTTTCGGATTACAGAGTTTTCTTTATTAGTTCTTTTTCTCTCGTCTCCCTCTAAAAAAAATGAGGGCATAAGCAAGTTGCTAACACCCTCATATACCTAAATTAGATTTTTGCAGTAGCAGAGAAACTTAGGTTAGTGCCTGAGCGATCGCTGCCAATGATTCGTTGACTGCTTTTTTCAACAATTCTGTTTTGTCGGTCTGTTCCCAAGGCAAGTCTAAATCCGTCCGTCCAAAATGACCGTAAGCCGCGACGTCCTGGTAAAAACGTCCGCCTCGTTCATTTGGTAAGTTGCGTAGATTGAACGCATGGATAATTCCTGCTGGACGCAGTTCAAAGTGCTGCTTGATTAATTCCAGTAAGGTGTCTTCATCCACTTTGCCAGTGCCAAAGGTATCTACCAAAATGCTCGTTGGACGTGCTACGCCAATAGCATACGATAGCTGGATTTCAACTTTTTCTGCTAAACCAGCAGCGACAATATTTTTCGCCACATAGCGAGCCGCATAAGCCGCAGAACGGTCTACCTTTGTGGGATCTTTACCCGAAAAAGCACCGCCACCATGCCGGGAATAGCCACCGTAAGTGTCAACAATGATTTTTCGTCCTGTCAGACCAGAGTCTCCCTGTGGGCCACCAATGACAAATTTGCCGGTGGGGTTAACTAAAAAACGTGTTCCCTGATCAGGTTTAACATCAATGTCACCAAAAACAGGTTCCACCACTGCTGACCAGAGGTCTTCCTTAATTTTGGCTTGCACTGCTGCTTCGTCTGTGATTTCTCCAATAGTTGCTGTATGCTGGGTAGAAATCAAGATTGTATCAATACCTACAGGGCGTCCGTCTTCATAAATGACTGTGACTTGCGTCTTGCCGTCGGGACGCAGGTATGGCAATTCACCTGTTTTGCGAACTGCTGCCAGTCGGCGAGCAAAGCGGTGAGCTAAACAGATGGGCAAGGGCATCAGTTCTGGTGTTTCGTTGCTAGCGAAACCGAACATTATCCCTTGATCGCCCGCACCAATTTTATCGAACTGTTCATCACTATCTTGCTCGCGGGTTTCTTGGGCGGTATTGACACCTTGAGCAATATCAGGTGATTGTTCGTCTAAAGCTACAATAACACTGGTGCTATTAGCAGAAAAACCATTGATGGCATCGGTATAGCCAATATCGGCAATTTTCTTCCGAGCGAGATTAACGTAATTTACATTAGCATTGGTAGTAATTTCACCAGTAATTAGTACCAAGCCTGTATTAACTACTACTTCAGCAGCAACTCGGCTGCTGGGGTCTTGCGTCAGTAGAGCATCAAGAATGGTATCAGAAATCTGATCGCAGATTTTATCTGGATGCCCTTCTGTAACTGACTCTGAGGTAAATAGATAGCGACGAGACAAAGGTCTTTCCTCCTTTGAGAGTTTTTAGCTAACTAAAATGTGAATATTTAGTGTAGCTACTAATGTCTGAAATCATAACAATATTTATACCTGAGTAGTGAATCTCTCACTATGTTCAGAAAAATTTGTACAAGAGATAATATTTATTGTTAAAAGGACGTAATATTTATAGATAAAATTTATTTGAGAAATAGAATCAAAATTATTTCTAATTGAAGCAACCTGAATTTTTCTCTACAAGCAGCCATTCACGTTATGTGGTTTTGCTTTACACTCTTAGTAAAGCTGAGTAACAGGTGTTTAAGCAAAAAACACTATTAATCTTCTCACTTACCTGCAAGATGTAGATTTCTAGACAAAAAAAGAGGGACACCAAAAAGCGCCCCTGCTAACTTTGACACAAACACTGCTGCTTTAAACTTTAACCGCTAACTTTGCTTCCTTAGCTGTTAACTGCTCATAGGCAGCACGCATTTTCAGACCTGTCAGCACTTGGAACAAACCAGTACCATTATTGGAACCTGGGTACTCACGGTGCTGGAGTAATAACTGAGTCAACTCACCCTGATACTTGGTGGATGTATTGCTGAGATGGTTTTCGATGTAAATTACTTCTTCCAAGTTGTCAAATTGACCGTCTACCTCTAGTACTGAGACGTAACGACCGTAGTATACATCTGAACCGTAGTACAGTTGCATACCAGGGTAAGAACAGGTCAGCTTACGTCCACAGGGAGTCCAATTAATTGTTGACCCTTGATCAAAGAGGTAGGCTGGCTCAAAGCCTTCCTTGTCTTCGCGCTGGAGCATACGTACCCGGAGGACTTTACGCTCTGTGTCGTTTTTAATTAGATTTGTAGGTAATACCTGGAGAACCACATCGGCAAATTCTCTTTGTGGTTCAATATACTTGCTGAAGTCGGGCTTACGGGAGTTTATTTGAGCTACGACATCTTCGTAACGGTGACCGCGTTCAGCCATATCTCGCTGGATTTTCCAGGCAATTTTGACTTCATCGCTGATGTCGAAATAAACGCTAAAGTCAATCAGCGATCGCACCCGCTCATCATATAAAGGATGCAGCCCCTCAACCACTACAATGTGATTCGGCTCTATCCGTTCTGGCGGATCAATCAAACCGGTTTCGTGGTTGTAAATCGGCTTATCAATCGCTTGACCATCCTTGAGCGCTTTAATTTGCTCATACATCAAGTCAAAATTGTTCGCCCTGGGGTCAAGTGCAGTTATTCCTGTTTCTTTACGCTGTTTGCGATCTAGGGAATGATAGTCATCCAAGCAGATAACTGTCATTAACTCTTCACCAAATAAATCTATCAAACGACGCAAAAACGTAGATTTACCGCACCCGGAGTCTCCGGCTACTCCAATCAATACCACGCGTTCCGGCTTACTTGTCATAAATCTCCTCTAGATGCTAAAGATGTGTCAATCAATAATTTTTCACACAGCAGATTTTTAAGCCAGGAGTTTACCCCTTTGGTTTATCCTGCGTCTTTGCTACCCAGCACTGCGACAAAGTGTCAGACGGGTAGACAACAAAGGAATAGTTGTTACTCGTCAAATAAGTCGGGATTCAGTGCTAGCTAAGTATTTAATCCTAGTGGTATATTTGATTTTAACAGAATGGGGTATCCCCTACAAGATTTGCTGTCAAGAAGAATTTACGAGTTCACCAATAATCTTGATAATTTACTTGTTATTTTTAAAATAGCGAACATTCCCACCCATAATTGGTGTAGCGATCCCCGTTACCTAGTTGTGACTCTATAAATCAAGTCTATAAGGTATAATTTTTTTTGGCAGCAAATTTTTTGTTTATTGCGAAATTGAATTGCGACTAGAGCGATAAATGAGTTATTTACAGCTAGAATCTATCTAAAGAATGAGAGAGCTACTAGGATTAGTAATATTCTGGGTAGCAATTTTCTCGATGTTATCTAAGATATAAGAGTGAAAGTTATAGCATGATACTTAATAGAGGTTGACAGATTTTTCACATCAAGTAAAACTTATTATAGTTGCTTATACAATGCCTCTCTCTATAGTGATGTTTGTAGCTGAAGTTATTCTAGTTATGTAATTAGCCATAACTAGATGGCTAATATAGCTAAAAATATTTTGTGAGACTGGTAAAATTGGGGAAGTAAAACCAATCGGGAGAAACTCTTCTTAAGGTTAAGACTCCCCGCCATAAAAACCTAGAGAAGGAAAGCGCATAGGTAGCATTTGAAGGCAACATGAGTGGTAATTTCTACCAATCAAAGCAAACCTCTCACTGTGTATACCTTTGTCGTTTATATCTTCAGATAGCAAAAAACTATCTCCTGATCAGGGTGGTAGTTAACGAAAAAAAGATTAAATTGACTCATTATTAACATTCTCCAAAAGACTTATCTTCTACTTTAGAAGATGAACAGGTGTGTTTTTTGCTATGCCTGCGTGTCTTTGGTGAGTGTACTTAACAAGGCATTAGTTAATAATGCCGTTTCCCCAGAGGGCCAGTTTTGTGAAACGAAAATCCGGTAAACTAAAGCTGGCTTGGATGGGAATAGTTTTTTTTGAAAAACGGTTAAGTAAATATCGGAGTGGTAGAACGAATGTACAATCAAGGTGCTGTTGAGGGTGCTGCCAATAATGAATTAGGTAGCCGCGTCTTCGTTTACGAAGTGGTAGGTCTGCGTCAGAACGAAGAGACTGATAAAACAAACTACCCAATTCGTAAAAGTGGCAGTGTGTTCATCAGAGTGCCTTACAACCGCATGAATCAAGAAATGCGACGGATCACTCGCCTAGGCGGCAAAATTGTTAGTATCCATTCCATAAGTGCTTTAGAGCAGGTTAATGGTAAAGCCTCATTTGGGAATGCTAACAGCGAAGTCAGTGAGTTAGCCACATCTGAGGAAGCTACTAACAGTGAAGGGAATGGTAAAGCCACACCTGTAAATGCTAACAGTGCTGAAGAACAGCCCAAGAAGGACAAAAAAGGCAACACCATGACTCAAGCGAAAGCCAAAAAAGGCGCCGACGTTCCTGTTAATACTTATCGGCCCAATGCCCCATTTATTGGTAAGGTAATATCCAATGAACCGTTAGTAAAAGAAGGCGGAATTGGTATTGTTCAACATCTTAAGTTTGACCTTTCCGGCGGTGATTTAAAGTATATAGAAGGTCAAAGTATTGGTATTATTCCCCCAGGATTAGACAAGAACGGCAAGCCGGAAAAACTCAGACTGTACTCGATCGCCTCAACTCGTCATGGCGATGATGTAGATGATAAGACAGTATCACTGTGCGTCCGTCAGTTGGAATACAAGCATCCAGAAACTGGCGAAACAGTCTACGGTGTTTGCTCTACTCACCTGTGTTTCCTCAAACCTGGGGAAGAAGTAAAAATCACAGGCCCAGTCGGTAAGGAAATGCTATTACCCGACGACCCGGATGCCAATGTCATCATGTTAGCAACTGGAACAGGTATTGCGCCGATGCGGGCTTATCTGTGGCGTCAGTTTAAAGATAAGGAAAGAGCTGCTAACCCAGAATACCAATTTAAGGGGTTCTCTTGGCTGATATTTGGCGTGCCGACAACTCCAAACCTTTTATATAAGGAAGAACTGGAAGAAATTCAAGAAAAATATCCTGAGAACTTCCGCCTCACTGCTGCTATCAGTCGCGAACAAAAAAATCCCCAAGGCGGTAGGATGTATATCCAAGACCGTGTAGCCGAACACGCAGACGAATTGTGGCAATTAATTAAAAATGAAAAAACCCACACCTACATCTGCGGTTTGCGAGGTATGGAAGAAGGTATCGATGCTGCCTTAACAGCAGCAGCTGCTAAGGAAGGCGTAACCTGGAGTGATTACCAAAAGGAACTCAAAAAAGCCCATCGTTGGCACGTAGAAACTTACTAAGTAACAGAAGTTCAGAACGGCGCAAGCCTCTTTGACTTCTCCCTGAGTTTTGAGTTTTAAATGAGTAGGGTGGGCAATGCCCACCCTACAATTGTTTTGTATGGTTAACTGAGGCAAAAGTTCTAAGTGTTAAAGTTCTCGTTGGGCGGATAAATAAAGAGGTCTAAATCCCCCATTGAATCTTTGATGAGTATGGTCTTCTCCCAAAGGGAGACGCCAAAGGCGAACAATGAGTGGCGGATCTAAATTCCACACTATTCTGACTTTTGAATTCTTATTTAAAAATGAATTGGGTGCAAAATTTGTGGGTGTAAAGCTAGGTATATTGGGATTAGGCACTGTGGGAACGGGTACGGTGCAACTTTTACAAGATAAAGTTGGGCGTCATCCTTTGTTACAGGAGATAGAAATCTATCGGGTAGGGGTACGATCGCTTAATAAACCACGTGCAGTAGAATTGCCTACGGAAGTTTTAAGTACAGATTTAGAAGCGATTGTCAACGACCCAGCAGTGGATATAGTTGTTGAGGTGATGGGTGGATTAGAACCAGCGCGATCGCTTATTCTCAAAGCCTTAAGTAATGGTAAGCACGTAGTAACTGCGAATAAAGCCGCGATCGCTCGTTTTGGTGCGGAAATCTTCACAACTGCGAATAAAGCCGGCGTGTATGTCATGCTAGAAGCCGCTGTTGGTGGTGGAATTCCAGTAATTCAACCCCTGAAGCAGTCTTTAAGTGTTAATCGGATTCACACTGTCACTGGTATTGTTAACGGTACGACTAACTACATCCTGACGCGGATGCAAACAGAAGGCAGCAACTTTGGTGATGTGTTAGCTGATGCTCAGCGTTTAGGTTATGCAGAGGCTGACCCCACAGCCGATGTAGATGGTTTGGATGCCGCAGATAAAATTGCCATCCTGGCATCATTAGGTTTTGGTGGACGCATCAACCTACAAGATGTTTATTCTGAAGGAATTCGGCAAGTCAGTAAAACAGATATTGTTTATGCCGAAAAATTGGGATTTGTGATTAAATTGTTAGCGATCGCCAAACGAGTTACTCTCTCATCTCCCCTCTCTGTCAGAGTTCATCCCACTTTAGTACCGAAAACACACCCCCTAGCCAGCATAAATGGTGTGTATAACGCCATTCTTGTTGAAGGAGAACCCATCGGGCAAGTTATGTTTTTCGGGCCTGGAGCGGGAGCTGGTGCAACAGCCAGCGCCGTCTCGTCAGATATTTTGAATCTAGTTGCAGCCCTCAAAAGCAACACAGCAGTTCCAAATCCCCTGTTAACTTGTGGGCATCAAGAATACTGTCAAATTGCGCCAATGACAGAACTTGTGACTCGATTTTACGCCCGCTTTCTCACCAAAGACCAACCCGGAGTTATCGGCAAATTGGGTACTTGCTTTGGTAATCATGGTGTGAGCTTAGAATCAATTGTCCAAACTGGTTTTCAGGAAGAACTAGCAGAGATTGTAGTTGTTACCCATGATGTCAGGGAAGGGGAATTTCGGGAAGCTTTGGCAGAAATTCGCAATTTGGAAGCCATAGACAGTATTCCCAGCTTACTCAGGGTACTTTGAGCAGGAATTGAAGAAGAATTCAGAAGCCAGAATTTAGGAGCGGAGCCGGAGACGCTCCGCTTCAACACTCTCGCTAGCCGAAGTGTTGAATCTCTCGTCATATTTTAGAGAAACGGTATTAGCGCTAATTAGAGTAGTGGTATAAAAGAGACATCTATGGCTTAATTTGTTTAGACACAAATTTTACTGCTATTAGGGTAATCACGATGACAAATAGACCTCCTTCTGAACCGGAGTCATCTCAAAGAACTGCCCTTGGCTTTGATGAATTTATAGCCATTCTTATTGCCTTTGCCACCATCGGAGCGATTCTGTTTTGGTCATTTTCCCGCAAGGATTCTAGCTGGAATTTAAACGGACTACTTTCAACTTCCCCAACGCCTTCCGTTCAACCAAATCAAGTATTGCCCTCTGCTGCTGCCAAAGTAGAACCAAATGTTGTCCCTAACTTCAATGCCTCGCCGTCACCTCCACCTGCGGCTGTTGTTGAACCCAACACAACTTCATCCCCTTTTGACAGCACGACTCCTCCAGTTTTGGGCTTGCCTTCTGTTAACGTAGCCCCAACTCAGTCCTCACAAGCACAGAGTCCTGTAACTTCCCCTGGAAATGTGGAGCCACCAATTGCAGCATCGGCGTTGCCTTTAGTAACTCCCTCAGCGAAAAAGTCAACCATTCCGCCACCAATTGCATTTAACGATGTACCTAATAACTTTTGGAGTCGGCGTTTTATAGACGTTCTTTCTTCTCGTGGTATTCTCAAGGGATTTCCTGACTATTCTTTTAGACCAAATCAGGCTGTAAACCGCGCTGAATTTGCTGCCCTACTCGAAAAAGCTTTTGACCAAGAAGTCGGCAAGAGTGCAACATCATATAAAGATGTACCAGCAAAATTCTGGGCAACTCCAGCAATTAGTCAAGCCCTTAGTGCTGGATTTTTAAAAGGCTACCCGAATAATACGTTCAAACCCCAACAAAAAATCTTGCGATCGCAAGTTTTAGTTGCTCTTGCCAGTGGGTTGAATTTAAAAGAACCTGCTTCCCCAAATCAAATATTGAATGTCTATAAAGATGCAAAAAATATTCCGCAATATGCTACTGGCAAAATTGCAGCTGCTACAGCCAATGGCCTTGTAGTTAACTATCCAGATCCACAAGTTTTGGCTCCTAATAAAGAAGCTACTCGTGCTGAGGTCGCAGCGATGATCCATCAAGCCTTAGTACACTTGGGTAAATTAGAAGAAATTTCATCTCAAAATATTGTGCGATCGCCAAGAGTATCTGTTCGCCCAACATCGCCAAAGAAAAATCCGAACAGTAACTTCTCATCAGGAAACTTAGTTCGATAACTCTATGATGTCCGCTTAATTAATCCAATAAAAATACCTCTAATACCATTTCACTTTAAGAATGATACAAATACTTTGGTAGGGACACGGCAATGCCGTGTCCCTACGAGAAATCTATATGTATCAAGATTTTCGTAAATTGGTATAAGAGATTTTACTAAACAAAGCCGTCCTTCTCCGACTCGGAGAGGGACAGACTTGAACTTTAGTTCAAGGCAGGGAGAGGTTTGTCGAATTCATACCAATTTGAAAAAAGAATATGACAAATAAGCCATCTGTAGAGACGCGATGAATCGCGTCTTCACCCAAGGATGTGTTGCAATCATTAATTGAATTGGTATTAAAACATTTTTAATTTTGAGTGGAGTCGACACCTCATCTCAAAATAAGAGAAGACTGAACTAAGATTTCCTCAGTTCAGTCTTCTTTAGTGTTTTTGATAGGAGCGTAAACAACTAGTACAGCACGGTGTAAATAAATAAACTCTTCAAAATCGCTCTTAAGCTTGGTGAATCAGCTTTTTCAATTTTGAATTCCGCGTCATAGTACTAATGGACAACTGCCTTTTTTAAGATAGCCACACTCAGAAATTAAGATTCTGGTACGTTTTTGCCAACAACTTGTGATTTAAGAGTTGTAATTTCACTAGTTAACTCTTGGCGGGTTGAGGCTTTGAGTAAATAGCGATACACAAACCAAGCAGAGTATCCAATACCAATCAACTCAAAAGTAGGAGCTACTAAAGGAATATCATTCAAAGCATCTAATACTGCCAACAGCACCTTAACTGCGACAATTGATCCCACAATTAGACCAACGCTAACTAAGGGTTGCTTGTACTCATTAAAAAAGCTTCCCAAGTATTCGGGCAATGTGGCTAAAAAGCTAGAAATTTGCTCTCCGTATTTTAGCCATTGGTCTTGAGACTGCGCTGGAGGCTGGAGTTTAGTTATGGTTCCTGTTTGGCTGTTGATCTCTGTCACTGTTGTCTCTTTTGACTTGGTTTCGGTAAATTCTGGTTCTTGCATTTTCACTTCCATAATTTAAACAGTTGAGTTTCTCTAATCTAGATAATTACAACCAAAAGGCTGTTTATTAGGATGCACTCGTGCATTAGTACAAGTTAATTGGGGTACAAAAGGGTTTATGTGTCCTATAACAATAATTACCCCGTAACCTCCACCGCATCAACTACAAGGTAGAAAGCCAGTAGGAGGATAGAAGTCAGAAAGCGATAGGATGTATTCAAATCAGCTTTCTAAGTTCCGGTTTTTTGCATCAACTGTAATCCTCTGGTTGTGATTATCATCTGCTGTGTCAGTTGTTCATAATCGTACTCATCGCAGTAAAAATCATGCAAAAATCAGTCTACCTCTCATTTATACAAGCTTAGACGCCGTTTTTGTCTGAATATTAAAGCTATCTTAAGCCCCGTTTGTCAATATCACGCATTGCTATTGATATTAATACGTAATAAAAGTTTTTATGTAGTGATCTAGACTAGATTTTAAGATTATTTTGTGGTAACGACGTCTGGCTGACTTATAACTAGCCGTTTTCCTTCTATCTGGAGTTGGGCAATTTCAGTAAAGAATTGTAAATTTATATATAAACCAACGAATCTCGACCCTTTTATTTTTTTCCTGATTGTATTAGTTTGATGAAGAAGCAGTAAGGTAGAGTAGTGACATAACTCAAGGGTGATTAGTCACTGCTATCAAGTAACCACATGAGGAAAGTATAAAAGAAAAGATGTCCTTAAAAGGATCTTTACCTGAAGCAAGGATGCCATCAGCAAGTCTGTTTACCAACATTTGGATCAAAAGTACTCATATAATATAAATCCATGCTAAGTATCAAGTGAGCAACGATTTGCGCTTGCTGTAAGAAAAAATTATATAAACGTTAATCACTAATTGCAGTGATTATATAAGCTAGACTAATTTGGTAGTTTTTGTGGGAAGGCAAGAAGATTTGAGGAATACTAACTCAAAAGCCAACCCCTATTGACAGCAGTTGAGAAAGCAAAAAAGTGTCAGCGGAAGAGCCATCGACAGACGAACTCCCGACCATAGAATTTCCCTCACGAGGGAAACTTAAAGCCAGTTCTTGGCGCATCCATCAAAAAATTGGCTATGGGTATTTTGTAGCAATTGGAATTGGCTTTTTCGGCTCGCTTACTGGGTTGGTAATCGCCAACTACTATCGGGGACGAGAAATTAGACAATTAAATCAAGCCCATGAGCAAGGACAACTACTGATTAATTATAAAGACGCAGTAGTAGGGGCGCAATTGCAAAGCTCTAACTTAGTTGCTGTGTTAGAAGATTCAAAGCAACTACAAAGCAAAAAAGCTCAAGTGATCAAGAGTTTTGAAAAGGCAAAGAAATTAGAGCAAAAAATTGGCGGATTTATTGACAGCAAACCTCGAAGATTAGCAGCAGCAAATTCTACTTTACAGACTTTATTGCAAGATTATGGAACTAACTTAAAATCATACATTGACCAAACGGAGGATGTCTTACAAAAAATTGACAACCAGCAAGAAAAATCACAGCAGCTTTCTTCAGTTAGAGAGGAGTTACTGAAGATTATGCGTGGCGAGACAGCCATGCGGTTAGATCAGCTTTCGGAACAGTTAACGAGAATTTTGCAAACAGCTGAAGAGCAAGAGCAAGACAGGCAAAAAGCCGTTGAGCAGGCAAAAGGAGTTGAGAGATTAATTGTGATGGCGAGTATGCTGGTGTCTGTGGCGATCGCAGCTATCGTAGCATGGCGTACCAGTCGAGCGATCGCTGAACCAGTAATTACTGTCACTCAAGTAGCTGAGCAAGTAGCAAGAAAATCTAATTTTGATTTGCGAGCGCCTGTCACCACAGAAGATGAAATTGGGTTGTTGGCCAAATCTCTGAATCGTTTAATTGAAAGAGTTTCTGAGCGAACTAGAGAATTAGAACAAGCTAAAGAATTAGCCGAAGCTGCTAGCAAAGCAAAAAGTATATTTTTGGCAAACGTCAGCCACGAATTACGCACGCCATTAAATGCGGTAATTGGCTTGAGCCAGCTTTTAGAAGATGACGCTACTGATTTAGGTTTATCAGGAGACTTTATCACAGACTTAGAAACAATTAACTCTGCTGGTAAGCATCTGTTGAACTTAATTAACGACATCCTCGACTTGTCTAAAATCGAAGCGGGGAAAATGGCTCTCTATCCAGAGATATTTGAGATTGCAACATTAATTCATAACATCGTTCTCACAGTCAAGCCATCTATAGAAAAAAATGCAAATGTCCTAGAAGTAGATGTTGATCCGCAACTTGGCACAATGTACGCAGATCAGACTAGAATGCGACAGGTGTTATTAAACTTACTGAGCAACGCGGCTAAGTTTACTACAAACGGCAAGGTGACGCTGACAGTTAAAAGCGAAAAGGAAGATATACCACCACAGGCTCCTTTTGGCGTCATTACTTTCACCGTTACTGACACAGGCATAGGTATGTCTCCTAATCAACAGCGGCAATTATTTCAACCCTTTACTCAAGGAGATACCTCAACTACGAAAAAGTATGGCGGTACTGGACTGGGATTGGCTATTAGTCGCCACTTTTGCCAAATGATGGGCGGTGAGATTATTGTCACAAGTCAGCCAGGAGTTGGTTCTACTTTTACCGTTCGTCTGCCGCTGACTGTACAAGATTGATGGGATTAGGGATGAGGTAGACAAGGTGGAGCAGAGGGGACAATAAGCATTTTTGAGTGTGTCTTAATTCCGAATTAGTATTAGTAGCGCTCCCTCTGACAATGAAGATTATTCTTAGTAGAAAAGGTTTTGATTCTGGAACTGGCAAAGTTCCCAGTCCAATTTTACCTTCTGGCGAATTATGCTCACTGCCTATACCTGAACTTTTGCCTAAAAGTTGTTCTAAACAATATCAAGAAATATTGATAGGCAACAATTCTCTAGGAATAATTGTTAATGACTTGACTCGTGGAAAAATTCCACCTGAAACAGTAGCACATCTCGACCCCGATTTAGACTTTGAGAGCATACCCAGACTAGAAAACTGGCAGCCAATTTTCGGACAAGCCGGAGCAGCTGAAAGACATTTACAAAACAATAATGTGAATACAGGAGATATTTTTATTTTCTTTGGTTGGTTCAAACAAGTTGAAAGAATAGCAAAAAAATATCAATATATTAAAAACGCGCCTGATTTACATATAATATTTGGTTGGCTGCAAATTGAACAGCGTATTGCAGTAGACAATTTATCGGAAGTACCATTGTGGGGATTATATCATCCACATTGTAAAAAAAATAAATATGCAAAAACAGATTCTATTTATATTGCAAGCGAACAGTTAAAATTGTCAAATCGTATTAATAATAAACCAGGTGCAGGAACATTTAAAAAATTTCACCAGGCTTTATGTTTAACGGCTCAAGATAGGTTAAGAAGTGTTTGGCATCTGCCAATTTGGTTTCATCCTCAAGGTAAAAATTCTACATTGACCTATCATCAAGATTTAACTCGCTGGACACTTAAAGACAATTGCGTTTTGCTAAACAGTGTGGGGCGCGGACAAGAGTTTGTTCTGGATTGCGAAGATTATCCCCAAGCTCTAGATTGGTTATCTAATCTTTTTTATTTGTGTGATTAGAGGATTGTTATTTGTCATTTGTCATTAGTTTTTTGTCAACACCAGAGGCTGATGAGGTCTTAAGGCAGAACTATGTATTTTAGTCACTCACTTGCAAAGACATTTCACTAATCCCCTTTAATTACCCTAGAATTATATTTGTTGATTGCGATTCTTTCTAAAAAAGCGATTCTTTGCCCAGTTGCCTTGGCTACCCATGACCACAACCATAGACTTTCTCAGCCACCTTAACCCCAGCCAACGTCAAGCCGTCGAACACTATTGCGGCCCTTTATTAGTTGTTGCTGGCGCAGGTTCTGGTAAAACGCGAGCGTTGACTTACCGCATTGCTAACCTGATTCTCAAGCACCGTGTCGACCCAGAAAATATTTTGGCGGTGACTTTCACCAACAAAGCTGCACGGGAGATGAAAGAGCGGATTCAAAAGCTGTTTGCCGAACAATTGGCAATGAAAGAACATGGTCAACGTTTTGATTTGTTGACAGAATACCAACAGATGCAGTTGCGATCGCAAGTCTATCGCACTACCATCAAAAACTTATGGTGTGGCACTTTCCATAGTCTATTTTCTCGCATCCTCCGTTTTGATATCGAAAAATACGAAGACGAAAAAGGCCGCAAATGGAATCGTAATTTTTCTATCTTTGACGAATCAGATGTTCAAACTTTGATTAAAGATATTGTCAATAAACAGTTAAATTTAGACGAAAAGAAATTTGATGCTCGCTCTGTCCGCTACGAAATTAGTAATGCTAAAAACCAAGGTTTATCACCTCAACAATTCGAGCAAGATCAACCTAATTATCGTGGAAGGGTAATTGCTGATGTTTATAATCGCTATCAAGATAAACTAGCAGAAAATAACGCCCTTGACTTTGATGATCTAATTCTCGTACCGACTAGACTGTTTCAGCAAAATGAACAGGTATTGGGTTACTGGCATCGCAAGTTTTGCCATATTCTTGTAGATGAATATCAAGATACTAATCGTACTCAGTATGACCTGATCCGCTTATTGGTCACAAATGGCGAAGACAAAAAAAGCGAATGGAAATGGCAAAATCGCTCAGTTTTTGTCGTAGGTGATGCGGATCAGTCTATTTACAGTTTTAGAATGGCAGATTTCACCATTTTGCTGGAATTTCAAAACGACTTTGGCGACGGTTTGGAAGATGATGATACCCGCACTATGGTCAAACTGGAGGAAAACTATCGCTCTTGTGAAAACATTTTACAAGCGGCTAATGAACTAATTGAAAATAACACCCAACGCATTGATAAAGTTCTCAAACCGACGCGGGGGCCAGGTGAGGAAATTTATTCTCACAAAGCAGATAATGAACTAGAAGAAGCAGACTTTGTAATTCGTCAAATTCGCACTTTAGAACACCAAAATCCTGAATTAAATTGGGGTAGTTTTGCCATACTTTATCGGACAAACGCCCAATCTCGGCCCTTTGAAGAATTGTTAGTGAAATATCAAATTCCTTACACAGTTGTGGGAGGAATGAAGTTTTACGATCGCAAAGAAATTAAAGATGTCATCGCTTATTTAAGAGCGATCGCTAACCCAGCTGATACAGTCAGTTTATTGCGAGTCATCAATACTCCCCGGCGGGGAATTGGCAAAACCACTATTGACGCCTTGGTAAACGCTTCTCAACAATTAGGAACAACTTTGTGGGAAATACTTAGTGACGAAACATCAGTTAATACATTAGCTGGACGGGCGACAAAAGCTGTGAATAGCTTTGCCGAAATGATTAGCCGTTGGCAAGGGCAAGTGGCTACGCTTCCCGTAACTGAGGTTTTGCAAGGAATATTAGAAGATTCTGGTTACGTCCAAGATTTGATGAGTCAAGGCACAGATGAAGCCACAGATAGGGTGCAAAACGTCCAGGAACTTTATAACGCAGCGCTGCAATTTCAGGAGGAAAACGAAGAGGTTTCACTGCGAGACTTTCTGAGTAGTGCCGCCCTCAGTTCCGATTTGGATAACTTAAAAGAAGGACAAACAGCCGTTTCTTTGATGACTTTACACGCTTCCAAAGGGCTGGAATTTCCCGTAGTCTTTTTGGTGGGATTAGAACAGGGACTATTTCCTGGCTACCGTTCGTTGGGTGATCCAGCGTCTTTGGAAGAAGAACGCCGCTTATGTTATGTAGGCATTACTCGCGCCCAAGAAAGGTTATATTTATCACACGCCCGTGAACGCCGTTTGTATGGTTCTCGTGAACCGGCGATGCGATCGCAATTTCTCGATGAACTGCCCGAAGAATTATTAACTACTCAAAGCATGATTCGTCAAACTTATACCAAAAGTGCCTCTGCACCTAACGGTAAACAAAACACAACACATAATTGGCAAGTAGGCGATAAAGTATTACATAAAACTTTTGGTATTGGTGAAATAACTCATGTTTTCGGTACAGGCAATAAAGTATCTGTGGCGATTAAATTTGCTAGCCTGGGGCAAAAAATTATTGACCCCAGAGTAGCACAGTTGCAAAAAGTTTGAAAAAAAAGCCACAAGCCATAGAACCCCAACTTCTCGGTCGGACAAATCGGGGTTCTTGTTTTTCACATTTTAATTTCTTCAAAGTGTTCAACAGTGGGAAATGGCTCGTAAAAATGATGCAAAAGTTTTTTCCACTCTTGATAATCAGCAGAACTTCTAAATCCGACAGTATGAAATTCTAAACTTTCCCATCTCACAAGCAATAAATATTTCCCTTCGACTTCTATACATCTATGCAATTCATGGGATAAATATCCGTCTATTGAGGAAATAATTTTAGAAGCTCTTTTTGAAATCAGCTTCAAAATCGGCTTCTAGACCAGGTTTAACAGGAAGTATCACTGCCTCAATAATCATAAAATTTTGCGGTGATAATTAAGCTGATGTTAACGTAATGTGCAACTTAATATTCTCACCTCTCTCCTTTTAGGCTATCCATTACCCGTGATTAGTTGTTTTCTTGCTAAACCGCAAAGTCATGATTATTGCAGCGATCGCTAAACCAACAGCCAGTCCCCACCAAAGACCAATAGCTCCATACCCCGACGAGATTCCGAAAGTATAACCAGTGAATAAACCAACACACCAATAAGCAAAAATACCAATTAACATAGGAATTCGAGTGTCTTTTAGTCCGCGTAATGCTGCCCCCGCGGTAACTTGTACACCGTCAACTATTTGAAAAATCGCCGCCACTCCCAGCAATTTCACTGCGAGGACAACCACATCTGCATTGTTGGGATCGTTAATGTCAATATAAAGAGAAATAATCGACTTTGGCATTAACCACAATGTAAGGCCTACTATACCCATAGATAGAGCTGCAATGGCAATGCCTACATATCCAGCCAGACGAGTAGCAAGCAGGTCATTCTGTCCAACTAACTGCCCAACACGTACTGTTGTCGCTAGAGAAATACCTAGTGCCATCTGGAATGATATCGAAATTGTTTGTAAAGCAATTTGATGGGCAGCAAGAGCGTTTGTTCCTAATTGTCCTATTATAAAAGTAACAACGGTGAACAGTCCCCCTTCGACTGCAATCAGTCCCCCAATGGGCAATCCAACCTGAAAAATCTCGCCAATAATCCGGCGATGCTCTAGGGGAAAAGCTTTTTTAGATAAAGGCCGAAAAATATTATAAGCTGCAAAGCTAGGCTGATTACATATATAAACTGTCAAAGCAATAAACATACTCCAAAGTGAGAGTGTGCTTGCCCAACCGATACCAGCTAAACCCAGCGCCGGAAATCCCAGTTTGCCAAACATCAGCACATAGTTAGCTGTGATGTTAAGCAGAGTACCCAAAACCACAGTCACCATCACTAATTGCGGTTGCAATAGAGCAGAAAGAAAACTTTTAAGTACTCCAAAACCTAAAGCAGGAAAAAAACCCAGTGCGATCGCCCTTAAATAAATCTCTGCTAGTGCTACTGCGTTAGCATCTTGCCCTAGTAGAAGTAGTAAAGCACCACTATTGTAAAGCAGCAATGTAATTGGTATTCCTAGTACCAGAGATATCCCTAATCCAAGCCGGACAATTGTACCAACTTTTTTTCTATTTCCGGCTCCGTATGCTTGGGCAGCTAAGGGACTGACAGCAGAAACGATACCAGTAACAATTAACAGACAAAAACTAAAAATAGTAACTCCCAATGCTCCAGATGCAATAGTCTGGCTTCCCAACCAGCCCATCATTACCGTATCCACAAAACCAGTTGCAGATTGAGCTAATTGTGATGCTGCCAAAGGTACGGCTAACCAAAGACATTTTTTAACTTCAGAAAACATATACTTGTAACCCGATCTGAAAAACAAAGGGTTTTTCCAAAATCTAAACCCATGTTCAGGAAATGTTGCTCCTGGGAACTTTGATCTGTCTTAGTGGAGTAAGAGAACTCCCGTTACAGTATTTTTAAGTGCAGGAGGAAGGTCTTGCTAAGTCATCTAACTAAGCTGATTTCAATTGAATAATACCCCGATCAAAAATGCGATTATCAGTACCTATAGCAGTAACTTCGATTCTATCTGGATAGACTTCATAGCCAGCAAAACTCAACTTTTGGGCAGAATATGCTGTCCACTCTGAATGATTTACTGGACGAGTACCAGCACCACCACCAGTAATTAAATAAGTTGTGCCATTAATAGAACGAGTGCGTTCATAGTGATGTTCGTGACCATTGATATAAACTTGAACGCCGTATTTTTGAAATAAAGGAGTAAAAGTTTTAATAAACTCTGGATTACTCCCATAAATACCAGATGCATAAATTGGATGATGACCAAATACCACTTTCCAAGGTGCATTACTGCGGCTTAATTCTTGCTCTAACCAAAGTAGTTGGTTTTGCCAATTAGCATTACTATTAGTATCTAAAGCAAAAAATTGCACGCCTTGGCGTTTAAATGTATAGTAGCGGCGTCCGTTCATATTAAACCCGGGATATTGTACTTGTGGATCACCGTTAGCTGTACGAATATCATGATTACCTAAACAAGCTTGAAATTTCACTCCTTGTTTAAGCAGATTTTTATAGGGACGCTCAAAAACTTCTCCTATTTTTTCAATTTCGCCATTGTTATAAATATTATCTCCCGCTAAAACTACCAAATCATAAGGATTTTGCTTGTGATAATTATTCATCGCCCCAGCCACAGCATATTGGCCTTTAGCCCCAGTCCCTGTATCTGCAACGGACACAAAACGTAACAACAAATCTTTTTTAGGTGGGTTAGCCGCTATTACTGTTGTGGAATCAGTAATATTAGAACTTTGGCTATTTACACGGGATAACGTTCTAATTAAAAATCCTGCACTAATAGCGCTGAGGCTACTTAAAAATAAAAATTGACGGCGTTTTAGCTTCATAATTTACCAAATGTTTTTGCTGGCTGTCTCATTTATTCTGACTTCTGACTCCTGAATTCTTATATATTTGTCTGTGATTAGCTGCTTTTGGTGAAAGTTCCATGTCACAAGACAATCAGAATTCACAACCACCTTCTTCTCCCGAATCGCAAGGGAATCAACCGCAACCGGAAGTTGAACCAGTACAACCTCGTCAAAAACCTTACCAGAGAGTCCAGCCAATTTGGAAGACTAAAATTATCCAAATTCTCAGGGGGACAATTGGGGTTTTAGAAACAACGGTAGAGAAACTAGAGACAGAATCACCACCCGGAACTCAGGAAACCCCCGGTTTTATCCAGCAGATTCCATTGAAGTGGGGTGGACTGTTAAGAACTATTCGCTTATTTTTACCATCAAATTTATCAACAAAATTATCAGATACAGGTTTGACAGCAATAGTTGCTGCGATCGCTGTGATAATAATTTGGACAACTACAACTGTTTTTAGTGGTAAACCTGCTGAAGTAGCAACACTTCCCCCAGTTGAGGAAGTACCTGCACCAACGCCTACAACTACTCCGCCTGAGTCACCAGCACCACAACCGTCAGAAGAAATTACGCCGACACCAGAAGCGCAAACTCCCTCACCTGTACCTACACCAGAAGCGGAAGCAACGCCAATACCAGAACCGCCAGTCAAATCAACACCTACACCTACACCAACCTTAGTATTGACACCAGAACAAACCTTGATTGCAGCAATCGAAAATCAAGTCGCAGAAATTAGCGATCGCATTGCCGCTGGTCTGATAAAGTCAATTCAGGCTAACTTCCGTACTAGTAATCTAATTGTCAAAATTAGTGACGACTGGTACACGCTCAAAGAATCCCAACAGGACAAACTAGCAGCCGACATATTACAACGCTCTCAAGAACTCGACTTTACCCATTTAGAAGTCATAGATTCTCAAGACAGACTAATTGCTCGTAACCCTGTTGTCGGCACTGACATGGTAATTTTTAAACGCACAGAAGCAATCAATTCTCGCGTGGAGTAATGAATACTAAAAAATTTTGCAGAAAAATAACTGTGTAAACAAACATTAATTTCATTTTATTCTCTGAATCTTTTTATCTATTGGAGAGATATTTACATAGCAGATCAACTTAACCAATCAAGCAAAGTTTGAACTAGGAAACTGAGAGTAGCGTCTTGTTTAAATGGCAGTAATTGACTAAAAAATCATCAATAATTTGAAATCTTTCGAGAAATGAACTGGTCAATAAATTATTTATCAAGATAGATGTCCAGTATTTTTCTTATAGATAAAATCTCCTTTGGACTTAAGTATAGAAGAGTCACAGAATCAATAATGTCAGCTACATTAAGAAAGAAAGTAGTTAATCTCTCCTGGTGATGAGTAAGGCGTTAAATCTACTCTATTAAATTGATATTTTCTTAAAACACAACTAGAAATGCCTAATTTCTCTTAATACAGCAGATTTCAATTAACTACACAACCTAGTTCTCAAAGCCAAGCTAAATCCCCCTGTCCCTTGCTCCCTGCCCCCTGTTCCCTGCACACCATGACATCCAAGCGGCCTTCTCAGAAATCTCAATCCAATTCCACTGCTGGTAGTGCATCTGAAGCACAACAGCAGAATAATGAGAACGAATTATTTCCAATTGTCGGCATGGGAGCCTCTGCTGGGGGATTAGAAGCATTCACAGAATTACTGAGACATTTACCAACTGATACTGGTATGGGATTTGTGCTAATTCAGCACTTAAGCCCCAATCAAAAAAGCTTGTTGAGCGAGATTCTTTCCAGATCAACTCAGATGCCTGTAACAGAAGCACAGGAGGGCATGATTGTAGAACCGAATCATGTCTACGTGATTCCGCCCAATAAAACAATGACCATTTCTCAAGGAGTGCTGAAACTGACACCGCGTCAAAAGGTGCGGGGCGTAGCTAAGACAGTTGATGCTTTCTTTGTTTCCTTAGCAGAAGATCGGGGAAGTAAAGCGATCGCAGTTGTCTTGTCAGGAGGCGATGGAGATGGCGCACGGGGGCTGGAAGAAATTAAGGGAGCTGGCGGTATTACTTTTGCCCAGTGTGAGGATACAGCAAAAGTTAATAGTATGCCGAACACCGCAGTTGCCACGGGTCATGTAGACTTTATTCTGCCCCCGCAAGCGATCGCCGAAGAACTAGGAAATATTAGCCATCATCCCTACATCAGCCACCCAACCTCAGAAAAACCAACAGAAATACTGCCGGAAGGCGAAGATGCTCTCTCAACAATCTTTAGTCTGCTACGCATCGCCACAGGAGTTGACTTTCACCACTACAAGCAAACTACTTTAAAACGGCGGATTTTGCGGCGGATGATTTTGTACAAGCTCGAAAGGCTGGAGGATTACGTCCGCTATCTCCAGGAAAACCCAGAGGAAATCACCGCTTTGTATCAGGATGTGCTGATCAATATCACCAGTTTTTTCCGCGATTCTGGAGCCTTTGAAGCTTTAAAAAACAAAGTATTTCCGGTGATTGCCAAAGGTCGAACGCCGGAGGCGCCTATCCGCATTTGGGTAACAGGATGTTCAACAGGCGAAGAAGCCTACTCTATTGCCATTTGCTTAGTGGAGTATTTGACAGAACAAGGAATCAATCCGCCCATCCAAATTTTTGCCACCGACGTTAATGAAGTAGTGATCGATAAAGCTAGGCTCGGCATCTACCAACTTAGCCAGATAGCAGAAGTCTCTCCAGAACGTCTACAGCGCTTCTTTGTCCAGGTAGAAGAAGGTTACCAAATCAGTAAGTCGGTGCGCGAACTGTGTGTCTTCGCCAAACAAAATCTAATTAGCGATCCGCCATTTTCCAAATTGGATCTGATTACTTGTCGAAATGTACTGATTTATTTGGGATCTGCTGTGCAGAAAAAGCTCCTGCCAGTCTTTCACTATGGTCTCAAAACAACGGGCTATTTGATGTTAGGAACCTCAGAGACAGTCGGTGAATTTTCCGATTTGTTTTCTTTAGTAGACAGAAAGTACAAGATTTATGCTAGGAAAGTGGCATCCACTCGGCTGGGCGTGGATTTAATCGCCAGCAAGTATCCTCAAGAAACACTCAACTCTCAACCAAGGGTAAGCGAAGACAGCTGGAATGACCTAGAAATCCATAAAGAGGCTGACCAGATCATCTTAAATCGCTACGCCCCAGTCGGTGTGATTGTCAATAACGAGCTAGAAATTTTGCAATTCCGGGGACAGACCAGTCCCTATCTTCAACCCGCACCTGGCAGAGCTAGCCTGAACCTGCTCAAAATGGCCAAAGAGGGGTTGCGGCTAGAGCTACGTACAGCAATCCACCAAGCAAAAAAGCGGGATGAGGTGGTGACAAAGGACGGTTTAGAGTTCACCGATGACAATCAACTCAAGCAGATTAGGCTTGATGTGATTCCGTTCAAATCTCATGCAGTGGGAGAACGCTACTTTTTAGTTTTGTTTAACGACATACCGGAGTTAGGCAGTTCTGTATCAGCAACAGCTAGCTCTGGGAGCATCACTTCCAGACGGCGGAAAACGAGTCAAGAGCAAGAAAATAGCCAACTCAGACAGGAGCTACGAACCACCAAAGAATATCTCCAATCGATTATTGAGGAGCAGCAAGCCACCAATCAAGACCTAAGAGCTGCCAATGAAGAGATTCTCTCCAGCAACGAAGAATTGCAGAGTACTAATGAGGAATTAGAAACCGCCAAAGAAGAAATTCAGGCAACCAATGAAGAACTCAATACAATTAATGACGAACTACAGCGGCGGAATACCGAATCAACTCAAGTCAGCAATGATTTGCAAAATCTGCTGAGCAGTATTAACATTCCCATTCTGATGCTGGGCGGGGATTTACGGATTCGGCGCTTTACTCCCATCGCCGAGGTAATCTTCAACTTGATTCCCACAGACATCGGGCGGCCACTGAGTGATATCAACCACAACCTGAATTTTCCCGACTTAGAAGAACAGATTGTAGAGGTGATTAGCACCCTTAACCACAAAGCTCAGGAGGTTCAAGACCAGGATGGTCATTGGTATGACCTGCGAATCCGACCTTATCGGACAATAGACAACAAAATTGACGGTGTTGTGGTTGTGTTAGTTGATATTGATGGTCTCAAACGCGGTGTTGAGCAGCTTAGAGCCTCTCGCGATTACGCTGAAGCAATTATAGATACCATGCGGGAATCTTTATTGGTACTGAACTTAGACTTACGAGTGATTAGAGCCAATCGTTCCTTTTACGAAACCTTCCGGCTTTTACCAGCAGAAATCGAACAACGCCAAGTCTTTGAAATCGGCAATGGGCAGTGGGATATTCCGCAATTGCGATCGCTTTTAGAAAACCTTCTCCCTAGCGAAACTCCATTTCAAGAAGTTGAGGTAGAACATAACTTCGAGCATGGGCAAAAAATCGTGCGGTTCAATGCCCGAAGATTGCCGCAAATAGAGGATACGCCGATGATTCTCCTGTTAATTGAGGACATCACACAGCGCAAGCAGTTAGAGACAGAACGAAATCATTTTTTAGCTCAAGAGCAGTCAGCCCGCACTGCTGCCGAAACAGCCAACCGCGCCAAAGATGAATTTTTATCGGTTCTCTCTCACGAACTTCGCAATCCTCTCAATTCTATGCTTGGCTGGGCGCAGTTGTTGCGTACGCGGCGGCTTGATGAAGCTAGGACTAATCAAGCCATAGAATCCATCGAGCGCAGCGCCAAAGCTCAAGCCCAGCTCATTGAAGATTTATTAGACGTCTCACGTATCACCACAGGCAGACTGCCTTTAAGCGCTCGCCCAGTTAAGCTTCCCCCAATAATTGAAGCTGCAATTGACATTGTGTGGCTAGCAGCACAAGCCAAAAACATTCAATTAGAAACTAGACTAAATCCTTCCACTAGAACCGTATTAGTTGATCCATCCCGATTGCAGCAGGTAATGTGGAATTTACTCTCTAACGCCATTAAATTCACCCCTGAAGGGGGAAAAATTGAAGTCACACTAGAGTACACCCAATTCCACGCTCAGATTCAAATTAGCGATACGGGTCAAGGTATCAGCCAAGACTTTCTCCCCTTTATTTTCGAGCGTTTCCGTCAATCTGATGGCTCCAGAACCCGCTCTAATCCTGGGCTAGGGCTAGGGCTTTCGATTGTGCGTCATTTAATAGAACTCCACGGCGGTACAGTTTATGCCGAGAGTGACGGTGTAGGACAAGGCGCTACATTTACAGTCAGCCTACCCCTACAAGCTGACTTAAACGAGAGTTATTTGCCGGGTGCTGTCGAGCCACTCATTGCAGTAGACGAGACAGAAGTACCAGTTGATAACATCCCATCACTGGAAGATTTGCGGGTACTTGTCGTCGATGATGAAGCAGATATCCGGGACTTATTTGCAACAGTGTTTGAGCAGCACGGAATTGAAGCGACGACAGTTGCATCAGCAAAGGAGGCAATCTCAACTCTGCTGGCAAACCCTGGTGGGTATGATGTACTCTTGTCTGATATGGGGATGCCAGACGAAGACGGTTATACGCTAATTCGTCAAGTCAGAGCGCTAATTCCAGAAGCAGGTGGACAGATTCCCGCCGCAGTTATCACAGCGTTTGCCTCTCAAGAAGAGCGAATACAAGCCCTCTCAGCCGGATTCCAAATGCATCTTGCTAAACCCGTCGATCCAGAACAACTAATATTCGTAGTTGCTTCTCTAGCTAAACGAACTAAAAGATTTTTAGTTTAAGGGCAGGGGGCAGTGGACAGTTGACAGTTGATACCAATTAGAAAAAAGAATGCAACAAATAGTCTATTTGTAGAGACGCGATTCATCGCGTCTTCACCCAAGGATGTGTTGCAATCATTAATTGAATTGGTAACAAATGGAGAATAACGGATTTGAACCGATGACCTCTGCGGTGCGATCGCAGCGCTCTACCAACTGAGCTAATTCCCCTTAATCAGTGTTGAGTTGAGCTATATGCTTAAAACTCAACCTTTGACTACCATAAAATATTTTAACACTCAGTTACCGTGGGCTGAAGGTCTTGTCGGGAAAAGACTTCTTGTACCCGTTCCAATTCCAACTCACTTAAATAATCAACAGTCCAATTACAGCAGCGCTGGAGCATATGGAATGGATAAGTATTAGCTACACCAACTACCTGCATCTGCGCTCGTTTTGCCGCTTGGACACCAGCAGGGGTATCTTCAATTGCCAAACACTCTTGTGGTTGAAGATTCAATTCAGGATATTCCTGGTTTAGCCGTTCAACTGCTAGAAGATAACCATCGGGTTCTGGCTTACTGGTAGTGATATCATCACCCGCTACAATGATTTTGAAGTGCTCAGCTAGTTTAGCGCGAGTAAGCACCAGTTGGATTTCTTTGTGAATAGCACCACTAACTAAACCTAGTTTTAAATTGCGCGATTCTCCGTTGGAGATGCTTACCGAACGCACTTTAAATATCAAGTCTTCGACACCAGGATATAAAGGCAGTTTTTCTATTTTCTCTAGTTCTAAGGCATAGGCTTGTGCCTTGCGATTCAGCAAATGAGTTAAATAGTTTTCGCTAGCTACTCTACCACGGTTAGCGAGTAGTTGCTGAAAACAAGCGCGATCGCTGCGTCCTAAACAAGCTTGACGCTCATCTACGCGTTGCGGTTGGAGATTTTCTTCAATCAAAATCTCATCTATCAGTTGCAGGTGAATTGGCTCATCGTTAATGATGACACCATTAAAATCAAAAAGTACTGCCTTTAAACTCATGCCGTTACGCCAAACGCTGGAGATCCAAGTCCCTCCAAATCATTATTATCTATTGTGGTGTCTCTTGATGTCGGAGTATTGAGTTGAAAATTTTGTTGAACAGTTGCATCTTTACTTGGAATTGGTTTAACGCCGCTATTTAACTGATGTATCCACCATACATCTTGGGTTTGTACTGCTTCAAACCCCGCTTTACCCATATTTGCATCCACGCTATCAGCAGCATACTCACGAATATACGGCTCCTCAAAAATATCATTGAGCCAATCTAACTGACGCAGGGTTTTCTGATTACCATCTAAAATCAGTACTTGTCCACCAGCTACCAGCAAACGGAAGCTTTCCCGCAGAATTGCTAGGGACACTGCATTTGGTGTTTCGTGAAATAGCAAAGAAGCTGTTACTAAGTCAAACGAAGCATCCCTGAAACTGGTTTTCTCAGCATTTCCATGTCTCCAGATTATTTCTAAACCAGCAGTTCTAGCTTTGTCTTCTGCCCTGACTAACATATAAGGTGATAAATCCAAGCCAATGACTTCTGCTTGGGGAAAAGCTTGCTTTAACATCAAGGTTGTAGAACCTGTACCACAGCCTAAGTCAAGTATGCGTCGCGGTTTTACTTTGATGGCATCAATTAAAGCTTGACGTACAATAATTTCGTTGGGCGCGAGAACGTATTGAGTAATTGGATCATAGGAAACCGCCGCGCCAGGGTTGAGATATCCGCCCTTAATGCCGTGAAAGTTTTGGCTACTGTAGTAATAGGGGACTGTAACATCAGACCGTCGGAAGCGATGTCTACGACGGGCTACGCCTACGCTCTCTTTGTCCCAGTCAATACTATCAGCGTAACGTTGCAATCCCTCTTCATCAATCAACAGACGTACTACGGGCGATAAAAAACGTTCCCAGATTGGATCTTGACGCACTGCCATAGGTATTGTGTCAGAACTTAAAGGGCTAGTGAGACCAGAGTCATTTTATTTACAAATTTTAATTCATTTAAGAAATCTTGGCTTTCTGGCTGGGCGATACCTGCGGTGGTCACTGAGCTTTACCGAAGTACACGCTTAAGAGCGATCGCGTTGACACTCGAACTTCATTATACTACAATTGTAGTATAAGTAGATATACCCTCAAAGTAGTTTTAAAATTCACTAAAATTTAGCGGACTAACAATGTCATACAGTATTTAATTTGAAGAACACTATCACTAGTAGAAAAATAGAAAATTTTGTATTTAATCTCAAACTTTAAATAATAATTCAAAATAGAAAAATTTATGCCATACGAAAAGTTAGAAATTACTACACCAGCCCCTGTTTTATCTTGGGCAAATCATGCGTTAGGCTCCGCAGAAACCCAGATGGCAAAGAATGTGGCTTCGCTACCATTTGTGTTTAAACACGTAGCTTTAATGCCAGATGTGCATCTAGGAAAAGGTGCTTTAGTTGGTTCTGTAATTGCAACAAAAGAAGCGATTATACCAGCTGCTGTGGGTGTGGATATTGGTTGCGGGATGAGCGCTATCAAAACACAATTTACTGCTGCACAGCTAGAAGGCAAACTAAAAAAAATTCGTTTGGATCTTGAAGCGGCAATTCCTACAGGTTTCAACGAAAACAAAGACGTTGAAAAATCTGTCACCAACTGGCAACGTTGGAGTAATTTTAAAGATTTACATCGCGGCGTGCAAGACTTGCAAGGTAAAGCGATGAAACAAATGGGTTCTCTTGGTGGGGGTAACCACTTTATTGAAGTCTGCCTTGATGCAGACAATCAAGTTTGGTTAATGCTACATTCTGGTTCGCGCAACATCGGCAATAAATTAGCTGAGTGCCACATTCATACAGCCAAAGAATTAACCAGAATGGCAGGCAATAACTTACCTGATCCAGATTTATCTTACTTTGTAGCTGGTACACCAGAATTTAAAGCATACTGGAACGATTTGCAATGGGCGCAAGATTATGCGCGTGTCAACCGCGATGTGATGATGGCACGTTTCAAACATATTGTTGAGAAACATCTGGGGGGAGGGAAGGCAACAAAACCCTTATTACAAGTAAATTGTCATCACAACTACGCCGAAAAAGAAGTACATTTTGGCGAGGATGTCTACGTTACTCGTAAGGGTGCAGTCCGCGCACAAACCGAAGACTATGGCATTATTCCTGGTTCGATGGGAGCAAAATCTTTCATTGTTAAAGGTAAAGGTAATGCTCACAGCTTCTGTTCTTGCTCTCACGGTGCAGGGCGTTTAATGTCTAGAAATAAGGCGAAAAACGTCTACACACTTGATGATTTAATTCAGCAAACTCAAGGCGTAGAATGCCGTAAAGATACTAGTGTTTTAGATGAAATTCCTGGGGCTTATAAGCCGATAGAGCAAGTAATGGAGAATCAAGCAGATTTGGTTGAAGTTGTAGCAACGCTCAAGCAAGTTGTTTGCGTGAAAGGATAAATTTGTAGAGTGGGCAATGCCCACTTTTTTTTTCAAGATAGAGGTACTGTGAATTAAGAAATGATTGTTTTAAGCGAATCGACAGAACAATTAGAAGCATCTATAATCAGCATATTCTAAAATACGGATATTATTGGGAAGCTGAAGATGATTTGAGCAAGTTAACCAAGCAAGAGGAAAAGCAAGTGTTAAGGTTAGCAGTTTTAGCCTCTGAACATCTTAGAGTTCCGTATATAGCTATTGATATTGGACAACTAGAAAGTGGAGAGTGGATTGTGATAGAAACAGCAGATGCTCAATTTGCTGGTATTTGTCAAATTTCTGCACTTGAATTATGGAATAAATTGAAAGATATTTACTAGCATAGTCAAGAATTAAAGTGTTATGCAAAATAGTCAATACGAAGAACAATACAAAAAACAAGTAATTGATTTTTTTGATAGCAGAACCACCTACGATAACGACTACACGATTCATCGCGCCCTGCCTCTACTAAAGCTAGTTACATTACAAAAGGGGCAAAAAGTATTAGATATGGCAACTGGTACAGGAATCATTGCCATTGCTGCTGCACAAATAGTCGGCTCTGAAGGAAAAGTAATTGGCGTGGATTTTTCTTCAGGTATGCTCGCTCAAGCCCAACAGAAAATTATAGAATTAGGCTTGCAGAATATTGAATTAATCGAAGCAGACGCTGAGTATATAAACTTTGATAATGAGAGTTTTGATGCAATTCTTTGTTCTACAGCAATAGTTTATTTTAAAGATATTCCTGCTGCTTTAAGTAAATGGTATCGCTTTCTTAAGCCAGGGGGAATGGTGGGTTTTTCTTGTTGCTCTGAGGTATCTTGTGGCGCACCACTGATGATTGCTGCTTGTGCCAAATATGGTATTTCACTAACAAATATCAACGAACGAACAGGAACTACAGAAAAATGTAAAAATCTGCTAGAAGCAGCAGGTTTTCAAGATATTCGAGTGAAGATTCAACAATTAGGTTTCTACCGCAGTTTAGAGCAATCTAGAGAATGGAATGGAGGCTGGTTTCATCCCCAAGAAAATCCCTTATTAGAGGTTTCGTTTGAGCAGATGGCAGAATTGAATACACAGTACAGTAAAGAAGTTGAAGCACAAGTAACTGAGCAAGGTGTCTGGTATGAAAATATGACTTTTTTTGTAACTGGTCGAAAGCTCTAATACAAATTCTCTTGGAGGAAAGCAATACATCGTACCACTTCCCTGCAGGACGCTGCGCTAACGTAGTAGCGCTTAAGCGCAATTCCTTGCCTAATTTAACGTGAGTTCGATGAACCTCTCCCTCCCAACCTCCCTCTCCGAAGCGGAAAGGGAAGAGCAACTAAAAAATCATGGTTTTACTCCCCTCTCCTCGTAGGAGAGGGGCTGGGGGAGAGGTCAACATAGCACTTGTCGAACTCACGTTAATTTAATCTGTTGTCATATTTTTAGAGAAACGGTATAAAGTAATTTGCTAATAAAAAGGCTTGGAGTTATATTACTCCAAGCCTAAAATTAAACTTTTCTAAAAACAGTATTCTTAGTTATACAATCCTCTATGAAAATGCACTATTTGTTAAACGAACCGCTAAGCACGCCAAGAGGGAATATCCTCAAGTGCAAGTTTACGGAGAATCGGTATTAGAGTGTTAAAGATTGAGCATCTGTCTCAATGAACTTCGCCAAATCTTGTAAAAACGCCGCAGCATGAGCGCCGTAAATAATGCGGTGGTCACAAGTAATATTCACCTGCATTTGTTGGCGAACTGCAAATAATCCATCAGGTGTTGCTACCACTTGCGGACGAGATGCGCCGATCGCTAAAATCGAACCTTGTCCAGGTGGTAAAATGGCATCAAATGTATCTACGCCAAACATCCCTAAATTCGACAGGGTAAATGTACCACTGTTGTATTCGTCGGGCTGTAGCTGTTTTGCCCTAGCGCGGTCTACTAAAGACTTCCAAGTGCGAGACAGAGAATAAATATCTACTATATCTGCATTCTGCAACACGGGTGTAATCAATCCACCATCATCCATCGCTACGGCTACGGAAATGTTGATATCAGAATGATAGACAATTCCTTGGTCTGAGTAGCTAGCATTCAGCAATGGGTGTTTTTGCAATGTCACCGCTACTGCTTTTGCCAGTAGCGCTGTCATCGTCACCCCTTTGGATTTAATTTGTTTGTAAAGTTTGTCTAACCCATCGGTGGTAATAGTGTAACCAACACGGAAGACAGGTACGGATAGGGTAGCTACCATATTCCGTACCACGGCATTTTGGAAGGTAGTTAGAGGTGCGATTTGACCAGGAACAGCAGCTACTACTGACGCTGGTGCGGCGGCCGGACGTGGTGGTGGCGCTACTGGTGGAGTGCTGGTTATTGCAGGAGTTGCTGGGGCGACTGGGGTAGTAGCAGGTTGCTTGCCTTTATTAGCCAATGCTTCCACATCCTCAGCAACAATACGGCCATAGGGGCCACTGCCTTTGAGTGCAGTTAAATCAATTTTAAGTTCTTTGGCTAGCTTACGGGCGCGAGGTGAAGCTACAAGCCTGCCTTCCTTGTGGTTAGAGCCATTTTGAGACGCCACAGCAGATGTGCCGACGGAGGCTGTGACTGGAACTGGTTCAGGAGAGGAGGTAGTAGCAGCAGCGCCGCCTGAGTTAGCAAGAGATTTAGCGGTTTCAATTTCAGCTTCAGTTTCAGCGATAAAAGCGATCGCAGATCCGACAGCAGCAGTTTCGCCAGCTTCGACTATGATGTGAGCCATATATCCTTCATAAAAGGATTCCACATCCATATCTGCCTTATCAGACTCGACAACCACCACTGTTTCGCCTTTTTCCACTTTATCGCCTGGCGATTTCACCCAGGAGACAATTTTGCCTTCGGTCATGGTGGAACTCAGCGCCGGCATAAATACTTCGTGAATGCTCATAGGGTGGTTTCAGAATCAATAATTTTTGGACTTTAACAGCTTTCATCAGATCGAATTGTATCTTGACAAGAGAATTTTGGACGGGAGATTTTATATTTTAATTTGGGAGAGTGGGGAGTGGAAAAGTAGAGACGCGATTATACTCTTACGAGAAGCCGCTCTTCGAGCGTCTACGCGTCTGTGCAGGGAGTGGGGAGAATGAATGAGAAATAACAAATGTGCCATGCACCATACTTCGACAAAGCTCAGTACAAGTGCCCTATGACAAATCAGGAACCTAAAAATGACTTAGAGGTCTATATATGAAGCTATCCTAAATGGTTGAGCAATATCTCGTTCTGGTTGTTAAAATTTGACTTCGAAAACCACCACGAGTTTTTTATCACTCGAATGGAATTGCTATATATTTATATTCCTCATAACCTCTGCTTAAAATATATGAGCATCTCACAGGCAGACGAAATAAGCTAAATGTTCAATCTAGAATTCAAAAATGGTAATTAGGCTGTTTTAAATTCCTGTTTAAATTTTATGTCGGGAAAATTGAAGCTGTTTTTGATTTTGATATTAAGTGTTTTTGCCACTGCTGCTGCTGGAGTTTATCTCAGCCAGCAACAGCTATCTGCGCCAATTGCTGAGACTAATTCTGAGACTAGTAATAAGCAAGCTCAACAGGTAGGAGCAACACAGCAGTCTCAGCAAGTTGTGACCTACTCAGAGCGTTCCACTTACAAAAGTATACCTTTAGAAACTATCAGCTCAGGTCTTCAAGGTAGTGACCCAGCTACCATAGCCCTGAATGCTTTTGAAGAGATAGCAACGCCTGGGGGAACGCGAAAGGTAGAGGTAGCCTATCCGCAACGTAATCAAGCCTTTGTGACAATTACACAAATCAAACGGACTGGTGATTCAGTTAGTGCAATTAAATATCGAGTTGAGATGACAACATTTGGGCGATCGTTTTTCGTTAGCTCACCACTAGTGTGGCAAATTGTCTGGGCTGGCTCCCAGGTACGATGTTGGCCCGGAAGTCGCCCTGACAAAAAGTTAAATCAAAACTGTCATCAGTCATTCGTCCTTGAGCAAAGGACAAATAGAGAAGTCGGAGAGCCGTAAGCCGGCGCTCTGAACTTCCAAGACAAATAACAAATTTAAATGTCGCCGCGAATCTCTTCTACAACCCCGTCACGTAGAACGATTTCAACTTGCATTTTGCTAATTAGATTATCACCCGTTTCTACGTTGAAAAAGCCTTCCATTTGGAATTGGTTGACTTCTTGATCCTGTTGGAGAAACTGCACTTGCTGAAGGTTTTGCAGCAATTGATTTTTCTGCTCTAGAAATTCACTTTTCTTTTGATTAACCTGAAGTTGGATATTGTCAATTTGCTGGAGGGTTTGAGGCCCTGGTGGTTGCAGACTTTGCTTTTGAATTGCCGCGATCGCTCTTTGTCCTTCGACTTCTAGCTGTTGCAATTGCTGATCTAGCTGATTGATCTGCGTTTGCAGCTGCTGTTGCACTTCGTCTTTCCACAGAGGAGTGACAATGACTTTGACATTAACGACGCGTTTCAAAAGCAATTGAGATTTGGAGACATCCATAGTTTCACGTTCACTCTATGAGTTGGCAGGTGGAATTATTAAGCAAATAAGCCGTCAATAATATCGCGATAGCGTTCCGTGACGACGTGCCGCCGGATTTTCAGCGTTTGTGTCATCAAGCCATTTTCGATGGAAAACGGCTCTATAATCAGCTTAAACGGCCCGATACGGTCATCTGGACGATAACCTGGACGGTTTTGCACTTCGCGAGTCAATTCTCGGCGAAACAAATCCTGGATTATTTTACTCTCTAGGTCAATGGTAGTGCTGTTAGCGGAAGCGGGATCTTTAGCCTGTCCTGAATTTTGAGTTTCGAGTTCTGATGAGGTTTCTTTTGGTAGACGCAGTTGCAGATTTTGATTTTCGGCCCATTTTTCCAAGGCTTCAACATTCGGAACAATTAATGCTCCCAGACTACGCTGGTCTTGCCCAAGGAGCATGATTTGGTCGATGTATGGCGATCGCAAACAAGCATCCTCAATCGGTTGTGGCTCAATGTTTTCCCCATTGGTTAATACAATCGTATCCTTTGACCTACCAGTTAGTATTAAATCATTCTGTGGTGTCAGCCAACCCAAATCGCCGCTATCAAACCAACCTTCGGCATCAATTGCTTTCGCCGTCGCTTCCGGGTTTTGGTAATAGCCTTGCATAATTTGCGGCCCCTTTAACAACACCAAACCTCGTTCACCAATTGGCAAGGGTTTACGAGTCTCAGGATCTACGATTTTAGCTTCTGTTGCCGGCATCGGCTGCCCTGATGCACCAATTAAATTCCGCCAAGGACGACGCACATGAGTCACAGGAGAAGTTTCTGTCAAGCCATACCCCTGCAAAATCTGCACACCAATAATTTCAAAAAAGTTATCTATGTGCCGAGGCAATGCACCACCACCACTAATCATCTGCTTGACTCGTCCTCCTGTTGCTTCCCGTACCTTGTTATAAACCAATCGAGTTCCCAAGGCATGAAGAGGGCGCAAAGCAGAGGCTTGGATAGTAGCTGCTAGTCGCTGACTTGCTGAAGAATTTAGATTATCTAAACTTAATCCCTGAGAAATCCGCTGCGCTTTGATGTATTTCTCACTAATACCCAAGAAAAAGTTAATCAGGCGTTGCTTGTTCTCTGGTTGTTCACGGAATTGCTTTTGTACCCCTTCATAAATTGATTCCCACAGACGAGGTACACCTACCATATAGTGAGGCTGAAATTTTCTCAAATCTCCTTTAACAGAACGCAAGTTAGTATAAATTTGTGTACAACCTTGAGATAATAGGTAATATTCAACTGTCCGCTCGTAGCTGTGCCAGCTAGGAAGGATACTAAGAACAGTGTTTCCTACCTGCGGTTGTACTACTGTCCCCATCGTGATTACTTGGTGCATCAAGTTGCCATGAGAAAGCATTACACCTTTGGGTTTACCGGTAGTCCCAGAAGTATAGATAAGGGTTGCCAGGGTGTTATAGTTTTGCTCGACTGGCACAAACGGATGTTTTGACCCAAGTTCGATTAGTTGAACAAAGTTCAGAACTTTGAAAGTTTGTTCTGTGGGTGGTGCTTCGTCGGAAAGTAAGATGACGAATTGAATTGGCAAATCGTCGAGACGATCTTGTAATTTATTCAGTGTCTTTAAATCTTCGACTACCACCGCTGTGCTACCACTATTAGCGATGATAAACAGCAGTTCTTCTTTTTCTGCTTGAGAACCACGCACTGCATCAACTGCCCCAGCGGTCATTATACCTTGATCTGTGATAAACCAACGGGGACTGTTGTCAGCTATAAGAGAAATGCGATCGCCAACTTTTACTCCTAATGCCTGCAACCCAGCAGCAAATAGTTGAATTTGTTCTGCAAGTTGGCGAAAAGTAATAACTACTTCTGGTTTAGCGTGAGGGTTGTGAAGAGCTACAACATCACCAAATTGCTTTGCTGCTAAAGGCCAAACTTCTGGCAATGACTCAACATTTGTATAATCTGCCAAATGCTTTAATGCCTGACTTTCTCGCTCAGTGATGTTAGCTAAGAAAGAAGATGCTGGTCGATTTTTTGACATAACACTGTACCTAAATTTAGTAAATTACTTGTTTTTTTAGCTTATTTTGTTATTACGCTACAATAGCCTTCCTTATTATCCACATTCCCTTGTGTGCTTAAGAATTACAGGAATTTAACGGTCATATTTACAAAAACTTATGTTAATATTCATTTATATAGAGTGCAAGCAATGTATGTCCTAGAAATCCTTCATATACCTTGTACTTGCAGTTAATAGCAGCGACCACCTATGTTTGACAGGGGGTGATTACCTATAAACTTGATAGATGCTATATTGCTGACCCTAATCAGTACTGTTGCTTGTCTAGCCTTTCCTAAGCTTTTAGCTATCCTTCTAGGTCTTAAAGCCAAATCTACTGAAACTTCAGCCAAGGCTTTAAAATTCCAAGCAGCCAAGGTACAACTTACCAGCTTTCCTTATTGTACAGTTTATGCATTGAGTGGCAGCCAATACTGTAAATTCAGGCCTCACTTCTGTGCAAAATGTTCTCCAAATTGAGGGATGATTTGCAAGTTAAATGTCTCGGCACTTGTAGACTAACTTGCAATTATTTCTTCAACAAAGTTTAAGAAAATTCCTTAAAACCAATGGATTACAAAGCTAAATGTTTTTTATTAGCTTTAGTTCTAAAAAACTCATTTTAAAGTATTCAAGTCAGTAATGAGTTGCTTAGAAGTTTAAAATCTTTACCAATACTCGGATTGATATACAACATAGCGGTTTCCACTGGGGTAAGGTATGGCAAGAAATAATTAACTACAGACCAAAGTTCTGAATACGATGAGGGTAGCACACTCATGCTACCCTTATTCCAATTAAAATCGTTATATAACTGTAGCAACCTACAGAATTGTAAGAATTTCAAACCGCTTGGCACGAGGAGAAAAGAAGTATAAAATATTACTAAATATTTAAAAAGGCGAAGTCTGAATTACACAGCATTTATTTTACCTATAAATATATTAATAAACTGATGATAAGTATAAGTAAAAAAGTATATTTAATTAGCTTATACTGCCTACAAGAAATATTAAATAGTGATTTTCAACACATTTAGTAAATATGGTTCAAACTACTAAATAGTGAATACTTTCTTTTCACTAGGGAGATTTACATATGAGTTTGATAGATGGTTTACTACTGACACTGCTCAACACTGTTGCCTGTCTTGCATTACCTAAGTTGCTGTCCGTAATTCTGTCTGGCAAAAAACACAGTGCTGCTATAAAATCACAAGCTGCTATAGAGCCACAAGAATCTAACTCGGAAATCCCAGTTATTCTTAGAGCAAGCTGATTGTGGAAGAAAAGTTTAGCAGTTTGTCTTGAAACATCGCCTTGATGAGGAGAAAGTTAAGTCATGTGGTGCAAGGCGATGGTTCAGAAGAGAGTAACTAAGCATATTTTTAACAAATATCCAAGCATAAAAAATACTTGACGACGCAACTAAGCCCAGACATAGGGTTTACATAAACTTAAGTTAATTTTGTTCCTGTGGATAGATTTTTTAGTATACGCGATCGCTCATCAGCAATTTCATAATCTTTTATGCATCTGTCATGAATAAAGTTATAGTCTTCGTTGTTTGACATGACAATTAATCGTAATCAAATGCAAAAAAGTTGACTTTTTTAGCGACACTATTAATATTACAGAAGTTTGCAAGTCAATGAAGTACAGTATCTGAAGTTAAAACCTAGATACAAAGACTTTTTTACTTATGAGCAGAGGCGGAGATGCTCCGCCTCTGCTCCTGAATTCTGCTTTAATTACTTATACCAATTCAATTAATGATTGCAACACATCCTTCGATGAAGACGCGATGAATCGCGTCTCTACAAATGGTCTATTTGTCACATTCTTTTTTAAAATTGGTATTACTTGCGATTTTCACGCCGCCACTTTTCGCGTATTAGACGAATTTCATCAAAAGTGTAACTATCGCCTAGTTGTTCTTTAATTGGAGTTAAAGAGATATCGCCAAGAACTTCTAAAATTTGCCAAATTTTTTGCTGATGTTCGTGAGGTACTAACTGATTTAAATCTACAGGCTGATTTTTCTCAATTAACTTTGAAAGGTGATTGAAGATTGTCGAGGGGCTAAGGTTACGTTTTTGAGCGATTTCGGGAATACTCAAACCTGCTTGGTGGAACTTTAATGTCAATAGTTCAGTGTCAGAAGGTAAATTCACAAAGTTAGAATTATCTTGTTGTTCTACCGAACCTTTTTCTTGACGATAAGCTTTTATTTCTGCGAGAAACTTATCACCATATTGGGCGAGTTTGTGACTACCTACGCCAGAAAGTTTACCAAATTCGGTGATGGTTTTCGGTTGTACCTGCACCATCAATTTTAAGGTAGAATCTGGGAACACAACATAAGGTGGGACAGATTGTTCATCAGCAAGTTGTTTGCGGAGCGATCGCAACCTCTGCAATAATACTTCTGCCTCGATAGCTTTTTCGCTTCCTTCTTCCCAAGTAATCTTTTGCGCCACCGGAACTGCTAGGGAAACTGTGCGCTGTCGTCGCATTACTTCCCAACTCAGGGCGTTAAGTTTTAAAACAGAATAACCATCGCTAGTTTGTTCTAATAATCCTTGATGTAAAAGCGATCGCCCTAACATTCGCCATTCATCTACAGTCTTATCTTTGCCAATACCGTATGTAGAAAGTTTATCATGTTCGTTTTGAGTAATTTTCTGATTTTTCGCTCCTCGCAAAACATCAATAATATGCAACATCCCAAATCTTTCTTTACAACGCGCCACACAAGATAAGAACTTCATCGCTTCAATTGTCCAATCTTGTAATGGTTTAGGGTTACGGCAATTATCACAGTTACCACAATTCCCGTCAAAACGTTCCCCAAAATAACCTAGTTGAATTGTGCGGCGGCAAACTGTACCTTCAGCATAGTCAATAACTTGCCGTAATTGTTGTTTAGCAATCAACTGTTCTTGAGGATCAGTTTTTTGATTAATGCTCCATTCAATAGTTTTAATATCACTAAAACTAAAAAAAAGTGTACAACGAGAGGGTTCGCTGTCTCTGCCCGCCCTACCTGATTCTTGATAATAACTTTCCAAATTCCGCGGTAAATCGAAGTGAACTACCAACCGCACATCTGGTTTATTAATTCCCATCCCAAAAGCAATGGTTGCCACCATAACGCGTACATCATCCCGAATAAATCGAGTTTGATTTTTCTCGCGTTCTTCATCGCTTAATCCGGCATGATAAGACAAAGCGGCAATTTTATCATTTTGTAATTTAAAAGTCAGTTCATCAACTTTTTTACGCGTCAAACAATAAATAATTGCTGAACCTTCGTTTTCCCGGACAAGTTCTAAGAGTTCAGCGTAAGCAGACTTACTTTTAGAACGGACTTCGTAGTAAAGGTTTTGGCGGTTAAAGCTAGCAATGTGGATGCTGGGTTGCTTTAGCCCTAGTTGTTGAATGATATCAGAACGGACGCGATCAGTTGCTGTGGCGGTGAGGGCAATAGTAGGTATATCTGGGTAACGCTGACGCAGAGATTTCAACTGGCGGTATTCTGGGCGAAAGTCGTGTCCCCACTCTGAGACGCAATGCGCTTCATCAATAGCAAAGGTAGAAACGCCGATTTGGTGATGTACTAAATCTAGAAAGGGCAGAAATCTTTCACTCAAAAGACGTTCTGGCGCAACGTAAAGGAGTCTAACTTTACCATTGAGTATGGCATCTTCACGCGATCGCACTTTATATGCATTCAGACTGCTATTGAGAAATGTCGCACTAATATTATTATTTCGCAGTCCTTCCACTTGATCTTGCATCAAAGCGATTAACGGCGACACCACTACCGTTAAACCTTTTTTCATCAAAGCTGGTAGTTGAAAGCACAGAGATTTTCCCCCACCCGTAGGCATGACCACCATCAAATCTCGATTTTGCAGCGCATCTTCGATAATTTGCCGCTGTCCTGGGCGGAATTGGTCATAACCGAAGTGATATTTTAGCGCTTGTTCGAGATTGGGATACTGAAGCATAGCGATCGCTTTTTTCCGGCGCGTCTGCGTGGGTAGTGATTGAAGATATCAGGATTTTAACTCACATCATCGGCGGCTTTCGCAAGACCTGTATTTCTGTTGGCAATCGCAGGCTCATCAACCTTCATACATGAGCGATCACTTTTATTGTATAAAATAGGCGATCGCACTTGTACTGAGCTAATAAACATCGTCATGAGTACCAATGTCTAGCAAAAGAACAACTTATTCCCCACTCTCCTCATAGGTTTTCAGTGAGAAAACAATGCGACAATCATATCCACAAGAGCATGAAAGCAATCCTGAGAGCTTTCCCTCTAGCTTGTGAGTACCTAAGTTAGCTGCAAATATATCATTCTCCATAGCAGCAATAGTTTCTTCTATTTTGGCTCGTAAGTCAGCATTACGACGAGCAAATTTTCGGAAAGCTCTTTTAAATTTACTATTGATAACCAACCTATACATCGGCTGGACTTGGGTTATTGAGATATTCTCGTAATTCTTGAATTGCTTCACTAGCAGTTTGAACTTTGAGCCTACCTGCTTGGAATTCAGCAATGGAAACTGCTGCATCTGACGCAATTTCATCTCGCCGACTTTCAATAATTCGGTTTTTGAGAATTTGTACCAGCATTTCTTGCTGCTCTAAAGGCAGCTCCATTGCCGCATCTAAAACTCTATCTAGGTTACTCAATTGCTTCATCCTTTTAATTGTTTGTATTAATAACAGAACTCATAACATATAACTTAACTTTGGACAGTGAAAAATTAAATATCAACAAGATTGATTGCGAATTATCCTAAATTTTGTTAGTGAAGTGATGTAGCGATCGCCTTCACTAATTAGTATGATCTTTACAGCGTTCCAAGTTTTGTTAAGCATTATCTATAAGTTTTACTTAAACTGTGGTAACAATAACATAAGCATTCTGAACCAAACAACTTGTTTTGTGAGAGAACAGACAAGTTTTCGTTCACAACGGATAAGCATTCTGAACCAAACAACTTGTGTTGTTAATAAACAGACAAGCTGTGGTGTAGCCGATCGCTTTTATACGGTCTGTTTTTTAATGAAATCTGCTGTAATTTGTTTGCTAAAGCGATTACAGCCCGTAGAAATCCTCATCTAGAATCTGCTCAACCGAAAAAGGACAAACCATTGGATACTCACTTTCCTCCGGGAGACGAACCCCAAATTTAGCCAGCTTACTTTCTTTTATCGCCAGCTTTCGACCATCTGAATAAGCTTTTTCTATTGCCTCTACCAAAAAATTTTTGAGAGAAGGAGTATCTGACAAATTATTAAGAACTCGTTGACGATGTTCAAGTACCGAACTATACCAACTTCCTTTCATCATATCGGGTACATCGTGTTGAACCATTAACTTTAGTAGATACGCCAACAAAATAGTCAAATTGCTCTTTAAAGCATTTTTCTCCGCCTTACCCAAATCAACTAGTTCCTCAATCAAATGCTCGATGTCGAGCGACTCAAATTCACGATTCCGTAACTGTTGAATCGTTTGCTCGATCCAATATTGCAAATCGCGATCGTATAGGTTATTAGACATTCTTCAGATTAACTCTGTTTTGTTTCAATAATTTTTCTACATCATTAGGAGCTACAAAAGCACTTAAATTATTCTTGTGAAGAGAATTTTCTTTAGGCTTCGCATCGCACGAGTAGCAACATTATGCTGATGCCAAGCTTGATAGAATTTGTGGTAAGGCATATTCTCGGCGGATTTCCAGGCTAAATAGTAGTATATGAAAGGTCAGATAATAGAAAAAATGGACGTAGTTATTTTAAATTTCTCAATCTAATAACCCCACATAGCGAGGCAAAAATCATGCAAAATCTCAGCAGAATTACCCGCAATCCAGAAGTGATGGGTGGTAAACCCTGCATTCGAGGAATGCGTGTCACTGTTGGTACTATCATTGGGTTAATGGCATCTGAACACAGCAATAACGATATTCTCAAAGCATATCCCTACCTCGAAGAAGCTGATATTTATGAGGCACTAGCCTATGCTGCATGGCGAGTTGAAGAAATTGAAGTTCCTCTCAAAAGTGCATGAAAATTTTGATTGATATGAACCTTTCCCCTGATTGGGTTGCGGTTTTTCAGAGGTACAATATCGCTTGTTCGAGATTGGGATACTATAGTGATCGCAAGACGTGCAATTTACTACCATTGATTTAACTTTATAATTAAAGCTAATCAGCAAAAGGCATGGCCTAAAGAAAGCCAGTGAAACTTTACTAGGAGACAAAAAACAATGGTCAGCAGCCTGAAAGAATTCTTAAATGATTCAGAACTTGCACATATTGATGACCCAGAGGAAAAATTCATCACTAGTGGCGTAAATTGGCAAATGTATGAAACGCTATTAGCCAAACTAGAAGATAATTCTCATTACCATGTTACTTATTTGGATGGAATCTTAGAAATTGTGTCACCGTCTATAAGACATGAAAATATTAAAAAACGTTTGGCTATTCTGGTAGAACGCTATCTCTACTCAAAGCGAATTCGATTCAGCCCAATGGGGAGTTCTACTATTAAAAAACAACTCAAGCAAGCTGGGGTTGAACCAGATGAATGCTACTGTATTGGCGAGAAGAAAAATATCCCAGACTTAGCTATAGAGGTGAATATCACCAGTGGGAGTATTGACAAATTAGAAATTTACCGCCGTTTGGGAGTTGCTGAAGTTTGGATTTGGCAATTCAATCGACTTAGAATTTACCGTTTACGCGAAGAAACATCATCTAAGTTTTTAGATACTTACGGCTATGAAGAGATTATATCAAGTGAATTCTTGCCGGGACTAAATATTGCTTTATTAGAACAATGTGTGCAGATTTCAGACGACATCAAAGCTATTGACCAATTTGAACAAGGTACAAATGATTCTTAACTTCATTTGTTATCATCCCCTTCCCACAGTTGAGAGACAGGTATGGTATTTCCTTTCATAGCATCGTGCCAAGCCTGACGAAAACTTTCGCTTAGCAGATTCGGAAACTTCCTCATTCTCTTCTGCTACGAGTACAATTACCCGGACACAGTTGTGTTTTGCTAAAGTCAACGGTTCCTCTAAAGAAAGTTGACCGAGTTCATCGACAGTTGCTTTAACTTCAATTTTTCATGCTTTTGAATGCGATCGCCTTCACTAATTAGTATTATCTTTACAGCGTTCCAAGTTTTGTTAAGCATCACCTATAAGTTTTACTTAAGCTGTGGTAACAATAACATAAGCATTTGCCACAAATAGATAAGCATTCTGAACCAAACAACTTGTGTTGTAAGAGAACAGACAAGTTTTCGTTCATAACGGATAAGCATTCTGAACCAAACAACTTGTGTTGTAAGAGAACAGACAAGTTTTTGTTCACAACGTATAAGCATTCTGAACGAAATAAATTGTCTTGTTAACGAACGCACAAGCTGTGGTAAAGACAACAACTTTATTCTTAACGACAGCTTTTGTGTTGGTAACAAATACACAAGCTCTAGCTATTACGGGAGCTTGATTTGTAAGGTCGCTGCTGCAAAAGTACTTAAATTATTCTTGTGAAGAGGATTCTCTTTAAGCTTTGCATCGCACGAGTAGCAACATTATACTGATGCCAAGCTTGATAGAAATTGGGGTAAGGCGTATTATGGGCGCATCTCCAGATAAGATTAGAGAAATTCCAATAGTCTTGGTCATCCACATCTTGGGATTGTAGCAGTTGTATAAAAGCTGCGATCACTTTTTCATTACCAGTACCGATTTTCTCTAAACTATCTGCCGCTTGCCAACGAGTGTAGTCATCCACATCTTGGGATTGCAGCAATTGCACTAAAGCAGTGATCGCTTTTTCATTACCAGTGCCAACTTTTCCTAAGCTTTCTACCACTTGTCTATGGGTAGAGTTATCCACATCTTTTGATTGCAGCAGTTGCACTAAGACAGCGATTGCTTCTTTATTGCCAATGCCGATTTCCCCTAAGTTATATACTATTCGTTTATGAGTGTGATAATCCACATCTTTTGATTGCAGCAGTTGCACTAAGACAGCGATCGCTTTTTCATTGCCAATACCAATTCCCCCTAAGCTATGTGCTGCTAACTTTCGGGTATAGTTACTTATCTGTGTCGAATTTAGCAGTTTTATTAAAGCAGCGATCGCTTGTTCATTGCCAATACCAATTTTTTCTAAGCTTTCTGCTGCTTGAGTGCGGATGTAGTGATGTACGTCTTCCGATTTCAGTAGTTGTATAAGGGCAGCGATCGCTTGTTCATAACCGATACCAATTTCTTTTAAGCTATCAAAAGCTTCCTTACGAGTGTCGTCATTCACACCTTTCAAAGATAGCAGTTTCACTAAGGCATCAATTGCTGTTGGATTGCCTGGATTAATTAGCCCTAAGCTATGTGCAGCCTGCCTACGGGTGTCATTATCCACACCCTCTAAAGCTAGCAGTTTCACTAAAGCAGTAATCGCTGTTTGATTACTGATACCAATTTGCCCTAAGCTTTCTGCTGCTTGAGTACGAATGTAGTAATTAACATTTTCTGAGTTTAGCAGTTGTGCTAATGCAGCGATCGCTTGTTCATTGCCAATGCCAATTTGCTTTAAGCTGTCAAAAGCCTGCCTACGGGTGTCCATGTTCACTTCAGGTGAAGTCAGCAGTTGTATCAAGGTAGTAATTGGTTGTTCATTACCTGGATAGATTTGCCCTAAGCTTTCTGCTGCTTGAGTGCGAATGTAGTAATTAACATTTTCTGAGTTTAGCAGTTGTCGCAATGCAGTAATCGCTTGTTCATTGCTGATACAAATTTGCCCTAAGCTTTTAGCCGCCTGTTTACGGGTATTGTCATCCACACCTTCTGAAGTCAGCAGTTGTACTAAGGTAGTAATCGCCTGTTTATTCCCAACACCAATTACCCCTAAACTTTCTACAGCTTGAGTGCGAATGTAGTCATTAACATTTTCTGAGTTCAGCAGTTCTACTAGGGCAGTAATCGCTTGTTCATTATCGATGCCGATTTGACCTAAACTAGATACCGCCTGCCTGCGAGTGTAGAAGTCCACATCATGTTGCAATAGTTGCACCAAGGCAGTAATTGCTTGTTCATTGCCGATGCCAATTTGCTCTAAGCTGAAAAAAGCTTGCTGACGACTGATAAAATCTACTTCTGTTGAGTCTAGCAAGTTCACTAAGGCTGCGATCGCTTGTTTATTGCCAGTACCGATTAGCCCTAAGCTTTCTATAGCCTGCCAACGGATGTCGTCATCAATATCTTGGGATTGCAGCAGTTGCACCAAGGCTGTGATCGCTTTTGTCCGCTCTGTTTGTTGCAGTGCTGACCTAGCTTCTTGTTCAATTAGATCAAGAAATTTTATCCACTCCTGTTTTTTACTGTTGAAATAACCAAAGCCCCACTTGACAATTTGCCCTATTATTTCATCAGCTTTATAATAATTCCTAAACTCTGCAATTCCTGCGGCAGCTAAAAAATAGGTGCGATATTCATAAAATCCTTTATCTACATCTTTTCTATTCCACTTACAACATCCGTCTCTAAAGTTTATTAAAGCATCGATAAACTGTTGCTTTTTATCTTTGAGGTTTTCTTCTTCTCGTCCCAACCAAAGTAATATTGTTTGCTTCCATTGCGGTTCAAAGATGCGATAATTTCCTTGACTGGGATTTTTGGAAACGTGATTGAGAAAGAAATGCCAGTCATCAATTGCTTTAGCAGCAAAGTACTCTTGAAATGAGGCATGAAAGAAAGCGTAAACAGGTTTTCTAAGTAGGTAGGTGCCAAAAAAGTCAGCTATGTTAAGATATGTAAAGACTGATAATGCATCTACAAGGTAGTTGGTGTATGGGTGCGCGTTTAAGGGTATTTCTGACTCCTGAGCAAGACCAAACTTTACTAAATCTGAGAAAACAGGATGTACCACAGAAAGTCAAAGACAGGGCGGAAATAATCAGGCTAAATGCACATGGTTGGTATGTAGAGAAGATAGCAGATCACTTTGATTGTCACAAAAAAACAGTCACAAAAGTTTTGCATCAATGGCAAAAACTGGGCACAGAAGGGCTTTGGGAATCTCCTGGGCGAGGGGGGAAACCAAAGTGGCTTGAGGATGACATGATATTTTTAGAAGAATGCCTCAGAAACGAGCCACGCACATACAATAGTTCTCAGTTAGCTTTGAAGTTGAAAACAGAACGCAACGTTGAGATGAGTGCCGACAGATTAAGACGGGTACTCAAAAAAAGGGGGTCGATTGGAAACGGACAAGGAAAAGCCATAAAGGAAAACAAGACCCAGTAGCACGAGCAAACAAGCAAGCAGACCTAGACATGTTGGAATTAGCTGCTGCCACTGGTGAAATAGACCTGAAATACCTAGACGAGTCAGGGTTCTGTATGTGGAGCGAACCTAGTTATACATATTACTTTAGAGGTGAGCAAAAACGGTTAGAACAGACTAAACGCCGTGGTCGCAGATTAAGTATTATCGGGCTTCTCCAACCTTTAATCAGTTTTGTTTACGGTTTAGTTATCGGTGGTGTTGACCGTAAATCTTATATAGAAATGATGGAGAAAGAAGCCAAACAAGCCCAAGAAACTGGACGTATCAGCGTGATTGTGCAAGATAACGGGCCAATACATCGCTGCCAAGAAGTTCAACAATTGTGGAAAAAATGGGAAAGTCAGGGTTTGTACATCTTTTTTCTCCCGAAATATTGCTCAGAAATGAATCCAATTGAATTGGAATGGCAACATCTCAAGAAAGATGAGTTATCCGGGCAAGCATTTGATGATGAGCTAGATCTCGCTTACGCCGTCATCAATGGTGTTCAAGCTAGAGGAAAAAAAAACAATCACAACACACATCGTGTAAAATTTAGCTCTAGATTATCAACTTAAGATTTTGTTACATAGTAGAAAATTTCGGTGCCTACCTACTTATTTGTATCTATCCCTACATAGTTCAGCCAGCCGTGATTTAGTGCCAATTTCAACAGCGAATTTTCATCATCAGCATCACCTAAGAACTGACTAACAAAATCCTGCCGCAAGCGAAAACGGGTTGCTTCTTTATCTATTGCTGCTTTAGCTAATTCCCCCAATTTGATATTGAGTTGCTGACGCTGGTGATAATTTGTAGCAAATTCCTCTTTTTTCCACTTGTAGAAGTCATCAACAAATTGCTGATAGAGTCCCGCTTGGGTATCGGGTAATTTGCCATCTCCTGATTGCCAATTCAAGCACAGCAGCGTCAACCGTAGAGGATTTTTCACTAAATCCCGAATCCGTTCCTTAACTGATTCTTTCAAAGCAGTGCATAACTGCTCCCCCTTTTCTGGATTAGTAGCAAACCATTTGTGAATAAATCTCTCTACCTGTTGTGGATAAGAAAAATCTAAACTGCGATAGATATCAAAATCATCAAGTGCATTAATACTGCCATCCCACAGATTAACCCGACAGGTCAACACAATTCGCGCTTGAGCAATTGACCCTCCTTCACGGAATTGTCGGGCAATTTCTGTCAAAGGATTACCTGAAGATGCGGACATTTCATCTAATCCATCTAGCAGCAGCCACACATTATTTTGATTAAATAGAGCAACAAAATCATTTTTTAGTTGCTTAGTGGCTTCAGCTTTACCTGTTTTCTCAGCCACCTGAGTCAACCAACTCTCGAAAAGATAAGATTTTAGTTCTTTCTCTCGCAAATCTGCTAGAGATACCCAAATGACAATAGACTGGTGAATCTCATGAGATACCCAATCAGCAATCTGCTGTAACAGTGTTGTCTTTCCTGCTCCCGGTTCGCCAATAATTGCAATTCGCTTACCTTGACTTTTAGGTGTGTTCTTCTGTTTGAGAACTTCTTCAAGAAAAGCATCATGCTCAAATGTTTTGGTGATTTCTGTCTCCTTATACAGTTCTGACCCCTGTTCTGGAGAAATATCGCTTTGAACCTTGTCTGAACCCTGTTCTAAAGAAACATTATTTTTAAGCTTGGATGGTTTTTTACGTTCAACTAATCCCAGTGGTACATAAACATCATCAACTTGCAGGGCTACCCCTTCAGTTGATGTCAGAGGATTTGTAGTCAGCTTTCGCCGTTCTGCCAACAATTCACAGCAGATTTTACGCCAGTCATTGGGAGTTAACTTTGTCCCATCCTCCCCTTGGGACGATTGTAGTCAAAACGTCTGGTTAATAGTCTGATTATTGACTGTACCTTGGTTTACAACCCCAATTTTTTCTGCTAGCTGCGTCAGATTTTGAATGGTTGGCTGTTGAGACTTGAGGGTATTTTCTATTTCTTGAATTTTTTGAGTGAGTTTTGGTTCTGCTTTTGCAGCTGCTTCCACCTCCACAACAGCTTGAGCAATTTCTGGATCTGCGTCTGCTGCTGCTTTGAGTTCTAGCACTGCTTGACCATAATCTAAACGCTGCGGTTCATTTGCTTCTACAGCATTGGTGAGTAATGGCGACTTATTCTTCTGGCGGAGCTTTTCTATTAACTTGCCACTTTGCGTCCATACAGCATCACCAATGTTTTCGCCGATTTTCTCCTGTGCTTTAGTCCAAAGTATGGAGATGATCGCATTAGCAACAGCCGTCAGTGTTACAGTTACCATAAATTCACTATCTATAAATAACTAGATGTAAAAATTACTTCCATTTTCACACATCTCATTTCGCAAAGGCTTGAGGTTGCGATGTCTACGATGATGCTCCGCCTACGCTCAACTCATTCTAAAACAGAGACAGAAGAATACCTGTATTTTTTAATGTCAGAGAATCCCAACGCTTACAGCCATGTAAATGTCAAAATATTAAATGTAAAGTTTATTCACAAACTCACTTATGCCGAAAGCAATTTGGAATGGAACTGTTTTAGCCGAAAGCGATAACACCGTAGTTGTGGAAGGCAATCATTATTTTCCTGTTGATGCCATTAACAAAGAGTACTTCAAAGAAAGTAACACCCACACTACTTGTCCTTGGAAAGGTGTCGCCAGCTACTACAGTGTTGAAGTTGACGGTCAAGTCAATAAAGACGCTGCTTGGTACTATCCCAGTGCTAAGGAAAAGGCTAAGAATATTGAAGGTCATGTAGCATTCTGGAAAGGTGTAAAAGTTGAGGCTTAATATCGCCAGTCTGCCTGTATAGACTTTGTTTCTATAGCCGCGATTTACAATCACTAGGGCTAGGTTGTATCGGTTCAATTAATTACTTTGGTAGAGATGCGATTAATCGCGTCTCTACATGGTCTATTTGTGGCATTCTTTTTGCAAACTGGTATTAGCGATCGTCAAGACCACAGAAATTAAACTTTTCTGCTAGTTTTTAATAAGCTGCCGTAGCAATAGCGCGGGTGTTAGCGAGTATTCGAGCGTCGGAGTCCCGTACTATTAGGAGGGGTTAGAGTAAATTATAGAATTTTTCCGCTTGTTACCCAGCCTCTAATCTCCAGTCCCTTTTACTCCGCTACATATAAAATGCGAACAATTGCGGAAATTAATGAGAAAATCAGCCAACAACGTGCGGTGGTGTGGACAAGTGAAGAATTAAAAGCACGAGTTGCAGAAGTTGGCGTTAGTAAAGCTGCTAAAGAAGTTGATGTCATTACCACTGGCACTTTTGAGCCAATGGAATCAAGTGGTGCAGTTATTAATCTGGGACACACTGATCCGCCAATAAAGATTCGCCGTTGTTGGATAGATGGCGTTCCAGCATATTCTGGTTTTGGGGCAGTCGATTTATATTTGGGTGCAAGTTGCGCCGTGGAAACGAAGGACGGCGAAGAAGCACGGGAACGTGGCGGCGGTCATGTTATAGAAGATTTGATAGCTGGTAAACCTGTACACATTAAAGCGCAAGGACAAGTTACAGATTGTTATCCTAGAGCAACATTTGAAACTACAGTTACCAACGAAACAATAAACCAGTTTTATTTATTCAATCCGCGCAATCTCTACCAAAATTTTATCGTGGGAGTGAATGGAGGCGATCGCCCACTTTTCACATATCTCGGCCCTTTACAACCGCGTCTAGGGAATGCCGTTTATTCTAACCCCGGTGCTATTTCCCCCTTATTCAACGACCCAGATTTGCAGCTAGTTGGCATCGGTTCGCGGATTTTTTTAGGTGGCGGTATTGGTTACGTTGCTTGGGAAGGTACTCAGCACTTTCCTTTACAAAAGCGATTAGCCAATCGTACTCCTATTGGCCCGGCTGCAACTTTAGCTTTAATTGGTGATGCCAAACAGATGAATGCTCGTTGGGTGCGGGGTTGTTACTTCAAAAGTTACGGCCCTTCATTGATGTTGGGAGTTGGTGTACCACTTCCTGTGTTGCGAGAAGAAGTAGTTGAACACTGTGCCGTACAAGACAAAGACTTAGTAGCGCCAATAGTAGATTTTTCCATTCCCCGGCGCGTCCGTCCTACGTTTGGTTTGGTAAGTTACGCTCAACTCAAATCTGGACGAGTCACCATCGAGGGCAAAACAGTACGTGTTGCCCCCTTAGCGAGTTTGTTTCTTTCTAGGCAAGTTGCCCTAGAGTTGAAACAGTGGATCGAAGCAGGTATTTTTACGCTTACAGAACCAGTTTCCCCGATTCCGATGGAACGCTCCTTTTTACCCCAAGACCGTTGGACAGACTTTTAAGAAGCGGGGGAGAGTGGGGGAGTGAAGGAGTGGGGGAGTGGGGAGGTAAATACAATCAACTATTCTTGTCCCCCCTTCTCCCTATCTCCCCCTCCCCCACTCTTCTACTCTTGCGTTGGTTTCGGTCGCTTGATTGGCTTAGGAGCAGGCGTTTTGGGTATAGGTTTTGACACCGCAGAGGGGTCGCCGCCTGCCTTCTTGATAGGACGTGGTGGAGTTTCCCCGCTGCGTCTGGGTGGGAATGGTCTCCTTCCGCCGCCAGCACCACCGCCACCAGCACGAGGCCCTGGGCCACTTCTGAATGGTGGTCGGCGTTTTTTGGGCAAGTCAGCGATCGCTTCAGCTTTTTCTACTATTAATACGTCAGCTTCTCTCTTTACTTGGAAGTCCCAAAACTTCCCTACGGCTTTAGTACCAAGTACACCTCTAAGTTTCAACTTAAAATACTTGGGTTTATCAGTTGTTTTGCGTGGAGCTTGCTTAATTTTTACCACCAAGCTCTTAGCATCATAAGACTGGTAAACTACCTCACCACGAACAGAAAAACCACCATCTCTAATTTCTGATGAGGGTATCTGCCCATTTTCTTGAGAGTTATCAGATGAACCATTATCGGGTATCTCTAACTCTTGTGGCTCTTGGTCTTGCTCATCCTCATCTGTGAGCTGTTTTGCCAGATTTTCTGGCTCCCAAACTCCGACAATTTGGATGTGCAAGGTATCATTTTCTTGTCTTGTGCGCGGATAAACTACCCACAGATGTTCTTTTTCTAAGTCTAGATGATTCTTGACTAAGCTCATAATCCGACCTAAAAGGACGGCGTTAAGTTCTACAGCATCTGTGGTTACCAGCGTTCCTTGAGTAAACTGTTCGCTGCTAGCATGGTAGCGACCACGAACAAGCCCGATCGCACGGTACTGCATCGGTTCGCTGGGAGGTGGAATTGGTTGCTGCCGATTGGCTAAGTTGTCATTTGAAGCAGCTTCATCATTGTTAACAGGCGAATTCTCAGGCTTAGAAGACTGGACTTCTTTGGCTGGGTGAATATGAGCGACAGTTTCTATTTGAGTTTGACCCTCGTTAGAGGCAGAAGAATTGGAAGATTCAGGCAACGGCATCAGGTCGGAATTCATAAAAACTCCTTGCGGCGGAGACACATCCCATTGTGGGATTTTACTAAGGCAGCTGAAAAGAGCGTTTATGCGGCTGGTGAAAGTATATTTACTTTCAACAAAATCACATCAGATCGCCCTATACAATTCTAAAGACGCTAAATTTGTCATTTGTACACAAATGTTTCGTTTAGCGCCTTTACACTAGTTTCGGAAGCATATCATAGGTACAATTTTGGCGGCTCCTCCTAAAGTCATCACTTACTTTAGCAGTGTAAATAAGTTATTTGTTATAAAATTCACAAGCAATTGGCGGTATTCCGCAAAGTTTTGGAAATTTTTAACTTTCCGATTTGTGTAAATGTGGAAATGATAATGTCATTAAAGTTCAGGACAAGGAAAAAATTGTGTCTCAAACGAGCAATCGCTGGATAGTTAAAGTCGTTTTGGCTCTAGCAGTTCTCGCTTTTGTGGGTGTTTCAGTGATTCCCATAATCGGGGCTTTTAATAATACACCACCCTCAAATCAAAATGTTGCTAGTAGCAGAGGCAGCTTAACTTCCTCTGAGCAAAAATCAAAACTGGAAGATGCGGTTCGCGGTTATGAACTGGTTTTGCAAAGGGAACCAGAAAATCAAACTGCACTCAAAGGAGTGTTACAAGCACGGCTACAACTGCTGAGTCAAAAAGGAAAAGGTGAGGTTCAACCAGCTGATATTCAAGCTGTAATTGAACCTTTAGAAAAGTTAGCTAAACTGAATCCAGAAAATTCAGAATATGGAGTGCTGTTAGCTCAAGCAAAACAGCAAATTGGTGATAAGGAAGGAGCTGCACAAGCTTATCGCTCGATTTTGGCAACGAAACCAGGTGATTTGAATGCTTTACAGGGGATGGTAGGTCTGTTGCTAAGTCAGCAGCGCCCAGAAGCAGCCATTGGCTTACTGCAAGATACCCTCACTAATGCTGCCCAGGCAAATAAAATCCAACCTGGAAGTGTAGATGCGATCGCAGTGCAAGTCCTGTTAGGATCTGTTCACGCCTCTCAGAAGCGCTACGCACAAGCCACTTCTGTCTACGATCAGGCAATTGAAAAAGATCCAAAGGATTTTCGCCCGGTTTTTGCAAAGGCAATGCTTTTAAAGCAACAGGGCAAAGACACAGAAGCAAAACCTGTGTTTGATAAAGCCTCAGCCTTAGCACCTGCTCAGTACAAAGACGAAATCAACAAAACAGCAACTGCACCCCTCCCTGGTACTCCTGCTGTACCGACTGCACCTGCGGCTGAAACGCCTAAGTAGGGAGTCGTAGAGACGCGATTATACTGTACAAGAGTCAAGAGTAGAGACGCGATTAATCGCGTCTGTACAAGAGTTATTAATTTATTTCTCCCCTGCTCCCTGCCCCCTGCTCCGCTACTTCCTCATCTCCCTTCAATGGCAGCAACTACACCAAAAACTAGAAACAAGCAGCCGCCGATAAAAGTTAGTTGACGCTCAGAAATTCGACCAGCTATCATTTTGCCACCGATAACTGCGATCGCTGCACAAATGGCGTGTCCTAATATTGCACCTATTGTCACCCCAAACGGATTATTGGCGGCTGCTAGGGCAATTGTAGCTATTTGTGTGCGATCGCCCCACTCTGCCATAAATGTCAAGATAAAGGCTTCTACTATAATTGCCCAAGCACTTTTTCGCTTTGGTAATTGTAAATCTGCTTGTTTCACTGCTGCTTCTGCTTCCTCTACAACTTCTGTATCACAGGCAGCAGGCATCTTCTTGGCGTCGTACAATAATTTCAAACCAAAGGCAATAAATAAGACTATTTCGGCGTAATGAATATAAGCTTTGGGCAACAAAGACACCGTTTGTCCTAATAGCACCGAAAGTATTGTCATCGCCGCTAAAGCAGCTATTACACCTGTAAATACCAGCCGCCGCGAGTGGTGCATTGCTAAAATTACAGCGATAAAAAATGTTTTATCGCCTAGTTCTGAAACTGTAATTAGTAGTAAACCTGCGGTAAAAGCTGTTATCACTCTCTCAAGCTCCTAAGAATCGTTTACTGATGCGAAGCTTGATGAGAACCAAAAGACCTCACCAAGCTCACATTTGATGGTGTGAACTCAGTGAAGGTCTCGCTTTCAAATATTTATTATTTGCCATCTGAACCAGGCTAAGCGCCAGTATGTTGATTCAGATGCACTGGCTTCTAACTTTTGTTGCCAGCAGCTACTCCCCTTCTATGCGATCGCTATTGTACCTCTGTTACAGACAGTAGTCAATGAAAAGGGAAGTTTTACTATACAAATTAAAAAATAACTATTATAAGAAATATCGTTATTATGTGTTGCGTAAGTAATACCAATTAGAAAAAAGAATGCAACAAATAGTCCATTTGTAGAGACGCGATTCATCGCGTCTTCACCCAAGGATGTGTTGCAATCATTAATTGAATTGGTATAATACCAATTCACAATCTGATGAATAAAAAAGGAGCCTAAATTAGACTCCTTGATCAAAAATCGCTAGTATAACTGCGACTACTTCACAGTCACCTTACCGCCAGCTTCTTCGATCCGCTTTTTAGCATCTTCAGCAGCATCTTTAGCAATAGCTTCTTTGACTGGCTTGGGTGCAGCTTCCACCAAATCTTTCGCTTCTTTGAGACCTAGGCCAGTTAATTCCCGTACAATCTTCAGCACGGCAATCTTCTTATCAGCTGGGACGGATTCTAGAATTACGTCAAACTCGGTTTGCTCAACAGCTTCTTCAACAGGAGCGGCGCCACCGGCTGGAGCCGCAAACGCAACACCAACAGGTGCAGCAGCACTGACACCAAATGCTTCTTCAATTTGCTTGACTAACTCAGCAGCTTCTAGCAAACTCAGGGTTTTAAGTTGATCCAAAATTTGATCGGTTGCAGCAGACATTGATATAACTCCTGTAATTTTAATTAGTTATTAGTCATTTAGACTATGGACTGATAAACTGCGAATTTTATTCGCTAGCACTTTCCGCTTCTGGGCTACCGCCTTTTTCTGCGTCGGCAACAGCCTGCAAAGCGCGAGCCAACGAACTGGGAACTTCGTTGATACCGAAGGCCAGCTTGGTTGCGACAGCGTTGATAGCTCCAGCAATTTGTCCGATGAGCTGTTCCTTAGATGGCAAGTCTCCAAGAGCCTTGACATCTGGTTCTTTGAGCAGCCGACCTTCCATGACGCCGCCACGAAGTTCTGTCTTCTTGCTAACTTTCTGGAATTCTTGGTATGCCTTAATTGCAGAGGAGAAATCCTCTTTGACCAGCAAAAATGCAGAAGCACCTGTAAGCAGTTCTGATAATGGCTGCCATTTTTCTTGATCTTGAATGGCAATGCCCATCAAGGTGTTCTTAGTCACCTTGCAAACAGTCCCACTTGGACGTAGCCGTCGCCGTAAATCAGTGATTTCAGAAACAGTTAGCCCCTGGTAGTCAATTACGAGCGCCAGGCTTGACTCACTCAAAGTTTCTTTGAGATCAGCTACTATCTCTTTTTTATCTGCTATTGTTCTACCCATGTTTGTTTCACCTCCTCAAAATCATCCTCCATACTTGTGAGTCTTCTTCTAACCAACCTAAAACAACAAACCCCAGCTATCTTAGCCGGGGTTTAACAGTAATAGTCTTCATGCCGCAGTCACACCTTTGATAGTGGCACTTCAAGCAATTACAACTTTAACCTCGGCAGGATATTAAGCTATTAGCACCTGCTGTCTCCGGCTTTGGTTATTTAATTTCTGAGCAGGGAGTGTGGAGCAGTAGCAGTGAGTAGGAAAATTCACTACTCCACACTCCCTATTCCCTTTTATGCTGCTTCGGTCAGTTTCAAATCCCGCAGGGCGCTAATATCGATTTTAATCGCTGGCCCCATTGTGGCAGCTACATAAAATGTCCGCCAATAACGACCTTTGGCTCCTGAAGGACGGTTACGGTCAATCGTCTCTTGCAATGCCTTCAGGTTTACTAACAAATCTTCAGGCGAGAAGGATGCCTTACCAAACATAACATGGACAATACCCGTTCGATCAGCTCGGAACTCTAATTTACCAGCTTTGAATTCAGCGATCGCACTTGCTATGTCAAATGTCACTGTTCCACCCTTGGGAGATGGCATCAAACCACGAGGCCCAAGTAACTTACCCAGCTTCGCCACCTGTGGCATCACATCTGGTGTGGCAATCAGCTTGTCAAAGTCCATCCTGCCTTTTTGAATTTCGTCAATCAGCTCTTCTGAACCCGCTATATCAGCACCAGCAAGAGTTGCTTCGTTTACCTTTTCACCTCTAGCAATTACCGCCACCCGAACGATTTGTCCTGTGCCTTTGGGCAATGCCACGGTTGTTCGCAACTGTTGATCTGTATACTTCGGGTCAATTCCCAGCCGAATGTGCGCTTCAGCGGCTTCAGAGAATTTAGCTGTTGCTGTGTCTTTGAGCAAGGATAACGCTTCTAAGGGTTGATAATCCCTGTCTTCTACTTTTTCTTGCAAAGCCTGCAAGCGGCGTGATAATTTTTTTACCATTTTTTCTCCTGGGGTAATTCCGAAGCTTTGCCTCTCCCCCAATTCAATTTGGGATTTTAGATTGGGATTTTGGATTGAGTTGAATTTTTAACTCAAGAACTCATCACTTTTTTAGTCTGTGACTGTTACGCCCATATTCTTGGCAGTTCCTGCCACAATCTTCATTGCCGCATCTATGTCATTGGCATTGAGATCGGGCAGTTTGGTTTGGGCTATTTCTTGCAATTGCGCTTTGCTAATTGACCCAACTTTCTTTTTGTTGGGTTCATTAGAACCTTTTTCAATTTTCGCTGCCTTGCGAATTAGCACTGATGCTGGTGGTGTTTTGAGGACAAATGTAAAACTCCGGTCTTCAAAAACCGAAATTTCTACAGGTATCACCATCCCCACTTGATCTGCTGTTTTAGCGTTATATTCCTTGCAGAACATCATAATATTAACACCATGTTGACCCAGTGCAGGGCCTACCGGCGGTGCTGGATTGGCTTTTCCAGCATTCAGGGCCAACTTAATGACCGCTACTACTTTTTTCGCCATTTGTATTTAGCTCTGTTTCTCTACCTGATTAAATTCCAATTCTACTGGTGTATCCCTACCAAAAATCGAGAGCAAGGCTTTGAGTTTACTCCGTTCTGGAGATACTTCAATTACCTCGCCTTCAAAGTCTTTAAAGGGGCCAGAAAGTACGATTATCTTATCACCAGCAGCCATATCAATTTTGACAACTGGCTCCTGTTCGGCAGTTTGTTTGAATATGCGTTCTACTTCTGAATTACTCAGGGGTATCGGGTTGACATGACCGCGACCCCTGCCGCTACCACGTTTTTGCTCCGAACCCACAAAATTAATTACGTGGGAAGTGTTCCGCACTACCTGCCAAGTATCATCATCCATCATCATCCGCACCAGCACATAGCCAGGAAAAACTTTTTCTGCCGTATGCTGGCGACTGCCATCTTTACGGATTTTCACCGCTGGCGTGTGTGGAATTTCTACCTGGACAATTTTTTCGGCCACATCAAAAGTTTGGATGCGTTGCTCCAAGTTAGTTTTAACACGCTTTTCACAGCCTGAGGCTACTTGCACCGCATACCAGCGTGCTTCGTTTGAAGCTGTTTCTGCGGTTTCTCCTGTTTCCTCCGACTGCAACGTGGAGTTATATGGTTCGTCTGTTGCAGAAGTCATCAGAACACCTGTTTCGCTGCCCAAGCAAACAATCCATCGACCAAATATATCAAAGATGCGGAGAGTATAACCATTAACAATACGGCAGCTGATTCGCTTACCACCTGCTTGCGACTGGGCCAAACTACTTTCTCAAGTTCTTCTCTGGTTCCTTGTACGAAGTTGCCAAAGCTGAACCCATTTGTAGTTTCTGGCAATTCTGCTTCATTTTTTTTGGCCACGGCCGTTTATCCCCCCGTTTTTGATACAGCTATACCCTGCTAATTTTCAATCAGGCTCACAGCTTTTATCTCATCCCATTCATTGGAGGAAAATAAAGCTGTAAATACAAAAGTTATACCCGAAATCATTAGCGCTAACTGCTATGTTAGCAGTTGCGTAATTTTTTCGGGCTTTATCTTTTGTTCTTGAGCGCGCCCTGGAGGACTTGAACCCCCGACATCAGGTTTTGGAGACCTGCGTTCTACCAACTGAACTAAGAGCGCACAAGCTGTTTTTGATTTAGTCATTGCGCTGAACTAAATTTCAGTTTAACGCAATATTTGACTATTATATCTTAATTTTGTCGAGGGAACAAATCAGCGGCAGGAGCCGCCTCATGTTAGGTATTTCTCCCATAGTCGAGAATGGCAAATTACAAAGGACGGTCAAAGCGTTGTTTGATCCGGGTTGCTTTGCCAACGCGACCGCGAAGATAATACAGTTTAGCACGCCGTACCTTACCGCGACGCAATACTTTGATGCTATCAATCCGGGGAGAATGCAACAAAAATACCCGCTCAACGCCAACACCTTGAAAAACCTTGCGGACTGTAATAGTCTCGTTAATACCGCCATTGCGTTTCGCGATCACCACCCCTTCATAGGGCTGGACACGGAATTTTTCGCCTTCCTTGATTTTTACTCCGACTTTAACCGTATCGCCGACGTAAATTTCGGGCAGATTAGTTTTTAGTTGTTCCGCTTCGATAGAGCGGATAATCTCTTGAGCGTTCATTGTCTATTTACTAAAAAAAACTCACGATCATCAATCATAAATCTTAACCGCTTAGCAGTCCAGTTAACCATTGAGATTCAAAGTGACTGGGGACTGGGGATTGGGGACACTTCTCTACGAGAGGCTGCGCTCTAAGCGCAGCTATGCCGCAGGCTTTACGACAGGCGGTAGTTGAGCGTAGTCGAAACTCAGTGCATCGTTGGGGAATTAGGTATTAGGGACTGGGGGAGAAGGGAGAAAAGTTAAAAATTCAAGGGGATGGTTCTTCCCTTTCACGAATACTCAGTAACCATTACCCAGTTCCCAGTCCCCAAACTTTTCTGGTATGAGTGCCTTGTAATAATAAAGAGTGCTACAAAAGACTAGACCACCAGTATAAAGTTTATGAAATTTAGCGTCGTTATCAGTACTTACAATCGCCTCAATCTATTACAAAGAGCTATTAATTCTGCTCTTAACCAAACGATTAAGTGTGAGGTAGTAGTTGCCGACGATTGTTCGTCTGATGACACAGAAACTTATGTAAAAAGCTTAGGTAATAGCGTTGTTTATTATCGAAATGAGGTCAATCAAGGTCATGCAGCAACGGTAAATGCTGGAGTTGCAAAAGCTAGCGGCGACTGGATTAAATTTTTGGATGATGACGACTACTTAGCTCTCAATTGTTTGGAAGAGATGGTAAAAGCGATCGCACTTTGTCCTGATGCTGTCATTTGCTCTTGTGTTGCGGCTCAAGTCGATGGTAATGAAGTTGAACTCAGTCGCACGCCGCAGCTTGGCCCTGGATTAGCTTTTTATATTCCTCAAGCCGATATTCACTACGGTATGCTCTTAGAGCTTGTACCTTTTGGCACGCCTGCACAAGTAGCTTGCAGCCGCGAAGCTTTTCTGCAAACTGGTGGTTGGGATTCTACACTTGATGCTAACTGTGATGATATTGATTCTTGGATTCGCATTGCTCAGTTTGGCCATGCCATTTTCCTGAATCAGTGTCTTGCTTATCGCACTATCTGGCCCGGCGCGTATAATCAAAAATTTTCTTTGTCTCGACGGTTGACTACAAATATCTTGATGAAAGAGAAGATTTACGCTTTGGTGGACAAAGAACACCGCTCAGAAATTCCTCTGCTTCAAGATATAAAAAATTATCTGAAACTACATTGGCTTCTAGTAGCACTGAAACAAAAGAATATTAAGAGCTTTGTGTCAATTATAGATCCGTCTGTATTTTCTCCTCAACCTTGGAAGTTTTTGTTAACTGCTGTCTTATCGCGTCGCTCCCAAGGAGAAAATGCTCTGATTCGCAAATTTGTGTTAATTGATTCCTAATTATTTAAGGATTTGCAATAGTTTTTGCTATCACAGATACAGTATCTTCACCATGCCTGTGTAATATTTATTTTGTTAGTGATAAATAGTTTTCAGTAATGACCTGAAAAGTAATGAAACAGAGGATTTTTGGTAAAATATGCCAGGATTAAATGTATTGAAATACATTATTTAGTAATTAGAAAATAAATTAATAAGACTGTATATCATGAAGGAGTGAAGAAAGCGAAGTAGCTGGTTACAACTGTAAGTGGTCAGTTGTACATTTCTTGTTAGCTATTTTTGAGTATTCACAAATATCCCTGATGATTATGATTATTAACACCTAGTTATACCAATTTGATTAGTGATTCCGATAGATGGAGCGCTCACAGCGATTATCAATAACTCTTTCACAATGAGTTTTGGAAAGTTCTGAGCTTCCTATGTCCTAAGCGGAAAAGGCTTGGCTCAAACTTTCCGTAAATTCCAAAATCAAAATGGTATTAATTATCTTATTTTTTTACATACCTTTCAGAAATTATGCGAATAATACATATTTTGAACCATGTTCAAGAGATAGGTAATGGTATTGTAAATGTCGCAGTGGATCTGGCTTGTCTACAGGAAAAAACGGGTCATGAGGTCGCGGTAGTATCTGCTGGTGGAGAATACGAAGCATTACTAGCCGATTGTGGCGTCAAACACTACCAACTAGACCAAAGCCGGCAACCGATAAGTATTATGAAAGCGGGCGTTCGTTATCGAGCGATCGCAGCAGAATTTCAGCCGGATATTGTTCATGCTCATATGATGACGGGAATAGTACTAGCACGTATTCTCAAATCTAACTATGCTTTAGTTTCCACAGTACATAATGAATTTCAGCGTGCTAGCCTGCTGATGGGTTTAGCTGATAGAGTAATTGCTGTCAGCAAGGCTGTGCAATCATCAATGGCACAGCGGGGTATCCCAGAAAGCAAGTTACGGGTAGTCTGCAATGGGACTTTAGGTAGTCCACGAACTCGGCAAATACAAGATTATCAACCTTTACCATTACAGCGTCCGGCGATCGCTACTGTAGCCGGAATGTATAAACGCAAGGGAATTGCTGAATTAATCGCCGCTTTTGAGCAAATAGCCCCAGATTTTCCCCAAGCGCATCTTTATTTGGTAGGAAATGGGCCTGACAGAGAGCTATTTGAAGCGCAAGCACAAGCAACTTCTGTAGCAGAACGTATTCATTTCGAGGGCTTCCAACCAGAACCGCAACGCTATTTAAAATCTTGTGACATATTTGTGCTAGCTTCTCACCGTGACCCTTGCCCATTGGTACTTTCCGAAGCTAGAGAAGCCGGAGCTGCAATCATTGGTACTCAAGTAGACGGCATTCCTGAAGCTTTGGAATATGGGCAAGCAGGACTATTAGTACCAGCAAAAGATAGTAATAGTTTGGCCAAGGTCTTAGTGGAATTACTGAGTAATTCTGAGATGCTGCACGAGTGGAAACAGCGATCGCATCAAAATTTAGAGTGGTTGAATGTTGCCCGCGTTCATCAGCAAACGCTGGCAGTTTATCGTGAGTTAATTGCAGGATGAGGGCATAGGGCATAGGGAGCAGGGTAAGAATAGATATTAACTCTTGACTCCTGCTTTCTGCCTCTTACCTCCTATCTCCTGTTTCCTGTCTTTTCTCTTCCTTTGTGTCCTTTGCGGTAGCCTGCGGCAAGCCGCTTGTGCGTCTACGTTTCAAAAACTTAGATTTTCTTATACCAGCAAAGGTGTAATAAAACCTTTTCTGCAATCCACGTAGCCCAGCTGCCACTGGTTTTCCCCAATTACCACCTAGAACATCGTGCAGCAGAATATAAAAACAGGGGATGATAAACAGTGTTAGGAATGTAGCGATCGCCATTCCAAAGAAAACGACAATCCCCAAAGGCTGCAAAAACTCTGAACCTTCCCCAATCCCCAACGCTAAAGGAAACAGCCCCAAGATAGTCGTGACTGTAGTCATGATAATCGGGCGTAAGCGTTGCGGAGCAGCTTTCATGATGGCAATTTGGCGAGTACAATCTTCTTCTTCGCGAATTTGGTTCGCTAATTCCACCATCAAAATCCCTGCGTTCACCACAATTCCCACTAGCAGCACTACGCCAACAATTACAGTTGCACCAATCGCCGTTTGGGTAATGTAAAGTCCAAAAAGTCCTCCAGCTAAAGCTAGCGGCACAGTAAACATAATTACCAACGGGTCAATCAGCGAATTGTATTGTACCGCCATCACGACGAAGATTAAAAACGTTGCTAACGCTCCCAAAGTTTTTAAAGCATCCTGAAGCTGATTATTAGTTTCCTGGGCAGAACTAGGCACAATTGAAACGCCATCAGGTAAGTCTACGCTTTTGAGTACCTCATTGACTTCTGCTATGGCTTCACTCAGACTAACTCCCTCGTTGAGGTTGCCTGCTACAACAAAAGCTTGGCGCTGATTAATCCGCTGCACCTCCCCAGGGGCTTGACCTTCTTCAATGCGGGCAACATCTGAAAGGCGAATCAGTTGATTGTTTTGTGTAAATAGGGGTAATTGCTCTAACTGAGAAGGTCGCTGAATCGCTTCTTTATTTAGCTGTACCCGCACATCAACCAATCGGTTACCGCGTTGTATTTGCGTGGGAACTGAACCTTCAATTGCTGTTTGAATGGTTGCACCAATTTGCTGAGCAGTCAGCCCTAAAGCCGAAACCCGTTCCCAGTCTGGGCGAATTTGGATTTCCGGTTGCCTGGGGTCGGCGTCTGGTCGGAATGTCGCTAGTGTTGCCCTTTCCTGTAAAGCTTGCAGCACTTGCGCCCCTGCTTGGGTTAAGTTTTCTTCATTCTCACCTTGGAGGATGACATCAACTTCTGACCCTTGCACTGGGGAATTACTCAAGATTAAACCCCGCACTTGTCCAGGATTGAGGCGTAGTAGAATCCCTGCCAAGTTGAGTTTGTTAAATTGCTGAGTTACTTTTTTAACGAAAGCTTCGACATCTGTCCCTGGTTTGAGATTGATGGTGCTGCTGGCACGTAAAGGATTCTCTGTAGTATTGTTGCCAAACAGATTACCCCCGACAGTTGTGAAAGTAGAGGCAGTTTCTGGTTGTTTGAGCAAAATGTCATCGACAATTTGCATAACTTTCTCAGAAGTTGCCAAAGGTGTACCAGGAGGAAATTGCGCTCTTAAGTTGGCTTGGCCAGTACTAATCCGGGGTAAAATTTCTTGGGGAATTTGACCAAACATAAACACGCTGCCGCCGCCGAGAATTAGCAAAGCAGCAGTAACTACGAAAAGCCGATAGCGTAAAATCTTGGTTAAAACGTAGCCGTATCCCCGCGTCACATCTTCAAAGCGGTGATTAAACTGTTTAAGTAACCAAAATTCGCTGATTCGACTAGACCAGCTAATTCCCAAAAGCCGAGAACTCAGCATCGGTACTACTGTAATTGCGACGACAAGGGAAGCTGCTACTGCAAAGCTAATTGTCAGAATCAGTTCATTAAATAGCAGTGCGATAAAGCCGCCAATTAACAGGAATGGTACTACAGAAACTAAATTGGCTCCTGTAGCAGCAACTAAGGCAGATTCAACTTCTTGCGAAGCAGTAATCGCACTGTCAATAAAGAATTTTTTATTGGGGGTTCTCACTTTTTCCCCCTCTTCCCTTCTCCCTTTATCTATCTCTCTCTGATTGGGAGTCATGCCTGTTTTTTCGGAAATGTTCTCCAAAATCACAACAGATGTATCAATTGCTTGACCAACTCCCAATGTCAGACCTGCCAAACTGAATACGTTCAAAGTCAAGCCAAAGATTTTCATCAGAGCGATCGCTGCCAGCGTACACAGCGGTATTGTGATACTGATAATCAATGTTTGCCTGATTGATCCCAGAAATAACAATACTGCTGCTGCTGCTAACAATGCCCCAGAAATCCCAGAGAAGATGACATCATTTAAAGAATTGCGGATGAAGACTGATTCATCTGTGGTGGGACTTAAAGTCATGTCCGCTGGAATCAAACCTGATTGCTGTAATTGCTCAATTCGCTTTTTCACCAAATCTACAACTGTAATTGTGTTGGCTTCTGGTTGCTTTTGAATTGACACTTTCACAGCAGGCTGACGGTTGAGGTAGACAAATACTCGTTGTTCTTCTGTATCGTCGATTACCTCAGCAAAGTCTCGCATATAGACGCGGCGGGTAAGGGATGAGGGGGAAGCAGGGGAGGCAGGGGAGGAAACTTCTAGGGAGAGGTTTTCAATTTCCCTCGCTTCTCGGAAGCGTCCTACAGTCCGAGTTAATGGCTCGGAATTTTGCCCCAATATCCGACCACCAGAAGTATCTTGGTTACGAGATGTTAGTTCATTGAGTACATTATTTAACCCCACACCCAAAGCTTGCAAACGGTTTAAGTCAACAAGCACTCGTACTTCTTCCTCAGCACCACCAGATACATCAACTGCGGCGACTCCTGGCACGACGCTGAGTTCACGGGTTAATTCTTCATCAGCAAATACACGTAAATCTTTACCTGGGAGGGAAGAAGATGTCAGTGCCAATTCATAAACTGGTAATTGCGAAGGATCGACTTTAAATAAGCGCGGCTCCTCTATGGTCTCTGGCAGTTGTCCTCGCCCTCGGTTAAAGGCTGCTGTCGCATCGTTGAGCGCTTGATCAATGTCGCCACCAGGTTGGAAGTATAAATCGAGACTAACTTGTCCTTCACGGGTACGTGAGAATACCTGCACTACATTTTCGGTTGCTGATAAAGCTTCTTCTAGGGGTCTAGTGATTTCATCTACTGCTACTTCTGGGGAAATACCGGGTGCTTCTAACCGGACGCCAATTCGGGGATAGGTAATGGCTGGTAGTAAATCTACTTGGATGGTTGTAAGAAAAAATATTCCTACAACAATTACCGCCACGGTAAGCATGAGTGTGCCAATGTGCTGACGGATTGCGATCGCGCTGATGCTAAATCCGCCATTATTATTTGCCTGCTGCATCTTTTCAATTCAAATTTCAAAACAACAATTTTTAATTGCTTCTTGGGGCTGAGTCTGCTGTTTCCGAAAGAACCGAAAGATTTACAGTTTCCCCATCTTTTAACGGCTTACCACTTCTAACAACGTAGCGCTCTCCCGGTTGTAAACCAGATAAAACTTCTACTCTGCCATCAGCCGTTTTCCCTAAGTTGACTGGTCGTGAAGTTACCTTGGCTTTGCCTTCTGCGTCTGTGACGACAAATATAGTTCCAGTTCGGTCTTGGGAGTTTGTTCTGGCTATATCTGGTGAAGAAGACTGCTTGACATTTGTTTGCGTTTCCCCTGTGCCATTGGATTTATTGCCTCTGGCTTGTTTCTGAATAGCTGCTTGCGGTACTAATACTCGTTGCGATGTCTGATTTTCAAACTTGACTCGCGCCAGCAGCCCACTACCAATCTTGCCGTCATTGTTGGGAATTACTACTTCTACTGGTATCAAGCGAGCTGTGGCATCCGCAGCTGGAGAAATGCGGATAACTCTGCCGACTAATGTTTGATTTGGGAAGGCATCTAACCGAACTTGTACAGCTTGCCCAAGCTGAATTTGTGCCAGTTCTAATTCAGAAACTGCAAGGGCGACTTTGACGCGGTTAAAGTCACCGATACTTAAGACTTCGCCACCTGCTTGCAGTAAATTGCCAGGTTCTGTTACCTTCCCTGTGACTACCCCATTAATTGGGGATGTGAGGCGAGTGTAGGATCTGCGCTCTTTGGCTTGGGCTACTACCGCTTGTTGAGCTACTACTCTGCCTTGGGCGGCGGCGACTGCTTGCTGTTCTGTACGCACTTGCTCTTGAGCTGCTCGCAGTGCTTGGGCAGCTGTTTGCGCTTGAGTCCGTGCTTGTTGGGCTGTTTGTTCAGCGATCGCTCCCGATTGAAACAGTTTCTGTTGTCGTTGTGAGTCTGACTGCGCTTGCACTAGTTGTAACCGCACCCGTTCTACTTCAGCACGAGCATTACTTACCTGATTTCTGATCCTAGCTACTTCTGATTTTAAGGCTGCTAGTTCGGCTTCGGCTTGCTTTAACTCTGTAGACAAAATGGCATCATCTAACTGCCCGATGTTCTGCCCTTGCTTTACTGTGTCACCTACATCTACATTTAAAGCCAACAGCCGTCCTTCAACTTGCGATCGCAGCGATACAACCCGGAATGGTACTGTATTACCTGTATATTCTGGTTGTGTCTCTAGCAAGCCTGTGCGGGCGATCGCTACATCTACAGGCGTTACACGACTACGCCCTTCACCACTACCAGGACGCTGAGATTGTGCATCAGCTGCTTCCTTCGGCAATGAGCCGCAACTTACTGATAGCAGCAAACAGGGAATTAATAAGATGGATGCAAAAGAGGATACTGGAGTCCGAAAACCCCGGAACCTGGTTAATGTTGATACATTACTTCTTACATCTGCAACAGCCGTGTCAGTTTTTACAACTGTATCTAACTGGGTATTAATTACCTGATTAGCGGCTGCGGAAGTTAAGATTTTCGCCCGCTTATGCGGCTTATTTTCGTCCAAAATCATTTGCTTTTTTGGTATTTGGGAGGTTTTGGGTTTCAAAAGCCGTGCATTACCAAGTAATCCTAAAAGATATGACTAATAGGCGGTGGCGAGAGACAATAACCTATCTCTCTATAATTTTCTGTATTGAAAATTACTATTTTTCCTACAAAAACAAACAATTTTCACCGCGCTACTGCTTACGCAAAAGTAAGCGCCTTCTTGCAGATGTAATTACAAATTAATAAATTTTAGTATAAATATTTTTGAATTTTCAACCATCTACCCATAGGAGAAAACTTGTATTTCTTAAAGATATGGGTTTTTTCTGTCTTAGATTTTACTTAAGCCAGTATCAAATAGTTAACTTGATTTTTAGATAATCACGGCCAATATAGCAAAAGACTAGTAATTTTCCTTTGAAGATAATATATTAAGAATATTAAACAGCAATTGCTTTTTGGGTGTTGTAATGCATATAGGTCTTTTTTGCATAGGTAGCAAAGAATAAGCTGATATGTACCACAGAAATAAGAGCAAAAATTAACTGTAAGTGAGGAAAGTTAAGAGTGACACAACAACTAGTACAAACTGCTGAAGAATCCCAGCTTGCAGAATTTTTTCAGGAATCAGCGGGGAAATGGCGCTCTGAGCGGCGGTACTACACCTTACCGCAGGGAGAGACCAAGCAAATCGAGAGTATAATTACCATCCGGTTTTTACAGCAGGGATGCAGTGAGTTGCAACAACTAGCTCAGATGCACGATTTACCCACTTCAGTTAGTTTGCTCTGTGGTGCAGAAGTTATTTGGCAAAGTACTGATGTACTAAAAGATAGAAAGGAGTCTCAAGGTTCAACACTGTTTGGAGCTTTGGGAAATATATTGTATCGCGATCGCGGTTTTGCCACATCCAAACCAGTCACCGCAAAATATTATTTCTCGAACCCTAAAACACTGTGTTTGCGAACTGAGTACAACGGTTCAGTGTTTGAGGAAGAGTTAAAACTAATTGGTAGCAGATATCGCACTAGACAAACTATTATCTCTCGTGCTGGTGAGCAGTTGATGATTGGTCAATATTTGGAAAAAAGGATCGATACTAATTCGTAATTCGTAATTCGTAATTAAGTTCAACGAGAGAGTAGGGTGGTGATAATCTCCACCCTACACTAAGCTACCAAGCCTAAGCGCTGGCGGTAGAGTCAGATTTGAGCAAAGAACCGGCATTGAGCGATAGCCCTATCCGAGAAACACCAGTGAAGAGAATGCTAACGCCTACTAGTGTGCCAAGAATCCAAGGCGCATTAAAAGGCCATTGGAACCAAATCATTGCACCCAGCAATAGAGTAATGATGCCATCACCTAACACCCAAGTCCAGTTTTCTTGAGGACGCAAACGGAAAGCTAGAATCAGCTCGAATACACCTTCAGTTAGCAAGAAGCTACCTAGTAGCAGAGTTAGTGTGAGGATACCAGTTTGGGGATAAATGAATAGCATTACACCAGTCGCGATGTAAAGTCCGCTCAATAATATCTTCCAAATGAAGCCGCCGCGATCGCGTGTTTGAGTTGCATAAACTAGCTTGGCAAATCCTGAAGAAATCAGAATCACAGCAAACCAAGTTTCAGCAAAAATGGTGGAAACAACGGGTAATGCGATCGCAATAATTCCGAAAATAGTCAAGAGAACGCCAGTTATCAACGCTCCATTTCTTTTCTTATCGATATTGACGTCGTTAGAAACGTTAGTTGTCATACAAATTTTTCCCTATGTTTAAATCGACTCTACGATTAGGCTAGGGAATTTTTGTTAAACAAGGTAGAACCCTAAGATATATGCGACACAACAAGTTCTACTGAGTTTTTTAAGAAGATTGCAGCTAATTGTTAGCAAATACTACTTTTGATAGATAAATATCTCTCGCCTTAGCCGATTGAAGAGCGTTAAGAGTTAGTTTTTAACGAGCGTGTGGTGATTCTAACCCACCAATTTATAGCTGTAATTCAAACCCTGGTAATACTTCTTCTCCAGAGAATAGTGCTGGTGTCTGAATTACCTCCACAGGCTGTCCTGGCCGATAAATCTCCACCTGTGTATCTTGAGAATTAATCAGCCAACCTAAACGCAAACCATTTTCTAGATATTCTTGCATTTTATCTTGCAGAGGTTTGAGGCGGTCGCTTTGAGAGCGGAGTTCTATCACAAAGTCAGGCGTTAGTGGTGGGAATTTTTTCCTTTCCTCAGCAGTCAGCGCTTCCCATCGTTCTAATTTTACCCAAGCAGCATCAGGCGATCGCTTTGCTCCATTCGGCAGTCTGAAGATAGTTGAGGAACTAAAAACTATTCCTAATTTTGTTTGGCGATTCCAAATATTTAAATCAGTAATTAAGTTAGCTTCTTGGTTTCCGCTTTCACCTCCTACTGGTGGCACAATAATTAATTCTCCTGTTGCACTCTGTTCTAGATTTAAGTCTTTATTCGCCATGCATAGTTGATAAAACTGTTCATCCGTTAGGTGAACAATTGGGTCTAGATTTAGCACAACTGTATCCATCGAGCTGCTCCTTTTTCATTCAAAGCCGCACTTAAACACTTGATAACTCACGTTAGAGTAATGCAATGAATTCCTCTACACTCAAATCAGCATCTCGAATAATTGCTCGTAAGGTTCCCTTAGCTAACTCCTGATGATCGGGAACGGACAACTTGAGCAAACGGTTCATCTCGTCGCAGAATGATGTGACTGCTTTCTCTACGCTTTTCATAGAAACCCACTTTTTGCAGAGCTTTGACGCAATCTCTTCCTGAAATATTGGGCAGCTTACTCACACAACCACCACGAATGTTTCAAAGGTGTCTTCCGGGACGGGTAAGCCATCTTCCTCTAGAGCAGCAATATAGCCTGTGATAGCCTCCCTAATGTTTGAAAGAGCTTCTTCCTTCGTTTTGCCCTGGCTAACACAACCTTTGAGACTTGGACACTCTACAACCCAGTAGCCATCTTCATCCCGATACATGATTACCTGTCTCATATTCTGGCTCATTGCTTTATCCGTGATCGTTGCCAGAGAATTGCCGAAGACAGTTTTGGCTTCTTCAAAGCTGACACCGTGCTTCTTCAAATTGGCGGCTGCTTTTGATTTATCCCGCTCAAACTCCATGACCAGATCATATCCGATTAGCTATGCAGAGTTGATAAAACTCCGCCTTGCACTCGAAGTACAAGGCTAATAGCTGAAGTTAACTTAAGTGGACTATAACCATCGCTCAGTCTTGTATAGAAGACTTTAGCTATTAGCAATAGAATTCATTTTGAGACGGTTGTTAGAACTGATGCAAGATGTAAATATAAGTACGGTAGAGTAATCATATACTTCGGTTAAGTGTCGATGCTGTGGGGAAGGTACTTTGAAGATAAAACAGCAATCACAACGCAAAGCAAATTGATTGTTTTCTCCAAAGGCTGTAAATATGCAAGTTAAACGAAATTAGAATACAGGAAAAACTAATGAGAGCAATCAAAATTATTGTTGAAAAACATAATGACGGTTACGTAGCCTATCCTTTGGGTATCAAAGGAGTTGTAGTTGGCGAAGGTGACACCTATGAAGAAGCACTAGCTGATGTAAAATCCGCTATTCGCTGTCATATCGAGACATTTGGTCAAGAGGTTATTGAAGAAGAATCACCAGTGCTAGAAGCTTTTGTGGCGGAAGCTGAGGTTGCTATTTAATGGCTAAATTTCCAGTAGACGCACCTAAAGCCAAAGTAATTAAGACACTGGAATCTCTGGGATTTACTGTTATTAGGGAGCGAGAGCATATTGTCATGGTTCGAGAAAACGAGGATGGGACAAAAACCCCACTAACTATGCCTAATCACTCTCAAATTAAAGGTTCGACACTGAGATCCATCTGTACTCAAGCGGGTATCTCAAGAGAGGATTTTTTGTCTACTTATGAGTAAATCTGAAAGCCTGCATTCAGTTTTCACTTGAAACACTCTAAAAGATACAGTCACAGATAAAGTTGTGAATTAAGAATCGATTCTCTTCAAACAACATAACTCATAAGCGATTTGTGGAAACAAGATGATATGCGATCGCTCCCCAAACTTCAACTTTTTACCTCAGAACTCGACATTTGAGCTTCAGAACACAAAACTCTGAGTTCCGAACTCGACATTTGAGCTTTAGAACATGAAACTCTGAGTTCCGAACTTGACATTTGAGCTTCAGAACACGAAACTTTGAGTTCCGAACACGACATTTGAGCTTCAGAACTTGGAATTTCGAGATCAGAACACGACATTTGAGCTTCAGAACACGAAACTTTGAGTTCCGAACACGACATTTGAGCTTCAGAACTTGGAACGCCGAGATGTCGAAACTTCATTTATAGAGACTGGGGAGGAATTTCCTAATTCCCAGTCCCCAGTCCCCAATCCCTAGTCCCCAATTAATAATGAGTTCCCGACTTGCGTTGATGCACAGCTGTAACACCATCTTGATTTAGCACTTTGCCATTCTCGACAGTCGCATAAACTAGCCAATGATCACCAGATTCCATGCGATTTTGTACAGAACATTCAAGATATGCTAGGGCATCCGTAAGTATAGGAGAACCGTTTTCAGCTTCTTGGCTAGCAACATCCGCAAATCTGTCTTGTCCTGGGCCAAAAGGTTTAAGGAAATGCTTCATCAACCCCAAATGATTCCCTTCTTTGAGGACGTTGAGGACAAATTTATTTCCTGAGTGTGTCAGAGTTTCGACGGCGCGGTCTTTAGCCACAGCTATGGTTAAACCGGGGGGATTAAAGCTAGCCTGAGACACCCAAGAGGCTAACATGGCGCTAGATACATCGTCTCGCTTGGCTGTGACAACGCACAGCGAACCGACAATTCGCCCAACAGCTTGTTCTACGCTGGTGGCGGGAACACTTTGCGATCGCACTTTCTTAGCTTTCTTCAATGCTTGGGCAAAGTCGGTTCCGGCTTCTTCGCACAATTGCAAGGTGGCATCATTAGGTTTGAATTTCACACGGATAGGGTCAAAACCAAACCGAAAACCAGCATCTTTGAGTTTACCTTCGATTAAATCAACTGCTTCTCCACTCCAACCAAAAGAACCAAAGACACCAGCAAGTTGATTATTAGTCGCGGTAGATAAAACAATTCCTAAAGCTGTTTGCACAGGCGTGGGTGCATGACCTCCGAGGGTGGGAGAACCGATGACAAAGCCAGCAGATTTTTCTACAGCCGCCCGAATTTCTTCAGGCTCGGTGAATTCGCAGTTAATCGATTCTACAGCGACACCAGCTTTGGTGATCCCGCGAGCGATCGCTTGGGCTAAAGTGGCAGTGTTTCCATAAGCTGATGCATAAATTAACGCGACTGTCAAGTCAGCCGTTGTTTGTTGCTGACTCCATTGACGATAATTTTTGGTCAGTTCGATTAAGCCATAGCGCACCAAAGGCCCGTGTCCGGTAGCGTATAACCGCACAGGTAAATCGGTAAGTTTTTCCAGCGCTGTTTCAACTTGACGGGCATGGGGAGCCATTAAGCAATCAAAATAATAGCGACGATCTTCGTTATAGACTTCCCAGCCTTCATCAAATACTTGGTCTCCACAAACGTGCGCCCCAAATAACTTATCTGAGTAAAGAATTTCTGTTTGTGGGTCATAGGTGCAGAGATGATCTGCATAACGGGGATTGGGCGTAGGAATAAATTCTAAATGATGTCCTTTGCCTAAATCTAGGGTTTCTTCCCCCCGCATAACGATAATCGGCAAATCAGGATTTTCTAACGCCCCGCGTAAATTTATCGCCCCAGGATTAGAACACACAAAGGTAATTTGGGGGGCAATTTCCAGTAAAGCTTTTAAAGTTGCAGCGCGGTTAGGATTGACGTGACCCAAAATCACATAATCTAGCTTTGTGACATCGAAACGCTGCTGTAAAGCTTGCAAATAGATTTCTGTAAACGTTTCCCCTGGAGGATCGATGATGGCAGTTTTATCAGCTTCAATTAAATAAGAATTAGCAGTTGTACCCTTGGCAAGAGCATATTCAATTTCAAATCTGAGCCTTGTCCAACTGCGCGATCGCAGTACTCTGGTATCTGTAGCAACAGGGAAAACCTGAACGTCACGGGGTTTATTTTTTAACATGGCTTTATTGGGGGTTGGGTACTGGGGATTGGGTATTGGGGATTGGGTACTGGGGATTAGGGATTGTTAAAAGTAAAGAGGAAAAGAAAGAACCATCCTCTTACCCTTCAAATTTTAATTTTTCTACTTTCTTCCCTAGTCCCCAATCCCCAGTCCTTAGCCCCTAGTAATGATTTCCAACTTTGCGGTGATGCACGGCAGTTAAAGCGTCTGGCTTGGACACTCGTCCAGCGTAGACGGTGCTGTATACTGCCCAGTGGTCGCCGCAGTCCATTCTGCTGACGACTTCGCACTCCATGTATGCCAAGGCATCGGTGAGGATGGGAGCGCCATTTTCAGCTGGCTGAGTTTTCACACCTTCAAAGCGATCTGCACCAGGGGCGAACCGCTTTAAAAAGTGTTTCATGAGTTTTTGATAATTACCTTCTTCTAAGACATTGAGGACAAAGCGATCGCCTACTTGCATGAGTGATTCAATTGCTCTGTCTTTAGCTACCGCAATGGAAAATCCCAAGGGTTTGAAGCTAGCTTGTGCAACCCACGAGGCAAGCATGGCGCTGGATACATCGCCTTTTTTGGCGGTGATAATATATAGTCCACCGCTGAGTCTACCGAGTGCTTTGTCGAGGTCAGCACCCAAGGATTTCATGTTTTTGATGCTGCGATCGCGCGTCACCCATTGACCTAAGTCTGTACCCGCTTCTTCACACAGTTTGTAGGTGTTTTCTGTGGGGGTTTGTTTTATCCGAATCGCTGGAAAAACAGTTGTCAAACCCAAATTACGGAATTTACTGACTAAAGGATCTATCGGCTCATCATCGCCACCGCCGGTTTCAAATATGCCGATGGCTTGCTTTTCTTTGGCAGATCCTAAAACTGTGCTGAGGGCAGCTTGAATATTAGCAGCACCAGAAGTTGGAGGTAGACCAACAACTATTCCACTACAGCGACTAACTAGTTCCCGCAACTCTTGTAAATCTACTTCTGCGCCTAAGTCTACTATTTCAACGGCGACATCGGTTTTGCTGATACCGTTGGCAATTGCTTGAGCGAGGCGATCGCTATAGCCATATTCAGAAACGTAAAATATGCCAACTACTGTTTCTGACTTGGTTTGTTTTTGGCTCCAAGTGCGGTAACGTCCGGTTAGTTCTTCAACATGATGGGATAGTAACGGGCCGTGACCAGTGGCAATCATGCCAATATTCTTGAGTTCCGCCATCCGCTTGAGGGCAGACAACACTGAGCGAGCATTCGGCCCCATCAAGCATTCGTAGTAATATTGAAAGTCTGCTTCAAGAGTTTTTAAGTCTTCATCAAAGGTGCTGTCGGAGCAATAATGCATTCCGAAAGCGTCACAGGTATAAAGGATTTTGGTTTTATGGTCAAAGCTGAAGATGGTATCCGGCCAATGTAAATTTGGGGCAATCACGAACTCAAATTCGTGTCCGTTGCCTAAATCTAAGCGATCGCCATTTTTGACAATCCGCCGCTTAAATGGCTGATGTACAAACTCCTCAAGAAACTGGATTGCAACTTTCGAGCCAACAACTGTAATCTCAGGAGCCAGTTGCAGCATATCTTTAACTAAGCCGCTGTGGTCTGGTTCGGTGTGGCTAACAATTAAATAATCAATCTCTCCTGGGTTGATTAGCCCAGTAAGCGTATCCAAGTATAGTTGCCGAAACTTTTCGTGGGAGGTATCAACTAAAGCAGTCTGCTCGCCCCGAATCAGAAATGAGTTGTATGTAGTACCGTTTTGTAGACCGAACTCAATATCAAAGCGATCGCGATCCCAATCCAATGAGCGAATTGCCGTAGTATCTTGGGCAATTTCCACAGTCTGTATGGTGAGCCGTTTTTCAGTTCTTTCGGTGAGCGCTACCATAACTCCCCTCCTTGACAAATTGAGTATTTATTCCTCTTGTTTTATTTTGACACGCCTTGAATGTTAATTTTTATTAAAAAATCTATGGCTTACTTAAAAAAGTTAAAAGTGTAAAACCCTTGGGGAAGAGCGGGAAAGTGGGGACAAGAGAAATGTGGCTAGCTTTGGAGATTGGCAATACTCGGTTGCATTGGGCGTTGTTTTTCGGCGAAAAACTTTACCGTGCTTGGGATACCAAGTATCTACCTGAGTCTCTAGTACAGCAGTTAGCTAAGTCTAAAACCCTAGATGATTTGCTAGAAACAATTTTTCCACTCCATCAGCAAAGTGATTCCCTAACAAACACTTCTCCCCCTCTCCCCCTTATCTTTTTAGCCTCAGTAGTTCCCAGTCAAACAGCTATTTGGCAAACTTACCCAAATATTCGCGTGATTACCTTAGACCAAATACCTCTTCAAGGTGTGTATCCCAGTTTAGGAATTGACCGCGCTTTGGCTTTGTGGGGTGCGGGTAAAACTTGGGGTTTTCCAGTGTTAGTGATTGATGCTGGGACAGCGTTAACTTTTACAGCTGCTGATGCTAACCAGTGTTTAGTAGGAGGCGCAATTCTACCAGGAATAGGGTTGCAATTTACAACTCTTGGTCAACAAACAGGGCAATTACCACTAGTAGAAACGCAAGATTTTACATCTCTAATTCCACGTTTTGCACTTAATACAACAGAGGCTATTAAAAGTGGAGTAATTTACACTTTAGTCGCCGGAATTAAAGATTTTATTGAGGCGTGGTGGCATTTATTCCCTGAAGGAAAGATTGCAATTAAAGGAGGCGATCGCACTTTATTAATGAACTATCTTCAAGCCTTATATCCTGAAATTGCAACGCGTTTAATAGTCGAACCAAATTTAATTTTTTTGGGAATGCAAGAAATAGTATCGGAGAATAGATCATAGAAATCTAACTTTTCATGCCCAATGCCCAATTCCCTTTAATAAACTCCCGAATCTCAATCGCTACATCCCCAGCAAAAGCTTCTGCTAAATCATTTCCTGCATCAGCAATTATTTTTAACTCGGCTTTTGGTGCTAGTAGAGAATAAGCCTGACTTTTAGCTAAGGCATCTGGCGTATCTTCACTACCTTGTAAAATTAAAATTGGGGCTTCTATCATGTAGAGCCGCTTTTGCAATAATTCAACCTCAATTTCTGCTTGCTCTCTTTTGTAAAGTAACTGGCAAGCTATGGGATAACGTAAAAGATGCTGACGTAGTTGTAAATCTTGTGCGATTTGTTCATGTGTACCCAAAATTTTAGTTAAGGGACTGAGCGATCGCAACAATTTAACTACTAATGGTGAATAATTCAATAATTGCCGCATCTTTTGGCAATGCTGTTCTTGTCCTGCTATCTCTACGCCTTCTGGTGCTAGCAGTACCACACCATAAACTTGCTCTGGATACTTTAAAGCATAGCTAGCAGCAATCCAGCCGCCAAGAGAATGTCCTACTAAATAAACCTTTTCTTGTTTCACAGCTTGTAGGAACTCAGCTATACACTCCACCTGTAAATCAATTGAATGGAGAATGTTTGGATTCTCTGATTCACCAAATCCTAATAAATCAGGTGCGAAGCAATGAAAATCCTGTGAAAACGATTCCATCACAGATATCCATTGACTGCTATCATTCCATGCACCATGTAAAAAAATAACAGGAGTTCCTTCACCGACTTCACGCCAGAATATTAGCCCTTGAGAAAGCTTTCTCCGGGAGTTACGGAATAGCGTATCCATTTTAATTGAGTGCTTAACTTTTAAAATACTAGTCAAAAATCGCCACTAGTCAACATCATTCGTAATTTATAATGACGCTCCTACGCCGAAGAGAACTGCACTAACGTAATTCGTAGTTACAACCACTGTGGCTTTAAATCCTCCGTCGAGAAGCACTAGGCTCATTTTTAATTTAGTGTTAGCTCTGTAGGGATTAAATGACGAATTACGTAGCTTGTTTCTCGCCTTTAGCGAGCATTACGAATTAGTAATTATTTGGTTATTGATTAACAACTAAGGAGTTTTAGGCTAATGTTGTCAAACCATTCAAGTAGTCTCGCAACTGCCGAGAGTGGTCATGAGACATTTGCCCAGGAGGTAGGGAGTTAGGAGAGAAAGCCTGAATTTCTATAACCTCCAAAGTATCTTGAACCTCCATTTTTCCACGCACTTCGGCTTCAAGCACAACACAAATTGAATGGATTCGAGGGTCACGATCTGGTGCAGAGTAAACTCCAACCAAACGCCGAATTCCTATTAATTCTAATCCTGTTTCCTCCATCAACTCACGCCGGGCTGTAGTGGGGATATCTTCTCCCCAGTCAACCATACCTCCAGGTAATGCCCATTGACCATCGTCGCGCCGCCGAATCAATACAATTCGACCATCGGGTAAAATTGGAATGATACTAGTACCAGTAATGGGATGACGAAATATAATACCCAGTACCGTTTGTCCATAACGCCATAAACTACGTGTAGACTGGACAACTGCCGGAAAAAAAGCAAGAATATTCAATCTTCAAATTTCTGTGTTGTGTTTTATAACTTACTACCACTTACATAGACTCAACTAATAAAACTTTAGTTAAGTTTTGTTTTATACAAAAATGTTTGTGGCTTAGATTTTATTCTAACGAGTTGCGTAGAATGTGAATAATTCTAACATCAGGCTTCAAAAAAAGTACTGTATGCATATATACATAACATTCATTAATTCATAACTTTTGCAGTTCATAGCTAGTGTTAGTATTGCTGAAAGCTGTAAATAATATTACTACCTTGACGTGTAATGAAAACTTCAAGAAGATGATTAAGCAAGCTTAAGAGCGATTTTGAATGGTAAGTTTATTTACGCCTACTGTACTAGCCTTTTAGCTCAAATGCCAAATGTTAATCTAAATCATCTCAATTAGATAATTTTATTACTTGTATCCGCCCTGAACTTAATTAGTAACTTCCGTCATCTATTATTTACATATTAAAATTAATATTCATCCAATATGCTTTTATTCTAATAACTACAACAACTAGTTATCTAATTTATATCTATCTAATCTATTTGGAATCTAATCTGATGGATAAAAGGTTCTAAAGAAGTATTGACATAATCTTGACAGAATAAAGTCGAATGCGGTAGACTAAGAGGCTGTTCCAAGTGTATTAATTGCTGCACTAGGCCAAAAGTATATCAATAACATTAGTAGCTGATATTGCCTAAGTGATGCCTAGATGTGGTTTTTTTGTTGTTTATTAATGAGGTGAACATGGCTAAGCGCCGTAACCCCAAAAAAGAAAAGGCGCTACGGAACCAGGCATATGCCCGGAAGTTTCGTAAACGGACTACGACAGGAAGAATGCAGAGAAGGTTCCAACAAAGACCACCGAAGAGTGAGGAAGAAGAAGGCGCAGCAGCAGTTGATGCTGAGTAAGATGCCTGTTACAATCCTTAGTCTTTGATTGTTTTAGTTTTTAGGGCGTACAATTGTGCGCCCTAATTTAATTAGTGGGGATTGGAGATTGAGCATTAGATATTGGGATTAAAAAATTTTTTCCCAGTCCCCAGTACCAAATTCCTAGTACTAAACCCCCCTATTGTGAGAGATTTGCTCCCGTGCAATCAGGAGCGCTTTTCTTACCTGTGTAAAGCCTGTGCCACCATAACTGTTGCGGGCTGCAACAACTTGACGAGGGGATATCGCTTCATAAATATCTGCTGCGAATCCTGGGTGGAATTGTTCCCACTCTTCCAAACTCAAATCTTTCAAGAGTTTACCTTCGGCAATACAGGTTTTTACTATCTTACCGACGAGGTTGTATGCTTCTCGGAAGGGAACTCCCCGCGCTGCCAAATAATCTGCTACATCAGTAGCGTTGGAAAAATCTTCTGTTACTGCTTGTGCTAGGCGTTGAGTGCGAAATTCTAAACCTTCACTCAGCAAAATTGTCATTGCCTCCAGAGAGGCTTTGACTGTCTTAACGCTGTCAAACAAACCTTCTTTATCTTCTTGTAGGTCTTTGTTATATGCCAGGGGTAGCCCCTTCATAATTACCAATAACGCCTGGAGATGACCGAATACACGTCCTGTTTTTCCCCGTACTAATTCTGGCACATCGGGGTTTTTCTTTTGGGGCATGATACTGGAACCTGTGGCACAGCTATCTTTAAGGGTGACAAAGCCGAATTCTTGAGATGACCAAAGAATTACTTCTTCTGCGAGCCGACTGAGGTGAACCATAATTAAGCTAGCAGCAGACAAGAATTCGATCGCAAAGTCGCGATCGCTCACTCCATCAAGGCTATTTGCATAAATATTTTCAAAACCTAATAGTTCAGCTGTGTAATGGCGGTCAATGGGAAAAGTAGTTCCTGCTAAAGCCCCACACCCCAAGGGTGAAATATTTACACGGCGAGAAACATCTCCCAGGCGTTCCCAGTCACGTTTGGCCATTTGATAGTATGCCAAAAGGTGGTGAGCCAAACTCAATGGTTGGGCGCGTTGTAAGTGAGTGTAGCCAGGAATTAAAGTTTCAATGTGCTGATCGGCTATATCTAGTAAGGCAGTTTGAAATTTCCGTAATTGGCTGCGAATCTGCTGAATTTGGTCGCGGAGGTAAAGCCTAGTGTCTGTACCTACTTGGTCGTTACGCGATCGCGCCGTATGCAGTTTCTTACCGACATCGCCAACAATTTCTGTTAGCCGCCGTTCGACGGCAAAATGTACGTCTTCAGCATCGACACCTGGTTGAAAATTTCCTTGGTGGTATTCTTGGCGAATTTGCTCTAACCCAGCAACCAACTGCTCACCTTCGGCTTGAGAAATAATGCCTGTGTGAGCCAGCATTTGGGCATGAGCTTGAGAACCATCCAAGTCATATTCTATTAATTCAATATCAAAACTAATACTGGCATTAAAATGGGCGATCGCTTGATGCAATCCTGATTCAAACCGCGGACTCCAATTTTTTTTTTCGGTCATGTATTTGAAGGGAGTAGGGAGTGGGGAGTGGGGGAGTGGGGGAGTGGGGGAGTAGGGGAGAAATAACTGACTCTTGACCCTTGACTCTTGACTCCTGACTCCTCACTCCTGAGAAATTTAACCGTAACTAGTGAGATTCCGAATGATATAACCAATGACCAAACCAATCAATAGCGCCCATACTTGACCTGTTTGTATAAAGTGGCTCCAAGATTTTTGGATCTGACCCATCAGGTCTGGGTCGGTAATTGTTTGTGCCAGTGTTGTCAAGTTTACAGGTAAATGCCAAAGTAACTGAGATATCAAATCGCTGTAGTGGCTCATATTTACTGATTAAGAAGTTGGGGCTGGATGTGTTAATTATGATTAGTTGAGATAACACGTAATTTCCGCGATCGCGCGTAGCACTTAGCGGTAAGTACGTAACTGTCATAACTCAAGATCCAGACGATGCCAACTGCAATTTCTCGGCAGTTCGTAAAATTTGCCCAGCTAAAACTGCTGCCCCAAATCCATTATCAATATTCACTACACCTATCCCAACAGCACAAGAATTGAGCATTGTCAATAGGGGGGCTAAACCACCAAAACTTGCGCCATAACCAATGCTGGTGGGTACGGCAATCACAGGACAATCTGCTAAACCTGCAACAACGCTTGGTAAAGCACCTTCCATTCCCGCAACCACAATTAGCACTGATGCTGAGTCGATGAGGTGGCGGTTACTTAGCAAGCGATGAATTCCTGCGACGCCAACATCCCAGAGGCGCTTTACCTGGAAACCAGAAAGTTCAGCGGTGACAGCAGCTTCTTCCGCAACAGGTAAATCAGCAGTACCAGCAGAAAGAATACTGATCACACCCTCGAACTGTGGTTCTATGGTGAGAGGAGCGATCGCACAAATTCGCGCCGATTCGTAATATCGCAAACCTCTTACTTTTGGTTGCAGTGCAGCGTAAACTGTTGGTTCAATCCGAGTAGCCATTACCACTGGATTGCGGAGGCGCATCACTTCCATAATTTGAGCAATTTGCTCAGGCGTTTTACCTGGCCCCCAAATCACTTCTGGGAAACCAGTTCTCAGTTGGCGATGGTGGTCAATTTTGGCAAACTCACCCACAGATTCATAGGCAAAGTCTTTGAGTGAGTCTAATGCCATATCTGGGCTAACTTTACCATTGGCGACACCTTCAAGGAGCGATCGCAAAGTTTTGTCATTTGTCATTAGTCATTTGTCCTTAATTTTTTGTCATTTTTTTAGCGCATTAAAAACTCCAAAGTCAAAATTCCAAATTAATTCTTTTGGACTTTCGACCCTTGACTCTTGACCTTGTACAGACGCGTAGACGCTCTAAGAGCGGCTTCTCGCAGAGTATAATCGCGTCTCTACTCTTGACTCTTGACTACTTCGTTATTTTAATTTCATGAATATTCCAGAATGCGCCACCAAGGGCGGAGAATCGGATACCTTCAAAACGATTACGTACCGCTGACAGTGATAAAGGGTTAACTAGGTAAATAAATGGTAAATTTTCTTGAGTAATCTGTTGGGTTTCGGCATAAATTTCTTTGCGCTTTGCTTCGTCTAATTCCCTTGCTGCTTGAATGTAAAGCTTACCAATTTGCGCTTCCCAAGGAGCTACTTCCCAACCTTCAATTGGTGGTTGTCCCGGTTGGGGCTTCTGATTAAACATATGCAATCCACCTTCAGGCGCCCAAACATTAGCCCCATCATTTGGTTCTAAACCGCCAGTCAGTCCCATCAGAGAAGCTTCCCAGTCGAGGGAGTTAGAAGTTTTGTCTGTGAAAGTATTCCATGCTAGCGGCGTGAAATCGACTTGAATACCAATTTTGCTTAGGTCTTGTTTAATCTGCGATCCCATTGCCTCACGAATCTTATTGCCAGCATTCGTAAGCAAAGTGAAGCGGACACGATTTCCCTGATCATCTACTAACTGATTTTTGTCATTGTACTTAAATCCTGCTTTTAGTAACAAGTCCTTGGCTTTTTTCAGATTGTAATTATAAACTTTTAACCCTTCTTTCGGAGAAAGATAATAAGGACTTTGTACAGAAATTGGTGAATCTTGTGGAGTGCCTAAACCGCGAAAAGTGTTGTTAATCATCGTTTGGCGGTCAATTGCATAGGCTACAGCCTGCCGAAATTGCACATTATTAAACCAACGCGATTTTACTGGATTGACCAGTGGTTTCCCATTTCTTTTACCTTTATTAAGATTGAACCAAACAAATGATGTACTCGATGTTGGCCCACCATTAAAAATTTTGAAATTACCTTGCTTTTCTTGCACTTTTAGTAAAGAAAAGTAATCTGGCGAAACTCCCACAGTATCTAACCCGCCAGAACGAAATTGTAGCAAAGAAGTATCTGTTGACTCTACGATTTGCCAAACTACCCGTTCAATATAAGGCTGGGGATTCCCTTGAGCATCCTTACGCCAGTAGTAAGGGTTGCGCCGAAACACTACACGCTGACTAGTATCGTAGCGTTCTAGTTTGTAAGGCCCATTGACGATAATTTGATCCAGAGGAGTATCAACGCCCCACTGTGATAGAAATATTGGTTTACCATCTTGATCTTTAGTTTTTACAGATTTTTCTAGGCTATGGGCGGGTAAAATTGGATATCCAGTAGCACTACGTAGGAATGGTGCAAAGGGTTCTGGGACAGTAAACTCAACCCGACGTTCATCGATTTTTTTCACGCTTGGTAGCTTACGACTTTCCCCAATCCTCAAGACATCTCTGACATCAGTGGGAATTGCTTCATTAAAGTAAATGTCGTTGTAGGTAAACACCACATCGTCTACAGTGAGTGGCTGCCCATCAGACCATTTCAAACCCTCGCGCAGAGTAAAAACAATTTTTAATTTATCATCAGAAAATTGCCAGGATTCTGCTAAAGCTGGCTCAATTTCACCTGTATCATAATTTTCGGTGATTAACCCTTCGTAAATGAGCGGGAAAACATTAGGAGACTCTTGACTCAGAGGAAAGTTAAATGTTTTCGGGTCACTGAGAATGGCACTTACTAATTGTGGTACTTGAGCAGATGCGGTTTTAAAGTTAGCAGGGTTACAGGCGGTAACTGTAAGCGCTACTGCTGAAGCCAGGATTATTAGTAACCAAAAACGCTTAATTTTAGGCAAGATACTACTAGTAATTTTCATAATTTAAATACATGAATATTTGAGTTTAATTTGTGCATCAGCATGGGTTATATTTCAATACGGTTTAGACAATATAATTCGCACAACCGAGAATCTTTGTAGATACGCGCCGTAGCGCGTATCTACAAAGATTAAATATGTATGAACAAGCTTTAACTAAACTGTATTGGGTTATATTTTTCATCTCACTCTCATGTTATGGGAGTTTCTCATAAACAAATGATAGTTAAATAGCCTCACTGATGTAACCAAAAAAAGTTAATCTGAAGCTACTAATAAGGCAACAGCATAAGCGCATATACCTTCTTCACGCCCTACAGGGCCTAGTTTTTCATTGGTAGTAGCTTTGATGCCTATTTGATTTGGTTCTAATTCTAAAACAGTAGCAAGCTTGTCGCGCATTTTAGGAATATGCGGTTTTAACTTTGGACGTTCTGCCACTACCACCGAGTCAATATTTCCTATTAGCCAACCTTGCTGCCGAATCAATTGATTTACTTGAGTTAATAGTAGTAAACTATCTGCTCCTGCCCATTGGGGATCGCTAGGAGGAAAATAATGGCCAATATCCCCCAAGGATAAAGCCCCAAGCATGGCATCCATAATTGCGTGGGTTAAGACATCAGCGTCACTATGACCTAATAAACCCAGCTCATGAGGAATGTGGATTCCTCCTAAAATCAAAGAGCGATCGCTCACCAATTGGTGAATATCGTAGCCGTTACCAATACGAATTTTAGTCATTTGTCATTTGTTATTTGTCATTGGTCATTTGTTACTGGTTATTTGTTATTCTCCCGTCTGCCCCCCTGCTCCCCTGCCTTCCTGCCTCTTACCCCATCCTTCCATTTCTGAAACAAATCGGGACGGCGATCGCGTGTTCTTTCAATCTGTTGTTCATAGCGCCACTGGGCGATGGCTGCGTGATTTCCAGAGAGTAATACTTCAGGTACTTTCAATCCACGAAAATTTGCTGGACGGGTGTATTGAGGATAGTCCAATAAACCTTCTTCAAAACTTTCTGCTGTTAAGGATTCCTTTTTGGCTACGGTTCCTGGCAAGAGGCGCACTACGCCATTAATTAAAGCCATTGCCGGAATTTCTCCACCTGTCAGAATAAAATCGCCTAAAGACACCTCGCGAGTCACTAAATGTATTACCCTTTCATCCACCCCTTCGTAATGCCCACAAATAACTACTAATTGGTCGTAATTTGTTGCTAATTCTCGTAACAGAGGTTGATTGATTGTTTCACCTTGTGGACTCATCATAATTACCTCTCTGCGAGGTAGAATCGGCAGCGACTCTACAGTGGCAAAAATCGGTTCTGGCTTCATCAGCATCCCCACACCGCCACCGTAAGGTTCATCATCTACTTTCCGGTGCTTATCGGTGGTAAAGTCACGTGGATTAACCAGATGCACTTCGGCAATCTGTTTGGCTAAGGCTTTAGCCAGCAACCCAGAACTCAAAACGGAAGTAAAACAGTCAGGAAAAAGCGTAACTATATCAAAGCGCACAGTTATTCGTATTCGAGAACACTAATCTTAAATTTGAATGTCTAGCAAGCACAAGCAGCTAATGTCGGTTAGAACTATAGGTAAAGTTTATCAATAGTAACTAAAGGTACCAGAACTCTTAGATTTTAGGTGGGATCAAAAGTTTTTCTAATTACTTAATTTATGTTTAAATATTGTCACAACTACATTTAAATTAATAATCCGATCAAGTTAACAACTTCCAGGATGCATCGAGCCAGCCTCAGGAAAAAGCGTGTCAAGACCTGCTCGCCGCCAACCCCACAAGGGAATTCTCGTCCCCAAGCCCAGAGAGAAAAGGGACACTTTCTTCAACGGGGGGAACCCCCGCAAGAGAGATGTCCTCCCCTAGTTACCCAAGCAATATTTTGCCAGTCTGGAAAATGTGGACAGGTGAAGAACAAGGCACTGGCTTTGAGGGACGGGAACGAACATAACTAGATTGAGGCGTCGCGTGCGTCAAACCGTGTCCTCGCGAAAAAGCAAAGTGCAAAAATCATTAGGCTACTGAACCTTGTTAAATTCACCTGAAGTTGTTGACAGGAGAAACACAATGCCGCAATTAAAAGCTAAATCGCTGGAAATGAGGACACCCCAAGCAACTAAAACCGCCGTTCTGGTTATCGGAGGCGCAGAAGATAAAGTTCACGGACGCGATATTCTGCGAACTTTTTTTGTTCGTGCTGGTGCTAGTAAGGCCTATATTACAATTATTCCATCTGCTTCCCGCGAACCTGCCATCATTGGTGGGCGGTATATTCGGATCTTCGAAGAAATGGGTGCTGAAAAGGTCGAGATTTTAGACATCCGCGAACGAGAACAGTGTGAAACACCCCAAGTCAAAGCATCCTTAGAAGCCTGTAGTGGGGTATTTTTGACTGGAGGAGACCAACTGCGCCTCTGTGGTGTATTGGCAGATACGCCAGCAATGGAAATTATCCGGCAGCGGGTGAGGTCAGGACAACTTACATTAGCTGGAACCAGTGCAGGAGCAGCAGTGATGGGGCATCATATGATTGCTGGTGGTGGTAGTGGGGAGTCGCCAAATCGTTCCCTAGTAGACATGGCAACAGGTTTGGGATTTATCCCAGAAGTAATTGTTGACCAACACTTTCACAACCGGAATCGGATGGGACGACTGATTAGCGCGATCTCAGCTCATCCTGATCGCTTAGGTATTGGTATTGATGAAGATACTTGTGCTGTATTTGAACGCGATGGTTGGCTACAAGTTATGGGTAAAGGCAGCGTCACGATTGTTGATCCTACTGAGGTGACTCACACAAACGAACCCCATGTCAGTGCCAATGAACCGCTAACCATACATAATTTACGTCTACATATCCTCAGCTATGGCGATCGCTTTCACCTGTACCAGCGCACTGTATTGCCTGCTGTACACAGAATCTCCAGCTGACGGGATAGAGTATCTGAGGTTACACTGAATTGACCTGTTGTTTATTCCTTGCTGTAGAAAAATCGGAAGAATACGATGTAAAAAGAAAAAACTGTTTGGAATGAACAGTTTAGCGGTCAATTTCAGTAAGAAACTAGAATTTTGGTTCCGAATCTCCATCTACCCTATTCCCATGAGAATCCTCAAGATCCAGACCTTACGCGGCCCAAATTACTGGAGCATTCGACGCCACAAACTGATCGTCATGCGCCTCGATTTAGAAAACCTTGCCGAGACGCCCTCGAATGAAATCCCCGGCTTTTATGAAGGATTAGTTGAGGCACTGCCAAGTCTGGAGGGTCACTATTGCTCCCCTGGCTGTCGTGGTGGTTTTCTGATGCGGGTGCGAGAAGGCACGATGATGGGTCATGTTGTGGAACACGTAGCTTTAGAACTACAAGAATTAGCGGGAATGCACGTAGGCTTTGGCCGTACCCGCGAAACTGCCACACCCGGAATTTACCAAGTAGTGATTGAGTTCCTGAATGAGGAAGCGGGACGCTACGCTGGACGAGCTGCTGTGCGGCTGTGCCAGAGTATCGTTGATCGAGGTCGCTATCCCAAAGCAGAACTAGATCAAGACATCCAAGACCTGAAAGACTTTTGCCGTGATGCTTCACTAGGGCCTTCTACAGAAGCAATCATTAAAGAAGCAGAAAGAAGAGGCATTCCCTGGATGCCCCTTGAGGCACGCTTTTTGATTCAGCTAGGCTACGGCATGAACCAGAAGCGGATGCAGGCAACAATGACCGATAGAACTGGCGTTTTGGGCGTAGAACTAGCCTGTGATAAAGAAGCTACTAAACGCATTCTCGCAGCCGCTGGTGTGCCAGTACCCAGAGGTACGGTGATCAACTTCTTAGACGATTTAGAAGAAGCTGTAGAATACGTAGGTGGCTATCCTATCGTCATCAAACCGTTAGATGGCAATCATGGACGGGGTATCACCATTGATATTAGAAGTTGGGAAGAAGCTGAAGCCGCTTACGAAGCAGCCAGGCAGGTTTCCCGTGCAATCATTGTCGAGCGGTATTATGTTGGGCGCGACCATAGAGTACTGCTGGTAGATGGCAAAGTAGTAGCAGTAGCTGAACGCGTACCAGCTCATGTGGTTGGCAATGGCAGATCCACAATTTCGGAATTGATTGAAGAAACCAATAAAGACCCAAATCGTGGAGATGGACATGATAACGTCCTCACCAAGATTGAACTAGACCGCACCAGCTACCAACTCTTAGAAAGGCAAGGTTACACCTTAAATAGCGTGCTACCCCAAGGCGTAATTTGTTATTTGAGGGCAACAGCAAACTTAAGTACAGGCGGTATTGCTGTAGACCGCACAGACGAAATCCACCCAGAAAACCTGTGGCTAGCACAACGGGTAGTGAAAATTATTGGTTTGGATATTGCTGGACTAGATATTGTCACCACCGATATTAGCCGCCCGCTCCGGGAAGTGGATGGGGTAATTGTCGAAGTTAACGCTGCCCCCGGCTTTAGAATGCACGTCGCTCCCAGCCAAGGCATCCCCCGCAATGTCGCTGGAGCAGTAATGGATATGCTGTTTCCCCACGAACAATCTAGCCGTATTCCTATTCTTAGCGTCACAGGTACTAATGGCAAAACCACTACTACCCGACTCTTAGCACATATATATAAGCAAACTGGTAAAGTAGTAGGTTATACCACAACCGACGGAACATACATCGGAGAATACTTAGTAGAAGCTGGAGATAATACAGGCCCTCAAAGCGCCCACCTCATCCTACAAGATGCAACAGTGGAAGTAGCAGTACTGGAAACAGCCCGTGGTGGTATTCTCCGTTCTGGATTAGGCTTTGAAGCAGCAAATGTGGGCGTAGTGTTGAACGTAGCTGCTGATCACCTCGGAATCGGTGATATAGATACGATTGAGCAGTTAGCTAACCTCAAGAGTGTAGTAGCAGAAGCTGTATTCCCAGATGGCTATGCGGTACTCAACGCCGACGATCGCCGAGTCGCTGCTATGTCAGAAAAAACTAAAGCTAATATTGCTTACTTCACTATGAACCCCGACTCGGAGTTAGTGCGAAAACACATCCAAAAGGGAGGAGTTGCAGCAGTTTATGAAAATGGCTATCTGTCAATTGTTAAAGGCGATTGGACACACCGTATAGAAAGAGCAGAAAATATCCCCTTAACAATGGGTGGACGAGCGCCGTTTATGATTGCCAACGCTTTAGCAGCAAGTCTAGCAGCGTTTGTGCAGAACGTCACAATTGAACAGATTCGTGCTGGCTTAAAGACTTTCCGCGCTTCAGTGAGTCAAACCCCAGGACGGATGAATTTATTTAATCTAGGGAACTTTCACGCCTTAGTCGACTATGCCCACAACGCAGCCAGCTACGAAGCTGTAGGTTCTTTTGTTCGCAACTGGACTACTGGACAACGGATTGGCGTAGTTGGCGGCCCTGGCGATCGCCGCGACGAAGATTTTGTCACTTTGGGTAAATTGTCAGCGCAAATCTTTGACTACATCATCATAAAAGAAGACGACGACACGCGGGGACGCCCACGAGGTTCAGCCGTGGAATTGATTACTAGAGGGATTACCCAAGTTAAGCCTGATTGCCGCTTTGAATCAATTATGGATGAAACCCAAGCAATTAACAAAGCTTTGGATACGGCTCCTGATAACAGTTTGGTGGTAATTTTGCCAGAAAGCGTCAATCGCGCTATTAACTTAATTAAGACACGTGGTGTAGTCAAGGAAGAGACACACCAACAAAATACGGGTAGTGCGATCGCCGATTCCCAAAATGGGATTACACCTTCTTCAGTTGTTAATACCTTGCTGTAGTCAAAAGTAGAGACACGATATATCGCGTCTCTACTTTTGACTATTGCTGTTCTTGTTCTTGACTAGCATCATCATTGGAAGTTTTCAGTCCCTCCTTAAAACCCCGCAAGGTTTTGCCTAATGCATTTCCCAGTTCGGGAATTTTTTTTGGCCCAAAAATCAAAATAGCGACTATTGCAATTACACCCACTTCCGTCCATCCTAATCCAAACATCTATTTCTCCTAAACAATTCAAAGCGGTATAACTCAAGTCTACTCTCGTAAGATCCGAAGCTAACTTGGTAATTCTTGCCAGAGAACTTTTTAAGAAGATATAAACTTTCGCAAAATAATAATAATTAGAAAAAATATATATCGAAAGTCTCCGCGAACTTAATCTAGAGGACGTAAGTATACCATGAGCGTCTACGCCCCCCTCATCTTGATAATAATTCTGGATGAATTAATAGTCGAAAGTGAACGTTATAGTGATACTCAACGCGACACTAGCCAAAAAGTAGCATCCATCCGGACTTGCGCTACAGAAAGCACTAAGCTGCCATTATCATCGCTCAAGCCGAAGGCGATCGCATCCAGCTAGAGAAAGCAACAGCAGAAGCCCAAAATGGTAATTTCTAATAAAAAGTTGCAATGCAACGTCTCAGAGTGAGGTTATCAATAGTAAAAATTATCTTGTCCTGAGCGTATTGATCAACGTTCTGGCTATTCTCTAGTAATCGGTATATCTAACCAATTGCTCAATTCCTGAGCTAGCCATTCGATTTCTGGTTCGGAGTTAATCACACCGCCAGAACCAGCGAGTTGATACTTGTGTACTCCTGCCCAAATAAACAATTGGGGCGTAACCTCAATTCTAGTACCGCTGCTCAAATCTATCTCATAGCTTTTAGGAATATAAACGAGCTTACGTATATGCTGTCGAGGCGTTGCACGGGTACGGTTGAATTTCAATCCCAATAAATCGTTGATAAAGCTAATTTGCTTTTGATCTAAACGCAGGCGGATGCGTCCAAATAGATGAAAGAGAAATGTATACATCATCACAAAGCCAGCACCCCAAAAAGGAAGTGAGAATAAGGCAAAAGGGATGTTGATCGGAAAAGGAGTATAGAGAGCGCCTATTGTCCAAAATAGGATAAATGAATTCCAGGCGATCGCAAACACACCTGTAAAGACTATTGAAGGATGAAAACCAATCGGTGGAATGATAATTTCTAGAGAATTCCAAGTTTTAGTTAGTTGAATTCTGCTACCTGCTGGTTTACCAACAGCTAAAGCCTTATCAATTTCAAACTGTGGCTCATCTAAAGTTTTCAGTGCTTCTGAGGCAGAACTCAAACGCCGCTCTAAACTAGGTTCAGTCAGCGACTTTAACCAACGAGTCAAACTAGGGCTAAGATTAGCTACTTGCTCAAACTGAATGCAAAAATCCTTTTGGGGTAAATCGGCTGGATGAGTACCTGTCACTAGGTAAATCAACGTCGTGCCTAAACTATAAAGGTCTGAGGCTGCAACAGCACGTCCACCAAATTGCTCCTGTGGCATATAACCATAGGTTCCGACTACAGTTCGAGTTCCACTTTCTGTAGCGAGGACAGTTTGTACAGAACCAAAATCTATCAAATAAACTTGGCCTACACTATTGCCAGAGCGTTCCCCTAATAAAATGTTGCTAGGCTTGATATCACGGTGGATTACAGGCGGATACAGCCCATGTAGATAAATCAGAATCTCTAAAAGTGCTTTGGCTATCTGTTTGATTTCAGCTTCTGTAAAAGTCCGCCCAGATTGTAGATATTGCTCTAAAGTTTGGGCTGGGATATAAGTTTGTACTAAGGCAAATCCTTTAATTTCAGGTAAATTAACTTCAAAATAGTCTAAATAACGAGGAATTGAAGGATGTGACAAAGATTTTAAAGTTTCAGCTTCCCGCTCAAACAACTTGAGATCATCCCATTCAAAATCATTGCCAAAAGAGAGTAACTTGACAACTACCAATTCACCACTAATTTTATCCCGCGCTAACAGCGTCCGCCGCCCTGCTTTTTTTCCTAACAGCTGCTGAACTTCGTAGCGTGAACCCAAGCTATCGCCCTCAAGCGACTCACCTAATATTTTTCCAATCATTATCAATTTTTATAATGCTACGTTTGCAAGGTCTCCATAGCTAATAGCTCGTCGAATTGGCAAGCCGATATTTTTAGTATAGTTGTGTAATTCTATGCCTTCCCAACTTTGGCCTTACATTACCCCTGGTATTCCCGATGAATTATTTGAGCATTTGCCAGGGATTCCCCTTAGCCAGCGAGAAGTCCGGCTGCTATTGATTGCCCAACTACGGTTAAAACCCGATTCAGTATTATGGGATATTGGTGCAGGGACAGGTACAATTCCAGTAGAGGTGGGATTACTTTGTCCCAACGCGCAGATTATCGCTGTAGAAAGGGATGAAGAAGTAGCTAGTTTAATCAAACGCAACTGCGATCGCTTTGAAGTCAATAATGTCGAAGTCATTGAAGGGAGCGCCCCAGAGTGTTTGCATGAGCTTAAGGTGACTCCTCACCGCGTTTGTATTGAAGGAGGACGCCCCATTCAGGAAATTTTGCAAGCTGCATGGAGTTATTTACCACCATCAGGTCGAGTTGTTGCCACAGCTGTTAATCTTGAGAGCTTGTATGCTATTTCTCAGACTTTTTCCCAGTTAAGAGCGAGAAATATAGAAGTTGTCCAATCTGCGGTCAACCGTTTAGAAACACGCGGCTTTTCTCAAACCTTTGCAGCTGTCGATCCCATTTTTATCCTCAGTGGTGAGAAACTGGACTAGGGACTAGGGACTGGGGGCTGGGGACTAGGGCCTAGGGACTAGGGACTAGGGACTAGGGACTGGGAACTAGGAAAAAGCTTACCAATACCCAATACCCAATACCCAATACCCAATACCCAATACCTAATCCCCAGTACCCAATCCCCAGTACCCAATCCCCAATGCCCCATCCCAAATACTTCTATGCCTTGGTCTCGGATTATTAGTGGAATTGTTGCGATCGCCCTTGCTCTTAGTGCAACCCTTTTAGGAGGTTGGTACTTTACTGCCATGTTTGCGGTGGTAGTCTTTTTGGGCCAACAAGAATATTTTAATTTGGTACGAGCCAGAGGCATAGCTCCCGCCGCTAAAACTACCATAGCTTTCAGTCTCATCTTGCTAGGTATTTGTACCCTTGATGGCAGTTTAGCGGACGCTGTGATGCCAATAGCTGGTACGCTTATATGTTTTTATCTGTTATTTCAGCCTAAATTTGCCACGATCGCGGATGTTTCTGCTTCTATCATGGGGCTATTTTATGTAGGTTATTTGCCAAGTTTTTGGGTGCGGTTGCGAGCGATCGATAGTGCTACTTTTAGCAATCTCCCATTAGGGGGTTATTGGCCCACAAATTGGACAGATTTTTGGGGCGAGGTAAATTTCAACTCTCTACCACGAGGTTTGACTATTACACTGCTGACTTTCTTGTGTATTTGGGCAGCAGACATTGGTGCTTACATTATTGGCAAATTCTTTGGGAAAACCCGTCTGTCTGAAATCAGTCCTAAAAAAACCGTAGAAGGTGCGATCTTTGGCATTACTTCTAGTCTAGTTGTAGCTTTGGGTGGCGCTTATTATCTCCACTTTCCCAGATCCCCCCTCACTGGTTTAGCACTGGGTTTACTGATTGGTATTGCTAGTCTTTTAGGCGACCTTACTGAGTCTATGCTCAAGCGAGATGCTGGAGTCAAGGATTCCGGGCAGTTAATCCCCGGACACGGTGGAATCTTAGACCGCACTGACAGTTATATTTTCACGGCTCCTTTGGTTTACTATTTTGTGACACTACTATTGCCGCTACTAGCAAATTAATTAGATATGGGCATTGGGCATTTATCCTCTGCCCCTCGGTCACTGAGCGGCTTGCCTTGAGCGTATCGCTAAAGCGAAAGCTTCGCTAACGCCTACGTTCTCGCAGAGAAGCCGAAAGGAGCCGTAAATCCTGCGGCATAGCTGCGCTTAGGGCGCAGCCTCTCGTAGAGAAGTGCTACTTCCTCTACTCCCTCATCTCCCCCATTTTTTCCGCTCCATAATCCTGACTGTTCTTGTTTTAAGAACCGATATATTATTTAAAATAAGAAGAGAGCATTTTTGATTTTTAACCATCAAGGGTTAACATTAATTCGCCCGTGGCACACTAGCTTGCCTGGGGTCAGCGTTAGTTCTCGGATACTAACATCTGACCCAAGATCCAAATTATACCCACCATTACCTTCTAGTAGCGCTCCTTGACCATGCTGCGTGTAGATGTGTGTCAGTTGTAATACCTGAGTATCGACTAACTCTAAACCCACACAAACCTCCAGAGGCGTTGCTTGAGTGTTGGGAAGTTGGATGCCACGCAGTATAATTTGGTTATTCTCAAGGAGAATCTTTTGCCAGTTAATAGGCTGGGATTCTGGAGAGTATTCTGGTAAAAGCTTAACTAGTACATCATTGAAAGCAGAAGATAATAAGTCAGATGAGAGAGAAGAGTTAAGATCCTTCTCGTCTACAATCAAGTCGCCAACTACTGGGACTATTTCTAATAGCCGTAGAGGCTGACCTTTAAGTATTGAGCCAATGTTTACCCGAATATTTTCTGCCACTATTTGAATTTGCGTTACAAGGAGACCTTGATAAACTGCATTAGTAGCAAATATAGATACTGAGGGAATACGCCCAGAGAGGATTTGGCGATCGCTTGCTTTAATCTCTACTTCTAATTGAGATACTTCGCTAACTTGCGATCTCAACCAAAGCTTGAGTGCGGTTGTCAGTACTTGCGTAATTATCCTGATCTTACTTGCATTTGTTGATTGGAAGTTTTTCTCTGGCATTTAACTACTGCATTTATAAGTATTTGCTAAACAATAGACGAAAGCTAAACAAACCTTAAATGTAACATTTAGGTTTACTTAGGACAAAATCCAAATATCATGTAATTGTTAACAAAAAATCAGCAATTTCCACATGGAGGTACGGTTACAAAAAATTCTCGCTCAATGGGGTATTGCCTCACGGCGTGAAGCCGAAGTAATGATTCGGCAATCGCGCGTGCGGATAAATGGTGTATTGGCACATTTAGGACAAAAAGTTGATACCGAAAAAGATGCGATCGTTGTAGATGGTAAGCCGATCTCCGGAAAGCAGCGTCCAGCTTTAATATATTTGTTGCTGCATAAACCAGTTGGGGTAGTTTCAACTTGTGATGACCCACAGGGAAGACCGACAGTCCTAGATTTACTACCGAAAGAATTACGCGAAGGTTCAGGTATTCATCCTGTTGGGCGTCTCGATGCAGACTCTACGGGATCATTAATACTGACAAATGACGGAGACCTGACATTTAAATTAACCCATCCCCGCCATAGTATTTCTAAAACATATCGTGTTTTGGTAAAAGGGCATCCCCCAGAAGCAGTATTGGAAATCTGGCGTCAGGGTGTGGTGTTGGAGGGAAGAAAAACACGGCCAGCCACGGTACACCTGATAGAACGTTTTGCTGATCAAAGCTGTTTAGAGATTGTTTTACAGGAGGGAAGAAATCGCCAAATTCGGCGTGTAGCCCAACAGTTGGGATACCCAGTAATCAAGCTGCATCGAACTGCTATAGGTTCAATTCAATTACAAAGTTCAAAAGAACCCTTTTTAGAAGAGGGTCAATATCGTTTCCTAAAAGATCATGAGATTCGCTTTTTGCAAGATCAGATAAAGCAACCTATTAAAGATTCAGCTGAGTTAAGGAGTGTACAAAAGCATGGAATGGCTAAGAAAGAAGAAAAATAATCAGCAGGTAGCACTTGCATTAGAGCAACAAAGAGCCGAAAAGTTGGCAATAATGGGCGCTCAACTTTTGGCATTGCGTCAAGAACAGGGTCTATCCCTAGAGCAAGTAGTCATGTTGACGAAAATTCCTCGGCGGCTGTTGCAGGCGATTGAAGAAGGTAATTTCAATGATCTGCCAGAACCAGTCTATATTCAGGGTTTACTCAGGCAATTTGCCGATGCATTAGGTATTAATGGAACGAAATTTGCCAGCACATTTCCTATTAGTTCTCAACAAGCAAATCCTAAATTTACTGGTAAAACTCCACGTTTAGGCCAATTACGCCCAATTCATCTTTATTTTCTTTACATATTTCTAATTGTATGCACTGTAAATGGCTTATCTCAGTTATTGAATAATGCCACGCTACAAGTAAGTAACAGCCAAAATTCACCAGACTCAGAAAAAGAGTACGTTGTCAAACCGGAAGCAGCCCAAGCACAAGAGTCACTAAAAGTTAAACCCGTCAGTGACAATCTCAACAGTTTAAAAGAAACTCAGGCAGTACAGATTGGTGTCACCTTAAAAGCTTCATCCTGGATTCGCGTAATAGCTGATGGCAAAACGGAGTTTGAGGGTACTCTCCCAGAGGGAACTCACCGCACTTGGAAAGCCCAAGAACAATTGACAGTAAAAACTGATAATGCTGGTGGGGTATTGATGAGTGTCAATCAGGAGAAAGCCAAAGAAATGGGAGAACCAGGGAAAATGGAAGAAATTCAAATTGCGGCTAAGCCCAAGTTTTGAGAAGAAGATAGGGACAAAGGGAGCAGGGGAGAGAATAATAACTCCTAATTCTTGTACAGACGCGATTAATCGCGTCTCTTCCTAATTCTTGTACAGACGCGATTAATCGCGTCTCTACTCCTAACTAACCACTCTTTACTCAGTTTTAGGGGCGCGGCCATTCAGTCTGGTAAGATTTTTCAAGCGATCGCCTAATTCTTGTGTCAAATCTGCCGCTTGATAGCGCCACTCCCAGTTACCTTCAGCATGACTGGGAAAATTCATCCGCGCTTCGTTTCCCAACCCTAAAACATCCTGCAAAGGAATAAGCGCTTGGTTGGCTACGGAACTCAAAGCCAGGCGAATGAGATCCCAGTGGATACCATCATCACTAATACAACCTAAATAAAGCAACAAACTTTGCTTTTCGTTGTCACTAGCTGTATTGAACCAGCCCACAGTTGTGTCGTTGTCGTGAGTCCCGGTATAAACTACAGCATTTCGTGGGTAATTGAATGGTAAAAACGGATTACCGGGATCAGAACCAAAGGCAAATTGCAGAACTTTCATACCTGGAAATTCAAACTTGTCTCGCAGCTCTTCTACCTCTGGCGTAATTACCCCTAAATCTTCTGCCAAGACAGGTAGTTTGCCTAATTTCTGTCTAATCACTTCAAAAAAAGTATCACCTGGTGCTTTAATCCATTTGCCATTCATAGCAGTTTCTTCCCCTTGCGGCACAGACCAAAAAGCCTCGAACCCCCGGAAGTGGTCAATGCGAATAATATCTACATAATCCAGCATTGCCTCAAAACGTTGCACCCACCACTTAAAGTCTTGTTGTTGCAATGCCTCCCAGTCATAAACTGGATTGCCCCATAATTGACCAGTCTCGCTAAAGTAATCTGGTGGGACTCCTGCCATTTGTGCGGCTTCTCCTGTCTTTTCATCTAAGGAAAAAATATCAGGATGCGCCCATACATCTGCACTATCGTGAGCTACGTAGATGGGGATATCACCAATAATATCTATACCACGTTGATTGGCGTAGCTTTTTAGCTCCGACCACTGGCGGAAAAACTGAAATTGAATGAACTTGTAATAAAAAATTTCTCCATTGAGCCGACGCTGTACCTGATCTAATGCTTGGGGTTCACGTTTGACTAGTTCTGGTTCCCATTTATGCCAGCTTGCACCATCATTAGCGTCTTTGAGCGCCATGAATAAGGCGTAATTATCTAGCCAGTAGGCTTTGCTGTCGCAAAATCTTGCAAAATCTTGCTGCTGTGTGGGGTTAGCATTAGCTCTAAAGTTTTCACAGGCTTTTTTTAATAGCCCAATCTTAATCGGTACAACCTGCTCAAAATTTACCTTTTCTACTGGAAATGCTGGTAAGTTGGCAAAGTCTCCTTCAGCTAGTAAACCCTCATCTAGCAGTTTTTCTGGGCTAATTAGCAAGGGATTCCCTGCCATTGCCGAGTAGGACATATACGGAGAATTACCGTATCCAGTGGGGCCTAATGGTAAAACTTGCCAATATTGTTGATAGGTCTGTTGGAGAAAATCAATGAAACGGTAGGCTTCTAAACCTAAATCTCCGATACCGAATCGACTGGGAAAAGAAGTAGGATGCAACAAAATGCCGCTTGATCTGGGAAAAGGCATAGTGAACCTTAATTATGGGAAGGAGCGATTTTATTAATACACGGTGGGTTCGGCGCGATCGCCCAAGGGCATTGGCAAAGCCAATCGCATCGAATCTATCACGTAACAGTATTTGCAGGATAAATCAAGTAAACTCTTTTTGTCTTTTGTGAAAAACCAATGACCAATGACCAATGACCAATGACAAATAACTTATGAGTTACCGAAATCCTACACCGACAGTTGATATCATCATCGAACTAGTAGATCGACCTCATCGACCAATAGTGTTAATTGAAAGACATAATCCACCCCTAGGTTGGGCGCTTCCTGGTGGTTTTGTGGATTATGGCGAACCTGTGGAAGTGGCGGCGCGGCGGGAGGCTGAGGAAGAAACGGGTTTACAGGTGGAGTTGATTGAACAATTACTGGTATATTCTGACCCCAGTCGTGATCCCCGCCAGCATACAATTAGCATTGTGTTTTTGGCTACAGCATCGGGAGAACCTCAAGCTGGGGATGATGCCAAGAGTGTAGGTATTTTTGAGTCTTGGGATGTACCGAGTAATTTGTGTTTTGACCACGACAAGATTCTACGGGATTATTGGCAGTATCGGCATTATGGGATACGTCCGAGGTTAGGTTAGAGTAACGAACCGCAGAGGCGCAGAGGTCGCAGAGAGAGGGGAAGAGGGGAATATCTGTGACACAGAATCCTTGCGATTATACTGTGTCAAGGGTATTTAATGGTGCATTATGGTTGCTAAGGAACTGTTAGAGAAATACGCACAAGGTCAACGGAAGTTTCATTCAGAAAATTTGAGAGGAGTAGACCTTAAAGGTGCAAATCTGAGCGGAATAGACTTAACAAGTGCAGATTTGACGGGAGCAGATTTGAATGATGCAAACCTGAGTAACGCACTTCTTCAAAACACAAATCTTACTAGGGCATCTCTGACAAGCGCAAACTTAAGTGGTTTGGTGGAAAGTTCTCGTTTAAATTTAAGTTGGGCAGACCTGATACCATTTCACGAAATTATTGATACATATCACTTTTCTTGCTTCCCCTGCTTCAAGAGCCTCAATAGCCTCAAGAGCTTGCCCATGTTATCAACCTTAAAGTGAAACGGTATGAGCAGAGCTGATTTAAGAAAGGCAACCCTAAATATCGCGAACTTTAGTAATGCCAACCTCGATAATGCTAATTTGAGTGATGCCAATCTAGAATCTGCCAATTTCACTGAAGCCTTTTTGAAAGAAGGAAATTTTGTTAGAGCAAACCTAAATAACGCTAATTTCACTGGGGCTAACTTGTTTGGAGCTGATTTGAGTCAAGCAAATCTAACTCGTATCATACTCAAAGATGCTAATTTACAGAGATCAAAATTCGGGGTGTTAATTTATCTCAAAAGGATTTGTCTAGCATGAATCTAGCGGAGGCTGATCTAGGTGCTGCAAATCTTAGAAATGTAAATTTCAGAAAAGCCTGTCTAAAAGAGACAAATTTAGAGAGAGCAGATTTACAACAAGCAGATTTAATGAAAGCAAATCTGAAAGGAGCAAATCTTAGCAAAGCCGACTTAACTGGATCAAATATCTATGGGGCGAACCTTCAAGATGCAGACCTAACTGGTGCGATAATGCCTGATGGAGAAGTTTACCAACCGATTGCCTCTGAGATGGAAATCGGTAAACAGGTAGCATCGTTAGAGAAAGTGATATCTATGACTCGTAAAGTAATTCGTACTGATCAAGCACCGGCTCCAGTTGGCCCTTATAATCAAGCGATCGCAGCTTCTGGTCAATTTGTATTTATAGCTGGACAAATTGCCATTGACCCCCGACTCGGTGATGTCGTCTACACTGATGATGTCAAAAAGCAAGCTGAGCAGGTATTAGCTAATCTTGAAGCCATCCTCACAGCCGCTGGTGCAACTTTCCAAGATGTAGTGAAAACCACCGTATTTCTGGCTAATATGAATGATTTTGCAGCAGTAAATGCCGTTTATGCTAAATATTTCCCGGAAGATACAGCCCCAGCGCGGGCTTGTGTCCAAGTGTCGCGGTTACCAAAAGATGTACTAGTAGAGATTGATGCGATCGCTGTGATTAGCGCTTAGTGCTAATAGAGTGTGAAACTAAGGGTGTAGGTGGATAAAGCTTCCCCTATACTCTCTAGACCTATTTGGCTAAAAGCTACATTTATGTCAGACTTTAGTGTTGAAGAATACTTTGCTTAAAGCCGATGACGGGATTTGAACCCGTGGCCTGCTGATTACGAATCAGCTGCTCTACCACTGAGCCACATCGGCGTACACAATCTAATAGTATAGCATGATTCACTCATGGTAAATCCAAATCCCAAAAATCGCCTGAACTCTGAACAATATGCCCGCCTCAAAGCAGAAATGGCAACGCCCTATCGCGGCTTGCGGCAATTTTTCTATGTAGCTTTCGGTGCTTCTGGTTTTATTGGCGCATTCATATTTTTCTTTCGAGTACTCGCCGGACGGGATCTTGACAGCGCTTTACCTAACTTGGCACTCCAAATAGGAATCGTTGCCTTAATGATATTCCTCTGGCGCTGGGAACAGCGTCGGCAACGACGCCCATAGAGGGATCAAAGCTATGACTTCTAAAGGAAGAAACTTTGCTGTTAATTTCTTTGACTGTTTACCTTTAAAGAAACTTCATATTATTCAATTTAATTAAAGTTTTTACATAGTCTTAAAACATCAATAAAGAAAAAATTAAAAAAATATTAGGAAATAAGAAAAAGCAAAAATTTCTGAGAAACTAGAAAAAGCTCAAACGGGGTCAGCTAATATAAAGACCCTGAATATAAACTAAATAAAGTTCAAAAGGGGTCATCTAAATTTAAAGACCTCAAATTTAATAAAACTCACAATTTTTAGAGCGCCAAACTGACAATTTGTTAGTCTTGGCGCTTCTTATTTTCCAACTAGGGTTTTACTGAGCTGTTACCAGATAGGATGAGGGAATTGGTTGAGCGCGTCCGGCGTTGACGAGTGCCTGATAAACAAAGGCAGCAACTTCTGCTCTAGTTGCCTCACGGTTAGGATTAAGTTGTTTAGCTGTGGGATAGTTGATCACTAATTGCCGTGAAGTTGCAGCAGCAACTGGCGCGATCGCATAATTAGGAATCTGAGCAGCATCGGTGTAAAAGGAAAGGACATTCTGATTGTTTGCAGTTAAGCCCAAACCATTAGCTAAAGAGACTAACGCCTGTACTCTAGGAATCTGCTGCTGTGGTTTAAAAGTCCCATCAGGGTAACCAGAGACGAATTGACTTTGGTAAGCAGATTGAATTGCTTTATAAGCCCAGAAATTGCTTTTTACATCCCTAAACTGAATGGCTGCACGTTTGGTTGGTGGCGTTAAAGCTTTGGTGATAATCGTGGCAAATTGGGCGCGAGTTACCGGGTCGTTGGGTTTAAAAGTGCCATCAGGAAAGCCAGCAATAATGTTTTGAGAAGCTAAAGCTTCGATATAGGCTTTTGCCCAATAATTTGCTGGCACATCTTTGAAAGCAACAGGCCCTCCTGGAGGTGGAGTCACAGATGCAGCAACAAAATCTACTTGACCAAAAATCTTTTTCTGGTCGATGTCGTTACCAACAGCAACAATCTGATTTGTTTTGGTGGCGTTATTCACGTCATAACGAGTATTACTGCGAATGAGATTGCCGCCAGGACTTTCGTTTGTACCAAGGTCGGGTTGAGCATTCACAGTGGCAACAACACCATCCCGCTTGTTGTTCTGAATTACATTTTTACGCAGTACGGGCTTAGCTGACTCTGAGATATAAAGACCGTCTTGGTTTTGAATAATTTGGTTTTCTGTGATTAAAGGTGTGGAAGTACCACCGATCGCCAGACCAAAACCTGTATCCTGGAATACGTTATTCCGGATCTCTCCTTGAGCAGTTCTAGCCACTGAAACCCCGTTGCCTTTGTTTTGCACAAACAGGTTGTTTTCGATTTTGGGATTACCTGTACCCGTGACAAAAACGCCTTCTCTTACACTGTTAGTAAAAGTACTGTTTTTGATAACGGGATTAGTTGATTCCACCCACACACCTGTACCCCGCGAGTTCGGGTTAGTAACAGTGACACCTGTGATCGTAGTATTTTGTTCCGCCAGAATTGTAATATCCTGTCTAGCAAAGGTGCGGCTGGTGTAAAAACCTCCGCCTGTAATCAAGATGCCCTGACCTTTGGCTGATTCATCACCTTGCAGCGTCACCCCTGGTTTAAGCGCAAGTGGGAAAGTTTCTCCACTTTCTTTGTTATAGTTACCAGGGGCCAATTGAATGATTGTACCTGCTTGAGCTTGACCGAGGGCAAAGGCGATCGTTTTGTAGGGCGCTGCTGCCGTTGCACCAGCACCAGCAGTATCTGCGCCAGTGGCTGGGTCAACATAAATAACTGTTGCAGTTGCAGGAGCTTGCGCTGTCAGATGAGGAGCAGATCCTTGGTGAGTAGCCCCAGCATTTACTTCACTAGGGAGTAGTATTGAACCACCAGAAACAACTAACAAAGCCGTTAATCCGGCTCCTATGCTTAAAGTAGATTTGAGCTGATTGCCAGAAAGAAAGCGAAAATTTTTCGCTAAAGAAGTATCAAAACCCCAATGTTTCATTTTTAACGACTGTGGTGTGCTGAATTGCGTACGTTGTCATGGGTTAAAAGTAACAGCTATGTAGCTGTGTAACCCATGCAAAACTATACTTGATGATCAGCACTTCTTCAGCTAAATTCCTTAGATAAATCACAGAACTTATACTGTTGAGTTCAGAAAATTTTACGAAGAGGGAGTGGGGCAAGGAACACGAGAGACAAGGGGACAAGGAGAACAAGGGGGAAATTGAGAAAATAGCATTGCTGAATTTAGACATGAAATGCAAAAATCGGGTATTCTCAACTCTTACTCTCTGCGTCTTAGCGCCTCTGCGTGAAACAAATTCATATTCTCACTCAGCAACGCCGAGAAAATAATTACAATTTTTTGACCCCTGTACAGACGCGTAGACGCTCGAAGAGCGGCTGCTCGTAAGAGTATAATCGCGTCTCTACTCCTGACTTTTGACTCCTTTTATAAACTTATAAAAACAGCAAACCTTCTCAAATTTAGGTAAAATGCATTATAAATTTTTGTCGCTGCGTCGCTCGGTAGTTTTAATAGTTAGTACCTGTATTTTACTCTTAGGCACTCTTCCTGCCTTTGCTGCTGAACGAGTAGTACTAAAATACAGCGTCTTCCGTGAATCACTTTCAGTGGAAGAGTTATCTACGTTTGCCCAAACAGGCGAAGTTTCGCGTTCGCTACGAGTTAATTTGGCCTTGGCGCGACAAAATCCAAAGGTAGTTCGTCAATATTTGACAGAACCAGTGAAAGTAAATCTTCTGCTTTTAGATAAAGTTTTAAATAGCAGTATTGGTAACGTTATTTTAGATGAAATTAGTAAGGTTATTCATACACCATCTCGGAGAGCAGACCGCCAAGCTTTGCGTGCTGCTTTGATACTCTCTGCTAAACAAGATGAGCGGGTGTCAGTAATTGAAATTATTAAAAATTATCCCACGTCTGAAGTGGAAGTTGACGGCGATCGCTTGGAGAGTGCATACCGTCAACTCCGCCGCTTGCAATTAGGGCTACAAGATTTACTTAATTTTTAGTAAGCTAAAGTTTCTAAAGTCTCTCGCAAATACCGCTGTACCTGCTGTTCTAAACGAAGCCCCTGTAATTGAGCATCACGTTCTAGCTGCCAGCGTTGAAAGCCGGAACTTGCAGCGATCGCATATTTGAGACTATACCAAATTTCAGAATCTGGAGAAAGTTGGCGCTCGCCATAAGCTGGAGTTTGGGCCATAGTTCCTCATTCCTCAGTTTTAACTTCAAAAGTTTTATAGCAGTTCTCATTCTCAGCAACTACGAAGCTACTCACATAGGACAGCCTTATAACTGCTTAAGACCTGTCAAGGTCTGACTTTGCAGGCTGCTGTTGCGAATCTGTATTAATTTCTACTAAAGATTGAAACAGCTGGGGCAAAATTTGATTAACCCGCACACCGAGAATTGTGAAATCCTGTTTAATCTTTTCTAAAGATAATGGTTCTAAGGCAGCAAATTCTGTCTCATTAGTCACCAAAACTCTGACTACGCTCACAGGAATTTGTAAAAATAGATTGCTTGCCAGAAAGGTTAAACCAGCCAATAGCAGCGCTAGGCTGCGCCATTGAGGCAAAAATTTAGCTACATCAGCGACTAATGGAACCACTGAATGTATCTGCCACAGCACACCAAGTAATAATATTGCTGCTATCAATGACAGGACTCGATTTAATTTTGTATTAATTAAACAAAGAATTTTTCGTTGCTGCTCGGTGAGATTTTCTGGTTTGAGGGCAATTCCTAAAATAGCAAATATGTAAAAAGGTCGGCGTAACTGCATCCCCAGCAGAGGAACAACACCAATAGCGGCGACTAATGACAGTTCTATCCACGCTGGCAACAGCGGTTCGCCCACGGACAAAAACAATAAACAAAGTACCAAAAAAATAGGCAGTGTCGCTAAGCCAGCGACGTGAATCCATAAGATAGGTTCAGTGCGAAATGAAGCCATAGAGCAGGGGGAGGGGGAGATAGGGAGAACAGGAGAGGGAGCAAGAGGAGAGGGGAATGAATGAAAATGGTGAGGGAGGAAAGAACAATTGTTGACTAACTTCCGCTTTTTGCCTTTTTCATCACTTTCGTTATCTTCATTGCTCCTACTCTCCCATTCTCCCACTCTCCCTTGGTGATCATTTCGTCAATGTCAGAGTACGGCGCTTAGTCACCATCTGGTAGGCTTCAATGATGTCACCTTCAACCCAGTCATTGAATTTATCCATACCGACACCGCATTCATAGCCGGCGTTGACCTCACGGGCATCCTCTTTCATCCGTTTTAAGGAATCAAGCACACCTTCATAAATCACCTTACCGTTACGTCGCACCCGCACTTTGCAGTTGCGAACTAGCTTGCCAGACTGAACGTAACAACCAGCCACTGCACCACGACCGACGGGGAAGACGGCGCGTACTTCGGTTTGACCCAAGGGTTCTTCCACCAACTCTGGTTCGAGAAGACCTTCTAAGGCTCCTTGAATGTCTTCCAAGAGTTTGTAGATAATGTTGTATTCTCGAACATCTACACCAGCTTCGTCGGCAGCTTGTCTGGCTCCACTGGCAAAGGTGGTGTTGAAACCAATAATTACAGCATTACTAGCGGCTGCTAAGTCGATATCTGTTTCGGTAATTTCCCCAGCAGTAGCCAACAACATCCGAATTTGGACTTCGTTTTGGGGGATTTGCTTGAGCGCTCCCACAATGGCTTCTACGGAACCTTGGACATCGCCCTTCAAGATCAAGTTGAGTTCTTTCAACTCGCCTTCTTGTGCCTGAGCCGACAGGGTTGTGAGGGTAACGCGTCCTTGTAAGAGGCGGGATAGGCGTTGTTTGTCGGCGCGATCGCTTGCTAGGTTTCGTGCTTCTTTTTCATTCTCGAAGACCTCGAAGTCGTCGCCTGCCGCTGGTACTTCACTTAAGCCCAACACCTCTACAGCAAAGGATGGAGAGGCAATATCGACTCTTGCGCCTCTGTCGTTCACCATTGCTCGCACCTTACCAAAGGCGGAACCGGCTACTAACATATCTCCTACACGCAGGGTTCCATTCTGAATCAGCAGGGTAGCGACTGCTCCCTTGGCTTTATCCAAATGGGCTTCAATCACTGTTCCTTTAGCAGTACGATCTGGGTTCGCATTGAGTTCCCCTACTTCTGCTACAAGCAGAATCATCTCTAGGAGCGTATCTAGGTTTTCGCCTTTGATCGCGCTCACAGGAACCATGATCGTATCGCCGCCCCATTCTTCGGGTGTCAGACCAAATTGAGTTAATTCTTGTTTCACCCGGTCTGGCTGTGCTGCTTCTTTGTCAATTTTGTTGATCGCCACAACTATTGGCACTTCTGCTGCTTGAGCATGACTAATGGCTTCAATAGTTTGAGGACGGACGCCATCATCAGCAGCCACTACCAATATGGCAATGTCTGTTACCCTAGCTCCCCTTGCCCGCATTGCTGTAAAGGCTTCGTGACCAGGGGTATCCAAGAAGACAATTTGCTGCATTTTGCCTTCATGTTCCACATCCACATGATATGCACCGATGTGTTGTGTGATACCACCAGCTTCGCCAGCAGCCACTTTGGTTTTGCGAATCGAGTCAAGCAGGGTTGTTTTACCGTGGTCTACGTGACCCATAATTGTCACAACTGGTGGACGGCGATGGAGATTTTCCAAATCTGCCACATCCAGCATTTCTGTTACTTTCCGGGCTTCTGCTTCTGGTTCAGTGATTTCGACTTCTATTTCTAGTTCTTTTGCTACTAGATTAATTGTCGGAATATCCAGATTTTGGGTGATACTCACCGCCATCCCTTTGAGGAACAGAATTTTTACAATTTCTGTGTCAGCAACGATCAATAAGTCTGCCAGTTCTTGCACAGTCAAAGGGCCTGTGACTCTGACTTTTTCTGGACGTTCACGCTTTGGCTCTGCTTCTTGGCGACGGTTGTGGTCGCGGTTGGAGCTAGATGATTTTCTAGTTCTGGCAGTTGGGATGGAAGCAACTGCTGTGCCTGCTAGCTGTACAGGTCGAGCTGCTTTAGGCTTGGCAGGACGAGCAATCGAAAGGCTAACTTGGACAATTGCTGGGGAGTCTAGATCGTCATCATCGAGCAAATCTTCTTCAAACTCGTCGTCAAGTATTGGCTTGATCCGCTTGCCTTTGGCAGCAGCCTTACCAGCTTTCTCTTTAACTTCGTCAATGATTTCTTCTTCTACCCACTTCTTACCACCTTTACTAGGACGAGGTGGAGTCGGACGTTTCAAATCAAGGAGATCAGGTGTGACTGGATCATCACCCAAGCCGTCAGCTTTCGCCGCTGCTCCTGACATCGCTCTAGGTGGAGTAGCGATTGGCATTGCTGCTACAGCTTCACCAGGACGTGCTGGTCTGGGTCTTTGCCCATCTCCTACTGGTGCTGATGGTCTAGTGCCTCTCAGCTCCGGTTTCACAGGTTGTAAAGTGGGACGAGCTTGCTTTTGCGGCGCTCCTTGTGGAGTTTGGTCAGTTGTCGATCTGGCAACTTTTGGCTTAGCTTGATCGCGATCGTCTTCGTGCCGTTGGCGTTCGCGTTTGAGGATCGGTTTCTCTCCCTGACTTGCCAGATCAGATACCTCTAATTTTTCTTCTGCCGCGGGTCTGGACGGTGGCGCCACTAGTTGCGGTTTTTGGGGTTTTTCCGGTTTCGCTCTGGAAGTAACTATTTTTTCTGGTTTTTCCCCTGCTATTTTTTCCGGTGGCTGATTTGGATTTGGCGCCTCTTCCGGATTTGTTAGAGGAGGTTGTTCTACGGTCTCTGACTGATTCCGGGGGACAGGCTTAACAGGTACCGTCGGCTTCATGGTTGAGACTGGTGTAGCGAAGGGCCGTGGAGGTGCAGGAGAATTGACTTCAGACGAACCAAGTTGGCTATTAGTAGCAACTGACGCCTCAGAGGCGTTGGGAGTAGTGTTTCTCAATATTTTGGGTTTACGAATTTCCAAAATTTGCTGTTTGTGGGGTGCAGCTGGTCGCGTGGGTCCACCGTTTTGGGGTGAATTTGGTTTATGGTTTATTGTACCTAGTTCCTTTTTTTGCGTCACATTTGTAGCTGCGTGTTTTTCGGCAGCTAATCGGATTTGTTCTGCCTCCGATTCTGAAATCGTGCTGCTATGGCTTTTGACCGCAATATTGAGCTGGTCGCAAATTGCTAGTAGCTCTTTGTTATCCAAATTCAATTCCTTTGATAATTCATAGATTCTAACTTTGCCGTTGTTCATCCACTCTTTCCCCTTTAATTTACAGTTTTAGCGGATGGTTGCCTGGGAGTGCGACATCTCCATCCTTTGATTACTGTTTTTTGGTTGCCCTTGATGATTTTGCCGGTGCCTCCAATCAGGAAAGAGAGATGTTTCGGTTTAATGCTGGCATCTCCACCAATGATGATGGTTGATGGGTACCCATAAAAATTTTTTAAATAAAAACTTTTTATAGGAACTTTTGACGCCGAACTGCGCCTGAGCGCTACCAGGCTGCCATTTTGTAGTTTCTTGTTTTGCTGATTCTGAGTCTTCCACAACACAATCAAATGAATCTGTTGGGAGTGTTGCTTCGCCCCTCTTTTGATTGGAGGGCCGCTTACCAACTACACCCATTTACTATTTTGGCACTAACCCTAGCGATCGCGAGAGGAGGTGTTGCCAGCTGAACTAGTCGGCTTTCCTCACCATTCCTCTGTTGATTACCGCCACAAATAAAGTTGTTCCAACTAAATTTTATTTTAGGTATTGGTTTGGGCTAGGCGTTGCCACAATGTTTGGTACAGTGTTTCTGGCACTGCGCCGTGTAGCGATCGCCCTAGTCGATTTTTTTTTTGAGCCGCTTGCAGGCAGCCCTGTTGCGGACAAATATAGGCAGAACGCCCCATGCCCTGATCTAATTGTACCTTTCCCGACGGAAAGACGCGGACAATCCGCCAAAACTCATCTTTGGAGTTTACTTTGCGGCAACTAATACAGCGCCGATAATTTGGTTTCATCGGTTTTCTGCTACTTTCAGGTCAGCAGTGTGTTGGTAAAAAAAGCTGGTTATTATCCAATTTTTACTTATACCAAGTCGCCGGGACAAAAGTAATGGCTACTAAAGACTAGGAATGCACTCAACAGTAACAGAACTCGACAAGGATAATCAATTACTCATCGTCTTCAGGGTCAAAACCGTCATCTTCTAATTCTAGTTCTTCGTGATTTTCATCCTCTTGTTCCTCATAATCGATGTCATCTTCCTCTTGCTCTTGCTCTAGTTGATACTTGGCTCGTGAGGCTGTAAATTTGGCATCTTCTCCTGCATAGTCATATTTAGCTTTGTCTTTAATGTCAATTTTCCAACCAGTTAGGCGAGCTGCCAAGCGAACATTTTGTCCTTCTTTGCCAATAGCTAAACTCAGTTGATCTTCAGCGACTAGTACGTGAGTTTGCCGAGTTTCTGGATCCATGAGGCGCACCTCATCTACCCGTGCTGGACTCAAAGCATTAGCAATATAGGTTGCCGGGTCTGGAGACCAGCGAATCACGTCTATTTTTTCCCCACGCAATTCGTTGACTACCACTTGAATCCGCGATCCCCTAGCTCCAATGCAAGCACCTACTGGGTCTACATCGCGATCTAGGGTGTCTACTGCTATTTTAGTCCGTGGGCCTACGTAACGGGAAGGGGGATTGGCTTCTCGCGCTACCGCGACAATCCGCACCACTTCATCTTCAATTTCTGGCACTTCGTTGGCAAAAAGATAAACTACCAAACCAGCATCGGCACGAGACACGAGCAATTGCGGCCCCCGTTGCTGCCCTTGGGATACTTTCTTGAGATAGACTTTAAATGTGGCATTCGCGCGATAATTATCATTGGGTAGTTGTTCGCGCTTCGGTAATTCGGCTTCTACCTCTGGCTGACCAAACCCGCTACTAACTGCCAGAATCACTGATTGTCTTTCAAACCTCAAAACTCTTGCTTGTAGAACAGTTCCTTCTATGTCTTGGAACTCCTCTTGCACCATTTGGCGTTGTTGATCCCGGAGTTTTTGCGCTAATACTTGCTTGGTTTGCATCGCTGCCATGCGACCAAATTCTCCCTGATCTGGTGTCACATCCAGCACTACAGAGTCTCCTAACTGTGCTTCTGGAGCTACTAATTGAACTTCTTCTAAAGAAATCTGATGATCTGAGTTGCTGACTTCTTCAACAATAGTTTTGGTAGAAAGAACGCGAAACCCTTCTCCATCAATATCGAGTTCTACTTCAAAATTATCAAAATAATCTTCCTCGAACTGTTTTCGCTCTAAATTTTGGGCGCGACGATAACGTTCGTAGCCTTTTAGTAGTGCTTCTCTAATAGCTGATTGAACTGCAAGACGGGGTAAGTTCCGCTCGCGACTTATACTTTCAATTAATTCTTTTAATCCAGGTAACGTTACCATTGACATAAGCAATCTCCTTTAAAAATCAAGAGCTAGGAATTAGGTACTAAAAACTAGGGGTTAGGGATTAGAGAAAAGTTTTACTCTAGCCCCTAGCCTCTAGCCCTTAGTCCTTAGTCCCTAGCCTCTAGTCACTTGTTTATCGGCGCTCATCCAGCTGCACCCTAGTAATTAGGGAGCGAGGAATTTCGACTACTCGGCCTTTTTGGTTTAAATAAACTGTCGTCTCATCCCGACGTATTAACTGACCATTCCACTCTTGCTGTCCCTCGTAGGCTGGTGAAGTGGAGATGATTACAGGAAATCCTTTAAAGGAAATAAACTCCCTGTCAGTAACCAGTTGCCGCGAAATACCAGGACTGGAAACTTCCAAGACATAAGCATCTGGAATAATCTCCGCTGCATCTAGGGAGGCTTCTAAAGCACGGCTCATCCGCTCACAATCATTCAACCCAGTCTCTTGCTGAGGATTACGGATGTCTACCCGCAACACTGGCGGACTTTGGTTAGTGTGAAAAACCACGCCAACAACTTCCAACCCCAGTTCTTCTGCCACTGGTGTTGCCAAATCAATAATTTGTGGAACTAAGGGATGAGCCATGCGAGAATTCAATAAAAAAAGTGGGTATCAACCCACTTCCTGCGATATGGATATCTTCCAAGAAGTATTGTGACGAACCAAAAATGGTTCGCCCCTAATTTGAGTTTAGCGCATTTCTTTGGTAGTTATTGGGCATTGGTGAGCCAGTTCCGTGCGGAGGTTCCCTCCTTTCAGGAAACTGGCTTCATAGGGGATTAGCATTAGTCATTAAGAAGTTATTTCCCCACTCTGCCACTCCCCTCTCACCTTTCTCTAGTTTCTGGGAGAGCAGCGCCTTTTTCTAACACTTCTGGAACTGAGACTTGTGTTCGTAGCTGTCTGGTTTGCTCAAGAATTTGGTCTATATCCTCTTGGGATAAACGTTGAACGTAGTTGAGCTTGATTTCTTCTAAAAAGTCAAAAAGTAAGCTCTGAATTTCTGAGAGGACTTGTTTTTTTTGTATTTCTCCTCCCAAAGCTTGACTGAAGTGTTGTACCAGTTGAGCGGAGAGTTTTGCACCAACTGGATCTTCAACAGCGCTAACTAAAGCTTTGTATAGATTAGTTGTGATTTGAGTTGCTAGTTGTTCACTTAGTTGGGTTTGTGCGTGTTCCACTCCAGGGAAGTTTTGCAGGTTGCGGTAAACGGGAATTTCATGGAAGACGGTTTCGATAGTGTGGCGCAAAATGGCGGTGGTATCTGGTTGGATTTTGGGCAGCACTTGGTAGACGACTGTCTGCACTAAAAGACCTGCGATCGCTTCTACTTCATTAACGTTATTTATATCTATGTATGGGCGTAGGTTTTCTTGTGACAATAGCCAGTGTGTCAACTCACCCCGCTTAATTGAACCCTGAACTTGGTTAATTACTCTTACCACTACAATTTCTGTGAGTTCTTCAGCAAAGTTGGCGACGATCCCCTGATTAAGTTGCCGTTGTACCGGATGGAGATTCAATAAGCGTGCTTGATCAAGACGGACTAATACAGGTATAGTTCGCAACCACCGCCAAAACGGCAACAGCAAAAATAGGTCGTACCAACGCCACAAAACTGCTTCTGACCATCTTAAACCGGGATGTTGGCGTCTGATGTAGAAGGTACGCCCTAGCAATTCAATACCAAATAAAATCACAAATGGTAAGTCAATAATCCAGAAATGATCGAGGGATTCGCCGTTTTCCCCGATCCTGCGGTAGTAATTAGTGGCAATTAAAGGGCGAATTTTCTGGTTAAAAAAGTTTATTTCTCGCACCCAGCCATTCTGGGTTAAATACGGCTGACTCCAAAATGTGGCAAAAGCTTGTTTTGCAGATTTTTGACGGGTGCGATCGCGCATCCGATTTTTGATTTTTTCTAGAGTCCCGCTCTTATTCACTCCGGCAAACGGATTGCTGTCAATTATCTCGGTACTAAGACGACTTAATTGCACAAGTTGGTTCTTTGTCTGAGGTGACTGTAACCCTGTCTGACTTACTTGTTCTTCTAAGGCGGCTACTGCTTCTAGATAGCTCGTGGTGTCTCGATGGGGTTCGATACCTTTAATAGGATCATAAACTTTGGTAATTTGCGGCAATCTCCGCAAGTAAAAATCCCGCCACTGTACGTAACTTAAATCAAACAAAACTAAGCCTAAGTTTATTACGGCAATAATTGCCATTAACCTCTCAAACAAAAGGCTTCGCCGCTTTGATAATTGTACATTTTTCATTTCTGGTTTTAAATTATACAGATTTTAAATATTATGGTGTAAGCTTTGTAAGTCTTTTACTTTCAAATCTTTCAACACTAACACTATTTTCTAATTAAATATACTTCTGTGGATAGATGACAAAAATTATTTTTGGTAAAATCACTCCACTTAAACAAATAAGTTAAAAATTAATCAAAAATCATTAATAATCAAAAAAAAGTTATTAAAGAAACTTAAAATGCACCTGTTAACGTCTATAATCCTGCTGATTTAATCCAATGGAGTTTTAATTTATGTGGTGTGGATTTGGAAAATCAAGCGTGACCATTGCTGCTATATGCTTGGTATCCGCTAGTTTAGTAAGCTACAATACAGGTTTTGCAGCTCCTCAGCGTAGTTATACGCCACAGCAATTTCGTGCTGTTTTGCGAGGATTAGGCTACAACGTCAAGGTGACAAATACACCTTTGACGGATAGCGAAACTAAAAAGGCAATTAGTGAGTTTCAAAAGGGTTACAAGCTACCTGTTGATGGCATAGCAGGGCCAAAAACCCAAAATTTTGCAGCTAATATCGTTCAAATTCTGCAAGCAAATTTGAATGCAGTTGTCAAACCCAATCCTCCCCTTCCCCGCGATCATTTTTATGGAACTCGGACGGAAGCGGTGGTGAAGGAGTTTCAGAAAAAATATCAGCTGCAAGAAACTGGAATTGCTAATTTAGCACTCCGCCAAAAGCTAAATGAAGAAGCGAAGAAGAGCTTCAGCCAGCCTACAGGTCAACCGTCACCAAAACCAACGGCTTCACCGTCACCAAAACCAACGGCTTCACCGTCACCAAAACCAACGGCTTCGCCAACAGCCTCACCAACGGCTTCACCAACAGCTTCACCAACAGCTTCGCCAACGGCTTCGCCAACGGCTTCGCCAACAGCTTCGCCAACAGCTTCGCCAACAGCTTCGCCAACAGCTTCACCAAGATAATTCTCACCCTCAAAACTCAAATCTTTTGATTTGGTTCTTCCAAGGGTCTGCCTTTGGGCGAGGGTAAAATTGGGCGGCGGTCATCGAAAGGCATGGGAATGTACTGGACGGTGGGTCGCCCTCCTTGTGGCTGTGGGTACAAATCCATAAGATCATAAATAGAACGGGGCAGCCCAACTGTTATGGGCAGCCCCATTTCTGTAGCTTCCTCAACTGTGATGGGATAATCGTGGGTGACGCGCCCAGTTGTTAAAGCTTCGATAATCGGTTCAATGTTTTCTGGCAGAACTTTTTGTTTGGGTATGCTGTCTTTGAGCAAAGTCCGCACAAACCTTTGTACTTGCTGAATTGCCTTGCCTGCAAGGTCTGCCATGATTAGGGTTTGGTCGTCAATTTCACTAATGGGTTTATCTTTAACTACCTTCAAAAGACTTGCTGCTGGGAAGTTACCTAGTTGGGGATCAACTGGCCCCAAGACAGCGTTGGCATCCATAACAATTTCATCAGCAGCAAGAGCTAGCATTGTACCGCCGCTCATGGCGTAGTGAGGCACAAAGACAGAGACTTTTGCCTGATGGCGAATTAATGCTCTAGCAATTTGTTCTGTAGCTAATACCAAACCGCCGGGAGTATGCAAAATTAAGTCAATTGGCACATCTGGCGGCGTTAAACGAATTGCCCGCAGTATTTGTTCTGAGTCTTCGATAGTAATATAGCGCGATATAGGAATTCCTAGTAAGCTGATGGACTCTTGGCGATGAATCAGCAAAATTACTCGACTTTTACGTTCCTGCTGAAACTCCTGTAAAGCACGGACACGTCGATATTCTATCTGACGTTTTTGCCAGATGGGTTGCAAGGAAGAAAGGAGCAGGAAAATCCAGAATAAGTCACCAATACCAAAGCCCATAAGTAACTCAATATTCAATATTCAAAATTTTTTAAGCCTCATCTCAGCAAGCACCTTACTGCTGACATTAATGCAAGCAATAGCCTGTCAGATTACGGATTGAATGCAAAAATAGAGCCTGTTTCCCAATTGTTTCAAGTTTTGAGAAATAGTGAGTCTATCTACAGGGTTAAAAGAATAAGGTGGGGAGTAGAGACGTGATTATACTCTGCGAGAAGCCGCACTCCCTGCGTCTACGCGTCTGTACAGGAGTTAGGAGTTAAATTGCCTCTGTATCTGGCTTTTAAGTTGAAAATGTCTAGCTCATTAACTGGCAAACTGCTGTATGAATTATTCCTTTCGCCAAATCTTGATAGTGTCGTCATCACTACCACTTACTAAGGTTTTTCCGTCGGGACTGAAGGCGATCGCTCTCACATAATTAGTATGATCTGTAAGTGTAGTGATTTCTTTGCCTGTATTTACGTGCCACAGTTTGATTGTGTAGTCCCAACTGCCACTAGCGATAATTGGCTCGTTTTGGCTCCAGGCAATTGATGAAACTGAATTAGAATGACCTCTAAGTGTGCAGATTTCTCTGCCTGTACGTATCTGCCACAGTTTGATGGTATTGTCACTGCTACCACTAGCGAGCATTTCTCCATTTTGGCTCCAAGCTATACAGTTGACAAAGAAGGAATGACCTGTAAGTGTAGTGATTTCTCTGCCTGTATTTACGTGCCACAGTTTGATTGTGTAGTCGGCACTACCACTAGCCAGAATTTCACCATTCTGGCTCCAAGCAACTGACCAAACTGAGTCGGTATGACCGATGAAAGTTTGGATTTCTCTATTTGTATGTACTTGCCAAATTTTGATAGTGGAATCTGCACTACCACTAGCCAAAAGTTTGCCATCAGGACTGAAAGCAACGGAGTTCACCCAATTAGTATGACCTGTGAGAGTAGTGAGTTCTTTACCTGTGTTCACCTGCCATATTTTAATAGTGTTATCCCAACTGCCGCTAGTAAGAAGCTGATCGTAGGGACTAAAGGCAACAGAATGAACCATACTGGAATGACCAGAAAACCAACGCCCTAAATGACGTAGTAACTTGCCGTTATTTAGTTGCCATATTTTGATAGTGTTGTCGTTGCTACCACTCGCAATAAGTTGCCCATCTGGACTAATGGCGATCGCATTAACCATACTGGAATGACCTCTGAGGGTCTGTACGCACCGCCAGTTGTGATGCTCCATTACAACTGGTACTGGTGTAGGAGCAACACGTTCAGGAGGTTGCGTTAAAAGCGTTATTGCTGAAGGAAAAGGCGCTGAAGCTACATTCTCTCTAGGATCAGAATCTAATAAATTCAACCACTCCTGCACAGACTGGGGGCGATAGGTTGACTCCAAATCCATGCCGCGCATAATCGCTTGATTTACGCGGTTGCTGATGTGGGGATTAAAAAATTGTGGTGGTTCTAAGGTAATATTGTGACGTCTGTCATCTGCATTCGTCGGTACAACTGCGGTAAGCAAATTATACAAAGTAGCAGCTAGAGCATAGATATCAATGTATTCTCCTCGCGGTGCTTCCAATTCATATTGCTCAGGTGGAGCAAAACCAGGAGTGCGATATACTGTATGCCTCTGGATTGCATTGGGGATAAATTCTCTAGCGATCCCAAAGTCTATTAGTACTGCTTCTGGCTTATCAATGCGGATCATAATATTGCGTGGCTTGAGATCCCGATGCAGTAATCCTTTAGAGTGGATTAGCGTCAAAGCATCACCAATTTGGTGGATGTACAGTACTGCTTCTGCTTCTGGCAATATCCCCACCCGCTTCAGGCGCTGTCCTAAGTCTTCACCTTCGATGTATTCCATGACTATACAAGGCAAATTCCCCTCATCGAATATGGTTTCTATTTGCACTACATGAGGATGGTGACACACTGCAAGCCGAACTGCTTCATCACGAAAGTCTTGCCGTAATTTATTTCGATGGAGTATCCAGGCAGGGTTATTGAGGATTTCTTCTTTGAGGGTTTTGATCACTCGCAGTTCGTTCCGTTGATTTCTGGCAAGATAAGTAATGCCAATTCCGCCTTCGCCTAGTTGGCTTTCGATTATGTAGCGCCCCCCAAATAAAAGCTTTCCTGGATTCCACACCATTAGTAATATTTGCCAAATGTTGGTATTTATTTTGGCACGGTATTATCATACCCAGCAGAAGTATTTGATACTCAAATGAAATTGCCGTAGCTTTTGCAAACTAGTTACTTAAAGAAAATTTTAATTGACTCTGATATTTAACAATGGTTTGCAGACAAGTATCTGAATATAAATAAACAACACTCTGTTAACAAAGGTGAAGGTAAGAGAGCAGGCGATCGCGCAGTTTGTTCTCAAGGGATTCAGCGCATTGGCATAGGCGATCGCAAAAAAGTTTAGGCAAAGTCAATTAAAGTGATTATTTGAAGCTGAGCGGACTTGTGCTGAGCGTCTTGCCCTGAGTGTACTTGTGCCGAGCGAAGTCGAAGTAGCAGAAGCTTCAACCGAGATATCTCTATTTTGGCTACAAATATTTATAAAAATAATTTAGGTTGCAGAAATGTCCCGCTATTATCTGAAATACAGAGCTTAAATATAAAATAGACTACCAATAGTTTTACCTTAATTATGCCTTTTCACTAACTTTTTAGTTATTTGCCCATAATTAAGAGTGAATAAGAATGTTATTAGCAAGTGAACTCAGATTATGTTAAAAAATTTAAAGTTGAGACAAAAATTTACAATTTTACTACTTGTAATTTTGGTATTCGGTCTGAGCTTAACTGGATTGGCTCTTTCTTCTCTATTAAGACAGAATGCTAAACAAGATATTGCTTCAACAGGTCTGATGTTGATGGAAACCATGAGTTCTGTTCGTAAATACACCAATACTCAAGTTAATCCACAACTAGTTGACAAATTAACAACTGAGTTTTTGCCGCAAAGTGTACCTGCATATTCAGCACGAGAAGTCTTTGAGATTTTGCGAAAAACAGCAGACTACCGTGATTTCTTTTATAAAGAAGCAACTCTCAATCCTACTAATCTTCGGGACAAAGCTGACAGCTTTGAGGCAGAAATTGTAGAAAGTTTTAGAAAGAACCCAAACACTAAGGAAGTAAGTGGATATCGCTCAATTCCTGGTGGGGATATTTTTTACATTGCTCGTCCGCTACCAATTTCTCAACAAAGTTGCTTGCAGTGTCATAGCACACCTGAAGCTGCACCTCCAAGTATGATTTCTCTTTATGGCACAGCTAATGGATTTGGCTGGAACTTGAATGAAATTGTCGGCGCTCAAATAATTTCAGTCCCAGCGAATAAAGTCATCAACAAAGCTAATCAATCTTCTTTACTAATTATTATGATAGTATCGGCTATTTTTATAGCAACCATTCTGTTAGTTAACTTTTTCTTAAATAGACAAGTTGTAAAACCCCTAAAACGTATGACTCGTATTGCAGAAGAAGTCAGCACAGGACATATGGACGTTGAATTTGAGCAGTTTTCTAATGATGAAATTGGGAATTTGGCTCAAGCTTTTAAACGAATGCAATTAAGTTTAGAAATGGCGATGAAAAGAATCAAGCGTACTCATGGGGGTACAGGTAATTAATAAAATCATAATTGATAATTTTCTTACATTAATAGCAGGCAAAAGCCTAAGACAATAGTTTGTTTTTAAACTTAAAGGCTGCTTGAATGTCTGGAATTTCTTTAGCCATGAGTTCAACAAGTTGCTCAGCTGAAATGTGAGGAGTTTCAGCTAATGTTTCTTCTACGACTAGATTGGCCATTGGGCCTATGTAATAGGCCAACTCTTCCTGACAACGTTTGATAAATGCTGGATTGAGCGAAGGTTGTTCAATTTGCTCAATTGGTGAAGTAAGAGGCGAACTTAATATTGTTTCTCCATATTGATTAAACGATTGTGGCCTTGGTGTTATAGCCTGATATTCAGGATGAAATACGGTAGGAGACAAATCCACAATCGGTGCAGGTTTTCTTACTTCTGGTGCTGTAAGACGCTCTAATCCAGCAAGAACTTCTCTGGCTGTTTGGTATCGCTTGTTAGGCGTATCTGCTAACATCCGATTAAGTACTTGAGCAAAAGCATCACTAACATAGCTATAAAAACGCCATTGCCACTCTAAGGAGTACTGATCCATTAGCAGAGATGGATCTCGTCCTGTAAGTAGCACAATAGCTGTTACTCCTAAAGCATAAAGGTCACTACAGGGAGAACACAAACCTAAGCTAATCTGCTCACGTGGAGCGTATCCCACTTTGCCGACAAGAGACATTTTGCCAACAAAGGTTACGTGATGGGAGTTTCTCCCATCCTTCAAGTCAGCAATTTGCTTGCCTACACCGAAATCAATCAGCACTGGCAAATCCGTGCCTTCAGGTAACATGATATTGTCAGGTGAAATATCCCGATGGATGATGTTGTGCTGATGGACGTATTCCAAAACAGGTAGCAGTTTTTTTAGCCACTGTATAACTTCCGCTTCCACAAAATTTCTGCCTTGACGTTGAAGTTCTCCCAGCAGCGCAGAATATGTTTTACCATCAACATATTCTTGTACCAGGAATAGTCGACCATCTCCCTCAAAGCAAGCTAAGAACCTGGGGATTTGAGGATGTTGCAGCTGGTGGAGAATTTTAGCTTCTCTTTTGAATAAGTTGCGAGATTGTTCCAGTCCATTTTCCCCTGTGCCAATGGGTGCAAATTCCTTAAGAACACAAGCTTCATTAAAACGACGAGTATCATACGCTAAATAGGTTCGTCCTAATCCGCCTTGTCCCAAAAGTTTTTGGATAATATAGCGATTATCAATCAGAGTTCCAGCAGCTATTTCTGGTCTTGTCATAGGAGACTGTGACATTTCATCGCACTCCTTGCGATTTTGTTGATACATTATTTGGTTTGCTGAAAGATAGAAACTCTAGCCGATAAAAGCTGATATGCCCCTTAGAATTGAGGTTAGCATCACCCTCAAGATGAGAAAATAGACTTTTCTACAATTTGTTGACGGTCTTGTGTGACCAAATAGACAATTTTTTCTTGAGTAGTTTTATAATACTGTTCGTATTTAGATATTTTAGCAGTCAGAACATAACCCGTGTTTGCAGTAATATCTGCGGGTGCTTTGTTGAAAGAAGCCGTAAGTGGGTGAGATAAAAAGGTGAAGAAACCCTATGGACTCCTAGAGTTAAATATTATAGATATTTTTAGTGTTAAATGTGCGATCGCTCTCAAAAGTTAATCTTTGTGAAAAAGGAAGCAATTATGAAAAGCACTTGAAGTTACAATAATTAATCCAAATCATCCGGATTCACGCCTAATAGAAGCTTTGATACTGTGTTTATATTATGCAACTTAACTACCGACGGACGCATTCAACCTGCTTGCTGCCATTCTATAGTTTCAAAATCAAAAAGTGTTTGAGTGCTTTGACTGCTAATCTGCGCCACAATAACATCATCATATCCTCTGTCTAAAAGTAATAACACTAGACGGAGTTTGAATGTTACTGCATCAGAAAAAGGCAATTTGAGAAAAATAACTTAGCCAGATTGATAATTTTGCATCGATTAAATTGTGTCGCAGATAGCATCATCTTCGCTGTAGCCTTTTAATAATTGCTCGGCTGCAAAACGATGCCAATCTGCTTCCTCTTGTTCTTCTGTGGGTTCATTGACGAGAATAATTACTTTTACCTGCTGATTATTTGCTAACTGTTGTAAAACAGCATTCGGTAATTCTATTTTGACTTCGGTGGTAACATTCGCTGGGAATTCGTATGCTTTCATGTTGTTTTTATTGTTTGCCAGCCTTACTTACTATTTTGACGCTGTTATTGCCAGACTAGCTGCGTTGCCAAATTTTGATTGAGCCATCATTAGCGGCGCTAACTAGAATTTGCCCATCACGGCTAAATAGTATGGAATTAACCTGTGAGGAATGACCAGTCAGAGTACCAATTTCATTTCCAGAAGCCACATCCCAAAGTTTGATTGTGTTGTCATTGCTGCTACTAGCTAAAATTTGCCCATCAGGGCTAAAGATAAGTGAACCTTTAGCACTGGAAGAATTTGAGGAGCTTATTATAGAAGTATTAATAGTGCAGATTAATCTTCCATAATGTGTCTCCACATCCCACAACTGGATGCAATCACTACCACCACACACTAAAATTTTCCCATTCGGACTAAAAGCAATAGAAGTAGCACTATGAGGATAGGTGTTGATAGTTCGGATTGCTTCGCCAGTTTTTACTTCCCATAATTTAATGATTTTATCAAAACTACTGCTTGCTAATATCTCTTTATTTGGACTAAAAGCAAGACAGCCAACACCCTCAGATTGAGTTGTAATAGTAGAAATGTTTTGATCAGTGCTGACTTTTATTAGTCTAATTTTTTTATCTGAATATGCGGCTTGAGCATATATTTCTCCATCTTGACTTAAAGCAACTGCTGAAATTACTCTAGATTCCTTAAGTTCACAAGGTGTGTCCTGAATTTTTCTTCCAGTGGCTACTTCCCAGAGTATCATTCTATCTTTATTAGCACTAATTAAAATCTTTCCGTTTGCACTAAAGACTACAGTATCTAAAGAATATTTTTCAAACCGACGAATAAAAGTGCCACTAGGTATATGCCATAGTGTAATACCACTTTTACTCGTAGTAGCTATATTTTGACCATCAGGGCTAATAGTCAATAGATCAACTGCTTCGCTATGTCCATTGAGTTTATAGATTTCTCTACCACTAGCTACATCCCACAGAGTAATGCCATCTGCTAAAATTCGACCGTCAGGGCTAAATTTGATTGGCTTGTTAAAACCTCTGTAACTGGAAGTTAAAGTGTGGATATTTGTGAGTTTAACTTGTTTTCCTTGAACCCGACTTAACAGCCATACTTTTACATTACCGTTATAACGATCCACACTGGCTAATATATCTCCATTGGGACTAAAGGCAAGAGAAGAAACTTCAGAATCAGCTTTAATAGAGTAGATATTTTTCCCATTCGCTACATCCCATAGTCTGATCCGAGATTTACTTGGGTAAAAAAAACCGCCGTAGGTTTCTTCACTGGCTAAAATCTCACCATCAGGACTCAATGCAAGAGCATTTATATATTTGGAGCGAGAATAAATTGTGCAGATTTCTTTGCCAGTAGATACTTCCCATAACTTAATAATATCCTCGGATTTCATACCTACAGTAGCACCAGCAAGAATCCGTCCATCCAAGCTAAAAACTAGATGCCCATATCTTTCAGTAATTGTGATAGTACGAACTTTATCTCCAGTATTTACATCCCATAATTGAATTTCTTCTTTTCTCATACTAGCCGCAAGCATCTGACCATCAGAGCTAAATGCAACGAAATCTATATTGTTCCAGCCTAGTGTAAAATTAAGGTTTTCTTTACCGCTATCTATATCCCAAACACTCAATTCTTCACCCAACGAACTAGCTAAATTTTTACCATTTGCACTAAAAGTAAGAATCCAGCTAGGATATTCATAAGTTTTTATTTCTTGACCATTGATAAGCTGCCATAATTTCACACTGTAAAGACCAGTAGCTAATAGCTTGCCATCTGGACTAAAAGCAAGAGAATGAACAGAGTCTGCATAGTTTCTTATGGTTTGTACACATTCCCAACTTTGAGAAACCTGGAAAATAAATCTTGAAGTATTTTGAGTAGATTGGTTAGATTGTGTTTGAGGTGTTGTTGCCGAAATTGACCCTACATTCGTTCCCAACAAGTTCAACCACTCTTGCACCGACTGGGGACGGAACCTGTAATTTAACGCCATCCCCTTCATAATTGCCTCATTCACCTGATCGCTAACACTGCTATTCAATTCTTTAGGCGATCGCAGCGTAAAATTTTGTAATCTAGCTGGTGCTGGCATTGGCAACTGTCCTGTTAGCAAAGCATACAATGTCGCAGCTAAGGCATAAACATCAATATATTCTCCCCGTTCGGCATCCGGTACATACTGCTCTGGTGGGGCGTAACCATCAGTACGATTCTCTGTATGCTGTTGAATAGCACCAGGGATAAATTGTCTGGCAATACCAAAATCAATTAGCACTGCTTCGGGTTTACCTGCACGCATCATGATGTTACTCGGCTTCAAATCCCGATGCAGCAAGCCTTTGTTATGAACTAAAGTTAAAGCGTCGCCAATTTGCTGAATATATATAAGTGCTTCGGCTTCTGATAATGCACCGTTTTCAGTGATTCGCTTACCTAAATCTTGCCCTTCGATATACTCCATCGCCATGCAGGGAAAATTACCTTCATCAAAGACATTTTCTATCTGCACAATATGAGGATGGTGACATAAAGCCAGTCGCAAAGCCTCATCTCGGAAGTCTTGCCGTAACTTGTTGCAGTGCGGTGTCCATTTAGGGTCATTAAAAAACTTGTCTAGAAGAGTTTTGATTACGCGGAACTCATCACTTGGGTTTCTAGCGAGGTAGGTAATGCCAATTCCGCCCCTACCCAATTCTCTTTCGATAATGTAGCGATCGCCAAACAACTGCTGCCCTGGATTCCACGCCATTTATCAAGACCGTAGTTTTACTGATATTTATTTTGGCACACCATAAATAGCGGCGTTTGATAAGGTGGAATCTATAACTTTGGATACAAGCAAAGCTCACATCGCGGACTTCTTCAAGAAGTCCGCGATCTTGTTCAGCTAACTCGAAACCCCACAGTAGAAGTTGTCCTTGTTCATCCCACCACCGCAACCAATTACCTGTACGATTTTCACGTCTCCCTTGCCACACACCAAGGTAAAGATTCATTTCCCCTATCCAGTAAAGTTGGTTGTCGTTAGGGGTTTGCACAATGTACCTGCCTGTATTGTTATCTAGGCGATAAATTTCTAAGTTGCCGCTATCAGGTTCAAAAATCGCATAATTTGGTACTTTTAAGACGCACTAGTAAAAAAACCATTTACCAGGGGGGTAAGTTGGTTTAATAGAATATTCCCCGCCTTCCGTATCAGACCACTGGGTCATCTGGCAATTTGTAATCGTCGGGTAGTTTTTCCCACGTTATTTGATAGTTTTGGGTGACAATGGATGTGATAGTGGGTCTTCCTTTTTAATAAGGGGACAAAGGACGCTGCTGAATCTGGATATGGAAAGCTCGCGCATTCGATGAAATCGTTCTCGCAGAGTAGGTGCAAATAGCAAGTTTATAGGTTGATTCAGCAACGCCGCTTTTGGAACCTACTCTTCGTCTGGTTCTAAATCGCTGTCTTCTAATGAGTGTTGTGGGATTGCCGCAATAATCGCGTCTATGACTTTAGATACTGGTAATATTTCAATGTTAAGGTCAGGAAATTTTGTCCCTTTTGGGACGATTGCTCTTTTAAATCCCAGCTTAGCTGCTTCTTTTAACCGCAGTTCCATTTGTGACACTGAGCGCACTTGTCCGCCTAAGCCAACTTCTCCAATCAAGACTGTACCTGGATCGACAATGCGATCGCGGAAACTGGCAACGATCGCAATTGCTACGCCTAAATCTACTGCTGGTTCTAATACACTCAATCCCCCAGCAGAAGCCACGTAAGAATCCAATTTTGACATGGGAATTCCTACGCGTTTTTCTAACACGGCGAGAATTTGCACTAAGCGGTTGTAGTCTACGCCAGTCCCTGCACGACGAGGAGAAGGGTAGCTGGTGGGACTTACAAGGGCTTGTAACTCAACAACGATGGGGCGAGTTCCCTCACAAGCAACTACGATCGCAGTACCTGGCGCTGGATCGTCACGATTGCCTAAAAATAGCTCTGAGGGGTTAGGAACTTCTCGTAGTCCATGTGCCACCATTTCAAAAATGCCGATTTCATGAGTAGCGCCGAAGCGGTTTTTCACTGTTCGCAATAAGCGATGGGAGGCAAAGCGATCGCCTTCAAAATACAATACTGTATCTACTAAGTGTTCTAAGACTTTCGGCCCAGCGATCGCTCCTTCTTTGGTGACGTGTCCTACAATTAACATTGTGATATCTTCATGCTTCGCCACTTTCATCAAAGCCGCTGTACATTCACGCACTTGGGCTACTGAACCTGGTGCAGAGGTTAAAGCTGGCAAGAAAATTGTTTGAATACTATCAATCACCGCCACATTCGGTTTTAAGGAGTCTATTTCCCGCAAAATTTCTTCTAAATCTGTTTCCGGTAATACATACAAATCTGCACTGACACTTTCAATATCTTCCGATTTCGGAGTATCTTCTGCTACTACTTCAATCGCATTAATATCCACATCTAAGGATTTTGATACTCCCAAACGAGAAGCTCTCAGTTTGATTTGTTGTCCTGATTCTTCCCCAGAAATGTAGAGAATGCGGTATCTTTGTGCTAGTTCATTTGATACTTGCAGTAGTAAAGTAGATTTACCGATTCCTGGATCACCTCCAATGAGAACCATAGAACCGGGGACAATCCCGCCTCCAAGTACCCGATCCAATTCTTCATAGCCTGACTGCCAGCGTGTGAGTTGGCGATCGCTAATTTGCTCAAATGTCAGAGAAGCTCGCTGTTTAGGTGTTTTAGTAGCAGATTTGCCATTATTCTGTGCTGTGTGCCAACTACTAACTCCCCGACTGGGCATATCTCCAGAAGACTGGACAGCAATCTGTTCTTCTAGAGAATTATAAGTGCCACAAGCTGGACACTTGCCAAACCACTGAGGCGATTCTGCCCCACAGTCGTTACAAACGTAAAAGGTTTTAGACTTTGGCATTCTTAAATGTTATTCAATAATCTTAATTATTATTTAATCACTGGAAAAAAGTAAAATCTAAGAATAGTAGGCAGTTAGAGCTTTTTCCAAATGAATTCATGGAATGATATCTTAATATTATGGTATTAAAAATTAATCATGTAAAATTTTAGTGAAGGAGCGTTGAGAAACTTGGAAAGTCATAAAGAAAAAATCCTGGTGGTAGACGACGAAGCCAGCATTCGCCGGATTTTGGAAACGCGCCTTTCCATGATTGGCTACGATGTAGTAACGGCTGGCGACGGGGAAGAGGCTTTAGAAACTTTTCGTAAATCCGATCCTGACCTAGTAGTTTTGGACGTGATGATGCCAAAGCTAGATGGCTACGGTGTGTGTCAAGAATTACGAAAGGAATCAGATGTCCCTATTATTATGCTAACAGCCCTGGGGGATGTAGCCGATCGCATTACTGGGCTAGAGCTGGGTGCTGATGACTATGTAGTTAAACCATTTTCCCCAAAGGAGTTAGAAGCCCGAATTCGTTCGGTATTGAGACGGGTAGACAAAACCAGTGCTTCTGGTATCCCCAGTTCTGGGGTGATTCATGTTGGCAATATCAAAATTGACACGAATAAGCGACAAGTCTATAAAGGCGATGAGCGTATTCGGCTGACGGGTATGGAGTTTAGCTTACTAGAGTTGTTAGTCAGCCGCTCTGGAGAAGCTTTTTCCCGTTCGGAAATTTTGCAAGAAGTGTGGGGCTACACACCAGAACGCCATGTGGATACGCGTGTAGTGGATGTGCATATTTCCCGGTTGCGGGCAAAATTAGAAGATGACCCCAGCAACCCAGAATTGATTCTCACAGCGCGGGGTACTGGTTATCTTTTCCAACGGATTATTGAACCAGGAGAAGAATGAAGAGAGTTAGAAGTGAGGAGTTAAAAGTGAAGAGTTAAAAACTTTCTTCAACTCATAACTCACAACTCATAACTCATAACTCGTAATTCATGTCCAATGAATAAACCTGATTCTAATAGAGTTTTGCGGCGTCTACCCATTGTTGTTGGTGGCTTGGGCGCTGTACTTTTATTAATTAACCGTTTATTGACACCAGAACTTACTCAATCCCAAGCACGTGGGGATGTGCTTGGTGTGGTTTTAAGTGCGGTATTAATTTTAACGGGTTTAATTTGGCAGCAAGTGCAGCCGCGATCGCCTGATACTGTAGAACTAATTGGGGAGGAAGGTTTTGTATTAGCCGCAGATTTACCAGAAACCGTGAAAACTGAACTAGCGTGGGCATCTCATTTATTGTTGACTAATACAGTAACGCGATCGCTAGTAGTTTTTTATCAAGGCAAAGTTTTGTTGCGTCGCGGTATTCTGGGTACTAAATCTGAAGTATTTCCAGGAGCAATTTTAAAACGAGTACTGGAAACACAAAAACCAACTTACTTAGTTGCCCTGGAAATTTATCCAGGTAAGATTGAATTTGATTATTTACCAGAAAATACTCAAGGTGTAATTTGTCAACCGATTGGTAATCAAGGTGTCTTAATTTTAGGAGCGAATGCTCGTCGCAGTTACACAAAACAAGATGAAAACTGGATTGCGGGAATTGCAGATAAATTAGCTGTAACTCTTAGCTCGAATTTACACAACCAAGCGAAGTAATACTAACTCGTAATGCGTAATTAAGAGGCGTCAGATTTAATTTGGGTTTTTAGACAGAGAATCTATTGCTGAATTTTAAATACTTGTAGAAATCTGCTTTTGGTTGGTCATCTGTAACAATAACTCTTACTTGGCAAGTATTACTCTAAGATATTTACCTGCTTGATTTAAATTATGAATAGTCTTTTTTCTTTGCATTAATAAATTGACTTGCTCATATATATAATTACGAATTACGTTAGCGTAGCGGGGCGGAGCATCGTTACGAATTAGTATCTTACCAAGAAGTCAAAAAATTCCACTTTTCTATCTCTTCAGGTGTTTTTTCTTCTACTTCTTCAGGTGTATTTAAATCTTTCTGTTGAACTAATTTTTCATATTCTCCCGAATCAATCCATTTCAATAACTCACCAGTCCGCATAAGTACCCAGGAAAGATGTTGTTCTGTATAACTTAATATTTTAGTTACCTGATCTACACTATTGAAGTTATTAGATGCAAACTCGCGAGCTTGAGCGAGAAAATCTTCGATTACAGCATTAGTTAAGTATTCATCTGGCAAACCTGCAAGTTTTATCAGCGTGGTAGTAGCCACGTTAATATCCTGACAAGCTAGCAAACCAGCACGATCAGCAGTGAACCTAGCCATCATCCGCCAATTATATAAAGCCAGTTCCATTCCACTAGCTACCAAGCCACCTACACCCAGTGTCGTACTGCTCAACAAGTTTTTCAAAGTTGGCATAACAATTGCCATCTGGTGATACATCATATGCTGACTTTTGATGCGAGCCACTTCGTATCCCAAAATGTAAAGTAATTCATCCTCATTAAGCCATTCCATTACATCTAGATTAATAGTAATAATCGGTTTTTCTACCCCAACTACGTAGGTTTCCACGTGACCTGTACCTCGAGATAAAGTCAGTTCAGGAAGCGGGGTAACATCAAGAATTTGGCAAGTTTCTACAAGTCTTTGATGCAATTTAGGAAAATTCCGGGGTGTAATTCTGATTTCACTACCAAGGCATTGCAGCCTAAGTAAACGATCAATGCCGTACTCGTTAATTTTTTTGAGGAGCATAGAGGCACCGGGCATATTTTGCAAAGAAGCCAAGGCCTTGCGATCAAAAGGGTGTTCATAGGCTTCTGAACTTAATCCGGTCAATATTTTTCTAGTCATAGATTGTGATGTGAGCTTTCTAAGGAGTGTTTAGGAAGTTCAGTTACTTGACGTGAACAGTTTATATAGCCAATAAGAGGTTTGCATACTCAACAAACCGCAAGTAACGTGCTTAGTATTCAATTTCGTGAACAGTGTAAATCGCATCTGCCCAGCAATTGATTATACCAATTCTTAAAAAAATAGCTAAATATCATTCTTCCTTGCTTTGGATTGCCTATGTGTAGCAACCTAAAAGCCAAATGATCTTACTCTCTACAGATGTGAATTACCAAGACAAGTCAAGAGCGATCGCTAAAAAATTTTATCAGATTGAGGTAGAAAATTATGTTTGGTTCTATTTAAAAGTCCAAATGGATCAGGTTTTCCTAGCTTTTGCAGAAAGATAGACAGCACATCTCCATAAATGCGATAGATTTACTTTATAAATCCTTTGTAGTTCCCGCTAGCTAACTCAGAAATTTAAAATTTTATGCAAATCATTTATTGGCTATTGGTCGCTGTCATGGTTGTGGGTATCGTTGGTGCTGTGGTTCCTGCTATTCCTGGCAGCAGTTTAATTTTAATTGCAATTATTATTTGGGGAATTGTGACTAGTTCCTTTACAGCCATTAAAATACCATTAATAGTGACAATTATCGTTTTACTTCTTAGTGTCGGGGTAGATTTTTTAGCTAGCTACATAGGAGCAAGACAAGCTGGAGCTAGCAAGTGGGGACAAATTGGTGCAATTGTCGGTTTGTTGCTAGGCTTTTTTGGATTATTGCCAACATTGCCTTTTGGAGGCCCGTTGTTAGGAATTTTGTTAGGGCCGCTATTAGGAGCAATTATTGGTGAATATCTTTATCAGCGTGAAATAGGTTTAGCTGTGAAGGCTGGTATAGGAATTGTAGTAGGAAGTTTGGTTGGAAATTTAATTCAAGGGTTGTTAGCGATCGCAGCAGTTGTAGTTTTCATAACCACAACTTGGCCGCAGGTATTTGGTAGGTAAAGTTTGAGTAAAGGTATTTTCAACAAGTTTCGCATAAATAGATTTTTTATTTTCTAATCTCCAATATTATAAGATTTGATGTATGCCATAATAAGTCCTATCAAATCAAAAATACCCTATGGCTATTAAACAGTCATAGGGTATTTTGAGGATCTTAATTACAAACAACACAAGCTTATCTAGGTTTGTATAGATGACTGGCTTGTTATTAGTTAATTAAGTTAATTCCAGGAAAATGTGTATTGTTACATCCGTATTAAATTTGAAGAACAAATACCCAACCTCGCCTTAAAACTTTAAGAAATATACTGTAAAGTAAAAGCTTTTATTATGCAGTTACTTTCAGCTTCTTCTGATTTTTAGCTACATTATTTGTGCCTAATGCTGCTAGCCCTAAAGCTATAAATCCGCCTAGAGTAGCTGTAGGTTCGGGTACAGTTTTTAAAGTCATGGAGTAGCTACCGCTCGTAACGTTATAATTTGAAGTAAAAGCGCCTCTACCTACAACTTGTCCTATAGCATCAATAAAGTTTCCGCTAAAGGGTGGATTAGTTATTGCTAATGTTAAATCAGAACCAATTGTTAATCTCTTAACGGTGAACGGATTATCTGCGACAAACTTCAAACCATTAGTAAATGTAATAAATGGGTTAGTTGTAGTCGCTGAATAGGTATCACCTGAAACTTGAGTTAAATCTATAGCAGATATGATAGCATTCGAGCCAATCAAGGTAGCAAAGCTACCAGTTGAGTTAGCGTGAACTATAGCAGAATCAAACGTAATTTTGTCAGTTGCAGGATTGGAATCATTCCCGTTAAGTAAAGTAGATTGCCCTGTGATATTAAGATCACCAAAAACTGCTGCTTGAGCAGATGAAACAGCTACAGTTGCGCTTAAAGCCAAGGTGCTACTAACCAAAGCTGCTCCACGGACAATATTCTTGAGGTTACTCATTATTTTCACCAGCTAAAAATTTGTGAATATTAATTGGATGATAATTTTGATACGACAATTGCAAATACTGCGGGGAAATTACAGATATTGGTACATATCAAAATTTATCTAAGTAGATTCCAAATAAGGAATTGCAAGAGTTCAACTCAAAATATTATTTTGTGTCTCACCTGTCAGTATTATCACATGCAACTAATTGATTCGTGTTAAAGTACAAGTGAAGAGTCTGCTAAGTTTGTGCGAATTACTGTTATATATTTTTCTTGTAAACACTGTTATCTAACTTGCTAAAAATAGTTAAAATAGGTAGTATTTAAAAATTTTCCTTTTTTATAAAAAATTATGCTTTTTGTTCAATATTCGGCATAAGCTTAGGCATTTAGTTCTAATTGTTTAGCAAGAATAAAGTTTAGAGATAACTTTACTATTACCAATTAAAACAAAGCAAAATATTTGTAAAATAACTGTAAAGTAGTAATCTAATAAATTGTAAATAGTTTAGACATTCAAAAATTACATACAGCAGTTTGCAAGTAAGTGAAATACAAAATGCAGGACTCACGCATCAGATATAAAGAGTTTCTGCCTCCTGCCTCAAAACCCGTAGCTTTACTTAATGCAAAAAAAAACTCCTGTATATAGCAATCCTAGTTAATTGGTGAAATACTCGTATCTGGACAGTTCTCAGCAAAATAAGAAAAAGGTGGGCATTGCCCACCCTAAACAATCATATTTAGTACGTTCGAGAATGATTTAGGATTGCTATATTGCTGATTTAGGATAATAACTCGTAATCTCTCGTTCCTCTACGGGTTATCGAGGTATTTCTTGAGTAACAGCTTTTTATGCAGACTGCAAAGATTGTTTCGCTTCAGTTGCGATCGCTTCGACTTCATCATTAGCGAGTGTTTCTAATATCGATTTGGCTTCTGCACCCCCTAATAGAGTCAGAGCTTGAACAACTCTGTAACGCATTTGCCAATCTGGATTCGTAGCATAAGGAGCTAAGAGGGGAATTGCTTCTAAATTTCCTAATTCACCGAAAGAACTAATAGCAGCAGTTTGTACTAATTCGGTTTCTGATGAAAGTGCCTCTTTGAGCAATTCAAAGGCTCGCGGATCACCTAACGCTCCTAATGTAGCAATGATACTAAATTGTATGAGCCATTCATCGGTCTTGTGGTAAACCTGCTGTAAGTCTTCAAAAGCATCATGTAGTTTAAGAGCGCCGATACAGTCTGCTGCTGCTGCTTGTACATCTACTTCGGTGTCATTGAACAAGCGATCGCGCAATATTTCCAAGGATAACTCTAAATTCTGATCTCCGAGCGTATCCAATTGGCTCACAGCCGAATATCGGACACGCGCATTGCTATCGCCAACGGCAGCTTGAATCAATTCAAAGCCAACAGCTGGTTCTAGTTGGCGGATTTGATTAACCGCGCGCAAGCGATCGCCCACATCTTCTGAACTGAGCAATTCCTTAACTGACTCAGGAGTAATACTCATTTAGTTATCCTTGATTTTCAAAGGTGTTTAAAAAGAGTCAAGCGTCAAGAGTCCATAGTCAAGGGTAGAGCCGGAGACGCTCTGCTTCTAGCCAAGAGCCTATTTTGAACTTTGGACTCTTGACTTTAGACTGTGGACTTTTTGACTTTGGACTAATGACTAATCTTGACTTGCTGCCATTGCCCGAATAATATCACCACGAGTGAGGATACCAATTACTTGACCCGCGCTGTCAAGCACTGGTAAGCGATGAACGCTGCGATCGTGCATAACTGTGGCTGCTTCCCTTAAAGTTTTGTCAGGGGAAATAGTGATGGGATTTTGACTCATTACCTCCCCAACGGTTTGTCCTAGTGCTTTGTGCAAGTCACGTTCATAGTCAGCCGGATTTTTTAAATAGATAACACTATCCAGAAACATGATGTATGCCGGTGGAGTAACACCAGTTTCTTGCCACATCAAATCGGTTTCGGAGATAATGCCCACTAATTTACCGACATCATCCACAACAGGTAGCCCACTAATGTGGCGTTCTGCAAGAATTTGGATAGCTTCCTTAAGCGGAGTTTCAGCCCGGACGACAACTGGCTCGCAGTTCATCACGTCGGCAACTGTTTTAGGCATTTGTTTACTGACACCTTTTATCAAAGTCTCTGCGTTTATTGTAGAAAATTGCGGGTATTAACCCGTGGCCGTTAATAGATTGTTACGGGATTGGATATTGAGAGCATTGGACATTAATTATTCTTTACAGTCCCTAATCTCTTTTTGGGTGAGTGCAAAACGTACCAAGGCTGTAAGCGCATCTATACCCGGACTTTACGCCAGCCGCTGATGATAGAAACCACGCTAGCTAGCTCACCAGTCACTATTTCCTAGCCGTTTTTAAGGCATCAATAATTTGAATATTGGCTTTGGGAAAAACAAATTGCTCCAGTTCTTCCAAGCTTACCCAGCGAATTTCATCGCATTCTAAAGGTTGGGGAATACCTGTAACATGACGACAGTGATGCACTGTGAGCGTGACACGTAAATCTGTATAGGTATGGTCAATAGTAATCAAATGCTCTTCTACTTCAATGACTATTCCCAGTTCTTCATAAATTTCTCGTAGAATACATTCTTTGATAGTTTCACCCGGCTCGATTTTGCCACCAGGAAATTCCCACAATCCACCCATGACTCCTTCTGGACGACGGCGATCAATTAAAATTTGTTCTTGATCGTTCCAAATTACAGCAACACCGATAATTTTATGGGGTGGGGAAAAACTGGTTTCACTCATAATTGACTGCGAAATTTAGGAGAGGAAAGGATGAAGGAGCAGAGGAGCTAGGTAAATTAATAACGAATAACTCTTGACTATCAGTCAATAATAAAACTCGGCGGACTGATTAGAACTCTGCCGAGTTTGGATTGATAAATTTATATTTACTTATTATGAGTCGTTTACCATTATTAGTTTGCCCACAGACCTGCATTAATCATTGAGAAATTTATCCCCGATGAAACTAAATACAAACTGACAAAATTACATGGGTAAAAAATTATCCAGATTTATGCCTTTCATTTCAGCCCTCAGTTAGTTAGCAATTTAGATTTTTATAAACACAAGAGACTATAGTTAATAAATGACTAGGGCTGAATAAAAAGGAAAAGCGAGATTATCAGAATTTAGCAGAAGCATATTCTCGATTAGTGCCGCCATAAGTTTGATTAGACATCAAACACCATTGAAAGTTAAATGTGAGATTCCTATTCAACTTCACTGTTATTGGTTTCACTTCCTTGCAAAGCGATTTCAAAGTCCATTCTCTGTTCAGCATTACGCAAGAAATAACCACTAATCATCGCAGAGGCGAGAAGCCGACCAAGGCTTTCTCGGCTGGTGGTTACGGTAACACCAAAGTGTTCTGAAGGTAGGTTACCCAACAGCCCTGTAATATTACGTTCCATCACTTGAAAGACTTCAGGAGAAGTAGGTTTAGATAGTTGAGTGACGGTTTCTGGACTCAAAGATTTAACGTACTGCCAAAGTAAATCGCTACTTTCTGATTCGCTATTGAAAAATTCTGAGACTCGGTTTGATTGGTTACTCATTTTTTACCTCTTGAACTACCAATGCTTACAGCAGTGAGACTTAAAAGCTAAATGCCTGTATTGAACTTGACTTCAACTGGCTACTTTTTCTTCTTGTCAACTAATGTAACAGGCTAGCTATCTAGTGTAAGTCGGTGTAACCGTACCAAAGGCGGGTATTTTCTCACCTACGGGCGAACCCAAAGGGTCTTTTATAAATCACTAATGATAAACAGAGAATTCAGAGCGCCGACTTGCAGCGCTCTGAATGGGGGCAAGTAACAAACAACTAACTTGCCAAATATTCATTCATGTTGGCTTTAGACTTACGAAGTTTAGTTAATGCTTCCCGCTCGATTTGCCGTACTCTTTCCCGGCTGATGTTGAGGATTTCACCGATTCTAGCGAGAGTGAGAGCTTGCCCATCAATTAACCCAAAGCGTAGTGTGATCACTTCCTTCTGTTGCGGTGTCAGGTCGCCCATGAGACGCTCTAAGTCATAAGATAGGGAAGATTGCATGACGAACTCTTCTGGAGAAGCTCCTGGATCTTCCAACATTTCTCCGAGTTCGGTGTCGTAGTTATCTCCCAACCGCAAATCTAAGGATAGGGGTAGACGCGCCTTTTCTAGATACTCTCGCACTTGCTTAGGAGTCAATTCTAATTCTTCGGCTAGCTCGGCTGCTGTGGGAGCGCGTCCTAATTTCTGAGACAGCTGGCGCTGTGCTTTTTTTATCTTATTCAATTTTTCAGTAATATGGATAGGTAGCCTAATCGTGCGAGCTTTTTCGGCTATAGCACGTGTGATGGCTTGCCGTATCCACCAATAGGCATAAGTAGAAAATCTATAACCTTTGGTAGGGTCAAACTTTTCTACACCCCGTTGCATACCGATACTACCCTCTTGGATCAAGTCGAGTAGATCGACGTTGCGCTTAATGTACTTTTTGGCAACGGATACTACCAGTCGCAAATTGGCTTCTACCATCTTGCGCTTGGCAATTTCACCATCAGCGATCGCTTCGTTCAACTCTGTTGGATCTAGCTTAGTCGCTTTTGCCCACTCTTCTAAAGTCGGATGACGACCCAACTGAGTGGCAAGGTTCTCCCTCTCCTCTTGCAAGGCGGTTGAACGTTGCACCTGTTTGCCATAAGAAATTTCCTCCTCGTGGGTTAAGAGTGGCACACGGCCAATCTCACGCAGGTAAGTCCGCACGAGGTCTGTGGCTGTCTGAGCGGTCTTCATGGCGCTACTCATTGGTAATGATGGACTTGACGGTAGGGTCATTAAATGGATAGATGCTTTCCAGGGTGTTAACCAGTTAAACTGGAACCCATGCTATGGTTTACAATTTACGCGCCCGATAAACTCGGCTGCTCATAGTAATCAAATTAGAGCTTCTTAACTGCTAGAAATTACAGCTATTTTCATGGTTTCACAAGTATCTATAGTTAGATAAAAGGTAACCTTTTGACGTTTCTTTAGTTTAATCAGTATTAAATATTGTAACATTTATGAGAGAGATTTGGCTAGATTGTAGCTAGAAATTCCTGAATATTTTGGGTTATGCATTATTTTCATTAGTCTTATGGCTGAGAGAAGGCAATTCTAGAAAATAGCTAGATTAAAAATCTTCCTCATATTTGTTAAAATATCTCAATGAGAACTATATTCATTCTCTTATAACAATTGCTTAATTTTTTAGGGGCTGGGGATTGGGATAGGGCATAGGGCATAGGGCATTGGTTCAGTAGTTATTATTCTTCTCCCCTCTGCTCCCTGCTCCCTACTTCCCTACTCCCTCACTCTCCAAAACAAGATTACTGCTAAAGGTTTTTGCAGTAATCTTGGATGACTTTTACATCCAAAGTTGTATTTTGTAGGGAGCGAATGGCGGCAACTGTGGCTTTTGCCCCGGCGATGGTGGTAATGATCGGAATTTTGTAAGCTAAGGCTGTACGACGGATTAATCTGGCATCAGTCTGGGCTTCTTCCCCTGATGGCGTATTGATAATGAGTTGAATTTTCTGGTTTTTGATGGCGTCTAGGACGTGAGGACGACCTTCATGCAGTTTCAGCACTAATTCAACATCTAAGCCATTTTCACGAAGAACTCGACGTGTACCAAGTGTAGCCATGACGGTAAAGCCCAATTCAATGAATTCTTTGACAACTGAAGCCGCAGCAGCTTTGTCGCGATCGCTCATTGACACAAATACAGTTCCCGACAGTGGTAAACGCTCCCCAGCACCCATTTCCGCTTTCGCAAACGCACGCCCAAAGTCACTGTCAATTCCCATGACTTCGCCAGTGGAACGCATTTCTGGGCCTAATATAGTATCAGTTCCAGGAAATTTATTAAACGGTAAAACTGCTTCTTTTACAGCAATATGTGATGGGATGACTTCCTCAGTAAATTTCAGTTCCTCTAAGGTTTTACCCGACATAATTAGGGATGCTAGTTTTGCTAGCTGTACACCTGTTGCCTTAGACACAAATGGAACTGTGCGAGATGCACGGGGGTTAGCTTCCAAAATGTAAACTTGGGGAGAATAGCCTTGAGCGCCGACAACGGCAAACTGAATATTCATTAACCCCACGACTGACAGTTCCTGCGCTAGCTGTACCGTCCAAGTGCGAATTTGATTGAGAACTGCTGGTGATAGGGAAATAGAGGGTAAAGAGCAAGCTGAGTCTCCTGAGTGAATACCCGCTTGTTCTATGTGTTCCATGATACCACCAATTACTACTCGCCCAGTGTGGTCAGCGATCGCATCCACATCAACTTCGATAGCATTTTCCAAAAATTTATCTATCAAAATTGGATGTTCAGGTTCCACTAACACGGCAAATGTCATGTAGCGTTCCAACTCCGTATCAGAATAGACGATTTCCATCGCTCGTCCCCCTAACACATAGCTAGGACGCACTACTACCGGGTAGCCAATGCGTTGAGCAACAATCAACGCATCTTCATAACTCCGAGCAGTACCATTTGGCGGTTGAGCAATATTCAATTTCTGAAGAATTTTTTCAAATCGCTCTCTATTTTCGGCTGCGTCAATGGAATCTGGTGATGTACCCCAAATCTTGGGTATTGGTGATTGGGTATTGGGGATTAGGGATTGGGAATTATCCCCAGTCCCCAGTCCCCAGTCACTAGTCCCTAATCCTTGCAAATACTCCTGGAGAGGAATTGCTAATTTTAATGGTGTTTGTCCGCCAAACTGAACAATTACCCCAACAGGATTTTCAGCTTCAATGATGTTAAGGACATCTTCTTTGGTCAATGGCTCAAAGTAAAGGCGATCGCTTGTATCGTAGTCTGTCGAAACCGTCTCTGGGTTAGAGTTGACCATTATTGTCTCGTAACCCGCTCCCTTTAAAGCATAGGCGGCGTGACAACAACAATAATCAAACTCAATCCCCTGCCCAATCCGGTTGGGGCCACCACCCAAAATCAACACTTTTGGTTTGGTTGTGGGCAAGACCTCTGTTTCTTCTTCGTAGGTAGAATAGTAATAGGGAGTAAACGCTTCAAACTCAGCCGCACAGGTATCCACAGTTTTGTAAACTGGGATAACTCCTAATTCTTTGCGGTAGGTGCGGACTTCATCTTCAGTGGTTTTCGTGGCAAAGGCAATCTGGCGATCGCTATATCCATCTCGCTTCACTTCATAAAGCTGCTCTTTTGTCAACTGCTTTAATGGTGTCCGCTTCAGGAATTTCTCCACTTCTAGCAATTGCTGCATTTTACCCAGGAACCAGGGGTCAATGGCGGTGAGTTCATAAATTTCCTCAATAGTTAGCCCTAGCAGTAAGGCGTGACGCACAGCGAAGATGCGATCGGGGTTGGGTGTCCGCAGTTGAGCGCGAATTTGTTCCCCACTGGGTAGTTTTTCGGCTTTGTCGCAACCCCAACCAGCGCGTCCTGTTTCTAGAGAACGCAGCGCCTTTTGGAAGGATTCATTAAAAGTCCGCCCAATTGCCATTGCTTCACCTACTGACTTCATTTGTGTTGTCAGCACTGGTTCTGAACCAGGAAACTTTTCAAAGGCGAAGCGGGGGATTTTGGTCACCACATAGTCGATTGTCGGCTCAAAGGATGCGGGAGTTTTCTTTGTGATGTCATTTTTAATTTCATCTAAGGTATAACCCACAGCTAATTTTGCCGCTATCTTGGCAATGGGGAAACCCGTGGCTTTAGAAGACAAAGCTGAACTACGGGAAACGCGGGGATTCATCTCAATCACAACCACATCTCCGGTGACAGGATTGACCGCAAACTGGATATTAGAACCCCCAGTTTCTACCCCTATCTCGCGGATGATTTTAATTGCCATATCCCGCAACCTCTGATATTCTTTATCAGTAAGGGTTTGCGCGGGTGCGACGGTAATAGAGTCCCCAGTGTGGATGCCCATAGGGTCAAGGTTTTCGATGGAGCAGATAATCACAACGTTATCTGCAAGGTCACGCATCACTTCCAGTTCGTATTCTTTCCAGCCGAGTAGAGATTGGTCGATGAGAATTTGAGAAACAGGGCTGGCATCTATACCAACCTGTGCCATTTCTTCAAATTCTTCTTGGTTGTAGGCGATACCGCCACCAGTACCGCCCATTGTGAAGGCAGGACGAATAATTAGGGGATAAGTGCCAATTTGACGAGCGATCGCTTTTGCTTCTTCTAAAGATGAAGCAGTACCGCTGGGACATACAGCCACCCCAATTTTGTCCATTGCTTCGTTAAACAGTTTCCTGTCTTCGGCTTTCTCAATCGCTGGGAGCTTAGCGCCGATTAACTCAACACCGTACTTTTCCAATACCCCGTTTTTTGCTAGGGTAACGGCGAGGTTGAGCGCGGTTTGTCCACCCATCGTTGGCAGTAGTGCGTCAGGGCGTTCTTTGGCGATGACTTTTTCGACCAATTCCGGTATCAACGGCTCAATGTAAGTGCGATCGGCCGTTTCCGGGTCGGTCATAATTGTCGCAGGGTTTGAGTTGACTAACACCACTTCATAGCCTTCTTCTCGAAGTGCTTTGCAGGCTTGAGTGCCAGAGTAGTCAAACTCACAGGCTTGTCCAATCACAATAGGGCCAGAGCCTAACAGCAGAATCTTCCGGAGGTCATCACGGCGGGGCATAGTCGTTGCCTTAGAGTACGAGAATAGAAATCCTGATTATTTTAAGGGTCTTTACCCCTCTTCATGCTAATTGTTATCAAGTTTTCTAGGTTTGATGACAGACAACGGTGGAAAGTGAAGCAATGGAAGAATCGAATTAATCAACAATTATTATTCTTCACTTTCCCATTGATATACATTTGTATGTCGAATTTTATTTAGTTGTAAGCGTAAACTTTTTATAGCTTTTGCAAATTTTTACTATTTGTATTAATAGTTTTTGTAACAAATAGTGATTTATTTAACTACCATATATGTCTAGGTATTTAGCCAATTAACTTAGACGTTATTTATTAACTAGCTAATTGCCAAATATTTTCAAAATTAAATTTTATACATCTCTAATTATAGAGATTAAAAATGGCAGAGAGCAGTATCCCACTTTTCTGCCATTTATTATATTTTTTTAAGAGCTAGTGCTGCTAACTTTTTCTTGAGTCTGGAGTAGACAAATCTAGATGATGAGAGCTTAGCTTTGAGCAGCTTGGACAAATGCTAAGGTTAGGCTGTCTTTAGCAAGGAAGTGAGCTAAGTGGAAAGCCCGTTCCTCAGTTTTTAACAGAATCTTTTCGTATAGATAACGTGTGGCACGGTCGCCTAAACTCTCAGCCTGGGCGGCTTGGCGGCGAATCACACCAATAATAGCTTGCTCTGCGGCCAGGTCATTTTCTACCATCTGGCGGCTAGAATATACGTCATCAGATTCTTGCTCAAAACAAGTTAATTCTGCTAATTTGCTGAAGGTAGATGCTGGCACACCGCCCAGCCCATCTAAGCGCTCTCCAACTTCATGGGCGTGTTCTTGTACTTGTTCATAGCTTTCGTTAAAAAACTCATGTAGCTGGTAAAATTCTGAGCCTTCAACTACAAAATGATGTTTTTGGTACTGTAAGTATAGTGCTTGGAAACTAGCTAATACAACATTTAATCCTTCAGTAACTGGAGCAGTTACGCTTTGATCCAGTAAGATAGGATTGTCATAAACATGACCAAAATTTCGTAATACAGTTTGCGTTTCAGACATTGTTCTCCTCGCTTTCTAGCAGTTATAGTTTTTAACTGCTTAGTCTTTACATATTAACATTTAAAAAATAAAAGCAAGCCCAATTAATATTACAGAGTTTTGAATTTTTTGCTACTAAAAGTCTTGAATTCACTCTAGCTCTGAATAATGGCACGCCCATTATGTTATTTATGCTTACTACTATCCTTGATATATGTCTTTAACTATGCATATTCAGTAAGAGGAACGGGAAAAGTGGGAAAATAGCAATAATCACTTTTGGTTCCTGTCTCTATTTGCTGCTTACTAGATGATTAATATTTGATTTTTTTTCAAAACTTACTGAGAATTGTTTGCACTTGAGGTATCCTTATTTAAGAGGCTAATCTCCTAAGTTTTTCAAAAATGTGGGGCTGAGGCACTGTAGTTATTGCGAGTATGTTGCACTTTGGGGGCAATTCTCTTGAAATCGTCTAGTTCAGAAGTAGAAAGAAAGCACATTGTAAATGTGGATTGGGCAGACCGCTGGCAAGTCTATCAACGTTTACAGGAGTTACAGGTTCCTTGTTGTTGTGAAACTAACCAGCCATTGAGAGTTGAAATTGCTAGCCCCACGGCGGCTTTTCAACTTTGGAGTGTAATGCGGGGATTCACCGCCTCTCGTCAACAGCTGATTTGGAGTCTTGAACAGTGCTGGCAGATTCGCTACAAACAGTTTTAATGGGCGATCGCCCACGCTGGGCAAAACCAATCTTAGAGACTGTTAAATAACTTGTATTAGTTAAAAATAGGTCAAAGAAATGAGTGAATTACACACTACAGAAGTATCAGAATTTTGCCTTGAAGGAATATTTCTCGATTTTGTAATCAAAGATGGTTATAAGCTCAAAGGCTTGCTGCTGGGAACTCCTGAAGGTGAACGTTATGTAAAATTAGCCAAACATTTACGGGGTGCTTTTGATTTGCGCTTACCAGCAGGTACTTGGTTGCAAGTTGTTGGTTATAAAAAATATGACTTGAAACATGACAAAATTACACTAAAAGCTGAACGTGTGATGGCGGCACGGCGTTCTGAGGATGGAATAGTAGAAGATGCAAAGAGGGGAGGAGTTTCCTCAATCGAACCACCAAAGGAATCAGCATTAGTTGATCAGGCGAAGGTAAAACCAGCTAAGAGCAAAGCCACGATTTTGGTGTGTCAAAAGTCTGATTGCATGAAACGCGGTGGCAAAGCAGTTTGTCAGGCATTGGAGGCTGCGTTGAGCGATCGCGGTTTGGAAGACCAAGTAACTATCAAAGGCACTGGCTGCATGAAAAACTGCAAAGCTGGGCCTAACCTAGTGATGCCAGATAAAACCCGTTACAGCAGGATTCAAGCTGGACAGGTTCCCAGCCTGATGAATAAGCATTTTGCTGACAGTAGCCCAGAACAAATCCCAGAGAAATCAAAGGAAGCAGGGATTGCCTACGGCAAACTTTGCTAAAGCTAATAGCTAACTCTAAACTGTTTAATGAGAAAATTTAATAACAAACGTTTTCTGATTGTTCTTCTAATGCTCAATAGACCTTTTGCAAATAGATTGCAAAAGGTCTATTTAATAAGTTGAGTTTTATTTTCTCGCTTGAAAGCCCTTCTCAGCACATCCTGCAACTACAAGAAAATATAACTAAAGACATAATTCATTACCTATTAGCTCTTAGCGACTGGTTTCACTACCACTACATTGAATCCAGCCGATGACGTAACTGGCTACTAAAGGCATCAATTACCGTGACGACTACCAACAGCACTAGCATCATAGTTGTAGCTTTGGTGTACTCAAAACCGTCAATGTAACTTTTTAATTGAAAACCAATACCACCTGCTCCAACTACACCCAATACAGAAGCAGCACGGATATTGTACTCAAACATCCACAAGGTATAACCTAATCCCAGTGGCAGCACTTGAGGCAAAATCCCATATTGGGCAACTTGCAATCTGGATGCTCCCATCACTTGCAAAGACTCCAGAGAACGCTGATCTACCGCTTCAATTGCTTGTTGGTAAAATTTAGCTAGGTAACCGATGGTATAAATTCCCAAAGCTAAAGTTCCCGCAGGTGCGCCTAATCCGGTGGCGGCGACAAAAATTAGCCCCAGAATAATTGATGGTACGGAACGCACTGCGTTTTGCAGCAAATTCGCCAACCATTGCAGCCATAGGGGAGCAAGGTTGTTAGCGCTAGCAATAGCAATAGGCAAAGAAAGAATTGCTCCAATGGTGGTTCCCCACAAAGACATCTGTACAGTTTCAATGAGTGCCTTAATTGCTATATCTAAAACTTTCCAGTCTGGGGGAAATAACCTGGAAACAAAATCGATAATGTAGGGAAAGCTCGTCTGAAGCAGTTCAAAGTCAACTTTTAGACCTCGCACAGCCCAACCATAAACTAAAACCAAAACTAACAGGATGAGTAAGGGACTCACCCAAGGGTAGCGGCGTATGAGTTTTGAATTTGATAAGTAACTCATTATTTATAGGGAATCAGGAGGCACAGAGAAATCTAAAGGGAGGCTTCCTCGGATTAGAACTTCGGAGAACCCGGAACTGGGTGAGTCACTGCGCTTCAAAACTGGAGAAAATTGAGCTTGCAAGTTTTCACAAACTCCGTCATAAACAATACGTCCGGCATCTAAGACGATCGCACGCTGGGCATATTCTGCTGCTATTCCCAAATCGTGCAACACTGCCACAATAGTCATGCCTTGCTGAGTGTGCAGTTGGGATAATGTCTGCATCACTTGTTGAGATGCTATGACATCCAAGCCTGTGATTGGTTCATCCGCTAAGAGAATTTGCGGTGATTGAATTAAAGCACGGGCGATCGCTACTCGTTGTTGTTGTCCGCCGCTAAGTTGACTGGTTTTTTGTTCAGCTAACTCTTTTAAGCCCAACTGCTGCAATAACTCTAATGCCAAAAGGCGATCGCGTTTAGGAAATCCCAATAAGGTTTGCCAAGTTGTCCTAACACCAAGGCGTCCGCACAGCACATTTTCAACTGCTGATAATTGCCGAATCAGTCCGCCACCCTGAAATAACATTCCAATATCACGGCGAATTTGTGGCAATGTTCGGGGAGTAACCCCTACACCATTAATGCAAATTTCTCCTTTGACTATTGGGACTAATCCGACTAGCGATCGTAATAATGTGGACTTACCTGCACCATTGAGTCCGAGCAAAACAACAAACTCGCCTTGCTTTATTTGGCAATTAATCCCGTTGAGGATAGGACGATTCAATGATGCAGTATAAGCCGTCTCTACGTTGTGACATTCAATGACAGGCTCAGTCATAATCTATTGGTCATTTGTCATTGGTCATTCGTCATTTGTCAAGAGTAGAGACGCGATTAATCGCGTCTCTACAAGAGTCAAGAGTCAAGGGTGAATGGCACTAAGAAAAGGTAAAACCTCGTCAGGGCAGGGTGTTGGGGGTAGGGTGTTGGGTGTAGTGTTTAAGACAATTAAATTTTAGTTGCGCGGCAGAGTTCAATATCTTCTTAATTCCCCACACCCGAACCTGCAACCCCACACCCAAAAGCAAGTTTTATCAAGGGCTTGTGCTTAACTTAGTGCCATTCAGTCAAGGGTAAAGAATTTTGAATTTTAAATTTTGAATTAATTTGTCCCCCTGCCCATCTGCTCCCCCTCCTCTTCTACGGTTCAATGCCAGCAAGTTTGAGGGCGTTACGGATTGGTGCTAAGTGACGATCATGATCTACTCTCACCAATTCTGTAGAGTTATATAAGTTACGTAGCAGTTGGTTGTTTTGTGACTGATTTAACTTGAGTAAGGCGTTGATGATTCTTTCGCGTGTTGGTGCTGGAACGTCATCATCAATAGCGATACCGTGGGCAGGTACACCAGTAATTTTGTATAGAACCCGCAATTGGCTCTTTTCTTGTGGGGTAATATACGGAGGGTTGAGAGCGTATTCTGAGACTACTGCTACATCTGCTTGACCGCGAACAACTGCTTGCAAAGCTTTGCTGTAATTGCCACCATAGGCAACTTGACCAAAGAAACGATCTACACGATCGCGGTTTTCGACAAATCCTTGTTTCACCAACTCAGCCACGGGGATAATAAACCCTGAGCCAGATGTGGGTGAAGTAAAAGCCATTCTTTTGCCCCGGAGTTGTTCTAAGGTGGCTTTAGCTGAATTTCTGGTTTTCAGGGGGCTATTGTTGGGAACAACAAATGTTGAACTATACGTATATCTGCCAGAATAGTTGTCACGTACTTCGGCTAAATACAAGCGGGCGTTTGCCAATTGCTCAGCTTTCAAAGCTGGGCGGCTACTTAAGAAAGCGATATCGGCGCGATTCGCTCTCAAGGCTTCTACGGCGGCGGTATCATCGCTTACCTGGGCTTTAACTGGTGTTTTCAGTTCTTGAGACAAGAGTTTAGCAACAGCATTCGCTTTATTTTGCAAGTCTGTAGAATCTGCTCTACTAGGAAAGACTATTGTTATGGGTTTCTGCCCTTGGGCGAGTAAGCGTGGTGTTTGTTGATTTGCAGTGGGGTTGGCGATGGTTGTCTGCATTCCCCCGACTGTGCTTACCACTAAACTTGTAAGCGCTACAACTGCCGCGCCAGCAGCCAACAAGCCCTTTTTCCTCACACTCATTTGCAACTCTCCATTAAGAAGTATTCTCAGTTTTTTTGCAAATTACTTTCAATTGCTCTATAAAAAAGATTTATAGCTTTTAAGAGCAAATGTCAATATGAGTTGTGTAATGACTGGTTAAACAAGCGGTTAATTTAGATGATATAGAGCGATCGCACTGTTATCTTTTTGAGAAGATGATGCGGTTAGTAAGAAGCGATCGCTTTTGCTCAAGTAAAGTTCGGATAAAAATTGCTCTCTGTGTTTGTAGCGCTTACTTTGAGGAATTCTGCACTACTAGAAAGTAAACTTTACTCCATATTTCGTCTTAGCAATTTCAATAGCTTTTTCGATATCGGCAGGATTAGGAGGAGTCAAAAGACTGTGCTGTTCTTCACTCAAAGGTAGGTTGACTGGCTGCCCTACTTCTGCAAAAAACAACTCAGGGCCTGATGGTGTCAGTACACCCAAGACTTTAGCAGGCTTTGAACCGATGTTCTTAAAAGCGTGATTCTGATTTTTGTGAAAGTGAAGGTACATTCCCGGAGTGGCGATGATAGTCTGGTCGTCAAGTTGGTACTCGACCTCACCTTCAAGAATATAATGTGCTTCATCCGCTTGGTAGTGATTGTGGGGTGGTGTAAAGCTTTGCGGTTGCAATACCATCTCGACTAGTCCGTACTTTCCATCTGTATCTTCTGGTGTAGTCAGAATGGTGTAAAAGTCACCCAAAACCAAATATGTAGAACCTTTACTTGGCTGGACTACTGTGGCTGTCATTGTAATCTCCTGATTTTTTTGTTAAATCCTGACATAGATGTACTTTAAAATAACTGATGTTTTCTTCAGGTAGTTTTGAGACAAGTATTATTAATGCAAGCAGGTTGATAGATAGAAGTTGGCTAATTGCAAAATCAAAGGTGATGGCGGTTACTCATTCGAGTCTGAACCTGAATCTTCATTTAAATCTGCTAAATCTTCGCCTTCGAAATTCGCCTGTGTAAGCCTTGGCCATTCAAGATCCGCCCCTCGAAGATCCGCCCCTCGAAGATTCGCCCCTTCAAGATTCGCCCGTAGAAGATTCGCCTCTTCAAGATTCGCCTCTTCAAGATTCGCCCCTTCAAGATTCGCCTCTACAAGAATCGCCCGTAGAAGATTCGCCCCTCGAAGATTCGCCCCTTCAAGATTCGCCCGTAGAAGATTCGCCTCTACAAGATTCGCCCGTAGAAGATTCGCCTCTACAAGATTGGCCTGTAGAAGATTCGCCTCTACAAGATTGGCCCATTCAAGATTGGCCTGTACAAGATTCGCCCCTACAAGAAACGCCCTTGCAAGAAATGCCCCTGCAAGATTCGCCTCTACAAGATTGCCCTGTACAAGATTCGCCTTATACAAGTCTTTAAAAACTAAAACGCAATCTCGCAAATCCAAAAAACTTAGACAATTCAAGCAAAACACATCAGTATCAGTATCACCTCTCTGCCCTTGCAAGCGGGAAATCCAAGAGCCAAAAGCTTCAGGAGAAGGCCATTTAATCTTGGAAACATTTCGTGTCACTCTAGCGCAGGCATTTAAGACAGCCAATAACGCTTCTTCTGCATTACGTGCTTGTTGGTTGGCTTGATGAAAAGATTTGATATCAGTCAAAAGTTCCATTGGCATTCCATTATGCAGCATAAAACTAATCAGGTCACACAATATCTGCTGCCATTCACTAACATCAGCCCTCTCCTGCTTTAAACGGATTTCATCTACAACGAACTTAAACAGATATTTATCCATAGCGGTTGAACCGCATAGTTTAGCCCAGTCTTTTAAGGCTTCTTTTTCATCCCACTTTATGTATTTATTATTTTTACTAAATTCTTTGATTTCCTGAAAACGTTCTATTTCCTTTACTATGCGCCTTGCTGTTAGATATTCGCCAAAGCTTTTGTGAGTGAATTCAAACGTTTCTTCGTTTTGTTTATAGCCGCTTTTTCGGAAATAAAAGGCAGTCAAAAGACGAGTAACACCTGCTTTAGCATCTTGTTCTTTAAAAATAGCTAGAACACGTCTGAGGATATCTGGTTCACAATTAGTTTCAATTTCTTTAACTGTTGTTGTTCTTCCATCTCCGCCATGCCAAGCAGCAACAGCAATTCCTTCTAATATTCCAATAAAGTCTTCTTTCTCAACTCCTTTTAAATGGGGATTTTTTATATCTTGATTGTCCTCAGCCCAAACCCGCTTATAAACTCGTGTTAACAAGTCTGCATAAATTTCATTGAGATTACTATCCTCAGAAAACACCAGTTCACCCTGTTCATAACTCAAAGCAACTAAGTAATTGAGCAATGGTTGAGAAGTGATTTCTCTCAAATGACCTTGGTCTAAATTTTCTGGTAAACCTGGATATTCATGACCACTAACTGCACCATAAGACTTCCACCAACGTTGTCGCTGGTCTTCGTCTAATAAGTTATTATCATCACTATAATTATTTCTTTCATTCTCATCTACAAAATAAGGTAGAATATGCAAGATTTGCTTTGGTTGGCGAAACTCGCTGCTATTGTTTTGTACGACTAATTCTCGACCACTGATTAAGACTTGTAAATGAGTCTGAGAATAATTAGCACTACTGACTTGCTGTATAACTTCATTAATAAATTTTTGGGCAACATCCTCAGCAATTTTGCCTTGCATTGCCAACTCATCTAAGCCATCAAAAATAATTAATAGTCTGGACATATAATTATCTAGCTCTAAAGGATTAGGTGGCAGAGGAATATCACGCATTGATTTGATAAACTTGCCTATTTCATTAACTAAGTCACCCTCTGGATTAAAAAGGTGTAGAGGAATAAATAAAACTGGAATTTTTACTTTGTCTATCTGCTTGGTTGTAAAGATTACTGCCTGTTTAGCTGTAAAAATTTTAGCAAAAGAAGATTTCCCGCTTCCTGGCCCTCCACTAATTACCCGAATGGCATCAGCCTTGTCAGCTTTATCTAACCAAGTTTGCAGTTCTGTTTCTAAATCAACAACAACCCGCTGAATCTCCTTCTCTCTTTCTTCATCTTTGCGCTCTTCGTAATAAGCACGCAGCGGCACATAAACATCCTTCAAGGTAAAAGCTTCAGAAAAGACTCTTTGGTTAATCTGGTTTTGCAGCCACACGGAATAACGTTGCCATGACAGTTCTCTTTTAGCGTTTCTTTCAACAGCTTTAATAAAAGGAGTGTCTAATTCTGATTGCAAGCGGGCATATTTATCAGAATGTTCTGCCCACTCTATATGTAGCGCATTAACAAACTCATCAGGAAGGCGATCGCTAATTGCTTTTGCTTGTGCTTTATTTAAATTAATATCTTCCAACCACTCAGCAAAAGGTTTTTTGATTGTTTCAACAATTGCTAAGTCTTTGGGATGCTCGAAAAAGTCTTGGTAAATAGTTATTTGTTCTTCTTCGAGTTTTTCTAATGACTGGTTGAGGCGATGTTTAGAAATTACTTGAAGGTCATCTGTGTTTACTTCTTTACTTCTGTTGGCTTCCCGCACTAAATCTTGATTGTCTTCTACCAAGCTCAACATTGCTTGTGTAAGAGAATGAAAAATTAGTATCCAAGCAAGTTCTCCTGGTTCTTTTGCTAGCCCTATTGCTGCTCCAATATCTACAATATTTTCTGGCACGTTGCCTAAATTACCAGTAGCTGCATTTGCCACAGCTTTTGTTATTCCTGTAAAGACACTCCGCGCATCGATATTTAGTTTTTTGTTTAAAATTGCAACTGGCTCAGTGATCAAAATTCCAGGTCTGTTGCTCATGGGTATTGGGTTGCGCTGCTAGAAGTGCTTAACGAGTTTATTTAAACAACGCTGAACACGATTTTTTCGGAAAGATACCAGTAAATTTAATAGTTTTTAAAGAATAAAATTGCGGTTGACCTTCAGAAGCTCGATAATGACCTTCGGAGGTTCGATGTTGACCTTTGGAGGTTCGATGTTGACCTTTGGAAGCTCGATGTTGACCTTTGGAGGCTCGATGTTGACCTTCTGAGGCTCAATGATGACGTTCGGAAGCTCGACGATGACCTTCTGAGGCTCAATGATGACGTTCGGAAGCTCGACGATGACCTTCTGAGGCTCAATGATGACGTTCGGAAGCTCGATGTTGACCTTCTGAGGCTCAATGATGCCTTGGCGATTGTAAATCGCGGCTACACAAACAAAATCAGCGCAGACAGGTTTCAAAAATCTTCAGATTTATAGCGTTCTCGTTTAAATAGAATACACTCTGACCTCTCTCCAAACCTCTCTCCTACAAGGAGAGAGGCTTTGAGGCTTACTCCCCTTCCCTTGTAGGGAAGGGGCTGGGGGTTAGGTCTGTATTAAACTCAACTGCAAAGCACTACAAAATGCAGCCCTAATGCACCGAAGATCATTGATGGTGCGTTGCGCTGCGCGACAACACACCCTACGGGTTTGTAAGCTGCTATAAAACGCAAAAGGGGCGTACAGCTGTACGCCCCTACCAAAAAATGTATATTTCACCCTATTGATAACTGCTATAATTACCTATCTACAGCTTTAGCTGGCTACGCTTTCGGGTTGCTTTTTCTTAGAACGGCGGTAAAACCTGCGTCCCATCTCATCAATCACTCCATCTAAACCTGCAACATCACCGCAAGCTTTGGCATAGTTGTAAACTGACAATGCTGCTGCATACGCCTCGCTGCCAGTGGCTATATAAGTATCATCCACTAATTCTTGCAGTTGCGTTAAAGATAGCAGCACTGGATACAACGCCTCATACAGCGACAAATCCTGCCGCATCTCTTCGACATCAAAAGAACGGGGCAGAAAGTTAGGGTTTTGTGTTGCAACTTCCAACGCTTTGCTGACAAATGCACGGCTTTTATCTCCCATCTTGAGCATTGTTCGCCGTTCTTCAGTTGTCAAATCAACCAAAAATGGTAACTTTTCCCGAATAGTAGCGATCGCTTGCATTACCGCTTCCCGATCTGCTTGATTAAAATTAGCACTGATGCGATTATCTGGCATTTTTAATACTCCTTTAGGATACTTGAGTTCAGTATTCCCAAAGTTATCAGCGCGATCGCTAGGTAAATTCCTCATAATTATTTGTCTTTTTGCTCCTACCTCCTTGACTCACTCAATCTCACTTTCACAAAAAGCTTTTAGCAAGTTTAAACAGTTAGCGATCGCTCCTAAATGAGCAATTTCATAGCCATGTGTGTTTTGTGTGGGAAATGCTAGACAAGCAGCACGGGCAACATGACCAAATTTCATGGCGATTGAGGCATCGCTACCAAATCCGCTCAGTGTTGTTAGCTGCAATGGCATATCTAGTTGCTTGGCACTATGGCGCAGTTGCCTATTTAACGCGCCAGACTTCTACACCAAAAGCGGCAAATCGCTGCATCAACAACTGATTAATCTCGGCTTCTGCACCACTGGGAGAGTGGTGCATGACCAATTCTTCAATAATTTTAAATAAGCGATCGTAATCCCACATCAATGAGTTGGTTTAGTTTTCAACTTTTGTATGAGACAATTGTGCGTCAAAAACCCAACTTGTTGTCGTAATTGCCGGCTTTTTGCGTTGCCGCTTGAGTACTCCAGCTACACCCAAACCACTAAGTGCTAACACAGTTCCCCACTCTATAGAAGGTTCGGGAACAGACTTAGCTTCAATCGCCGCTAATGCAGTATCTGCTACTAACTTATGAATGCCTGTTGTTGGATGTACAGCGTCAAAGAACACATAATCGTTTGGTTGAGAGCATACACTTATAACTGTTTGTAAATCACCGATGACGCAAGGATCAGTGCCATTTTTAAAACCAAATTGTCCTGGATTTTTTTCGATTTGATTAAATGGGGTAAACACATCAACAGAGACAAGATTAAGGTCAGGACTGTTGGTATACTTGCTCAGTTCCTCTGCTAATTTACTGTTATGATCATTTGTCAAAGCAGTTAAATTGCTTGATTGTCCTGCTGCAACTGCAAGTGGAGTCTTGCCCAAATCAGGCAAGTTAAATACCAAAATATTTTTAGCGCCAGATGCGGCAAGCAACCCTACTGCATTTGATAAATTCTGGACTGTTTGAGCAGTATCAGGAGTTTGACCAAATAAGTAATCATTTGCACCACCCCACACAGAATATAGAGCATTCGGGTCAAGCTTTTGATTAGCTTGTAAGACAGGTTGCGTCAATAAGCCGACTTGCTGTAATATTCCTGGCAAAGCTGGGTTGGGAATAACAGCATTACCTTGACCGGAATTAGCACCGCCGAAGGCATAGTTAACACCTTGGTTAGGGATAGTAGTAGTTGCAGTCAGATATGGAGTAGGCTTTAAACCTAGCTGATCTCCCAAGTAGTCAACCCATACTTTATCATTGGAAAAACGCCCTTGAGAATAGGGCGGGTCTTGGGGTATGGCTGTTGTTGGTGCGATCGCACCGCCAGTAGCAGCGAACACATTACCAGTATCAGAAAGGCTGTCACCAAATACATAAAACTTGCTGAAATTCGCAGCAGTTGCTTTCGCTGGCAACATGAAGGAGAAAAGTATAAATCCTGCCGCTACAACTTTTTTTTTCATGCTGATTTTTTCTTAAGTTCTTAATGTTGCGTATCAAGCTTGACAAATAATCAAGGAGAATAAATCAACACCCTGTCTGTATAGATAGCTATTGAAAAACTAAGCAGGCTTAATGTGCCTAATTTGCGTAATTATGATTATCTTAGCAGCAAAAAATAATTAGTAAACCTATCAGAAAAATTACGGTCAATTTTTATAGTGGTTTGATTACTATCATTTAAAGAGTAAGCAAAAATGATGTTTTTAATAAACTCCCTAGATTGCACTCATAACGAATTATTAAAATTTCTCTTCCTATGCCCCATGCCCTATTATCAAGAGATTGGGTGTAGAGACGCAACTATAATTGCCTCTCTACACTGTTCTGATATGAGTTCTATTCAGCGTTGATAAATTCTAAATACCCATTACTGAGTTCTTTGACTGCCAAATCATAAAACTGCTTACCATGTTCTGGCGTTGCTAAACCAGGATTTGATCCCATACGTCCATCGGGGTAGCGAAATCGAAAGTCAGTTGCACCATAAATCCTGTGTCCACTTGCAACTTCTGGTGAGAGGGGTGCTTGCTTAATCGCCTCTGGATAAATGTACTGCGTGAGAGCTACTTCACTTGGGGTTGCATGAGAACCTTCTTGGTTACCGTATAATTCTTTAGCTAGCTTGTAAACAGAACTACACATAAACCAGTTAGCTACTTGACATTGCACTCGTTGTGCATCGGGAATCTGCAAATCTTCTAAGTGAGCATAAGTTTCGGAGAAAGCTGCTTTCAGGGTGGCGATGTTACCGCCGTGTCCATTGATAAAGTAAAACTTGGTAAAACCAGCTTTGGCTAAACAAGTTACATAGTCTTGCACTAGTTGAATCAAAGTGCTGGGACGCAGACTGATTGTGCCAGGAAAAGCGGTGTGATGTAGTGCCATGCCAACATTGATTGTAGGGCCAACGATCGCTTGAGTTGCATCACCAACACCACGAGCGATCGCTTCTGCACAAATTGCATCAGTGCCAATTAATCCCGTTGGCCCATGTTGTTCTGTGGAACCAATAGGAAAAATAATACCCCCAGACTGTTGTAGATAAGCTTCAACTTCCTGCCAAGTACTTAAATGCAATAACATTTTTTATGAACATCCTCAATAAAAGTGCAGTGGGAATAAATCTGGTTGTGCTAAACAACATCTTTTCTAATTAATGTCCCACTAACACGATTATGAACTTCCTAACTTGGAAGCAATTTTAATGAAATGAAACTATTTATTTTTATCAATATTGTCTGATACTAAATTAAGATAGATAGTAGTGTTCACTCGTTTGGCTTAACGTAGTGGAAAGCGCTTATATCAGGTCTCTCTAAAGTGTGTTTTAATTACGAATTACATTAGCGTAGCGCGGCGGAGCATCGTTACTAATTAATTTGAGGTATGGAGTTGCAACGAGTTTTGACAGATTATAAGTATAAACGATTCACTGAATTCTGCCATTTCACTCTACGACACCCGTTGCGTAACTCCATATAATAAAAATCTGAGTTGAGTTCTGAGATGTTTGCGTTTGGGAAAGCAAAGAAGACAAAGATGATTTTTTCCCAGTATGTCTTTAGTCTTAATTAATCAAAGCAATAATGTTTTTTCACATCGCTTGTTATTTCCCATATACAGGACATCCCAGCGGGAAAAGTCACTCTTCTCGCTTTTACCCATTTGCACTGGCTGTCCACCATCAGGAATCACAATTACATAACCTTCCAGAAAATAGCACGTTTATTGATAAATTATAAGTCTAAAGGAATTTTGAGACTTATTTTTTCCAAATTACCCATTCAGACACATCTAACTGATTTAAAATGTTCTTGATTGGGTTGATGGTCAATCTTTGATTTCCATGCCAAGTTTATTCTATTTGTTTTCAACAGTAGGACTGAATATCTTCTCCACACTGATCTACTAAATAACACAAAGCACGAAAACGCAAGCCTACGAGTTGATCGTAAAGCGGATTGAGTTTGCACATCGGAGGAATGTGGCCTATTTTGCGACCAAATAGCATGATATCACGCTCAAATGGACATTGTGCGGGAACTAGTTTGGCAATAAATTTAGCTAATTTAGGGTTCTGTATTTCAAGTTCATCAAGCCATTTGCGTAATGGTTGCAGAAAATCTGATTTAGGTTGAAAAAATTTGTTTTTACCACCTACTTGATTGATTATTTCTACCGGGTTAATAAAAGCAGGCAGAACAATAGGCCGATTATTTGTTTTGAGCATGGTCGTAAGCAAGGTTTTCCCTAGATTAATGAACTATTAGCCGATTTGGAATGTTACTATGCAATCTTTATCAGCAGTTGATTTGTGCTTGTCAAAAGAAGTTAAACAAGCCCAAAACAGCAAATTTACATGGAATTTCGGGGACAAATGGTTTAACTAATTGTTATTTAAACCCACCAAACCGTGAAGAACTGTCCCACTAAATACAAAATAACAAAGAAAATATAAAAATTGTATTTCTTTAACTTATTGATTATATAAATTGGGGATCATAATCTGACAGATTAAATTTAATTTATTAGTTCTTAAACTACCCAGTGCCTTGAAGGTGACTACTAAATTTTAAACAGACCTGTAACTCTTGTATTTCATACATTTTTCTCTTGCAAACCAATCAAAAAAGATTTTATAATATGGTAATTACTCCCTAAAGCAAGATATATGCTACATTTGTTGTGCTAGTTATTACTTACAAAGTTCCTGAATTTCCTTTGATAAGTACAAGCTAATATACTTGTTTTGCCAGTAACTAAAATTAAGGGAAATCTTGGCTACCTAAAATATGAGGCAAATACTGCTTTTGCGCCTAAAGAATACCAAAAAGCTAGAGTATTTGTCTACTTATATCTATTGACAAAATTACTGGCATATGTGCTTTTAAAAAACACTGATTTCTAGTCAAATATTTAAGAAATAATTTCCGGAGAGCTATGTTTAGCCACAAGCCGTTCTGTCGCGAGCGTATGCTTCGTTATCTTCGCAACCTCTTCTGTCGGAGGCACGTGTCTACGCAGCTTCTGAAACTACACCGTACATATTATTGAACAGCACCAGCATTTACACCAAGTGATGTTTGACGGCAAGCTACTTTGGATCTACGCAACCTTAGTGCTGCCAGCTTATTTTAAAACAAGTTCAGCTATGTCTAACTTTTTGCTAGTTGCAAGTTTTCAAAAGATAATTAGATAACTCACAAAATCCTTCTCCTTCGGCAGATATGGTGATATAAGCAGGCTGATGTTGCAACTGATTCACATATTCCAGCACATTCGCTACACCCACCGATATAGGAAAATAACGCTGGTCAAATAAACTTTCGTCATTGGGACTATCGCCAACGGTAACAACTTGTTCTGGTGAGTACTGGGGCAAGTATTCGCGCAATACCTGCAATAATCCCACAGCTTTATCTTGCCCTTGGGGTTTAATATGACACTGCACGTTACTGTACGTGAATCCCCAACCCATTTGCTGGGTCAGATTGCCTAAAGTTTGTAGCTCATCTGGACTCAAAGAGTCTACATCAAAAGTCCAGTCAGTTATCCGAAAGCGATTATCGGCAGATTCCTGAATTTGAGGAAATTTGAGTTGTAATTGTCTAAAAGCTGTAGCTAAATGCTGGCGATGCTCAGTTAAATCGAGAATAGGCGTTAAAGCTACTGGTTTTTGATTTCCGGATGGGAAGAACAAACCACCGTTTTCTGCCATAGCGCCACTGATGGGCATCAAGCTACTCAGTCCACTTACCCAGCCACCTGAACGCCCGGTAACAATCATTACTTGGATACCAACTGCGGCTAAATCCTCTAAGGCTTGCAACAGTTCAGCGGTAAATTTTCCTTGCCTAGTTAGGGTACCATCCATATCTGTGGCTATGAGACGAATATTACCCAGACAAGTAGATGAAATCTCAGATAGCGGCCTTAGATTGATGGAATCCCCAGAAGAGACATTCAGATGTCTGGACATATAGAATTTAGGAAAAGCTATGAAAAGAGTCAGAATCCAGAATACAGGAGCAGGCAGTGCAGTAGTTAGCTTTCTCGTCTGGCGACCAGTTATATACAGTTCTCTTGATTCTTGACTACTGGCTCCTGAGTCCTTGTTCGTAAAAAATATTAACGGTACAGCAAGATGGCATTCAATATTTGGGCATCCTAAAAATCAAGAGTCAAGTTTTTCAGTTTATCAACCATGCCCACTTCGATGTTTCTTGCCCAATCCTCAGGGTCAAAGCCTAAAAAAGCATCCCAGGAAGTGCTAGCAAGTAATCCTCAAATACCACCATTCTTGGTGTTAACTTCTGGAGGACTGGCTTTAGCGGTGATTGCTTTGATTATATATGGCAAACTCCAAATGAATAAGTTGGAGAAAAAGCTCAAATTTGAACAATTCCGTGCGCGAGAACTAGAGAAAAAGTTTAAGCTGGCGCTGGAAACAATTCGCAAAATGGAAACTAATCCCGATTTGGTTAATTCACGGGACTTTAACCTAGATTATTTGAGAATGCGGATGTCAGAGGAGGTATTCCATTTTGCGATTCTTAATCAAGTTAAAATCAAGGTTAAAGATAAAATTTCTCAAGCCTTGCGTCCAAATCAAGCCCAACAAGGAACATTAGGAATTGCTAATAGTGCCGGACGGCAGGTGGATGAAATTTTTGATGTAGAGTATGAAACTGTCAATTTACCAAACTCTGCTAAGCGAGTCCTGTTTCGTATTCAAATCCGGTTAATGAAGTTGCCTACACAAGCTACTTCTGCAACTATTAGTCAAATTATTGACTGTATCGAAACTTATCTTAGTCCAATGGAAGACGAAGATACTTGGCAGCCAACAATTCAAGGCCGGATTGCCCATATGCATTGGGATCAAAAAGCTAAACCTACGCCGCTGCTGGTACTGGAGCAATCGAATGAGGGTGTAAACGTGACTTTTCGCACTAGTCGCCAAGCAAGTGTCTCGACGCAGCAAAAGTAAGCTGGAATTCACTAATCACGTTTTCTTTCAGGGTGTAAATCTATTCAATCTATTCATTATTGTCATTAGTCATTAGTTATTAGTCCTCTGTCCTTTGTAAATACTAATGATCAATGACAAATAGAGAGGTCTGAGTATCGGCTTGTTCCGTTTGCGTAGTGTTTCCTTTAAAAGAAAAAAGTTAGCTCGTTGCAAAGCCAGGCGCAGAAATTATTTTATCGCAGACCAAGGCGGGCGCGGGAACGACCTTTAGAAGTAAATAGGCAATTAAATGTTTAACGACTTAGTTATGAGTTGTGATTTTTGACGCTGGGATCATAACTGGTAACTGCACTTTGAGAATGACGGGCTAAAAGACCATCTTCCATTTCTACTATGCGATCTGCTATGTCCAAAATGCGGTTGTCGTGGGTCACTAACAAGATAGTAGTTCCCTGGTCTTTGGCGAGACTCTGCATTATTTCCACGACATCGCGACCTGATTGTTTGTCTAAAGCTGCTGTTGGTTCGTCTGCTAGTACTAATGGAGGACGATTTACTAGGGCGCGGGCGATCGCTACTCTTTGTTTTTGCCCACCAGAAAGGTTATCTGGATAATAATTCATTCGTTCTTCTAAACCAACAGCCCCCAGCATAACTTCTGATTTGGACACTGCTTCTGTTTGATAAATCCTATCATTTAATTCCACTGCCATTTGCACATTTTGCCTAGCAGTCAGGAACCCTAGCAAATTGTGAGCTTGGAAAATATAGCCTATTTTACGTCGCATTTGTACCAGCTTATTTTGGCTGACACCAGATAGTTCTTCACCTAAAAACTTCAAACTTCCTTCTTGCACAGATCGCAGCCCACCAATCAAGCTCAGTAATGTAGTTTTACCTGACCCTGATGGCCCAGTCATTATTATAATTTCTCCAGAATAAATTTCTAGATTTATATCAAATAAAATTTGTTTTCTCAGAGCGCCTTTACCATAGTAGTGATTAAGATTTTTAATAGCAATAACAGGTTCTTTTTTCATCATAATTCTAGTGTATAGGAGCTATTATCTCCAACAAATAAAGTGATTAAATATCAAAGCTAATAATTTATTTTAAAATAAATTATATATTTTTCTGTATCAATTCATCATAAATACTCTTTTCTTAGGTTAAATATTTACTTAATTAAACCGTTATATTAAAAAATATCTGCTGGATCTGCGGAACGTAATTTACGTACAGCAATAGCACCAGAAATAAAACACATTATAATCGTTAAAATTAATACCATTACTGCACGGTCAAAGCTCATAAAAACTGGTAGAAGTGTTGCTTCTCTGGCTCTTTGATACATAAACATAGAAAAAGCAAATCCAGGAAGATATCCTAAAATTGCTAAAAATAAAGCCTCCTGTAAAATTACAATTAACAAATAATTTTGTGTATAGCCTATTGCCTTGAGAGTGGCATACTCAGCTAAGTGATCTGTTACTTCTGTATAAAGTATTTGATAAACAATTACAGTTCCAACAATGAAACCCATAATTGTCCCTAAAGTAAAAATAAATCCAATAGCTGTACCACTTGCCCAATAATTACGCTCATAATCAATAAATTCTTGTTTTGTTAAAACATTAATATCTTTAGGTAAATAATTACGTAATTCTTGAGAAACATCTGTAGAGTTTGCTCCTGGTTTTAATCTAATCAGCCCAATATCAATTAATCCTCGCTGGCGATTATTGAATATCCGTAAAAAGTTAACATCACTAGTAATCAAATTACCATCTGCTCCAAATGATGCACCTAATGTAAATAGTCCTCCTACTTTAATTCGTCTCCTTCGCACTTCTGCTGTGACAATCTTGCCTTGTCCAAAATTAGCCGCAATTGGCCCATACTCAACCCTAGACGAACGGTCGAATAAAACTACATCAGGCTGTTTAACTTTATCTAGATTCTCTTGAACTCCAGACAAATTCAATATGTTAGCCTCTGGATTAAATCCAAAGATCAGCAAATTACGAGGAATACCTGTAACAGGGTTTTTCCAGCTTGTATAATCCAAATATATAGGATGTACTGATTGTACTGCTGGTAAATCTAAAGCTTTATACAAGCGCCGTTGAGAAAAGGCTTTCATTGCTAGTAAAGCAGTAGATTGACTACTAATTAAAACAATATCGCCTTGCAAGCTTGTATGGAATCTAACGTTACTATAATACAGAGCATCTCGGAAACCTAGTTGCATAAACATCAAAATGTCGGCAAAAGCAATTCCTGCCAGGGCAACTGCTAGGCGCGTTTTTTCTCTTGTCAATTGTAGCCATGACAGAGGTATTTTTTGGTTCATTCTCTGGGCATCCAAGCAGTTAGTAGTTAATCTATAAAAAAGTAATTAGATATTAATTTCAACAACGACCTTAGCGTAGGTCAAACCAGAAACTCGCTGGCTATCTTCTGGAGACAAAGCAATTTTTACTTCTACAACTCTGGCATCTACATCTGCTGCTGGATCTGTATTTAAGACATCTTTTTTGCCGATTTTCCTACCAATCTCTGTGACAGTTCCCTTTAATTCCCCACCAAACGCTCCATTATCGCTGCTAATAGTTGCGTTTTGACCGATGCGTACTTTACCAATACTGTCTTCAGTAACTTCAGCAACCACAAACATCTGATTAGTCTGTCCAATCTCAGCTATGCCATCTGCGCCTATAGCTTCGCCTGACTTGGTATGAACTTTTAAAATTTCTCCAGCGATTGGTGCTTGAACATAGCTCAACTTCAGTTCTGCTTCGGCTTTTCTGACATTTGCGATCGCATTACTAACTTGAGCTTGTGCTACTTGCATATCAGTCGGACTAACTTCTAGCAGTCTGCTGAGTTTGGCTCTTTCTTCATCTATTTGTCTTTGCAAAGTTGCTACAGTTTTGTCACGGTTAACTTTGGCTTCAATCAGCTGCTGTTGCAAGGTTGCTAAATTTTGTACTTGGCTAGCTCTAGCTTCGGCAATTTGCTGTCGCAGGGTTGCGATTGTTTGCCTCAGAGTCGCTTGACTTTCGGCAACTTGCTGATTAGCAGTGATTGCACTTAGGCGTCTTCTATCCCGTTCTTGCTGGGAAATAGCACCTTCTTTGTATAAAAAATCATAGCGACCAGCATCGACTTGAGCATTACGTTGCTCAGCTTGGATACGTGCAAGGGTTGCTCTTAAAGTATCTCTTTGTCCACTCAGTTGAGCTTCCAGACGATTCACTGTAGCTTGTTGGACAAGTTTGTCTCCACTTAACTGTGCAGCAATCCGGGCAATGGTGGCTTGCTGACCTTCTCTTTCGCCAAACAACTGCGCTTGTAGGCGAGCAATAACTGCTCTTTGAGCTTGAATGTCTCTTGGTGAGCCAGCTCTGACTTGTGCTAAATTCGCGCGAGCCTCTTGTACTTTGCTTTTTGCCTCTTCGACTGAGGCTACTTGAGTGTCGCGGTTGTCCAAAATCGCAATCACTTGGCCTTGCCGAACGCGCTCTCCCTCTCTGACGAATAACTGCTGAATTCGTGACGATATACTGCTTCCAGAGGTTGGGGCAGACAGTTTAACGACTTCTCCTCGCGGTTCCAAACGTCCCACAGCACTAATGGTGTTGGCAACTGGCGCTGTGGGTACAGGCGTAGTTAGTTTTTTTAGCTGCTCGATTTTAGCTGTACCTAGTACCCCAGCAGCGATTACTAGTGGCACAGCTACAGCGATGCCCCACAAAATTTTAGGTTGTTCACGATTAAGTGGCTGCTCGCTTGGCTTTGGCTTCTCAGTCACCCTTGACATAGTATCTTTGCCCGTTTATCTGAATTGTGCTGATGCAAGTAAAATAAAAAAAAGTGAGTTAGGTGCAGTTAAATTAGCCAAAAAAGATTTTTAGTAAACAGCCAACTGTGTATAGGACAAACAACAGTGATTTAAAGTTAGGCATCACTTAAAATCTCCTGTTTGATAAAGACTCAACACTATGTATAGGTTTGCTAAACGGCGCTTTCTATCAGTTGACTATTGAAGAGTTGCTAAATATTGTTGAGGCGTGTGATGGGAGTTAGGAAAATACACAAGCGGCGTCAGTTAGATTCAATCTCTGATAACAACTTAAGTATTAATTACAAAAGTGTAATTGAGCAAACAAATTCATAGAGCAGAATATCGCAAAGATTTTCTGCAACTGAGATGACTTTTGGCAAGTTTTTGAGAGGTTATGCCAATAGTCTTATCAATCCTTACTTAGAGAATATGATTAACTAATGCACCTACATCTCTTTATTTTTAGTGAATACAAATGACTAATGACTAATTAGAAAAGACAATCCTCACCAGTCAATGTGTAAGCTTATTTGCAAACAGCTTACTGCTATATTCACTAATGCAAATACAAAGTTACTAGCATCAATTTCAACAGATTGAACGGTAGTGCTACAGTGAGTCACACAAGTAGAAAAGAAGATGAGGAACACACTGTTGCCATTACTGGATACAATCTCCCTGCGAAATTGAGTTTTGCTTGAGCTAATCAATCACCAATTAAAAAATGTCTGTCAACTTGAGAATTTCTAACATCATAGTTTCCTTAACTTTTTGATCAACCGATTAGCAGGGTTGATTGCACCCCCCAAGACAACAAACCATCTTGTGATATTCGCTTTGAATGAATTCTACATTTATCAGTTATGGGAAAACGTAACAGAGCTTACAGATGGGGAACTCTGGGGGAGTGGGAGAGTGTGGGATGATTATCTTGGTAGGTCAAACAGAACTGTGGTCATGTAATGTTCTGCCCAAGCGGAGCCAAAGGCTTTTTCTAGTACGCGGCGGGTTTTGTCGTTTTGCTGCTGTTTGGTGCAGTAGTTGTGCTGTCCTGCAATAATTTGCGTCATTTGTTCAGGTGAAACTGGGCTAGAGGCGATCGCTTGAGTGCAATGAATCTCTAAAAAGTCCTGCACGCGCGTGAGAAACATCTTTTCTTCTTCTGGAGAACTGGGACGAACAAAGATGCAAAAATCAGAAAAAATATGTCCCCATTCAGGTAATTCACGAGGTTGGGAAAAGTCAAGCGGTGTTAGCTGCACCAGTGCAGAGGTATAAGATTCTGGTAAAGTGCGCTCTAGCTGTACAGGAGAAAGGTCTGCGATCGCCGCGCTAATTTGACCCCTACCTCCAACTAAATCACAACCAAACATCGGCAGATTGTATTCTGGACGAGGAAACATGACGCAGTGCAAAATATCCAGCATATTTCCTATTTTCGCCAGTTCTAAGTGCATTTTTCGGAACTGGGGTGTTTGATAGCAACGGTTTTCAATCGTCAGCTTTTCCCCCTCAAGCCTACCTTCCACATACCCCAATTCAGCAGGTAAATGGTAAGGCGACAGATCCAGATGCTTATGCCAAGCTGCCTCAATACAATCAGCTAGCTGACGAATTAGGGGATGTTGTTGCTCACGCAGCGAGGGTAGAGAAGTAAATGACATATCGTGGTTGAGAAAACGCTATCTAGTTGCCAGTCTACAACTTGCCGTGCAGCTTCTGTTATGACTTGCAATATAAGCAAACAGTTACGCTCAGTCTACGTAAAGTTATGAAACATTGACTTTTCAAAAATAATATTTATTTTGTAGTCTAGGTTACAGAAATAATTTTAGATTAGCTAGCCGCTTTAGGTTAATACACAGCTATGAAACTAGATTCTGAGAGACCAGATTTTGCAGTAAAAACAACAAGACGTAAGCTGGAAGGTTTGCAGCAGTTTCCAACTTTTACATGGGTAAACCTTTTGCAACTTCCCAACCCCTTTAGTTTTGATGAAGCACTTTTATTGTGTCCAATTTCTGAAGACGAGTGGCTGGCTTGGATTCCAGATCATGGGGAAGCAGTACTTAATATTGGGCAATTTAGTTATTAGGGGCATTGGGGAGCCAGTCTCGTGGGCGGCTCCGCCGACTTGAGAGAACTGGCGTCATTGGGCAAAGAGGAGAAGGAGAATAACTAACTACTGACAAATGACCAATGACCAATGACCAATAACTAATGACTATTGCCAAAAATCAGTAACATCGTACTCTAGTTCCGCCAACATTCGCCGCAGTAGGGGTAAACTGAGTCCAATCACATTGCTATGACAGCCTTCTATTTTTTCTACGAATAGGCTACCAAAACCCTCAAGGGCAAAAGCACCAGCACACTTAAGGGGTTCACCTGTGGCTACATAGGCATTAATTGCTTTGTCGCTCATTTGAGCAAAGTAAACCCTTGTTACCTGAGATTTTACTATAGTGCGGTTTTGGGTTAGGTCAATCAAAGCGTGACCTGTGTACAAGTCACCAAAGTTACCTTGCATTATCTGCCAACGAGCGATCGCTTCGGCGGTATCCACTGGTTTGCCATGAATCTCACCATTCAAGGACAAAACCGAATCACAACCCATAATTAAAGCAGATTCAAACTGCGGGGCTACAGTTTCCGCCTTACACTGGGCAAGAGTTGTGACCAATTGTGCAGGCTCACTTATTTGGATTTGTGACTCATCAAAGTCACTTGCGCGAACTATCGATTTAATACCAACAGTTTGTAACAAGCGGCGACGAGCTGGGGAAGCTGAGGCAAGTACAAAAGATGGAATGCCCATAGGTAAATAGGGAGAGATGGGAGAGTAGGAGAATCATAACTCTTGACTCTTGTACAGACGCGTAGACGCTCTAAGAGCGTCTTCTCGTAAGAGTATAATCGCGTCTCTCCAGACTAATAAACGGAAAAAGAATTCACAGCCTCGTCCATTATCCGTTGAACTTTTTGCCAACGTTTTTCAGGAATTGAGGCGTTAAAGGTAAAAAGCTTACCACGACTAACAGCGACGCTGGCAATGTTGTGTCTTTGTTGCTGATTAGGAAGTTTGACTTCATACTCTAGAAGGTAATAGATTTTACCGTCAACCTCTCGTTGCGCGGCGTTAACTAATTCAGCCGACCGACCAGAGTCAGGAGGAGCAAGAGCAGCTTTTCCTAGCTTATATCCTACTTCTGTTGGTGTCCCTAGTTCTGGCAAAGTTTTGCCTTCTGGAACAGGGCTAATTACCACAGAGACATTTTCAGACACCTCAATCAAATCATGGAATACTACATCTGGGCCGTTAGCAACTTTCACTTGCACCCAGCCATTAGGATATGAAAACTGATATCCATCATTACTGTCTACAAAGCTTTTGAGTCCACCCGCAGTCGCTACGCCAGAATTACTCAGGCTGAAGCTTAGTACTAATATCAAAATAAATGCAATTCTTTTCCACATCTCTAAAGTTTCCTTTGGGCTGGAGGCAATACAAAGCTAAGTCATTTATCGTTTTTATTCTCCCATTATCAGGGGCGCTACGGATGAAGATGGGTAAAGTGAGAGGGGGGGAGAGGGGGGGAGTGGGGACAAGCGGAAAATTGAGAAAATAATTACTATCAACTCTTGTACAGACGCCATTAATCACGTCTCTACTCCTAACATTATGTTCACAAGTAATGAATTGCGCTGGTTTTACCCTGGCACAATACCAGAAGACATTGAAGTTTGGTTTCGGCAAAACTGTCTGATTGACCAGATGCAACTACCAGAAGTACGGGAAGATTGGTATCTCTACACTCCAAAGTGTGATTTCCTTGGAATCAAACTGCGACAAGGACGGCTGGAAGCCAAATGGCGTCAAGCAGAATTTGGCGTAGTGCATTTTGGTGAATTTGTAGAGGGCAAAGCAGAAAAATGGCGCAAGTGGTTTTGTGATGATCCCACAGGAGAAAGTTTTCAGCCTGCAACCTTTTTACGGACTTCTTCTTGGATTAATGTCCAGAAAGTTCGCAATAATCAACTTTATCAAGTCTTACCCGATTATTCGACACAACCCGTTGCTACCAAAGAACACATAGATAACGGTTGTAGTTTGGAAGTTACGCATCTCATAAGTCAAGATCATGCATGGTGGAGCCTTGCCTTTGAAGCTTTTGGCGAAGATGACCGTCTAATAGGGAATCTTGGGGCGTTAGCTAGTCGGGTTTTCAATACTTATCGAGGGTCAAAGTTACAAGTTGAGGATTCATATGCTTATCCCCATTGGCTAGGGCTGATTCTTCAGTAATTGGTTGCCATAAAAGCAAAAATTATCTTGGTGAGTACTGCCGCAATACGGTTCGGATAAGGTTTTTTAATGAAAGTTATAGATCACAAAGACGCGATAAATCGCCGTCTTTACAATAATCAGTCCTTTGTAGAGACGGCGATTTATCGCGTCTCTTCCCTTAACCGAACCGTATTAGGTACTATAGTACCTAATAAGCTAAATTCTGCTGTATTGCCCTTCTGAATCAACAAGGCATTAAAGTTGATGGCATTTCATACACCAAAGAAGACGCTAAAATACAGGGATGGACGGTTGTATTTTGATATTTAGTCAAGAGTCTGAAGCTCAAGAATTTTTAATTATTGAACACTAAATGTTGACTCTTGAATTTGTAAAACAACTAGTGTCATGTCATCAGTATTTTGCTTATCTGGGCCGATGAATTCTTGAACTTGGTCGAATAGGTAATCCACAATTTCTTGTGGCCCATTGCAATATCTACAAGCTGTGTTGAAGGCAGTGACAAAGTTTTCTTCATCAAAGCGATCGCCACCTGCGGCAGCAGCATCGGTCAAGCCATCTGTATAGTAAATAATTGTGTCCCCAGGCTCTAACTGCGCCTGGGCATCTTCATATTGGCTGTTAGCATCTAACCCAATCAGCATTCCAAAAGTATCTAAACGGCTCACACTTTTTGTGGCTGCGTGCCACCACAAAGGAGGATTGTGTGCGGCATTGCTATAAGACAAAATTCGGTTTTGAGAATTATATTCTGAGTAAAATAGGGTTACAAAGCGATGCGAATTTTCCAAATCTGCATACATAACTCGATTCAAATTTTGCAGAATTCCTGCTGGAGAATTACCATGTAGTACCTCTCCTCGTAGCATTCCCCGCATCATGGTCATTATTAACCCTGCTGGGACACCTTTACCCATCACATCCCCAATTACAAAAGCCCAACGCCCAACGTCCAAAACACTTTGACTAATTGGTTGAATCTGATTGTGATTAGTAGGAATAAAATCGTAATAGTCTCCACCGACGCGATTAGCCGGTTTACAGCGTGCAGCCAAGGCTACCCCAGGAATGGTAGGACATTGACGTGGTAAGAGTCGCCGTTGAATTTCTGCACCAATTTCTAGTTCTTGGTCTAGGCGTTCTTTCTTTCTGAGTTCTACAGCTAGTTCATCGTTTTCGATCGCTACTGCTGTTTGGTCTGCTACTAACCTAACTAACTTTTGCCTAGTTTCTGTCCAAGTGTATTCTGGATCACGGCTCAAGACATAGAGCCACCCTCGTTCTGTATGCTTGACCAGAATCGCGGTACCAAATATTTGCACATCTGGCCCTAAATAGCGATGCATCTGGTCATTTAAAAGCCCTGTGGTAGTTGTTAAAGGGGCAGCATTAGCCACAAGTGTAACTTGACTACTGGCTGTTTCTAGAGCTTTGCGGATATTTCTACGCTGGTGGCTATCTTGCCAGTGCAGTTGCTCTAACCTGACTTGACCATTGGGCTTATAAAGAAACAGCGCACTGCCATCGGCATCTGTTACTCTTGTTGCCATTAATGGAATTAATTCCAAAAACTGATTTAAATTATTGAAACTTCTAAGAGCAAATCCTAAAGAACTTAGCAAATCTTGGATTTTGTTTTGTTCCCGATGCAACCGTGCCACAAGTTCTTTGAGTGCCACGACTGGTGTGACATCCGTCGCGGCACTACTATTGCTGTCAGTGGGTTGAGAGGGCAGTTGAGACACAGGCACAGGTACTATTGCACTTTAGAAAACTAGGTTTTAGATTACTTAAGATTACTGATAAATCCTTTGGTTTTGGCATTGCTAAACCATATTGAGACAATATCTGTCACTTAGCAAGAGTATAAAGACGCAAGGTGTGGTTTTTATGAGTATTGTAATTGCTTATTGCATTCATGGCTCAATAATTAGTAATTCCAACTAATGTATTTTTAATTAAAACTCAACCTGAAAAAACCAGTATTTTCGATGAGGCTCTAGAAAGCTTTTTATTCTTTCATAACTTAATTGGCAAATCATACATCTATAGTCAGAAAAATACTTTTGTAAACTAATAATCGCTAAACCTTTGAGTGTAAGTGTTTGGGCATAATAAGCCGGGAGGTAGAGTAGCTTTTGGTTAAGAATATGTATAGCACCTATGTCACCCTTGTATTTATAGAAAACAGACTTACAATATCCCCAAAGTAGAAAATATGCAAATAATCTTTCAAATATTTAATTAATATACCTATAATTGCTACGATGCTTGCCGCAACTAAGTTTTTCCATTTTAAATCTCTGATTTAGCGAATTTTAAATTGCTAAAGATGTATTTTAGCTTACTAAAAAAATAACTAGAACTCACATCTGGCATCGAAGCTACTAAAATTCCCTCTTGTCTAAAACTAAAAATTTTTGATATAGGCTCAAGATGATGTACAGCAAGCATTTAAGCGGTTTTTATTCCAATAAACAGTTCTGATCCCTACCTTACGGGTACGTTGAAGGTAGGGACTGCCACGATACGTTCAAATGAGCAGACCAGAACGATTAGTTCTAAATTTATTGAGTTTGTCAAACTAAAATTTGAACTATAGATTTTTCAACTAGTCATTTAACCACTCAAAAGGGCTTCAACAAACTCATAACTGGAAAAGGGACGCAGGTCTTCAATTCCTTCGCCAGCACCAATGAAGCGAATGGGTAAACCCAACTGTTGCACAACAGCAAGGGCAACACCTCCTTTAGCAGTGCCGTCGAGCTTGGTTAATACTACACCACTTAGTTGGGCAGCTTGGGAGAATACTTCAGCTTGTCGCAATCCATTCTGACCTAAAGTGGCATCTAGAACTAAAAGTGATTCTACTTTGGCATTTGGAGCTTTTTTATCAATAATTCGCCGGATTTTACTGAGTTCATCCATTAAATTTTTCTTGTTTTGCAGTCGTCCAGCAGTATCTATCAGAAGTAACTGTGTTTGACGTGCTTGGGCAGCAGCGATCGCATCAAATACCACTGCTGCTGGATCTGTATTTTTGCCAGGATTAGCAATGACTTCTACACCACTTCTGTTACCCCAAACCTTTACCTGTTCCACAGCCGCAGCGCGGAAGGTATCTGCTGCTCCAATTAAGCATTTATAGTCAGATTTCTGTGCAAGGTGGGCAATTTTACCGATAGTGGTGGTTTTACCAGCACCATTGACCCCCGTAATTAACCAAATGTTTAGGATGTCTTTTTCTGGAGCCAAACTAAATTTTTGGGTTGTTTTGCTTGGTGCATCTAGCATATCCCGCAGGATTTTCTTCAGGAATGCGATCGCCTCTTCTGGTGCAGTAACTTCTTCAAGCAGTTTTTTCTGTAAGGCACTGATGATCAAGTCTGTCGCCTCTACACCCACATCAGCTTGCAGCAGCAATGCCTCAATTTCTGACACAGCCGCTTGGTTGAGTGGCCCTTGACCAACAATCGCCTTGAGTTGGTTGAGAATGCTACGACGAGTTTTGTCTAACCCTTGCCGCAGTTTTTTCAGCCAAGTAATTTCTTCAATAGAAACGTCTTCAGGACGTCTACCTTGGGCTGCTAAGACTTCCGCTGACCAGACAAACCCTTCATCAAATGTCAGTCCGGGAATTTCTTCTGTGGTCTCTGGCGTAGTTGTAGCTACTGGCTGTATTACGTCCGGTTCTGGGACTTCAATCGCACTAGCTATCAGTCGTTCCTGCTTGGCTTGCCGTTCTGCTGCTGCTCGTTCTAAAAAGGATAAAGTTGCTGGTACTGTTGGCTGTGTTGTTTCTGGCGTGGACAGTGGTTCGGTGGGTGTTGATTCAACTTCACTTACCGTTACCTCTTGACCGGAGACATCTGGCTCATTAGTAACTGCTGCAACTGAGGAGTTTTCTGTAGTATCTTCATCTATAGCAGGTTCTTCAGTAGTTGTGGGAACAACGGCAATATCTGCTGCTTCTGGCTGTGTTGTTTCAGTTACCTGCGTAGTTGTAGTTTCTGAAGTTATCGCAGCAGGTTCCTCAGTTACTTCTACTTCAGGCGTTGCCGTTTCTGCGGTTTCAGGTTGTTCTATTGGCGCTTCAACAGATGCTGAATCAGCCGAAGTTTCTACTGGCTGGGATTGCTGTTTTTGTTGAATATTTTTATAAGCCGCTTTAGCAAATGCCAATAAATCTGCACCTGTGTCTTGTGCAGTTTCTGCGACTGTTGACGTTTGGGTTGGCTCTGGTTCGGGTTCTTTTGCCGGAGGAGTTTCTTGCTGTTCTTGCTCAGAGGGGATATTAGAGGAATCGTTATATTGACGACGGAACCAATTAAAAACCATTGCAGCAGTATTAGTTGTTATGTGAGTTATAAGTTATCAGTTATAAGTTATGAGTTTAATTTAACTTTGGACTCTTTCTTGGAGTAAAAACTGCCGGGTTATCCTCACCTCACCTCTAGGCATCAGTCTGCTCAACAGTAGGAAATTTCCCCAGTTACAAGCGGAGGAAACCTCTAATCAGAATTCTCTCCGCACGCAGCTAGTTCTTTTTCACTCTCAATTCCAGACTTAGCATTCATGTAGTTTCGGGAGTGAGGATGAAATACTATGCAGTTTGTTTCTGCTCTGTGACTCGGCGTAAAACACCGTTAATAAATCGATGACCTTCGTCTCCACTGTAGCGTTTGGCTAGTTCCACAGCTTCGTTAATGGCAATGCTTTCTGGAACTCCTAAGAACTTCATTTCTGCCACAGCAATTTGCAAAATATCTCGGTCAATTTGGGCGAGGCGGGTTATTTGCCAATCCACTAAGGCATTAGAAAGCAGTCCATCGATAATGTTCCGATTTTCGTTGACTACAATCACAATCTCTTTAGCGTAATTGCGGACTCCCTTGTCTTGATTAGCTAGCTGGATCAATTCTGGGAAATCAACTGCTGTACCTAGCTGATTGATTGCTGTTTGGGTGTAAGCGATCGCTTCTTGGAGCATTGTTCTAGCAGTATTCAGGTCTGAAGCCCGTGTTTGGCTACTTAAAAGGCGATCGTTACTACGTTGCAATTCACCGGCAGCATTGTCTAGGGTATCTTGCACTTCTGTGGTCAGAGTGCGTACTGCTCCTAGTACCAACTTGGATACTAGTTGGTCATCTTGCAATTTATCCAATTTTTTCGGATTGATTGGCAGCTGACTAAGGCTTAAAAGTGCTAACTCACGAGCAATTTGCTGGGGTTTACGAGGTTGCATAAAACTGAGGGGTGATTGTGCGAGAACTGATTAAGCAGGAGGGACAAACTTATAAGCCTATCAATTTTGGCACAGTCAAACAACAACGTTATCTATCTGAGTATGACTTTGCCAAAGGATTTTTAAGTTTCTTCAACGTGGATAATCTGCTGCTTGATTTCGTCGTGGTTTACTTCTAGTTTGGACACTGTGGTTAAAACTAGGGGTGTATTGGGGGCGACAATGCCACCAGACACAACTATTTTAAAGGCGTCTTCAATCGACATTGAGAGGTTCACTACCTCGTCCTCTGGAACTACTGCATACCACCCAGTAGTAGGATTTGGCGTAGTGGGGATAAAAACGCTCAGCATAGGGCGAGACATCTGAGCTTGGATCTCAGCACTAATTGCACCAGTGACAAAAGCGATCGCCCAAATTCCCCGCCGGGGATACTCTACTAAAATTACACGGCGAAACCTCCCATTTGAATCCTTTAGGAGTGTCTCTAAAAGCTGCTTCAGAGTTTTGTATACCTGTCCAGCTAAGGGGATCGCTTGTAATAATCGTTCACCAAAATCTAGCAACCACCGCCCTGCAATATTCCGCGCCATCAAGCCGATGAGGAGAATACTTAGTAGTGGCACAGCTAATCCTACCAATAAATTCAGTATGTTCACTAAGATGGGGTGCAGCCCATCAAAAGGATTTAGTTGTTTAGGAATTTGAGTGAGAAAGTTGATTACCCAATTGGCAATAGTAATCGTTAGCCAGATAGTGGTTGCTAGTGGAATTATTACCAACAAACCAGCAATCAGGTCGTTTTTTAAATCCTGTTTTAGGCGTTCGATTACCAAGTCCCGATTCTCCTTGTTTAGGCTAGAGAAACTTTTATTATTGGTATTCATACCAGCAGAACTGACAAATCGCGAAGACTTTACTGGAGGTAAAAGATGCTACAGGCAAAGTGTTGAAACAGCGGATAGCTTGACCACTACTGCAAAAACACGTGCCTATTGCTGGAAATCAGCTATTTTTCTATAAGCATACACGTAGAGATAATACCAAGCCGATGGTGGCTAGTTAGTCTCAGAGAGTGTTACTTTTCTTTATAAAACTTGTAAATCATTGTTGCAAGCCTCTTAGGTATTACTAATCTACCGCGCTCAATCAAAAGCTGCTAATGCTTCTGAAAGCATTACTGGGTGAACTCACGAGTTGATTTGTCTAGTAAGTCGCTTACATCTGAATAAGAACAGCTTTTATGAAAAATTCTATTAAATATTTTTAAAAAATTAATTTATGAAATTTCACCCTGTAGTACTGCACTCTTAGCAAGTAAGGATAAAAGCTCAAGGAGTAGTGCAACTTATGTTGTATTGCAAGAAATGTTGACAATCAAACGAGAAAAGCTAATTGTAGTTGCCCCGTTCTACGTAGGGCTACCCTGATCTAAACTTCAGTTTTTGAATTTTATTAAGCGATATCAACTTGTGTAGTTTCTGAAGCCCCGCGTTGCACCAGTTGCGTACTCTCATCTGTAAAAGTCGCTTTTGTGTCTAAGGCTGTTTTGGGTAGATGCTTCAGTTCCCAGACTTTGAGCAAAATCAGGTATTCGTAGAATGTCTGTAATGTACACCAAGCCATTCCAGCGCGGCCATCTAAACAGCCACCCAAGATAAAATACATATAGAAAAAGCGTAGCAATGGTCTAGCAGGTAAACGCAAAGATAAATCTTTTAGGGCGCGGCGTCTTTCAACTTCTGACTTGCCAAAGAATAAATCTCGCCAGCTAACCTTTCCTTGTTCTAGCTGATACAGTGTTTCTTGAGCTTCGTCTGTGGAATAACGGTTGTGTTTGTCAATCCAGCGGCTTAAGCCTTTGCTAGAAGTGTAGTGAGGATAGGTTTGTTTTAAAAAGCTAGTTGCGCCGTCACAGACTTCTCGTTCAGTATGACCGTAGTCTGTAAACCAGACTTTACCGTGGCGGAAGAGGCGCATTTGATAACGAGGATACTGGGTGCTGTAGCGAATCCAACGATTCATGAACATCACCCGTTCGGCGACATAGTAACCGATGTAATTTGGACTTTGGATTGCTGTTTCGCCTTCAGCAAACAGTTCTGGGGTCATGCGTTCATCAGCTTCTAGAATATAGACCCATTCGTGCTTTGGGGGAATAGATTCTAACATCCAGGTGCGTTGGCGTCCGTGGCTTTCAAAAGCGTGTTGGACGACACGGATGGGATAGCGGCTGGCGATTTCCACAGTGCGATCGCTACTGCATGAATCTACGACAATAATGTCATCTGATAGCATCGCCGACTCTATACAAGCAGCGATATCTAACTCTTCGTTATATGTCAATATGTAAATTGAGAACATTACCAGATTTTATAAAGATTTAACTAAGTATTAATTACCTTTTTATTGTTATTAACTATGAGGCACTTGGCAGTATGAGCCACCAAAAATTTTTTGATGAGTCCTACTGCCCTACCAATAGTGGACTAGCGTGCGGCAGCTTTACGTCCACCACCTTGTAAAGCACCCAAGCTTCTTAATCCTGTCCAGCCGATGATAATGTAACCAATAGCTAGCAGCAAACTACTAATCCCAATCCGTAGTCCAGACTTCCAAGCGTTATCTTTAGCTTGTTTCTCTGCTTCGTCCCGGCGTTGGCGAATTTGGTTTAGCCTTTGATTTGCCAGTCCTTGAGGATCTGTTCGCTGCGCGATAAATTTGTCCAGTTCCTGGGGATTTGCTTTAAACTTCTTGAGTAATTCTTTCTGGTCAGCGGGAACTTGAGGGTTCTCAAGTGCTTGCTTATATTTTTGGTCATCTTTAAGCAAGTCAGTGAACTGAGCTTTAGCTTGGTTTCGCAATTGTTCTAGCTGAGCCTTAGCTTGATCGCTGTTCAGTTGTGCTTGCAATTGTGTTAGCTGTCCTTTGAGTTGATTTTCTGCCTGCTCTGCATCTTGGGAGATTTGATTGACTGTTTGAGCCTTAGCTTGATTCACATTGTTAAGGTGCAGGGGAAAAATCAGTAAGAACATTAGCCCTAAAATACTTGATAAGATGAGGGCGGGAAATCTTAAATCGATACCTTTGGGGCGATCGCCTCCAGTATCAGCACTATCAAACCAATATGCTGCAAACAGTACACCTAAGCCCACCAGAGGAACAATTCCTCGATCAACTAGGGCTGTTGCCAAACTGATTTGCCATCCCCGATCAGTTGGTTGAAAGGGTAACAACAGAATCAGAAAGTCAACAAAAAAGGACAAAATGCAAATTATTCCAACTACCTTGAGTATCAAGGCAGTGTTCACGGAAGCAAAACGATTAACCATAATTGGTTTGGAATCAGAGTAATTGTCATATTTAAAGTTACTTGAATATTGTTCCCATGACCGTAACTGTTATATATATGGAAACACAAGGCATATTTTAGACAAGTTGAGATTATCTACTTCTTAGTTTGAAACTACACCACAGTAGCATCTGTAATCTCCGCTGTCTTCAGAAATATCTAGTGTTATAAAATACAATGTAACTCTAAATACTAAAGGATAAGGCTAATTTATTACCTCACCTTGGACATTTTTATACTTATCCTCAAGGGTTTTTTCCCAAATTGGCAGATCCTCTGGACGATCAATATCAGCTAACGTAAGTAAGTAGGCGCATTTTAAATTAAGTAACTGAGCAATATCCACAGTTTTTTGGAATACTTCAGCAGTTCCCCACTTGATGTTAGCGAATAACTCAGGGATATGTTGCCGCAAACCAATCAAGTAATAGCCACCATCAATTGCAGGGCCTAAAACGAGATCAAACACTTGCAGTTGTTCAAAAGCTGTAGCTAGAATCTTGGCATTTACCCCAGGACAATCTGTACCAATGATGATTACTTTTTCTGCACCAGATTGAAAAGCGTCAAATAGCGATCGCGCCATCCGTGAACCTAAATCCCCTTCACCTTGAGGCTGGTAAACCAAACCAAACCCCAACCAATCTTGCATGAGTTGCAAATCGCCACCTGCAAACCGCACTTCTACAGATATATCTGCTGTCTTTTGTAATTCTTTAACCTGAAAGATTGTATGTTCTGTCATCTGCCGTTGAAGATTGGCAGCACCAACAGTTCCTAAAGCAGGTATCAATCGGGTTTTTGTCTTCCCTGCCTCTGGATAGCGGGTGAAAATGATTAGGTGCTGTTTTGGTCTTGTTTGTAAGTTCAGCACGCAATACCTTATCTGAATAGCTAAAAATATTTTAATAGCAATACTTTTTGTTTGCGTTGGGTGTAGTGTGGTCTTTTCCCATTCGCATTGCCCCTAAAATCGTAGAAACATAAACACAACGTTTAACTTTACCACCGTTCTGACTATAGAGCGTTATTTGCCCTAGTGTTCTTAGTGATGTTTTGGTACACTCATCTCCAACTTTGTAAACGGGGCAACCTTGGTAGTTAAAGATAACTCGCCAGACTTGCTGTGACGTTTGTTTCGGTAGGGTTGTCTCGTTTTCACCTTTTTGATTTTGCTCTTTATCAATGCGAATATGCTGATCAAGTTTATTCCATAGATTGTCATTGTTTTTAACAGCATCAGGAATAAATTTTCCCGCTTCTGCTCGATGAATAGTCCATTGCACGATGCCATTTTGTTCACGAAAGCTAACTTGCCAAGCCAATTTTTCCTTGGTAGCTTGGCTTTGAGCTTGGCGCATGGCGCTATGAAATTCATGTTGGGCAGTGTTGAGGCGACGAATATCCACAAAAGCTAGCCAGCTGGGTAGCGCGATCGCACTTAATATGCCAATTGTTACAATAACGATGAAAATCTCTGGCAGGGTAAAACCACTACTAGAGTGATTCTTCAATGAAGTTTTTGTATGAGCTAAAAATAGAAGATGCACCAAAATACTTTTTATAAAAAAATACACTAAAGTATTAATTACTAATCTGGAAAGTATGCTTGCTGTCTATAACAATAAAAACTATTTGTTTAAATAGCCATTTTTCCAAAGATAAAAGTAACTAACAAAACTACTTAAAAATAATTGCATCTCACAAGATGCAGCCAGATCAGTTTTAATCTTGAAACGATATCTTAGTAAGTGTAAAACAATTTTACGCAAATCATTTATCATGTAAGCTAAAAAAACCACTGGTTTAGCCCAAGGTTTTATATTCACCATTCGGGTAACGTAACGGCTAAGTCCGATGCCTCGAAAAAAAGGAATCAGATACTCTTTTTGCAGACGCCAACTTGGTATTTTGTGATAAATTTTCATATCCGGGTTATACCAAATTTCCCACCCAAATTTTTGGATATAAGATAACATTTCTAAGTCTTCACTAGTAAGCATATTACCAGTGACTCTACCAGTCAAAATAAACTTATTGGGTATGCTTTCTAACCAAGCTTGTCGTCGCACAACCAGTCCAGCAGAGGGGGGTAGTAGCTTTTTAGATGGTTCATGTAATAAAGGCAAATCACCTCGCTCTGTAATTGCCAAAAATGGAGCGATGCGCTGAAAATTCTCTGGTGGTTGTACTTCCCATATAGGATGTATTTGGCTACCATAAGCCCCTGCCTTTGGATGCTTTTGCCCAAAAGCATAAGCTGCTGCTACCCAGCTTGAATCTGGATAGTTATCATCATCTAGAAAGCCGATCAATTTACCTCCGGCTTCTTTAATTGCACGTTTACGCGCGTATGCTGCTCCCTGTTGTAATTCTAAGTAATATTTTAAGGGATAGGAGCATTGCCATTTTTCTTGATAGCTTTGCACAACTTTTGCAGTGTTGTCATTGCTGTTATTATCTACAACAATTATTTCCCAAGAAAAGTTTTCAGTGTAAAGTTGGTTTATAAGTCGTTCCAGCAATTCAGGCAAACGACTTTCCCCGTTATAAGTTGGGATGGCTACAGTAAAGTCAACGTGCATCGTCATTGCCCTACATATAAAAACTCAATTTATACATCAATTTTGAACTTTAAATGAGTTTACAGTATTCAGTTGATTTACTGAATTTATGGATAAACTTATATTATAAAGTTTTAGTCACATTTAGAATCTTTTTCAGTTTGTACTGAACCTAAGATAGTTTTTACAATCACGCATCGCTTAAGATTAGTCTCTTGAGTAGGTTCTCCAGTTTTAGCGACAGCTACCGCCACAATTAAGCCTTTATTACCAATATTATCGTTTTGCACAGATGTTATGCTACTGCTATTTGTTTTCACTAGCAACTCCAAAGCACCAGTGTAGTCAAAGGTAATAGTTTTTGGTGAATTAGGGTCGAAAGCACCGACGGGGTAGTCTACAGGAATGGGGCTAGCGGTTGCGGTCATGTTTCTATTAGTAAGATTTGTACCAAGCACTATTTGTCCTGGCTGAATTCCTAAATCTCCGCCCAAATAACGCCAATAGTTAGTGGGGGCAGAATCTTTGGGATGGACGGCAATTTGTGGAATGTTGTTATCAGTTCTAAAGCTAACACTGTAACCAAGTTTTCGTTTTTTAGCTTCTCGTTGAGCTTCTTGGAGTGCTGACAATAGAACATTGTTAGCCTTGTTCACCTTTTGTCTATTGACAAAGGTAACCCAACTGGGAGCAGCAATGGCTGACAAAACTCCAATCATAGCTACCACTACCAAAAGTTCAATCAAGGTAAACCCAGCATTTTTTTGAGCAAGGTGGGAAGAGCGAACTGGTTTTTCAGTCAATACCTTTTTAGGGATTTTATGTAATATTTTCTCTAATACTAGGCTATACATAACAGGTTTCTCTTCACTAGCTAAACAAGTTCAAAATTTTAAGTAGATAAATTAAACGAAGTAAAGATATTGGCATTAACTAACAGTTCGTTGCCTAACTACTAGTTATTAGCCGTCTTGATACATATCTATTTATATAAGCCTACTTATTTAGTAAATAAAGACCCAATTCCTTGCACTCGTATACTTGCCTGGGGAAAATATATTTTTCTACTTTCATTAAAATCCAAGTTTGGCTCTTGAATACGAGCAAGGGCATTACCACGTAAATAAACTTCCGCTACAGTTTTATCTGAGTTAACACAGGCATAAAACCCTCGTGTTTTAACGTTATCTGTAGCAACAGCATCCCCACTACCAGAAAATTTTGGAACCATCTGTGGTTGCTTATCAGGGTCAGTAACACTAGGATCAGCTTGACAACTGGGAGGTACGAGATTTGTTGTAGTATTTATCGTAGTTTGATCGACGTAATCAACTAAAGGCAAAATATCTTGGGTGTAGGTCTCACTGCTTTTCTGCGTCCATAGATTCATTTTGCTCTTAAGAGTTCCTTCGTTACTCAAGTCAAACATCTTAAAGCCAGGGTCTCTAGTGCTTTCTTTTTCCGTATCAGTTTTTCCATAACCATTACTGATTTGAAATCTCCCAATCCGAGCTGCCTTAGACCATGTAGGATCATTGTCTTTAATCAAATAATAAGCAACTAAAGAGTAGACAAAGGTATCATCTGTTACACCAGTGGCAACAGTAAGTCCATTTTGAATGTACTGTCGCTTCCAGAACACAAGCACAGGGAAAAATGTTTTTTTATCCGCTGTAGATGACTTAGGTAGCTGACTCCTAATAGCAGCTATACCATCAGCGTCGTAAATGTAAACTGACTGTTGCAAGTCTCGTGCAATATAGTCAAGTGCTGCTTTGATTTCTTGCTCAGTATTTGCTTTAGCTTGTTCCTTGCGATCAGTGTCTAGAATATTAAGCATAAATCCTAACAAAGGCGTGATTATAAGGAAAGCTATAATCATGCCTACCAGTAACTCTATTAGAGTAAAGCCATCTATTTTTCCTTTTGCTCTAGGATGTTTTAGCTGATTAATTAAAAGCCACTTAAGCGGTCTCATAGTACTGAGTTTTCCATTAAAGTTGCAGAGTTTAAGAGCATTGAGATTGAGCAGGGGGAGCAGGGCTAGGAGATGGAGTTGGAGAAGGTTGTCGCAGACGATCGCAGAAATCACTAAATGTGACTCCTTTTGTTATTTCTGTTGTTATTTCTACTAATGGTGTTTTGCGATCGCCTCCTCCCCCTGTGAAGGTCGGTTGCTTACTAGGTGCGTTTTTCAGGACGCCACCATCGCTGCTAAAGCCATCTGCCCTGTAAACACGTATCCCCAACTGATACCCCTTTGTAGGATCAACAATATTGGTAGTAGTTCCGCCACTAGTTACAGTAGCTTTGTTATAGCGAATCGCTTGAATCACAAAGTTGTTGGTACTAGTGGTGGTACAGTTATTGCCATCCAACGAGACACAATACAAATTATTTGCAGGTGAAGTACAGTAAGCATTTGCCGTACAGGTTAAGCTTCCTGCCGTAGGAGCTGCGTAGGCTGCTATATCTGTACTGTTTGTAATAGGAGAATTAGGAGCAGTAATTGTTCCAGAACGAACACCATCTATGTAGCTTTTAGCAGCATCAGTGGCTGTTTCAATACGCTTTGCTTGCACCCGTGTTGCTACAGATAAGACAATCACAGGTGCGATCGCTGTGAGTAAAATTGCAACAACTAGAATAGCTACCAATGATTCGATAATGGTGAACCCTGATTGACTAGATAAAGATGCTTGTTGCTGTTTGTGATGAACCATAATTCAGCAATTTAGGTAGGTTATATCAAGGACAACTAGGACGTTGGTCTGAGCTAACAGCGTATTTGTAGTTAATTGCAGTGGGAGTAGTAACGTTATATGCAGCAGCAGCGTTGTCGTAGCCACCAGTACTATCAACTTGGGCAGCACATAACAAAGTTTTCACCCAGTTGTCGTCTCGCGGCACTTCTCTATAAAACTCATTGGGAGGGCTGAGTGTTGGTGCAGTAAAGCGCTGAGAGAACAAGTCAGGTAGCTGTGTTAACAAGGCAACATCAAAACCCCAAGCACGGTTAGGTGTGATATAGAAAGGTGAACGACCCCAGTTTTTACCACTAACGTTATTTGAGTTAACTCGATAACCTTGTGGATAACCAAAAATTGCTCCTGAAGTGCTTAAGTAGCCTAGATCGTCGTTATTATAGTCCGCAATCAACCCCTGCCAAGGTGCTGTGGCATAGGAACTGCGTTTGAACTGAATAAAAGAGCCACGAGCTGTTAAATCTCTATCTTTCCAATTTTCCAAGAAACGTATAAAGTTTTCTAAACCACCACCAAGTTCACCAGTATTACCTGTAGTGGGTGGACGACTTGGTGTATCACCTTGAGCAAATACAAGATTTGTTTCTGTGGCTGTAGCGCGTTGAAACCAATCACCATTATTAATGACTTTATCGCCGTTCTCACCCTCTTGGAGAGTATCTGTATCAGTTGGTGTTTTAAAGGGAAACTGAATTTGTAATACTGGCACCAACAGAGGTTGTTCTGTTGCTCTAGTTCCAGTTAAACTGCTCGCATTTAAAATTGATAAAGGATAGTTAGCAGCATAGTTCTTTGCTCCTGACTTATTGGTTCTAAACCACAGAGCATTACTTTGTGTGCGTGGTCTGTTAGGGTTACTAGCAGAGCTTGAAGTATCATATTTTTGGTAGGGAGTACCAGCGATATGAATAGTATTAGAAAAAGGAAAATAATTCACTTGTTTAGATCCCCCATTCTCAAAGATGCCCAAAGGAATAGGGGTTTTATCGTCTGGATCTAGTACTAATGTGTTTTCTGCTCCAGTTATATCAGTACCTCCCTTTTTTACTGTTAGACCAGCAGTGTGTCTTAAGAAAGCAACTCGTCTGGGGTAACGTTGAATTGCTGAATCAGCAGAATCTGTTGCTGGTCTTGCTGTTGTACCTGCTCGTAGTTTGTTGGTCTCTATTGATGTGATGCCAGCATCAGCTATGGCTTTAACTAATTGATTAGCTTTAATGTTTTTCTCTGTTGCGTCAAATCCACCATCATTTAAGTCATAGCCAACTACCCAGTCAGTAGGTGTACAAGCTGTCACCGTTAGCTTCGGGCAAATTTCCATGATGTACTCAGAAAACGTCGCCCGGCGCTGAACTGGAGTAACAAAGTTGTTGAAGTAAGAAGAATAAGGATAAGGATTAGTAGCATTAGGTGAGAGGTTTCCTGAAATACTAGATGTCGATGAGTAAGTACTATCTTGAAAGTCACGGCTAGTAACGAAGTTGTTATCCCAAAAGCCATTGATTTTAGTTGCAGATGAGGCTGTGATTTGACTAGCTTCAGCAACACCAGTATCAGTTTTGTTATTGTTACCATTTAGATCAAAGCCAAAGTCAGATTCATTAACATTTCCTAATAAACCGTCGCCGTTGGCATCAAAATTAGGCAGAAAAACTGGATTGCCAACGTTATCAACTGTGTCGTAATTATCATTTAAGTCGTAGTCGCCATCACTACGGTAGCCTTCTCGGAAATTAGCAGACAACACAGTAATAGCATCAGCCAGTACCGTTGCTGGTCGCCATGATTCACCAGTGTCACAGCTAGTAAACTGACCTTTGCGGCAGGCAAAGTTTGAGTTAAGAGCAGTGGCAGTGGTACTACCACGAGAATAAAAGTTGTCCCAAGTACTATCTAAATTTTGTAAGAATTCTTGCTTGGTGTGTTTATTAAAATCACCTTTAACATATACAGGCAGGTCAGATGCTAAGATTAAGCCTTTCTCCTCTGGTTTATAAGTAGCGTTACGGCTTAAATCCCCACCATTAATCAGCATAATGCCGTTAGGTCGCCGAGTAGAGTCTAGCTTAAAGTCTTTGGAACTTAAATCTATAAAAGTTTTACGTTCCTCTTTATTCGCGAAAGAGTTTGGATTGCTAGTACTGCTTAAATCTGGTAGTGCATCATCACGGGTAGCATAAATAATGCCACTATTTGGAAATAGAAATTCTCCACCAGTCTTAGATTTGGTTTTTAATGAACCTAAATCTAAGACTGTGGTACGAATTTCTAAAGGCTGACGAAATTCTATATCCAAGTCGTATTTTATAGCGCTTGAAGAGTAAGGCTTATCAATCGCCTTAATCTGTCTGGCATCAAGCAAAGTTGTTTCCCTGATAGCGCCATGTGGAACTGCGGTATTTGTGGGCGCTCCAATAGAACCATCCAAGATTTTTAAAGCACAGACAGCAGAATCAATTGCTGATTGCTGGGAAAGGGTAAGATTTCCAGCATTAGCTAAAGCATCCTTAAGGGGCTTATTTACCCAGCGTCCATTGGGGTATTTCAGCGATGCTTGGTAATTTAATGCTGCTGTATAACCGGTCGTTGTCAGGGAAGAAGCTGAATAGACAATACCGTTGAGAGATTTGTTACTTGTATTCGCAGGACTTTCAGGATCAACTGCGGATACTCCCGTTAAGCTTGTTAGAGCATTACCTGCAATGTCTGTAGCTCTATTTTTTGCTGTAATGCTATTGGTGGGGTCGTAGTAACTAGCAACACAAGCTATGGGAGTTTGATAAGTGCTTGGAGTCTTGGGATCGTAAAATGAATCTTTGTAGTGATAAACTGCTGTAGCCCGCATTTGCAGATAGGGTGTATTATCATCGGGCAAGCCCTGATCCTTACTAGTAACACCCACTGGCATTGTATCTGGCCAGACTGTATCTTTTGCAGTACTAAAATCGCCCATAGTAGTGAAACCAGTCGGCAAGTAAATTCCTGCGCCAGTGATGACTCGCAAACCTCCAACTACATCCAAAAGACCTGTGGGTTTTTGAGATGCTACCTTTTCCCAGAATTCATCCCTATCTGTATCGCCAAAATCATCTAATTGGTTAGCTTGGGTGAAGCGCTGACGAGTGTTGGTATTGTTATCCCACTCCTTACCAGAAATGTTCTGTCCTTTGTCTGAACTAACAAATTTAGTACCGTCGTACCATAATTGTGGTAAGTTGTTGCCTACTAAAACGCGATCGCCAATAAGTTTTTCTTCATCTAGTGTGAGAGCTTTCAGAACAGCTGGGTCTGTCGCTGCTAGCTCAATCTTATTGGTACTAGTCCGTGCTTTAATCCCTATTCCAGCATAACCACCAGTCTCTGTTGTGCCATTACTGGGATTGAAGGGGAAAGCCCATACGTCCTGTGGTCGTAGAGCATCTCCACTTCCTTGAAGTGGGCTAGTTGTTGTGTAGTCATAAGCTCCGGTTCCAGTTTTCACCAGCGCATTACCACCAACAGCCACCTCTGCATAGGGAACACGCCGTGTCCGCTTTTTGAAGTAAGTCTTTAGTTGATCTGTCTTAGCATCAGTTGCTGATAATGTGGCATCAGCCTGTTGAGCGCTGGTAATTCCATCTTTAACTTCTTTGGGCAAAGATGCCGTGCTTATACTACTAGCTGCATCCACTAAGCGTTTAATTCGCTGAGCATAGGCCGCATCGTTATAACCTGCTTGATTTCCGTAAACAGTTTCAGGTACAGTCTTATTGCCGTTGTGAATATTAGCAGAACCCCCTGAATAAGGTTTTTCGTCTTTAAAGAAATCTACTACTACACTAGTACTAGTATCAGGGGATGTATTTGTGTTTTCATTTATGCGTGTGTTGACCACATTGCCAGCAACAACAATTTTGCTGTTTTCCTCTGTGTAATAGCAAGAGTAAGGACTGCTAACTTGATAAAATCTCACTGTATTTCTTGTTAGCAAATTACCATTAGTGAAGACACGTCCATTAATCTTGATTCCACCTCCAGGTGAAATTTCTAAATCATTTTCATAAATGACAGCGTTGTTGCTTAATGGAACCCGCTCCCGGTCTTGCTGATACTCTAGCGCGGCAAAGCCTTTATTACCTGTAAACTTCTTATATTTGGTATAATCAGCGCCCAATGCAGCTGAAGTTGGCTCCACTGTAATAGGCACAGTGGTTGTATAGACAAAAATACTTCTTTTCAGCTTACTACCAACTTTATACCAACCTTGACTGCCTACTAAGTCGGCACTAGTAGCAACATTACTCACACATCGACCACTTGTAGCGCCTTCATCCATTGGTTGCGCTCTTGCTTCTAGAGGGCTTCTAGCTCTGGTAGTAGTAGGAGTCCGAAAGTAAATGCCATAGATAGTGAAGCTATCAAAGTAGCCGTCATTGTCAGTATCAACAGGATATTTCCAAACTGACTTGAGCGGTTCTTCATTGTTCTTGACCAGCTTCAACTGTGTCTCATCACCAAATGTAAATTCGCTAATGTTGTCGTTGACTACTTGGCTCAGTGAGAAATCTGAGGGGGTTGAGCGTGGTAATCTAGGGTCTTGAAATAGCTTTTCTAATTTTGCTTTTGCGCGATCAAGAGCTGGTGCTGCTGCCCTAAGAACAGTCTCATTTACCCGGACATTACTAGCATTTTTTGAGCGTTCAAAAGACCGAAACAAAATTGCAGTTGTTAACAGAACAACGACTAAAACTACCATCGCTACTGTTGGCAGCACAAAACCTGCATTTGCAGAGCTTCGTCTTCTCTTGATGACAAATAAAGTTCGCAGTAACCAAACAATGCGCTTTTTAATCGCATGGAAAAACTGCTTACTAATTTGTTGGAAGGTTTTTCTTATTGTCTTGAATAGGGAGCGTTTTCGAGACATAGTTGTTTTTTTCAAATAGTTTGTGACAATTTTTTGAATATTTTTATGTTTTTAACCATGCCTGTGAGATAAATTTTAAGGCAAAAGCTAAGGTAAAATTGGTGTAAGTAATTAGTGCATCTTGATTTACAAAATACACATTTTTAAGGTGAGATTATTTACCATTTATTCGGTTTTATCTGATTGCTAACTACTGATTGTTTTAAATTATTTAATTCCAGTTATAAAATAAATTAAGAGCAAAATTTCACAGTAAGTTTACGGAAATGTATTTTATCTGAAGGCAACTTTATAAAGAAGTTGTTAGCAGAGTAAGCTTATATTACCCATCTGTTCTAAGAAAATATCAGTTGTTAATGCAAAATAATGTAAGACAATTAAAAACCTCCCCGAAGTGGGGAGGTGACAAGGAAAATATTCTTAAATCCAGCAGTTAGGGTTGGGGATTGATAGGTTTGTGGAGAAGCTTAGTAATGGTTCAAGTTAATGCCAGCTTCTTTTGCCATTGCTTCCAACCCTTTGGTTTCTAGGGTTTTGATGGCTTTGGTAGACAACTTCAATCTCACCCAGCGATTTCCACTTGGCCACCAAACACGCTTGCTTTGCAGATTGGCTTGTTGAAGGCGTTTAGTACGGCGGTGGGAGTGGGAAACTGCAAAGGCGTTATTTGCCTTTTTACCAGTTAGTTCACAGCGACGAGACATAGCAATTATCTCCAGATTGTTATTTTCATACAGCCTTTCCATTTTAGGGCTTAGGCAACGGAAGTAGGAGATGAAAGATGAGGATCTCTTTTGCCTAACTATTAACTCTTAACTATTCTTACTTGCTAGCTTGTTCCGTAAGCTTTGTGAGTACTTCGTTTGAACGTTCAACGAAAGATTTCATTCCCTCAGCGTCAAAACCTTTTTGAGACATTAGCGCCAAATCGTAGACGTGTTGACAAATCAAGTTCACCAAAGGATTTGTAGGCGATTCACCATCACCTTGAATGATAGTTCCTTGGTTGAGGTTCGCTAGATTTTGAATCAGGGGGTGAGCAGTATTCACCAGCAAAATGTGGTCTTCTGGAAATTCTGTGGTCTGCTGCTGCATCATGGCGTTCATTTCTCGCAGACGACGGAGAATCTCTGGTAAAAGCACGATCGCAGGTGGTGTTCCTTGTGAATCGTCGGTTTTCAAAGCTTCGGTGCGGATGTTGAGTCTGGGTTTGTTGAGTGATTTTTCAAATAACTCTTTGATCACTTCACTGCGGGTTTTGTTGGTTTTGGGGTCAACAATTTCGCTAGCTTTATCTTGCTCTAAAAGCGTATTATCTAAGTCTGAGTCTACCCGTGTAAATTTGACATCCTGATATTCCCGCTCTAAAAAGTTAATGAAGTGGGTGTCGATGAAGGAGTCCATAAACAGGACTTCCAAGCCTTGGTTTTTATGCAGTTCTATATAAGTAGCTTGAACTGCTTCATCGGTGCTGTAAAAAACCCGGTTTTCGTGACGTTCCTTGTTACGTTCTAGGTACTCTTTCAGGGTGGTGTAGGGAGTGCTGGATGCTGAAGTTTCAGGGCTGGCTGAAGCAGAAGTCACATCTTGCCAAACATCGCCTTCTGAAGACTGTACTTCAACTGCGGGAGTTTCAGCAGCAGGTTTTTCTGAAAATTTCGCAGTCGTGCGGAAGATGATGATGTCTTCGATTTGTTTTTTGAATTTCTCGTCGTTGAGAACACCAAATTTCACAAAAGTGCCAAGGTCTTTCCAAGCGCTAATGTATTGTTCGCGGCTATCGCGGTAAAGTTCTTTGAGGCGATCGCCTACTTTCTTAGCTATGTAATCGCCAATTTTCCGCACGGTGCGATCGCCTTGCAATGCACTGCGCGATACGTTCAAAGGAATATCAGCGCTATCAATTACACCCCGCATCGGCATGAGAAATTGCGGGATAATTTCTTCACAGTTGTCGCTAACAAAAACTTGATTAGAAAATAGTTTGATTTGCCCTTTAGTGACATCAACATCTGGCTTCATTTTGGGAAAATACAAAATGCCGTTGATGATAAAGGGATAGTCAGTATTTAGATGTACCCACAACAGTGGTTCTTCCTGAAAAGGATATAGGTAACGGTAAAATTCTAAATAATCTTCTTGAGTCAAGCTACTAGGAGACTCTCGCCAAGGTGCTTTTTGCCTATTTAATACTTCACCCTCCAGTTTAATTGGCACTGGCATGAAGTCGCAGTAGGTCTTGACAAGATTTTTAATACGTGCTGATTCTAAAAACTCCTCTTCTTCTCCTTGCAGAGTGAGAGTAATGGTAGTGCCACGAGTTGTTCTGGTTGACTCTTCTAGGGTGAATTCTGGAGAACCATCGCAAGTCCAGTGAACGGCTTGCGCCCCTTCTTGATAAGAAAGGGTATCAATTTCAACTTTTTGGGCCACCATGAACGAGGAGTAAAAGCCAAGACCGAAGTGACCGATAATTGGTTGATCTGATTTGCCTTCATACTTGTGAATAAATTCTTCGGCACTAGAGAAGGCAACCTGATTGATATATTTCTTTACTTCTTCTGCGGTCATCCCGATACCATTATCGGAGATGGAAAGGGTTTTATTATTTTTTGCGATCGCAATTTCAATTTCTGGTTCGCCTATATCTCCAGCGTAATCTCCAGCGCGGGATACCATTTTCAGCTTTTGGATGGCATCTACAGCGTTGGATACCAGCTCCCGCAAGAAGATTTGGTGGTCTGAGTAGAGCGACTTCTTGATAATTGGGAAAATGTTCTCAGTATGAATACTGATAGTACCTTGTTCTAGCATGATTGGTAGTCTTTGATGTAATTATCTTGAGGACAGTGGAAATACACCCTAGTCTTCTGCTTTCAGGGATAAACCCAGAGAATGCAAAAGACCATGATACCAATTAGAATTTTAGAGGTATAGCTTAGGCGATCGTGTTTGTTTTAGAGGACTGTTTGCCCCCTAAATAGTATTCGGATTTCCCTACCGATTTGCATCTTTGATATTACGTAATATTAATTACATAATACTATAGTCATGTTAAATCATGTGTGAACAAAAAAATTCCCGACTTCTCTAAAAATTCGGGAGTCTGAGCCTTACGAATTTCACAAATCAAATAGGCTCTATCGCTTCAATCAGATCAACTCCTCCTTTTCCTTCCATAAAAAGGTTCAGTTTTGTTTAAAGATGCTTCAAACAACCAATGCGATAGTGTAACTCAGCCAAGGTAATTTTTAAGACTGCTATCAATATTAACCGTTTCTGGCGCAATATAGACGGGTCATATTTAACACAATTCCAGAAAAAATGGGTAGCAATTGAGCTTTTCTGCTTAGCAGGAGGTGCATCTAAAGCTTTAAAGGTAAGGTATTGATAGAGTTGAGCCTTACTGTACTTTTTCAAATGCTGAACAGATGCAGCTTTTGAGTGAGTAAAAGCGCGTTCAATCACTTCTAAGGATGCCACTTCTTGTCTTTTAAGATTGGTAGACATTGAGTTCGCAGATACTCTATATAATATTTGCGCTTTTGGAACTACTGTAAACTCATAGCGAGTAGCCAAGCGCAACCACATATCCCAGTCTTCGGCTGCTGGAAGTGACTCATCAAAACCACCAATCTCAGTGAAAGCTTCTTTTCGAATTAAAGGATTAGAGCCATTCTCCAAAATATTATACAGTAGGAGCTTGTTGTAAACATCACCTTTTAATGTAATCCGACTCCCAGATTTCAAGAACTTACTGTCAACATCAATATAGTCTGTCCAGCTATAGGCTACGGCAGCATTTTCGGAATCTTCTAGCGCTTTCCATTGAGCTTCTAGCTTATCAAATGTCCAGAGATCATCGGCATCAATAAAAGAAATAAATTCACCATTAGTATGAGATAAACCTCGATTACGACTAGCAGCTAAACCCGCATTGTGATACGAAAATATTTTTAATCGTAAATCAGGAATGCTTTTAACAATCTCTTCTGTCGAGTCTGTTGAGCCATCATTAATAACTAAGACTTCTAAGTCACTAACGGTTTGCTTTAAAACAGATTCAATAGTTTTCTTGATAGTCTTTTCACCATTATATACAGGAATAATGACGGATATAAGTGGCATACTTGCCTCGTTTAATTAAATAAAAATTGTAAAAGTTTAACAATCTAGAGCTACAACAAAGCTTAGATAATTTATCAAAAAGAAGAAGTTAATATTTTTCTATATGCTAAATTTTTAAATATGCTAATAAAGTACTAGTATTTGAAAAGTGTGAAAACTTCTGAAACAATGCTTGAGATTGCTCATAATTTAGTAAAGCTATTGAAATAATTTTAAACAAAATTTTTAAAAAAATTTTTGTTTTAAGCATTGATGGATCACTCTTAACAGCATTCCAGAGGAATCTAGTAGACGTTAATATGACTGCCTTCTTTTCTGAGAAACTTTCCAAGGTTTTATATAGTAAATATTTATATAAATTACTAAAACTAGACTTTTTTAGATATTGTAGAGATTGCGGAGCTTGACTAAAAGCACGTTCAATAACTTGTAAACTTGCTAATTCCATTTTCACAACATTAGAAGACATAGAATTAGGAGATACTCGATATAAAATCTGTGGATATGGTACCGTTACAAATTGATAGTGTAGAGCTAGCCGCAGCCATAAATCCCAATCTTCAGCAGGATTGAGTGATGCTTCAAACCCACCAATAGATATCAATGCCTGCTTACAAACTAGAGGATTAGAACCATTTTCTAAAAAATTTGCAAGTAAAAGCTTAGCATGAATATTACCATTTGCAGTAATGCGGCTACCTGTACGTAAAAATTTACCTTCAATATCAATGTGATCACACCAGCTGTAAGCTACAGATGCTTCGGAGTTTTCTTGCAAAGCCTTTATTTGAAATTCCAGCTTGTGTGGTGTCCAGATATCATCAGCATCAATGAAGGAAATATAATTACCATTAGCTTGTATCACTCCTCGATTGCGACTAATAGCTAGTCCAGCATTTGGATAGGAAAATACTTGCAATCGAGAATCAGAAAAGCTTTTAATAATATCTAAGGTTGAGTCTTGCGAACCATCGTTAATTACGATCAGTTCCCAATCAATAAAAGTTTGGTTTACAACTGAATTAATAGTTTCATAAATTGTTTTTTCTCCATTGTAAACCGGAAGAATTACTGATATTAATGGCATAATTAATGATAGTAAATAAACACGCTAGTTTTTAAGGGAAAATGGATCAGTCTGGATGTACCCTAGTAAAGTACTTGTATTAAATACTCGCTTAAGTTTACTAAACATCACATGAGCGTATTGACTTGGTAGAAGAATGATTACTGCAAGCTTTAAAAATACTTTAAAGATTACTCTTTTGAAGAAGATATAGGGATCAGTTCTGAGAGTTGAGATGAGAAATTTTACAGCTATCCGACTTTTGTGTCGTTCTGGCTGTCCTTCTAGTGTTCTGTAAAGTAAGTACTTGTAGAGATTGGCAAGGCAATATGGCTTAAGGTACTGTAAAGATTCGGGAGCCTGATTGAAAGCACGTTCAAGCACTTGCAAGCAAGCGGTTTCCAACTTCCAAACATCAGCAGACATTGAGTTTGTTTGAACTCTGTAGAGAACTTGTACTTTTGGTACAGCGACAAACTGATAACACGCGGCTAATCGTAGCAACAAATCCGAGTCCTGAGCATTAGTGAGTAATTCATCAAAACCACCAACGCTCATAAAGGCATCTCGGCGAATCATGACATTAGAGCCATTTCCGATAAAATCTTCTAATAAAAGATGTGGATATACATTGCCTGTTACTGCAATCGTGCTACACGTACGTAAAAATTGACCCCTTTCATCTATGCAATGAGTCCAACTATAAGCGATCGCAGTCTCAGGATTTTCTAGTAAGGCTTTATATTGTGTTTCTAATTTATCAGATGTCCAGAGATCATCACCATCTAAAAATGTAATAAATTCGCCAGTTGAATGATGTAAACCACGATTACGATTAACAGCTACATTAGCTTTAGGATAAGAAAATACTTGAAGTCGAGAGTCTTTAAAATTAGAAATAACTTTCAATGTTGAGTCTGTTGAATCTGCATTAATTATTATTAATTCAAAGAATTCAAACTTTTGCTCTAAAACAGAAATTATTGTTTCACTAATAGTTTTTTCAGTATTAAATGCTGGAATAATGACAGATACAATTGCCATAAAATAAATTATAAAATAATTTTTATATCTAACATTATCTATGTATTTTAAGATAATTGCTAATTCTTACTTCCCATACATAAAAAGGACTAATTAAAGTAGCAAAAAGTCTCTCTCTTTCACAGCTAACAACAATATCATTTTCAAGTATTGTCCGATAGCGAATATAGTATGATAGTAATTTAAATACATCTTTTATTAAGTATGCAAAAAAAGCAAAAGGTCTCTGCCAACTTTTAAGTAGTAACATCCGTAAATGAAAACGGCTTAAACCAATACCACGCATTAAGGAAATTAAATATTTTTTTTCTAATCTCCATTGGGGAATAATATGTTCTATTACCATTGCTGGATTGTACCAAATTTCCCAACCTGCTTTATGAATGTACAACATGGCTTCTGAATCTTCTCCAGCTAACATTGATGACCCAACTCTACCTACTAGAAAAAGGCGCTCGGGTACATGAGCTTTCCACACATGGGGACGCACGACTAAACCTGCACCAGGAGGAAATCCTTTTTTAGAAGGTTCATATAAAAGGGGTTTGTACCCTCTCTCATTAATAGCGAGGTAAAAAAGGATTGGTTTGAGATTTTCTGAGGGTTCAAACTCGAAAAGCCCATGAATTTGACTAGAGTATATACCAGCTTTTGGATAGTCTTGCCCAAATTTGTATGCTGAAATTACCCAATCGAGTGCAGGCAAATTATCATCATCTAAAAATCCAACCAATTCACCATGAGCTTCAATAATTGCTCTATTTCTAGCAAAAGCTAACCCTTGTTCTCTTTCAAAAGAGTAGCGTAAGGGTATATCACTTTTGCAGTTGGTTTGGTACTCTTGAATAAGTTTTGCAGTACCATCTGTACTATTATTATCAACAATAATAATTTCCCAAATGAGTTGTTCTACTCCCTGCTGGATTTGCAATCGCTCTAGGACTTTAGATAAACGGTTTTCCCCGTTGTAAGTAGGAATGGCTACAGTAAAGTCAAAGGACATAATGACGAACTGAGAATTAAGCTTAAAAAGTATGATAGTTTTATTGTTCCCAGTTAGCAGTAAAAAAATTCATCACCCATAAACTATTTGATTTTCTTATTTAAAGCGATGGGGAACAGGGGGTTAGGATTGCCTCTGGGCCGAGGAAATGTAGGAGAAAGAAAACTAAGAAAGACAGAACTGAAACAGAAGAATGCAGAAGAAGAGGAAGGTTGCCCACAAGGCACGAGGTTTCAACATCGCAGTTCTGTTAATAATATTCAGTTCTCTATGAAGATACGCTTTATTAGTAGACCCGTCTGTAGTTCCCTTGGTACGAGGGGACAGCGCCCAGAGGGTAAATAATATTTCAGTTTCACAAATAAACGCTATAACTCATTGAGGTTTACTTGAATACCTCCACACTTATCTGGAAAATAACGAGCAAGAACTTGGATTGTCTTCATAATTTGTACTAGACATGATACTAAATCTGCTTTTGCTATTTGATTCGCTGTATTCTTAATTACCCATTTCTGATTTGTGCCTTGCAGACCAATTAGGAGTAGGTAATTAAGCTTTAACTAATCATAGATTTCACGGTTCAGGCGATGATTCCAACAACTTTACACTAGTGGAACTTACTGCCACCTTAATGGCAACTTTTTTACTAAAAGACAGACCATTTTCACCCTTGTCAATAAAAATCGTGTCTCCAGAGATAAAAGTATTCTCTAATAACTTGGTAGCAAGGGGGTTTTCTATTTCTCGCTGAATTGCCCGTTTAAGGGGACGAGCGCCGTAAACTGGGTCGTAACCTGCTTCTACTAAGTAATCACAGGCAGAGGCGGATATATCAAAAGAGATTTTTTGTTCTCGCAGGAGACTTTCTACCCGCTTGAGTTGAATGCGGATGATATGCCGCATTTCGGAACGACTTAGAGTGTGGAAGAGAATTATATCATCAACCCGGTTGAGAAATTCGGGGCGGAAATGTGATCGCAAAGCATCTGTTACCCGCTTTTGCATCATTTCATATTTAGAATCATCGCCAGATACATCTAATATATGTTCGCTGCCGATGTTACTGGTCATGACAAGAACGCTGTTACGAAAATCTACTGTTCTGCCTTGAGAGTCAGTAATTCTTCCGTCATCTAATACCTGCAACAAAATATTAAACACATCGGGGTGAGCTTTTTCCACTTCGTCCAGCAGCACCACCGAATAGGGACGGCGGCGAATAGCCTCGGAAAGTTGACCACCTTCTTCATAGCCAACATATCCTGGAGGCGCTCCCACTAACCGGGAAACCGAGTGTTTTTCCATGTACTCGGACATATCTAAACGCACCAAGGCATCATCAGAATCAAAGAGAAACTGAGCTAAAGCGCGGGCGAGTTCAGTTTTACCTACGCCAGTAGGCCCCATAAACAAAAATGAACCGATGGGGCGACTGGGGTCTTTCATCCCAGCACGGGCGCGACGAATGGCTGCTGAAACGGCTGCTACAGCTTCTTCTTGTCCAATAACTCGTTGATGTAAATGACTTTCTAGTTGCAACAATTTTTGCCGTTCCGATTCCAAGAGGCGATTAACGGGGATACCTGTCCACTTGGCTACGATTTCGGCAATATCGGCTTCGGTGACTTGTTCTCGTAATAAAGCAGAACCTTGGTTTTGAATTTCTAAAAGTTTCGTTTCTTTGGCTTCGCGATCGCGCTGTACTCCTTCCAATTTGCCATACTTCAATTGAGCAGCTTTATTTAAGTCATAAGCGCGTTCTGCTTGTTCAATTTGGACTCGCAAGGCATCTTCTTCTTTCTTTAAAGCACTAATAGCCTCTAATAGTTGCTTTTCACCTTGCCATTGCTCATTAAATATTTGCTGTTTTTCTGTCAATATGGCGATTTCTTCTTTAATTCGCTGCAAACGTTCTTTAGTTTGAGGAGTACCTTTCTCTTCTCCTGCCAATGACAGCTTTTCCATTTCTAGCTGCATTAAGCGACGGTCAATAGTTTCTAATTCTGCTGGTTTTGAGGTAATTTCCATTTTTAATTGTGCAGCTGCCTCATCCACCAAATCAATCGCTTTATCTGGCAAAAAGCGGTCAGAAATGTAACGGGCTGACAGAGTTGCTGCTGCTACCAGCGCTGAATCAGAAATTTTGACGTTGTGATGAACTTCGTAGCGTTCTTTCAATCCGCGAAGAATAGAAATAGTATTTTCTACGCTGGGTTGATCTACAAATACCTGTTGAAAACGGCGTTCTAAAGCAGCATCTTTTTCAATGTGTTTCCGGTACTCATCCAGGGTGGTTGCACCAATACAACGCAGTTCTCCCCGTGCCAGCATTGGTTTAAGCAAGTTTCCTGCATCCATAGCCCCCTGTTGATTGGAACCAGCGCCAACTACAGTATGCAGTTCGTCAATAAACAGGACAATTTGACCGTTAGATTCCGTAACTTCTTTGAGGACTGCTTTCAGGCGTTCTTCAAATTCTCCTCGCAATTTTGCCCCAGCAATTAAACTGCCGATATCTAAAGAGATGAGCTGGCGGTTTTTCAGAGATTCGGGAACGTCACCGTTGACCATGCGTTGTGCTAAAGCTTCAGCGATCGCAGTTTTACCTACTCCAGGTTCACCAATCAATACTGGGTTATTTTTGCTCCGCCGTGATAATACTTGGATGACCCTACGAATTTCGTCATCCCGTCCAATAACCGGATCTAATTTACCAGCTTTTGCCTGTTCTGTGAGGTCTCTGCCAAATTTTTGTAGAGCTTCATAGCGGGATTCTGGACTTTGATCTGTCACTTTTTGGCTCCCGCGAACTGTTTTGATAGCAGTTTCTAGCTTGGTTGTATCTGCACTAAAGCTTTTGAGTATCCTTCGTCCTATGCGTTCATCCTCAGCGAAAGCCAAAAGGATGTGTTCTACAGAAATGTAGGAATCTTTCATTGTGGCTCGAATTTCTTCGGCTCGGTCTAGCATAACGTCTAAGCTACGACTAAGGTAGAGCTGATCGTTTTTACCAACTTTTGGCTGACGCTGGGTAAAAGCTTCTAGTTGTTGTTGTAAACGAATTGGATCGATTTCAGCGCGTGCGAGGATACGTATTGCTAAACTAGTGGGTTCTTCTAACAGGGCAATAATTAAATGTTCAACATCTAGTTGCTGTTGTTGATAAGCACGGACTATATCCTGAGATTTAACAATTGCTTCCCAGGCTTTATCAGTAAATTTATTAGGATCTGTAGGTTGCATCTTTAGAATTTCGGCTTTTGGATTTTTAATTTAGGTATTGGGGATTGGGCATTAGTTATTAGGGGAGAGGTAACAGGTGACAGGTGATAGGGAATAATCTACCCTGTTACCTGTTACCTATTCTCTTCTTTTATCTCCCTCATTTTTTTCATCTCCTTCATTTGCCCCTTTAGCTCTTAAGAGTCCCTAATTTCCTGATAGCGTATATCTCTGATCGTAATTTGGGGTTGGTAATTTGTGATAGTTTTATCAACCACTTATTCCCTAATTTAAAACGAAAACACTTTTGTAAGGCTACTTTGCTAAATGCTGCTATTAGAGCTTTTGTTATTAGTGTTACTCATCAACGATTGTGTGAGGGTAATAGTATAAATCTCTCGAAGTTAATCTGAGTAGCATTCTTGAGAGCAAGGGTGAGCAAAGAATAAACCGCTGTACAGGCGGGCTAGAAGCTCACGAAGAGGCAGGGAAGTAGGGGAGAATTAATTTATGGACTCCCCTTTAAGTCTAGCTACGCCTCTTTAGAAGATTATTGAGAATTACTGATTTACAAGTTGTGCTTGTGATTCTTGCTTGGCTACTGAGCCTTGAGTACTTAGTTGAATCAGTTCAACCTTATACCCATCTGGATCTTCTATAAAAGCAATTACTGTCGAGCCGTGTTTCATCGGCCCTGGTTCTCGCACGATTTTACCACCATGCTTTCGGATTTCCTCACACGTAGCGTAAATATCATCAACGCCAAGAGCAATATGGCCGTAAGCATTACCTAATTCGTACTTTTCCACCCCCCAGTTATATGTTAGTTCTATGACCGCCTCTTCGCTTTCATCGCCGTAGCCAACAAAAGCAAGGGTAAATTCTCCCCCAGGATAGTCTTTTCGCCTGAGTAATTTCATTCCCAGGACTTCGCAGTAGAACTTCAAGGATTCTTCAAGATTACCGACTCGCAGCATTGTATGTAGTAAGCGCATATTGACCTTTTCTCCGTACTCAGTTCAGTATTATTATCTGCCAACATTGGGGATTAAGGGCTGAGGACTGGGGGCTAGGGACTGGGAAAAATTGAGTGAACTCAATTGTTTTTCTTCCTAATACCTAATCACCAGTCCCCAGTAGCCAATCTCTGGAAATCTTCTTTAATCTCAGGCGAGAAAGTCTCTTAAGAGCCTATGCTAACGATTGGGTTAGGCAACTGGACTGTATGCGTAACATACTTGAACAAAGGACAAAAGTACAGATGAGTAACATTTTAGATACTGCCATTGAAGCGATCGCAGCCCGCGAAATTCTCGACTCGCGCGGTAGACCAACAATTGAAGCAGAAGTACATTTAGCCAACGGCGCCGTGGGGCTAGCACAAGTTCCCAGCGGCGCTTCTACTGGCACTTTTGAGGCACACGAACTACGTGATGGCGATAAAAGCCGTTATGGGGGCAAAGGCGTACTCAAAGCGGTGCAAAATGTTAAGGAAGTATTTGCCCCAAAATTGTTAAATTTGGATGCCCTCAACCAAGAACTAATAGACCGGACTCTTATTGCGCTGGATGGTTCGCACAATAAATCTAACTTAGGTGCTAATGCAATTTTGGCAGTTTCCCTAGCAGTAGCCAAAGCAGGTGCAGAATCTCTGGCAATTCCTCTCTATCGCTATTTGGGCGGGCCTTTAGCGAATTTATTACCTGTGCCGTTAATGAACGTAATTAACGGTGGCGCACACGCATCAAACAACGTAGATTTTCAGGAGTTTATGATTGTCCCAATTGGGGCATCTTCTTTTAAAGAAGCTTTACGTTGGGGTGCAGAGGTATTCGCTACTCTCAGCCAAGTACTGGATGAGAAGGGTTTACTTACTGGTGTTGGAGATGAAGGCGGCTTTGCCCCTAACCTAGAGTCCAATCAGGTGGCTTTGGAATTGCTAGTTGCTGCCATTAAGAAAGCTGGGTATAAGCCAGGGGAACAAGTTGCTTTGGCTTTGGATGTGGCAGCTAGTGAGTTTTACAAAGATGGACAGTATGTCTATGACGGTAAACCTCATGCTCCCGCGGAGTTTATTGATTATTTAGGGCAATTAGTTGACGAGTATCCCATTATATCAATTGAGGATGGCTTGCACGAAGAAGATTGGTCAAGTTGGCAATTGCTCACTCAGAAGTTAGTTTCACGGGTGCAGTTGGTGGGTGATGACTTGTTTGTGACTAATGCTACTCGCTTGCAAAGAGGCATTCAAGAAAAAGCAGCTAACGCCATTTTGATTAAACTCAATCAAATTGGTTCTCTCACCGAAACCTTGGAAACCATTGACTTGGCAACTCGCAACGGTTTCCGCTCAGTCATTAGCCATCGTTCTGGTGAAACCGAAGACACGACTATTGCCGATTTAGCCGTAGCCACCCGTGCTGGTCAAATCAAAACGGGTTCTCTGTGTCGTAGTGAACGGGTAGCAAAATACAATCGCTTGCTGCGAATTGAAGACGAACTAGGCGATCGCGCTATATATGCTGGTGCTGTGGGTTTAGGGCCTAAGTAGGGAATAGGGAATAGGTTACAGGTATATCTCCTGTACCCTGTCCCCTGTCCCCTTTCCCCTAATTAAGGATAAAACCCCAACTTTGGCAACCCCAAAGTTTCATCCCAGTCCATCATCAGGTTGAGACACTGAATAGCTTGACCCGCCTGTCCTTTAATTAGGTTGTCAATTGCTGACATGACAATTACACGACCAGTACGCGGGTCTACTTCTAAACCGATATAGCAAAGGTTGCTCCCAGTTGCCCACTTGGTTTGTGGATAAATGCCGCTATCACAAACTTTTATCCAAGGAGAGTTGCGGTAGAAAGCATTATAAATGGTGATTAAGTCATCTCTTACTAAACCGGGATCACGCAATGTGGCGTATACGGTTGCTAAAGTCCCGCGCACCATCGGAACGAGGTGTGGTGTAAATTGGATGGTGAGTTCATGACCAGCTAAATCACTACAAATTTGCTCAATTTCTGGGGTATGACGGTGACGCCCAATACTATAGGCTGCTAGGGAGTTGTCTGCTTCGGCTAGCAACAAGTTCACTTTGGCTTGGCGTCCACCGTCAGATGTGCCTGACTTGGCATCAATAATGGCTGTTTCTGGCACGATTAAGCCTTGCTTCAAAAGTGGCGAAAGTGCTAAGAGGCTGGCGGTGGGATAGCAACCGGGACAACCAATTAGCTGGGCTTCGGAAATGCGATCGCGATACAGTTCTGGTAATCCATAAACCGCTGTAGCAGCAATTGCGTGATCGTTCCTCTGTGTGCCATACCAAGCTGTATAAGTTGTCAAATCACTGAACCGATAGTCTGCACTCAGATCCAGCACTTTACATTCTTTTTCCAAAAGTTTGGGTGCAATTTGGCAAGCTAGACCATTGGGTAGAGAAAGAAATACTACTTCACAGCGGGAAGCAATTATTTCTGGCTCTACCGCCTCTATTGGCAGGTTAACTGCATGAGCCAGATGCGGATAGAGTGATGCTAAGGATTTCCCGGTGTTGCTCTCACCGCCTAAATAAACCAGTTCAACTTCTGGATGATCCATCAGCAGTCTGACTAACTGTACTCCTCCATAACCTGACGCGCCAACAATCCCAACGGGTACGCGTCTCAATTTGCCCATGATCTGAAATCCTTATCCCATGAATGGTTAATTCGTTCTCAGCTATCAACAATATCAGCGACCAGACGCATAGCACACAAAAGTCCAAAATCCCAAGTCCAAAACTTTTTGACGCTTGAACGCTAGTTGCTTTAAGTCGGCAGAGTCCTTCGGGTGACGCTCGTTCCGACGCTCCTTCGTCGCTAACGCTGCGCTAACAGCAGTCCCTTTACTTGGGGAGACCCCATCGGGCTGCTTCACCGCACGTGTGGCTGCACTCACCGCCTAACGCACTGGCTCTTCTTGACCTTTGACATCAGATTGTGAGTGTTTGAAGGCCCCTGCACTTTAGTACTAAACCATAATTTTTAACGGCAGAAATTTTCGCCATGTTATCAAATCATTGCTAGTCTACTTCTCCGTCCCATAAAGGAGCTACAATCTAAAAGAAGAAATTGTTAAAAAAATTAACGTTGGTAGCTGGAAATCTTTCTGTGTCACAGCCTAAGACTACCCAAGCCTTTCAATTTGATCCAATTGATGCCGCCTTAGCAGACCTAAAAGCTGGTCGCGTCATTGTGGTCGTAGATGATGAAAATAGAGAAAATGAGGGCGACCTGATTTGTGCTGCCCAATTTGCCACGCCTGACATGATTAATTTCATGGCGGTGGAGGCCAGAGGGTTGATTTGTTTGGCAATGACAGGCGATCGCCTTGATGAACTAGACTTACCATTGATGGTAAGCAATATTACAGATACTAACCAAACTGCCTTCACTGTCAGCATTGATGCTGGCCCGCAGTTGGGTGTAACCACTGGTATCTCAGCGGAAGACCGCGCCCGCACCATTCAGGTGACTCTTAACCCAGCTACAAAACCTACAGATTTACGTCGTCCTGGTCACATTTTCCCGATTCGAGCCAAGGAAGGAGGCGTGCTTAAGCGGGCAGGACATACGGAAGCAGCTGTTGACTTAGCTCGGTTAGCTGGATTATATCCTGCTGGGGTAATTTGTGAAATTCAAAACCCCGATGGTTCAATGGCGCGGTTGCAACAGTTAATTGAATATGCTAAAAATCACAATCTAAAAATTATTAGTATTGCGGATTTAATCAGTTATCGCTTACAGCACGATCGCTTAGTGTATCGTGAAGTTGTAACCAAGCTGCCAAGTCAGTTTGGTCAGTTTGAAATTTACGCCTACCGCAATACCCTAGACAATACAGAACACGTAGCCGTTGTCAAGGGTAATCCAGCTAATTTTAAAGATGAGCCAGTTATGGTGCGGATGCATTCAGAATGCTTAACTGGTGACGCTTTGGGTTCTTTGCGCTGTGACTGTAGAATGCAGCTACAAGCAGCACTGAAGATGATTGAGAATGCAGGGCAAGGTGTAATTGTTTACCTTCGGCAAGAAGGACGAGGAATAGGTTTGGTCAATAAGCTCAAAGCCTACTCTTTACAGGATATGGGACTGGATACAGTAGAGGCAAACGAGCGTTTGGGATTTCCCGCCGACCTGCGCGACTACGGCATGGGGGCGCAAATACTCATGGATTTGGGCGTCAAAAAGATTCGCTTAATTACCAATAATCCCCGTAAAATTGCTGGGGTTAAGGGCTACGGCTTAGAAGTAGTCGATCGCGTACCGCTGTTGATTGAAGCGAATGACTATAACACTTATTACCTAGCGACGAAAGCGAAAAAGCTCGGTCATATGCTGTTACAGACTTATCTGGTAACAGTAGCCATCCAGTGGCAAGATGATCCAGAGGCTGTAACTGAACGCTATGAACGCTTAGAGAAATTGCGGCATTTAGCAAGAAGTAGCGATTTATTGTTGCAAGAAGAAGCGCGTCCATTAGGGCTGGCCTTATTTAACAATCCATCGCTGACGGTACACTTGGGTTTTGATCAACCAAAAGTTGCTAGCTGTGATTGGTATAAACAAAGTGGTCATCCTTACCTGCAAGCGATCTTCCAAATTTTGGACAACCTAGTAAATGTACCTTACATCCAGAAGTTAGAATTCTTGATTTCTTCTGGTAGTGATCCGCTGATTAATTTGCAAGTCCAACTAGATCGGCAGACATTCTCGGATGGTACACTGCCTTCATCGATTAGCGATCGCTTAGAGACTCAGCAAATTTATAGCTTTAGCAAGACGGAGTAGAGACGCGATTAACCCTTGTCTGTACAAGAGTTAGAATTGTGATTTTTTTGACTGCTTTTATTTATTTACCCGATAAATTGGTCTTACCTGACGATAGGCATGAAGTAAGTTTAGGAATTTATCGCCATCAAAATTTATCGGGTCAATTTTTTGACCAGAACGGTCTACGAGATGGTGGGTAGTGATGCGATCGTCTGGGACTTGACTTTGAGCAATTAACCAAGCCAGAGAATTATATTGAGCCTCGGTGTAGCCGCTATGAGTTAAGGGGTTAGTACTTTCATAACTGTCTGGCGGTGTTTCTAAAGAAACGTGATAAGCAAAATTATTCACAGACGGAGGCAAATTCGGATTAGTCTGTACAGTTTCTACTCCATTGAAACCCTCAAATACTGAATTAGCTGCACCAAAAGCTCGTTTTTCTGGCGGTACTAGATAAACAACTGTCCCGTCTAACTTGACTAAACTGTGGTAACTCGCTTGCACAGTTTCATCATTATGGGGTGTTTGAAAAAAATTAATGGCGCTGGAAGCAGAATAACTCGTTTCATGGAGTACTATAATCGGCTCGTTATTGAGAGGAATACCATTTATATCTTTGGTGTACCGTTCTCCATAATTGCTTGGGTTAACTGAAGCAATTTCATAATTAGGTTTGTACTTTGCAAAAGCTACAGTGGTAATGTACCTTGCTACAGTCTGGTTTGTCTGGACTGGGGATTGGTTAATATTTTGTGATTGGCGCTTTTGGTTGTTTGCTGACTGTAATTGCGCCTGTGGATATTGACTCCAAGTTGTAATCTCTGGGTTTGATATTGTTGTATTAGTTTGTAGTTGTTTGGCTTTCCCAGCAAATAGCACCAAAATTAAAGCGGCGAACATTAGAGAAATTAGTAGCACCCTGGTGGCCCAGTTGACAGACCTCATATTTTTAATACTGATAAAATAGCTGGTATTAATCTTAATATCTTAATTTTAAGTAAAAATAGGCTACCAGTATACAGCCATTATATTTGATTTGTAAAAATTGAAAGTTTTAGAATCCTTGTTTCTCTAAAAAACTGGAATTCTTGTTTATTTCAAGTGATTTAGGACTGCTATCTCTGCGAATACTAAGTACTTATTTCAGGCGCTTCCTCTGTCTTTAGAACTATTTATATTATGTCCGCTAAATTATACCAATTCAATTAATGATTGCAACAAGACGCGATTCATCGCGTCTCTACAAATGGTTTATTTTTAAAATATAACAATGGTATTAGCGCTTATATTGTGCAGCGTGATGTTCACACAACCATAAATAATGTCCCTCTGGTGTCAAGACCTTTTTTAATCCACCCCAGTGTTGCTGTGGATCTTTTTCTTCTAACAGTTGGCGCAAGGCACGCAAAGCAGCACCATCGGCACGTTCTGGATCTAAATCTCCATCTCTAGTAATTTTGTCTGCTAATTCTAAATCTTCAGATGCTTCCATTTCTGGTAATTTTGCTGCTAGTTCTTTAAATAGTTCTAAGTCATTTTTAAATAAGGTTTCATATTCTTTGGGATCTACTACACCTAGCCAAGGGCCAACTATTGGTGCTGCAAATTTCAATACGCGGAATAATTTACTAATATAGGGTGCAGTTACTCTCAACCATTTGGCTGGTTCATTTATTTCATATAAACCGCCTTCTTGGGTAGGATGCCAACAGCCTGGAGCTTGACAATAAAGTTGTAAATCTAATTTTTGTCCGGCTATAGCTTGCTTCCAAGCTTTACCCCCATGTGGACGCAAAACAAAGATATTGGGACAATGAGAATCTATTTTTGATTGTTCGCGGCGGAATCCATTGGTAAATTCTCGTTGTGTTAGTTCTAGAAGGTTTTCTAGTTTGTCTTTAATCTCATCATTACCTTTATCAACTCTATTCTTTAAATCGTTGAGACTATCTAAAACTGCATCTTGTTTAGTCCAATACAATCCCTGCAAGAGTGCTGTTACTGATACATCTTCATCTTCTGTAGCTTCTGGGCATTCAATTGTTAGTTTCTGTTTTTGCAATCGCTTTTGTACTTGTTCGTAGTCAAATTCGTGGGTGCAAGGTTTTCCATTGTGACCAAGACAGGGTATTTTGCGTTGAATTTGTAATCCTGGAAACCGTTCGAGTGTCTTTTCAATACCATCTTTGAGAAGTACAAAGAAATTCAGCGGGTATGCTCCTCGGACTGTTAATTGTAGGTAGCGTTCATGAGGAAATGCTTGGACTAAAGCTAAATGCTTTGGCTCTGGTGTATCAGCAAAAAGAACCCCATTCCGCCAATGGGTGTTTGTTGTGAAGCGGTGTTGACGCGCAATAAACCATGTGGGAATACCCGCAGGAATGGTATTGAGTTGGAATTTCATTGAGATTTCATGACACTCGCCTGTTTGTTTGATTTGCTGCCATTTCTGTTGGTAATTAGGCGCCTCGAAAGGCAAACGTTCAACAACTAAACTGATATCCCGATTTTCTTGAGTGCGGTAAGAAAGGTCAAAACGCTCCATTAGGTGCAGGAAGTGGTCGCGCGTTGATGGCTCTAAGTCGCGCCAAAGTTTAGCCATTTCCTGACGGGTGAAGATGCCAACACGCTTAATTACTTCTTCGCTTTCCAGCACTTTGCTGATATATTCTGTTACCCACTGGGGTTTGAGGATAACGGTATCGTTGAGTTCTTCGTTGTCTTGGAAGTAGAGAATTTCGCCTAATTCATGTAGCCATCGCGCCAACACTTCTTTACTGATGTCAGCAACTTTGTATTCAGCCATGATGTCCCACAATTGTTGTGGGGTGATTTGTTTTTTTGGCTGGGAACGGATGGCATTGGCAGCATTCAACCAAGTGGTAGGCCAGATTTCACCCATTAAGGGTAACTTGGCAGCTGCTTCTGCAATTGTCTGCCGAAGTTCTTCAATGCCGAGGTGGATTTTAGAGCTAATTTTACAGGGTTCGATAATCTGGGGATATTTGCGGCGTAACTCAGTGATGGGAAGGTCTGCATCTCGCTCGTCGATGTGGGTGGCGACAAGTAAAATCGGAGATTCTGGGGCTAAGGCTTTGATTGTATCTAGCCAGTAGTAGAGTTTACCTTGCTCAAATCCCAGTCGGGCATTCCAGGCGAGTAAGAATAGTGAGCGGTTGGTAAGAAAGAATTGATGGGTGGCGTGATAGATTTCTTGTCCACCAAAGTCCCAGGTGTTCAGATGCATTCTTGTATCTGCTTTTGTGGGATGAGCTAGTTCAAAGGTTTTAATTTCAATGCCGTGGGTGGTGGATTCTTGGATATCAAACTTTTCACCGCATAATACTCTTAATAAGGATGTCTTACCCACACCCCCTTCACCAACAACTAGCAATTTGGAAACCCACTGCTGTTGACTACCCTCTAACCATTCTCGAAGATAAGTCAAAATCGCCTGCGTTCCCTGCTTGACAATCTCAGGTGGCGGTGAGGTTAATTGTGGATTGTTAAAGAGGGATAGCGTTGTCAAGTTAGAGAGTTGGCTGATTTCTAGCGGCAGACTGCCGAGTTGATTGTTATGGAGAAATAGCTCTGTCAAGTTGGAGAGTTGGCTGATTTCTGGCGGCAGACTGCTGAGTTGATTTTTATCGAGACATAGCCTAGTCAAGTTAGAGAGTTGGTTGATTTCTAGCGGCAGGCTACTGAGTTGATTTTTATCTAGGTATAGCGTTATCAAGTTGGAGAGTTGGCTGATTTCTGGCGGCAGGCTGCTGAGTTGATTGTTAGCGAGGGATAGCCATATCAAGTTGGAGAGTTGGCTGATTTCTGGCGGCAGGCTGCTGAGTTGATTGTTATGAAGGAATAGCGTTGTCAAGTTGGAGAGTTGGCTGATTTTTGGTGGCAGGCTGCTGAGTTGATTGTTACCGAGGTCTAGCCCTGTCAAGTTGGAGAGTTGGCTGATTTCTGGCGGCAGGCTGCTGAGTTGATTGTTATCGAGGTCTAACCATATCAAGTTGGAGAGTTGGCTGATTTCTGGCGGCAGGCTACTGAGTTGATTATTATTGAGTTCTAGTGTTGTCAAGTTGGAGAGTTGGCAGACTTCTGGCGGCAGGCTGCTGAGTTGATTGTTATTGAGGTCTAGCGTTGTCAAGTTAGAGAGTTGGCAGATTTCTGGCGGCAGGCTGCTGAGTTGCTTTTCACTTAGGTCTAACTCGGTTGCTTTTTCCTGAGCAGCTTGTTCAATAATTTGCAACAGTTCTTCGTTTGTCACCTGCAAACCTCACCAACTCTGTAGCGTTATTTACCAGAATAGTGTATCGCAGGGAATGGGGCATCGGGCATCCCTTCGGCTTCTCTGCGATACGCTACGCGAACGCTCAGGGCAAGTGGGCGTTGGGCATGGGGGCTAGATTAATGTATTTATCTATGATGAGAACTGGTTTGATGTTTAAATTAGCTGGGTGCGATCGCCTATTCAAAAAAGACACTCGTTACATGGCATACATTAAAAATAGTCAGCCCACTTGAGCAGAGCAAAATCCATCTCTACAATCCCGTTCACAAGTATAAAAGACTCGCCGACGAGTATCAAAGACTCGTTGACGAAGCTCAGAGGTTCATTCACGAAGCTCAGGGGTTCATTCACGAAGCTCAGAGGTTCATCGACGAAGCTCAGAGGTTCATCGACAAAGCTCAGAGGTTCATCGACGAAGCTCAAAGGTTCATCAACGAAGCTCAGAGGTTCATTTACTAGTTGCTAGAAGCAGGGGTGAGAGAAACAAGGAAAACTCTATGGCAATTGGGTGAGTGTTTTTTGTTGTGAGTGGGGTTAATCGGTAGACTCAATTAACTTGAAGCCCCAAGGTTTGAGAGCCGCGATCGCAATTTCTTTATCTACGCCTTCATAAGCTTCCCATTCAAACGGGTGATCTTTTGGATGTCCGTCGCCGACATTACCTGCAACTTTGATTATCGGCAAGTTCGCGATGCGATCGCGCTCTAACCCTTTTCGCAGGGCTAGCTGGACTTTATGACCGACGAACTTCGATACACTTGTCTCTGCGACAGATTCACGAATTAAACAGATATCCCCAGCAGTCCCCCAGGTAGTTTGGTAAATGTAGAGGAATGATATATAGGCTTGTGGTTTTATGGCTCTTTTTATAACTTGCATTATCTGTAATCCTTACACGAGCAGTGAAAAATCATACGATTATTGTCTATGACTGGCTACAACTACTTTAATTTTGCAACTCTAATCAAAATAACGTTTATGCATTTTGGTAGCAATCGGGCATAAATTTCTGTGCTGGACAAACTCTGCCTAAAAAAGAACTCAACGAATTATGACAATATCTCTTGTTCACTTTCCACTCACCATTAGCTATTAGCGATCGCCAACTTTCAGGATACTTGGTTTTATCAAATGCTAACGACACTCTCGCAATTGTGGAAAATAATAGATTAAGTAGAGTATCAGAAGACTCACTTAATTTGCTCATTTACTCTGGGAAAATATGACTCATTCTTTCCTTGAACGTCTGCGTAGTCCAGATAGCCCGGTTCTCGTCTTCGACGGTGCAATGGGAACCAACTTGCAAACGCAAAACCTCACCGCTGATGACTTCGGCGGCGCACAGTATGAAGGTTGTAACGAATATCTAGTCCACACAAAGCCGGAAGCTGTGGCTAAGGTTCACCGTGACTTTCTCGCGGCTGGTGCTGATGTAATTGAAACGGATACTTTTGGTAGTACGTCGATTGTGCTGGCAGAATATGATTTGGCAGACCAAGCTTATTACTTGAGTAAGACAGCCGCTGAATTGGCGAAGCGTGTCGCTGCTGAATTCTCTACTCCCGAAAAACCGAGGTTTGTCGCGGGTTCTATCGGCCCAACAACTAAACTACCTACCTTGGGACATATTGACTTTGACACAATGAAAGCGTCTTTTGCTGAACAAGCAACGGCGTTGTGGGATGGTGGTGTCGATTTATTCATTGTGGAAACTTGCCAAGATGTGCTGCAAATCAAAGCGGCGCTAAATGGAATTGAAGAGGTGTTTGCTAAAAAAGGCGATCGCCGTCCGGTAATGGTGTCAGTGACAATGGAAAGCATGGGTACAATGCTGGTGGGAACAGAAATCAGCGCTGTACTAACAATTTTGGAACCTTACCCAATTGATATTCTTGGTCTCAACTGTGCCACTGGCCCAGATTTGATGAAACCGCATATCAAATATTTGGCAGAACATTCACCTTTCATCGTTTCCTGTATTCCTAACGCGGGTTTGCCTGAGAATGTCGGCGGTCAAGCACACTACCGCCTGACACCGATGGAATTACGGATGTCGTTGATGCATTTTGTTGAAGATTTGGGTGTCCAAGTGATTGGGGGTTGCTGTGGGACGCGTCCAGAACACATTCAACAATTGGCAGAAATTGCTAAAGACTTAAAGCCAAAGGTTAGACAGCCAAGTTTAGAACCAGCGGCAGCATCAATTTACACTACTCAGCCTTACGACCAAGATAATTCTTTCTTGATTGTCGGCGAACGCCTCAACGCCAGTGGTTCCAAAAAGTGCCGCGATTTGCTAAATGCGGAAGATTGGGATGGACTCGTTTCAATGGCGAGGGCGCAAGTCAAAGAAGGCGCACACATTTTAGATGTCAACGTCGATTATGTCGGACGTGACGGTGTGCGAGATATGCACGAATTAGTTTCGCGCATCGTTAATAATGTCACACTTCCCTTGATGCTTGACTCCACCGAATGGGAAAAGATGGAGGCGGGTTTAAAGGTAGCGGGTGGTAAGTGTTTGCTGAATTCCACCAACTACGAAGACGGGGAACCGCGCTTTTTGAAGGTGTTGGAGTTGGCGAAAAAGTACGGTGCTGGTATCGTCATTGGCACTATCGATGAAGAGGGGATGGCGCGGACGGCTGATAAGAAGTTTGCGATCGCGCAGCGTGCTTACCGCCAAGCTGTAGAATACGGTATACCTGCCACAGAAATCTTCTTTGATACGCTGGCGTTACCGATTTCCACAGGGATTGAAGAAGACCGAGAAAATGGTAAAGCCACAATTGAAGCCATCCGCAGAATTCGTCAAGAATTGCCTGGATGCCATGTGATATTGGGTGTTTCTAATATTTCCTTTGGTCTTTCCCCCGCCACGCGTATTGTTCTCAACTCGGTGTTTCTGCACGAGGCGACGACAGCGGGAATGGATGCGGCAATTATCAGTGCTAACAAGATTTTACCGCTATCGAAAATTGAGGCACGCCATCAAGAAGTTTGTCGCGAGTTAATTTATGACGAGCGTCGATTTGAAGGTGACGTTTGTGTTTATGATCCTTTGGGAGAGCTTACCACATTATTTGCGGGGGTCACGACAAAACGCGATCGCTCCCTTGATGAAAGTCTCCCCATCCCAGAACGTCTAAAACGCCATATCATCGACGGCGAACGTATTGGCTTAGAAGAACATCTTAAAAAAGCCTTAGAAGAATATCCCCCCTTGGAAATTATCAACACCTTCTTGCTAGATGGCATGAAAGTTGTCGGGGAATTATTCGGTTCTGGACAAATGCAGCTACCCTTCGTTTTGCAATCAGCGGAAACCATGAAAGCGGCTGTTGCGTTTCTAGAACCGTTCATGGAAAAATCTGAATCAGGCAACAACGCTAAGGGAACCTTTATCATTGCCACAGTCAAAGGCGATGTTCATGACATTGGTAAAAACTTAGTAGATATCATCTTGTCGAACAATGGTTACAAGGTGATTAACTTGGGAATTAAACAGCCAGTGGAGAACATTATCAACGCTTACGAACAGCATAAAGCTGATTGTATTGCCATGAGTGGTTTGCTGGTGAAGTCTACCGCTTTCATGAAAGAAAATTTGGAGATATTCAACGAAAAAGGAATTACCGTCCCCGTAATTTTAGGTGGCGCGGCGTTGACTCCCAAGTTTGTGCATGAAGATTGCCAAAAAACCTACAAAGGTAAAGTTGTCTATGGCAAAGATGCCTTTTCTGACTTGCACTTCATGGATAAACTAATGCCAGCGAAGTCTACTCATAACTGGGATGACTTGCAGGGATTTTTGAACGAAGTCGAGGAAACGGCTAAAGTCTCAAAGAATGGACACAAAGAACCAGTAGCTACAACTGCTGAAGAAATATCTGCTGAACCAAAAGAGGTGGATACAAGACGTTCGGAAGCCGTGGCGGTGGATATTGAACGTCCAACGCCGCCTTTTTGGGGAACGAAGTTGTTGCAGCCGAATGATATTCCCATTGAGGAAATATTTTGGCATTTGGATTTACAAGCTTTGATTGCTGGACAATGGCAATTCCGCAAACCAAAAGAACAATCTAAGGAAGAATATCAAGCTTTCTTAGCTGAGAAAGTTTACCCAGTTTTAGAAACTTGGAAACAGCGGATTATTGAGGAGAATCTGTTGCATCCGCAGGTGATTTATGGGTATTTTCCTTGTCAAGCTGAGGGGAATTCTCTACATATGTATGATTCAGAGAACCAATCACAGCAGGTTACAACTTTCGAGTTTCCCAGACAAAGGTCATTGAGAAGACTATGCATTGCTGATTTCTTTGCACCCAAAGAATCAGGACTAATTGATGTTTTCCCAATGCAAGCTGTGACTGTGGGGGATATTGCGACAGAATTCGCTCAAAAGTTATTTGCAAATAATCAATACACTGATTATTTGTACTTCCACGGCTTAGCGGTGCAAGTAGCGGAGGCGCTGGCTGAATGGACACACGCCAGAATTCGCCGGGAGTTAGGTTTTACTGCTGAGGAACCGGATAATATTCGGGATATTTTGGCACAGCGGTATCGTGGTTCGCGCTATAGTTTTGGTTATCCGGCTTGCCCAAATATTCAAGATCAGTATAAGCAGCTGGAGTTGTTAAAGACTGACAGAATTAACTTATATATGGATGAAAGTGAACAACTTTATCCAGAACAGTCTACAACAGCAATTATTGCTTATCACCCAGTAGCCAAATACTTCAGCGCTTGATTTAGCAATTAGTCACAGTTAGTTAGCAGTAGAAAATGGGAAAGCTTTCAATATGGCTTTCCCATTCTTTTTTGCACTTAAATCGAGAAAATATGCCAGCTATCAAGCCCTTCGACAATATCACAGAGCTACTACTTAACCTGTTACAGTCCACAAAAGACGGGAAAACGCAACTACCAGATTTCCAACGCTCTTGGGTTTGGAACGATGAGCAGATACGTGGCATATTAGCCAGTATTTCGCTCTCTTACCCAGTCGGTGTAGTTATGATGCTTCAAACTGGTAATCCTGATGTCCGGTTCGAGGCTCGTCTCATCGAAGGTGTGACACTTAATAAGTCTACAGAACCAGAAAGAATGATCTTGGATGGACAGCAGCGATTAACCTCGCTTTTTCAAGCGCTTCTTTTAGGCAAGGCTGTAATAACAAAAGACTCGCGCGGTAAAAAGATTAACCGTTGGTATTACATTGATATTACCAAGGCACTTGATCCCAACTTTGAACGCCAAGAGGCAGTTGTCAGCTTGCCAGAGGATAAAATTACTCGCAATTTTCGTAATGAGATTCAGAAAGACTACTCAACACCTGAAAAAGAGTACGAAAACGGTCTATTTCCGCTTGCACAAATTTTTGACTACTCTGATTGGATGATAAACTATAACGAATTTTGGAACTTTAATAGAGATAAAAGTAGACTATTCAATACATTTAATCAGGAAATCATCAAGTCATTTGAGCAGTATCTAGTGCCAGTCATCTTGCTGAAAAAGGGAACACCTAGAGAGGCAATATGTCAAGTTTTTGAGAAGGTGAATACTGGTGGTGTTTCTCTCACTGTCTTCGAGTTACTGACGGCTACATTTGCTGCTGAGAAGTTCCAACTGCGAGAAGATTGGGCAAAGCGCGAAAAGGAACTGAAAGCTATAGCAGTACTTGGTAATATTCAAAATACTGATTTATTACAAGCTATCACCTTAGTTGCTACTCACGAACAGGAAAGTAGCAGTATTAGTTGTACTCGTAAAGATATTTTAAATCTGAAACTAAAGGAATATAAAAATTGGGCTGATAAAGTTACTGAAGGATTTAAGAAAGCTGCTAAACTACTCCATACACAAAAGATATTGTCTGCTAGAGATTTACCCTATCAATCTCAACTAACAGCCCTTGCAGCAATTTTTGCAGTACTAGGTGATCGCAGTGAAAAAGATCCGGTGCGTGCTAAATTAGTACGTTGGTATTGGTGTGGAATTTTTGGCGAACTTTACAGTAGTGCAATTGAAAGCCGCCTTGCCAAAGATTTATCACAAGTATTGAAATGGCTCGATTTTGATGATTCTGAACCTGACACAATCACAGATGCTAACTTTGCCCCAAATCGTCTTGTGAGACTTTACACCCGTCGGAGTGCTGCATATAAAGGTTTGTCTGCTTTGCTATTGCGGGATAAGGGATGTGATTTTCTCACAGGTTATGAAATTGACGCTTTGAAAGAATTCGATGAATCTATTGATATCCATCACATTTTTCCACGCTATTGGTGTCAAAAACAGGGTATCAAAAACGAGCTTTATGACAGTGTGATTAATAAAACACCCCTGTCAGCTAGAACTAACAGAATTATTGGCAGTAACGCACCAAGTGTTTATTTATCTAATCTTCAAAAAGGAGTAAATATCACTGAAGAACGTATGGATCAAATTTTGCGATCGCATGTTATAGATCCAGCTGCTCTACGTTCAGATAATTTTGAAGCTTTCTTTAAATCTAGGCAAATAAATCTACTTAAAAGAATTGAGAAAGCTATGGGTAAATCTATTTTATCTGATACCGAGCTAATTTATGAATCAGAGTATATAGAGCCAATTGAGTATGATGAATTAATAATAAATTAAGTCATAGTTGCTGTATCTGCTGTTGTACCCACAACCGAAAAGCTTTGAGCGTAGTATTCCGGCCTGCACTTCTACTTTGCTCAAGATATAGAGGAATCGCTTCAATCAACGGTAATTTGGGAAAATTTAAACTTTCCTGAGACTCTATATAACTACCGTTTTGCAAGATATTTATTTGTAATTTACTTTTTTCAAAACGCCAAAGCTCAGGCACTTTTAACGCCTCATAAATATTAGGATGAGTGCGAGAGGTGATATCAATTTCTAGTGCTAAATCTGGAGGAGGGTCTACTGTTAAATCTAGCCGCTTCTTACCACGAACCTTAAATTCATTTTTTATATAAAAACACTGGTCAGGTTCTATACCCTGAGCCATTGCTTGATTTTTGAAAGTGGTAGAACCAAGACATCTAAACTCAATATCCAGTTCTTCCAGAAGCGCTTTGACTAAATCGCTAATAATTTCTTTATCATCTTCATGTTCTGGCAGTGGAGCCATAATCTCCAGTATTCCCCTGTTATAAGCAATTCGTGCTGCACGGTGTTCTCCCAAATCCTCTAGAATTGTTTCCAATTCTTCCCAGGTTACATCTTGCAGCAGCACTCTTTGTCCCGGTGGAACATAGATGCGTTTTAATTCCAACAACATCATCGGCGCTCCCAGCAGCTCACTAAATTTAGGTTACTCTAATTGACTCAGGCGCGGCGAGATTTTTTATGTTCTACTACTGGAGTGAGCAGATGCTTGGATGTGCAGCAGCTTATTGTCAGATACACAACGAACCCTTTTGAATGTCTAAACCTCGTCTGCCTTGAAAACTATAGTTTTATTGCCGAGATACTGAGATTGCTTGCTCACGTCGCAATGACGCATCTGAATTATTGGAAACTCCAGGTTTCAACATGGATGAAGTCTATGTGTGCGATCGCGTTTTAAAGAAAAAACCTCTGGAGTTCCCAGAGGTTTTGGTTCCTGATTTAGTTTCCACTTTTTACTACAATCTCTCTTTAGTGATTTCCCGAAGTGAAGGAAATTATTTTTGTCTTTGCAACTAAGGATAATTTCGGGTACTTACCCTGTGTCTGAAAGCCCCTAAATCAGATGGCTGCCATATTACTAGTAGGTTTGACAAGATTTATCTACCGCCAGTTAGGTCGCTGGGAGCAGATTTAAGTGTTTCGCTGAGAACTTCAACGGTTCATACATTTAATTACTAAGTAGGGAGACAAAAATAAATTGTGTCATTGCGATCAAAGCGTACTACTTCCCTGTGGGACGCTGCGCGTTAGCGGAGCTTTCGCTTTAGCGATACATGGAAGTAAGCTACGCGGAGCGTCTCGTAGAAAAGCTTGTTCAAATTCTTGCGACTGCTACGTTTCACTTTGTTCAACTCGCAGTGACAGTATTATATTTTATTGTGTCCACTTACTTAGCACGTAATTGCTATTCACTTAGACTCTCAGATAAATTTATCATGGGTGAGTAAATTTATGGCTGTTTGCACTAAAGTACAATAGAGACTTAATCCTCAAGTCGTTTACGTACAAAAGAAGGCCAGTAAGCCTCTATCTTTATAGAAGCGAAAAGTCTGAGTCTGAGCTTTTATTATTCATCTCCTACTTAATATTTTTTTACAGATAGTTTCTACATAAATTTACCTTCCAAAAGCCTACACATTGTACAGCAGAATACATTCGTCAGAATTGGGAAGGAAACTAGGCTTTATATCTGACTTTACTTCGACTCTTTTCGGCTTCTCTACGAGACCAAGGCGTTAGCGAAGCTTTCGCTTTAGCGATACGCTCAAGGCAAGCCGCTCAGTAGCCATGAGACCTATATTGTGTACTTCATCAACTTGAAATCTACTGTAAGTTGCTGCATTTATATAACCTCAAGTAAATATGTCTTGATTCGCTATCTAGATTGCTATCAAAAATCAATCAACTACAGTTTGTCTTTTGGGTAATATATTAAGTAACTGCCTGGGAAGTTTTGTAGCAGTTTTTTATTTTCATACTCAAGATAGATTTTAATAGAAAATATATACTAAATAATCATGGAGATGTAACTGTATTACTAAAGATAGATGAATTTTTACTATAGTTTAAGCAAAACTATTTATTTTTTTAAGACTTATAAATAGCAAAAGATAAGTCTTATTTTCTCTAAGTTTGCTTGAAAATAAATATTAAGTTAGTAATTGTTGCTATGAATAAAAATTTAATGACTTAAGTATTTAATTTAAAGAAAAATGGTATTAATATTTAATAAATATTGTGTCAAGATTTAATAAAGTTTTCTTGATTTTGGAAAAATGCTTGGCTAAATGTAGGAGAATTTTTAGTTAAATAACAGTGCATGAAGACTAAAAGTGAGTAACAGTCGCTTTTTCTTTAAACTTCTCTTCCAGATAGTTTCAAATTTATCACTGTCTGCTGATGAGCAAATAGCTAGTGTTAGGCTATTGTAAGAAGTAGATTTACATTCATACCTGACCTTGACTGCTTCTAGGTTCCAATTCACGAAACAGATTTTAACCTCTTTTTGGTAATCAAAACTTAACTTACCTAAATACTGGGAGGTTAACCTATGAACCTGCATTGCAGAGTTTAGTAAAAACCTTAAAATAAGAGCTGCTAGAAGGCTACAAATTGCTTTCCTGTTATCATCATCCAGGGGCGAATGGTCTTAACCAATACCATTGTTGCAACAGGCTTGGTGAAAAGTCTGTCAAATTTTTGCGGTTAACCAGTGAACTACTTACTGATTCTAAGTGTTTTACCAGAGATTGCAGTTTATTAGGGGACATAACAGCAATGCTTTCTGCATATTTTGTTAGGATTGCTTACTACTGGTTGCGAACTATAGTATTGTCGCAATTTGGGAGTGCAATCTTCAAACAATATTTTGCAGTATGGGCAGGCTAGAAAGTACATGATGTAACTCAGATTTTTCGATTAATTACTTACCGAGTGAAGCCCATTAAGGTCAAATATTGATTTATTGAAATCTGAGCCAACGCAGGAATAGCCCTTCTACACTTTCAGAATATTAGAAGGGGAAATTAGCGTTCTTTCTACATCGCGTCAGTATTTAATAACCTGCTAGGACTAATTAACTTTGCACCTGTAAATCTTGATGTATCAAGATTACAACCACAGATGCAATAGACATATTTGCCCACATTTTACAATTGACGGCAACTGCTAATAATTATGTCAGAAGATTCCAGCCAAGATAAGCTTTTTGATAGTTACGATCTGCAAGAGAGCAAGTTCTTAACTCCTTTTCAGCAAAAAGCACTGTTGAAAAACTTGCAAGCTAATTTACAGCCAGAATATCGACGGCGGATTGAAATTATGTTACTGGCTGATACAGGTAAATCTCAAAGTCAAATCTGTGAAATTATCGGTTGTTCTCAGGAAATGGCACGATACTGGATTGGTATAGCAGAAGCGGGTATGGCGCATAAATGGAATGAGCGTCCAATAGGCAGGCCCAAAACTGTAAATGATCAATATATTGAACGTTTGAAAGAATTGGTAAGCCATAGTCCACGTGAATATGGGTACGCATTTAGCTACTGGACTGCTCAATGGTTAAGCAAACATCTAGCAAATGAATTTGGCATCGAAATCAGCGATCGCCACATTAACCGCTTGCTGAAACAAATGGGGCTTTCCACCAAGCGTAAAAACAGCCAGCAAGAAACCGATCAAACTAAAGATACTGGCGATGCTGGCATTAAAATAGGTGACTTGCAATCTAACTCCGAACCCAGTTTGCATTGGTCATTCAATCTGATTCAGAATAACTAATACTTATTCGTAATGGGCTTCGCTAACGTAATCCGTAATTCGTAATTAAGAAAGTCAGATTTAATCTAGGTTTACGGGTTTAAATCTGCTACCAAATTTTAAAAATTGGTATAAGTCATTACGGATTTTAATTACATATTTATTCGTAAGGGTTGTCATTTATTATTTGTCATTTGTCATTAGCAAGTGTCCCAAAGCTATGCGCTGGTTCACAAACTACTAATGACTAGTGACAGTCTGAACGCAAAAATGTGCATTTAAAATTGCACATTTGCTTAGTACTGTCTTGGAGGTAAGAAAATGCCATCAGCGTTTTCTCAGCAATATTTAGCTGAACAACTCACCCAGAGTTTGGGTGAGTCGCTGTCAGATACTGAACTAGACAGGTGTCTCAAAGCGCTGGAAATTGTCGAACCATCAGTCGCAAAGCAGTTTTGGCAAGCAGCCACAGGCAAGCCTGGAATTTATATCATCCTGACTGGTAAAGTCAGACTGCTAGATAGTTCTAATGACTTAATCACCACCCTCTCAGCGGGGGAATCATTTGGCGAACTGACTCTTTTTCCAGAAGAGGAATTCACCCCTTATGTTGCTAGAGCTTCTGTTAACTTAAAGCTTTGCTATATCAACCAAGAGGCCTTGCAAGAGGTAATGCGGGTATCTAAGAGCATCCGCGATCGCCTCTTAGCACGTGCAGAACTATGGGATTTACTGCTGTTATGCTCGCAAAACTCCCTAATTCCACGCAATACCTCTGTAGAAGAGATGTTCAAAGCGCTCTCACTATTTGAGCGGCATAATCTGCCTACTGGTTCTCTAAGTGCCACAATCACTAAAAATACTAAGCTCTGGTTGCTGCGTCTGGGAGAAATACAGCATTCTGATGGGCAAAGATTGACACCTGGAAACATTTATGTAAACGCACAGCAAGGGAGTTGGCAAGTAACGCAACCAACAATCGTTTACAGTTTGAAGAATGCTGATTGGCAAGCAGCACTAGAACACTGGCCACAATTAGCAGAGTTGATAGACTTCCAACAGCGCCAACTAGAGATAGGGGATAGAGGACTAGCGACTGGAGAAAGCTTTTCCCAATCGCCAATCGCCAGTCCCCAGTCCCCGCTATTACCCGATCCTGAACCAAAACAAAAACAAAAGATTCAACGAGCCTACTTTCCTAGCCCAACAGTCAAAGTTTGGCATTTGTGGGGACGCTTGAGCAAGCGGTATCCGTTCTTTGAACAACAAAGTGCCTCTGATTGTGGAGCAGCTTGCTTGGTGATGGTGAGTCGCTATTGGGGTAAGCGTTTTGGTATCAACCGCCTACGGGATTTAGCTAATGTCAACCGCAGCGGTTCATCACTACGGGGTTTAACAGCCGCCGCAGAAAGTCTCGGCTTTGCTACCCGTCCTGTAAAAGCCAGCCTCGATAAGTTAGCAGAACAAACGCTACCTGCGATCGCTCACTGGGAAGGCAAGCATTACGTAGTTGTTTATGAAATTGGCAAAAAGCGTGTAATTGTAGGTGATCCCGCGTTTGGTCAACGCACCCTTACCCCTAGCGAATTTAAAGCTGGTTGGACTGGTTATGCGTTGTTATTGCAACCTACAGGTCTACTCAAAGAAACCCAAAACGAAGCAATACCATTCTGGCAGTTTTTTGATTTAGTTAAACCTCACTCGCAAGTACTGCTTGAAGTGTTTATTGCTTCGGTATTGATTCAGTTGTTTGGATTGATTACGCCTTTATTCACGCAGCTACTCTTAGACCGAGTGATTGTGCAAGGTAGCACCTTGACTTTAAATGCTGTTGGTTTAGGGTTATTAATTTTTGGCTTGTTCCGCGTCGCCATCAACGGACTGCGGCAATATTTGCTAGATCACACAGCCAATAGGATTAGTGTGTCCCTATTGGTAGGTTTTATTAAACATACCTTTCGCTTGCCTTTGGCTTTCTTTGAGTCACGTTATGTTGGCGATATTGTCTCTCGCGTCCAAGAAAATCAGAAAATTCAGCGCTTCCTAACAGGAGAAGCACTATCTATCGGCTTAGATTTGCTGACAGTGTTTATCTATGTGGCATTGATGTTTTGGTATAGCTGGCAAATGGCATTGTTCAGCTTGGCGATCGTGCCACCTTTTGTACTACTTGCGCTGATAGCGACACCTTTCTTACGCCGAATTAGCCGCGAAGTTTTTAATGCATCTGCTCAAGAGAACAGTTATCTGATTCAAAGCCTCACAGGTATTCGCTCGATTCGTTCTATGGCAATTGAGCAGACAGTCCGCTGGCATTGGGAAGAACTGTTAAATCAGTTGATTAAAAAAACTTTTGCTGGACAAATTATTAGTAATCAACTCCAGATTTTCAGTTCTACTATTCAAACATTAGTTAGTACAGGATTACTGTGGTTTGGGGCATGGATGGTAATTCAAAACCAACTAACTATTGGACAATTAGTTGCGTTCAATATGTTGTTAGGTAACGTCATTCAGCCTTTCCAGCGGCTGATAGTGCTGTGGAATCAATTGCAGGAAGTAATTGTTTCGACTGAGCGAATTAATGATGTTTTAGAAGCAGAACCAGAAGAAGATTTACAACATCAACACCGCCAGTCTTTACCTGCTTTACGTGGTCATATTCGCTTTGAAAATGTTACTTTTCGCTATCATCCGGAAAGCGATATTAACGTATTAGAAAATCTCAGTTTTGAAATTCTACCTGAGCAAACTATAGCGGTTGTAGGGCGTAGCGGTTCTGGCAAAACTACCCTATCAAAATTGGTTTTGGGCTTATATCCGCCAACAGATGGGAAAGTTTTGGTTGATGGTCAAGATGTGACTAGTATTTCCCTGCGATCGCTGCGATCGCAAATTGGTGTTGTAGATCAAGATACCTTTTTGTTTGGCGGTACAATTCGCGAAAACATCAGCATCGCTCATCCTGAAGCCAGCTTAGAAGAGGTGATTGAAGCGGCACGTTTAGCAGGAGCAGATGAGTTTATTAAACTAATGCCAATGGGCTACGAAACCCAAATTGGTGAAGCTGGCGGGATGTTATCTGGTGGACAACGCCAACGTCTAGCGATCGCCCGCGCTTTATTAGGAAATCCCAGTTTCTTAGTTCTAGATGAAGCAACCAGCCATCTAGACGCCGAATCTGAGCGAATCATTCAGAATAACCTCAAAAAGATTCTCCAAGGGCGTACAAGTCTAATCATTGCTCATCGCCTCTCCACGGTGCGTCATGCTGACTTAATTTTGGTTTTAGATCGTGGCGTATTAGTCGAAAGCGGTAGCCACGAGCAACTAATCGCTCAAAGAGGTCATTATTTCTATCTCAACCAACAGCAACTAGCTCAGACAGCTTGAGGGAGTAGGGAGTGGGGGAGAGAGAGAGTAAAACTAACAACTCCATCCCCAGTCCCCAACCCCCAGTCCCCAGCCCCCAATCCCTAGCCCCCAAATCTTTTATGCCACATACATCTCAAAATTCATCATACGCGCCCCCCATACTCAAGCCGGATGAGTACAACCTGTTTGAAGACGCAAGTGTTGTTCATCCGCAGAAAAAAACAGCCGATGAGTCAAATGATTGGTATTACGGCACGGAGGAACTGCTAGATGCCTTGCCAAAGGCCTGGACGCGATCCATGTTGTATTTGTTGATCAGCTTTGCAGCGATCGTTTTACCTTGGATGATGTTTTCTAAAGTTGATGAAACAGGAAGCGCCAGAGGGCGTATGGAACCCAACGGAGCAACCCAAAGATTGGATAGTCCGGTTACTGGTAGTATTATTCATGTCAACGTCAAAGAAGGCACAACTGTAAAAGCTGGTCAGGTTTTACTTGAACTGGAGTCTGATGTTTTACGCACGGAACTAGAACAAGCGCAGACAAAGTTGGAAGGGTTAATTAATCGGCGATCGCAACAAGAACTCCTCAAAAATCAAATCATCTTGGCGATTAATATTCAAGAACAACAAAACCAATCTCAAGAATTGGAAAAAATCGCCCAAGTCAGTCAGGCGCAGCAAGATGTGCAAGCTAAACAGAGTGCGTATATCTTACAAAGAATGGAAAAACAGGCTCTAGTGGATCAGGCTAGGCAAAATATTCACTCTACTCAGATTTCTCAAAGGTTAGCCAATAGCCGTTTAAGCAGAGATTTCGCCGAAGTTGCCCGCTATCGCCAACTTTTGCAACAGGGTGCAATTCCGCAAACCAAAGTTGTGGAACTAGAAAAGATAGCAGAAGAAAGTCTCAGTTCTCTAGAAGAAGCCAAAGCCAATATCAAACAAGCTCAACTGCGTTTAAAAGAGCAGTTTAGCAACTATCAATCTTTGATGAGTCAAGCCCAATCAGATGTTGAGCAAGCAAAATTACGCCTGCAAGAACAGCGCAGCAGCTATCAAAGCCTAGTGCAATCGGGTAAACTGGCGATACTCAAAAATCAGGAACAGCTCAAAGATGTGCAAACACAAATTACTTCCTTACAGTCTGAAATGTCGCAAACTTTGAGCCAGATCACATCTTATAAACTTCAATTACAACAACGAGTGGTGCGATCGCCTATTGATGGCACAATTTTTGAGTTACCTATCCAAAAACCGGGATCTGTAGTGGAACCTGGACAAATGCTAGCCCAAATTGCACCTAACAATACTCCTTTGATCCTCAAAGCGCAAATGCCTAGCGAACAAAGTGGCTTCTTGAAGGTAGGAATGCTAGTTAAGGTTAAGTTCGATGCTTATCCGTTCCAAGATTATGGAGTCGTGGAAGGGCGCGTTCGCTGGATTTCGCCTAACTCCAAAATTCAGAATAATGACCAAACTAAAATAGAAACTTATGAGTTGGATATCGCTCTGGAACAGCCTTATATCCTAGCTGCTAACAAGCGTATTCTCTTAACTCCTGGTCAAACAGCAACCGCAGAGGTGATTGTCCGCCAGCGTCGAATTATTGACTTTATCTTAGATCCGTTCAAGAAGTTGCAAAAAGGTGGTCTGGATCTTTAGCCATTGCTTAGTAATTAGTTTTTTTACTAGTGGTCAGTATTAAGTAAAACTGACCACTGGTGACCAATAGTTATATTTTAAATTATAAAAAAGTATAATATTTATTTACAATAAACAGAATTAAATGAGCAAGTACGAAATTACTTGTTATTTAAAGCATACAGAGCTGTTTTTTAATAAGTAGAGTTGTACCTCTACAGTCAACCTGTACTTTATATAGCGGTTCTTAGTTAAATCAAATATAGACCTAATACCATTTCATTTTAATAATGATACAAATACGCTGGTAGGGGCATGGCATTGCCATGTCCCTATGAGAAATCTATGTGTATCAGGATTTTCGTGAATTGGTCTAATCCCCAGCCCCTTGCCTGTGAGCAGCGCGAAGTGCGGGAATGGGAGCCAATCTTCAAAGCCCCTCTCCGATGCGGAGAAGGCTTTGGGGAGAGGTCTACCGACTTGTGTGTACACGCTAGCCTTAGTAAGGAAAGGGACAGGTTTTGCGTAGCACAACCAGGGTGAGTTTATTCAATAAACCATTAATTGCGATGATAGAGACTTGTGTGTACACTCTAACCTCTTAGGAGAGACGTTTCCTCCGCTTAAAGTTTTTAAGAGATAGGTAAAAGTGTATTGCATACAATGATAAGCTCTATAAAATTGAAACCTGCTGTAAATATAATTAATATAATTAGTATCTAAAATAAAGAGTTTATTCTAGATATTATGTCTAGATTATTTGTATTTACCTCTTTAGACTAAATAGTTGTATTAGTTTTTTAAAAAGTAAATTATAAGTATAATCTTTATAAAAAAACATTTTAATACTGTTACCAAATAATTTAATTGGAGATAATATTATATAAAGACAAAAAATGCGTTTAGCATAAACGATATAGATACAATTAATTTTGTCTTAAAAATTTTGGTTGATACTTGGAGGACTTAGAGTATGACAAAAGTATTAACGGTTTCTCCTGAAGACATTCTTTACCAAATCAAACTTTCTTGCCAAATACCTATGGCGCTAGAGGCGATCGCCACTCGTAAAATTATTGCAGATGAAGCAGAAAAGGCAGGAATTAAAATTGAGACAGAAGAATTGCAACAGGCAGCAGATAGCTTGCGTTTAGTGAATAAACTTATCAAAGCAGAAGATACTTGGACATGGTTAGAAAAATATCATCTTTCTTTGGATGACTTTGAAGCGATCGCTCAGACTAATCTACTATCGGTCAAGTTAGCAAATCATTTATTTGCAGATAAAATCGAACCGTTTTTTTATGCTCACCAGCTTGATTATACAGGAGCAGTAACTTACGAAGTTGTACTAGATGACGAAGACTTAGCTCTAGAACTTTTTTATGCCCTACAAGAAGCTGAAATCAGTTTCCAAGAAATAGCTCGTCAATACATCCAAAATCCAGAAACCCGCCGTGCTGGGGGATATCAAGGAATCCGCCTTCGCAGTGATTTTAGACCAGAGATTGCAGCAGCAGTCTTTGCTGTTAGTCCTCCACAGATTCTCAAGCCAATAATTACGCCAAAGGGTGTACATATAATTGCTGTGGAAGAAATCATTAAGCCTCAATTAGATGAGCAGCGACGCCTTCAAATTATGGGAGATTTATTTTCTAATTGGTTACAGCAACAAATCACTGCTATGGAAATAGTAGTGAAACTTAATAAAGATAGTAATGCTCAATTATCTAAAGATATATTGAGTCCAGCTTGACCCTGTTAATTAAAGCATAAATAGCGATGTAGACTTAAATAACTTAAGTTTGTAGTTTGCGTTGTCTTAGAAGACAGCGCAAACTATGGGCTACAAAGTATGTCCAGTTACTTAAGCAGAAAAAATAATATTATTATAATGTGTCTAAAATTTATTTTAGACACATTATTAATTGGAAATATAGCAATCCTAAATGAGTTGTAAGAAAATTCACCCCCAACTAACACCGTCCTCCCTTAGTAAGACCAGGGGGGTTGCAACAACCTCAAATTTTCACGAATGATTTAGGACTGCTATAGTTTTTTTAGCCAGAGTCAGCAGACTTTGTTGATGTAACTAAGAATTCTATTGCTCATAACTTAAAAATACTTTTTTACAATATTTACATAATAAAACTGATAATTCCTCATTAATTAGGAATTATCAGTGCTAATTTGGTGTGTGTAAACTCAAAGACTATAGTTTTTTTGCAATAATTTAGTTTGAACCACTTTTACTATTACCTAACCGAATCCACATTGGTTCTAGTCCAAAAAGTTTTAATTTATGATGAGCATTTTGATGATAGTTTTCTTTATCAAGAAGGTAGTTGTTCTTAACCAACCTAATATAGGTGCGGTAAGGTATGTACTCTAGAGGATTATACCCAGCAAAATGGAGGATTAAAACGCAAGCCCAGGAATATTTACCAAGGAGAATAGCTTTAATTATTTGTTCTAATTCTTTATTATTGAAATTGAATGTCTTATCTAATGGTTCATTAGACTCAAAAATTTCTTCGGTCATATAATTACCTAATGAGCGAAAATCTGGGCGTGGAAATTATAACTTTAGGTAGAAGTCAGAATACAGAGAGTTAGCAGGGTTCCGTATTCTGACTTTTTCCAATAAGAATTCAGGAGTCAGTCGTCAGAATTCAATATTAATTTGAAACCAACTTGCAAATGAATAAATGGGTTGAAATCTCCCAATAAATTTTAAATTGTATGGTCTTCTCCCTTGGCGCTAGCCTCTCTCTTTGGGAGAAGGGGAGATGCTAAAGGCGAACAATTAGTTGGGTATTCTGGCTCCTGAAATTCTGGCTTCTGGATTCTCATTCAAAACTTTAAGGAAGTATAGATGTCATCAGATTTAGCATTGAGGTAAGGACGTTGCAATTCAATCTTTTGTAAGGAAAAATGTTGTAGAATCGATGCTATACGACCAGATGGTGTATCATTACCTTGCTGCCAAGCATCTAGCAGACCATTGGCAATAATTTGGCAGCGGTTTGTACCGAAACTTTCTTGGTCGCTAAATCTGCGGTCTGGTTCTTCAGCGATCGCCAACCCTGGTGCAATCAACTTAGTAAACAAAGGTACTTGCTCTTTAAAATGAGATTGGTGTTTTACATAGACCTTTTCTAATACTGAATGAACAGCTTCATAGCTATTTTTATTAAAGTAAAGTACGCCTGAATCATAACGCCCATAATCTGAAGGGTTATATAGTACTTTAAATGAGAAAGAAATCCCCAAAGTATTGAGTTGGCTTGTCAAACTATCCATGACTGCAACTGCACCATCTGGTGTTAAGTTGAAGTAGACGCGCGTGATCGCCTCATGATGTTGAGGAGAAGCTGCATTTCCAACTGCCATATAAAATCCATTTTGAACTAGATTTTTGGGCATTTTGAGCGCCACCGATTTACCGACAGTTGCAGACCTGTCTTCTGGTTGCAGATGGAAATTACGCTGAATGTGCAGTGTTAAACCATTTTTTTGTATCAACAAAGTCTCATCTGTTTCTTCTTTCACTACTACCCAATCATGGGTAAAGTAGCCTTCACTTTTATTACTTTCATGGAGGCGATCGTAAAACGCTAAATCTACACCCATTAAGGTGTTATTTTCCAGATTTTGGTTCAGTGCTAAATTTATTCCCTCTGCATCCGATGCGAGGTCACTTTTCAAAGAGCCGTTGTAATAGATGCCGTAGAGAAAATTACGTAATTGCAGACCCAAATACTTGTTTTGAAGTTCCAAAGGCAATTTCTGAAAGCGAGAGACTGATGACTCAGCCAATTTCAAGGGTTTATAGTCTGGGTGTCTAATACAATAGTGAGACTCAATCTGAATCTGATGAACCATATCTTGAAGCGATGTCTGCAATGATACTGGAACATCTGGTAGTTGGCTTTCCAGGGAATCTAATAGTTGCATATGTACTTCTTAGTGGGGGATGGAGGGTGGGGAGTAAGGAGTAGGAAATAGGGAGCAGAGAATAGGGAGAGAAATAACTTACTCTTGACTCAGCACGCTGCTCAACGCCCTGGTACCGCTAATAGCTAATAGCACTCAGTACTCTTAATACCCTATTCCCTTCGTCGTCTTTGAACGCAATTCGGTATTATCTGTTTGTAAGCAAAGATAAGTTTGTAGGAACGAGGTGCGATGCTTCCATACCAAAAATTGTGGAAATTGATGCTTCTGGACGACACAGCAAACTCTTGGCAACTTGGAGCATACATATACCCGCATTACCAAAGGTTTTTTGGTGCTGGAGTTGTGCCTGAATGGCTCTAATTAAAGCTAGACCACAAAACTGCATGACTCGCTGCAAGAAATCAGGACGGCGCTCTAAAATTTCGGGGAAGTGAGCTAAATAAGCAGTAACCAGTGCCGTAATTGAAGGCTGAAGCAAGTGTAACGGCGTTGTAGCTAGCCGTAAAGACTCTTCAATCTCGATCGTATTACTAGTAACTAAGCTGTACAACCAGATTTGCAGGTAGCTGGCAACTAGTGTCCCTAAATCATTAGCTGGATCTCCCCAAGCAGCCCGTTCCCAGTCAATCAATCGAATGATACTGTCAGTTGGGAGGGATGCTTCGTAAAGTGCTTCTTTCCAATTTAAGGATAAAAGAATATTGTTCAGCTTCAGGTCATTATGGGTCAGACAACAAGCAGTGAAAGCACTGCTTAAATCTGCGATCGCTTTTCCTAAACTGTCATAACGTTGATAGAGAGCAAAGAATTTCAGCCCTTGGCTAGGAACCATACCAAAGACTGCCGGAGTGATTCTATCTAAACCTTGAGTTAAGTTAGGAGTTTGTGGATTTAATATATCCTTGGACTCGGCATTTTGGAAGAACTCCTGATAATCTTGGTGGTCAATAGTTAACCGATGAATTAATGCTAGAGTTGTTCCGACTTCCATTGCGATCGCACTGGGAAAGTCATCCTCTTTCATGTAAAAATCTGCGAGATCGCGATAGGCGCTTAAATAATTGAAAACAATGATTGAATCTTCTGGATCAAAATGCAGTGCCTCTGAAATATAAGGGCGAATTTGCCCCAATTCTGGAAATTCTTGTAAAAACTTGTGAACTCGCCATTCTTGCACAAATTCACCAACAGTTTTTCCTTCTCTGTTATAAGGCTCCTGCTTAATTAGAAGCTTCCGCTCTTCTGGTAAACTGAGTAACAAGTTAAAGTTTTTGGCAGGTTTTAAGTCTACCTGGCTTAATAGCTGTTCTTCTTGAGTACACAGATTTAGGGAAATCAGGTAATCAAAAACATTTTGAGAACTTAATACAAATGGTGGCATATTTCTAGATATTTATCAATATTTATGGCTAAAGCGTCTCGGTTATTTAAAAGTTTATCGTGGTAGATCCAAAAACTGTATATCCACCATAATAATATCCAATAAATCATACGTAACCTCTTATCACTATCATGTCAGGTTGGATAAATTAAGCTGCTACACAGCAATAGGTTGCCTCTTTATTACATACATTATTCAACATCGAATGATATTACAATCTGCGTAATAGTGTAGATAGCAAATGCCGATATTGCAGTTTCAAAAAGCTTGACGAAAAAGTCAATGCTTTTATCAAAAACATAGCCTTCACCACCATATATAGACATAGTATCCACCTCATTTAGGTCGGACATAAATGCTGTTGAATCAGCAGAATACAATTCAGCAATTTTAATTTCTGTCATTGATTTTGTTTTTATATAGAAATGATTAATTAATGTATTTTGTGTAATGTAAATTCAGTTTACATTAGCTAAAGATACATAAATTATTGATCATTTCCTCAGATTAAAGCAATTTTAAGCTTGCCTAAAGCTTGGTTAATTAGGTTATTTCTCCTGGGTGACTGATAGTAAAAAACTCTCATATTTATCAAAGAGATTAATTTTTGTCTTTCTTTTCAAGAGAGGTATTGAGCTCAGTAATTAACTACTAAGCTATTAGTAACCGTAATAACTGTTGCTGAATGAGCTAACAATATAAGCAATTTGTTCAATACCATATGTATAAACCCAAGCTTCAGCTAACTTTGTCAGTCCTGACAAGTCACTAACATCATTGCCGCCACCAGAAATAGAATCTACATCGCTGAGTTCATTCAGAAAACTTTCGGAATCTTGGAATAATTCAGAGCCAGTAACGTGTAGTTCAGAAAGAGTGATTGTTGCCATAATTTACTCCTAAAAGATTTATTGCAAGGAAGTTGTAAATTGGTTAATTTAACTCTCAGGAATTCTTAATCATCAAAGAGATTTCTGCTGATATTGAATTCCTGAAGAGCCATCTAGCTTAGTAGTTAGCTACTAAGCTATTAATAACCGTAGTCGCCATGACTGCTGAATGACTTAGCGATATAAGCAATGTGTTCAATACCGTATGTATAAACCCAAGCTTCAGCTAGCTTTGTCAGTCCTGATAAGTCGCTGACGCTGCTAGAACCACCACCAGAGATAAAATCTACATCGCTGAGTTCATTCAGAAAACTTTCAGAATCTTGAAATAATTCAGAACCAGCAGCGTGTAGTTCAGAAAGAGTGATTGTTGCCATGATTTACTCCTAAAAGATTTATTGCAAGGAAGTTGTAAATTGGTTAATTTAACTCTCAGGAATTCTTAATCATCAAAGAGATTTCTGCTGATATTGAATTCCTGACAGCCATCTAGCTTAGTAGTTAGCTACTAAGCTATTAATAACCGTAGTCGCCATGACTGCTGAATGACTTAGCGATAAAAGCAATGTTTGCAATACCGTATGTATAAACCCAAGCTTCAGCTAGCTTTGTCAGTCCTGATAAGTCGCTGACGCTGCTAGAACCACCACCAGAGATAAAATCTACATCACTGAGTTCATTCAGAAAACTTTCAGAATCTTGAAATAATTCAGAACCAGCAGCGTGTAGTTCAGAAAGAGTGATTGTTGCCATGATTTACTCCTAAAAGATTTATTGCAAGGAAGTTGTAAATTGGTTAATTTAACTCTCAGGAATTCTTAATCATCAAAGAGATTTCTGCTAATATTGAATTCCTGAAGAGCCATCTAGCTTAGTAGTTAACTATTAAGCTATTAGTAAGCGTAGCCACCATGACTGCTGAATGACTTAGCGATATAAGCAATGTGTTCAATACCGTATGTATAAACCCAAGCTTCAGCTAGCTTTGTCAGTCCTGATAAGTCGCTGACGCTGCTAGAACCACCACCAGAGATAAAATCTACATCGCTGAGTTCATTCAGAAAACTTTCAGAATCTTGAAATAATTCAGAACCAGTAACGTGTAGTTCAGAAAGAGTGATTGTTGCCATGATTTACTCCTAAAAGATTTATTGCAAGGAAGTTGTAAATTGGTTAATTTAACTCTCAGGAATTCTTAATCATCAAAGAGATTTCTGCTAATATTGAATTCCTGAAGAGCCATCTAGCTTAGTAGTTAGCTACTAAGCTATTAATAACCGTAGTCGCCATGACTGCTGAATGACTTAGCGATATAAGCAATGTGTTCAATACCATATGTATAAACCCAAGCTTCAGCTAGCTTTGTCAGTCCTGATAAGTCGCTGACGCTGCTAGAACCACCACCAGAGATAAAATCTACATCGCTGAGTTCATTCAGAAAACTTTCAGAATCTTGAAATAATTCAGAACCAGCAGCGTGTAGTTCAGAAAGAGTGATTGTTGCCATGATTTACTCCTAAAAGATTTATTGCAAGGAAGTTGTAAATTGGTTAATTTAACTCTCAGGAATTCTTAATCATCAAAGAGATTTCTGCTAATATTGAATTCCTGAAGAGCTATCGAGCTTAGTAGTTAACTACTAAGCTCTTAGTAACCGTAGTTGCCATGGCTGCTGAATGACTTAGCTATATAGCCAATGTGATCAATACCATATGTATAAACCCAAGCTTCAGCTAGCTTTGTCAGTCCTGATAAGTCGCTGACGCTGCTACCGCCACCAGAGATAACAAAATCTACATCGCTGAGTTCATTCAGAAAACTTTCAGAATCTTGGAATAATTCAGAACCAGCAGCGTGTAGTTCAGAAAGAGTGATTGTTGCCATGATTTACTCCTAAAAGATTTGTTTCAAGTAAGCTGGAAATTAGTTAATCTAGCTTTCAAAGATTAACAATCAAGAAATCTAATGTTGAACAAAGAGATTTCTTTCGATGTTGAATTTCTGAAAGGCTATCTAGCTTAATAGTGAACTACTAAGCTATTAGTAACCGTAACCGTAACCGTAGTTGCCATGGCTGCTGAATGACTTAGCAATATAGCCAATATGATCAATCCCATATGTATAAACCCAAGCTTCAGCTAGCTTTGTCAATCCTGACAAGTTGCTAACGTAGTCACCTTGTCCGGAGATAGAATCTACATCGCTGAGTTCATTCAGAAAACTTTCGGAATCTTGGAACAGTTCAGAGCCAGCAGCACGCAGTTCAGAAAGAGTGATTGTTGCCATGATTTACTCCTAAAAAATTTGCGAGCAATTAAGCTGAGTTCGCTCAACTGCTAATGCAATTTTTATTCATACAAAGTGAAGAAGTCAAGGTTTTTTACTTGCCTAAAAAGACAAAAACTAATGACTTCTGTCTTTATAAAATCAAGATAGAATTTAAATTTAATAGTTTATAACTGGACAGAAATCTTTACTTGCGTAACTGCAATCTATAAACCAGTATTTAAGTTTTTATTGCCTGAAATACTTACGAATTATATGAATATAAATTATTTGTGAATAGCGATCGCCCCAGTTTATTTAATAGTCAGGGTTTTATTTACCTCTATTTTAATAAGTAAAATATTATTTCTATAACTGTTTTATACTTGCCAAGTACCAGTTATACCAATTTACTAAAATCCTGATACATATAGATTTCTCGTAGGAACATAGCATTGCCTATACGTGTCAACTTAAGCCCTGGCGAATGGAATTCGCGGCTATACAAACCAAGTCCCTTCGGGTTCAATACGGTTCGGATAAGCTGGCGTTGCAGGGGAGGCAGGGGGAGAATTGGAGGAAATATTGCCACCATTTTTTAATTCTGCTTCCATTTCCTCAAGAGCTTCCAATTCTTCCCTTTCTCCCCCTGCTTCTCTTCTCCCCCTGCTCCCCTTGCCTACCTCAAGAGTCCCTCTGCAATCCATACACTGCCTACTTTTAGGCTTAACAAGCGTGCCATTCGGTTTAAAACCCACGGAGGTGGGTTTTGTATTTCGACTCCGCTCAACACAAGTTTGTGTAGACGCGGTTTATAACCGCCCATTTCGCGTTAAGTTGACACCAATGAGCATTGCCATGCCCCTACCAGTGTATTTTTATCATTATTAAAATTGAATACTATTACTATTTACTAATTTTGTGCTTTTTTACTTTTCGTATACTATAAATAGTTATACTATTTCCAAAAATCTTTGAAATATATGAATTTGCTATAGGGGCGTACAGTTAGCTGTACGCCTTTAGCTATATGTATTAGATAATTTGTGAAAGTGAAAGTGTATTAGTAAAAAAGTAGTAGTGCTATCTCTCTACAAAATTTATATATTTATCGTATAGCTTGTATAAATATTATTTAATTGCCTATGTTTATAAAAAAATCGTGTACTCTCAAGTCAATTAGACTAAGAATACACGATAATAAATACAAAATTAATTACTCTTAACTCGTTGTTTGTTGAGCTACTTGATTTTGCAAGTTAGACATTGCTTGATCTATCTGTATCCTTAAGTCACCTAAAAGGCTATCTACTTGGTCTAGGGTACTTGATACAGTATCTCTGATGGTACTTGTGTTAACAGCTGTATTTGATGAATTTGGTGTTGTTGTTCTTATTCTGTAACCACCTTCCACAGACTTCAGCTCCCAAGATTCTAGGTCGGTGAGCAGATTTTCCTCACTACTAGTATATAAATTAGAGATTATTATTTTTGCCATTTTTAACTCCTGAAATACGGTGATATAAAGTAAAGTGCTCTTGGATTAGATTGAACTTTCCATCCAAAATCTCTATCTACTATTGTGTGATTTAATTTCAGAAATTCAATATTTGTCGGCTAATTTAAAAGACATAATGAGGGTAATTTAGTCTTTTAAAAGAAGATTTCATTGTATTGGCAGTTTTATTGTCTTGCTTGTCATTCATATGAATAAAGACGCGATTAATCGCGTCTCTACTTATTGTTTGACTGCTGTTTGTTATGAACAAGCCACTTTGATTAATTCTTCGCTTGTGGCTGTGAAGCAGGAATTGTCACATCTATCGGCGTCACCTGTGCTGCTAGCTGTGTCAAGGGTGGCTGAATGGCCGTTTGATTCCCTACCACTAGAGTTACAATATTTTCTGGCTTCAGGTATTGCTTTGCTACCCGCTGTACATCGGCTGCGGTGGTTGCTGCTACAGCTTTTTGATAACGGAATAGAAAATCAGCTGGATAGCCGTAATATTCGTATCGCATTAACCTAGATAAAGTTTGGCTAGGGTCTTGAAAGTTGAACACAAAAGAGTTGAGTGTAGAATCTTTAGCAAAAGCTAATTCTGGTGCTGTAACTTTTTGAGCTTGAAGGCGCTTGATTTCAACCTGCAAAGCTTTGACAAACTGTACTGTAGCATCCGATCGCGTTTGTCCCCCAGCAATGAACATTCCAGGGTAGTCGAAGCGGGGACTCCACGAGCCGTATACTGAGTAAGCTATACCTTGACGCGATCGCACTTCATTAAATAAGCGTCCGCCAAAGCCATTTAACACCCCATTCAATACATCCAACGCTGGATAGTCAGGATTGTTGAACTGTCCGCCTAAATGCCCGATGAGAATATTACTCTGAGTTAGCTGCGGTTGATTTACAAAAAAGACTCCGCCTGTGTTCGCTGGCGACACATCAGACAACTTGGGTTTAGTGATTGTAGGATTGCGCTTCCACTCGCCAAAATTGGCTTGAATAAGCGATCGCATTTTCTTACTATCAAAATCTCCCACAATCCCCAAAATCATATTATTCGGGTGGAAATACTGCTGATAGAACTGCACTAAATCTTCGCGAGAAATGCGATCGACTGTTGCATACTCTATCGTGCGGGCATAAGGACTATCTTTGCCATAAATCAATTTGCGAAATTCCCGACTAGCAATTTCATCAGGATCGTCATTGCGACGAGCAATACCACCTCGGGCTTGTGTCTTGGCCAAATCTAACTTTTCTTGAGCAAACACTGGCTCTTGTATCACCTCAGCAAACAGCCCAAACACAGTTTCTAAATCTTCGCTGAGTGCCTGAAAGCTAGCATTACCAGCAGCTTCACTAATGCTGGTTTCCACAGCAGCCGCTCGTTGTTCCAATAAATCATTTAGCTCATCAGGCGAATGCTTCTTAGTTCCACCAGTCCGCATCACCGCACCAGTAAAACCAGCCAATCCGACTTTTTCTGATGGTTCAAAACGACTTCCTGTGCGAACCAACGCCAAACCATTCACCAAAGGTAGCTCGTGATTCTCCATTAAATAGACTACCAAGCCATTTTGGAGAACAAACCGCTCATACTTGGGTAACTTAATTTCAGGTAGCGGTGCAAACTGTAACTCTGTGTAATTCTTTGCCTCCGCCGTCGCCGCCAGAGAAAAGTTAAAAGTCACGAGTAAAAAAGCAAAAGCAACAACTAACGCATACAAAAACCTTTTACTATTTTGAATTTTCCACACCATCCGCCTTTTACCCTTCACCTTGTACCTCTGCATACTCTCTTCCTTAGCGCTCTTTGCGCCCTTTGCGGTTTGTTTCTCTTACGCTTTTTTCGACAACAGCTTGCCAATCGTGCGATTCTCCGGCGTAAACGTCGCCTTTGCCACGCGTTGAATATCAGCAGGAGTCACCGCAATAATTTCATCCAACTGCTTAAACAAATTCTTCCAAGAGCCTGTTTTCACTTCATATTCCAATAACTGCTGCGCCATCCCCATATTGGAATTGAGCGTTCGTAACAAATCCGCCCTTGCTTGGGTTTTCACACGTTGCAACTCAATCTCCGAAACAGGCTGAGTTTTCAAAGATTCTACTTCCTTGCGTAAAGCCACTGCCACCTCATCAACTGTGTGACCAGGAGCTGTCAGAGCATAGAACAGCATCAGATTAGGATACTTATCACCCGGAAATCCGCTGATCCCCTGTGCATTTAACGCCAAGCGTTGCTGTTCTATTAAAGACTTATACAGCCGTGATGTACGTCCATCACTTAATAAACTGGCGATAATTTCATAAACTGCATTATCTGGATGGGTAACTGCCGGACGGTGATAGCCTTCTAAATACCAAGGCTGAGAAGGTAACTCTAAAGAAACTTCCTGCGTCTGTTTCTGTGGCGGTTCCACCGGAATTTGCTCAACTGCTTTGGGTTTTGCCTGATAACGTCCAAAGTAAACTTGCGCCAGTTTTTTCACTTCGGCTGGATTAACATCTCCAACAATGGCGATAGTTAAATTGCTTGGCACATAGTGCGTGTTAAAAAACTTCTGTACATCTTCTATTGTGAGGTTACGGATATCTTCGTCATAACCGATAACTGGACGTCTGTAAGGATGAACTTTGTAAGCAGCATCGATAAATTTCTCTATCATCAGTCCAATGGGTGAATTTTCCACCCGCAAGCGTCGTTCCTCCAAAATCACATCTTTTTCTTTATAAAATTCGCGAAACACCGGATTGAGAAATCGGTCTGATTCCAGCGACATCCATAGTTCCAACTTATTAGCAGGAAAGCTATAAAAATAGCGAGTGGCTTCAGTAGAAGTATTGGCATTTAAACCCACGCCTCCTGCTTGTTCTACTATTTGCCCCATCTCATTTTGCTTGACTAGCTTGGCTGCTTGTAATTCAACTTGCTTAAATTCAGCTTGCAACCTAGCAACTTCATCTTTTTTGCCATCAGCTTTCGCTGTTTTAATTTGGCTGTCCAATTGCTCTAAGCGCTCTAATAGCGGTTTCTCTGCTTGGTAATCTTTTGTACCAATGCGTGTTGTACCTTTAAACGCCAAATGCTCTAAAAAGTGAGCTACACCAGTTTTCCTATCTGGCTCATCTACACCACCGACGTCGGCGTAGGTAAGAAAAGAAACTACTGGCGCTTGATGTCGTTCCAAGACAATGAATTTTAGTCCATTATCAAGACGGAATTCTGTCAATTGCTTAGTTACTCGATCCAGGTAAGGCTGGATCGAACTTTCAACTGGTGGGGTTTGAGTTGTAACTCTTTGCAGTGGTTTTTGGGGAGGAGGCGCTGTCTGAGTTTGAGCCAGAGCCACTTCTGGCAGTAATCCGCACCAGAACATTGTCAAGGCTAACAAGGTGACAATTAGCCGACGCAATGAGACAGATACTTTCTTCAACCAATCCAAAATCCAAATTGCGCTTCCAGCGCACCTTTGGTGCAACCTAAAATCCAAAATTGAAATGGGCTGGTTCATAAGCAAAAATTAAAGTAAAGTTACACTACCTAAAAAACAGGATACTTACCAAACAAGGCGTTAATCTTGTATTAAGCTTTCTGGAATTTTTGTACCTGACGTTAGACAATAATGCTACAAGTCGTGTTCCGGAGATTTCACCATAACTGTTATGCGAGTTTTTAATTCTTCCCCGCCCTCAGAGGCACAGACGCGCACTAAGATTTTACAGGCAGCACAACGATTGTTTGCCTCCCAGGGGTTTGATGGCACTACTACCCGTGACTTAGCACAAGCCGCTGGTGTAGCGGAAGGAACCCTATTTCGTCATTTTCCCAATAAAAAGGCGATTTTGGTGGAAGTAGCCACAAGTGGCTGGGTGGAGATTTTAACAGATTTGCTCACAGAATTGAGTGAAATGGGCAGCTATAAAGCTGTAGCTCAGGTAATGCGCCGCCGGATGTGGAATTTTAAAAAAAATGCCGACCTGATGCGGGTTTGCTTCATGGAGGTGCAGTTTCACCCCGATTTGCGCGATCGCATTCAATTAGAAGTCATTACCAAAATGACTGATGTCGCCGAAGCATTCTTTCAAACTGCGATGGATAGAGGCATTTATCGGCAAATGAATGCCAACCTAGTCGCCAAAGTTTTCTTAGGAATGTTTGCGATCGCAGGTTTTTCTAACAATACTCTCATGGAACCTGATGCTTCTCCCGAACAAATGCAGCAAATGGCTGAAGGATTAGCTGATATTTTCCTCAATGGTGTATTGGCTAAGGAGTAAGGGAGTGGGGGAGTAGGGGAGTAGGAAGAGAAAACTACTGACTTTTGCCCAATGCCCATTCACTTAATAGCTTGTGCTTGTTGACTCCACTGTTGTACTAGCTCAATTGCTGGACACAAATCTCGCCGTTGCATTGTTGCTACCTGTAAGCGCAAAATTTGTTTGTGCAATCTGTGAGTAGGAGTTTGAGCCAACTGGGCTACAGAACCAATCCCCGCGTGTAGCAATAAACCACAATATTGGGTTCCGACGCTAGGAATACGCGCTAAATCAGCTAAAGCTAGCCACTTATTTACATATTGAAGATGAATCTGTAATTTATTCGCTAATGCTACCCTTGCCTCTAGAGTTTTCCCTTGCTTGACTAGCGCTGCTGTAGTGTTAATTCCACAATTTTGTAATTGTGATTGTTCTTCCTGGCTTAACCCAGGTAATTGCTCAATCGGCCAATCACTAGATGGCATAAGACTTTTAGTATTTGTGTGTTTAGTAGGCATTTGTAAAACTAAAATTATAGACTCCTTTAAATATTGTGACTTATCCAAATTTTGGATTGTGAAACAATGGAAGAAAAGGTAATGCTAGTAGAAACCGCTTAAATCAAGTCTTTCTCTTTGTATCTTAATTACGAACTAGTATGAACCCGATTCCGAAAATCTCAGCTCAGTTGTATGAAACAGACTTTGTGGCTTGGACAGAACAAACTGTGCAACTTATTCGTGCTGGACAATTTGGACAGGTAGACTGGGATGCCGTGATTGAGGAGATTGAAAGCTTGGGAAGGTCAGATCGGCGGGAGTTAAAAAGTCGTTTGGAGGTATTATTACAGCATTTGCTCAAATGGCAATATCAGTCTAATTTGCGGCGTGGCTCCTGGCGAAACACGATTGATGAACAACGCAATCGGATTGCAGATTTGCTGCAAGAGAGTCCCAGGCTTAAATCCTATCCAGAAGAAGTTTTAGCGGAGTGCTATCGTCGGGGATTAAAAGCTGCTAGTAATGAAACGGAACTACCAATCGATACATTTCCTGGGGAATGTCCTTATACTATTGCCCAAGTTCTTGATACTGAGTTTTTACCGGATGCGATCGCTTTGTAGTATGTGAGAGACGCGATTATACTCTTACGAGAAGCCGAAGCAGAGCGACTACGCGTCTGTACAAGAGTTAGGAGTAGAGACGCGATTATACTCTGCGAGAAGCCGAAGCAGAGCGTCTACGCGTCTGTGGCTTGATATTTGGTTTTGTGAGCTAGATTCCGTATTTTACTACGTACAAGCTGCTGTATAAATGATGGCTTTAAGCAGTAATTAATTCTCCCCGCAGGACTGTGACTGCTTGTCCAGCGAGAAAGACGCGATCGCCTCCCTTGTAGCGAACTTTCACCACACCGCCGCGATTGGATGCCTGATAAGCTAAAAATTCGTCTTTGCCTAAGCGATCGCGCCAATAGGGAGCAAGGCAGCAATGAGCAGACCCAGTTACTGGGTCTTCATTAATACCTACTCCTGGTGCAAAGAAGCGAGAAACAAAATCGTATTTGGAATCAGAGTCAGTCACGCTAGTAACAATTACCTTAGAAACAGGTAAATTTTTTAACTGCTGAAAATTGGGCTGTATTTGCCGTACCAATTCTTCAGATTCCACTTTCACCAAATAGCCCAAAGAATTCTGAAACACCGCTTTGTACGGTACACCCAAAGCTTCGCCCAGTTCTGGAGGCGCAACAACTTCTTGTGAGCGATTTACAGGAAAATCTAGCTCAATCCACTGCCCTTGTCGTTTGGCAACAAGTAGTCCACTTTTGGTATAAAAACGCGCAACTTCATCAGGTAATAAATGCGCTTCTGACCAAAGTACATGGGCGCTGGCTAAGGTTGCATGACCACAAAGTGGTACTTCCACTTCTGGTGTAAACCAACGCAGATTAAAGCCGTCGTCTTGTCTGACTAGAAAAGCTGTCTCAGATAAATTCATCTCCTGCGCCACTTTCTGCATCCAGCGATCGTCTTGAGGAGTGGGCAAAACACAGACAGCAGCAGGATTACCTGCAAAGCGTGTATTAGTGAAAGCATCGACTTGAATAATGATTTGTCCCATCTGTCAGCCAAAAAGTGAATACAGAAGTTTGCAGCTTTGTATACTTAATCATGAGCGTATCAACGATTTATACACCCAAGAGCAAATATTTACAGTAGTCAAAAATCCAATAGGAATCCTATAGATTAGTAATATTATCTCTAACAGCTAGGGGAAATGTTAAATCAAAAGGGAAACTTGATCATTTCTATTGTTAAAAGCGTTTTTACCACTGTCCACTTAGCACTCATTTCTACAGGATTAGTCGGCTGCGTTGTTGAAGTTCCGCAGCCATCGGCTCCCACTGAGCAACTGCCAGCCGTACAACCTAAGCAACAGCCTAATCAAACGAAACAGAATGATCATGATGATGACAAAGATCATAATAGTGGCAATGATAAAGACGATAACGATAAAGACGATAAAGACTAAATGAAAGCGCAAGTATAATTATTTTCTTCAAGTCTCCATTTATGCTTATCCAAGACACCGCTAATTCTCTCGCTAATACGCTACGTCACCGACGGCAACGCCTAGCTAACCTGATTGATTTTCCCGCAGTTCTCTGGTCAGGTAGCAGTAGTCCACGCAACTTTCCAGCAAATCTCTTGCCGTTCCGCGCTAACAGTCATTTTCTTTATTTTGCTGGGCTACCACTGCCAAACGCGGCAATTCGCTTAGAGGCGGGTAAGCTTGAACTATTCATGGATGATCCTCATCCCAGCAGCGCCCTTTGGCATGGAGAATTGCCCAAGCGTGAAGAAATCGCCGAACAGATTGGGGCAGATATTGCTAGACCATTGGCAGAATTAGAATCCTGGCTAGAAGGTGCAGCCACACTTGCCGCCCAAGATGCTGCTACTTGGACACAGCAATCACAGTTGTTAAATAGATGGGTTTTACCGCTAAAAGCTCCTGAAGGAATTGACTTAGAGTTAGCTAAAGCGATCGCTTCCTTACGCCTCACCCACGATGATGGGGCATTAGTTGAGTTACGCAAAGCGGCGGCTATGACTGTAGAAGCCCACAAAGCGGGTATGGCAGCAACACCGCAAGCAAAACTAGAAGCAGAAGTGCGTGCAGCGATGGAAAGTGTTTTCATCGCTCATAATATGACCACTTCGTACAACAGTATTGTTACGGTTCATGGCGAAGTTTTGCATAACGAGCAGTATCATCACCAGCCCAAACCTGGAGATTTATTACTTGCCGATGTCGGTGGTGAAACTAATATGGGATGGGCAGCTGATGTTACTCGTACTTGGCCAGTTTCCGGCAAGTTTTCATCTACCCAAAGAGATATTTATAATGTAGTGCTAGCAGCTCACGATGCTTGCATTGCTAAGATACATCCTGGTGTTGAGTATGAAGATATCCATCTCTTGGCTGCCACAGTTATAGCTGAAGGTTTAGTGGATTTAGGGATTTTACAAGGAAGTCCTCAAGAATTAGTAGAGATTGACGCTCACGCGCTATTTTTTCCTCACGGTATTGGTCATCTACTCGGTTTGGATGTTCATGATCTGGAGGATTTAGGCGATTTAGCGGGGTATGAGGAGGGGCGTAAAAGAAGCGATCGCTTTGGCTTAAGTTACTTGCGTTTAAATCGTCCCTTGCGTCCAGGAATGTTAGTAACAATTGAACCTGGTTTTTATCAAGTGCCAGCGATTTTAAATGATGCTCAAGTGCGCTCTAGATATCAGAATGTTGTGAATTGGGAGCGCTTATCTCAATTTGCAGATGTACGTGGAATCCGCATTGAAGATGATGTTTTGGTTACACAAATAGGGAGCGAAGTTTTAACAGCTGCATTACCTAATGATGCCGATAGTGTAGAAAATCTAGTCAACGGCTAAGTTTCTATTCATGATTGCGACAAACGTTGAGCAAACTTCTCCTATCGGAGACGCTGCGCGAACGGTAGGTTTACGCAAAGTAACGCAGAGCGTTAATTCAAGGCTGCTCAATCTTTCACAATCTAAAATCTAAAATAGGATTAGGCATAAGTTCGGTTTCAAAGCGGCTATAAACAATTTGAGTCGGATACCACGAAGAAAACCAGTACAAATCTTGAATAACTCTGTAAGTACTATCGGTATCAGCTAACTCCAAATGAACTAAGGCTAAATTATTTAATCCAACCACTTCTCGTCCCTCTTGAAACCAGGAGGATTGCCAAAACATTAAACGCTGTAACCATTTACACTGAGAATTTTTTCTAGTCATTAGCCACGACAAATTGCGTCCAAAGTCGGCAGTTTGATTCCTTTGTCGAGGAATCCACTCCAGCAGACAATTCCACTCAGGTTTCATTTGCAACAGGTGGGTGCGGGCGCGGTGAGTTTGTTTGGCTGTTATTTCTACCATATCGGGTAGATTAGACCATCCTACCCAACGCCGTAGCTTTTCGCGTAAAAGCCAGTCTTTAAGACGTGTATGGATAAGGCGAGTAATAGTCTCTTCATTTTTCAATGCACTAGCAGTTAATTGCACTAAGACAGATTTAGTCTCAGAGTTTGCATAAGACATCCGCACAACAGAACTGTAGTGGATATCTCCAGATAGAACAATGACTTGTTGGCGTTGCTCAAACAAAGTAATTAGAAATCGTGCCAATGCTTCAGTATGAATATTCCAAGAATCACCAACGTCTGTAGAAAAAACTTTGTCGCGTCGCAATTGCCAATGATGAATCCAATCAATTACTTGCAGCCCAAATAAATTTGTTGGTGCAATTACAAATGTGGCTTGAATCTGGGGTGCTTGTTGTAGAGGCTGAGAAAGTTGACGCTCAAAGGCTTGCTGACATAGTAACATTGGTGGCGCAGTCGGTTTCTGATCCGCAGGATAACCCCGCCACGTGCGTGTATCTAAAACAATCACTTCATGGCAAGAACTCCTAACTGTATAATGCCAAGTAAGTGCATCAGGATGTCGATTGAGCATCAACACTGAATCATCTAGATCAAATTCAGGTAGGCCAGTGTGTGGGTTAGTAGGTGGCATTCCTAGATAGCGAGCGATCGCATTATAAGCTACCGTATCCGTCCCTCGTGAAGCAGACCAGTCCTGAGCCGCCGCCAATAATTTTTCACCAGATTCACCCTCTGCAAATTGCTCAGGTGTATTCCCCCATCCTTGAAAAACTGCATAGGCTAATAGTGCATTTTGAACGGTTCTCTGCCCTAAAGGTTTTCCCAGTACTCTTAAACACCAAGCTTGGTTGAGGTTCCAATCATCGCTAACATCATGATCATCAAAGATGCTGTACATCGGAATATTCGCCAAAGCGCGGCGCACTTTCCAGAGGGTGTGAATAAACTCTCGCATATCTCGAACTTCTAAATCCCATTGCCGCCGGGCTTTGCGAGTATCCATTATCCCCCGCCCCATAGAGAAAGTAGTCGGCCAGCATACTGGTGACCAAACTAATAGATAAGATACGTAATACTCGCCAAGGCTGAGTAGATGACTGGCAACTTTGGCAGATTTACTGTGTAATCCGGCAGTAAAGCCCGCTTGGTAAGTCGCAATCTCTACGCGATGACCGGGAGGTAACTGATTTGGTGTGTAATAACTAACATCTGTAGCCTGATTCTGAGTAACTGGGAGGTGTTCTTCCCAGCCCAATAGCGCATCACCCAGCCGACTTGACGCCCATAATAAGGGGTCAGCAACATCATCTCCATAAATCTGGTCGCCCGTGAGAAATAGTTGATGGGGACGTTGACGAGGCTGATTCGCAGTTTTCTCGATTAAACAGTCTAGGATAGGCAGTGCATCGAATCCGTTGCCGTGGGGTTTGCGACAGGAACCATGTACAATTCGTAAATCTTCAAGACGGGTTGGTGGTAAGACAAATGTTGGTTTTTGATGGTCAAAATAGCTGATGTTGACATGGGGAAAGCGGCTTGAACACAAAGCTTGTTGCAATGGTTGCTGAGTTTGTGCAGTCTGGTCAGTGAATTGGAGATCGTAGGCATATATGCGATCGCTACTGAGGCGATGTGTACCTGTACGAGCCGTTACCGCTACAATATGAAGTGATTTTCCTAGCGCTACGGTAGAGCGTCTACCCACCAATAGACAATTTCCTAACAGCGTACCGTCATTTCTTGTGTCGTAAACCTTAAGTTCTACTTTGCTAGGCTGTTTGAGTGCGACCCAGACTGTAACCGATTCAGGTTCTATACGTTGTAAAATTGGGCCTGCCAAAATCAGCGGCAGGTTCTGTAGAAACTCATCCCCAGATTGATAATTCATTGAATTAAGACTTCTGCCCACGGTCAATCCAGACACCTCTTAATCCGGCTGCTTTCGCTCCGTGGTAGTCTTCTATGATGCTGTCGCCAATGTGCCATGCTGCTTCTGGTGGACAGTTATGTTTCTTTAAGGCAATGGCAAAAATTTGGGGATCAGGTTTAGCTGCACGCGCTTGGGTAGAAATAGTGATTGATTTAAAATATTCTCTGAGTCCCAAACTTTGCAACACTGAGTAAATCCGGGAATCGAAATTGGATAATATCCCAAGCTCAATTCCCAAGCGTCGCCAGTTAACCAAAGCTGCTAAAACATCAGGATAAATAAACCAAGGTTCCGCAGTCCCAAAGTGGATGTAGAGTTCACTAAAAAAAGCTGAAAAGTCAGAAAATTCTTTGAGGACACCTGCACCTTCAAAGGTGTTCAAGGCAATTATCCGCCACCAATCAAACTCGCGCTGGGGAATATCTTGGGTTTCTGCGTCTGGAAATATCGGCGGTGGCGCTGCTTTAAAGCTTTGGATAAATGTTGTGTTCAATGTCTCGGCTGAAACTTTCACGCCAAATTCCTGGGCTATCTGACTATAAACTTCGCCCACACTACCTTTAACTCCGAAGAGTGTCCCCACAGCATCTAAAAAAATAACTTTCGGTTGTTCCATCAAACTTTTAAGCTTTTGAATGTTGAATTTTAGATTTTGGCTTGTTAGAGAGCTTCAGTGAGTAAGGCGCACCATCTGCTACTGAGAAAGCGTTTCTATAATAGGACGGACTAACCAGTTAAATCCAACTTTGAGCTGATGGTCTAAAGTTGGCAACCTATATAAGTAGGCAACACGACGAGCGATGTATGCCAGAGGGCCTTCTAGTTTGATTCCTAAACCGGTGAGGGTGGCGTTATCTATCCCCAATGCCATCATTTCTCCTAACTGTTGATAACGGAAGGGAAGTAAGGGGCGATTAGTAAGAGAAGCCCAAATATTCCAAGCGGTATAATCAGATTGTTGGAAAGCTGCTTGTGCAGTGGCAGGAACTTGTTGTCCTTCAGCATCATGAGAATCTACTAAGTCTCCCAAAGCAAATATTTCTGGATGGTCAAGGACTTGCAGGGTAGGTTGAGTGGTAATTTGACCACGCTGGTTTTGCTTCAGAGGAAGGGATTTGACTACGGGAGCAACTCGCGTTCCGACAGTCCAAATTACCAACTCTACGGGAATTGTGTCTACTTGATTTTTGTACTCTAGGGAGATGCTATCTTGGTTGATTAATTCGACTTTGGTTTCTAAATCAATAAATACCCCACGGGCTTCTAAAGCTTTCCTGGCTGCTTCCCGGTTAAACTCTGGTGAAGTTCGTAATATTTGGTCAGCAATTTCAATTATCCGCAGCCGTCCTCTTTCGCCTAGTCTGTCTGCTAATTTACAGGCTAATTCCACACCACTGTAGCCAGCCCCAACAATTGCCACGCGAATTTTCTCTGCATCTGATTCTTCCAAGATTCGCAGGCGTTCTTCTAAGCGATAGGCGTCAGATATAGTGCGGAAGGGGTGGGCATAGGATGTCGCACCAGGAACCACATCTAGAGGTGTTTCTCCACCCAGCGCCAAAACTAATCGGTCGTAGGGGATTTCTGGGCCATCCTGTAAATGTATCCGTTTTTGGTCGATGTCAATTCCAGAGACAACTGCTTGATAAAAACGCACACCTGTGCCTTGTAAAAGTTCTTCAAATGGGGGAGCAATTTCCCAGGTTTGCAGTTCGCCTGTGAGTAATTCGTATAATAAGGGAGAAAATAGAAAGCGATCGCTTTGATCTACTAAAACAATTTCGGGTTTTTGTGTAGATTCCCAAGGTAACTGGCTTAAGCGCAGCGCAGTGTAGAGACCACCAAAGCCTCCACCAAGGATACAAATTCTAGAAGTTTGTTGAGTCATCGATATCGATATATATTAGGACGGTTAATCCCAGTAGGGCAACTAACTTCAGTGTAATGATTTCTTTCGGTCTATTGCCATGAGCCAACAATCTGAGTATTCCTCTTCATGCAGTTCATGTGCAGTTAATAGCTTTATTTTTACAAAACCACATTTTTCATAGCAGCGGATAGCGCGAGTATTGCTAACGTGGGGGTCGATGACAATCTTATCAGCTTGTGATACTTCAAAAAGATACTTTACAATTGCTTTTAGCACTTTTGTCCCAATTCCCTGATTCCAATACTTTGTTTCACCTATAAATAAGTCAATTCCATAGACATTTTCTGTTTTATCTAAATAATACATTTGTCTGTCGGTTTCTGATAAGTCATTTAGCGCATAATACTGTAGGTAACCAATGGGAACACTTTGATAGTAGAAGAGACAAGGAACAACAGGGTCATCTTCTGTAATTAGAGGTTTGTATGTTGCTATAATTCTTTCTAAAGAAAAAGGATTATTTCTTCCTTCGTAAAATTCTAGTACTTCCTCATCAGTTAGCCATTTTGCCATCAACTCATAGTCGTATATCTCATCTTGCATGAGACGAATAGCAATTTCAGCATTTTCAACTAGCATATCTAGCTTTAGTCTGGAATTTTATAGTTATTAATCACTTTTTATAAATTACACTTTAATCATAAGCAAAAAGCGGTTTGTGTATAAATCACAAACCGCCTATAGTCTATAATTTAGAGAAAATGGAATTAATTACCGCCTGATGTGACAGCTTTATTATGCTGGTTACTATCGTCTGCTTTAATGTACCATTTGCCATCTTGGCCTTCTGCATATTGGTTTTTAACGCTATTCCAAGCAATATCACGAGCGCCTTCTTCACTCAAACCATCTTTTTGAGCGGCATTAAATGCTGCGATAAAAATCTGTTGTGCTTCTTGGGGGAGTTGTTGCTGTAGTTCTTGAGGCAGTTCATCTACTTTGTTATATGGCATAAACCTACTCCGATCATTTCAAGTTGAGTTTATGCTAAAAAATTTGCAGTCCAACTTCCTCTTTCTCTAAGTATAGACTCAAAATTATCATACTCAGGACTTATAGAGAATACTCAAAAAAGTAACTGCATACTCCTATAGAGAAGGAAGCGAAGCGTAAGTAACGCATTAGAAGGGTTCGAAGAGTAAGAGTTTTAGAGAGTTTTTTCATAAGTCATAATCCTTTTGGCAGAGTAAGACAACTTTTAAATCAATGATGCAATAATATTAATGCTCATAGCTAAAATTGTTGTATTAAAAAAGAAAGATAATATGCCATGTAATAGAGTTAAGCGTCTCATATCGTGCGATGTCGTCTCTACATCAGAAACTTGGCTAGTCATGCCGATTACAAAAGAATAGTATAAAAATTCCCAATAGTCTGGATGGTCGTTATTGGGAAAATCTAAACCCTTAGCTATTTCGTCAGGATTACCACGATTAATATGTTGATAATAATTGTGTGCATATTGCAATGCAAACATCGTATGCACAAGTAACCAAGAACCTATAATCGTCATAATCGAAAGCGCTAGGTGTAAGCTCAGTAGAACTGTTGATAGCGCTTTTTTATCAGTGAGTAAAAACCCAATGGCTAACACACTTGCACAAGCTGCTGCAATTATCAGCATAAATATAGCTAAACGACCTTCATATTCAGTTTCAGCATAACGACGGGTTTTCTCTGGAGTAGAGGTGATCATCTTCCACCAAGTTATGGCTAAAAAAAAGTCAGCACCAGCATTCCAAGCGCAAAGAATTCGAGTGGATAAAAGCAGCCAATTAGGAAGTATTGCTAAGACTAATGCAGCAAAACCAGCAGCAATTATTACTCGTGGGCGAGGGTCAAAGTTTTTAAACAAGTTAAGTTTAATAGGCACTTTAGTAACTCATTTTAACTATAAAGCATGATTAGCAGTATACACTCTAAGCTAATAATACAAATAGCGCAGAGTTGTCATTTGCTAAAGTATACAATGGGGGGAAATAATATTATAAATTATTCCTGAGTACTGAGCCAAGACAAACAGTAAAATGACTAATTTTTCTCCATATTTCATATTAGGTAAAAACAAATAAAATAAAGTTTTTAGTTCGCATTTTAGTGCTGAAACCTAAACTACGAAGATCCAATTTTCTTTACTTTAACTATTTATATTCACTAACTAAACTTAAAAAATACTAATACGTTACATTATCTCGCCATTTTTCTAACATCTTAGCGCTTACTCCTGGTACTCTATCCAAGTCTTGTAAAGATGTAATTTTCTGCTGCTGACGAGCAATGAGTATTCTTTGAGCTAATTTCTTCCCAACACCAGGAAGAGTTTCTAGTTCTTCTAGAGTTGCAGTGTTGAGATTGACTTGTTTAATTGCTGAAATTTCGCTTGATGAAGAATTTTTAATCTGGGGACACCGTTTTTGTTCTGATTTGATTTTTTCTTGAATTGCTAGTGGTAAACCTGGTTTAGCTTGAGCATAAAGACGAGAAAATTCACGTAGATAATGAGCCGCAACAGTGGAATTTTCAATCACTACAAGTGTCTCGTCGTTGCCATTATTAGCAGCTGTTGACCAGTTGTGTGAGCCTGTAATGACTATCTGATTATCAATAACACCAAATTTATGATGTAATAGATCACCTTTGGGTAATATAGGTACGCCTACGGTAGTAATTGGATTTTGCCAAGGATGATTATCTACTTCATATTTACATTTGTTACTGAGAGCAACGCCCATCATATCTAATGCTTCGCTGTAAGGACGATAGGCAAATTGTGGCTCAATCAAAGTCCGAATTTCTATACCTTGCTGATGGCGCTTTTCTAAAAGATTCGCAAGACGTTGCTCAGAAAAGACAAATAACGCCATATTAATAGATTTAGTTGCTGAATCTAAATTTTTGCCAATTAAACCATTACTACTGTTAATCCAAGGTTGGGTTGGAGAATTAGGTGAGAACTGAAGAGTAATTTTAGTTTTACCTAAAGTGATTTGTTGAGGTATACGTATCGGCTTTTTCAATCCAAATCTACTATCTGGTTTACCTCCTGGGCCATCGCCCCACATGATATTAAACTCTTCTGTAAATAAAGATGCTAACTCTGGACTGTCAATTTTTAACAAATTATTAGCATTACCCAAACTGTTAGGATTAGTGAAATCGCCATGAGTATCACTTAATGTAAAATTGGCTGAAGTGATAATTACAATACGATTGTCTACAATGAGAAACTTGTGATGCATCAAGCTACTGCCTACTGAACCATCTGCTCGATCATCAAGCCAGGGGATTTTAGCATTTTGAACAATTACCAAAGCATCTCTTTGATTGATTTCCTCTGGAGTAAGTTTGTTATCTTTGTTAATGTCGATAAATTGGCGAAACTCGTTGTAGCGTTCTCGTTCCCTTTTATCTAACTTACTCACTTCATCAGTTGTGAAACTACTCCAAGGTCGGCTATAAGTGTTTTCTAAAATTATTCTGACTTTTACCCCAGCTTTTTGTTTATCAACGAGTGCTTGGGCAACTTTGGGTAAACGTAATTCTTGTACCGCCACATCTACTGTAGATTTAGCTTGAGAAATGGCATCAACAATTTGTTTTTCTAAATCATCTCCAACGCGCGTTTGTAGGCGGTAAGGTTCTTTGTATTCTGAAGACTCGGAATGGTTAAAATAAACTTGCACTAAAGGATCTTGTGGCAAAGGTGCTGGACGTTTGTTATGAGGCTGAACACGTTGACAACCTGCAAGAGTAAATATAAGTAAAAAGATATAAACGAAATACCTTTGTTTAGGAAAAAGTTGCACGGTAATCTGCTAAAAGTGAATTGGGAGTAAACACACTTATGGTTCCCAAAAAAAAGAGTATGTCAAATTAAGTAGAGGGATAGCTGTACAAGTAGGGCAAAAAATCCACCCATCGAAGCGGAAATATTCATATTTTGTCAGGATTTACCTATTTACCTCTAGATGTAAAAAATAGAGACAGCCGTTGCAAGCGTGTGTTTTTACTCAAATATTGGTTATATGCAAATTTATTTAGATTACAGCGCCACTACTCCTACTCGTCCAGAAGCGATCGCAATTATGCAAGCAGTCCTCACCCAACAGTGGGGTAATCCCTCCAGCTTGCATGAGTGGGGACAACGCACAGCAATGATTGTGGAACAAGCTAGAGTCCAAGTTGCTGGCTTAATTAACGCTGCTGATCCCGCATCTATTGTCTTTACCTCTGGTGGCACAGAAGCAGATAATTTGGCAATTATGGGTGTAGCTCGGTTGTACGCTGTGCCTCAACATATAATTATTTCCAGCGTTGAACATTCCGCAATTTCTGAAACAGTGCGATCGCTAGAAATGTGGGGTTGGGAAGTAACGCGCTTAGCTGTGGATAGTAAAGGTAGAGTCAACCTGCTAGATTTAAAAGCTGCCTTGCAACATAACACGGTTTTAGTCTCGGTGATTTATGGTCAAAGTGAAGTAGGCACAGTGCAACCAATTGCAGAATTGGGAAAAATTGCGCGATCGCATGGTGCTTTGTTCCATACAGATGCAGTGCAAGCTGCGGGACGTTTGCCTATAGATGTGCAAGCACTAGCCGTTGATTTACTCAGCCTTTCCAGTCATAAAATATATGGGCCGCAAGGTGCAGGGGCGTTGTATGTGCGGCCTGGTGTAGAATTGATCCCTTTACTAGGTGGTGGTGGGCAAGAAATGGGATTGCGTTCTGGTACGCAAGCAGTACCTGTAATTGCTGGTTTTGGGATAGCAGCTGAACTAGCAGCACAAGAACTAGCTACAGAAACACCAAGATTGATTGAGTTACGCGATCGCTTTTTTGCCCACTTAGCTGAAATTCCTGGTTTAATTCCCACAGGCGATGACAATCACCGTTTACCTCATCACGTTAGTGTCTACCTAGAACACGCCGATGGCGAAAAACTCAGCGGGAAAACTATAGTACGGCAGTTAAATTTAGCTGGTATTGGTATTAGTGCTGGCGCTGCCTGTCACAGCGGTAAACTTAGCCCTAGTCCGATACTTTTGGCAATGGGTTATTCGCAAAAAGCAGCCTTGGGCGGAATTCGCATGACATTGGGGCGTGATACCACCGAAGCTGATGTGGATTGGACAGCGATGGTGTTGAAGCAGATTTTGCAAAGACTGACACCAGATTTGTCTTTAGTTAAGCGTTAATCGCTCATACTAAAATTTAGGTACAGCATTTGTTGGAGTTGGAATATTTTCTATGTCCCTGCAAGAGCTTAAAGAGCAAGCCCGTCAACTGCCAGCGAGCGCCTTGAACTAGTTCGTGCAATCATTGAATCTTTACAAGATGTTCTCAGCCAACCAGCTGAAAGATCACGCATCATCAAGCAAATGAAGGGTTTATTGAAGACTAATCAGCCAGCACCAACTGATGAACAAGTGAAATCAATGCTAAAAGAACGTCGTGTAGAGAAGTATCTTTAGTCGTTTCAGCATAACAAAGAAATGCGATCGCCTTTATCGTGCAAGTTTCTGATTAGAGGAGGGGTGAGCGTAACTCCCGATTTCACGGCTGCCGAAAGGGTTAGACAAGTCTTTTCCCAAAAGCTAATATTTTGAGTCATAAAGGAGTTGACTCACGATTTATACCAATTCTCTTGTAGGAAAGCAATACATTGTTTGTAGTAGCGCTTAAGCGCAATTCTTTGCCTGATTGAATCTGTCCTCATATTTTAGAGAAACGGTATTATTTCACTACTTTTGAGGATTTTCTTGAATGAATAAATTTATTATTGGTATTGGGATGTTCTTTGGCTCTACGCTTGGCAGCTACATCCCAGTATTGTGGGGTGGAAGCTTGCTATCGTTCACCTCGATTCTCTTCAGCGTCGTTGGCGGGATTGTGGGGATTTTGCTTGCGTATCGCATATCAAAATATCTAGGCTTTATCTGATCTGTGAAATGAGATTGCTAAACAGTAAGAAAGTGCGATTCTTTGCAGGATAACCCACCATTTTTGGACTGTAGCTAACTTGACTTTGCTACCCTCTAGAAACAATGCTGAGAAATAGATTTATGAATCTTCTACCAAAGAAAAGCCAATCCAACCAAAATGTAATGTGAACAGCTACTATTACCCAAAATATAACTTGATATGAAACCTTGCTACTTTTGTGGCGTAATCTTCTTTGGGCGATAAATGCCCCCAACCATCCACCCATCAATTCACAAAAATGTAATGTCTTTTCTGATACTCTCCAACGTCCCTGTTTGGCACGAGATTTATCATCTGCATACAGTCCAAAGGTAATAAAACTCATTACAGGATAAAGAATTAAAGGGATTGGATTTAAAGTCGTAAATGCAAAATGCATTGCGCCTAAACTCGGTAATAAAGATAAGAACAATACCTCAAATATTAAAGAAGGTTTTACCGTAGGCTTGAATGTTTCTTTTTTTATTGCAGAAGATGAGGCTCTTGGCATGGGTTTGATTACAACTCCCTCAATGAAGGCATTGCAAGCCTGAATTCTTCCATTTTTATCAACCGTTGCTTGATAGCAAATCACGTCACCAACTTGTGGACGACGATTGGTTTCTTTGAGTGCAGTGATATGAAGAAAAACATCTTGACTGCCGTCATTGGAGCTTATGAAACCAAAACCCTTATCATCCTTCCATTTTGTTAGTTGACCTTTACGTAAAACAGGTTTCATGAAAGTCCTTGAATATCAATAGTTTATTTTTAAGGTTCCCATGTCAATCTCAATAAACAACATCAATTCTGATCGCGTCCATAATAGCTACTCTTGTAAGCCCAATTGAGCGATTTTCTCAAACAGATACTAGACATCGCCTGTACACCATCAATACTTTCGCCACCAACACATTCCTTAGCAGAACTGCTAGGATTTCAACTATTGCCCATTGGTTTTGTGCTGGCATGTGAGCGGTACTCGTGGCGTTCTATGTCGCTACTGCCGAAAATAAGAGCCAATACTGAAACAATAGGAGTAAGTGATAAAGCAACATATAAACTATGAGTGAACTTCCCAACAGTCTTGAAGATGCGATCGCCCAATCGCGCACAGCCACACTCGCTGCCCTTGCAGATGGCCACACTCGTATACAAGTTGATTTTCTCTTCCCAGAACTTAAACCTTTACCCATAGCAGAACAATTTCTGCCTCTGTTTGCAGAATATGATTCCCGGTTGAAAGTTTTCTTTGCTGATGCTGGTGCTGCTGCCCTTGCCCGCCGAGATTGGGTAGAGACACCATTTCAAATTTTGGATATCGGTTCGGGTAGGGCTGCCTCATTACAATCAAAAATTCAGCCAGATGATGAAATTTTCTTATTCGTTGCTCCCACTTCTGTAGAAGTGCCGCAGTTAGAAAAGCTCAGTCAAGAAATAGGCGATCGCCCTTTAGTCTTATTAAATCCTCGCTTAGAGGATGCCGCCACTATCGGCATCGGTTACGCAGCTAGGCAAATCCGCGATCGCTTTATCAGTACCATTGAGTCTGTTTATTACCTACGTCCTGTAGATGATGAAACTGCGGTATTTCGTTCCTACCCTGGACAGTGGGAAGTTTGGGTAGAAACTAATGGCGAATATCAAAGAATTGCTGAATTACCCAAAAAACCATCGGGTGATGAGTTGGATCTCATCCTCTTACAGGGACAACCGCAAACCACAAACGTTGTACCTGGGAAAAAACCTAATGTGTTTAAGAGTTTACAACGGTTTTTAAAAGCGTTGAGTAGTTAAGAGAACGCAGAGGTAGCAGAAAGAGATTTTGTTATCTGCTGCCTCATTTTATCTATAAAATCAAAATTAATACCTATTACTTAAAGTAAGATACAAATAATTACGACTTAAGCAACACGTATTTCCTTTAAAAAGCAAATTATTATTAGCAAATGAATTTTTTAGATAAGATAGCTCTCACAGGATTGTCGCTAGGCCTTTTATTTTTTATCTTAGGGTTTTCATTAAGTCTAGTCATAACTTCAGGATTCATTAATGAAACAGCACGTTTATTGATAAGTGCTGGTGGTTTTCTCTTTATCAGCTCAGTTATTACTGGCTTGTTTGCCGCTATTATAAATATCTGGAAGAATTAATCTTTAACTAATGCTCTGCAAAGGATTGATAGATATACTCCCTAAAAAAATTTAATGCTATTACTGTTCCAACACACTTCTCTCAACTATTTTCATTAACCCACGGCATAATCTGTATACTGCCGGATATATGGCGGATGAAACCCAACTACAATATCATGTTTTGGTACTCCCATCGCTACTAATTTCTCGCCTACATCCTCCTCTGTACCATTCCACTGAATCCAAATTTTACTGTTTTTGATATCAAAATGCATTACAGGGCCGAAAACCCTACGTTTATTTTGCCAACCAATATAAATCAGTTGGTAATGATCTCTTTCTACATCAAAAATTGTTTGGGCTTCAATTTCATTATTAGATGTGACAAATTGGGCATATTCTGTAATTAGTTTTTGAACACACTTACGATATTTATCTAAATCTGTGATCGGATAATTTTCTCCGTTTCCACATCATAAACTATCAAATAGATTTGACTACGCTTGATAATAGTTTGAATATTAGGAGTGCTGAGTTAAGGTTATGGGGGACTGGGCATTAGGAGTGCTGAGTTAAGAGTTATTGTTTTCTTCCTTATCTCCCTCATCCCCCTCCCCCAATCTTCTACTAATTCCCTTGCAACGGGGCATTCAAGATTTTCTCGATGCGATCGCGCGTTTCTAGGATATGCGCTTTCGTATACTCATCGTCAGAGTTTACCTGCTTAAGTTTATCGTCTAATTGTGTGAGCTTATACCATGCCAATGTGCGAGCATCTTCTGGTACAGATTCTTTCCGCAACACCATCGCAGTTAAAATATTGAGATATTCACGTTGCAAGCCGCGCCGCAAACTAGTAATCTTCAGGGGTTGGTTTTTTGGTTTTAAGACTTCTGTCCAGATTCCTGATTGCAAAGTGTCAAATAGTTCAGGAAGAGTCAGTGCTTCTCCTGATTGGGTTTTGAGTTCGATATCCTTAAGGCGAGAAAGGCGATCGCGTGAGAGTAAATCCCGCAACACTGAACGCTGTAGCAGCAACACCATTTCAGAAATGGGATAATCTAAACGACCAACTTGTGGATCGCTACCCCAATGTCGCCAACGAGAAGGCGCTAATTTATTCAGCAGTTCTGGTGAAAAGTTGAGCGCATCCTCTGCAAAGATATACTTTTGCAATGTTTTTAAAGCCTGTCGTTGTTGTTCAACTGGCACTGGTTGAAATGGTAATTGGCGCTGATATTCGCTAGCATGGACTCGGTAAAAAGACTGTCCACCAATATATTTGGAAGTATAGTATATCTGCTGAAAATAGTTACCTAATACTGTGCTAAAACGTTCGCTCACATCACTAAAACTGTCTCCCTCCGTTGGCAAACGTTCATTGAGACGCTCCCACATCAAACGAGAGTTATTCAATTGCCACTGTGAATAAAGTAGTACATCACCGCTGTTATCCCAAGCATCAGCTGTGGGGTCGAGATCATACACATCTTCATCTGTAGAATAACTTAACTCAGGCTTGTAAGATTGTTTAGCAATTTCCTCTAAAATCGGCTTTTCCGCCACAGGAGTTACTGCCTGAGTTGGGGTGTAACCGTACTGAATCGCCCATTCGTCATATACTCCCACCATATTTGGAAAATAATCTCCTTGCTTTGTACCTTGAGGGGCGATGTTTGGGGGAATGTAGTCCATCACCGATGCTGTCAAACCTTTACTGCGGGTGATTTCTGTATTATTCATATCGTCTGGTGGCAGCAGCGTACTACCACGGAAGTTGTGGCGTAAACCAAGGGTATGTCCAACTTCGTGAGCGATAATTAAACGTAAATATTGATGAATGTATTCTTTTACCTTGTCTTTGCTGGGTGTGCTGTCTGGCAGTAGTGACATTGCCAATGAACCAAAGGCAAACTGATTAGCAGCTTCCATCCCATAGCATAAATCGTACTCACCTGCGAGTTTGGATAAACCATTTAACAACTGTTGTTCTGGCATCTGCTGGGGAGTATTATTGTCTGTCGCATTGAAACCTTTGGTGCAAAGCAGACGATTTTGCATCAATGCTGATAAAGTAGTGCTAGCCTGTGTTTGACTAGGTTGGATAGTTTTGCGATAGTCATTCTTGAGCATCCGTACAAAACTGGCATCGACTACAATGTCTGCATCCAAAATTTCCCCAGTTAACGGATTAACACGGGATGGCCCCAGCGCAAAGTATCCATCTACGGTGTTAATCCAGCGAATTGTGTTGTAGCGGATATCTGCTGAGTCCCATGTAGCGTTATCTGGCATTTGCCGAACTTCAATCGCATCTTTAAATCCCACTTTCAGAAAGGCTTTGTTCCACATCAGTACCCCTTCTTTAATGGCATCGCGGTACTCTAAAGGCACAGCGTTATCAATCCAGAAGACAATCGGTTGTTTCGGTGGAGAAATTGCTGCTTTGGGATCTTGTTTTTGCAGATTCCAGCGATTGATGTAGCGGACAAAGGGATCACCCTGATTGTCATTGGATAAGTCTTGGTAAGCGGTGATAAAATAGCCGACGCGATCGTCTGCTAAACGTGGTTGGTAATTGTTGTTTGGTAGTTGCGAGAGACTGTAGTGAACACGCAGGGTAAAACCACGACTGTCAGGTAGCGTGGCATAACTTTGCGTTTCATTAGTGCGATTGCTGACGCTGCGGGAGAAATTTAAAACCGACTCAACTTCTATGTTTTGGGGAAAGACTTTTGCAGTACCAAAATAGGAACGGTCTGTGCTGGGAGACAATCCCAAACTCGCAGATAATCCGGCTAAGTCTGTGAGTAGCAAGTCACCTAAGTCAATTAGAATAGTTTTGCGTTGGGGATGAATACTTTTAATAGCAACGCTGTAGAGAACAGAGTCACTGAAAGACCTCGCAAGCGATCGCACTTGCGGATCTCCCTCGCGAGTGCGAAAGTTAACATTGCGAACAGTAAAATATAACTTATTATCTACTCTTTGAAAATAAAATAAAAAGTCTTGTAAAGGTATACCACTGTAAATACCTCGCTCACCAATTCCAGATTCTAAAGTTCCTGTAGCTAGGTAATTTTTATTTAATTGTTCTGGTTTAATTTCTAAATAAATTTTATTCTTCTCTTTCTGGCGATAAAGGGTAAAAAGCCCCCCTGACTTTTGCGTATCCTTGATTACTTGATCAAAAGGCTGAAAGTCATCTTTTTTTGCCGGTGTAACACTAGAGTTAGGTTTTTCATTTGGTTTGTCTGGGGTTTTTTGTACTTGTAAAAATGGTTGCTGACCTGCTTTTCTAGGCTCTGTCACTACCCAGTTAAAAGGCTGGCTTTGTACATATTTGTTCTGATTAATTACCCAAACTTGCTTTGATGGCAGCCTCAGTTTTTTGTCAACATTAGCGTTCCTTGACAAGGTTAAAGAAGTTTTTATTTTGCCATCTCTAATACTCATTAACTTACCAGAAGCCAAGCTAGCCTTGTCTACTTTGATAGCTTGAGTTTTCCTTGCATCTTCTAGAACTTGCTCTGCTTGATGCTTAGTATCCAAGTCCCCATCGACTCTAATCGGTAATGACTTAGCTCTAGCAGTTGCTATTCCTAAAAACAAACCATGTAGCAAAATTATATAAAAAGTTAATCTTTTCATCTATCTATCCCTGATAATTATTTCGCAGCTAATGTTCAAATTTTGTAAACCTATACTCTCTCCTGTGTTGCAATAGTTTTATCTAAGAGAAGTTTGCTCGGCACAAGCCACCGCTTAGAACTTTGGTAGACATTTTTAGCTGCTTGATATCAAGCAGCTAACTTTTTAGTTTAGTTCTAATTGCGATTTTTCTGCTTTGTTGTGCTGTTTTGCTATAGTATTTCTGCTAACAATTGCCTCTGTAGCAAAGAGTACGTATTATTTTGACATCCAGTTAGTAAAGATGCTGAAACAAAAATATAGCAACTTAGCCAAAATACTAAAGGCAACTCAAAAATGAAAAAGTTTTCTAGCTGACACTTTAGTTTTATCAAGAAAAAGCAGGAATCTCCTGGGGGTTAGTGCTTACAAAAGCACTATTAATTGTAACTAGTATCTATCTATACTAACAAATTTTACATGAGAGAATCTCATTGAATAAGAAAAAGCTTGAAAAAGAGTTTATCAAAATAGGAATTAACAAGTATTAAAAGGCACAGAAATGACAATATTTTTATCTCAAATCTGGAAAGTGTTGAGAAATTATGTGAGGGGTAAAGAATTACAAGAAAAGCCAAAGTCAAAATCTTTGACAGGCGAAGTAATTTTATCTCCAGGCAAAATTATTAAAGAACTAGATAAAAGCGTTAAATTGGCTGAAAATAATTGGCAAGATGCTGTATGGTATCAAAGATTACAAAAAAGTTTGGAGCAATGGACAATATCAGGTAGTGATTTGGCTATTAAGACAGGCTACAGCACACCACCTGTAGAAGGGCAGCAGCTTGCCACAAGTAATCGCCAGATGGACGCAGAGATTTACGATTTGCTAGGTAATGGTGCGCTGAAACCAGAAATAGTTGAGCAAGTAATGGAATTCCTTCGGGGTAGTAAAAAAATTAGCATTACACTGCTTTTCCAGCGCCTAGAAGATTTTTATCGTCGCTGGTGTCAGGGGGAATTTATTGATGCAACACCAGATAAAAATCTGCCTCAGCAAAAAATGTTAAAGCTGGCAGCACAAAAAATTACTCTCGGACTGAGACAGATAGACATATATACAGGACTTAACGTGCTGATTTTACTGTTGGAGTTACATCATTATGCTCAAGAGCAAGATGAACTCAAAGCACAAATCACGTTCTATCCTTCTGCCCAACCAGATACAGATAATTTTTTCACATCCCAGTTACTGCGGATCATCAACTATAGCGATGCCCTGGAAATTGGTAACTTTAGTACTATAGTCGGGGAATTCCTCAAAGGCGGTAAATTTAGAGGTGCTTATTTAGGTGATGCCAATCTGACTGGGGTGAACTTCAGCGGTGCTGACCTTAGCGGTGCTTACTTAGGTGATGCCAACTTAACTGGCGTCAACTTTAGCGGTGCTAACCTAGCTGGTGCTAACCTCAATGATGCCAACCTCAGCGGTGCTAACTTGACTGGCGCTAACTTGACTGGTGCTGACCTCAACAGCACTAACCTCAGCGGTGCAAATCTTAGTGGTGTTAACCTCAACCGTGGGGAACTCAGCAGTGCTGACCTCAGCAGCACTCATCTCAGTCATGCCAATCTCAGTCATGCCAACTTGACTGGTACTAATCTCAAAGATGCCGACCTCAGTCATGCTGACTTTAGCAACGCTAACCTCTTTGGTGCTAATCTGAGTGACGCTAACCTCAGCAGCATTAACCTTAACCATGCTGACCTTTGCCGCGCCGACCTCAGCGGTGCTGATTTGCGCCACGCTACCCTCAATGGCACAAACTTGAGTGACACAATTCTGTTCAGTACTAACCTCAGCAACGCCATCCTTGTAGCTGCTGACCTTAGCTACGCCAAACTCAACGGTGCGAAGCTTAACGACGCTAAACTTGATGGTGCAATGTTCTTAGGCGCTGACCTTAGCGGCGTAGACCTCACGGGAGTCACTCTCAATGATGCCGACCTCAGTGGGGGAACTCTCAATGATGCTGACCTCAGCGGCGCTGACCTCACCGATGCTGTATTTTTTGGCACAGACCTCAGCTATGCTCACTTAAATAACGCTAACCTCTCTGGTAGTAACCTCAGCGGTGCTATTTTAAATGGTGCGGATCTCAGCCACAGTAACCTCAGTCAAGCGATTCTTGGTGGTGCTGACCTTAGTGAGGCTAATCTTGAAGAAATGACTTGGGGTGTAATGCAGCAATGGAAGGGTGTACGGGGATTAGAAACGGCAGTTAATGTACCTGATGCAATGAAAGAACAATTGGGATTGCGTTGAGGGGAGAGGGAATTTGCCTAATAAGTAAATAGACATAATTAAACTGAAGATGCTTGTGGCTCTTAGTTTGTGCTTTAGCGCTAAAGCGCAAACTACAAACTTTAATTTATCTATCTCTACTTAGTTAAGATATGCGATCGCTTCTTTCTCTCTTCTTCTGTACCTCTTTAAGTATGGTAGGCTACTAGGCGTCTAAGTTCCCGTTGCTACACTAAAATAAACAGGTCGCTGAATGGCTACATCTGCGATATGACCGCTAATCAAGAATTATCACGACTATTTATGAATCATCAGTTTTACACTAGGCTCTAAATAATCAGTGATTATCAGGGTTCATACGCATGAAAAAGCACCTATCAGAAAGCTGGCAACAGTTTCGGACATCCTTCGCAGTTGAGGAGAGTCAGAACACAACAATTGAAACTGGTAAAGCAGTTTTAGAAGCAGCTAAAACTTTTAAAGAACAAAGTACTAATGTAGAAGCTTTAAAACTTCTATTACAAAATTCGTCTTCATTATTAGATATTCTATGTTCTCCGTTAACGCAGGTATTGCGTGCAAGGTTGCCCTTTTTACCAATTGGTATAGCTTTATTGAGGTTTGATCGCGAAGTCACTAAGCAATATCCTTCTTTAGAAGACTGCGTATTTATAGTTAGTCAAGTAGCTTATTTGGAAAGTGTTATAGAAATTTTATCTTTATATCCTGCTGTTAATTGGGATGCAAATCTGAATATTACTAAAGTTTTAACAAAGCAACTGCAAAAAATTAGCCAAATTGAATTAAATTATCACACTGCGAGCCAGGCGATCGCCTGTTTTCATCAATCAGAATTAGCACCAGCTTTTAATAAAGTGTTATTGGCTCGGTTGATGGCAGTGAATATCCCAAAAGCTAATGCCATTCTTTTAACAAAACGAATAGCTTGGAATACTCATCGCTACATGATTAAAGCTTGGATACAATCCGGTGATGCCGTTAAAAATGTGATTCAAAATTCTTTGAGGCAATGGTATAAAGAACAGCAAAAACTTCAAAGTGTTGATGCATATTTACAAAGATATCTTACAGCTAAATCTTTAGAAAATATTTTTGATGAAAACTTTGCATTCAAAGATATATATGTACCTCTCAAAGCTAAGTATGTAAACGAAAATCCAGAAACTGTAGATTTAGAAAAATGGGCTAAGGAAATCTTATTAAATCCAAATGCCAAGGAACAGGTGATATTTATCCAAGGATACTCAGGAAGTGGTAAAAGTTTCTTTTGTAAAATGTTTGCTGATTGGATAAGGCAGCATTTATATCCCATTTGGACACCAATTTTGATTGAGATAAAGGATATTATCTCTTTTGAACCTAGTTTAGAAAGTATTTTGGAAGCAAAACTACAAAAGATTTTTTTTTCAAGTGATGATAGTTGGTTAAAAAATCACCATATCCGATTTTTATTTATCTTAGATGGTTTAGATGAATTGCAATCCAAGCCTAGGATTAACTTTAATATAGAAGCATTTATTAAACAAGTAGCAAGATTCCAGCATGAATACAATAGCCATAATGAGATGGGGCATCGAGTTCTAATAACAGGTAGAGCGATGCCTACGCAAAGTATCCATTACTTGTCCTGTGGCTTCAAGTCGGTAGAAATTTTGGAAATTGATAAGCAACTTCAAGAAATATGGTTGAGTAAATGGGAAATATTACAAGGAAATAAAGATAATACCGCAGCATTGTGGCATTTTTTGCAAAGCGATGAATGTCCACCACAAGTTCAGCAATTAGCACAAGAGCCGCTCTTGCTATATTTATTAGCTGCTATGTATCGAGATGGAAAATTAACAGTTGATAAATTAAAGCAAAAAAATCAGCAAATAGCGAAAACTGTGATTTATCAGGAGGCTTTAAACTGGGTATTGACAAAACATCATTTAGAAGGCGATCGCTCAACAGATAGTGGCAATCAATTAAATATTGGAATAGCTAATCAAGAAGCTAAAGATTTAAAACGTATTCTTACAGAAGCAGCAGCTTGTGTAGTTCAATCGGGAGGTAAGTTTGCCTCAATCTCAATGTTAGAGGCACGTTTAGAAGAAGATGAAACAGCAAAAGCCTTAATTATAAAAGCTAAAAAAAGACTGATTAAAGAACCTATAAAAACGGCTTTTGCGGCTTTTTATATTTGTTCTACTGATAAACCAGAGAGTAGAGTTGAGTTTTTTCATAAGAGTTTTAGTGATTTTCTATTTGCCGAATGCTTGAGAACACACTTCAAAATTTGGACACAATACTACGAAGCAGAAGACGGAAGACAACTTATTACTACCGATGCCCAGATGAATTGGGAAATTTATGATTTACTGGGTTTTGGCAGACTAACGTTAGAAATTGTGGAATTTGCAATAGGGTTACTCATTGAGAGCCAAAATTTTCCTTGGGAACAGCTATTTAGACGTTTAGAAAATTTTTACCGCAGCTGGTGTCAAGGAAAATTCATTGATTCTGCTGAAGACACTTTGCCACAGAAAAAGTTGCGACAGTTACACAAGTACGGAATTCAAAAGCTAGGTCAACGTCAGGTAGATATCTACACAGGTTTGAATGTGATGATTTTGCTCTTAGAGTTGCATCGTTATGCTCAAGAGCGAGATGATCTTAAAGAACAAATTGTCTTTTATCCATCTAGACAAGCTGAAGAAGAATTTTATTTTACAAACCAACTACTTCACATCATTAATTACAGTGATTGTATTCAACCTGAGAATTTTAATCATGTAGTTGGGCAATTTCTTAGCAACGCTAACCTTAATGGCGCTATCCTTAGCGGGGTAGACCTTAGCAACGCTAATCTGTGTGGTACAAACCTCAGTGGTGCAAACCTCAGTGGCGCTATCCTCAGCAACGCTAATCTCAGTAACGCTAATCTTAGTGGTGCTATTCTCAGCGGTGCTATCCTTAACAGCGCTATCCTCAACAGCGCCAGTCTCAACAATGCCATCCTTAGCAGCGCCATCCTCAATAGCGCCATCCTCAATAAGGCTATCCTCAATAGTGCTATCTTTAGCGTTGCAGACCTTAGCGGCGCTAACCTTAGCAATGCAGACCTTCAGGGTGCTATTCTCAGGGGTGCTATCCTTACTAACGCAGACCTCAGCGACGCAGACCTGAGTGGTGTAGACTTCAGCAGCACTATTCTCAGAGGCGCTAACCTCAGTCGCGCTAATCTCAGCAATGACATCTTTGGAGATATTGTTTGGGACGAAAATACTAACTGGGACGATGTACAAGGGCTAGATACAGCAATTAATGTGCCAGAAGCTTTATTGCAAGAGTTATGGTTGGCGTGAGAGGTAGTTGAGAGACCAAGGCGAACACTTGCAATGACAAGTAATTCAGTATGGCGATCGCATTCCTTGCATACTCAAGCTGTTAATTCTGCTTTACACTTAGGATGCGTAGGCGCAGCCCGCACTTCGACAAAGCTCAGTGACCACCGTAGGCATCGCAGTAATTGAACTCACGTTATATTGACAAAGATAAAGGGTAAAAGAAAAACCTTTCCCCTTTATCCCTACAAAACTTTGCATATTTCGGTTTAATCGCGTTTACTTACTTCGGCAAAACCGCACTTTGGCGCACAGTACGCTTGCGATCGCTTTTACGAATACCCCCAGCCATCTGATACTCATGGCTATTGCTACCATATTTATAAGCAATACCACGCAAAATTTTCTCAGAATAGTCTGCTAAATCTTGTTCATTTTCGATGATTTGGGTTAGTAAGACATCAATAGTGGAGAGGGTGGTATTGTATGCTTCTAGAGATTGCCGGAGGCTTTCGATTTTTTCAGTATAATCTTTGACTGTTAACCTCTCTCCGACATCGAGAGTTGGACTAATAGATTTAATGCTTGCAAGACGTACTTGAGCTTTGCCAAGAGTACGTGAATTGCGTTTTTTTCTTGCCATAATTAATACTCATCTTCTAAACTTCTGATAACTCTATATTGGACAATTGTTGAAAAAGTTGTCATACGTGAAATTGTTGATTTTTTTGAAAAAGTTTAAAAGTTAAGTACTTTACAATATTTTTTGCTCATTGAAACCACATTTATTCTTGAGACACAGCACTACTGTGCCTCAAAAGCGTATTCTATCTAAGGAAAGATGCTGTAACAGAAGTGTGTTTCCCATAACGTGAAAGCGGAAGCTGCTACAGACTGCGCGAAACACGGAAACGTTAAAGCGGAAGCTCCTACAGGGAAGGCGGAAGCTGCTACAGACTGCGCGAAACACGGAAACGTCAAAGCGGAAGCTCCTACAGGGAAGGCGGAAGCTGCTACAGACTGCGCGAAACACGGAAACGTTAAAGCAGAAGCTCCTACAGGGAAAGCGGAAGCTGCTACAGACTGCGCGAAACACGGAAACGTTAAAGCGGAAGCTCCTACAGGGAAGGCAGAAGCTGCTACAGACTGCGCGAAAGTTGCTCCCTTCGACTTCGCTCAGGGAGCATTCTTGTGATGGTTGAGCAAAGCAATGGACTGAGCGGCTGGTGAGGTAGCACAGTCGTACCCCTCCGGGCAAGCAAGCTATGTGTAGCGTCCCGCAGGGAAGGGAGTCAAACTATACCGAAGTGTCAAAGCTAGTCAATCTACTGTAATGAGTTTCATTTTGACATTCGGCTAACTTATGCAACAAATTCGTATCCCCTGAAATCAGAGCTTGCTTCTTTTTTCGACTCCAACCTTGCACCTGCTTCTCACGCTCAAAAGCATCCACCACGCACTGATAATACTCACAGAAAACTAGCTTCACAGGCAACCGTTTCGCCGTGTGGTTTGCGCCCTCACCTTGTTGATGTTGCCACAGCCGCCGCTCAAGATCGGTTGTACTACCTGTGTAATAACTGCCATCAGCACATTCAAGAATGTACACATAAGCCATAAATTGATTTGCGCGATCGCTTTCTAGTTAAAAAAAGTGTTCCCTGAGCGAAGTCGAAGGGAACACCTGCTGCTGAATTTTCATAATTCTTGTAAAATTTGAACAGCAGTTAATGTTTAGATCGGCAAATACCAGTGAAGCGATGCCTGGGTTGGGCTGCGCCTACGCGTGTTTTAAGAAGTGCATTGTTTAACTTTTGTAAGCGATCGCTCCAGAAGTTTCCCGAAAGTGCGATGGCGATGCCTGCGGCGGGCATCGCCATCTTGTCACCACGCATCATAAGAACCTGTTTATGAATTGTGCGAGCGCTGTTGTGCATTGCGTTATGCTGTTGTGATTAATATAACTTTTAATCACGCCATTTTGCATACACATAGTTATTCAAAATATTTTCATCTTTGCTCAGTAATATATTATTATTTAACAGAGCATTTGCGGTAATAATCCGATCAAAAGGATCGCGAGTCCAAGTAATAGTTAAGCTAGTACTAATAATATTATTAAAGTTTTGATTACATATCTTTAAACCAATTTCATCCGACAGATTAGAAATAATCACATCCGGTTCATCCTTAAGACGTTTTATTTCATATAAATACTGTAACTCTAATGGAATAATTGGCGAAATATAAACGTCGTTATCATTAATTAAAGTTTTAGCAATATCAGTTAATTTATCTGTCAATCCAGCATAGAGCCATGCTACTACATGAGTGTCAAGATAAATCAATATTAATCTCCTGTTCCCAACTGATATTAACTAAATCATCTGGATTTCCTTGGATAGCATCAGATTTAAATGTCAAATTTTGAAGCTTATCTTGTTTTTCTAAAGGAACAATTTTTAATAACTTGCCATTTTTGTTAATTTCTAGTGGAATACCTGTTTCTAGTACTTCATCTAGTAGACGTTCAATGTTATTACTTAATTCCGTGAGTGTAACCTTTTTCATTGCCTTTATGAATGTTTGACATTCATATTGTTTATGAGCTTAGATATCATAGCAAAAATTCTTCCCTTACCTTGAAAGATTGTGATGGCATATAGCAACAATGCCTCAAATTTTCTAGTACTGTGGATGCGTGCGATCGTCTCCGACGGGGCGTAGCCCATCGCCATCTTTTCACCGCGCATCATCAAAATCTGTGCGATTGTAAGCGATCGCCCCAGAAGTTTCTCGAAAGTGCGATGGCTACGCCCGCCGCAGGCATCGCAGTACCAGTAATTGATTTCTTTAAGCAAAACGTTCCCTGAGCGAAGTCGAAGGGAACATTCTAATTACTCTTAGTATCAATGCCATCGCAGAGAGTGCGATCGCGATCGCTTACATTAGGATTTGATTGTAAATAACCACGTAGCCTAGCGCAACTGTAGCTCATGAGATCGTTGAGACTATCAGAAATGATTAAATTATTAAGATAATTTGGGTACATATTCCAGAGTTTTACGGTATTGTCCCTACTAGCAAAAGCGATGGTCTTGCCATCGGGGCTGAATGCTACGCTCAAGACATAACTGCTATGCCCGTTGAGGGTAGTGATTTCCTTCCCTGTAGTCGCATTCCAGAGTTTTACGGTAGTATCAGAACTAGCAGAAGCGATGGTCTTGCCATCGGGGCTGAATGCTACGCCCAAGACCGAATTGCTATGCCCGTTGAGGGTAGTGATTTCCTTACTTGTAGTCGCATTCCAGAGTTTTACGGTAGTATCAGAACTAGCAGAAGCGATGGTCTTGCCATCGGGGCTGAACGCTATGCCTAAGACATCACTGCTATGCCCGTTGAGGGTAGTGATTTCCTTACCTGTAGCCGCATTCCAGAGTTTTACGGTAGTATCAGAACTAGCAGAAGCGATGGTCTTGCCATCGGGGCTGAATGCTACGCCCAAGACCGAATTGCTATGCCCGTTGAGGGTAGTGATTTCCTTCCCTGTAGCCACATTCCAGAGTTTTACGGTAGTATCAGAACTAGCAGAAGCGATGGTCTTGCCATCGGGGCTGAATGCTACGCCATTGACCGAATTGCTATGCCCGTTGAGGGTAGTGATTTCCTTACCTGTAGTCGCATTCCAGAGTTTTACGGTATTGTCTAAACTAGCAGAAGCGATGGTCTTGCCATCGGGGCTGAATGCTACGCTCAAGACATAACTGCTATGCCCGTTGAGGGTAGTGATTTCCTTCCCTGTAGTCGCATTCCAGAGTTTTACGGTAGTATCAGAACTAGCAGAAGCGATGGTCTTGCCATCGGGGCTGAATGCTACGCCATTGACATCACTGCTATGCCCGTTGAGGGTAGTGATTTCCTTACTTGTAGCCGCATTCCAGAGTTTTACGGTAGTATCAGAACTAGCAGAAGCGATGGTCTTGCCATCGGGGCTGAATGCTACGCCATTGACATAACTGCTATGCCCGTTGAGGGTAGTGATTTTCTTACCTGTAGCCGCATTCCAGAGTTTTACGGTAGTATCAGAACTAGCAGAAGCGATGGTCTTGCCATCGGGGCTGAATGCTACGCCATTGACCGAATTGCTATGCCCGTTGAGGGTAGTGATTTCCTTCCCTGTAGCCACATTCCAGAGTTTTACGGTAGTATCAGAACTAGCAGAAGCGATGGTCTTGCCATCGGGGCTGAATGCTACGCCATTGACATCACTGCTATGCCCTTTAAGGGTAGTGATTTCCTTACCTGTAGCCACATTCCAGAGTTTTACGGTAGTATCAGAACTAGCAGAAGCGATGGTCTTGCCATCGGGGCTGAATGCTACGCCATTGACCGAATTGCTATGCCCGTTGAGGGTAGTGATTTCCTTCCCTGTAGTCGCATTCCAGAGTTTTAAGGTATTGTCTAAACTAGCAGAAGCGATGGTCTTGCCATCGGGGCTGAATGCTACGCTCAAGACATAACTGCTATGCCCGTTGAGGGTAGTGATTTCCTTCCCTGTAGCCACATTCCAGAGTTTTACGGTAGTATCAGAACTAGCAGAAGCGATGGTCTTGCCATCGGGGCTGAATGCTATGCCTAAGACATCACTGCTATGCCCTTTAAGGGTAGTGATTTCCTTACCTGTAGCCGCATTCCAGAGTTTTACGGTAGTATCAGAACTAGCAGAAGCGATGGTCTTGCTATCGGGGCTGAATGCTACGCTCAAGACATAATTGCTATGCCCTTCCAAGGAATTCCGCTCTTGCATCTTGTAAATTGCTTGCCTTAGTGCCATTACAGATTGCTGATTAGCAGTTTGTTCTAAATTGGTATCATTCTTAAGTGGTTTACCTAAAATTTGTCTACCTGACTGTAGAGCTGCCACTAAAGCCTCAAGTTGCCTATTAGACAGTAGGGAAGATTCAGAGGTTTGAGCCAGAACGATCGCACTTTGTTGTGCTGCTTCCTTGGCTTTGTTTTGGGCGTTATACCATTGATAACCTGCAAAGATAGCTACTCCAGCTAACCCCATACTAAACAAAGTAACAACTCGGTTTTGCCGTCGTGCTGCTAAGAGCTTTTCTTGTTGGCGTTCTTTCTCTTCTCGAACCAGGTAATTTCGCAGTTGTTGACTCTCCTGAATGTACACCTCGGCTACCCCATTCAGCATTTGCCAATCACCAAATCTAGCTAAATATGCCTCTGCTACTGCTAACCTGTCATCTTTTCTCAGAAACCCTGGCTTTTTATGATTCCTCTCCCATTCTTGGGCTTCTGCTTCAATCTGTCGTTCAATGCCAATTCCCACCTTATATTCCTCTTTCCACTCCCGCAACATTTGCCAGTGGCGGATTAAGGCTTCATGGACAACATCTAAAATTACATCTTGCGAATCCGCCTCATCTGTCTTTGTAATTAATCGCGCATCTTTATCGGCTAACTTCTCACTCACCTGTTGCAAAAGTTCCAAGGAATGATGGGAATTAACCAACTCGCATAAACGCACGCGCCGCCTGACATCTGTGGTTTCTCCCATTTGCGTCAATTCCAGAAAAATCCGCCGCGCCACAGTTTTTTCTGTTGCTGAAAGACTTTCATAAACTGCATCAGCGCGTTTTTGTAGCGTTCCTTCAACCCCGCCTAAATCCTCATAAGTCTTCAGGCTGAGAACCTCATCGCCTTGATTTCTCGACTCACGCCACAATTCAGTCAAGGTATATTGCAGCAAGGGCAAGCTTCCGGGGTAATCTTCAACATCATTAATTAGTTGCTGTTTTAACCTTCCCTCTATGCCTAATCCTACCCAATCAGCCGGTTTAGTAATCGCTTCTTCAATTTCCTCACGGCTTAAGTGTTCGACGTTGATGTAAGGTTTATTGATTCTGCCCGCAAATTTGGGATATTCTCGCCATCTCCCCCGAAAATCCGATCGCATCCCAATGAAAATATAGAGGTTATCTGTACAGTCAATTAATTCCCGCAAACAGTCAAAGAATTCTTGGCGCTGGGTGTCATCGCACATGGTAAAGCATTCTTCAAACTGGTCGATAATCAAAATGACTGGTGTATTTAATGCTTTTAACTGCTCACTGAGGATATATGCAATATTTTCCGTTGTCCCGCCTAATTTTTTAGATCCCCCTAAATCCCCCTTCAAAAGGGGGACTTTAAGAGATTCTTCGCCCCCCTTTTTTAAGGGGGGTTGGGGGGATCTAAGACTTTGAAAGCACACTCCAGGCAAAGAAAGTTCAAAAGCCTCCTGTAAACTCTTAACAGGAGATTCTTTAGGCGTAAACGGAGTAATATAAGTCCAGCGATCGCTCCCTGGAATCTCTTGTCCTAGCTTCAGTTGGTAGAGTAACCCAGCCCGTAACATAGATGATTTTCCACTACCGGAAGCACCTAACACAGCAATTAGGCGATGCTTATCTCTTACCTGTTTAATCAACTGCCCAGTTAGCGCACTCCGCCCATAAAAAACCTCAGCATCTTCCTTTGTCTCGCTAAAATACGACAGAGAACGATAAGGACACTTATCCTGAAAGCTTTTTTGAGAAAACTTAGTTGTCAGCAGAATTGCTCGTGGCGAATTGGCAATTAACGGACGCTGGACTGTATTCGGCATTCGGCTGATAATGAAATCTGCCAACTTGTGGCTATTGATGATCCCATCTGCGTCATTTTCGGGGTTCAATCCTGCGAGTAACGCCTGCGTCAACAACCCCTGCGTGTGGGGAATTTCCACTCCAGTTTCGTAGGAACGGGTGGCAGTAATTAAACAGTAGTCTTTATCTGTGGGAATAAAGTTCAACAATTCACCGCTATAGCAGCAATCTAGCCAAACAACGACTCGTTTAGCCTGACTTCTTTGCAGCTGCTCACCCAACCAACTTAAGGGTATACCATAGATTTCTGCTTCAGGTAGAGCATCACTGGTAGCTAGAAATACTTCTTCTTTGCCCGCCACAGTTTTGCACCACCCATGTCCTGAAAAGAAGAATAACGCTGTTTCTGGGGTGGGGTTTGGATCGGGAGGATTGAAAAGATTAGCGATCGCTTCTCTCAATTCTTGCACCTTTACCGCCCCTTGGCGATCAATTTTACTTTCTCCCTTCTGGTTTAAAGTTCTAGGTAAATACTGAGCGCGAAAAGGTCTATAACCGTATTGTTCTAATTGTTGGGCAATTTTCTGTGCATCCTCTGCTGCTGCTGTTAGCGGCTTTAGGGTGGTGTACTCTGGGTAATAATTAATACCAATAACTTGAGCAGCCCATTCCGATGCCATTTTTATTACCTGACTAACCATTAGAACTTTTTGTTGAACTGTAGGCAAAATCTGTCCACAGCATTGTTTAGGTTGTATGAAAAATCACTAAAATCCAATGCTATAAGCTAAAGTAATTTACACAGTAAAAAGTATAAGAAACAACATTATGTTTAGTAAATTATTCTTCATTAGACATAGAAAATTAAAACTAAATATCAAATATTAGGCTTATATGCTGTAACTAGCTCACTGAAATTATATACTAGTGGTAGTGAGTTTGGTATAAAAACCTATGAATACGAAGGCTGACAATACTATCGTTGCTTTCCTCTTGGCATTTAAAGATTTAAAAACCACCCTTGGAGAACAAGAAAAACAGAATTTAAAAGAAGTGGCAAAGCAATTAGACACCCAACCCAAAGCTTGGGAAGACTATATTAAAGAACGGTTATTAGAAATAATTACCTCTAATCCTGACTTAAATCAGTCTTATCAATCTTATAAATCTCAATTAGATAGCGTAGAAGAAATTCCTGATGATTTACTTCCTACTGAAGCAGAAATGAATAGACTCGATACTCTTGAAAAGGCTCCAATAACTAGAGGCTTTAAACCAAAAAATGAAGCTACAGGCTACGAAAGCCAACTCAATAATGTTGTAGTCATTGTTGGTAGTTCTTCTAAACCAGAAGAAACAGTGAAACAAGCCAAATTTTTAGAAAAATGGAAACAATTTTTATCTCAATCCAATCAACCAAATTAGTTTTGCCCTTGTGATGAGCGATTTAATCTATCCTACACTCGATTTGTTTCTATATGCTTTAAAAACTTCTTTAAACACAACTGATGCAGAAATACAAAAAAACCAAGCAGCATTTTTAGATCAACTACCCTCTGATACTCAATTTAACGATCCTGACATTGAAACCGAGTATTTAGAGATTACCCATCCTCCTCAGATTAACTTTATTTCCTCCAATAACACTTTAGAAGGATACTATTATTCTGTTAGATTAAATGACACTTATGGTTTACAAATTGATTGTTCTATTAATAATCAAACCGAAACTCAACCAGCTAAGTCTTTTACAATCTTAAAAAATGAAATTGAACAAAAGCTTAATAAAGAACTGGCAATAATTGGACAAACATGGATGATTTCTGGCTGGATACCAGAAAACTCCTCTCAGAATTATGAAGATATTGCTAAAGATTGCTATCATGCTTTATTCAGAGATACTTATTGGCAACCAGAAAAAGGTACTTTTTTAGATGGAAAAGTTTTTGAATTATGGCGTTCAGGCAATATAAATCAGAACCGAGAAAAAGTAACTACTTCTTCAAATAATCACGAACATCATGTGATTATTGCTATTTATCCTCATCGAGAGAGCGCAGAAAAAGCTGCGGAATTTTATAAAGATTGGATGGGGTTATTTTGTTATCGAAGTAAGATTTCGTGGGCTTATTGGCAAAGTCGTTTAGTCAAAGAATCTCTGCTCAATCATTATAAAAAAATTGAAGAAAATAGAAAAATTACTGCCCAGAGTAACTATTGGCAGGAAAAGCAAAATTTTACCAGTTCTCGTAATATTTTAAATAATATTGATATCATTCTCCAGCAATACACAATCGATTTACTCAACCTCTCTTTTCAAAAACAAATTATTGAAATTAACTTATCTAATTACCAGCTTCGCTTAGCTTTGATTAAAGAAAAAGCAGGCGGAAACAATCAGTTAGATTTTTTAGAAAAATTTAGCGAACTAGCCAGCAAAAAATATTTACTACAAATTAACAAAGATATCGAAAATATGCAGCTTGGCTTGCAACTTTTAGAAGATACAATTAACGCTACTCGCAGCCGCATAGAAGTCGAAAAATCTGAACGAGAGCGTAACTTCCAAGAGCTTGTAGCTGTTGCAGGCGCTGGTATAGCAACCGTATCTCTGGTAAGAGAGACGGCAAAAGATTGTAAAGATATTTTTAGTCAAGTTCGCTTCTTTTGCAACTATCCTTTAAGTACCAGTCTAATAGTTGGAATCATTGTTAGTTTTATGGTTTGGTGGCTGAGAAAACGATTGCGATAAGTGTTCGCGAAGCGTCTCGTTGGCGCAGCCTCTCGTAGAGAAGAGAAGCTTAAGCCTTCTCCTTTTCCCAAAGAAGACGCTAGCGCGAACGGCTATCCTGAGATGATGTAACATCCTCAATCTATTTAATATTATTTACCTATATAAACGCGATGTGCGACTTATTCTTAAAACCCCTCTCTAAACCTCTCCCCAAAACGGAGAGAGGCTTTAAGTCTTACTCCCCAACGCTAGTAGGGGAGCCAGTGCGTTGCGGGGGTTCCCCCCGTTGTAGCAACTGGCGTAAGGGGTTGGGGGTTAGGTTCGAGAGAAAGTTGTACAAACGCTACTACCTCTATCAATAGACTATTCTACCGTTACAGACTTGGCTAAATTCCTGGGCTGATCGACATCCAAACCGCGACGGGCGGCAATATGATAAGCCAATAATTGTAGGGGAACGACTGTGAGGAGGGGAGAAAGTAACTCTTCTACAGGCGAGACGGGGAGCAAATCGTTAAAGATTTCTGCTGCTTCACCATCGTTGACTGGAGTTACCCCAATTAGACGCGAATCTCTAGCTTTTGCTTCTTGGGCATTAGAAATCACTTTTTCGTATACACTACCAGGAACTGCGATCGCAACTACTGGTACTTTTGCATCTAAAAGTGCGATTGGGCCATGCTTCATTTCTCCAGCAGGATATCCTTCAGCGTGAATATAGCTAATTTCCTTTAATTTCAATGCCCCTTCCAAGGCAATGGGGAAGTTAATCCCCCTTCCCAGAAAGATGAAATCTTTGGTTTCATCGAATTCGTGGGCTAACTGTGCGGTTAAACTTTCTTGAATTGCTAAAGTTGCCTCTATTTCTTGAGGAATTTCGCGCAAACCGTTAATAATATTTTCTAATGTGTTAAGTGAAACCGTCTGACGGCGATAAGCTAAATCCAATGCCAAAGCGTAAAACGCCATTAATTGAGCGACAAAAGTTTTCGTTGCCGCTACCCCAATTTCAATTCCCGCTAGGGTACTAATAATATGCGGCACTAGATGACCCAGGCTACTTTCTGGGCGATTGGTAATGCCTAGTAGTCGTGCTTGATACTTAGGTTCTTTACCTTGGCGACGTTCTTTTTCCATTGTTAAAGCTGCTAACGTATCAGCAGTTTCACCTGATTGTGTCACCCCAACTATCAACGTGTTGGGTGTTAATGGTGAGGGTGCATAGCGATACTCAGAAGCGTAATGTACTTGAGTTGAAATTCCTGCTAGTTGTTCAACTAAATATTTTCCGATTAACGCTGCGTGCCAACTAGTACCACAGGCGACGATATGAATTTGTTCTAAATCAGTATAAAATTCTTCAGGCAAGCCTAAATTAATTGGCGATCGCTCAGTTTGCCCTAAATTATTAAAGTAAGCTTCTAAACTAGCTCTAACTACACCCGGCTGCTCGTGGATTTCCTTGAGCATGAAGTGCTTAAATCCCTGCTTTTCTACCATCGCTGGATTAAAGTTGAGCAGCCGGGGTTGTTTTTTCAACCTGTCGCCAGCAAAATTATAAATTTCAACGCCTAATGGTGTAAGACGTGCGATTTCGCCATTTTCTAAAGGTAGCACTGCACGGGTATAGGCAACGATCGCTGGAGTATCAGAAGCACAGAAGAACTCACCTTGACCAAACCCAATCACTAAAGGCGCTTGTTGACGGACAACAATTAGTTCATCGGGGAAATCTGCGGAAATAACTGCAAGTGCAAACGCCCCCCGTAGATGGTTTACAGCTTGGCGAATTGCCTCTAGGAAAGGAGAGGGAGAGAGAGGGAGGGAGGGAGAGGGGGGATTTTTGAGAAATTCGGCTATCAGGTGGGGAATAACTTCAGTATCGGTTTCAGAACGAAACTGATGTCCCTTTTGTTTGAGTTCCTCGCGTAATTCGCGGTAGTTTTCAATAATCCCGTTTTGCACTACCGCCACTCGCATAGCCGTATCCATGTGGGGATGGGCGTTGTACTCTTCTGGCTTCCCATGAGTTGCCCAGCGAGTGTGACCAATACCAATTTGGGAAGGAGTTTCTATTTGTTCAAGTTTTGAACGTAGGTTGTGCAGTTTACCTTTTGCCCGTACGCAATTTACTTCTCCTTCCCAGACAGTGGCGATTCCAGCGGAATCGTAACCTCTATACTCTAGTTTCTCTAACCCAGATAGTAGAATGTCTGTTGCTGCTTGAGTACCGATATATCCAACGATTCCGCACATTGCTCACACTACTTTGTTTTCAGGATGATTAAATCCAGTATAGTAGTTAGCACAAATGCAGCGTTTTGGCAAAGAAAAAGGGAGCCATTTACTCCCTGTGTTTCTAAGTTTTGTTATGAATTTTGGGCTTTTACAGTGAATCTGCCGCTCTTGAACTCACGAGACAAGCGCGGTTTCTAAAAGTTATAGGCCCAGAGATTGTATCCCGAATCAAAAAGGAAGTTTTTGTAAGGCAGGCATTGCCTACCCCACAATGCTAAAGTTGCTTGCTATTGACAGACTTAAAAAAGTCTTAAGTCACCGAACTTCAGAGCAGCAGTTTCTTCCGCCCGGAACTCCGGTGACTCAATACTGAGCTTTTTAGTAAGCCAATCCCATACTGCGAGTTGTTTCAGCGCCCAGGTAAACCCGGATGCTCAAAAAGTCAGTGGGGCAAGCGGTTTCACAGCGTTTGCAACCCACGCAGTCTTCTGTGCGGGGTGAAGAGGCAATTTGAGCAGCTTTGCAGCCATCCCAGGGAACCATCTCCAGCACGTCAGTAGGGCAAGCGCGGACGCATTGGGTGCAACCAATGCAGGTATCGTAGATTTTTACGGTATGAGACATTGAAAAAACCGCTCCTTTCGAGTGTTCTTCTCTGCGAAAGAATCATAATCAAGGCATAGTTTACCGCAGTGGCTGAGCGGCTGTAATCAAAAGGCTACATAACTTTAAACAATGTAATAAGCGCTTGGGGGATTGGGCATTAGGAGTGAGGAGTAGAGACGCGATTACACTCTTACGAGAAGCCGCTCTTTGAGCATCTAGGCGTTTGTACAGGAGTTAGAAGTTATTTCTCCTTGTCCCCCCTGCTCCCCAGTCATAGAGCTTTCAGCAAATACTGGGTGAGCGTGAAGGCATCTACACCCAACTCAGTGCGCTCTTGGGCTGCTAAAATAGCTGCTTGTGAATGCCACCAAGCCGCGGTTGCAACAATATCCTCTACAGGAATCTGTTTAGTTGTTGCTTGCGCTAACAATCCACCCAATAGCCCAGTTAAGACATCACCACTGCCACCACGTGCTAAAGCTGGAGTGCTTCCAGGATTAATCCAAACTTGACCTTGAGGGTTAGCGATCGCAGTTCTCGCTCCTTTTAACAATACCACTGCCCCAGTTTGCGCTGCTGCTTCCTGCACTACTATCACCCTGTCCCGTTTTGGATCGGAAATATCTGGGAATAATCGCTGGAACTCACCAGTGTGGGGTGTGAGTACCGTTACTGCTTGGCGTTTTTGTAAAGTGGGAATTGCTCCCATCTGTGCCAGAATATTCAAACCATCGGCATCGAGAATCAAAGAGGAATCGCTTGCAATTACCTCTTGGACAACTGGAGTTGCATCTCGCGTTAAACCAGGGCCACAGGCGATCGCATTAAAGGAACTCAAATCGTTATTTTCTGGTAATTGTAGTTGAGCGATCGCTCCTGTTTCTGTCTCAGGACAACCGACAATCAGTGCTTCTGGTAAATGTGATACCAAAAGCGGTTTAAGCGATTCGGGTACAGCAATGGAAAGCATCCCCACACCACTTGAACGTGCGCCCAAACCAGTTAAAATTGCTCCACCAGCATAGCGACGCGAACCACAAATTAGTAATAAATGTCCTTCTTTATACTTGTGGGTGACTGGTAGGCGGGGTAGAGGCAAAGTCGAGAGTGCCGTTGCTGGTGTAATCCGCTTAATCTTGGGTGTATCGCCTAAAACAGCTTGCACATCCGCTAAAGGAATATCAAAATCGATTAACTCAACTTTGCCAAGATAATCTAAAGCCTGATCTTGTAAAAAAGCTTGCTTCCACAAACCTAAACAAAACGTGTGAGTAGCGCGAATAGCAGTTCCTAATACCTCACCTGTATCAGTGTGCAAACCTGAAGGTAAATCGATACTAATAATTGGTATAGAAGATTCATTTAGTTGATTAATTGCAGAAGCGATCGCATCGGTGAGGTTTCTTTCTAAACCAAATCCAAATAAGCCATCAATCAAGAAATCAGAGTTTAAAAGTTGTGCTAACTCTTGCTCAATTGGGATACCTAAACTTTTGGCATATTGCAAGTGCTGTGAAGTTAATTCCTTAAGTTTAGAAAAAGGAGAATATATCCAAACCGCATAGCCGCGAAAATGTAATTCACGGGCTACTACCAAAGCATCCCCGCCATTATGACCGGGGCCAACGAGAATTCCCACACGCCTGCTGGAGGAGGAAAAAGGAGGGGGGGAGGAGGGGAGAGGGGGAGAAATTCTTGCTTTTTTCTCTTGTTCAGAGTTTGGGTAGATATCTTGAACCCGGCGTGCAATTAATCCTGCAACCTTTTCCATTAGAGCAGCTACAGGCATTCCCGCTGCAAAAATACGCGCTTCAACATCGTGCATTTGGCTAGCAGTCACTACCACTTGCGAAATTTGTTCTTGCCTGTATTGCTGCATCAGTGCTGAGTTATGAGTCATGAGTCCTGAGATTTAAGTTTTAAGTTTTGCATTAACTGCTGACTCTTAACTTTTAACTCCTAACTCAGCACTCAGCACTTTTCACTTTCCGTAGTAAACTCTGGCATTACCGTATCCCAAATCTCGGAGATAGTTGTTCCATTGTTCTGCTTGGAAACGTTCAGAAAAAGGCCCTACTGCTACGTGTGGGCCTCGCGGTTTGCTTCTTTCAAACACGCCGCCAGTTTGCCCTAAATTCTGCCTAATTCGGTCTGCGATCGCAGGTAACTGATCTAACTTAGCAGGAATGATAACAAAGTATCGAGCCTCTTGCCTTACAGGATCTGCCCTATAGTAACTAGTAGAAGAATTATCAGAACCATAATAGGAAGGAGAAGGAGAATAGTAAGAGGAAGTCGGTCTTTCTTGCCCATCAGCAAAGCCAACTATCTGCGCCCTATAGATGCCAGATGACTGCAACTCTCTAACCCTTTGTTCGGCATTAGATGCCCTACTAAAAACTCCTGATTGAATGACGTTACGTCCTTGGTACTGTCGGATATAAGCTCTAGGTTCGATGCGACGTACTTTTTGCAACGTTTGGCTATCACTGCTATCAACGTACACGAAATAACGCTCAAAGTTCTGGCTGTATTGATTAATCTGTGTCGATTGAGGGTTCTGAAAAGTCTGCTCAGGTTGATAAACTGGTACTGGTTGGGTGTTCTGAAAGTTCTGCTCTGATTGAATACCCTGCAATGGCTCCGACGGTTGCAGCTGCGGTAATGACCGCTGACTATAAGGAACAGCTTGGATATTTGGTGGTAGCGGTAAAGTTTCAACTACCCTCTGTTGAGCCAGTAATACACTGCTGCTATATATTTGTGCTTGTGCTGGCGTAGAGTTGGAGAACATCGCTATCCATGCTCCCACTAATAAAAAAATAACTTTGAGTGAAGGAGTTTCGCGAACAGAATTTCCGAGCAGGGTCTGAAATGGGATAAATTGACTTGGTATTGCACTCGACATAATACTTAGAAAGTAGTCACAACATTTATAGGCAATTTATTTCAGGAACTAATTAGTTCGCCGTTGTAGCAACTATATAGCCTTAGTGTAAAATTAGCTCCTCTACCTGGCTAAAAATACAGATTCAATCAATCTTAGTTCTTGCTAATTGCTAAAACAGCGTTGAGTTGAGAGTGCTGCGTTATTAATTACTGAAGTGCTTGATTAGCAAGGCTTTTAAGATATGTGTGCTACAATTGAACAACCACGCAGATTCCGTGTCGTACTTGTATGAAAAAAGTCGTCGTTGGTCTTTCTGGTGGCGTTGACAGTTCCACCGCCGCCGCTATTTTGCACAATCAGGGCTATGAAGTAATTGGTTTGACGCTTTGGCTAATGAAAGGCAAAGGTCAGTGTTGCTCTGAAGGTATGATCGACGCGGCTGATATCTGTGAACAACTGGGGGTTCCCCATCAAGTTGTTGATATTCGGGATGTCTTTCAGACACATATTGTTGATTACTTGGTGACTGGTTACAGTGCTGGAATTACGCCTTTGCCTTGTTCACAGTGCAATAAAACTGTGAAGTTTGGGCCAATGGTGCAGTATGCTCGTGAACAACTAGGATGCGATCGCATTGCCACTGGTCATTATGCTCAAATTAACTATGATGAAGCTACTGGACGTTACCAATTAATTAGAGCAGTTGACCGTAACAAAGACCAGTCATACTTCCTCTATGATTTATCTCAGGATTTACTAGCGGCAACTATATTTCCTCTGGGAGAATTACAAAAAGCTGACACACGCCGCATCGCCACTGATTACGGACTGAAAACTGCTGATAAGCCAGAAAGTCAGGATTTATGTTTAGTGGAAAGTAACGGTTCCATGCGGGCATTTTTGGATAAATATCTTGCTCCCAAAACAGGCGATATTGTGGATACCACAGGCAAAGTTTTGGGACAGCATGATGGTGTGCATCACTACACAATTGGACAGCGCAAAGGCTTAGGTATAGCTGCCGCTGAACCCTTGTATGTGATTGAACTAGATGCAGTCAATAATAAAGTAGTTGTAGGCGATCGCACTAAAGTAACACAACCAGAATGTACAGTAAATCGGGTAAATTGGGTTTCCATTGCCGAACCATCAACCCCAATTCGTGCCGAAGTGCAAATTCGCTATCGTTCAACCCCCGAACCAGTTACAGTGATTCCTCTGGAAAATTCCCGCGTTCGTTTGGTATTTGATGAACCCCAGTTCAGCATCACCCCCGGACAAGCAGCGGTGTGGTACGACGGGGATAAAGTGTTAGGTGGCGGAATAATTGAACAATTTAGTTAGCGAACAATCGCTGATGTAGAGACGTTGCAGTGCAACGTCTCTCTTAATTATGTCGAAGAATCATTTTCAGTATTGCGATTTTGTAAAATATCCAAAATGCGGCGATTCGCTGTTTGTAAACTGCTTATATTTGACAATACCTAAAGAGTTTTTCAACTACCGCCTGTCGCCTGAAGTGAACCTAACTTCGTATACATTGGTTAATGGGCAGCAATAATCGGAGACTGGGATGAGAGAAGGGTCACAACAAAAACGGGTGGTAGTTGTAGGTGCAGGGTGGGCAGGTTTAGGAGCAACCTACCATTTAGCAAAACAAGGTTATGACGTGACACTTTTAGAAGCGGGGCCTTATCCTGGTGGACTAGTGGCAGGTTGGAAAACAGGGGCTGGGAAATCTGTAGAAGCGGGTATTCACGGCTTCTGGTATCCTTACAGAAATATTTTCTCCCTAATAAATCAATTAGGAATTAATCCCTTCACTACTTGGACTCGTTCCTCACAATATTCGCCAGCAGGTTTAGAAGTTGAATCACCGATTTTTCAAAACTTACCGCGACTACCCACGCCACTAGGAACTTTTCTCTACACTCAGTTTCAACGGCTACCACTAATTGACCGCCTTAGCGCCCTACCTTTGCTTTACGCTGTAGTTGATTTTGACAATTCAGATGCAGCTTGGCGACGTTATGATTTTGTAACTGCCCGCGAATTGTTCAAAGATTTTGGTGTTTCAGCAAGACTCTACAAAGATGCCTTTGAACCAATGTTATTGGTGGGCTTATTTGCCCCAGGTGAACAATGCTCAGCAGCGGCGGCTTTAGGGATGCTCTACTTTTTTATTCTGGCGCATCAACCTGATTTTGATGTGGTTTGGTGTCGAGGAACTGTAGGTGAAAAAATATTTCGCCCTTGGGTAGAACGTATTGAAAAAGCTGGTGCGCGAGTGCTACCAAAACGCCGAGTTACAGACTTAATTGTTGATAGTAATCAACGAGCAACAGGTGTAGTTTGCGGTGATGAAGTATTTGATGCCGATGCTGTGATTTTTGCAGTTGGTATTACAGGTATGCAGAAAATTGTCTCAACTAGCCCTAGCTTACAAAGCCGTGAAGAATTCCGCAATTTAAGTAACTTAGGAGCAGTTGATGTTTTAGCAACTCGGCTGTGGTTTGACCGCAAAATCAATATACCTCGTCCTTCTAATGCTTGCTTTGGATTGGATGCAACTACAGGATGGACATTTTTTGATTTGAATGTCTTACACGATGAATATCATGATGAGCCAGGAACAGTAATTGAAGCTGATTTCTATCATGCTAATCAGTTTTTGAGTTTGAGTGATGAGGAAATTGCCGCTATAGTTCAACGTTATTTAGCAACTTGTATACCAGCATTTCGAGATGCAAAAGTAATTGATAGTAGTGTTATTCGTCTACCAAATGCGGTAACTCACTTTGCACCTGGCAGCTATCGGTATATGTTGCCAGCTAAGACAAGTTTTAAAAATGTATTTATGAGTGGTGATTGGATTGTCAACCGTCATGGTTCCTGGTCTCAGGAAAAAGCTTACGTTACTGGTTTAGAAGCAGCGAATTTAGTGGTGTCTTATTTAGGAGAAGGTCAGTTATCTGAGATTTTACCTGTAGAAGAGGATGAAGTACATATACAAGCAGCAAGAACGCTCAATCAAACAGTACGTGACATAGGCAAATCTCTCCTGCCTGAGTTTTGGTTACCGTAAACTGAAGATACTTTGTGGTTCGTAGTTGCGCTTTAGCGCTAAAGCAAACTTTTATTTATGTCTATTTACCTATCAGTTATCAATTTGATAACTGTTCACCGTTTAATGCTTGTTGTGATTTCGCATCGCTCTATGAATCTTTTTCCATCGTTCTTTCTCCGCTAACTGCGCCCTTTGGTCTTGTTTACGGCTCAGATAGTTGAGTTCTTTTTGCAGCTTTTGGTAGCTAAGAAACCGAGAGTCATCAAGTTTCCCTTCCACCAAAGCTTGCTGCACTGCACAACCCGGTTCGTTATCGTGCTGGCAATTGCGGAAGCGACATTGCTGCACTAAAATCTCGATGTCTGCAAAAGTTTCTTGGAACCCTTCATCACCTGCCCAAATTTGGATTTCTCGCATACCTGGAGTATCCATAATTAAGCCGCCAGTCGGTAGCAAAATCAATTCGCGGTGAGTTGTTGTATGCCTACCTCGGTTATCACCACGCCGCACTTGTTGCACAGATTGCACAGATGCTCCCTTGAGTTGGTTGGTAATGGTGGATTTACCAACCCCCGAAGACCCCAATAAAGCAACTGTCTGTCCTGGTTGCAGGTAAGGTTTCAAGGCATCTAATCCTTGATAATTACTAGCACTTAAAATCACAATTGGTACACCAATGGCAACTGCTTCTACTTGTGCCAAGCATTCTTCCAGTGAGTTGCACAAGTCTGCTTTGTTTAAAACAATCACCGGATTTGCACCACTTTCCCAAGCCAGAATCAGATAACGCTCAATTCTTCTAAGGTTAAAGTCGTTATCGAGTCCTGAGACTAGGAATACGGTGTCAATGTTAGCTGCAACAATTTGTTCTTCTGTTTTACCACCCACCATCTTGCGAGAAAATTTACTTTTTCTGGGTAAAATTTCGTGGATAGTTGCTTTCCCTTCTGACTCTCGCACATGGATAACAACCCAATCACCCACAGCTGGAAAATCTTCAGGTTGAGAAGCTTGATACCGCAATTTTCCTGTAACTTCTGCCGAAAGTTCTCCGTGTTCGCTGTAGAGAGTGTAGATATTTCTGTATTCAATAGCAACCCTACCAACGCTAAATCCTTGTTGGCGATAGAGTTCAAAGCTGTGAGCAAAAAAGTCACTCCAGCCTAAGTAATCCAAATTCATTGATGTTTCCTCGATGTGTGTTACTTGTTTGGCACAAGGTTCCACAGAGGAGAACACCTTTCATTCGTGTCCGTAAATTCTGGGTTTCATTCCTGCAAGAAGAAGGACTGAACAAGAATCTCTGCGCCTTGTGTCCGTTGGTTAGGGATGCTCAAGGTACCCCGGACTGCTAGAAATTCAGTCATAGTTCGTCCTCCTTGTATACTACAAAGAATAATCTACATTACTACATTACCCTATTTCTGAAAAATCGGTACTGGTTTTTGAATGATGACTCTGCTAATTGAGGCGTATCTTCTTACAGAAGAACTATACCCTAATCAGCATAGCCATCCACAGCAAAAGATGAGTCTTATCTTGCTCTTTGCCGTATATGACGCCCATCAAGCCCTTGCTTAATCCAATTAAGACATTCGTATTCTGATGTGAATAATTTAGGCGCAGCAATATTATTCAGCAATTCCGGTGGATAATGGTCATAAAAACATTTCCCACCTTCTTGGAAGACGATAATCAAATTGTGACGGTAAATGTAGCGTGACTTAAAACTGTCTCCTTGACTCACAAATTCTAAATGTTGGTCAATATGTTCTTTAGCAATATCCACGATATTACTGATGCTACTGCCATAGATTTGCGCTGGATTCTCCGCTTTATGAAATTGGCTTTTCTGTCCAATTTCTGCTAGCAATCTATAGGAATAAATCTCGTAATTATTCGCTTTACCAAAAACAAATGGAATGATCAGATATCCTTTATATGAGACTGAGCTTTCATAAAGAAGACGACTCATCTCAACCTCCTTTGGCGTAACTGCTCTTAAAAATTTGCCTGAATCATACACACTAAAAATCAATAATCTTCTGTTAAGTAAGTTGACATAACTAAATTAAAACTGCTTCTTTGCTTGTAGTTAGCGTTTTAGCGCTAAGGCACTCACTACAAACTTTAATTTATGTCTACTTACTTAGTTGCTTTCAAGTACTATTTATACCCTATTTGTAAATTAACAATAAGGGCGATCGCCTTCTTTTTTAGAAGGCGAGAGACTATTCAGCTTGATTCAGAAAAGTATTGTAAAAACAATTATCACTCTTTTTGTAATCACTAAGCATGAGATATATTGCAAAAGTCAAAAAATTATCAATAAACCTGCCTAGAGAATAGGTTTAAAAGTCTAAGGGAAGAGGTTTTAGTATTACAAAATGTAAATATGATTTAGTGCCGAAAAGGTAAATAGACTTACGTTATCAGAAAAATAATCAACTTCAATAAAAAAGCAGTACTTGAGGCTCTAAGTCGATAGCGTGAGCTTTTGGTAATGTAAACATCACAAGTATTCACCATCACTCTGTACTCAATTAGGTAAAATCTGCACAGTAGAGAATTCCAGATAAAAACTACCACGTCCTCGAAACTGCTCAACTCATTTATTTACAAACGTTTCTTGCCTCAATGTGTATTGCCAGACTGTGGGAACCAAACAGACAACAGACGCGGACTATTTGAAGTAACTTTGCATTACACATTTCTGACGTCTTTGCGCCCTTTAATCTGAGCATCTGTGCAGATTACACTTGCTGATAATGCTGAGATGAGAGTATAACAGGAAACAGCATTAAGTTTTATGGAGAATGATCCTAATGAATCAATTAGCAAATGTCAAAGCCAGTCTAAATGATTTTGAGTTACAAGATGGTATTTATTTTCCCAGCAACTACGAACAGTTGAACAAGACTAAACATAAACAAACATGGGACAAAATTGGTAAAACATACTATGGTTCCCAAAAAATTGAGAAAGTTGCAGAAGCATCACCCATCAAGCAGGACTATACTCTCTTAACCGGCAGACCTGGAGGTACTTGGAATAAATTTCCTCTAAATAAATCTGTTGATTCTATTCTAGAACTAGGGTGTGGCTATGGCCGCGCTCCTTTACATCTTTCTAAAGATAAAAATCTGAGATGTGAAAAATATTATGGTATTGATATTTCTGAGCCTTTGTTGCGTCGCTTAATTAGAGTTAAACAAGAATATGATTTTTTCCCAGGAGCAGAATTTAACTTAATTTGTAATTCGGCGGAAATATTGCCTTTAGAAGATAACTCTATAGATTTAGTAATTTCTAATTGCGTTTTTATGCATATCCCAGATGCACAATTAAGAAACTTGATGGCTGAGATATTCCGTGTACTCAAGCCTGGGGGAATCTTCGTTTTCAATCATTCTTTTCATAACAAGTCTTGCCCTTCACATATTATCCATAATTTTATTAGGAAGTTAAATCCATTTAGCAGAAACCCAGTTTATCTGAAGCAATATTCAGGTGTTGAAATTGAGGAAATGTTAGCAGATGCTGGAGTAAAAGCGAAGTGTCCACAATACACTGTAGAACCAACAGAAGAATACGCAATTTTGCCGGAGACTATTAAAGGAATCCCGCTACCTTTTGCTAAAGTTTTTAATAGAAGTCTCAGACCATCAGATTCTATGAAAGCAAATTTAGCTTATGGTTTCAGCGCTTACAGCACTAAACTTGATTAAGCTTTAATTTAGTGAAAGTTTTGGTTACATAACGAAGTCCGCTTGTGCGGACTTTTTTATTATATTTAAATTGCTGGCTATAACATACCCATCCACCATCGGCGATAAGCTAAGCTTAAGCCTTCTCCCAAAGGGAGACGCTAGCACGAACGGCGATCGCACTACTGTTAATAACACATAAATCAATTAAAATTTACTTACAATTAGACAACAATGAAGACCAGTTTTATACTGAACTTCATTGTTATCATTAGTATTAAAAATTATGCTGTTTAAAAATTTTTAGAACAGATGTTCTACCCGGCTCAAGCGTTCTGAATAACTTTTCATTACTTTCAAAGAAAACATAGGTGTTTCCTGAACAGCAAACAGAAATCCTTTTTCATCAAGAAAAGCAAGTTTGGAGTCTGTTTTGGCGATTGCTGTATAAGTTCTATTTCCTACACCTACAAGCACCCCAACACCAAATACTTCTCCTGTTTGAATAGTTTCTACAACCTTATCATTGACTAATATTTCTACTTTTCCTTCCACAATGCCATACATCACATCACCAGGCTGTCCTTCTTCAAAGATGACTTGACCTGCTGCAAAGACTTTAGGCTCGGCTTGTTTTTGAAAGATACTGACTGTTACTACTGGACTTAACATTAGAGCAATCCCAAAATTATTTGTTTTTGAACGAAACTTTTGGATAAGTAATCTGATAACCGAGAAAAGTATACTACTTTCTGTTGATTAATCTTTGTACTTACCAATTTTGGATTTTGCGGTAAAGTCAAAGCCTAAAGTTTTATCCCATTAAAACTTCCTAAGACGGATTTGGGATTAATAGTCTTTGCCAAAAGGTTATTTTGACCTTGCTCAATATAAATCTATAATAAAAAACGAGCGCGGAGGGATTTGAACCCCCGACCCACAGAACCGGAATCTGTTGCTCTATCCACTGAGCCACGCGCCCTTATATTACTTCATTATAACATACTTTTTTGGCTACAGATAATCTGCGGGGTTTACGGGTGTGCCATTGCGACGTACTTCAAAGTGGAGGTGTGGCCCTGTCGATAAACCTGTGGAGCCGACAGCAGCGATCGCTTGTCCTCGTTGTACTGTTTGTCCTTCGGAAACGTACAATTGGCTGGTATGTCCGTACAGTGTAGTTATGCCGTTGCCGTGATCAATAATTACAGCTCTGCCATAACCACCATACCAGCCAGCAAAAATCACTGTTCCCGAATCGGCTGCTCGAATTGTACTGCCATAGCTAGCGGCAAAATCGAGACCTGAGTGAAAACGCCGATAGCCAAGAATTGGGTGCATCCGCCAACCAAAGGGACTGCTAGTAGATGCATTGCTTGGATATGCCAGCATCCCGGTTCCGCGAATAATGACGCTTGTACGGCTGTTTGTTTTGGCTTGTGCTTCTTCTCTTGCTCTAGCTGCTGCTACCTTTTCTTGAATCAAGACTGACAAATTTTTGGAATCCATATCTAGCTGGTTTTGCGCGGCTTCCAAGGCTAAGCGATCGCTATTGAGGCGTTGAATCAATTCTGACTGTGACTGTGCTTGGTTTTGATAATCGGCTTTTTGTGCCAGCATTTGTTCGCGAATCAAAGCAATTTCGTTTTTTTGCTGTTCTACTTCCGTTTTTTGTTTATTGATTAACTTGGCTTTTTCGCTGAGTTTCGCCAAAATTCGTCGGTCTGCTCGATAAACTAACTTCAACTGATGACGACGGCTGATAAAATCACTGATATTTTGACTTTGGAGCAAAACAGCCCATCCGGCAGATGCAGGCGATCGCTGAAGATACCGCAATCGCGCCACTGTTGCTACTTGACGCTCTTCATATGAACGTTCCGCTATAACTAAATCAGCTTCCAACTGTTTAAGGCGTTGGATAGCGAGTTGTAATCGCGATTCGCTGACTTGAATATTGTTATTTGTGCTTTGCAAATTTTGCTCTAAACCAGTCAGGTGTTTTTGGGCTTCTTGTTGCAGATTTGTTAAGCGATCGCGCTCATTAGCCACATTCTCACGCTGCTGCTTCATTTGTTGCTGCTGTTGCCGTAAATTGTCTATTGTCTGTGCGGATGTTGTCGCATTTGCTGGGAATACTGAAATTAGCCCCAGATAAAACCATAAAATACAACAAAATGCAATACACAAACTGCACAAAACCTGCTTTTTTCTTAAAAATGATGCTCTCATAGTGTGAGTCTGAGCAAAGCGATGCTTCCAAACACTATGAAGATTATTCCCAAAATTCCTAGTAATTTCACTTTGTTTCTTTGTGGTTTGTTTTTAACCACAAAGACACAACGGAAAGTGTGAGTAATGTAGCGCAGCACATTCTGTCCATTCTTTCCAGCAAACTAAACAGCCAAAGCTATGATGGTCGTTACCCATTTTTAGCGATCGCCTGAATTGACAACTAAAAATAGAAATAAATATGACAAATAGCTATGATACAGTGCGAGCGCTACGTGAGGCGCTAAAGTTTTCTCCAGAAAATGTACCTCTTAGGCAACACCTTGCAGAGATGCTCCTTAGTTTAGGGCAACTAGAGGAAGCTGAGAAAGAATACCGTCAGGCTATGCTTTTGGCACGGGAAGAACCGCAACTGAAACTCGGTTTGGCAAGAGCTTTTTACCAACAAGGAAAACACAATCAGTCTTTGGTGATTGTAGAAGAACTGCTCAAACACTCTGACTGTCCAGCACAAGCTTACTTACTCCACGCTCGCTTGTTGTTGAACTCAGGTGCGGTGCAGCAGGCGGTTAGTCAGTATCGTAGTGCGATCGGTCTTGATCCGTTAATTGCCGATCCAGATTTTGCCGAACTTTTGGGTATTGGCGAGGAAAAGCCAAGCAAAGAGGTGGTAGAAGGCAAAATCCGCACTGCTAATTTTGACAACCTGATTATTGAAGATGAAAAGCTGGAACGTCCGCAGATTTCTTTTGAAGATGTCGGAGGAATGGAGACAGTTAAAGATGAAATTCGCCTCAAGATTATTTATCCCCTGACGCAAAAGGAACTTTATAAAGCATACGGCAAAGCGATCGGCGGCGGGATTTTGATGTACGGCCCTCCAGGTTGCGGTAAAACTTACCTCGCCCGTGCGACTGCTGGCGAGATTAACTCTGGCTTTATCTCTGTTGGTATTAATGACGTACTAGATATGTGGCTGGGAAACAGCGAGCGGAATTTGCACGCCATTTTTGAAGAAGCGCGAGATCATCAGCCTTGTGTGGTGTTTTTCGATGAAGTCGATGCGCTAGCTGCTAACCGTACCGATTTGCGCCAAAGTTCTAGCCGCATGGTGATTAATCAGTTTCTCTCAGAACTGGATGGAGTGAAGAGTTCCAATGAAGGAGTGCTGATTTTGGCTGCCACTAACGCCCCTTGGCATTTAGATGCAGCGTTTCGCCGTCCAGGACGCTTTGATCGCATTCTCTTTATCCCGCCACCAGATGCTTCTGCTAGAGCAGCTATTTTACAGTTGCTATGTCGTGGGAAGCCTGTAGATAAAATTGATTACGAGCAAGTCAGCAAAAAAACAGAGCATTTTTCCGGAGCTGACTTAAAAGCTGTAGTTGATATAGCAGTGGAAAAAAAGCTGCAAGAAGCGATGAAAGTCGGATTTCCTAAACCACTAGGGACAAAGGATTTAATTTCAGCCGCAGCAAACATCAAATCTTCTACTAAAGAGTGGTTCGCCACAGCCCGCAACTATGCCTTGTATGCGAATGAGAGCGGTTTGTACGACGATATTTTGAAATATTTAAAAATGTAATGATACTAAATTGTTCAACGATATATTACAGCAGGCTAACGCTCGGAAAACTGCCTGGATTAAGACTTTTTGGAGTATGTCTTAATTACGTTAGCGTAGCGGGGCGCAGCCCATTACGAATTACTTTAGCGAAGCGGGGCGTAGCCCATTACGAATTAGTATGAGTGTACACTTTGAGCGAGCAAAACTGCTATTCGAGCAATCTCGTTATCAGATGGCGGAGCAAGAATTGCGAGAAGCTGTAGCAGAGTCTCCAAATGATGCTAAAATTCACTCTGTTCTGGGGTTGTGCTTGAGTTGTCAGCAGCGATATCAAGAGGCAACACTGGAGGCAGAAACTGCTATTGCGATCGCACCTGATTCGCCATTTTCTCACTATATACTTGGTTATATTCTCTGCGAACGTCAGCAACTTACAGCTGCCCAAAAGGTTATTCAAGAAGCAATTCAGCTCAACCCCTATCAAGCTTCCCACTTCGCTTTGCTGGCGCGATGTGAGTATCAGCAAAAGCGGTGGCAAGCAAGTCTGGAAGCCGCAAACCAAGGACTAGCGCTAGATCCGGAAGACGTAGAGTGTTTGAATTATCGGGCTTTGTCACTGTCACAGTTGGGACGAGGTAAAGAAGCGATCGCCACAGCCGCAGGTGCGATCGCCTCCTCTCCCCAAGATGCTGCTTCTTACGCCAGCAGTGGCTGGATTTTGCTCTCTCACGGTGGCAGTCAACAGAAAGCTTTGGAGTATTTTCGTGAAGCATTACACCTCAACCCTACTTTAGAATGGGCGCGTCAAGGAGTTGTCGAAGCGCTGAAGGCAAAAAACCCGATTTATCGTTTAATGCTGCGCTATTTTCTTTGGTGCAGCAGGCTGAATCATCAAACGCGTTGGGTGTTCACTCTGGGCTTGCTGTTTTCTCTGAGGATATTGCTGATCAGTTTTGCCAATGCTGGTTTGACACCATTAGCAGGAGTGCTGGCAATTTCTTACCTGCTGTTTGTTATCTTCAGCTGGATTGCTGATCCGTTATTTACTTTGATATTGCGATGCGATAAATTCGGACGCCTAGCACTTTCACAGGCAGAAATACAGCAATCTAATTGTTGGGCTGCTTGTTTTTTAACGGCGATCGCATCTTGTATTTTATGGTTCTGCACTAAGAATGTCACTGCTTTAGTCGGTGCGATTGTATGCGGTTTATTGATGATTCCAGTTACGGCAACGTTTAATTGTGAACAAGGTTGGACAAGAAATTTAATGACAACCTATACTATTGTTTTGATAATTTTGGGTATAAGTTCACTAATCTTGTCAATTACTAGCTTAGCTTTTCGCCAGTTTGAGAATTTGTGGTTGCTACCGATGTTATTGTTCTTTCCTGGGACAATTTTTGCTTGTTGGATTGCCACCATACTCACAGGAATTACACCAAAAAAGTAAGTGGTCAAGATCAGGTAATAGGAAACTTATAACTAAAATTTTTGGTGTTTCATGAGGTACCATCGCTCCATTAATGCAAAGCGATTTTCCTAAACTCTATTATGCAATATAATATATAAGCTAATTCTTATGCCTCCAATTTATTCAATTTACTTAAAGTTAAATTATAAATAGTGGAGGTAAGTTTTTTGAATAACATACTAATTAAACAAATAAACAGGAAATAAATAAAGAAAGTTATATTAATATTTCCTCTAAAAAGGATAAAGTCAAAAGGGTACATAAACATTCCGTGAAGAAGATATAATTCAAAAGAAATATCTCCAATCCCATTTATAAATAAAGAATAAACCTGGAATCGCAGCATTATAGATATCAGTAAAAATATAGCAAATGCTGCTAATATTGCTGATGTGTTAATTAATATATTTACAGCAATAGAATAATAAGATGATAAATTAAAGTAATTAATGGCTATCATTACTAGTACTGATAATGCCAACATAACTTCAATAATATTTTTGCGTAATAACTGCCTATTTACAAGGTTAAGCAAGACGGCAATAACAATAATTCCTAATAATATATAGTTCGCTACTATTCCTTGTTTTCCTAATGCTGATGCCAAATTACCGAAAAACTTTGACAAGACAAAACAACTGACTATAATACCAATTATAATTAGAAGATTTTGCTTAAGTAATCTATCAATTTTTGGTTTAATATTTTCATAATTTAAACCTAACAAACAGCCCAGTGGAAAACTGAAAGCATTAATTTTACACAAAAATAATGCAGAATCTTTTGAGGGTTCTGAAGCTACGAGAATACACACAGATACCAAACATAATAAAAATATTTTTGACTTATTCGATAAATTTAAATAGAATAACAAGTAAATGACAATATACCACAAGAGAATAAAAACTATAAACCACATATGGCTATTTAAAATGCTAACATTAAAAAATGCATTATATAATTCAGTTAATATATGTGGATTATTATTAATACTCTGATTTAAAAATATTTCCAACAACATAGCGAATAAAAAGGGTATATAAACTTTAGTAAATCTTTTACTAAAGAAATTATTAATACCTTTTTTCTGCATAGATATAGTTAGACCAAACCCCGAAAGAATTAAGAATAAGGCAACAGCTTTAAATCCAGAACTTTTAAAAAAAGGTAGATCAGAAGGTTTTGCAAGTGTATGTATACTCAAATGAAAAAGAATTATTATTATTATCGCTAAGCCTTTCATCTGGTTACTTTGTAAAATTGAAAGAGGCTTATCGTTTACAGTTTTCTTTAAAGTAATTAGAGTTAAAAATGTAAAACCAAAAATTAAAGATAAATTCAGAACTAAAGGGTTATCTACTGGAATTTTGGTGACGTCGTGATTCAAAAACAAGACCGCAGATAAAGCACATAACATATTTTTATTTACTACCCATCAAACGAGTTTTAAATTGTTGTACAAACTTTTTTACCTATCAAACTTGGTTTAAAAGTTTGTTTCACTTAGTTTGGTAGATGCAGAGTGGTAAGGTTTCATTGATGACCTCATAATCATCATGGGAAAGTAGCGCTTACCCAGGCTTGACTTTAGGTATCGGTGATTTCCTTACCAAATCAACCTTTCATCATTTTTATAATTTTTGATAGACAGAGAAAAATTGATAAGAGGTAAACTAACCTTCTAAAATACTGTAATGGACAGGATACTTGCTTTCAAGCATTTTTAAAATACCCTCTTAGATAGATGACAGATGTTTACAAAATACTAATTTTTCTTTGTTGGCTCTTTTCTGATAAAAAGTGCATAGCGTGTACTTTGTGTATCCCTAAAGACTGCTCGTAGAGTAAGGCAGTAAGTGGGGAATTTCATCACGGCTACCCAATTTGACATATGGGGGTTCTTGTTTGGATGCAGTAGGGGCGCATGCCTAACTGTGCGCCCTCTATGAAAGATACACCTGTCGAGTCGGAAAACCACCTACGCAACTTGCTTCTGTATTTCACACAATTGCAAGTGACTCAAACTCTTAATTTTTAATGACTATACATAATTGCTATTTTGTAACTTTGAGCAGAGAAAAATACTATACCTATCCTGTATCTCATACAAAATCATCGATTTTGTGATTGCGCCAAGCGCAATCACACCCAGTTTGTGTTATTTCAATTCCCTTGTTACGAAAATATCTAAAAATGAGCTTTAGAGATTATTTTTTTTGTGAAGGTAATACCAATTTGAAAAAAGAATATGATAAATAGGCCATCTGTAGAGATGCGATTCATAGCGTCTTTACCCACGAATGTGTTGCAATCATTAATTGAATTGGTATAACAAACAAGGGATAAGTTCTATAAAATTGTGAATCGTTATCATATTAAATAAAAACGCTAAGATGCGAATTTATCTTCGGCGTCTTAGCGTGAAATTTTCATCTTGGCTTTACTGCAATGCTACTAAAACATCGCTCAACTATTTATTAACAACCTCTAACTGTGAAGTCTGTAATCTGTTCATCCACTTTTCTAAATAGACTCGATTAGCATTTTGCTCAGATGGGTCTTGGGAATCTACAGGATGAGGCATTAGTCCTAAAATCGCTGCTGTTGTGACGCAAAACATCGATTTTTGGAAAGTCATACAAATTTGTACTAGCAAATCATCTTCACCCCGGAGACTGCGGCGATAAACTTCGTGCAAATACTCTGGAAGATAGTGACGCATATCCTGCATTAGCAGGGTCGGAGGAATGCCTGCACTGCCAATAGGCAAAGGATCTGCATACAATGCACCATACTGAAATCGAGCTTGATCTGGAGGAACTTGATACGCTTGAGCGTTGTATGAAACTGTACCAGAAAAAGGTGTTCCTCGAAAGAAAACCGCCTCTACATAAGGTACTGCTGTATCTGCTAAAAATGTCAAACCAATGCTTTCGGGAATAATTTCATAGACTTTATCCCGAATTTTAACTTTGTAAGTAATTGGCTTTGATGCATCTGCCACTAACCCTGCTTTAATATAGTCAACAACTTCGGGAATTGTTTTAATTTCGCCTCGGTCATAACGGTCTGATAGGCTGAGGAAAATATCAGCCATAACTCGCCAGAATTGACCTAATCCACTGTAATAAGCAGAGACACGTAACTGTTCTGTTAAGAAGTCTGGAAACATTTGGTTAATGCCTAGCATTAACGGATTGTTGTTAAATTTTGCAGCAATAACTGCTTGCGCTCTATCTTGAAATTCTTGTGTATCTAAATATGTATCCAGTCCTCCGCCACCATGCCACATCATGGATTTCATGCAGTACTCTGCATATTCAAAATTAATGCGATTATGCCACCAATGACGGAGTAATTTTTGGAAGGAAATTTCTCCATTAAAGTATTTAAAGAATGGGAAAAATACTAAAAATTGATGTTCAGCAATGTAGATAAGATTCTTGGAGTATGCATCTAAAACTACGCCATAGCTCTTGAGAATTCCAACTACTTCTAGCACATTTTGTGGATTATCAGGAAGTAATGATCCTCCTTCTTGCAGACGTTCAACATACTCCGCTAAGGGATGATGAGCAGGTTTATTTTTAAGGTTTACCATTGCCAGTTCTCCAAAAATAGGGATTGGGGCATGGGGCATAGGTTATGGGGCATGGAGTAATTAAGTATTAGGAAAACTCTTCCTTATTCCCTAATCATTCTTGCCTTAGTAATAAGGATTGGGAATTGGATATTAGATATCAGGAAAGCTCTTCCTTATTCACTATTCCCTAATCCCTAATCCCTAATCCCCAGTCCCTAGTCCCTAGTCCCGATTGTTTTATCCAAGGACACCGTTGCTACTACGTTTTGTGTATTCACCATTGCTGTGATTGTTGGTTCAGTCCATCGAATTAACCACGCGGGTTGAATGCCTAAAATGACAATCAACACAGCTAAAACTATAGATGGAGTGCGATCGCTCCAATACACGCGCGGTAAATTGGTAACTTGTGCTGACAAGCGCCCAAAAAAGGCTCTGTTCATGAGAATCAAGAAGTAGACTGCTGTTAAACCTGTACCAATCATTGACAGCAAGGTTTGCACTGGAAAAACTGGGAAACTACCCCGAAAAATGATGAATTCTGAAATAAACCCGATCATCCCAGGTATACCAGCACTAGCCATGACTCCTAAAACCATCAAGCTACCAATTACGGGCAGACCCCGTTCTGGATTAAGCAGCCCCTGAACAACTGATAAATCACGGCTTCCGGCTTTTTTATATACGACTCCAACCAGCAAGAACAGTAGCGCAGAAATCAAGCCGTGGCTAATCATTTGCATAACAGCACCTAACACGCTTAAAGGTGTAGCAGCTGCTGCGGCTAGAAGCACATAGCCCATGTGTCCAATGGAACTATATGCCACCATTTTTTTCATATCGGTTTGGGCGATCGCGCAAGATGCGCCGTACAGTACACTTACCACTGCCCAAGTCGCTAACCAAGGAGCCAGATAACTCCAAGCTTCTGGCAATAAGTTCATCCCAAACCGCAATAAGCCATAAGTTCCCAACTTCAATAGCACCCCAGCCAATAGTACTGAAATTGGTGTGGAAGCTTCAACGTGAGCATCTGGCAACCAAGTATGGAAGGGAACGAGGGGAATCTTAATTCCAAAGCCCACCAAAATCCCTGCTAGCAGTAAAATTTGCGTTGCTAAAGGTAAATTCGTCGTGTTTAAGGTTGCTAGCGCAAAGTTAGAACCACCACTCAGCCAAACCAAGCCAAGGAAACTTGCTAAAATTAGGATTCCAGAAAAGGCTGTGTAGATGAGAAATTTCGTAGCGGCATAACCCCGTTTTTCACCGCCCCAAATGGCTATCAATAGATACAGCGGAATCAGTTCCAGTTCGTAGAACAAGAAAAACAGTAGTAAATCCTGTGCTAGAAAAGCTCCAGTCACCCCAGCACTTAATAGTAGTAACAAAGAGTAATAGAATTTGGGACGCCCAAGAGATTCGTCACTACTATATATAGCAATGCAGGTTAACAGTCCGTTTAAAACTAGCAACGGCAAAGATAAGCCGTCTATACCGAGATTATAATTCAAGCCCAAGACCTCAATCCAGGGCAGAGACTCAGCAAACTGTTGACTAACTTCTGCTGGATGAAACTGAATTGCTAGTACAATTGTCCACAAAAAAATGATACTCGCAAAGACCAAAGCTACCCCACGGGCAGCTTTCCTACTGATAATAGAAGGCCAGAAAGCAATTACAGCTGCACCTAACAACGGCACTAAAATCAATGCACTTAGCATAAGCAGAACCAGTTATGGGGAGGGAGATAGTGGGGGCTAGGGGAGGACACTTGCGTGGGCGGGTTTCCGGACTTGAGCAAAGTGTCCGTCGCCCCTTTTAGGGTTGAGGGAGGGGTAGATCAATACAACTTCTTTTTCTTGTCTCCTACCTCAATATTGTTAAAATGGCAATTTACTTAGTAAACCCAATGACCAACTAATGAAAAAACCTAAGATGCTTACGACCGCAAGGATGGTCAACATATAGCCCTGGGATTGTCCAGAAATGCTGTATTTTAAACCTTGCCCACCGAGAATGGTCGCAAATCCAACTAAGTTTACTAGACCATCAACCAGATAGCGATCGCTCCATGCTGAAATCTGAGAAAGTAGTGTTACGGCGTTCACTACTGTCACTTTATAAACTTTGTCAATGTAAAAATCATAACCCAACAAATCCTGCATAAATCTCCATGTCAGGATTCTGGATCTTGACCAAGCTTTGTGCAGATAAACTGTAGCTCCTATACTTACACCGATTACGGTAGAAGCAAATAATATTAACACTACATACCAATTAATACTTTCCCAAGTTGGTAACAAATACCATTGCTGTAGCATCACTGGTAGTAACAAAGTCATTATTATGAGAGAGACCATCGGAAATGCCATCTGCCACCCGACTTCTGGAGTACGGCGCGTCTTCTGTTGCGGTGCGCCCCAGAATACTAATCTGAATACTCTAGTTAAATTCAATGCTGTCAAGCCATTGACTAATACCAAAACTCCAATTACCCAAGGGCTAATATTGACAAAACCGTCTGCCCATGAGAGCATTGCCCAAAAGCTTCCTAGTGGTAGCAGTGTTACCATCCCGGCGGAACCAACAACAAAGGCAGTAGTGGTGGCTGGCATCCGTGACCACAAACCACCCATTTCTGTTAAGTCTTGGCTGTGGGTAGTGTGTATTACTGACCCGGAACTCATAAATAATAGTGCTTTAGCGATCGCATGAGTTAACAGCAACATCAGGGCAACTCCCCCTTGCTGCAACCCTACTGCCAAAAACACTAAACCCATGTATGCACTGGTGGAATGAGATAGCGATCGCTTAATGTCAATTTGAGCTATTGATACTAATGTTGCACCAATCGCTGTTACTGTACCCATAATTACTAAGGCATTTAACGCAACTGGTGACAGCGCTAATATTGGCTGTAGTTTATACAGGAGATAAGCACCGCCAGCCACCACTAGCGAGTTCCGCATTACGGAAGCAGGGTTGGGGCCTTCCATCGCCTCATCTAACCACAAATGCAGAGGAAATTGAGCGCATTTACCCGCAGGGCCTGCTATCAAAGCCAATCCCAGTAATGTCGATGTGACTGGACTTAAATTAGCTGTTTGCGCCCATTCATATAAATTAGAAAAGTTCAAACTGCCTGCTAAGGTGGAGAGTGTGACTACGCCCATCAGTAACAATAAGTCTCCCACCCGCTTAGTTAAAAATGCATCCCGCGCCGCCGTCACTACTAGCGGTTGAGCATACCAGAATCCTACCAGCAAGTAAGTCGAAAGAGTCAGAACTTCTAAAAAGGCATAGCTGAGAAACAATGAGTCGCTAATTGCTAAACCACTCAGCGCTGCTTCAAAAAATCCAATTAAGGCAAAAAACCGGGCTAACGACCAGTCTTTTTCCATATAACCCAAGGCGTAAATTTGCGCCATGAGACTTAACCCTGTAATTAAAACTATTGCCCCAATACTGACTGGTGAGAGTTCTAAGGCAAAGGATAAGTCTAAGTCAGCAGCTTTAAACCAGCTAATCTGCAAATTTTTTGGTTCGCTGTTCCAGATATTTGCAAATACCAACAAGCTATGGGCGAAAGCTAAAAGGGTCGTCAACAAGTTTAAATATGCCGCAGGTCTTGGCCCTGTACGCTTAATTATGCCTAATCCCCACGGCAGGGTTAAGAGTGCGCCTATCAAGCTATAAAGAGGTACCCACCAACTTGTTAAAAATAGAAATTGACTCATTGAAATTTCCCTTTACGACTTAGCTTTAATCAAAAATAAAAGTCGGAATACAATCAAAACACAATCATTTCCAAGAAAAATAAAATTTACTAAAAATGCTGTTTATCTACTAATTTTTATTTAAAATTTGAATGAGCATTTTTACTTTAGCCTAGACTATTAAAGTTAAATAAAATATAACTTCATATATTTGAAAGCATTTACTCTTTATTATATTATCTCCAATTGTAAATTTATATTTCTACTTTTAGCAAACAACTTTATACAATATATTTGGAAAAGTTATAGGGTTTTATGTAGTTATTATAGATATAGCAAAATTTGATAGAAAGATAGAGACAGCATAATATACAGCCCCCGGTCATCCTGCATCAGACAAGATTAGCTCTGCTCATGAATGTCCTTTTGTCAATGTAATAAAGAAATTATAAAGCATAAGCGACTACTCTAGGAATTCAGTCAACTTTGATTGAGCAGAAGCCTCTATTAATTTTAGTTAAGTTTTTTAAAACTTTTTTATCATAAACTATTATACTGATTTATATTGCCAGGAACGCCAAGCTTTCCTATGCTTAATTTGGAAGTGTTTTTGTAGATCAAGATGAGCTTCCTCGTCAAAATTTTCAACCCTCAGTACTGATCGGATTAATTTTTTAGGAGTTCTGCGATGCCAATTGCAGTTGGAATGATTGAAACTAAGGGCTTTCCAGCAGTAGTAGAAGCTGCTGACGCAATGGTGAAAGCTGCGCGTGTAACTTTGGTAGGATATGAAAAAATCGGTAGCGCTCGCGTTACTGTGATTGTTCGGGGAGATGTGTCTGAGGTGCAGGCCTCAGTTGCAGCTGGGGTTGAAGCAGCCAGAAGAGTAAATGGCGGTGAAGTTTTATCCACTCACATCATTGCCCGTCCCCACGAAAACCTCGAATACGTCTTGCCGATTCGTTACACGGAGGCTGTGGAACAGTTCCGCACTTAAAATAGCTGAATTTAACAAAGTAATTAACGGGGCTGCCTTCTTGTAGCTCCACTTTCGTCCAGAACTAGAGACTTTATTTAAGGATTAGAACTAATGTCAATCGCAGTGGGAATGGTAGAAACGCTAGGCTTTCCAGCAGTCGTGGAAGCTGCTGACGCAATGGTGAAAGCTGCTCGCGTCACTTTGGTGGGTTATGAAAAAATTGGTAGCGGTCGGGTGACAGTAATCGTCAGGGGGGATGTATCGGAAGTACAAGCTTCCGTAGCCGCAGGAGTTGAATCAGTGAAGCGAGTCAACGGCGGACAAGTCTTGTCTACTCACATTATTGCTCGTCCTCATGAGAACTTAGAATACGTCCTACCAATACGGTATACCGAAGACGTAGAGCAGTTCCGGGAAAATGTTAACGCAATTCGTCCTTTCGGCAGAAGACCGTAATCCGTAATGCAAGTTGCCAAAGTTCGTGGCACAGTAGTTAGCACTCAAAAAGATCCAAGTCTCAGAGGTGTCAAACTACTGTTGTTGCAATTAGTAGATGAAGAGGGAAAAATCCTACCAGAATACGAGGTAGCAGCAGATAGTGTAGGGGCTGGAGTAGATGAGTGGGTACTGGTCAGTCGAGGCAGCGCCGCTCGTCAAGTTATTGGTAATGAACAGCGTCCGTTAGATGCAGTAGTGATAGCGATAATTGATACCATTTACGTTGAAGATCGCATGATTTACAGCAAAAAAGAGCAATATCGGTAGTCATTAGTCATTAGTCATTAGTCACTAGTCATTAGTAAGGAGTTATAAGTAAATATCGCTTAACTGTAGACAAAGGACAAAGGACAAAAGACGAAGGACAAAAGACAAATGACAATACAGGAGGAATCTCGCGATGGCAGTCCGCAGCACGGCGGCACCCCCAACCCCGTGGTCGAAGAATTTAGCAGAGCCAAAAATCCATGACAGCACATTTGTACATTCGTTTTCTAACATCATTGGGGATGTGCGGATAGGTGCAAATGTAATCGTTGCGCCGGGGACTTCGATTAGAGCGGATGAAGGCACACCTTTTTATATCGGTGAAAATACCAATATTCAAGATGGTGTTGTGATTCATGGGTTGGAACAAGGCCGAGTAGTTGGGGATGACCAAGAGCAATACTCGGTGTGGGTAGGCAAAAATGCTTCCATTACCCACATGGCTCTGATTCACGGGCCAGCTTATGTTGGGGAAAATTCCTTTATTGGGTTTCGCTCTACGGTATTTAATGCCAGAGTGGGTGCAGGTTGCATCGTGATGATGCACGCTTTGATTCAAGATGTAGAGATTCCTCCAGGTAAGTATGTACCGTCAGGAGCGATAATTACTAACCAGCAGCAAGCTGACCGCTTGCCAGATGTGCAAGATCAGGATCAGGAATTTGCTCATCATGTAATTGGGATTAATCAAGCATTACGAGCTGGTTATCGCTGTGCTGCGGATAGCAAATGTATTGCACCTATTCGGGATGAAATAGCTAAATCTTATACAGGTAATGGTATTACTGTCATAGAGTTGGAAAGGAGTAGTGAAGTGGCGAGCAATAGTTTGGGTGCAGAAACAATAGAGCAGGTGCGCTATTTATTAGAGCAAGGTTATAAGATTGGCACGGAACACGTGGATCAAAGACGTTTCCGTACAGGTTCTTGGACTAGTTGCCAGCCAATTGAACCAAAATCGATACGTGAAGCGATCGCAGCTTTGGAAAGCTGTTTGAGAGACCATAGCGGCGAATATGTCCGGCTGTTTGGCATCGACAAAGGTAGACGGCGTGTATTAGAAACCATCATTCAACGCCCAGATGGTAATGTTAACCCAGCTACCAGCTTTAAACCTCCTGCTAGTAATAGCAATAATGGTGGCTACAACAAGAGCTACAGCAATGGCAATGGCAACAGTAACGGCGCTAGCAGTGGCAAAATCGGTACTGAAACTGTAGAGCAAATTCGCCAACTGTTAGCAGGTGGTTATAAAATTGGTACAGAACACGTAGATGAGCGTCGCTTCCGCACTGGTTCTTGGAGCAGTTGCAAGCCAATTGAAACAACTGCGACCAATGCCGTGATTTCCGCTGTGGAAGAATGTATAGACAACCATCAAGGTGAGTATGTCCGTTTAATTGGCATCGACACCAAAGCCAAACGGCGTGTATTAGAAAGCATTATTCAAAGACCTAATGGGCAAGTTAGCTCACCGAGTGGCCATAAATCAGTTGCTAGTGCCTCATCTGCAACTACAGCGGTTGCGAATACCCGCTTAAGCTCTGAAGTAGTAGAACAGCTACGGCAGCTATTAGCTGGAGGCTATAAAATTAGCGTAGAACACGTAGACCAGCGACGGTTCCGCACAGGTTCTTGGAGTAGCACCGGGCCAATTCAGGCGAATTCTGAAAGAGAAGCGATCGCTGCATTAGAAACGCACCTCGCCGAATTCCCAGGAGAATATGTACGATTGATTGGGATTGACCCCAAAGCTAAGCGCCGGGTATTGGAAACGATTATTCAACGTCCATAATAAATAGGGAGTAGGGAATCAGGGAGTAGGGAGTAGGGAAGAAAAGGTAGGAAATTTTAATATCCATTACTCACTACTCCCCACTCACTACTTACTACTCCCCATTGACACTTTTTCCGGCTTCCGAGGTTACAATTCTCATGACTGTGCCGCCACTGCGCCTCAGCAATAACTTTGATTCTTACATTAGTGGCGAGGTGACTATTCATCCAAGCGCGGTACTCGCACCTGGAGTAATACTGCAAGCGGTTGAAAACAGCAAAATCATCATCGGCCCGGGCGTCTGTATTGGTATGGGGTCAATTCTCCAAGCCAATGAAGGAACCCTAGAGGTAGAAGTAGGGGCAAACTTGGGAGCCGGTTTTCTAATGGTTGGGAAAGGCAAAATTGGAGCTAATGCCTGTATCGGTTCAGCAACAACAGTTTTCAATTGTTCAGTTGAACCTGGACAAGTAGTTCCACCTGGTTCAATTTTGGGAGACACCAGTCGACGGATAGAGCAAACAAAACAACTGGAACCATCCACAACTAACTCTACTTCTACAAATACAGCCCAGCAGAGGCAAGAAGATAATAGTCTAAGTAAAGATGAGGATAAAGTAATTTCATCAACTGAGTTTTCGGCATCGGCTGCGATGAAGTTAAAACAACGATCTATTTATTTTTCTAAATCTTCTGCTACTCCAAAAAGCCAGTCTCCTAAACTTGAGGAACCCGCTAATGGTGCTAGCCCTACTTCACAGGAAGCTGCCCAAGAGCCTATAGAACCTAATACTAATAACTCAGATCCCAGTCAGCCAGCTACAGAATCCCCTAATAATTTCGGGACTCAAATTTATGGGCAAGGGAGCATACAAAGGCTGTTGACCACATTGTTTCCCCATAGACAATCCTTGAACGACCAAAACTCTGACGATTAGTCCGAGTAAGTGTTAATTGTAAGTTGTCAGTTTTGTGAGTATCTTAGAGAGTTCACATGGAAACATATAATCAACAGTCTGCAAGCAGCTATGATTCATCGCCTAATAAAGACTACAGGGATACTGCCTTGGGTTTAGTATCAACCCTGAGCTTTCCAGCAATAGTTGGCACAGCGGACATGATGCTTAAATCCGCTGGAGTTCACCTAGTTGGGTATGAAAAAATTGGCAGCGGTCACTGTACTGCGATTGTTCGGGGTGGAATTGCTGATGTCCGTCTTGCCGTAGAATCTGGTGTCCAAACTGCTGAACAGTTTGGTCAGTTGGTCTCTAGCTTAGTCATTCCCCGACCTTTTCCCAACTTGGACGTGGTATTGCCAATCACCGGTCGTCTCAGCCAATTAATGCAGGAGGGCGATTACAGCCGTCTGAGTAACTTAGCAGTTGGTTTGGTAGAAACGCGGGGATTTCCGGCGATGGTTGGAGCCTGTGATGCTATGCTCAAAGCTGCTGATGTCCAGTTGGCAGCTTATGAAAAAATTGGTGCGGGTTTATGTACAGCTATTATTCGCGGTTCTGTGGCCAATGTGGCAGTAGCAGTGGAAGCAGGGATGTATGAAGCTGAACGGATTGGGGAATTGAATGCGGTAATGGTGATTCCTCGACCATTAGATGAGTTGGAACAAACTTTGCCAGTGGCAAGTTGTTGGATAGAAGAACGTCAACCGATAAGGTTGCCGATGAACATCAAGGAGCAAGTTGCGGAAATAGAGATGGTAGGGTTGCCAGATTTAGCCAAATTACCTGCAAAAATTCAAGAAGAATTATGGAATGATGAATGATGAATAATGTTATTCAACATTCATCGTGAGTTGGAAGGCATCTTACGCTTTGCTTGTTATTTTGATAATAACTTCTCGACTCCATAAATAAAATAACTTTCTTTTAATAGCGACAATAGAGTTTTATCTATACTAAAACTCATAACTTTGTATGGGTAAAGCAATATTAATTGCAAGTATTCCGTAATACTAAATTTATATCTATAAATCGCTTTTTAGAGGAGAATCACTTTTGAATCAAGCTACACTGCACCAGTTGAAAGTGTTCGAAGCGGCAGCACGGCACGGTAGCTTTACACGTGCTGCTGAGGAATTGTTTCTTACCCAACCTACAGTTTCCATGCAGATAAAGCAACTTACAAAATCAGTAGGGTTGCCATTATTTGAGCAGGTGGGAAAGCGCTTGTATTTGACGGAGGCAGGACGGGAATTATTTGCTACTTGTCGGCAGATTTTTGAAACTATAGCCCAGTTTGAAATGAAAGTGGCAGATTTAAAAGGGCTAAAACAAGGACAATTGCGTTTAGCGGTAATTACAACAGCAAAATATTTTATACCACGTTTGTTAGGCCCTTTTTGCCAACTTTATCCAGGAATTGATATCTCGCTGCAAGTAACGAACCACGAACGAATTATAGAACGGATGACTAATAATCTGGACGACTTGTATATTATGAGCCAAGTTCCAGATAATGTGGATGTGAATCTTGAGCCATTTTTAGAAAATCCTTTAGTAGTTTTTGCACCAAGTAATCACCCGCTAGCTAAGGAAAAAAATATACCTATAGAACTTCTGTGTAATGAACCTTTTATTATGCGAGAACCAGGTTCAGGAACCCGCCGTACTGTCCAACAACTCTTTGATGAACAAGGAGTGAGTGTAAAAGTTAAATTGGAATTGGGTAGTAACGAAGCAATTAAACAAGCGATCGCTGGAGGTTTAGGAATTTCGATTTTATCTCGCCATACCTTAATGCCAGACAACTCAGAGTTAACTATTTTGGATGTACAACACTTTCCGATTAAGCGAACCTGGTTTATGGTTTACCCGTCTGGCAAGCAGCTATCTATTGTTGCTCGTACTTATCATGACTATCTACTGGAGGCGGCAAAGAAGATTATGGAGCTAAACACTACTTTTAGTGGTGCTAAGGCTGAGTAAAGTTACGGTTAGGCAGGAGGCAGGTGGTCGCCGAGCCTGTCCTGAGCCTGTCCTGAGCCTGCCCTGAGCGTAGCGAGCGTCCCGCTCTTAAGAGCGCAGCCGAGGTGAGGCAGGAGAAAAGTATGAGCAGTAGCTTCGGTACTCAGAAGTTGATAATTTTGAGAGAAGTGGGAGACGCTCCGCGTAGCTTGCTTCTTCGTAGGGGTACGGTGATTTTCAATTTTGAATTTTCAATTCCTCGAAGGGGTTGACGGTTAGGCTGAGAAACATTGACAATTAACCAGCATAACGATAAAAAATTGGGGAAAACTGGCAGTGGTTAACCCGGAGATACCATCTTGGCGCAAAGCAGTACAAAGTCAGATTGTAGCTGTAACAGTATACGCTGACAAAGCCCTAGTTACACGGCGGGGTGTAGTGTCTTTGACAGGGCTGGAACGGGAGTTAGTTATTACTCCGTTGCCGATAACTCTAGAAACTGATTCTGTCAGGGTGAGCGGTTCAGGTACAGTAGGGGTGCGCTTGTTGGGAGTGAGCAGCGATCGCATTTATACTACAGAACCTGTGGCAGAGCGAGTAGCGCAATTGACAAGGCAAATTCACCAGCTAGAGGCAGAACAACGCCACCTGCAAGCGCAAGTGGACGCTTTAGCATTGCAGTCTAATTTTATTGAAAGCCTACGTGAAAAAGTAGAGGAACCCTTTTCGCAAAGTTTGGCACGGAAAAATCTCAGCTTGAGCGAGACTTTAGATTTTTTAAACTTTTTGGGAAGCCAGTACAGTGAATATGCGATCGCATCTGGGGAGTGTAAAAGCCAACAACAGGAATTAGACAAGCAAATGCAAGCACTCCGTACTTCATTGCAGAAAGTTCAAACTCCTCATCCCAAGGAAAGTTTGAACTTGGTTGTAGGAGTGGAAGTTGCTGGTGGAGGTGAGTTTGAACTAGAACTATCCTATGTAGTGAATCGCGCTAGTTGGACTCCCCTCTATGACTTGCGCTTTAGCACTTCCAGTAATATCGTGCATCTCAACTACCTTGCAGAAGTCACCCAAAGTAGTGGCGAAGATTGGATGGATGTGGCTCTCACCCTTTCAACAGCTAAACCAGGATTAGGTACACTCCCGCCCAAACTTGAACCTTGGTATATCAGTACTCCAAGCCCGCAAGTAGCTCGACGACGAGCTGCTCATCTACCTGTACTATCCACAGCATCTGCGCCTGCTGCTGAAGCAAATCAGCCAGAACAAGACGAAATTGTAGAGGATAAGCTCATTGAAGCAGAAACCGTTGTTGCAGAAATATCTAAAGAAGGTAGCGTAGTTACCTTTAAGCTCGATGGCGGCGGTAACATTCCCAACGATGGTACACCCCACAAAACAACAATTTTCAATGACGATTATCCTTGTAACTTTGATTTTGTCGCAATGCCGCGCTTGGTAAGCTTTGCTTATCTGCAAGCCAATGTGAAAAATAGTCCCAACGGCGCGACTCTGTTACCAGGTAAAGCAAATATTTTCCGCGAAAATGTTTTTATCGGCACAACTAAGTTAGAAAATATTGCACCAGGACAAGAGTTCAAACTTAACTTAGGTATTGATGAAGGCTTAAAAATTGAGCGTGACTTAGTTGAACGTCAGGTAGATAAAAGACTCATTAGCAATCAACGCCGGATTACCTATGGTTATCGGTTGATAATTACTAACTTACTCGACAAAGAAATCAAATTAAAGTTAACTGAACAATTACCAGTTAGCCGCACCGAGCAAATTAAAGTACGTCTCATTCGCAGCAACCCACAAATTCAATTAGGTGAAATGGCGATTTTAGAATGGGAGTTAACTCTGCCAGCACAGGAGCGTCAAGAGATATATTACCAGTTCACCGTTGAGCATCCGCCTGAATTAACAATTGTTGGGTTAGATATTTAGAATTAAGGTACGGGTCGAACAGAACATTGTTGTTTATTCAAACCTTGATTTTAATTGTTTAATAAATTAGTCTTGATGAATTTTTATTTAATAGTTAGTTAAAATTATTAATAATATCTTCTTTGCTACATAGCTACGCAAATTATATTTTATTTTTACTAAAGTTAATAAAGAGAGTTTGGTTGAAGCTCTGTTAAATTGCTGTTTACAAATAGCATCAGTTAAATGCTGTTTACAAATAGCATTTGCATTTTTATTAATACTAAATTTTAACCTTTTATGACCAAAATTTTAAACAAAAATCTATCTGATGATTGATACGATTTTGGGGTTTTGCTGACCGTATTTTCATGAAATTATCAAGACGTAACTTCTTCACCTTGGCTGGCGCAAGTGCTGTTGGCGCTACCATGATTTCTCCTTTGGAAGCTTTTTATGCAAGAGCTGCTCGCGGTCAAGTTGCACGAGGAATTGGCTATGGCCCTTTGGAGCAAAAGCTGCCCGTAAATGCAGATGAAATCGCTGGTATTTTACTAGATGGATTGGATTTAGGCAGCACTCCCTGCTTAGAACTTCCCCCTGGTTTTAACTATACTGTGATCTCAGTTACAGGGCAGAAAATGGACGATGGTAACAGAGTTCCAGGTTCTCATGATGGCATGGCTGCTTTTGCTGGCCCTGAGAACACTACCATTCTGGTACGCAACCACGAGTTGAATCCGAACCCTAATGGCGCTTTTGCGTTACCACCATATGTATATGACCAGATTGGGGGAGGCACAACAACAATTGTTGTTGGCCCTGACCGTCGGGTGGAAAAGCATTTTGTTTCTTTGGCGGGGACGATTCGTAACTGCGCTGGTGGGAAGACTCCTTGGGGTTCGTGGGTTAGCTGTGAAGAGAATCTGACTCTGCCTGGAAGCGGTGGAGCAACCAAAAAGCATGGTTATAACTTTGAGGTTCCTGTAACAGATGACATTCAAGTAGCTAAGCCAGTTCCCCTTGTGGCAATGGGACGCTTTAACCATGAAGCAGTCGCGGTTGATCCAGACACTGGCTGGGTGTATCAAACTGAAGACGATGGAAATAGCTGCTTCTATCGCTTCCGTCCTCATCAAAAAGGCAATCTCCGCAGTGGTGGAGTGCTTGAGGCTCTTGTTATTGAAGGAATGTTTAAAGTTAATACAGGCAAGGATTTTCTTAAATACAAAAATACACCACTGCCAGTTAAGTGGGTAAAGATTGAGAATGTTGATCCTGCTACTAATGACTTCACCGCTTCTGTACGATTTCAAGCGCAAAGCCAGGGTGCAGCTATCTTTTCACGAGGTGAAGGTGCTTCCTATGGCAATGGCTTGATTTACTTTACTTGCACTAGTGGTGGTAACGTAGGACAAGGGCAGGTTTTTGCTTACAAACCCAACAATTATGACCCTAACATTGGCACTCTCACTTTAGTTGTAGAGTCTCCTGATATTGAAGTACTGAATTTCCCAGATAATATTACTGTGGCTCCTTTCGGAGACCTCTTCTTGTGTGAAGATGGTAGCGGTATTGAATATGTGGTTGGAGTTAATCAAGATGGTGAACTGTATCGGTTTGCAGCCAATGCTTTTAATGGCGGCGGCAGTGAATTCGCAGGTGCGTGTTTCTCGCCTGATGGCCACACATTGTTTGTAAATATCCAGAGTCCTGGGATTACCTGTGCGATTTGGGGCCCTTGGAACAGAAAACGAGCATAAGGTTACTTACAACTCCTTAACAGGAGGTGAACCGCGTTGAACAGCAGAAGCAAGAGAGCGAGAATTAGTGTAGATCAAAATATTCTTTAGCCTCAGCTTTGTTTTGCTTCTGCCTGTTGGCGGAAATACTATGGATCTTCAGGCAAAACCCATTTTGGTGGTTCCGTCATTCTTTTCCGCAGACGTTCTTCAGCCATTTGTAGCATTTCGTCTAAGGAAGTCTCTTCGACAAATTGTGCCGCGGCCTCTCTGTACTCGATATTGGGACATTTATCCCCTAAAACACACCCGTTAACGCAGGCTACAGCGCAGTCAATTTTCTGCTCCACAGTGAATTCCTCTCTGTAAAAGTTATGAGTTATGAGTTATCAGTTATGAGTTATGATTTCTGCTCTTAACTCTCCACTCTCAGGCATTACCCTTCAGATAAATTTTACCTTGCCAGTTGCCATCCGATTACTCCTGCTACGCTAAGCATATATATGCAATGTTTTGCTAGAAAAGGCGCTCATGTCGGAACTCTTTGCCACTGTTGGAACCATCGCCGCGATCGCAACTGCTGTTGTTCCCCAACAAGGTAGTGTGGGGATTGTGCGGGTATCTGGTTCCCAAGCGATGGCTCTAGCTCAAACTCTGTTTCACACACCTGGGCGTCAAGTTTGGGAATCTCACCGCATTCTCTACGGTTACATCCGCCATCCCCAGACGCAACAACTGGTGGATGAAGCTCTGTTGCTGATTATGAAAGCACCCCGTTCTTATACACGTGAAGATGTGGTGGAATTCCATTGCCACGGCGGAATTATGGCAGTGCAGCAAGTCTTGCAACTGTGTTTGGAAAATGGTGCTAGATTAGCCCAACCCGGAGAATTTACTCTCCGCGCCTTTTTAAATGGGCGATTGGATTTAACACAAGCTGAAGGTATTGCCGATTTAGTTGGAGCGCGATCGCCTCAAGCTGCTCAAACTGCCTTAGCTGGTTTACAGGGAAAATTAGCTCATCCAATTCGGCAGTTACGCGCTAACTGTTTAGATATCTTGGCAGAAATTGAAGCCAGGATTGATTTTGAGGAAGACTTAGCACCGTTGGATTATAAAGGCATCATATCAGAAATTGATCAAATTGCTGGCCAAATTACTAGGTTATTAGAAACTAAAGATAAAGGTGAACTGCTACGTACAGGTTTAAAAGTAGCTATTGTCGGGCGTCCCAATGTTGGTAAGTCCAGTTTATTGAACGCTTGGAGCCAGAGCGATCGCGCCATTGTCACAGACTTACCTGGAACAACTCGTGATGTGGTGGAATCTCAGCTAGTTGTGGGGGGAATTCCCATACAAGTATTAGATACAGCGGGGATTAGAGAAACAGCAGACCAAGTGGAAAAAATTGGCGTTGAGCGATCGCGTCGTGCTGCCAGTGCAGCTGATTTAGTATTGTTGACAATTGATGCTTCAGTTGGTTGGATGCAAGGCGACCAAGAAATTTACGAACAGGTGCAACACCGTCCGTTGATTTTGGTAATTAACAAAATCGATTTAGTCAAAGAAACTGAAAGGAAAACTCTTCAATCTAAAATCCCAAATTCCCAATCTCAAATTTTCACAGCCGCAGCCCAAAACCAAGGGATTGAAGAATTAGAAACAGCAATTTTAGAGATAGTTCAAGCTGGAAAAGTCCAAGCTGCTGATATGGATTTAGCAATTAATCAAAGGCAAGCAGCCGCCTTAACTCAAGCTAAAATTTCTTTAGAACAAGTGCAAGCAACAATTAACGATCAGTTACCTCTTGATTTCTGGACAATTGACTTACGCGGCGCAATTCAAGCACTAGGAGAAATAACTGGTGAGGAAGTAACAGAATCAGTACTTGACAGAATTTTTAGTAGGTTTTGTATAGGCAAATAAAAAGGCAAAGAACATAAAGCTGCGATGTACATCTCAATTCGCCAAGCAAATATACAGGATACTTTGATAGTCTCAGATGTACTGTTAGAAGCAGCTTCGTGGCTTCAACAGCGTGGTATCCCTTTGTGGCATGATAGTGAGGTTTCGCCAGCAAGTATCTCTAAAGATGTTACTAACGGCTTGTATTTTATTGCTGAGTGGGCTGGTGAACCTGCTGGTACAATTAGGTTTCAGCTTGAGGATTTACTTTTCTGGCCAGATATTTCTCAGGAAGATTCAGCGTTTATACATCGCTTCGCAGTTCGACGGCGTTACTCTGGTGGTAAAGTTTCTTCCGCATTACTAACTTGGGCAATCGAACACGCACAAACTCTCGGTAGATATTATTTACGTCTAGATTGTGATGCTTCACGTCCACGCCTCAAAGCAGTATATGAACGCTTTGGTTTCCGTCATCACAGTGATAGACAAGTTGGCGCTTATTTTGTTTCTCGTTACGAATATGAAATACTTTCACAAGTGACCTAATACTTATATGTCTTTTATTGATGAAATTAATCCTGCCCACGCATTAATTGTTGGAGCCAGCCAAGGCATAGGTTTGGGTTTTGTGAAAAGATTGCTGCAAGATGACAGAATTGCTAAAGTTTATGCAACTTATCGGCAACCAGAATCTGCTTCTGAGTTAATCGCTCTTGCAGATGAAAATTCAGAGCGATTAACTTGTTTATTGATGGATATTACTGATGAGTTACATATTTCTGGATGTGTGGAACAGATACGTACCAAAACTAACAAGCTACATTTAGTAGTTAACTGTGTAGGATTGCTGCATGAGGGGACTTTACAACCAGAAAAAAGCTTAAAACAGCTAAATTCAGAAAATTTGCTGCGTTACTTTCAGATAAATAGTATTGGTGCTGTCTTACTGGCTAAATATTTATTGCCTCTATTGCGTCATCAAGAACGTAGTGTTTTTGCAACTATTTCTGCCAAACTTGGGAGTATTGGCGATAATCAACTTGGTGGCTGGTATGGTTATCGCGCCTCGAAAGCTGCACTCAATATGTTTATCCGAACTGTTGCAATTGAGTATCGCAGAAGTTGTCCTAAAACTTTAGTAGTGACATTGCATCCTGGTACGACTGATACACGCCTTTCTAGTCCTTTCCAAAGCAATGTACCTACGGAGAAATTATTCTTAGTAGAGCGCACTGTTGAGCAATTGCTGACTGTTATTGAACAACTTCAAGAAAGCGATAGTGGACAATTTTTTTCTTGGGATGGAAGCAGATTGCCTTGGTAAAAGAAGTTTACTGAGTTTGCAACAGAGTAATGGATAAAGTGCGATAAGCGTTCGCGATAGCGTCCCGTAGGGAAGGAGTACAGCTATCGCCTATTTGAATATCACCAGTTATACCTTTTCATTTTAATCAGGCTACAAATTTCGTGGATAGAGGCGTAGAGTTATACACCCCTACCCATGTATTTAATTCAGATATAACTTGTTCCCATTACACATCAACTAGTTGCATCACCAATTGGATTAATATCTCCAACAAATTTTAATAAATCCACGATTGTAAACGTACCTGAAGTTTTAGCAGGTAGTATAGGTTTCCAATCTGGGTTAATCGCCAAAAATGAGCTGCTATCTTCTTCTAGTAAACCAACAAAAACTTCAGCGAGAATACGGCTTCCTACTTGCCCTAAACGCTGTCCTTGACCCTGGATTTGGGCTTCTTTTAGAATGTAGTACCATAACGGTGACTCAATATCAAACCCATGTTTAGCTGCAACTGCTCCATCTGGCCCAGTAGCAATTTCAGCCCTAGTTAATCGTTTTAATTTTAAGAACCGAGCTACACTTTGACCAGATGGCAAACCAACACTACGACCGCGACGCAGATTTCTTACAGCCAGGGAACTTGGTTGTGGTACATTTGGCAAATTCTTCAAGGGTTCAACTAAAAAAGGATCTAGCTTGCGGCTAGGATTAAATGGCACAGCTGGGTCAATCTCGAAAAACCTTCTCCAGTCAATTACCCAATCACTGGGAATAGGAACATTTATTACATCGCCTCTTGCTCCTGACTTGGCAGTAAAAAAGCTGCTTTCGGTATCATCATTCTTTCCCTACACAATTGGTAGTTGGTCTTACTCTCTATTAATTTGGATTTGAAAGGTTCGTAGTTAGCGCTGTAATTCAATACCGCGCTAACTATTCAATTTTCGGTTGACAAACTACTAGGAATAATTCACGCTTTTAACATAGATCGACAGCTTTTTGCTACTATGTTTACCTAAATTACGCATTTATAATCTGCAAAACTTGTACCTCATCTCCTGCGGAAATTAATGTTTTACCCACTGGTAAAACTGCTAAGGCATTAGTTTGAGCTAAATTAATTAAGTTACCAGAACTATGACTACCACCAGCTTTGTAGAATTCATAAACCCCATCAGTTAAATTTAAACGTCCCCAAATATAAGTTTCTCGCTTGCCGTCCGATCGCAACTCATCATGCGATCGCACTTTCAAAAATACTGGTTCCCAACCTTCAGCAATTCCAGCAAGTTTTTTAATGACTGGTTGCACAAACCGCCAAAAAGTCACCAACACAGCAGCCGGGTTCCCAGGTAAACCAAAATAAAGTGTTGAGTGCTTCGTATAGACGCGATTAATCGCGTCTGTACAAGTTGGAAAAGTGGCAACGGTGAGGGGTTTTCCTGGCCTCATTTCCACAGCACGAATGTGAATTTTTGCCTCTAATGACTCCAAAATTTTGTCAACATAGTCGTAATCTCCGACTGAAACCCCACCAGAAGAAAGAACTATATCGGCGTTAGCTATGGCGTGGACAATAACTTCCTGAAGGGCAATTGGTTCATCCTTCACAATACCTAAAATCAACGGTTCTGCCCCACTTTCTCTTACCAAAGCTGCCAAGGCATACTGATTAGAATCGACTATTTGCCCTGGTTGCAGCGGTTTCTCAGGTGTTACCAACTCATTACCTGTTGAAAAAATCGCCACCCGTGGACGGCGGTAAACATTTAATTGTGGGCATTGTGCAGCTGCTAACACAGCAATTTCTGGAGCATTTAACCTAATCCCTGCTGGTAGTAGTGGTGTTCCAGCTTGGTAAAAAGATGCTTTGTGTCTAACAAAATCTTGGAGTTTTGGTGTAGTTAAGATAAAAACACGGTTATCTTCCTGGCGTGTCCTCTCTTGTATGACTACAGTATCTGCACCTTTTGGCATGACTGCACCCGTAAAAATCCGCGCTGCTTGTCCTGCTTGAATTGTGGATTTGGGTTGATATCCAGCAGGAATCTCTTCAACAATTGACAAAACGGTTGGTTTTTCTTCGCTAGAGTGCTGCACATCTTCGTAACGTACAGCATAGCCATCCATTGCCGAATTATCCCAATGAGGAAAATCCAGCGGACTGGTGACAGGCGTTGCCAAAATGCGACTATCTGCTGCTAATAAATCTACAATTTCTGTATCCCGTTGATGATCTAACGGTTTTACCAAATTTAATATAGTTGCTTCTGCATCGCTGACTGGTAGCATAGCGATCGCCTCCAACTTTTGAACTTTATGCCTGTAAAGTAACACTGACCACTCAATCAAGAAAATATATTATCCTGAATGAAATCTGTAGCTACCCAAATCCCAATTACTACAATCATTCCCATACTGGCTGTTATTGACTGCTATCGGCGATTGCCCAAGGGGCAGTGGCAAAGCCAATCGCACTTAGCAACAGTTGAAATAGCTGGAGGCGGATTTTGTATCTCAGTATGGCGTGGAAGTGTGGCAAGAGGTTTTTAACTTCCGTGTCCTACCAGCACTGGATAAAGATTCTAGTCTTTGGTTGCTGGTTCACTGGTGTGGAGAAGGAATTAACTGGGTTAAAGATGTGGCTTTGTGAGGAAACTAAAAATTATCCGCATAATTTTAAGATGCAAAGCTTCTTTTGTTTAAAGCCCACTCAGTATCTCAGCCCTCACCTTAATATTGAAAACAGGAGCAACGATTATTCCCCACCCCCTAAATAAAAACACTTATTTTGTATGACCATCGAACGAGTTCGCCCAAAACACTATCCCAAGGCTGAGATTGGGCGCAGAGGTTTGGCCTTGGGGCTTGATTTTATCGTTGTTTGGTTAATCAGTTCTTTACTAGGAAGCGGCAATATCGGTATTCAATTTGCTCAAATCCTAGTTTTTATCATCGGTTGGCTGGTTTTGCGGGTAGTGTTGGTATACAACAATCAAGGACAAAGTTTAGGGCGTTGGGCATTCGATTTAAAAGTGTTGGAAGTCGAAAATGGGCAAGTAGTGGGCAGAATTCCAGATTTACAAGCTCTGTCGAAGCGCGAAGCGATTATTGGCTGTGGTGCGCTATTAGTGGCAGTTGCTTTAACCAACATTAGAGCCAATCCTACTGCTATACTTCTAATACTTCCCCTGGCAATTGATTGTAGTTCTGCCTTCTCTGATACTCAGATGCGGCAAGCTTGGCACGATCGCTATGCCGGAACTTTCATAGTTTCGTCACGTCGAGGCTACTCGCTAGATATAAAAGTCAAGCGACTACTTGATAATGTACGGCGAAATGTGAGAAGATAGTAATTTGTGTTAATTCTCCTCAGGCTTTACTGTTTGTAAGATTATGGCTAAGAGTAAAGGTGCCCGCATAATCGTGACACTTGAATGTACGGAATGCCGCACTAACCCAGACAAGCGCTCTGCTGGTGTTTCACGCTATACCAGCACTAAGAACCGCCGCAACACAACTAATCGGCTAGAACTGAACAAGTTCTGCACCCACTGCAACAAACACACTGTTCACAAGGAAATTAAGTAGAGATGAGCTATTATCGCCGTCGCCTGTCCCCAATCAAGCCAGGAGAACCAATCGATTACAAAGATGTTGATTTGCTGCGTAAGTTTGTCACCGAGCGGGGCAAGATATTACCACGTCGGATAACTGGACTGACATCTCAACAACAACGAGAATTGACATTAGCAATTAAGCGATCGCGGATTGTGGCTTTGTTGCCATTTATCAACGCGGAAGCGTAAACTTCTTTGATGAGTGATGAGTTATGAGTGATGAGTTAAGAATCAAAACTCCTAACTCCTAACTCTTAACTAAAACGTATAAAGTATTTAAACTGTTTACTAAATATAAAGTGCGAGAGCTGTGGAGAAGGGGACGCTAGTTGAATTTAGGGTTCAAGGCGATCGTCGTCTGGGGATCGTAGAACGTCCAGACGGAAAAACCCGCTGGTTTGTGGTAGATGAACGCGGTCAATCCCACAGCCTCGCGCCTAGACAAATTACCTATACAGTCAACGGTCAAACATACAAGCTATCTGAAATAAACAGCTTTTTGGAACAGGTTCAGCCTTATTTAGATCCATCTAGCTTGGAAGTGGCTTGGGAATTATTAGTAGAGGATGGGGAAACAGTCACCCCAGACCAAATGGCGAATCTGCTTTTTTCGGAATCAGATCCGCCTTATTGTTACGCCGCCTACTGCTTGTTATCAGAAGATAAACTCTATTTCAAGCAAAAAGGCGAGGCTTACGAGCCGCGAACTGCTGCTCAGGTGGCAGAACGCAAGCACCAGATAGAAGTAGAGGCTCTCAAAGCTAAGGGACAGCAGGAATTTTTGGCTCGTGTAGAGCAGGCACTCAAGGGTGAAGCAGTAGAATGGCAGCGCCACGATCGCCAGCGCATAGAAGGACTGGAAAAATACGCAGCGCTACTTGCTGACACCGCGCGGATGGGTGTCAATTATGACTCTTTGGCTCGTGCTTATCCTCCTCCAGCTCCAGTTTTGGAAACTATGACCATGCTGGGACGCTCCGCGACTCCTCAAGGAGCCTTTCAACTTTTGGTGGACTTGGGGTGGTGGAATCCTAATGAAAATTTGTTCCTGCGTCGTTCGTCAATTCCGATTCAATTTCCCAACAAGGTATTAGAAGTGGCGCAGCAGCGTTTGGATTTCCCACCGACCGATTTAGATGCAAATCGCCTGGATTTGACTCACCTCAAGGTATATACAATTGATGATGAAAGTACCACCGAGATCGACGATGGTCTAAGTTGGGAAATACTACCTGATAGCAAAGAGCGATTGTGGATACACATAGCTGATCCCACTCGCTTGTTAGCACCAGAAGATGATTTAGACTTAGAAGCTAGAAAGCGAGGTAGTACAGTTTACCTACCTACGGGGATGATTCCCATGTTCCCAGAGCTATTGGCAACTGGCCCAATGAGCTTGGTACAAGGAAAGGTTTGTTACGCCCTCAGCTTTGGTGTTGTTTTAGATCCTAACGGGGCAGTACAAGATTACAGCATTCATGCCAGCTTGATTAAGCCGACTTACCGCCTTACCTACGAAGATGTCGATGAAATGCTGGAATTAGGCGTGGAAGCCGAGCCAGAAATTAAAGCGATCGCAACTTGGGCGCAGCGGCGTAAAACTTGGCGATATGCTCAAGGAGCCATCAGCATTAATATGCCGGAGGCAATGATCAAAGTCAAAGATGACGAGATCAACATTGACATCTTAGATGATTCCCCGTCCCGGCAACTAGTAGCAGAGATGATGATTCTTGCCGGTGAAGTTGCAGCTCGCTACGGTCAAGCTCACAATATTCCTTTGCCCTTTCGTGGTCAACCACAGCCAGAATTACCCCCAGAAGAAGAATTACTCTTGCTTCCCGCAGGATTTGTTCGCGCCTGCGCTATGCGTCGTTGTATGCCTAAGAGTGAAATGAGCATCACGCCTTTGCGTCATGCTGGTTTAGGTTTAAATACTTACACTCAAGCAACTTCTCCTATTCGCCGCTACAGTGACTTGCTTACCCACTTTCAATTAAAAGCCCACTTGCGCGGTGAGGTTCTGCCATTTTCAGCGGAAGCACTAAAAGAAGTGATGATGACTGTGACCACGACTACCCAAGAGGTAACGATGGTGGAACGTCAAACTAATAGATATTATGCTCTAGAGTATTTACGCCGTCATCCAGAGCAAGTTTGGCAGGTCACAGTCTTGATGTGGCTACGGGAAGACAGCAACTTAGCATTAATTCTGTTAGAAGATTTGGGCTTACAGTTGCCAATGTCTTTTAGACGCATCGTGAGATTGGGCGAACAAATATTAGTAAAAGTTAGCCTTGCTGACCCGCAAAAAGATATGATCCAGTTCCAGGAAATAATTTATCAAGAAGCCCAAATAGCTGCGAATTAATCCTAGCTTCAACTGATTTAGAGCAGTAAAGAAGGAAATTAAGAAATTCATAATGGGTAATAGTTAAATTACCCATCACATTATGACAGCGCTTAACTAACTACTGCTTCAGCTTTTTCTTCTACTTTTTCCTTCACTAGCACATAAGGTTTTTCTGCGCCTTGTGCTAAATATTGGGCCAGTTGACTTTCAATTTCGTCACGGACAATTTGGCGATACTCAAGAAAATGCTCATTATGGGCGCAGGCGGAGAGGTAATGCTCGGCAACTCCTGGATTATGCTTGATAATGCTAAATAAATGATGCCAGAACTTCCAGCGGGTTTCCCGCTTGATTCCTTGTCGCCAAATCACAATCAACAACGCTTTTATAACCACCAATTCTGGCGTTTTGGCTGGTGCTTTCCAACTCGGCGCACCCATCTTCAAGAAACAACGGTATGTGCGATCCAAGTATTTTACTGGGTCGTATAAAGCACAAAAAGCCTCAACATATTCTCTAGCGATATCTTCCAAAGGACGGGTGGCGATAAAGTTCATCAAAGTCGTCTGGTTAATATTGCCGTCTTGATTTTCCCGTAGTCGTCCTTCTTTTTTCAGGCGATGCCACAATGCGGTGTTTGGTAGCGCTTGCAACATTGCGAAAGTAGTAGAGGGAATCGCTGCTTGTTCCGCAAAACGGACAATGCGATCGCCTGCACCTGCTTTTTCGCCATCAAACCCAATAATAAACCCAGCCATTGGGCGCAAACCTGCTTTAATAATGGCTTCCACTGCATCAGTTAAAGAACTACGGGTATTTTGAAACTTCTTCGTCATTTGCAAGCTATCTTCATCTGGTGTTTCAATTCCCAAAAACACCGCAGCAAAGCCAGATTCAACCATCAACTCCATTAATTCTGGATCTTGTGCTAAATCAATTGAGGCTTCAGTGTCAAACCGGAAAGGATATTGATGTTCTGCCATCCAGACTTTTAACTCTTTGAGCAACAATTTGACATTTCGTTTGTTGCCAATAAAGTTGTCATCCACCATGAACACACCCCGCCGCCAACCCAATTCATAAAGGTAATCTAACTCTGCTAAAAGTTGTGCTGGGGTTTTGGTACGCGGTTTACGACCATAGAGAACAATAATGTCACAAAATTCGCACTGGAAAGGACACCCGCGCGAAAACTGCACCGACATCATGTCATAAGCATCAAATTCTAATAAATCAAAGCGAGGTATTGGGGTATTTGTAACATCCGGTTTTTCTGTGGCGCGGAAAGTTCCAGAGGTTTCGCCCCGTTGAATTGCTTCAATAAACATGGGCAGAGTAATTTCCCCTTCATCTAAAATGAGAAAATCAGCGCCAACATTTTGAACTTCATGAGGTACAGAAGTAGGGTAAGGGCCACCTACTGCGACTAACTTACCCCGTCGCTTTGCTTCTGTGATTTGATCCAGTAAATCTTGTTTCTGGACAATCATCGCGGACAAAATTACTACATCTGCCCATGCCCATTCTTCTTCTGTAACTGGACGAATGTTGCGATCAACAAGCTTGAATTCCCATTCTTGAGGCAAGATTGCCGCCACTGTTACTAAACCTAAAGGAGGCAACAAGACCTTGCGATTTACTAACGCTAAAATTTTTTCGTATGACCAAAAGGTTTTAGGAAATATTGGATATACTAGTAAAACTCGCATTTATTATCGTTCCTCACACTTTAATTGTTATCCTACTCTAACGAAAATTAAGACTAATTAACTTTTTAGTAAATTTGCCTTAGTCTATCACTAATATTTTGTTAACAAATAGAAATAATTTTAGTAGGAATACATCTATCAAGGCTAGCTGTTGTAACTGTAGTTAGTACTATAGCCATACTAAATCATTCGTGCTCGATAATAAATATCTCCATTTTTTTGATAAGTTAGCGAGATGTAGCTTTCAATCGTCATACATCAAATAAGATTTTTAAATAAAAATTTGTATTACTTGCCTTAAAAAGGTGAATGAAACTATTTTCATCATTATAATTTTTGTAAAAGTAGAGACGTTGCAATATAACGTCTCTACAGAGATGAGCAGTTATGGAAATTATCTTATCTGAGCCTATTGCTTGTTATGGCAGTTTTGGGTTAACTGTAGGTAATTGACTATCACTATAAACGTACAGTTGACCGCAGCAACATCACTTTACGACTATCTACTAAGATGGCAAAAAAACCGCGATCGTTCAGTTTCTGCAATGTGTTATAGGCTTCAGTTTGGTTAGTAGTATGAACTGCTAGCAAGTAAGGGCGTTGTCCATAAGAAGCAAAACCTACAGTACCTCCTACCACTTGTTGTACGTTATTTGCTAATTCTGGACGGTTAAAATAATCCACTAGTACCGCATAACCTTGTCCTAAAGCTTGGGGACTATAACTGATTGTCTGCTGAGGTGGCTGCACAAATGGCTGCTGCACAGTTGGCTGCACATCTGGTGTTGTCGGTCGAGTGGTAATGATCGCAGACAATCCCACAATACTGCTAACATACCTCGCCCAACGATTGGCATCGTCAATTTTATTAAACCCTCCTATCCGCGTCACCGTTTCATTAAGATATTTGCAGGTGATGGTTTTAAGTTCAGGTGGTAAGGCACTACGCAGTTGCTTTTGATTATCTGCTGTGGGACTGACTACTAACAAAAGATATTCACCCGCATTCGGGGGTTGACAAGCGGGAATGGCTTGTTGGGCAAAGACAGAACTTGTGCCACCACTCAACCCCGCGTAAGCGAAGCTCGTCGTAGACATCGCTAATACTAAAACACTTGGTAAAGTCTTAAATCTTTGCACAAAAGTTAGATAGGTAAATTGCCGTGTCTTAAAAGATTTTATAAAAATATAATTTGTTCCTCCTAAAGGAAATTGAGAACTCTTAAGAAGCAGGGGGCAGGGGGCAAGGGAGAATAACTTTTAACTCCTAATTCCTGTAGAGACGCGTAGACGCTCGAAGAGTGGCTTCTCGTAAGAGCATAATCGCGTCTCTACTCCTCACTCCCAATGCCCAATCTTCAAATTAAGACACTGTAGCAAGTGATGCTAAGGCATCGGAGATAGTTTCAGAAGGAGCCTGAAATTCTCCTGTGTTCACGTACTCTAATCGCAATTTTAACCAAGTGATGAATTGGGAATTAGTAGAAATAATTGCTACTGCTGGTTGTGGACACTTCGCCTTTATCTCTGTAAATTGGGGCGCTTCTAAGAAAGCTGGTTGCTTAACCAACCAAAAATCTATTTCTTTTTCTTGTTCGTGGTAGTAACGGGTACGCTCTTTGAGAACCTCATCTATCGGTTCTTCTTCTAGGAGAAAGCGTTGACTTGCCAAAACGTAGTAGTATGTTTGCATTTTCTTCCTTTGGTTGCTATTACATAATTTAAGGGTACAGTGTGTAGCATTGTACCCTTACAAACTAACTCTTCTGGAATTTCTTGAACCAAGAGAAGGGACAACCACTTCCTTGATTGTCAACATTTGCCTGTTTGCCAGCAGCTGTGAGCTTTTCTAAAAACAGGCTGTTGTCAAAGTAGTGTTCCAAGGAAACAATCTTTAAGTCATCGGTTACGTGAGCAATGCTCATACCGATAATTTCCACTGTCTCTCCAGTAGGGGCATAGTCTTTGTATGTACCGTTAAAATGTCCCCAATGCCGCCATTTAAATGTGACATTTGGTGGGCCTGAGAAAACTTCCAGCACTTCCCAAGGAAATCCCTGGGGAAATGTTGTATGGAAGACTTTTGCAGATGATTCAAAGCTTTCTTCTGAAGCTTTATAATGTTCTGAATCAGCCATGAATAAGTTGTAAGTACCTTGCGCTGATAAATCTGCTGCTGTGTAATCTACTCCGCCATTGGTACTTACCCGAAACTTTTCATTCACAACAGACAACCACTGCTGTGGGTTAGTCTTGAATGATACCTCCATCTCAAAGGTTCTCACCAAGTTTTGGACGATCGCTTCTAATGTACCCTCAAGATGATTTTGTGTACTCTCTTGGGCAAGATTCTTTTTAGAGCGGGAATAATCAGGAGGTGTCTGATAACGCCATTGGGCATCAGTGCTTGCTGCAATCACTTGATCTCTATCGTGTACCCAAAGTGGCAGGTTGTTAGACTCTGTTGCGCTCATAAAATCTTTGTTTCAGATTTAGTTTGAAATTTCCAGATTACGCAGTTACAACCCCTCTAAATGTTGGGTGTTGGGTGTTGGGTGTTGGGTGTTGGGTGTTGGGAGTTAGGAGTTATCATTCTCTCCCTATGTCCCCCTTGTCTCCCCAGTCGCCAGTCGCCAGTCCCCAGCCCCCAGTCCCTAATCCCCATTCCCTCGTATAGCTTGTTTCATCTCGCGGACTGCTCTTTCTATGCCTACTAAGGCTGCTCGGCTGATGATGGTATGACCGATGTTCAGTTCTTCCATTCCTGGAAGTGCAGCCACTGGGTAAACGTTCCAGTAGGTGAGTCCATGCCCAGCATTCACTCGCAATCCAGCTTTAATTGCTTGCTCGCAACCTTTTGCTAACACTGCTAATTCTTGCTGGCGATTAGTTTCATCTTTAGCTTCAGCATATTGTCCTGTGTGCAGTTCAATAAACTGTGCTTGTACCTTGACAGATGCTTCAATTTGTGCAGGTTCAGCATCTATAAAAAGACTGACTGGAATGCTAGCGTTCTGCAATTTATCAACTATTTCACCTATTCTAGCAATTTGCCCAACAATATCTAAACCGCCTTCTGTAGTGACTTCTTCCCGTTTTTCGGGTACTAAAGTCACATAATCCGGTTTGATGTCGAGAGCGATCGCTAGCATTTCATCTGTAGCGGCCATTTCTAGATTAAGATGCGTTCTGACCGTTTGCCGCAACAAACGTACATCTCGGTCTTGAATATGCCGCCGATCTTCCCGCAGATGTACCGTAATACCATCTGCACCCCCCAATTCTGCCAACACTGCCGCTGCTATGGGGTCTGGTTCCACCGTCCGCCGCGCTTGCCGGATGGTAGCAATGTGGTCGATGTTAACACCAAGTGTAGGCAACCTTAATACTCCCTATTCACAGTCCTCAGAACTTGATTTTACCGGAAATATTGAGGCATCGGGGATTGGGCAGAATTTTTTTCTATTGCGATCGCTGATCAAATTGTTGTAGAAGGACATGGGGAACAATTCATGTTGATTCAATATTTCCCGAAGGAACAGCGTTTATAGTAACGTTACCAATACAGGCGTAATTACTACTAAGTAGCTAGCATTAATATTTTTCTAAAATTTAGTTATAATTTCTTTTTCTCCTAATTATTGAATTAATCAATTAATATGTTCAGCAATATTTAACTATTATTAGAAGTCACAATAATTTTGAATTTTAGAAATTAGGTTAAGTGACTTGCAAAAAAAATTATTTAGTAGGGTGTGTTATAAACTTTAGTCCTAACGCACCATCAGATTTAGGGTACGTTATGCTGACGCGATAACACACCGTACGATCTGTAATCAATAGTTAAATATTTTTTAATAGGAAGTTCCTAAATGTAATTTGTACGTCTTAATTTAGGAAGCTCTCGGCAGATTATCATAGAAATCTAAAGCTTCCCGAGAAAGGCGATCGCTCATGACTACTGAGACAAATCCAGCAGCCATTGTGGATTGGGAACCCCCCATGCCACCTACAGATTTAATTTTTGATGATGGTAAACCCTTGGAATCAAATCGCCACCGTATTGCCATAAATGTTTTGATTCGGTCATTGCAACAAGCTTGGGCTGATCGCAATGATTTCTTCACTGGGGGCAATATGTTTATTTACTACAGTAGCGCCCAAGTTCGTAATCGTGACTTCCGTGGGCCAGATTTCTTTGCAGTGCTGAATGTTGACGGCAATAGCTCTAGACAAGGCTGGGTAGTCTGGGAGGAAAATGGTCGTTATCCTGATGTAATCGTGGAGTTAATGTCACCATCTACGGCAGCAATAGACAAGGGTATTAAGAAAAACCTTTACGAACAAACTTTCCGTACCTCAGATTATTTCGTCTATGATCCCTTTGATCCTAATTCTTTGCAAGGATGGCATTTAGATGATAATCAGCAGTATCAACCTTTGACACCAAATGAGCGTGGGTGGCTATGGTGTAAGCGCTTAAGTTTATGGTTGGGAACGAGTGAGGGGACAATAGACAGAGAAACGGCGATATGGTTGCGGTTTTATGATGTGGCTGGCAATTTGGTTTTGTTACCAGAGGAGGCTGCTGCTGCAAGAGAGCCAGCCGCACTTGCACAGGCAGAGCGTTTAGCGGCTAGATTAAGGGAACTAGGGGAAAATCCAGATGTTTTGTGACAGTTTTTGGCTTTTTTGATTTGCTTGGACTACAGTTTTGAGTTTTACTTTCAGGTTGAATTGGCCAAGCTCATTTTTTTATGAAGAGACAAGTAATTATATATCCCGGAGAAGATGATTACTGGGTAGCTGAATTTTACAAAAATTTACTAATTTCAAGTAAAAATTCGGTAGAAAAGGGCGATCGCCATTTATCTAACTCGAAGCACTAGTATAAAATCGTAGTGCAAACCGCCAAAACCAAGTAGAAACTAAAAACAGCACTAATGCCAATACTGACGCACCAATTAACCAAGTTATTTGCCCACGCCCCAGTATTACTTCGGCTGGTATGGTAGTTAAAAAAGCTACTGGCATCACAAAAGTGAAGAAAAAACGGTAAGCAGTGGGATATGCTGCGATCGGATACCTTCCGGCTTCTAACAAACCGCGCAGCACCTCAGTAGCATTATATATTTTCACAAACCAGATACTTGTCGCTCCTAGTATGAACCACAAGCTGTAGAGAATCACTAAACCGAAAAACAACGGTACTAAGCTAACTAAATAGTTGCTTATTCCTACATTTAGCCTTCTGCCTGCGTAGCCAATCATGATGCTACCAAAGATAAGATCCGGCAGTCCCCAAGGTGAAACAGTATGCATAGAAAGCCAAAACTGACTAGGGATTGGTTTTAATAATACAAAGTCTAATGTGCCTTCTTGCACATGGCGGACAATACGATTCAAGTTCGGGGCCAGAAAGGTGGCAGAAAATCCTTGCAGTAAAGTAAAAATCCCTACAACTACTAAAGCGGCTTCCCATGACCAGCCACTAAAAGTGTAGCCATTACCATAAAACAAGAATAGTCCGAACAGGCTACCTGCAAGATTACCTAAACTGCTGAGGGTAGCAATGAGGAAGTTAATGCGATATTCCATTTCAGCAGCAATGGCAGCACTCCAAAATCGTCCTAATACTTTCAAATATCTTCGCATTTTGCACCCGAAACTCAATATCTACTGCTTGTGATCACATTTTTATGATTACAAAATAACTTTACTTAAACTTAATATTATTTTTGATTCAGAAAAATTGCTGAATGTTAAGATTTTGTATGCCTACTGTTATAAAGATAAGAAATTATATGCATTTAGATTTACCACAACTGATTAAATCACTTGGCTATTTTGGAGTATGGGGGATTATATTTGCTGAATCTGGTTTATTAATTGGTTTTTTTCTGCCTGGGGACAGTTTATTATTCACTGCGGGATTTGTCGCATCTCAGAATTTATTGAATATTTGGATTCTGATTGGTGGTGCTTTTATTTGTGCAGTTTTAGGTGACAATGTTGGCTATGCTACTGGCAATAGATTTGGTAGAAGGTTATTTCAGAAGGAAGATTCATGGTTATTTCACAAAAAACATATTGTGAAAACCCAAAAATTCTATCAAAAACACGGTAAGAAAACGATTGTATTAGCAAGGTTTGTACCAATTGTACGAACTTTTGCGCCGATTGTAGCCGGACTCGGTGCTATGCATTATCGGACATTTATGTCTTACAACTTAATTGGCGGCTTCATTTGGACATTTGGAATTACTTTTTTAGGGTTTTTCTTAGGTAAATCTTTGCCACCGGAACAGGTAGACAAATATTTATTACCCATTATTGGATTAATTATAGTTGTTTCTTTGCTACCATCAATTCTTCATCTTGTACAAGAAGGCAGAGCAAATAAACAATAAAACATTGCTTTGATAACTTAAGAGTTAAACACATAATAAAAAGCTGGATTTATATCTGATTTTAAATTGGTTGAAGTAGGGACGCACAGATGTGTATCCCTACTTAATAGACTAGTAAAATAAAGATATAAAATAAAGCAAACAAGTGGCAATAAGTTAGAGATTTGTATTAATTGTTGCCTATTTAATCTCAAAAATCTAAATACTTATAGATTTGCTATATTTTATACTTAATTTACGTGTAATTTACGTAGTTTATGAAAATAGAAGTAAATTTCGGCACCAGTAAAAATTAACTATTCAGAAACTCTGCAAAAGCTGGTAGCGTCAAACATAGGAAGATATTGTTGTGGATCTTTGAGCTTGAAAACGCGTTCTAATTACTGGCAACTGCTGCCTTATATTCGACCCCAATGGCAAAATATTATCAAGGGATTTATCGGCATTTTGGGATATGTGCTGGCAACATTAACGCTGATTAATCTGGCTGGGAAATTGGCAACTCCCTTTGGACAAGGTAATGTAGTAGCGATCGCTCAGCTAGCTGGCAGTTGTAGTGTAGTCTTTCTTGTCAGAGGTTTTTTTCAGTCTGTACAAGATATATACATGGCGAAAGCCTCCCTAAGAGTTGCTTTTCACCTCCGCCAACAAGTATACGCCCATCTTCAAAAGCTAAATCTCAGCTACTTTGAAAAAGCAAAAGCAGGTGATTTATCTTACCGCCTCACGGAAGATGTTGACCGGATTGGTGAGGTAGTAAATAAACTATCTCATGACTTCATCCCCTGCGTTTTGCAGTTGTTGGCAATTCCGATTTACATGATTTATCTGAATTGGCAACTGACACTAGCAACAGTAATAATTGCGCCGCTGATGGCTATTTTGATTGGCTGGTTTGGCGAAAGGTTACGTAAGTATTCTTTAAGAAGTCAAAACCGTGTATCAGGTTTATCGGCAATTCTCACGGAAGTTTTTAGCGGTATCCGTTTGGTACAAGCTTTTGCTGCCGAAAATTATGAAATCGCCCGATTTGGGCATGAAGCAGAACGCAGCCTCAAAGCTAAATATTCAGCAGAACGCTTAAAAGCCATACAGATTCCGATAGTGGGATTTCTGGAAGCCTTAAGTGCATTATCAATATTGATAGTGGGAGCATGGCAAATATCTCGAAATAACTTGACGGTGGCTGAGTTTTTCAGTTACCTAGCTGCTGCCGGGTTATTAATTGACCCCATTGGCCATGTAACTAACAACTACAACGAATTTAAACAGGGCGAAGCATCTGTTGATCGAGTTTTTGAATTGTTGGCAATTCAACCGACGGTGGTAGAAAAACGAAATGCGATCGCCCTCCCGCCCGTAAGTGGCAAAGTAGAATATCGTCATGTGAGCTTTGCCTATAAACCCGGTGAACCTGTATTAAAAGATATTAGTTTATTGGTATTGCCAGGTGAAGCGATCGCACTCGTGGGTGCTTCTGGTGCAGGTAAAACCACTTTTGTCAATCTTCTCCCCCGTTTCTACGATCCCGAAGCTGGTGAAATATTGATTGACGGTATTAATATTCGCGATGTCAAACTGCATAGTCTGCGGCGACAAATTGGGATTGTTCCCCAAGAAACCATCATGTTTTCTGGAACAATTGCCCAAAATATCGCTTTTGGACAAAACTCTTTTGATCTGGAAGCAGTTGCAGCAGCAGCGAAAATTGCTAACGCCCATCAGTTTATTAGTGAACTACCGGATGGTTATCAAACTTGGGTAGGTGAACGCGGGGTAAATTTATCGGGTGGACAACGCCAAAGAATTGCGATCGCTCGTGCTGTTTTGCTTAACCCACAAATTTTAATATTAGATGAGGCGACATCTGCATTAGATTCTGAGTCGGAAGCGCTGGTACAAGAAGCGCTGGAAAGACTCATGCAGAACCGGACTGTATTTATTATTGCTCACCGTTTATCAACGGTAAGAAGATGCGATCGCATTTTAGTTCTCGAACAAGGACAAATTGTCGAATCAGGAACCCATGAAGAATTATTAGTACTTGAGCATCGCTATGCGCGATTTTATGCTCAGCAGTTTAGTTAACGTCAAGAGTTAAGGGTCAAGAGTTAGTTATTCTTCCCCTGCTCTTCATCTCCCTCATCTGCATCATTTGATACAGATACAATTTGCCTTTGCTGTTCCTGTAGCCACATTTCAAAGAGTTCATTCAGCAGGCGGACTTTCATCGATTCATCTAATTGTGCTGGAATAAATTTTTCTAACCGCAAAATCACAAACCATTCAGCAATTCGGGTAGGGGGCAGTATTTGCCCTGGTTGACTGCTATGGAGCATTTGCACCATAGTTGGATGTAGTGCATTCAGTTCAACTGGGCCTACTAACCCACCAGTTTGGGCTTCTGGCCCTAGTGAGAATTCCCTAGCTACCTCTGCAAAAGACTTTTCTTCTGCCTGAATCCGAAAGTAAAGTTCTTGGGCAATTCCTACATCTTGAGTTCGTAGTAGAGAGTAAATGACTTTATCTAGTTTTCCTTTGCACTGAAAAAAGTAAGATTCCAGTTTGTTACCCCAAGTAGCTTGCTTAAACTTTTCAATTTTGAGCTTACGCGTAGTAACATTTTCTAATTGATTCGGAGTCAGTCCTTGATATACCATCCAAGCTTGGATGTCAGCTTCAGATTTTAACTGTTTTTCTGCGTAAAACTGCTGTTGAGCTTGGGCTATTTCTTCTGGGGTGTATTCTATTGTTACATTCCCAGAGCGTGAGCTTTGCTCAATCGCCTCATCAATAATTAATTCCCGCTGCAACTGTGGCAACATTTGGTAACTTGCCAGTAAGGGAATCAGTTCACTAGCTGCGATCGTACGATTACCGATTTGGAGCGCTTCAGTCATTAGCTTTCGGGCATATTTAGGAATAACTTACCTGTCAAAGAAGCTACAGTGTAGCCCATTTACTGAGAGATTTTGCATTAATCCCAACGAGTTTAGGCACGCCAACCTCTTTTGCAACAATGAGATAATGATTTACTGACATCATCTAAAATATACATTTTATATAAGTTTTTATCAAAGATTATACTTAAAACAATTCCCCAATCCCTGTATAAGACTGAGGAAGTTAGGCAGAAAATGTAAATTTTAAACTTGATTCAATATTTTAAAATACATAAATTTGTAGGTAATATATATTACCTACAAATTTATGTTCTTCAATCTAATTCAAAACCGGGATCGGTTTTAATAAGTTTTAAGCTACAACGACTCTAAATAGCTCAAAAGATCCGCCATTTCTTGAGCGCTAGGCTGGAATTTAGGCATTGGTGGAGTGTCGCCACTAATCACTTGGTGAATCAATCCATACCGAGACTTGTGCTTTGAGACAGCTTGCAAACTAGGCCCTACTCGGCCATCTGCTTCCAGTCCATGACAACCAGCACAGTTGATCTGAAAGATAGCGTGTCCTTGAATTGGATCTCCTTTCAAGGATAAAACACTCTTAACGTATGGATCGGCGGCTCGAACCAACTGTACACCAAAGAAGCCCAAAGGGACTGCTAGCAGTATCGCCAGAGCCAACAATGCGATCCGCTGAATCAGAATTTCAGGTTTGGTAATCTGGTTATCCAAAAGGTTTGCTGTGAAAGTCGAGGTGTGCTAAAAAATTTTCATGTTCCTACACATAGCTTAAAAGTTCTTGATTGTGTCTGCAAGCACAGAAGATGATTTTTCTGTAGGCAAATGCACTCCAAAAACGCTGTGGAACGCAGGATTCATCCCAGATTTGGTAAAATCAAAAACAGGAAACGAATATTTAATAATTGCAAACAGGAGATTTACAGTGGTTGAACCCCTGCTATCAGGTATTGTCCTTGGTTTGATTGTCGTCACCCTCGCTGGACTGTTTTACGCTGCCTATAAGCAATTTAAGCGTGACAACCAGTTGTTGGGAGGAGGTTGAAGCATTTCTGAGTACAGACGCGCCACGGCGCGTCTGTACAGGAGTTAGAAATCTACTAGTATTTCTCCCTTATTTCCTCTTGCTCCCTCACATTTCTGTAGAAAGTAAGCGCTGTATTGCCATAAACTTTCTGGCGACAAATTTCCCAAGTGTCTATTATTGGTGGCGTCCAACCTTGGGGTTTGTGTTCAACTGCGATTTCGCCGCTTGGATCTAAAAGCTGATGGTGAGCGATCGCTTCTAAAACTGGCTGATACAATCCACTCGCATAAGGTGGATCAAAGTAGATTCTGTTAAACTGCTTTCCGGATAAAGCCTTCAACTGCTGGATAATATCTCCGCGCAATACCTTCCATTCTTGTCCAGCATCAGCCACCTGTTGCCAGTTTTGTTGAATAATGGCACAGGCTCGGCTCGATTGTTCAATTCCTACTACTAAGCTGGCTCCTCTACACAAAGCTTCTGCGCCCATCGAACCACTACCAGCGCAAAGATCCAGCCAGCGAGAACTTGCTATTTCTCCCTGCCAAATATTAAAAACTGCCTCCCTAACCCGCGCACTTGTGGGTCTAGTTTCTTTTCCAGGTAAAGTTTTAATCTGGCGATTCCCGTAAATTCTCAGGCTCATTCCTTCAATTGTCATTGGTGAGTCAGTGTGGTCTTGGGGGTCTCCCCCATGAACAACTGGCGAACCCGTAAGGGTCATTAGTCATTAGTCATTGGTCATTAGTCATAAATTTTGAACAAATGACAAATAACAAAGGACAAAAAACTATTATGCAACAATTTTTTCGCGGACTTGAGCAACAAAATTAGACAGGATTTGCAGTCCAATATTAGAAGATTTTTCTGGGTGAAATTGAACTGCCATCAGGTTTTCACGAGCGATCGCAGCTGTTACAGTTTGAGTACCGTGTGTAACGGTTGCTGCACGGATTTGCTCATCTATTGGGTCAACATAATAAGAATGAACAAAATACACCCAAGGATTAGAGGGTAAATGCTCCCACAAAATACTTTTTGGTTGAGTTACTTCCAGCTGATTCCAACCCATGTGCGGAATAGTAATATCTGGTTCTGGACGAAAGCGTCGTACTTTTCCAGGAATAATTCCTAGCCCTGGTTGAGTACCTTCTGCACTTGATTCAAACAGAATTTGCAGTCCTAAACAAATTCCTAAAAAGGGTTTGCCAGATGCGATCACATCTTTAATAGGTTGCTCTAAACCCCGCGCCCGCAGGTGTTGCACTGCTGGATCAAAAGCTCCTACACCAGGCAGGACTACTGCATCTGCCTGCTCTATCTCCTTTGGAGAATAAGTAATATTAGGAGTTGCCCCAGCTTTTTCTAGGCCTTTGCAGACTGAGTGCAAATTTCCCATCTCATAATCTATGACCGCAATAACTGGCATTCACCTGCTCCTTGTAAATTTATTATGGAGGGTTTTTTCTATTCTAAATAATATTTGTTATGAAGAAAAGAATACTATTAACTTCTTTTGACACTTGGCTAAGCGATCAACTCTCAAATTCTTCAGATGATTTATTACTAGAAGTTACCAAACTTGAGTTGATCCCCCATGCTTTAACTTTTTTGCGCCAGTTGTCCGTTGATGTACAGATTGCTAGCTGTCAGGTAATTGAAAAAATCAATGAAATGCAACCTGATTGCATCATCTGCTGTGGCATGGCAGCTAGCCGTAAACAATTAAGTGTGGAATTACGTGCTAGCTGTGGAGAAAGTATTTTGCATACAGGAGTTGATTTAGAGCAATTAGTGGCGGGAACTGCGGCAATTGAGATTAGCCATGACTGTGGGAAATTTGTCTGTGAGGGTCTTTATTATTCAGTCCTAGAATACCTGTGTCAAAGCCAACTCTCGACGCGTTGTATCTTTGTTCACGTTCCACTTATAAATGAAGAAAATTTGAGCGAAATTCTGACCGATTTCGTATTAATTATTAACAAACTGGCTCTTTTATAAAGTTTTTGTTGTCTGTATGGTAAAGAAAATAGCTAATTTTATGTTGCCATTGTTACTAAATTTTTTGCTAGCACAATTAACTCCTGCCACACCACCACCAGAAGAAGTGGTGCAACCACAAGAAGTCCGTCCTTTGCCAGGGAAGTTGGACAAAGTGCCAACGTTTAATAGTAATAGTCCAGAATTAGTTTTGAAAGAAGGGATTTTACTCTCGACGTTTCCACCAAATGGTAAAAAAGTACCAACGGCACATTTAAATTTTCCCTTTCGGGGACGATTTGATATTTTTGCCCACCATGTTGCCAAAGCAGAACCACCAGAAAATTTTCAATCTCTCTATTTAGGAATAATTTTGTATAACCCTGGTTCAAAGCCAGTGAAGGTCAATATTTTGCAAGCGGCGAGTTATTTAAGTCAACCAGATGCACCATTTATTGAGTTACCATCATTTAGCCAAAATCCTTTGGGTACAGTTTTTGCAGGCCCAGGCGATCGCGTCATGTCTGATGTATTAAGAGGACAGCGACAAAATATTTTCCCAGATCAAATTGAGATTCCGCCTGGGAAAAGTCAGATGTTACTAAATTTACCAATCCCTGTGAAGGGACTGATACCACCCTTAAATGGTCGGTCTAGTTTAATCAGACTGTGGAGTAATGGCAATGTATATGCAGCTAGCCTAGCCATGTTTGCGCGGGTAAATCCTGATGGTAGTGAACGTGCGCCTAATCTAGAAGAATGGCAAAATTTACTAAATAATGGTGATTTATCTGGGCCACGAGATAAAGTCCCCACTCCTTTAGAAGATACTAGCAAGCCTATTGTTTATGGGCGTGTAGCAGGAGTGGCTAGTGGTACACAGTGGAGAGCTTTATTAGTAGATAATCCTAAAGCTAGGTATCTAACTATTCCCCAGCCAGGTCAAGCGTTTTCTTATGGTTTGAGTACTGTGCATCGTGGTACTTTAGGAACTGGTCAAGTTCAGAGTGCAACCATGCTAGTGCGCTATCCTGATACGGCATATCGCGCTCATGGCAACTATGGAATTCAATATAGTTTAAAGTTGCCGCTGTATAACAACACTCAAAATCCTCAGACTGTGAGTGTGTCTATGCAAACGCCACTCAAGGAGGATCAGTTAGTCAAGCCAGGGTTACGCTTTTTTAGTACACCAGCCCGTCAAGTATTATTTCGTGGTACAGTGCGGGTGCATTACAAAAATGCTCAAGGTCAGCCTCAAACCGAGTTTGTGCATTTGGTACAAAAACAAGGCCAAGCAGGGGAACCGTTGGTGTCACTAAAGATGAAAGCAGGCGATCGCTCCCTTGTTGAAGTAGACTTTCTCTATCCGCCAGATGCTACACCACCGCAAGTTTTAACAGTTTCGACCCAGGGAGAAAGTCGGTAATCAATACGTTTCGGATAAGCAGGGGAGGCAGGGGAAGCAGGGGGAGAATTGGAGGAAATATTGAAGGCATTTTTTAATTCTTCTTCCATTTCCTCCCCTGCCCCTCTACTCCCCCCGCCTGCCTCAACCAAAAAGTTCCTTAACCGAAAGGTATTGAGTTGGTAATAGCTTTTATGCAATTAGCCATTACCAAAAAATATTAGTCAACTTACTGATAAAACTCTACTATTAACATTCTGTAGAGACGTTGTAATGCAACGTCTCTACATCAAATTTTCATCAACAATTTTTTTATTGAAAACCTTTTGCTGTCTTTTTTTGTCCCTTGCTTTTAGGCTTAGATTTGTTCACGTCTGCTAAAGCTTCTTGAAATAAGTTGTGTAGATGTATCGGAACACTGGCAATTTCTGGTAATTCTGGCTCAATCGGTTTAGAGTACTCTTGCAAAAGTGCGTTCAAGTCGCTTTCAAGGCGAAACTCTGGACGTTGCAGAAATATTCGCAACACATTTTCTAAGTTAGTTGGATACTGCTGCGCTAATCGATGCCAGATAAAAGTATTAATACTTTTATCTTCAAGGTAGTAACGAAGTAGTTTTTCAGCCCCTTCCACACTTTTCCAATCTTCTGCTGATAAAATTGTTTGTATCTTAGTATATGTTGGTAAAAACATTTGTCCCCAGCGAGGATGAGAAATAGCTGTTACCTGTTCAGCTTTTCTGAGTTCAGCAGGTAAATCAATCTTTGGCATCACCATTTTGCTCTTGCCGTTTTTGCTGCTAAACATCTGAGAAACTGCATTTGAGTCAGCACCAAATTCTTCTGCTGCTGCTTTAATTTCCTCATCGTCAATCCCAGCTTCCTCTGCTACTTCAGCTAAGGATTTAGAAGTATCGATTCCGGCTGCTGCCAAGCTTTTCTCTGTGATTACTTCTTGGAATTCAGCTATTTTTTTATTCAGATGGTATCCAGATAGTGTAATTTCATCAGCGCCAAAAAAGTCAACGAACTGTTGATGATATTGTGCTACTGACTGCCAAGCTTCTTCTAGCAAATCGGGTGCATCGCTGTAAAGATTACTTTTATAGTTATCTTTAAAATTACCAATTGCTACAGCAAGTTTTGGTTTGCCCAATTTACCCATCAAAGTGTAAGGGCCAGAGAACATCCAGTAGCTATCAGTAACTGGAGAAATGCGAGTTAGTAAAATTTCTCCTACTTTCAGTCGAGTTATTGCTTGTAATGTTTGAGTATTATTTGGCTTGACAATGTAGTGTTTATCTGTTAGCCAGTTGGTCAACTCCAAACCATCAGGGAGAATACTAGCTATGACAAATAAGCCAATAAAACTACGATGCCAGCTGTTGATCAGTTTGCGATCGCTTTCTTGTAAATCTGGATGGCTGGCAATAAACAATTCTAAGGGTGATTTATCACCGACTTTGCCTTCTGTAATAAAGCTATCGATGATTAAATCCTGCTGTGTAGTATCTCCATTTCCCCGGCGCAACTGCTTCGCCGCATAGGTTTCCAGCGCTTGTGCAAGTTCGCCTTCTGCATCAAGGACGAAATCGACTAAGGCTTGTTTAAGTTCATGCGATCGCTCTAATATGGCATCCACAAGTCAATCCTCGGTGCAACAGATGTAGATTATAACGTTCCAACAGATTACAAAGTTTTTTATTGTTGCCAGAAGTTGATCTCTACTTCTAACAGCGTCTTTTAAACTAGATATAAAGCATTACACAAGGTCGACACAGATGGTTGCAACTTCCAATTCTACCTATATTTCCCCTGAAGACTATCTTCAAGGAGAAAAAACTAGTCTTATCAAGCATGAATATCGCCAGGGACAAGTTTACGCAATGGCAGGTACAAGCAATACCCATGTAGTTATTTCTCTCAATATTGCTTCAATGCTGAGAAATCATTTGCGCGGCAGCGGATGTCAGGCTTACATATCAGATACCTAGGCACATATTGAGTTGAGTAACATCTATTACTACCCCAACGTTGTAGTAAGTTGTGACGAACGAGATAAAGCTTTTGATAACTTTGTGCGTTATCCCTGTTTAATTATAGAAGTGCTATCTCCGACAACAGAAGCCTTTGACCGCGGAGATAAATTTGCTGACTACCGACAGATGGAGTCACTTCAAGAATATGTGCTTGTGAGTCAAACTCGGATCAGCTTGGAAAGTTTTCGCCGCAACGCAGATGGACAATGGGTACTTTATCCTTATGGCAAAGGGGATAATATACATCTTGCCAGTGTAGATTTTCAGTGTGCGATCGCAGATGTATATGAAGATGTTACTTTTGAATCTCCTCAATCATAAGCTTTGAAAACGATCCGCACGGTTTTTTAAGTCCCTTACTCCCTACTGCCATTGAGTATAAAAGCTACGAGAGGTCTCGCTTGAGAAATTCGATATTAATTATAGTATTTCTCACTTCGGTGCAATACAGTCAGAACCTTACAGAGCATTTGAGTAAAGTAAGCACTCTCCTCTCCTTAGTAAAAAATGATTTATGAGAGATTGCTTTGCAATTAGTCATTATTACCCTTGGCCTTTTAAAGAAGTGCGGTTATGGCAGAAAAATATTATTAATTGTTATACAAATTATTTATAAACTTGCACTTAATCATTACCTTCCTCTTACTTGGCTTCTTGGCAGTTCGCTTTAAAAAATTTAGTGCATCTTGATGAATACCTAAGTAGGTAGGCACCGAAATTTTCTACTATGTAACAAAATCTTAAGTTGATAATCTAGAGCTAAATTTTACACGATGTGTGTTGTGATTGTTTTTTTTTCCTCTAGCTTGAACACCATTGATGACGGCGTAAGCGAGATCTAGCTCATCATCAAATGCTTGCCCGGATAACTCATCTTTCTTGAGATGTTGCCATTCCAATTCAATTGGATTCATTTCTGAGCAATATTTCGGGAGAAAAAAGATGTACAAACCCTGACTTTCCCATTTTTTCCACAATTGTTGAACTTCTTGGCAGCGATGTATTGGCCCGTTATCTTGCACAATCACGCTGATACGTCCAGTTTCTTGGGCTTGTTTGGCTTCTTTCTCCATCATTTCTATATAAGATTTACGGTCAACACCACCGATAACTAAACCGTAAACAAAACTGATTAAAGGTTGGAGAAGCCCGATAATACTTAATCTGCGACCACGGCGTTTAGTCTGTTCTAACCGTTTTTGCTCACCTCTAAAGTAATATGTATAACTAGGTTCGCTCCACATACAGAACCCTGACTCGTCTAGGTATTTCAGGTCTATTTCACCAGTGGCAGCAGCTAATTCCAACATGTCTAGGTCTGCTTGCTTGTTTGCTCGTGCTACTGGGTCTTGTTTTCCTTTATGGCTTTTCCTTGTCCGTTTCCAATCGACCCCCTTTTTTTGAGTACCCGTCTTAATCTGTCGGCACTCATCTCAACGTTGCGTTCTGTTTTCAACTTCAAAGCTAACTGAGAACTATTGTATGTGCGTGGCTCGTTTCTGAGGCATTCTTCTAAAAATATCATGTCATCCTCAAGCCACTTTGGTTTCCCCCCTCGCCCAGGAGATTCCCAAAGCCCTTCTGTGCCCAGTTTTTGCCATTGATGCAAAACTTTTGTGACTGTTTTTTTGTGACAATCAAAGTGATCTGCTATCTTCTCTACATACCAACCATGTGCATTTAGCCTGATTATTTCCGCCCTGTCTTTGACTTTCTGTGGTACATCCTGTTTTCTCAGATTTAGTAAAGTTTGGTCTTGCTCAGGAGTCAGAAATACCCTTAAACGCGCACCCATACACCAACTACCTTGTAGATGCATTATCAGTCTTTACATATCTTAACATAGCTGACTTTTTTGGCACCTACCTACTTAGTATTATTACTACTTTTTGGCTTAAACGCCAGTATTATTAGTTACAAAAAAATAGCTGTCGCTAGACAGTTTTTAATTAGAGAGAATTACGGTTATCTTTTAAAAAAAAACATTGAATAATAACTATTAAGTTTAGAAATTTCATATACCTTTAAACACCACCAATAGTGGTGTCAACATGATTTATCTCAAGTTCTTGTGATTTTGCTACAGTTAATGGCGCAAAATCGCTGAAATCAATGTATCACTAAACTTATAGCTACTGGTATTACGCACTTTATCAAATATAGTGTGACAGCTAACTGTGTGCATAAATCAAATTAATAGGAATACTAATAATTCCTTTAATTCCTTAATTTGATTGTTTTGTACTGCAAAACATTACGTTAACTTTGATTAATAGGATTTTATGTCAAATTTAATTTCTACTAGTTTATATTGTCCTTTTACATCTCAAATCAACAGGTATGCTGGTGTTTTAGAAGGGTATGCTCTTGAATGGGTACTTCGCTTCAAGCTCCTAGCAAATGAATCATCTTATCAGCGTTTCTGTAAGTCAAGATTTTTTTTATTAGTTGCAAGCGCTTACCCTCATAGCAATCTTGAAGAACTGAAAATTGCAAATGACTGGTTAAGCTGGGTATTTATTTGGGATGATCAATGTGATCTCTCAGAGTTAAAAAAACAACCTGAAGTCCTCAAAACTTTGCATAAAAGATTTATAGAAATCTTGAACGGTGCAGAACTTAATAGTCAAGATATACTATTTAGCCACGCGTTAACTGACTTAAGACAACGGACTCTCGAAAGAGGGAGCATCAAATGGTTCCGCTACTTCATCAGTTGCTTGGAAGACTACTTCCAAGGATGTGTTTGGGAAGCAACTAACCGCGCCAACGGAATTGTACCTGATGTAGAAAGTTATATCAGGTTACGTAGGTCAAGCGTGGGGGTTTATGCTGTACTAGCATTAACTGAATTTTGCCATCAGTTAATAATTCCTAATATTTTGAAAGAACAAAGTATTGTAAAAAAATTAGAACTGATTACAACTGATATCATCGCTTGGTCGAATGATATATTTTCAGCATCTAGGGAAATAGCAAGTGGTGATGTTCACAATTTAGTATTCGTCCTGCATAATCAAGAGCAATTTTCTCTCGAAAAAGCTATTGAGCGTGTTACGGAAATCCACGATCAAGAGGTACGCTCATTAATAGACTTAGAAGCATCTCTTCCATCTTTTGGAGAAGAATTAGATACTGAACTTGCCAAATATATATCGGGTATGCATAATTGGATTCGTGGCAACCTTGATTGGTATGCTCGCTCTTATCGCTATCAGAGTTCAGAAAGATTAGAGCTAACAGAATTCAAATAATAAAATTTTACACTAGGTTTCTGAACTACAGCCAAGTCAGAGATGAGAGCTAGACATTAAGCTAATGTGCGTTGAAGTTTCATGAAATGAAGGTGGCTTGATTGCGTTAATAAATTCAGGCAGTAAAAAAGAATAACGATTGGTTTACTACAATTTCAAAATAAAAATTATATGCCATTCCCTAACCCTCTCAAAACTCCTTCCTTAGTACAAAGACTTCATTGGGTTACTGACCCCGTAGGTTATATGGAAACAGCTGCTCAACAATATCCCGACATTTTTACTGCTAAAATAATCGGTTTTGGAGACACGGTGATTTTTGTCAACCATCCCCAGGCAAATCAGGAAATTTTAACTAATGATAGAAAGAAGTTTGCATCTGTCGGTGATCTAAATATAATTTTGGAACCTCTTTTGGGCAAATCTTCAGTCCTAATGCTGGAGGGTAATAGTCACAAAAGACAACGACAACTTGTGATGCCTGCATTTCATGGAGAGCGAATGCGAAATTACGGTCAACTTATCTGTAGTCTCGCAGAAAAAGTTTTGAGTCAGTTACCACTAAATAAGCCATTTTTAGCTCGTAACTTAGCACAAGATATATCTATGCAAGTAATCTTACAAGCTGTCCTTGGTTTGTATGAAGGAGAACGATTTGAAAAACTTAAGAAATTACTACCATTAATGATGGAGGTTTTTCAATCGCCCTTGACTACTAGCTTATTCTTTTTCCCATTCCTGCAACAAGATTTAGGAGCTTGGAGTACTTGGGGAAAGTTTCTGCGCGATCGCCAGCAAATTGATAACTTGATTTTTGCGGAAATTACCGAACGTCGGCAACAACCTGATCCAGAACGAATCGATATACTCTCTCTGCTAATGTCAGCACGGGATGAAGCTGGTGAACAAATGACAGATCAGGAGTTGCGCGACCAGTTGATCACTTTGATACTCGCTGGCTATGAAACTACTTCAACGGCAATAGCTTGGGCATTCTACTGGATTCACCAAAAGCCGTTAGTTCGTGAAAAACTGCTTGCAGAATTGGATACCCTCGGTGATTCCCCAGATCCGATGAGCATTTCTCGACTACCATATCTTACGGCTATTTGTCATGAAGCCTTACGAATTTACCCCAGCGTAATGTTCTCTTTCCCCAGAGTAGTGCGAGAATCGGTTGAACTACTAGGACATCCTTTAGAGCCTGGGATGGTACTGTTACCCTGTATTTATCTCACTCATCACCGTAAAGATTTATACTATCAGCCTAACGATTTTATACCAGAGCGCTTTCTTGAACGCCAATTTTCTCCTTATGAATTTCTACCTTTTGGTGGCGGTGTCCGTCGTTGTATTGGCGAAGCTTTGGCCTTATTTCAAATGAAACTGGTGTTGGCAACTGCCCTTTCACACTATCAGTTGGCACTAGCTGATCAACGGCCTGAACGACCTCACCGCCGAGGTTTTACTCTTGCACCAGGCAATGGAGTCAAGATGGTAATTATAGAGCAGCGTGTGCGTCAAGAGTCCCTAGTAGCTAGGGAAATTACACCCGTTGTCTAGTTGTCTAAGATGTTGGCATAAAACTATAACAATCCTATTTGAATTGAAAGCTTCAAAACCCTAGCTTCTCTAAGAAACCGGGGTTATTATTTGTTATGAATGATATAAGATTGCCAAAATAGCCTTAATTGCTTTGTCTATTTATGTATCTCTGCTAGACTAGCATCTAAGTAATTCGACTTCAATTTATGCAGCCTAATTCTGCGAACCATAGAGTTAAGCAGATGGTAAAAGTGTTTGCTATTTTGCTGCTGGCTTCCCCACTTTGTTGGCAAAATTCTATGCAAGCGCAGTCACAGCAAGATCCGGAACTTCTACCATTTTTTGATAATGTCGATAACCCTGTTCCTGTTGGTTTCCCTGCTGGGCAGAAATTAGATATTACACCATCTCCACCGCTACTAAATTCTTTTGACCAAGCTGTACTAAAAGTTTGCGGCCCTGTTGGGACAAGAGTCAGCACCAATAAATTTAAGCAATTGTTATTTTTTTACCCGGATGTGCTGCAAAAACTTCAGCAAGTTAGCGGTGGTGAACTGCGTCCGGGTCGTCGTGAAAAAGCACAATTCTTAGAAGATTTAACCAATATTTGGTTCAAACGTCGGGCGTTTGAACATATTTTTTGTGGCGAAATATATAACGCCAATGATATTGGAGGCTTGCATTTTTATGGCAGGTATTTGCAATTACAAAATGACGGAATTGGCGGAAGACTGGCAAATAATCAGCGGCGAGAGGAAGTAGTTCCTGGTGTAATTTATACAATGGGTGTAATAATTAAACAGGGAAATCGCACAGTCACAGATGTTATTAAAGGTTATGGTTACCTTAGCAATGCTGAAGAAATACTTCTAGATACAACCCAAATATTTAAACTTCAAGGGAATAGTGAAGGTTCCTGTATTTATAATGTACGCGACAAAGAAACAGGAAATTCTTTTCCTACAGTTTTTGTGCGGCAAGAACAAGCAATTATTACCTTTTATCCTGATGCTACTCCCCAAGGAGCAAAATGTAGAAGTTAATTTATTCTTGCTACTAACTCAAAAATAATAGATCTACGGTAAATAAATGGCTGGGAAACTACATCTGTATACCTCTATCGTCAATTTGTTTGTTGCAAAGATTTTTCAAAATGCCATGATAAGGGAGTTATAAAATAGTCAAAGTGGATTATGGTCAAAATTAGACATGATCTAATACTCAAGAAAGACTATAAGTCAGTCTATTATGGTGATTGCAGATATCTACATTATTAAAAAAACCAAAATTTATAACTTTGCTTGTGTCCTTAGCAATAATTAGCCAAAGTTTTTTAAGTATTTTCCCTAGCTTTATGCAGCTTAACTGTTAAATTTATTTAAGTTATCAACTTGTATCAATTTATTCTGACAATTGATCTGCATTCGTAATTTGGGATACAAAATTGAGAAGATGACCATGCTAATTAGTAGTGCTGAGTTACCAAATTTCTGTTAGCGATCGCAAAGGTATACGCTTTCCGCTGAGATCATCCACAAGGCTTAAAAAGTTTATACCTTTTTGATTAAACGATGATAAGACGGTAATTCCTACTCTAGTTTGCTAAAAAGATGACGGTGTTCACCACCATACTCTTTTAGTAAGCGTATCTAAACTGGAATTATGACCTTCTTGGGGTCATTAGAAACTCATACTCAATCTTTATCAACAAACATAAGTAAAAGTATCATGACTACAACCTTAAATCTTCAGCAAGCTATTGAAGAAGCAATTACCGAAGCTCGGACAACCTGTGATCTCAATGGCATTGACTCTGCTGGTTGTGCTGTAGCCTGGGATATCGTGGAAGAATTGCAAGCCGAGAAATCACACCAACAGCAGGCAAAACAAAACAAAACATCTTTAGACAACTACTGCGATCGCCATCCAGAAGCAGTAGAATGTCTAATCTACGACGTTTAACTCTCACGCAAATCTACCACCGCTGATTGTGTCATTTGCTTAATTGCTTCTAAATCGGGCGGTGGTATTTCACTTTCGGTTCTCAACCATAAAAGATATTCAATATTCCCAGCCGGGCCAGTAATCGGCGACCAAGTTAAGCCTTTATATTTCCATCCTAGTTCTTGAGCTGCCTGCAACACCTGGAAAATTGCATCAGCTTGGTCGTTAGAATCTCGCACAACACCCTTTTTACCCACACGGGATTTTCCAACTTCAAACTGTGGCTTGACTAGCAATATAGCTTCCCGTGGTTCTTGAGTTAGGCGCCACAAAGCAGGCAAAATCTTGCTTAAAGAAATAAACGATACATCCACTACCGCCAAATCAGGGATAGAGTCATTCTCTCCATACAACTCATCCGGTGTAAGATGGCGCAAATTGGTACGTTCGCGCAAAATCACCCTTGAATCATTTCGTAAACGCCAGTCTACTTGGCCGTAACCAACATCAATACCGTAAACTTGTTTTGCTCCAGCTTGCAAGAGACAGTCGGTAAAGCCACCTGTAGAAATGCCACCATCTAAACAAATGCGTCCAGCTACAGGAATAGCGAATTCTGTCAAAGCTTTGAGGAGTTTTTCACCACCTCTAGAAACAAAAAGCGATCGCTCCTTAACCTTTATTTGAGCCGAAATATTAACTTCTGTCCCAGGTTTATCAATTACCTGCTGATTAACGCTAACTTCTCCCGCTTGAATTAGCCGTTGTGCTAAAGCGCGAGAAGAACATAAATTCAGTTCTACTAATAGTGTGTCGAGCCTCTGTTTAGCCAATTAACTAGACTCTCCAGGTTATAATTAATGATCCTTGAACATCGCCTTTAACAAGCAAGTCTTTTAGGGTTAATATTACTTCCATAATCAGTGCCTCAAACATCGGCAACTTCTATTGTGGCTTATGACGGTTTTAGTTCAGATAACATAAGCTAATGTATTTAATCTAGCGATCGCATCTGCTATAAGTGCTTTAATGACTGTGGCATAGTAGATTTTTTTGGCTGCGATTAGTCGAAAGTTAGCTCCCAAAACACAACTTGAATCTAACAAAACTATTTTACAGAGGCGCGATCGCTAATTCAAAATATCACCTATTCATCCTCATCATAATTAAACATTAAAACAAATTTTTGTTTAGGTAAAACTAACATAGGTAGATATATAGGATGACCATCCCATTTCTTGCTTTTTTCACCTTTTTGACAGCAAAGAATTAAGGTTGGGACATCGGGATATTTTTCTTTAGCCTCTAAATAAAAGCAGGTATAAAATTTTTCCATTAGTTATTCCCGTTGTAATACTAATTAATTTGTCAGACAATAAATAATTTTTTTGTATTAATAAAAGTAAACGCACCTTGCTAATCAAGCCAAAGTGCGATATTTGTTCAGTCCACTTACGCGAACTTTGTTTGTATAGTTCCGCGATTTCTAGTCGCTAGGACTAGATGCTAAATATCTTGCTCGCTCAGCTCACGAGTGATATGGTCAAAGGGTTCATCCACGAAAGCAGTATTGCTCACACCTGCTGCTAATACTTGTTCTTTAACGAGGTCTTTGATAATTTGGACACCGCGAACCGTCGGCCCAATAGGTACACCTAGAGAATTGTAAGTTTCCCGTAACCCTTGCAGCACGCGCTCATCCAATACATTTGTGTTGCCAGCAACCAACGCATAGGTAGCGTAGCGCAAGTAGTAGTCCATATCTCGCAGACAAGCCGCATAACGACGAGTCGTATAAGCATTTCCACCAGGACGAATCAACTCCGGCAGTTCTTCAAACAACTTTAAACCAGCCTGCTTGACAAGTGACGCAGCATTAGAATTTATCGCTGCCGCAGCTTGTACTCGTGCTGTGCCACTTTCAAAGTAAGACTTTAGACTGTCGATCGCATTCCGGTCAAAATACCGTCCAGCCACGTCATAATTCTTAATTAAACTTGTAACTGCATCGCGCATTCCTGTTTCTCCCAATCATTGCTATCTATGGTTTGATATTTATTTGGCTGCACTTATGCACCAGTAAACTTTTGTGCTATTAAAAATAGATTCGGCACAAAAACAATGTATCCACTATCTATGGATTCTATGCCAAAGTTGACCCCTATGTGATGAACTTTCCAGTTTTGTGCAGATGATCGGGGAAAGGTTAATATAACCTGTAAACAAGATATCTGTTACATAAACTACAAAATCGCTTATTGTCCAGTATTTAAGATATTTCGCGTGTATCACATACTTGGTTCAGATCAGCAGGGTTAGGATGCTTTGGCAGATTCTGGTTTTAGTTTAGGATAATTGGTAGAGAAGGAGTAACAATGACAACCCCACAAGAAGTCTTGAAGTTAATTCAAGATCAGAAAATTGAACTGATCGATCTTAAATTCATCGATATACCAGGAACTTGGCAGCACCTGACTGTGTACCAAAACCAAATCGATGAGAGTTCATTCATTGATGGCGTACCTTTCGACGGTTCCAGCATCCGGGGTTGGAAAGCAATCAACGAATCAGACATGACGATGGTACTCGATCCAAATACTGCTTGGATCGACCCATTCATGGCTGAGCCAACATTAAGTATAATTTGTAGCATTAAAGAACCCCGTACGGGAGAATGGTATAACCGTTGCCCGCGCGTTATTGCCCAAAAAGCAGTAGATTACTTAGTTTCTACTGGTATTGGTGACACAGCCTTCCTTGGCCCCGAAGCTGAGTTCTTCATTTTTGATACTGCCCGGTTTGGCCAAACTGCTAACGAAGGCTACTACTTCTTAGACTCTGAAGAAGGGGCTTGGAATTCTGGTAAACTCGGTACAGATGAAAAGCCGAACCTAGCTTACAAGCCACGCTACAAAGAAGGTTACTTCCCAGTTTCGCCCACGGATTCTTTCCAAGATATCCGAACAGAAATGCTATTGACAATGGCAAAACTAGGTGTACCTATTGAAAAGCACCACCACGAAGTTGCTACTGGTGGTCAAAGCGAACTAGGTTTCCGTTTTGGCAAGTTGGTTGAAGCGGCCGACTGGTTACTGATTTACAAATACGTCATCAAGAACGTTGCCAAGAAACACGGCAAAACCGTTACCTTTATGCCCAAGCCATTGTTTGGTGATAACGGTTCCGGGATGCACACTCACCAGTCTATCTGGAAAGATGGCAAACCTCTATTTGCTGGTGATAAGTATGCTGGTTTGAGCGAAACAGCATTGTATTACATTGGTGGTCTCCTCAAACACGCACCGGCACTGTTGGCAATTACTAACCCCAGTACCAACTCTTACAAGCGTCTAGTACCTGGTTATGAAGCACCAGTGAACTTGGCTTACTCCCAAGGTAACCGTTCTGCTTCTATCCGTATTCCTTTGTCTGGCACTAACCCCAAAGCCAAGCGGTTAGAATTCCGTTGTCCAGATGCTACCGCTAACCCCTACTTGGCATTTGCTGCCATGCTTTGTGCTGGTCTTGATGGCATCAAGAACAAAATTGATCCTGGTGAACCTCTAGACAAGAATATTTATGAACTTTCTCCAGAAGAACTGGCGAAGGTTCCTTCAACTCCGGGTTCTCTAGAACTGGCATTGCAAGCCTTAGAAACAGATCACGCTTTCTTAACAGAATCAGGCGTGTTCACTGAAGACTTCATTGAAAATTGGATTGATTACAAGCTAGCTAACGAAGTCAAGCAGTTACAGCTACGCCCTCACCCTTACGAGTTTTACCTTTATTACGATGCTTAATCAACAGTCGTATTTAATACCAATAGGTACATCGTAATTATTAGGCGTGTATTGCAATAAACCTGTACTCAAATTTTATTTGGGTTTCTAGGGAGAGAATCTGTAGCCTTGTTTTGGCGAATTGGTATAAAAGCATAAATTTTGCCACCTTTTAGGGTGGCTTTTTTTTTAGAAGATGCAATGCAACAGGGGCGCACAACTAGCTAGCTGTGCGCCCTTACTCAAAAAATCTAATTAATAAATTTTGCAACCTAGCTCATTGTGGCATTGCTGCGTCCATAAATCATTCGAGTAGTGGGATCTATCTTTCCTTGAATAGGATTCCAGTAATGGGATGCTTCTTCAGGAAGGCCAAGTTCTTGTGCAGCACGCATCAGCATAGATTGTTGGCGATTCTTGACCTGCTGATATTGACGCACCATTAACGCACGAGATTTTTCTGCAATAGACATAACATAGTCCTCCGAATAGTTGTAGTGAATATATTTTTTAGCTGCTCTATAACTATAACAAAAAATTCTGTATCATAAGTTACGGAATAGATGTTTTTATAAAACTTTATATTTGTGAAAATTTCAAGAAAATTTTAGGTAGTTTTTCCCATAAGGAGAAAAAATAGCTCCAAACTCCGCTTTCTGAGTAACATCTGGCTTTAGCTTGGTCTCGCTTTCGGGTATCTACCTTTCTAAGGAGAGATAATTTATTTGTTATGGTTATTTATACATATAAGTATTCAGTAGTTAAAGCTTGAGCTATTTTTATGCCTGATACTCTCACTAAACTGACCTATCAGACCTTTCAACAAAGCAAGAGTTTCTTTAGTCTGGCTCATAAAACGGTAAGTTTACAGTTAAGGAGCTTCTTATATCCCACCCTAAATCAGAAAAGCAAACCTATTCCCAACGAGGTTTTACTCAAATTTCAAGAACGATTGAATCAACTGCTAGAAATAGACTGGCAAGATGCCGAAAACGGTATTTACCCCAAAAGCTTACTGTTTGAAAACTCTTGGGAAGATTTTTTTCGCTACTATCCGCTAGTGTTGCTTGATTTACCTCAAATCTGGGAACGGGCTAATCAAGAGAAATATCAAGATTTTTCTCCAGAAATAGAGACTGATGGTTATCCTAGCTACTACGTGCAGAACTTCCATCACCAAAGCGGTGGCTACTTAAGCGACCTTTCAGCCAGCTTATATGATTTACAGGTCGAACTTCTTTTTAATGGAACAGCCGATTTAATGCGGCGGCGTATTCTCGCTCCCTTGAAGAAAGGGTTGAAAACTTTTGAGTCTGTTTCACCACGGCAAGTCCGCATTTTGGATGTAGCTTGTGGAACTGGGCGGACATTGAAACTGATTCGGGCTGCTCTACCTCAAGCATCATTATTTGGAACGGATCTTTCGCCAACTTATTTATGTAAGGCAAATGAGCTACTATCTCAAATTTCAGGGGTATTGCCACAACTTTTACAAGCAAATGCTGAAGAGTTACCTTATTTAGATAACTATTTTCATGCTGTAACTTCTGTATTTCTCTTTCATGAGTTACCAGCGTCAGTACGCCAACTAGTGATTGAGCAATGCTTCCGGGTGACAAAACCAGGGGGAGTGTTTATTATATGTGACTCAGTTCAGTTGAGTGATTCATTGGAGATGAAGCCTATGATGGACGCTTTCCCTGAAAATTTCCATGAACCTTACTACAGGCATTATATTACTGATAACTTGGTAGAACGTTTAGAGAAAGCAGGTTTTGTGAATATTGAAATACAAATCCATTTTGCAAGCAAATATTTTATTGCTCATAAACCAGTTTAATACACCAAAAAACGGGACTGGTTTCCAATCTAATCTTACCTGACCTGTTTATTGAACAATTCGTCCAAAAAGACCAAATGTACAATTGTGCATTTGGTCTTTTTAGATGAGATAATTAAGATGATCTAGGAGAGCATTCTTAATATTTAAGTAGGTAGGCACCGAAATTTTCTACTATGTAACAAAATCTTAAGTTGATAATCTAGAGCTAAATTTTACACGATGTGTGTTGTGATTGTTTTTTTTTCCTCTAGCTTGAACACCATTGATGACGGCGTAAGCGAGATCTAGCTCATCATCAAATGCTTGCCCGGATAACTCATCTTTCTTGAGATGTTGCCATTCCAATTCAATTGGATTCATTTCTGAGCAATATTTCGGGAGAAAAAAGATGTACAAACCCTGACTTTCCCATTTTTTCCACAATTGTTGAACTTCTTGGCAGCGATGTATTGGCCCGTTATCTTGCACAATCACGCTGATACGTCCAGTTTCTTGGGCTTGTTTGGCTTCTTTCTCCATCATTTCTATATAAGATTTACGGTCAACACCACCGATAACTAAACCGTAAACAAAACTGATTAAAGGTTGGAGAAGCCCGATAATACTTAATCTGCGACCACGGCGTTTAGTCTGTTCTAACCGTTTTTGCTCACCTCTAAAGTAATATGTATAACTAGGTTCGCTCCACATACAGAACCCTGACTCGTCTAGGTATTTCAGGTCTATTTCACCAGTGGCAGCAGCTAATTCCAACATGTCTAGGTCTGCTTGCTTGTTTGCTCGTGCTACTGGGTCTTGTTTTCCTTTATGGCTTTTCCTTGTCCGTTTCCAATCGACCCCCTTTTTTTGAGTACCCGTCTTAATCTGTCGGCACTCATCTCAACGTTGCGTTCTGTTTTCAACTTCAAAGCTAACTGAGAACTATTGTATGTGCGTGGCTCGTTTCTGAGGCATTCTTCTAAAAATATCATGTCATCCTCAAGCCACTTTGGTTTCCCCCCTCGCCCAGGAGATTCCCAAAGCCCTTCTGTGCCCAGTTTTTGCCATTGATGCAAAACTTTTGTGACTGTTTTTTTGTGACAATCAAAGTGATCTGCTATCTTCTCTACATACCAACCATGTGCATTTAGCCTGATTATTTCCGCCCTGTCTTTGACTTTCTGTGGTACATCCTGTTTTCTCAGATTTAGTAAAGTTTGGTCTTGCTCAGGAGTCAGAAATACCCTTAAACGCGCACCCATACACCAACTACCTTGTAGATGCATTATCAGTCTTTACATATCTTAACATAGCTGACTTTTTTGGCACCTACCTACTTAGCTTCATCAGTAGTTAGCTGTAAGAAAAACCAACTTGTAGACAATGGCGCAAATCAAGCTAATACACCTTTCTCTTGATGAAGACGCTGCGCGATAAGCGTCTATTTTTGAGAAGGGCTTTATGGGAAGCTGCTTTGCGTCTACAAAACTCATAAAAAGCTTTTGAAGAAAAATGAAGTTGTTTTAAGCCTGTTTCCTCAACAAGCAAAAAATATGAATTAGACGTACTTTAGATTAACTAATACCCTAAGTCACATCTGTTTCTAGAGCGGTTGAAGATTGAAACGCAGAACTTCTCTAGTATACGAGCAACAGTTGTGTGGCTTTTGAGAAGAGTAATGCGTTTAATACAGGCAATCAGTTTAGTTCAAATTTTGAGCGCAAGGGTTAACACCAACTATATACAGAGCTTGCAGTTGAAATACTGGGCGATCGCTAAAGTTTTTTCTGTGGCGACTATTATATCTCTGCTTGGAAGGCACTGTAAAAGAAGATTTAAATTAACAACACCCTGTTTCTTGGTACTTTAATCCCTTGCTATAAGAAGCATTACCCTACAGTAGTTATTAAATAGCAGGATAAATATTTCCCGAATTTTCTATTAACTCTTTGCGTCCACTACCACGATGAGCCGGATCTTTTGAAGTCGCTTTGTTCGCTGAGAGCAAGTATTCCGAAGTAGATGTAGAAAGCAGCTCATAGGATAAGTGATTGACCATTGCTTGGCAGTTAGAAGCTAAGGAGCCGAACACCAGACTCGATACTAAAAGTGAAATGGCAGCACGCATAGCAGATGTCTATTTTAGAACTCTCTACTTCACTGTTACTGAGCTTTTTTATGATTATCCGGACAATTAGCTAAAAAGTATTGTTGATTACTGAAAATAAACTACTTTTATCCTACATCGAGTTTTTCAACTAGTAACCAGTTACCGACGTGATTCTGACGACCCCAAACTGTGATTAATTGTTCATGGGGACAAGCTTGCAGTTGTTCATCAATATGCGATCGCAGAGTCACAAGTTGCCAAAATTGCCCTTGCTTTTCCACGGGTGCAGTAACAGCTAATTGATAATCCTGGTTATCCAAGCGGTGAAAAATGCCTTTGAAACAGTCACTTTCGTTTATTGATACCTTGTCGATAGCAGAATAATCGTATCTATCCTCGGATGGACAAGGGCAATCACCACTAGCTGGATAGGCTTGGGGGTTATTTAAGTAATACAGTTGCCAGTGCAACCAATCCGAACGATTGGGTGGAAGATTAAATAAAGGAATGATTGCCGCAGGAGAACGATTATCTTGCAATAAAGCTGTTTGCAGCGCCTTCACAGGTAAATCCCTTGGCTGACAGTTCAACTCAACGCACATTGCAGCTGCCATTCCTGCTGCTTGTCCAATGCCCATCACCACAGGTTGTAGTCTGGTACCCCCATTAGCAATATGTGACACAGAAATATTCTTTTCACAGACTAAAAACCCATCTGTAGCAGTTGGAATTAGACAACTGTAGGGAATGGTAAAAGGAGTTCCAGTCCAACGTCCCCCCCAACGGATAGATTTAGGTTGTAGTGGAAAATCTATCCCAGGATAATGGTGATCATTAGCGTAGTTACCTATGGCGATTGCATCATTAAATATGTCTGCAACTCTACCTTCTGGTACTGGCAAAATATCTTGTTCTTTGATATAGCTTTGTCCCACTAGGCGGCGGCTTTCCCGATAGTAGGGATGTAGCGCAAAAGCTGTAGGAGCATGTGGAAACAATTGTTCTGCCAAACCATAGCGATGTCCAAGCTGATTTTGGATAAAATGGGCAAAATTTTGGCTGTGCCAGCGAGATTCTTGGAGGAATTCACATTTGGTTAGATCTGACTCTATCAGACGCTCTACTCCTACACCGTAGTCATTGCCACAGATTGGCCAATTAATCATTAATAAGCCCCCAGGCAAACGTCCGTAATTCAAAAATGTCTCTGCACCATAACCATCCCAAGCACCTGCAAACAGTGATGGATTATAGTTGGGGGCAACTGGGATTTCTGGGGCGACGGCTTCACCAAAGTCTTGCATAATCACTACCCAAGTGGGCGCTTGCACTGGATATTGTTTAGTCAAAGAGTTAAAAGTAACTGGTGCGCTAGGTTCTCCCCATTCTGATTGCAATTCCCAACCCCAGCGATAAGGTATCTCTGCTAGAGCCAATAAATCTCCTAATTCTGTGCCGTCAAGAATAATCTTGGCTGTAATAGTAAAATCAGCAAAACGAACACCAGTAATAGAATTACCTTGCCGATAAACTTCCAGAGGCACTTGTCCATAAATCCAGTGCAGATTTGGTAACTCATGCACCCAGTCTGCAAAAATTTTTGCCCCAATACGAGGATCGTAACTAAAAAAGCTGACCCAGCTATTATCTAATCCCCCTGGCTGTCGGTGTCGCAATTCCTGTAAAAATGCACCCCATAACCCCGTTTGAAAAGCGACTAATTCATTACCATCGGGTGCAGACACCCCTGCCGAAGTCAGCATTCCCCCCAACCAGGAAAATTCACTCACGAGAATAGTTTTGGCTCCCCGTCGTGCCGCTTGGATAGCAGCCGCAGTACCTCCGGTTCCTCCGCCGACAACTAAGACTTCAACTTTATATATCTGATTAACCATTGCTTAACCTCACTGGAGTTTACCCAGTTAGGCTACATCAGACAAGCTAGTTTTAATATACTTTGCGAAATGAAGGTATAAATAACTTCCTTTGTGGCATCTCACGGTATAAGCTGAATGTATATTTAAATTGGATATTTAAGGTAGGCAAGATATCCAACCCACAAGAGTTGACACAAAAAAGAATGTGCAAGCTAAATGTCCGACAGCTTAACATTTACAAACAACATTAAATCCCAAACTTCATAACCTAACCTGAACCACTAAATGTTACATCTAGTATCATTGCTCGGTGAAAAACCAACGTGAAAGCACAGGTATTTAGAGGCGTCAATCAACTGTCTTACGAAGATATCCCAGTCCCAACGCTGGAACCAGATGAAGTGCTGGTACAAGTGCGGGTAGTGGGGTTGTGTCAGTCAGATATTAAAAAAATTCGTTATCCTTTGTACGAACCGCCACGCATTTTTGGACATGAAACTGCCGGGACGATCGCAGCAATAGGCTCTCAGGTAAAAGGTTGGCAAGTGGGACAACGGATAGCGGTAATGCACCACATTCCCTGTATGCGTTGCACCTACTGCATGAATGATAATTTTTCAATGTGCAATGTTTACAAAAATATCTCTACCACCGCAGGGTTTAACGCTAGCGGCGGCGGTTTTGCTGAGTATGTCAAAGTTCCCGGTCATATCGTGGAAAATGGTGGGTTAATTCCCATCCCTGATCATATCAGTTTTGAAGAAGCGAGTTTTGTCGAACCAACAAACTGCTGCTTGAAGGCAGTCAAAAAAGCTCAAATTGCTCCTGGACAAACTGTATTAGTCACTGGAGCAGGGCCAATTGGGTTAATGTTTATCATGTTGGTAAAGTATTTTGGAGCTAAAGCGATCGCTACCGATTTACTGCCCTCTAGAATTGAAAAAGCCTTGAGTGTCGGGGCAGAGGCGGCTTTTGATGCTCGTGATCCCGATTTACCAGCCAAAATTCATGCCCTGACTAATGGAGTGGGTGTTGATGTTACACTCCTAGCTGTCCCCAGTGATAAAGCTTTCTTTCAAGCGATTGACTGTACCCGTAAAGGCGGCAAAATCTTATTCTTCGCTGAATTCCCCGATGAATTGGAAATTCCCATCAATCCCAATCTTCTCTATCGCCGAGAAATTGACTTAATGGGCAGCTATAGTTCATCCTATCGCCTTCAAAGCCTCTCAGCGGATATCGTGTTTAATCGGCGGATTGATGTAGAAGCGTTAATTAGCGATCGCTATCCATTAAAAGATTTATCAGCAGCAGTGGAAGTTGCGATCGCACCGACACCGGAAACTTACAAAATCTTAATTTATCCCCAATAAAGGAAGAGGAAATAAACAATTCAAAATTCAAAATTTAAAATTACTCCCCCACTCCTACACTTTTCCATTTTCAATTAGTCAAAATAAAATGCTTGTTACCCTAATTGCAGTCGCCGTACTAGCTTTCTATGTAGCTTTCAACCTCGGAGCAAACGATGTTGCTAATGCAATGGGAACCTCTGTAGGTTCCAAAGCTGTTACTTTGAAACAAGCGCTAATTATTGCTGGAGTGTTGGAGTTTACGGGTGCTGTATTGTTTGGGCATGAGGTAACCCAAACCCTAGCGACAAAAATTGCTAATCCTGCATTATTCGCCGCTACGCCCCAAACATTAGTTATCGGGATGACAACTGTCCTACTAGCGAGTGGGGTGTGGTTGCAAATTGCCACCTCACGCGGTTTGCCTGTATCCTCATCTCATGCAGTTGTAGGTGCGATCGCTGGATTTAGTTGGGTAGCTTTGGGAGCCGGTGCAATTGATTGGTCATCAATTGGTTTAATTACCATTGGCTGGATTTTAACGCCGATTATGAGTGGTGCGATCGCTGCTTTATTTTACAGTCAAATCAAGCGTTGGATTTTAGAGCAACCAAATCCATTAGTGCAGTTACAAGAGTGGATTCCTTGGTTGAGTACTTTACTACTGGGAGTCTTCGGCGTGATTGTACTACCCTCGCTGACTCAACCTCTAACTAATATTTTGATTGAGCAAGTTGGTTTCAAAATCCCTGCCTACGACATACCACTGTTAACAGGTACAGTCGCAGCAGTTGGACTCACTATTATTAGTTGGCAACAGTTGGAGGAAATGGGGAGAGGGGAGGATAAGGATAACAGGAGTAAGAAATCCCCAATCTCCAATACCAAGTCCCTACTCCCCAATCCTGTTGAACGCTTATTTGCGCGATTCCAACTTCTAAGTGCTTGCTTTGTCGCCTTTGCTCATGGTTCTAATGATGTTGGAAATGCGATCGCTCCTCTAGCTGCGATCGTCTACATCAATCGTACTGGTAGCGTACCCACAGATAACATTATTATCCCCCTTTGGATTTTAATCCTCGGCGGTGTTGGTATTGTTAGTGGTTTAGCAATTTGGGGTAAAAAAGTCATTGCCACGATTGGCGAAAGCATCATTTTTTTGCAACCTAGCAGTGGATTTTGTGCCGAACTTGCTACCGCTACCACCATCCTACTAGCCTCGCGACTAGGTTTACCTGTTTCCACCTCTCATGCTCTTGTCGGCGGTGTAGTTGGAGTTGGGCTAGTGCAAAACATCAAATCGATTCAGTTTAAAACTCTCAAAGGCATCGCCGCTGCATGGCTAATCACCGTGCCGTTGAGTGCTATCCTCAGTGCTACGTTCTTTAAAATTGCCCAGGTTTTCTTTCTCTAAGAATTATTAATATTTCACTAAATTTTCTCTTTCCTAGCATCCGTAGACAGTAAAAACTGTGCTGCTACAACACGAAAGTCAAGGTGCATTTTTGCAGAATGGCTGCTCATTCATTAGAATGTTGTGCAGGGGATGAAAATATTTTGAATTTCCACAACAAAATACTCTAATCTCCATTAGAGATGTAAACTGTCACGCAAGTTACATTTCACGCGAATTTCCAGATTGTCTCACAAATTAGTCAATTTTGTGTTACAAAGGCACGCATCTACAACTCTTTGAAAATTACTATCGCCATAAAACCAATAACTATTTATTTTGCGTGAGATTTTTTGAGAAGTAAAAATCTCACTAGCGAATAGTGGATAGAAATCAAAATGCTGAAGACAATACCTGTGGTACAGTGGGGCAAATTTAACTAGCCCTTCGGGCAACATAGAGGCACAAAGGAAGAGATTCTCAGCAATGCCTCTTCAGCATAACTGCTTTGTAGCAAAAGCTTTGCCAACCTAGTGTTAAGCGTGACAAAATTACGTTGAAATGCGGAAGTACTGTTAAAATTTTTGGTTTATCTGACAAAATACAGAAAATTAGTATGAGCGCCAATCGAGTGAAATGTCAGGGAAGCAGCTTTATCGTCAAGGTGTTAGAGGTTAAAAGCTAATGGGGCGATTCGAGAAGCAACCAGAAAACCCACGAGTCAGAGGCGAACTATCCAGAGCAGCAGAAAATGCGCTCTGGGCTGTAGTTGAAGATTTAGAGAATCTCCAGCAAACTGTCCTTAGAACGTGGCAAGAAGACGTAAAGCGGCTTCAGGCGGAAAAAGATCGTTTAGTTGATGACATTCAAACCCTGCAAGAAGAAAAAGAACATTTGCAACAAGTACGGCAGATTACAGAACAGCAAGTGTTAATCCGTCAGTTGGCAGAAGTTCTGGCAAAGCATATATCTTCACAATTGCAATCGACTTTGCAGAGTGTAGCTACGCAAGCAATAGAAGGAAACTCCTCTGAACGAGCTACGCTCAAGTCAGCTGAGGTGGGTAACAAAATAGTGGGTGAGATCAATGAAAAAGTCGAACATATGTTTGGCAGTTTGGATGACACCGTAACTATTACCTTTAACTCACTGCAACAGGAACTGAAAAATTATCAAAGTAATCTTTCCCAACAGTTGTCTCGGATGCACAGCCAACAGCAGGAAGGGGAAGAGATTTTAGCGGAGTTCGTGACTCGGCTGCAAGGGAAACTAGAGAAAACAATAGAAGAAACTGCGCGAAAGGCAGCAACAGCAGCTTTGCCGACTGTCTTGCAGCTGACTGAGCCAGAGAAGAAGAGTTCTGCGGAGAAATCCCCGCCAGTTGGTGAAGTAGCTAAAATCGTTGTTGAGCCAATTTCTGTCATCCCGAAAGAATCGTTAGAAAGCCAAATTAAGCCAGAGTCTGCTGCTGCGCTGTTGCCAAGAAGAGAAAACGTCGCTGAGCTAATTTCTGTCATCCCGAAAGAATCGTCAGAAAGCCAAACTAAGCCAGAGTCTGCTGCTACGCTTCCCCAGCCAAAAGAAAAAGCCTCCGAACCTATTTCTATTGTCAGTAGAGACTTTTCTCAAAACAAAACTGTATCTCCTCCTGCCGCACCGAAAACACCATCGCAAGAAGGAACACAACCACCACCAAAGGTAAACGCTGCTCAACCAACCGAACCAATTTCTGTTGTTAGCAAAGATTTGTCAAATAGCAAACCTATATCTCCTCCTGCTACTACGCCAACTCCACAACAAGAAGGAAAATCTTTACCCAAACGAAATACCACCGAGCCAATTTCTGTCCTTAATAGGGACTTTTCAAAGAGTAGAACTACATTAGAGCCTCCGACTGCACCAGCACCACGACAAAGAGCAACACCCTCGCGATCATCATCGCGTAGTTCCCAAGGTTTATCTGCCATTCAAACGGGTTTCTTGTTGGTTGTACTGTCAACAGTACTCATGTCCCTTTACAACGTAGCCATCAAGATAATATTCCATGAAGGTTCCCAAATTCTTGGTGTCTTAGATGTGGAACGTTTACTTCCACCGACTTTGGGGAATATTCTCTTAGTTTTGACGATCCGTTTTATGGTGGTAGTGCCACTGATGATACTTTTGGCTCCCATACTACATCCACGAGTGTGGCAAGACCTACAAAACTTAGCTGATTCTGTTCGGGGAAATCCCACCTCGACAAATGTAACAACACAGCGAACTTTGCTGTTGTCGGTTGTGAGCGGATGCTTCTTGTTCTTGTCCCAGGTGCTAATCTATACTGCTATCGGTCAAGTTTCGACTGGAATGGCGATCGCACTTTTCTTTGTCTATCCAATTGTTACTAGTTTACTGTCCTGGTTACTGTTTCGCGATCGCCCTAACTTATTTGGTGCAGGTGCGATCGCCGCGATTTTCTGCGGTGAATTGTTAGTTTTAGCTGGTTCTGCCGGTACTGAGATCGCTAATACTTCACTAGGAACCACTACAGCAATTATTTCTGGGATCGCTTTTGCTTGTTACGTCTTTTTGACGCGGATATGTGCTGATAAGCTGCATCCTGTGTCTTTTACTTTAATTAACTTCAGCACTATGTTGGTGCTAAGCTTTATCTGTTTAATGCTACCTTTACCAAGCGAGTGGAACTTGCAAGTTAACCCATCTAAAATGCTGGAACTTATTTTAAGTGCCTTTATTTTGGGTGTATTGACCCTTTCTAGCTATTTGTTTAATATTTTTGGCATTCGTAATCTAGGCGCATCACGTTCGGCAATCATCGGTAGCAGTGTTCCAGTTTTAACCGTGATTTTTGCTGGGTTACTTATTCAAGAAAACCTGGATATTGTACAAATTATCGGAGTATTATTAGTAACTTTTGGTGCAGCTGCTTTCAGCTTTGAAAAAATGCGAAATCAGCAGGTTAAGTCATCGAGTTCTACTAATTAAATGAGCAATGGCTATAAGCCTACGTATCTTTATTTATCGCTCTTCGCAACCTTTCCCACTGACTCACTATCCAACAAATAAAAGCAAACCTACCTATTAGATATTTCTCAACCAACAAAACTTATTGTTTTCTTATCTGTCTTACTAGGACATTACAGCGTAATAGAGACTAACAATACAAAAGTATAAACATAAATATTATTAACAAAATCTGACGGCTATACAGTTCACTAAATCTGTATTGCTGTTTCTGTATAAGATTATCAAAAGCAAAGTATAAATTAGTTATTTACTTAGTATTATTGCGAAATATCTCAGGAATTTTTGATTTTAGGTGAAGATAAAGTATTTAACAATTAATAATAAAAAAGTCAAAAATCCCTGACTTTATGCCGATTTCAATGTGGCTTTATATTTGGTTAACAAAAAAATGCTACGATAAGTAGCGATAGTGGAAAAATAAAAGGTATCTGGAAATTGAAATTACCTGCTTTATTTGATGTCTACAATTCGCTATTAAGTCAACTGCGTATACTATCGAAAAGACATCACTTGAGGTTGTGAAGAGAATATTTCACAACGTGCTGTGTGGTTTAATTTGTGAATGTTACCGCACTTAGTAGGCTAGTCACTCAAAACTGAGCGACACTTCCTTGATGGTATAAACTCCCAGATTTATCTGTGGAATCGATTCAAAATCCTCTTGAAAAGTCTGAATCTGCGAGAGCCTCAGCTACGACTTTCCGCAAAATCTAAAATCTGAAATTAGATGGCTCCTAGTTATCTCTAGCTACCTGTGTACTACCAAAATTTCCATCTTGTTTGAGTAATAGATATCACTAATTAACAACACCAGCTAATTTTTGACCGGATGCGGCACAATCACACAAGTAAGTGTAAACAGCGTTACCGTTGTTGCTGGTGAAGGAGGGCAAATGTGGAAATAACTCTCAAGCTTTGTGAGATACTAGGAACAAAATTAACTGGTGGTATGCAAACCTCTACTGGAAGAGGCTTGGCGAAGTCTATGATTTTCTGGTTAGACGCAAAGGCAGCTATAGTAAAAGCAATAGTTCTGCCCCTATCTCAGAAAATTTGCGTAAATAGCAATTTTAGCTACCACAAATTTCAGAGTTATCGCATATTAAATATTCTGAAGATAAGACATTACCTTCAGTTGGGTGTATACTACCTATTTTCATTTGAAAAAAATTCTGTAAACGTGCTATTCAATTGTCTGTAATATGAGTAACGACATAGATCTGATTAAACGTCTAAGCCCCAGTGCGATGGATCAGATCATGCTTTATCTGGCTTTTAGTGCCATGCGGACGAGTGGGCACAGGCATGGGGCATTTTTAGATGCCGCGGCAACAGCAGCAAAGTGTGCAATTTACATGACCTATCTAGAGCAGGGACAAAACCTGCGAATGACCGGTCATTTGCACCACCTGGAGCCGAAACGGGTAAAGATTATTGTAGAAGAAGTCAGGCAGGCGCTAACAGAAGGCAAGCTGCTGAAGATGCTGGGTTCTCAAGAACCTCGCTATCTGATTCAATTGCCTTATATCTGGTTAGAAAAGTTTCCTTGGCAACCAGGGCGATCGCGCGTTCCTGGAACCAGTCTGACAAGTGAAGAAAAAAAACAAATAGAGCAGAAACTGCCGACTAATCTTCCTGATGCTCAGTTAGTTACCTCCTTTGAGTTTCTGGATTTGATTGAGTTTCTGCACAAGCGATCGCAAGAGGACTTGCCACCCGAACACCAAATGCCCTTAAGTGAAGCCTTGGGGGAACACATCAAGCGTCGTCTGATCTACTCAGGCACAGTGACACGCATTGATTCTCCCTGGGGAATGCCCTTCTATGCTCTGACTCGTCCTTTCTATGCTCCAGCCGACGACCAAGAGCGCACTTACATCATGGTGGAAGATACTGCTCGCTACTTCCGAATGATGAAAAACTGGGCAGAACGACGGCCAAACTCCATGCGCTTGTTGGAAGAACTTGATATCCAAGCAGACCGATTGGAGCAGGCGATGGAAGAATTAGATGAAGTTATCCGCGCTTGGGCAGATAAATATCACCAAGAAGGTGGTATTCCAATGACTTTACAGACAGCTTTTGGTAAAACAGAAGACTGACAATTCAAAAGTCACAAGTAGTTTTGTGACTTTTGAATGAATAACTATTAGTAATTTGTAGTTGAAAGACTGTAAATTACGAACTGTTTTGATGTGATTGGCTTTTCTAGTGTGTTTTGAGCGATCGCCTCAAGCAATGTGTGCAGCGCAATCGCACCATAAATAAGGCTGATCTGTAGTAATCCTAATTGATTTGTGAAAATTGAAATCGTCAGATTGCCGACTTCTTCAAGAAGTCGGCAATCTTGTTGTTCACTGGAAACAGTGTATTTTAGTTACTATTGCTAGGCTGTGATGGCACAGTAGGTTGTGTTGGCACAGCAGGTTGCGTTGGTACGCTAGGTTGTGTCGGCACAATAGGCTGTGTCGGAACTGGGATAGTATCATAAGTAGGATTGAATCCCCCAGGTTGTCCAGTTGGCGGTGTTGGCGAAGAAGAAATGCCGCTAACTCTGTCACTAGCATCAATACAAGTATCCAAAGCTACAGCAGGGGCTAATTCAATTTCACTTCGCAAGCCAACCACACATCGAGCAAAGGTCACAGGTAACAAACTACGACCACAATAAGTTAAAACTGCTGGGTTAATTGCCTCTTCAGTATTCCGGCTAATACCAACCACACAAGAAGCTAAATCCTTGGGATTGCGGGACTGGCTACAAGAAGACAATGCATCTGCACCACTAATTTTTGTACGATCCTTAATGTAAACCACGCATGAAGCCAAGTCTCTTGGACGTATTGCCGTTGCACAACCCTGCGCTGCATATTCTGACGTTACGCCTGCTTTGAGGAGTTGAGCAGCACAGACACGGTAATCGTTGCTGTATGAAAGGCTGAGAGCCATACTAGGTAAACTGATTGTCAACGAGCCAGCTACAGCCACAACTGGCGCTATAAACATTTTTGAGGCAGAACTGCCTTGTTTATTTCTACCTTTGCTAACCACTTTTTTGCTCCGGAACATTGCCGTTCTCCAAACACCCAAGGTTATGCTAACTTAAATACGCTGTAAATCCTCTGTAATCAGAGAATTTGGACGGTAGCATCAAATCAATCCCAGTAGCCACTGCCGCTTTGCAGAACTCAAAATCATTGAAGTTTAGTCAGCCTATTCTCTACCTTGTCTCTTTGCCTAGTAATATCTTTGAAAGCAACTCGGGATGAGGAAGAGAATAATAATTTTTATTGCTGCTACTAAGCCCACAAACTTGCTTTGACAGACTACTAGCATAAAGCTCTAATGATAAAATTGAGAATTTATGGAAATTATGATTTACTCCTATTTATAATGGAATGTCTGGGTAAAGTTTAAACAGGATTAGATTAAGGAAACTCATGTCCCGATATCGAGGGCCACGCCTCAGAATTGTACGTCGCTTGGGCGACCTGCCAGGATTAACTCGTAAAAGTGCTAGACGCGCTTATCCGCCAGGGCAGCATGGTCAGAACCGCAAGAAGCGCTCTGAGTACGCTATCCGTTTAGAGGAAAAGCAAAAGCTCCGCTTCAACTATGGTTTGACAGAAAAGCAACTGCTCCGCTATGTACGGAAAGCCAGACGTGTTACTGGTTCTACCGGACAAGTGCTGCTGCAATTGCTAGAAATGCGCTTGGATAATACCGTTTTTCGTTTGGGTATAGCTCCGACTATCCCAGCAGCTCGTCAGTTGGTGAATCACGGTCACGTCAATGTTAACGGTCGTGTAGTTAATATTGCTAGCTACCAAACCCGTCCCGGTGATGTAATTTCTGTTAGGGATCGGGAACAATCCCGGAAGTTGGTGGAAACTAACTTGCAGTATCCCGGTTTAGCAAACCTCCCTAGCCATTTGGAGTTTGACAAAAATAAGTTAACTGGGAAAGTTAACAGCGTTATTGAACGCGAATGGGTGGCACTACAAGTTAATGAACTCCTTGTGGTGGAATACTACTCACGGCAAGCGTAAGAGAGTGCTGAGTGCTGAGTACCGAGTGCTGAGTTTTTATGACTCAGAACTCAGGACTCATTACTCAGGACTGTCTTATCCACCAATTTGTGACATAGTGCGGGTGTATGTACCCGTAATCCCAGAATCACGCTGTTTGTAGTTAATTTCTGGCTTGATTGCCAGTAACTTCCTGACCTGCGTTTGTAATTGAGCGGTGCTGACACCGGAACGCAAAGCAGTTTTTAAGTCTATTTGACCAGTTTCATTCAATAAACAGGGACGCAGCCACCCATCAGCACTAAGGCGCATCCGGTTACAACGATCGCAAAAACACTCCGACATCTGACTGATAAATCCTAGTGTTCCCAAGGCTCCTGGAATCCGAAACACATCAGCGGGGCCTGCACCACGAACTTGTGATTCTGTCAAGCCCCAACATTCACGGATGCGTTGTCGCAACTCGGCGGAAGTTACCCAACCGCGATCGCCAAACAAATGCCAATTGCCAATGGGCATAAACTCAATAAATCTAACGTGCCACTGTTTGTCAATAGTTAGGGCAGCTAAATCTAGAACTTCGTGGTCGTTGATCCCAGGAATCACCACTACATTCAGCTTCAGCGGGTCAAATCCAACGTTATAGGCAGCTTGAATTCCATGCCAAACTTGTTGCCAACGGGAACGACCATGATTACCGATAATTTGATCAAAAGTGTCGGGATCGAGAGAGTCTAGACTAATATTAATTCGGCGTAGACCAGCATCGTAGAGATTTTGCGCCATTGGGGCTAGTAAAAACCCATTGGTTGTCATTGAAAGGTCTTCAATTTGGGGGAGAGATGCGATCGCTCTTACTAAGTCCGTCACACGGAGACGTAGCAGAGGTTCCCCACCAGTCAAACGAAACCGAGTAAAGCCTAAAGGGATAAACACCTCTTGAATCAGAGTTAGCAGTTCCGCATCAGTTAACAACTGCTGCTTGAGGATATAGTCTAATTCTGCTCCCTCTGGCATACAGTATTGACAACGGAAATTGCAGCGATCAATTAAGCTAATTCTGAGGTAGTCTAACTGGTTCATCGTTTTATTTTTATTGTCTGTGATTAGTTACAGACCTTACCAGGGTGGTTTACCCCTACTTGTAGGTGTAGGAGAGCCAGTGCGTTGCGGTAAATCAGCGCTGCGTTCGTGGAGAGTCTCAAAGAGAAGAGAAGTTTGAGCAAAGTCTTCTGAGAACTCTGAGCGGAGGAAGCCTCAGATCAGGGTTCGATGTCGGCTCCAAACTTCAGGGAGAGTTTCCCAGAAAAGGCGGCTGTGTTTGCCTTTGTCGCCAAAGGGGATTTACCTGCTTTGTTCGCTCTTAGCGTTCCCGCTTTCTTAGCAACTGGCGTATGCCAATGTGTAAAGGTCTAGCTGTATAGGTGTAGGAGGAAGAGATTTTCATTCCTGCTTTGTGGGTTATAACTTGTGACTGACTAGCTTAAGAATTGATTCCTTGTAACTGACTGTCTGGAAAATGGCTGTAAGAGTGTAGAGGGGAGAGATTTACATTCCCTCCTGTCTCCAAAGCTACATACTACCTGTAAGAAAGCTCATAGGAAATGATTCATCGCAGAATATAAATAAGGCCATAAGGAGAGATTTACATTCCCTCGTTGTGGGCTATTGCTCGTGACTGACTAGCTTAAAAATGGATGTAAGGGCTAAGGACTAGCCTCTAGCCCCTATTTTCAACTGAAGTTTAAGGGAGTAGAGGCAGGGATAGAGGCGCACCGCTGTGCGTCTGATTATCCGTTTCTACTGATTTCGTCGCAACCACTCATCCAAGCGAGATATTTCTACTGCGCGGTTCAACACCAATCCATTAACTTTATTCCAGCCAGAGTGAAGGGCGACAATATAATACTTGCCGTCAATGTTAGTGATAATTGCTCCTCCAGATGCACCGCCAGTAGTATCGCAGTTGTGGTAAAATAAGTTATCCCTCTGGCGAAGGATGCTGCAACCTAAATGAACACCAGCAGTCATGCTTTCACCGGCGGTCAGGGCTTCGTATCCTTTTTTCTTAGGATTAGGGAAATCACCAGAGTAGCCTACTAAAGCAAATTTTTTTGTATCTCCAATTAGAGTAGAAGCTGGGAAAGATTTCCAGCCTAAATATCCGTATTTCCTACCGAGGGGCTTGTCTAGTTTCAAAACAGCCCAGTCGTCTACGAAATCCTCTAAATTTCCCCGTTTGAAGTCTGTGCCGTAATAAACACTGGTTGCATAAGCCACATCCTTTTGATCCCGGACGATACCGTTAATTAAGTTCGGTAAAAATGCGATCGCTTTACTCACCTTTCCGGTTTCTGGATTAATTACACAATGAGCATTGGTTAAAACAACGTCTTCAGCAATTAACGTTCCCGTGCAACTATAACTCCCATCATCACCTGTTCCCTCAATTTTTCCAACTGCTGACCAAGGGTATTTTCGGCTAGTCATGGGAATGCGATCGTCTGAGCCAATAATTGCCCGCCGATTTCCAGGAGGTTCTTTATCTTCAGGCTGATTAAGCACTGAAGGTTCTCCCTTGGTTTGCAACTTAAATACTGCTGGATTTTGAACTTTAGTAAAGCTTGGTTTGGCTGGTTGAGATTGTGTTTGCGCTGAAACTGATGCCCAAATACTCAAAGTCACGGCACTAATTGTTGCTACACAGGTAAAAATAAATTGTTTAGATTTCAACATACTTTTTATTAAAAATCACTGTTTTTGTATGGAATCGGGGACAGTTGAGAGTTGACAGTTGAGAGTTGACAGCGGGCAGTTGACAGTGGACAAGGGGGACAAGGTAAGAAAAGATAACCAATGCCTTATTCTCGCCATTCGCCAAGTAAGGTAAAGCCTGCCCAAGAGTAAGGATTTCGCCACTGCTCCTGTTGCCATAATTTGAGCTGTGCAGCTCTCAAGGCGGCAGATGGGGACTTATTTTGCTGTAACATTTCGCTGTAAAATTTTCGCATTAATAGGGATGTCGCCTCGTCGTCAACGCTCCATAAAGACACTACAACCCTCGCTGCGCCTCCATACATTAGCCCTCTTGTCAACCCTACTAATCCTTCTCCCTTCACTTCCTGCCCTAATCCAGTTTCACAGGCACTTAGCACCACTAATTCTGTTGGTAAATTAAGGTTGAAGATTTCATTCAACCGCAGAAAGCCTCTTTGGGGCTTGCCTTGTTTATCAACTAGAGATAGTACTATGCCTGATAATTCTGGGTCATTGCTGTCTAGAAAGCCGTGAGTGGCAAAATGCAGCATTCGGTATTGGCTAAGTTGTTTGCTGGTTGCCCAGTTGTAGTTAGCATCAAAATCCAAAGCTTGCAGCTTATCTGACGACGATACTAGTTTGAGAATCTCCTGTGCCTCAGTGCGAGTGTCTTTGAGCCTTTCAATCTGGCTGCGGTTAACACTTCTTACTGACTGCTGGAGGGCTGACTGTTGTAGTTGAATATCAGGGTTATTAGGGGTATTTGGGGATTTGCCAGTGACGCGCTCATCTTCAGCACTGTATACCGGATCTGCAAGGATGGCTAGAGTTTTCGGTGCTTTGGTGCGTCCTTTGAGTTCTTTGCGGAGAATGGCAATCGTAGAGGCGGAAGGCAGACTAATAATTTCATGGTTGACAACCAATGGCTGATAGACCTCTCCCCCAACCCCTCCCCTAGTAGGGGAGGGGAGTTGAACTTGCTCCCCCTTCCCTACCAGGGAAGGGGGCTGGGGGGTTAGGTCATTTAATGCTGCAAAAGGAATATATTGCAAAGCCTCATCACCAACAATTACTAAACGTTTTTGCCCCAACTTTTCAGCTACTGGTGCAAGGATAAGTTTGCTGAGTTCGTCAGCAGCTTTAGCTGTTTCTTCAGGAGATACTCCTTGCATCCCTGGGTTTTTTAAATAGTTGTTGTATAAATTCTTTGCCGCTTTTTCTATTTGTTCGCGTCCAGGAAGTTGATAACTATTAACAGAAGTGGGTGTGACTGCCCACAAATAGCTGCGTTCTTTACCCAAAGAATACTCTAATAGCAGGGTTTCTTTATCTAGTTGCTGTTGAATTTCCTTTAAGGTGATGGGGTTAGGATACTTGAGTGCTGCATATTCAGAGTTAGTCGTGCGGATTTTTGCCTCAAGTTCTTGCTTTTGCTTGAGCAGGGTTTCAATTTCTTGTGTAGTGGCTGTTACGACTTGATCTGGTGCTTCTTTTTGACTTGCTAGTTGTGAGAGTTTTTTCTCTTTGGCATCAATACGCCATTGTAAACGCCGTTCTTCTGCTAAGAGTTTGGGGTCAACACCTTTTTTGATATCTACGTTAGCTTCTGTGAGTAGTTCTATCAAACCTCTAGCGCGGGAACGTTCGCTTGCTTGCAGTGCTAAGGCATCGTATCCTTTTGATGGGTTTTGTTGGTGTAACTGCATCAACAGGTCAATATAAAACTCGTAATACTTCTGCACAGTTGCAAAGTAGGAAGTACGCAGTTCTCCACTGGTGACTTTACTACGTGTATCTTCAACGATTTTAATTGTTGCTTCTATTTGGGGAAGGGCGGCGTTGAGATTACCTCTCGTGCGTTCTGTAAACGCAAGATTGTAAAATGTGTCAGCTTCACCTGTATGATCGCCTAATCTTCTCTGCAATGCTAATTGTTGGTTGTAAGTTGCGATCGCTTGTTGGGATTGTTTTAATGAATTGTAAGCTTTACCAATATTGCCCAAAGCATTAGCTTCTGCATACCGATTCCCTAACTTCTGCAAACCAGACGCTGCTTGTTGAGAAAATGAGAGTGCTTTTTGATAATCGCCTGACGCTTGGTAGACTCTACCTAAGTAGGCAAGGGCAAGAGCTTCGGTAAAGGTATTTTTTTGTTGATGTGACAAAGAAAGCGCCTGATTGGAAGCATCAAGCGCTTTAGAATAATCTTTTAATGATTCATAAGTCCTGATGATGCCTGCAAGTGTGGCAAATTCCTGAATAACATTTCCCTGTTCGCGTTGCAACTTCCGCGCCTGATTGAAGTACTCCAGTGCTTTGAGATAATCTTCTGTGACTCGGTAAGCATTGCCAATGTTTTCTAGGACTTGAGCTTCTTGTGTGCGATCGCCTATCTTTTTAAATATATCCAGTGCTTGGCTAGAAGTCTCAATACTTAACTTATAGTCGCCCAATGAACTGTAAACTGTAGCAATATCTTTGAGGGTATCCGCTTCTCCAGCTTGATTATTCACCTGACGATTAAGATCCAGTCCTTGGTTGTAAGAATTGAGTGCTTGCTGATAATCGCCGAATGACTGATAAATTCCAGCGATGAGGCTCAGTGTAAAGGCTTCTCTGGCACGATCTTTTCTGGCACGCTGAAGCATAAGTGCTTGGTTTAAGGAATCCAGCGCTTTCTGCTTTTCACCCAATTGGTCATAGACAAAGCTGATTTGGTTGAGAACAGAGGCTTCTCCATAAGGATCACCTGCTTTTTGGAAGAGCGCTCGCGCTTGATTATAGTAATCTACTGCCTTCTGAGGCTCGCCTGAGGAATTATAGGCTCCAGCGAGCGCCATAATAATAGAAGCTTGATCTTTAAGATTAAATACAAGGGCTGTTCCTGAAAGAGTTGCCTGCGCTTGCCGTTGCAATTCTAGCGCTTGGTTTAAAGAGTTAAGTACCTTTTGATGCTGACCGAAAGAGGAGTAGACTGAGGCGATATGGTTGAGAACAAGGGATTGCCCAACCAAATCCTTCCTCGTACGTTGGATCTTCAATACCTGATTGTAAGAGTCTAAAGCCTTTTGAGGTTCACCTAATTGGGAGTATATTAAGCCGATCGCCTGGAGAGTGTCAGCTTGTCCATCCAGATTCTTTTGACCACGTTGAATTACAAGGGCTTGATTATAGGAATCAAGTGCCTGCTTGGTTTCGCCCAATTGAAATTGAACTCCGCCAATGCTAATCAGCGTTATTGCTTCAAAATCAGGTTTTTTGTTGGTGTGAAAGAATGACAGTGCTTGGTTGTAATATGAGAGCGCTTTTTGTTGATCACCCAAGTTGGAATAAGCACCAGCAACAGAAGAGAGCATAACAGCTTCTCCAAAACGGTCTTTGATTTCACGTCTGATAACTAGTGCTTGATTAAAATATTCCAGTGCTTTTTGGTTGTCACTCGCGACAAAGTAGAGAGTTCCGAGGGCAAAAAGTGTCGTAGCTTCCGAATTGCGATCGCCTATTTCTCGCCAGATTTTTAGTGCTTCTTCATATTTTGCGATCGCCTGTTGCTTAGATTCTGTTGTGCCTTGCTCATACAGCTTCTTTGCTTCATCCAACAGTTGTTTTCCCTGTACAGAGGCTCCTTTTACATCCTGTTGTGTTGTTTGTGATTGTTGTACTATCTGCAATCTTGTACTTCTGGGTGTTGCTCCCACCGCATCAAATAGCAAAACTCCAGTCAATAAAAAAGTCAAGCTGCAACAGGTAAAATTTGGTATAAAGCACCAAAAAATACACCGATACTTTAATTTATTCATTCTTAAGCATTAACAAATAATAAACAAAAATAATTACGCAGACAAGAATGCTGCTAATAATAAATTATTCAGCTTTTATCAGCAATATTGCTGAAATTTTATTGTTATTTTATGCATTTTTTAGACAATATTCGCTTTGGTTTCTGTTTTTGTAACATTGTTTTCTAAACAAAGAGGATTTGGGCATTGGATATTGGTTATCCTTCCTTGCTTTGTCCCCCTTGTCCTCCTTGTCTCCTTGTCTCCAATCCCTATTCCCGCCATTCCCCAAGTAAGGTAAAACCTGCCCAAGAATAAGGATCACGCCACTGTTCCTGTTGCCATAATTGGAGTTGTGCGGCTCTGAGGGCGGCGGCTGGAGATAACCCACGCTGCAACATTTGGTTGTAAAATTTCTGCATTAACAACGATGTCGCCTCATCATCAACATTCCATAAAGACACTACAACCCTAGCTGTACCTGCATACATTAATCCTCTTGTCAATCCTACTAATCCTTCTCCCTTCACTTCTTTACCCAGCCCAGTTTTACAAGCACTTAGAACTACTAACTCTGCGGGTAAGTTGAGATTGAAGATATCATCGAGTCGCAGAAGACCTCTCTGGGGTCTGCCTTGTTTGTCAACCAGAGAAAGCACTATCCCAGATAATTCTGGGTCGTTGCTGTCAACCAAGCCGTGGGTAGCAAAGTGAACTATGCGGTATTGACTTAGTTGTTTACTAGTTGCCCAGTTGTAATTAGCATCAAAATCCAAAGCTTGTAGCTCATCTGATGACGGCACTAGTTTGAGAATCTCCTGCGCTTCAGTACGAGTGCCTTTGAGCCGTTCCATATTGCCGAGGTTGATATTGCTAACAGACCGCTTCAGGGCAGAGGCTTGTAGTTGAATGTCGGGGTCATTGGTAATATTTGATGGTTTGATAGAAACTCTCTCATCCTCAGCACTGAATACCGGGTCAGCAAGGACAGCGAGATTTTTCGGTGCTTTGGTGCGTCCTTTGAGTTCTTTGCGGAGAATGGCAATAGTAGAGGCGGAAGGCAGATTAATAATTTCATGATTGACTACCAATGGCTGATAGACCTCTCCCCCAACCCCTCCCCTAGTAGGGGAGGGGAGTTGAACTTGCTCCCCCTTCCCTACCAGGGAAGGGGGGGTTAGGTCATTTAATGCTGCAAAAGGAATATATTGCAAAGCCTCATCACCAACAATTAATAGGCGTTTCTGCCCCAACTTCTCAGCTACGGGTGCAAGGATAAGCTTACTGAGTTCCTCAGTAGGTTGAGCTGTTGCTTCACCAGATACTCTCTGCATTCTGCGGTTTTTTAAGTAGCTGTATAAATTCTTTGCCACTTTTTCTATTTGTTCGCGTCCAGGAAGTTCATAACTATTGAGAGAATTGGGTGTAACTGCCCACAGATAGCTGCGTTCTTTGCCCAAAGAATACTCTAATAGCAGGGTATCTTTATCTAGTTGCTGCTGAATTTCTTTTAAGGTGATGGGGTCAGGATACTTTAGTGCGGCGTACTCAGGATTTTGGCTGCGAATTTTTATCTTGAGCTGTTGCTGCTGATTCAGGAGGTTTTTAATTTCTTCGGTCAGGTCTGTTAATTGTTTGGGAGTACTATCTTGATTGGCTAGCTGTGAAAGTTTTTTCTCTTTGGCATCGATGCGCCATTGCAAATTGGTTTCTTCTGCTAGTAGCTTCGTGTCAACGTCTTTTTTAATATCTACATTGGCTTCTGTTAACAGTTCTACCAAACCTCTGGCGCGAGAACGTTCACTTGCTTGCAGTGCTAACGCATCGTATCCTTTTGATGGGTTTTGCTTGTGTAATTGCATCAACAGGTCAATGTAGAACTCGTAATACTTCTGCACAGTTGCAAAGTAGGAAGTACGCAGTTCTTCGCTGGTGACTTTGCTACGTGTATCCTCAACGATTTTAATTGTTGCTTCTATTTGGGGAAGAGCGGCGTTGAGATTACCTCTAGTGCGTTCTGTAACCGCAAGATTATACAATGCGTCAGCTTCACCTGTACGATCGCCTAACCTTCTCTGCAATATTAATTGTTGATTGTAAGTTGCGATCGCTTGTTGGGATTGTTTTAATGAATTGTAAGTATCGCCAATATTACCTAAAACCTTAGCTGCTGCATCTCGACGCCCAAACTTCTGCATTCCAGCTACAGCCTGTTGAGAGAATGACAGTGCTTTTTGATAATCACCCGACGCTTGGTATATCCTACCTAAAAACGCCAGGGCAGAGGCTTCGGTAAAACTGCTTTTTTGTTGGCGTGCTAATAAAAGCGCTTGGTTTGCAGCCTCAAGTGCTTTCGGATAATCCTTTAATGACTCATAAGCCCTAATAACGCCTGTAAGTGTGCCGAATTCTTGAAAAACAGCCCCTTGTTCACGCCATAATTTCAGCGCTTGGTTGTAATTATCTAAAGCTTTGGGATAATCTTCCGTGACTCGGTAAACGCTGCCAATGCTGTCTAAAGTTTGAGCTTCTTGGCCGCGATCGCCTATGCTCTTAAATATCGTTAGTGCTTGATTATAAGTTTCAACACTTAAAGTATAATCACCCAGTGAACTGTATACTAAAGCGATACCCTTGAGTATAGATGCTTCTGTGGAGCGATCGCCAACCTGACGGCATAAATCCAGTGCTTGATTGTATGAGTTGAGCGCTTGCTGATAATCCCCCAATGATTGATAAATTCCTGCGATGTTACTGAGGGTGAAGGCTTTTCTCGCGCGATTTTGATTAGCGCTTTGAAGCACAAGTGCTTGGTTCAAAGAATCGAGGGCTTTTTGCTTTTCGCCCAAAGATTCGTAGACAAAGCTAATTTGGTTGAGAACTTCAGCTTCTGCATTGCGATTACCCAATTTTTGCAAGAGCGATCGCGTTTGGTTATAGTAATCTAAAGCCTTCTGAGATTCCCCTAATGCATTATAGGTTCCAGCAATCACCATCAGAGTAGAAGCTTGCTGAGTCAGGTTCAACGCCAGGGCTGTTCCAGATAAATTTCTTTGGGCTTGGCGTTGTAGTTCCAGCGCTTGGTTTAAAAACACAAGTGTTTTTTGATTTTCGCCTAAAGACAAATAGACTGCACCAATGAAGGTTAGGTTATTAGCTTGTCCAACTAAATCCTTCCTAGTGCGTTGGATTTCTAAAGCCTGATTTAAGGAGTTTAATGCTTTTTGTGGTTCGCCCAATTCGGTGTAGATTCTGCCGATAGTGTTGAGAGTATCAGCTTGTCCAATCAAATCTTTCTCAGCAACTTGAATATTTAGAGTTTGATTGTATGATTCGATTGCCTTTTTCGTCTCGCCTAATTGAAAGTAGAGGCTGCCAATTCTTTGTAATATCGTAGTTGTCAAATTGTGCTCGCCGATTTCTTGCCAGATTTTAACTGCTTGTTGATATTTTGCGATCGCCTGTCGTTTAGATTCTACCGTGCCTTGCTCATCAAGTTTTTGCGCTTGTGTCAACAGTTCCCGCGCCGAGGCTCGTTTTGCATCTTGCGTTGTTACTGACTGTTGTGCTATCTGCCATCTTGCATTTCTCGGTATTGCCCCAACTGCATCAGACAGCAAAACCACAGTTAGCAAAAAAGTTAAGCTGTAGCGGGAAAAACTGGCTAGCAAACACCATAAAATCCGCTGCGACTTGTGGTTTATCCTCATTCTTCCTCAACCCACGATTTAGTTACAGTCAGAATTACGCCGAGACGAATCCTGCTATTTGTAGATTATGTTCTGTTCAGCGCAGTTGGGGAAAATGTATTGTTATTTTACGAGTTATATTATTGTGGCTTGGGTTGAGAGGTTGCGATCGCTAAATTTTAGTAATATGCAGGCAATGGTTAGAACAGCGCCGAGGGAAAAATATGACTAAGCTGATCTTAATTACTGGTGTTAGTCGGGGTTTAGGTTATGCTATGACCGAGCAGTTTATCCATCAAGGGCATACTGTCATTGGTTGCGCTCGTTCTCAAAAAGCAGTAGACAAATTACGCCAGAAGTTTGGCTCACCTCACAGTTTTTCTGCTGTAGATGTTGCAGATAATCAACAAGTTAAAGCTTGGGCGGAACGTTTACTCAGCGAATACGAAGCACCAGATATTTTGATTAACAATGCAGCAATCATTAATAACTTAGCGCCTCTGTGGCAGATTCCAATATCAGAAATTTCACAACTGATTGATATCAACATTAAAGGAGTTATTCATATAATTCACCACTTTGTTCCGGCTATGGTAGAGAAGAAAAGTGGCATTATTGTTAACTTTAGCTCAGGCTGGGGACGTTCTACTTCTGAGATGGTGGCATCTTATTGCGCTTCCAAGTGGGCGATAGAAGGGTTGACTCGTTCGTTAGCACAGGAACTGCCTAGGGGAATGGCTGCTATTCCTCTCAATCCTGGAATCATTCATACTGATATGTTAGATATTTGCTTTGGGGAAGAAGCTGCTGATTACACACCCGTTTTTGATTGGGTATTGAAAGCTGTTCCCTTCATACTTAACTTAAAATCCACAGATAATGGAATTCCTTTAACTGTTCCTACATAAGAGACTTCCAAAAATAACATAATTATCTAACTGTAATAGATAAGCGAGTACAGTATAGTGAAGCTTTCTGTGAAGTTATACCAATTTGAAAAAAGAATGTGACAAATAGACCATCCGTAGAGACGCGATTCATCGCGTCTTCATCCAAGGATGTGTTGTAATCATTAATTGAATTGGTATTATGTTGGCTTTTGAGAAAAGAAGCTCAGTTATTGTGTGATTGGGTAATATATTTTCATAAAAGTAAGGATGTTCAATTTTCTGCATTTACAAACACTCAGACTTCAAGTTTAAAAGAGTCTTCATGCATTGCCTGCTTGTAATCTTGTTAGTTTCTAATGGTCACTTGTTACCAAACTAAACATAATCGCTTTTATCAAGCAAACAGCATTCTAATTTCTCAACTATCTTGATAATTAAAAGTAGAAAGCTTTACACGTTCTATAATATTTATTCATAATGCTTTGGCTAAAATAGTAGCAATTGTTGCTGATAGAAGCAATTGCTCGCGGTAATATTCCCGTATTTCCTCAAATAAAATCTTAAGAACTCCTGGCTCTAAGCAGACACCTAAGTCTTCATAGATTAGACAAGTAGGTTGTTCTTAGGATACTCATGTGCAAAAATCCAATAGAAGGCAAATGACGATAAAAAGCTTCCAGAAACTAGTAGCATTGGCAAATGAACACGGAATTAATTGCCACGCAACACCAGAAGAATGTTTAATTGCATCTTTACCTGGATACGACGATTTTTTATTAGCTTTTACTTGGTCTGGAGCAATTGAAGGAGAACCACCAGAGCATGAATTAATAGCAATTAGTGTACAGGACATTACAAAAGAAATTACAGTAGCAGCTTGGCAGATTCCTACTTATTTGTTTGGTAACGTTTTAAGGCAAGCACAAATGCTTGTAGCTGCTCATCAAGATTTTATTCAATAAAATGAATCGATATCTGCGTACTAGGAAAAAGATTAGTTTTGATAAAATTAATATCCTAGTACGTAATAATTCAAAATTTATTAGTTATAAAATTAGAATTAATAAACTAGATGATTACTAATTTATTAATAAAGTTTTTCCCTAATTCCCTAAATAATCTAAATATTCTAACTATCCTAACCTGATATTTGTGGCTGCTGACGGCTAATGCCTTTATTCTGCTGTATACAGAGTTTTTCAGATTCATAGACCAGTTTACTTCAATTCTAAAATCAATTTTTAATTAAAGCTTAACTTCATTTTAATTAAATTATAAATTAACACAATCATACAAAATTTTCATTAATTGAATAGGCAGACATTTGATTATTTTGTATTAAATCTATTAGAGATATGCCTAAAGATAGATACTGTTTCTTGTAAAGAAGATTACATTCGTAACGAAATGTAAATAAGTTAATCAAAACATATGGCTGATATTGTTGATACTGCTGTAAGCGCTGGCTCTTTTAACACTTTAGTTGCTGCTGTCAAAGCTGCTGGTCTTGTGGATACCCTCAAAGGCCCTGGCCCATTCACCGTTTTTGCACCTACTGATGAAGCATTTAATAAGCTTCCAGCAGGAACAGTTGACGCTTTACTCAAGGACATTCCAAAGCTCAAGAAAATCCTGACTTATCATGTAGTTTCAGGTAAAGTATTAGCTGCTGATGTAGTTAAGCTGAAATCAGCTACTACTGTTGAAGGATCTGATGTAAAAATTGACGCTTCTAATGGTGTCAAAATAAATGATGCGACTGTTGCAACACCAGATGTTGCTGCTGATAACGGTGTTATCCACGTCATCGATACAGTATTGATTCCTGCATAACTGAATTTTAGAATCGTAGATGAAGCAAATACTAATACTTTGTTTGATCTACAATTCTGATTAATCCTGTTGTGTATCTATGCTTTAGAAAATTTCTACCAGTGTAAAATTCTTTAGCATAGCAATCTTATTTGATTGGTGAGAATTGAAAGTGTCAGAACCCCAGTTTCTCTAAGAAAGCGGGGTTCTTGCATCTTAATTAAGATTTCTCTAACGTTGATTCGTCACGTTTGTATTGCGTATAGGGCTAAGTTTAATACACCATAAAATCGGTTTAGTGAAGATAAAAATATTAAAACACATTCTTTTAGATACAGGTTTAATTGAAATTAGAAGTAAAAGAAGTCACTGACTTTATCTTCGAGAAGAAGTGAGAGTTGTGATTCTTTTTTATTTAGAAAAAGTATTGTACTTTAGTTAAACAGTTTCTAAAACCTATTAACGCCAGGACTTACGCAACTGGCGCACATATTTTCTGGTATAAGAGTCAATGGTCAAGGGTCAAAAAACCTTGACTTTTGACTTTTTGACTCTGGACAACCTCCACGAAAAAAATATGACGCTTGCGTAAGCCCTTAACACTTCTGAAGGTGAAACAATAGTAGTTAATACAAATGAACTAAAGGAAATTTGAGTTTATCTCACCACTCAAGTACTCAGATTGTGCCATAATAAGCCGGTCGCATACACTAGTTAGCTATCAATCGTGCAAGATACCGACTCTATCAACGACCTTGCTGCTGCTTTACAACAGCCAGCAGACCTTACCTTTGAACTACCCGATCCTGAAGATGATCAGATTCTGGAGTCAGATTTTCAACAGCAGCTTGATGTAGCTTGGCAAGTATGCGATCGCTTCGATCTGCAAACCGAAATCTGGCGGGGGCGCATTCTCCGGTCTATCCGCGATAGAGAAAAAAAGGGCGGCGACGGTCGCGGTACTGGCTTTCTCAGATGGCTCAAAGAAAGGGAAATCAGTAAAAGCCAGGCCTATGCTTGGATTCAACTAGCTAATAGTGCTGATACGCTTTTAGAAGAAGGAAAACTTGATGCAGGAGCAGTAAATAACTTTAGCAAACGGGCTTTTGTCGAAACATCCAAATCATCCCCAGAAGTGCAACAGATGGTGAGTGAGGCCGCGCAAAAAGGCGATCGCATCACTAGGCGAGAAGTGCGTCAACTCACAGATGAATGGACAGCGATGTCCTCAGATTTGTTACCCGAACCAGTAAAAATAAAAGCAGCAGATAACACACTTCCGCCGCGCTACATTGCCCCTTTGGTGAAGGAAATGGAAAAACTGCCAGAATCTCACCAAAAATTCATCCAAAAAGAAATCGCTGCCAATCCAGATATCGATACCCTCAAACAGGTAACCACAGAAGCCCGTTATCTAGCAAAATATCTGAAATCTGCGGCGCAAGTTCAGGCACTCACACAAGAAGATATAGATATTGAAACAGCCCTAGAAGAAGCTCAAAGAGTCGGCTGTTTGAGCGTAGCTGCTGACTTAGTAAATCAAGCATCCCAAATAGAACAAACGATCGCCAAGTTATACATGACTTGGAAACGCATTGGTAATTTAGCAGATAGATTATATGTTGATACTGGTGCAAGTACACCGAATTTGCGATCGCTCTTGACTTGCTTGGAACCTCTCGGTGGCGAAATCATGGAATTGCAACTCAGCGGCGCAACTGAACATACTGTCCGCCTGCAAATCCAAGAAACAAATTAGCCAGTCAGGAGTAGAGACGCGATTATACTCTTACGAGAAGCCACTCTTCGAGCGTCTACGCGTCTGTACAGTCAAGAGTCAATATTTATTATCCACTCTGCTCCTACTTCCTAGCGCACAGCGCAAGATGCCACATTGAGCGCGGAACTATGGGGCGTTACAGTTGGTGCTTGAGCGACTAGAACCACATTACCATTAGCATCCACAACCCACCCTTGGGCTTCCACAATTTCACTAGATTTATTGACTAAACTAACTTTTTGTGCATTTCCTTCTGTGTTCTGCTGTTCTTCAACGATTACTCTATTCTGAATACTTTCAGCACGGCTCTCTTGCTCAGGCTCCAGCGTTATCCAATCTACCAGCACTGCATCAGCTGTCAATGGCTCTATGGGGCTAGATGCTATTCCACCACGTCCAGTGGCAATAAATGAACCTTTTGCTATTTTTTCGCCAGAATCACAGCTAGCAGCAATTTGCTGCGAAACATCAACTAAATTTACTGGTAATTCTACTAATCCTTTACTAGGATCAACATCCGGTGAATTGATTTGAATTGTGCCACTTAATGAGGTATTTTCCTGAGAAAACGCCGTGATATCGTTCGTTTGCAGCTGGCTTGGGTCTAATTTTGTTGAATCTTCAGTTTGCAAGAGTCTCACTAAGTCTGCACGTGTACGTGGCGTAAATCCAAATATGCTTTTAGCGTTGATTGTGACTTTACCACCAGAACCAGAGAAAGCATTGGCAGTGATATCGCCATTTTCTAAAGGCGCAGCGACGATGAAACCATTAGGTGCATTGATGTTGATATTACCGCCATCTCCACCAGCCCTAGCTGTACCTGCATTCGTAGATATTTGACTGTTGCGGCGCATTAATAATAAGTCTTGCACATTGAGCGTAATATCCCCGCCTTGACCTAAGTCAGTTTCAGCAGAAAGTTTGCCTTTATTGTCTAGAAGTATAGAGTTAGCCGTTATCTCTAGTGCGCCTGGTGTTCCTAACTTACTTGTATCCCCAAGAGGAATTACATTCTGTGGAACGTTAACATTTACAGTTACTTCAGCTCCGTCCCTGACAATCAATTGGTCAGTTGTGATGTTAACTTTTCCCCCATTTCCATATTCTAGAGTTCTAGCCGACAAGCTACTAGGATTATCTATTGGTGAAGTTCCAATCAGCTCTACTGACTTAGAAGCATTCACTGTTACATTCCCTCCATCACCTGTAGCGGGTAATAATTGTGAGTTCGCTTCTAAAAAACCAGAGCCTGCTAATACCTGCGCTCCGTTTTGAATACGTAATCTTCCAGTGTTTATCCTGATGTTACCTGCATTTCCATCAGCAAAAGTTTGACTAAACAATCCAGTATAAACACTTGGTAAGGTATAGCCTGCTATCAAGTCTACAGACTTAGAGGCATTTACTGTCAAATTTCCTCCCTTACCGTTACTTAAAGTGGAAGTAATTACCTGTGCGCTATCCTCAAGAATGAGGTTGTCACTAGTAATATTTATGCCTTTACCATCTCCCTCACTTGTAGTTAGACTTAGCAAGCGTGCAAGATAACCACTGAGTGCCACTGTCTTACCTTGTAAGTGGATACTACCCCCAGCGTCACCACTAGTATCTACCTGAGATGAAAATTTAACACCATTAACAGTTCGCTGATTTATTTGAATGTCTTGGAAACTGCGGACATTTTCATATCCTAGAATCCAGGTTTGGTTCGTGAGATTTAGTTTAACTAGACTATTACCTGCAACACTTCCTAGTTCAATTCGTCCCGACTCTGCTGTTAAGTTTCCACCCTCTAGCTTGATATCACCACCTACAAGTGCTAAGGTTTTACCAGGCTTTACCTGTAAACCAACAGGTTCTCCTAAGACATTAGTTGTTGTACCATCGGAACTACTAGCTTGGGATTGATTGCTGATGGGAGCCACAGTTGCCCCAAATTGTAAGCCAACAGGTACACTTACTTTCAGTAAAGATGTAGTTTTGGGATCTGTGGCACTAAATTTAGTTCCATCGTCAAAGTTCAGACTACTGGCTGTACTTGCCACAAAGGAACCACCTATTTGTAGAGAAGCATTAGGGCCAAAAATAATCCCGTTGGGATTGATTAAAAACAAGTTAGCTGTGTGTTGAGCTTTAATAGTGCCTTCAATATTAGAAACAGATTTACCTGTTACTCGGCTTATAATGTTCTGAACACTTTCAATATTATTAAATTGAACTGTAGTTCTATCAGGTATAGAAAAATCTTTAAAACTGTGGAACAGATTACGTCCATTTTGCGATAAGGTTCCACCTTCAATAATTGTAATAGTTTGGCTCTGTTGATTAATTTGAGAATTGACGGGTAGAGTACCATCCTGAGCGATTTGAGCAACAGCAGAGTTTCCAGAAAAAGCTATTGCGCTAACTATTACAACACCTAGCTCTTGACACCAAGTCCAAAAATTACTCATACTTGATATCACTTTGTCCAAACAAGTAAAATTTGCTCAGCAAACAACAGTCTTGCTAAACCTATAACTAAATAGACTATATCAAAATGGGTAATCAGCATTTTACTTTTTTCAAATAAACACAGAGTTTCACTTCATAAACAATAAAAAGTAGGGACACAAATATTTTATGTCCCTACGAGCAACCTACAACCTATATTCCAAATAACTGAAATAAGGTGTTCATTAGGAAGATTCGGCAACTTCACTACTGGCAGCTTACTTATTGAGAGTTAGCCTCCAATTCCATGAAATCACTTCCGAGATACTAGGTTTTATAAGGTAATGTTATTCTCTTGATTCTCAATTGATTCATATCTTGGGGCAAGGGCAAGGACAAACACCTATCTTTGGACACCAGCAATCTGCCAGCACGCTATACTTACCTAGATTTAATTTTGAACCAAGAGCGTCCTCCAGTGCATCAAGAGTACTACTCAATGAAACCTTAGTTAGGTCTAGATTGCACTCAAATTGCAGGATATCGTCTCCTGATATTCCATATTTTTGAAGCAGATTACCGAAGTCAACGTTTTTTAAGCTCGCACGCACTTCCTGTTGAATCTCGCTTTGTAACTGTTTTAATGTCTCCGCATCTAGGGGTCTTGATTCTGATGGTTGAAAAGTCATGGATTTTTTTCCTTGCAGGCTGGTAGATGTATGAACTTAGATGTAATTTACTAATTAAAAGAGTTTCTACCCAATGCGAACCATATTTATACCATATTAAAAACAGAGTTTTATTGACTAAAATCTGTTACCCAATGTTGGTAATAAAGGCTAAAGAATACAGTTTGTAGAAGGGTATGAAAAAATTAAGTTGTAAAGCTCTCTCAAATTAACTCTAATTAATTTGCGATGCAGCTTACGTGGTAGAATTATACATGATGTCACCAATATTCATGCTTTTCTAGTAAATTTTAGTTAGAATTTCATGAATCTGATTGTTATTTGCTGCTTAGTCAACAGAATTAATTAAGACAAAGTTTATTAACTATTAATTAATATTTGTTTAATCATATTTAGTCCGTTGAAGAGGCTGATAAAGAATAGTGGAACACCTAAATTTTTCGTCCACTTCACATCTTTGCCAACTTTCCTGACTTAGTTCTTAATCCCCGTTGTGGCAATACCCCGAATAAACTGACGCTGACCTATAAGAAATAATACCATCACTGGAACTGTGGCAATTGTGACTGCTGCCATCATCAAAGGCCAATTGTTCGTAAATTGCTCCTGAAACTCTGCTAGTGCTAACTGCACAGTTCTTAATTCTGGGCGTGTCGTAAACACCAAAGGCTTAAACAAATCGTTCCATTCGCCGATAAAGGTGAACAAAAACAACGTTACCAAAGCAGGACGTGCTAAAGGTAACATCACTCGCCACAAAATTTGCAGTCGGTTCGCCCCGTCTATGGCTGCGGCTTCCTCCAACTCCACAGGAATTGTTTGGAAATACTGACGTAATAAGAAAATACCAAAGCCGTTGACAGCAGTTGGTAAAATTAACGCTCCGTAAGTGTTAATTAGGTGTCCCCACTTTAATACCAAAAATATTGGAATTACCAACAACTGAAAGGGAATTACCAAAGTTGCCAAGACAACCAGTAGCAGTGCTTGGCGTCCCCGGAACTTTAGCCGTGCTAGGGCGTAACCTGCCAATGCGGAAGTGACAATCTGAAACGCCGTTACAGCGATCGCTACCAAGGTAGAATTAGCAAACGCCAGCAAAAATTTACCTCGCTGCCATGCTTCGCGGTAATTAGCTAAAGACCAGCTATTTTTTGGTAAAACTTCTAAAGCTGCTCCAGGAGATGCAAAGGAGGTGAGAAAAACCACAAGCAACGGTAGTAGGACGATAAATGCCCCCAGTAATAGCACTACTAGGCTCAAAAAATTGCTAGATTTCTGATTCAGGTTGGGTTTGGACATGAGTTGAGCTGCAAAGCATTTGTTTCTCTAGTACTAGAGCATCGTCCCCAGCAAAAGCTAATCTATAAAGATAGCGACTTGTTAAGTTAAATTAAACCACAGTGCTTGTTACTCTAAGTTCATAGGGTAAATTTAACTCTGGTATTAAATAAATCAAGTTTACAGGAGTAAACATACTATGCAGCAGCTTACAGACCAATTTGAAGAACTTGATTTCAAAAGCGAAACCTACAAAGATGCCTATAGCCGGATTAATGCGATCGTGATTGAAGGGGAACAAGAAGCTCATGAAAATTACATCACACTAGCCCAACATCTGCCGGAACATCAAGATGAACTAATTCGCCTCTCCAAGATGGAAAGCCGCCACAAGAAAGGATTTGAAGCTTGTGGACGCAATTTAGAGGTAACCCCAGATTTGCAATTTGCCAAGGAATTTTTCTCTGGACTACACCAAAATTTCCAAAAGGCAGCGGCAGAAGGTAAAGTCGTCACTTGCTTGTTGATTCAGTCTTTGATTATCGAATGTTTTGCGATCGCAGCGTATAACATTTACATTCCCGTTGCTGACAGTTTTGCTCGCAAGATTACTGAAGGAGTGGTGAAAGACGAATACAGTCACCTCAACTTTGGAGAAGTTTGGTTAAAAGAACACTTTGCAGAATCAAAAGCTGAACTAGAGGAAGCAAATCGCCAAAACCTGCCTATTGTCTGGAGAATGCTCAACCAAGTTGAAGGCGACGCCCACACAATGGCAATGGCAAAAGATGCTTTGGTGGAAGACTTTATGATCCAGTACGGTGAAGCGTTAAGTAATATCGGTTTCACTACTCGCGACATCATGCGCTTGTCAGCTTACGGACTGACAGGAGCTTAAAAAGTTCGGGGGTTATGAGTTATATATTATACTCTTAACTCCTGTATAGACGCGATTAATCGTGTCTCTACGCCTAACTTCTAACTATAACTAATAACCCCACGCTTTTGAGGCAGTACAAGCCTAATACAATAATACATGTTTGGTTTAATTGGACATCTGACTAGTTTGGAACACGCTCAAGCGGTAGCTCAAGAATTGGGATTCCCAGAATATGCCGATCAAGGGCTAGATTTTTGGTGTAGCGCCCCACCGCAAATTGTTGATAACATCACCGTTACCAGTGTAACTGGGCAGAAAATCGAAGGACGGTATGTAGAATCTTGCTTTTTACCAGAGATGCTAGCTAGTCGCCGCATCAAAGCAGCGACACGCAAAATCCTAAATGCCATGGCCCACGCCCAGAAGCATGGTATAAATATCACGGCTCTAGGTGGTTTTTCTTCAATTATTTTTGAAAACTTTAAGTTGGAGCAGTTTAACCAAGTCCGCAACATTAAATTAGAGTTTGAGCGCTTCACTACAGGAAATACACATACCGCCTATATTATTTGTCGGCAGGTAGAAGAAGCATCGAAACAATTAGGAATTGAACTCAAGAATGCAACTGTTGCTGTATGTGGGGCGACTGGAGATATCGGCAGTGCAGTTACACGCTGGCTAGATGCAAAAACAGATGTTAAAGAACTCTTGCTCATCGCCCGTAACCAAGAACGTCTTCAACTGTTACAAGACGAACTGGGGCGAGGGAAAATTATGGGTTTGAGCGAAGCATTACCTCAAGCTGATGTTGTAGTTTGGGTAGCTAGTATGCCCAAAGGCGTAGAAATTGACCCCAAGGTTTTAAAACAACCCTGTCTGCTGATAGATGGTGGCTATCCTAAAAACTTAGCAATGAAAATTCAGCATCCCGGTGTACACGTGTTAAATGGTGGAATTGTAGAACATTCCCTAGATATTGACTGGAAAATTATGAAAATCGTCAATATGGATGTACCCGCACGCCAGTTATTTGCTTGTTTTGCTGAATCAATGCTGCTGGAATTTGAGAAGTTATACACGAACTTTTCCTGGGGGCGAAATCAGATTACTGTAGACAAAATGGAGCAGATTGGGAAAGTGTCGATCAAACACGGATTTAGACCTCTGCTAGTTTAGTCATGAGGCAGTTGTGAACCAGTGTGGTCTTCTCCCAATGGGAGACGCCAAGGGCGATGGGGAAGCAGTGCTTTGGGCGGCTCCCCACGAGTAACTGGTGAACCCGTAGGGTCAATAGTCAGTAGTAAATGCATAAAAGAACTAACTGACAGCTGACAACTAACAATTAACTCAACACTAAAAACTCATAACTCTTAACTCATAACTTCTACAATGGCAACTACCGAGCGTAAACCGCTACTGTTGGATTTTGAAAAGCCGCTAGCAGAACTGGCAACTCGGATTGAGCAGATTCGGCAACTTGCAGAAGAAAATGGCGTTGATGTTTCTGGTCAAATCCGTCAACTAGAATCACGCGCTATGCAACTGCGTGAGGAAATTTTTACTAGTCTATCACCATCTCAACGACTGCAAGTCGCAAGGCATCCCCGCCGCCCTAGTACTCTTGATTACATCCAAGCAATTAGTGATGAATGGATGGAGTTACATGGCGATCGCTGTGGTGGTGACGATCCGGCTTTGGTCGGTGGTGTCGGACGTTTGGGTGGGCAACCCGTGGTGATGTTAGGTCATCAAAAAGGTCGTGATACCAAAGATAATATTGCCCGTAACTTTGGAATGCCTTATCCTGGCGGCTACCGCAAAGCGCTGCGGTTGATGGAACACGCCAATAAGTTTTCCATGCCGATTTTAACTTTCATCGACACACCAGGAGCTTGGTCTGGCGTGGAAGCCGAACATCAAGGTCAAGGAGAAGCGATCGCTTATAACTTGCGCGAAATGTTCTGCTTTGATGTGCCTATTATCTGCACAGTTATTGGTGAAGGCGGTTCTGGCGGCGCACTTGGTATTGGTGTCGGCGATCGCCTGATGATGTTTGAACACTCAGTTTATACTGTTGCCACCCCTGAAGCCTGTGCAGCTATTTTGTGGAAAGATGCTGCTAAAGCCCCCCAAGCAGCTGTTGCCTTAAAAATCGTTTCCCACGACCTGAAAAACTTAGGAATCATTGACCAAATATTGCCTGAACCCACTGGTGGCGCTCACTCTGACCCCCTGCAAGCCGCTATGACCCTCAAGCAAGCACTACTGGATAATTTAGACGAACTCAATCGCTTAACTCCTGTAGAACGACGCCAGCTGCGTTATGACAAATTCCGCAAAATGGGTATTTTCACTGAAGTTGCCCACTAGCGCTACTAGAGATGATTGATTAGATTAATCACAATGCTATAATTGCCTATGGCGCTTAAAGATTTTTAACAATCTGATCGGCCATAGGCATTTGTGTGTTCAGCAAATGTATTCAACTTGATTGAGTCGTTTGTGTAGTATAGAGTAATCAACTTTGATTGTACGGAATTCCTTCTCAGTCAAGTGATTATGCTGTCGTGACTGAGAAAAATTTAAAATGAGAATATACATACACTGGCAATGTAGTATAGCAGGCGTCACAGAAAAATCAACGGATTTTTAGATTTGTTTAACCTATCCAAACAGAGATATGTGAAGAATTGCGTGGCAATAGGCTTAGGGAACTGCCGAAAAATTGGGAGATACCATGAGTGTTGAGCAGAAACGACGCGCCTTGATTACAGGGGCAAGCAGTGGGATTGGCAAAGCAACAGCTTTAGTATTTGCCAAGGCAGGAATAGATGTCGCTCTAGTCAGCCGTTCTATGGATAAGTTGGAAGCGGTTGCAGCAGCAGCAAAAGAGACTGGAGTCGAAGCGAAAGCTTACGCAGTGGATCTAGCTTGTATTTCCCAAGTACAAGAAAAGATCCAGGCGATCGCCCTTGATTTTGGCGAAATAGACATTCTGGTAAACAATGCTGGCATAGCCTACACAGCTACTTTGAGTGATACTCCCTTAGAAGACTGGCAACAAGTAATTAACTTGAATCTCACTAGCGTGTTTCAATGCATCACTGGGATTTTGCCTGTAATGCGTGAGCAGGGTAGAGGCACAATTATCAACGTTGCCTCTATTGCCGCTAAGCAGCCCTTTCCTCATTGGGGAGCATATAGTGTCAGCAAAGCAGGTTTAATTGCCCTTTCTCAAACCCTGGCACAAGAAGAACGAGCCAATGGGATTCGCGTCACTACTATTTGTCCTGGAGCAGTCAATACTGAACTTTGGGACACAGAAACAGTCAAAGCCAACCTTGACCGCTCAAAGATGTTAACCCCAGAAATTGTTGCTCAGTCAATTCTCCACACTGTTTTGTTATCACAACACGCAGTTATTGATGAATTGATTTTGATGCCTAGTGCTGGCGCACTCTAATAGTTTTTTGTCATTAGTCATTAGTCATTAGTCATTTGTAAATCACCAATGACCAATGACTAATGGCCAACTTTTAAACCATAACCAAGACTGATATCCATCATGACTATCGCTAGTTCCAACGGTTCTAATCGCCCTCAATCGCCTCTAGTTCCTGAGTTGGCAGACGCCATAAATCCTAGACCCGATCGCAATACTCATAACGGGCGGCCAGCGGATGTGTTACCGCCACAAGAGGAACATCTCGATGAAATGATGGACGCCGTGCGGTCACTAATCGTAGGTGTTGGAGAAGACCCCGAACGCGAAGGACTTCTCAAAACACCCAAGCGGGTGGCTGAAGCAATGCGGTTTCTGACTGGTGGCTACAACCAATCTCTTGAAGAACTCGTTAACGGTGCCATCTTTGATGAAGGACATAACGAGATGGTGCTAGTCAGGGATATTAACTTCTTCAGTCTGTGCGAACATCATATGTTGCCATTTATGGGTAGAGCGCACGTTGCTTATATTCCCAACCAAAAAGTTGTGGGATTAAGTAAGCTAGCCCGGATTGTTGAAATGTATTCCCGTCGCTTGCAAGTTCAGGAGAGGCTAACCCGGCAAATTGCAGAAGCAATTCAGACGATTTTGGAACCTCGCGGTGTTGCCGTTGTGATGGAAGCTAGCCATATGTGTATGGTAATGCGGGGCGTTCAGAAACCAGGTTCTTGGACTGTTACCAGTGCAATGGTGGGTGCTTTTCAAGAAGAGCAAAAAACCCGCGAAGAATTCTTAAACTTGATTCGCCATCAAGCAGCGTTCTTTTAGGGATTGGGGACTGGGGATTGGAGACTGAGGACTGGGGACGGGGGACTGGGCATTGATTATTTTCCTTCTGCTCCCTGCTCCCTGCTCCCTGCCCCTCGGTCACTGAGCGTAGCCGTAAAGCCTACGGCATAGCTGCGCTTAGGGCGCAGCCTCTCGTAGAGAAGTGCTGCTCCCTCCCGGCTCCCCTGCTCCCTGCCTCCTGCTCCTCATCCCCCAGTTCCTAGCCGCTGAAACAACAGTGCTACTTTGTCTAAATCCTTATCTCCTGGCGCACGTTCTACACCGCTAGATAAATCAATGCCGCTAGGCTTAATTTGACTTAGAGCTTCCGCAACATTATCTGGTGTTAGTCCTCCTGCTAAAAACCAAGGGCAATTGGGGCTAAATTGTTCTAGCATCTTCCAATCTAAAGTTTGACCTGTACCACCCAATTGTTGTGGATGGTAAGCATCAAGTAGCAAAGTATTTATGTATTCGCTGTAACTAGCCGCAGTTTCAAGATGTTCAATACTACGAACTCTAATGGCTTTAAGAATTTCGACATTTGGTAGCGATCGCCGCAACTGGTAGCAAAATTCTGGTGACTCATCTCCGTGTAACTGGACACCAGTTAAGCCAGAATCAACAACTGTTTGGTTAATTTCTAAGATGCTGGCGTTGGCAAAAACACCAATTGTGTCAACATTGTTTGGTAGTTCTGCTACTGCTGCTCGAATTTGTGATGCCGTCACGTAACGAGGGGAGGTTGGCACACAAATGAATCCTAGTGCCGTTGCGCCAAGAGAGGCGATCGCTACAGACTGATGTGGTTGAGTAATGCCGCAAATCTTAACCCGCATTAAAATGTGACAAATATAGAACAATCATCAAAAAAGTCTAAACTATTGAAAAAACTTTTGGGCCTTGGTAATTCTATAATCTTTTAGGTTCACATTATTATTCTATTTAGGTTAGGAGGCAAAAGCTTGATTTCATCTATTTTACTAGCAGTTCCCACATCTGTTCCTACAACACCTGTGTGGAATCCCACAGTAGGTATTATCATCAGCGTCAGCAGCTTAATAATTGTTTTACTGAGTACTAGGATTGAAAAACCCTTAGTTGGGCCCAAGTTCCCTGTACTACCAATCAGTATTCCAACATTCGTTGCTGCGATGGCTTTTGGACATATTATCGGCGTCGGCATCGTCTTAGGACTAGCTAATCTTGGCCGTTTGTAGTTTTGCGATGATCAGGCGTTACTTGTAACGTCACCATCAACATAAAACTATAAAACTCTAAAAACGATTCTGGTTCTTTCTCCGGCAAGACAAAGGAGTGAGCATTAGCCAAGTCAGCTTTTGCGTAGTCGGTCTAACTAAGAGGAGAGATTTTAACCTTCCTTTTAGTAGAGGCTTCAACTACTTTATCAGCAGAGGATGTACTAGGCTTTCGAGATGGGATTAATCATCTCAATAACTCAATTAGTTTATTCATGCAGGAGAAGGAACCACAATGTCATCAATGTTATTAGCAGTTCAACTTACTGTTCCCAATACTGGCAGTACTAAATAAGGGGTTTCCCTTCAACTTCCCCTTCCCATAATTGTCTATTCTAGAGATTAGAGCATCTCTTAACTCGACACTACTAGATTGATGCACTCTAAATATATGTATAAATTCGCACTAGCTAATTTTCAAGTAGGAACTGCTAGTGATGTTTAGTTTTTAGGACAATGTAATGCAAACAACAAATTGGAAAATTGGGTCTTTATTTGGAATTCCCTTGTTTTTAGATCCGTTGTGGTTTGTGATTTTAGGGTTGGCAACCCTCAACTTTGGCGTAGCTTACCAAGAATGGGGGCAAGTCATAGCTTGGAGTGCTGGAATCGTAATGGCGCTGCTACTATTTGGTTCGGTGTTATTACATGAGTTGGGTCATAGTTTGGTAGCCCGATCGCAAGGTATTAAAGTTAATTCGATTACCCTATTTCTGTTTGGCGGTATCGCTGCTATAGAAGAAGAATCCAAAACACCGCAAAAAGCATTTCAAGTAGCGATCGCCGGGCCTTTGGTCAGTATCGCTCTATTTTTCCTACTGCGTCTGGGAGGTTCTTTTTTACCTGATACTAGCCCAGTAAGTGTAATGGTCGGAGATTTAGCCAGAATTAACTTGGTAGTGGCACTATTTAACCTAATTCCTGGCTTACCTTTAGACGGCGGACAAGTGTTAAAAGCAGCACTATGGCAAGTCACAGGTAATCGTTTTCAAGCCGTACATTGGGCTGCAAAGGCGGGGCAAATTTTGGGTTATGGTGCGATCGTCTTAGGATTTGCCGTAGATTTTTTTACCAGAGAATTGGCACTCGGTTTATGGATTGCAATGCTCGGTTGGTTTGGTGTCCGCAACGCTAACACTTATGACCGCGTGACAACATTGCAAGAAAGCTTGCTCAAGCTGCAAGCTTCCGATGCAATGACCCGTGATTTTCGTGTCGTCGATGCTGACCAAACATTGCGTTCCTTTGCCGATTTATACCTGTTGGAAACCGCTCCCCTACAAGTATATTTTGCTGCTTCTGATGGACGCTATCGAGGTCTAGTTTCCATTGACGATTTGCGTTTAATTGAAAGGAGCGAATGGGAAACTCAAACCTTACAAAGCATTGTGCATCCTCTGACAGAAATACCCACTGTTGCTGAGTCAACTTCTTTTGTTGAGTTGATTAACAAGTTAGAAAATGAGCAATTACCTCGGATTACTGTGCTTTCCCCCGCTGGTGCTGTTGCTGGTGTAATTGATCGAGGTGATATTGTACGGACTTTGGCACAGCAGTTAAATTTGCCCATAACTGATGCTGAAATTAAACAAATTAAAGAAGAAGGTAGCTATCCACCGGGGTTACAGCTTGGAGCGATCGCAAAATCTACTTCAAATTAAGCGTCACACGTTCGTCATATTGTTGCAATAGATTCTTCAAAACTGTGTGTGATATTTAATTTGGTATTTGGTTACAAAATGCTTTTTTGGGTTAAAGGTAGGGTTTCCTACCTTTTTTACTTTAGAAGTCAAGAGTCAACGGTCAAACCTTAAAATTCCTACCTTTTGTACAGACGCGTAGACGCAGGGAGTGCGGCTTCTCGTAAGAGTATAATCGCGTCTTTCCCTAAGAAGCAGCGGATTGCAATTTTTCTAATCTCGCCAGTACTTCTGAACTATGAATTGTGGGGTTGACTTTGACAAAAGTCTCGCGCAAGATGCCTTGAGGATCGATGAGAAAACTGTGGCGCATAGATACAAAGCCAATCCAAGAACCGTAAGCTTTACTCACAGAGCCATCAGCATCAGCTAACAGGGGGAATTTCAGCCCTTCTGAATCGCAAAACTTGGCGTGGGAATCAACATCATCAGCACTGACACCAATAATCTCAGTATTTTTTTCTAGGTATTTAGGTAAGTCTTGCTGAAAACGGCGAGCTTCTATAGTGCAACCAGCTGTGAAGTCTTTGGGGTAAAAGTAAAGCACTACCCACTTTCCACGTAAGTCAGAGAGAGAAATTTTGCCATCACCTGTGTTAGTTAGCAAAGTAAACTCTGGCGCAGGTTGATTGATTGCAGGAAGTTTACCGCCAAGAGCATCAGCAGTATGAGTAAAGTTCAACCAACTGATGACAGCAAAACAGCTAGCAAATAATATGTTTAAAAAAGTGCGGCGCGAAATCATGGTGTAAACCAAAATTACAACTTTACATAAGTTTACAATTCTTGGTTGCTACTAATCTAATTCTGTATGAGATTCCGTAGGAGCGTCTGTACTTTCGATGTATTGGCTATCTAAAAGGAACGCTCCCTTAGAAAAACGGATACCCCAATAACCACCGGGACGGCGGTCAAGGACTATTCCTTCTTCGCCAATGTGAATAACATCGGGTGGGCGCAGCATGGGCATAGGGTCTGCTGTTTTCACGTAGGATGGTAGTGCCACAACACGGACTTTACTACCAATAGCAAATTCTTTGGACATTTTAATTAAGTTATGAGTTTTGATTAACTCATAACTCATAATGAGCTTGAAAGTCTACTTTGACTCACTAGCTACTGCGGAAATTGTTTGATGAGATTCAGCGTTTGTTGATAAAACTCTGTTTTTCCTTGTTGTAAAAAGAGATCAGCGGCTCGCTCCCAGTCTGAAACTCCCCCCCGCTTGTCTCCCAACTCATAGCGAACAGAACCCCTTAAATAGTAGGCTTCGGCATAGTTTGGATTAATTTGTAAGGCTTGAGTGAAATCAGTAATTGCCTGTTTCCAGTCTTTTAATGTCCCACGAGAATTACCCCGTTCAAAGTAAGCTTCGGCATTCTTGGGATTAAGCCGCAGGGCTTGGTTGAAATCAGTAATTGCCCCAAGGTTGTCCCCCAATTGGGCGCGGATATTCCCCCGGAACACATAGGCTGCTGTGGTTGTAGAATCTAAGCGAATGTATTCGTTAGCATCTGAAAGCGCTCCTTGCAAGTCTCCGAGTCTTTTGCGGACAATTCCTCGATATCCGTAAGCAAATGGAAGTTTGGGATTGAGGCGAATTGCTTGATTGTAATCTGCTAGCGCTCCCTGCAAGTCTTGCGTTTTGTCGCGGACTTCAGCCCTAAATATATATGCCAAGGGAGCTTCAGGATTTTTGAGATTGAGGCGAATTGCTTGGTTGTAATCTGCCAGCGCTTCTTGGTAGTTTTTCTGACGAGCCTGCGTAATTCCTCGACCTAAATAGGCTTGGGCATATTGAGGATTGAGCTTAATCGCTTGATTAAAATCCGCGATCGCTCCTGGATAGTTTCCTTTGTTCAACTTATCCTGAGCCTGAATATAGAAGTCGTCAGCTTTCGGTGCTGTAGCTACAGGTGTGGCGGGAGGACGAATGCCTACGTCTACTCCAGCTTGAAGTGAGAGTCTCAAAAAGGTATTAATGGGAATACCCAAATTAAAACCGGATTTTCTATCTATGTCTACTTCATCTGCTCTGCCATGAACTCCTATGAGTTCACCTTTGTCATTTAATACTGGGCCGCCGCTCATCCCTGCTAAGGTATTATTGCTGTAAATTAAGGCGTAACCATCTCGTAAGGGTTTAGAGGCGGCATTAGCAGTAATCCGCCCATCAGTGAAATTGTATATTGATTTAGAAATTGCTGCGGTTACACGTGGAAAACCAGCTACATAAGCGGTTGTTCCTTCAGTTGATTCATCTGAATTGCCGATTTTAGCAACAGGATAATTTTGGTTGCTGGTAAACTGTACAACAGCTAAATCGACGTCTCTTAGCTTTTTGACAGTGCTGTAGTTAAGCGAGTAGTGCGCTCCTTCTGGAGTGACTATTTCGTATTTAGCTTGAGCTTCTATAACGTGTTTAGCAGTAAGGACAGTGTAGTTCTTACCCTCTCGTTTAATAATGATTCCAGTACCGGAACCATTTTGATTATCAATTTCTACAGTAATAGCTTTGGCAACTTTAGCGATTTCTGCTTCTGAAAGCGCTAAAGCCTTTTGGGGTTGAACGAGGGTAATTGATACACCAATTAATGCAGGTACAAGTGGGTAATAAAATTTCATTTTTGAATTTATATAACGGAGCAAGCACCTGTAGAAGATACACAGCAAGAGAGGAAAATTCCCCAAAAGGGGTGATTTTGTACCAATTCTGTATAAAGATCCATAGTAACAACCCCACCGCCGACGGCTCCTCCCCTTGCTAGGCTACGGTGTATACACAACTCGAATTACCCCCCTTAATCCCACCCACGCCACTTGCTACAACGGAGGTAACCTCCCTTCGGGTGGCGCTCCTGCGTCGCTCTAAGCGTTCGCGTTAGCGTCTCGTAGAGAAGCTATGCCGAATGCGAACGCCGAAGTAACAAATGCGAACTCCGAAGTAACAAATGCGAACGCCGAAATAACAAATGCGAACGCCGAAATAACAAATGCGAACGCCGAAATAACAAATGCGAACGCCGAAATAACAAATGCGAACCCCGGAGTAACAAATGCGAACCTCGAAATAACGAATGATATTAATAAGACTTACGCACTGAAGCCTGAAACCTTGATCCCCCCTAGCCCCCTTAAAAAGGAGGATTTAGGGGGATCAAAAGCCTGTGACACAACTTTAGAAGACTTGTGTGTACACCGTAGCCTTATAAAGGGGGGAAATAGGAAATCTAGTTCCCTCCTCTTTCCAAGGGGAGCCAGTGCGGTCTTCTCTACGAGAGGCTTCGCCTGCCGTAGGATGCCCGTTCGCGTAGCGTCTCCTTTAGGAGAAGGGCTGTAGGGGGTTTCCCCAAGTGGAGCAAGTGGCGTGAGGGTTAGGGTGGGGTAAACCTTGGTTAATCAGCTATTTCAGACTAGAGATTAGGGGATTCAGACCCGCCAGTCACACAGAATACAATTCTGTGTGACTGGCGGGGCGCAGCCCATTCTGCCTCCTGACTCCCGAATTCTGTTTTGATAAATTTATTCAGCTAATGAGAATTGCTGACTTTGATTCTTGTCTTTTGTTGTGAATAATTTGTGTTGACGAAGAACTAATGACGGTGAGAGTTCCTTAGGATCTAAAGTATAGTAATCCTAAATTATTCGCAAGGAACCAGGATTCTGAAACTTTCAATTCTCACAAATCTGTGGAGGATTGTTATAGCTCTATGAAAGTGATAAATAGGGAAAGGGAAAGGGGATAGGATTTTTCCCCTTTCCGGATCTTCTGCAAGAAGTCTATATAATTCTTGACTGTGGAAAACTATACTTACAGCACATCAGTCAAGAGTAAGTGCCAAACTAACTTTGATTGCCAACTATTTGAGTTGAAGCGAGAGTGACAACCATGTTGGTCAGCTTACCATAATCTATTACATCTAAAATTTCTGTCAATGATTCAGGTTTGTGATCAAGTAATCATAAGCGTTGTAGTGTCATCTTAAACTTAATCAGTCTAAACTTTGCTTCTGAATCTGGGATTGATTGGGGTGGGAAAAAACCCACTCCAATTTTTTGTCATAATTTGAAGCCAACGGCAGTAATATCTAGTTATATTGCTGGCGATCGCTTGCATGAAAAATACTTTTCTTTTGGTGGTTAAGCTGTCGCCGCTGCTTGGCAATTAGGCATCTACCAGTACGCAAGCATAGGTCTAGCATTTTATGGAAATTTCGTTAGAAATACTCATATTCTCAGCGTTAGATTTCAAAGCAATTTTTTAAACTTAGGCTATTGATTAGATTGTTGACGGCGTGAACGAGCATTTTCTCTGAACTGTTGGAGTTTTGCCTTTTGTTCAGGAGTTAAGATGGCTTGAATTTGTTGTTTCTCCGACTCTCTAAGTTGTCGCATTTGAGCTTTTTGTTGCTCTGTCAAATTCAAGTCAGCAAATGGCTTTGCTCTACGGCGATATTGACCCGCTTGCTGGCCTGGTTGCTGACCTGCTTGCTGTCTAGCTTCCCGCCGTGCTTGACGCGCTTGTTTTGCAGCGTCCAATTTCGCTTTTTGTTCTGGGGTTAAAATCACTTCAAATTGACCGCGAAAACTCTGACGAATTTGCCGAATTTGGGTTTTTTGTGCTTCTGTTAGTCCCAACTCTTGCCAAGCACCTTTTTTCGGGACTTGCGCCACTTGCAGAGTTGAAGAGGTGGGTTGCGCTTGAACTGTAAAGGGAGTTGCTGTTAAAGTTAGGGCAATTGCTCCAGCTACTAATGATAATGCTTTGAGTTTCATTTGTGATGTGGTGATTTTTCCTGTTTGGATGTCACCATCATAGGAACTTATCTCTAGTAACCACATGAGGAGAAAGTCACGGTTGTACCCATGACTTTAGTCATGACTTAATCATAACGAATTGGACTAGCCATTATATCTAAATTAGAGTAAATATAAAAATATTGGAGCAGCAGATATCTCTATTTCATCACATTTTAACTGCGCCAAGATAGTTAGTATAAAAGCTTTAATAATCTCAAATACTATGAGTCGTCGTCCGATTCTAATTAACAATCATCCCTTTCCATCTCTGCTGTATTTAGAGTGGATATTATTGGCAATCACTGCATTTACAGCATTTCTACCAGCTCCGTTGCCGCGATTACGTCTCAAGCCTTCAGACCTATCAATTTGTACTCTATTTACAAACTTATCAATTTGCACTATATTTCCTGACCTTTCAATTTATAGTCTAACTCTTTTTGCTTTAATGGGGTTAAGATTACCTACTAATAATCATAGAAATAAAATAATTTACACAGCAATTGAATTTATATTAATTTTAATAACTGGACTTTTTGGCGGAAGATTTGCTCGCCTGTTTCCTTTTCTTTACATAATTCTAGTTACTCGCAGTTGTCTGATTTTTCAATTGCCTGGGCGTTTGTTTGTTACGATATTATCATTTATATTATCTTTGTTTACTACACAACTGAAATATCAGTTATTCAACTTTCAAGCATCCCCCCAGGCACAAGAACGTTTTAGATTTTTTAGTTTGAACTGGTCACTGGTATTTGGCTTAAGTTTGGTTTTTGTGTTGTTGATGATGAATGCAGTATTATCTGAACGACAGAGCCGAGAGAAGCTAGCTATTGCTAATGAAAAACTCCGTCAATATGCCATGCAAATTGAAAATCAAGCTACTTTGGAAGAACGTAACCGTATTGCTCGTGAAATCCATGATTCATTAGGACATTCTCTAACTGCTTTAAATCTGCAATTAGAAACTGCTTTAAAACTATGGCAATCTAATCCAACTAAGGCTCAAACATTTTTAGCAAGAGCAAAAGAACTAGGTTCTAAGGCGCTGAAAGATGTTCGCCAATCTGTTTCTACTATGCGTTCTAATCCTTTACAAGAGCAATCTTTAGAACACGCGATCGCAATTCTTTCAGAAGATTTTCACCGCTCAAATGGTATATTACTAATTTGCCAAATTAATCTTGAAAATCCCCTACCACCTGAAATTAGTACCTCTATATACCGCATTATTCAAGAATCGTTGACAAATATATCTAAACACGCAAATGCAACAGAAGTTAAACTGACACTCATGAGCATGAGAAGAAGTTTAAAATTGATAATTCAAGATAATGGCAGAGGTTTTGATTTAAACCAAAATACTACTGGTTTCGGACTTCAAAGTATGCGCGATCGCACTTTAGCATTAGCAGGTGAGTTTATGATTAATAGCAATCCTGGTTCTGGTTGCCAAATTACAGTTGATATTCCCTTGACGAGGTTAAAACGATGATTAAAGTTTTGCTTGTGGATGATCAAAGTTTAATTCGTCAAGGATTAAAAGCATTATTGGAACTAGAACCAGATTTAGAATTAGTAGGAGAAGCAGAAAATGGCGAGCAAGCAATTAGTTTAGTCGCCCAATTACAACCAGATGTAGTGTTAATGGATATCAGAATGCCTGTAATGGATGGAGTTGCAGCTACAAGAGAAATTCAAAAGCATTTTCCTGGAACTAAAATTTTAGTATTGACGACTTTTGATGATGATGAATATGTGACAGCGGCACTTCAAAATGGCGCAATGGGCTATTTACTAAAAGATACACCCTCAGAAGAATTAGCTGTTGCTATTCGTGCTGTTCATAAAGGGTACACGCAACTTGGCCCAGGAATAGTTAAAAAACTCTTGACTCAGTTTTCTAACAGTGAATTAACCCAGCCAACGCCTCCTGCACCACCTATTTTAGCTGAACTTACTCCTAGAGAGAAAGAAGTTTTACAGTTAATAGCTACAGGTGCTAGTAACCGCGAAATCGCTCAAGAACTCTACATTTCTGAGGGGACAGTAAAAAATCATGTTACTAATATTTTAAATCGCTTGAATCTGCGCGATCGCACTCAAGCAGCTATTTTTGCAAATACATTTCTATCCTATTTAAATGGACTTAAATAATTAGCAATTTATTGCTAATATGTCTATTTAAACAATTCCAAACATTCATTTTTTAAAACTCCTTTGATTACTTTTATCTTTCTAAATGACTTAGCGATAACCTCTTCGCAAGATATATTAATTTGTGACTGATTTAGCGAAATTAAATCTTGAATTGAAGCACCATATACAATTTCTGATAAACCTGTCCAAATACAAGCCGTTGCACACATTGGGCAAGGTTCACCAGTTGTATATATGCTATAACCTTCTAAAGCAGGGTTTTTAATTTTAGCTGTTAAACTACGAATAACATTGATTTCCGCATGAGCTGATGGATCGCTATCTCTACTTACAGTATTATGAGCAGCGGCAACAACTTCGTTATCTTTAACAATTACTGCACCGTAAGGAGCATCACCTTTTTTTGCTTCTGTTAATGCCAAGTTCATAAAATATTCTTGCTTCATAATTGACTTGAAATTTTAGAAGTATACAGGATAATAGTATTGTATCGTCAATGTCATTTAAGCGAATGCATTGAAATGATTTCTGGATATATATGTTACTGAGTAGAGAACAAACAGAGTTTTACTTAACAGACCTAGAAACACCAATAGGTAAAGCAATTAATTTAACACTTGCTGCCTTAGTTCTAATATCATCAGTAATTTTTGTAGCAGAAACTTATAATATTCCTGATTCTGTTCGGTTCCAATTAGATGTAGTAGATACAGCGATAGTTATAATTTTCGTAGTAGAATATCTACTCCGCCTCTGGAGTGCAGAAAATAAAGTTAAGTATATTTTTAGCTTTTATGCAATTATTGACTTAATGGCAATTTTGCCATTTTTCTTAGGAGCAGTGGATATTCGATTTATTCGTCTACTCCGATGGTTTCGGATTTTACGCTTAATCAGGTTTATAGATAGAAAATTTTTATTCGCTAGTATCAGTACCGAAGATGGTATGATTTTTTCGCGAATTTTATTTACGTTGTTTGCAATTATTTTTATTTACTCTGGTTTAATTTATCAAGTAGAACATCCTGTTAATCGTGAAAAATTTGGTACGTTTTTAGATGCATTCTATTTCTCAGTTGTCACAATGACAACAGTAGGGTTTGGTGATGTTATTCCAATTTCTGAATTAGGTCGCTTACTAACAGTATTAATGATATTGACAGGAATTGCGTTGATTCCTTGGCAAGTGGGAGATTTAATAAAGCGACTGGTTAAAACTGCCAATCAGGTAGAAATAGTTTGTTTAAATTGTGGTTTGGCTTACCACGATATAGATGCTGGCTTTTGTAAAAGGTGTGGGGCTAAATTGCCTACCAGCCGAGTGGAGTAATATCATTTTTCACGTGAGTTAGATAAACCTCTCCCTGCCTTGAACTAAAGTTCAAGTCTGTCCCTCTCCGACTCGCAGAGGGACAGGTTTTGCCTAGTAAAACCTCTTGGAGGTTGTTTTAAAAGTATTATTGCTAACGCAAAATCTCCTAAACTTAACCCTTCCCTACAAGGGAATGGGGGTTTCAAAGCCTCTCTCCGTTTCGGGGAGAGGTTTGGAGAGGGGTTTTTATTATACTTTGAGACTTTCCAAACATCCTCTTAGAGGTCTAACTTTAAGCTTAAGTTCACACGGTTAACAGTTGTACGCCCCTTCTTAATTGCAGACATATATTACTTCTATGTATGACACGCGTTTTCTGCAATTACCATAATTTCAGCCTGTTGGTATATGTGTATATTTGCTTGATCTATCTAAAGTAAGACAGTAGATTTTTTGATACAGCATACAATCCTCTTATTGTGCTTATGTTTCTTGTATAGCGATCGCTTCTCTGATTGGCGTTGGTGGAGGCGATCGCTTCTCTTTTATAAAACAAGCCGAGTTGGAGATTGCTAGCGAGGCTACCCTCAGCCGATAATTACGATAATTACAACACTCTTAGTCAATTTTTTCAGATTTTGGGATTGACTGTGGCTGTCACAGCGTTTCCAGTACAGTCGCTCCCAAACTTTTACCAGCCATACTATCCAGTATTGACTTGGGGCAGCTGATTAATTTTGATTGTTACTTCCAAATCGTCTGTAATCATAGCTATTTCTAAAATCACATAGTTGTTACCATTACTTACTGCTTGCCCCTCCCATTGCCGCGTTACTGACAATTTGGGAATTGCTGTAGTATTTGGCTGGCTTTTAGGAAACCTAGTTCTGTAGTCATCCTAACCCTTCACGCTTCTTACTTTTGGTTGAAGGAGCATTTCTTTGGGAAATTGGTAGATCCAGATCATTTTTGGCTAACCAATTCTCAATGAGTTCGGCTGTAACGTCAGACATATTGAGTCCTTTAAAAAAGCAAACTGTTTTAAACCTGTCTTTTGTTTCAGGCGATAGGTAAACCCTAATCGAAGCTTCTCCTTGTGCCACACTATACTCCAACTAATGAACTTATTCACTAGTTTATTGGTGCAATGGTTAATAGAGAAAAATTATACATTGGTTGACTAATGCACTAGTGCATTGGTATAGTATCACCTATACCCAAAGAAAGACACACAACAAAGGCAATAGACGCCAGAAAGTGCCAGTGGGGGCAAACCAAATATCAAATAAGCGAGCCAAGTCAACATTGGCTTAAGTTGGCTCAATTAACGTAAAATCAACACTTACAGACAAAAATGAAACGAGAACTATGGCTCTTAGCAGCTTTTGGTGATGATTGAGATGAATGTAGCGGTTAAGCTAAGCAGCACCCAAAAACAAGATTCAGTTGCTCTAACTAAAATTTGACAAGACTCCAGATTATTTGCAAATAAACTACAAACAATACTTACAACCCACATCATTTGCAAATAGCTTATGAGCATTCTTGAGAAGCATTTTAGGCTTATTCATTCGGAAAATGTCAAGAAAAAATATTTCTTTTCATTGAATACATATGACTATGTGTAATAGTTTAGAACTGCTCAACTGATGGGCAATAAAGAAAGGCATCAGAGCCGACGTCTTTCGTGTAGTTTTATTAGCGTCCTAAACCTTGGAATTTACTGTATTCGCCGCCGAACACACCTGATGTTGAAACTGAGTTAGGAAATTGTAATTTGGTGTAAAAAGCTACTTTTCACCAAATAATTTATTTAAGATAGTTAGGAGCTTAGGTGTGCTAAAAAACTTCTGGTATGCTTGTGAATTTAGCTTTGCTATTAGTAACCAGCCCAAGCAAATTGTGATGTTAAACCAAAGATTTGTCCTCTACCGGAATTCTCAAGGGCAAGTCATAGCGTTGAAAGACCAGTGTTCCCATCGTGGTGCAGCATTATCTATGGGCTGGGTTGAAAAAGATTGTCTCCGTTGTCCCTATCATGGATGGAAATTTCAAGCTGATGGACAATGCATTGAAATTCCTTCCAATGCACCTGGAATACCTATCTCTAAAAGAGCTAATGTAAACAGTTATCCAGTACAAGAGAAATACGGTTTTATCTGGGTATTTTATGGAAATTTACCAGCAGAAGAACGCCCACCAATTCCACCCTTGCCAGAATATCAAGACCCAACTATGCATCCCATTTACTTGGAATATAAGATGCAAGCTAACTACACGCGGGTCATAGAAAATGCTCTTGATCCTGCCCATCTTTTTGCAGTTCATGCTAATTCTTTCGGAGCAGGATTTGCACAAGATCCAAGAGTAGAAGATTATGTAATCCAAGATGAGAATTGGGGAATGAGTGCTAAAATTACATACAAAAATTACACCAAACCTAAAAATGGTGTATTTAAATCTTTCTTTCGCCCAGCACGCACACAGCTAAATGCCAAGACTAGCTTTTATCTTCCCAACATAACTAAAATCGAGAGTGACTTTGGTCGTGGCAAAATGATTAATTATGCTGTCCACATTCCTGTTAATGACAACACAACCATTAGTAAGCGGATTCAATTTCGCAATTTTTTTACCCACTCTTGGGCAGATAGCTTATTCGTAAAATTTCACCACAAAGTTGGTTTAGAAGATAGGTTGGTAACCGAGTCCCAATACCCAAAATTAATACCTGATACTTTATCAACAGAAGTTCATGTTCCTGCTGATGCTTTAACCCTTGCCTATCGTAAGCTTCGCCAAAAATATTTAGCAATGGGTTGGAATTTAAAAGCAAATGATAGCAATTCAGATAACTGTAGCCAAGAGCAAGCACAACCTTCTGACGTCTCGTTGATGAACTAAATATACATACAGCAGCCTTAAATTATTTGTAAAAGCTCAAGATTTCTCTTGTTTTTTCTCTCTGCGCCTCTGCATGAGATTCTTTTAAGAAATATCAATACAGCAATTGCCAGGCACATGAAATACACCCTACCCGCGCTGTCGCGCACCCTCCCCTTACCAAGGGGAGGGTTGGGGAGGGGTTATTCTGTACCTCATTGGAGTCGAAACACTATAAGTAGAATAACCGTATTCCACAGCGCTATTTCACCAATCTATTAGCCAAAATACAGAGAAAATTTGACTTAATTTACAACCAAAAATAATAGGAACTAATAACGTTGAAAAACTTTTGGTATGCTTGTGAATTTAGTTCAGCTGTTACTAACAAGCCCAAGCAAATTGTGATATTAAATCAAAGATTTGTTCTTTACCGCAATTCTCAAGGACAAGTAATTGCTTTGAAAGATCAGTGTCCTCATCGTGGTGCAGCCTTGTCTTTAGGCTGGGTTGAACAAGGCTGTATCCGTTGTCCTTATCATGGATGGAAATTTCAAGCTGATGGAAAATGCATTGAAATACCTTCCAATGGAACCGGAACACCTATTCCCAAAAGAGCTAGTGTAGACAGCTACCCAATAAAAGAAAAATATGGTTTTGTCTGGCTGTTTTATGGAGATTTGCCAGCAGAAGAACGTCCTCCATTGCCAAATTTTCCAGAATACATGGTATCGACTATGCGTCCTGTTTATGATGAGGGCATAGATAATGCTAACTATGCTCGACTCATGGAAGCTAATCTTGATTTTACTCATGTCATAGCAGTTCACAAGAAATCTTTTGGTCAGAGAATCCCAATCAACAAAACTATTAAGTATAAAGTTGATAAATATGATTGGGGCGCAGTTGCTAAAGTCAAGTATGAATCCTTAAGTAACTCAAAAAGTTTGTTGAACTTTCTACTTGGTGGACGTCCAGAGTTAAACACAAGATTGACTTTATATCTCCCTAATGTTACCTTAGCGGAAATTAGCATAGGTAGAAATAATAGGTTTGATATCAAGTTCGGCATTTTAGTTGCTCACCTGCCGATTGATGACAAAACTACTTATGTTAAACGCGTTTTGTATCGCAATATTTTACCTCTCCCTTGGTTAGATGGATTTTTTAGGAAGCTTGACCACAAACTAGCCCAAGAGGACACAGTAGTGGTAGCTACTTTAGACTCTCAATCAATGCCCAAAATATCAGAAGAACTTCATGTTGCTGCTGATGCTTTAGATATTACTTTTCGTAAGTTTCTCCAAAAGCATTTAACTTCATCTTCTGTGTCTAACCGAAATGGTCACAATCACTTTATTGATGAATCCTCAGAATCTTTTCAAATAAGGTAATCATCATGCACCCTTATTTGACTTATTTTCTTTACAGTACATGGGCAACTGGAAATTGAGAGTCTAAAGTTATCAACGTGAACGGAATATAGCTTTTAGCTAACAGAAATACGGCGTTGCTGAATAAAGATATGAAAAGTTCACGCAGAGATACAGTGAACCATTGCTGGGGGAAGGCTTTTCTTTGGAGCCACTGCGACTGCGGTCTTCTCCCAAAGGGGGAGGCTTCCGCCAACGCGGAGCGTCTCGTAGAGAAAGGGGTTTCAATTCAGTAAGACCGAAAAAAGACTTAATTAGTGTGAGGAGATAATATGACCGATGTCCTAGAAAAACCAACGGCACAACAACCAAGAGTGCGTGGGGTAATCGATAAGATTTTTAGACAGATGTTTGAGAATACTTGCGAAGCTCTTCAAGTCATAGATGGTAAGGATTTCCTCGAACAGTCTTGGACTCGTAACAACAAGGGTGTGTGGACGGTTGGTGAAAGTAGTGAGGACACCATATATATTGACCGCGCTCTGCACAATGGCAATGTCTTTGAAAAGGTGGGAGTCAATTATGTTGCAATAGAGGGTGAATTGCCTCCTGGAACGTCTTTTCAGCAATCAGGTGCGCTCCCGACAGCAATAGCAGATCAAATGACTAGCAGTAGATGCAACCGCTTCTTTGCCACGGGTTCTAGCTTTGTGATTCATCCCTATAACCCGATGGCTCCTACCGCTCATGTCAACTATCGCTATTTCCAGATTGGTAATGGTAGTCAACCTATTTATTGGTGGTTTGGTGGTGGTGCTGATCTCACACCGGCGTACCTTTTCGAGGAAGATGCAGTTCATTTTCATCAGGTACATAAAGAAGTTTGCGACAAGTACGATTCTTCCTATTACCACCGCTTTAAAAAGTCGTGTGACGAGTACTTTCACATCCCACACCGCGGTGAAAACCGAGGTATAGGTGGAATTTTCTTCGACCATCTTAATCAAGGTAATCCAGAAAAACTTCTTTCTTTTGTCACAAATTGTGCTGAGGCTTTTATCCCTGCCTATATGCCGATTGTAGAAAGACGCAAGGATATGAACTTTACTGAAGAAAACAAAAACTGGCAGCGGCTTGTGCGTGGACGTTATGCCGAGTTTATATTGTCGTGCGATCGCGGCATTCGTTTTGGTCTAGCAAGCGGTATGGTTAAACAGCAAAGTGTGTTCAACTGTATGCCTCCTGCTGCTAGCTGGCAATATGACGACCAACCGATTCCTGGTAGTCAAGAAGCAATGCTCAGAGAAGTACTGAAGAATCCTCGTAATTGGTTATAGCTTTTTCAACTATTCAGAATTGATGACCACATTAATAAAGACGACTAACCATAAAAATTACGAAATTTAGCACTGAAATGAGAAAAATAAAATTGGTGAGTGTGAGGCAATCAAAAGCCAAAATTGCATTGAGAAATCAATCCCAAATTTATCAAGAGCCGTTACAAACAAAAGCAAATAGTTTTGCTTTTGAACAGACACAGCGTTACAGACATACAACAGGCGAACTCGAAATAGATATTGCATTATCTTGTCTAAATGCTTGCAAATATCTACTTGTTTGGATAATTGGACTTTGTTTGTATTCCAGCTTGTAAAGGTTAATACCAAAACTAGCTGCTAGTTTTAATAAGTGGAGGAAAAAATAACGATGAGCATAGAAAAAAACCTAGTTACAGGCAATCTCCGAATGGAAGATATCATCAATCTTGATGAATCGAAAGCAATGAGTTTGTTTAGAAATAGATTTAAAAGATACAAAAAGCTGGTAGAAGAGATAGGAGACGAAGCCGCTTTTGAAAAGATAATGGAAAAATATCCTGAACAACAAAAAGCTTTAATGGGTACTTTCATTGATAACAATACCTTAGCTATAGGCTTTAAGAAAGCTTCTCCCTTACTTGGGCTGATGGGCTTCGTTATGGAAATAGTAGATGTTTCTCAGAATGGAACAGATGCAGCATTGGAAATCCAAAGAGTTTGCCCAGTTTTATCAATTTCTAAAGAATATGGTTTTGATAACCCATGCCGTGTTTTTTGTGAGATGGAACAAGAAGCTACTAGAAGAGCTTTCCCTAACATGAAAGCTTCAATTCTCAGTAAACAAGCAGAAGGCAATTGTGTTTGTGTATTTAAGTATGAAAGATCTACAAATAAAGTAGTAGGAATAACTAAATCTAAGAACTTAATAAATCGCATGATAGAGCTATTTAGCATAGTTCCTAGCTTTATAGAGATTGGGATTAAGATGCTCAAAATGCATCTAATTAAGTTGAAGTAATAGACCCATACAGAAATATTTGTGCAAAAGTCTATCTAAAAATTATTTTTCGTAAACCTAGTAGGGTGCGTTGTCGTGCAGCGCAACACACCATCTTCAGGTCATCTATTGGAGTGCGTTAGGTATTCCGCTACACTTTACATCTGAAAAATAGCGTTTTTAAGCCTCTGACACCATTTGCTACAACCCAGTAAACCACATAGTATTCATTAAATTCCCATTCAACCCAGTCAAAAAATAGTTTCGTAACCTTATTTTCATGAGTAGCATTATTTCAGATTTAAAACATCTTATTGAAGGCGAAGTCAGCAATACTAAAGAAGACTTAGAGGCTGTGTCTCATGATTTTGGTGGCATTATTCAAAAACGGCCTCAAATTGTTGTTCGTCCTCAAAACTCTACTGATATTGCTAAAGCCATAAAGTATGCTGCAAATCAAGAGTTAACTATTTCATCACGGGCTGCGGGTCATTCATTAAGTGGTCAATCTTTGAACCAAGATGGAATTCTCTTAGATATGAGAAATCTTAATCAAATTCATGAATTCCACGCGGATGAACTTTGGTTCAAAGCTGATGCTGGCGTTACTTGGAAGCAAATAGTTGATACTTCAATACCGTATGGTGTGATTCCTCCTGTCCTCACAAATAACTTTGAAGTAACTTTAGGCGGAACTCTCTCAGCAGGCGGTTTAGGATTGAGTTCTTTTCGTTATGGTTCTCAAGCTGACAATTGTTTAGGTTTGGAAGTTGTAACTGGAACAGGTGATATTGTCTGGTGTACATCAGAACATAATAGCGAACTTTTCTATCACGTTCTTTGTGGTTATGGTCAGTTTGGCATCATTACCAAAGTACAAAATCGGCTGAGAAAATACCGCCCCTATACTCGCAGCTATTCTCTTTGTTATGACGACTTAGACACTCTTTTAAATGATCAGCGTTTTCTGATTTCAGAAGGACTGATTGATGGTTTAGTATCTTTATTTTCTCCATGTTTATTAGGAGTATCTAGAGTAAATGAAAAGGGAATACGGCCCTTAATACAATGGTTTTACAGGATGCAAATTACTCTAGAAGTCAATTCTGTAAAAGATATAAATGAGCAAAAATTACTTTCTAACTTAAATTTCTATCGTCACATCCACACTGAAGACCTGGCTTTTGACAAGTTTATCCAACCGATAGCGCAAGTAACTCGTTCTGTAGGTACTGCTAATTCTTGGATAGACGTTCTGCTGCCAAGTTCAGTTGCTAAAGAATATATTGATATTGCTCTTGAGCGCATACCTACTTTCACGGACTTCCGAACTATACCTGTTGGTTCATTTTGTCTACTTTCTGGCAATACTAAAATGCCTATGTTCCCTTTACCCGATGATGAGTTAATTATCGGATTGGGGATGTATCCTACTATCCCTAAAGCCCAAGTAAAACCGGTTTTAGAGCAGTTAAATCTACTTACTGACCTTGCTTTAGAAATGGGTGGCAAAAGATATATGGCTACTTGGGTAGAATTTGACCTTCCACGCTGGCGACTTCAATTTGGTAATTCCTGGTCTAAAATTAATGAAATTAAAAGGAAATATGACCCTAATGGAATACTAAACCCTGGCTTTTTCAAGTATGAAGAAATCGCACAGATAGATAAGAGCAGTCTTTACAGTAGAATTCAGGAGCCAGAAGTCAGTATTCACAAGTAAAAGAGGCTTTATATATTGTTTTGTGGTGCAACAATTTAGTGGCGGGTATGAATCCCCTACTAATGCTTACTGAGCGTACTTGTGCTGAGCGCAGCCGAAGTAGTCGAAGTATTGATTCTGACTTCTAAATTCTTTTTCAATAATTTTTAGTTAACGCATAATTTCTATTTAATTTATGCTTTTAAAAAATAAATTTGAGGTTAAATCATATAAAAATGAATTTCATGCATTACTATAGCCGCCCTGGGTTAAATTACCATTCATGTAACTATGTGACTGTTTACTGTTATGCCATATCTAGAAAAAATCCAGGCTGGTCTATTGCAACTACATATAACCTAGATGGCAAAATCCTCGCAACAGCACGCCAATACTTGGGGAACGTGCCTGAGAAAATTGCAGAATATCAAAGCATTATCTTGGGTTTGAAAATATCTCAAGAATTAAACTTTCGTCAGGTAATGCTTTGTAGTACTAATCAGCAAATTATAAATCAGATTGATGGTTTTTGTAATATTGATGATTTGGATTTAATACCACTTTATGAAAGAGTAATTATTCTTCTGAGCCGCTTTCAGTTTTACAAGTTTGAGTATAGGTCTTGGTCAAAAATGAATGTGATGTTTAGTACTATTTTTGAAATAACTGAAAATCAAAAACTTTTAAGTCGTTCTAAAATATAAGTAATTGTAAGAACAATGTTGCAAGACTCTGAGGAAGTTAGAAAACCATCTCTATTTCCACCCTATTTACGCTGGTTAATTGCTTTAGGTATTGCCTGCATGGTGGGGATATCAGCAGGAGTTTTATATTTAGCCCGTCTATCAGCTACAACTAAACGTCCAGCAGTTACTTCACAAGTTAAACAAGTAGTTATTTCCAAAGTAAATGCATTGGGAAGATTGGAGCCAGCAGGTGAAGTAATTAAGATTTCGGCTCCTACTAATCCTAGTTTTGGTAGTGGTAGCCGTGTAGCTAAACTGTTAGTTGATGAAGGCACACAGGTACGATCGCAACAAATCATTGCTATTTTAGATAATCGCGATCGCCTGCAAGCTAATTTGATAGAAGCACAACAGCAAGCTAGAGTTGCCCAATTTCGTCTTGCTCAGGTCAAAGCAGGAGCAAAACAAGGTGAACTTGCAGCCATACAAGCGAATGTGAGAAATCTGCAAGCCGAGTTAGATGGTGAAATCCAAACTCAGCAGGCTACTATCGCTCGTATGCAAGCAGAGTTGCAGAATGCAGAGATAGAATTTCGTCGCAACCAAACTCTTTATAATGAAGGAGCGATCGCTGCTTCTGCACTAGACAGTCGCAAACTAGCTCTCACAAGCGCTCAAGAACAGTTAAGCGGTGCTAAGGCAGGTTTAGAACGAACTCAACGCACACTCACTGCACAGATTCAAGAAGCCAAAGCCACCTTAGAAAAAACAGCCGAAGTTCGTCCTACAGATGTAGCAACAGCACAAGCAGAAGTAGATAGTGCTATTGCTACAGTTGATAAAATTCAAGCCGAACTCGATTTGGCATATATTCGCGCACCAAAAGCCGGTCAAATTCTGCGAATTATTGCTCATCCTGGTGAAACAGTAGGAAACGAAGGAATTGTCGAACTTGGGCAAACTGAGCGGATGTTTGCAGTAGCAGAAATTTACGAAAGTGATATTGCCAAGATTCGCCCAGGGCAAAGTGCTAGTATTAGCAGTCCCAGCAATGCCTTCCCCGGTAAGTTAGGCGGAACAGTTGATCAAATTGGTTTAAAAGTTGCTAAGAAAGATGTGCTGGATAGCGATCCAACAACGGCAACAGATGCCAGAGTAATTGAGGTCAAAATTCGTTTAGATCAAGCTGCGAGTAGGCAGGTTGCTCGCTTTACTAATCTTCAGGTTAATGTTGAAGTTAATTTATGAAAGAGGCAGAATTCAGTTCTTGCTGACTAAAAGTTATAAAAATCTCACGCAGAGTCGCAGAGTCGCAGAGAGAAAAATTGAGTATTTTTTCTTATTACTCTGTTACTCAGCGTCTCTGTGGTTTTTTATTTCAAATTAATTTAAATTATGATAATTACTATGTTTAAACGCAATATTCCATTAGCTTGGTTGCAATTAATAAAACAAAAGGGACGTTTTGTTGTTGCCATATTGGGAATTACTTTTGCTGTTTTTCTTATGTTAATGCAGCTTGGCTTTCAATCTGCTTTATATGATAGCAATACTCGATTTCATGTGCTATTAAAAACTGACTTGGTAGTGATTAGCCGCCAAGCGCAAAACTTAGGACTTCTGAGTAGTTTTCCTCGCCGTCGATTATTTCAAGCTGCTAACTTAGCAGAAGTTGAATCAGTTAATCCCTTGTATATTCGCTTAGGAGTTTGGAAGAGTCTCGAAACTAAACTTGATGAATCAATTCTAGTTATTGGCTTTAATCCAGAAAAACCAGCGTTTAATTTGCCAGAAGTTAATCAAAATTTAGCTCTGATTAAATATCCAGATACATTATTGTTTGACCGCAACGCCAACGGTAAATATCAAGAAGCGATCGCACAAATATCTCAAGGTAAATCTGTCACAACAGAACTGCAAGGACGTAGAGTTAATATTCAGGGTTTATATGAAGTCGGCGCGTCTTTTGTAGCCAATGCTAGTGTAATTACAAGTGACCAAAACTTTTTACGAATTTTTTCTTCACAGCAACCAGGGAAAGTTAATCTGGGTTTAATTCAATTAAAATCTGGTAGTGATGCCAATGTAGTAGTTAAAGCGTTGCGGTCTTACCTTTCAGATGATGTAAAAGTTCTTACCCGTCAGGAATTTATTGATTTTGAAAAGAAATATTGGCAAGAAAGTGGCGCGATCGGTTTTATCTTTTCTTTGGGTGTAACTATCGGGTTTTTAGTTGGTGTGATTATTGTCTACCAAATTATCTACAGCGATGTTATGGATCACCTTGCTGAATACGCCACACTGAAAGCAATGGGGTTTCGCAATGTTTACCTATTATTTGTTGTCTTACAAGAAGCATTAATTTTAGCTGTATTCGGTTATATTCCTGGCTGTGTAATTTCTTTTGGAATGTATAACTTAACTAGAAGCGCTACAAAACTACCGCTGTTTATGACTTCTGAGCGAGTAATTCAGGTATTGATATTGACAATTGTTATGTGTTTAATATCTGGGGCGATCGCTATGCGTAAATTAAACTCGGCAGACCCGGCAGATATTTTTTAATCAGTTTTCGACATCAAAACCAGCTTTTGCGACATCAAAACCAGCTTTTGTGACATCAAAACCAGCTTTTGTGACTTCAAAACTAGCTTTTGCGACATCAAAACCAGCTTTTGTGACATCAAAACCAGCTTTTGTGACATCAAAACCAGCTTTTGCGACATCAAAACTAGCTTTTGCGACTCAAAAACTAACTTTTGCGACTCGTAAAACTTTTACTCTTAACAAATTTCAGCAAATCTACTTAATATAGTAGCTTTCAGCTTTTGAACTCTTTCGGCAGTTTGTTGCTAATAATTATGCAAATTTTAAATTACTATCACTCGAAGCAATTGTTTCCCTATGAGTCTGTGATTTCCATTCGTAATATCAATCACTTTTTTGGAAAAAAAAGCTTACGGAAACAAGTTCTATTTAATATCAACCTAGATATTTACCCTGGTGAAATAGTGATTATGACTGGGCCATCTGGTTCAGGAAAAACCACTTTGCTATCCTTGATTGGTGGATTGCGTTCTTGTCAGTACGGTAGTTTAAAAGTTATTGGTCGGGAACTCTGCGGTGCTGAACAAAATCAGTTAATCAAAGTACGGAGACAAATTGGCTATATTTTCCAATCCCATAACCTTTTGAATAGTTTAACAGCCCGGCAAAATGTCGAGATGTCTTTGGAACTGCACGATCGCCTATCCTGGAAAGCAAGACAGGCAAGGGCTGTACGAATGCTAGAAGCAGTAGGATTAGGAAATTACGTTAATTCCTACCCAGAAAATCTGTCTGGTGGTCAAAAGCAACGAGTAGCGATCGCCCGTGCTTTGGTGGCGAATCCTAAAATTATTCTTGCTGATGAACCAACGGCATCACTTGATAAGAAATCAGGGCGAGAGGTGGTGGAACTGATGCAAACTCTTGCGCAAGAGCAAAGCTGTACTATCCTGCTCGTTACCCATGACAGCCGGATTCTGGATATTGCCCCTCGGATTCTTCATATGGAAGACGGTTATTTATTAGTTGATAATAAAGATAACTAGCTATTTACAGTGTTGCTGAAGAAGAGATACAGCTAGTTCAAAACTATTAGGTTGAGTTTGTACTGCGTAAGCTTCTCTTTCTAAATCTTGTCTGTGAACATCGGTATAACGCATAAAAAATGGTCGAGCATAATTGCTAGGCTGAACCTTTAAACCTAAAGTTTTTATCTTCCCTTTTCCTGCACACACTTGTGCAGCATGAACTGCTTCGTGGATTAACGTCTGAGTACCAATGTGTAACTCAAAAACTATGGGATTAATCCAAATTTTTTTATCAGCATCTCTTAATAAACCATAAGCCCCTCGTTTTGGTGGTAGCTGAATTATTACCTGAAATCCAAATTTTTCTAACTGACTTTTTAAATCTAGAAATTTTCGGTCAGGATTGGGTGCTTGGGAAACTAATAATAAAGAATTTAAGATCAAAAATTTTATCATTAAATTTTATAATACCTTGCCCAGAAAGCTAATCTTGGGGCAAAAATTTGTACTAATGTGACTAATATTACTCTAGCAGTCAATATCAGCAGGATAACTGCTCGCTACCCAGTGCAATAGTTAGCGCTAGGATGACTATGTATTTTTTGAAAGTATAAATATGGTGCAAATTTTTTACGTAAATCCAGGGACAGGCAGTGATACCAATTCTGGTAGCGAACAAACTCCATTCAAAACGATTACGCAAGCCTTAAAGGTAGCTACACTCGGCACTAAAATTCAACTGGCACAAGGAAATTATAATGCTGCCAGTGGTGAAACTTTTCCCCTAACAGTTCCATCTGGGGTGACAGTGGTAGGTAATGAAGCCAACAAAGGCAGCGGCATTTTGATTGAAGGAACTGGTAACTACCTGAGTCGTACTTTTGCTGGTCAAAACGTCACCTTCGTGCTGCTGACTAGCGCCGAACTCCGGGGAGTAACTGTAACAAATCTAGCTAGCCGTGGTAGTGGAGTCTGGGTAGAATCAACTGCCCCTACCATTGCTAATTGCACCTTCACGCAATGCAAACGTGAGGGCGTATTTGCTACAGGTGACGCTAACCCAGTTATTTCAGGTAATGTATTTAGTGAGAATGCAGCTAATGGGATTGCGATCGCGAAAAATTCCAAAGGTCAAATTCAGGGTAACACCTACGTTAAAACAGGTTTTGGGATTGCCATCAGCGACACGGCATCACCCACACTTCTAAATAACAAAATTTACGAAAACCGCTCTGGGATTGTTATCTCCGGGAATGCTCGTCCTGTGTTACGTAATAATCTCAGTGAAAATAATACTGATGATGGTCTAACTATAATTGCGAGTGCTTTACCAGATATCGGCAGTAGTAATAACCCTGGGGGTAACACTCTACGCAATAACGGTAAATTTGATTTACAAAACGCCAGTTCCAATAAACTGGTTTCTGTGGGGAATCAAATAGATCGAAATAAAGTTGCGGGAAACATAGAGTTTGCAGATACTTCTGTTACTCCGACACCGATACCTGCACCAATTCCATTACCAACACCGATACCTACACCAATTCCATTACCAACACCAATACCTTCGCCAATTCCATCACCGACACCGACACCTGCACCAATTCCATCACCGACACCAACACCAACTCCCTTACCGACACCGATACCTACGCCTGCGCCAACGCCTGCACCTACTTCTATTGACTTAAGCGATATTGCTAATCATTGGGCAGCCGCATTTATTCGAGAATTAGTCAAACAGGGAATAGTCAACGGTTTCCCTGATCGCACATTTAAACCAGATGCTACAATGACGCGGGCGCAGTTTGCAGCCTTAGTTGTAAAAGCTTTCAACCCATCGTCAAACCGCGCTGCTACCAAATTCAAAGATGTACCTGCAAACTTTTGGGCATCAAAGGCAATTGAGCAAGCATATCAAGGTTCATTTCTATCTGGTTATCCCGATAACACATTTCGCCCTAATCAGAATATTCAACGTGTACAAGTTATAGTTTCTCTGGTGAATGGATTAGGTTTATCTGCTAATGGTACAACTGCCATCAAAGCTTTTGATGACCAAGCAAAAATTCCTGAATATGCAAAAGATGAGGTTGCAAAAGCTTTAGAAAAGCAGATTATTATCAATTATCCAAACCTCAAGCAACTAAATCCTACCCGCGATGCTACACGCGCTGAGGTAGCGGCAATAGTTTATCAAACTTTGGTGGATGCTGGCCGTGTAGCGGCGATTAACTCACCTTATATCGTAACTGCTTGATTGACAAACTGGCTTTGTGGGGTGGGGTATTTTGCCCGCCCCATAGGAATTACGCGATACAAATTGGAATCAAAAACCTTATACCAATTTACGAAAATCTTGATACATATAGATTTCTCGTAGGGACACGGCAATGCCGTGTCCCTACCAAAGTATTTGTATCATTCTTAAAGTGAAATGGTATTAGTCAGCGATCGCCCAGCGCACATAAGGACGAGAAGCCGCTACACTTTGGTAAGTGATTATGCGTCCAGGTGCATTAATATTTTGCAAATCTACACGGAAATACGCTTTTTTATTTTTAAATTGCACACTATAAAAATCGTATTCTTGTCCATTTGTTTTACCAACACAAGAAGCGTAGTTCCTGCGTAAAGGCGAGACAAATTCTACAAACTGCTTATTAGCTGAAACTAACTTAGTTGTATCTGCAAATGCTCTAGTATCTGCTACTACTGTATGTTCAGCACCGCCTTCATAAGGTAGCGCAAACCACCAAAGTCCAATTCTCTGAGGACAAGTACCGCTATTACGTTGTACATCCAGCGTCACATTAGGTGCATAAATTGGCCCTGATGCTGTCTGGGATTGTGCCTGGGCTGTAACAGCTATCGTTCCTACTACAACTAAAGGGCATAAAATTCCACCAAAGTTTTTTAGTTTTGCTAAATTTTTCATAAGTGAAGTTATACAAAATCAAGTTATCTTTATAACATTGACTGTCGGAATTTTGTAAAAGTGCCATCTCAATGAAATTTATAGCAGCTTGCCAATTAATGAGGTAAACCTTTTCAATTCAAAAACTAGATAGAGAAGCAATTTTACTTATGGCGACTTATGTCTTTATCCTTAATTCTGCGGTATCGTGTTATCAGCTACAGTTATGCTCAAGTAAAGTGGGCAACAATGTTGATAAATAACTAGAAATGCAGCCATTCTTGTAAATAACGCTGCTGTTTCATGAAACCCAGAATTATTGTTTGTGGCTTAGGACTTACTGGCTATAAAATCTTTCGTTTGCTAAGGCAGCAAGGAGCGTTTGTTATTGGCATTCATCAGCAATCCATCCCTGGTGAAGCCGCAGGAGACGTAATTGTTGGCGAGTTATACGCTGCTGCTACCCTAAAAGCAGCCGGAATTGAGCAAGCAAAAACTTTAGTAATAGCTAGCCCCGATGATGCCTTAAATTTGTCAATTATGATGCAAGCGCGGGTGCTAAATCCGCAGGTTCGGATTATCAACCGCTTTTATAATACAAATTTGGGCGATCGCCTGGATCAAACTTTGTCAGACCATTTGAGTATGAGTGTTGTAGGTTTGGCAGCACCAGTATTCACCTTTGCAGCACTTGGAAACCAAGCAATTGGACAAATCAAGCTATTTAAACAGACTTGGCCGATTTACGAAGAGTATATTAATGAAAACCATCCGTGGAAAGGTCGCCAGCTGAGTGATTTATGGGAAGATCGATCCCAGATGCTGATTTATTACTTGCCAGTAGAAGGTGAGATGGGTTTGGTCTCTGCGGTGCTGTCTGGGCAAGATTTAAAAGTCGGCGATCGCTTAATCGTTGGTACTCAACCCCGCATCCGTTCCAAGCGCAAATCGTTGTTTAAAAAACTGCTGAAAATCCTAACTAATATCAAGCAGTTTCAGCAACATGGACGATCAGTAGTCGTGGGTGCGATCGCACTACTAGCAGTTATTGTGGTTGCGACACTCACCTATATGTCCGCTGATCTGAAATTACCTCTTGTCGATGCTCTATATTTTTCTGTAGGCATGATTACCGGAGCGGGTGGTAATGACAAAGTTGTAGAAAAGGCTCCCGACAGCATTAAATTCTTTACCGTTGTCATGATGCTGGTTGGAGCAGTGGTAATTGGTATTTGGTATGCAATGCTGACCGATTTTGTCTTAGGAAGCCGCTTTAAGCAATTTTGGGATGCTGCCCGTATACCCCAGCGACATCATTACATAGTTTGTGGCTTGAGTGGCATCGGCATCAGAATCGTCCAGCAACTCCACAGTAGCGGATATGAAGTTGTAGTGATTGAAACAGACTCCAACAACAAATATGTCAACTCTACCAGAGGACTCGGTATTCCAGTAATTCAAGGTGATGCCAGCTTTCGCGCCACCCTCAAAGCCAGCAATATAGACTCTGCCGCCGCAGTGCTTGCTGTTACCAACAACGATGCTATTAACCTAGAGATTGCCCTAAAAGCAAAAGGCTTGACACCTAGTATTCCGGTAATTGTGCATTATGCCGATCCTGATTTTGCTGGCATGGCACAACAAGTATTTGACTTCGAGGCCGTTCTGAGTCCTGCTGAACTTGCTGCTCCAGCTTTTGCTGCTGCGGCACTTGGAGGACAAATTTTAGGTAATGGTATTACAGCCGATAGTCTTTGGGTAGCTTTTGCTACTGTGATTACAGCTTCACACTCCTTTTACGGTCAGCGTGTAAAAGATATAGCCATGTCTGCTGACTTTGTGCCTTTATACTTAGAAACGAATTACCAAACTCTTCACGGCTGGGATTTATTGGAAACTAACCTCAGCGCTGGGGATATCTTATATATGACAATGCCAGCAACGAGATTATATCAATTGTGGCGTGACGAGCGAGTGTGCGAGGCACGCACCTAATATAAATTCCCCAAAATCAAGCTACAGATTCAAGGAGAGGGAACTCAGATAAAATCAGACCATCTGAATTACGTTAGCGGGGCGGAGCATCGTTACGAATTAGCCTGCTGAGTCTGTAACCAAGCTACTAAATCCTGTGTTGTGGAGAAATCTAACAAAGCTTCACCAAGTGCTTCCACCTGGCTACTAGAAAGCTGCTGAATTTGTGCTTGCAACTGGGGAGGAACTTGACCAAGCCGACGCGTGAGTTGGCGTAGAGCTAGTAACACCTCTCCTTGTTGAATTCCTTTTTCTACACCTTCTTGCAGAATTTCTTGATATAGCGGCGATTCCCGCATAAGTTCCTCCTTAAGAAATTGTCGAACTAATAGAGTTCTAAACACAAAGTTCTGAACTTAAGTGATGAGGTGCAATTACAGAATATTATCCAGACTTTGACTATATATTCACATCAGTACTTCTCTACAGCAGGAAATTTACTACAAAGCTTCCATTAAATCAATGCATTTATCCATTTGCTGATGCATAGTTCCCCTATCAGCATGAAATCTCCGTCCATGACCTGGTAGCACCCATTCAAAAGAGTAATTAGCTAACTGACGCATTGATTTAATCTGTTCTGACCAAGAATACCAACAGACATCGCGGAATGCAGCTAACTGGTGATAATTTTCTGACCAAGCGAGATGGTCGCCAGTGAAGAGAAATTTGTTTTTGTAAAGTAAAACAGTATGCCCTTTGGTATGACCAGGAACTGGAATAATTAACAAATCTGGGCTGAGGGCAAATGGTTCAAAACCAGTTAGCTGTATTTCTACATTGCGAGTACCCGCAGAAATTTCATCAGCGTGAAGAATGCGTTGACACTGAAAATGTTCAGCAAATTTTTGATGATCTGCCACATCATCGCGGTGAGTCAGATACATATAACTAATTGAACCCATCTCTTCTAAACGCGTAACTAATGGCGGCGTAAATCGAGGAGAATCGACCAAAATATTCCCTTCAGGAAGCTGAATTAAATAGCTAGCAGCACCATAAGATTTTTCGGAATGATAGCCGCAGTGGTAAACATTTTCGTCTAATAAAATTGGAAAACTCTGTTGGGCAACTTTGATATCATTTGGCTTTTCAACTGTGCCAATAGAACTAGTAGGACAAGCTAAAAGAGCTTGGAGTGCGGCTAATCTTTCTGCTTCATTTGTTGGTTGATGATACACTGCCGATTGTTGATCAACATCATAAAAAACCTCAGAAGCCATCCAGCGGCAAGTATCACAATCAATACAGGTAGTATCTACATAAAAATCGCCGTTGACATTTTGGGGACGACGTAAATTTAAATGAGCCATAGTAATCCTTTTGCTTCCAGTCACTTTCTGAAAGGCACTAAACCCTATATCACTACGCTAGCAAAACTAACTTTAGACTCTAGACGCCGCTAGACGTAAATTTATTGAAAAAACAGAGAGTGTGAAACCCAGTAAGCAGAAAATGGGGAAACTTAACATAGATACCATTTGTTGAAAAACTTCCAGATATGCTTTACTGTTCCAATTCCAACTGCTCAAATCTCTTTAATCTTGATGACAATAAGTTTTGCATTAACTGTGGGCAAACACTCACACCATTGTTCAGAAACCGTTTCCGAGTAATACGACTTTTGGATGAGGGTGGATTTAGCAGAACTTATGAAGCCAGGGATGTAGATAGGATAGATGAACCTTTTTCGTTGAAGAAGATCCAGAGGGTAGTTATTGCGATTTCAGAAATGTGCCTTTTTATTAACGTGCCTTTTTATTAACGCGATCACTAAATAACCCCTATCTGGTGTGGCGAGAATTGTTTATCTCCTGGGAACTAGATAAATTCTTTAGTTGTTTCCTGAGTTTTTCTCAACTTAAATGCCAGATTTCTATGAGATTAACAGGAACAGCAGCAAAAGTGTGACTGATTATAGTCTTGACTTATGTGAAAATGAACTTGGTCAAAAATCATACTCTGGGTTGATCCTCTAAATGAGCAGTAATGGTCAAATCAAAATTCTGTTTTTGGCAGCAGATCCCAGTGATGCTGCACGATTACGCTTGGGGCAAGAGTTGCGTGATATTCGTGAAAAACTACAACTAGCAAAAGAGCGAGATAGATTTGTTCTAGACTCCCGTGAATCTGTACGTCCGGGAGATATCAGCCAAGCAATATTTGATTTTGAGCCGCAGATTGTGCATTTTTCTGGACATGGAACCAGTACAGGTGAACTTTGTTTTGAAGATTTACTCGGAAAATACCAACCTGTACAACCCGATGCCCTAGCGGCGTTATTTGAACTAGTAGCCGATCAAATAAATTGTGTGGTGTTGAATGCTTGCTATTCCGAAGCTCAAGCAAAAGCTATTGCAGAATATATTCCGTTTGTCATTGGCATGAATAAAGCAATTGGAGATCAAGCCGCGATCGCTTTTGCTGTTGGTTTTTACAAAGCATTGGCAGCAAGGCGGACAATAGATCAAGCTTACAAGTTCGGTTGTGTAGAAATTAGATTGCAAGGCATTGCAGAACATTTAACTCCAGTTCTGTACAGCAAACAAAACTCAGTGTCTCCAGGCAAAACAGGTGAAGTACCAAGTTCATCCTCAGCTAATTTAAATCCAGGACAAAGGCAGCGAATTTTACAGGAAATCGAAAGCCTCCAGCAACAGTATGATTTATTAAGTCAGAAATTGAGCCGCCTACGGTTGGATTTAGCGATAGAATCCAGCACTGTTGTAAAGTTTCAGTTAGAAAAGCAAATTGAAAATGCTGAAGCTGAAAAAACACAACTTACTCAACGGATCGAGCAGCTAGAAAATAGCCTGCAATAAAAATAGTAATATCTCAATAGTTGGGTATTAAAACTCACAGATGTCTTCAGTTCGGCATTTACAGCAAAAACGGGAAGAACTTCAACAACACTACGATGCGTTTAGCGAGAAGATAAAGTTGTTGCGGAATCAACACGCCATTGAAGCGGGGGCTTCAGTAGCTTTTCAGCTAGACAAAGAAATTGAGCGAGTTGAGAAAGAACGCGATCGCCTCCTGAAGCAGATTCAGATTATTGAGAGGTCTTGTAAGAGTGAGCCAATACACAGTGAACTGTTTCGCCTCAACTACATAGCACAGGTACAGTTATTCCGAGAATTTATTACAGAAAAACGTATAGGAGCTTTCTTAGTTCATGGTTCACCAGAATATGGTCAAATCTGGTTACTGAAGCGTTTGTTACAAAAAATTCCTGAAAGTACGGTGACTCCCCCAATCACATTTTATCTCTCACGCCGGACACTTAGGACTGATATTGCAGCCCTATGGAGAGAGTTGGGTCGTCGGATTGGAGTACAAGATTTTTCATCCCATGAGGAGATTGCCAGGAATGTAGTTGCTCAATTGAAAACTCAACATATCATCCTAGTCTTTCACGATCTCGAATGCATTGATGAAACCTATCTGCACGAATTAATCCGTGATTTTTGGTTGCTCCTGGTAAACTCAACCCCACAGACAATTTGCTCAAGCAACGAATTTTTTCTCCTGATGTTTTTGCTTGACCAAGATGGTTGTGTCAACACTTGGAATCTTGGGTTTGCAGATCAACTCGATCTGGTATGGAAACCCCATATTCCCATTAGGCTACCAATGATTGATCCCTTATCTGAGCAAGTCTTGCTTAACTGGATGGAAAATGCAATTGATGTTCTACCAATCCAGATGACTAAAAAAATTGACTATACAGTTCAGGTGATTCTAGAGAAGAGTGAAGGCATTCCAGAGCGTGTGTTTGCTGAAATTTTTGGTTTGTGTGGCTGTAACTGGCAGGAGGAAGAAACCCGGTGGTTAGAACTTTAGACGGCAAGCGGCTGAAATACATAGGTAAGGTTCAACCCCAGCCAGGAGAACAAGACCCGGAGACTGGGCAAATCTTGTATCCCTACCTGCCTAGTGAGAAATTAGTAGAGGCAGTAAATTTAGCGATCGCCCTCGAACGCCCTTTACTATTAAAGGGAGAACCAGGATGCGGCAAGACAAAATTGGCTCGTGCGGTGGCTTATGAGTTGGGTTTACCTTATGAAGCTTGGTACATTAAATCTACCAGTCGAGCGCGGGATGGTCTTTACACCTATGATGCCGTTGGCAGGTTGCGGGATGCTCAACTCGCTGCTTCAAAAATAGATGAAGAAGCCGCAGTCAAAGCAAAAAATGCTGATGCCTATGTAGAGTGGGGCCCGTTAGGGCGTGCCTTTCGCGACGAGCAGCCAACTGTGGTTTTGATTGATGAAATAGATAAAGCTGACATTGATTTTCCTAATGACCTGCTGTTAGAGCTTGATGAGCAAAGGTTTGAAGTCACAGAAGTAAAACAAAACAGTCTACTCAAGAAAATTCAGGCGAAAGCAACACCAATTGTTTTTATCACCAGTAACGATGAGAAAGACTTGCCTGATGCCTTTCTACGTCGTTGTTTATTTCACTATGTCAAATTCCCTGAACGTCAGCAGTTAATCGAGATTGTTAAAACTCGATTTACAGTTTCACCCTTAGAATTAGTGGACGCAATTATTGATCGCTTTTTAGAACTGCGCGAAGAGATGCGGCGGGACAAAGGCGAAGCTGGTAAAAAGGTCAGCACCAGCGAACTGATGGATTGGGTGCGAATTCTTAGTCATCAAGATGATGAAATTCTCAGCAAGTTAAAAACTGAACTTCTGTATCCTGGGGTGTTGCTGAAGAGTTGGGATGATTATCGCCGTTATGGTGAACAGATGCGTACCCAGCCAGAAGCATGAAGATAGAATCTCCCCAAGAAGAACTACCACTGCTTGAGCTTTTTACACAACTGCGCGAGGCAGGTTTGCCTTTGGGTATCGATGAATATCGTCTTGTTTTGACAGCTTTACAGGAAGGCTTTGGCACGACTGATCAAAAAGCGTTAGCAGAACTGTGCCTTACCTTGTGGGTAAAATCCCAGGATGAAGAACATCTGTTTAATTATCACTTTCAGCAGGTAATGATAGCCCCTCATCGTGTAACAAATTCTGTTACCAAGAAAGAAGCTGTAAAAAGTGAGGATAATTCTTCACCTGAGCCACCCAACAAAACACCTGCCACTGTACCCGTTTCATCGGAATTAATGGAAGTACAGGATGAGATGCAAGTAGCTGAAGCAGTACAGATTACTACTCAAATAAATGAGGAAATTACTGTTAATCGCTTTACCCAAACCGATGAATATTTTCCGGTGACGCGGCGACAGATGAAACAAAGCTGGCGACATCTACGCCGTTTTGTACGTCAAGGTTCGCCCATAGAGTTAGACATAGAGGCAACTATTGATCAAGTGGTACGGCAGGGGGTTTTGCTAGAGCCTGTAATGATCCCCAGTCGGGTGAATAGAACTGAACTGCTGTTGCTGATTGACCACAAGGGGTCGATGGTTCCCTTTCACGCACTATCCCAGCGATTGGCTGAGACGGCATTACGAGGCGGACGTTTGGGCAAAGCTAGCATTTACTACTTTCACAATTGCCCAACTAAGTATCTTTACCATGACCAGACGCGCCAAAAAGCCGAACCTGTCACAGATTTTCTAGCTCAGTTGCGTCCAGAGCGTTCCACTGTATTAATTTTTAGTGATGGGGGAGCAGCACGGGGCGGTTTTAGTTTGGAACGGCTAGAGTTAAGCCAAAAATTTTTAGACCAGTTGAAACAGCGATCGCGTTATATTGCATGGTTAAATCCGATGGCGACAGAGCGATGGTTTGGTACAACAGCCGGAGAAATCGCTCGTTTAGTGCCGATGTTTGAAGTTAGCCGACAGGGTTTTGATAGTGCGATCGATGTGTTGCGGGGTCGGGGAATCAATGCACAATTAAGGTAGTGGCTTGTAATTAATCTAACTAAAAGTCTTTCAAAGGTAGAGAGCATGAAGCCAGAAGTTGCTAGTCGTCGAATTGAGTCTTTTGGTCAACGCTTCGGGGAAGCGCATCTCTATCTGGCTTATCATGCTGCTTTTCCGTTAGCTCTCACTCCAGATTTGCTTTATCGCTTGTGGGCAAATTTCCAACGAGATATTCATAGACAGGAGTTGAAAATACCTTGGCTGGCTGTTGCGGATCTGCTGCTTTCTAATCTTTGCAATGAAGTGGGACATGAACTCTACGAAATGGATACAGCAGTACGAAATTCGCTGTTGAAAGAATTAAAAGAGAATCCTCATTTTGGCGAAAAGCGGATTAATGAATTGTCTGATTTTTTACTTACCTATGTACGGCAGCAAATTGAGAGCCACGACCCGGACATTCGTGATTTCGCTCATGCACAGAGGTGGACGGCGTTAGCATATACACGACCGAGTGAAGCAGTGCATGAATTAATATCTATTCTTTTAGAGTTGAAAGTAGATGAAAAAGCAGAGTTGATTCGTATAGTTTCCTTGATAGAAACTCTAGCAGAACCGCTAGTTGAAAGTGGATTTGAACCTTTGCTGGTTTCTGTACGGAGGATAAAGGAAGTGGTACGTAATCGTTCAGAAGGTCTAGCTATTGCTTTATCTCAGCAACAGTTGAACTTGAGTAATAATTCTTTTACTAGTCAAAAGGAAATTACTTCAATACCAAACAAAGTTACACAGTCTTTTGAAATACTTACCTTGGTTGATCAAATTGAAAATAATGAAAATAAGATTACATTAATTGATCATAAACTTTCTCAGCGTCATATTGACCTTGATCCTGGTGGATATTTTATTATCTACTTGGAGCAAGTAGCAGGTTTAATTTATGCCAAGCATTTCACAAATGTGGTTGACGAGCATGGTTTGACCTTCGAACCAGAAAGTGGAAAGGTGATTCCTACACGTGGCAAGATAAAAGGCACTCACATAAATGTTTTTAGTGGGAGGACGGCAAAACAGGTTTGCGTAAAAATTTTTGAAGAAACTCAGCCCTGTCCAGTAACTCAATTAGACCATGCAGCTTATTTAGGTAGAGAATTAATGCGAGCTGAGTTGGCTTTAATCACTAGCCAAGAATACATACAGGATTAAGCAAGTAGTAGTATTTTATCTCTAAATTTGAATCTCGAGTCTCTAGAAATGCGATCGCGCCCCTTTACCAAACGCGATCGCAAAAGTTTTTCTCCCTCTCTAACCAAGAAAGTTCAGCTGGTTAATCGCCGCAGCAATTAGATTATGGGTAATCGGCAGACTATCTACAACCATGCCAAGGCACAACAGCATCATGTAAGAGATGGAATAGAGAAATAACTCTCTAGCTACAGTCCGATCCTCTGGATTGTGCAACAAGCGCCAAGATTTGTGGATAAATAATCCTCCTAGACCGAGAGCGATCGCTGCATAAAGAATTCCACTTGCGCCCAAGGGATAAACCAATAACACGGTTGCAAATACTGTTACCAGTGTATAGTACCAAATTTGCTTCACAGTTGCCGTATCGCCTTCAATCACAGGTAGCATTGGTATCCCAACCTTTGCGTAATCATCCCGAATCATCAGAGCTAAAGCCCAGAAATGGGGTGGTGTCCACAAAAAGACAATGGCAAAAATTAACCATGCTGACCAGCTTAAAGTGCCTGTGACAGCAGCCCAACCCACTAAAGCCGGAATTGCCCCAGCCGCCCCACCAACAACGATATTCTGGGTGGTGTGGCGTTTCAGCCAGTGGGTATAGACCAAAATATAAAAGACGATACCAGAGAAGGCTAATAAGGCGGCTAACAAGTTGGCAAATACTGCCAGGAGTGTAAAGGAAATCGTCGCCAGTGCGATCGCAAAAATTAGAGCATCGCGCGGCTGCACCTTACCGGAAGGTATTGGACGATGGCGCGTCCGCTCCATGTCATAATCAATATCCCGGTCATACACACAGTTAATCGTTTGGGCGCTTGCAGCAGCCAAAGTGCCACCAGTCAGAGTTACTAGCAACAGCAATGGGTCTACTTCTCCCTTAGCAGCAATCCACATACTCCCAGCAGTAGTAATCAAAAGCAACGGAATAATCCGAGGCTTGGTTAGCTGATAGTAGCTTTGGACTACTTGTAAAAATGTTTCGTGGTGGCGAGAGACATTAGTCTCAATCATGTTGGCTCTGATTCCTTATTTTTCAACAACTTATATGCAGCCCCCGCTCAAGTAGGCTTTTTGAGACGAATAAAAACACAGATTTTCTGCACTTCTTGCGTGGGTCGCAATACACGCCGTTGCGGCTTCCATTAGTTCTGAGTGCTAAGTTAAGAGTTAGGAGTTATTTGTCCAACTCTCTCACTCTCCCACTCAGCACTCAGCACTGCAATCTCATGCCTAGCAACCCAGTCTCGCAGTGCTAAAACTGTGAAAGCCACCAAAGTACCCAGCAAGGCAGCGCCTACAGCTTGGTGAGAGACGGTGAGAGGCTCGACTTGAAGATGTAATCGGAACGTGGCGACTCCCAACAAGATTTGCAAGCTCAACAACCCACCAGCCATATTTGCCAGTCGTCGCAAGGCTGGATTTAGTGCTGGTGTACGCCAACAGATAAATATCATTGCTAAGGTTGCTACCGTTGGCGGTACCAAACCAGCAATATGGCTGTACATCACAGTACAAAGCTGAGAACCACCAAAGCATTGATGTAGCGCCCAGCGAGACCCGACTAAAGCACCTAGAAGACTTTGCAGGTAAACTAAAATAGCAGCGGTTAAACCTACCCAAGGCAACTTCCCAACGTTTCCAGTTCCCTGATAGGGTGTAAGCGCTGTGCCGATAGTTAAGAGGGTGATGAAAAACAACAGCGCCGTTCCTAAGTGGGCGGTAACAATGTCAAACCGCAACAGTTCGGTGACAGTGAGTCCACCCAAAATGCCTTGGAACACGATTAAAAACACGGCGAATGTGGATGCCCAAGGCAACCAGTTAGGTAAGGCACGACGATTCCACCAAGACAAACCGAAGAGTGCGATCGCGCTTATACCAATCAAAGCCGCATCCAATCTGTGAAACCACTCCAAGAACACCTGGAGATTCATTTGCTTGGCTGGCACTAGTTCTCCGTAGCACAAGGGCCAGTCTGGGCAAGCAAGCCCAGCATTCATCACGCGGGTGGCAGAGCCTATTGCCATCAAAATCAAGGTGGCTATGCACATTTTCCACACCAAGCGACGAATCATTTCCTTGGGCTTTTGCTGCTCAGCTGCCGCTTCATTTTGTTGTTGTAGGACAAATTCGTTCATCAACAATACCTTCTGCCCGCTCTTGGTAGTAGCTCTCTCAAAATTTTCAATTTGCAATACCGAACGGACACTTTACCCAACGGGGGGAACCCCGGCAAGCAAGTGTCCTCCCCATCTCTACCCTAGCGTATAGGCTAAGGTTTTATAGATTGGCACTCACTTATACTTTGAATCACTCTAGCTATGTTTTGCCTGAAGCTTTAGGTATTTTTTAAGATGTGAGAAATTGACTAATAGCGATTAAATTTACTATCCTAAATTTTTCCTTAAATTTTTCAGCTGATTTGCATCTAGTTTTGGCAGTATCTAATAGATACCTTGTACTCAAGATTAGTCAACTAGCCAAAAAAATTAATAAAAATTTCAGAGGTTTGAAGCCAAGGACAGACAGCCTAGACTACCTTAGTAAGTGGGCAGCTTTAAGATAAAGTAGTAAATTCAATTAAGTAAGCCGTGAAGATTCCAAGTTCGATCTGGACATTACTCATAGGCATCGTGCTAACACTAGTCAGCCTTTGGTACGGTCAAAATCACGGTCTGTTGCCAACAGCAGCCTCGGATGAAGCCGTCTTAGTGGATGGTCTGTTTAACACGATGATGGTTGTTTCCACAGGTATATTTCTACTAGTCGAAGGTATCTTGATTTACTCTGCAATTAGATACCGTAAGCGTTCTGGTGACAATGAAGACGGGCCACCAGTTGAAGGCAATGTGCCTCTAGAAATTCTTTGGACTGCGATCCCAGCAATTATCGTTATCGGTATTTCTGTTTACAGTTTTGATGTGTACAACGAAATCGGTGGCTTTGATCCTCATGCCATTCATGAAGCTCCGATTACTGGGCAGTCGATGTCAATGTCAATGCCTGGGGCAGCGTTCGCGAAGCGTGCGGGAACCGCTCTCGCCGCAACTCTCAACGACACACCACCCAGCACAGAACCCAACCTCAATCAAGAGAAATCTGATGAGGCAATGCAAGACCCCGCCACAGCAGCAGTTCGCAATGCTGACCAAATTCCTCAAAAGCGGAATGCTCCTGGTGTAGGTGTAGTTTCACCCACTATTGGCCCCAGTCCTGAGAATGTAGGCAAACCAGCCCAATTATTAGTCAACGTCACTGGTCTACAGTACGCTTGGCTGTTCACCTATCCTGACTCTGGGATCACCACAGGTGAAATGCACGTTCCCATTGGGCGCGAGGTGCAAATCAATATGACAGCCAACGATGTTATTCATGCTTTTTGGGTTCCAGAGTTCCGTCTTAAGCAAGATGCGATTCCCGGTAGACAAAGCGAGATTCGGTTCACGCCCAGAACAGCAGGTGACTATACTCTAATCTGTGCTGAACTTTGCGGCCCCTACCACGGTGCAATGAGAACACAAGTAGTTGTGGAAACACCAGAAGCATTTGACAAATGGGTACAAGAGCAGCTAGTTGCTAGCCGCGAAGAACCCCTAAGTCAAGCAGTTGCTGTTAACCCTACAAATCTATCCCCAGATGAATTTCTCGCTCCTTACACCAAGGACATGGGAATTCAGCCAGAAACGCTCAATCAAGTTCAAACTGCCCATCACCATTAGTCACTAGTCATTAGTCATTAGTGAATGACGAAGGACGAAGGACAAATGACAAGTAACTCCTATGACACAAGCTCAGTTACAAGAAACTGCCAATATCCCTGCCCTTAGTGAAGAGCCAGGGATCAGAAAATGGCAAGACTACTTTACCTTCAACACAGACCATAAGGTGATTGGGATTCAATACCTAGTCACAACTTTCATTTTCTACTGTATTGGTGGCGTCTTGGCCGACTTAGTTCGTACAGAACTGCGAACGCCAGAAGTGGATTTTGTCACGCCTGAAGTCTACAACAGTTTATTCACGCTACACGCCACAATCATGATTTTCTTATGGATTGTGCCAGCGGGTGCGGGGTTTGCTAACTTCTTAATCCCCTTAATGATTGGGGCTAAGGATATGGCATTCCCACGTCTGAATGCTGTTGCTTTTTGGATGATTCCACCTTCTGGTTTGCTGCTAATCGCTAGTTTAGTGGTAGGTGATGCACCCGATGCAGGCTGGACTTCCTACCCCCCCCTGAGCTTGGTAACAGGTCAAGTGGGTGAGGGTATTTGGATTATGAGTGTCCTCTTGCTTGGTACATCATCAATTCTGGGGGCAATTAATTTCCTCGTCACATTGCTGAGGATGCGTATCCCAGGTATGGGTTTCAATCAAATGCCCTTGTTCTGCTGGGCAATGTTTGCCACCTCAGCATTAACTTTGGTATCTACGCCAGTACTAGCAGCAGGTCTAATTCTGCTGGCTTTTGATTTATTGGCGGGAACAACATTTTTTAATCCGACTGGGGGCGGTGATCCCGTTGTATACCAGCATATGTTCTGGTTTTACTCCCACCCAGCGGTTTACATCATGATTTTGCCTTTCTTTGGGGCAATTTCGGAAGTGATCCCCGTCCATTCGCGTAAGCCAGTTTTTGGCTATAAAGCGATCGCCTATTCCTCCCTCGCCATTAGCTTTTTAGGGTTAATCGTCTGGGCGCACCATATGTTCACCAGCGGTATCCCTGGCTGGTTGCGGATGTTCTTTATGATCACCACCATGATCATCGCCGTACCCACTGGAATTAAAATTTTCAGCTGGTTGGCAACAATGTGGGGCGGAAAAATCCGACTCAACAGTGCGATGCTCTTTGCAATGGGCTTTGTTGGCACTTTTGTGATTGGCGGGATCAGTGGCGTAATGTTGGCGGCTGTACCGTTTGACATTCACGTTCACGATACCTATTTTGTAGTAGCGCACTTGCACTACGTCCTGTTTGGTGGTAGCGTTCTCGGCATTTATGCAGCGATTTACCACTGGTTCCCCAAAATGACAGGGCGAATGCTGAACGAATTTTGGGGTAAGGTTCACTTCGGCTTGACAATTGTCGGTCTAAATATGACCTTCTTACCCATGCATAAGCTGGGAATGATGGGCATGAACCGCCGTGTTGCACAATACGACCCCAAATTCACTTTTCTCAACGAAATTTGTACCATAGGTGCTTATATACTGGCAGTTTCAACCTTCCCCTTCATCTTCAATGCGATTTGGAGTTGGTTGTACGGAGAGAAAGCTGGTAATAATCCCTGGAGAGCGCTGACCCTAGAGTGGATGACAACCTCACCACCGGCGATCGAAAATTTTGATAAAACCCCAGTACTGGCTACAGGCCCTTACGACTACGGTTTGGAAAAGGCTAAAGAAGGCGTACCCTTATCTGATCCCGATCCAGTCTTGTCTGCCGGCCCGAACTCAGTATTAAGAGCAGAGCCAGATCCAGCGGTTGCTGCTAATCCCGAAGACCGTAAATAAACTGGGGACTGGGGACTGGAGACTGGGTACTGGGAATAAAGGAAGAAATGAATAACTCCCCACTCCCCACTTTCCACTCCTAACTCCCTACTCCCTACTCCCCACCCCCTACTCACTTATAAAGATTCATGCAAAGTCAAACTATTGACCCAGCTAAAACGGAACTTAATCATCACCACGCTGCGGAAGCGGTAGATGGTCATCACGAAGAACATCCAGATCATCGCCTGTTTGGGCTAATTGTCTTCCTCATTGCTGAGGGGATGATTTTCATGGGATTGTTTGGAGCTTATTTAGCTTTCCGTGCTACCTTACCTGCGTGGCCCCCTGAAGGTACACCAGAGTTAGAACTATTACTACCCGGAGTTAACACCGTAAATCTAATTGCTAGCAGTTTTGTCATGCATAATGCTGATACTGCTATCAAAAAGAATGATACGCAAGGTGCGCGTATTTGGTTGGCAATTACTGCGGCGATGGGTGCTATCTTCTTGGTAGGTCAGGTGTATGAATATACCCATTTAGAATTTGGTCTGACTACCAATTTGTTTGCGAGTGCGTTTTACGTTTTAACTGGCTTCCACGGACTGCACGTTACCCTTGGGGTTTTAGCGATTGTTGCTGTATTGTGGCGATCGCGCGTTAAGGGTCATTACAGTAGCGAAAAGCACTTTGGTATTGAAGCTGCCGAAATATATTGGCACTTTGTTGACGTAATTTGGATTATTCTGTTCGGATTAATCTATTTGCTTTGAGTATTAATTAGTTAGTTATTCACTCCACGCGAATAACTTAACAAGCCCTCAGCCGGGGGCTTTTTTAATTACAATTTTCTTGATAGCTTGCTTTGAGAGTAATTAAGGTTGCTTTCTCTAACACCTGTAATATTCATACCCTCAAAAACAAGAAGTTTGTGCGATCGCATTAATTCTCCACCGTCCAATCTTCAAACTGTAACCCAGGAATCCGGGAAAAATCACGCTGATTCCGTGTTACTAAAATCCCATTATTAGAAATTGCAATTGACGCTATTCGTAAATCTTGCGTACCAATACGAATTTTTTGTTTCTTTAATTTTGTATAACAATTTATAGCTGTTTCATCAAAATCAAGTATTCTAATTATGTTAAAAAACTCTACTGCCTGTTGCAATCCTAAATAGCCCCATCTGAGTCTTTGGGCTTCTGAAGACTGTCGAATAGCATCCAACCATCCACGCATTTGTTCTTCAACTGTAATTACAGTGACAGCAATATTTTCAGAATTTACTTCATTTATACGTTGTTTAATCAAAGAGTGCTGGTTTTGAAATAATGTCAGAGTATCTGTATCTAGTATCCACAAACTCATCAAATTTCATCCTCTGCACCAATTTCTGCATCGAGTTCCCGGCGATAATCTTCGATGTTTGATAAGACATCATTAAATAGCGGATTGTCTTGATACATTCCTGCAAATTTCATCCAAGGATGTTCTGATTTGGGTGCTTCAATTTCTTGGGTAACTATTTCTACATTTTTTAATCGAATATTCACAAGTTCATGTAAATTATTCAGTGCCTCTTCTCGCGTTGCAGCAAATACCTGACAATCTTGTAAACCCCACACTGTTGCTTGATATCCGCCTTCTTTTACTTCAACTAATACTGAATAGTTTACTGTGGATAGCTCATTAGTTACGTTTTTCAGTAAGTTACCAGTCATAAAATTTTTCTAATTTTCTCAATAGTTGCTATTTTTATTATAAATACAGTGCTAATGCGTTAAAAATTGAATTTTTAAATAAGGTGTTGGATGTGAAGCGATCGCACTTTTTATGAAACAATTATTTTAGGCGATCGCTCTACATCACCAAATTGTTTGAATACTGGTTAGTGCCTGAATTCGTAAATCACGGGTAACAAGGGGAAAACCTAAAGACAAAGCAGTAGCTGCAATAATCCTATCAGGCATATCAGGAACAGTTGCTCGATCAATTTGCTGAATTGCTCCGGATACATTACGGTCTAAAGGTGCTAATACGATACCCACATTAGGGTCATCTAAAGCATTAAGAATTCGTTTTAATACTTCTTCAGTGAACCGCCCCTTTTCTACCAAATAAGCAATTTCGACTACTGAGATGGCTGAAACATAAATAGGATTACCACCATTCACTGCTTGTTCCAAAGTTGTTAAAGCAGTTTCAGATAGCCTCTTTAAGTCAAAAATATACCAAATTAAAGTGTGTGTATCTGCAACTACTGATGTCATCACACAATATTCCTTGGAAAATTACCCCACATTTCTTTACGTGCTTGGGTAATGTCTTCTTCAGTAATATCTACTGCTAAGTCAGCACATAATCCTCTAATGCTAAGTAAGGGAGTTTTAGAAGTACTTTTTTGGTATAAAAATTCTGCAAACTTTAATAACTCTTGCTGCTGATCTACAGGTAGCTGGCGTAATTTTTCTAAGACTGCTTGCTCAATATTCATCTATTCATCCTTAAAGAATTTTCACCCGCCCTCAAATGTATTCAGAACCTCATGAGTTAGAGGTGCATCAAAATCATCAGGCACAATAAATTCTCCGGCACATAAACCAAATGGTCGTAGCTTTTTGTTGATATTAATAATTGGTTTTAATTCTGCGATGGACTTATCTGCTTGGATAAGAATAAAGCTTTCACCTGCCTCAACTTGATTAAGGTACTTCAAAGGATCTTGTTGGATTTGCTCAACTGTAACTTTTTGCACTTCGTACTTACACGTGGTTAAGAGATAGAATATTGTTTAATTTTATTGTAATGCTATGTCTGATGATAAACCACTTCGTGTATGCGTACTTGCTGGTAAATCTAGGATTTTACTTCGGTTCTTCCAGTTTCCTAATTGGATACAGAAGCTATTTTAAAACTCTATATACTTCTCCAAGTAATACATCTAAATCTCTGGAATAATCTATTTGTGTTTCATTGGGAAGAACTTCTTTATTTCTAATATGTGTATGTAAATAGGAATCAGCAATTTTACGCAATGAACTGTTTAAATGGTTCATAGACTCCTTGAAGCTTTTAGAGCCATAATTACTTGCCACTTCATTAAATGTTAGCTTACCAAATATTGGTGGGATATGGTCTATGATTCCCCTCACAAGCATTACAACAGATAGTAGGCAATCATTGTCAAAACATTTGTTTATTTCTTCGCAATATTGAATAAGCTTTGATAAATCAAATTTTGTATTTGAAATGGATTTAAGTTCCTGTATTCTTGTGATATTTACGTAAATTTTAGTTGTTTTTAATTCTTGTGAATCCTTTATTTTTTTTCTTCTATTTTCACTCCAGGTCGCTTGTATAAGTTCATCTGTTATTTCACGTCCAAACTTACTTATAAATTTAATTGATTTATAATATTCTTGGGAACCAAATAATTGATTAAAGAAATTTGTTTTTTCTTTACAAAGTTCTTCATAATTGTCGATTTGAAAAATTATAATTTTTTGTACGAGCTGAAGGCGATATGATTGACCTTTTATCATTACTTCTGTTGCGCCAGAATTATAACTATCAACTAATCTTTTTAAAACTATTTCATCTAACTCTAAAATTACTTCTTCTGATAGATTCTGTAAACAGACAATATAGAGATTCATATTTATGAAACCAGTTTACTCAACATAATTTTTTATATTATATATGGAAATTTTTAATAATTATTGTTAACAATAATTATAAGTATAATACAGCTAAATTAGATTAAGTTACCATCGGAAAACTCAATATTTACAAAGTTATTATGGGCTTTGCTACCGCTCTACTAATCTCACAAATAATTCTGATAACTACTTAATTAAAGGATAATTACAAATTTGCTTAATCTATACTAAAAATTTTTTAATAATCTATAGGCAGGCAAAATGCCTGCCTTACAAGAAATTAACTCAACCCAGATTTTAATTCACTTCGGGCTTGTTCCAACGCTTCTGGTAATTTACTTGCATCGCGTCCCCCGGCTTGGGCTAAATTTGGTCTTCCGCCGCCGCCACCGCCGCAGATTTTAGCAATATTACCGACAAATTTACCTGCTTGCAGTCCCTTTTTATTCACTTCAGGACTGAAAGCTGCAACTATGCTAACTTTCCCAGCTTCGGGAACGGAACCCAACACTACTGCACCGTTACCGATTTTTTGTAATAAGCGTTCGGCTGCGGTTTTCAAAGATTCCGGGTCAACATCTTCCAATTGGGCAACGAGAATTTTATAATCGCCGATGGTTTCAACTGTTTGCAGCAGGCTATCAGATTTAGCAATAGCTAACTGTGATTTTAGTGTTGCTAACTGTTTTTCACTATTTCTCAGTTCGGTTTGCAGACTTGTGATTCTATCTGGAAGTTCTTCGGGTTTTACTTTAAAGCGATCGCTTAAATCTCTCACTACTTTATCCCGAATGTTGAGATAATCCAGTATCGCAGGCCCGGAAACAGCTTCAATGCGTCGCACCCCAGAAGCTACACCAGCCTCTGAGATAATCTTGAACACACCAATTTCCGCAGTATTACTGACATGAGTACCGCCGCAAAGTTCCATCGACACGCTAGGGAAATCAATCACGCGTACTTCTTCGCCGTACTTTTCGCCGAACATAGCAACAGCACCCCTAGCTTTGGCTTCTGCTAAAGGTAATACTTCCACTTTTGCAGCGTGTGCTTCAGCTATCCAAGTGTTAACCTGTTCCTCAATTTGTTGCACTTCTTCTGCTGTCAGGGGACGCGGACAGTTAAAGTCAAACCGCAACCTGTCAAAGGAAACCAAGGAACCCGCTTGTGATATTCCCTCATCAACAATTTTCTTGAGTGCGGCTTGCAGCAGGTGCGTTGCAGTATGGTTAGCTTGGAGGCGACGCCGACAAGCCCTATCTATTTGGGCGGTGATATTATCGCCAACGCGCAGTGTACCGCGTTCGATGTGTCCGAAATGAACGAAGAAATCTGATTCTTTTTTCACGTCATCAATGCGAACGACAATGCCATCATCAGAGATATAACCGCGATCGCCAATTTGTCCCCCAGATTCGGCATAAAATGGGGTTTGGTCAAGCACGATTTGCACTTCGGTTCCTGCTTCAGCTTCTTCTTGGGAAACGCCTTCTACTAATATCGCTTCGACTTTTGCCGTTACCGCAGGTTGGGTATAACCTAAAAACTCAGTTGCGTGGATGTGTTCTGCAAGTTTATCGAGAGAACCTTGCACAGTTAAATCGATGGTTTCGTGTGCTGCTTTGGCACGTTCCACCTGCTTTTGCATCTCGGCATTAAATCCAACTTCATCTACTGTGAGATTATTTTCCTCAGCGATTTCTTGAGTAAGTTCGAGGGGAAAACCGTAGGTATCGTATAGAGTAAAAGCACTTTCACCGCTAATAGAGGTTTTTCCTTGTTGCTTCACCTCTTGGATGATTTCTTCTAAAAGTTTTTCACCTCTATCCAAAGTTTTGAGGAAATTGGATTCTTCCCGTTGCAACTCAGCTTTAATTGCTGCTTCCCGTTGCCGCACATTGGGGTAAGCTGATTGGGAAAGTGCGATCGCACTTTCAGCAACTTGAGTGATAAATTCACTAGTAATGCCTATTAATCTTCCGTGACGCACCACACGCCGAATCAACCGCCGCAATATATAACCCCGTCCCACGTTGGAGGCGCGGATTTCATCAGCAATCAGATGGACGACTGCACGAACATGATCACCTATAACTTTTAGGGAGACTTTAGTTTTTTCATCGCTGCTATGATAATCAATAGCTGCAATTTGCGCCGCTGTTTGGATAATCGGAAAAATCAGGTCAGTTTCATAGTTATTCGGCACTTGTTGGAGAATTTGCGTTATTCTCTCCAAACCCATGCCGGTGTCAATGTTCTTATTTTGCAGCGGTGTTAAATTGCCTGATACATCCCGGTTGTATTGCATGAAGACGAGGTTATAAAACTCGATAAATCGGGAGTCGTCTTCTAAATCAATATTGTCGTCGCCGCGTTCTGGGTGGAAGTCATAATATATTTCGGAACAAGGCCCACAAGGCCCAGTCGGCCCAGATACCCAAAAGTTATCATCTTCACCTAAACGTTTAATCCTAGCTTCCGGTACGCCGATTTGGTCGCGCCAGATGTTATGTGCTTCATCATCTTCTTGAAAAACGCTGACAACTAGGTTTTTTGGCGATAAACCAAAGACTTTTGTGGAGATTTCCCAACCCCAAGCGATCGCTTGTTCTTTAAAATAATCACCAAAACTGAAATTACCCAGCATCTCAAAGAACGTTTGATGCCGTTTGGTACGTCCTACATTCTCAATATCATTAGTACGGATGCATTTTTGGGAAGTCGTAGCCCGTTTGAATTCTGGCGTGCGCTGTCCTAAGAATATCGGTTTAAATGGTAGCATCCCCGCGATCGTCAGCAGCACGGTTGGGTCTTCTGGCACAAGGGAGGCACTCGGAAGAACTTGGTGTCCCCTTTGGGCATAGAAGTCAAGGAATTTAGCGCGAATTTCGTTACCGCTGAAATACTGGGGAGTTGAAGACATGAGTGTTTGCGAAAGTAGTTTTAATAAACTGGGGAACGTCCGCAGAGCGTCATTCACCGCTTTTACAGACAAAGTATGCCGCAGTCAGGGACATTTGTGCTACGAGTTCTCTGCTTGGGGGGCGTTCACCTGCTAGGTGTATTTCCATAACTAGCTTTATCTATTTTTGCATTTTGTTTCATGTTGCTGCTAGCCAAATTTGCCAATTGGTGAATTGTGTGTATTTATTATGTTTTTTCACAATCACCACTGTGGTGGGATGAACATTGCGTTCTACTCAGTTAAATTAATACTCAAGAAGTGTAAGGTACACAAACAGAGGTAAAAAATGGCTCTAAAACTAAAAGTATCAGACATTGCTTGTGAAGGCTGTGCAGAAACAATTACTGAATCGATTCATGTAATGGAACCCGACGCCAAAGTGAATGTTGATGTCAATACTAAAACTGTCACAGTAGAATCCGCAGCTTCTGAAGAGACAATCAAACAAGTAATTGTTGCTGCTGGCTATACCGTTGAAGGTTATTAATGTCAAACTAAATTTTTACTAAAACTTAGTTTTAATGATGGGTTACCAGAGGTTTTCTGTTTTTGCCAAAAAAGAGTGTTAACACAGTTCGAGACAGTCCTGTTTTCAATTCGGATTCAGGAGTCAATCGCACACTCCTCATTTTGACTGGTGATTAAAAAAGAATTGAGCAGCAAAGATGCTCCGCCTCCGGTCAGAAAAGATCCTGAATTCTGTGCGACTGCCGAACCCATAAGGGTCTTAGAAGTTTCCACACCACTTGCTACAACAGAGGATACTTCCGCAACGCACTGGCTCATCATGAGCGATTGACGTTAGCGAGTCTTGTATGCGACACTCTACGCGAATGAGCCTCACCTATTTGCCTTGGTCTCCAACAGCAGAAGGGGGGAATGAATTCATGGTGTTTCTGCATCCCTACTAAATCAAAGATTTAGTCACACTTCGATATACATAGATGTGCGCCTTTACAATTATCCATGTTCAGCCATAAGTTCAGCAGCCTGCGCTAAGCGAAGAGCTAACGGCAGTTTCTGCCGCTCAAACTTCTCTGTGTACTTTAACCATATGCAAACTCTTCTATACCATTTAAATAAAAATAACTAAATCTTCAGTATTTATACTGTTACTGAAAAATATCGAAAAGCTGACATTAGTATCATAAAGCGAAGCTTCAGGAAGTATAGTAAAGAGAAAGTATAAAGATGAGATTAAAATTGAGAGTATTTTGCGTATTTTGCATTAAAATAAATAAATATTAGATTAGTACTAAAAAATCTACCTAAAGTTAGATAATCAGTAGATTAAGTATTAAGAGAGACTCACGGCAAATTCTTCTAAATTAATTCACGGAAAGCCGAAACAGCATAAACAGCAAAGAAATGAGTATTTCTATTCTGGTCTTTGGAAGCAATACATTTCTCACCACACTTCCAGATCAGATCAGTTGTTCAGACGCTTTTAGCGTAGAAGTTATTACCAATGTCAATCAAGCGGTATCGCGAATTCAAACTACACCGCCAGATATAATACTTGTGCAGGCTAGCCTGGATGGCAGTATGGAATTGTGTGGTTGGTTGAAAGACCAGACAAAGCTATCCTGGATATATTGTATTATGTTCGAAGATCGGCCCCAGCAGCTAACCCAGAGAGGTAAGTATGGCTTGCACAGGGAGTTAGAGATGACTGCCGCAGCACTAAGACAAGGAGCCGATGCCTACATTTGGCAGCTTCCAGAGCAGACTTTGGCCGAGTTGAGCGCTAACCATCAGCTAATACTATCTCAATTAACAGTTGGCTTGCGGAAAGCACAAAAATATCGCGATCTGCTGCGGACGAACGATTTGTTGTCAGCGATCGCCCTATCTGATACGTTGACAGAATTGAATAATCGTCGTGCTTTGGAATGGGACTTACCCCGTCAAATTCAAAAAGCTCGGACTCAAGAAATTCCTTTGAGTTTGATTATGTTAGATGTAGATTATTTTAAGAACGTCAACGATACCTACGGACATTTAGTTGGCGATCGCCTTTTGCAGTTGCTCTGTACCCGGATGCGCCACAATTTACGCTTTCAAGACACTCCATTCCGTTATGGGGGCGAAGAATTTGTAGTTATTCTAGGTAAAACTACTGCTGATGAAGCATTAATAGTAGCACGCCGTCTCAATCGCCTAGTCAGCGAACAACCGTTTGCAATCAACAACAAACTAGCTATCGATATCACAATCAGCTTGGGTACTGCATCTCTAGTAGCAGCGGACGACGAACGAGGAGAGAGCCTACTAAATCGTGCAGATCAATGCTTGTTACAAGCTAAAGCTGCTGGACGCAACCGAGTTATTGGTTGCGAATACTTATCCCCTATATCACACGGGAAAAATGTTTCCTCTCACAGTACTGAATCTTCAGTAGCGCTGAGTACTGACTCTTAAATGAGTTATGAATACTTTTCAATTTACAACTTAAAACTCAGCACTTGCGATCGCATTTTGACAATCTGCGACTGAAGCACGTTGTTGCATAGCCTTGACTAAGGCTTGATATTTAGACCAATTTTCTTGCAATAAGGTTTTTGCCTGGAGAGCATGAAATCGCTGTTTCTGCTGACAATTAGATTCAGAAAACCCCAAAACTGTCAATAAACTGTTTAGCTTGTTTTTATCATCAGATCCACCTTCAGCATTATCAAAAACAAGCGTTTCGGCAGCAATTCCCGCCATCCAAAGAGTGCAGTAACGCTCCACCATTGGGACGCTGATTTTATCTACATCCAATTGAGATGCTAATTCCCGATCATCAAAAGTAACACCACCTTGACCTGGTTGACCCTGCTTCCAGGCTTCCCAGGCACTGAGAGTATAGCCTGTAACAGGAATACCCAGCAGGTAAGCAGTTAGAAAATGTCCTGCTTCATGGTGGATAATGCGATCGCGATGTTCCGGTGAAAAACCAGCAATCCAATCTAAAAGGATAGTACCTCCCTTCCCTTGTAAGCTGAAACTATCTAACGTCGCTAATCCCAAGATGGTGAAGGTCGCAACTGCTGGTACTGTGGGCGACAAATGAATAAATGGCCCTAATAGGCTGGAAAAAGTTATGAGAAAGACAGAAATCGCAACTAAATTCAGGGCAGTTTTGCTCATTCCAAGTTTTCTGAGTGCATCTTCATCTTTCTTCATTATGAAGCGAGATGAGCAATCAGGGGAATGTGATTAGACAATAGTGGATGTACTAAGAATTACTTCCAGTCGATGCTGTACCTGCTCAAGTCTTTAGTATTTTTGGTAAATTTACGCTCCAGAGTTTGCTTAAGTGCGATCGCTTATGTGATTACTCGACTGGCTGATTTAACTTAATTTTCAAATTATGAGCTTAAGTAGCTCAACTCAATTAAGTATAAAACGATAGTAAGGTGCGTTGTCGTGCAGCGCAACGCACCATCTTGATATCAACTATAGAGGTGCGTTAGGCGTTCCGCCGTAACACACCCTAAATCTGGTAAATTGTTCCAAAATATGTTCTCTTTCAGAGCAAATTCCATAATTTTGGAGCTTTTTACCCAATCCCCTTTAGTGTAATTAACTGCCCTTTGATACAGCGTCTCCAGGGCCAGCTGTAACTATCACCAAATTTCCTGGCTTAATTAAATCCTGGATTGCCTGCTGTACCTGAGCCATAGTAACTGCTTGAATTTTCTTAGGAAAATCTCGAATTTCTGCTGGAGAAAGCCCATAGACATCATTATCCAAAATGATGCTAGATACATCACTGGGATTAGCTAAATCCACAGGATAACTGTTAGTAATCGAGCGTTTTGCCGTGTTTAATTCAGCCTCAGTTACTCCTTGCTCACGCAACTGTTTGAGTAAACCAAGGGTGCTACCGATCGCTTTTTGAGCATCCCCAGGAGCAGTCTGCATCTGAATCAAGAAGGGGCCAGGATTGACTCCGGCAGCAAATCCACTGTAAATACCGTAGGTTAGACCTTGGCGATCGCGTACTTCAGTACCCAAACGGCTAGATAAGGTATCACCGCCTAAAATCTGATTCAGTATCAGTGCCGCATAGTAACGCGGGTCTTTTCGAGAAATGCCATTGTAGCCAATGTAAGTAACAGCTTCTGTCTTACCAGGAATCACCTTATTTACCTGTTTCAAGGTTTGCAGTGCTGGTACAGTCGGCAACTTCAGAGCAGGTGGCTTACCTGTAGCTGGCCATTTGCCGAACTCCTGATTGAGTAATGCTTTCACCTTAACTGGATCGAAGTCACCAACTAAAGCGATCGTTGTGGTATCTGGACGGTAGTGTTCTTGATAAAAGCGGAGCAAATCATCGCGAGAGATACTCTTTAGAGTCTCGGCTGTGGGAAAGCTGTAGAACGGATGATTTTCTGGGTAAATTGCTTGCTGGAATACCCGTCTTCCCAAACCTCTGGGGTCATCTAGCTGCACTTTGAGATTAGTCAACGCCCGCTGACGACTAAGTTCCAACTGTGCAGTCGGAAAAGTAGCATTTTTTACCACATCAGCCAGAGTTTGAATTAATATCGGCAGATTTGCTGAAAGTCCTTGACCACTAATGCTGACTCCTTCGCGGCTAGCACTAAAATCTAGACTAGCTCCCCGGTCTTCTAAGGTTTTTGCTATGGTTAGAGCATTTTTAGTCTGCGTGCCATTAATTAAGTTACTAGCAGTCAAAGTTGCTAATCCAGCTTTTTGATTGCCATCAAACTCACTGCCAGCATCAATGTTGCCACTAAGATTAATTGTGGGGAGACTGCGATCGCTCAATAACAAAACCCGCAAGCCATTGGCTAGGGTAAATTGTTGTGGTAGCGATTGTTTACTAGAATCTGTTACTGAGGTTGCGGGTGGCAAGTATTTCGCCAGTTCTGCTGGATCTACGGGCTTACCAGGGCTAAAGTTTTCCACTGTGCGACCAGAACCAGCATTGGAAGTTCCTGGTTTTCCATCTAGTTGGGTTGGTTCAAAATAACCGATGGTTTGTTTAGCAGGATTGAGGTAAGTTTTGGCTACTCGCAGTACTTCCTCTGGAGTGACTTTAGCGATCGCAGCCAGATACCGTTCAATAAAATGATAATCACCCGCGACAGTTTCGTTATAACCCAGTTGATTTGCTTGACTGGTGATGTCCTGGTTACCCAGTACATAGGAGGCTTGTAGCTGTGTCTTCGCGCGGTTCAATTCTTCTTGAGTGACTGGCTGCTGCTGTAATTTTGTCAAAGTTTGCTGGAGTACCTGAGCAATCTTACTTAACTGTTGACTTGGCGCTGCCGTAGCACTAATTTCATACCAACCCGGTTCAATCAGTTCAGCAGCACCTCCACTAACTGAACTGGCGAGTCCAGATTCTACCAAAGCTTGATAAAGCCTGGAACTACGTCCACCCGTTAGAATGGCATCCATCACATCAATCGCTGGTACATCAGGATGCTTAATGTCTGGTAGCGGATAAACGGCTTGTAATAGTGCCGTACTTCCAGGTTGTTTTAAAACAATTGGCTCTTTCTTGGCAATAACAGTAGTCGCACTCACCAAAGCTGGATTTTTAGCCGCTGCCGTTTTGTCTCGTTTTGGCAGCTTGCCGTAAGTTTCTTTAACCACTTTGAGTACAGGTTCTGTAGCAAAATCACCTGTAATCACCAAAGTTGCATTCTCTGGACTGTAGTAAGTTTGGTAATAATTACGTACTTGTTCTAGCGTAAATTTCTCTACATCGGCTTTTGTACCTCCCACAGGTAAGCCATAGGCTCGATTGGGGAAAGCTGCTCGCATCACTGCCCGATCAAGACGATAGCTAGGTGAGTTTTCATAACCTTGCAACTCAGAGATCACCACTCGCTTTTCACTCTTGAGTTGCTCAGACTCAACTAAGGCATTTTCCATGCGATCGGCTTCTAGTATCAGCAATGCTTCCAGCTTATCCCGCTGTACTGTGCCATAGTAAACTGTTTCGTCATAACTGGTAAAAGCATTGAACTGACTGCCCAAAGCACTAAACAGTCGTCCAAACTGCACTGGACGAGCAGTAGTACCCTTGAACATCAAATGCTCTAATTGGTGAGAGATGCCATTTACTCCTGCACCCTCATTGCGCGAGCCAACCTTATACCAAACCTGGACACTTACCACCGGAGCGGTATGGACTTCTTTGGTTAACACCGTTAAACCATTATCCAAGACCGTTTTCTGCACCCCTTGGGTGAAGGATACAGCAGACACAGGTGGGGCTGCTGTAGGGGTAGCAGCATTGGTTAAATTATCCGAAAATGGCGCGGTACTTAAGAAAAGGCTGAGGAACAACCCTATAAGTATGTATGAGCGTGGCTTCATAAGCACTTCAAAATCTGAAATTATAAAACACAACCCCAAAGGGCAGTTCAAAATTTAAATCTAACCCAAGTTATTAGTTATGGAGGTAACAAGGCACAAAACAAGTAAGCTCCCCTGAACACAAAGGAAAAATTTAGTAAATAAAATCACATTATTTTAGGGCTTAAAACTTGCTTACACTTAGAAGAATAGATTTCTAAATACTGCTGAATACATTTCGTTAACTTCGCCCTTGTGTTTAATGTAAAGTTTAATATGTTAAATTTACGTAATTAGTGCTTTTACGTAATATCAAAATTTAGTTTTAAGCAGAAGGCTTATTGCTCACATCGAGGAAAGGATTAAAAGAGAAGAAAAATAATATCAATTTTCCCAAAAGAGACTACAGATTCAAACTGCTCACTTACCAGTGCAAAATTACGTATTGTTTCTCTTACTCTGATTTCTCTGCGCCTCTGCGGTTCGTTAAAAAGTTATATATTATTTTCGTGGGAAGAGAGCAAGAAATGCAAATTGAAACTCGCCTTGTTAATTGTGGTGTAGTTTGCTCTTCCGGGCAAGGAATCGCATTTTGTCTAGCTTTAGGGTGGGCAATGTAATGTCCACCCTAAGAATCTGCTAAACTTCAATATCCAGAGTACGCACTACAAAAGCCCACTTGTCTGATGCTTCCTCGATAATTTTATCAGTGGGTTTACCTCCACCATGCCCCGCTTTAGTCTCAATTCTAATTAGCGTTGGTGCATCACCTGCTTGAGCAGCTTGCAAAGCAGCAGCAAATTTAAAACTATGAGCAGGAACAACGCGATCATCATGATCAGCTGTGGTAATCAAAGTTGCAGGGTAAGCTGTATCTGGTTTGATGTTTTGCAATGGTGAATAGGCATAAAGCGTTTTGAACTCCTCTGGATTATCTGGAGAACCATATTCAGAAGTCCAAGCCCAGCCAATGGTGAATTTATGGAATCGCAACATATCCATCACACCTACTGCTGGTAAAGCAACACCGAATAGTTCAGGACGCTGAGTCATACAAGCACCCACCAGCAATCCACCATTACTACCACCAGCGATCGCTAGTTTTGCTGATCTTGTATACTTATTAGCAATTAGCCACTCAGCAGCAGCAATAAAGTCATCAAAGACATTCTGCTTTTTCTCCTTCATTCCTGCTTGATGCCATTCTTCGCCGTACTCGCCGCCACCGCGGATATTAGGCATAGCATAAACACCGCCCATCTCCATCCATACCAAGAGACTTACAGAAAAACCCGGTGTCATTGAGGCATTAAAACCACCATAAGCATAAAGATAAGTGGGGTTATTCCCATCTAATTTAATGCCCTTTTTGTGAGTGATAAACATCGGCACTTTTGTGCCATCTTTGCTGTGATAAAAGACTTGTTTCGTCTCGTAATCTTCTGGATTAAAATCTACCTTTGGTTGGCGAAACAGCTCACTTTTATCTTTCACCATATCGTAGCGGTAAATAGTGCCTGGGGTAGTAAAGCTGGTAAAACTATAAAAAGTTTCAGTATCATTACGTTTACCACCAAAGCCACCTGCTGAACCGAGTCCAGGTAATTCTACCTCGCGTAAAAATCCACCTTTGAGGTCAAAAATTTTGATTTTGGTGTGAGCATCTTGAAGATAATCAGCAACAAACTGGTTATTAAGTATACCAACGCTTTCCAGCGTTTCTGCTGTTTGGGGAATAAGTTCTTGCCAATTTTCTAGCGTTGGATTTTTGGTATCAATTGCGATAACTCGTCCCCGTGGTGCATCTAAATTTGTGCGGAAATAGAAGATGCGATCGTCATGGTCTATGAAACTATAATCTGCCTCAAACTGGTTAATTAGTTCTACAATTTCAGCATTAGCATTAATCAAATCTTTGTAGAAAACTAAATTTTTGGAATCTGTTCCTAACCAAACTGAAATTATTAAATACTGTCCATTTTCTGTGACGTCACCACTAAAACCCCATTCTTTTTGGTCAGGGCGATGGTAAATCAGTACATCTTCTGATTGAGGTTTACCTAATCGATGATAGTAGAGCTTTTGATAATAGTTAACATCTTCTAATCTAGTCTTTTCATTTGGCTCATCGTAGCGACTGTAGAAAAAACCTTGATTATCACGCGTCCAAGATGCGTCAGAAAATTTAATCCATTTGAGGTGGTCTTGTAAGTCTTCACCACTTTCGACATCACGGACTTTCCACTCTTGCCAATCAGAACCAGAGCTAGAGAGACCATATGCTAAAAGTTTACCGTTATAGCTGATAGATAATCCCGAAAGGGCAACAGTACCATCTTCAGATAGTTTATTGGGGTCGAGTAAAACTTTGGGTTGGTCGTCGAGGGTTTTTAGAGTGTAAAGGACGCTTTGGTTTTGTAATCCATCGTTTTTGAAATAAAAGTAATGTTCCCCCTCTTTAAAGGGGATACTGTATTTTTCATAATCCCAAAGTTTCGTAAGGCGCTGTTTAATTTTTTCCCTAACAGGAATTTCATTTAGATAGGCAAAAGTAATTTTATTTTCTCCCTCAATCCAAGCTTTTGTTTCTTCGGAGTCAGGATTTTCTAACCACCGATAAGGATCTGTAACTAAAGTACCGTGGTAGTTATCGGTTTGATTGCTTTTGTGGGTGAGTGGATAAGCTAGACGTTTTTCAGAGTAGGCCATAGTTTGGGATAAAACTCTTTTGTGTGCATAGAACTTAGATGATAGAGTTATCGGCTCATAACTTACTATCTCTATCACTCTCTTATTGTTATCATCTCCTGCAAAATTCTGAGAGTCGAAAGCATTAATTTTGACTTGTTCCCATCTCTGGGTTATACCAATTTAAAAAAAGAATGTGACAAATTCTGTAGAGACATAATGAATCGCGTCTTCACCCAAAAATGTGTTGCAATCATTAATTGAATTGGTATTGGTAAGCTAATCGGCACGTAAGTTGCATAATAGAAAGATGAAGACGTTTCAAAGCAAAGATGCCACCACCAGCCAAGAACTTTTTAACGCCGTCACAAGTTAGTAAGCTACAACAAGCTCTGAAAGAGAGCGAGCAGCCACACGTCAGGGAAAGAATTCTCATTATTCTGCTACAGAATGATGGGAAACCACAATACGAGATTGCTAAATTTTTAGGCTGTTCGCATAGAACAGTAGCATATTGGTGTATGCACGGTGATCCTGATAATTTGGAAACTCTACATAATAAAAGAGAGGACGAATATTACCGAAAAGCTACGCCTGAATATATTGAACTGTTATTAAAAACTGTTGACCAAGAACCCTCAGATTTAGGGTATGAATTTGGAAAATGGACAGCAGAGCGACTAGCTACATATTTAACCGAAAAAACAGGAATTGATTTAAGTAGCTCTCAAGTAAGGAGGATATTAAAGCGAAAAAAGTATAGCTATATCTGGGCTAAGTATAACCTGGAAGATAAACAAAACCCAATAGAGAGAGCGAAGTTTAAAGAAAAACTTGCTCAATATTTATCAATAGCGCGAGAACAGCCAGAGCGTTTGCAGGTATGGTTTTGGACGTTAGCGTAGCGGGCGCGCGTACCCGCGCGACGAGTGGTTTTAGTTTACGCGTGATTCGTCGCAAGGGTTGGGGTAAAAAAGGAAAACGCAAGAATATTCCAGGACAACGACGTTGTGGTCGAGTAAACGTCATGGGAGCAATTCGAGAATTAGACCGGAAACGCGTATACTTTTTTGTAAAAAAGGGAAATGCAGATATTTTTTATGAGCAATTACAACAATTAAATGAACTAATAAAACAAGAGTGGGTAAGTAAAGGAAATGTGGGTAAAGATTTCTCGAAGTATGGGCCAAAGATAATTTTAATTTTAGACAATGCTAGTTTTCATAAACGCAAAGATATTCTAGCTAAAATATCCCAAGAGTTCCCGAATTTTATTTTAGAGTTCTTGCCTGCTTATAGCCCTGACTATAACATTATCGAATTAGTTTGGCATTCATGTAAAGAGTATATTGCTCATCGCTTATTTAAATCAGTAGATGAATTACAAACACTGCTAGATAAGTTGTTGAATCAAGGCGAGTTAGTGATTAAGTGGCATCGGAAAATCAAACATAAAACTAATTTCAGCTATGTTGCAGCTTAAATGCTGATTAGCTTACTCTGAATGTAACTTAACCTGAGTTCGGGATAAGGAAAAGGACAGGTAGTAAGCTGAAAATAACGAAAATCCAGCAACCTGCCCTATGTTTAGTTTAGATGTTTTGTTTTGCCACGTAGATGATTTCTGTCAAGCATTTGAAGCGCAATGGCACAAACAGCTATTAAAGCATGAAGGAATCAAACGCATTCGCGCAAAAAGCCTATGTTTAAGCGAAATCATGACAATTGTCATTGCGTTCCATCAAAATCACTACCGCAATTTCAAGCATTTTTATTTAGATCAGGTGAAACAGCATTGGCATTCGGCGTTTCCAGGATTACCAAGTTATCAACGATTTATTGAATGGATACCATCGACGTTGATACCTTTGTGCGTGTATCTCAAGCATTGTTTTGGCAAATGTACGGGTATCGGTTTTATCGATTCAACTAGTTTGAAAGTCTGCCATAATCGTCGGATTTCACGCCATAGGGTGTTTCAAGGTTTAGCCGAGCGTGGGAAGACTTCTGTCGATTGGTTTTTTGGTTTCAAACTGCATCTGGTGGTTAATGAGTTTGGTCAACTCTTAAATGTGACTATCACCCCTGGTAACGTTGATGACCGTCAACCAGTACCTAATTTACTCAGCAATCTGTTTGGAAAAATCTTTGCTGATAGAGGCTATGTCTCCCAGAAACTCGCTGCGCAACTTTTACAAGACTTCGGAATTGAATTTTTTGCCAAACCTCGTCGCAACATGAAAAATAAGTTGATGCGTCTTCTTGACTTGCTTTTGTCCCGTAAACGCTCCATCATTGAGACTATTAACGACCAACTCAAAAACATTTCTCAGATTGAACACTCTCGTCATCGCAGCCCAGTCAATTTTTGCGTTAATGTTCTGTGCGCTTTAATCGCTTATTGTCATCAGCCTAAGAAACCTAGCCTTCAACTTGAGTGGCTTTTTCCTTCATCTGTTTAACCCGAACTCAGGTTAACTTAGTCTCATCTGTCCCAACAGCAAAAGGTAGCAACCAGCCACAGCTGATAATTGCTACCAAAAAAGTTACCAAAAGCCGATGTGTGAGGCTTTTAAAATTTTACATTTAGAATTATTAAACGGTGGTGCTGTTAACCAGTTTTTCACCTTTTAACATCCGGGTGGCAGCTTCGAGTAAAGCTTCTTCGAGATAGGGTTTGGTAAAGTAGCCGCTAGCACCAAGTTGAACTGCCATTTGCCTGTGCTTGTCTGCCCCACGCGAGGTTAGCATAGCAATCGGCAGGTGATTGAGGTTAGAGTCTTTCTGGATGCGAGAGAGTAACTCCAGACCATCGCAACGGGGCATTTCAATGTCGCAAAATACGATATCGCAAGGCAACCCGGAGCGCAGTTTATCCCAAGCTTCTTGTCCGTCACGTGCTTGTTCGACGCGATAACCAGCTTTATTAAATGTTAGGGAAAGCAACTCTCTAACTGTAATTGAGTCATCAACAATTAGCACTGTTGGATCAATCTTCTCTGGGGCAGTCGGAGTAGTCTTCTGTTGCCAATTACTGCTACCAATTTGTGTAGAAATCCGTCCTTGGAAGATGTCAATTATTTCTAGCACGTCAGCAATAGGCATAATGCGACCATCACCCAGGACTGTAGCACCAGCTACACCAATGGGTTTAGGGGCTGGGCCTTCAAATTGCTTAATTACAATTTCTTGTTCACTCAATACCTGATCAATTTGTAAAGCAATCAGAGTAGTCCCCGATCGCACTACGACCACAGAAACCATATCATCATCTCGATTACCGCCATAGACGCTACCGCGACTAAGTTGGCGATTGAAAGTTAAAAGGTCTTTGAGGGGTCGGAATGCCAGCAAGGTATCACGCCAGGAAATAAATGATTGCCCATTGGCGCTGTGCTGGATATTTTTGACTGGGATATCTAAAGTATCTTCTACGCCATCCATTGGGAAAGCAATCCGCGCTTTATCAGAGACGCAGCAGAGAGCTTTACAAATACTCAGGGTTAATGGCAGACGAATAGTGAAGATGGTTCCTTTACCAACAGCAGAATCGGTGTTAACTGTGCCACGAATTTCGCTAATCTCAGAGCGCACTACGTCCATACCTACACCCCGACCAGAAATTTCATCTGCCTGGTCTTTAATAGTAAAACCAGACTGGAATAACAGGTCGTAGACTTCTAGGCGAGACATGGTTTTGGCTTGCGCTTGTGTAATCATGCCAATTTTCACTGCCTTCGCCTTAACTCTTTCTGGATCGATGCCTGCACCGTCGTCGCCTACAGAAATTACAGTTTGGTTACCTTGGTGGAAGGCACGGATGGTAATAATTCCCACGGGTGGTTTCCCAGCAGCTTGCCGTTCTTCTGGCGTTTCAATACCGTGAGCGATCGCATTATTGAGCATATGCGTCAGCGGATCTGTAAGATGATCCAAAATCATCTTGTCAATTAAGGTATCGCCACCTTCAATCACCAACTCCACTTGTTTGCCGCACTTGATGGCATTGTCGCGCACTCCTCGCCGCCAGCGATCAATAGTTTGGGCAAAAGGAACCATTCGCGCTCTTGTTAAACCCTCTTGTAGCTGGGTTGTTACTTGGCGGAACTGCCGCGCCACTCGCTCGGTTTCTTCGGTAACAAAGTCAATATCACTTGCCGACTCACGTACCCGCACAATCCGCTCAATCATCTGTTGAGATAGTGTATGGAAAGGAGTAAAGCGATCCATTTCTAACTCGCTAAAACCCCGGTCGGTATTGGAGTCCTGGGATGGAGTGCCGCCAGAATCTTTCTTTTTGCGCCCAGCTAATAGAGAAGCTTCCAGTAGCGATCGCTCGTACAATTCCTGCATCCTCGCTCCCACATCCGAGAGTTGTTGCACCTGAATCAGCAAGTTATCTAGTGATTGCCGTAGACGTTCATGATCTTGCTCTAAGGTGTTACGGTTTACTACCAACTCTCCAACTAAATTGCTCATATCGTCCAGTTGTTTGACTGGAACCTTCATCGTTTCTTCAAATCTTGCAGCACGACGAGTAGAGGAGCGTGTAGTTTTACCTATATTTGTTTTTAGCAATGATGAGTGCGATATTGTTTGATCGGCTTCTGCCAACAACTTCTCTAAATCACCAAATTCATCTGTATCTGTTAATCGAACTACATTTTTAGCGGTATTTTCAGATTGTGTTTCTGCTTGAGTGCTGAAAGGCTGGTGATAATTTGGTGTTGCTGTTGCCTCATTATTGTCTGTACCTAGCAATGCTTCGAGGGCAGCAAAATCTAGTTCTGGTATAGAGGTAGTATTGGGGATAGCTGCTTCTGCTTCTAGTAATGCTTCCAAGTCCGCAAATTCATCTTGGCTAGGAATATCATTTTCTAAAGCAACTGGTTGAATTATTTCTGTTGTTGCCGATCCTGCCTCGACTGCTTGAATCTCATCAACACTGGCATTTTCTTCATCTTTTGCTGGTACAAGTTCAATTGTCTCTTCTAGATCCAACACTTGCTTAGACAAATCTAACACCAAATTGGACTCATCCAAACTTAAATCTAAGGCTGCAAATTCATGTTCTTGAATAACAGTTTGTGAGAAATCATCGACGGCTGTTAAATCATTATTTTCCGTGCTTTCTTCGTTTTCTGGTAATTTTTCCTGATTTGCCACTTCTGGCAGAGCAATTTCTGTAAAGAATAAATCATTCTCAAATAAAAATTGTGGACTGTCTAAGGTGTTTTCATCGGCTGTATCTAACAGACTAGGCTGAATTTCAAGTGTTGCTGCCAACAAATCCTCGTCTGGATGATCTGTAGTGTCTACTTGAACATAGGGAGAATCTACTGTAGGAACGTCCGCAAATAAAAATTGTGGACTGTCTAAGGTGTTTTCATCGGCTGTATCTAACAGACTAGGCTGAATTTCAAGTGCTGCTGCCAACAAATCCTCGTCTGGATGATCTGTGGTGTCTACTTGAACGTAGGGAGAATCTACTGTAGAAACGTCCGCAAATAGAAATTGTGGATTGTCTAAGGTGTTTTCATCGGTCGTATCTAACAGACTAGGCTGAATTTCGAGTGCTGCTGCCAACAAATCTTCATCTGGATGATCTGTGGTGTCTACTTGAACATAGGGAGAATCTACTGTAGAAACGTCCGCAAATAAAAATTGTGGATTGTCTTCGCTGCTGTCGTGGAGAGAATCAAATAAATCAATTTCTAGATCGGCAAATGTTTGGGGAGAATCAATAGCAGATGTCTCTGTATGTTGATTAGTAAATTCTGGAATAAAATCTAAAGTTTCTGGTGCTTGCAACAAGCTACGAATTTCTTGTGGAGAGACTGAAGTTTCTAACGTACCTATCTCTTCGCTGTTTTCTTGAGGGAAAACCGTTGAGTTACTTGGTTCAAACTCCTCAAATAAATCATCTCCAGCATCTGAGGAGAATAGTAGGTCTAGCTGCTCTTGTGGCTGGAAAGTTATACCAAAATTTTCTAAATTAAAATTGGTTGAGGAAGATAGTAGTGACTCCCGACTCTCAGCAAAAATGTCATCAACAGCTGCCGCAAACAAACTCTCTTCTAAGTCCCTAGCTACATCCTGCTCAATGAGAGCATCTAATTCTTCTTGTTCTGCTGTGGTTTCCTGATTCCAAAAGTTGCTCAGGTCATCTTCTGAGTTAGAAAACTCAGACGCTGTTGTTGGGTTTAAATCAAATAAATCACCAATTTCTAACTCAACCGTAGGTGGTAGCTCATATTCTTCCGTTTTAGTAAACAAACTCTCTAAAGACAAACCTTGAGGCTGAGATTGGGATGAGTTTGATTCTACGTAGTCATCTAGGGTAATTTTCTCTACCCAATCTGTGTTCCCTGTTTCTAAGAATAATTCATCCAAACTGTTCTGTTGCTTGAAAGATGGTTCTATACTGGCGATCGCCTCTACTTCTGGTTGAGTTACTTCACTTGAAGGTAGTGATTCACTATGATCATCTGGTGCTATTGCCAATAAATCTTCAAGCACATCATTGTGGCTCGGATTTGTTTTTAGAGATTCCATAAACAGATCCGAGTCATCAGTTGCCGTAACTTCTTCTAAAGTATCTGAGAAAGAAGAGTCTAAATTTAGAGGAATTGCAACATTGTTCAGTTCTACATTTGTAGCTGGTGTTTGTAAATTTTGTGGTTCTGAATTATCTTTTTCTAGGAAGTGGTCGCCAAATAACAAAGATATATCTTCTACAGCGGTTGTTGTTATTAGCTGCTGCTCGTTGCTCGTATCTTCATCAAACAAGAGTAAATCAGATAAGTCGCTATCACTGTCCTCAGCGTCGCTGTTGCCAAAATCAATTCCCAATTCATTGGGACTGGTAATGTCTAAAATTTCCTCTTTTTGCCAAGTTTCATCTAGATCAGGAGTCTCTCCTTCAAATAAATCGGCAAGAGTATTTAACTCTGCTATTCCTACCTCTGGCCCATTGGGGTCAATACTCCTATTAATCGGATGTACCTCAGTTTCATGATCAAACAAGGTGTTAAAAGCAGAATTACTCTGACTCAGAACGCTTTCTGTTGTCGCTTGTAAATTAAAAGAGTGATCTTCCCTCGTAATTTCGTCTAAATGAAGTATTTCGTTCTCATTTACCTTAGATAGGCTAATTTCGTTAGCTTGTAGTGGTAACCACCCAGCGTTCGCTGTTTCGAGAGTGTTGCTAAACAGAACTGTCTCTAGCGCAGTTGATGTTTCTATCAAAGCCGCAGGTTGTTTGTCACCAAAATCAGTGGTAATTTCTAACAGCTCAATTTCTGAGAAACTTAGAAGTGCTTCTAGTTGCTGACTAATTGTAATTTCAGCTTCTCTACCTTGTAGAACTAACTCTTGAGCTAGCTTGATTTCGGTAATGACAATTTTTGCTAGAGTCAGATAACTGTTTTCGGGATTGACAATCGCACTAGCTGCCGCTTGACACAAGCCACACCATTGGGACAAATTCTGATCTGAACCAAGTTCGACTAATCGATAACAGCATTGCTGAAGATTTTGCCGAGTTTCGGGTGTTGTTGCTTGCTTAAACAGTTGCAACATTTCCCGCAATGTTTGTAGTACCTGGGTTTGAAACTCACCCCAATTATTATTTCCTTTGGCTGTTACTGGTGTACGCACCTCTTGGGGTACTACCGAAAAAGAAATTTCTGCTGTTTTCCTGCGGGCTTCTTCTGGCAAACTGGGAATATCCCGTCGGAGGAAAAGTTCTGTAAGTGTTGTGACGCTATCTACAGAGGGTGCTTGTACTTCTATTTTAGAAGTAGTATTTGGTACTAAATTACTACTTTGTTGTACTAATAGTTCTAGATGCTCATTTAGCCATTGAAAGACCGGCTCGGTTTCTGACATGAGAGTATTAGCTGCATCTTCCGATAAACCAAACGGGCCACTCAAATGCTCTAAAAGTGCTTTTAGGGTGTCAGATACACCGAGAAATAAAGACTCTAACTTTTGGTCAATCTGAACTGGATGCTCTTTAAGAACTTTGAAACAATCCTCCAGTCGGTGGGATGTGTGCTGGATGCTAGTCAATCCAAGCATCGCCGCTCCTCCTTTGATGGAGTGAGCCGCCCGGAAGACTTCGTTAACCATTTCTGGGTCGTTCAGGGTACTCTCTAGATTCAGTAACCCCTGCTCAATTGTATTCAGGTGGTCTCTGGCTTCTTCAATAAAGTAACCCAAAATCCGCTGTTGTTGTTCCGGCAGCATAATAAAAGTTCTGAGTGCTGAGTTTTGAGTGCTGAGCAGTCATTTGTCATTTATTAAAGACAAATAACCAATGACAAATGACTAATTACCTAGTAGTTTCAATGGTTTCCACTCGGAAACGTTCAACTGAGGCGATCAAGTCACGAGATACGCCAACTAGGTTTTGAAGAGCGCCGGAAACTCGTTGTGCTTCTTGAGAAGTTTCTTGCGCTGTGAGTTCTACTGATTGCATTACATGAGCTACAGCGCGAGAAGTTTCCGTTTGTTCTACAGTGTCGCTAGTAATTGAGCGCACAAGAATATCAATGCGATTTGCCACTTGAATGATATTTTCTAGCGATCGCTTGGCTTCTTCTGCTAATTTTGTGCCTTTAATTACCTGTTGTGTGCCTTCTTCCATCGCTGTCATTACAGAGCCTGTTTCGCTTTGGATTTGCATCACAATTTGTTCAATTTCTTTCAAAGATTTGGCAGATTTGTCCGCTAGCTGACGCACTTCATCTGCTACTATGGCAAACCCGCGTCCGGCTTCTCCCGCCCTGGCTGCCTCAATACTGGCATTGAGTGCTAACAAGTTAGTTCTAGAAGCAATCTGAGAAATCAACGCTACAATCTTAGAAATTTCTTGCGAAGATTCTGCCAATCGTTTGACTTTCCGGGTGGTTTCCGCAACGGTTTCGCGAATTTCCAAAATCCCCGCTACGGTATTTTCTACTGCTTCTCCACCTTTAAGAGCGATCGTGCTAGCATCGCGGGCAACAGTTTCAGCTTCCCGCGCCGCCTCTGCTACGCGCTGAATCGAGTCAGTCATCACCTGCACAGAATTGAGTGTGACTGCTAACTCTTCTGCTTGCCGTAAGGCATCACTAGATAAGGCTCTCGCAAAGGTTTCAGAGTTGGTCGCACCTTTTGTCACTTCCTTCGCTGCCACTTTTACCTGTTGCACAATATCCCGCAGGTTTTGAATTGTCAGGTTAAATGCATCAGCTACGGCTCCTAATACGTCGGCTGTCACTTCAGCTTGTACTGTTAAATCTCCTCTAGCGGCTCCTTCCACATCATCCAAGAGACGAATCACCTGGCGTTGTAGATTTTCTTTGGCTTCTTCTTGTTCATCAGCTTTACGTTGGGCTTCATTTGTAGTTGTAAAAATGACCCGCGCCATTTCATTAAAACTACTGGATAGGTGTCCTAATTCATCTTCAGAATAGACTGTCGCTTGAGCATTGAGATTTCCTTGGCGTACAGCATCAAATTGAGTTTGCAAATCCTGGGTTGTACGGCGAATTTGCTTGAGTGTCAGATTCCCCATAAAACCTGCGGTAGCAAAACCAGCAATCCCGGCTGCTAGTGACATTGCCCAACCTGTGTTCCTGACTGATTCACGTTGTTGGGGTGGAGAAAATGTGGTGGCTACAAAGCTAACTGTAGCTACAACTAGCGCCGAAACAATGCCCACAGTCCCTGCGACTAACCATTGTTTTCTTTCTATGGGGGCATTCTCTAGGGGTGCTAGTAAACCTTGCTCGACGCTAACGTTAGGTTCTGACTTCGAGACGACATCTGTTTGAGTAAAGGTTGGAACTGCTTCTTGTGAACCAGTCATTGTAAACAGTTCTTCGTCGCGATCGCTAGCTGTATTACTTGAGCTTGCCTCCACAAATTGATTCCTGACGCTGCCACTGGTTTCCAGTGAACCAGAATGCATGGCCAGATTGCCGAAGTTAGCATCTTCGTCTATTAGGTCAAATCCTGGAATATTTCCTAAATCGTCAAATTCTTCAAAATCGTCTAAAAACTCTATATTGCTCTTAGAATTTTCTCCACTCAATCGACCATTTGTCTCTTCAGGAGAGGATATTTCTGAGCCAAAGGCAGACTCAAATGCCTCCATATCAAAACTTTCATCATCAAAGTTATTGTGATCTATGAGTTCATTTGATTTAGGCTGCTTTTCTTCTATAGCAAAACTGCTGTTAAACGATGAAGATTCTTTAGGAAAGTTGGGCTGGAAGTCTAACTCTTCCTCAGCTTCTTTTTGCTTTAACCAGTTATCTGTTGCTGCTTGAGAGAAATTATCTGGATTGCTGTATTCTAGATCATTTGTTATTGAAGTCTGTTTTAATTCATTTTCAGCAATTAATAAAGTTTCATCTCCCAAACTATTGTTTGTATATTCCAAATCACTACTAAAATTTTTAGGCTCTGACTCAATAACCAAATCAGGATCTTTTGTCCAACTCTCGCTTGTTGTTGAATTATATTCAGCAAATGGCGAAGAGTTATGATGATTTCCAGTTACAGAATTTTCGTTAGTCAAGTTTGAGTCACTAGCCGAGAAATTCCTGTCTACTGTTGGTTCTTCAAGACTCTCTTCTGAGCTATCTTCCTGCCAGAAAACTGGTAATTCTAATTCTGTTTGTTCCTCCCAAGTGTTGCTATTCGACTCTTGTTCCTGTGATTGTTGATTTAAAGCAAAAGGATCTTCACCCAAAGAGGCGGTAGAATCTGAGTTTTTATCAAACTCACTACTGTCTGTGGGTAGATCAAATGGACTATCAAAAGATAGTTCTTCTAAGGTATTAACATCTGGCTGCTCTTTGAAAGAGTTTAAATCAAGACTGGCACTATCAAACTCTTGATGAGCAGCTAAATCTGGAAATTCTTGTTCGCTATCTACCAGAGGCTTAAACTCTTCTGTAGAATTTATTTCCTCTTCGTCTGCAGATGTATGAAGCTGACCGCCTAGTGATAAGTATTGATTGATGTTCTCAAGTCCATTACTAGCAAAACCAATAATTTCTTGATCGTCAGTCAATTGCAACACTTGTTTATATTCTTCTTGTGCTACATCGTACTGCTGCAAAACGTAATATATGTGACCCCGTAATAAATGAGAATTTGGGTCAGTTGGTAGATTTTGCACCACTTGATCAACTAAAGTGGCGGCAACTTCATACTCCCTTTGTACGTAGGCTGTCATTGCCTGTTGATATGTTGGCTCGTAATTATTTATACTTGCTGCCATTTCCTCCTCCCAATTTCATCCTGCCCACCGGGCACTCCGCAAAATTGCCATTTGATCGATTAGTCGCAGACACTGATTTTTTTTAGCATCTAATAACCACTCTCCGCGTAAAAAGGGAGCCATAGTATCCGGAACATGATTTGGTGAGATGAGATGCTGGACATCCAGCCAATCCATGCCACCAATTTCCTCTACTGCTAAACCCACTATTGTGTCTTGCTCTTCAATAGCAATCACTGGAATCTCGGCTCTATCTGTGTTTAATGCAGTTGCTTCCCCAAGAAATTGACCCAAATCAGCCACCCAAATAACTCGACCTCGTAAATTTAGAGTACCCAAAAGTAAAGGAGAAGCATTAGGAATTGGGGTGATTCTGTCAGGACTTAGTTCAATTACCTCCCGGATACCAGTTGCTTGTAGTGCAAACTCCTGATGCGAAGGAATGTAAAACCTTAAATGCAACTCACCTTCGGGACTTTCTACTTGTAATTCAGGACGAAAGTGGTCTTGACCACTGCCACTTAAAAAGTCCGGTTTGCTGACCATATTATTCTCATCCTTATCCTCGCAGCAGTTGTTTGACTGTCCCCACCAACTCGGTTGGTTGAAACGGTTTGGCTATGTAGGCGTCTGCTCCTTGCTTCATACCCCAGTAGCGATCAAATTCTTCACCTTTGGATGAACACATAACTACAGGAACATTTTGAGTTTTCGGATCAGACTTTAACCGCCGACAAACTTCGTAGCCGTTCATCCGGGGCATGACAATATCCAGTACTACTAAATCGGGAGGCGTGCTTTGAATTGCCTCCAACGCTTCTAATCCGTCGCTAGCATGGGTGACTGTTAAGCCACTTGCTTTTAGGAGGTCTGTGATCATCTCCCTTTGTGCGATACTGTCTTCCACAATCAGAACTGTACTCATAAATTTCTATCTACCTCCTGATGTAGACGTTCCTGTTTGGAACATTCCCTAATTCCCCCCCCCCGTAAGCAATAAATGTATAAATAAATTCTACTTTTTCACTAAGTTTACTGAATATTGACATTCCTCTGGGGTCAGTTGATTCTGTGATAACATCTTTTACCCCATCTTTAATGGAATCAACAAGTCTTGAATCTCGTTTATACCTCCGTTTCAGAGATTTTATAAACAGAATTTATAAGGCAGAATAAAAATTTGTTTTTATGAAGCCTCCTGACGCTAGTTTTTACAAGTCGGATAACCCGCGATGTGGCTGGCTTCCCAATACCCTATTTTCCTAGGAGTTTATGTTGATATATTTCTCTACAAGCGTTATTAGCTCAGTGTCTGCGAATGGTTTGGTCAAATAATCTGTTGCCCCGACCATCCTAGCTCTGACTCGGTCAATAAATCCATCTTTACCAGTAAGCATGATAATTGGTACGAGCCTAAATGCTGTTGAATGTCGAAGCATGGCACAAATTTCATAACCCTCTAATTCCGGCATAGTAATATCGCACAAAATTAAATCCGGCTTGAGTTGAAAAACAAGACTGAGCGCCTCTAAGGGATTTGTGAGGGCGATCGCTTCATAGCCTTGTGGTTTTAAAATATACTCTACAGTTTCACCAATAGCGATCGCATCGTCAATACATACTATCCGTCCTCTATAGTTTTCCGCCAACTCTGTTTCTTTTGTATGGGTGTTTAATTTAGTCTTGACTGAATTAACTAGTTGTAGCCAACCCTGTTGCACGTATGGATAAATTACTTTAGCGACTGTCAAAATGTCTCGGTTGAGATAGCGAGCCAGTTGACGCAGGGAAGTTTTCCCATCTGCCCAATGCTCTAGTTTATTTACTGTTGCATCTGGTAACGAGGAACGTAGCCGAACACTGTCGGCTAGCACTAGTAATTGTTCAGGAGACTGAATGTGTGGATGTAGCTGTTTCCACTCTTGCAGCTGCTTGGTAATTTTTGTAATCAGGGGAGCAATTTCTAGGGTGCGTAATTGTGGAGCCAAGGCTGCACTCTGATGGAAAATAAAGTTACCTTGGTGTAAACTCAGCAGGTCAAAGAGAGTCTCATGCACCAAGCCAAGGATGATACTACCACCTACCTTCGGCTTAATAATATTCCGCTCTAAGAGTTCCCAGAGATAGGCATACTCTGGCGCATTAGTTGATGCTAGGGAAGCCAAGTGCATCTCGCCGAGTCGCTTCTCAATGCGGTAGTGACGTAAATAATCGTTAATGCGAGATACACTACTTTCACCTTCTTGGCAATAAATAATTTGACCATTCAAGAAAAAGACAAACCAAGACTGTTGCTTGGGGCGATATCTCAAACCTTCCTCTGCAAGTTGATTACTTTGGTGAGAGCTATAGGCTTCTACCCATAGTTGCCCAGTTCGCTGTCCCAACTCAATCAATTGCAGAATACTGCAAATATCAATTTCGTTTAAATTTCCCTGCATTTAGCTAAAAGCTGCTCCTTTTAATCCCGTTGATATTGTTTATCCCTTGCGCCCTCAATTTTTTCATGTTTTGAGCAGATGGATTAGGTTTTGATTATGACGTATTAGTAAGATTTTTCCCTAATCTCTTTTTCTGTTTAAAAAATATATTCAGCTACTATCCTTAAACTTTTGTAATACACTTTGGCAAAGTTAGTGATCACACGGAAGTCATGATCAACGTCATGAGTACAGAATATAAAGGCGCGACCCTAATCGCTTCTATAAATAACAAGACCAAATCTAACGCCTATAAATAGTTTTGTGTGTCTTTTCTAAACTTAGGTTCAGTCAGATAAGTTAACAGAATTATCTAATGTATATCCCAAAAAACAAATGTCAAGTGCATCAAAAGGACTAAAGGTGTGCTGTATTTAGCAGAAGTACAAAAACAGAAAGGTGGCTTACTCAGCGGTGGTTCAAAAACCGAATTGAAACTGCTAGCTTGTCAGCGCACTGACCAAAATTGGAATACTGTCTCAGAAGAAGTAATTGCTGCTGAGGAAGCAAGCAAATTAAATGATGGCGCACTGGTATTGGCTGAAGTGAATCCGAATCGTCAAGTGCAGCGGATTCAAGAAGCAGGCCGACCACTAGTGAATATTTTGCAGAATTTTTCTCGTCAACTGGAAAAGTTTAAGCTCAAAGAAGATGAGATTGATCAGTGGAAGCAGTCCTTGACGTTTCAGGCGCAAGAGTTGAATCGCCGTGAAATGGATATGGAAGTACGCTTAGAACATCTGCAACAAATGGAGGATGATGTTCAACGCCTCGATGAGGAAAAACAGCAAGTTGAAACCTCGCGCGAGGAGATTGAACGGTTGCAAGTAGAAATTGAGCGCAATCGCAAAGAACTGGAAGGAGCTTGGGAGCATTTACGCGGTGAGCAGCGTCGCCTTGCAGAGTGTCAAGCGGATTTCCAACAAGGGAGTGTTTTGGATGCAGAACAAAGTCGGGTAATTAGTGAGTTACTTGATCGCTTGTCTAGTCATGTTGCTCCTACGGAAACAGTCAGAGAACATCTGCATCTGGCTTTTGAATTGGTCGAAAGCCAGCAAGCTACGCTGAATCCACACTGGCAACAACTGGAACAGCAAAAAAGTGTGGCGGCTGCACAGCAAGAGGAAGTAGAACAACTGGCGCAAACGTTTAGCGATCGCCAAAATGCATGGCAACAGGCACAAAATTCTTTAGTACAGCAAACAGTACAGTTGCAGGTAAATACAGCCGCTCTTACCACCAAGCAAGAGTTGGCTGAAAAACTCAAAGAGCAGTTACGAAATCAGGAAGAGTTATACCAAAATATTCATACCTTGGCTGCAACATCTAGTGATGTTGTTCTCGGCCAGCAAGCTGATGTGGAAGCTTTGCAGCAAATGTCTTTAGAAGAACTGCAAAAGATTGTGCAAGACTTGCAGCATAAGTTGGAAATAGACTCTAGCTTTGTTCACGATCAAGAACAAGAACTTAAATATAAGCAAGAAGCTATAGAAGAACTAGAAAAGAAAATAAACCTAGCATCTGACCATGACCACATCAATTTAGAAATGGAACTGGCGGATGAAAAAGACCTATATCAAATGCTAAACTCCAGTTTAGTAGGACAACGCCGCAATATGCTACAGCATCAGAAGTTTCTCAAGCAACACCAAGCTGTACTGCTGCGGCGGCAAGGACATACTGTCGCTGATGAAGAAGAAGGTAACAAAGTTAATTTAGAGCCGATTCTGTTACAAATTGAAACCCAGCGACAACAACATTCGCAAGAGATACAAAAGCTGGAACGTGAGATTGAGCAGATACGCTCTGGTATTGAATTAGCTCAGGGAATGATTGACAATCAAACACATGAGCTTGAACAGAAACACCAAGAACTGAAAGTAATCGAGGAAAACTTGCTGTCCTTGCGCTCAGCAACATCTCAATCCTGGGGCCAGCTAAATGTTTATCAAGAAACATTACAACCCATTCAGGATTCTTTAGATAGTTTACGGCACAAGTTACAAGGAATTGGAGAATCTTTGTCTCAAGTCCAAGAAACTGGTGATTATCAACTCCAGACGATCGCCCAAATGCGTCAAACTATCCAAAGTTTGTTACCTCAACCTGAATTAATAGCTTCGTGAAAAGCTAGGAGTGATGAGTTAGGAGTTATGAGTTGGAGAAAATTTCTAATTCATAATTCCTAACTCATAACTGTTTCCAGCAAATCCAATCGCCTTCTACTAACGCGATCACACCACCAGGAAATGGATCGGTTTGTGACCGATTTGGTGCTGTAATTAAAACTGTTAATTTTTCGATATGTTCAAAACTAGGGGCGTCAGCCAGTATTTGCAGCAATACTTGACGCATTACCCGACGTTGCAATGCTAGTGGTGCTGTTTGCAAGACTGTACGATTTAACCTTAAAGGAAGAGCAGGGGAAGAGGGGGACAAGAAAAATTCTTGGTTTACTTCCCCAAGTGCTTCTTTTCGCAACTTCTCGGCTGCTTGCTCCAAATACTCGACTTCTGCTTGCAAAAGTTCTGCGGTTTGGGCTAATGCTGATTCTACTTGTGGGTTGAAATTATCTCGCAAATATGGTGTTAACTCTTGGCGAATGCGGTTGCGGGCGTATTTTAAATCTTGATTAGTGGAATCTTCCCAAACTGGTAATTGAAAATATTGACAAAATTGCTCTGTCTGTGTACGAGTTATTTCTAAAAGTGGGCGCACTAAGATAATGTCTGTAGTTAGTGGACGTTTCCAAGTCAGAGCCTGCAAACCATCTGCACCTGTACCACGAATTAAGTTGTAAAGTAGAGTTTCAGCGCGATCGCTTGCGGTATGCCCTGTAACTATATATTGATAATTATTTGTTTGGGCGATCGCATTTAAAGCTTGATAGCGCCAATCACGTGCAGCAGCTTCACTATTTAAAGGCTGTGTAGCAGTTTCTAAATAAAAAGGTAGATCCCAAGTTTTAGCTAAATTTTTGACATGATTAGCATTGGCTTCTGAATCAGAACGCCAGCGATGGTCACAGTGAGCAATACTTAAATGCCATACCCACTTTGGTTGTAAATCTAACAGTAGTTTGATTAAGCACAGTGAATCTTGTCCGCCGGAAACTGCTACTAATAGCCGCTGATTGCGCTCAAATAAATGGCGCGATCGGATAGTGCGATGTATTTTTGAATGTAGCGGAGTCCATACCATTTTTGACTTTTAACCACAGATATACGCAGACAAAAACCTGAGCAGCAGAAGCTGCTCAGAACTTCGGTGTGAACGCAGATAATTTTCTATTTTATCGGCGTGCATCTGTGCTACTAATAACAATGATATATTTCGCCTTGGTATCAAAATTTTTTAGTTGGGGACTGGCTACTTTATTAGGTTTTCTGCTTCTTTGAGCTGTTGATAAATTTCGTCTAATGGTGATTCTGGTTCTTCAGGACAAAATTCTAAAGCAAGCCTAACTTTTCCTTTCTTCCATCCCTCGGTAGTAAATTGTAAGACTTCACAGTTGAGTCCTTCAGTATACAGATTTGCTTCAGATGTCCCGTCTGCTCCAATATGCTCCTTTATCGCTCTAATCAAATCACGGACTTTAAAAGTTTTAGCAATATCTAATTTATTAAAAGTGTCTGGTTCTATAGACACAACTTCATCGTGGTTTAGCCTCTCGAATCCATCTCCCATAAAAATCTCCTGTCACTAAATCTATAGTTTCTATAGACATAGCGCCTCATCCGAAATAAAACTAGGAATTAATTGAAATCCGTTATAGTTTTTGGATTTTACTTGCAGCTACAACTTGCTCAACAGTCACTGCTAGTTCTGGAAAAGTAGTAGAGAGAATGCGGTCATTATTTGTAAATTTTTGCACTTGGTAGAGACCATCTATCAACTGGTAAACGAAAACGGTGGGAAGTTTAGGATTACCGAGATAAGCGCGACTGGCAATTGCAAGATAGTCTACAATCCAATACTCAGAGATACCGAGTCGCTGATACTCCTGTAGTTTGTCAATATAATCATCATCCCAGTTTGTTGAAGTAACTTCTACAGCCAATTGAATTGGCTCAATCAATGCCCCATAAGCGAGGACATTGCTATTCCACTGTGATGCATTAACTACGCTGACATCTGGATTTCTACCTTGTTCTTCACCAGTATCAGTGAACGTCCTGATAATAATATCCTTGTCAGCAATATAGTTAAGTTCTAAGCGCCTAATTTCATCGTTGAAACTTAGCATCAGAAATCTTGCTACATTTTTATGCGCTCTAGTTGGCTCCACTTTTATAATTTCTCCATTTACCAGTTCGTAGATGCCAGAGCTATCAGGATATTGCTCTAGAAACTCTTCAAAAGTTAGTTTTTTAACTGGGGTTTTAACCATATTTTCACCTGCGACAAAGCAAGCTAAAAGTAACAAAAGTAGTGATTAATGTAAAATCTGCTCCTCTTCGGTAAAATAACCCCTCTTTGTTGTTAAAGAGGGGTAGAAAGTAAAGTTATTAAAAGAACCACCCGTAAGAATGTAAACCTTTACCTAAAAGATTCACACCGAGATAGCAAGTCCAGACGACAACAAAGCCGGTGGCGGCTAAAATCGCAGGACGACGCCCTTGCCATCCGCGAGTAATTCTAGCGTGGAGGTAGGCGGCGAAAACTAACCAGGTGATTAAAGCCCAAGTTTCTTTGGGATCCCAACTCCAGTAGGAACCCCAAGCTTCGTTAGCCCAAACACCGCCAGCAATAATCCCAATCGTCAGCAGAGGAAAACCAAGTCCGATGACGCGATAACTGATGTTGTCGAGGGTTTCAGCTAAGCTAAGACGTTGTGGTGAAAGGGGTTCCGAATTTTGGATTTCAGTGTTTGGATTTTGGATTGGGGTTGTTGTGACTAAACCTAAAACAGCGGTGTTACCGTTACTGTTGCCGTTGTTATTGGTTTCAAAACGAGCAAAGCCGTTATTTTCAACGGGAGGTGTTGATGGTTGAGAAATTAGTTCAGCTGTTTTGTGCAAGCGATAGCCGTTGCTACGATAGCCACCAGTACCTACAGAACTTCCTTGTAGCTGGATATTTTGACCGCGAGTGACAACTAAAAAAGCGATCGCTAATAAAGAACCCACCATCAAAGCAGCATAACTCAACATCATCACACTGACGTGCATCATTAGCCAGTTTGACTTCAAAGCAGGTACTAAGGGTTCTGAAAGTTGCATTTGAGATGGCAGCGTCAATGTGGCAAAAGCTGCGATCGCCATAGCTACGGGGGCGGTAACAACTCCTACTAAGCGGCTACGGCTAGTATTTTCGGCAATTAAATGCACGGCGGTGATTCCCCAAGTTAAGAAAAATAGGGATTCGTACAAATTACTCAAGGGAAAATAGCCAGCTTCTATCCATCTTGCTCCCAGTAGAGTAGCCATGCACAAATTAGCGATCGCCATCCCAGCTGTTCCCAAAGCGGCTAGATAAGGCAGATTTGGAAAAGCTGCCCCTCCCCAATACACGAGCATTGTGAGAAATAATATCGCAAAGGAGGCGTTGTCCAGCCAGTTCTGGAGTGCAACCAAATTCATAAAGTCTTCTCCCCGGTGGATTACTTAAAAATATAGATTCTGACTGTTTTGATCCTATCTGCTTAAGGGGGAATGGGGAATGGATAACTTTGGAGTTAACAGTTAAGAGTTAGAAGTTATAAACTGATAACTTCTAACTCTTAATTTTTGCTGGTGGTGTCACGGTGATTGAGCCGGGACAGGAATAGCAAGACTGCTAGGACTACTACCTGGACTGGGTAAAGCAGGTGAGTCACCAGCTTTTTTAAGTGCAAAAAAAATATCGTAGCGGTTACTCCGACTATCGCTGACAGCAGATGTTACCCCAATTGAACGCGTTGCTGCTAGCAAGGTTTGTTGATTGGGAATCAAAGTTGGTAAGGGAAAATTTTTCACAGTCCTTTCTACATCCAAGAAAAATTGCCCATTTGTTGGATTAGGTTCTGTAGGAACTGTTTGTTGAAAGGGGAGAGTACTAGCTAGTGTATTGTTGGGTTTGGGAACAATTTTATCGGTGATGGGAGCGCCTACTACTAAGAAAGCGATATCTTGATCTAACCAACCGTGGGTAGCAGTTAATGTGCCAAACGGTGCAACCCAGTTAACGACAGCTTGACCGCCAACTTTACCCTGTTGGATCTTGAACTGGTATTGATTTTTCATCACATCATCCAGTTTTTGTAAAGATGCTTCAGCTGATTTACGTAGGCTTTGCCCACTGTAGGCATCGCTTGCCTGTACCATAATCAACAAACCTGCACGAAAATCTTCTGCTGAACCCTGTTTGGCAGTGGTGGGAACGATTGAGATGGAAAACTCACCTTTCATCCAACTGAGCAAATCTTGATCTAAATCTAAATTTGTTAGAGATTTAATTCCACCTCGCAGCTGTTCTGGTGTTATCGGTGAGAGAGGATTTCCTTGAGATGTTAAAACATAGTCTCCCCACAACCGTTGTAAGTTACTACCAGACAGCATCATTAAGGTTTCTGCGGGTACGCGGCTTTGCATAGTTCCAGCTTTATTTTCTACGGCTAGCACACGCTGGCTATTAGGGTTTAGCCAAGAAACGCCTTTTAAGCGAATTCCTTCAGACTCTAAGGTAATTGTCCCTGCTAAACCTTGGTTATTTTGAAGTTGAGCTAGTACTTGAGCAGGTAACCGACGGTTTGGAGAAGCGGTGGCTATCCTAGCCGCTGTTGGCACATTTACATAAAACTGGGCAAAGGGTTGGTAGTTGGCAATTTTGGGGAAATTTTCTGCAAAGCCCCCGATTGTTGCTAGGGATGTTTTACCTTTATAAGCGTCAATGGCTCGTTCTGTAGCTTTCAGATTATCTGTGACAACTAAGAAACGTCCGTCTATTAATGCTGCGGAAAAGTTTCCGTCAGCTTGTCCCTGATTTTGTTTGATAGTGATTCCCTGATATGTGCGGTCAATCCATTTGCCTTGTTTGAGAGTTTTGGGTTGTGCAAGAAAGTTTTTAGCTATTTCTGGGCTTTTTATTGGCAGCACCATCACCATCGATTGCCCAGAGTTAGTAGTATCTCCATCAGTAGCAACTGGTTTGGGCGCAGGTTTAATTGCTGTTTGGGGGGTAAGAATGGCGATTGTTACTTCATCGCCTACCCAAGGAGCGATATCTTTCTGAAAGTCGTAACCATTATTAGTCAAAAAGCGATCGCGCAACTGGACTAAATTTTTATCTAGTTCTGCTTGGGTTTCTTTTGTCCCAAACTCTCGCAATTTCTGCCACTGTCTAGGATCTGTTGTTAAAGAAACCGCAAACAAAGCATCTTGAGGAATAATATTTGCACCTACTGGCAAATCTCTGGAAGAAGATTGTCCTTGGGTTAAAAACCAGTATGCCGCACTTCCTGCACCAATTAATAACCCAGCAGCCGAAAGCGTCAGCACCAGAGACGGTTTCTTTTTTTTCTTCATTGGGACAGACACAACAGGCGGTGCCATTGAAACCTATACCTCATACTTGCAAACTTATTACTTGCTTGATTGGTTAAATCAACCAAAGGTTTCCTATTATCTAGGGCAGCTAATTGTATCAATTTCTCCACCTAGACCTTGATGGTACTTTGGTAATCAACCTTCTCTACTGTTTTAAAAGCAGTGTTTTTGTGATTAGTTATCTTTTTTAACACGCTTTGTTGAATTTCGCAGGACAGTTTCGCGGAAAGGTTACTTTTATAAGGAACTCTCCCAGAATTACAGCAGTTCTCACTTAATTAGACTACGTTAAGATACTTAACTTCTTTTCTTGCTGAGAATGGGTATAAGCCTTTCTCAGCAAGAGAAGCTTTGAGAGCAAAAAGTTGAGCCAGTCGCTTGGTGAGGCAGCGCGGTCTTCTCCCAAAGGGAGAGGCTAGCGCCTGCCGTAGGATGCCCGAAGGGCTGTAGGGGGTTTTCCCCATGAGCGACTGCCGTTAGCGCAGCGTTAGCGAGTCTTCTCCTTCTCCCAAAGGGAGAGGCTACGCCAACGGAGACGCCAAGGGCGAACGAGCGTCAAGGGTTTCCCGACTTGGGCGTTAGCGTTCGCCTCCGGTCTCGTAGAGAAGCGGTAGCAACGCAGGAGCGTTACTGGCGTTGAGCAGAGGTTTCTTCCACTCCAAGCTTTTTAACATAAAGGTCAAGTATGTGGTCTATTGAGCAGAAAATTGCTGTTATTCCAGGTTTCTAAGCAATTTGAGAATATAACTAAGTTGACGAATCTGCAAGTTCTCTTCTTAGAGATTAAGGATAAGGATAGGAAAAGGTTACAGATTTTCTAAATGGCACTATGTCTGAACGTTAAGCTCACTTACCTGCATAGGCCCCAAATACTTGGTTAAATAAGGTGAAAAAACTTCATAAATCATAGTCAGGGGCTGTCCATGATGCCAAAACAAGTAGTGGCGACCCCAAAAAGGCCCAGTTACATTAAAACCCGACTCTAGCGCAGATGAGTAACCATAGTAAATTCCTCGGACATCCCGATATAATTCTGTACGCAGACGGGCTAAACTTGCCCAAATTGGTAAGGAACGGTTTTGCAAATACTCATCTACATGACTGGCTTCCCACCACGAGGTAGCATAAGCCAAACGTTGACCTGAACCTGTACGCAGCCATACCTGCCGCCGCAGTCGTGGCCCTGGAACAGCTTTGATTAACTCAGGCGCACTATCTGAGTCCATACCAATTAGTGACATATCAATGACATCTACTTCTGTTGGCTCACCGGTAAGTAATTCTAAATGTCTTGTCGGCGAACCGTCGCCTAAAAGCAACATTTGCCAAGTTGGTGCCAGCTGAGTGTGAGGCAAACTTTGTTGAATTACTTCCTCTCCACCTTGCCAAATAGGAGTCAGTCGATGCCAAGCTGCTGGTAGCGTTAAGTTGTCTGTCGGCGTAAAAGTAGTAGTCAATGCTTTTTACAAAACTTCACCTATCTCTATAAAAGCATAAAAAAACAGAGGTAAGTCAATAGTCAAAGGTCAAGAGTCCAAAGTCAATAGCATTTGATTTTGACTATTGGCACTGGACTTTTGACTAAGACAATTAAAAAATGCGGATGGCGAGACTCGAACTCGCAAGCCAAAGGCACACGCCCCTCAAACGTGCGCGTATACCAATTCCGCCACATCCGCATGGGTTGTCTGAATACAAAATATAGCATAACAAAACAATTATAGTAAGGTGATATCTAAGTTCAAGTTCCCAAAAATCTAAGTGTATAGTCTTATAAATTTTCTGAGGTGGATATAATATCAGACTCACAGAAATTTAGCAGCTGCACAAGTGATATTAAAAGGGGTTGAGTTGCTGTGGAAGGCACGGTGGGCTTGGGAAGACCTAGACGGGTAACTAGCAAAGACTTGCACCAGCAATGAATGTTGTTAGTCTAGTTAAGACCCGTAGAGCCAGCAATCCCGATTTTCACAGCTTACTCAGCATCGGGGTTAAGAATCTCCTGTAATAATTTGAAATGGTGCAAAAGCGTTGTATCAAATTGGATGGGAGAAAATATCAATCTACTGGTAATGATATCGAAACTAAAAAATGAAGTTCGACAAAATATTAATTGCCAATCGGGGAGAAATCGCCCTTCGCATTCTCCGCGCCTGTGAAGAAATGGGGATTACAACGGTTGCGATTCACTCCACTGTTGACCGCAATGCCCTCCACGTCCAACTTGCTGATGAAGCTGTTTGCATTGGTGAGGCTGCTAGCAGTAAAAGTTATTTGAATATTCCCAATATTATTGCTGCTGCATTAACACGCAATGCCACCGCGATTCATCCTGGTTATGGCTTTTTGGCAGAAAATGCCAAATTTGCGGAAATCTGTGCTGACCATCATATTGCCTTTATTGGCCCAACTCCAGAAGCGATTAGGCAGATGGGGGATAAATCCACTGCCAAAGAAACCATGCAAAAAGCTGGTGTGCCGACCGTACCAGGTAGTGATGGGTTGGTAGAATCTGAGGAAGAAGGATTGGCGATCGCTAAAGATATCGGATACCCAGTGATGATTAAAGCCACAGCGGGTGGCGGCGGTCGCGGTATGCGTCTAGTGAATTCTGAAGACGAATTTGTCAAACTCTATCTAGCTGCTCAAGGAGAAGCAGGAGCTGCCTTTGGTAATTCTGGCGTTTATATAGAAAAATTTATTGAGCGTCCCCGCCATATTGAATTCCAAATTTTGGCAGATAACTACGGCAACGTTATTCACTTAGGCGAACGGGATTGCTCAATTCAACGCCGAAATCAAAAACTACTAGAAGAAGCCCCTAGCCCCGCTCTCGACGCAGACCTGCGTGAGAAAATGGGAGAAGCTGCGGTGAAAGCTGCTCAGTTTATCAACTACAGTGGGGCAGGTACTATTGAGTTTCTCTTGGATAAATTCGGCAAATTCTACTTTATGGAAATGAATACGCGGATTCAAGTGGAACATCCTGTAACTGAGATGATTACAGGGGTCGACTTGGTTGTCGAACAAATCCGGATTGCCCAAGGGGAAAGACTCAAGCTGACTCAAGACCAAGTGGTTTTGCGGGGTCATGCGATCGAATGCCGGATCAACGCTGAAGACCCTGAGCATGATTTTCGTCCTTCCCCAGGACGCATCAGTGGCTATCTTCCCCCTGGAGGCCCTGGTGTTCGCATTGATTCCCACGTTTACACAGATTACCAAATCCCGCCCTACTACGATTCCCTAATTGGCAAGTTAATTGTTTGGGCAGCAGACCGCCCCACTGCAATTAATCGCATGAAACGCGCACTGCGGGAGTGTGCAATTACGGGACTACCTACTACGATCGCCTTTCATCAAAAAATTATGGAAACCCCACAGTTTTTGCAAGGCAATGTCTATACCAACTTTGTACAAGAAATGAATAACTCAGGGCAGTAGCTGGGGGCTATGGGCTGAGGACTGGGAATTAAAATCTAATACTCAATGCCCCATGCCCAATGCCCTAACTTACACGAGTCATCATGGTCAGCAATCCTTGCTGACCTAATAGAATTTCTCGCACCAGACTGAAGATACCAACCCAAATGATGGGTGTAATATCTACGCCACCTATGGGCGGCACTAGCTTTCGCAATGGTATTAAAAATGGTTCAGTAGGCCAAGCTATTAGGTTGAAGGGTAAACGATTAAGATTCACTTGCGGATACCAAGTGAGAATTATGCGGAAAATAAACAAAAATGTCATCAGTCCCAATACAGGGCCGAGAATCCAAGCAGTCAGGTTAACACCAGTCATTGGTTTGAGCTACTATCTGTCCGAGAAAGAAAAAATTTGAGCAAACGGCAAGCCCTACCCTTCTCCTAACGGAGACGCTCCGCGTAGCTTGCTTCCCCGTAGGGGTATGGGAACGCCAAGGGCGAATCGGTTCGCGAACGGCAAGCCGCGCTTAGCGATCGCCAGGAAACTTGAAGCTTTGTAAAGCAGTTTCTCTACAATTTTAACTAAATGCTGGCACTTACTTTTGAGAATAAAAAAGCAAACTCGCTCGCTCAGTTAACTAAATGACTTCTGTCAGGGGTTACCAAGTTTGACAGTTCATGCTTAAAGGCTTCTCAAGGAAGTAATACACCATTAAAATTAATTATGAACTGTGTAAAAAAAGGTTGAGAACTATGACACCTTCTTTAGCAAATTTTCTTTGGAGTCTGGTTGCGGGTGCTGCAATTGTGGTTATTCCTGCTACTGTTGGACTAATTTTCATTAGCCAAAAAGATAAAATTCAACGTTAATAATGCTTGTGGGAGCCAATTCGGCTCTCACACCGGATTGTCTGTTAGCCATTTAGACTAATTGCACTAAGAACAGCAATTTCTTGCACTCAGGGCGGTTGTCGCTGACAGACATGAGCTTTAATAGGCTTTTTCCGCTTTCGGTAAACAGCTTCAGAGCTTCTTTGCCAGATGCTTTGAAGCTTCAATATGTAGTAGCTAATTAGAGTAGTGATTTTAATTGTGAGTCGCTAACATAGATTTGATATTGGGAAAACAGCAATGATAAATTTTGGGCTGAACTCAGCCAGTGTTTTGGCTCAGGTAAATTTTGGGGCGAACTCAGCCAGTATTCTAGGAATTTTCTTGGCTGTGGCTGGGGCAGCACTGTATTTCCTCCGCACTGTGCGTCCTGAATTGTCAAGAGATCAAGATATCTTTTTTGCCGCAGTGGGCTTACTCTGTGGCTTCATTCTCGTCTTTCAAGGATGGCGACTAGACCCGATTTTACAATTTGGTCAACTGCTTTTAGTTGGCACAACTGTATTTTTTGCAGTTGAAAGTATTCGCTTGCGGAGTATAGCTACCCAACAAGCCAAGCGCAATACTCCTATTGTGGACGATGAACGAGAGATCAGCAAAAACTATTCGTACAGTAATAGGAAGAAGTATCAGGCTGAGATGGATATAGACTTAGATCCACTGCCCTATGAAGAAGAAGAGGAACGCCCAGTACGTCCCAGAATTCGGGGTAGCAGGGATGAAATTTCATCTCGTGATGACTACTATGAGGAACAACCCCCCCGCCGTACAGAACGCCGCAGCAGTAGTGAAAGGCAGAACCCGACTGATAGGTCACGTAGGCGTAGCCCTGGGCGTCCGGTGAACCGCACTCCTGAAAGACTGGAAGACGAAAATTGGGGTTCTTCTGCTAGAGAAGTTGATGATTGGGATAGTTCTGGTGAGGAAGTCAGAAAACCCTCTCGTCGTAGTAATAACAGCCCCCAGCGACCAGAAAGCCGTGAAGATGATGTCGCTCCCAGACCAAGAAGGCGTCGTCCACCTGCTGACTCAGCTCCTCGAAGAGAGCGTGAAGATGATGAGGCAATACCAACCGAATATGTACCGTATAACCCAATTGAAAAGCCAAATGACGAACGCGATAACTCGACTGATTTTGATGAAGTTTAAAACAGTCAGGTTAAAGGTAGGCTTAGAGGCAACGGAAAACATTTGAGGTGAAAAAATTTACGCTTACATTTTGGCTCCAAAGACCAATTCATTGGAGCCTGATTTTTAGCTTGACAGGTTTTCTGGTATCTTGTGGTTCCAACGATATCCCCATAGGGCCTACTTCCCTCAACAGTCGCTACACTGAGGAGCAACCTGCTCTGAGTGGAAATGGCCGCTTTGTAGCATTTGTATCTAACCGCAATGGGAATCACCAATTACTGGTATACGACTTGGACGAGCAGCGGTTGATTCGCATCCCAGGTTTAAACCGACCGGAGACAATTGCTGAAAGTCCTAGCTTGAGCTATACCGGGCGTTACATTGCTTATCTTACTAGCGACCAGGGTAGACCAGTGGTAGCGCTTTATGATCGCGCTACGCAACAGTCGCAAATCCTCACCCCAGTCTATCGCGGCTGGGTGAGAAAACCGAATATCAGTCCAGATGGACGTTATGTTGTCTTTGAAACCGCAAGTCGTGGTCAGTGGGATATTGAAGTGCTAGACCGCGGCCCCAATATAGAGTTAGATATTCCCAATGGTGCAACTGTGGGTTCACCGCCGTAGAGGAGGCAGAGGGGCAGGGGGCAGGGAAGGCAGAGGGACAAAGAGAAGAAATACTAATTCTTGACTTTTGGCTTTTGACTCTTGACTCTTGATTCCTAACTTCTAAATAAATATTATGAAAGGCGTTATTTTTATACCTGTATTTATCTGCTCAAGCTTGTTGACTGGGTGTTTTGGTTATCCCCGTCTTTTAAATTATCCCTTTGATCCGGGGGGTCAAAGTCTCAACAGTCTCGCTTCAGAATTAGACCCTGAAATATCTGGAAGATACATTGTTTTTACTACTGACCGCCGAGGCAGCCAAGATGTTTATATGTTTGATACGGTAAGTCGTAATTTGGTTGATTTACCGGGTTTAAACTCCTTTGATACCATTGCAACTCATCCTAGTGTTTCGGAGAACGGTCGTTATATTGCTTTTGCGGGGAGTCGCCAGGGGCGATCAGCTATTTTTCTTTACGATCGCGAAACACGCCAAGTGCGGAATTTGACTACTAACCTGCAAGCAGAAGTTCGCAACCCTGCAATTAGCGCTGATGGTAATAGGATTGCCTTTGAGTCCAGTAACAATGGGCAGTGGGATATTTTAGTCTATAACCGTTCTGGGGAGCCTTTGAATATACCGCAAGACCCGCGGTGAAGTTGGGGGCTGGGGACTGGGGACTGGGGACTGGGGACTAGGGACTAGGGACTAGGAAATAATTGTTTTAACTGCCAATACTTTAGTACTCAATAGGCAATACCCAATCCCCAGTACCCATCAATCACTAATCCCTAGTCCCCAGTTCCTCTTGTTGCACAGATTCAATGAGCGATCGCACTTCTTGAGTTCCTTCGGAAGGTTGAAATGAGAGAGGAAATTTACCCCGAAGGATCATCCGCAGACCAAGGGGTGCAAGAGAAAGTAATCCTTTAAGGTCGCGAAAGTAGTTACCAACAACTTGTAAGCCAAACTGACGTTCGTCAATCCAACCACCTTCTTTAACCAAATCTACTAATACTCTACGGTGACGAATTGAGCGAGTGTCAGCAACTTCTTTATTTGCAAGAATTTCTTGTTTAATTTTAGTAATTTGCTCTAGCGGTGCGACTTCCATTGGACAAACGGAGTCGCAGTATAAACAACGGGTACAGCCCCATACTCCTTTAGTACCTTCGTTATAGTTTGCCAAGCGATTTTCAGTATCGCGATCGCGGGAGTCTGCCACCATGCGATAAGCTTTAGCGAGGGCGTGGGGGCCAACGAAATCTGGATTGACTTCGCGGGCATTGCACTCTGAGTAGCAAGCACCGCACATAATACAGTTGCCAGTTTGATCGAGACGCGATCGTTCTTCTGGTGTTTGCAAAAACTCTCTTTCTGGTACTTGTCGCGCTGCTGTACTCACATAAGGAGCAACTGCCTCAAGATTATTCCAGAAACTGTTCATATCTACAACTAAATCTTTAATCACGGGCATATTCCCTAAAGGAGCCACTGTGATTTCTGGAATGGCATTTACTTTACTCTGTAATGATGTTATTTGTTGTAATCTAGCAAGTTCAGCACCTATATTTTCTTTACAAGCTAAAGCTGAACGCCCATTAATTCGCATGGCACAGCTACCACAAATAGTATTGCGGCAATTTTTGCGAAATGCTAACGTTCCATCTTGCTCCCACTTAATTTGATTGAGACAGTCCAGGATTGTATTACTAGGTTCTGCCTCTAAAAGATAAGTTTGCACAACAGGAGACGAATTTTGTTGCTGCCGAATGACTTTAAAAAGAACTTCCATTACTACCAACCAAAATCTTAAAATTTTGTCGCCTGCCCCATAAATCATCAGTAAAGGCAGGTGGCTGCGAAAAGCAAGCTATACTCTTGTTGCCCTTGATTCAAAGCCAAGGGTTTATCAGCTGATGATTAAACAGCTACTGATTCTAGTTTAAGGATAACCATTAAAATTAGGACTCATGTAATAACTTTCTAAAACTCTTATTTATTTGTATTGAAAATTTCTGAGCAGGAGAAACCGACCCTCAGACTTATCACTGTATCCTTTCACTTAAAAATTTTTGTGAGCGAATGCGAAGGTGTGCGCTTTGCGCTTAGTTTATCTTTTCGCTTACCATGTCCGAAAGACATAGGAACTAGCGACTAAATCTCACGCGTAACTTTCTTCTACCTCCTTTAGAGTTCATTTTTTCATAAATTTGCATAACTTATGAAAATTTCAGTTGTAGAAGCACTCTATACGAGATTTATCTCAAGCTTTATGCCCAAGAGTAAAAAAGTAGCAGTTGCTTCATATTTAATTTACTTATTTGGCAGTATCGGGAAGAGGTGTTTTACCCAAAGGTGGGCTTGCCCTGATCTCCTCCATAGTAAAAATATCTATATTAAATAGATGTTAGGTTATTAAATGCATCTGAGTTGATCAATTTGATGTCAACTGGAGTCAGAGCCACTAGCTGGTAAAATACCTCAAGCAGTAGCGAAGCCAGAAATTTTTGGTTATATAGAAATGTTAAAGCTGACGTTCAAAATCTGGTGATGGCAATAAAGCACGCTTACGAAGTTGCGAAGTTTATTCTTCCCATAGACAGAAGTGCAAAATATTCTGACTGCTTTTTGCTTCACAGTAATAAACAGGAGGTAAATCCTCGCCGCTTTATTAAAAAGTTTTGATGCTGTTAAACCTGGATACGTCAGACTTTTCGCTTTTTGTCTGCTCTAAATCAAGAAAATCTTGGTTTTAACTCATTGGACAAAACTGTGAGTCTAAATTAGATAAATTTTTATAAAACCCATACAGCAATACTCAATAGGCAATAAAGCGGGAGAAAAATCCTCACCAGTTTTTCCTTCCTCAAGTCCAGAGATTTAGATAAAAGTTTCTCGGCAAGTTTAATTCAAAATTCAACAACTATTTTGCTATTATTAGTCCATGCTAGTATTTAATATAAAATTACGAAGTAAGAAAACCAGAATCAAGAGCCGCATAAGCGTGGCTACTTCTGCTTTGTTTCTTTGTAATAATGTAGAGACAAGAAAATTCATGTCTCTACAGGCAGGACAAAAGGGTGTATGCCCGTAGAACCCTATTCAAATACTATGCTGTCCTAAGCTTGAGAAGATGAGTAGGGAAAAGCCTACAATTCAAGAGCAAGAAAGGCAAGCACTGAAAGTGGAAAACCTGCAATTTCTGGGGTCTACGACTTATTTGTAGTAGAACTTAACAGCAATAAATCGGAAGGAGAATCCACACCGATTTTGCCTGCCCAGTTTGTAAAGGTGGCTTAAAGTTACACCGCTACATTAACGCCAAAAGAAAAAATAATTTTATTTCTAATGGCGAATGATGGTTAAAAGTGCCGTAAAATCACCAAAATTAATGTCTCTGACAAGTATGGCCACTAATCTGTTGTGGGTAACCATAATGGAACTGCTTGGGCTTAACTATCAGTAGAAATTGACTCCTCATCGTAGGGTTCTGAGCAGCTCTATGCCGATGCTAAAAAGCCAGATGCTAGCATGAAACGTAATTGTTTATCAGTTCGGAGAGAGTAAGGAAAATTTGAGCATAATGACTGAAACTGCAACCGCCCCATTAACCGGAAAAGCTCTACTTGCTAAAGTAAAAGAACTTTCCACTTTACCACGCCGAGAAAGAGCTAAGCAGTGCGGCTATTACACTGTTACTAAGAATAACCAAGTTCGTGTCAATCTCACTGATTTTTATGACGCTTTGCTGTCGGCTAGAGGAATTCCTCTAAGTCCAGAAGCACCTAAAGATGGTCGTGGTCGTGAACCGACGTATCGCGTTAGCGTTCATCAAAACGGTCAGATTGTAATTGGTGCAACATATACCAAAGCAATGGGCTTAAAGCCTGGAGATGAATTTGAAATTAGGCTGGGATACAAGCATATTCACTTGATTCAACTTGGTGAAAGTGATAAAAAAGAAACCCTACAAGACATAGATGACGTGGAAGAATCGGACGAAGAAGATTTGGACGAAGAGGAGTAAATTTTTCTGAAGTAGAGACTCAGTTTCAAGTAAATGCTTGATAACTTGTCTCTACTCATACAGGAAACGAGTACTTCTATTTTGATAATTTTGTCTCAGCCAAAAATACGATTAGACCCCTTGCAGAATTCAAAAATTCTAGTAGAGTCTTGATTAACAAGTAATCTATTTAGCAAGAAGTCTAACGTGTTTTTTTTGTCTATTTTGAAACCGCTGTTTAAACCTTCAGTTAACGCCTTACTGACATTTATGGAAGATGCATCAGTACTAGTTATAGTACTGACATTTTTTGTTTTCTGGGTAGGATGCTGGTTGCCAGTGGCAGGAATATTAGCAATATTCCTCAATTGGCAACCAAATAAACCTGTGCAGCCAGAGCAAAAGATACCTTTATTGGTGTCTCTTTACCTATTAGCTCCCCTAATTCTTTGGGGAGTTAATTGGCTGTCTAAGAAATCTTTCTCTGATTATGGCTTTATAGTAAATATTTCAACTTTAAGTTCTTTAGGGCTAGGTTTAGGCTTGGGCGTGCTGAGTCTAGTCGTTGTCTTTAGTGGGCAATTATGGCTGGGTTGGTGTTCTTTTCAAAAGTCAAACATCAAGCTAGTGTTACCCATTTTTTTACCAATTTTGTTAATAGCATTGTTAGTCGCTGCTATAGAAGAGTTAGTTTTTCGGGGTTTTCTGTTTACAGAATTAGAGCAAGATTATCCAATTTGGCTAGCAGCAGTAATTTCTAGCTTAATTTTTGCCTTGCTACACTTGGTTTGGGAGCAGCGCGAAACCATACCTCAAATTCCTGGACTGTGGTTAATGGGAATGGTGTTGGTATTAGCACGGTTTTTTGATAGCGGCAATTTAGGTGTAGCTTGGGGACTGCACGCAGGATGGGTATGGGCGATCGCTACTATAGACACAGCAGGACTGATTACTTACACAGATAAAGTTTCAGATTGGGTTACTGGTAAGAACAAAAAACCTTTAGCTGGTGTAGCAGGAATTATTTGCATATTAGGAACTGGAGCGATGATCTGGTTTTTCTTGTAAAAAAGATTGGGCATGGGGTATTGGGCAGAGAAGCAGAAAAGCACAGAATAAATTTTGAATTTTAAATTGACTTATCCGCAAGCCCCTTCTGCCTTTTAGAAGTCCACAGCCCTGATTTTTGAGATAGCGTTAATCTGTGGTTACAAATTATAACCGCTGAAATACGTCCAGACATGACAATGATTTGGGATAATTATCTGCGTCCATCAGCGGAAAGTTTGTTGATGCTTCGTAGCTTAAAGCAGGGTGCATCGGTTTTCGAAAAGTGTGAGTAAAGGCACAGTCTTTACTGAGAACTTTAAGAAACGCCAGAACTTTCCCAGACAACGTTGATCTGTGGTTCCAACTTGCAAACGCTGAAATACGTTGATGATTTTGAGAAATTATTTGCGTGTATCAGTTTACTCTGTGGCAGTCCTTCGTCGGATATATTCTACGGAGCCACTGCTGTGGTGAAGCAGTTGCCTGCAACGGGAAACCGTTTTAGGGCTGGATTCATCGCCTTGGGGGAGTCTCAATTTGCAGTTCAAAATCCACAATCCACAATTCACCAAGGGTCATGGGTTCTGAAAATTTGTCACACGATACACTAGCCGAACAACTGCTGGAACTGGCCATAAAATCTGGAGCAGAAGCTGCTGAGGTGTATCAGTCGCGATCGCTTTCTCGACCAGTATTTTTTGAAGCAAATCGGCTCAAGCAGCTAGAAACCAGTCAATCTGAAGGCACAGCACTGCGGCTGTGGCGAAACGGATGTCCAGGACTCACGGTGGCTTACGGTTCTGTCCCTCCGGAGGTGCTGGTAGAACGAGCGATCGCTTTGAGTCAACTTAATCAGCCGGAACCAGTGGAATTAGGTACTAACTTTCAGCCATCCTACCCAGATTTAGGAAAAAGTGTGCCTATAGAGGTTTTGGTAGATTGGGGCAAAGAAGCGATCGCCCTGATTCGCGATGCCTATCCAGATGTTTTATGTAACAGTGACTGGGAATGTGATGTTGAAACTACCAGACTTGTCAACACTAAAGGTTTAGATTGTCACTACACTGACACAACCCTTAGTTGCTATATGTCGGCAGAATGGGTACGCGGTGATGATTTCTTGAGTGTTTCCGATGGTCAAACCCAGCGGGGCGAACTGCAACCTGAAAGAGTAGCTAACCAAATTTTACAACGGTTAATTTGGTCAAGAGAAAACGTTCCATCCCCTACTGGTCGCGTTCCAGTCTTGTTTACTTCTAAAGCTGCTGATATGCTTTGGGGAACTGTCCAAGCTGCTTTAAGCGGTAAGCGAGTCTTGGAAGCAGCTTCTCCTTGGGCAGAACGCCTGGGTAAACCAGTAATTGCACCCACCCTCACCCTTTATCAAGATCCTGAAGCTGGCCCTTACAGTTGCCCTTTTGATGATGAAGGCACTCCTACTGAGTCTTTAATGTTTATCGAAAACGGAATATTACGGCATTTCTATTGCGATCGCACTACTGGCCGTCAATTGGGTATTAGCACAACTGGGAATGGTTTTCGCCCTGGTTTGGGTAGCTATCCTACTCCTGGTTTATTTAATTTCTTGATCCAGCCTGGTTCTGCATCGCTACACGATTTAATTCAACAACTGGATGATGGCTTGATTGTGGATCAAATGCTCGGTAGTGGTAGCGGTATTTCTGGAGATTTTTCCATCAATGTCGACTTAGGCTACCGTGTGCAAAATGGTCGCGTCATTGGGCGCGTTAAAGATACGATGGTTGCTGGTAACGTTTACACAGCTCTCAAACAAGTAGTTACACTTGGTGGTGATGCTGATTGGAACGGTTCTTGTTATACTCCATCTCTGATAGTAGAAGGATTATCTACAACGGGTAGGAGTTGAGGGACTGGGGACTGGTGATTGGGGACTGGTGATTGGGGACTAGGGACTAGGGATTGGGAGCGAAAGAGTGAAGTTTTCATACTTCATTAATAAGGTTCAAACGTTCATTAACGGAGTTTCGAGCTTCATTAATGAGGTTCAGATACCAACTGCTGTCATTCATATATCTTCCCTGCCCCAATCCCTAGTCCCTAGCCCCCAGTCCCCAGTCCCCAATCCCCAATCCCCAATCCCCAGCCCCCAATCCCCAAAATTATGTCGCCTTCTGTTGTGATTCAGCGCTTTCGCATTTGGTGGCAGCCGAGAAGAGGTTTAGCGATCGCAGAAGCTTCTGTTATCGGTTTGGTGGCAGCCCTATCAGCGGTTTTTCTGAAAGTAGGATCGGGATGGCTGGGAACATGGCGAGTCCACAGTGCTGACCTTTTACCAGCATGGCTGGCTTTACCAGCAATTGGTCTTGGCTTTGGGTATCTAGCTGGTTTATTGGTGGAGAGGTTGGCCCCAGAGGCGGTAGGTAGCGGTATTCCCCACGTTAAGGCCAGTCTTGCTAATGTGCCAGTTACACTATCCTGGCGTGTGGCAGTTGTCAAGTTAGTCAGTTCAATTATTGCCTTGGGTTCAGGGATAACTTTAGGACGGCAAGGCCCCACTGTCCAAGTAGGGGCAGCTTTAGCCGCAGGCATGAGTCGCTGGGTTCCAACTTCCCCAGATCATCGGCGGCAAATGATTGCTGCTGGTGCAGGTGCGGGTTTAGCAGCTGCTTTCAATGCCCCGATCGCGGGTGTATTGTTTATTGTCGAAGAGTTACTTCAAGATTTATCAGGACTGACCTTGGGAACCGCTATTATTGCCTCATTTATTGGTGGGGTGATATCCCGGATGTTGGGTGGTGGCAGTCTGGATCTTAACTTGCAATTTACACAGTCTTTAAGCAGGTTTTCCATTCCCGAAATTCCCTTTTTCCTGCTGTTGGGTATCATGGCGGGGTTGCTGGGTGCATTGTTTAACCGTGGGTTAATTTTCAGTATTCAATTTTACAAGAGATTACACATTAGCTTGCCCCTACGGGTGGCTTTAGCTGGATTTGTTTCTGGTATTGTCGTGGCAATGCTCCCTGTTTCTTTCCGTAACAATACTGGTTTAAGAGAATACTTTATTACTGCTGATAATGATCCTACTTTAGCAGCGATCGCTTTTGCAGCTCAGTTTATCCTGACTTTAGTAGCATTTGGTTCAGGAGCGCCTGGAGGGTTATTTGCTCCTAGTCTGATCTTGGGTTCTTGCTTAGGACACATAGTTGGGATATGCGAATCCTATGTATTGGGAGAAGGTTCGCTAACTACCTATGCTTTAGCGGGTATGGGCGGATTTTTTAGTGCTGTTTCTAAAGTACCAATCACGGCAATTGTGATTGTATTTGAGATGACTACAGACTTCAATCTGGTACTACCTTTGATGATTGTGTCTGTAGCAGCGTATTTAGTTGCAGATAAAGTAGTGCCTGGTTCGCTTTATGAGAAACTTTTGGAATTGAACGGCATTAATCTCGCAAAACAACTTCCTATAGAGGGGACATTAACCAAGTTAACAGCAAAAGATGTAATGCAGGAACGGGTGGAAACTCTAGATGCAGAGATGAGCTTGGATGAAGCGATGCAAGCTTTTGCCCGTTCTCACCATCGCGGTTTCCCAGTAGTGGAAGACAGCAAACTGGTAGGAATTGTAACGCAAACAGATTTGCTAAAAATCCGCGAACGCAATCTAGCAAGTGATATTTCCTTAAAGGAAATTATGACGCCCACACCGATGACGGTAACACCGAGCTATACCTTGGGCAATGTACTGTATTTACTTGATCGCTATCAAATTAGTCGTTTACCAGTGTTGGATGGACGAAAACTGATTGGGATTATTACCCGTGCAGATATTATCCGAGCAGAAGCAGACCATCTCAATTGTGAAAACGATACTCCAGGGCCACAACCAGAACCTTCTTATGTAGTTTACCAAACGCGATCGCCTAGTGTTGGCAGAGGGAGATTATTAGTACCGATAGCTAATCCAGAAACAGCACGTATCTTGTTGCAAATGGCAACAGCTATTGCTCGCGATCGCTATTACGAAATAGAGTGTGTGCAAGTGATAGTAGTGTCACGCCGTAGTTCCCCAGCAGAAACCCAGGTAAGAACAGCAAAAAGTCGTCGTTTGCTCAGACAAGCAGAAGTTTTAGCAAGAAAGTGGAAAATTCCCCTGCATACTCAAATTCGAGTTACTCACGATGTAGCGCAAGCAATTTTAGAGATAATTAACGAACAACATATAGATTTGATTTTAATGGGATGGAAAGGTAATACTTCCACCCCTGGTCGTATTTTTGGCAATGTTGTAGACACAGTAATTCGCCAAGCTACCTGTGAAGTTGTTTTAGTTAAATTAGGCAAAAGTCAGGCCAAAGGAGTCGAAGAACTTCCCCCACTCTCCCACTCCCCCACTCTCCCACTCCCCCACTCTCCCACTCCCCCACTCTCCCACTCTCCCACTCCCCCACTCCCCCACTCTCCCACTCCCCCACTCCCCCACTCCCCCACTCCCCCACTCTCCCACTCCCCAATTCAACAGCTGGCTAGTACCAATGGCTGGTGGGCCGAATGCGCGATTGGCGATTAAGTTATTACCTGCTTTAGTAACTTTGGGTAACAATCCACAAATTCGCCTCACACGGGTGTTTAAACTATCTGAGTTAAAGCCAGATATGACAGTTTTAGAACAAGCTATTAGCCAACTGATGCGTAGCGGTAAATTGTCAAATACTGTAGTTGCTCTCCCAGTTCAAGCTGATTCGGTTTCCGAGGGAGTGATTAATTTAGTCAAAACTGAAGGTTACGATGTTGTCGTTTTAGGTGCTTCTCGCGAGGGATTATTACAGCAAGCAATTCAAGGTAATATTCCCGAAGCGATCGCTTCGGGTATAGAGAGTACAGTGATTTTAGTCCGAGGGGCAATTAATAATTAAAATGAGAACCTAATACCAATTTGAAAAAAGAATGCGACAAATAGACCATTTGTAGAGACGCGATTCATCGCGTCTTCTTCATCCAACGATGTGTTGCAACCATTCATTGAATTGGTATAAGCCGTGAGAAGAATACCAGAAAATAAACAAAGCCCGCGATCGCAGGCTTCAAAGCAAAATTATTTTAAGCACTCAAAAGATTAAAAGTTAGAACGTGAACCTGGAGTACCTACAACATCACGGTTACCATAACTCGCGGTTTCATCGTGTTTGCGGCTCTTGCGACCCAATAACCCAAATAAACCTAGCAAACCTAGCAAACCCCAATCGCCGTCTTGATAATTTCCATCAGTAGCTTGGCGGTCTGTGGTAGTGGTTGTAGCAGTTCCATCAGTAGTGCTACTTGTTTGAGCAGAAGCCGGCACAATTGTGGGCAGAGTGGCTAAACTTAATGCTATAGCGCTAATTCCGAGAACTTTAGAGACATTAAAGCGTTTCACGATCACATTCCTCAATTAAATTACTGTAAGCAATAGATACAGCTTATTAAGTTTCGGCAATAATCGGGTCAACCTTTAGCTGGAAATGTATATCAGCTAAAAGGTGCATCTGTGAGTAAACAAACAAGCATTATGGTAGGAATTGCTCACAATAAACGGGAAAAACAATATTTTCACAATATTTTTAAGACGATCGCTTCAGAACACTTTTACCAAAGCTCATCTGGTTTAAGGAATTAGTACGATCGCACTGGTGGATTTTGACATAGTGATAAAAGTAGACATTCCCAAACAAGGCGTGGCTGGGCGTAACAAAGTAAAAACTTACGCACCTGTTCTAGCTGCTTGATAATGCTAGCTTCATGGCACTCCTGCCAGTAAGACTGTTGAAGATAATCGACTAACCACAGTTGTGCTTCTGTATCTAAATCCCGATCAATTTTCTTAGCTAACTCCAAGGCTTTGCGGTGAGACGAAGGCACTTTTGCCAAGTCTTGGAGTAATTCTGGAGGTATTTCTTGTAATTGTTTGTAAGATGCGATCGCATTACCAGGACTGCCAGCAGCTATACTCAACACTGCCTGATGTTGCAATAGTTCCTGATTGCCTATTTGAGTTAATACCTGAGTCAAAGATTGTGTATCTAAGCGATAAAAAGGAATGCGTTGACAACGTGAAACTAAGGTTGGCAACACAGACTCAGGTGAAGGTGCAATTAAAATTAATGTTGCCTGTCCTGGTTCTTCTAAAGTTTTGAGCAAAGCATTCGCTGCGGATTCTGCCATTGTTTGAGCTTCCTCTAACACCACCAAATTCCTCGGTGCTTCCAAAGGCGGACGACTCAGAAACTCAGTAATTTTCCGAATCTGCTCTAACCTAATTACAGGTGGGGCTTTACGCTTGAGTCCTTTTTCTGCTGCTTCAGTAGCTGTCAGTATTTGTCCCTGGTGTTGATAAGTTGGTTGCACCCACAATAAATCAGGGTGATTGCCTTGACGTAAACGATTTTGTATAGAAGAAATTAATTGCGGCGCGACAAAACTAGAAAACAGTAACTCTATAAAACACCGTGCTGCTAAACTTCGTCCTACACCATCTGGCCCCACAAATAGATAAGCAGGGGCAACCCGATTTTGTCGAACAGCTTGGGTAAGTAATTCTATTGCTTGCTTTTGTCCTATAAGTTGTAGAAACGGGTCAGTAGTCATTTGTAAAGCAATGTCGTAATTAAGCAGAAGCTAAAATTTAAGAGTCAAAATAAGACAATTTTGTATCAATATTTTGTTCTAAGTAGTTATATTATGTCCGGCAAATTGCCCCAGATGCTTTGGGTGGTAGGTATTACGTTGATTCCGCTTGTTTTAACCGGCTGTGAACAAATGATTGAGTATTTGCCACCCTTGCCCAGAATCGAAGTGCCATCAAGTAAACCGCTACAGTCACCACTTCCTGCACAATCTGGCAACACTGCTCAAATAGAGACAGCAGTACGTCAACGCATTAACAAAGTACGGCAAACAAAAGGTCTGCAACCGCTAGACAACAATGAGAGACTAGCACAAGTAGCCCGAAACTACAGTCGGCAAATGGCAGAAAAAAACTTCTTCAGTCACACTGGTGCTGATGGTAGCGATTTGCAAGACCGAGTACGTGCTGGTGGCATCTCTTACTGGATGGTAGGGGAAAATCTGTTTAAAAGTACCAATGTTCCTCAACCTGTACCAGTAGCAGTTGATGGTTGGATGAAAAGCCCCGGACACCGAGAGAATATTCTTCGTCCAGTTTTCAGAGAAACGGGTGTGGGAGTTTGGCGAGTTGACAATACTTATTACATTACACAACTGTTTTTGCGCCGTTAGATAGTAATGTGTTGTGTTTTTAATTTGTACATTAAGACGACAGGGGGCCAAGAGGGTTTGTAGGTTTTGCCTAAAATCATAATGATGCAACTTGTAAGCACGACAACTGATTAGCAAAAAGGCAAATTGTTTTCTCAAACCCCAGTTTGCGTTCTCAAAACCTTTGATTGCTTTCTCAAAAGCTCTGTTTTATTTCTGATTTCAGTATATTCAGCAAGCATTTACAGATATTGCTTTCTCAAACTGGGGTTTGCTTACTCATTTCAGTATATTCAGCAAGCATTTACAGATATTGCTTTCTCAAACTGGGGTTTGCTTACTCATTTCAGTATATTCAGCAAGCATTTACAGATATTGCTTTCTCAAACTGGAGTTTGCTTACTCATTTCAGTATATTCAGCAAGCAAAATGAATTACGCTCAATTCTCCACGAAAATATGGAAATTATTGAAGAGACAGACTTAAGATAGGTGTAGCGATCGCAATTCGCACTTAAACTACAAATCTAATCAATCTATTCAAATAAAAATCACTTGTGAAAGCTAGATGGATAATCACAGCAACTTCTGCTGCTCTGTTTTTTGGCGGCAGTCTTTTAACATCACTGCGCGACCCTTGGTTTCAGAACTTACAACGTCCCGACTGGTTGACTTTTGAATTCCTCATCCCATTTATTTGGACTTTTATTTGGGCTTGCATCACAATCTCAGCAATTATTGTCTGGGAAAGACGCTCAAAACAACGTTCTCATCCTTGGTTGTTAATGGTTATCTATGCAGCGATCGCATTACTGACTTCAGTTTACAGTCCAATTGTAGTAGAGTTTCGTAGCTTGACAGGGGGGCTAATTGTCGGCGGTTTAGCAACACTTCTCGTCTACATTCTGGCTTTTATAGTGAAGCCTATTTCCAAAAGAGCTTCTTGGCTATTCTTACCCTATGCTCTCTGGGGGCCTATCGGCACTTATCTGACTTGGGTATTAATTCAACTCAATCCAGGTGTAGCTAAATAAAAAACTATAATAGGTGTTTAGTTAAATGCTTTCAACAATTGACAGTTGACAGTTGACAGTTAACAATTACCTCTCCCTTAAAGTGAGAGGATTGCTCAAAGCTAATGGCAATAAAGAGGCTTCAATTTGGTTATTTCAGCGGATGAATAAGTATGAAATTATAGTTTTGGATTTTCAATCAAATTTTGAATTCCTTAATTGCCCTTTTTAAATAAATTTGGTGGAGTAAACTTACTTTTGTTAGATATATATTCAGAGCAATCCTTCGCTTCTTCTCTTAGGACTAAGGAAGGGTTTACTGCACACTTGAGATAATGATTATTTGAATAAAACTGACAGTTGCGGCAGGGAAGCTTATTCAAACCGTTAACGCTAAAAACCATCTTATTATCTAAATGTGTTCGGATTTTTCGTATTATTATAAAAAAAGCTACCCAACCAAAGAGAAAACCAAGAGGAGACAAAGATAATGCTACATCAGTTATACTTAGTTCATGCGATTGTGCTTGTTCTCTTTTAACTTCACTCTGAATCACCTGATGTAAGTTATTAGCTGGTACATTTCTTTGGATGATTATTTGATTACTGTGCATATTATTTACCTGTAACTATATGTATTTAGCATTTACTTGATAACAGGCTAAGTAGTAATTTAAGAACTATGCTCCGTAACCTATTAACAATTAATCCTAATTTGAAGTTAGAAGAGCATTCTATTTGAAATTTGTATGTGTTGCTTAAGAAAGCAAAGCTACAATCAAGTATTTGGGATTATTTAGTGTTTAATTTGTAACAGGACATTTAAAGCGTAAACTTTGTCTTTGTCAGAGATGTTTATGCTAAAAAATGTATTTCCCTCAAGGAGTTAATAGATTAAAATTATCCCGTTGTACTTTAATTAACTAAGAAGCACTAAATAATTTTCAGTACTTTCCTCCAGATTAAATAATATTTTTAGTTTGTAATTATATGTTTACCAAAATAATTCAACTGGTATATCTGTCAAGAGTTTTGCTTGTTATTTAGAGAGATATATCAAAAGAAATAGATTCTAAGATAGGTATATAAAGAGATAAGTTGTGTTAAAATCCCAAGCAAAATTAAATAAATTGCTACTTGTTAAGAAAAATTATATTACTTTTAGCGGAAGCGATCGCCTGAGAAATTCACTAAATATTTACCGTGTGAATTCATAGGAAGGAAATTAATAAGACAATTAGGCGATCGCACTGCATCTACCTAAGAGATGAAGGCGTAACAACAAATCTAAGGTAAGCATCCCAAATATGCAAAATGCCCTTAGACTGCAAGTCTAGGGCTAAACAGACTATTGTCCGCTTAAGCAACAACTTGCTGCTGCCTAAGCGGACTAATACATTTATACATAGCCTGCGGAGCTAGGCATTGTTTTTTAGCCGTCACTTCTAAGCTAATCATCGTTGATTTCTCGAAGATGATTTGCTTGTAGTAAGCTCTACCCTACGCCAACGCGAATAGCCTGATTTTACACAAATTGAATGCTGACAAGCTTAGTCGTTCGGCTAATCAAAAGTTTGTTAATTATACACAGTCTGATTGTCTTAGCAGTAGGTCAAAAACAATTATTCTTGAGAAATAAAAATTTTGGCATATCTAAATTGCAATTCAGATAAATGGATAAAATCTCACTTAGTGCTATTCAACTTAACCGTTTATCTTTATACCCTGTTGTTTATAACGGAGTATACATAGTACAGCAATTAGTAAAACCAAAGCTCTAAACGTTGATGGCTCCACTACTTTCTTAACATCTGGTGGAGGAGTATTAGGTTTACATGGAACTTCAATGACTGGGCTACCAGGAGAACCATTACCGTTGGGAGGAGAAGTACATTCGGAAGGAGGACTAGGCTGTACTGGGGGACTAGGCTGTACTGGGGGACTAGGCTGTACTGGAGGTAAATCAGGAGGTACACTAGCTACAGGAGAATTTTCACCTGAAGAACTATCTCCACCACTGAGCAATAGAAGAAGTAGTAAAGCAAGACCACCAGCGCCGGCTACTGGCCCCCAAGGAAAAGCAACAGAGCTGCCTGGAACTAAGACATCTCCGACAGGAGCGGAGGGAGTATCTAACCCGATCGCTTCTCCCTCTAATAACATTGGATTCTCACTGACTAAAATCTCTCCAGGGATATCTTGTCCTGCAAGCTGAACCAATTCTTGAGGAATTGCATTAATAGGACGTCCCAATTGTCCACCATATTCGGGGTATGGATAAGAGAGGAGTTGAAAAATGCTGTTTTGAAGTTGGTTTTTATTTCCTGAATTTAGTGCATCTAAACCCCGAGAAAGGTTATTTAAATAAAACTTCGTCATATCTGGTGGCAAATCCAAAGACTGGATTTGCTGATCAATGTTAGGAATTTTTGCGGCTTCCTCATAAAGTGAACGTCCATAGGATAATTTCACGTCCACTAAAGCATCACGGAGGCTTGGAGAATTATTGCTTCCTGAGTATGGTGACCAATAGAAATTTTTGGTTATAGCTCCAAGACCTTGTACTGGAGTGCGACTAACATTTTGCCCAAGAACGTATTGGTATCCGTCCATAATCGTGGTGGAGTCGTTTCTCCAAAATGAGGCGAAAGGTACTTTAGAAAGATTGGGATTATTACCGTAAAAACCAGCCAAATTCTGGAAATTTTGTTGTCCACCAGCTGCTTGTATTAGCAATTGTTCATAGCTAGGCCCACCGTTTAACTCAACTAATTTCTGGAGTACCGATCCAGTTTTGTTGCAACTCAGACCAAATCCCACACTACATCCAGGAATAACTCGCATCTGGTTGAGATTTGGGTTCTTGATCTGGTACTGGAGATACTCTGATTCTAGTCCGGGTTGAATGCCATAGCGACCAACATCGAGCTGTGCAAAAGCGGACTGCCACGTGCCTAGTACTGCTGCAACAGATGAAAATGCGATGGTCGCGAAGCGAACAGCCTTCGGCATCGCAACTCCTTGGATAGTTGACTTCAGCAAGATGCACCTCAAAATGAACGACACAAAAAGTTTGTTTTAGCACCAGGATGTGAGCTTTGATTAGGTTTTCACATCTCTGTTTAATGCAGTAGGAAGTTGATATTTAGTACCTAAAAGATTTCAACTCTTAGGCGAATCTATATTCACAGTGATTGCTGTACCTTTAAGCGTTCCCGTAGAGAGTGTGTGGTATAAAACCAATGCCTTGTTTGGTTGGTCAAAAAGAAAACCACGACGTGTTGGCTGGATTTTTCCTTGCTTGACTAAAGAAATGAAGGCATTGAGATACCTACGTATACCTTCACGATTCTCTGGATTTGTATTCATATGACGCTCAATTAGCATCATGAAGAAGTCTAAGGTACGGTTCTCTTGCCCTCCAATTAAACTACCTTCGTCTAGAAAAGAACTTCCGATCAATCTTCCATTTACCTGTTGGACTTTAAACAAAGTAAAGTAACGACCCTCTTTCTTAGGATCGTTTGCATAACAGATCCAAGAACCTTCTTGGTTTTGTGTAAAACCTTGCTCGCTAAGGTAGGAAAGCGAAGAATTCGTTGCTTTGCTTTGTGGCGGAGGTAATAAATCTTCTACTGGATCTAAAGAGCAAATTCTCTGTGTTGGTTTTGGTTGCAAAACAGCAGGAGGCTGCTGAGCGATCGCACCAGTAGAGCTAGCAGCTAACGCAGATATTTGAAGAATTAATGCTCCACATAAACTAGTAATGATATTCATCTTTTTTTCCCTTTATTCTTGCTGATGTTGTTAATCACCAGATTTTACTTAATCAGAGTTGATATATAAGTGCTAGATGAAGATAAAGATATCTATCTCAAAGTCCCTATCCTATAAGCGAAAGTTAACAATCAAAGAGCTTTTGACTATCGACTTGTAGCTAACTTGTGTTTATTTAAGTTTTATACTTAGATTTTACTGTATAAATTGCACTTAAATTATTCAGTTTCATGAGTTGTTACACTTAACGCTTTAGCTGAACTAGATAAAAATTGCTGCTTATCTAGAGGCATTTACCAGTTTGTTATTAAAGTATTACCAATAAAACCGCGTTGACAATACCAACTATTTTCACTGGCTAGATTGTTCTTGATACTACATTAGGTTTGCGGATTGATCATACACCTTGCGTTTATCTATCAAGGTTTATCTATAATGGAATTTTTTCAGGTTAGATGAACGCATGATTATTAAGAGTAGTTCCCAAACTGAAAGTTAGCTAGAAAACATCTAAATAGAACACAAAAACTGGAAAGTTTTTTACAGCAGAAAATCAGCCCCTTGATATTTCTGATATATATCAAAAACAAGTTAAAGTTCTGCTGAACGCTATCCGACATTTACCTTGGTTCACTTATTTGTCATTTAAAACAAGGTTTTTTGCTATTTATTATTGAAGGTAGTTATTAAACAGCAATTAAATTATATACTGGTTGCGCGAATAGTATACAAATTTACTCAAGATAAAGAATTTCAATAATCTTGGCGAAATTTTTCTGACAAGTTCGCTCCCTTGTCGATTCTCTAAATGGCTTGCGGAGAGTGAATAATTTTTGATTTTTTGGAAGTAGCACACCTGACTAACCCTTTTTTCACGTTTGCAATGTTGTGTATAAAACACATCTTTACTTAAGTACAATGATTTTACCATTAGGTAGAGTTACATAACGCTCATATGGACAGTTATCAAAGTTAAACATTGGCATTCGTATTTACCTCATAAGTAAAAATACTGGCTAAGTAAATAAGAGAGTTATTTCTTTAGTAACTATTAGAATCTCTAAAAAAATATTTTGATGTTAAAATAATAACAGTATAATTTGTACAATTACTTAAATCAGAAAAATATATATTTTCAGACAAGGCTTGATAAGCATATTTCAGAAAAAATTGGTTATTTTAACTAAGTATACAGATTAAAATTAATACAATGTATGTAATATGAATTGATGCTTATTAAGCTGTTAATAAGTTGCTAAACGTAACTTGCACGAGTTAGCTTTATCTTTACTACATTATCTCTTTATAAAAAATTTATAAAAAATGTAAATACTACATAAGTAAAGTTCTATGTAGTCTTGTGGTTAACATCGATATAATGCTTGTTTTGAATTAAAAAGCCTAAATTCAAGTCAGAGAGTTGGTTAGCACAAAGTAAATCTGTATCTGAGCGAAAAAATTTCATATATTACTGCAAATAAAATTCTGCTGCAATGTAATTGTTTGTAGAAAGCAAGTTTTGTGCCACGAATCCTAAATTTTTGGACTGTTTCGCAGAGTTTAAATAATGCTCTTTTGGCAGGGTTTTGCTTCTACAACGATTCTCATTTTAATTAGGTATACAGGTAGAGAAGGAAAGTTGATCTGTGACTTTCTATGAGTATCTGTAGTAAATAGGCAGTATTCTGGTAGTTATTACCGGGATGCTCTACTGCAAGCAACTGATTAAAAAGGATGAAAACTTACGACTGGATTGTTGTTGGCGGTGGGATTACGGGTGCAGCACTTGCTTATGAATTGGTGAAAACAGGCTTTATTGTTCTTTTGTTAGAGCAATACGCAAGACCAGAGAATGCAACTCGCTATAGTTATGGTGGGCTTGCCTATTGGTCAGGTACTATACCATTAACTCAGCAACTGGGTGCAGAAGCGATCGCACGTCACCGCATCCTGTCTCAAGAGTTAGACGCCGATACCCAGTTTCGCGAATTAGACTTATTACTAACTATTTCAGCTGATAGTGATCCACAAGCAACAATTGCATCTTATGCTCATGTTGCCATTCCACCGCGTCTACTCACTATTAAAGAAGCCTGTGAATTAGAACCACTGCTGAACCCTGAAGCGATTACAGGTGCTTTAACTATAAAACATGGTCATATTCATCCAGAGAAAACAGCACAAGCTTATATCCAAGCCTTTCTGCGTGCTGGGGGTGAAATGCAGATTACCCAAGTTTTACAAATATTGCCAAATGGTGTAAAAACCTATACAGCAAATTATCACAGTGCCAAAGTTGCCATCTGTGCTGGTGGACTCAGCCGACAACTATTACAATCATCTGGTGTTCCTATTCGGCTGTATTTTACCCACGCAGAAATTATTGAAACCCCACCCGTTGATATCAAGTTACGCACCTTAGTTATGCCAGCTAATGTACAAAGGTTGCAATTAGAAGCTGAATCTACCCAAGCTGATGAATTGTGGAATGAACCAAACAATCAACCAGTTCCGCCAATTTTAGACATAGGTGCGATTCAATTTCAAGATGGTAGCTTGCGCTTAGGGCAGATTAGCCGCGTTCTCACAGATCCTCGTGCCAAGGTAAACTCAGAAGAAAGTGAACATTGGCTGCGAAAAAGTATCGCTCAAGTGTTGCCAGAGTTAGCTAATTTACCAGGAACCTGGCATCATTGCTTAGTTGGGTTTAATAATAATCGTCTTCCCTTAATTGGTGCTATCCCAGGGTTTGAGAGTGTCCATGTTTTCTCTGGGTTTAGTAATCCCCTCGTTCTTGTACCACCTTTAGCCCAGCGCTTTGCTAATTTTGCAGCTGGTAACAAAGATGAAATTATTACCCAGTTATCTCTTCCCTGTTAACAAAGATTAATAATATAAAGTTAATTTTTTATACAGAAGCCAAACAATCTGTATCAGAACTAACTTTTTAATAGTAAAGTATCGCACTAATATCACAATTTAAAGTTTAATATTCTCAGCTTCCTATTTGTGAGCTGATTCATCAACAAGAAGATTAATAAACAGATGAGTAGACGATTTAATCGACGTAATTTTTTGATGTACGGTTCTTTATCGATAGGAACCAGCATTTTTCTGAAGGCTTGTGCTAATAACCCTCAAACGACTACAGAGGGTTCAACCACTTCTCCTAATGCTTCTCCTGTTGCTGCTGCTGATAGTAAAACTATAAAAGTAGGGATTTTGCACTCTCTCAGCGGCACAATGGCTATTAGTGAAAAAAGTGTTGTAGATGCTGAAAAGTTAGCAATCAAAGAAATTAACGCTGCTGGTGGTGTTTTAGGTAAGCAAATCGAAGCTATTGTTGAAGATGGTGCTTCTAACTGGGATACTTTTAGGGAAAAAGCAACTAAGCTAATTGATCAAGATAAAGTTTCTGTGGTTTTTGGTTGTTGGACTTCTGCAAGCCGGAAAAATGTTAAGCCAGTATTTGAAAGTAAAAATCATATGCTCTGGTATCCAGTGCAATATGAGGGTCAAGAGTGTTCTAAAAATATTTTTTACACTGGCGCAGCACCAAATCAACAAATCGAACCATCTGTTGACTGGTTATTAAAAAATAAAGGTAAAGAATTCTTCTTAGTTGGCTCTGACTATGTTTTTCCACGAACTGCTAACACAATTATTAAAGCACAATTAGAAGCTTTAGGTGGTAAAACAGTTGGTGAGGATTATTTACCGTTAGGGAACACAGAAGTTACCCCAATTATCACTAAGATAAAACAAGCTTTGCCAAATGGTGGTGTAATTTATAACACTCTCAATGGTGATAGTAATGTCGCTTTTTTCAAACAGTTAAAAGGGGCTGGATTGACACCAGAAAGATATCCTTCTATGTCTGTCAGCATTGCTGAAGAAGAAGTTAAAGCTATTGGTGTAGAGTATCTTAAAGGTCACTATGCTGCTTGGAATTACTTCCAAACAGTAGACACACCTGCTAATAAAAAGTTTGTTGCAGATTTCAAGAAAGAATATGGTGAAAATCGGGTAACAAATGACCCAATGGAAGCAGCATATATCGCAGTTTATTTGTGGAAACAAGCAGTAGAAAAAGCTGGTACTACAGATATAGCTAAAGTGAGTGCTGCGGCGTATGGTCAAACTTTAGATGCACCTGAAGGTAAAGTGACAATGGATGCGAATCATCACATATCGAAAATTGTGCGGATTGGTCAAGTTAGGCTAGATGGTTTGTTTGATATTGTTTATGCTACACCTGCACCAGTTGAACCAGTTCCTTGGAATCAGTTTGTGAAAGAGACTAAGGGATTTGCTTGTGATTGGTCAAATCCAGCTAAAGGTGGTAAGTACAAGAAAGCCTAAATAATTCGTAATTCGTAACGATGCTACGCTAACGTAATTCGTAATTAATTATGAATTATGCATTTCATAAAAGTAGGGTGTGTTATGGCTTTAGCCTAACGCACCGCCTAAGAGATAATAGGTGCGTTACGCTATCGCATTAACACTAAATAATTTATTTTTTGGAAGTCCTTAAATTGCGAACTCCGAATTAGTATGCTGTTGGAGAGAAAAAAGTGTTAACAGGTTTTTTAGAAGCTGTATTTAACGGTATTAGTATTGGCGCTGTATTATTAATTGCTGCCTTGGGACTAGCCATCATATTTGGATTGATGGGCGTCATTAATATGGCGCATGGCGAATTGATGATGTTTGGTGCTTATACAACATTTGTTGTACAAAATATCTGTAAACACTTGGGTGGACTGTGGTTTGAAGTTTATATATTTTTAGCTTTAATTATCGCTTTTATTTTCACAGCATCTGTAGGATTAATTTTAGAAAAAGGCGTGATTCGCTATCTCTATGGCCGCCCTTTAGAAACTCTACTCGCAACTTGGGGAGTAAGTTTGATTTTTCAGCAGTTTGTTCGTAGTGTGAATTGGGTATTGATAGTTGGTATAGCCTTGTTTTCTGCGTTATTTTTTGGAGGTTTATGGATTTTAAATTCTCAGACAAATTTAGCAAGAGTTCGTAACTGGGTTGTAGCAGTGATATTGTTGTTATCGCTAGGAGTGACAATAACAACAGGCAATTTTTTGAGTAAAACTTATCAGCAAGCAGTAACTCAACCTTGGTTTGGCGCTCAAAATGTGGATGTAACTGCCCCTACTTGGTTACAAGCTGGTATATCTTTGGGCGGTGTGCAATTGCCTTTTGCTAGGTTATTTATTATTGCTTTAACGATAATTTGTGTAGTAGGAATTTATCTTTTCTTACAACGTTCTAACTGGGGCTTAAGGATTCGGGCTGTTACACAAAACCGTAGTATGAGTGCTTGTTTAGGTATCCCAACTCAAAAAGTTGATGCTATCACTTTTGCACTGGGTTCGGGTTTAGCTGGTGTAGCTGGATGTGCAATTAGTTTACTCGGTTCTGTAGGGCCAAATACCGGACAAAATTATATTATCGATACTTTTATGGTGGTGGTTGTCGGAGGTGTGGGTAATTTAGCAGGTACTATCATCGCTGCTTTGGGTATTGGGACTGTTAACTATTTAGTTGGTTCTGGGACGCTGGCTTTGTTGACTCCTGTTAAGCCCTTGGCAGATTTTTTTAGTTTTTTTGCTACGACGAGTATGGCGAAGGTGATGGTATTTGCGCTGATTATTGTGTTTTTACAGTGGAAGCCTGGGGGAATTTTTCCGCAAAAGGGACGTACTGTTGATGTTTAAATTTCACGCAGAGACGCAGAGGCGCAGAGAATGAGGAAGAAGGGAGGAGGGTTATTTATTGAGGTGGGGGTGGTGGTGGCGATCGCACTCATCCTAATATTGATTATGCCAGTGGTACTGTCGGAGTTTCGTTTGAATTTGTTGGGGCGGTTTTTGTCGCTGGCGATTGTGGCTTTGGGTATTGATTTGATTTGGGGTTATACTGGTTTACTAAGTTTGGGACATGGAATTTTCTTCGGGTTGGGTGGATATGCGATCGCAATGTACCTGAAGTTGCAAGTTCCTACTGGTGAGTTACCTGATTTCATGGGACTTTATGGCGTCACGGAACTTCCCTGGTTTTGGCAACCTTTTTATTCTTTTCCGGTAGCTGTCGCTGCTGTAGTGATTATTCCCAGTTTATTAGCGGGATTATTAGGATATTTAGTATTTCGTAATCGCATCAAAGGCGTTTATTTTTCTATCTTGACTCAAGCCGCAATTATTGTATTTTTCAATTTTTTTAACGGGCAACAACAACTTTTCAATGGTACGAATGGACTGATAGATTTTACAACTTTCTTTGGGGCAACGGTAAGCGATGCCAAAACACAGTTTGTCTTTTATATCTTGACGGTGGTGTTTCTCGCAGCTACATACGGAGTTTGTCGTTGGTTAACAAGTGGGCGCTTTGGCAGATTATTGATAGCGATTCGTGATGATGAAAGTCGGGTAAGATTCTCTGGCTATGATCCTACAGATTTTAAAGTTTTGGTGTTTGCAGTTTCAGGTGCGATCGCAGGCATAGCAGGAGCATTTTACACCCTTCAAAGTGGTTCTGTATCACCTAGAGCAATGGATATTGCCTTTTCAATTGAAATGGTAATTTGGGTAGCGGTAGGCGGACGCGCTACTTTAATTGGGGCGATTGCGGGAACTTTGTTAGTAAATTATGCCCGCACTTTTTTAAGCGAACAATTTGCCGAAATCTGGCTATTTTTCCAAGGTGCGCTATTTTTGATAGTTGTCACAGTCCTTCCTGACGGTATCGTGGGATGGTTGCGTAGCCAGAATGTTGCTTTTTTCAACCGCCGTCAAGAAATTTCTACATATCCCACCTTGGAAGAAGACCCCGAAGTGCAACATGAACGCGAAAATATTGGAAACTGAAAATGTAACTGTTAGTTTTGACGGTTTTAAGGCACTAAATCAGCTTAACTTTAGTATGGATGTGGGTGAATTACGGGTAGTAATTGGCCCGAATGGTGCAGGAAAGACAACATTTTTGGATGTGATTACCGGGAAAGTGCAACCAACTATTGGGCGAGTTTTATTTAAAGGAAGAAATCTGCGTTCTTTACCTGAATATAAAATTGCCCGATTGGGAATTGGGCGCAAGTTTCAAACACCTCGAATCTACCTGAACCTAACGCCCCGTGAAAATTTAGAAATTACCAGTAACAAGAAGAAAAATGTTTTTTCTACTTTGTTTGAACGTTCTAATGCTATTGAAAAAAATAATATTAAAGGATTATTAGAAACCATTGGCTTAACGCCGAAGGCAGATATCAAAGCAGCCTTACTTTCTCACGGAGAAAAGCAGCGTTTAGAAATTGGGATGTTAGTAGCACAGTCACCTGATTTATTACTTGTTGATGAACCAGTTGCGGGTTTAACAGATGAAGAAACTTATAACATTGGCGAATTGCTTTTAGCACTAGCGCAGAGTCATTCAATTTTAGTAATTGAACACGATATGGAATTTGTGCGTCAAATTGCTAAGAAAGTAACAGTGTTGCATGAAGGTTCGGTGCTGTGCGAAGGAAATTTTGAAGAAGTGCAAAATGACTCTCGTGTAATTGAAGTATATCTGGGAAAACAGGAAGAATAAAAAACTCGATTGCACTTTCTATTCGTCTGGTAATTATGGTCAGTTTGCGCTGTTATAGCTTTTCCTAATTAAATGAAGTACATCATAGTACCCTCTCAAAGAGCCTACAGTATAGACACAAGTCTGAAACAGTTAACTCCTCTGGGTTTAAGCCTAATACCAATTTGAAAAAACAATGTGACAAATAGACCATCTGTAGAGACGCGATGAATCGCGTCTTCACCCAAGGATGTGTTGCAATCATTAATTGAATTGGTATAAGTTTTACCCCTCCCTAGCCCTCCCCAATGCATTGGCTACGGTATACACACAAGTGGTATCTGCAAGGGTTTTAAGCTTTCTAGACCCAATAAATTGTCATCATGAGCAAAGCGAATAAAGGTAAGTAAGGTGGGAAAGGTGGGAAAAGTAGGATCTTTTTTATACGCTATTAACTATTTTGCTGATATGGTGTAACTTGATGCTTGGATGTGAGAAAGTACTTCAATTACTTGAAGACAGACTAAGTAAGTAACTACGCAAAATTAATTACAGTCATTGCGAGCGTTCGCGTTAGCGTCTCGTTGGCTTAGCCTCTGGTAGAGAAGAGAAGCAATCCCAGCCGCAAGCGAATTGCTTCATTTGGCTAACGCTGCATTCGCAATGACATTGTGTAATTAATTATGTTTACCTACTTATTTAAAAAACATACTCTCACCCTTTTATGACACCTAAAATTAAAATCTAGAAACAATATAACTATGCCTCGCGATACTACTTTGCCTGTTGATAATAAGCCTTTGACAGGTAATGTTTACATTGATGGAATTCTCTGGGGTGGAAAGTATTATTCGTCTTCAGGTTCATCACCAACAAAGATTGATTACTCTTTCTGGAACTCCACAACCGCAAGTTTTGATGATGCCTACGATACGAATGGCATTACCTCCACAAATCCCAATGACTGGTCTTCTGAGGAAAGAAATTCTTTAATAAAAGCTCTGGACGCTTGGGCAGCAGTTGCTAATATTCAATTTGTAGATGCAGGGGATAATAAACAATCTGCTACTCTGGGCATCTATAACTTAAATAAGACTCAATTTTCTAATGGCGATACATTGGGAGCTTTCTCTCCTCCTGGAGAAAGTGCATCGGGAATAGGCTATTTTAATCGACAAGGAAAGGGTTGGAAAGTTTCTGGGATGACTCCAGGTGACTATGGTTTTATCACTTTAATTCATGAACTAGGACATGGATTAGGGCTGGCTCACCCTCACGATAATGGAGGAGGCTCGACGATTTACCCAGGGGTTATTAAACCTTTCGGAAGTTTAGGAAACTTTGATTTGAACCAGGGTATTTACACCACTATGTCCTACAATGATGGGTTTTACAAGAAGGATGACCTATTTAACAAGGACATACTAGACTACGGCTATCAAAGCACGCCTATGGCATTTGATATTGCCGCTATTCAATATCTTTACGGAAAAAATAATAGCTACAAGACTGGTAATGATACATACTACTTGCCTACTGTGAACCAATCTGGTACTAGTTACTCCTGTATTTGGGATGCTGGTGGAATTGACACAATTAGCGGTATAAGCGCACAATCCGATGTAACGATCAATCTGAATGATGCCTCCCTCAATACTGCTCAAGACGGGGCAGGTGCTGGTGGTTATGTGTCTTCCGCTAAGGGCATTTTTGGAGGATTTACCATTGCTAACAGCGTGGAGATTGAAAACGCTATCGGCTCTAATTTTAACGATCAAGTTATAGGTAATGAATTTAACAATAATTTGGTTGGCAATGATGGTGAAGATCGTATTGACGGCGGTGCTGGCAATGATACCGTCGATGGAGGCAATGGCAGCGACAGACTAATTGGTCGTGCTGGCAATGATAGGTTAATCGGTGGTGCTGGCAATGATTTTCTTTTTTGCGACCCTGGCAATGACGTTCTTGTTGGTGGTATCGGTAAAGACGGTTTTATTTACAATACAGACGTTGCTTTTGCCAGGACTAGTGTGGGTCAAGATACCATCAGCGACTTCAATCATTCCCAAGGTGACAAGATTGTACTTGATACGACTACCTTTACCGCACTCTCTTCTACCTCAGATAGTAGTTTAGCTGCCAATGATTTTGCAGAGATATTTAGCATTTTTGGTATACCACTGGTTGGAGAATTAGTTGGAGAATTAGAGAATGCTAAGATTGTCTACGATTCTACGAATGGGTCTTTGTACTACAACCAAAATGGTACAGCGCTTGGCTACGGTAGTGGTGGTCTATTTGCTACTCTTTCCGGTGCGCCAACTTTAGCAGCTAGTGATTTTTACGTGGGAGATGTAATTAGTTTTAGTTAACTTCAATATTTTATTAAAATCCGCACACTAATTTCAATTGGCGATCGCCTAGCTAAACTGGCGTTGACTCAGTTGCAGGCTATCCATAGCTTGCAACTGAGCTAGAGGTAAAAGCGCCTTTGAGATTTTAGATTGTTCAATCCCAAATCTCCAATGACCTCGTTTTCTATGCCGTTTTACCATTCTTATCTGATGCTTGTTCTGCAATATTTTTTAAGCGGCTCGATCTCATTTTGCGGACGCGTAGGCGTAGCCCGCCGCAGGCATCGCTATTGCGAACACCTCCCGCCATTTCATATTCAGCGCTGTCTTTTCCGTACTTGATAGCAACCACCATTAACAGAGAGTAGTCGCTACAGACTTGAGAGTAGTCGCTACAGACTTGAGAGTAGTCGCTACAGACTTAAGAGTAGTCGCTACAGACTTGAGAGTAGTCGCTACAGACTTGAGAGTAGTCGCTACAGACTTGGGAGTAGTCGCTACAGACTTGAGAGTAGTCGCTACAGACTTGGGAGTAGTCGCTACAGACTTGGGAGTAGTCGCTACAGGCTTGGGAGTAGTCGCTACAGACTTGGGAGTAGTCGCTACAGGCTTGGGAGTAGTCGCTACAGTTTGAAGGCGATGTCTACAACGGGCTACGCCTACGCTGGATGATTATTGAGGTGCGATCGGGGCGTAGCGCATTCTGAATTCTGAATTCTGACTCCTGAATTCTGCTGTAACTTAAGAGCTGTAGCAGGGTTAATAAATCTGGTCATAGAGGGCGCGATCGTCCATACTAGATGGTAGACAACTTCGATTATAGGAGCCGTCTATGTTGCTACAAGAATTGAAGGAGCAGGTCTTCAAGCTCTCACCAAGCGTAGGCGTAGCCCGTCGTAGACATCGCCTTGCACTAGTGAGCGCCATCATTGAGTCCTTGCAAGACACGCCAATTTCTGAACCTGAGCGCTCTGGAGCGATTAGACGGATGCGAGGCTTGTTAAAAACAGATCGACCAGCACCGACTGATGAAGAAGTGGCTACCATATTAGAAGAGCGACGCATAAACAAGTATCTTCAGTGAAAGTTTTAATTGACACCAATATTGTCTTAGATTTCCTGTTGCAGCGAGAGCCTTTTTTCCAAAACGCAGAACTGACAAAGATGGCGCGATCATATTGTCAAATTATTGCTCAAGGTCGGGAACCTCCGCACGGAAGTGTTCTCCTCTGCGTGAGATTTTTTTAATACAAACTGAATTTTATTATGCTAAAAATTTCTAACCTCAATGTTTACTACGGTGAAAGCCACATTCTCCGCAATGTAGATTTAAGCGTACCATCTGGGCAAATGGTCTGCCTAATTGGACGCAATGGTGTGGGTAAAACCACCCTACTCAAAACCATCATAGGTTTACTCAAACCCCGTAGCGGTACTATTAACTTAGCTGAAGAATTAATTAACTCAAAATCTCCCGATCAAAGGGCAAAGTTAGGAATCGGTTATGTTCCCCAAGGACGAGAGATTATCCCCCGTTTGACAGTCAAAGAAAATCTGTTGTTGGGGTTAGAAGCTAGAAAGAAACCAGTAAAAAAAGCAGAAATTCCAGAAGAAGTTTTTAGCTTATTCCCGGTGTTGAAAACGATGCTTTCACGGATGGGTGGTGATTTGAGTGGGGGACAGCAGCAACAATTAGCGATCGCACGTGCTTTAATGGGACAGCCTCAATTACTCGTATTAGATGAACCTACAGAAGGAATTCAACCCTCAATAATCTTAGAAATTGAAGCCGCAGTCCGTCGCATCATAGAAACCACAGGCATTTCTGTCTTATTGGTAGAACAACATTTGCACTTTGTCCGTCAGGCTGATTACTATTACGCTATGCAAAAAGGCGGTATAGTCGCATCTGGTTCTACAGACGAACTTAGCCAAGATGTGATTCAAAGGTTTTTGGCTGTTTAATATTTGAGATTTCTATATCAATTTTGTCATTAGCAATCAATTCTGCTGCTTCTTGTAAAAGCTCATTTTGTTCTTTTTGAATTGCTTCTAATCGGCTAGAGATTTCTGCTAATCGTTGTTTTTTCTCTTGAGAATTTTCTTGAGGATTCGCAGATACTAAAACAGGTACATTATCAGTATTATTCGTACCCATAACTTTTTTAACCGCAAATCTACCGACTTTAATCACTGAAAAAAAGCTAACTTGAATCAAAGCCTGAATTAATTTTAACGGAACTTTAAGTATTGACCAGCTAGCTGTTTCAATTAAGCCGACAATGGCTTTGATAATACTCCATGAAAAAGCAATTATGAAAAGCAGGATTATTACACTTATAATTGGATGATTAGCTGCCCAACTTAATATTTGAACTAACCTAAAAATTCCAGGATGTTGTGTCAGCCAATCACTTACAGAAGAAGTAATTGCGCCTTGAACTGCTCCTGATGTTGTACTCTTAAATTGTTCAGCCGTTTGCAAGCTTTCTTCTAATTTTGTTGTAACTGTATCCATTGCTTTATCAGTCGTTGTAGTTGCTGTTTCCTGCAAAGACTGTCCAAGTTGTTGTGCTGAATTAGTTATGGAATTAACGCTTTGGTTGACAACATCTTTTGCTGTTTGTAAGCGTTGCCAAACTCCTTGGGGCAAATTTACGTCTATTGGAGGTGTCATAAAACATTTCACCTTGCTTGAAATTTTATTTATAACTCATCTTTAGGGATAAATATTCAGACAATTAAGTTTGGGAAAGTTATTTGTTTTTCCGGAATCAGCATTTTTCCGCTTGTGGTTCTTTTCTGACGGCGTTAAAGCAACTAAGTTTCCTGGTTTGACGAATCAGAGTGTAATTTATGAGTGACAATAAACAGCAAAGTGGTTTCTGGACAAGCTTATCTGGCGTTGTTACAGCTTTAGGAGGTGGTGTCGGTGTTGCAGCTATTATTGCAGCTGTAATCCAATTTACACATCCATCAACACCACCACAATCTAATACTCCACCAGCAAATGCAGCTACTTCTTCACCTGTCTCTCAAGAAACGGAGGGAAAGTTTACAGTGGCAGCTAATAGTTCACTAGGTCAAGCCTTTGTTAATAAGCAATCCTCGACTCGAACATTTCACTTCTTTGCTACGGGCAAGTGGGCATATACCCCAGACTTTGATAATGGTGCTGATGGAAATAATAACCGTCGTAGCGCTACTAAAAACTACAATTTACCTAGTTATCCAGAGGGATCTTTAATAGTTCGTCAGAAAGGTGAATACCTTTTTATTGGACACGAACAAACTTTAACATTAGACCCAAATGAAAAAGTTTATTTTACAATTAATGATACTGGAGATAGTAATAATGGTGAAGCATTCAATGATAATAAAGGCTATTTAAAAGTTGAGTGGAATTGTGAGGATTGTAAGTAGTAACTTTGGTAATTATTTCAAACTACACCAATTTGAAATTTCTAAATAACTGGCTCTATAAATAGAGCTAGTTATTTAGAATCTGAAGTCAATTTGCCAAAATTTATTAGCTAATGACTAATCATTAAATAAATCTAAATCTGTTACCGCACCAATACTGCTAGAAGATACCAACTTGGCATATTTAGCCAATACGCCTTTAGTGTAACGCGGTGCAGGAGGTTGCCAATTAGCACGACGATAAGCTAATTCTTCATCAGATACATTCAACTGCAATTTGCGTGCAGGTGCATCAATAGTAATACTATCGCCTTCTTCTACAAGAGCGATCGCACCGCCAACTGCGGCTTCTGGTGCAACGTGACCAACCACCATGCCGTAAGTACCGCCAGAAAATCTTCCGTCGGTAATTAATCCTACCGCATCACCCAAACCAGCACCGATAATTGCCGAGGTGGGAGCCAACATTTCCCGCATACCTGGGCCACCCTTGGGCCCTTCGTAGCGAATCACAAGAATATCGCCTGGTTGAATCTTACCCGCTAAAATTGCCTCTAAAGAAGCTTCTTCTGATTCAAATACGCGTGCGGGGCCGGTAATTACTGGCTTTTTCACCCCTGTAATTTTGGCGACTGCACCTTCAGTAGCTAGATTACCTCTGAGGATAGCTAAGTGACCTTGAGCATACAACGGGTTATTCCAAGGCCGGATTACATCTTGGTCAGGTGATGGTTCTGCTGGGATATCTGCTAAGATTTCGGCAATTGTTTGTCCGCTGATGGTAATGCAATCTGGGTGTATCAAATCATGCACAAGTAACATCTTCATGACTTGCGGAATACCGCCAGCTTTGTGCAAATCTGTAGCTACATACTTACCGCTCGGTTTTAAATCGCATATAACTGGTACACGACCGCGGATAGTTTCAAAGTCGTCCAGAGTTAACTCTACCTCAGCAGCACGAGCGATCGCCAATAGGTGCAACACGGCATTTGTCGAACCACCCACCGCCATAATTACAGAAATGGCATTTTCTATCGATTTGCGGGTGATAATTTGGCGGGGTAAGATTTGCTTGCGAATCGCTTCGACTAAAACAAATGCGGATTTTTCAGTACTATCAGCTTTTTCGGCATCTTCTGCTGCCATTGTGGAGGAGTAAGGCAAACTCATCCCCAACGCTTCAAATGCAGAAGACATAGTATTTGCTGTGAACATTCCCCCGCAGGAACCAGCACCAGGACAAGCCCGACTTTCAACTTCTAATAGTTCTTTCTCGTCAATTTTTCCAGCACTATATTGGCCGACAGCTTCAAAAGAACTGACAACAGTTAAATCACGTCCGTTGTAGTGTCCGGGTTTAATTGTGCCACCATAAACAAAGATAGCAGGGATATTCATCCGGGCCATTGCCAGCATTGCGCCTGGCATATTTTTATCACAACCACCAATAGCCAGTACACCATCCATACTCTGCCCAGTACAGGCGGTTTCAATCGAGTCGGCAATTACTTCTCGCGATACTAGGGAATATTTCATCCCTTCAGTTCCCATCGAAATCCCGTCGCTAATGGTAATTGTGCCGAACAATTGTGGCATTGCTCCAGCGCTTCTAACACCAGTTTCTGCTCTTTGCGCTAGTTGATTTATCCCCATATTACACGGGGTAATTGTACTGTAACCATTGGCAATGCCCACAATGGCTTTATTGAAATCTGCATCTGTAAAACCAACTGCACGCAGCATCGCTCTATTAGGCGATCGCTGCACCCCTTGCGTTACAACTTTGCTTCTTAAATTCTCCGACATCTTTTTTCCTTCCCTGCCATTATCGCCTGTGTTGCGATTGTATTACCTGATTTTCTCAAAAGACGACACATAATACAGCATCAGTTAGCGTGAGTTCGACGAGTGCTATGTTGACCTCTCCCCCAGCCCCTCTCCTACGAGGAGAGGGGAGTAAAACGATGATTTTTTGTTGCTCCTCCCTTTCCGCTTCGGAGAGGGAGGTTAGGAGGGAGAGGTTCATCGAACTCGCGTTCAGTTAGCGTTGCAAATTCTCTGTATTTTATATTTACAACGTGCATTTGTTGCTAATTCACAGGGTTAGACACAACCTAAATATTGAGTGTGCAGTTACTGGAGTATACTTCTGTGACATAGCTCTAACTACCTCTGATATCTATGTATGAGTATCATAGGCAGGTATTTTTTAGATGTCCAATATATATTTATGCAAAATTGAGACTTATAAAATATCAAAAATATGGAACTGCTACACCTGCGTTACTTTAGCCGAGGAACTGCACTTTCAGTAGAGCCGTAGAACGACTGCATATTGCTCAACCTCCCTTAAGCCAGCAAATTCAAGAGCTAGAAACGGAACAGGGAGTAGAACTTTTTTACCGCAAAACCAAACGACAGGTACAGCTAACAGAAGCTAGATAAGTATTTTTGCAAGAGGCTTAATGGTTTTTGTGAAATCTGCATCTGTAAAACCAACAGCACGCAGCATTGCTCTATTAGGCGATCGCTGCACTCTTCGCATTACAACTTTGCTTCTTAAATTCTCCGGCATCTTTTTTCCTTCCCTGCCATCATCGCCTGTGTTGCGATTGTATTAGGGACTTCCAAAAAATAAATTATCCAAAATTATTTGTACATTTTTAGGGGTGCAAGGCCTTGCGCTCCTACGTATCGCTAAAGCGAAAGCTTTGCTAACGCGGAGCGTCCCGCAGGGATGGGATATTGTTGAAACTGGAAGTCTCTTATCTGATTTTCTCATGCATACGCAGCACAAGAGAGTATTCAGTTAAGTTGGTAATAAATTGGTATTTCTTATATTTTTTTGTTGTAATTTTAGCGAGTTTTAAATAGGTTGTTAGACGGTGTCTGAGTGCTATAAATCTTGCAAGGGTTCCATTTTAAAGATTTTTATCGGTGCGATCGCTTCTGCCATTTGTCAGGATTTGATTACCTGTAATGTTGGTATATTCTTTAAAAGTTGGTAATATTCCTGAGACCGTCATTTTTATGTAAAAAATCGTTCTAGAATATGTTCCGAACCCAAAGAAGACGATTTATTGCTTTGATTAGTATGGCAGTTACTAGCTTGATACTAGTAATTGGCTTGCAGTTTGTTAACTTATCACCTGGAGCAGCCCAGTCTACAACCACGCTGAACGTGTATGCTGCGATTAGCTTAACAAACGCGTTTAATGAGATTAAGTCTCAGTACCAGTTAAGTAACCCAAATGTAAATATTGTCTATACATATGGTGCTTCTGGTACATTGCTCAACCAAATAGAATCAGGAGCGCCAGCAGATATCTTCGTTTCTGCTGCCGTAGATCAAATAAATACCTTGCAAAACGAAGGTAAATTAGTTTCAGGTAGCCGTAAGAATATAGCCAGAAATCGTCTAGTTTTGATTGTTCCTACAACTGCTCCTGTTAATGCTGGTAGTGCTGCTCTTACTAGTTTCAATGGTTTAACAAATAGCAATATTAGAGGCATTGCTATAGGTGATTCTGCAATTGTTCCCGCAGGTAAATATGCCACACAAGTTTTCAATTTCCGAGGAATTTCTAACCAAGTCCAGTCTAAATTAGTACTTGCTAGTAATGTCCGTAACGCATTGACTGGGGTTGAAAACAAAAGTCTTTCAGGTAGAACTATTGATGCAGGTGTAGTTTATACCACCGATGCCAACATTTCTAATAAAGTGAGAGTTGTAGAAACTGCTGCACAACAAGAGCATGACGCTATTGTATATCCACTAGGTATACTCACCAGAAGCACGGTTAAATCAACAGCGCAGGCTTTTTCTACATATTTAAGTGGTACTACAGCACAGAATATCCTCATTAAATATAAATTTGGTAAGCCTTGAAGAAGAATATAGAATCCAGAATCAATTACTAGGGAATTCAGACTTACCTAAATTAGACTTCTTAAAACAGTGGTCTTGAGAGCGTTCTTCTTTGCGTAAGACAAAAATTTTGAGTTTCTTAACTGCACAGGTCTCTGCAAAACGTCTTACTACTGCTGACAAAAAAGATATTGTGTAGCACACAAAGTATGTATATGTGTTCTCTTTATTCATGAACAGTTGTGCTTACTATCTCTATGGTAATTGAGGTTAATAAAAAGCTTTAGTTTCTTTCTTCATAAATTCCCTAAATTTATCCATAAAGCTTCTAAGCTGCACCTAACTCAAGCATCTTTGTCACCACAAAAATGAATCAAACATTATCGTGAACTTTGCACTATTTGGAGTCAAATTTGATGAAATTAGCTAAAAAACTCGGAATTTTTGTTTCTGGTATTACTACCACCTTCGCTAGTACAGTTGTTATTGCTAGCGCTTATATTCCAGCAGTACAAGCAGCAGAGATTGGTAGTAAATGGAATCCTAAATATGAAGTAGCTGGTGATGATATTGTTTATAACGGCTCATTTGAACTCGACTCACTTGTAGACCCTAACAATCCCAATGTTAATAATCCCAACATTACAGGATGGAGTAAGTCTGGTGACCCACTAGATACATCGCTGAGCCAAATTAGTAATTATCCTAAAAGTGGTTATCAGTCTTTATCACTTGCCAATGTTGTAGGCCCCGCTGCCATATCGCAAACTCTTGATACAACTAAGAATCAATATTATCGACTTAGCTACTATTTAGTAGCTGAAGAAGATGCATCCACTGCCAATAATCTATTTGAAGTATTTGCTGGAAAGAACAAGTTGTTCTCGACAGAAAACATTACTTATCAACCCTTCACACTGTATCAATTCGATTTTAAAGCGAAAGATACAACTACACTGTTAACATTCAATTATGAAAATCAAGCAGGCTTTTTCTACTTAGATGATGTTAGTGTCAGACCGCTGATTAAATCTAAGGATGGAAGTTATGAGCCTGTTCCCGAACCGTTCACGGTTGGAGGAACAGCAGTTGCAGGTTTACTAGGAATCTGGCTGAAGAGAAAGCAAACTGCTAGCTTGAAAGAATCTTAAAACAACAAGTAGTTCAACATAAAAAAAGTAAAAATTTTGTAGTAGCGCTGTTTTAAAAGACAACGCTACTACAAGCCTTAAAGCATTTTATGTTTAATTAGGTTGGCTTATAGTCATTCTTGATGAATTATGTTGGACATGATTGCAAACTTTAAAATATTTGGAGCAGAATTTAATGAAATTAACTAAAAAAACTGTAGTTTTTGTTTCTGGAATAACTATAGTCTTTGTGAGTAATGCTGTGATTACTAGTATTTATACTCCAGCAGCGCAAGCAGCAGAAATCATTAACTATAATTCAGATGAACCCTTCTATACTTTACCTTCTAACAGTATTGTTATTAATGGAGGGTTTGAATTAGACCAAAATGCTATCCCTGATCCTGTTGATAATTTTCTATACATTAATAATCCTAATATTACAGGATGGACTAAATCTAATAATCCGGCAGATGAATGGATTACTGTTATTAGTGGTCGTAGTCATAGTGGTAACCAAAATTTAAGGGGTGGCGGCTATGAAAATTTTGGCTATATCTCACAAAATCTTAATACAATTCCTGGTCAGCAATACGAACTTAATTACTATTTAAAAACTCAAGATCAGGCAGAGTTAGTTGATAATAAATTTCAGACATTTTTAGGTGGCGAAAAGATTTCTGAGGTAACAAATCTCCTTGACAAACCCTTCGACTTCACACCACCATACGATTACACTACATACACACAGTATGCATACAAGTTTCTAGCCACATCAGAATCTACAGAGTTAAAGTTTGGTTATAGGAATCCTATTGGTTTTTTCTTCTTAGATGATGTAAGTGTTAAGCCTGTCCCTGAACCGTTAACTCTTGGGGGAACAGCAGTTGCTGGTTTGCTAGGATTTTGGCTCAAAAACAAAAGGAAGCAAGCAACTAATTAGTAATATAAGAAGCTTTAGTTTCAACTTTCAAAAATTAGCTGAAATAATTTGTTTGTAACTATAAACCTATGGATCTGAATCTTTTAATTTTTACTTGATCTACAGTAATTTTGTCAATATAAAATGCAGTAAAATTTTGGAGACATATTTCATGAAATTAGCTAAACAATTCGTAATTCTTGTTTCTGCTATGAGTACTGTCGTGATTACTAATGTTGATATGCCAGCAGCACAAGCTGAAGACGGCCCCCCTTATACTACAAGCGACCCTACCTATATTCCAGATCCTAATGATGATCCCAATTATTTTGAAGATCCTCAGAATATTGTGGTCAACAGCAGTTTTGAAGTAGACCCGCTTGTTAATCCTAAAAATTACACCTTAGCTAATCCTTACATTACTAGATGGAATAATGGTAGTGGTGTTTTGATTCCTGGGCTCGATACAATATATCTTTTTCAAGAATCTAATTATCCTCACACTGGTTTTCGGAGTTTAAGTCTTGGTGGCACTGGCTATTTATCACAAACTCTCAATACTAATGTTGGTCAAGAGTATCAACTAACTTACTATTTAGCATCTATTGACGAAACTGTTCCAGGAAGTTCTGGACTTAATAACATATTTAAACAATTGTAGGTGGGAAGGTAATTGATAACAAAGTAGATGTCAATTTCCAAAAATTTAAACCATATCAATACAACTTTAAAGCGACATCATCAACAACAGAGTTAAAGTTTTTTTCCAGAGATTATAATGGTTTTTTATACTTAGATGATGTGAATGTCAAACCTGTACCAGAGCCATTAACTCTTGGTGGTACAGCAGCCGCGGGGTTAATAGGAATGTGGATGAAGAGAAAGCGAACTATTAGTATCAATCCAAATAGATAGTAAAATTTGCACTCTACTAGGCTATTAAACTATTTTCTGCGCTTGCTGTGACAATCTGACGCACTTGGGCATCTGTTAGACCTTTTTTAGCACTAAGCATCAAGGCTATGACTCCTGCAACATGGGGAGTAGCCATAGATGTTCCGTTCAAAGAACCGTACTTATTACCAGGAAGTGTTGAGTAAACGCCTACTCCAGGGGCTGTGACGTAAGCATTTAGGTTAGCACCAGATAAATTAGAGAATTTAGCGATATGGTCATACTTATCGACTGCACCTACAGTAAGTCCCCAGTTCTTTGCATAGTTACCAGGATAGTATGGTTGTGAGCGGCTCTCATTCCCTGCTGCCATGATCACAATTGCCCCTTTGTTGCTAGCATACTGCACAGCTGATTCTAGGTAATTATTAGGATCATCTTGACCAAGGCTAAGGTTAATGACATTTGCCCCATTGTCCACAGCATAACGAATGCCATTAGCGATCGCAGTCTCGGAGCCTAAGCCATCATCACCTAAAACTTTCACTGGCATAATTTTGGCATTATATGCAATGCCAGTTACACCAAAGCCATTTTTCACTCCTGCGATCGTACCAGCAACATGAGTCCCATGACCGTTTTTATCTAAGGTGTTGTTATTATTGCCATCAAAGTTCCAACCGTAAACATCATCAATATAGCCGTTGCGATCGTCATCCTTGCCGTTACCAGCAATTTCTTTGGTATTCTTCCAAATATTACTGCTTAAGTCGGGATGATTGCGATCGACACCACTATCCACAACAGCAACAGTAATTCCCTTACCTGTATATCCTTTTGCCCAGACTTCTGAAGCTTTAATCAAATCTGCTCCCCAATTATAACCACCGAGGTTAGGAACATCAGCAAAGGTACTCTGACCAGTAGCTCTGGCAACTGCTGCTGCTGCTGCATCAATCAAACCGTAACCATCAGTGGAGCTATAATTGTTCTTGATAGTAATAGCTTTGGCAAAAATATTATTATTTTCATTACTTTCAATGACATTATCATAGCCATCTGCTTGATATAAAAGATAATAATTCCCTGCTGCCAAGTTAATATTAATATTGAATGAAACTATCAGCGAAGTGTAAGCATTTGCCGCAACACTACTAACAGATTCATCTCCTAAAAATACATCATTATTACTCAGAAGCTTATCTTTTGATAAATAAAACTTAGTGGCACTAGCAATACCATTACCAACACCTTGGTTTTTTACCCGATATCTGATTTGAACGAATAATCCACTACTACTATATTTTAGTAATATTTTCCAAGTAGAAAAGCATTAGTAAATTGAAAAATACATTCTCCAATATATTGCTATAAAATCCATGCAGCTTGGAAAAAATCATGCTCACAGAACATCGCATAACGGTAAGTGGAATGCACAATAGAGTTGGTAGTGGCATAATTGTCAACTAAACTTTCTAATTGTTGTGCCAGTGGTTGAAAATCTACACTGCTGTAAGTACGAATCCAGTCTGCATATTGATGATTGGGGATGCCATCATTAGCTAATTGCTCTCCTAAAAAAGCATAGAGACGCATACATGGAGACATCGCCGCAGCGATTAAACCTACATCCCCACCCCAAGCGGTAGCTAACAAAAAGTCAGTATAGCGACGGGTAGCGGCTCCTGGTTCTACAGATTGCAGATTAACTCCCCATTGGGAAGCATAACTGTCATGTAGTTGCAGTTCTGCCAAAACTCCACTAGCTAGGTGATGAAATGTAGTGAAACCTAACCAGTCTGGTGCTTTAGCTGCGGCAATGCTGTAAGCACGGGCAAAAGCTTCTAAAAAAAAAGCATCTTGCCCTACATAATAAGCAAATTTCTTCTGCTCAAGAGTACCATCTCCAATACCTTGCACAAAAGGATGCTCTAGACAAGCTTGGGCTAAGTCTTGATTAGCTGTCCACAATTCGTTGGATAAAATCATTAGTTAATGCTCAACAAGTTCCTGATTTTGAGTATTTTTTTGCGCTTCTGTTACAACCCAAGTAGAGGATTGCTCTTCTAACTTGATAATTGCTACACACTATATATTATTGTCTTTTTGTAAAGTATCTATCTCTTAATTAAATAAAATCTTTAAGTCCCATAACAGCGTTGGTATTACATAACGGCTCATGTTATCTGAATCCTTGTATAGCAAATGTTTTAGGCTTAAAAATTCCAAAAACTGAAATGCCAACAGTGGCTTATTTCTACCGAATTTTTTAGTTATTTTCACGAAAATAATATTAAGAGGAGATGAAGATTTTTAGTTTGGCTAAGTATACTTTCAGTAAACAAGTTAATCTCTTAAGAAGCCATTAATATTGCCAAATTTTTACTTAATTGTCAAAATAACTATTTCATTATTAGTAGCACTACTTGGGAATTGAGAAATTTTTGAATTAATAACTACCGGGCTAGTTGCTGAATGTGCTGGTCTTGAATTGAATATTTCACTTTATATTTTGCAATCACTACAGAACCAATTAAACTGCGATCGCAGTTGCTGCTATTAACAAATTTTTGGTTAATTTAAAACTGAGTCTGGTGGTTAAAAGACGTTAAGTAATCGAATCTATCTGAGATTTTATCAAAGACAAACAGTTTTTTGAGCAAAACACATTAACTGTATGCAAGTTCAAATCAAATCCATAAAAAGTAAGTTGTTATATTCCAATGCCCTACGTGTTCTTATAGTTGTCATCTTAATGTTGGGTATATTTTTTCGATTCGTCAATCTTGACCGAAAAGTGTACTGGCATGATGAGGCTTTTACCTCAATAAGAATTTCTGGCTACTTACGTAAAGAAATAGTTCAGGAAGTCTTCAAGGGTCAGGTAATTGGTATTAGAGATTTAGATAAGTATCAGCAACCCAGCTTAGAAAAAGGCTTACTTGGTACAATAAAGGGCTTAGCACAAGAAGAACCTCAACATCCGCCATTATATTTCGTAATGATGCGAATTTGGGCGCAATTGTTTGGCAGTTCAGTGGCTGTGACGAGAACTTTGTCTGTCTTTATTAGCTTGTTAGTGTTTCCTGCTATCTACTGGTTATGTCTGGAACTCTTTGAGTCACCACTAGTAGGATGGATGGCGATCGCAATCGTAGCTGTCTCACCATTTCATGTTTTGTTCGCCCAAGAAGCGCGGGAATACGTTCTATGGACACTGACAATCTTGCTGTCAAGCGCCGCATTACTACGAGCCTTACGGCATAAAACGAAGCTCAACTGGGTAATTTATGCAGTAAGTCTAGCAGTCGGTCTCTATACATTCCTATTTACTGGTTTGGTCGCAATAGGACATGGAATTTATGTACTTGTGACTGAAAACTTCCGAAGGACTAAGGCAGTTACTGCATATCTATTTGCAACTTTTGTTGGTTTTTTAACTTTTGTGCCTTGGATTATAGTTGTTATTACTAGCTTTTCATCATTCCGAGGTACTACAAGCTGGGCAGCTAAAGATTATGGCTTGTTATTCTTGGTGAAAACTTGGTGTCTTAACCTTAGCCGGATTTTTCTAGATTTAGATACTAATGCTTTTTTTGATGTTGATTTTAGCTTTAATAAGCTAATTACTTACTTAACTTTACCAATACTAGTTTTAATAGGATATTCGATTTACTTTCTTTATCGTAATTCTCCGAAACGGGTTTGGTTATTTGTCTTAAGCTTGATTGGTTCTACAGCACTAGCTTTATTACTGCCGGATTTAATTTTAGGAGGTCGGCGTTCAATTACTGCTCGATATTTATTCCCCTGTGTTCTGGGAATTGAACTAGCTGTTGCTTACCTTTTGATTACAAAAATGACATCCATCTCTATGGCTAGTCTGCAACGAAAGCTATGGCAGCTTGTGACGCTGGCTATAGTCTCGATTGGTGTTGTTTCTAATGTAAGTATTGCTGGAGCAGAAGTTACATGGAATAAAAGTATGAGCTGCTATAATCCGCAGCTATCTCGTATTATTAACCAAGCCAACCATCCGCTTTTGGTGAGCAGCAGTTATAGCAATAATGTCGCATATCTACTGTCTCTAAGCCATCTCCTCGATACAAAAGTGAAACTTCAATTGGTAGTTGAACCGGATATACCTAAAATTCCAGATGGTTTTGGTGAAATATTTTTATTTAATCCTTCCAAAGCATGGCTAGCTCAATTTAATAAAGAGCAGGCTTACAAGATAGAGCCTGTTTACCAGCCCATCTGCCGAGCTTACGGTGACTTGTTTTGGGGAGTCGAACTGTGGAGGCTAGAAAAGAAAAATATTTAAAATAAGATCAATCAGTTTTTTCAAGGTAACTTCAATCGATGCAATCCTAAGCTCTGAATCCAATTTGCGTATTGATAATTCTTGAAGAAAACGAATTTCTAAAATTGTAGAAGCTGGAGCAAGACTGAGCTAAGACTTCCCAAGAAGTCAAAAAAGCTGGGGCTACCAGTGCTTACTTTCTCATCTGGGCGTCTTTGCAGTTCTTTCATAAAAGCTTGAGCTGTCTGACTTCCAGGGCTGTTGTTTTGGGATGTAAACAATTGTTCAGCAATCTGGGCATCTTGAAATGCACCTTCTCGATCAAGTGCTTGGTAGCGGGCAATACCACGGGCTAAGTACGCACCTGCATATTTAGGTTTAATTGCGATCGCTTGATTGAAATAAGTGATCGCTTGCTGTTGATTACCTTTTTCGGCTTCTGCTACGCCCCAAGCATAAAAATCTTCTGGTGAAGCGATTTGTGATGGTATACCAACTGCACCTTGAAAGTTTACGCCATTGAGATAAGCACCAGTCAATTGTGCGTTTGCTAAATAAGAATTTCGCAAATCTGCATTGGTAAGATTTGCGCCACTGAGTTTAGCCTCGCTTAAGTTAACACCAAATAAACCAGCCCCGCTCAAGTTAGCACCTCTCAAATCTGCGCCGCTTAAGTTTGCACGGCTAAGGTTAGCACCTGTAAGATTAGCACCGCTCAAATTGGCTCCAGATAAGTCAGCCAACACTAAACCAGCACCAGTTAAATCACAGTTTTGACATTGTTTGGTTGCCAACAACTGTTTAACGTGTTCAGTGTTTGCTGCTTGAACAGTTGTTGTCAAGCTGATTGTGGCTATAAAGGCGGCTGTGGCTGAAATTAGGCTTTTCATAATTTGGTGTAGCAATTTCTCTTACTCAATACTCAACATCAGCTGAGATACATTTATACCTCAGCTTATGATATGAGCAATCTGAGTAATTTGCCCTCTGTAGTTGTCTATGTCACCTATGAAGCTGAGTTAGAGCCAAAACTTCTTTGTGTTGCAAGTTCATACTTCCACTTAACTGTGCTGGAGAAGACCAACCCATTTCTGTAAATAAGGTAAGAGCAAATGTTAAGATACCTGCCAATAATAGTTTTTCTAGCATATTAGTAACTCCCCACAACCGTCGTAAGATAGACGGGAATTATATTAATAATAGGTATAATTTATTATCTCAGCAAGCTAAGCGATCGCAAAAGATACTGGGTGTGATTTTAATCAATCATTCAAGTGATGCAAATCACACACAGCACTTGAGCTATGACTTTATATTTCTTGATAATAGCCTCTAAAACTTCCAACCTAATAGTAGTCCAAGACTGCAAGTACTTATAACAATAATCTTCACTACTAAACTATTCACAAATTGACTATCATTGAAAGATTCCTCAAAGAAATCAATATTAATTCGCGACAAATAATTTGTGGATTTATCAATAAAAATTGCTGAACAGATAGATAAAATTACACTAAAACAGAAGCTAATAAAAAATCCAAAATAATATTTTAATAAATGATTTTCTTGCCAGTAACTCAATTTGCTTAAACTTATAGCCAAGGCTAAACCTATGCTAGATATAGTTATAACAAAGGATAGTAATTTTGCCCTATTTTGAATTCCATACCTACTTAAAATTGAGGCAGCACGGTTAATATCACTGTTTATACAACTAACAATAATTACATAATCCCCTTGTTTGATTCGCTTATGATAAAATCGAGCGCGAGCATCTGAAAGACTCAATCTCATAGCGTCAAAATGGGCGCTTATAGTCAGAGTTGTAAAAGGTTTTCGTTGTGGTAAATCTCCCTTGTATATTAAGGAAATTTGTTTCAATGAAAAGCCTGTAGCTAATAAATCTCTGATAGCAGCTTCAGTATGATCTACATGAGAAAAATAACGTATTGTATGTTTTGTTCCAACAAAACCTCTATAAGGAATAGCAGGAGTTGGAGGATTAGTATCTTTAGTTTCAGTTGCCTGAATTAGTTTCCACCTATCTGGAATATAAGGAATACTAAAATTACAAATTAAAATAATAACGGCTACAACAGTTAAAAGAATAGATTCTAGTTGTTTTGATTGAATGAGGCTTGAAAAAGCAAATATTAAATAAACAATAACAACTAAAAGGGCTTCTTTCTCAAAGTAGAAAAAGAACGTTCCAATAACTGTAATATAAAGACAAATTATCGGTGAATTACAAAAAGATAAAATTGAACCTATAAATAAATAGTTTATAAAAACCGCGAGTAAAGATGACATAACATAAAATTTAGAGGTGATTCTAGCTTATTTTTTATTTTGTGTTGCATTTCTCTCATCTTTAGCTTGTGTACCGAAATAAAATCCCAATGCTGTGCCGAGAATTGTGGTTAGTGAGTTTAAAATTAATGTTATAAGCTCCTTAGAGCTATTATCAAAAGTACAAAAGGCAACATCTGAAGAGGATGGAGAATTAGGAGTAGGTGTAGAGCCAGGAGTAGGAGCAGGACTAGGATTAGTATTCTGTATAATCGGATTTTGAGCGCCATTAGGTAGGCAACTTACTGGTCTAGGCATAAAACTCGATACAAATATATACAAGAAGGTTGCGCCAATAGTCCCAGCAAGCAGCAGTATTAAAGATTTTGCAAGTACAGCTCTGGTTTTTTCCTGTGCTTGTGGAATGCTAACAATTATTTCTGAAACTTCTTCTTCCGCAACCGCATCGGTTTCTAATCCGACGTTGGTTTCTATTAATTCAGGGTTGCTTTCGAGTTCGTTAAATTCATCGTAGGGACTTACTTTCGCAACAGGAGAAAGGGGACTGGATGTTTCTCCAATCCCCTCGCTTACAGAGGCTTGTTTCTCTCGAAGACTTCTAGATGTGGTGGATGTAGAAGCTGATTGTTGTTCAGTTTCTTCTTGGCTTTGAGAGTTTTCAGATGAACTTCTTAACTGATCATTAGCCTCTTCTGGCTCATTAGTCATACTTTCCACCACTCACTTGATTCAGTCCTTAAAGACGATTTCACGCAGTGAACCGTCTGGTTTTTCTATTAAAACTCTTCCCCCTTGCTTAATTTCATTCCGTAAATAGTCTTCTGTGGCGATCGCTTGCCTGACTACGTGTGAACCTGTCGTGCCGCGGTGTTTAGCCAGATCGTTTAATTTTTGAACCATATCAGGAGGCAACGCGACGTTAATTCTCTTAGAATCAGAGGTTTGTATTCTGCCCATACATTGAAATATCCATTAAAAATTCTAATCTAATTATAACTAATAGCGCAATAATGGTGTAGTTTTGATGTATTCTTAACACATTTTTCTCATTTCTGGTGGTAGGGATGTACAGTTTGTACACCCCTGTTCCATGTATCCTTTCAGAATTTAGCCAAGTAGGGGTATGCCTGTAACAGCTACTGCTCCAGCGATCGCACTGACGACCAAGGAAGTCAAAGCTGTACCAAATAGCCACCAAGCAGCATTAGCAACGGTTTTTTTCGTTTCTTCAGCCTGCTTTCTAGCTTGCTTTTGAATCGCTTTTATGCGTTTTTGTGCTTCTATCTGAATGCGTTCGGCTCGTTGCAACACGCCATCCCGCGCCGCTTCTATTTGGTTGATGATCCGGTTAGCATCCTCCTGGGAAATATCTTCACGAGAACTCAAAAGAGCAACTAGGGTTTCCCGATCAAATTGGCTGAGGCGATCGCGCAAAGCCTCAAATCCAGCTTGTGGATCGTCAAATAATTTAGCAAAGTCTTGCTTAATCCCTTCATAGTCGAGTTCGGAACGATTCAGGGAGTTGAGATAGTCGCGGACTTTCGCAAAAATCCCATCAATCGCTGACTGCACCCTATTCTGAATTTGCTGAAATTGTTCGACAATCGAACTGCGAACAGACTCAATCTGATCCACAATTCGGTTGGCTTCTTCTTCGGAGATATCTTCGCGTTGGGATAGTAGCGCCACAATTGTCGAACGGTCAAACTTAGAAACGCGATCGCTTAAACTGCCAATTCCAGCACGAGGAGAAGACAACAGCAATTGTAAATCACGCTTGATACCTTCTGGGTTGAGTTCTTCTTTGTTGGTATTACGCAGATAATCTTCGAGATTCGCTTCAAAATCTAAAACCTGTTGAGTAGTACGCTTTGCTAAGCGTTGCGGCGCTCTGACAATACTCCCAATTGCCTCTTGTACACGATCAATTATTTGATTAACTTGCTCTTCGCTTAAGTCTCCCCGCTGACTCAAGAGTTTCACCAAAGTTTCCCGATCAACTTGAGATAATCGTGAGCGTAGTGCAGAAGCTCCAGCTTGTGGATCATTCAGTAATGTTTCCAAATCGCGCCTGATACCTTCTGGATCAAGTTCTTGCAAGTTAGTATTGCGGAGGTATTCTGCAATGGCGGTTGTAGTTTGCTCGTACTGTGCTTTCGCCTGATCTGCTACTTTTTGCGGTGCTTGCAAAACATTATCTCGCACTGCTTCTAGCTGATCGAGAATTTGGTTGACTTGCTCCTGGCTCAAATCTTGGCGTTGAGAGAGCAATTGCACCAATGTATCTCTGTCAAATTGCGATAAGCGTGAGCGCAGTAAGTTAATTCCTGCTTGCGGATCTTCTAGCAAAACTCTAAAATCACGCCTGATACCTTCAGGGTTCAGTTCTTCTTTATTAGTATTGCGCAAATAGTCTTCTACTCTTTGCCGCAATTCATCAGCTTTTGCTCTTGCTTGTTCTTGCAGTTCTCTACCACGATTCAAGACATTATCCCGGGTGCGTTCGAGTTGACTAACAATATTATTAGCTTCCTCTTCGCTAATATCTTGCCGCTGTTGAAGCAAGTTTATATAAGTATCACGGTCAAATTGCTGGAAGCGGTCGCTTAAATTTTCAAACCCAGCTTCTGGATCTTCTAGTAAATTAGTAAAGTCCCGTTCAATACTTTCTGGGTTGAGTTCTTCTTTGCCTGTCGCACGCAGATAATTTTCAATGCGGGTACGGAATTCTTGGTCTTGTTCTTGCGTCACAGCCTGTTTTACAATTTCTAGAACTTCCTGGCGATCGCTTTTCATTTGTTCAGAAATTTCTTTCACCCTGGCTTCGCTAAGATCACCCCGTTGGTTGAGTAACTCAGCAAAATACTCGGGATTTATTTCTTCCAATTCTCGCAGAACAGTTCTAGGATCTGCATTCAAATCATAAATAACTTCTCTGAATTCATCTTTTAGCGTGACGCGGTTGAAATGCCAAGGAAACGAATTCAGTATGTAGTCTTCTACATCTGCTTTGATAGTGTTGTAACCCAATGCTGGAACTTTTTGGGCTATTTGCTCAGTCGTTTTATCTTTGAGCTTTTGTACTTCGTGAGTTATTTTTTCGACATCTATATCTTGAACGTTGTCTTTTAACTTTTGCAACTGACTTCTGATTCTTTGGATATCGATATCGGAGATATTTACCTTATCTAGTACTGCTGGTACAGCAGCAGTCAAGCCATATTTTAGCGCTTGCTTGATCACACCATTTCTACCATTACCTCCTTCTCTAATTGCAACTATTTGCTGAAGCCTTTCACCTAAATCTTCTGACTTTAACTCTTCAGGAGTCGCAGACTTTAGCAAATTAATCACTTGTTCAGTCGGATTTTTCCGAAAAGAAGCTTGTTTCCAAGCATCTTCTAGTTGATCAGCAATTTGATTGATATCTTCTTTAGATAAATCTGAGCGACTACTAATTAAATTGACAAAAGTCTCGCGATTAACATTTTGCAATTGGTCGCTACCAACCAGAGATTGTAAATCTACATCCCTCAATATCTGGTCAAATTGGTTGCGAATTTCTTTGATATCCAGTTTTGGTATTGGCAGACTAGCTAAAGAACTTTGTAAGGTATTTCTCACACTTTCAGGGTCAAAGCCTGAAATCAATTCTCGTCGAACTGCGGCTGTAATTTCTTCAGCAGTAGAAACCATCTGTTGTTTTGCAGCATTAGCACTAATACCAGCAGTTGTTGTACCCATCAGTGCTTGAAAACCAGATGTAACAGTACTGACGATAGAACCAATTAAAGAACCTACTGCTGATGAACCTAACCAGATTAGTATCGAGAAATAGGCAGACCAGATAACTACACCGATAATTGCTCCTAGAAATGCACTTTCGATTAAACTAAGTTTTACTGCAAGAAAACAAGCAATAAATAATGCAATACTAGCCGTTATCAGCGCCCAAGAACCAACTTTAGCTTGAACTCCACGAATTTTTCTCCCCCAACTTTCTGACTCGTCATCATTATCTGATTCATCTGAGTCATTGTCTAAAGCTGAAATTCCTACAGCTACAGAAAAGTTTGTAAATAATAATTGGAAGGCAAATGCCATTGAAACACCAGCTATTAATGCCGTCAAAAATTTCGGCCCAGAAAAGACAACTGATGCTTCTTCTGGAGTTAATACTTGCTGAGCTAAGGTTATTGGTGCTAACCCAAAGATTAGGCAGTCCAAGTTCAAAGTTTGAAACATACTATTTTCTCACTTGCACTCAATCAAAATCCATTTCTTGATAGAATGGCTTAATTTAGTAGTTTAGATAACTATTACAATAGGCTTACCCTTTCTTAGGTAATATATCTCTTGTCCAAAGGTTATATTTTTGTATTAATTCTGTATCAAAAAATAGTATATAAATATTTAAGTTTTTTTACATATATTTAAGAATTAACAAAATAGTAGAATTTAAATTTACAAGAATTAAAACATCAATTAATAATATATAAATCATATATTATTCCTAATAGCGAATAGATTTCTATAGCTATCTTAAAAAAGAATTAACTTCATTTAACAGTATATTAAAGAAAAATATTTTATTATTTATTATGTCCTTACTGTATAAAAAATAATTTCTGAATATAATCTATAAAACAAAAACACAATTTTATTTTTTGTAATATTAAGGTAAATATGGCTTCTGCCTTGGAGTTAACAAACTTTAGATATTTAAAATTACATATTATTTCCTAGAAAATTAGCACAATAAAGTACTAATTTAACTACTAAAATTATAGTCTTTTTATAATTATGTACACTTAGAATTAGGTTTATTGATCATTAGAATTAATGAATATAATCTTTTATATCTTAATAGCAATATTTAAAAATATTGTTGAAATCTAATTTATTAAAACGCTTTAGCTAAATAAATTAGAGTTTATACTGGCTAATTTTTACTCATTTAGATAAAATCACCTATGCCTGATGACATAGATAAAAATTATTCCAACAGATTGATGAAAAATAAATCAAAAAATGTAGAAATATGAGTAGTGTCATCTATAAATTTGTTTGTTGTGAAAAAGTGATTTTTACACTGGAGAGAAAAGAATGGTTGTAGGTGTACATAAGCGTGCTGTAGGCGTGTTTTCTAGTCGTCGTGATGTAGAAGAAGCGCTACATGAATTAAAAGCTGCTGGCTTTGACATAAACAGAGTATCGGTCATAACCCAAGATGGAGACCGTAATGATATTGCTGGTGCTGAAGTACGCGATCGCGTTGGCGATAAAGCTGATGATGGTGCGAAAGTCGGTGCAGTTTCCGGCGGTACTTTGGGCGGATTGACTGGCTTATTAGTCGGTCTTGGCACTTTGGCAATCCCAGGAATAGGGCCAATTATGCTAGCAGGAGCAGCAGCAACTGCCCTGGCTACCACTCTAGCAGGCGCTGGCATTGGTGCAGTAGCTGGTGGTTTACTTGGTGCATTGGTTGGTTTGGGAATTCCCGAAGAACGAGCCAAAGTTTATGATGAACGTGTAAGACGAGGACACTATCTATTGATCATAGATGGTACAGAAGCCGAAATCGCTAGAGCAGAAGCAATTTTAAATCGTCGGGGTATTGAAGATTTTGGTGTTTACGACTATCCAGGTGAATACCCTACGGCGGGTGCTAGTCATGGTAATGTTGTTGGCAGCAAACACGCAGTAGGTTATTTTTCTCATCGTCATGATGCAGAAGCTGCTATTAATGATTTGCGGAATGCAGGCTTTCCTTTAAGTCAAATTTCCTTAGTTCACAGAGAACCTTTGCATAGAGACTCTTTTGCAGGTATCCATGTGAGCGATCGCTGGGACTCTAACCGCTGGCGGCTACCAGATACCCGCACTCACTTCTACAATGAGCGGATCAATCAAGGAGATTATATTCTCGTCGTTAGTGGTACAGACGCTGATATCCAACGCGCTACTGGCATAATCAGCCGTCATGGAATTCAACAGTGGCAAACTTACGACGCCAACGCATCTACTACTGGTACTGGAATTGGATCAGTTGGAACTGGATCTGTGCAGGGAACCAGACGCGGAATTGGCGTATTTTCTCATCGTCGAGATGCAGAAGCCGCACTTACAGAATTGCGAAATGCTGGTTTTCCACTAAGTAGAGTTTCTATTATCGCCAAAAATACAAACGGTCATAGTATTGCTGGTGTAGATGTAGATAGAAATGCCGATAGAGGCAATAAAGCAGACGATGGTGCAAAAGCCGGGGCTGCTACAGGCGGTGCATTAGGCGGTTTAGGCGGATTATTAGTTGGTCTTGGTGCTTTAGCGATTCCTGGAGTAGGGCCTGTAATTGCAGGTGGCGCAGCTGCAACTGCGATCGCAACTACCTTAGCTGGCGGTGCTATTGGTGCAGCAGCTGGGGGTATTGTTGGCGGACTCGTTGGCTTAGGAATTCCAGAAGACCGGGCGCGAGTATATAGCGATCGCTTCCAAAAAGGTGATTACTTAGTAATAATCGATGGTACAGAATCTGAAATTCGCCACGCTGAAACAATTCTCAAACGTCGCGGTATTGAAGAATTTGCTATCTATGATGGCAGTGATTTAAGTGAACATCGCCCTGGTTTCGACCGAGCTAGCCATCATGGCACATCAGTTGCTGATCCTGTTCGCAGCAATTATGCAGCAGAGACTCATGGAGACGATCCTGCTGTGGTGATTGTTGATCATCGGGATGAAATAGTCTAACTCAAGGTTGGTTGTTATCACAATCAAACTTCAAGTACTGGTTCTTTTCTGTAATCAGATATCAAAATTTTCTTCGACAGGAGCAAGAAGATAAAAACTTGCTCCTAGAAAAGAACTTGCTCCTCATTAATGTCACAAATATCAGCAAAATTCACACTTATCCAGAATTAAACATATGCGAAAGCTAACCCCCCTCTTAATTAGTTGCCTTTTGGTTTTTGGCGCTGCTGCTTGTGATAACGCTTCTAAAACAAGTGAGTCTGCTCCCAATAATCCCAATGAAGTGGCACAAACACCGAATGCTAGCGCTACAGAAGCTGCTCAAAAAGATGCTCAGAGTGAAGTTCGTAGAAGACAATTAAATGAGGATATCCGCGCTCGTGAACAGCGGAATCAGGCCACTGGTGGAGATACAAACAGAGCGGCAGGTGACCTTTCGAGCGAAGTTCGCTCCAAATTGGAAGCTAATATACCCAATAGTCAAATAACAGTTGATGCTACAAAAGATGGAACTGTTACTGTCGGCGGGACTGTAGGTAATCAGCAACAGTTGGCGAAAATTGAACCTTTAGCAAAGCAAATTAAAGGTGTCAAAAATGTAGTAGTAAAAACAGTTGTCGCCCCAGCAAAACCAAATCGGTAGATCGGCAAAGGTAAACTCATAAGGTCTTAATTAGTGTCAGTTGTCAGTAATAATATTGACAACTGACGACTATAATGTTTACGTTTATTTAAGCTCAGTCACTTATAAAAACTGTAGTAATAGCCAAAAAAGAAAAACTATGGCAACCGAACAACAGCAACTGGAACCCATCAATAATACCTCACCACAAGCTACGTTAGCGCTTGAGGGTACAGATACTGCAAACTTGCCAAAGCTACCACCAGCTCCTGAAGTGGAATCTCAATGGCAACGTATTAGCAGACAAACTTCTGAATTTTTAGCGCAACTGCCCGAATACTTAAGTAGGTTTTTTAGCGACTACAAGCAGCCTTTACTCACAATCGCTTTAATATTAGCGGCAATTGTTACAGTTAGGATAGTGCTAGCGGTCTTGGATGCAATAAATGATATTCCACTACTATCACCCACTTTTGAATTGGTTGGAATTAGTTACGCCGCTTGGTTTACGTTTCGATATCTCCTGAAAGCCTCAACTCGGCAAGAATTATCTGAGGAGATTCAATTGCTGAAAAAGCAAATTGTGGGCGAATAAATTTAAAAACTAATAGGCTAGTAGCCTATTAGTTTAATAGACCTCTTATAAAAGTCCCTAACACCCCACCCCCAACCCCTCCTCTTACCAAGGGGAGGGGAGCGTTTGCATCAGTAAATGCGGGGTGGGGTTCTTTATTTTTGATTTATGCAAGAGGTCTAATATTTAATCAAGAGGTCTAATATTTAATACTGTTAGCTAAGTAAGTGGACATAAAAGTTTGTAGTTTGCTTGTTTTTGAAGACATCGTAAACTACAAACTTTAGTTTATCCATGTCTACTTATTTACACACCTATAGGATAGATGCTGTCTATCCTATAGGTTCTTAGCAGTTAATTTATTAAATATAAAAATAAAAATCATACAGAGGCTTATTTCAACCTATTTGCATAGCATTTTAAATATTGATTGTGTTTGTTTATAACTACCTTTCAAATACATCCAGAGATAGAGAATAATAAATTATTTTTTCATTGCAGTCACTTCTAAAGATAGTAGATTTGAGATGAGTTACAGCCTAATCTAGTTCTCGAAGTTATTTAACACATTCTTTAACGAGGACATAATTTATGGCTAATGATAAAGTTAATAGAGCTGTAGACTCATCAGATAGAGCGCAAGCAGATAATTATGATCGCGTCATCATTCCAGCTGAAACTGCTGCTCGTAAAGAAAGAGAAGGAGATAAGTACAAAACACTTCCCACAGAACAGAGGGAAGCAGATGCACCTACAGATGATCAAACTGATGCAGGAAGCATACGCACCACTGACGGCTACACCATAGACAAAGAAGGTCTGTCCAACAACTATGCAGTTGAGCCGGAAATGTACTACGAAGTTCCTGGTGATGCACGCAAGCAAGCAGAAGAAGAGACTGCACAGCGGGTTGAAGAACTCGGAGAAATCAACCAGGATGAAGAAGGTAAGTTAACAGAAGATGGTGATACACGAGGTAGAGGCCCAGGAATAATTTAATTATTTCAATCTTCAACAGAGATTAATGCAGAATAACTACAATCTGTGAAGTATAACTCTAATATGTACTCGGCTCAGAGATTAGCACCTCATAACCAAGTTTGAATTTCACTTCCTAAGAAAAAACCCCATAACATCTGTCACTTTTTCCTGGGTGCTATTACACGTTGAAAGGCTAAGAAGGCAACTTGTACAGACGCGATTCATCGCGTCTGTACTTTTATATTTTGGACTTGTGATCAGCACTTAAATACTTCTCCCTCTTTTGTCAGAGTGGGAAAACCCAATTAGTGAAACCCTTTTGGCGCTTTAATTTCCGCTTTTTAACTATAAATTTTAGTTACTGTTAGAAAATAAAGCCTCAAAGCTTGATTCATTCCGAGTTTCAGAATTTAGGTTCGATTATTGTTTTCCGAGAGTGACAAAACAGGGATTACTAGGAAGATAGGGCGATCGCTTTTAATATCAATGCGTAACCAAGTTTGATAAATTGGGCTTGTAAGTTTTGGTGTAACCTATGTCAGAACAAAAGTCCTTAGTTATCACCAAAGAAGAGGAAATATTCCCACTTTTTCCACGTTTACCCATTCTCACAAGTCTTCAAGCAAATTGGCATGGCATCTCTTTAGGATATATGTGTCAGCCAGCTTTTGCAGTTCCTGAAGTTTGCACTCCCAGATGTCACTCTTTAGCTATTTTCACTCATGGCGCACGAGTAATTCACGCTGAACGCAAAATCGATGGACGCAGACATCGTGATGCTGTAGTTGGAGGTGATATCGTTATCACTCCCGTTAACATCGGGCATCAAGCAGCTTGGGATGCTGAAGGAGACTTTATCTTACTCGGTATTGAACCACAGATTGTCGCCCATGCAGTTGATGAATCAGTAGATGTGGAGCAGGTTAAACTCATACCGCACTTTGCCACACCTGACCCCTTAGTTTATCAAATAGGGCTGGCACTTAAAGGTGTTTTAGAAAAAGATGCTTTAGGTAGTCGTCTTTATGCAGAGACTATGGTGAATGCCTTAGTAGTGCATTTATTACAACACTACTCGACGCGAAAACCGATATTAAAAGAATATACAAATGGTTTATCACGGCGTCAACTACAACATTATGTACGTCCCCTATGTGAGTCGATGGGACTACTACGGCGGGATGTTTAACGAAGCAGTGACGGTGAATGCTGTCGAGAAACTCGCAAATATTGCTATTCCAAAACGTGCCAGCTACATTCGCGTAATCATGCTGGAGTTAGCTCGAATTGTCAATCATCTGCTGTGGTTGGGGCCTTTTGTCGGAGACACTGGCGCACAAACTTTGATATTTTACACTTTACGCGATCGCGAAATGATTCTCGACCTGTTTGAAGCTGCTACGGGCTACCGCATGGTCAATCATAATTATTTTCGCATTGGCGGCGTGGCTGCTGACCTACCTTTCGGCTGGGTGGATAAATGCGAAGACTTTTGTAACTACTTTGTACCCAAGATTGATGAGTATGAAAAATTGATTACCAACAACCCCATTTTTCGCCGCCGAGTTGAGGGTGTAGGTGTTCTGAGCCGCGAAGAGGCGATTAATTGGGGTATTTCTGGCCCGATGTTACGGGCTTCTGGGGTGAAATGGGATTTACGAAAAGTTGACCACTACGAATGCTACGACGATTTTAACTGGCAAGTACAGTGGGATACAGCAGGAGATTCTTTTGCTCGGTATGTCGTTAGAGTTGGCGAGATGCGCGAGTCAATCAAGATTATTCTGCAAGCACTCAAGGGATTACCTGGTGGTGCATACGAAAATTTGCAAGCTCAACGTCTCGCAGCAGGCGCTAAATCTGAATGGAATGGCTTTGATTACCAATTCATTGCGAAAAAAGTTGCACCCACATTTAAAATTCCTCAAGGTGAAAACTATGTGCGTGTAGAGTCAGGGCGAGGAGAATTAGGCATCTTTATTATTGGAGATGATAATGTCTTCCCCTGGCGTTGGAAAATTCGCCCGGCTGATTTTAATAATTTGCAAGTTTTACCTCAGCTAATTAGAGGTCAAAAAGTTGCAGATATTTTCGTGATTTTGGGAAGTATTGATGTGGTGATGGGGTCAGTTGACCGCTAAATAATCAACGGTTTAAGTTCGCGATTATGCCATTTCCGCTGATACCATTCAGCAACTAAAGGACGGACAACGAACTTGGGCTGTGCATCGCCTTTAACATCAATGCGTAAACCAGAGTAAGGTCGTCGCTTCTGGAAACCTTGACCGTTGCGACCAATGAACAGATGCGATCGCGCCACTAATCTGTTCTCTTGTTTTCCTGCATCTCCCATCAACTCCATCAAATCTGTTCCCTCAGTTCGCTGGCGTCTGAGACTAAACCCACTACCGCCACAAACAATCCAAGGAATATGAGCATCAGCGTGTCCCGTGTCCATTGTCTGTAAGTATTCTAAGCAGTGAGCATGACCATTTAATACTAAATCAACTAAAGGACGCCCCTGATTTAGGGAACCCACAGCTTCAGCTACCCCGTCCAATACATCACGCAAGCGACTGCGAATTGCCAAAGTTTGCGCCTGCTGCCACTTAGTAGCCTCAGTTACATAAGGAGGATGATGGAAATAAATCACCCTTCCCCGAACCTCAGCAGTATTCCAAGATTCAATTAGCCTGAGCTTCAGCCACTCCAGTTGTTCAAAATCAGTCACCATTGTTTTGTTAGTGGCTAATTGCTTATCGATATCAACAATTAGCTCCTCAATTTGTGACAACTTGGCGTGCAAATCGTCTAGTTGGTCAGCTTCGGTGGGATTGTTAGGATTCAGCTTTGTAGAAGTTTCAATAATTTCTAGCTTTTCTTGCTCGAAATCTTCTCGGCGTTTTTCTAATATTTTGCGATCGGCTTGGCCTTCCCTTGTTGTCGGCAACGGCGGCGGATCATTAAATGTATTAGAATCCAGTGCAAAGAAGTCAATCCCACCGTAGCGAAAAGTGTAATAGCGATTGGGAAGGCGGGTAAAATGCCCTGGTTCATAGCGAAGACAACGGCCTGTGTCTGTTTTTGCAGTGTAGTATTTTTCTAGGTGACGGGCTAAGTCTCCGGGAAGCTGATACGCTTGGAGGTAGTCTAGAAACGCTCGTGCATAAGCGTCACCCGTGCTAGAACCATGCAAACCGACATCAAGGTCTAAACGCGATCGCAACAGACGCCGAATGGGCAGTGTTGTCAGTGATACCAAACTTAATACAATCGGCAAATCATAGTAATCGTGATTTCCTGGTATGGGTAAGATTGGCAAATCAAAAACCATGCGATCGTAGGCGATGCGTTTCGGATGTTCTCCGCCTACGAGAAATTCCTGGTAAGGTTGGATAAAGTTTTGCTGATAGAACTCACTCGACCCCACTAAATAGATGACATCACCTGTATGCAGCATAAAACGGCATTCATTGTGATGGGGCAGCATGAGTTTAGCCACTTCTCGTTGAGGATTGTTTCCCCCGTGTCTTCCAGAACCACTATCCCCTATAACTAAAAACGAGAACTCAGAATCATCTGCTCGACCATCGTCTAGCACCATTCGAGTCTGGTCAATACCCGATTCCACAATCAACGGATCTTGCCACCGTACCCGCTGATTCATTTTATAAATTTTCTTGGCGATCGCTGGATCAGATACAAGTTTCAAAGCAATCTACTCCTGAATCTTTAATTGGAAGGATGAGGGGCAGGGGGCATACTTCTCTACGAGAGGCTGCGCCCTGCTTCCCTGCCCCTACTCTTTCTCCTCAATAATCAAATTAGGAAGCCCTTCTAGTTTTTCCGTAGGCTCAACTTCTTCTACTGATGGCACAAAAATCTTCAAGCCTGCTGGAACGCACTTAACTTCAATCGGAGTTGTGCCTACTATCTCACCATCTAGAGCAACCTTTTGCGGGGGGTCTGTGATGATTTTAAATTGTTTGGCTCGCAGAAAGCCAATATCATCCCGCTCTGCGGCATTACCTGTAGAAGCTGTTTGGAAAAGATGGAATGTCGCAGCGATCGCTCCTGCTTTGCTTGTTGCAGCTACGATTGTTAAATCTAGTAACCCATCGTCATAAACAATACCTGCTGGGCCTTGAGCTAAAACTGAAGTTGCTGGTGCAGCATTTGCTACTGTCACCGCGACAGCACTCGTTTTAATTATTTTATCTTCAGTCTCAATTTCAACATCAAAGCTTTGTAAATTTCTCAGTTGCTGGATTCCTGCCAGGACGTACGCCATGATGCCAAAGCGTTTCTTAGCTTCTCTGTCTGCGTGTTCTACGGTTTCAGCCTCAAAGCCAATACCTGCTAGCAGTACCATTGGGCGATCGTTGCAATAGGCTGCATCTACATTACGAGTTTTTCCCTGCACAATTGTCTGACAGGCAGCGGTAATCGTATCAGGAATTCCTAAAGCTGTGGCAAAAGCATTTGCTGTGCCGCGGGATATTATGCCAATTGGAATATCTGTACCCACTACAGCCGCCGCTGCCGCTGAGAGTGTGCCATCTCCCCCCGAGGCAATGATCGCATCAACCCCTCGTTCTACCGCTGCATAGGCCAGTTCCTCAGCATCAACTTCTTCACTTGTCAGATAAATATCCAAATCAATTTCTGGCTCTAAGATTGCCCGAATTTCTGCCAGTTCTAGTTCTGGGTCACCCTGACCCGCTACAGGATTGAAGATAAGGCAGGCGGAACGGTTCATAAGGCATGACAACTAAGATTAGATTCTTAAAATACCAAATTATTATTAGCATTCCTGTAAAGTTTCACCTTCCCTCTGACGGAAGGTTTGACCCTCTTTAAAAATGTCCAAAAAGAGAAGTGGGGAGTAGGAAAGTGAGGAAGCGAACAATTATTATTATTCATCCCCCTTATCTTCCTCATCTATATCTGTTATCTTCTGTTTGTACACAAAAAGGATTGTCCTATGCATCAGTTATTCCCAGTTTTAATAAGTATTTTAACTTTCAGCAGTTTAGATACTCCTACTATGAAAATAGCAAGCACAACGCCCAACTTACCAGGGGTATACTTATTAGCTCAAAAGCTCAACTGTAACAATGCTCAAACTCAAATGGAAATCAACGAATGCGCTCGGTTATCTTATCAGAGAACTGATAAAAAACTGAATCAAATTTATCAACAACTACTGCCAAAGTTGCAAGGTTCTAGACAGCAGAAGTTGATTGCTGCCCAGCAAACATGGATCAAGTTTCGAGATAGCAGTTGTCAGTTTGAAGCAAGTAGATATGAAGGAGGAAGTATTGCTCCTACCATTTATTTAGCTTGCCTAGAAAAGATTACAAAACAGCGCACTCAACAATTACAAGAATATCTCAAACCTGACTCTTAATATAAGTGCTGAGTATAGACCAGATTAATCGCGTCTCTACAAGATTAATGAGCGAGCAGAACCTGAAGACTATTGAGTAATTAGAAATAATGTAAAATAATGTAAAGAAAAATCAAAGTAAAGTTGACCATAATTAAGCGATCGCACTCTCATGAGTCACTCACTAAGGTAGTCTAGATGAGAGTGAATTTATCGCCTGGTTTAACATACCTGGTTTGACATATTGTTTTATGACTTCAGTTGTTTCGAGTCCCGCACGCACCATTCGTATTGGCACACGCAAAAGCCAACTCGCTCTTGTTCAAACATACTGGGTACAAGAGCAACTCCAGAAAAGCTTTCCTGATATCACTTTTGAAGTCCACTCCATGTCTACCCAAGGCGACAAAATCCTGGATGTAGCATTAGCTAAGATTGGTGATAAAGGATTATTTACTAAAGAACTTGAACTGGGTATGCTCAATCAGGAGATTGACTTTGCAGTTCATTCTTTGAAGGATCTGCCTACTAACCTACCAGAAGGGTTAACACTGGCAGCAATTACAGAACGAGAAAATCCCGCAGATGCACTAGTTGTGCATGAAAAGTATAAAGATAAACAAATCGATACTCTACCAGATGGTGCGGTAATCGGTACATCTTCTCTGCGGCGATTAGCACAGTTACGCCACCATTTTCCTCACTTTACTTTTAAAGATGTGCGAGGAAACTTAAATACACGGCTAGCGAAACTAGATTCAGGTGAATATGATGCCTTAATTTTGGCAGCAGCAGGATTAGAGCGATTGGGAATGAGCGATCGCATTCATCAAATTTTACCCAAAGAAATCTCTCTCCACGCTGTTGGTCAAGGAGCATTAGGTATAGAATGCCGTGCTGATGATAGTGAACTTATATCGCTACTCAAAGCTATTGAACATCAAGAAACACGCGATCGCTGTCTTGCCGAACGAGCTTTTTTACGTGATTTAGAAGGCGGCTGTCAAGTACCTATTGGTGTAAATACAGAAATCAATGGTGATAATTTAACACTAACAGGTATAGTCACCAGTGTGGATGGTCAAAAGCTGGTAAAAGATACTGTCAGCGGCAAAGCCAATAATGCTGAAGCGCTAGGTACAGAATTAGCTCTTTCGTTACGGCAACAGGGAGCGCAGGAAATTTTGGCAGAAATCTTTGCTGTCATTCAGCGGGGTTCGTAAGCAATTGAGCAAGCGGATGTGATTAGATAAGTAAGTAATCAATGAACAGTAATCAATAGCCAGTGAACAGTGAAAAACTGATAACTGACTCTTGTACAGACGCGTAGACGCTCGAAGAGCGGCTTCTCGTAAGAGTATAATCGCGTCTCTACTAATGACAACTGTATAAGCAGAATCAGGGAAATCAAAATTACCATGCGGATTCTATTCGTTGCAGCAGAGGCAGCTCCCATTGCGAAAGTAGGAGGAATGGGTGATGTCGTCGGGGCATTGCCCAAAGTCTTGAGAGAATTAGGCCATGATGTGCGGATATTCTTGCCTTACTACGGTATGTTGCCAGACAAAATGGAGATTCCTAAAGAACCCGTTTGGAAGGGATCTGCCATGTTTCAGGACTTTGCAGTTTACGAAAGCGTTCTACCTGGTACTGATGTTCCCTTGTACTTATTTGGACATCCCGTCTTCCTCCCCCGCCGCATTTATGGTGGAGAAGATGAAGATTGGCGATTCACCTTCTTTGCGAATGGTGCAGCTGAGTTTGCCTGGAATTACTGGAAGCCAGAAATTATCCATTGCCATGATTGGCACACAGGAATGATTCCTGTATGGATGCACCAAGACCCTGATATTACCACCGTGTTTACTATTCATAACTTGGCTTATCAAGGGCCGTGGCGTTGGTATTTGGAGAAAATTACTTGGTGTCCTTGGTATATGCAAGGACACAACACAATGGCAGCGGCAGTGCAATTTGCTAACAGGGTCAATACAGTTTCGCCAACTTATGCCGAGCAAATTAAGACACCGACTTATGGTGAAACATTAGAAGGATTGCTATCCTTTATTAGCGGTAAACTATCTGGGATTATCAACGGTATTGATACTGAGATTTATAATCCAGAAAATGATAAATACATTACCCAAACCTTCACTGCTGATACTTTAGTTAAACGCAAGGCTAACAAAATTGCTTTGCAAGAAGAAGTAGGATTAGAAGTGAATTCCAAAGCCTTTCTAATCGGCATTGTCACCCGATTAGTTGAACAAAAAGGCATTGATTTGATATTACAAATCCTTGATCGCTTCCTGTCTTATACTGATGCACAATTTGTGTTGTTAGGGACAGGCGATCGCTATTACGAAACCCAAATGTGGCAGTTAGCATCCCGCTTTCCCGGACGCATGGCAACATACTTACTCTATAACGATGCCTTGTCTCGCCGGATTTATGCTGGTACTGATGCTTTCTTGATGCCTAGTCGTTTTGAACCCTGCGGTATTAGCCAAATGATGGCTTTGCGTTATGGTTCAGTGCCAATTGTTCGCCGTACAGGTGGATTAGTCGACACTGTATCACACCACGATCCGGAAAATGCAGCAGGCACAGGTTATTGCTTTGACCGCTATGAACCGCTAGACCTTTTCACCTGTATGATCAGGGCCTGGGAAGGCTTCCGTTTCAAACCCCAATGGCAGGAACTACAAAAACGCGGCATGAGCGAAAACTTTAGTTGGTATGAATCTGCCAAGCAGTACGTCAAGCTGTACAAGTCAATTTACGGCCTGCCAGAAGAAGAGGAGCAGAAACCAGAACCAGAGTTAGTAGTAACCGAAGCTGTTACTAGTGGGACAACCTAAACAACTAGTGGGCATGGGGCATTAGGAGTACAGACGCGATTATTCTCTTACGAGAAGCCGCTCTTCGAGCGTCTACGCGTCTCTACAGGAGTTAAGAGTCAACACTCAAGAGTAAGTCTCCCCCTGCTTCCCCTGTTTCCCCTGCTCCCCTACTCCCCACTCCCTCCAAAATCACAACCCCAACTCTTCTGGAAGCCCCAGCATAATATTTAAGTTTTGGATAGCGGCTCCAGATGCGCCCTTACCCAAGTTATCGAGGCGGGCAACTAATAGCGCCTCTTGGGTACTATCATTTGCAAATACGAAAACCTGAACAACATTAGTGTCGTTCATAGCTGTCGCATCCAAAAATGTTCCTTCTCGCAGTAGACTAGGCTCTTTATATGAAGCAACTTGGACAAATTTCTCACCTTGATAGTAGTCTGCGATCGCTTCATGGATAGCCTCACCTGATGGCGGATTATCTAAAGTCCACAGTGGCAAAGGTATCTGTACCAGCATCCCCTGCTCAAAATCACCCACTGCTGGTACAAACAGCGGCGGCGATGCTAAACCTGAATGCTGATGCATTTCCTTGACGTGCTTATGCCCAAACTGCAAACCATAGATGCCATAGGGATAAAGTGAAGCTGTTCCGGCTTGCTGCTCATGGTAGGTATCGTACTGTTTGATGAGATTTTTTCCGCCACCGGAGTAACCTGAAACTGCATTAATGGTAATCGGAAAGTGCTTAGGAATTAGGTTTTTGGCTAGTAACGGACGAATACAAGCCAAAAAGCCTGTAGGATAACAACCAGGATTACTGACAAACTGAGCCTTAGCGATTTGCTCTCGTTGCCCTGGATTTAGTTCCGGAAAGCCATATACCCAGTCTTTAGCTGTTCGATAAGCAGTACTAGCATCAAGAATCTTAACCGTAGTACTAGTTACTAAGCTCACAGCTTCGCGGGCTGCATCATCAGGTAAGCAGAGAATCGCAACATCAACAGCATTAATTAGTTTCGCTCGCTCACTTGCATCCCGACGCTTAGATGCATCAATACTCATTAACTCGATATCATCTCGTTGGCTGAGGCGCGAGTAAATCTGTAAACCTGTGGTTCCCGATTCTCCATCAATAAAAATTTTAGGTTTAGTAATCATGCGATCGCGATCGGTTCTCAAGTTCAGTAAGATAAGCTTGAACCCAACGATAGATCATTGTCTGGTCTACTTTATGAGTCCTTGTTCTTCACTGTCGTATATCTACTAGAGTATTACTAGTTTTTGTAACAAAATCAGATTTTTTAGTTAAAGAAGATTAGCCAATTGCTAAATAATTTTGCACAATTTCCAAGATGCGTTCTGCTGCATGACCATCGCCAAAAGGATTAATTGCATTTGCCATTGCTTGATATGCAGTTGAATTACTCAGTAACTCAGCAGATGCAGCAAAAATTTCCTCACTATTAGTTCCTACAAGTTTTGCTGTACCTGCCGTCACAGCCTCTGGTCTCTCCGTAGTTTCTCGCAAAACCAAAACTGGTTTACCAAGGCTAGGTGCTTCTTCCTGCAAGCCGCCAGAATCCGTTAGCAAAAGATGCGATCGCCCAATTGCTCCCACCAGTTCCCCGTAATCTAATGGTTCTGTTAAAAAAATTCGCGGATGATTCCCTAATAGCGCCTCCAAAGGTTCACGCACAGTCGGGTTGCGGTGCAATGGTAATAGCAAAGCCGTATCAGGAAACTTATTTAAGATTTGTAAAAACCCTTTAGCGATCGCTTGGAGTGGTTCTCCCCAATTCTCCCGACGATGAACTGTTGCTAGTAAAACGCGATAGGATTCCCAGTCTAAGCCAGGGATATTACAAGCTGGTTGCGTTGCAGCCACACTCAATAAAGCATCAATTACCGTGTTACCTGTTAGATGAATTTCCCCTAAAACACCAGAACGCTGCAAGTTTTCTACAGCGCCAGAAGTGGGCGCAAAGTGTAACTGAGTGAGTTGAGAAATCAAGCGCCTATTAGCTTCTTCTGGGTAAGGATTAAAAATATTATCTGTTCTTAAGCCTGCTTCTACATGGCCTACAGGAATTTTTTGATAAAAAGCTGCCAAAGTAGCGGCAAAAGCCGTAGTAGTATCTCCCTGTACTACCACCAAATCTGGTTTTTGCTCCTGAAAAAATGCTTCTAAACCTCGCAAACTGCGGCAGGTAATATCGTTTAAAGATTGCCGAGGCTGCATAATCTCTAGGTCATGATTTGCCTTGATGTTGAACAATTGCATCACCTGTTCAACCATCTCTCGATGCTGCCCAGTTAAAATCACTTCCAACTCAAAACTTGGGGACTTTTGGAAAACCTGAATCACCGGAGCCAGTTTAATTGCTTCTGGACGAGTACCCAAGATAACGCAAACTCGTTTTTTATTAATCATTAGTCAATAGTCATTAGCCATTAGTTAATAGTCTATAGTCAATGGTTAATGGTCAATCTTCACAAATGACAAATGACTATGAAATGAAAAAACCCGGCTGAACCGGGCAGATGCACTGTTTGTCGAATTTAGCAGTGATAACTACATTTTGATATCACAGGTTAAAGGGCAAGCAGCATAAACAGGCGTCTGCATTTCATCTGCTTCACCATGCAACCAGCTTAACCATTTAATTTCCTTGGGATGAACACCCTTCGCAGTTAGTACACCCGCAGCCATCACAACCGCCATTACATTAAACATTATTAAACCACCTGCCACGAGCAAAACAGCACTAACAGGCATCACAGATTGTAAAACAATCGACAACAGACATCCGACCGTAGCCATCAAAACAACTAATGGGAAACCGACAACCAACAAGCATACTGCCAATGTGAAAGTCCAGATCAAAAAGCTTTTGATCATTACCAAGGAGTAGGTCTTTCCTAGATTAGAGCTTTGAGCCGAAACCATGACTTTTCCTCCCAAAAATACACAGCAAATTTAATTTCAGTTATTTCTTGTTGTTCACAAGCAAACTGAATCATTCAAGTGAAATTCAGTATATAAAAACCTATTAGGAAAATGAGCATTTTTTTACTAAACTTTACAGTTAATTTTTTATAAATATGAATGTAAAGTCAAATTTACCTTTAAAAATAAAAACTCCTTTTGGCATCTGTCTTGAGGTATAGAAGCTCAATACCATCCCATTCCTACGTTCATCGCTAGCGCTTTACTTCTGCTGAACTTAATATATCTTATAAAAATCACTGGCAATTCTCATAATTCACAAAGTACTGAATAAATTATCTGCTGCTATTTGTGCTGTTAATTGATAGCAATTTCTGTCCAAACATGGAATAAATTTCTCATTTAATGGTAGAGAGTTTTAACAAAAGAAATTGTTTGTAATTATTAATACAGGGTAAACGCCATATATTCACTGAAGCTTGTTCTGGTCTTAGGTGTGTTAAACAAGGTTAGATAAATTAAATAATTCCTATAAATCTACTAGATAGTGGAACCTCAAGAAAAAAAGATACTAGTGGAGGTGGATAAAATGGGCTGACCTTCCCGTCAGAGTATTGCTTAACTTTCACTGTCAGAGAGCTTTTGTACAAGCTATTTTCAGAACTTTTAAAAAAATTGACTTGACATAGCTCTAATTCAACCTTATGCCAGCCAAATTTGCCAAATTTAAAGTTATATGACAGAAACACCACTTCCATTAAATTCCAACTCTGCGGGTCGTAGTTTGCCGCCAATGCCGCCAATGCCACCACCACCGCCAACTATGAGTACGCAGCGCCAGCATACACAAACATTAGATATGTCAATGGATAGGAGTGCTAACGCTCCTGCCGTTGCACCGCCACCTGTTGCAGCTCATCGTCCAGGTACTCCACCACCAATGCCTAGTTCCGCTACCACAAAAAATAGCAGTTCAAAACTCACTTTAGGGCAGATAATCAGACAAGCTTATGATGAGGGTTATTCTGATGTTCACCTGGGTGTAGGTGAAGTACCCCGCTTTCGCAACCGCGGAGAAATCCAACCAACGGATTATCCAGAAACAGATAAAGAAACTTTAATGAATTGGTTGCGGGAGGTAATGACAGAAGCGGAAATTCAGCGCTTTGAAGAATATCTAGAATTTGATGGTGCAACTCAGTACGAGTTTGCTCGTGTGCGGATTAATGTTTTTGGTTCCCTTAAAGGGCCAGCAATGGTTTTACGATTGATTCCATTGAAAATCTTGACTATGGAACAGTTGAAATTACCTCCCGTTTTTCGAGATATTTGTCATCACCACAAAGGTTTAATTTTGGTGACTGGGCCTACTGGTTCTGGTAAATCCACGACAATGGCAGCGATGATTGACTACATCAATAAAGAGATGTCCAAGCATATCATCACCATTGAAGACCCAATCGAATTTGTTCATCAAAGTCGCAAGTCTTTGGTAAAACAGCGAGAAGTAGGAATGCACACCCGCAAATTTGACAATGCTTTGAAAGCCGCTTTGCGGGAAGATCCAGATTTGATTCTAGTAGGGGAAATGCGAGATAAAGAAACAGTCAATACTGCCTTGAAAGCTGCACAAACTGGTCACTTGGTTATGGGAACCCTGCACACCAATAGCGCTGTAAAAACCATTGAACGGATTCTTAATCTTTACTCTGGTGAAGAACAAGATGCAATGCGGGTTGCAATTTCTGAGTCTTTAGTAGCAGTGATTGCTCAAGGCTTGTGCCGCACAACTGATGGTAAGCGAGCGGCTTTCCACGATGTTTTGATCAACACTGAAGCCATCAAGGAATGGATTAAAGATGGTAAGTACGATGAAATTACCGAGTTGATGAAACAAGCTAGTTTTGACGGTATGATCACGATGAATCAGTCGCTGCTCAACCTCTATCAAGATGGTCGCATCACTGAAGAAACTGCTTTGGAAATGTCACCAACTCCTAACGAAATGGCGCAATTTCTCCGGGGTCGGGTTTAAGGAGTGGGGAGTAGGGGTAGAGACGCGATTAATCCCGTCTGTGTAGAGGAGCAGGGGGCAGGGGAGCAAGGGGCAGGGGAGCAGGGGGAGAAATAACTCTTGAGTGTTGATTTTTAATTCCTAACTCCTGTAGAGACGCGTAGACGCTCGAAGAGCGGCTTCTCGTAAGAGTATAATCGCGTCTGTACTCCTAATGCCTAATCCCCAATCCCCAATCCCCAACCCCCAACCCCCAATATCCTTGTTTTCCTGGTTGCAGTTCTCGCTAAGGTAAAAGGTAAAAGTAGGAGATAAAATTTTTTACTTTCGACTTTTGAGTTCCCTAGCCCCTGTAAGTAACTTGACTACAGATAATTTATCTAAACCCCAGTTGTTCAAAGGTATTGCGTTATTTACACCCGGAGGAGATTTAATTTACTGTATCGACTCTAGCAAGCAAGGTCGATGGCATTTACATTTATGTAATGCTTTACAGGAAATTTTAGACTTATCAGAGCCTCCGCATTTTTTAGTGCCTTGTTATACTGCCACGATTGACCACTGGTTAGATCCCCGCAGCCAAAAGGTGCAAACTTTTGCGGAAGCTTATCCGGCGGTGATTAAACATCAGGCTTTGCTTAACGCGATTTTTGGCACAAAAGAATTAATCTGGCAAGCCGCTCCTTGGCAGGATGGTTTGTGCGATCGCATGGTATTGTCAACTTACCACTCTTCATTCCCAGAACTTTGGGAAGACCATGATTTAATTGTGCGCTTAGACCTTTCTGAACCAGTGCCAAAGTATCATCGACAGGCTGTAACAGCGCAACAAGAGCAATTTACTACACAAGGCTATGTTCTGCGTCTGTTCGTTGCCGGACATAGCGGCACTACTGAACGCATTCTTCAGAATCTGCACGAACTATTGGAGCGATCGCTCAGACAGCCATATACACTAAAAGTTATTGATGTTTTAACTAATCCTGAACAAGCGGAAATCAATCAAGTTTCTGCAACTCCCACTTTAATGAAAGTTTGGCCTCACCCAATTCGGCGAATTGTTGGCAATTTGGATCATGGGGAAAGAATCTTACAGATGTTAGCTATTAAAGAACAATTTTAGACCTATGCCAAATCTGATAGAATTCCAAATAATTCATATTTTCTGCACAGTACCAAAGAAGTTTGTAACAATCGCGAAATTGTTCTAACTCATGTTCACAAACTTGATTAGAAAAGCAATCTTTTAAAGATGCAATAACTTCTGGCAACTGTTCATTTTGAAGAATTTCCTTTAAGTTTTCTGCGGAGTGTTTGCGAACTAATTCACTTTGGGCTGATTTCAATAGTTGTAATAAAGTCATAAATGCCTCTTGATTCCCTGGATCAAGTTTTGCTAATTTGTAAGCCCTGCGTCTTCGGGTATCTTCATTTCCTGTTGCGATACCTTGGAGTAAAGAAGCAAGAAGAGTAGGCGAAGGAGGGAGTGTACTTCGACTGCGCTCAGTAACCGGGGGAGCAGAGGTAGAAGAGGATTCTTTTAATTGAGTAGTACCGCGGAGTGCCTCTAAGTTTGCTGCTGCTTGTCGTCGTTGGGATGCATCGGTTCCTGATGCGGCGATTTTCTCTAGTGTGGAAATAGCGAACGCATTCTCAAAAGTAATTTTTCCTAAACTATAGGCGGCTTTACGACAAGTTGATTCATTTTTGGTTGACTTGATAATTTCCACTAATGCTGCAACTGCTGTTTGGTTATCTGCATCAACTCTTGCTAAACTATATGCCGCTTGCCAACGGATAGATTCATGGCGAACTGTTTTAACAAGTTTTTCTAAAGCTGCGATCGCAATTTGATTACCCGGATCAAATACTTTCCCTAAAGTATAAGCTGCATTCCAACTTTCAAATTCATTGGTGGTTGAGGTGATAAATTGCTCTAAAGCTGCGATCGCTTTTGGGCGATCGGTTTTTAATAATGCCACCCGCGCACCCTCAACAATGGGCGGCGGAAATCTCCACCACTTCTGTTTTTGGGAATGCAAGTATCCAAAACGCCACTTGATCAATTGCTGGAAGATTTCATCAGCTTTTTGGCAGTCTGTAAACTCAGCAATTGCTTGGGCTGCCAAAAAATAAGCCTGATAGCGATAAAATTCCCCACATCCATCTGAAAAATTAATTAATGCTTCTATAAATTCTTCTTTGTTTTCTTGTGGTATGTCATCTCTACCTAGCCACAGTAAAATTACTTCGCGCCACTGCGGTTCAAAAATATAGTAATTGCCTTCAGTGGAAAGTAGGAAATTTTCATTACTCCCTATTCCCCACTCCCCATTGCCCCTTATTCTCAGAGGGGGCCCCACCTTCCCCAATAAGAAAAAGCGCCAGTCTGTAATCGCTTGTGCAGCAAAGTATTCCTGAAAGGTGGGATGGTAAAAGGCATATACTTTTTCGCCCAGTTTTTCTGAAATCCCAACTTGATTTAACCAACCTAACTGTAGTGCTAATTGAAACAGACCATCATCAGGAGCGCCTAATACTTCACATATGAAGCGATGTCTGAGGCGGAACTTGGTTTTTTCTTGAGCGATTGCCAACAACGCCAACTCACCCAGCGCTCGATTTAATTGCGATCGCTGCACGGAAGTCGTAGGAAAACGATCCTGTTTCCACTCATAAATTGCTTCAACAAACTGCTCATAAAGCATTGCTTTGGTGTTGGGCAATCCTCCTTGCCACAATCCCCATGTGCGGCACAATAACGCTAATCGCAAAGGATTTTTCACTGCATCCTTAATACGTCGTCGTTCAGGTTGGTTTAACTCTACGCGTAAACTTTCTCCTAAAGCAGGATTTTCTTGGAACCAGCGTTGAATGAAATGTCCCACTTGATCGCAGAAAGGGAACTTGATCTGTTCCTGACTGTAAGTAAAACTAAGGTTGCGATAAGTATCAAAAAACTCTAATACATTCTTGCCTGCATCCCAAACGTTAAGTCGACAGGTTAGCACTACTGAGGCGTCAGCTATCCAGCTTGTGAGACAACTGGCAATCTTTGCTAGAGCATGGCTTGATTCAATTGCCATTTCATCCACTGCATCCAGAAGTAACCAAACCCGTCCTTGGTTAAACTGTTCGCAGAATGCTTCTTCTATTTCTGGCGGTACACGTAGCTTGCGAGTAGCGGAGGGTAACCAATCTTGAATAAGGTATTGTTCTAAAGTCTTGCCCTGCAAATCAGCTAAGGAGATCCAAATAGGCAAATCTTCGGTATTTTCTAACACCCATGCGGCTATTTTTTGCAGCAAAGTAGTTTTTCCCGCCCCTGGTTCTCCAACAATGGCGATGCGCTGATTTTGTTTTGGTTGCAGCACTTGTCGGATAAATTCATGATGATCAAAAGTCTGAATGACTTCTGCGTCTTCTAGTTCGTATAAACGCGAACCCTCTTGCAAAATCACATTATCTCGGTAGCGCAAACGCTGCTTTCGCTGCACTAATCCCAAGGGTACATAAACTTGATCTAGCTCGAAGGTTACACCATCGGCACTAGTTAAGGGATTAGTCGTTAGTCTTCCGTGGTTTTGCGCCTCTAAATTTGTACGGCACAGCTGTTGCCAGTCCACAAGTGAGGGAGATATTTCTTTTTTATCTCCCCTTGCCTCCCCTGCCTCCCCTACTTCCCCTGCTCTCGTTACCTGCTTCGATTTCTCTGGACGACGGCGTTCCCACTCCCAATCAAATTGTTGCAAGTTGGCTTCTGTATCTTGGCGTTTGTGCCAGAGTTTGAGGGTGAAATGCCAAGTTTCTGAACCGCCACGAGTTGGGCGGTTGTCTTCTAAAATTTCTAAGAAATCTGCAAACCGCTTTAAGGCTTCTTTGATTTGCTCAGCTTTTAATTCACTTTCAGCCGATATTAAACCTGTCAAAGACTGTAAGAATCTCACTTTCGTCCTGACAATTAGCTGATTTTCACTTTGCCAACGAGTTTGAATCTGGGGACGCAGCACATCTAAAGCGGCTTCATCTTGACAGTTTATTTCGTCATTGGCATAAGTTAAGAGCGTCTCTAATAAACGCCGCGATCGCTTTTTTGCTTCTGGGCCATAACTCGCTCTTGCCATCGCTATAATTACAAGACTGAACAAAGTTCGGGGAATCCCCTAAGTTTAACAACTTCCCCTAGCTGTCTTAGTTAGATGTTACAAGCTTTTCCGTTCGCAAATACCCTGTTGGCTTAAGGGCAATTTTTGGGAATACTCTGTATTTATAGATAAAGCATCAAAACATACAACTAAAAATTAAATCTCAATCAATCTATATGTTAAAACTTACCTACACAGAAAATAGCTTTAGCCTAGAGTTACTCAACGAATCCTTAGAAGATTGGGTAAATACAAGAGTTCTATTAGCTTTGCGATCGCGTACAAACATTTATATTGAACCAAGCACAGCTGCTTTTTTACTTTCAGCAGACTTGTCCCATCTGGCTAATTTAGCTCAAGGAAATATTGTGAAACTTTCCCTTTGTGATACCGATTCGGTAGAAGTTATTCTTCAAGGTACTTGGTTGACATCCGATACAGAAAGTGAAACAGGGATTTTTGTGACTGCACTGAATGAATCAACTGAGTTATTGCTTTATCAACTCTCACAAACTAAGCAGTTCTGTCACGCTTAAGTTTTCAGTCTTTTAGTCTTGCTGTTCGCGGGACTTTGGTACAACTTCCGAACCCGAATTGTAAACTCGTCCTAGCTAGTTGTGCCGCCTTTCCCCGAACAGCATCCTCTTCAAATACATCACATTCTTGTACAGACGCGATTAATCGCGTCTCTACTCATATATATGGCTACTAACAACTATACGAACCGCGTAGAACAGGTGGCGCGAGAAGATTTGGTAATGTTTATTAATGCTTGTCTTGCCTGCACAGGACAACGTGAATTCTATGATGATGCTTACGGACAACGGGTATCAATTGACTTTTTACATGATTACATTCTGGGTAATTACCGCTTGTTGTATGCTCGTTCTCTAGCAGCAGGTATCAATCATTTCAATCAAGCACAAATTATTATAAAACTGCTGGCAACGGGACGGGATATTTCTCCAGAACATCGTCAGGAGGAAGGCACACTTATTGCTCATGCACTCAATGGTTTGCCTCCGCAACGCGCTTGGGGAGTTTTGCAACAGTTGCGTCTACGAAAGATTAACAACCGTCGCAGTAGAGCGATCGCTCGCGATTATATCAGTATGCGGCGTGACATGAGTTTTGATGCTGTTAAGTATCGCGCCAAAGTCCGGGCGATCGCAACACACGCACATTTGAAACTTCCGGGCGAATTAAGTACTTTTCTCTTCCGCAACTGGACACAAAAAATCTACTCAACTGAGTTATTTGAGCAGTTTCGCCAAGCACACTACAGCGCTGAAGCAATTTATCAGCTTCCTTTCACTGTTGCCGAAGGATTAGCGGTAAAACACAAAGTACCCCGTGATGTTTTCTTGTCGCGTATTCAACAGCAGATGACTTTGGGCGAAAAGCTACGTTGGCAAGGTGCGGCAGAACGTACTAATAAAGTTGAAATCGACCTAGATTTGGGTCGCCTTCCCTTAACTAAGTTGGCATTGTATATTCTGTCATTGTCTTTGGAAACTAGACAACAACAAAGAGATATTTTAAACCAAGCTTTGGTGCGATCGGCGCGATTAGTTTTGAAAAAAGCACCTTTAAAACTAGGAAGAATTGCCGCTGTTTTAGATTGCAGTTACTCCAGTTCTGGTTCGAGTCAAAAGCGTCGCCGTCCTTTAGGTGTGGCTGTTGCTACTCACTATTTGTTGCAAGCTGCATCTAAAGAATACCGTGCGTTTTGGACTGTACCTGTTGAGGATGCATTGCAAGTACGTGCTAGCGGACAAACTGATTTAGCAACACCACTCTTAGCAGCTTTAGGGTCAGGTGCGGAGTTGGTGGTGATTGTCTCCGATGGTTGCGAGAACTATCCACCCAATGGTGCAGCAGAAGTTTTACGAGTATACCGCACTAAGTTAGACCCCATGCGGCGAACTTCAATTGTTCATTGCAATCCTGTGTTTAATTCTGAAGACTTTTCTCTACGTAACCTTAGTTCAACTATTCCCACTGTAGGATTGAGAGATGCTGAGGATTTACCAACTATGCTGGGATTTGCTCGTTTTGCTGAAGGTTCTGCTCCTTTGGGGGAATTAGAAGCATATTTGGCTCAACGAGTGCAGCAGATGTTAGAGGGAAGTGGAGAAATAGGAGAAGAGAGTGTCTTGAAACATCAAGGTTGAGCTTGAAAAGGTCAACTTTGGAGTTCAGAACATCAACGTTGGAATTCAGAAAGTCAACGTCGGGATTTAGAAGGTCAACGTTGGGGTTTAGAAGGTCAACGTTGAGGTTTAGAAGGTCAACGTTGGGGTTTAGAAGGTCAACGTGGGGGTTCAAAAGGTCAACGTCGTGGTTGAGAAGGTCAACGTCGGGGTTCAAAAGGTCAACGTTGAGGTTTAGAAGGTCAATGTCGGGGTTCAAAAGGTCAACATTAAAACTAATACCAATTTGAAAAAAGAATGCGACAAATAGACCATCTGTAGAGACGCGATGAATCGCGTCTTCATCCAACGATGTGTTGCAACCATTCATTGAATTGGTATAAATTATCTCCTTTGCCCCCTTCATTCCATTTCCCCAAGTAATATTTCTAAGCGCAAATATTCTCAGTCTCAAAAAATAGAACTTTATGGGAGTTTGCAGTTGAGTTTAATACAAACCTAACCCCCAGCCCCTTCCCTACAAGGGAAGGGGAGTAAGAATTAAAACCTCTATCCTTTTAGGAGAGAGGTTTGGAGAGAGGTTAAAACTGTACTGCACCTAACTGAGAACCGTTATAAGCTGGAATTTTTAATATTAATTCTTAAATATGGCATCTAAAAACAAATTATTAACAGATATATCTCTGAAAGGTTTAGAAATCGCACCTTCCCAAGTGCGGGGAGCAGTCCGTATTGTGCCACTACTACGGCATCAGGTGCGTGGTGACTTGCGCTTGCTGCGTCGCTCTTATAACGAAGATATTACAGTTGTCTCCTTAGCAGGTGAGATGACGCAACCAGGGATGAAATACTTTTCTTATGTACCGCATGGGTTGGTAATGTCTTGGAGTGATGATGGTAGCCCAGTTGCAAGCTTTGGCGGACAGATAGTTAAGCCTGATGGTAAGCGTTTGAACTGCGGTTGTGCAAGTGTGCGGTTGATGCATCGCATGGTAAAGCGGGAATCAGTCAACCAATTAAGGTTTTTGCCTTTGCATCTGGCAATGGAAGGTTTTCTGTCGCTGTTTTTCTCTGGCCCCGATATTGCTTGGAGTGAATATTCTAAGTATGCTCTGTCTAATGGGCTGGGTTCGCGCTCTGAAACTGCTGTTAGCGGACGTTATATTGCAGGATTAGAAGATGCTTTGCGCGTGTTTGAGATTCATCAAAGACAAGTTGGAGTATTAGTATTTGTTGCCGAAGCTTTAGCTTCTGCTTTTGTGGTTCCCACGCCAGAAGATTATCGCGCTTTGCACACTAGCTTGCTAGAAGACTTCTACAGTGAGTTGATTTATCAGTACGGCTTACTTTATGACACAACCTTTCCAATGGATGTATCTGTAGATGATTCTCAAATAAATAGTTTGGCAGATTTGCGAGGAGCGATCGCTAAAATGCGATCAGATTGGGCATCATTTCAGGGGTTCATGGCTGAGGGACTATTACAACGTCAACTACATACTCAAAGAGTTTATACTGCTGGGCCGTTTGTGCTGCAACGCTTTATGACTAACCTGCAACTTAAACAAGAAAATTATATTGGGGAAGCGATCGCGCGAGAAAATGGAGAAATCGAGTATCTTAAAATCTACCGTTTATCAGAAGCACAGACTCGGCGTGCCTACCTACTCAGCAAACTAGCTGAACATAACTGGAATCTAGATGCTACTGCTAAAGCCCTTTCACACACACGCGAAGAATTTGTGCATCGCCTGGAAACTGCTGGCTTTGGCTATTTGCTAAATCAAAAAGTGCGCGACGTAGCACGTAAAAAAATGAGAAAGTCTTACTAATTCGTAATTCGTAATTAAGAAAGATAGATTTTATCTAACTTTTTAGTGAGAGAATCTATGCCTTTTTATCTGAAACTGGTATTAATTTTAAAGACTGATAGTTTTCTTTGCTACATGAAGTATACATTTTTTTCGGAACGCACAACTAGCTGTGATTCTCCACAGCTTTTTAAACACAAAAAGGTTGTACCAATTCTCTAAAATACGACAACAAATTCTATTCCCTGAAACCCACACTAAATTCGATGTATCTTAATTACGAATTACGAATTACTATTAAGCGTACTGTACCAATTCTGTTAAACTCGCCACTACCGAGGTTAATTCGTCTAAATCAATTGGCTTGCATAAGTGTCTGTCAAAGCCTACTAAAAATGCATAATCGCGGTCTTCCTCCATAGCAGAGGCTGTTAGTGCAATAGCTGGAATCTTGTGCTTGCGGTTTCCCTTAATATTTCTCAGCCGGGGGAGTAGTGAGTAGCCGTCTTCATCTGGCAAGCAAATGTCAATGAGCAAGATGTCTGGTTTAAAAAATGAGGTTATTTCTAAAGCTTCGCTTCCCGAAGCAGCAGTTATAGTCTCTGCCCCTTCCAACTCAAATAAGCAAGAGAGTAAGGTTCTCGTATCAGGGTCATCATCGACAATTAGCAACCGCAGACCTTGCAGGGAGATGGATTTACTAGACATTGTTCTTACCACTGGAAAGTTTTAATACCTGAAGTGGCAATTACATTAAAATGCACCTCTTTTAATAGTGCATTCAAATGCACGCCCATCTCACAGGTTAGATGTAATCAATAGTCAGCGTCTGTCCGGTTTCAGACATATAAATTAACAGTAGTTTTCATGTCAATGAACCATCATTTTGTATTTTACATCTAAATATTGGAGTTTACTTAGATGCTAATTGCTGTAAGATTATCTTTGGCTGCGACTAGGCAAATTGCCTACTAAGCGAGCAAATTCGTTTTGGATGACTTGATAACACTCGCAAGAAGTTGCTTCCAAAGTGTCTCGATTCAGGATATTAATATGACCACGCTTGTAGTTGATTATTCCTGCTCGGCTCAGAGTGTTAGCGGCCACCGTGACACCAGAGCGACGCACACCCAGCATCTGGGCAATAAATTCTTGCGTGAGTGGAAAATTCTCTGATTGCAAGCGGTCAGAGACTGTGAGTAACCAGCGAGCTAGCCGCTCTTCTAGTGTATGCAGACGATTGCAGGCGCATCCTTGTGCTACTTCAGTATATACAGCTTGTACATAGCGCAGCAGCAGGCTTTGAAGCGCTCCCCCGCGATTGAACTCCGTTCTTACTATATCTGCATTTATCTGCATAGCAGTACCCGCTATCTGTACAAACGCTTTTGTGGTTGTTGTGTTCCCTCCTAAAATTACCGGGATACCAACCATGCCTTCATTGCTGACTATCCCAACTTCCACTGTCGAGCCATCTTCCATAGTGGTAACTATAGAAACCACTGCCTTATCAGGAAAATAGATGTGTGTGATGGGTTCTCCTGCTTCGTAAATAACTTGTCGAGTGGGGAGCGAAACTAACTTGAGGTGGGGAACAAGACGCTCATAATCTTTGGTTGGTAAAGCCGCAAGCAATCTATTTATTCGCGGATTAAGAATGTTTTCGTCCACTGAACATTTAAACTGAAATAGAAATTGGCACAGAAAATTACATTAAATGAAATTACTTTTGCAAGTCTGTCCGGTTTCGCACAGAAAATTCAAAAAATTTTATTTGAGCGTTTATTGGGCTTTTTGCCCAATAAACGCTCAAATTCGTTTTGGATGACTTGATAACACTCACAGGAGGTTATTTCCAAAGCCTCTCGATTCAGGATGTTAATCTGACCACGACGGTAGCTAATCATTCCTGCTCGGCTCAGAGTGCTAGCGGCCACCGTGACACCAGAGCGACGCACACCCAGCATCTGGGCAATAAATTCTTGTGTGAGTGGAAAATTGTCTGATTCCAAACGGTCTGAGACTGTTAGTAGCCAACGAGCCAGTCGCTCCTCTATTGTATGTAGACGGTTACAGGCGCATCCTTGTGCTACTTCAGTATATACAGCTTGTACATAGCGCAGCAACAGGCTTTGGAACGCTCCGCCGCGATTGAACTCAGTTCTTACTATATCTGCATCTATCTTCATCCCAAAACCAGCTACTTGTACAAACGCTGTTGTAGTTGTGATGCTGTCTCCTAAAATTACTGGGATACCCACCATACCTTCACTGCTTGCTAAACCAACTTCTGCTGTCGAGCCATCTTCCATAGTAGTGACTATAGAAACCACTGCCTTACTTGGAAAATAGACGTGTGTGATGGGTTCAGCTGCTTCATAAAGGACTTGGTGAATTGAGAGCGGAACCAGCTTGAGATGGGAAACAAGATGCTCATATTCTGACTCTGGGAGAACTGCGAGCAATTTATTTGACCAAGGCGGATAACTATTTTTCTGTAATGACACTTAAAGTCACTCTCCTTAAATAAAGTAGGTGACTTTAGAAAAGCCAGATCAAGGCATAAGGAAAGGATTTAAGGATCAACTCCTAATGTCAAAAGCTGTACTCCCTAAAGAAAAGATCGGGACAATCTTATAAAAGCTTAAATTAATTAACTGGCACAGGACTGTTCAGTATCGTACATAAGCAGTCAAAAAAATTATCCGATTCGTTTACTAAGCTTATTGCTTCAGTAAGCGAGCAAATTCATCTTGTATGACCTGATAACATTCACAGGAGGTTTTTTCTAAAGCCTCTTGATTCAGAATGTTAATATAACCACGGTGATAGCTGATCATTCCCGCTCGGCTTAGGGTGTTAGCTGCTTCCGTAACACTAGCACGACGTACACCCAGCATCTGCGAGATGAATTCTTGCGTAAGCGGAAAATCCTCTGATTCCAGACGTTTAGAGACTGTCATTAGCCAGCGAGCCAGCCGCTCTTCTATTGTATGCAGACGGTTGCAGGCTGCACCTTGTGCAATTTCAGTGTATACAGCTTGCACATAGCGTAGTAGCAAGTTTTGAAGCGCCCCACCCCGATTAAACTCACTTTTAAGTACATTGGCATCCATCCGGATAGCACTGTCTGGAACCTGCACAGACGCTGTTGTGATTGTAACGTTATTTCCTAAAATTACTGGCACACCCACCATGCCTTCATTGCTCACCAAGCCAGCTTCCACTGTCGAGCCATCTTCCATAATGGTGACTATAGAAACCACTGTCTTCTGAGGAAAATAGACGTGTGTAATCGGTTCACCTGCTTCGTAAAGGATTTGCTGGTTTGAAAGCGAAACTAACTTTAAGTGAGGAACAAGACGCTGATACTCAGAGGCGGGAATAGCCGCGAGCAACTTATTTTCTGGTTGCTCAAGAGTATGTTCAGACAATGACATTAAGATTCTCCTGAATGTAGCCGTCTTTAGAAAAGGCAACTTCAGGCATGAGGAGATAAGTGAATAATTTAATCCTTATGTCAAAAGGTGTATTCTCTAAAATAGAATTATCAAAAAATAAGAGTGTTATACAGATATATCTAATATATCTAACATAACATAATTAAGTAGGAATTTGATTTTAACTAGAAATGAAAATTACGAATAAATAACTATGCGATCGCTCCTCTAGAGTTTCGGCTCGCTGTAAATAAATGCAATGTTGCACTAGCATTGCATTAGCTGTTGAAAAAAGAAAACAAGGTAAAATAACAGTTTCAAGGTTCCTATTTTTAAGATAAGTAGGATGCTTGATGGTGCTAAATCTAACGCGCCGCTTAACAGATAAATAGGTGCGTTACACTGTCGCGTTAACTAACACTATAGGCTTAATGTTTCTAACTTTAAGATTAAGTAATTATTCAAACTCAATTACTACTTTCCCAAAATGAGCGCCACTTTTGAGATAACAGTAAGCCTGTGGCACTTCATTAAAGGGGAAAACTCTATCAATAATAGGTTGAATTTGATGCTGTTGCATTGCTTGATTCATCGCCTCAAACATTTCCCGACTGGCGACATAAATACCCTGAACTGTTAAACTCTTGAAAAGTATTGGCATGGGGTCAATTTCATTACTTATACCTGACAATATGCCAATTAAGCTAATACGTCCGCCAATGCGAACAGCTTGCAGTGATTTTGGCAGAGTCCCAGCACCGCCTACCTCTACCACATGATCTACGCCTGTGCGATTAGTCAGTTGGTAAACTTGCTGTTCCCAATCTGGTGTTGTTTTGTAGTTAATTGTCTCGTCAGCGCCAAGCTCCCTAGCCCGTGCTAATTTTTCATTGCTGCTGGAAGTGACAATAACTTTAGCACCATGTATCTTGGCAAACTGGAGGGCAAAAATAGAAACTCCTCCTGTACCGAGTAACAAAATACTATCACCCGCGCTGATATTGCCTTTAGTTATGAGAGCGTGCCAAGCTGTCACAGCAGCACAAGGCAAAGTTGCACCTGCTTGATAAGAAAGATAGTCAGGTAATATTACTAGCCCATCTTGGTGGAATACAACATATTCAGCGAGTACACCATCGATATCACCTCCCAAAGCCGATTTCATCTTCTGTCTGGTTAAAGAGCCGTAAATCCAGTCTTGAAAGAAGATACCAGCGACGCGATCGCCTATTTTCACCCGTGTAACACCTTCTCCTACCGCCACCACTTCCCCTGCACCATCAGATAAGGGAATAAGTGGATATTTTTGTCCTGAACCGTAGTTTCCCTCAGCAACAATTAGGTCACGGTAATTTAGCGATGTGGCTCTAATTTTAACAAGAACTTGACCAGCAGCGGGTTTGGGTTCGGGGCGATCGACTAATGTCAGCGCATCAATTCCTGCATTGCTTTGAATTTCGTAAACTTTCATAAAATTTTTTCAATAGATTTTTGAGGGTATAGGGCATGGGGGCAGAGGGTTAGCTTAAAGAAAGGGTACTTTAATTTTTGTCGGCTGATACATTAACAATGTAAGTCGATACATTGGCAATGTAATATCGTTTCTCTGTGAAGTTGCACTATATTTACCCCCGCCTTACCAAGGCTACGGTGTCACACAAGTCGAATTACCCCCCTTAATCCCCCCTTGGAAGTGTATACCGTAACCTTAGTAACGAGAGGGATGTCCGATAGGACAGGGTGAGGTTTTTCAAGATTTTTGGATAATTTGTATGTACACCGTAGTTTTGCTTCGGGGAGAGGTCTTTATATGGTCTATCCATTTGAAAACTGCTGTAAGTAGACATAATTAAACTGAAAATATAGCAAAGTGCTGAGTGCTGTTAGCGGTAGCGGGGCGTTTAGCCCGTGCTGAGTAAAAACCTAGTTACTTCAAGGCTTTGAGCAATAAACACTGTCCTAACCTTTTTCATAAAAAATTCCCTCAGAATTTCTGAGGGAGGTTTAAAAAGTATTTTTTCATCCAACAACTATGCAGGGTTAGGTTGGGTTCTATTTTGGAGTAGTTGGATAACCGCTGCTTTTTCTAAAATTCCGACTAGCATACCGTTTTCTCTAATTACCGGAAGTGCAGATAGTTTTTGTTGTTCGAGTAGTTGCACAACTTCTAACAGTGGTTGATTAGATTGGACTGTGGTAGCTTGTGTAATTGGTTGCATTACTTCTCTAACTTGAGTTTCTGACCACAGTACTGTAGGAATGCTTCGCAAGTTATCAACTGCGATCGCACCAACTAATTGTCCTTCATCATTCGTCACTAAGAACCGCCGCCAGTTTTGTCCACTCACAACTTGCTCATCGGCAAACTCTCTCAGGCTAAGATTAGCAGAGACAATCGGGCTATCAACTGTAACGGCATCCTCAGCAGTCAAACCTGTAAGTTTTTCTTGTACTCTGGCAAATTGAGCCGCATTACCAGCATTTTGCAACAAGAAGAAACCAACTAACAAGTTCCAGATGTTACCTAAGCTGCCATACAAGACTAGTGGAAGTAAACCAGAAAGAACTGCTACCCAACCAAAGATTTGTCCAACTCGACTAGCAAAAGTTACACCTTTATAAGGATTACCTGTAACCTTCCAAACAAGCGCCTTCAGTATATTTCCGCCATCTAATGGTAAGCCAGGAATCAGGTTAAATAATGCTAACGCTAAGTTAACGGAAGCTAGCACACCAAGGATAGCTGCAAATGCTCCTGATGCAGCGGTAGTAACACCAATTACTGTAACGATACCGCAGATTAAGAGGCTAACTAAAGGCCCTGCGATCGCCACCCAAAAAGCTTCACCTGGGGTTTTCGACTCTTTTTCTAAACTAGCCAAACCACCAAATATGAAGAGTGTAATTGATTTGACATCAATCCCCTGGCGAATGGCGACAAAGCTATGTCCTAATTCGTGGGCGACGACAGAGGCAAATAACAACAGCGCTGTCATCAATCCAAGTAGCACAGCTAATCCACCAGCTAAGTAGGGAAATTGCGCCGCCAATCCACTGCTATAGCTCCAGGTTACCAAACCCAGAACTAAAAACCAGGATGGATGGATAAAGAAGGGTATTCCGAAGAGATTACCAACGCGAATTGTGCCATTCATGTCGTTCACCTTTGATTTCATCTGCGAGAGATTGGCTTTCGCTTTTCTCGATGTCTTTAGTGTAACGATATATTAAGTACTTTTAATCTTTGCCACGGTAGTGGTGTCCGTCTGTAAAGGTGCGGTTATTGGGGATTGGGGACTTAGAAATAGTGAGTCTCTTCCTCATTAGGCCTCTTGCACAAATATCAATAGACCCCCTTAATCCCCCCGATGCATTGGGGGGAAACAAGAAAATCTAGTTCCCTCCCTCCCCTTTCCAAAGGCTACGGTGTAAACACAAGTGGTTCTAGAGCGAGTTTCCAACCAAAAAAGGTGAATTCAAATTGATCAAGTCCGTGAATTAAAGTAGTAATTCCTGAAGGTTTTTGAGACCTGTAACCAGACCAAACACCAAGTCGAGCAATTATCCAAGTTGCCCAAGGAAAAGAATGAAGAGGAAAGGGATTTTGTTGCAATTGAGTTTTGCCTTCTAAGGTAGGTGCAATCTTCAACAAACATTGCTGTTGCTCATCCGAAAAGGCTAGATTTGCAGGCAACTCAGGATTATCCCGTCCCTGAATCATTTGTCAAATGCCAACAGCGACTGACTGTAGCTTTGACAGTCAGTCGCTGGATAGCCGCAATCGATTCAAGCTGAGTGGCTTCGAGATTTAATCCGGCAGGTTTGAGAATGGCAAACAAATGTAGTGAAGCATAATAAAGCGATCACAACGCCTAGAACTACTTCTCTACGATATGCTTTGCGAAGTGAGCGATCGTAATGACTGTAAATATTTTTATTTATCTACTTAAAGAGCCTTTGAGCTTCATTAAAGAGCTTGTTTTCATTTGTTATATCCCCGATTTCTTGAAGAAATCGGGGATATGAATCTAGCTTAAGTACGTAACCCACCATCCAGGTTTTCGGTGCGTTAGCCTACGGCATAACACACCATACGAAACTACAAGGTTACTGATTACCTACAGGTTGAGCAGTAGCACCCAGCATTGAAGGATCAATTGAAATACCTAACCCTTCGGCTACACGACGACCATAAGAAACATCTGCCCGGAAGAAGTGGCAAAGTTGACGCTGCTGGATGTCCTGTCTTGCTTGACTGAGGCTACCAACGATATTTTTTGCAAGACGCTCTTGCTGCTCAGGAGTCATTAACCGATAGAGATCACCTGCTTGGGTGTAATCGTCGTTTCCTGAACGATGATCGAAACGATCAACAGTTGTGTCACCTAGATGGGTTGGTGGCTCGGCATAGGCTGGATTTTGTTTGGGCGTATCCTCAGCACTATTCGGTTCATAGTTAGGAGCGCTACCGCCGTTGTTTCCCAACGCCATGAAACCATCTCGCTGGTAATGCATCACTGGACATTTGGGCTTGTTGACGGGTAGTTGCTGATAGTTACCACCCAAGCGATACCGTTGAGCATCTGGGTAAGAAAAGATGCGAGCTTGAAGCATTTTGTCTGGAGAGAAACTAACGCCAGGAACCACTGCACTAGGGCTAAAAGCGGCTTGCTCAACTTCGGCGAAATAATTCTCAGGGTTACGATTTAGCTCTAGTATCCCGACTTCAATTAAAGGATACTCTCCTTGCTTCCAAACTTTCGTCAAGTCAAAAGGATTGTCTCGATGTTTTGCTGCTTGCTCCTCGGTCATCACTTGAATACATAACCGCCATTTGGGATAATTTCCTTGAGCGATCGCTTCAAATAAATCATGAGTCGCGTGATCTGGATCTTCTCCTTTAATCTTGGCAGATTCTTGCTCAGTTAAGGTTTGATGCCCTTGCAACGTCTTAAAGTGAAATTTACACCAAACGCGATCGCCTTGAGCATTAATCAAACTGAAGGTGTGGCTACCGAAACCATCCATGTGTCGATAGGTTTTCGGAATTCCCCGATCTGAAAAGAGGATCGTCACTTGGTGAAGCGATTCTGGACTGAGTGACCAGAAATCCCACTTGGCATTTTGGTCTTTGCAATTGGTTTCGGGATTGCGCTTTTGGGTATGGATAAAATCTGGAAACTTCAGCGGGTCGCGGATGAAGAATATAGGCGTATTGTTGCCTGTAATATCCCAGTTACCATCCTCTGTGTAGAACTTAACAGCAAAGCCTCTTGGGTCACGCTCGGCATCTGCTGAACCCTTTTCTCCCCCAACTGTAGAAAAGCGCAGGAAGACTTCCGTTTTCTTGCCAATTTCCGAAAAAAGTTTAGCTTTAGTGTAGCGAGTGATGTCATTAGTAACTGTAAAAGTACCGTAAGCACCAGCACCTTTAGCATGGACAACACGCTCAGGAATACGTTCCCTGTTGAAATGAGCCAGCTTCTCTAGGAGGTGGAAATCTTGTATTAATACAGGGCCACGCGGGCCAGCGGTGAGTGAGTTCTGATTATCGGCAACAGGAATACCGTCAGCAGTTGTCAAATTGTGGGGTTCAGTCATGGGTAAAAAAGTTCTCCATCGAGTGACTCAGATTGCCCAAACTACATTTTAGTTAGCAAATAAACGGTTAGTCAGCTGGAACAAACTAAATCGTAGTCATACCGAGTTTATATATAAATCATAATCGGTATGAATATGATTTGCAACTCATTTGCTTAGTATTTTGGGACAATCGGTAATAGGGACGCATAGCTAGCTATGCGCCCCTACAATGAATATGTAGCAGATATATTTTTGAATAGGATGAAAATTGAGGTGAAATGCTTTAAAAATAAAGAATTCAGACGTCAGGAGTAGAGACGCGATTATACTCTTACGAGAAGCCGCTCTTCGAGCGTCTCTACAGGAGTCAGCATGAATTGCTTGTTTAAAGAACGCTAATAAACACCACTGCTACCCTTCCCAGAATCTTCAAGGTAGGTTAAAAATTATTACCGAGGACATTCTGGTAAAGATTTATGAGCATAGTTGCAATCAAAATCAATTAGAGCTTCCCTACTAGAAGTGAATCTTCTAGTTGTGGAGTATGGGTCACTTTCTGGACTTGCTTCATTTAACCAAACTTTCAAGTAGTAATAATTATTATCATCACTAGACCATAATTGATAACGGTAATCACCTCCTCCACCCTCACTATTTAAATAGTCAGCTAGTGCTGTATTTGATGCAGACACCAAGCTCAATACAGCCAAAACAGGAATTGCAGCTACTTTTAGTATTTGGATTAATTTCATAAATGCACCAAGAACTTACTTTATCTAGCTTCATCTCCAGATGTATATTTAAGCATCAGTAAACATCAGGAAGATTGTGTGAGGTTATCGTAAGGTTCTTTGCTGCTTTGGCGTTAACTCTAGATAGGGGCAATACAGTAGTTGTGTAGGGTGCGTTGCGCGACTCATACCAATTCAATTAATAAACTTGTCCGAAATATTAACTTAGGAAAAGAAAAATGGTAAAACGTTAGATTGGGCGTCTACCATTTTCCACAATTAGTTATGATTTTAGATTATATACAAAAGTATCCACTACGAACAAAACAGATTTTAGGGATTAGTTACGAACAATTGCAATCACTGCTAAATTGCGCCTTAAAACGAAATCGATACATCAAAGCTAAACAAGAGAGTCATAAAATTAGAATTAATGCGGCTGGTGGTGGTCGTCCCGAAAAGTTATCAACCGAAGAACAAGTATGTTTATGTCTATTTTATCTAAGACAGATGCCAACATTCCAAGTATTAGGAATGCTATTTGGTGTTTCCAAAACCGAAGCTAATGATACATTTCACGACTGGATACCAATTCTTCGTGATATATTACCTGCTAGTTTATTAGAACAAGTATCAAATAATGAAAGTGATTTACTATTTGTTCAAGAAGTATTAACAAATTTTAGGCTATTAGTCGATAGCTTAGAACAGCCAATATATAGGGATTCTGACCAAAAAGAGCAACAGAAATATTTTTCTGGAAAGAAGAGACAACATACATTAAAAAGTCTGATAATTGGCATACCAGAAGGCAAAGATATTGTAGAGGTAGAAGTAGGTGTTCCTGGGCCAACAGCAGATATAAAATTGTTTCGTCAATCTCAAAATAAATTTGATAAATCTCAACCCTTTTCAGGTGATAAAGGCTTTCAAGGAGGTGAGAATATCACTACTCCTCATAAAAAGAAACCAAAACGAGAATTAACTCAACAGCAAAAAGATGAAAATAAGGCTTTATCTAGTAATCGGATATTCATTGAACATTTGATTCGATTACTTAAAATATTCCGCATAGCCTCACAAAGATTTCGCTTAAAGCTTGAGACGTATGAGCAGATTATTTTAACAGTTTGCGGATTAGTTAGGTTAAGAATTGGTAGCTTAGTTCTGCCAACTTAGCTAGTAGCAAAAATCATAAATTTTTAGAAATTAGGAGTTAATTTTTATGCCTCTAAATTATCACTAACTATCTCAAAGCCTTATAATTACGTATTTACGAAGATATCAAAGTTTTGCCCCAAAGCTTTGAACAGTCTGGCTTTGGAATTTTCGGACAAGTCTAATGATTGCAACACATTCTTGGGTGAAGACGCGATGAATCGCGTCTCTACAAATGGTTTATTTGTCACATTCTTTTTTCAAATTGGTATCAGCTATTCTTGGCGAAGCCTCTCCCTTTGGGAGAAGGTTTACACTGCTTCACCATACAGGTATTTAGGTGCGCTAGGACTGGTAGCTTTGCACTTGAGCGCAGTTTCCGTAATATTACCTCTTAGTCGCGATCTTCCTGCTTAGAGACAATGTTGAAGTTTGTGTTAAGAACAATATCGTATTTCTTGCCATCTTTGCAGATAGCATCGTCAACTTTATAGAGATTGCTCCCGAAGATAAAATCAACATCGTCAAAGGAAGAACAACCTTGCTTTTTGAGAGCCTCTTCTACCTTTGCTCGTTCATCAGGTGTAGCGTCCCGATCTTCGTCAGCCCATGCAACTCCTGCTAGACAGAGTGAGAGCAGAAAGGCTCCAGACAAGTATTGAATTCCTAAATAAATTAATTGTTTCATCTTCTTAGGGCATTGATACAGTAAACAAAAAATGTCGTAAGGTAAATAGGGAAAAACAAGCGATCGCTTCAACTTGATTAGGTTCTTTCTGTGTTTCTATGAAACCACCTTGTTCTCAGGTAAAATCTAAATATTGAGACCAGCAATAATAACGAGCTCAGTCAGTAATCAGGATAATTCCGAGCCAGGATTATCTGCAAGTTCTGTTAATATCCACTCGTATTCACGTTGAATAGAAGTCAGCAAATCTAACTTCATTTCAAATGGTAATACATCCCAAGTGTAAGTTTCAATTTCTAGATATTGGCAAGCATGATTTTTTTGCAGTAGATGTAAAACAGTAGCAATATCATCTTGCGTAGATTGCAAAATTTGATAATCTCGAATAAAAATTGGGACATGAAAGTGAGTCCGCCATTCCTCAGCTAGAGATTCTTCTAAGTGTGGTAAGGCAGTTACTAAATCTGGATAGTGATGTAGTGTACCGTCAGTTTGACGTTCTATTACTTGGTGGAGATAAGTAGATTCAGCAAAAGGGCGTAAGCGTTCAGCTATCAAACTACGCTTATCAACATCAGCAGGTAGCTTTACTTGAATTGCCGCACTTATTTGAATTTTGCCAATCTTAATTCCTGCTGATTGCAAACGCATAAATACAGATTGTGGTTCTTCATATTCAACTGAAAAATGACAAGTATCATAGCAAATCCGAACGTGTTCTAGCAATTTATTTTCTGCTAGATTCTGATCAATATTTAATTTCTCTGATAAATAATTACCGCCAATTGGTAATAACCAATCTTGAAATAAACTAATTATTTCCGAGGTATTCTCAATTAATCCATCAGGTTCAGGTTCTAAATCAATATGTAATAACTTTCCTGTTTCCTCATGGATACGAATCATTTCTACTACAAGTTTAGCTAAATTAAAACAGCTATCTTTCAAAACTGTTTCGTAAGATGCTTGGTCTTGTCCCCACCAAGGTTTATAAGATAAAGGCAATGTAGAAATTCCGCCATCAAGACCTTCTGGTAACAGAGTTGCTAAAATTTGTGTCAAGTTTAACGTGTAATTCAACCGTTCTTGCTTTGACCAATCTGGTGCATAAACTTGGTCTTTTACTATCTGTCGATGAAATCCGCCATATGGAAATCCATTTAAGGTAAAAACATATAAATCTTGTTGAGTTAGCCACGTTTTAAATTGAGCTAAGTTATTACTTTCTAACAGTTGTTTGCCAGCTACATCAGATAACCTCAACCCAATACCGAATGGCGCTTCAGGTGATAAACGTGATTTGAGATTAGGAATATATTTTTCTAAATTAGCAAAAACCTCAAACCAACTTTCACCAGGATGAATATTGGTGCAATAAGTTAAGTGGAAATTGCTGTTTTTTGTAATCTTCATTTTCTAGCTGAATATCCTATAACAGTATTTATTAATATATAAGTTAATAGATGCTACAACCAACGTTGTCGTTTAGCATAGACAATACTACCAATCACAATTAATATCATCACTACCATAACAAGAGGATAAGCCCAAGGTTGATCTAATTCCGGCATATATTTGAAGTTCATACCATAGACACCAGCAATGAAAGTAATTGGTAAGAATACAGCCGAAAGAAGAGTTAGGCGATTGATTCGTTCACTGGTTTTGCTGGCAATACTATCACGTTGAATTTCCATTAATTCTGACATCCAGGCTCTCAAAGCTTGATATTCTTGCGATAGATTATCAACGTGATGAACCAATTCTTGATTAAATAATTCTTTGACTGGCTGGGTGAGCCATTGGAAATCTTCATAATCCATAATAGCTAGAAGGGATTTAATACTTTGAAAGTTCCGGCGTCCCGCACGAGTAGATTGCCTCATTCTGGCAATTTTTTGGTAAGTTGATTCATCACCATAATTTTCTAAAACTTCATCTTCTAAATCATCAAGTTGTCTAGAAATATAGTCAAAGACAGTATGATAATTATTCAAAATATCTTTAAAAATAAGATATAAAAGATAATCAACTCCCCAACTCTGAATATCTATAGTTCCCTTGACAATATTGTTACTTAATGTGGTTAGTATTTTTACTTCAGTGATTTCAAATGTTATGATAAAACCAGTTCCAACCACGATACTGCCACGTGCTACTTGAAACTCTCGATTTTTTATTTTATGAGTGAGGATTTCATAGCTGTCAAGTAAACAATCTTCTATGTCTTCATCAATTCCGATAGGTGAATGGTTAAAAATCATATCAACACGAGATGGATTTAGTCCAAAGTGCTTGATAATCTTGGCCGTTCCAGTGCGATCGCGGAAGTGAAGACAACGCAACCAAATATTATGAGAACTATCAATCCTTTTCAGTACCGTATCGACATCTTTACCCGTAAATAATTCTAGGTGATTCTGAGAAAAGGTAAGGAGAATTAGCATATAGCAATTCTAATTGAGTAGAAACGTTGCATTGCAACGTCTCTACAGATGATATCAGCAGTGCAAATTATCTAAACTAAAACATATTGCCCTATAAATTTAATGCTGCCAGGAGTTCCAGAACTGCTCCATTAGTCCAGCCGAAGCCGACTTCATTGGAACTGTAGCCAAAGGAGATTTCGTCAGAGACGTTGGCAGAACAGCGTTCAACATCGTATTTCTCAACTAGGGTTTTATGACGCTGGAATTCTTTAACCACCATAGCCAGGAACTTGTGGGCAATCCGATCGCCTTCTGCATGATACCCATAGCGGTAAAGCCCCTGCACGGCAATCAAGGTCAGAGGGGCCCAGCCGAAGGGGGCGTCCCACTGGTTACCTGTGACGTGAGTACTGGTGAAAATTCCTCCTGGTGCTTCAAATATTGAGAGATTTTCAACGACCCGTCGGGCTTGCGTTTCCGTGGCAAGTCCCATCCACAAGGGATAAAAAGTGGTGGCAAATTCGTAGCGGCGGCGTTCACCGTTCTGGAAGTTATAGTCTAAATAAAGCCCCTTTTCTTCATCCCAAAGGTACTGATTAATGCGATCGCGTCGTATATCTGCGCGTTCACGCCATTGCTCTACCGATTCTTCGTTCCCCAAGATATCGTTAATTTGTGCTAGGTCGAGTTCCATCTGATATAGCAGACTATTCAGACACACAGGAGCGTAGTGGAGGATATCAACACTGAAAGGGCCAAATCGGTTGGTGATATCAAAGCCGGACTCCCGCATAGTGCGATCGCCTTTGTAAAAAAGATTAGTCAGCTCGTCATTTTCGCGGTCGTAGTAAAGACTGACATCATAATCGTCAATTTCATGGGTTTGGTAGTACTCCTTGACGCGATCATAATGGCTTCTTCCCTGCTCATCCTGTTCAGAAAACAAGACCTCTGGCGCAGGGCCTTCCCCAAAAGCATAGAATCGGGACAATCCTGTAGCCGGATTTAAGTGAGGCGGTACTACCCAGTAGTAGTAAAACTGCTCTAATAGCGGTATCGTTGCCCGCAACCACTCTTCATCTTTGGTGTGCTGGAAGAATGCCAGAACCATCATACTGAGAACAGGCGGCTGCGATCGCGACAGCATATAAGTCCGGTTGGAATTGAGGATAGTGCCGTAATGCTGCACTTGGTAGAGCAGCTGATCGACTTGGCTTTTCGCCAAATCCCATTCTTCATCTCGCAACAGTCCCAGCAAGATAAAGTAGCTGTCCCAACCATACATTTCGTTAAAGCGACCACCGGGAACCACATAAGCCCCTGGCAGATATAGCAACCCATGATCTTCATCCTTAATTGCTTCGGCTTCACTTGGCAAAGTGCGAATTTCAATCCGTTGCATATCCTTGGTAGAAAGCGATCGCTCTAACACTGACTGAACATTGGGACAGTCTTCTTGGGGCGAAATGTAGACAATCCAAGCAGCATCTGCCTTATGCGCTAGTTTGGCATCCTTTGCAGATTGTACTAGCTGTTCGTGCGATCGCGTTAACGTTTTCCATGTTCGTTTAATATGGCTCCGTACCGCGTCAATTTGTGCAGTAGTGAGTGTCGAAGAACTGTCCGTGGGAGATTTAGCAGTCATAACATCAATTGTGCAAGGAGACAGGGGCAAGGGCTGAGGGGCAGGGGGAGGGGGACAAGGAGAATAACTAATTTTGACTCTTGTACAGACGCGTAGACGCTCGAAGAGCGGCTTCTCGTAAGAGTATAATCGCGTCTGTACAACTCCCTACTCCCTACTCAGCAGTACTAACCAATAAGGCCACTGGAAAATGCGCGAGGGCGGCGCTGATTGGTAGTGTTTCTTTGGCTTGTAATGGTTGCTGAGTTAAGACGTTGTTCCAGGTGAAAGAATTTCCGGTGGGTAATTGTAAGTGGGTATCTTGCCACACCAAATCACCTAGCGGATTTTCTCCAGGCTGGATAAGACTAGTTAAAAAGCGAGGCGCGATCGCGATCGCTGTTTGATTCTCGAACCGTCGCGCAAAGGCGATGATGTGATTGGCATGGGTTCCTTGAATTTCCAAGGGCAGATACTCGCCATCCCGGAATAATGACAGATAATCTGCTCTGGCTTTGAGTACTTGAGCCGTTAAAAACAGTTTAATTCTGCCGTCCGTTTTGTGCGCCAGCAACTCTTTAATTAATCCTAAAATATCTGTCTTGATCTGCTCCCGAATGGTGCTTAAATAACCACGTCGCTGTTCAAAGTCCACAGGACGACGGTTATCTGGATCAACTAAACTCAGTTCCCAGAGTTCTGTTCCCTGGTAGAAGTCGGGTACGCCGGGTGCAATGGCTTTTAGTAAAGTCTGGGAAAGGGAATTAAATATCCCATAGTCTGCAATCTTCTGCTGAAAGGGTCGAAAGGTTTCGAGAAATTGTTTGGATAAGTCCGGGTTAAGTACTTTCTCGATAAAAGAGATACACGCCTCTTCGTACTCGCTATCAGGTCGCAACCATGCAGTATGGACTTTGGCTTCCCGAATTGCCTTAATTATGTAGTCCTTAACGCGTTCTACAAAGGATGATTGTTCGTGTTCGGCAAAAGGAAAGGCTCCTACCAGCGTTTGATATAAAAAATATTCATCGTTGCGATCAGGTATAGCAAATCCTTGGCGGTCGTTGCGATGTCCGCGATTAATTGCGCTCCAAGTGTTTACTTGCTCATCCCATTCTTCTGGAATTTCTGACAACACATTTAACCTTGCTCTCACATCTTCACCGCGCTTGGTGTCGTGAGTCGCTGTAGCGTTCATCGTATGCGGCCAGCTTGCTTGGTGCTTTTGGTTAAAGGTATGGAAGTCGGCTACAGAAATGCCAAAATGACCGGGATTACCTCCCACTTCATTGAGCGACAGCAAGCGGTTGTAAACATATAGGGTGGTGTCTTCTACACCTTTTGCCATCAACGGCCCGCTGTATTGCTGCATCCGCAATACAAAATATATCCATTGCTCGCGTTCTGTTTGAGTCAGAGAGTTATCAAACTCCAGTACCATTACCTTTTCAATAAAGTTCAGTTCATGCTGCAAGCGGGGGGCTTGTTCTTTGGCTTGACGAATTACTTCTTGAATGCAAGCGCGATCGCCATCTGTAATTCCATCGGGTGTAATATAGGTACGGTAAATAGGAAACAGGGTGAGAACTTCTGCCAGCGCCCGTTTAATACCATTCAATGTAAAGTCATTGCCGTACCGATATTTGCTGGAAATATTCTTTAATAAGACAGACAGATTATCAAGGTCACCTGCCAAATTCTTATCTAGAATCAACTGCTTTTTATCCTTCACCAGCGATTGATAATCTACTCTCGTACCGATAAAGTTCTGGTAAATTCTATCAATGGCTAATTGATTTTCTGTTTGGCAAAATATGCCATTTACATAATTTAAAAAGTCATATCCAGATGTCCCTTGAATTTCCCAATATTCCGGTAAATCTTCGGTAACCTCTAAAATTTTCTCTACCGTTATATAAACACCCCCAGTCTTTTCGCGCAGACGTTCTAAATATTGGGTTGGATTATAAAGTCCATCAATATGGTCAATTCGTAAGCCAGTAAATTTGCCTTCTTCAACAAGCTTTTGAATTAAGCTATGAGTGTTGTTAAACACGCGCAATTCTTCAACTTTAACTGAAATTAGCTCATTAACAGTAAAGAAACGGCGGTAGTTCATTTCCTCTGCCCCGACCTTCCAAAAGGCAAGACGGAAAAACTGGTCTTTGAGTAAATCATCTAGCAGGTTAAAGCTATCTGAGTTACCTGGTTCTCCATTGAAAGTTTTGATATTTTCGTCGATGAATTCGCGGATAGAATCATTTGTACTGTAGAGTTCCCAGACCAATCCTTTTATAAATGCACTTTGGTCTTGTCGCTGTTTTCCAGCCACCTCTGAAGGAACGTTTTTAATAATGTAGAGAATCCCTAATAGTTTAATAAAATCGGGATGATTACGTCCTAATGTCCGCGTTAGTTTGCCCAGATTTGAGGTGATAAATTTTGTGTAAGATTCCAACCGCAGCGGCAGTTTTAAGCTGTAATAATTCACAGTTAAACCGCTTTGTTCGTATTGTAGTTGAATGTCTCCCTTTTCCAGAGATTCACCGTAGAAATCTCCCAAAAGCGGAGCTAAGATTCGCTCTTCACGATTTGCAAACGGAGAATTCCAACAAATATCAAAGTAGTCGGTATAACTAGAATCTGGCCCGTGTTCCAATACGTCCACTAAATAGGGATTTTCGCTGCTATAAGCCATGTGGTTCGGCACAATATCTTGCAACCAACCGATACCCAAAGCTTGGAGTTCGCTGACTAATGCCTCAAACGATTCGGTAGTTCCAAGTTCGGGATTTAGTTGAGTGGCATCCACCACATCGTAGCCATGTGTACTACCAATTCGTGCTTTAAAAATCGGCGAGGCATAAAAATCGGAGATACCTAAATCTGCTAAATAAGCTGCGATCGCTTTCGCGTTTTCAAAGCCAAACTGAGGTGTAAACTGAATTCGATAAGTTGCGGTGGGAATTCGCATATTTGTTGATTTTTAGTAATTAATTTTTATTTTTGTCTTTGTGCCTTTGTGTTGGAAAAATTATTTTTTAATCACCAAGACACAAAGATAAAATCCTTTGCTTAATCAATCAGCCTCATTTAACTTCATACAACACCACACTAGTGGGTTGCAATTTTATTTCTTGCCCTGTAGTTAAATGTTCAGGTGCTTCAGAACCAGGCCCAGACCATGATTTATCTGCGGAGTCTAATTGTTTTTGAGCATTGCGTTGAATCGGCAGGGCAGTTGTGACTGGAGACGAATTAAAATTTAGCACAAATATCAATTCACTTGATTCGTTCCAACGACGCACAAAAACTAACTGCTTATCTTCATCGCTGCTAGCTTGAATGAAGTTACGGTCTTTGTTGAGAAGTACTGGATGTGTCTGGCGTAAATTAATTAATTGGCGATACCAATCTAGTAATATTTTGTGCTGTCCCTGGTTGCGTAATTCCCAATTGAGTTTAGAACGCAAAAAGGTTTCTGCTGATTCTGGGTCTGGTGGATCATCTGCATAGTGAAACGCTTCAAATTCTTGTTTACGTCCGGCGCGAACCGCTTGAATTAAATCAGGATCGGAGTGACTGACAAAGTAAATAAAGGGTGCAGTTTCTCCGTATTCTTCGCCCATGAATAACAGCGGGAGATTTGGTGACAGCAAGACAGCCCCGGCTGCTAATTTTAATCCCTCAAAAGAAAGACGCTCAGTCAGGCGTTCTCCTTTCATTTGATTGCCGATTTGATCGTGGTTCTGAATGCATACCACGAATTGTGATAAAGGGCGATCGCGACAAGATATGCCATGATATCGCTTGCGATGGGGAGCGTATTTCCAATCATAGACAAAAGTATCTTCGTAAGCTTTTGCCAAGTTGGCACATTGCCCAAAATCTTGATAATATCCTAAGCGATCGCCTGTTAAAAGTGCGTGCAAACTATGGTGAAAATCATCACTCCACTGAGCATCAAGACCATATCCACCCAGTTCTGCTGGACGAATTATTTGCGGATTATTTAAGTCACTTTCAGCAATTAAGTGACGTTTCCATTTTTGCCCTTGTTGCCCTTGCGAGAAGTTATGAACTGCTTCAGCCAGTTCCCACAAAAAGTGTTTGGCTCCCAGGTCATAAATTGCCTGAATCGCATCAAGCCGCAATGCATCAATGTGGAATTCCCGCAACCAGTAAAGTGCATTTTCGATGAAATAATTCCGCACACCTTGGCTCAAGGCATCATCGAAATTCATCGCGTTGCCCCACGGCGTCTTATAGGTTTTAGTAAAGTAGGGCGCGAACTGACCCATGTAGTTACCTTCTGGGCCAAAGTGGTTGTAGACTACATCCAGCACTACAGAAATACCGTGTTGATGACAGGCATTTACTAGTTGCTTGAGATCAGCTGGACTACCGTAGGAATTTTGCACAGCATAAGAGTAAACCCCGTCATAACCCCAGTTACGGTATGCCAAAGACGGCTCAATATGAGTATCTCCAGGAAACTGGGCAATGGGCATGATTTCAATCGCGTTAATCCCCAGTTCTTTTAAGTCTTGCAGGCGGGGAATGATTGCTGTGAATGTTCCTTCAGGGGTGAATGTGCCAACGTGGAGTTCATATAAAATCATCGACTCCAAAGGAACGCCAGTCCAGGCTTCATCTGTCCACTCAAACTGTTGATCGATAATTTGAGATGGGCCATGAACTCCTTCGGGTTGATACTGCGATGCCGGATCAGCAAAGGCATCTTGCTCATTCACTACATACTTATAAAGCGTACCAGGATAGACATCATTTACTTTCGTCTGCCAGTATCCCTCTGCTTGAGGTTTCAGCGGAATTACTTGCGGTTCTGGCGTCAAAACCTGCACCGCAACGCTATCTAATAGCGGAGACCAAACTGTAAACTCGCACTCTCCGTTACCCAAGTAGTTAGCACCAATTCTCACGCAGTATCCTCCCAATAGATAGATAATCTGTTGTGTCAGATTGTGGCATGAGTCTAAGTGCGCTTAATTGCACCCTGTTTACAACCACGCCAGATAGCATAATGGTTGGTATGCCAGACTTTTCGCTAGCACCTGAAGGCTGAATTTATTAGCAAAAAAGTCTATCTATGGGAGTTAGGAGTCAGGAGCCAGTATTTATTCTCTCCTCTGCTCCCCTGCCCCTACTTAGCACGTGCTTTTAAGCGGGTTGCTGTGCTTCTGCGAATGCGTAGCCCGCCGCAGGCATCGCTTTTACGAACACCACCCGCCATGACATATTCATAACTATCTTTACCATATTTAAAGGCAACCCCAATCAGCATCCTCTGAGAAAGATCGCTCAAACTTTTTTCTAAATCTCTAATTTCTTCTAGAGATGAATCAATCTCAGTTAAAGCGTTATTATTATGCATTTCTAACCCGATCGCTCGTACTTGCATTAGTTATTTATTTTGCAGTTACCATCCACGCAGTATGAAGATTCATAAGTACTAGAACGCTTACCAAAGATGGTGTAACGATTATCGCGGATTTGTTCGTAAAAGCGATCGCCTGCCCATTTAATTCCAGGCAATGCCCGATAAGCATCTACAAATATACTTCCCAAAGGTAATAACCGCCCAATCTCTTCAGCTGCGTTACTGCCTTGCCAACGTCTTTGCGGTTGATTGCCATCGATTAAAATCATACCCTGTTCGCAATCTTGAGCAGTAATTCCCCACTGAGAAAGTGTCTGCTCATCTTGCATAGGAGCATAGCGAAACAGTTTTCCTTGGTCTAAGGTTTCTAATAACTGCACTAAGGTAACGCAGAGATTACAATTGCCATCGTAAATCACATAATAATTCATACAAACAAAAGCTTTATACTTCTAGCTTTAAATCGCTGGCTTTATCTATAATAGATAAAATTAAGTTACTTTTTGTAAACTTAATTTTCCACCGTGCAGAAAAAGTACCCAGCTTATTTTACAAACTAAGTATACACTTACACCTTAACCCATAATAATTTCTGGAGTGAGAAGGATGCCAGAAGAGAAAATCTTAACTGTTGATTTTGCTCATCAAGATGCTTGTTCAGAAATACTGCCGCGATCGCCGCTGCTTTCTAGTTACCATGCATCTTGGAAAGGTTTTCGCTTAGATCATCATCAACAACCTGCTCATGAAACTCCCGAACACTCCAGCCAACAGCATATTATCGCCATTAGCCTCCAAAATAATGTAACAAAAGCAGAGCGGGTACTAGACGGACGCTTCCAGTATGAGAATATCATCAATGGTGATGTTGCAGTTATTCCCGCCAATACTCATCACATATCGCGCTGGCAGTCAGAAGGTAAATTTCTACTTATTACTCTAGAACCAGCTTTTTTCACTCGTGCTATCTTGGAGTCAGGAGATTTTCAAGATGTTGACTTGATACCACACTTTGCTAGACCCGATCTTCTAATTCAACAAATTGGTTTGGCACTTAAGTCAGAATTAGAATCTGATGGTATGGGTAGTCTAATTTATATCGAATCTCTAGCAACTACACTTTGCATTCACTTGCTCAGACACTATTGTGCATTTAGTGAAACAAGTGCAAAACTTTCTAAAGATAAGGGTCTTTCGCGAACAAAGCTACGGCAAGCAATCTCATATATTCACGAGAACTTAGAGAAGGAATTATCATTAGTTGAAATTGCGGATGTCGTCGGCATGAGTATGTATCATTTTTCGCGTTTGTTCAAACAGTCAATCGGTTTTGCACCTCATCAATATGTGCTGAATTGTAGAATTGAAAAAGCAAAAAAGCTATTATCTCGGACTGAAATCACAATAGAGCAAATCTGCCAGCAAGTGGGATTTCACAATCAGAGTCATTTTACAAATGTCTTTCGCAAATTAATAGGTATAACGCCCAAAGCCTACAGAGAAAAAGTCAGCCAGTAAAGACGCTATTAATCGCGTCTGTCAAAAGTCAGAGACGCGATTATACTCTTACGAGAAGCTGCCCTTCGAGCGTCTACGCGTCTGTACAAGATTCAAAAATCATTGCTCAGTATTTATTCCTCTTGTCTCTTCTGCTCTCACTCCCTACCTCACTCCTACTGATACATAATGTCGTCGAGCTTAAGCTGTAAATTTGGTAAGAGATAAGAGGAAATAGTATCTCCTAAGCGATATTGTTTCTGCTGGTATACACCGTTAACTAGCTGACAAACAGTGAAGGTAGGTTGTTTGGGATTGCCGATAAATTGCAAACCACCCAAGCCGCGAAAGTCCACAATCCAATATTCTGAAATATTAAGAAAAGCATATTCTTCAACTTTTCTTGCATAATCATCTTGCCAATTATTACTGACAACTTCAGCAACAAGCTTAATTGTACTGCCGTTACAAATAATAGGTTCTTTTTGCCAAAGTGGTTCTTTATTAAGTTCTGATTTATCTAAAACAATTACGTCAGGACGCAACGCTGTGGCTTCAGCAGCAGGAGGTTTTATCAGACAATTTTTTGGAATTAGCCAGTTGAAATTAGAATTAAAAATTTCGACATAGATTTTACCAGCGATACTACCTGCAACAGCTTCATGGGGGCCTGTAGGTTCCATATCCCTTAGTTCTCCGTCGATTAGTTCGTAGCGTGTGTTGTCACCATATTGGGCTATGAATTCCTCGAAGGTAAGTAGTTTAGAAGAGGTGTAGGTCATAGGTCTTGTTTTGACTTGACGTAGCCTTATTGTAAGCAATTAAAAATTCAATCTGAATTCTGTACAGATGCGCTGTTTGAAGTGTCTCTATTTCTGAATTCTGCTGTATCATTCCCTTGGAATGGTATTTGCTGAGTTTTTCCACTAGTGAGAAAATATTCATGAGATACAAACTCTTGGGCAAAAGCGGGTTAAGAGTCTCTGAACTCTCTTTGGGAACCATGACCTTTGGTGAAGACTGGGGTTGGGGTGCATCTGTTGACGAAAGCCGTAAAATCTTTGACACGTTTGTGGAAGCGGGGGGCAATTTCATTGATACTGCCAACGGTTACACCGATGGGAGCAGTGAAAAAATTGTCGGTGAGTTCATTGCTAAAGAACGAGAACGTTTTGTAGTTGCTACTAAATATTCTTTTCCCTTACGGATGAATGAGCATAAGAGCGACCCTAATGCTAGTGGTAATCATCGCAAGAACTTGATTCAATCGTTAGAAGGTAGCCTGAAACGTTTGAATACCGACTATATTGATTTATTCTGGTTGCACGCTTGGGATTTCACCACACCAGTAGAAGAAGTGTTGCGATCGCTTGATGATGTAGTACGTCAAGGTAAAGTACTCTATATTGGCATTTCTGATACACCTGCGTGGATTATTGCCCAAGCCAATACCATCGCCCATTATCAAGGATGGACGCAGTTTGTAGCGCTGCAAATAGAGTATAGTTTAATTCAACGAACACCAGAACGAGATTTACTGCCATTGGCAAAAGCCTTTGATTTAGCAGTGACGCCGTGGTCACCCTTGGGTGGTGGTGTCCTAACAGGTAAGTATAATAAGCCTCCGCAAGCAGGCGCGGAACAGGCGCGATTAGCAAATGCAGCCGCAGGAACTATTTCAGAACGCAGTTTAGCAATTGCTGAGGTAGTCAGCCAAGTTGCAGCAGAAATTGGTCATTCACCCTCACAGGTAGCACTAGCTTGGTTACGCGCTCAAAGTAGCGTGATTATCCCGATTGTTGGGGCGCGTAAGCTGAGTCAGTTTCAAGATAATTTAGCTTCTCTTGATCTCACCCTTTCCCCAGAACATCTGCAACGCTTGGATGAAGTCAGCCGAATTGAACTAGGTTTTCCCCATGACTTCTTGGCAAACGATACGATTCGCGATCGCCTTTTTGGTGGCACATTTAGCACAATCGACAACCACCGCATTTAACCCAATAGTCTTAAACAGTAACACATTCAGCCATTAATTCCCTCTATCACCAGAGAGTTTCGCATAACCAACGATTATCTGTAAAGTTAGTTAACAGAAGGCATTAGATAGAAACATGAGCGACAACACCCTAGCATCACGTCTTTACCCTACCCGCATTGACATCCCAGCCGAAGCGCGGGTGCAAATCGTGGTACTTCTCAACAAAACCTTAGCTGCTACTTTGGATCTGCAAACTCAGACAAAGCAAGCGCATTGGAACGTTAAAGGAACTGACTTCTATCAGTTGCACGAATTATTTGATGAAATTGCTACTGAATTAGAAGAGTACATCGATATGGTAGCCGAACGCGTCACCGCTTTAGGTGGATACGCTTTAGGAACAGCTCGTGCTGCTGCTAGCAATTCAATTTTACCAGAGTATCCCTTTGATATTTTGGATGGCAAAGATCATGTAACAGCTTTGGCAGATCGTTTTGCACCCTATGCTAAACATCTTAGAGAAGCGATCGCTAAAACTGATGAATTAGGCGACCTCGATACCGCTGACCTTTACACTGAAATTTCTCGCACCATTGATAAGCGACTCTGGTTCTTAGAGGCTCATTTGCAAGTTGCCGAAATTAAAGCAGAGAATGGTGCAGCGGGTGCTACTAAAACTCAAAAGACAACTGCTGCTGTAAGATAAGCACTTTTGAGAAATAAACTGACTTTTCAATCTTGTCGATTCAAGGAATCAGAAGTCAGAATATTTAACCCTTCTAACTCCTGACTCTTATTCTCAAACCTAGTAGTATCTTTTTGGTAAGTACGCCACTTTTTAGTGCGTACTTTTCATTTATATGTACATACTTTACTATTGAAATAGTTCAAAGTTAAGTCTAATACCAATTTGAAAAAAGAATATGACAAATAGCCAATTTGTAGAGACGCGATGAATCGCGTCTTCACCCAAGTATGTGTTGCAATCATTAATTGAATTGGTATAAGTCGATCAAGATCATAAAATATAAATCTGTCACTGCGAGTGGAACAAAGTGAAACGTAGGCAGAGTCTTCCCGCAAAGTAGTAGTTGTAAAGGGTTGGGATTACTTTGCTTCGTTTGCAATGACAGTATTTATTTCTGTCTAGTAACTTAATGCTAATTAATGATGAAGTGCTTAATTTCTTGAGATTAAAGCTTGATTAACAGCGAGGTAAATTTATGTCTCAAAATACAATTACTCATTTAATTCATGATAGAAATGCTCGCGGTCATGCTCAGTTTGGCTGGCTTGATAGTTATCACACATTTTCTTTTGGTAGTTTTTACGATCCCGACCGTATGGGATTCCGCTCTCTGCGCGTAATTAACGATGATCGCATTGCTCCTGGTGCAGGATTCCCTACTCACAGCCATCGAGACATGGAAATTCTCACCTATGTCTTAGAAGGTGCGGTAGAGCATAAAGACAGCTTGGGTACAGGTTCAGTAATTCGTCCTGGTGACGCACAGATTATGAGTGCTGGTACTGGAATCAGCCACAGCGAATTTAATCCTTCGCCAACTGAACCATTACACTTGTTGCAAATCTGGATTTTACCTAATCAGGAAGGGTTGACACCAAGATATGAACAAAAACATTTTCCCTTAGAAGAAAAGCGCGGCAAACTCCGTTTAATTGCTGCTAAAGATGGACGTGACGGTGCTGTAACAGTTTACCAAGATGTAGATTTATACACCTCTGTTTTAGAGGAAGGTGATGTTGTTAATTATCAAGTCAAACCAGATCGTTATGCTTGGTTACAAATAGCTCAAGGTATAGTCAACTTAAATGGCGAGGAACTAAGAGCAGGCGATGGTGTGCAAATCAACGGCGAAGAACAGCTAGAAATTAGCACCGACATCGGCGGCGAAATCTTGCTTTTCGATTTAGGTTAATATCCCAATAGAATTTGTAGAGACGTTGCAATGCAACGTCTCTACATGGTTGGGTAGACCAAGGCGAACAACATGATTCGACTCCGCTCACCAGCCGCTCGCCAGCTGCTCAGTGACCGCCGCAGGCATCGCAAAATGAATTTGAATATAATCCTTAGAATTAAATATTGATTTTATCCAATCACCATCACTCAGGCATAACTGGACTCAAAGGGTCTAAAGGACTTGTAAAAACAAAATATATTACACCAGCTCCGAGAATCATAATAGCGAGACTGAACAGGAGTACCCAACGGTCTGTAGGTTCATAGGTATCTTCTTCGATATCACGGCGCACAGCGAAATAATGTCCCGTAGAAAGCCAGACTGTGACTAAACCCACCAACGAGAAGACTAAACCTAACTTCCAACCTGTGCCAGGACGAGGTACAAGGGGTACTTGAAAGGCACGCAAACGCACAATTACTACACCAAAACCCAACAGAGCAATCCCTGTCCGCATCCAAGCGAGGTAGGTACGTTCATTTGCTAAATGATCCCGTATTCGCGACGGATTCAGTCGTCCAGCTTTCTTTTTCTCTTTATCTTCCTCTGTTGATTTGGATTGTAACTGCATTAATAACACCCTTAGCCCCAAGAATATCCCTTTTACAATAATGCCAAAGCACTTACCAATCTCTTTCCAGATGAGTCCTATCCAACGAGGTAGTTGAACTCCCGGAATATACTTGTTATGCCTATGCATTTTCAAACCTTATCTTAATGCAGATATCTAAATAAAATCAAGCATGACATCACAAAAATCAGCCAAGATTCAGAGAGCTTTTTAACGAGCGCTTGTTCTATTTTTTTCTCTGAATTTAAGCTCTTACCTGATATATGTATATTGAAAAAATTTGTTCAAAATCATCCCAATCATTCACAAAATTATTACTTTAGTCATATAAAAACTTAGCGATCGCAGACAATCAAGTTAACTTATAAACAGGTAGCACTAGACACATACTAGTGTGACAATGGCGTAACGTTGCATTTACTTATGAGAAAAATAATGTCAAGATGACGAAATTGTTGACACTAGTTGCGCTGAAGGCAGCGAAGCCGTAGTAATTGCAGTGACTATACCGCTTCTTAGCGGAAGCCTTGATTTTCATGCTTGCTCAAAAGGAAGCAGCCATATGCTCTGCTCCTCGGCTTGACTGGAATTGACGAATTTTACTTCAGATGTTTTAACCCGGTATTTATGCTCAATTTATACTTTAGTCAAGGGAATTGATAGAAGCAAATGCTTTTTTTTGTCAAAATGATAAAGATTAGTGATTAAATATTTGATACTAGGCTTTAGGAATACCTCAGATGGCAGGGATGACGCTTGAGCAGCTAAAAATCTTTATAGCCGTGGCGGAACACCTACACTTTACACGTGCAGCGGAAGAACTTTATATTACGCAACCTGCGGTGAGTGCCGCAATCCACAATTTGGAGCAGGAATATGGAGTGAAACTATTTCATCGGATTGGCCGCCATATCGAAATTGCGGAGGCGGGTAAGTTATTACAAGTGGAAGCACAGAAAATTCTTGATCAAGTCACCTTGACAGAAAGGGGATTGCGGGAATTGAATAATCTGCAACGAGGTGAATTGAAATTAGGATCAAGTCTAACAATTGGTAACTATTGGCTTCCCACTAAGATTAGCGAGTTTAAGCGGCAATATCCTGGTATCCAAATCAACTGTACTCTCGCCAATGCAGAGACGATTTGTGTAGGTACTGCGATGGGACAGTTTGACTTAGGTTTAGTGGAAGGAGATGTCAAGCCGGCGCTTCAGAGTACTCTGGAGTACGAAATTATGGGGAGCGATCGCTTACAAATTGTTGTCGGCAAAACTCACCCTTGGTTTGAGCGAGGAGAAGTTAAGTTAACAGAACTGACTCAAACTCCTTGGGTGATGCGAGTACCTGAATCTGGCACACAGCAAAGGTTTGAGGAAGCTTTAATCAATTGGGGTATCAATCTGAGCGAACTTGATGTAATTTTAGTGTTCAACAGTGGTGAGATGGCAAAAGCCGCGATTGAAAATGGCGTAGGTGCAACAGGAATTTCTGACTTGATGGTTGAAAAAGAAATACAGCTTGGGACTCTACGGGCGATTCGAGTCATTGATAATAGACAAGAATCTGCTGGTGCGATCGTCGAAATAGTTCGACCCTTCTTCAAACTCAAGCATCGGCAGCGTTTTCAAACAGCCCTCGCCAAAGTTTTTGAACAGACGCTGATTTCGTCATCCACTAAAGAACATCCATCGTACCAGACAGCTGAACTTAATCTCAAGAGGTAGAGGTTTCAAACTCACGTTAATATAGCAGCCTTAAATTATTCGTGAACTGTAAGAACCCCGTTTTTCTATGAAATCGGGGTTTGGATACTTTCAATTATCATCAACCAAATAGAATTGCTACATGACATTTTCGGACTTTTAATCACATATTTTAAAAAAATTAATACAAATATTTAAAAAACTGATTAGCCATGACTTTTTCATGCTGTCAAAAAGTAATGATTAACTTAATGTTTAATATATTAGTTAAAACAAAATATAAAAATCAAAGCTCAAGAAAACCAAAAAAAAGTATTCTTATTATTTTAATAACTGAAATTAATAATCTAAAACCCCTGTAATATAGCGAATAATTGATATCTTAAAAATCTTTAAATTGAACTTGCTATCTATTTTTACAGCAGATTAAAAGTTAATTATATATAAATTTTAAATTCAAAAACTATATATATATAAGTAACTTTACTCCTGATTTCTGCTGTATATTAAGCTCCGTATTTGGCTCATATTACAAGTATATTATTCCATAAATTAATAAAAATTAGGCTGTTGTTTTCAGATTGCATTAATAGATTCAATCTCTGAGAAAGAATAATAAAAAACGCTAGGATATTGTGAAGTTTTGGTAATCATTACAACCTTATGTCAGGTAGAAGTTGTATTTTTTTGTCACAACAGTATTTCGAAGAATTTAAATTTAGCAAGATTAAAATATTTTCCGCAATAAATAAAAACTAGCCGGAGTAGCTCAATTGTAAGTAAAGTAAATATTGTCGTTTGTTGTAATCTAAATTTAAGCATTCATCTTTCGGTAGATTTAGACAAAACTAAAGAAATAGTATATTTAGATCGGCTAACATATAATTCCCCAGAAAACATCATGCTAAAACAGTACCTTCAATATCAACAGATAAAATCCTGATTGAGTTCTAGTTAATTTGTTCCTTAGGTTCCTCGTAAGCCATGACATCCCCTGAGCCTCAAACTAATTTTGAAGACAATCTTCCACAAACCTCATTTGAGCCACCCCCTAGAAAACGGCGGTGGCTTTGGTTATTGATTGCTGGGCTACTATTATTAGGCGGTGGAGCAGCAGTTGTGTGGCGTTTGCTAATTCCGAGCAATTCAGCACCTTCAACTGCTAACGTTCAACCTCCAGGGGTAAGAGTAAAGGTATCGACAGTACAAAACGGCACAATAGATGAAAGTTCAGATTTTATTGCTAACCTAGAGTCTCGGCGCTCAGTTACACTCCAGCCAAGGATTCAAGGTCAAGTCAGCCAGATATTTGTGCGATCGGGAGATCCAGTAGCCCAAGGAGCAGCAATTATCCAAGTAGACCCTAGACAGCAACAAGCTGCGGTCACTGGCATTAATGCTGCGGCTCAAGCATCTTTAGCACAAGTAGAAAATGCTCGTGCAACACTCAAATCTCTAGAAGCAGAACGTCTATCCAACCTTGCTGATGTGCAATTGAACCAGCAAGAATATCAAAGGTATTCTAGCTTGGCAGATCAAGGAGCGGTAGCTCGACAGACGAGCGATCAGTACGCTAATAAACTAGCCACAGCTAAAGCTCAACTTGGTGCAATTGATTCTAGGATTCAAGCACAACGAGCCACTATAGTGCAGGCTGAAAAATCCCTACAGCAAGCCGATGCAAATACTAACGAACAAAAAGTCCAACTTCAGTACTACAAAATTACGGCTCCTTTTAGTGGCACAGTTGGTGACATCCCAGTGAAAGTAGGTGATTTTGTTAGTACTTCGACCCAATTAGTTACCATCACTCAAAACCGACCTTTAGAAGTTAAAATTTCTGTGCCACTGGAGCGAGGGCCACAATTGCGTAAGGGAATGCCTGTGGAGGTGATGAATGCACAAGGTAAAAGTCTGGGTACAAGTAGGGTATTTTTTATTGCACCTAATGCCAGTAATGAAACGCAAGGCATACTGATCAAAGCCCTCTTTAACAACTCTAGAGGTCAGCTGCGTGCAGATCAATTGGTGAGAGCTAGAGTGATTTGGAATCAGCGCCCAGGAATCTTAGTTCCAACAACAGCAGTAACTCGTGTAGCCGGGGAAACTTTTGTTTATGTTGTTGAAACAGAGAAATCTCCTCAAGGTGTATCCCAACAAGTAGCTCGGCAAAAGCGAGTGCAGTTAGGCGATATCAGAGCTAATAATTACCAAGTTATCGAAGGATTACAGCCAGAAGATAAAGTTATTATCTCCGGGCTGCTCAATCTCAGGGATGGCGTTCCTATAGTTGCAGAATCTTAAATGGGGCATGGGACATAGGGCATGGGGCATGGAGCATGAGGCATGGAGCATAAGGAATAGAAGTTAATCACTTGTTCCGCAATCCTCAATGCCCATTACCCCTTCGCCCCTAATCCCCAAAGGGGGCCCCGAGTTCCCCAGAGGGGGCCCCACCTTCCCCAATCCCCAAAGTAGCACTTACCAAATACCAATATATAATCCCTAATGTTTGTTGACTTTTTTATTAAGCGGCCTGTATTTACCAGTGTTTGCGCCATTATCATTCTGCTGGTGGGAGCAATTAGTATCCCAACACTGCCTACGGCGCAATATCCAGACATTAGCCCAACTCAAATTACTGTTTCTGCTAATTATGTTGGTGCTAGTGCTGAAATTGTAGAAAATACAGTAACGACTGTCTTAGAACGCCAAATTAACGGTGTCGAGGGCTTGAAGTATATGACTTCAAGCAGCAGTAACAATGGCAATAGTACGATTACAGTCACATTTGACGCATCACGGAACAAAGATATTGCAGCTGTTGATGTGCAAAATCGGATATCCGTAGCTCAACCTCAGCTGCCACAACCTGTACAGCAAACTGGAGTTACTGTTAATAAGCAGTCCAACAATATTCTTTTGGCAATGGGGTTGTACTCAGATAACAAAGAGTATGACAATATCTTTTTAAGCAACTACGCTGACCTCTACATCGTAGATGCCATCAAAAGAATTAATGGTGTAGGTGAGGCGCAAGTTTTTGGCGAACGCCGCTATGCGATGCGTCTGTGGCTCGACCCTAATCGCCTTGCTACTCGCAACCTCACCGCCCAAGATGTAATTGATGCACTTGAGGAACAAAACCTACAGGTAGGCGCTGGGCAAATCGGTCAGCAGCCATCATTACCTGGCCAGATGTATCAAATAGACTTGCAAGCTGTTAGTCGGTTGACTGATCCATCAGAATTTGCAGATATAGTGATCAAGACAGGTGCGGATGGCGCATTGATCAAACTCAGAGATGTGGGTAGGGCAGAGCTAGGAGCGCAAGACTATAGCTCTTTCTTGCGGTTTAGAGGCAATGATGGCGTGGGTATCGGGATATTTCCTACACCAGGAAGTAACGCCTTGGATGTTGCTAAAGCAGTAAAAGCCGAAATGGCGCGATTGGCACAACGTTTCCCACCAGGGATGAAATACCAGGTGGCGTTTGATACAACAACTTTTGTAGAAGCATCTTTAGCGGAAGTTGTCAAGACATTACTAGAAGCGATCGCTCTTGTTGTTTTAGTAATTTATATCTTCTTGCAGGACTGGCGCACGACACTAATTCCAGTGATTGTCATTCCCCTAACCTTAATTGGCACATTTGCCTTTATCAAGGCTTTCGGTTTTTCGATCAATACCCTGACGATGTTCGGTTTAACCTTGGCAACTGGGTTAGTGGTGGATGATGCAATTATCGTAGTTGAGAACGTTTCTCGCTTAATCGAAGATGAAGGAATGTCGCCGCGCAAGGCTGCCTCCGAATCAATGCGGGAATTGTTCGGAGCGGTGATTGCCACCTCTCTAGTACTAATGGCTGTATTTGTCCCCGTCGCCTTTTTCCCAGGAACTACAGGACAAATATATAAGCAATTTGCGCTAACGATCGCCTTTTCAATGGTGATTTCTACCTTTCTGGCTATTACCCTGACTCCTTCCCTTTCAGCTTTATTGCTGCGTCGGGGGCAAAGACCACGTGGCTGGTTGGGTAAGATTTTTAATCAGGTTAACAGATTTATTGATTGGTTACGCCGGGGATATGAGCGATCGCTAATTCGCCTCAATCGCATCAAAGCGATCGTTGTGCTGCTATTTATCTTGTCCTTGGCTTTTACAGGCTGGCTTTATACCCGTGTACCCACAGCATTTATCCCCGATGAAGACCAAGGCTATTTCATCACCATTATTCAAGGCCCAGAGGGAGTTTCACTCAACTACACTAGCGATGTTATGGCTCAGGTAGAAAAAGAAATTCTCAAACTACCAGAAGTCACAGGTACATTCGCCATAGGCGGCTTTGGTTTTAGTGGCAACTCAGCTAATAGTGGTGCGATTTTTACGACCCTCAAACCTTGGCAAGAGCGTCACGAACCCGATCAGTCAGCCGCAGCAATCATCGGCAAGCTAGGAGGAGTGTTATCGGCAATTCCTGAAGCGAGAATTTTTCCTGTGAATCCGCCATCGATTCAGGGTTTAGGCAGTTTTGGTGGGTTTCAATTTGAGTTACAAGACAGACAAGGTAACAGCGGTTTAAATAACCTGTTGCAAGTCATGGGTCAGTTACTCCAACGCGGTAATCAAACCCCAGGATTGCAAGCCGTATTTAGCACTTTTAGTGCAAATACACCGCAGATGTTAATTGAAGTAGACCGCAACAAAGCTAAATCTTTGCAAGTTGATGTAGACGATATTTTCAATACCCTCCAGAGTTACTTGGGTTCGCGGTACGTCAACGACTTTAATTTGCAACAACGCACTTATCGCGTGTACGTCCAAGCAGACGCGCAGTTTCGCTCTAACCCAGAAGATATTGGCAAATTATACGTTCGCTCTGCAACCAATCAAATGATTGCCCTCAGCAATCTCGTGAAAGTTAGACCGACTACGGGAGCGCAAACTATCAATCATTACAACTTGTTCCGCGCTATTGAAATCAACGGTGCAGCTGCTCCTGGTTACAGTTCTGGACAAGCAACTGACGCGATGGAGAAACTAGCAAATGAGATTTTGCCTGCAAGTATGGGTTATGAATGGTCAGGGATTACCGCAGAAGAAAAAGAATCTGGTGGTTTAGCGCCCTTAATTTTTGCATTGGGACTTGTGTTTGTATTTCTGGTGCTAGCGGCACAGTATGAGAACTACGTTGACCCACTGATTATTATGCTCTCAGTTCCCCTAGCTATCTTAGGGGCGCTCTCAGCGCAGTCATTGCGAGGTTTAGCCAACGATGTGTATTGTCAAGTTGGTCTAGTGATGTTGATTGGTCTGGCAAGTAAAAACGCCATTCTGATTGTAGAATTTGCCAACCAACTGCGGGAGCAAGGTCTTTCGATAAGTAAAGCGGCGATACAAGCATCACAAGAGCGTTTGCGGCCTATCCTGATGACTTCTTTATCTTTTATTCTGGGTATCTGGCCATTGGTCAATCCCGAAGGAGCAGGAGCAGCCAGTAGAAAATCTCTTGGTACAGCAGTTGCTGGAGGGACGATTGTCTCTACTTTGTTGAGTTTATTTATCGTACCGATTCTATATATCGTAATCGGAAACATTCGCGATCGCTTAAGTCGCGGTCAAAAACCACAGCAGCTAGATTCAAATCTTGAGGACAAACTTCCTTCTACTAGTCATCGGTAGGGAGTTAGGAGTTTGGAGTTTGGAGTTTGGAGTTTGGAGTTAGTCCTCCTTGTCCCCACTCTCCCACTCTCCCACTCCCCCACTCCCCCACTCCCCCACTCCCCCACTCTCCTACTCTCCACTCCCCCACTCCCCCACTCAGCACTTTTTTAAAGAGGTAAATCTATGGCATCTCTAGCAGGCAAAGTCTCAATTATCACTGGTGCATCGCGCGGAATTGGACGAGCGATCGCACTTAAGTTAGCAGGTAATGGTGCTTCTGTTGTTGTTAACTATGCAGGTAATGCAAATAAAGCCCAAGAAGTTGTTGCAGACATTGAAAAGCTGGGAGTAGAAGCAATTTCTGTACAAGCTGATGTGAGTAAGGTGGCTGATATCCAACGGCTATTTGAGCAAACAATTCAACGTTTTGGTAAAGTCGATATTTTGGTTAACAATGCCGGAACGGTAATTTATAAACCAATTACAGAAGTAACAGAAGAAGAATTTGACAAAATTTTTGCAGTTAACGTTAAAGGTACTTATTTTGCTTGTCAACAAGCCGCGCAACATTTGGCAGAAGGTGGACGTATTATCAACTTTTCTTCATCAACTACAGCGATGATGCTGCCAACTTATAGTGTTTATGTAGCAACTAAAGGTGCTGTTGAACAAATTACGCGGGTACTAGCTAAAGAATTAGGTACAAAAGGAATTGCAGTTAACGTTATTTCTCCTGGCCCTACAGATACAGAACTTTTTCGAGAAGGCAAAACAGAAGAACAAATTAACCGTTTAGCCCAAGGAGCAGCCTTTGGCAAACTGGGAGATGTCCAAGAAATTGCCGATGTAGTAGCATTTCTTGCTAGCAATGAAGCACGTTGGATAACTGGGCAAAATATCCGTGTTAACGGTGGAATTGCATGAGATGATGTTTGAAATAAAGATTCTGCTCGTTGTAAAAGCTAATATTTTTTGATATGGGAGGCTTCCCAATGGCACTGCGATCGCATAGTATATGTCTGGTTCCACTAGTTTTCTCTTTACTTAGTGTGGATGCAAGTACGGCAAAAGCGATCGCTCAGACTACGTTTCCATTCAATGCAGCCTATGAAACAGAAGTAAATCTGATACCTATACCATCAACCGACGTATCAAAAGCATTTGTCTCAGGCTTTAATCCTGATGCTCCGTACGGTTTGACTAACTTTTTAAGCATAGACAACTACAGCCGAATTGACCCCGATACTGGTAATCTCGTATTCGTTCAAGACCCAACAAAATTTGGTTTACAAGGCTTCCCAATTGGTAGAGACGAGTTTTTTGGTAGTGGCGATGATAAACTCTTTGGCAGCAGTAGCGCTACCGCTTCATTTGACTTTATCAACCGCCAATTAGTAGGTTCTGGCACTTTAACTATCACTGGTGGTACAGGCAGATTTAGCGGTGCTACAGGCATATTTAACTTTAGTGAAATTGAGTCACTCGATCAAGATCCAACTGCCCCCTTGAAAGGACGAGCTTTTTTGAGTGGTTCGTTCCAGACGCCGCAGACAATTCCAGAACCGAGAACTAACGCAACACTATTCGGTATATGTGTAATTGGAATTGGTTTGATATCACGCAGACGTTTCCTTTGAGCTAATGGGTGAATTATGGCATTCATAAACAATTGATATTTGGGTAGATATTGTATAGGGCATATGCCTTACATTCAATCAATATTTAATTAAAAGAGAAGTCTGAATGTAGAATTCATAATTCAGAATGCAATTAGTAGAATATTTAGCAGAAAGTCTAAGCGGAGGAAACCTCAGATCAGAACTTTCCAAGACAGACTCGCCACCTAGAAGCACCACAAAATTTTCAATTTGATGGAGGACTTGAATCCATTTATTCACCACACTGACTCAAATTCAATTCTGAATTCTTTCTGTTTTATAATTATCCTAAAGCAGCTAATATAACAGGTAACTAAATACAGATTGAGAGACGTTGCAGAGAACATTTCTCAACAATGTATATATCAGCGCATTCAACCTGTTTTTTAGTTTGTTTTCAGCAGTAAATATTACTTCGCAAGCATCCAAAACTTATGGATTTATCCAACTTTACTACACTCCAAAACTTAGAAGCTGCCTTCGGTGGCGAATCGATGGCAAATCGCAAGTATCTGTATTTTGCGGAAGTAGCACGAAAACTTGGGTTTACAGATTTGGCGAAACTTTTTAAAGAAACAGCCGAACAAGAAACTGAACACGCTTTTGCACATTTTGAGTTACTACATCCAGAACTTGTAGTAGAAAATGCTGCGGCTTTAACTGACGAACAAAAGAAGGAAATTGTATCTCGTTGTTTATCTTTGGCGATTGAAGGTGAAACTTATGAGTACACTACAATGTATCCAGAGTTTGCCACAGCTGCTCAACGCGATCGCGATAATCCCGCAGCCGAAGAATTTCTCAAGCAAGTTAAAGAATCCACTGATCATGCTAATGTATTTCGTGAAGCAGCACACCGATTTGGCTTATTAAAACCCATCGAAAATTACCACGCTGATCGCTACGCTGAAGCTTTAGAAGTATTAAATGGAGGACAAGCAGCAACCAGGGTTGCAGGGGATGATCCGAAAACTCGTAAATGGATTTGCGTAAAATGCAGCTTAATTTATGATCCAGTTGCTGGCGATCCTGATTCAGGAATTGCACCTGGTACACCTTTTGAAGAAATTCCCGATGATTGGGAGTGTCCAATCTGCGGTGCTAGCAAAAAGACTTTTAAACTATTTCAGGAAAAAGTTGCCGCTTAAAAGTAATTTAAACTAGGCACTTTTGTTGCACGAAAACGCGAGGTTTCTAGACTAGAAGCTTCGCGTTCTTGATTATTTAAACACAGAGAATATATTATGCATTCCGCAGACAATGAGAAATTTGAGCGCCGTAAGCCAGTTTATCAAGAACTTAATTTTCAGATTGTTTGTGCAGTTACCTTAATTGCTGTGCTTGGAGTGTCTAGTGTAACTCCAGCTTTTCCTAAGCTAGCTACAGTATTAAACATCAATCCAAAGGATTTTGGATTGTTAGTAACAGTATTTACTTTACCTGCTTTTATATTAGGGCCTGTTATTGGTGTTGTAGCTGATAGATGGGGCAGAAAAAAAATTCTAGTTCCTTCACTATTTTTATTTGCTATTGCTGGTACAGCTTGCGCTTTTGCTCGTGATTTTAATTTGTTGTTATTTTTGCGTTTACTGCAAGGAATTGGAGCTGCTTCTTTGCTTTCTCTTAGTATCACCTTAATCGGTGATTTATATACAGAAGATAGACGCACTACTGCAATGGGGTACAGCGCTAGCATTAGCAGCGTTGGTACAGCAACTTATCCGATAATTGGCGGTGCATTAGCAACAATGGGATGGTATTATCCCTTTATACTGCCAATATTCGCAATTCCTATTGGCTTACTGGTGTTATTTGTACTAAAAAATCCAGAACCAAAAGGCGATGTCTACGACGGGCTACGCCAACGCAACCTCCAAGAATATTTACGCAATGCCGTAAAAGTTTTGCAAAATCGCCAGTTATTTGGGCTTTTTATTGCCAGTGCTGCTAATTTCGTTTTCCTTTATGGTGCTTACGTCACTTATTTACCACAACTAATTAACGATACATTCAAAGCACCACCTACAGTAATTGGATTACTACTTTCTAGTGTTTCTGTGGCAATTACTATCACATCTGCTCAATTAGGTAGATTAGCAAGAAGATTTCCAGCCACTAATTTAATTAGTGCATCTTATATTTTGTATGCTTTAGCTATGTTTATTGTTCCCTTTGTGCCAAACATTTGGTTACTATTAATTCCTAGTACAATTTTTGGTATTGGTTTAGGTATTGGTTTTCCTAGTATCCAAACTCTTTTAGCAGATTTAGCACCAAGAGAATATTTGGCGACGATTATATCGGTAAATGGCACATTCTTTGGTTTAGGGCAAACCTTGGGGCCGTTATTGATGGGTTATGCCTTTGGTTTTGGTGGCATTAGTAGCGTGTTTTATGCAGCAACGGGTTTTGCAATTTTGATATTTTTTGTGTTTAGATATTGTACTTGTCGATAAACGATATATTGGGTTTCATAATTGTAAATGTCGTCAAAAACATAGAAATTGTAGGGTGCGTTAAGCGTTGCCATAACGATTCAATTAATGATTGCAACACATCCTTGGGTGAAGACGCGATTCATCGCGTCTCTACAGCATGGTTTATTTGTCACATTCTTTTTTAAAACTGGTATAAGTCAATCTCAAATTTTACACGCTCAATCCTGATTTTTAACGGATCTGCTATAATCACCCACTGCTCTTTTAGAAGTGCTTGTTTTACAGCATCATGAAATAGGTCTTTAGCAGCCATTTCTCCTCATATTGCAGCAAAAGCAATAAACTTAATTCTCACTTGCCAATTTCCGTCGCAATTGGCGAATGGCTGCGCTAGTATTACGCTCGTAAGCAATTTGCAAACATTCTGTGACTATCTCTGAGACATTGATGTTGGGCAGATATCGGCTGCTGGTTTCAAGAATGTAGCGATCGCCCTGCAAATTATAAATCACAAGTTGGTTCTTTCTCCACAACCATACTTCTGGCACGCGATAAGGCAGATAGTCATTTACGTCTGTGTAACTGATTATATCTATCTCCACCACTAAATCAGGTGATGGATCAACACCCCAATTGATCCGATTTTTACCTGTTATTGCTGACCAATTTTCAATATAAAAACAGTAATCTGGTTCAATACCACTTTTTTCTGGCAGTTCCATTGTGATTGGCGTAAATGACTCGTATTCTTGTCCCAGATGATCGAGCAAAACTTTGACTACATCTGCAATCACGCTTACTTTGCGCCCGTGTTCTGGTAGCGGAGCCATCAAGAAAATTTCTCCATCTCGATACTTAATGCGAGGAGAAGAGCGATCGCCCAATTGCTGATTTAATATTTGATAGTCTTGCCAACTTCCAGGTAGGTGGAGTACTGCACCTGGGGGTAAATGGATTTTCTCTGGTGTGACAATAGCAAACATAGAACTGATACCTCCACCTCAACTGTAATGCTTGAGATATCATTTGCTGCGACTGAAAAAAACAGCAGCTGCGATAATTAAACCTAAAAGTGCTAAGGGAACCCAGAGATTAGGGATATCTGAAAAATTCATATTTATAGCTTACGAATTACGAATTACGAATTACGAATTATGAATTATTTTAAGCCGATGCCTCCTTTAGCGAATTCTTCAACGGTTTTTTGGGAAAATTCATGAGTTGCGATCGCCTGTAACATCGCTAAAGGTAAAGTTAGATGATCCGCTCCAGCTTGCAATGAGGCTGCTGCTTCTTCAGGTGATTTAATACTAGCTGCTAATATTTCTGTATCGCTACCTTTGAGTACACTAGCCATATCTCGTACTAAAGCAATACCATCTCCTAATAATCGGGAAGCACGATTTACATAGGCTATGGCAATTTTTGCCCCTGCTTCTCGTGCTACTGCTGCTTGTGCTGCACTATAAATTGCTGTCACTGAACAAGTAATTTCTGGTGAAAGACTCGCTACCACTTCAAACCCTAGCGGTGTTGCGGGAATCTTCAAAATCGTTTGCGAACCAATAATCTCAAATGCTTTTCGTCCTTCAGCTAGCATTCCAGCTTTATCTGATGCTACGAGTTGATAGTATAACGGGCCATTCGTCAAGGCAACCAATTTTTTCAGCGTCGTTTCAGGAGGGGTATCGCTTTGAGCTAACAGTGTAGGATTTGTGGTAACGCCCTTTACCCAACCCCAATCCTTGGTAAGTTCAGCTTCCGATGCGATCGCTGAGTCTAAATAAATTGCCATTATCAGCCCCCTAATAAACTCTAACTAAGACTCTGCTTCCCGATATTAATGCACAATCACTAAGTGCAGCTCTTTTAACATAGCTTTCAGGGATAATTGCTTTTATACAGCGGCCTGCACGGAGAACTTAATATGACATCTCCAGAAACAGTTACATGGCTACAAGAACGCACATCTTTAGGAATTCTCTCATCTGAGGTGTTAGATGCGATCGCCGAAGTGATTGAAGAACAAGTTGTGCCAGCAGATAAAGACTTAGTTAATGAAGGTACTCATCCAGAAGCGCTTTATATTCTCCAAGAAGGTCACCTCGAAAGCAATACCACCAATCAAAACAACCCAGCTTTCGCTTACGGATTGCTTCCTGGTTCAGTCATCAATCTCAAAGAATTGCTGTTGGATGAATTAATTCCATTCACAATCACTGCTATAACAGAATCTCATTTGTGGGTTGTGCCTGCTGATAAATTTCGCCCATTAGTCACTCAATATCCCGAAATTAATCAGGCTTTCTCCCGCCAATTAGCTCAAGAGTTAGCTCAAGCTACATCTGCTCTTGGCTACGAACAAGAACGTTCTCTCGCTTTGCGACCATATTTAGTTACCAAGGCGCAACGGGGAATTGTCGGTACAAGTCGTTATGCTGTACGTCTGCGTGAGCAAATTAGAGAAGCTGCTGCTGACCGCAAGTCAGTAGATATTTTCGGGGAACCAGGGTTAGAAAAAGACAATATCGCAGCTCTCATCCACTTTGGTTCTGCAAAACGGCGTGAACCAATTATAAAAGTCAATTGCGGGATTGTGCAAACTAGCGGTGCAGATTTATTTGGTCGTGCTGGCGGTAAACCAGGACTGTTGGAATGGCTGGGGGAAGGTACTTTAGTTCTTAACAATATCCAAGAATTACCTAAAGAGTTATTACCTGCTGTGACACAGTTGCTCAAAACTGGCACGTATACCCCCGTGACTCGTTCTGGAGAACCAGAAGTTGAACCTCGTCCTAGCAAAGCCAGAATTCTGATTGTTTCTGAAGCAAGTCAGCCGACAATTGAGCGCTCTGTCGGTCATATTATAAAAGTACCGCCGCTACGGGTACGGAAAGGTGATATCCAAACCCAGGTGGAATACTATATTAGTCTTTACACGCGGGCAAGAGGGATTTCTAAACCGCACATTACCCCAGAAGCGTTGCGTCGCTTGCAGTCTTATGATTTCCCTGGTAATCTCAAAGAATTAAAAAATCTTGTAGAACGGGCAATTGTTCAAGCGGAAAATGCTAGTGAACTCACAGAAGAAATCTTCTGGCCAGCTGAAACTAAGAAAAAACGATTTCGGGTAAATCTTTTAAATGTCTATCCTGATTTTCGGAAATTTCTGCGTAGTGCGTGGTGGCCCGATCGCATTAATTATGGCTTCACTGCCGCTGCTTTTGCCTTCATCGTCGGCGTATTATTTATAGGGCCGCAAACACGCGATCGCAATTTTGCCTTAAATCTATTTTGGGCTTTTTGGTGGCCTTTCTTTCTGTTTATCTTGCCCTTTTTGGGTCGTGTTTGGTGTTCTATTTGTCCTTTCATGATTTACGGGGAAATTACCCAAAAGCTATCTCTATGGCTGTTTCCGCGACAGCTCAAACGCTGGCCACGGGAGCAAGCTGAGAAATGGGGCGGATGGTTCCTATTTGGGTTGTTCGCTTTAATTTTCTTATGGGAAGAACTCTGGAACTTAGAAAATACTGCTTATCTCTCCGCTTGTTTATTACTGTTAATTACCGCTGGGGCAATGATTTTCTCAGCGATTTTTGAGCGGCGGTTTTGGTGTCGATATCTCTGCCCCATTGGTGGGATGAATGGATTATTTGCCAAACTCTCTATGACTGAACTTCGGGCGCAGCAAGGGATTTGTTCTGCAAGTTGCACCACTTATCAGTGCTATAAAGGCGGGCCGCAAAAAGGCGAAGGCATGGAAACTAATGGCTGTCCGTTGTATTCGCACCCAGCGCAGTTAGAAGATAACAGAGATTGCGTGCTGTGTATGACTTGCCTGAAAGCTTGTCCCCACCGTTCCGTCGAGTTTAATTTGCGTCCCCCTGGTATTGAACTGTGGACAACTCATAAACCGCGCACTTATGAAGTCGCATTATTGTTTTTGTTGTTGGGCGGAGTATATATACGTCGCTTGCCAGAATTACAATCTTGGTTAGGGTTGGAATTGGATTTAACACAGTTTTGGCAGCACTTAGGACTGTCGCTACTAGCTTTAACTATCCCGGCTGCTATTCCCTTTTTGGCACACGGCTTGTTGAAACTGTTCAATTTTCAACGTAAACCGCGAGCATTTTTAGAACTTGCTTATGGCTACCTACCATTAGTGTTGGGAGCTAACTTTGCTCACTACTTGCGTTTGGGCTTGACAGAAGGCGGACGAATTTTACCTGTGACTTTCGCTACCTTTGGTCTTAGCGGTGAGCAATTACCAATATTAGTCGCTCATCCTGCTGTGATTGAGTTTTTGCAAGGTGCAACCATAATTTTATCAGTGTTGCTGACGATATTGTTAACGCAAAAAATTGCGCGGCAACCACTGCGATCGCTTCTTTGGCAACACATAGGAGCAATTGGGTTGGGAGCAACTATGTGGGCAATTATCGTCGCACAGTAAAAGTTAGTCTGTAGGGGAGCCAGTGCGTTGCGGAGGTTCCCTCCGTTGTAGCAACTGGCGTTGTGTTGTCGCCAAGCGCCGCACTATCCAGATTTTCTGGCTGAAGCAAAGTCAGCCAATGCATTGGCAATGTAAGCCAATACATTAACATTGTCTACTGCTTGAAGCGATCGTCCACCGGAATTTGATAGCCGTTAGCGAGACGATTGGTCATGTTGGCGGTGGCTGCGATCGCCATTAGTTCACCAAACATAGTATCGCTCATTCCCTTAGCACGCGCTGCTGCTGTATGTGAAGCGATACAGTACTCACAGCCATTAGTTGCACTCACGGCGATATAAATTAATTCGCGCATTAGTGGATCAATCTCACCAGGACTTGTCATTACTTCCTTTACCGTTTGCCACGTTCGTTGCAGTGTAGGAGGATGATTAGCTAGGGCTTTCCAAAAGTTATTGATGTAGTCATTCTGGCGTGTAGTGCGGATGTCCTCATATACTGCACGTACCTCAGCGCTGGCATCTTCGTATTCGATTAGTTTAGTCATGTTTGAATTTAACTTCATTGATAAACAACTTACGATATATAGCAATCCTAAATGAGTTGTAAAAAAATTCCCCCCCCCGATGCTTTGGCTACGGTGTACACACAAGTCTTCTAAAGGTGTGTCACAGGCTTTTGATCCCCCTAAATCCCCCTTAAAAAGGGGGACTTTGAGAGGTTTTTGCCCCCCTTAAAAAGCAGGGCTTTAGAAATTCCCCCCTTTTTAAGGGGAGCCAGCGCGGTCTTCTCCCAAAGGGAGAGGCTAGCGCCTGCCGTAGGATGCCCGAACGCGAGTGCGTCTCCTTTAGGAGAAGGGCTGTAGGGGTCTCCTCAAGTGGAGCGACTGGCGTGGGCTAGGGGGGATCAAGGTTTCAGGCTTCAGTGCGTAAGTCCTATTAATATCATTCGTTATTTCGGCGTTCGCATTTGTTATTTCGGCGTTCGCATTTGTTATTTCGGCGTTCGCATTTGTTATTTCGGCGTTCGCATTTGTTACTTTGGCGATCGCATTTGTTATTTTGGCGTTCGCATTTGCTACTTTGGCGTTCGCATTTGTTATTTTGGCGATCGCATTTGTTACTTTGGCGTTCGCATTTGTTATTTCGGCGTTCGCATTTGTTACTTTGGCGTTCGCATTTGCTGCTTCGGCGTTCGCATTTGTTACTTTGGCGTTCGCATTTGTTACTTCGGCGTTCGCATTTGTTACTTTGGCGATCGCATTTGTTACTTTGGCGATCGCCTACGGTGGGGTTCCGCCATCGCTCTTCGGTCAAAAGCAAGACCCTGGCGGATGTCCAAGCTGAAGATGGCGGGGATTCTAAGAGAAAATCAGCTACAAAAACACTGTTTCTGTTTCAGTGAAGTGGGAAAAGTGGGAAAAGTAGGACATTTTCTAATAACCCTTGTTTATCCTGTTGATAACCTGTAACTTAGTAGCTAGTACATAGCAACTATCAAACGAAACGAATCACTTTTAAAAAAATCAGAAGTCAAGATTAGAAAGCTTTAAATAGCAAATGCATAATCTTGAGAACTATTAAATTATAAATTTTGCACAATATTCCACCACTTATTTAGAAATCAGAATTGGGAATAAATTCTGGCTTTTGATGCCAATATTGCTGTTTCGATCAGTCCAAGAGAAATTCAACTATTTGTTATCGAATCATTAAACAAAGAGCTTAAATCTGATGACACTGTATCAAGTCACTCAAACCACCGACAACGGAAATGGCGATGTGGTAGGCAGCCTCAGCTATGCTATCCGGCAAGCTAACGTCAATCCAGGAGTTGATGCGATCGAGTTACAAACGAACGTCACAATTACTGGGGTGATGAAGACCCTGCTCAACAGCGATATTGTGATGGTGGGCAACGGCAAGACCGTCAGTGGCGATGGCAGGTTTCGTCCCTTCTTCATCAAGTCAGGAAAGGTGGATTGCTACGACCTGACCATCGCCAACAGCAGCGCTAAAGGAGGGGATAGTGACGGTGGTGGTGGAGGCGGTGCGGGAATGGGAGGAGGGATGTTCATCTACAATGGCAACGTCTCTTTGAGCAATGTGACTTTTGAGAACAACAAAGCGTTAGGTGGCAACGCCACAGGAGACTTCGGCGGTGGCGGCGGTGGTATGTTCGGCAACAGTTTCGGTGGTGGTGGCGGCGGTGGATTGTTTGGTTCTAACACTGGTGACAACGGTGAAAATGGTGGCTATGGTGGCAATGGGAACTACCGCAATCCCGATCCCAGTGCCTACGACAACTTTGGCGGTGGCGGCGATCGCGGCGGCAGGTACAGCAGTGGCGGTTACGGTGGCTTTGGCGGTGGTGGCGGCGGCGGCAGGGCAGGCAACCCAGGCGGCGATGGCGGCTTCGGCGGCGGCGGCGGCTTCGTCGGCGGCAAAGGCGGCTACGGTGGTGGCGGCAGCAGCTACGGTACAGGTGGCAAGAACGGCGGTAATGGCGCCAAAAGTGGCGGCGGTGGCGCAGGTCTGGGAGGTTCTATTTTTATGCGTAGTGGCAGCCTTACCTTCAATATTGTCAATCTGAATAACAATACAGCTAACGGTGGCAGTGGAGCCAATAAGGGCAATGGCTTGGGGGGCGGATTATTCATCATGCAGTCCACCACCAATCCTAACGACAACAACCAAGGGATGCCCACCACTTTGCCTACTGTTGTCTCTGAGGGAACACTGCCAACTTACTCAGGCAATTCCGCCAACGATGATACAGGAGTCAGTGATAATAACGACAACGTATATGGCACCGTCAAGCAGGTGACTGACCCCAAGGCTGGGGATGATGTAATCAATGGCACTAGCAACAGCGAAGCCCTGAATGGCGGTGCTGGTAATGACACCATAAGCGCCCGCGAGGGCGACGATATCTTGCTCGGACAGGGGGGCAACGATACTCTCAACGGCAACGAGGGGGATGACCTCTTCTATGGTGGAGACGGAAATGACAGCTGCTTTGGCGGTGCTGGCATTGACACGATAAAAGGCGGCGCTGGCAATGACAACCTCAGAGGTGGTGCTGGCAATGACATCCTGACTGGCGGTGCTGGGGCTGACCGCTTTATTTTCATAAATTTCCCCACACGAGCATTCAGCGCAGCGAGTGTGGGACTAGATAACATCACCGACTTCGTGCAAGGGACTGACAAAATCGTTCTATCCAAGACCACTTTCACTGGTATTCAAAGTGCGGCGGGCAATGGATTCAGTCGGCCTAATGAGTTTCGAGTTGTAGACGATCTGAATCTGATTACCAACCTGACTACGGGACTCGGAGCAGCTAATATCATTTACAATCGCCAAAATCAAGGCTTGTACTACATTAATGACGGTCTTTTGACGGGTGTTTTGGTACAACCGACTCAAATTGCCACACTTCAAGGCAGCTTCACACCGACTGCCAGCGATTTTGAGCTTATTGCCTGAGCAAGAGGCAAGGGGGCTTTCTAGCAGGGGGAAGAACTCCATGCATATGCCAAACAAGCAAAGGCGATCGTTAAACAAGCAATTCTAGTCTCCGAAATAGCTTTTGCGATCGCCAAACAAGCAAATGCGATGTCTACGACGGGCTACGCCTACGCTCCTACGCTTGAGACTGTAAAAATTTAAACGTTTGCAGCTAATTTTTTTAACTTAAAGGAAAATGCATTGTGCTTAATAACTATTCTCGTCGTCAATTCTTCCAACTGGGTGGAGGTTTACTTCTAGCAACCAGCGCCGCAGTCAGCTTTCCAGTGATTCGGACTCTAGCTACTGACACTGCTAAACCCATACTGAGGTTTGAGTTTACTCTAGACGGAGGAGGAAAAGGTTCTTTTTACTTGAACACAACAACTACACCCACTGTTGCACAAGGAACTTTCGGTCAAGAGTTTTCATACTTTAGCGCGGTTTCTAATTTCTCTTTTTCCGGATTAGATCAGAATTTTAAAAAGCAGAAAGCTGGTTGGAAAGTAGTCCCAGGTCTGAAAGCTGAATTTATCGGCGGTTTTCCCTCTGGTACTCTAGGGGTTCTTAGCGGTGTTAATTATCCAGATGGGTGTTCAACAGGAACAGCTAACGTCTGTTCTATTACTGTTGCTGTGCTTTACTTAGGCAATCTTGCAGAACTTCCTAAACTTTCTACTGAGCCAAGTTTATATCAAATAATTGGGGTTGACTTGATTAGTCCTGATGGGCAACCAAATCGAATTAATGCTACAAAAAGCAAAGTTATTGCTCTACCTGAAAGTGTCGTTGTAGACTAATGGCTTTGTTGTACAGTAAGCGCTTACCCCATTTCAGCTTGAGCCTTTTTCCTTGCGGGATAGCTGACGTTGTAGTTGCTTTAACTTTTTTTCAGCTTGACGGTAATAACGAGGAATTTGTACTTCTTCGTTATCACTTGTTATCAACAATGATTTCAACCCCATGTCAATACCTACAGTGTTGTCTGATGTAGGTGTAATATCAGTTTTCAGACTAGGTACAGTTACATCTTCTAGGGTCAAGCCGATATACCAACCGTCAGTTTTATAGGTAATTGTAGCAATTTTGATTCTGACCCAACGACTGGCGGTAGTTGAATCTCGACTTCGCTCGATTTCCGCGCACTTGTGCTGAGCGCAGCCGAAGTAGTCGAAACTCAGGACATCCCTTCTGACTCACTTCGACTAAGCTCAGTGACCACCTGGGTGCTGAATTCTTACATAATTACAAATTACGAATTACGAATTACGAATTATCCAAATGACACAGCCGAAATTACACTTCATCTCTGGATTACCCCGTTCCGGTTCCACCTTACTCGGAGCTTTGCTGCACAAAATCCCCGCTTTCACGCCAGTATGAGCAGTCCTGTCGGGGGTTTAGTCATTAGTATGCTGGAAGCCATGAGTGCAGATAATGAGTTTTCAGTTTTTATTACAAAAGAACAAAAACAAGCTTTAACTAGAACAATTTTTTCAACTTACTATCAGCCGCAAGCAGATAAAGCAGTGATCTTTGATACCAATCGCCTCTGGTGTAGTAAATTGCCTTTAATCCACGAACTATTCCCCGACGCAAAAGTGATTTGCTGCGTGCGGAATGTTGCTTGGATTATGGATAGTGTCGAACGATTGATTCGGAAAAATGCTTTTGATGTGTCACGTTTATTTAATAATCCTGGCGAACGTTCTACCGTTTACACGCGTACTGAAGCTTTAAGTCAGTCAGGAAGGTTAGTCGGGTTTGCTTATAACGCTCTCAAGGAAGCATTTTACAGTGAATATAGCGAATCTTTACTCTTGGTAGACTACGACATTTTAAGCCAAGCTCCTGATAAAACCTTATCGCTGATTTATCAATTTCTGGGAGAAAAACCCTTTGAGCATGATTTTACTAATGTAGAGTACGAAGCCAACGAATTTGACCGCCGTTTAAATACAGATGGGCTGCATCATGTGCGCTCCAAAGTCGAGTTTCAACCTCGTGCAACCGTTTTACCTCCTGATTTATTTGCTCAATATGAGGGTTTATCTTTCTGGGAGACTCCGACTAGCAGTAGTCTAGCGAATGTGATTGTTGCTCAACCACAGATTCCTCTAGCTCCTCCACTAGAGCAAGACACCAATGCAAACGGATCTAATCTTTTTTCCAGATGGAAATCTATGTAATAAATCACACATCAAGGGCATAAAAATCATGCTCTCTGCCTTTATCTTATCTCCATGAATAATACAGATAATTTATTACCACCTAAATATGTTATTCGCAAAGCAAAACCTTTTGATTTGTAGTTAATTTGTTTATTTATTATCAGAGCAAGCCTTGACGCTTCTCAACTCAAATGGCAGCAATTTTGGGTAATTGAGTATGAAGGGCGTTTAGTAGCTTTCAGACAGTTACGAAACTTTAAATTTGCACAAGAACTTGGCAGTATATTTGTTTTATCATCTCACCGACATCAAGGATTAGGAACTTTTTTAATACAGCATTTAATTACTCAATCTACTCAACAACTTTATTTAAAATGTTTGAAACAACAATTAGAATTTTTTTACATTCAAAGAGGCTTTATCCCTGTCAGCTATGAGGAATTACCACTATTACTTCAGGCTAAGTTTCGCTTGTCTCAATTACGAGAGAGTTTACTAAAAGCTTTTGTCGTATATATGAAGTATCAACATCACATCTGATTAGTTATTTGCATCAGGTTAAATAAAACATGAAACAACAAGGTGCAATTCTCTGGTTGACCGGCTTAAGTGGTGCTGGGAAAACAACAATCGCTCACGGTGTAGCCCAAGAGCTTCAAAAGAGAAATTGCTTAGTAGAAGTGCTAGATGGTGATGTAGTTCGCACCCATCTTTGTGCAGGATTGGGTTTTAGCAAACAAGACCGAGATACAAATGTGCGTCGTATTGGCTTTGTTGCAGAACTACTTAGTCGCAATGGCGTGATAGCAATTGTTGCAGCAATCAGCCCTTACCGTGAAGTTCGAGAGCAACTCAAAAAAACTTCTACTAATTTTGTCGAAGTTTATGTAAATGCTCCACTTGCAGTTTGTGAATTTCGTGATGTGAAGGGGCTTTACGCCAAAGCCAAAGCAGGGGAAATTAAGCATTTTACTGGCATTTCTGACCCTTATGAAGAACCATTAAATCCAGAAATTCTCTGTCAAACTGATAAATTAACCGTTGAGCAATGTGTTAAGCAAGTGCTTGATTATTTAGAATGGCAAAACTTGATCTGTGCTTGAGATCTTGTTACGAAATAACTTTAACTATGTATTTACAGTAACTATTGTAAAAATACAGAGGATAGGAAATACAGTTAAGTTCCTTCCCCTGTTTTATCAATTTTAGAATCAAGTTATTATCTAGCGTGGATATTTCTAGAAGTCATACTAAATGCTTCACGCTTATAGTTTTTAAACTAGTTGAATGTCTAAACTAGTTTGGAAACCAGTAGGCTTATTTTCCAGAATGGCGAATCTAGAATCTTGGAAAAATAAAGAACCATTTAGGGGATCGTAACTGAAGTCATCAATAGAAGTAGCGCCAAACCCTGCTTGAGAAACCTGGATTATGTCACCCTCAACAGCCTTGAAGTCTTTGATAATGTCAACACCTTCTAATACATTGGTAAAGACAAATTTATCTGCACCTAGTCCACCAGTGAGAGTATCTCTACCTAGCCCACCAGCGAGTGTGTCGTTCCCGCTCTTACCAGAAAGTGTATCGTTCCCGCCATTGCCAAATAATAGATTATTTTGCCTATCTCCAACAATGGTGTCACTTTGATTTGTACCTTTGATATTATCAAAGTTTACAAATGTGAACTTAGCTGTATTTCCGCTAGGAAGATTATTAATTACGAAACTTTGAGTTTCAAGGTTAGCGTTGATTGATGCATCTCCAATTATAAAGGGCGCTGTAGGAGCAATTGAGGCATCTATAGTGTTATTTGCAGCTCTAGCGTCAACAACAAGGTTTTCAAAATTGCCAAGTAAATCTGTACCTAGTCCGCCACCTTTTTTAAAAGTTCCATCAATGAAGATGGTAGAGCTTACACCTATTTTGCTGTAATCAGCCGTATCAGTACCAGAGCCTCCATCTAAAATATCGTTGCCTGCGCTACCTCTAATAATGTCATTGCCACCGCTACCAGATAATTGATTATCCTGAGCATCACCAGTAATAGTGTCATTTTGATTTGTACCAATTACATTTGCAAAATTTTTCACACTGACTATTATTGGTGACGAACCTACAACTCTGATTTCTAATCTTTCTTTAGATAAGTCAGCTACTATTGATACATTTTTGCTATTAGAAGTACCATCAATAGTGTTAATCTGTCCAGCAGCACCAATGATGCCTTCAACAAAATCTTTAAAAGTGTCAGTCCCACTGACACCTTTCTGAATAACCACTGGTTTAACTATTATAGGTTGTCCGAAATTGCTGTAATCAATAACATCAGTACCCTTTCCACCAGTAATGGTATCATCACCTACACTGGCGATAATTCTGTCATCCCCAGGAGTTCCAAGTAAAATATCGTCCCCATTAGTACCTGTAATTGTTGCCATAATCTTGCTTCACCTGTTTTTGAGTAACTGCTGTATACTATCTTGTTATCGGCTGTATTACTTTGAATAAATATTGCAGAATATAGCTCCTAACTAACATTCCTTTATGCAAATATCCTTCTGATGCCAGCTACCAGAACTAGTGGCAATCTTCATTCCTGGGCATCAAGAAAGTTCCTATTCCTGAAAATCCAGTGAACAGTTGGAATGCGATGGCGGAACACAATCGCGTTGCTCTTCACAGAAAAATTAAGAGCATGACTAGCTTTTTGCCAGTCACGCTCTTTAATCCTAAAGATGCCGCCAGAAGTTTTTACTGATAGTTTTCAGACTGACAACCTTAGTTTCTGTTGTTGCTTCAGGGGCATGACTAAGTAAGTTGGCGAGAAATTTTTTGAAGAAGAATACATTCGTTAGAATTCAGTCCTTCTGAATCAACCTAACTCTATCAGAGACGCGCGACGCGTTCGACTGCGCTCAATCTTTGAAGTTGAGCGGACTTGTGCTGAGCGAACTTGTACTGAGCGTAGCCGAAGCTTCAATAAGCGTGGGGGTTTTAAACCCGATTATTTAGACGCTCCTACGTCGCTAACGCTACGCTATCCGCTTTTTCGGTCATAGTTCCCAAGCTGAATTCTGACGACTAACACAATATTGCTGTTCAATAAAATTTTCAAATCAAAACTCTTTTAAAAAAGTCAAATATTGCAAAAAATAGTTCATTCAATTAATAAATATATATGGTAAAGGCATAAAATTACATTTTTATTTTCAGTAATTTTTTTATATTCATGTATTGATTTATCAATCAAACAGTTGTATCTTATAATGTGAATTTCCGCAAAAACATTAATAAAATATACACTTATAGAAAAACATACAATTGTTTTTACATAAGTCGTTAAAGCAATATTGTAGTTACTAGCCAATTATTTTAAAGGGGAAAAGTCAATGTTTTCTAGATTTTCTCGTCGACAATTTATCAGTGTAATCAGCCTCTCGATTGCTGGAGCAACAATTGCGAGCAGTTTTCCATTCCTGAAAAACTTCGTTATTAGTAAAGCCCAAGCTCAAGAAACATCTGAGGAAGTATATAAAGGTAGAAAGTATAAGATTATAATCAATTCAGAGCTTCAAAGGAGCGCAGTTGTAGATAATATGTTTGATGCATCTACACAATTATTTATTGATGGCAAGGAAATTAGAATTCATCAACACAAAAAAACAAAAAAATATCTAACGCCGATTTTATTTGGCAGCTATGAAAGCCCGAAAAAAATTGCAGAGACTTTAATAGATTTAAACTTAAAGTTCCCTGACAAAGAAGTAGAGATCGATCCTAATATTGATTAAAAATTCAATTCAACTAGTTGGATATACCAAGACAAGTTTGCCATTTATATCAGGTGGAATATGAAAAATGTACGTAAGAATATTAGAGATTTAACTCAACAAGAAAAACAAAACTACATCAAAGCAGTCAAAACGCTCAAAGACAAGATTAGCTCTATTACTGGTCGTAATATCTACGATGAATATGTACTTTGGCATAGTAAAGCAACTCAACGCACAGATCCCACTGATCCTAGAGGATTTCGCAATCCTGCTCATGTCGGGCCTGCCTTTCTTGCTTGGCATCGTTATTACCTTTTAGCATTTGAAAAACAATTACAAAAAGCAGTGCCAGACTTGACAATTCCTTATTGGGACTGGACTCAAGACACAAATGATCCTTTCAACTCACCACTTTGGGCTGCTGACTTCTTGGGTGGTAATGGTGATCCTCAAGATAATTACTTAGTAAAAACGGGGCCATTTGCTGTTGATCAATGGATAACCATTAATATTGATGGCAGCCCGAAAGGAGGTTTACAACGCCAGTTTGCTCTGTTCAATTCCAACGTACCAAATCAAACAGATGTGAATATTGCCCTCGGAGAAACTCCTTACGATAGCTCTCCGTGGAACATTGAAAGTAGTCCTAGTCATCGGAATCGCTTAGAAGGCTTCCTTGCTCCAGATGGCTCCTTCTCACAATTACATAACCAAGGACACGCTTGGATTGGTGGCGATATGCTAAATGTGAATATTTCGCCAAATGATCCTGTTTTCTATTTACATCATTGTAATGTGGATCGGCTTTGGGCAATATGGCAAGATAAAAACCCGACTCAACAATATCTACCCACTGGTGAGGGGCCTTCAGGACATAATCTTTATGACCTAATGTATCCTTGGGACGGAATCGCCACCAAGTCAAAGGCTAGACCCATAGATGTTCTCAACTTTAGAAAGCTCGGCTATACCTACGCTTAGTTCAATAACTGTAAAGCACTGCCCCATCCACGCGATGAAAATATCCGAAGGGTGCGCCAAGTTGGAGCTAAACAATGGAAACAGGAGTCTGGTTATCATAGACGATGTGCGTCCAAAACCGCTATGTTTCGACTCAAAAGCATTTTTGGGGGTAATTTAAGACGACGCTTTTTTGATAACCAAGCTGTCGAATTATTTCTGCAATGTGCTGCGCTTAATTGCATGATCCAATTGGGTAGACCAGATAGCTACAAAGTGGAAGACTAATTCACCACTCTATTTAGAAAAGGTGTGTCTTTTTTCTGTTTCATACAACAAAGCCCCCTGCTTCCCTACAAGGGAATGGGGGTTTCAAAGCCTCTCTCTATTTCGGGGAGAGGTTTGGAGAGTGGTTTTTAGTATATTTTGAGACTTTCCAAACATCCTCTTAGACATCCTCGTAATGTACAAGTGTGGGTTAACGAAGTAACACTTCCTTGTGTTTTTGCTTCTGCTTCACAAGCCAAACGGAAAGCAGTGCAAGTGACACGCCAGCTGCAATAAAACAATAAATGTAGCCAAAATTATCGACAATCCTACCGAAGACCGCTGCACCAATTCCTTGACCAATAAATAGGTTGAAGGCAAATAAGGCGACAGCAGTACCTCTGGCTTCAGGCGCTAATTCAGTGGCTTGAGTTTGAAGCGTGCTGTGCATCATATAAAAGCCTAATCCCATCAGCATACTCAAGGGGATAAACAGCACCCAGTTTTGGAATAATGCGATCGCTAAAAAGCCGATACACATTAAGCCGCCGCCGACTCCAATCAAACCAATTTCACCCAATCGTTGCACCAACCACTTGACACAACGGCTGTAAATTAGTCCGCCCAATCCAAAACCACTCAGCATAAACCCGATCGCTACATAAGATAAACTATAGCGATCGCGGAGAAATGCACCTGTATAAGCGAATGCCCCAAAGACACAAAAACCTTCAATAAATACGCCTATAATCACAGTACGAGCAACTGGTTGAGTCAAGAGTTGGTAGTAAGGGCGAAGCGTTAGCCCACTTCCCTGACTTGAGGAACGATTCCCATCTTTGAGGTGACGTGTTCCCCGCCATAAGACTCCAGCAATTGTTAAAGATACAATCCCAAACAAGAGAAAGATGCCGCGCCAACTGACATATTCTCCAAAGATACCTCCCAAACTACCGCCAAGAATTTGACCCATTACCAAAGCACTTAGATAGCGGCCAATCGCTGCTTGACGTTCTTCGTAGGGGAAGTTGTCGCCAATATAAGCTAGGGTGATGGGGATGATGCCAGCAGCAGCCACCCCGGTTAAGAATCGCAGCAGAGTAAGTAAGTATATATTTGAAACAAAAGCACAAACAGCAGTACCAACAGCAAATGCTGTTAGTGCTGCTGTAATCACTTTGATTTTGCCAATGCGATCGCCCAATGGGCCATAAACTAGCTGAAATAATCCATAGGGAATTGTATATGCCGAGATAATCACCGCAGCACTACCAACACCAACTTTAAACTCGTTGGCAATGATGTGCAGCAAGGGATCAATCACACGTGCATCAGCAATTACCATAAAGGCAGCAGCGCCTAACAGTCCCAATGAAACACTTACTTTGTCATTTGTCATTTGTCTCCCACTCCCCACTCCCCACTCCCTCACTCCCTAATTCTTAACTGTCTTCGCTGATTGATTAAATAACAAATCCCGCGACTTATCTGGATCAAGTGCTTGAGTTTTAAAGGCTTCGGCTTTCTCATAGGCGCGAATTGTTGCCGGGCGTGCTTTAATTGCCTCAAACCAACGCTTGATGTTCGGAAAATCTTCTAGCTTTTGGCTTTGGCGTTCATAACCTACAATCCAAGGATAAGCAGCTATATCAGCGATAGAATAATCGCCAGCTACAAATTCTCTATCTGCTAATTGCTTATTTAGCACTGCATACAAGCGTCCTGTTTCATTGACGTAGCGATTAATCGCATACTCAATCTTTTCAGGCGCATAAGAACTAAAGTGATGATTTTGTCCTGCCATTGGCCCTAGTCCCGCCATTTGCCAGAATAACCATTCTAGAACTTGAGTGCGATCGCGCAAATTTGGAGGAATCAATTTCCCAGTTTTTTCTGCTAAATACAGCAAGATTGCCCCAGATTCAAACACAGAAATCGGCTCACCCCCATCTGCTGGTTCACGGTCAATAATAGCTGGAATACGATTGTTAGGCGAAATCTTGAGAAACTCAGGTTTAAATTGATCTCCAGCCCCAATATTCACAGGAATAATCGTATAAGGTAAGCCGACTTCTTCCAGAAAAATCGTGATTTTATGACCGTTTGGTGTTGTCCAGTAGTAAAGTTCAATCATGGTTATTTCTCCTAAGTTAGGCAACTGTTTTATTTAGGTGAATTGTGATTTAAAAATGCTCTACCCAGGGACGTAGTTCTACTTCCCATGTCCAGGCACTGCGGGGTTGACGTAAAATGTTGAGATATGTTTGCGCGATCGCATCTGGATCAAGGGTGCTATCAGGTTTATCTACTGGGTCTTGGCGAGTTGCTGAACGGATAGCTCCATCTATCACAAAATGCGCCACATGAATATTTTTTGGTGCAAGTTCTCTGGCAATACTTTGAGCCAAACCACGCAAGGCAAACTTACCCATCGCAAAGGGTGCAGATTGAGCATACCCTTTGACACTGGCTGATGCTCCGGTAAACAAGATAGCGCCACCCCCCAGCTGTAAAAAGCGTTTTGTAGCTTCTTGAGCGACGAGAAAGCCACCATAGGCAGTGATATCTAAAGTTTTTGCCACCTCGCCGGGGTCTAAATCAACAAGTGGCCCTCGGACTCGAAAACTCGGATTGTAAACGACAACATTCGGAGAACCTAATTTATTTTCAACATCAATAAATAACTGCTTTACCTCATCTGGTTTAGAGACATCAGCAGCGAAACTAGCTGCGCCTATTTCACTGCTTAACTGAGTCAGTTTCTCAATTTGACGAGCAGCTAAGGCTATAGTAAATCCCTCTTTTGCAAATAGGCGAGCTATAGAAGCACTAAGCCCACCACCTGCTCCGACTATCAAAGCTATTGTTGACATAGGGCAATAATTACAAATTACATTGCTAGCTGTGAATTTTCTTTGCCAGGATTTTGACCAATTTGCAGTACAAAGACTGCGGCAATCAAACACAAAATACCCGACAAGATAAACGCTTGAAAATAACTACCTAACCAAGTTCTTAATGCTCCTGCTCCGAATGCGGCTGTGGCTGCGCCAAGTTGATGTCCTGCTACAATCCAGCCGAACATGACGCCGACATTCTCTTTACCAAACACGTTAGATACAAGACGCACTGTCGGCGGTACGGTAGCAATCCAGTCAAGACCGTAGAAGACTGCAAAGATGGAAAGTCCGAAGAAAGAGAGGTGGAAACTGAAGGGTAAGAAAATCAATGATAAACCCCGCAGTCCGTAATACCAGCAAAGTAAGTAACGATTGTTCCAGCGGTCAGATAACCAGCCGGAAACAGTCGTCCCCACAAAATCAAAAATACCCATGATTGCCAAAAGACCAGCCGCCCTGACTTCTGGAATGCCATGATCAATACAAGCTGGAATTAAATGAGTGCCAATCAGTCCATTTGTGCTAGCACCGCAGATAAAAAAGCTACCCAATAACAGCCAGAAATCACGCTTACGCATTCCTAGCCAAAGTGCATTCAGGGTAGAGGCAATAGAATTGACTTTGGGTAGTACAACCTCTACTGTTTCGCTGTTGTCGCCAAAGGGACGCAAGCCAATTTCCGCAGGGCGATCGCGCATAAATAAGGCGATCGCCGGAATAATTAGCAGCGCTACACCAGTCAGAGCAAGGGCAGCAGTTCGCCATCCAAACCGCTCAGTTACCGATGCCAACATCGGCAGAAACACTAGTTGTCCAGTAGCTGTGCTGGCTGTGAGGACACCAAGAACCAGTCCTCGCTGCTTAAAAAACCAGCGATTGACGACAATTGCACCCAAAACCAAGGCGATAACTCCGCTACCGCTACCGACAATCACGCCCCAAAGCAAGACTAATTGCCAAGGCGCTGACATTAAAGTAGTTAAGCCAACACCGATAGCGATAAATGCAAGTGCGAACACCATCGTTCGGCGAATACCAATTCGTTCCATGACGGTGGCAGCAAAAGGCCCAATCAGTCCGTAGAGTACCAAGTTAATAGAGATTGCCAAGGATATTGTGGCTCTACTCCAACCAAACTCCTGTTCGAGAGGCACAATGAATACTCCAGGAGCAGAACGAATTCCGGCAGCAACCAACAAGGCTAGGAATGTTAAACCTGCGACAACCCAGCCATAATGAAGCGATCGACGGGGGAAGAAGGACATGAGTGGGGAGTGGGGGAGTGGGGAGTGGGGGAGTGGGGGAGTGGGGGAGTGGGGGACAAGGGAGACAAGGGGGACAAATATAATTCTTGACTCCTGACTCCTAACTCCTGCCTTCTGCCTTCTTACTCCTGCCCCATGCCCACTGCCCAAATTAACGAAACCTAACCTTGATACGGATTACCTATTCTGTCTACAGAAACGTTGTAGGAAAATGGTAAGCGACCTGGATTTAAGCGTGGTTCTGCTGCATAACCAACAGGGACTAAAACAGCGATCGCTAAATCTGCATTATCGGCTGCACCAATTACTTCTTTAACTTTTTCCTCTACCCAGCCATTCATAAAGCAGGTTGACAACCCCAAACTTTCTGCTGCTAACACCAAATGAGTGGCTGCAATGATTGCATCTTTGATGGCGTATTCCCGCTGCTTGTCTCCCAGCGAAGTTTGAAATTGCGGAATGGCGGTTTTAAAGTAGTTTACTGTACCTTCATTCCATGCCCCAGTTGCAGATCCCTGCTCAAGAATTGGAGTCAAGTTTTTTTCGCTGGCCTTCGTATCGGCTATAAATACAAAGGTGACGGGTGCTTGGATAATTTGTTGTTGATTATAAGATGCTGCTGCTAGCGCTGCCTTTTGAGCTTCATCTTGAACGAGGATGATTTGCCAGTCTTGGAGATTATAACTACTGGGTGCTGCTACGGTTAACTCTACTAGTTGCTTGAGTAGTTCTGGAGATATGGGGTCTGTTTTGAAATTTTTGATGGAACGACGCTGAAATATAGCGCTAGGTACATCTAAAGCTTGAATTTGGGTGGTAGAACTCATGATATTCTCCTGATTGTGAGATTTCTTGGATTGCTGTGGCGCTTTTTATTATCAGGCTAAATGCTTTTTTGGTGTAAAAAATTACTGAAGATTAGATTACAGAATTAGGAGTGGGCTGACTGATAACTAGCAACCGACCAAAACGGATAATCTGTATATCCCTTTTCACCGTTTCCATTCCCATAAAATGTTGTCGGATCTGCTTGATTTAGCGGTGCATTCAAAGCCAAGCGTTGAGGTAAATCTGGGTTCGATATAAACAGAGTGCCAAATGCAACTAAATCTGCTGCATTGTTTGCTACTACAGTATCGCCTTTTTCACGGGTATAACCGCCATTGACAATGAGTGTACCTGTAAAGCGTTCTCGTAAATGACTAGTTAGCACAACTGTTGCACCATGTTCAATGTCTGCGTCTGTTGCTTCAAAAATATGCAAATATGCTAAATCAAATTGGTTAAGCGCTTGAGCAGCATAACTAAATGTCTCCAGTGGATTGGAGTCATGCATATCATTAAAGCTGCCACTAGGCGAAAGACGTACTCCTACCCGTTTAGCACCCCACACTCCAGTTACGGCTTCTGTGACTTCTAACAGTAAGCGTGTGCGATTCTCAATTGAACCGCCATACTTATCTGTGCGTTGGTTAGTGCCATCTCGGAGAAATTGGTCAAGTAAATAACCATTAGCTGAGTGAATTTCTACTCCATCAAAACCCGCTGCTAGGGCATTTGCTGCTCCCTGGCGATACTGTTCCACAATTTCCGGTATTTCGGAAGTTTCCAAAGCGCGGGGAGTTACAAAAGGTTTAGCTCCTTGATAAGTTGATGCCTCCCCTTTGGGTGCGATCGCAGAAGGTGCTACAGGTAAAGCTCCGTCTGGTTGCAAATCGGGGTGAGAAATCCTACCCACGTGCCACAATTGCAGAAAAATTCTGCCTCCCTGTTGATGCACTGCATCTGTCACCAATCTCCAACCCGCCACCTGTTCTGATGAATGAATTCCGGGTGTATCGGGATATCCTTGTCCTTGAGGACAAACCTGAGTTGCTTCTGCAATAATTAATCCGGCGGAAGCACGTTGAGTATAGTAGGTGGCGTTTAACTGGTGAGGAACATTTCCTTTACCTGCCCTTTGCCGGGTTAAGGGAGCCATTACAATGCGGTTGGGCAGTTCGAGATTGCCCAATTTGTAGGGAGAGAATAGGTTGATACTACTAGCCATAGTTCGATTTCCGAATGAGTGTGAAAAACTTAACTAAACAATTGCCCTAATAACGCCACCATCTACTCGTAGAGCTGCACCATTAGTTGCTGAAGCTAAAGGACTCGATAGGTAAACTACCATCGCGGCTACTTCTTCACTAGTTGCAAAACGTTTAATTATAGAAGTTGGACGCAGATTCTGGAAAAATTCCGCTTCGACTTCGGCTATACTAATGCCGCGTTCTTTTGCTAGTTGGTTGATAAAGACCTCTACGCCTTCTGAGCGAGTTGGCCCCGGTAAAACAGAATTGACAGTAACGCCAGTTCCGACGCTAATTTCAGCTAAACCTCGTGCAATAGCAAGTTGAGCTGTCTTAGTTGTACCGTAGTGAATCATCTCAGTCGGGATCTGAATAGCAGATTCGCTGGAGATAAAAATTATTCGCCCCCAGTTTTGGTCTAGCATTTTTTGCAAGTATTTCCGACTCAAACGGATGCCGCTGAGTACGTTAACTTCAAATATGTTTAACCAGTCCTCGTCAGTAATTTCAAAGAATGGTTTTGGCTCGTAAATACCTAAATTGTTGACTAAGATATCGACGTGAGGAACTTCTTGAATAACTTGCTCTACTCCGGCTTTTGTTCCTAAATCGGCAACGACGCCGGAAACTTGAGCATTAGGAGTAGTTTGCTTAATTTTGTCTATCGCTTGTGTAACTCTTTGCTGTGTCCGACCATTGACAATAACCGATGCACCTTCTTGCGCCAGCAACTGAGCGATCGCAAAACCAATACCTGCGGTTGAGCCACTCACCAACGCAGATTTACCATCTAATTTTAAGTCCATCTCACTTTTTCCCTATTAGTCGGAGTAGAGAGGCAGGGGGCAGAAGTTAGGAGTCAGGAGTCAGGAGTCAGGAGTCAAGAATTATATTTGTCTCCCTCATCCCCTACTTCTCCTTGTCCCCTTGTCTCCCTCATCCCCTACTCCCCACTCTGCCTATTCTGAAATATGCTGTGCTAAAGTCTTTGCTAAAGTGGTCTTAGGCACTGCCCCCACAACAGTATCAACTTGCCGACCGCCCTTAAATACCATCAGCGTCGGTATGCTGCGAATACCAAAATGGCTGGCGACTGTGGGATTTTGATCTGTGTTCAACTTCACTACTTTCACCTGTCCTTCGTATTCAGTAGCAACTTCATCTACCACTGGAGCTACCATCCGACAAGGCCCACACCAAGGGGCCCAAAAGTCTACTAATACTGGAATTTCACTTTCTAATACTTCTTGCTTGAATGTAGCTTCTGTAACATTTGTAATGGATGACATAAATTGTCCTCCTAGTTAATTCTATAATTCGATAATATCGAATAATAAGAATATATGCCACTTTAGGAGATAATGCAAATATGAGATTCTTATATCACCCAGATAGAAAAGATATTTCTTTACCAGGAGTGCTGTATGCATTGGGCGATCCTGTGCGGCTAGAGATTGTCCGACTGCTGTCTACTGAAGGGGAACAGTGCTGCGCGGGATTTGATTTTGCGATCGCAAAGTCTACTATGTCCAATCACTTCAAGATTTTGCGGGAGTCGGGGATAGTCTTGACACGTAAAGAAGGGACACATCACATCAACCAACTGCGACGGGAAGACTTAGAAGCCTTGTTTCCAGGGTTACTGGATGCGGTGTTGCGATCGGCTCAACCATTGCCTATTGATCCTAGTAGTATAAAACAGACAGCTAGTTAGGAGTAGAGACGCGATTCATCGCGTCTGTGGGAAAACGCACCTTAAATTGTTGACGGTGCGGCGCTTGGCGACAACACATCCTACATTTAGATTCAATCCACTACCACATCCTGCACGCGATCAGGGAAAATTCTATTACCCACATAACTGAGAAAATCCCGTAAATCGTAGATATTCAACCATTGCGGTAAATGCTCTGGCAATAACTGCCCATATTCTAAGCTGTAGAGGGCGTTAATCTCATATAAAAATGGTACTTGTGAACCAACCGTCACCAATAATTCCACCTGAGATAACTGCTGCTGCACTAGCAAATCTACACAAGCGATTCTTCCTAAGCTATGGGCCAGTAAAACCACTGGCGGTTCTGCTTGTTCTATTTGTTCCTGGATAAACGCCCTAATTTTTCACCCCGCGTCTGATACAACAAAATATCACCAGGCATAGGCGAAATTTTATCAGTTAACTCAAGGCGGTTTCCTCTGACATAATTTGTTCCGCCGTGCTGTATTTGTTCCGCCGTGCTGTGCTAGTCCAACAAGTGGCTTTAATAACCAGCCACCCAATCCTAACTGCGCCTCTCCCAAAGCCAGAGTTAGCAATTCCACAACTTTATCCCGCAATGGGGCATCGGTAAGTATCGAGGGAAATTTTTCTTGCTGTTCGCTAATAAACATTGTTTGAGCCACAGCTGCTCTAGCTATTGGTGCATAATATTCACTCAAATCAGATTCGGAAATTGTGAGCAATGCCTGATGATACGGTTCACTGTGGATAACAGCCTCTCGTGCTGGCTCAAATACCTCTGCAATTCCCGCTTCTTGCAACTTATCCCTGTTTTGTCACTCTGGGAAAAGAAAAATCAAAGCCAAATTTTGAACTGTAGATAGAACAGGCATTTGAGTGTTTATTTTCTAACACAATGGCTTAAATCATGGTTTTTTGGTAAAAGTCTTGTGCTGTAAGCATTCCAGATTATTCTCTCCCGAAAGTGATAAAAGAGGGTTATACCAATTCACGAAAATCTTGATACATATAAATTTCTCGTAGGGACACGGCATTGCCGTGTCCCTACCAAAGTATTTGTATCATTTTTAAAGTGAAATGGTATTAGCTTGCAGTTGAGATGCCGGAGTGAAACTCGCTACACGAGATTGTAAAACATCCCCTGGTTGTTCCCCAAAGGGATTTCCTGACTCAATCGGTTTCAAAGACAAGTTGATTTCAATCACTCGGTTTATTAAATACTTCTAAAATTTGTCGGCATATATTTTTGAGCTTATCCCCGACTTTATCAGAAGGCGAAGATGCGCCAACAACACTCCAGTTTTCTACTGTCGAAAGTCGCCATGCCTCGCCGCGATGATCAAATCCAGATACCTCCACGCCGATCGCCCGACGTAAGTTACTTAAGGGATCTTGATAAAATCGGATTTGAATCAAAACACTGCGACTTTGCCAAGATTTGCTGATGCCTGGAAAGTGAAAGCCAATATCTATAGAATCTGGATCAACTAACTCCCTCGTTTCTGGGTCATTTTTCCAGGGTTTGAGATCAGATTTGGCATCAGGAAATTCGTGTTTGAATAAATTAACTACCGTAGCAATCTTGCTGGCGAGTTCTAGGTTGGTTGCCTGTTCAGCTGCGTTCACGAAAAACACTCCTATATTGCGTCGGCGTCTAAGGGATGTGAAAACAGAAAAACGCCAGAAGGCTTATATTACTGGTGTTTCAGCTTATCAATACCTTTAAAATTTAGCAACTCTAAATCACACTTTCGTGACATACTTCCAATCTTAAGTAATTATACTTAAGAATTTTTGAATATTGCCTAAAACTCTGCCCTTGAGAAAAAATATCACGATTTTATGTAAAATCCTTTCCTGGCAAGAACGATAAATCGCGCCAGCGATCTAAAATGACACTGTTAATCGGCAAACAAAAAGCAAATAAATTTAGTGTATGGTGCGTCAACGCTCGATTTTGTCATTTTTCCTGGTATTATTAGCTACATTTCTCATTAGTTGTGGCGGCCCTGGTACGGCTGTAGTACCTCCAAGTTACACACCATCTCAAATTGAGAAAATTCAGGCATACATTCCTGAAATTGAGGCTGTGCGCGATCGCGAAGCAGAACTGAAAAAATATATCCAAGCAAAAGATTGGATCAATGTGAGTAACTTTATACATGGCCCCATAACAGAAGCAAGGTTGAATCTGACTTATATCACTCCCAACCTTCTACCCAAAGACCAAGATACAGCACGTCAAATAACGCGAGATTTATTTAACCACTTGGTTAAAGTTAATCAAGGGGCTAGTTCTGGTAACAGTCAGCTAGCCTCGACTAACTCCCAAGCAGCTTTCGCAGATATTGACAAATTCCTCCAACTGCTTCCTCAGACGAATAGTCAATCAGAAGCAAGTTAGACACAAAGCTAAGATGAGATGAGGAGGCAGAGGGGCATTAGGAGTTAGGAGTAGAGACGCGATGAATCGCGTCTGTACAAGAGTTATATTTGTCCCCCTTGTCTCCCATTTCCTAATCTTCCTCATCTCCCTCATCCCTCTTAAATTAGCAATGAGTCATGTAGCCGTAATCGGTTGTGGTGTAGTTGGGGCAGCGATCGCTTATGAACTAAGTCAAGTTAAAGGGCTGAAAATTACAGTTTTTGACCGACAAGCACCAGCACAAGCTTCTACAGGTGCTGCACTTGGGGTTTTAATGGGCGCAATCAGCCAAAAAATTAAGGGTAAAGCTTGGCAGATGCGAGCAACTAGCATCCAACGCTATGAAACTTTAATTCCAGAACTAGAAGCTTTAACAGGTCGCCAACTCCCTTTCAACCGCCAAGGAATTCTTAGTCTTTTATCTGAACATTTAGATCCCCCCAACCCCCCTTTAAAAGGGGGGCAAGGGGGGATCTCAGCATGGGAAAAGTTAATAGAAATTCGCCAATCTCAAGGCTGGCATTTAGAAATTTGGGACACTGCGAAACTCAAGAATATTTGTCCTCAAGTCGATAACGCAAAAATTACTGGCGCTGTCTATTCTCCTCAAGACCGCCAACTCGATCCAGCTGCTCTGACATTAGCTTTAGTTGAGGCTGCCCAGCACAACGGCGTAACTTTCAAATTTGGTGTGGCTGTTTTGGGTGTGCCAATGCTAGCGAAAACAACTCTGGAAGCATCTACAAAATGTACTGCAATTGAAACTACAGAGGGAGAAATTGCCGCAGATTGGATTGTCATAGCTGCGGGTCTAGGTTCAACGCCACTGACGGCACAATTAAACCAAACGGTTGAGATCCGCCCTGTCCTAGGTCAAGCATTGCAACTAAGCTTGGGGCGTCCGTTGGGCAATCCTGACTTTCAACCAGCAATTACTGGTAATGATGTCCATATTGTTCCTGTAGGTAATGATGATTATTGGGTGGGTGCAACAGTAGAATTTTCCACCGATGGAGATGAAATACCGCCAGATAAACAACTACTGGAGTCTGTTAGAGAACAAGCGATCACCTTTTGCCCAGAATTAGCAGCAGCAACTATTCTCCGCACTTGGTCAGGGTTACGTCCCCGTCCTGAAGGACGCCCAGCACCAGTTATTGGTAAGCTACCTGGGTTTAGTAATGTCCTTTTAGCCACCGGACACTATCGCAACGGCGTTTTACTAGCACCCGCAACAGCTTGTGCAATTCGTGAGATGATTATTTCTCAGGGGACTGGGGGCTGGGGACTGGGGACTGAGGAGCAGGGGGAGAAATAACTTACTCTTGACTCTTGTACAGACGCGTAGACGCTCGAAGAGCGGCTTCTCGTAAGAGTATGATCGCGTCTCTACGACTCTTGACTCAGCACTCCTAATGCCCAATCCCTTTTATAAAAAACCTTTTTATCTTTGTACCTTTGCGTTTAAGGTGCAAAATTTTTGCATTCCAAATTCATAGGAAAATAGCGTGTCAATAACAGAACATAAAATAACTGTAGATTCTTTGGAATGGTTCTATCGCGAATCTTCACCAATTGGCAGAACTGATTTATTGCCTGTATTGTTGCTGCACGGCATTGTCTCCCAAAGTTACAGTTGGCGTCATATTATACCTGCTTTAGGGAATCAGGGTACAAGAGCGATCGCTCCAGATTGGATTGGTTATGGCTTTTCAGCAAAACCAGAAAAACGAGAGTTTGCCTACACACCCGATGCATTTATTACAGCTTTAGAAGGATTTGTTAAGGCGTTAGAACTAGAACGTTTTTGTTTAGTTGTGCAAGGATTTTTAGGCTCTGTAGGATTACAATATGCCTTGCGTCATCCAGAACAAATTGCCAACATAGCTATTTTAAATACACCAATTTCAACTGCTGCCAAATTACCTTGGAAAATCAAACAAATGGGTTTACCTTTGGCGGGTGAGGTAATGACCCAAGACCCTCTATTAGTTGACCGAACTTTAGAAGGTGGTAGCCGTTATCGGATAGAAGATAATGATTTAGATATTTATCGAAAACCATTTTTGAAAACTTCTGCATCGGGGCGAAGTCTCTTAGCAACTATTCGGAATTTGCAACTCGTCCCAGCAATGACAGAAATCGAATCTGGCTTTAAACAATGGCAACAGCCAATTCTAATTCAATGGGGTATGATTGACCCTTGGTTACCTATAGATGTAGCAGAAAATTTTGACAATTCTGTACCAAATACTGAATTAATAAAACTTAATAACGTTGGGCATTATCCTCAAGAACATTACCATGAGGTGATTCTGCAAGACCTCTTACCTTTTGTACGTCGTAAAGATGCTTAGTAAAAGGGACTGAAATTAAGGCTTAGGGTTGGGAACTACTGTGTTTTCAACCCTATACCTTGTACCCAATTCGAAAAGGATGTATTCTTTCAAGAGCGGGGTAACAGATAGTAAACCTCTTGCAGCAAACTTTTCGGAGTATCTCTGAAATTGCAAATTAATAATTACGAATTATTATACTTTGGGAAAAATCGATATTATAAAAATGAAACTATAGATAAACAGCAATGATTTTAGTAAGCAGATACAAAAAAATATAATGCTGTCACGGCAAAGCGAAACTAAGCAGTTTTAGCAGTTTAAGATTGCTGCGATCGCAATTACATAATTAATTTATGCTTCCCTATTTATTTGTGTTTATTGCTAACTATCTCTGGTGAAGAATAACCTCTCGATTTGAGCCAGACTTATAATATTATCTAAGCCTGCATTGATGAACTTTTTATTAGAGTTAAAATTGCATCATAGCCACACTAATGGAGATTAAAATTCATGGCTTATTCATGGTTTAAAGCATTTCATATAGTTGGATTTGTAGTTTGGTTCGCTGGTTTGTTCTACTTGGTACGTCTATTTATCTATCACGTAGAAGCTAACCAAGAGCCTGAACCAGCACGCACGATATTGAAGAATCAATATCAAATTATGGAAAAGCGCCTCTATAGTATCATCACTACGCCAGGAATGTTCGTGACGATCGCAATGGCGATTGGTTTACTAACCACTGAACCGGATGTTCTCAAAGAAAGTTGGCTGCACATCAAGCTGCTGTTTGTTGCCATACTAGTAGGTTATCATCATTACTGCGCTCGTTTGATGAAGAAGTTAGCGAAAGATGAGTGTCAATGGAGTAGTCAGCAATTACGTGCTTTAAATGAAGCACCTACAGTTATGTTGGTGGTGATTGTATTACTAGCTGTGTTTAAGAATAATCTACCTACGGATCTCACAGCTTGGGGTATTTTCGCCATGATAATTTTTATGGCAGTTACAATCCAACTTTACGCCAAAAAACGCAAGCGTGATCAAGAAAAGCTGACGGCACAGATTGGACAAGTTCCACAAGAACAAAGTTAGACAAGATCACCTGAGATGTCATACATTAATAATTTTTAAAAGTATTGATATCTCAGGCGTAAATATGAGCCATCAGCCCTTAGCTAAATCCCGTTCACTGTGGCGAGTAATTCTCTTGCTTGTTGTTAGCATTATGCTGTACTAAACTTGGTAGAAATGAATTATTCAAGAAAAATTTTTGGATTTTTGATTTCAGATTAAAAGCCTTTACCGCAAGGCTATTCTGATAATCCCAGATAATCTAATGTATTCCTAGCTTAACAGATGTAACGTTTTATAATCTTAAATTATTACATACGTTGATTAAGTGGAACGCACCTTTCTTTTTTGTAATAGCAAGGGAGGTAAACCCAGAATGGAAAATCAGCAATTATTGAGTAATCGAGTGGGCATACTGGCTACAATGCATCAAAAAGAAAGAGTGATTGCCCCTTTATTAGAACAGGAATTAGGAATTAAAGTTATAGTACCTCATGACTTTAATACTGATGTTTTTGGAACATTTACTAGAGAAGTAAAACGCCCTGTAACCCAAATAGCAGCAGCAAGATTAAAAGCTGAAAAAGCACTAGAAAGTACAGGTGAAACTTTAGCGATCGCTAGTGAGGGTAGTTTTGTACCTCATCCTAGCTTCCCTTTTATTTACTCTAACAGAGAAATTATTATTTTATTAGATAAAGTAAACAATCTAGAAATTATTGGAGAAGAATTTTCTCTTGAAACCAATTTTAATTATCAGGTAGTAGAAAATCTAGAAGAAGTAAATGATTTTGCTAAAAAAGTTGGTTTTCCTGAACATGGTATAGTAATTAGATTTGAGCAGACAGCCCAAAAGCAAACTGAGATTATCAAAGGTATAATTACAGAAGAAAAACTGTTAGAAGCTGTTAATTATGCCTGGAATAATTCTCCAGATAGCAAAGTGTATCTTGAAACAGATATGCGGGCGCTTTATAATCCCACACGCATGAAAAATATAGAAAAAGCTACCTATGACTTGGTAAGAAAATTTAACAGCCAATGCCCAAAGTGTGCAGAACCTGGTTTTACAATAACTAAAAATATTAAAGGATTGCCCTGTGCAATTTGTTATTTACCTACTCCTTTGACTCGTTCAGTAATTTCTCAATGCAAAAAATGTCATTTTATTCAAGAGCAATTATTTCCTGAAGGTAAAGATTTTGCCGATCCAGCCCAATGTACTTACTGTAATCCTTAAGCCTCTGTACACCAGAATATAAGTATTTTCGATTTTATAGATAAAATCCCCCTGCTATATAAAAACATGGGGGATTTATAGCTAAAGTCCGGTAGGGTAATCGGGCTACTTAAGTATTTAATATTTATGTCACCTATCTTTATTCCTCCTGAAGATAGAGAAATATCTTATTAAAATTATCAGTTTGTATCTTAAAAAAAAACCCTATTGCTACCAATAGGGGCATATTATATTAAAGTTCGTCAGGTGATCGGAACATCTATTTATTCTGTATTTATGCTTTTGATCTTTATTCCTCCTGAAGATATATAAACACATTAACAAAATATTGATGATTGTATATTTAATTACATCAAAGTAAATATTAGGAGAAAATATACAGTAGGTTGCAAGTTAATGAAGTGCATATTTTCAACTTAAAAGCCAGATAAAGAGCCAATTTACTTCTGACTCACCTCGGCTAAGCTCGGTGGTCGCCGAGCGTAGCCGAGGTGCGACCACCTGATTCCTGAATTCTGCTGTATGACTAATCAAACTTGTAAAACGCAATTATAGTAAGTATTTTTATATATGGAAGTTCCGAGTTCTCAGGTTAATGTCTTTTTTCACTTCAGCCTGATTTAATAAATCAATTTCACAACCGTTAGGCTGCTTTACAAAATTGTTGCTGGATAGGTAGTTTAATTATGAACTCACTTCCTTGACCAAGGGTAGAGAAACACTCGAATTTACCGCCATGTTTTTCAATAATAATTTGATAGCTGATTGCCATACCCATGCCAGTCCCTTTGCCTACAACTTTGGTAGTGAAGAAAGGATCGAATATTCGGTTTTTAACCTGTTCTGGCATTCCTAGCCCGTTATCAGCGATCGCAATTTCTACCCACTGCGAATTATTAACTGAGGTACGAATATTAATTCGACCGGGATTTTCTTTTATCTGTTCATAGGTGCGTTGGGCATTTGCGTCCTCTAAGGCATCGATTGCATTTACTAGAACATTCATCAAGACTTGATTGAGTTGTCCAGCGTAGCATTCTACTTGGGGCAAGTTACCATAATCTCGAATTATTTCAATTGCTGGATATTCTGGTTTGTCTTTGAGCCGATATTGAAGAATCAACAGTGTACTTTCAATACCTTCATGAATGTCAACTGCTTTAAATTCTGCTTCATCCATGCGTGAAAAGTTCCGCAGTGATAAGACTATGTTGCGAATTCGGTCAGTCCCCATTTTCATTGAAGACAGCATCTTCTGTAAATCCTCAACGAGGAACTCCAGATCAATTTCGTCTGCCAATGCTGCAATTTCTGGATCATCACTAGAATGACGTTGCTGATAAAGATAGATCATCCGCAACAAATCTTGAGTGTATTCGTTTAGGTGACTAATGTTGCCATGAATAAAGTTCACTGGGTTGTTGATTTCATGTGCCACCCCTGCTACTAGTTGACCGAGACTAGACATCTTTTCACTCTGAACAACTTGTGCTTGGGTACGCTGCAACTCACTCAATGTAGTTTTGAGTTCGGCTGTACGTTCTTCCACTCGGTTTTCTAGTTCTGCCTTACTATTTTCTAGGGCGGTAAAGGATTGTTGCAATTGCCCTGCCATGTAATTAAAAGAATGAGCGAGTGTGTTGAGTTCTTGGATATTGCTGACATCCACTACTTGGTTTAAGTTGCCGGATGCCATTACTTGACTTGCTCGGTTCAATCGCAGAATCGGATGTATAATCCAGCCGGATGTGAAGTAGCCCATAACAGTTGCTACAGCCAATGCTCCTAAACAAAGCAAAATCGTAGTATGGGTGTTAGCATCGATTTGTGCCATAAAAGCCTGTTCTGGTACACTAACCACTACTAGCCAATCCAGCCCATATTGGTCACGCCAAGGAGTGACATATACAAAATGCGGTTTCCCTTGCCAATCCAGCTTAAGTTTTTTCGGTTTGGTAATGGATTGGAATCCCTTGAAGTTCTGCTCTATTTGTTTGGCAATACCTTGAACTGTCGGATCTTTACTTTCTGTAGCTTTCAACCGTTGAATATTGTCTTTGACTAAGGTAAAGGGTTGTTGAGTGCTAGAGTTTGCAATCAACATACCATTGCGCTCCATAATAAAAACCTGCCCAGTACGGCTGACATCCAAACGCCGTAAAAACTCGCTAAGCTTCAACAGATGGATATCTGTACCAACCATCCCCAGCAATTGATGCTGCGCGTTATAAATTGGTTGACCGCCGGAAGCAACGATATATGGATGATTGGGATAATTCCAGGTAAAAATCTGCGACCAGACAGGCTTACCTGCTTTCACTGGTTGTGTATACCAGGGCATATTGAAGTTATCCCAATCAAAAATAGTGATGACATGAGTGCGATCGCCTTGGTTATCGGTGGCATAAGTGTAGCTATTATTCGGAAGTTTAGAACCCCAATCATCGATGGTGACGGTTTTGCCATCATAACGTGCGGCTCCTGCCCCTTCACCTGTGGTCAATCCGATACCGATATATGACAAATCATACGCCTGCATCTGTTTCCAAAAATATTTACCAAGGGTTTTGCGATCGCGCACATCTAATAATCCCATTTGAATTGCATCAGCATTAATCTGGTTCAACTTGTGGGGAATAGATAGATAGGAATTTAGATGTTGATTTACCATAGCGCTTGTTCGGTTCATCAACTGGTCTGCTAGATCATTCACAGCTTTCTGTCCATTTTTAAATGACAGGTAGCCAACCAAACCAACTGCCCCAAAAATTTGTAAAACAAATGGAACAATTAGAACAAGCTGTAGTGGGAAAGCTTTAATTGAGGTAGAGCGATGCTTCTTCATTATTAGGTTCAATTATTAGATTAATTCACAACTTTGGTGTAAATTAGGCTTTGTCAACGACTCATTTATCTAACTTAAAAAAATCTTATACTCTTAAAATAGAACTTAAGCTATTTTTTAATTAAAGAATAATAAATTAAGTAATTGAAACTGATTTATTGATATAATACTTCTACTTCTAGATAATTTTTGCTTCACAAACCTTAGCTTTATATAATCTCAAATAGTAATTGTGTAATTTCTGGTAAAAACCCAATTGTTGCAAACAATCACTAGGAATGACTTCTGAAAAATTACTTAAATTTAGACTGAATCAAGAGCAAAAAGCCAAAGTACCCGACAACTAAATTCATGGCTAGACAAACTCTTGTCTGCCTACTTGGTGGAAAACCTCTGCTAATCTACTTAGACGAAGGGACAAATATTAGGCAAAAGCTCAGTTCAAGATTTATATAAAAAAGCCCTCTTGCTACTGATAAACAAGAGAGCTTTAGTACAGTATGGTGTAAGGAGCAAACTTAAATGTTCACTTTTGCTTAGCCTAACCAATGAATATGACAAATTCGTAACAATAATATGAAAATCATGCGATCGCTTAGACATTGCTAAAGCATTTTTTCTAAAAACTGCTTGGCGCGATCGCACCGAGGATTTTGAAAAAACTCGTCTGGTGAGGTATCTTCTGCTAACCTCCCTTGATCAAGGAACATAATCCGACTAGCGACTTCCCTGGCAAATCCCATTTCATGGGTGACAATTGCCATTGTGATTCCGGTTAACGCCAACGCTTTCATGACTTCCAGCACATCTTTAACCATTTCTGGATCTAAAGCAGAGGTGGGTTCATCAAACAAAATCATCTCAGGTTCCATTGCTAATGCACGGGCGATCGCTACCCGTTGTTTCTGTCCCCCAGATAATTTAGAAGGGTAGACATCTGCTTTTTCTGCTAAACCTACTTTACCCAGCAATTCTAAGCCCAGATTTTGCGCTTGCTGCTTATCCAACCCTTTAACTTTAATGGGTGCATAGCTGACATTTTGCAGCACCGTCATGTGGGGAAACAAATTAAAGTGTTGAAATACCATTACTAAACGTTGGCGAATATTACCGATGTTTGCCTTGGCTTGAGTAATTTCTTGTTCGTGAAAATAAATTCGTCCTTTAGTGGGATATTCAAGCAAATTTAGACATCGCAGAAAGGTAGACTTACCCGAACCGGAAGGGCCGAGGATAGCAACTACTTCACCTTGGCAAATCTCGGTGGAAATATCTTTGAGAACGTCGAGTTTACCAAAGGATTTATACAAGAATTCTGTGCGAATTACTGCATTACTCACTTTGCCTTAACCTCCTTTCTAAAGCGGATGCTCCAAAGGTCATACCCATGACTAGAATGTAGTAGATTAATCCTGCAAACAACAGTGGTTCAAAGTAGATATATTTATTTGCCCCGACTATTTGGGCGCTGCGTAATATTTCCACCACACCAATGGTTGACACTAGCGCCGAATCTTTCAACAATCCAATAGTTTCATTCACTAACGCTGGCAGAATATTCTTCAATGCTTGGGGTAAAATCACATCCCACATCATCAACCAGTAGGGAACACCCATAGACATTGCTGCTTCACTCTGCCCTTTATCAACTGCCTGAATCCCACCGCGAATAGTTTCCGACATATAAGCCCCAGAGTTGAGGGTAAAAGTTAATACCCCTGCTTCCAATGCTGAAATATCATAACCTGTTAGTTGGGGTGTTGCATAATAGACCAATGCCAACTGTAACAACAGGGGTGTGCCTCGAAATACAGAAGTGTAGGCATTAGCCAGCCAGGTAAGCGGTTTGATGCCAGTAATCTTTAAAAGTGACAGTATTGTTCCCCAGACTAACCCCATAGATACTGATAAGAGAGTGAACAATAAAGTTAAGGGTATTCCCTGGAGGATAAAGGGAATGTCTGGAAGAATTCTCCTGAAGTCGAGATTTAGCCCGCCTTTAGGAGAAGATGTAGTATTAGCAGTGGTGTTTTGTGAAAACCACTTGGTAGCGAGTTTTTGTAATTCGCCCTGATCTTTCATTTGTTGCAGGACTTTGTTAAACGGTTCCACCAGACCTGAGTTTTTGGGAAAAGCGATCGCTGATCCACTCGCTGACTCTGAGGGAATAACGTTAACTTCTAAATCTGGGTTGGCTTGGGCAAATCCTTTAGCAACAGTATCCTCAACAATTGCGGCATCAATTCGCTTAGATTTAATTTCTTGAACTACTTCTGGCACTTTGTTGAGTTGCTTTAGTTGAATACCTGGAACTTTTTGGGCAATTTTCCTAGCATTTTGCTCTTGGATAGTTCCCAGTTGTACCCCAACCTTTTTTCCTGATAAATCTTGTGATTGCTTGAAATTACTACCTTTGGGAGCGACAATTGTATCTTTAGCTTCGTAATAAATAATGGAAAAATCAACGTTTTTCTGACGTTCTGGGGTAGGAGTCATCCCTGCCATCACAAAATCAGCCCGGTTTGCCTGGAGTGCCGGAATTAAGCCATTAAAATCGGACTCCATAATCTTGAGTTTAAAACCCAGTTTTTGAGCAAGGGTATTAGCAATATCAATATCAAAGCCAACTATTTGGCGTTTACCCCCTTTAGTGTCATAAAACTCGTAGGGAGGATAATCTGGCGAGGTAATTAAAGTCAGTGTATCTTTGCCGAGAGATGGGGCTGCTTGGGCGATCGCACTGATTGTCACAATTGCTGCAAACAGCATCGTCAATAGCAATACTTTTCGTTTCTTCATTGACTTGCTAGTTATATAGATGCATCCTAACGTAAGTTATTTTTTGTTAAAGACTTGGCAAAATATTCAATTTACTTAAAAGAAAAAATATTAATTAGTTATCAATTGATAATTGAAGATTGACTCATTTAAGGTTGAAAACCTTCCCATTTGAACATGGATAATTGACAGATTACAGCGCTTAAACTATCAGCTGTTCACTGTCAATTGTATATTGTCCATTGCTTAAACTATTTTAACGGTGTAAAGTACAGCAACCAAAAAAACTATTAGCAACAGACTATAGCAGTCCTGAATCATTCGTAAAAATTTGATGTTGTTGCGACCCCCCTCCCACGCCTTTCTCCTATCGGAGACGCTATGCGAACGGGTAACGCTCCTGCGTCGCTAACACCAGTCGCCTACAGAAGGAAACTTTCTTGCAGCGCTCGTTCACCACTTGCTACAAGTCGGGAAACCGCAAGGGCGCAGTGGCTCCCCGATGCCTTGGGGGGACGGCGTTAGCCTGGGGAGAAGTTTGTTACAACTCATTTAGGATTGGTATAGATGTTAGTAATAAGATAACAATGAAAAGTCTAATACTTTAAGTTTATAGACGCCGTTTTAAGCGCTTCTCTTTACCAAGTAAGAAAACTATATAAAAGCGCTTTTTAATAAATGGGATAGAAAGCCTCACATCCACAGCATGGCGGTTAACAGCACGATTCCCAAATACCTTTTTCAGCTCTGCTAATTGGGTATGTGTAAAGGTAGCTGCCGTTTGAGGAGGAATACGGGCAAAAAAATGTTGTATGAAAGGGTCAATTTTAAAATAATTTTTGGTTAAACGATTTTTAGGCATATTAGTTTTCCTTTAATAACAAATAAACATTAAAAATTAGGACTGTGTTCATAATCCCAGCACTTACCATCACGCCAAACTCTGTTAGTGTATTCGCATTCGGATTTATCGTATATCCAAGGAATTGATGTAGGGTTAGACGACGTAGATAAAGGAGTAAGTGAAGAGAATACAGAGAAAAATATAGTGTAGCTACAAGCCGATAGAATAATTAGAAATCCTATAAGAAACAAGATATTGCCAAGAGTCCAAAAAGGATGTAAACCTTTTTCAGAGCGTAAACGCTGTTTAGAGCGACGTTCTGAACCTGCTAGCAATACCAGATAAAACTTTAATCCTGGAATTGGCACTGAAACTCTTATGTCTAAAGGATGACGAGTCCAACTACGAGAGCCAAAACCCCTTTTTATGGCTTCTAATTGCTCGTCGTTGAAAGTCTTTGCTATTTCTGGGTTTATCTGAGCGAAAAGTTGCTCAAAAGCAGGATCAGTGTGCTGGGAAATATTTTTCATTAAATGTGTATATTAGTATACACTATTATTACATCAGTTATCTCCTTTCTCCCGGACATTACGCACAAAAAAATGTAATCTGCCTAATGAAAATAGACTATTCCTGCATAAGAAAAAATATTTTTCTCGATTATGTAGCGAGGTTAGCTATTAGGGGAATGTAATTAGACAATAACAGATGCACGAAGGATTACTTCCAGCCTTTGCTGTACCTGCTCAAGTTCTTGGCGTTTTTGATAAATCCATATCTTTTCAGCCTCACGTTGTTCTAGAGTTTCGTTGTGAGCTTTTTCCTGTTGTTCTAAGAGATTTTCATAAAGTGCGATCGCTTGTGCAATTACTCGACTGGATGATTCAACTCGGCTATTAAAGACTGAGCCAACAATTTCATCTAACTTCTCGGATATTTTATCCATTGACTCATCGAATTTCTCAAATCCTAGTTCAAAAACTTTCCCTTTTATTTGCTCTTTTAGCCCATCAAAATCTAGCATTCCTAAACCAAATGAACCCGCAATTGCAGCAGCTACACTTGCAACAATTACGGCAATAAAACCAAGTCCTGTAAATACTATTAATCCAGCAGCTAAAGCACCACCTATTCCAACACCACCACCAAATCCTCCCATACCCGTAAAGTCATCATTTATACCATTGATTGAAATCTTTAGCTGTTTGCTAAAATTAGTTTGTATGTTCTGGTCTAATCTGTTAAACTCGCCTTGAATAGCATCTAGTTCATAGGCAATATTAGTGTCTAAATACTTAAGATTTTCTTTTAAAATTACCTCCTTAAGTTTCTTATTTCCCCATTCATCTATTTCTGTTGACAAATCTCTAATAAATTGATTTGTATAATCTCTAATCAGTTTGTCTTGGCTCAAAACCGGATTGTGTTCATAATTCCAATATTGGCTCTTTTGAGCTATGCGATCGCCTCATCCAACTCCAAGATAAAATCTGTCAAGATGCTCTCACTGTGATTAATCATTTTTCTCAAGTCCGCCTACGCGGACTTTGTTTGTATAGCTGTAACTTCCAGTAATTTGAGCATCATTTACTCAAATACTACTGTTCTATTTCCATAGACTAACACCCGATTTTGTAAATGCGATCGCACTGCTCTTGCTAATACAACTCGCTCTAAATCTTTACCTTTTCTCACCAAATCATCAACTTCATCGCGGTGACTGACACGTACCACATCCTGTTCAATAATCGGGCCTGCATCTAAATCAGCAGTCGCATAATGAGCCGTAGCACCAATAATTTTCACGCCGCGTTCAAAAGCCCTCTGGTAAGGATTTGCGCCTACAAAAGCTGGTAAAAATGAGTGATGAATATTAATAATTTGCGGAAATTGAGCAATAAAATCTGCACTAACAATCTGCATATATTTCGCCAAAACAACTAAATCAATTTTGTACTGCCGCAGTAATTCTAATTGTTGGGCTTCTTGTTCTGCTTTGTTGTCTTTAGTGATAGGAATATATTGATAGTCGATACTAAATTGCTCTGCTACTACCTTTAAATTAGAATGATTGCTAATAATTAGTGGAATCTCAGCAATAAACTCTTTAGCACGTTGTCGCCAAATTAAGTCAAATAAACAATGGTCTTGCCGACTTACCCAAATAGCAATGCGTGGTATAGTATCAGAAAAGTGTAGCTCCCATTTAGCACTCAAAGGTTGAGCGATCGCATTAAATGCCGGGGCAATAAACTCTCGCGGTAAATTAAACCCATCTAACAGCCATTCAATGCGGGTGAGAAATAGCCCAGCGGCAAAATCTGTATGTTGATCTGCATGGATAATATTACCACCATTAGAATAGATAAAATTGGCAAATTTAGCTACTAGTCCTCGTTGATCTGGGCAAGAAATGAGCAATGTTGCTGTCGGATTTGTCATGGTAAATCAAAAACAATAGTGAAATTTATAATTTTTAATTGCTCATTTGCTGTTTGTCGGAGTCGGTAGAGGAATACTTAATGGAGGAAGTTTTTGACTATTATCTACTGGTTCTTTCCACTCTGATAATTCTCGATTTACGGCATTTGCAAAATCTGTAGATACTAACAGCACATTTATATTTCCATTGGGTTTAGTAGTGGAATCAGTTTGAGCATACAAAAAACGTCGGTTAAAGTCAGACTTACCTAAAATTAACTGATGACTTTGTTGATTTTTCAGGGTTATATTGATAGTTGCCTGGGGTTGAGCTAAACCAAATTCTCCAAGTTGGTTTGTTGATGATAATAAAGACTGTTCACTTTTACCCTTGACCAATAAATCCATCAAATAAGAAACAATAGCATCATTTGCTGGTTCTGATATCGGAGATTTGATTAACCACTTTGGGTTAGTAGATTGACTATTACGTTCCAGATTGATAGTGAGCTTTTTAGTTCTTACTGTCAAAGATTGAACATCATCAGCAGCAAAAGAGAAAATTTTCTGCTTTTGCTTCTTTATTTCTTCTTGCTGAGTACCACCTTTAATTTCATAGAAATAAACAAATCCACCTAAACCCAGCGCTAGCAATATCAAAATTAAAGTCGTTCGCGGCAATTTCATTTTTGTTCATTTGTCACTTGTACTGAGCGTTCGCGTAGCGTCTCGCAGAGAAGTCGTAAAGCCTGCGGCATAGCTACGCTTAGGGCGCAGCCTCTCGTAGAGAAGTATTGGTCATTTGTCATTAGTTAGTGATTCCTCCACTTTCCCACTCTTGCCCTTACCGTCTTTTCCACCAGATAGCAACGGCCGTTACAAACCCAATTAAGGGTAAAAAGAACAATGACGACAATGTTAAAAGATTTGCTTGCGTTGTTGTCAGATTTATCCGGCGGTTTTTAGTTTCTTTAGGACGAATGGAAAGGGATTGCTGATCCTGTTGACTTAGCCAACTGACTGAGTTGAGAAACACATCTCCATTTAGCTGATTTTGAAACAAGCCATCAGTGGCAAAATCGGAATTTCCTAACACGACTAAGCGTGATTCGGTAGCTGTTGGTTTAGATTTTTCGTCAGTTATAGGGGTGGAAAGACTGGGAGAAACATTAGTGGTTGGTGATGGTAGGCGTGAGGGTGCAGGCGAAGCTTGGGGAATAGGATTAGCAGATTTGGCAGGTAGTTTTTTTGTTAAAGCCACGCCCAAGGTTAGAGGGCCTTTGAGGTCTTTATCTGCATTAAACTCCAATTTTTCGCTTTGCAGGTCGCTTTCAGCCCAGCTGCTGGGATAGGGTTTGGTTCGTAGCAAAGGAGTAGCCTGGACACTAGCCACTGGGGTGATTTCCAAAGGTCGTGCAATTGGATAAACAGATATGCCGTTACCGAAATCTTTGGTAATCGGATGTTGTCCGTATTCTGTCACTAAGGGAGCAGCAGGGCCAAGTCCCACACTTTGCCCAGAGACATCCACAGCTAAACGATTATCCAGACGAACGCCCCACTCTTGTAACAAGCTGTCAACTTTAGGATCAGTATTAGGATCAATCATCAGCAGCAAGTTACCGCCGCGATTCAGATACTCTTGCAAGGCTTTAACCTCGCCCTCAAACAGTCCTCGCTGAGGGCCAGCGACTACCAAAACAGTCGCATCTTCAGGAACTTTGGAGTTTTCTGCTAAATTCAGCGGTGATGCTGTGTAATTTTTATCGTCTAATGCCTGAACCGCTTGTGATATTGCACCTTTACCAGGTGAAAATGGGCGTTCGCCATGACCTTGAAGGAAATAAACTTTAGCTGTGGTTGAACTGGTGATTTGTTGCAGGCGACTAGTTAACCTGACTTCTGACAGGCGTTCATTTTCATTTACCACCTGTACTAATTGCCGTTTATCTCCAGATTCTAGGTAAACTTCTCCAAAATCTTTGACGCCGAACTTTTCTGCAAGTCCAGGTCTAAGTTGGGGATTAACGTACTCAAACTTAAATTTTGTGCTTTGCCGTTGATAATTATTCAGCAAATCTCGATCTTGGGGATTTTGAGTTACATCAAATATCCATACCTTAATCGGCTGTGGTAAAGTACGCACCAGTTCTCGTGACTGAGGGGCAAGGGTAAATAACTGAGTTTCTGTTAAATCTGTGCGTAGGTGGTAACGAGTACCCAAAAAGTTAATTAAACCCAAAATCGCCAAGACTGCTATTGTCGCTACCAAGGCATTAGTACCAGCTTGGGTAGAACGACTCTGCCACCAGTGATTCTGCTGGCTTTGCCACGCCACCCATAACCCGCTGATCACAATTCCTGAAATTAGAAATGCTAATGGAATTGCCCCCCACTGTTCAGATACTAATCCAGCTGTTAAGCCGACAACAAAGAGGAATGGGCCTAGCAAAAACAGATATTGCCAGAGTTGCTTTTTTGCGATTGTCTTCATTTGATTTGTCAAGAGTCGTAGAGACGTGATTAATCACGTCTGTGCAAGAGTCGTAGAGACGCGACGCCAGTCGCTACAACGGGGAACCCCCCTTCGGGTGACGCTTCTGCGTCGCTCTAAGCGTTCGCCTTCGGTCTCGTAGAGAAGCTATGCCGTAAAGCCTGCGGCATAGCTCCGCTTAGGGCGCAGCCTCTCTAAGAGTTGGCTTTACGCTGCGCTAACACAGTCGCCTGCTCCGGGAAACCCTCCCGCAGCGCTGATTCACCGCAACGCGCTGGCTCATTAATCGCGTCTGTGCAAAAGTCAAGACTACTGACGTTGAAAGCGCAGTGCATCAATTGATTGTGCTGTGAGAAAGATACCTAAAAATATGTAACTGGCAAATAAAAGCAAGCTACTAGTATCGAAGATTCCTTGGATTAATGTACTGTAATGTCTCAGCAAGGACAGATAACCCAAAGCTTCGCCGACAGAACCAGGGATAATTTTGGCAATAAAATCAATGAATAATAGGAATAAAATGACTGCAAAAGTGAGAACAGCAGAGAGGATTGTACTGTCTGTTAGAGAAGAAATAAACATTCCTAATGACAAAATTGCAGCTGCTAGCAAGATTAATCCAAGATGAGCCAATAAGGGAATTGAGGCTGGCATTGGTGGATTTGACCCACCAAGAGCGATCGCTTCAAACGCTAGCATGGGTAAGACGATTGTTGTAAAAAATGTCAGCACGCCTAATAATTTACCTACAGCTACCGCCCAATTTGTGATTGGTGACGTGGCTAAGAGTTCTAAAGTGCCTCGTTTGCGTTCTTCGGCATAAAGTCCCATTGAGAGAATTGGCAGCACAAACAACAACAGCCACCCCATTCGTTCCAAAAATGCCCGCACAAATTCATATGGGACATCTATTGGCGGTATTGGCACTCCCTGTTGTCCTTGTAAATCTATTGCAGCGACTGTTGGCAATATACCCTCTGGCCCTAGCAAAATCATCACGAAAAACAGCCCCGCGATGAACCAAAATATACCTGCGATCGCATACGCTAAAGGCGAGAGAAAATAACTCTGTAACTCTCGGCGATAAATGGCAATAATATTACTCAGTACTACACCCATTTATGCTGCTTCTCCTTCTTGGGCTGGTGAGTCTATCTCATCCAAATTCTTTTCTTCTGTGGTCAATTGTAAGAACACATCTTCTAAAGTAGCGTTGACACGCCGCATTTCATGTAAACCAAATCCTGTACGCACTAATGTTGCGACAATATCCTTTCCTGGTTCTTTTCCCGGCTGCGATATTACCCGCAGATAAGCACGATTATTGCTTAAGGGTTGATGACCATGTATTGCTGCTGTCGGAAATGATTCTACCAGACTCACACCTGCTACATTTTGCAATACCTGTTTTGCTAAGGCAGCTTCTCCTTCTATTTCCAATTCATACCCTGCACCACCTGTCAATTGTGTCATCAGGTTTTCTGGGGTATTTGTTGCTACTACTTTGCCTCGATTGATAATCGCCACGCGGCTACAAGTCATGCTCACTTCGGGCAGAATGTGCGTGGACAGAATAATTGTGTGCGTACCAGCGAGGCTTTTAATTAAATTCCGCACCTCAATAATTTGGCGGGGATCAAGCCCAACAGTAGGTTCATCCAGAATAATCGCCGGTGGATCGTGGACGATCGCTTGGGCAATGCCAACTCTTTGGCGATATCCTTTGGAAAGTTTGCGAATAATTACGTGGCGCTTGTCTTCTATATTGCAGCGTTTCATTGCTGCTAGTACCTTTTTGGCGCGATCGCCTGCTGATACTCCTTTAATCCGCGCCACAAAATGCAAAAATCCCTCTACTGTCATTTCTGGATATAACGGCGGCGTTTCTGGTAAATAACCAATTCGCTGACGCACAGCCAGGGAATTTTCATGCACATCATAGCCAGCAATCTTGGCTTTACCATTAGTTGCAGGCAAATAACCTGCTAGAATCCGCATAGTTGTAGTTTTGCCAGCGCCATTAGGCCCTAAGAACCCTAAAATCTCCCCTTGCTCGACACTAAAAGTGACATCGGTAATAGCTGGGGTAGAACCGTATATTTTACTCAGATGTTCAACTTCAATCATCGGCTTAGTGGCGATCGCAAATTATGAGATATCCAATAATCTTAGATCACCAAAACAGTGCTTGCTTTGGCATAGCTGTAAACTGTACATCAGGCACTTGTAATAAAAAAAACTGAAAATATCTATCTGCTGTCATTTGTAATTTGTGGTGTAAATCGAGTAAAGACTAAGGAGTAAGGACAAATGACAGTCTTAAAAAAAAAGTATTTATGTTAGAAGCAATACACTCATGAGCCGAGTTGGACACTGGAGCGATCGCTATCCAGGCACGTTATCTCAATTCTCTGAAATCAGGCTACAGAAAAAACCTGTAAACCCGACTGTAAATAGACTTTCTCAATTACGAATGAGCAATTGGTACAACTATATTTTTCGCTAATAGGAGGGTAGCACAGGGATGGCACTTGAGTATGGGTTTTTTAAGAAAACACTGGATAGACGTTACAAAATCCTGAAAAAACTAAGTGAAGGAAACTTTGGTGAAACCTACTTGGCCATAGATCAGAAACGTCCTAGTAAACCTCTATGTGTAGTTAAGCGGCTCAAGCCAAAGCATAACAATCCCAAAGTGTTAGAACTCTTTGAGCAGGAAGCAGTAATCTTAGAAAAGTTGGGCGAACACCCCCAAATACCCCGGTTGCTGGCTCACTTTGCTGTCCGCAATGAGCTGTACATTATCCAAGATTATGTAGAGGGACACAATCTGAGAAAAGAAATTGTCCGAGGAAAGCAACTGAGCCAAGATGATGTCACAAAGCTGTTGCAGGACGTTTTAGAAGTGCTGGTTTTTGTCCATCAACACAATGTAATTCACCGAGATATCAAGCCTGAAAATGTCATGCGGTGCAAACAAGATGGCAAGCTGTTTCTGATTGACTTTGGTTCTGTCAAAGAGCTTGGCGTCCTCTCAAGTAATCAACAAAGGATGAATCCTACCAGCGTGTTCATTGGTACTCCTGGTTATATACCCACCGAGCAAGCTAGGGGTAAGCCTCGCCTAAGTAGTGATATCTACGCTTTAGGAATGATGTGTATAGAGGCTTTGACAGGAATTGCCCCCAGCCTTCTGCAAGAAGATTCTCGTACTGGGCAAACCCTGTGGCGTGACTATGTACCACAGGTAAGCGATCGCCTTGCCGATATTCTTAATACAATGGTTTGCGATGAATATACTTCGCGCTATCCCTCCGCAGTCGAAGCATTGCAAGCGCTCACTTCAACTACAGAGTTGCCGCTATCATCCTCGCCACTACTTTCATCTCCAGAGGAGTTGCTACAACGCGAAAGCAGCCGTGTAGATGAGTTTCCTAACTTGGGCGGACTGCCGTGGGATCACCCGAAAATTTGGAGCGAAGGCTCCCTCCGCTCTAATTTCTCTGTTTCCTCAGACTTCTCTGGGCAAGGTACTGCCTCATCACCTCCGATTTCTAATCTCAACTTGACAGTCAACTCGCAACTTGAACCCCAGTTGTTAGAAATTGATCAAAGTGAGTTTGAGACGGCAATCTTACCTGTACAACAATTTGAGTTTGAGATTGCTACTGTTGCTGGGAAAAGTTCATTTAACTCCACTGCTACCTATGAAATCATCCGTAGTAATAGCTGGGCGCAATGCTTAATTGAGGAGTTAGGAAACGACATCACCTTAGAGATGGTATCTATTCCCGGCGGGCAGTTCTTGATGGGTTCTCCAGACGATGAACCAGAAAGATTTGATTCTGAAAGCCCACAGCATCCGGTGAAAGTCAGACCCTTTTTTATGGGTAAGTTTCCAGTCACTCAGGCACAATGGCGGACAGTTGCGATGCTCCCTCTCATCAACCGCCATCTCGAACCTGATCCGGCTCATGTTAAAGGGGCAACCCGTCCGGTAGAACAAGTTTCTTGGGACGATGCAGTCGAGTTTTGTGCAAGGCTTTCTCAGAAAACAGGGCGAGATTATCGGCTTCCTAGCGAAGCCGAGTGGGAATATGCCTGTCGTGCCAAAACCACTAACCCCTTTCATTTTGGTGACACTATTACCCCTAGTTTGGCAAACTACAACCACAACTCTGTTTCCAGCGGCGGTTTCCAAGGAACGAATCATTGGCAAACAAGCCCTGTCGGCTGTTTTCCCCCAAATGCTTTTGGACTATATGATATGCATGGCAATGTCTGGGAATGGTGCGCGGATCACTGGCACGATAATTATCAAGGCGCTCCCTTAGATGGAAGTGCTTGGCTATCTAACGAAGAGAATCAGTCTCGTCTTATTCGGGGTGGTTCTTGGAAAAGTTCTGCAAGATTATGCCGTTCTGCATATCGCAGTTGGAATCCTCAAGATGGTCGCGGCAATCTCCTTGGTTTTCGCGTGGCAGTGTCTTTATAAGGGGATTGGGCAATTGCCCTACGGACTACTGAGGCACTGTCTGCGTCTGTGCTGGTGTGGGTTCAGGTTCAGGTGTAGGAGTTTCTGTAGGAGTTGGTGTAGGTGTGGTAGCCTGTGTAGGAGTTGGTGTAGGTGATGGGGGAGGAGTGGGATTTTCTGCGGTGATACTGAGTTGATAACTTACTGATTGTGATGCTGTAGAAACGACAACAAACTCATAAAATCCGTTTTCCGGTAATTTAGCTGAGAGAGTACGTTTTTGGGAATCTTCCAAAAATTGGATTTTGCCGGAAGGGGAATATACTGATAACAAAACTTGGGAATTTGCTTTGAGATTCAATTCCAGAGATTGTTCTTTGGCAAGTCCAGCGATAAAAACTTTTCCACCACCAGGTTGAAGAGTTCCGCTGACTGTTTTACTAATAGCGCCAGTATCAAATACAAGTTTCTGGAAAGCACTGCCAGCGAGGATAGCACTGAGCTTATCGCTGACAAAACCGTACCAAATTTGTCCTATGGGTTGATTGAGAAAATTTCTGCCCCGTTGTTCAGGAAATTCATTATAAAAGGCGGCATCCCCTAAATCATACAGAGAACGACTACCGACGTTTATTTGATTGACTTCTACTTTCCAACGATCGCGTTCAGCATTTGTATAAGTACCCAGTTGCCCACGTGCCTTGCCACTCAAAGATGTTAACTTGTCTAACAATTGGGCAGCTGTTTGATCCCATTCTGCCCGCAAACTTTCATCTTCTGTACCATCGCTGAGAGTGCGTCCCCGTAAGCTGGGATTTTTGTCCCAAAAGACTTGATTTACCAAGTTCACATAAAAATTCTGATCAATACCCAACTGTTGACGGCGATCGCTTAATCTTTGTTTACGCTGCCGTTCTGCTGGTGAATATTTATCTAATGGGTTGGTTGGCTGGGTAATACTTGGGGTAGGTGTAGGATTATTGCCTACCAATTCGCCATCGCCGCTTTTGAATCCCCACCAAGCTAATCCAGCAGTAGTTGCTAATACTAATGCTGCGATGAAGGTTTTTGTTGGTGTCCACCACGGAGTAGGAGGGGGAGAAGGGGAGAGGGGGGGAGAGGGGGAGATGGCGACAGTGTTAGATGTGGTATCTGGTGGAGTGGGATATTGAGTTGGGGGATAGCTAACTGGTGGGGTGGGATATTGAGTTGGCGGATAACTAACTGGTGGCGGTGTCAGGGCTTCTAGAACTTGACGGGCTGATTGATAGCGATCGCTCGGTCTAGCAGATAACATTTTATCTAGTACTTGACCCAAAATCGGGCTGAGACTTATTTCTCGTCGCCACTGCCAAGAAAGAGTACGAGTATCAATTAATTCTTGTGGCTGCTTGCCTGTAAGTAAAACTAGCACCGTTACCGCCAAAGCATATAAGTCGCTGTGGGGAGAAACCATCCCAGTTTGCATCTGTTCTGGGGGAGCGAATCCTATTTTACCTAATAGAGTTGGTGCTGGGGTAGATACAGCTTCGCCGGGTTGGTAATATTGCGAGGCAACAGTTGCAACTACTTGTTTGACACCGCCAAAGTCAATTAAAATTGGTAGCTGGTCAAAGGTACGCAGGATTAAGTTATCTGGGGAAATGTCGCGATGAATGACTCCCAAAGAATGAATGTACTCTAAGACTGGCAAAATTTGCTGTAAAAGTTGCCGTACTTCCGCCTCTGTAAACCGCAAACCTTTCTGTGTGCGATCATTTAATAAAGAGTTGTAAGTTTCTCCTTCTACATAATCTTGCACCAAGAACAGGTATGCTTTGTCTTCTAGGTTGATGCGTAACAGTTCCCGGAAACGAGGAATTTGCGGATGTTGCAGTTTGTAGAGAACAGTCGCTTCTCGCTGAAAAAGTTCTTCAGCTTTTTGTAAAACGTAGGCGGTTTGAACTTGAGGCGAGAATTCTTTTAAAACACAAAGTTCACGAAAGCGGTTGATATCTTCAGCTAAATAAGTGCGTCCAAAACCCCCTTGACCAATTTGACGTACAATTACATAGCGATCGCCCAAGGTTAGCCCCGGTTGGATACCATAGCTTATGGGCGTATCCAACAATTTCTCACCACACTGGAGACAAAAGCGACTGCCTGGAGAATTTTCGTGTCCTTTGGAACAATATAGGGAATTCATAATTAATTAGTCATGGGGCATGGGGCATGGGGCATTGGGCATCCCTTCGGCTTCTCCACGAGACCAAGGCGAACGTGAGAGAGCAAGTCGGCATTAGGGAGTGCTGAGCTATAAGTTACTATTCTCTCCCCCACTCCCCCACTCCCCCACTCTCCCACTCCCCCACTTCCTTATCTCCTAGATTGGACTTTACTGACTTTATCAGCAGCGATCGCATACCAAATTTGACCGAAAGTCTGTTGATTCAGTTTCCCACGGCGCTGACCAGGAAACAACTGATCAAATTTTTCATTTGTGTCTTTGTTCAGTTGACTGATTGTATAATCACCAAATTGCCCGGATCTCGCTTGCTGTCTCCAGGTGGCGTTATCTTTTGGGCCGTAGTTTCCCAGTTTTTGCCGAGCAGCTTTACTTAGGTTAGCTTGTTCTATTTTATTTAATAAATCGTCAGCAGTACTGTACCATTCATCCCGCAAAGCTGCGTCTTCCGGTTTAGACGTGAGGTTACGTCCCTTTAGTTCCGGCTTTTTAGTATAAAATGAATTATCTACTAAACGTGTAAAAAATACTTCGGAAATTTCTAGCTGTTGGCGACGACTGATAATTTGTTTAGGATTGCGACTTGTGCCTTTGTCGCCCATCGGTTTAGCAAGAGGATTTGGCAACTGTGGGATTTGCGGTAGTGTAAATGATGGGATAGTGATTGATGTCACACTACGAATAACCGCATTTACCAAAGCCAAAGTACCTGCACCAGTCAAAACTACTACAGATGTTACCCCAAGACTCACAGCAAAAGGGCGAATCCAAAGGGGTAAAGATATTGCTTTCCTAATTGCTTGCGTCTTATTGTGGAATTTACTGACAAGAATATTACTGCGTTTTTCCCCTGGAGCAACTACCATCGTCTTCAGCTTGGTAATATGAGGACTTAAGGGTTTAGTAGCAATTGAGGATGATAAATCTTTCAGGATTTGCTCGGCTTGTTGATAGCGATCGCTCGGTTTATAAGCCACCATCTTTTTTAAAATTGCTTCTAGTTTGGGGCTGACTTTAATTTCTCCCCAACGCCAAACTCCTTGATAGCTGTCGTATAACTTTTGTGGTTCTTTACCCGTAAGCAAGACTAGTGATGTCACCGCTAAAGAATACAAATCACTGTTAATAAATACTTGTCCCAGGCGTAGCTGTTCTTCTGGCGCGTAGCCTTTTTTACCTAATAAAGTGTGATTTCCAGCCAGCTTGGTGAACCAAAAACCTTGAGAAGCTGGTAATTGTTTGACACCACCAAAATCAATCAGCACTGGCAAATTATCAGAACGCCGCCAAATCAAATTATCAGGAGAGATATCACGGTGAACTACATCTAATGAGTGAATGTAGGAAAGTACAGGTAAAATATGTTCCAGTAGAGTTATAACTTCCGCTTCACTAAAAGTCTTGCCTTGAGTTTGGCGCTGTTCTAATAATTGGTCAAAATTATCACCATCTACATAATCTTGCACTAAAAAGAAAAAATCCTTACTACCTATCTTCACTTGTAGCGAGGAGTGAAAACGGGGAATTTGTGGATGCTGGAGTTTTTTTAGGACACTCGCTTCTCGCTCAAATAACTCTTTAGCTTTTTGTAAATCTTGCTGTTCTTGAACTTGGGGGGCAAATTCCTTCAGCACACAGGTTTGATTAGATTTTTTTCTATCTTCCGCCAAATAAGTGCGCCCAAAGCCGCCTTGCCCTAGTTGACGTATAATTTGATAGCGATTATCCACAACCTGCCCAACAGCAAGAGCTAATGGCTCACCGCAATGGATACAAAAGCGGTTACCGCCATTATTTGTGTGTTGTTTACTGCAATAGACCTGCATGGTGCTGAAGGATGATTAGGTTTTTATAACTTACTACAACGGATACAGTTCTGTTTACGGATATGCAATATAGGGGATTGGGGATTGGGGATTGGGGATTGAAAGTTCTATTAGCGCTAGCGGGGCGTTGAGCAGCGTCTGAGTAGAGACGCAATTAATCACGTCTGTACAAGAGTTATTATTCTCTACTCTGTCCCCATGCCCCATGCCCGTTAAAATACCAAAAGTTAGTAACAAATGTCATGAACTGCGAATCACAACGGCAGCGAGCAATCAGGGCTTTTGAAGATTTTGTGTCTACCCCCCTACAAACAGTATTACAAAGACATTTAAATACTCCCAGCGAGTCGGCTGTTTTGGCTTTATTTCATGATGTGGCTGCTAATGTCCCGGCTTACAAAGCTTTTTTAGCAGAAAGAGAAATCAATCCGGCTGCTATTCAAACCTGGGAAGATTTTCAGAAACTACCAGCGATCGCTAAAGAAAATTATATACTGCGTTATCCTTTAGCTGATTTGTGCCGCCACGGGCAGTTGCAAGAATGTGATATGATAGCTGCCTCCTCCGGTTCCACAGGTAAACCAACATTTTGGCCCCGTTTCTTTACTGATGAACTGCAAATCGCTACACGGTTTGAGCAAATTTTCCACGATAGTTTTTATGCTGACACCAGACACACCCTAGCTGTGATTTGTTTCACTTTAGGCACTTGGGTAGGTGGAATGTTCACTACTAATTGCTGTCGCTATCTTGCCAGCAAAGGTTATCCGATTACTGTCATTACTCCAGGTAACAACAAAGAAGAAATCTTACGAGTTGTGCAGGAACTTGGTTCGACGTTTGAGCAAGTAGTGCTGTTGGGATACCCGCCATTCCTTAAAGATGTAATTGATACTGGTATTGCTCGTGGTGTGGAGTGGCAGCAATATCAGATTAAGTTAGTTATGGCGGGAGAAGTATTCAGCGAAGAATGGCGTAGTTTGGTTGGTGAAAGAGTTGCTTCACAAAATCCTTGCTACGACTTTGCGTCACTTTACGGCACTGCGGATGCAGGTGTGTTGGCTAATGAAACACCGTTAAGTATATGTATTCGTCGTTTTTTGGCAGAAAATCCAAATGCAGCTAAAGCTTTATTTGGAGAATCTCGTTTACCTACACTGTTGCAATATGATCCGATAAATCGTTTTTTTGAAGTTGAGGATGGGGCATTGCTGTTTTCTGGCAACAATGGCATACCTTTAATCCGCTACAACATTTTGGATACTGGTGGCTTAATTGGTTATGATGCCATGCTCCAGTTTTTAGCAGAATGGGGTTTTAACCCAGTCGCAGCGTTAAACCAAAACGCTCAAGCTAGAGGTATTCACTCATTACCTTTCGTTTACGTCTTTGGACGCTCTAATTTTACGGTTTCCTACTTTGGAGCAAATATATATCCAGAAAATGTCACTGTCGGATTAGAACAACCAGTCATCCAAGAATGGGTGACGGGTAAATTTGTGTTGCAGGTAAAGGAAGATGCTGATAAGAACAGATTCTTATCTGTATTTGTGGAGTTAGCACCAGGAGTCGAGAGTAGCCAAGATATACAACAAGCGATCGCATCTTCAATTCTCTCGCAACTGCTACGTCTTAACAGCGAGTTTGCTAACTATGTTCCGTTAGAATATCAAATGCCACAAGTTACACTAGCGCCAATGGGTGATCCAGAATATTTTCCTATTGGGGTGAAGCATCGCTATACGCGCAACTAATAGTGAAGATATACAAAGTATGGATTTTATTTGACAGCAAAATATAGCGTTTCCAACTCCAGTGAGGTACAAAATAACCCCTCCCCAACCCTCCGCTTAGTAAGGGGAGGGTGCGCGACAGCGCGGGTGGGGTGTATTTCATGTGTCTGAGAATTGCTATAAAATATTTAGATATACTCTCAATTTCAAATAGATTGTCTAGTTATTTTTTTATAAGAAGAAAATAATTATTTAATTTTTGATATGACATCTATGTTTAATTTTCTAAAAAAATCAACTATTTAAACGCCTTAGAAATCAAAAAATATAAAATAAAATTTTTAACCTTTCCATAATAAAAGCATCATTAGGTTTTTACTTTAACCTTTTATTGTTTATCTGGTAAAACGCTTTAATTGCTATAAAACATAGCACCTCATAAAGAATTTCTAAAACTATTACTTTCTTCTTTAGTTCGCACCTTCACGGTAGCCTGTGGCAAGCCTCTGCCTGTCAGATTAAAGTAAGCAATTTTTGTAATTCAGGCAAGTTTACCAATTTATACAAGTAAGTGGGTAAAGCTGAACATAGCTTTGAGAAACGAGTCACAGATGAACAATAGTGATTGAGGGATGATTTACTAATACGTTGTCATCACTCTCTTATGCTAAAGCTAATAAATGTTTATCTTCACCAACTTAACTTTAGGAATATAGATTTAATTAACTAGCAAAAAAGAATGTATTAGCGTGAATCATGCACTCTAATATAGTAAAAACTTTGCTGTTTATTACTCTACATTCTTCAGAAATTTTGAAAATTATCGGTGATTTTATAACCTTTGTTGATGCCAGATTACTGTGCTTAGTGAAGGTTATTTATCATTGCTAGTTTGATACTTGATTTGGATTTTTAAGGTGTTGAACCTGAATTAATTTTGTAGGAGTTTTACATGGCTTTTTATTTTCATCGTCAATTAAGCTATTTGACAGGTTCAATACTTGTCATAGCAACTGGTGTAGTAGTAGCTCAATCTGCTAGTCAGAAATCCATAGCTCAGACATCCACGACCCCACCCACGTCTGGGGTAACCTCCATAAATGGTGCAGGTGCAAGCTCTGTAAATGTTCTATTTGTAGGTTCAGGAACTAATTACCCTACTGCTACAAAAGGCTCATGGTTTAATGTTTTTGGTGTTGGAAATCCTCCATCCTTAAATAATGATGTTCCGCCACAGCCATCCCCCGCATCTATACCTGCATTTCCAAACGGAACTTATGGCCCAGTCAATTCGACTGTCACATTCAGATATGCTTCAGTTGGTAGTGGTACAGGTATAACAGCATTTACTAGTCAAACTGCACCATTGGGTACTACTACTATCAACACCCCAGTTTCTTTTGCAGCTAGTGACGACCCCTTGTCAGGTGCAGTAACAATTGCTGGCGGCCCCAACTCTGGCCCAGCCGTCCAAGTGCCTGTGGTGGGTACGGGAATCGTGTTATCTTACAATGCCAGTGGTTTAACTATCCCATCAGGTGGACTTAAGCTTTCACGAGCTACCTACCTTGCTATTCTTAAGGGCAGCATTACAAACTGGAATGATCTCAAAATTAGAAATGATAACGGTGGGGCAATAATTGCAGTAAATAAACCCCTCGTTGTAGTACGTCGTAGTGACGATAGTGGTAGCACTTTTGCTTTAAGCAGTCATCTTCGTACGGCATTTGGTACTACTTCTACTGGATGGAATAGAGGAGTTGGTAAAAAAAGTATTGCTCAGCCTGCTAGTGGTATACCCAATCCGCTACCAGCTGATACAGTTGTTTGGCCAGCCAATTTCCAAAGTGCTTCAGGTGGTGGAGGTGTAGCTGACAAGATTAAAGCTACTGCTGGTGCAATTGGTTATGTGGATAGTGCTACACGCCTAGCGAAGAGTTTACCAGCAGCACTATTACAGAATAAAGCAGGTTTATATGTTGCTCCCACAGCAGGTTCGATTGGACGTGCTTTTAATGGTGTGGCTGACACAGATACAGATGCTCGGCGTATTAAAATCAAAGTGGATGATCCAAATCCATCGGGTCAAACTGCTAGTACCGCTGTGTATCCCATTGTTACCCCAACTTATTTGTTGTTTTATAGTACATACGGGAACTCGAAGATTTCAGGTGGTATTAGAGCCTATATCAATTGGGCTTTAGCAGTACCTGCTTCTAACTCAGGTACTTCAACAGACCCGAACAAGATAGCCTCAGACCGCGGATATGCCCCTCTTCCTAGTACCATCAAAAATTCGGCTCGAACTGTTGTCCAGACCTATGTGAAGCCTTAACTTTATCGGGTCTAGTACCTTGTCAAAGAATTCAGCTTAACTGAAATTAGCAGTTACTAAATTTCTTTTTTGTGGTTGACTAAAAAAATCTTGGCAAGGAATGAAGATTATGCCCCAGGAATGTAAATACATTCCTGGGGCTTTATTCAGGTGATGATTTATAGTAATTATTCGTGAAAACTTATACCAATTCAATTAATGATTGCAACACATCCTTGGGTGAAGACGCGATGAATCGCGTCTCTACAGATGGTCTATTGTCACATTCTTTTTTCAAAGAAAAATTTATTATTTTGTTACCCATGTACCGATAAAATCAACAACTTTACTGTTGTTTAAGTGCTTAAAAGTTAATCTATTCGTCACGCTCACTTACGATTTTTCTCGCTAACCATCTTGACAAATTCTGTTTGAGATGGAATGAACCAGCTCTGCCTTTTAAGGGGGTTGGAGGATCTGAGTGTGTAAGTCCTGTATATATATCTACGAGAGAATAATATCTATAATTTTTCCTTTGTATTCCCAGGCTTTTAAAATTTCTTGGACTTGATGACAGTCATAGCTTTTGCCCAAGCACAGGTGTGATTGCCAATTTCCTGCTTGAATTTGCTGTTATTTACGTAAAAATCGCAGATTTTAACTGTTTTTGTGTTTATCACAACATCAATCAAAATAAACAGTGGCTTATGCTACTAAACGAAATTACTCAGTTGTGCCGTTCACGTTATTGACCCAGTGCTAATAGAGGTTTCATGGTGTAGCTAGAAAAAGGCTTTCTGAGTCTTTTTCAAATAAGCTTATACCAAAATTTAGAATATTTTTTCACTAATGCCTAGCTCAAGGCACTAATTTTTGGTGTCTAATTTCACAAATTAATTGTGAGTAGCAGTAGCCCTGAAAAAATTCGTTAGAACTATCCACAATTAAGTCTTTACTAAACTTTTTCGAGGTATTTCATGAACAAGATTAATCTGTCCAAACAACGTCAGAGCAAAAATAGAGTATTAACTGTAACTTCTTTGACTATTTTGGCTTCTTCATTAATATTACCCTTCCAACAAGCTTTTGCTGGAACATTGACTACCCTTGTCACTTTCAACGGCACTAACGGAGCTACCCCAAGAGCTGGTGTACTTCAGGGTAGCGATAAGAATCTTTATGGAACCACTTCTGCTGGTGGTTCGCTTAATAACGGAACTGCATTCAAGTTAACTGGTTCCACTTTCACTACTCTAACCACACTGATTAACTTCACTGGCACTGGTGGAATCAACAAAGGGACTAATCCAGTCGCAAGATTATTCGAATTTTCAACCCCCAATGGCGATTTATATGGGGCAACCTTTACAGGCGGCACAAGTAACTTCGGCACTATATTTAAGCTGAAACCAACAGCTTATACAACCTTGACAACTCTTGTGAATTTCACTGGTACTGGTGGAATCAACCCAGGGGCTAACCCAGCAGGTCGATTGATTAAGGGTAGTGATGGCAATTTGTGGGGGACAGCCTCCACAGGTGGGACTAGTAATAAAGGAACTATATTTAAGGTTTCACGCACTACTAATGCACTCAACACGGTGGTAAACTTCAACGGTACTAATGGAGCAAATCCATTAGCGAGATTGCAACTGGGTAGCGATGGAAACTACTACGGCACTGCCTCAGCAGGTGGAGCAAATAATAAAGGGGTGGCGTTTAAGTTAACTCCTGCGGGAATACTTACTCCATATAGCTTTAATGGCACTAATGGGCAAAGGCCGCGGTCTGGATTAATTGAATCTAGTGGATTCCTCTACGGCACTACTTATCTAGGTGGAGCCAACAGTAAAGGAGCTATATTCAAGGTTCCGCTTGGTGGCGGTACACCCGTTTTAGTTGCCAGTTTCAATGGTACTAATGGGGCAAACCCAACGGCTGCACTCATAAAAGCAAGCAATGGTAACTTTTATGGCACAGCTTCTACTGGCGGAGCAAATAACAAAGGAACCATTTATCAGTGGAGCGGGGCAACCATTACCTCGTTATTTAGTTTTAATGGTACTAATGGGTCAACGCCAGAATCTACGCTAATTCAGCTCTCGAATGGTGCCTTGTACGGTACTACTTCTGCTGGTGGTACTTCTACTACTAGTAAAGGAACTGTGTTTAAGTTTGTAATCTAGTCTGAAATCTAATCTAGTGTAGAAAAATGGTAGAACGTAAATTTGAATGCCTATCATTTTTCTACGAGAATAAAATCGCTTTGATTACATTCACAAATATCTACTCTATACCAAGCAAATACAAGGAAGTAAAGCTAGGTTCAATAAGACAATATGGAGAGTAACTCTTTCCTGAGTTATAACATCCTAAAATCTTTGTTTCAATTGTATTTGAGGCTTTGCTGCCTTACCAAGAGTGTAACTCTAGTTTGAATTATGTCAGGATTTTAAGTTTTTCAGTTCAAAAAAACTTTGAAATGGCTCAAACTTATGTTGCAATAGATATCGAGTAGTTGATGAACATATAGAATACATAAGAATATAGCGCTTCCCACATGGGTAAGATACAGAAAAAAATTATTAACTACACAGAGAAGTCTGAGTAGCCTAAGTCGCTACTCAGAACTTTAGTCTGAACAAGATACGCGTTTGGTAAGCTAACTGTACTACCCAACGCGTGTACTTCATTCAGATGAGAATCTCTATATAAGCTTTCTTTTGAATTATTGAGGTATTTACAATTGCGATTTAGTATATCCTCTGGAAAGAAGAAGTATGACTGCGATCGCTGCTTGCTGCACTAGACTCAATCGCGTCATCTTGTCATCTTCTAATGATCTTACTCTAGCAGTTTTTACTTGTGCTCACAAAACCAATTCATCAAAATATACTTACTTTTAAATAAGCATTAACAATTTATTAACTTAAACTCAATATTAATTAATAGTTATGTATAAAATACTTTATGGCAACTTTATAATTTAATAAAAAATTAATGTTAAACCATGTTAAATTGTAATGGGTGTAACATTATAGACAACAGGCAATTATAGTACACGATAAGGAAATTAGCAAATGTCTCCACAAAGTTCTCAAGAGAGAAACTTTTTGCAAGTTTTAAGTGGTAATGTTACGAAAAAAACCCATCAGATAAGACTGGCAGTGCAAGCCTGTATCAATACTCTGGTTGAATCTATACCTTTTTTGCTTGCTATATGTGTATTTGTTAGCGTTATTAGCCTAAAAAGTCCTATTCTGCTGTTTTGTTTACTCTTTGGCAGCTTAATTACAGTCGTCGTGCAACGAATTGGGCAGCAAGTAAATTTACCAAGGCGAGCGCTCATCTTGTTACAAATCTTAGCAGTAGCCGTCATCTTAAGTTTATTTTGGTTAGACTATTTTGCAGCACCCGCACACGCACAGTTTTTTGGGGAAGCTGAAAAGTTTTTCAAAAAAACCTTGACGCAGGGTTCAACAACAAATGGTGGTGGTGGTAGCGACACAGCAGTAAGTTTAATATTTAATATATTGCGGGCAATTTACTTACTCTATATTGCAATTTCCCTGGTAGGCGTAATTAACGCAGTGCGTAAAGATGAAGATTGGCAAAGCATTGCCAGAACTCCCTTATTAGTCGTTGTTGCTGTTACCGTTGCTGATGTACTCACACGTTTTGTAATTGGCGGACAGCAGTAACTAATTCATCTTTATCCAGTTCAAGAAAAATAAAGATATTTGCAATGTCTCAAGAGCGGGAACCAGAGTTTCGTCCAGTCAACCAAGTCTTGGGAAGCCAGCCTTCATTAGGGCCTATCCCTGCGGATCAAATTCTTCCTTGGACTGTAATTTGTTTAGCTTCCTACTTTATCGTCAATGGAATTTTTGGGGGTATTTTCCAAGATGAGTTCCAAAAATGGTTGTGGACAATACTAATTGCTGGTTGGGGAATGGGGACTTGGTGGATATTAACTGGTGGTAGGAGTTGGAGCTTTTTAAGCAAATTTGTTGGTGTTCCCGCTTGGACAAGAGGCTTTGCTCGTTATCAAAGCTTGCTAGAAGTTAACCATGAAGCAAAAAATCGGAAAAAAAAGCGTCGGCCTCACAGGAAACGAAAGTAGATTAACGCCATTTGAAGACGCTTTACATTTAGCTACGATGCTACGCGTCTCACTAAATGCGCGTGATATTGGTGCTTACCTTTTGACAAAAGGAACCCAAAAAAATAGCTTTTGCTTTGTTTTTGGTTTTGATTGTAAAGGTATTCATACTACTTTAAGATCAGAAGAAATCGAGACAATTTTTAATAATATTGAATCAGGACTAAAAGACATCCCTAGTGGTGAAAGAATGACACTGCATTTAGGTTCTTTTAGTTCAGATCAAAGTCGTCAAAAAGAACTGGCATCATTAATCAAACGTTCGCCATCACGAGATATCAAATATTTATTGATGGCAGAAAGAGCTAGAGTCAAAGAGCTAACAAGTTCTGGAATTCGTAAGCCTAAATTTCTACGTATTTATGTTACTTATACTGTTGATATCAACAATGCCAATGCAGAGGATTGGATAGAGAAACTTCTAGTTCAAGCTGAATCATGGTGGTTAAAATTTAAAGGTGAACTTTTAGAAGTAGAAAATCAGCGTCTAGAATCCATAGTTAATAATGCTTATAAACAAGGTTTTTCCCGTTGGGAACAACTTTTATCTAACAAGATGGGATTAGATGTCAAGGCTTTGACTGCCGATGAACTTTGGGAAGATGTCTGGAAAAGATTTAATGAGACACAGCCAATAGATATTCCCCAATTAATGACTTTAGATGAGAATGGGCTGCACGAACAAGTTAATTCAGACTTATCTAGTAGTAAATTACTTATAGAAAATATTCACAGCACAACTTTATTGATGGAGTCTGACGTACCTTGCGCCGATCGCCGTTGGGTTAATGTCAAAAATAAATATATTGGTGCGTTAACATTTTTAGAAAAACCTGGAGGATGGCCGAATAAATCTTCTCAGTTACGTTATTTATGGGAACTACTAGCTAGAGAGACAGTAGTAGATACAGAAATTTTTTGTGAGTTGACTGCCGCAAATCCTGCATTAGTGAAAACTACCCTGCAACGAGTGTTAAAGCAGTCAAACATGACTACAATCATGGCTCAAGAAAAGAGCAAAACTATTGATGTTAACGCTCAATTAAAGTTAAAGAAATCAGTAGCAGCACAAGAGCAATTATATGAAGGTGCAGTACCGATTTATACAAGCATAGCTATTTTGGTACATCGTCCAAATTTAGAAAGATTAGATGAGGCAACAAGATATATTGAAAACTGTTTTCAACGTCCAGCCAGGGTAATTAGAGAAACAGAGTATGCTTGGAAAATTTGGCTGCAAACTTTGCCGATAGTTTGGGAAGGTTTATTAACTAAACCATTTGACCGTCGCCAACTATACTTAACAAGTGAAGTTCCGGGATTAATGCCTTTAGTGAGTACGAAAGCAGGAGATAAGCAAGGCTTTGAGTTGATTGCTGAAGAAGGCGGAACACCCGTACATTTAGATTTATTTAATCAACATAAAAATTTAGCTTTATTTGCGACAACTCGTGCTGGTAAATCGGTGTTGGTATCAGGGATTTTAACTCAGGCTTTGGCGCATGGTATTCCTGTAGTGGCGTTAGATTTCCCTAAACCTGATGGTACATCTACGTTTACCGACTATACAGAGTTTATGGAGGGGAACGGAGCCTACTTTGATATCTCAAAACAATCGAATAACTTGTTTGAGCAGCCAGATTTGCGATCGCTTAATCCAGAACAACAACGCGATCGCATGGTTGATTATATCTCTTTCTTAGAATCAGCTTTAATGACAATGGTTCTAGGATCATCAACTGAAAGTCAAATCTTATCGCAAACCGTGCGATCGCTTCTAAACTTAGCCTTAGAAGCCTTCTTTGCTGATGATGGTATCAATGAGCGATATCGACAAGCAATGGTAGGAGGATTCGGTTCTCCATCTTGGCAGAAAACTCCAACATTAAGGGATTTTCTCTATTTTTGTTCGCCAGAACATTTACAACTAAATGCTGTCACTGGCAGAGTTGAGGATGGTCTCAGCCAAATTCAGCTACGCTTGCGGTTTTGGCTTTCTAGCCGCGTCGGACAATCTATTTCTGCACCATCTAGCTTTCCCACCGATGCACAACTTTTGGTTTTTGCTCTCAGGAACCTCTCAGATAGCGAAGATGCAGCAGTACTATCCTTAAGTGCTTATTCAGCCGCTTTGCGGCGTGCATTAAGTAGTCCAGCTTCCATATTCTTTATTGATGAAGCACCGATTTTATTTGAATTTGAGCAGATTTCTGACTTAGTTGGAAGAATTTGTGCTAACGGTGCTAAAGCTGGGATTAGAGTCATTTTATCAGCACAAGACCCCGATACCATCGCCAGATCCAAAGCTGCATCTAAAATTTTGCAAAACCTGTCAACAAGATTAATTGGACGCATTCAGCCAGTTGCAGTAGATAGTTTTGCAGATATCTTAAAATACCCCCGCAAAATTATTTCTCGTAATGCTTCAGAGAGCTTTTTCCCGCGTAAAGAAGGTATTTATAGTCAATGGCTGCTAGATGATAACGGAATTTATACATTCTGCCGCTACTATCCAGGTTATGAGCAATTGGCAGCAGTTGCTAATAATCCTAATGAACAAACTGCACGTAGTAAAATGATGCAAATTCACACTGATAAATATGAAGCGATTTCTACATTTGCGCGTCAGTTAGTAGCTACTTTACGTAGTAGTTAATTTTTTTATCTCACGCATTCGCCTCTAGGCGTTCCCACAGGGTAGGTGCAAAGACGCAAAGAAGAACGCAGAATGTAACTTAAATAAATTGAAAATGCTGTAATACATAAAATTATTTAAATTTTACAGGGATATATATGCAAAAAACTACCATTTTAACTTTTACTTTATTATCCTTGGGAATTCTCCCAGTGATGGCACAATTGGGCAATAATTTAGTGAATAATAATTTAGGCGTAGGTCAGGTTTGGACTGACTTTCAATCATATTCTACAGATTTGCAAAACTATCTTCAAAATAATTTGAGCGAAAACTTAAAGCCTGTAGAACCACAGAGTCGAAGTGCTATCACTGGTGCTACGGGAGAATTGAATATACCTAACCCAATCGCGGCTGGACAAAGTGTTCGTGATCAGATGATTATATACTCTGTATCAGACCGCTTTGAGAATAATTCAGCAGTCCGCTCAAATTTAGTTAGTAATGAAATAAATCGTCTAATTACCCGTGGAGCAGTTACAGGTGTTTTAGGTGAGAAAGGACAAATTCGGACAAAAGCAAAGTTAAAAAATACTGAAGCATCTCTGAAAAACATTGCAGCATTTAGCAATGAAATTGAAGGTAGTGATTTACTTTCTGGACTCCCTCCTCTTCCTCCTAATCCTGTTGTTGATGCAAGTGCTAGATTTTTAGCAGAATTGTTAAACGCTAATCAAGCACAAACTCTTAAAATCCAACAAGAGCAATCAAAGATTGTAGCTGAAACATTTGCTCAAACGCTACAAACTAATCAATCTCTGCAATACTCCAATTTAAACTTAGCAAATATTTCTCAGCAGGTAGAAGAAGAAAATCGCGATCGCAGAGTCAATGCATCCACAGAGGCAGCGCGACTTTTGCGAGTTACATCTCAAGTAGATTTGTTTGGCAGAAAAAATTGACAATTAAGATTATTCACGCAGAGACGCAGAGACGCAGAGAGAAATATAGAGTTTTCGTATTTTTAATTTAGACTAGACTCTTGCATTATTCTCTGTGCCTCTGCGCCTCTGCGTGAGATAAAAAAATCTTTAACATTAAGTATTGAATTCAAAATGCAGCCTCTGATACCATTTTTTGCCCAAGTAGGTATTGATGAAGTTCTCGACAATGGTGCTACTACTGCTCGAAGTATTGCTGAAGGTTGGGATAAACAATGGCTAGATTTATTACAAAATAATACTAGTAATAATTTGTATGGAGCAATAACAACTTTAGGCATTTTTTTTGCAGTCGGAACACTCCTGTTCTTCATGATACAATGGCTCAAAGATGTACTATACGAAGAATATGCTCGTCCAATATCAGGTTTAATCTGGCCTTTCCTAGTGGTAATACTGTTAAACAATACAGGGAATGGAAGTATTCTCTCTAATCTGACGCTAGGAGTAAGAAATGTGATAAATGGTGTAAATCAGCAAGTAATAGTAACAGCAAATACACAACAAGTTTACCAGCAAGCACTGAATATGAGTGTTGCAGAAGAAGTTGCTGGTTCTCTGCTGCGTCCTTGCCAATCACTTACAGGCGAACAACAAAATCTATGCTTGCAACAAGCCAGCAAAAAACTTAAAGACCTCTGGCGGAGATATGAAATTTTATACGGTGGTAGAAAAGATTGGATAGATAGGCTAGAAACCAAAGTAGATAATATTGCGTTTAGTACAGTAAATATATCAGAAGCATCTTTTAATTCTCTTATAGGTTCTACAGTACAAACGAGTATAAAAAACTTTTTAATCTCCTCACAATATGCTTTTCAAAATTTGATAGAAGCTACTATGTTACTGATAGCAGCATTAGGGCCAATCGCTGTAGGTGGGTCTTTACTACCTGTAGCTGGTAAGCCGATTTTTGCATGGCTTACCGGGTTTTTATCTATCGGAATAGCCAAAATTTCATTCAATATTATTGCTATTTTAACTTCCGCAGTGATTGTAAATGGGCCAGGTCAAGATGCTAATGTTGATCCAGATTTAATGTGGTTCATGATTTTTTTGGGAATTTTAGCACCTATTTTATCTTTACTTGTGGCTGCTGCTGGAGGTTTTGCAGTCTTCAGCGCTATTAGCAATACGGCTTCTTTGGTGAGGGAGAGAATATAAATAATTCGTAATTCGTAATTCGTAATTCGTAATTAAGTTCGTAGTTGCATTTTAGTAAAGATAGCAAAACTACGAACGACATAGCAGCAAGAGGTGAGTCAATGGTGCGTTTACTGCAAAAAAGACAGCGAACAGGAAGTATTTTAGTAGCGTTTGCGATCGCTACCTTGAGTTTACATTTATTAGTCTTATTTTTATTCATATTACAAGGCATTAAAATTCGCCAACTCAGTCTCAGGAAACCTCCTAACTTTGTGCAGTTAGTAGATGGTAAGCCAGTAGCTAATATTGATGATTTGGAAAGACAACCAGAAGCAATTCGTCAATTCATTAGTAAAACTATGACTTCAATGTTTAACTGGTCTGGAACTCTACCACCACAAAGTATTGAAGAAGTAAGCAACCCCAAAACAGATTTAGGAATACTCATTAGAACACCACAAGGTGGTAGCCAAAAAATTACTACCAGTAGTTGGATAGCTGGTTTTGCTTTATCAGAAGATTTCCGTAAAGGTTTTTTAAGCACAATTGCGGAAATTACACCACCAGAAGTCTTCTCTGATAATCCCAATCAAGTGATGACATCACAGTTAGTTATTAAGCGAGTTTATCCGCCAAAAAAACTCGCACCAGGAAAGTGGCGAGTAGGAATGGTAGCTGATTTGATTCAAAAGAAAAAAAGTGATGATAGAAGAATTATCACTCCTTTTAACAAAGATTTACTTGTGCGTGCAGTTGATTATTTTCCTAATCCCCAAGCTGAAAACAGTACAACTCTGCAAAAAGCAATTGATATTATCCGCACTGATAAACTAGAAATTTACGAAATTCGTAATTTGTGTTTGATTGACAACTATAACAATCTGAATGAGGAGCAATTAAAGCAATGCGGAGCTAAGAACCAATCTAATAAATTATTACAATAACATAGATATAAGGTTTATCATTACTAAGCTGATAGTTTAATTTATCTAGTTAATTATTAATGCAACTACTTAAACCAGAAAATAATAAAAGAAATAACCCATTACCGCTGTTAGCATTAGGAACATTTGGCTTGCATCTGTTCAGCTTGCTATTGTTAGTATTTCATGGGTCTATGTTACAAGATTTAAGTCGGCAACTCACACCTCAAAGTTTGGTACAACTTGTGAATGGAGAAGCGATAACAGTAGACCCACAACAAAATTTAGAGCGACAACCAGAAACTATTCGGCGGTTTGTCGGCGAAACTATGAGCTTAATGCTTACTTGGTCACAGCAACAGCCGCCAAAAACAGTTTGGGAAGTTAGTTCTCAACTCATAGCGAATGATTTTAAACAAAAATTTCAATCAGAAATTACTAATTTTAATCCAGATGCACAATTTGACAATGTAAACAGAGGCACTGAGAATATATTTGTAATCCAAAGAGTTTCTCAACCAACAAAAATAGGTGATGGACGGTGGAAAGTCGAAATCCAGGCGAATCAATTAACTTTTAGTGGTTCAGACAAGCTGGGAAAGTCAATTGGGTTTAATAAACAAATTTTAGTCAGAGCTATAGATGAACCAGCTACTTCACTACCAAATGCAGCACCTCCGTTGCATTTAGCAGCTTACCGCCTCGGTGAAGCTAGACTAGAAATCTATAACATATGTGACATCCAAGATAAAAATTGTTCTGGAAATTCTAACCAAGTTATACCATGACACCTTATTCAATTCCCTCAGAAACATCTGGACAAAATCTATTTACTCTAACCACCGACGATCGCCAGCTAGAAGTAGAATCTTTAGATTGGGAATCACGGATGGCCAGGTTGGTTGGCTTTCAAGAAGACTCTTCTGCTACCAAAGCCTCAGCATCAGAAGATGATGCTACTTTGCAGCCATCGGTTTCTGAACCAGAAGAATTTCAAACTAAGCAACCCCTCTCATCTAACCCTTTTGCGAAGTTAGGCTTAGTGGGTGGTGCTACCTTAGCAATGGTTTTGTTCGCTGGCGTATTTTTATCGCAACTGATGAGCAGTGGCAATCAGAAGTCTACTAATATTGTTACCCCAGAAGTGCGATCGGAGCCAACTACATCCACCTCTCCAGATTTAGAAGCAGAAGTAGAAACTCTGAAAACGAAACTAGCCCTAACTGAACAAGTAGAGTTGGTGAAATCAGCACAACAAAAACTCAGAACTGAAAAAGCAACGCCTGTAGTCGCTACACGAGTAGAACCTGTCAGAAATAGACCGCGAATAGCACAGCAAGCAACGTCAGCACCCGTACAAACAGCTTATGTGCCTCGCCCAGTCACAGTTGCACCTCCTGTTCAAATACCTCAAACACCACAGTTACCAGTTGTTAAGCCAGAAACTACACCAATCGTCAATGTAACTCCACCGCCGCCACCAAACCCAATCGACGAGTGGTCAAGGTTAGCAAAGTTAGGTAGCTACGGCATGGTAAATGTCGCTACTCAACCTAATACAGCTAATGCAGCCACTTATGCACCGCCACAAAATACCCAAGTAGCACAACAGCCACAACAGCCACCACAGCCACCACCGACAACCCCGGCGGCAAGTCCAACGCAATCGCAAAACTCGAAATCAGTAGCAGTAGGGGCTAATGCCAAAGCTGTATTGGCAACAGCTGTATTTGGTGAAACTACTAGGAGTAGAAGTAACGACGACAAAGACGAAAACAAAAATGTATTTGTTGTACGTTTGAAACAACCACTAAAATCTGTAGATGGTCAAATTGCTTTACCTGCCAATACCGAATTTCTAACTGAAATTCGTTCTATTTCTGAACAAGGCTTACTACAGTTGGATGTAACCAAAGTTATTAAACAAAATAATGGCAATTCCACAGAAATAAGCCTACCGTCGAACGCCATAACTATTCGCGCTTCTCAAGGCAGACCTTTAATAGCAAACCAATTTTCTGGTAAAGGAGCCTCAACTACTGGGCTGGATGTAGGACTATTTGTCTTGGGTGCTGCTGGTAAAGTGGGAGAGGTATTAAATCGTCCTGATACCAAATTAGAATGTCCTAACAATCGTACTGTAAATAGTACTACTAACGATAACCCTTATTGCTTTCAGACTACCGACAACAGACGCAACATTTTGGCAGGGTTGTTAGAAGGAGGGATGAATACTGTAGTACCTCAAATTGCCCAGCGAAATCAACAGGCTATTTCTCAAATGATGCAACGTAGTAACGTTTGGTTTTTAGCAGCTGGTAAAGATGTTGAAATATATGTCAATCAATCAATGCAGTTTTAAATAGGGGAGGCAAGAGTTAAAAGTCAGAAAGCAGAAGGAGAAGTAAATAATTGGATTTTCCTCTCATCTCGCGTTTATAGCCATGAAAAACAATAACAACTTGCACAAAAATACATCTAATAAATCGTATTTCCTACCTCTAGCTTCCCTAATTTTCTCGGCAGCTACGTTTTTTGTGGCAGGTCGTGCTATCGCTCAAAACGCTGTTCTTCGTTCTATGTTTTCCTGCCAAGCGCAAGGTTTAGGGGGAGTAGTACCTACTATCGAAGTTTCGTATAAACAAGGTACAAACTTGAGTTTTATTCAATCTGGAGAAGTCATCAAAAAAGTTTGGTTAAACGACCCATCACAGGTAACTATAGATTTTGATGGCCCAGTATGTATGCAGTTCGGTCAAGACGCTAATACTAATGCAGGAGATTGTCAAAAATCAGCAGCTAATGTCATGCAACTCAGACGAATTCCTAAACTGAAAATTCCTGGCCTTCCCAATACTAGCAATACACTTTTAACAGTCGTGACTGAAGCGCAAGGCAAAAGCAAGTTGTATACTTTTCGAGTCTTATACGGAGAAACTGACCCAGGATATCATACTCTAGCCATTTTCCCCGATCCTGCATCTCCTAAAGAAGCGTCTTGTGTGAGAAAATAATAGTCAGGTAGCTGATTATTAATTACTTGTTTTCCTTGTGCCGCTAACTTTAATTACTAGCCAAGCCCCTGCGGAAGATATTAACAACAACGGTGTCAACCAATCACCCCAGCGCACATATAAAGTCTGCGTCTGTCGGCGATAAATCGTTTCAGCATGAGTTTGGTAGGTGTTATATCCAGATATCCACAAAGTTTGACCGTGAGGGTCTACAAAAGCCGAATATCCGGTATTAGTCGCCCGTACTGCCCATCTATCGGTTTCAATTGCCCGCATAATGTCTTGTGCATGGTGCTGAAGTGACATAGCCGCTGTGTAGTGGGCATCATTAGAAGAACTGAGGATAAACTGCCCACCCATAGCAGCTTGATAACGAAATCGTTCAGCAAAAGCAGATTCATAACAAATACCGACAATAGCACGACCAAAAGGGGTACTAAAGACTTGATTTGGTGAACCTGGGACTTGATGTTCGTCTAAAGGCGATAAACGCTCAATAATCTTACCTAAAATTTGTTCAAAGGGTATATATTCTCCCAGTGGTACTAGCTTGGCTTTATCGTAGCGGCTAACAATTTCACCGTTACCAGCGACAGTAAATAAGCTGTTTGTATAACTGCGTCCCCGTTCTCCAAATGCCCCAATCCAAGCAACTGCGCCCTTTTCTCTAACTGCTGAAACTAGAGCAGTTTTTGGCAAGTCGCGTTGGAAAAAAGGTAAGGCTCCTTCTGGTGTCAGAACTGCATTTACGCTTTGCTCTACTAAAGTTTCATACCCATTGGTGTAGCCTGCAACGGCACGGCGTAATCCTTCTGGAAGCAGTTTAATTCGGTTGGGAATATTGCCCTGAATAATCCCCACTTTCAATGCTGCTTCTGGGGGTTGGGCAATGGGACGAATATATAAGATCAGGCCAATCAGGTGTAGGGTGATTAATAATCCTGTGGCGCTCAGTAAATATTTATTTACGAACCGCCGAGACGCAGAGGACGCAGAGAAATTCTTAGCTTCTTTGGTGTCTTCTATGCGAGATGCTTCTCTACGAGAGGCTTCCCCAACGCGAAGGCGGTTTATCCATGCTTCGGCGATTAAGCCATTCACTGCAACAATTGCTGCTGTAACGGTACTAGGCCCAGAGAGTTGACCAAGGTGTAAAACTATCAGGTTATGCGGGCTTTGTGTGTAAGAAAGAGAACTCCACCACAAAGGGCCAGCGCTCCAAACTGCTTCTAAACCGCACCAGATAGCTGTACCGAATAGCACCCGTAGCCATGATTTCTGCCCAACTAGACGAGCTATGCAAGCCACCCATACAGTGACAAATATTCCCCCCCAGAGGCTAATAAATCCCCAACAGAAGAGGGTAATTGCCAAACTCGGCCACCAAGGCACGCCTAGCCAAGTCATAGGATGAATGCCAGTAATCCAGGATAGGGCAACACCATGATAACCGATACCCCAAGCTAGGGAAAGGAGGGCGAGAGGGGGAGATAATTTTTTTCTTTGTGAAGAATTGAGAACTAAGACCCAAAGGGGAGCTAGGGCAAACCAGGCCAAAAACCATGCACTTACAGGGGCTACGGTTAGCCCCATTAAAATGCCACTAGCTAAAGCAATGAAGCAAGGGAGTAAAAACGTTATTCTCTCCCCCAACTTTTTACTCAGCTTCTTCTGCATCACCAGCATCAGGAGGAACGATCGCCACTCCGGTAATGGCATCATCTTCGTCTAGGCGCTGCACTCTCACCCCAGTAGCCGATCGCGATTGTATAGAAATCGCATTCACCGCCTGACGAATGATAATACCGCGATTGGTGACCATCATGATTTCATCATCGTCATTGTTGACAATGCGTAGGGTTGCCAACTTGTCTTTGGTTTTGCGGTTTTTGAATTTAGTTGCCATTAAACCTTGACCAGCACGGTTTTGCAAGCGGAACTGACCAACTGGTACGCGCTTGCCGTATCCTCCCATAGTAATCACCAACACCCAAGGGCCAACGATGCCATTGCTAGGCACTTCTGTGGACTCTTCATTAATTTCGGTAATTTCGATATCTTCTGTTTCGACTGTTTCGATAGTTTCGACAGTTTCGACAGTTTCGATATCTTCAATCTCGGCTTCTGTAACTGTATCCAAAGTTTCAAGAATTGCTGCGGGGAGAATATCCATACCCACCAGTTCATCTTTATTTTTGAGTTTCATGGCTTTCACCCCACGAGTTGCCCTACTTAAAGGACGTAGTTGTTCGTGGTTGCACCGGAAATTAATCGCCATCCCGTTACGAGAACCAATGATTACACTGTCCTCTACTCTGGCGCGTCGCACCCAGCGCAGTTGGTCGCCTTCTTCTAAGGAAATGGCAATCAAACCATTGGCGCGAATGTGACTAAACGCTGCCAATTCGGTTTTCTTGATATAGCCGCCCTTGGTGAGCATGACCAGATATTCTTCACTGCTAAACTCGTCAACAGGTACAATCGAGGTAATTTTTTCTTCTTTGGGAATGGGTAGCATTTGGACAATTGGTGTACCGCGACTAGTACGCGAACCAACAGGAATTTGATACGCCCTCAAGCAGTAAACGACGCCACGCTCGCTAAAGAATAAAACACTATCGTGATCGCAGCAAGTTAAGAAATGCTCAACGGTATCGTCATCTTTCACCTTAGCAGCGGCTTTGCCTCTAGTAGCACGGCTTTGTGCCTCAAAGGTGTTAACTGGCATCCGCTTGATGTAACCTTGCTCGGTGATCAGAATTATCGCTTTTTCATTAGCAATCAAATCACGGTCATCTAAGTCACCTTCCCCTGGCAAAATCACTGTCCGCCGGGGTGTGGCGAAGCTAGTTTTTAGCTGTGCAACTTCCGTTTCAATGATTTCCAGCACTCGCTCCCGTCGTGCCAAAATATCCTGCAAGTCGGCAATTTGCGATTGTAAGTCGTCGTGTTCTTGACGAATTTTGTCTGCTTCTAAGGCAGTCAACCGCCGTAACTGCATCTGCAAAATCGCGTCTGCTTGTACTTCCGAAAGCCCGTAAGTTGTGATTAACTCACCTTTAGCTGTAGGCGCGTCAGGAGCATGGCGAATCAAGTTAATAATTGCATCTAAATGAGATAGAGCAATCAATAAACCTTGCAAAATATGGTCGCGTTCCTCAGCTTTTCGTAGTTCGTAACGTGTGCGTCTGGCAATGGATTCGATGCGGAAATCCAAAAAGACGTTTAGGAACTGCTTGAGAGTGAGAATTTGCGGTTCGCTATTCACTAACGCCAGCATATTCGCGCCAAAGTTGGCTTGTAGTGGCGTTTGCTTGTAGAGGTTGTTCAACACGACGCGAGGATAGGCATCACGCTTGAGTTCGATGACGATTCGCATCCCGTCGCGATCGCTTTCATCCCGAATGTCTGCAATTCCCTCTAATCGCTTTTCATTCACCATTTCAGCGATTTTTTCAATCAGCGCCGCTTTGTTGGTTTGGTAGGGCAGCTCGGTGATGATGATCGCTTCCCTTTCTGGTCGTCCACGCTGTTCGATGGTTTCAATATTAGCTACGCCGCGCATAGTAATCGAACCGCGCCCAGTGGTGTAAGCTTCCCGAATCGCAGCTGTTCCCAAAATCTGCGCCCCAGTCGGAAAGTCTGGGCCGTGGATATACTGCATTAATTCGAGATCAGTGATTTCTGGATTGTGAATTAGTGCCACTAAGCCATCAATCAATTCACCTAAGTTGTGGGGAGGGATGTTAGTCGCCATCCCCACAGCAATCCCAGAGGAACCATTTAGTAGTAACTGCGGGACACGTGCCGGCAGGACTGTTGGTTCTTGCTGAGAACCATCGAAGTTATCAGCAAAGTCTACTGTTTCTGATTCAATGTCGTGCAGTAGTCCAGCACTAGTTAAAGCTTGCAAACGGCATTCTGTGTATCGCATTGCCGCTGGCGGATCGTTGTCTACGGAACCGAAGTTACCGTGTCCGTTAACTAAGGGCGATCGCATCGAAAAATCTTGTGCCATCCGCACCAAGGCATCGTATACTGCCGTGTCACCGTGGGGGTGATATTTACCCAATACTTCCCCCACCACACGAGCGCATTTCTTAAAGGGGCGATCGTGTGTCAGACCTAGCTCGTGCATTGCGTACAGTATGCGACGATGCACAGGTTTTAGACCATCCCTGGCATCTGGCAATGCCCGACCCACTATCACGCTCATGGCGTATTCCAGATAAGACTGCGACATTTCGTTCCGCAAGTCTGTCGGGATAATCCTCTCCTGTGAGAATGTCATAACCTAAAAATCTCCAAAAATCGTAGATTTTAGCCTTTATACTCGGCAAAGCGCAAAATTACTCTAAATTGCTCTTGAATAATTGCTATATTTTGTTACAATGTTAACACATATTGCCTTTTTTTGCCTGAATAGCTAACATAGACGGCTCGTCAAATGCCCATGTATTTAGGCTGAAAGACTGTTAGTTAAATTTGCAAGTAATTGAGTTAGAAATTCGGCAAAATAATAGTACAATTTTACCAATTATTAGGCTGTTTGGGATTTACGCAAGAACTATCTGAAACTCTTACTTATTCGTATTCTTGGCGTCTGGCTGTCCTAAAAGCAGATGAAGCGTCCATACAGTTAATTAGTTTTTTCATCAATTTGCCTAATTACTGCGATTATTTACCTGAAATTCCGAGTATTTAATGACTTTCCAACAATTACAAATAGGTGACTACTTTCGGATACGAGGAATGAGTTCCGCTTACGTCTATAGGAAGGCTAGCAGTTCATGTTGCAGCCTAAACGCTCTATTACAGCCGATTCGACCTGGAACCACAGTTACACCGCTGACTCAGGCAGAAATTGCTAAGTATTTTGCAGTCAAAGAAGAATTCCTTAAAAACCTTAAGTAATTGTAATTTCTTAATTACGAATTACGAATTACGAATTACGAATTAATTCAGTGGCTTCCTCCTGAGATTTAAGTTGAGATGCAATCAAGGGAACTTTGGGAGCCAGAAAAAATCCCATCAAACTAGCAAACAGAATTGGTGTAAAGGGGCTGAAGTTAGTCAGTTTTGAAAGTAACAAAGTAGTACTTATAGGTGTGCGCGTTACAGCTGCATTAATAGCTGCCATCGTACAAATCATCGCCAGGGCTGGATTCAGTCCCGGAATTAAAACTGTGATCGCTTTACCGATACAAGCACCAGTAAAAAACAACGGGATAATGAATCCACCACGCCAGCCACCTGTGACAGTCACGCTAATGGCAGCCATTTTACCAAGGGCTAGAGTCAAGAGGAAAATAGCAGAAAAGTTAGTATCGAGGACTGATTCTAACTCTTCATGTCCAAAATAACGGGTGAGTGGCAAGAGAACTGCTAAACTTCCTAGTCCCAGTCCAGCCAGTGTGGTGCGGACATAAATGGGGCCGGGAATCAAAGTAAATAAGCGATCGCAACCCCGAAAAATTGCCATAAAAATCCATCCTGCGATCGCCCCAATAATTCCGAACATGATCGCGATTGCAAAATCGTCAATGTTCTCCAGGCGATACTGCGGAAAATGCCAAGTGGGTGCAATTCCCAAGTGTGTAATCGCTGCAAATACTAGGTAACTAGCACAACTTGAAACAATCGCTGGCATCAAGGCTTCGTAATATTCCACAATATGCTGATGATGCAAAATCTCCAGAGCGAATATAGCACCGCCCAGGGGTGCGCCAAACAAAGCTGTGAAACCAGCAGCCATCGCCGCAAGACTCATCGATCTGAGGTCTTCACCTTGAAGTTTTAAGCGATCGGCAACCCAAGTACCAAAAGAACCTGTAACCTGCACCAATGGTGCTTCTGGCCCAGCACTACCGCCAGCCGATATGCTAAGTAGAGAAGCGAGAATCATTGAAGGATTTTTGCGAGTATCCAAGCGTCCGCCACGAAAATGGATATTATCAACAATCACAGCGATTTCACCGGGATTTCCCAAAAAATGAATCACCAGCCCAATAACTAAACCAGCTAATGGCATCACTATCAACAGGCTTAAACCGTCAAATCTTTGCAGATTATGAGTTATCTGCTCTAAAACATTCCAGTAAAACGCAGCAAATAGACCTCCCGCAGCCCCCACAACTGCCCAGCGCATAACCCATTTTGAAATCATCAAAGGATTACGCTTTGCCAGTCCAAAAAGTTGCAAAAATGTCCAACGTTGAGTTTGATTACTAGTGGGCGGCTTATTTGATGACACTGCTGATTTCCTATTTGACGTAATGAAACACAAGATACTGAATATTCACGCTTTTTATGGTATGCGCTACTTACTTTAGTGAATCATCTTCAGCCTCAACATGGTTATCATTTTTCCTGGTGTATCCAATAACTTCTCCCAATATGAATTTATTTGTGAGCAAAATAGTGCAGAGAGTGCAGTTTAGAAATAGCGATTTAAGCCCGAAGATAGTGTATGCTTCGCAACAATATCTCTTAAGCTTGGGCTAGAAGTTGGAGAAAATATTATTTATGAATAAAGAAACAGTTCCTAGCCAAGCTGAAAAATCGAATCCAGAAGGTGATGCATCGCAACTAAGCCCAGAGGTACTTGACATGATCAAACACCCGCCAAAAATGGACGATGTAATCCGGGAGCAATCGCCAGAAGAACGTAGGGGTAACAATGCTTTAGTACCTGAAATGCTAGACGAACCAAGCGATGAAATGATTGGATTTACAAGAGACTAGTCAGTCTAGGAAATAAGTTTTTCTTTGTGACTTAGTGTCTTTGTGGTAAAAAAATATTGTTCAACCACTAAGACATTAAAGACACAAACAATTATCTATGCTTCGATTTGGGGTCTTTTTCTACCCACCTTAACAGAAGTACTCCTAACTCCTAACTCAGCACTGTTTGGATGAGGATACAATGACATTCAGTATCCTGCTGCCCAACTTTTTCGCCCTATGCTGCCAGTCATCTATTCCGACGAGTTTCTGGATCATAATACAGGAAAATACCATCCAGAAAACCCAGGACGCTTAACAGCGATCGCCAACGCCCTAAAAGCAGCTACATTTGCAGATAAAATTGCATGGCGATCGCCTACACCAGCACTCGAACAGCCATCGCTGATGCCTGTGTTACTTAAAGCTCATAGCGCAGCATACATTAAGAAAGTTGGCGCAATTGCCTACGCTGGCGGCAGTTATTTAGATGGAGATACGCCTGTTTCCCCGCGCAGTTATGATGTGGCATTGTTAGCAGTCAGCGCTTGGTTGGATGGAGTTGAAACTGTGCTAGCAACTGCAAATCCGGCTTTTGTGTTAGCACGTCCACCAGGACACCATGCTGAAAGTGATGCGGGGATGGGCTTTTGTTTATTTTCTAATGCAGCGATCGCAGCTTTATTTGCCCTCGAACAACCCGGAATTAACCGCGTAGCTATCCTAGATTGGGATGTGCATCATGGTAATGGTACTCAGGCGATCGTAGAAACTCAAGCGAAAATTGCTTATTGTTCTCTACACCAATATCCCTGCTACCCCGGTACTGGTAGAGCAACAGAACGTGGGTTTCATGATAATGTGTTAAATTTGCCTGTACCTCCTGGCAGCGATATTACAGTGTACCAGCCGCTGTTTGAAAAGAAGGTACTACCGTTTTTAGAAAAATTTCAACCTGATTTGCTGATTGTAAGTGCTGGTTACGATGGTAATGCAGCAGATCCTTTGGCAAGTATTAATTTGCAACCAGAAGATTATGGTTTGTTTACAGATTATTGTCTGGCGCTAACTCGTAAAATTCTGTTTGGCTTAGAAGGCGGCTACGATTTTGATACACTCTCTCAATCCGTTTTAGCCACGATTGAGCGTTGTTTAATCTAAAAACTTTTTTCTAAGTGTAACCTCGGAATTTTTACTAGAGTGACTTTCGTATATGCATTGAGATAGATGCATACAACTAGCAATTTTCTAAGTAAATTTTCTCAAAACATCTTCTTTATTTTTCATTTTAATAGGCTCCAAGAATAAGCAATTTATCTATATTTACTACACTAATAGTCCCACAATCTTTGTTACTGCAATTTGTAGCTGAATTTACCAGCTTAATAACCATTTTTATGTAAGTTTAAGGAGGCGCAATTTTTGCGCTACTTCTGCCTTAGTAATTTCTTTTACCAAAGAACGGTTAAGTTCATCAAATCTTCAGCAAGAAAAAGTTTGAACGGTGTTCTGAAACAGCTAAAGTTTTGTTAAGATGCAATTGCTAGCACTTTCTGAGCGAAATTCACCTATCAAGGTGTGGAGAAATAAAAAGTACTAGCAGCACAAAGCTCAAAAGGTGAAATGATGACCACCTATATCTTCTTCGACGATGCCCTGCGGATGCTTGCCAACGCTTTTTTGATATCAGCAGTACTGTTAATAGCAGGTTCTGGTATAGGTTTGGCAGTAATTGAAACTATAGAAAAGACAGGAGAACGCTAAGTTCAAACATGGCAATGTACTTCTTGCTGCCAACCATTGGGTACAAGTGTTCGCCATAAAGAAATCCTGGGAACACTAATACTATGAAAGTCTCGCAGCGTTACAGTCTTACCTGGAAGTTTTGAAAAACGCAGGTAACTGTACCGCTATTGAGACCACAACTGAGGAGCTACTAAATAAAATGGGTCTATTTGACGCTGTGTTGGGTACGGAAAACCAAACCCAAACGAAACTAAGTCCAGCGGAAGCTTTTGCTGCCATAATTTTGGCTGTGACAGCTTCAGACGGTTATCTTTCTGAGGAGCAAGCAAATTATATCACGTTTGAACTATCTCGGATGAAGCTCTTTAAAAGTTATCCCAAAGAGACAATGAACAGGCTTTTTGAAAAAATCCTGAACTTTCTCCGCGCGGATGATTTAAATAGGTTATTTAATGCAGCTAAGGAATCTCTATCTCAAGACTTGCGGGAAGCAGTTTTTGCAGTCACTACTGATTTAGTCTTAGCTGAAGATATAGTAACTGAAGAAGAAAAAAGCTTCTTAAATGATTTATATCAAGCTTTAGATGTTTCTAGTGAAATAGCAATACAAATTATGCAAGTAATCTTGATTAAACATCGGGGATAAGGTTAATTAAAGGATAATACATAAAAACTTTTATCCATTGCCTATATTCGGTGAAATTATATAAATAGCTGCTAAACAAGATGATAAGCAAAGTGTGCCAAAGGAGTTAAGCTTCTTTGGCACTGCTTTTAGTATTGGGGATTGGGTGCTGGGGATTGGGGACTGGGGACTGGGGATTGTTCCCTAAGCTTTGCTATCCTCAGTTCCTATTTATAAGACAGTCAATCACAGGAGAAATCCGCTATCAGCATGAAAATATCTCTTGCAATGCCCCATCCCCCATTTCCTAAGAAGATTGTAATATTGATACCAAAATATGATATATTCTGACTTCTGATTTTTCCCCTAAAATTACCTGTTACAACTTTGACTTATGCCTGTGTCTGCCACTTTAAATCAACTCGTTGAAGTTCTTTTGTCCCAGCCTGTAAACTTATCTGAAGTTGCTTTAGCACAAGTGAGCAACGGCATACAGACAGATACCCGAATGATCAAGGCGGGTGAAGTGTTTGTGGCTTTACGAGGCGAAAAGTTTGATGGACATAATTTTGTACCAACAGCGATCGCTAAGGGAGCGCTGGCAGCTATTGTAGATTTTGAATACGACAATCCTGGATTTCCTGTATTGCAGGTCAAAGATACTCTCCAGGCATATCAGAAAATCGCTAGATGGTGGCGCGATCGCTTTGATATTCCAGTTATTGGGGTGACGGGTTCTGTCGGCAAAACTACAACTAAGGAACTAATTGCCGCAGTTTTGGCAACCAGAGGAAAAGTTCATAAAACTTATGGCAATTACAACAACGAAATCGGTGTTCCAAAAACTCTCCTAGAACTTGGTGCAGAACATGATTACGCCGTGATTGAAATGGCGATGCGGGGTAGAGGACAAATTGCTGAATTGACGCAAATAGCGCATCCGACGATAGGAGTGATTACCAATGTGGGAACAGCGCATATTGAGTTACTGGGTTCAGAAGAAGCGATCGCCCAAGCAAAATGTGAGTTACTGGCAGAAATGCCTGCTGATAGTGTGGCAATTCTCAACCACGACAATCCTCTATTAATGGCCACGGCGGCGAAAGTGTGGCACGGAGAAGTTGTGACTTACGGCTTTTCTGACGGCGATATCCAAGGACGGCTGATTGATAACGATACAGTAGAAATCGCCGGAATCCAACTGCCTCTGCCGTTGCCTGGACGTCACAATGCGAGTAATTTCTTAGCAGCTTTGGCGGTGGCAAAGGTATTAGGAATTGATTGGTCATCCTTAAAAGCAGGCTTGGTGTTGGATATGCCCACAGGGCGATCGCAACGGTTTACCTTGCCCAATGATGTATTAATATTAGATGAGACTTACAATGCTGCACCAGAAGCTATGCTCGCAGCCTTACAGTTATTGGCAGACACACCCGGAAAACGCAAGATTGCCGTTTTGGGTGCAATGAAAGAATTAGGAGAGCGATCGCAGCAGTTACACCAGCGAGTGGGAGAAACAGTGCGAAAGTTAAATTTAGACGGTTTATTAGTTTTGGTAGATGGACAAGATGCCGAAGCGATTGTCAATAGTGCTGAAGGTATTCCATCTGAGTGCTTTGCAACTCATGCCGATTTGGTGGCTAAGTTAAAGACATTTATGCAAGAAGGCGATCGCTTACTATTTAAAGCTGCCCATTCAGTAGGGCTAGATCGGGTAGTTAATCAGTTGCGTGCGGAATTCCCTGGTTGAATTTGGTACTTGTATCAAGGTTTATACTAAGATTGAAGCTCACAAGCATTTCCTTTCATTAGCTGACAGCAGTATACGTGGTATAATCGCCGCTCAAATATTGTATTGCTCAAAATAGAAGATATAGTCTAAATTTGGTAAAAAGACACAACCTTCCCTATTTTGACTCTCCGTCCTTACTTAGCAATTTTGGGTTGGTTTAGTACCAGTAATAAATTAGGTTAATCAGCTAATGAAAGCTATTTATAGTGATTTTCTGATTCGTAACTGGGAGGAGCGCGATCGCACAAGAGCCGCCCAAGTTATCAGTTATGTATTATCAGAATACGGTCTGGCTTGGGAACCCAACGGCGCTGACCGAGATGTGGTGCAAGTGGAAGAATATTACTTAGCAACCGGTGGCGAATTTTGGGTAATCGAACACCAAAACCAGTTGGTAGGTACTGGGGCATACTACCCCATCAAGCGTGGGGAAAAAGCCATAGAAATCCGTAAAATGTATCTTTTATCTAGTGTTAGGGGTTTAGGACTGGGGAAATATTTGTTACAACAGCTAGAAGCAGCGATCGCATCCCGTGGTTTTCAGCAAATTTGGATTGAAACCGCCAGTGTTTTGGTGGAAGCAGTCAAGCTGTATGAAAATAACGGTTACAAGCCAGCAACTGGTGTAGAAACAGCACGTTGCGATCGTGTGTATGTCAAAATCCTCAATCAACCCTAAATGCACACTTGGACTAAAAATCTTACAGGTTTACTTAATCTTTTTCTTCAATCTCATTGTCCTTTATGTCAACGTGCGACTTCACAAGAATTTTGTCAGCACTGCACCAGACAACTGCAAAATTGTCACCTGAAAAATCCTAGTTCGCTGTGGCAAAAGCCAATACCAGTATTTGGCTGGGGTATATATGGCGGCCCTCTCAAACGAGCGATCGCCGTGATGAAATACGAAAATCAACCCCAAATTGCTCGTCCTCTAGGTCAATGGTTAGGGGAAGCATGGTTATTAAATTTACCCAAGCACGAACAACAGCCTGTGGTAGTTCCCATACCTCTCCACGCCAGCAAGCAAAAGCAACGTAACTACAATCAGGCTGCATTAATAGCACAAAGTTTCTGCGAGATAACTGGGCTAAAATTGAAACTAAATTGTTTAACAAGGGTGCGAGAAACTAAAGCGCAGTTTGGTTTATCAGTGTCAGACCGAGAAAAAAACTTAGCAGAAGCTTTTGCTGTTGAGCAAGAATTTCACCGTAGTTTCCCAAATGTTTCAGTCCTTCTGGTGGATGATATTTACACCACTGGTGCTACTGCCAGATGTGCTGTACAGACACTTCGTCAGCGTGGAATTGTAGTCTTAGGGTTAGCAGCTGTGGCTACTGCCGTAAAAGGCAGATAAGCAAAGAATTCATGGGCAAACTGTGCCTATAAATTTATAATTGACCAAATTCTCCTATTTTCATTAAATACTGCTTGAATTGTATGAATAAAGCTTTTACGGCGGGTTTAAAGCAAGCGATTATCGTTCCTGCCACATTCTTGGCAATAGGTATAAGTACAACAACAGCTTTTGCTCAAAATAAGCTGTATAGTCCAATCCCTCTAACTACTAGTAGTGCTGAACTTTCAGATACGCTCTCAGACAAAGATATTCCCACAGGCCAGGGCGGATTCGCCCGTGACTACACAGTAAAGTTGAACAAAGGCGATAATCTCGCGGTTGATTTATCATCTGACAACTTCGACAGCATCATCACATTACTAGCACCTGATGGCTCGACATTGGCAGAAAATGATGATGGCCCCGATGGCAGCAGCAATTCTCTACTGTTTACTCGCATTAATGAGACAGGAACCTACATAATTCGTGTCCGCTCTTTTGGCGAAACTGGGGTTGGGTCTTTTAAACTTAAAGTGACAAAGCTGCAACCGATTAAATAGAGTGCTGGGTCAAGGGTCAAGAATCATTGCTCAGTATTTATTCCCCTTGTCCCCCTGCTCCCTGCTCCCCACTCCCTACTCTCCTCATCTCTTAAAAAGTGGTCAGCACGCACAGAAATAAGGCTTCAGTCCACTCAACGACTGCACCGTATGTATCTCCAGTGTGTCCACCTAATTTGTGATTGAACCATGCACTAGTTAAAGTGGCGATCGCACTCCCAGCAAAAATTGTACCCAACGTAAAAAATAGGCGTTTTTTATCTATTAGCAAAAATAAGCCACTCAAAGCGATCAGCAACAGCAATCCTGGTAACAAATCCTTGTAAGAACGAATGGCTTGTTTATGAAATGCGCCTTTACCAGTGGGTTTGAGGTAAGGATATCGAGCGATCGCTAATTGTTGTCCCCAGCGTCCCCAGCCGCAAGCAGCCATCAACACTAGCCAACGATTTTCCCCAATATCAACTAAAGCTGTTGTTTTTAAGAGTAATATGGCGATCGCTGCCATTGCCCCAAACGCACCGGTAGCACTATCTGCCATCACCTCTAGTCGTCGTTTTGGATCACCCACTGCTAATCCATCAGCAGTATCCATTGCCCCATCTAAATGCAAACCTCCAGTAATCTTAATCCAAACACCTACTACTAAAGCGCTACGAGTTAGCACTGGCATACCCAGGTAAGTCACCCCTGCATCCAATAACCCTAAAATTCCCCCAATTATCAATCCTACAAGCACAGCAAGACGTGCCACCCCTTGAAAATCTAACCCATTCAAATATGGTAACGGAAAACTTGTGTAAAATATTATACTAGATGCCAGCTTTAACAGCAGCCTTTTCCACCACTGTTGCTGATTTGCCATATGAGTTATATTGACTGTTAAGTAATGACTGAATTAAGCTTAGAATCCTCATACAATAAGTACAAGCAGATTTTAAAGCTTTAAATAAGATTTATTTGTATGAGATATTCTTTTGAAGAATTTGTTATGCTAGTCTCAGTAAAACTTAAAAGCTAAAGTAGTTATTTTTACATAAGCGCAGAAAGCTCAAAAAGCAACTACTTTATCGGGGATATTGTTTATTTTGTATTCTTCATCTAAAAACTTAATTCAGATTATTAGACGATTGCCCTACAAAATTGATATTTTTTTAATGTAGGGAGTCAACGAGCTGTTCAATTGACTGTTTAGCTAGGTTGTCGCTCTCCTTTGCTCAATTGCTATTTCCTTATGAGTCACCATCTACCCGACATTAGGATACCAGCTCCGTGCATTGTTAACACGGGCATCATTGTAAATAAGCTCGACATACGGCGATTACTGGCTGATTTAGGTCGAGTCCACTACATCTACACCCATGAAGAGAAGCTCCTGAGCGAGGGTGAGGGGGATGTGATGGAAGTTTTTGCTAATCCGCAAAGGTCTACCTTAATCGCTAACCATGCGCTTTATCTAAATGTTTGTAGTTTTGACTATCTTGAGCTCAAACAGTCCGCGGAACAAGAAACCTGTTTGGATCTGATGCAAGAAGGGATGTGTTTGCGGCTGATTCCCCGTTCTACCCCTCTACAAGAAAGACGGGAGCGGAGCTTGAATGTCAGTGCTATAGAAGCAATGATGGAGCAAGTACTTTCAGCCCGATGGGATGCAGAAATTGACGACGACTGTTCTGATTCTTTCTAAATTGCCAGTACTACAGAATATACTCAAAAAGTTGGTAATAATTTGGTAGAGGCGCAAAACCTTGCGCCTCTATAATTCAATTGCCAGTTTTATACTTTTCCATAATTTAGCGAAATAGTCTGAATTTTGCCCTAAGACCATTTGGTTTTATGGTTATTAGTTATGGATTTCTGAAACTATATTATTGGTTGGCGTTTCACCACCCAAAATCTGTTTTAGTAAAGTTCTGAGTCGAGATTTCCTTTGCCCAGACTTTCCGCAAAATCTAAAATCCAAAATGGGATGAGTGCCAATTTTTCTTTTCAATGTCTTGCTTGTTGTAGCCAAACAAAAGCCAGAGCAGGAGTGTTTTTCACCCCTCATGGGCCTGTAGAAACCCCAAGATTTATGCCCGTGGGGACGCTAGCAAACGTCAAAACTATCACTCCCTCCCAGCTACGGGACACGGGAGCGCAGATGATCTTATCTAATACTTATCATTTGCACCTACAACCAGGAGAAGCGATTGTAGCTGGAGGTGGCGGGTTACACAAATTTATGGGTTGGAACGGGCCGATGCTCACAGATTCCGGTGGGTTTCAGGTCTTCAGCTTAAGCGAAATGCGAAAAATTTCAGAAGAAGGCGTAACGTTTCGCTCACCCCATGATGGACGGATTATTAATTTAACACCGGAGCGCTCCATTGAGATTCAAAATACTTTGGGGGCAGATGTGATTATGGCATTTGATGAGTGTCCGCCCTATCCAGCCAGCCGCGAAGAGGTGGAAACCGCCACTGAGCGCACTTACCGCTGGCTAGAACGTTGTATGGTGGCTCATCAGCGTACTGAGCAGGCCTTATTTGGCATTGTGCAAGGTGGGGTGTATCTGGATTTGCGCTGCCGTGCGGCCGAAGCTTTGGCTAAGTTAGATTTACCCGGATATGCTATTGGTGGTGTAAGCGTGGGAGAACCGCCAGAATTGATGGCTCAGATTGTACAAGTGACAGCGCCGCTTTTGCCAAAGGAAAAGCCGCGTTACTTGATGGGTGTAGGTACTTATCGGGAAATGGCAATTGCGATCGCATCTGGTATAGATTTATTTGATTGCGTAATTCCTACTCGTTGGGCAAGACATGGGACGGCAATAGTACAAGGCGATCGCTGGAATTTAAAAAATGCTAAGTTTCGTGAAGATTTTGCGCCATTAGATGAAACTTGTCCTTGCTACACTTGTCAAAATTTCAGCCGCGCTTATGTATCCCATTTAGTGCGATCGCAAGAAATTTTAGCTTACACTTTACTGAGCATTCATAACATTACCGAACTAATTCGTTTTACCCAAAAAATCCGAGAAGCAATTCTAAGCGATCGCTTTACCACCGAATTTGGTCATTGGCTGACTGAAGATAGAAAGGGAGAGAGTGGGGGATGAGGGGAATAACTTCTGACAAATGACCAATGACAAATGACCAATGATCAATGACCAATAACCAAACCATGTTAAGATACATCTCAATTATGAAAGCTGTGTTGGATTAGTTGGATTTAAACAAACATGGAAGCAGCACTGTTATTAGCAAAATTGCCTGAAGCTTACCAAATTTTTGACCCCTTGGTAGATGTTCTCCCTGTTATTCCCGTATTCTTCTTGTTACTTGCATTTGTCTGGCAAGCAGCAGTAGGGTTTAGGTAAGCTAATCTATTTATCAATTTCCAGGACAGGTCTATACCTGTCCTATTTTTTTGTGTCATCATGTTTAGTAAAATTAATAATTTTTAATATTATGTAATTAATTATTATAATAAACGAGATGTGAATCAAGCTATATCAATACCAAGCATTAAAAGCCTAGCTTACAGTCAACGAGGAATTAGCTATGGGTAATATCAAATTTGTGAAAGAGAATAAAGAAGTAGTAGCTGCGGATGGCGCCAATCTCCGCCTGAAGGCGATAGAAAATGGCATTGATATATATACATTCATTGCCAAGATGACGAATTGTGGTGGCTACGGTCAGTGTGGCACTTGCGTTGTCGAGATAGTTGAAGGACTAGAAAATCTTTCTCCTCGCACAGACGTAGAAAATCGGAAATTCAAAAAAAAGCCTGAAAATTACCGCTTAGCTTGTCAGACTTTAGTTAATGGCCCAGTCAGTGTAGTCACGAAACCTTAAATTTGTAGAATCATCTGTAGTTAGCATTTGCGGAAGTAGAAAATTTGGGCTAACTCTGTCATTGATGATGCTATTCTAAAGTTGTTGACTGGAAATTTAAGAGAGGCTTTCTTGCCATGCAAGTTAATGACCTAGGGTTCATTGCGAGCATTTTGTTCGTACTAGTTCCCGCTGTGTTTTTACTAATTCTTTACATCCAAACAGCTAGCCGCGAAGGCGGAAAAGATAGTTAATAGTTTGTGGATAACATGAATAACCCCTACGCCAGTGGTGCAGGGGTTTTTATTTATCAACCGCTAAATCTATTTTGAGCTTAATCGATAGTTCGCGCCAGCAACACTGGACATGAGGCATTCACTCGAACATAGTCAGATAAGGAAGAGCCTACAAGCCTGTCTATATCAACAAAACTTTTAGCGATCGATGGACGGCGATCTGGAGAACCGAGCAATAATAAGTCTATATTCAACTCCTCTGCCAACCGACAAATCTCTTCGCCAGGTTTGCCACTACTGCTAAAACAACGAGCTTGGATACCTTGTTTTTCAGCTTCTGAAACTGCGGCTGCCAAAACTGGATTTTTGTCTCGGTTAACCTCTGTTATTTCCGAGGTTTTGCCGCCCAAATCTGTAGTAACATTAGCTAAAATTAACTGGCCGCCTTGAATACCTCGCAGCAAGAACAAGGCCAAGTTCAAGCAGTTTTTTGCTGCATCAGAGTTGTCCATTGCCACCATAACGCGCTTGATTTTTTTGACATAAATGTCATCTTTTACCAGCAACATGGGGCGAGAAGATAATTGGAAAACATATTGACTGACTGAGTTTGATAAAATCGATTGCAGTCGCTTAAGTCCCCGTGAACCCATAATAATCAAGTCAGCGTCGATTTCATCTGCCACTTGGCAAACTACATCTTTAGGATCTCCTTGACGCAAAATTGAAGAAACTTGGCTAGGATCTAAGTTCAAAGTCTGAATAGCATTAGCCAGAATCTTACCACCTTCCTGCCACTTAGCTGTCATTGCATTAGCGGTTGTTTGCCCAGAAACAACGTGTAAAACTGTAACTTTTGCAGATTGGATTGAAGGCACTTCTTTTAGCGTTTTGAGCATTTCTTCCGCGTGTCCTAATCCAGAGACAGCCAGCAAAATTTTTTCTATCATTTTACGAAGTTGTTGTTAAGGTTACTTAGGTTTTCGCTGTTAGTACTTGGCTCAGACCGGATTTTCACCGCTTTGCTTAATAACCTAGTCAGTACATTGGCATATATAAACTTTATTTTTTAGTCTTTAGTTTTAGTACTCAAACAAATCACGAAGTACAAAAGACTAAATAAATATTTATGTTTATTCGTGCCTAGTTACTTAAATTTTCAACTTAGGCTTAAATCATTAAGCATACTCATAATTTTGCCTGAGAAACTTAATAATTTATGATATTATTTATTATTTTTAATCTATGTTAATGTTTTTTAATTAGAAACTGGTTAACTATTGCAAAGTAAGCATAAAAAATTCAGATAGAGCATAATAGTTTTAAAATACATATAGTAGTATTTAGAAAAAATTATATTATTGTACTCATATTTTTTTGTAATGCTCTGGTAAATTTTCCAGCACTGAGGCGCCACATCTAGAAAGTGCTGTCTTGATTCCCATCACCAAGAGTTTATCTGCTGTAACTGAAGAGAATAAACATTCATGTTTGCCCCTACTTACTCAACATAGAGTGATATTCGCCACTAGAAATCTTTTAGAGGTTAACTATAACACCAGTATTTTTACAGCAAGTTAAAGATTTTTTATCCTTTGTATAAGACTGGCTCTTCCTTAGCTCCTCTTAAAAAAGAGGATATTTGAGCATTGCAGTTGATAAAAATAGGTTTAAAAGTCTTTCTACAGAAACAATAGAGGAATTCTATATGTTTTCATTTATCCATTTTCTGGAGGAATGAATGATGCTTAAAATTAAATAAACTTATATCTTTAATTAGGAAAATTAATGAATAAAAAATATTATTTTTAATAATTTTAGTAGAATATCGGCTTTAATTACTAAATTGACTGAAATTTTTATCTGTAAATACTTAAGCGCCCTTAGAGTGAAGTGAATATCAGTGAATAATATGCATGAATTCCATAGTCGTAAGCTTCTAAAAATCCAGAGTTAAAATAAAAGTAGATAGATGGCGATCGCTCATTTTAGCCGATACTCTTACAGAAATTCTCTTTTACCCAAGTTTGTGCAGTCTAAATGGGTAAAGACTAGAATATCTGTGGACAGATTACCCAGCCATTGCAATAGTGAAAACCTTTGCTGACCGCGCTTGAGAATTTGTACACACTTAACGAGTTAAGTTTATTTGCATCTAATGACTGAAGACCATTTACTGGTAGGGTTGTAAATCAGCACAGACTATCTTTTGAAAATTTACTCAAAACTAATTCCCCATTTAAAATCCAGAGGTTTAAATCAATGGCTATTAATATTTTTAACACGCAAAAGAACGAATTAGATGATTATAAAGTTCTTAAAGAAAAACCACACTGGCAAGGACAATCTATGAATAACACCAGTGTTAAAGGTCAAGATACGAAAATGCGAGATACCCCTGCAATTGATGATACCGTTTTCAATGGTTTAAATCGCGGGAGAGTTGCTATTTTTATTGATGGTTTAAATTTATTTCAAACAGCTTTACAACTCGGCATTGAAATTGACTATGTTAAATTGCTTTGTCGTTTAACTAACGGTTCTCGACTTTTGCGTGCTTTCTTCTATACCGGTGTTGATAGCAGTAATGAAAAGCAACAAGGTTTTCTATTGTGGATGCGTCGTCATGGCTATCGTGTAGTAACCAAAGATTTAGTGTTACTTTCAGAGAATTTAAAAAAATCAAATCTGAATGTAGAAATTGCTGTAGATATGCTAAATTTAGCTCCCTACTATAATACTGCGGTTTTAGTTAGTGGAGATGGAGACCTAGCCTATGCTGTGAACGCTGTCAGCAGAATGGGTGTTCGTGTAGAAGTGGTGAGTTTGCGAACAATGACCAGCGAAAGTTTAATTGATGTTGCTGATTGCTTTATTGACCTTGATAGCATTAAAAAACACATTCAAAAAGATTCTAATATCGGCTACAGTTATCGAGCTTCGTCCAATTCAAACCTTTAATTACTGCAATATCTGTAGTAATTTTCTTAAGCAAAATAACTAAAACCTTTTATTTTGTAAGTGTATGGGTATGAGTGGGATAAACCTCAATAAAAGTACACAGTAACTTAATCCATTAATAAAAAATCTTTGAATACACTGATTAATACAGGTAAATACATAATTAACTATGTTGTTGCCAAGAGTTGCTGCAATTTATTGATGGAATTTCTCTACGCCCTTACACTCTTTCTTCACAAACTAGAGAATGACTCTGCGTATTTTTCTCAAACCTAATTTAAATGGATATTTTAATAGTTGAAGATGAAGCAGAAATTGCTCATTTAATCCAACTTTCTTTAGAAAAAGAAGGGTTTTACTGTCGTATTAGCCGCGATGGCATGAATGCCTTGCGGATGTTTCAAGAGCAACCACCTGATTTAATCATTCTAGATTTAATGATTCCTGGTTTAGATGGGCTAGAAGTATGTGCCAGAATTCGCCAAAAACCAGGTGCAAAAGATCCTTATATTCTAATGCTTACAGCAAAGGGTGAAGAAATTGATCGCGTAATTGGTTTGTCTACAGGCGCTGATGATTACATGGTCAAACCTTTTAGCCCTAGAGAGTTGGTAGCCAGAGTGCGAGCGCTATTGCGGCGTAGCCTCCGCCAAGGCGGACAACATCAGGTCAATCGCACCCAACATTTTATAGTAGATGTAGACCAGCGCACTGCCAGTCGCCAGATGAATTCTCAGCAACCAGAAATTCTTGACTTAACTACCTTAGAATTTAACTTGCTCAGCACCTTTGTGAGCAATCCTGGCCGTGTTTGGAACCGCACCCAATTAATTGACAAACTTTGGGGCGATAACTTTTTTGGTGATGAGCGCGTGGTCGATACTCATGTGGCTCGATTGCGAAAAAAGATTGAGCCAGATCCTGCGAGTCCCACTTTTATTAAAACTGTGGTTGGAGTAGGTTATAAATTTGAAGATTCTCCAATGGCGTGATCATCATGAAAATAGGTATGCGTTGGACGAAATCCTTGCCTTTGGCATCGCGCCTATTTTTCTCCCACCTAGTAGTAATGTTAGTGGGAGTAGTTAGTCTAGTCATAATTAGCAAAATCTCTTCCCCCCGTTTGTTTGTCTTACATTTGGAACGATTAGAAAGTCAGGGATTCGATTTAATCGATATCCGTCCTGAATTGGTTACAGGATTTGAACTTGCTTGGCGGCGAAGTACTGTTTGGTCAGTGTTAGTTGGTACTACCGCAGCAGGAGGATTAAGTTATTGGGTATCCAAACGGATTATGCAGCGGCTGACCGAGATGGAGCAAATTACCCAAAAATTTGCTGCTGGTGAGATGAATGCACGACTACCTTCATCTGACATTCCAGAACTCAATAGACTGGGCGTGAGTTTCAACCGCATGGCAGTCAGTTTAGAAGGAGTGGAAGCGCGACGGCGTGAACTGATTGGTGACATGACCCATGAACTACGAACACCGCTAACAGTCGTGCGCGGTTACTTGGAGGAACTAGCTGATGGGGAAATTGAAGCATCTCCAGAAATTTATCGGCGTTTAGCAAAAGAAACTAAGCGCTTAGAGCGGTTGGTGAATGATTTACAAGAACTCTCTAAGGCAGAAGCTGGTTATCTGCCAATTAATATACAGCGGGTAAACCTGCGTCCATTGTTAGAGTCATTAGTGGAGAAATTTACTGACCAGCTATTAGAAGATGGCCCAGTTTTGCAGTTGGAGTGTCCATCTGTGCTGCCTCCGGTTATGGCAGATATTGACCGCACAGAACAGGTATTAGTCAACTTGCTTGGGAATGCAGTGCGCTACACAGCCAAAGGTTCAATTACTCTTCGTGCTGAGACTGAAGCATCTAAACTCTGGATTGCAGTTGTTGATACAGGCATCGGTATTGCCCCACAAAATTTACCTCATGTGTTTGAGCGCTTCTGGCGAGCTGACGAATCGCGCGATCGCCATTCTGGTGGAACCGGGATTGGTTTAACGATCTCACGCCGTTTGGTTGAGTTACAAGGCGGTCAGATTCAGGTAGAAAGCGAATTAGGAATTGGCAGTACCTTTCGCTTTTTTCTACCTTTGGCTTGAGTTCAAAGAAAATACTTCAGATACAAGGGATTGACACAAGCTAGTCACGGCTGTGTCATATCCGCTTGCTAGCTTGGAAATACCGAAAATACTGATTTTTATCAGGGTGAACTTTGCATCGCCACAATTTTTCGAGGTGATAAAGGAGTTGCCGTTAGTTCAAATCCGTTGTGTCTACAGACCAACATGACACATGAGCAAAAATAATCTGATTTTTAATATGTCTACTGTTGTTCTGGCTGCTCTTTTGGTTAGTCTACTCACTGCATCTGGTTACGCTGCGATCGCCTACCTATTCCCTCAAAATAATTCTCAAGATTGACTAAATTACAATATTCGTCTATCTAAGTAAATATTTTTAGAAATTTTGATGTATTGAGTCAATTTAATTTATACAGGTTTGTATTTTGAAATCTAATTAACTGTAATAGCTGATGAATTGGCATTACCGTTTAACCTATTTACCTCAGCTTAATTTATTAGCTTAGTTTTATACTTTGATTGTCTGGGCATTTCAAAACAGCAATATTCTACTAAAATAACAAAATTTTTTATACACATACGAAAAAGCACTTGGAGTTTTGCTCACCAAGCACATTTTCGTATAATTTTACACCAACACACTTGTTTGTTGCAACACTTGAAAACCGTAATACTTCCTTTAGAGGGAGAATTACAAGCATAACTTGTGACAAACACGTTGTGAAATGGTATCACTCCTTGCATTAAATAAGATATCTCTTTCACTATAAAATAGGGAATCTAGAGAGTGACAGTTTCTAAACTGACCTAGTTAAAAACGACTCACTGTTCATGGTATGAACAAGACCGAGCAAAATCGAAGGAATTCTATGTATTAAGTATAAAATATTATAAATAACTAGCATTTACTTAAGCAGCGCTCCCCCTGTGGATAAAAGCAAATAGCACAATTTAGCAATGGAAAGAATCGCCATCAAGCTTGTCTGTGAAGGCTCAGACATTGATATAAAAGCGAAGTGAGGCTGAAAGAACTTGCAAACTCCTCAGTTTTTTAGGGTACTCTTTTGGTAAGAAATGCATACTCTCTTTTTAAAGTAATAAAATTACAAATATCAAATATAACTTTCTCCAAACGTAATATTTAAAACTGTGGATTTATGCTTATAAAAAAAGTTAACAAAGCTGTGATTCCGGCGGCTGGTTTTGGCACTCGGTTGTTTCCAGCTACCAAAGTTGTTAAAAAAGAACTTTTCCCAATAATTGACCGAGATGGTAGGGCAAAACCTGTAATTCTAGCGATTATTGAAGAGGCAATTAGTGCTGGAATTACAGAAATTGGCATAGTAGTACAGCCGGATGACAGAGAAATATTTGAAGATTTATTTAAAAATCCACCTAAAAAAGAACTTTTCCACAAACTTTCAGCAGAAAATAAAGAGTACAGCCAATATCTTCAAGATTTAGGTAGCAAAGTTGCAATCTTAACCCAAGAAGAACAAGAAGGCTATGGTCATGCAGTCTTTTGTGCTAAAGACTGGGTAAAACATGAGCCATTTCTGCTCATGTTGGGTGATCATATTTATGCATCTGACACTGAAAAATCTTGTGCGCGTCAAATTTTAGATATTTACGAACAAGTCAATAAAAGTGTTGTTAGCTTAACTACAATACCAACAGAGATTCTTTATAAAGCTGGGTGTGTAACAGGAGTTTGGCAAGAGTTCAACTCAATTCTTGAAGTTACACAACTTTATGAAAAACCTAGCATTGAATATGCATACCAGCATCTGCGTGTAGAGGGAATAGCCGACAATGAGTTTTTATGTATATTTGGTTTGTATGTATTAACACCCAAAATTTTTGATTGTTTAGAAGAACACATTAATCACAATTTTCGAGAACGAGGCGAATTTCAGTTAACATCTTGTCTAGATAGATTACGTCAGGAAGAAGGAATGACCGGATATGTTGTTAAAGGTCAGTATTTTGATATAGGAATGCCAAGTGTTTACCGTCAGACAATAATTGATTTTAGAAATCGCTATATTTCTAAATGAAATATATGTGAATCAAAAGTCTAAAGATATAAGATGAAAAGTCTTTTTACACCCCTATCTTTTATTTTTTGACAGATGCCTCTAACATCTGAATTGTCCCAATATCAGCATTCATTTCCACTTCTATACCAATTGGCATAGTAAATTTATCCTTCATATGCCCAATCATTGAACCATACCAAGCAGGAATTTTTAAGGGAAGTATGTGGTCTTGTAATACTTGCTTCAAAGTAAATGAAGGCTCATCCCCAAGACGACAATTAGTACATTGTCCAAAAATAAAGCCAGCAATTTGGTTAAGAATCCCGGCGTTTTTTAACTGCGTCAGCATCCGGTCTACACGGTAAACATCCTCACCAATTTCTTCCACAAACAAGATGCTTTTGTTCCAGGAAGGCAAGTCAGGTGAGCCTACCATCGCTGCTAACACTGACAAGTTACCACCCACAAGTTTACCCCTTGCTTTTCCTGGTGCGATTGTCTCCACTGCAACTTCCCCGGTAAGATTTTGCATTGTTACTGCTTCAGCATTAAATAGGATGCGCTTGAAGTAATCTACCGTAAACTGATTCCAGGTAGACGTGGCAACTGGCCCGTGAAAAGTAATCATTCGCGTGCGGGCATTAATTGCTAACAACAGAGAAGTAATATCGCTGTATCCCATAATAATTTTCGGATGGGAACGGATGAGCGAGTAGTTCAGTAAGGGTAAGATGCGATTACAGCCCCAGCCACCACGCATAGCAATGATTGCTTTCACAGAGTGATCGCTAAACATATAATTAATATCATCGGCGCGATCGCTATCTTTACCAGCTAAATAGCCGTAACGATCTAAAATATGCGCCCCTACCTTGACTTTTAAGCCTAATTTTAATAACTCTTCTTTCGCAGTTTCGATATCTTTAGGTTCAATGATACCCGCAGGGGCAATCAATCCTACTGTATCGCCTATTTGTAAGCGCGGTGGTTTGAGAATAGTGTTTGGATATAGCTTACCTTGGGCGGCAACTAATGGCGTCTGGCTAGCTATGGCAGCTAGCCCACAGGCTGTAAGAAATTGTCTGCGCTTAATGGTCATGATGAGAGTCTATTGTAATTTAGATGGACAGTAAAAGTCGGCATAGGTTTTGGGAAAACTAGAGTTATGGAAGTGCTTTTCGCGCAACGGATGCTTTTTTTCAAAAGAAAGCAAATTCCATCAACTCTTTGTTTTTATCCGAATCATTAATTTATATTTAAGAGGTTTTTGTGCTGGCTACAGACTCTCATCAAACCCCAAAACTCCCGAAGCAATTAATTTGGGCAGTGTGGCTAATTTGTGTGCTGCCATTTACATTGAATTTGTTGGGAGTAAATTTTGGTTCAGCACAAGTACCCCTAAATTTAGAGGGAGTCTCTGGCAAAGCCAATGAAGTTACAGAAGTGATTTACCACACTTTGGCAGGCAGTTTTATCCACACAATTCTAGAGTGGAGTGCCTTCTGTGCAGCCATCTTCACGGTCATTCTGGCTTTTGCTCACTTCAGTATTAAGTACGATGTCACCACGCCAATTATTGGAGTCACTCTGTTGTGTGCAGGATTAATGGATGCGTTCCACACCTTAGCTGCTGACCGTTTAATTGAAGTCGTCGCTGATAACCGCAACCTCGTCCCCTTTACCTGGGCGCTTTGCCGACTCTGCAATGTTTTGCTAACCATAATTGGTGTCAGCATTTTTCTGGCAGGTAAATCTAAGCAGTGGCGAGGTAATCTCGGTTTTGTAATTTTAGTAAGCTTAGGCTTTGGGTTGCTCTGTTACAGCATAATTCATGCTTGTGCTAGCAATCAAGTCCTACCACAAACCATTTTTCCCAAGTCATTCGTCACCCGACCTTGGGATATATTTCCTTTGATTCTTTTTCTTCTGGCTGGCATCCTGATTTACCCACGCTTCTACCGTAAGTATCCTAGTCTATTCTCTCACGGATTGATTATCAGTAGCATTCCCAATGCCGCCACCCAAATTCATATGGCTTTTGGCTCAACGGCTCTGTTCGATAATCACTTCAACATTGCTCATTTCTTAAAGATTATTGCTTACCTAGTGCCGCTTGCTGGACTAATCCTGGACTACATCCACACTCATCGTCAACAGGAACAAACCAATAAAAATTTCCTCAAGGAAATTAGAGAACGCCAACAGACAGAAGCTAAGCTCCAAAAGTTTACCCAACGGGAAGACTTGCTCAGAAGCCGTCTATCAAGCCAAATCGGTAACTCTCTTGAACTGAGTATAATTCTCAAAACCGCAGTCTGCGAAATTCGTGACCTGTTGCAAATTGATTATTGTAGTTTCTGTTGGTATAATCCCGATGCCACACCTCCTAGCTGGGAAACAGTGTGTGAAGCCAAAAATCCTCAGTCGCCTCATTTTCTGAGTATGTATTCTATTGAAGATGTGGAGCCTTTAGTAGAAAAGTTACTGAGTCAGAAAATTTTGCAAGTTGATGAAGTTAAGACTCTTAATGAACCTGCGTTGCGAGAGTTCTTACTCTTCAAGGGATTTACTTGTGTATTGGCACAAAAGCTTTGCACTCCCTCTAATACTATTGGTGTACTCCTGTGTGGTCGTAGTACTAGCTTGCTTCCTTGGCAGCAGGAGGAAGTAGAATTACTCAAAGAAGTCAGAGAGCAGCTAGTGATTGCCCTCAACCAAGCACAACTTTATACCGAAGCTTGTAGCAATGCTCAACGTACTCAACAAGCACTATTAGAACTACAAAAAACCCAATCCCAACTCATTCAAACGGAAAAAATGTCAGCGTTGGGCAACCTTGTTGCTGGAGTCGCCCACGAAATCAACAATCCTGTAGGCTTTATTGCGGGGAATCTCATCCACATCTCTGAATATATGCAAGACCTGCTCAATCATTTAAAACTCTATCAGCAACACTATCCTGATTCTGTGCCAGCAATTTGCCATGATGCCAAAGAGATTGATCTAGAGTTCCTACTGGAAGACTTACCACGAATGATTAGCTCCATGCAACTGGGGTGCGATCGCATCAGTAACATCAGCACTTCTCTGCGAACTTTCTCACGTTCAGACAATTCACAAAAAGTACCGTTCAACGTTCACTCTGGTATCGATAGCACTCTGCTAATTCTCAAATATCGTCTCAAATCCAACGAAAACCGTCCTGCTATTCAAGTAATCAAAGAGTATGGAGACTTACCAAATGTAGAGTGTTTCCCTGGACAGCTTAACCAAGTATTTATGAATATCCTTGCCAATGCCATTGACGCTTTCGAGGAAACTAACTTGAAATGCTCCTTTAAAGATATTCAGAAAAATCCTAACCAGATTATCATTCGCACCGAGATGTTAGCTGACCACAGCCATGTTGCTATCCGTATCCAAGATAATGGTTGTGGAATCTCAAAGGAAATCCAGCAAAAAATATTTGATCATCTGTTTACCACCAAGGGGGTAGACAAAGGCACAGGTCTAGGTTTGTCTATTGCTAGTCAAATTGTCGAGGAAAAACATGGAGGTCGCTTACAGTGCATTTCCAATTTTGGCAAGGGAACAGAGTTTATCATTGAGATTCCACTTCAAGCGTAAGATGGATGCAAAGGGAAGACACGGTGATACGAATTTGAAAAAAGAATATGACAAATAGACCATCTGTAGAGACGCGATGAATCGCGTCTTCATCCAAAAATGTGTTGCAATCATTAATTGAATTGGTATGAAGACAGGGCTGCCAGAGTTTTCTGTACACGCTTCTGCCGTTTCTGACGATAGCTTGTCTCCGATACGCTATGTCTAGCTTAGACAACGCCAAAAATTAAATTGTCCCCGTGTCCGCTACCCTTTGCTCTTAAACGACTACAAAATTCACCAACTTTCCAGGCACTACAATTACCTTTTTAATTTCTTTATCCTCAAGGTAACGCTGGGCAACTTCTGATTCACGGGCGTATTTCTCCAACGCTGCTTTATCTGCTTGCGCCGGCACTTGAAGCGCACCGCGAGTTTTGCCGTTAATTTGAATCACCAAAGTGATTTCATCAGCTACCAAAGCAGCCGAGTCAAAAGACGGCCAAGTCTGAGTGTGAACTGACTCGCTGTTACCCAATAACTGCCATAATTCCTCAGCAATGTGAGGTGCTAATGGCGCTAACAACACGACCAAAGTCTGAATACCTTCTGCATAAATTGGTGAATTTTTGCTCTCGGCATCAGTCAGGGCATTACTCAACTTCATCAATTCTGAAACAGCTGTGTTGAATTGGTACTCGTCCTCAAAATCTTCTGTCACCGCTTTAATAGCAGTGTGAATTGCCCGCCGCAATTCTTTTTCCGGTTTAGTTAAATCAGCTGGGGCTTTCTTGCGGGATACCCCAGCAGCAACATAATCTGTCACCAAACGCCAAACCCGATTTAAAAAGCGGAATTGTCCTTCTACATCAGCTTCATCCCATTCCAGGTCTTTTTCTGGCGGCGCTTTGAACAAGATGAACATCCGGGCTGTGTCTACACCGTATTTAGCAATTACGTCTTCTGGTGCTACACCATTGCCTTTTGACTTAGACATAGTGGCGTAAAGACGTTGCAGTGGCTCACCTGTTTGAGGGTCACGAGGATCAATTGAATTTACAAGATTAGAGGGAATCCATTTATCCTTACCACCTTTGTTCGGATTCAGGTAAGTTAACCCCTGTACCATACCTTGAGTTAACAGGCGTTGGAACGGTTCATCAAAGTTCAGCAAGCCTCTGTCTCGCAGTACCTTAGTAAAAAACCGCGAATACAACAAATGCAAAATCGCGTGTTCAATTCCACCCACGTACTGATCAACTGGCATCCAGTCGTCGGTTGTAGTAGAATCAAAAACCTGCTGCTCGTTCTTAGCGTCAGGAAACCGCAAGAAATACCACGAGGAATCAATAAAGGTATCCATCGTGTCGGTTTCTCGCTTCGCTGGAGTACCACAAGTTGGACAAGGAACATTCATCCAACTTGACAACTGAGTCAAAGGTGAACCACCACGTCCAGTAAATTCCACCTCTTCCGGCAACTGTACTGGTAAATCTTTGTCAGGAACTGGCACTATTCCACAGTTAGGACAATGAATTACAGGTATCGGTGCGCCCCAGTATCGCTGCCGCGAAATCAACCAATCTCGCAAGCGATATTGCACCCGCACTTTACCAAAACCTTGTTTTTCGGCGTATTCAGTAATCGCTTGTTTAGCATCTGTAGAAGTCATACCAGTAAAAAGCCCAGAATTAATTAAAATTCCTGGTTCGGTGTATGCTTCGTTATATTCAATCTGGACAAGTTGTGTAATTTCATCTGTGTCTGATGTTGGCGTTAAGTCAAAACCTGCAACATCATCTGGAGCAGCAATCACAAAATCAATCGGTAAATCATAAGTTTGAGCAAACTTAAAATCCCGCACATCATGCGCTGGTACACCCATCACTGCCCCAGTACCATACTCATACAGTACATAGTCAGCAATCCAGATCGGAACCTCTTCCTCAGTAAATGGGTTAACTACCTTGCCACCAGTAGGGATACCCCGCTTAGGTTTGTCTTCTGCGGTACGTTCCAATTCACTTTGATTGGAAACCTCTTTAATAAATGCCTCTACCGCGGCTTGTTGTTCCTTTGTAGTAACCCGCTTTGTTAAGGGATGTTCTGGTGCTAATACGACGTAGCTAACACCATAAACTGTGTCTGGGCGGGTGGTATAAACACCAATTTTTTCATCCGACCCAATGATCGGAAATTCCAAATACGCGCCCGTCGATTTGCCAATCCAATTTGCTTGCATCAACTTGACGCGTTCTGGCCAACCTGTCAACTTATCCAGATCATTAAGCAATTCTTCGGCGTAGTCGGTAATCTTTAAAAACCACTGCCGCAATAATTTGCGCTCAACTATTGCCCCGCTGCGCCAAGAACGTCCTTCATTATCAACTTGCTCGTTAGCTAGTACAGTTTGGTCAATGGGATCCCAGTTTACCGCTGCTTCTTTTTGGTAAGCTAACCCCGCTTGCAAAAACTGCAAGAAAATCCACTGCGTCCACTTGTAATAATCTGGTGAACAAGTGGCAACTTCGCTATCCCAGTCGATAGACAAACCGAGACGTTGCAGTTGCTGCCGCATCTGGGCAATATTTTGATAAGTCCACTTTGCTGGTGGGACGCCACGGTCAATAGCAGCATTTTCTGCTGGTAAGCCAAAGGCATCCCAACCCATTGGGTGTAGTACCCGATACCCTTGCATTCGCTTGAGGCGGGCAATCACGTCGGTTATCGTATAATTACGGACGTGACCCATGTGCAGGCTGCCCGATGGATAAGGAAACATGGATAGAGCGTAGAATTTTGGCTTATTGCTAGCTGTAGATGTCTTGTCTAAGCCACTTTCTATCCATGTTTTTTGCCATTTTTCCTCAATTGCTGCTGGGTTATATCGGGAATCCACCAAAAATTCTCCTACTGGTCTGTAATCTTATCTGCCTCCATATTGTAGATGCTAGGCAAACAAATCAGATGGTTAAAATAAGCGATGGCTGAATCAAAAATAAAATTTTCTGAAGGAGTGCGAGTTTTTGTCTACGGCACTCTTAAACCAGGTGAGGCTAATTATAAAAGATATTGTGCTGACAAGATAGTAGATGTTAAAAGAGCTTTTGCAGCAGGTAAACTGTTTGGTTTGCCGATGGGCTACCCAGCAATGACGCTAGGGGATGCCCAAGTTCACGGCTATTTACTCTCTTTCACCAACCCAGAAATTTTAAATGAGCTAGATGCGTTGGAAGATTACCAGCCTACTAGAGCAATTTCAGAAAATCTGTACCATCGGCAAATTATCGAAATTTACGATTCACAGGGGCTATCTCTGGGTTGGGCTTGGGTTTATTTAATGACATCAGAGCGAGTTTACCAATTAAAGGGTGTACTCCAACTTGATGGTTGGTGGAGTGGCTGCGGTTTAACGCCAAAGTTCAGTTATGAACTATGAATAAACTGTCAACTTTGAATTAATTAATCTCCTGTTTGGCGTCGTGCTGTGGTGGCTGTATGTGATTGAATGGATTTTCAGGAGGTGCTACAGCTGCTTTAGGAATTTCGATAACTGGGTTATTTAAACCCACCATCAGCGGAGACGCTGGGGCGATATAGGCTGAGTTCGTTTGTGTTGATTGTATTTGTGGCTTTTGTGCTAGTTGCGGCACTCTTGATTGTCCATCTGGGAGCAAGCCAGACACTGCGCCGATAACACAAGCAGCAATAGACGCGCCTCCAACCATCCACCCTAACCGGGAACGGCGGCGTAACCGGACGAATACTTGCTGGGCTGTTACTTCTGGCGGCTGTTGGGGTGTTGGCACTGGGAGAGTCCGCAGTCCTTTCCGTAGCTTTAATAGTCTGGCATACAAGCATTGAACTGAGGCATCTTTTGCTAGCCATTCTTCTACTTGCCTGCGTTCGGCGGCTGTAACCTCACCATCGAGGTATGCACTTAGTAACTCGAAGCGATCGCGCTTCACCATATCCATAAAACCCGTTGATTCATTGGTATGCTTAGCCATTCCATCTGACAAATTGCTAGGAAGTTGCGAGGATGAAAGGTCATAAAACTGAGAATCAGTAGTCATTTTAACACTATTACTAATTCATACACGGGTTAAGGGAGCGGACAATTCGGATAAATTCCTGATTTTTCCTACTGTTACCAGAAGCAATCTGCTTTTTCCTCACAATTCTTAATCAATGCTTAAATTCTGCTAATAGGCGAAGGAAAGATCCTGTAAATTAGGTATCTAGATAATTTTGCAACTGAGCTTGCAATCTGGATCTCGCTCTGGCTATTCTCGACTTCACAGTTCCTAAAGAAACTCCAGTGATTTCGGCAATTTCTTCATATGCCATCCCTTCGATTTCTCTGAGGACAATAGTAGTGCGAAACACCTCTGGTAAATCCGCGATCGCTTCTCGCAATTGCTCGTAAAATTCTCTAGTTGTAAGTTCTTCCTCTGGCCCTGGGGTATCTCCAGCAATTTCCCAATCCATTTCACCGTCGTCTACAGAGCGGGGGGCATCTAGCGATAAAGGACTGACAACTCGCTTGCGTTTCCGCAACTCGTCGTAAAACAAGTTAGTCGCAATGCGGCTTAACCAGCCCCGGAATTTAGCTGGCTCTTGTAATCGGTTGATATTCCGATAAACTCGAATCCAAACTTCTTGAGCCAAATCAGCTCTGTCAGCCCAATCTGGAGCCAAGTGGTATAAGACTCTATCGACTTGAGACTGATAGCGGTGTAACAGTTCGGCAAACGCAGCACGATCTGGACGCAGCCCTGCTTGACAGCGCAAAATTAAATCGTGATTTGAGAGTTTGTCAACTGGCATTGATGCTTCTGGACACCTTGCATCAACCGTTGACCAGGATACAGTAATCGACTGACTCATAGATCGTACTGGCTGTAAATTATCCCTTTCTATTAGACCCGTTAATGAGCCGGAAGTTCCTTGCTAAGGTGACGGATTTATGACTGGAACACTTAAGTATATAAGTTTTGCTACATTCCTAGTAATCAGGAGAGTGATTGTCTCCTTCTACTGCTTGCATAGTCGCACTTTTAACCCTGTGTTAACAGTTGGCTGATATCCAGCAATGTTACTTACAATTCTCCCACTTGTGATGACTGACTATATACGCTTGACACAACTAAGTAAATATGATTTTAAGAATGAGAGAAGAAAATTTTGTACTTTGGAGTACGGGAAGCATCTACGCACTTGATCCTGGAGCTAATGTGTAACGGTTTGATATCCTAATAAGCCAAGAGAGAATTGGTATAAATATTAAATTAATAAGTTCCTGTAGTTAGTATGACTGTTATTTATTCGGTTTTCTCACTAGAATGGTTGCTGTTTTTTCTGGATTCTGTTGGTAACTAGTATCAGAATTAGTGCGATCGGGTAAGCGAACTTGTAAAAAAAAATTGAGGGAAAATGTAATTGTGGCTGCTAACAATAGTTTTTCAAACATGGTTTTTCTCCCATCCACACCATTAATGATTAATTACTACATTTCGATAGTTACAGAGAGAAGCCTGAGCAGAGGCTGCCAACTTTCAAAACTTGGGAAAGTTCCGATTTATCAACTAGAATTTTTTTACTGGAACAATCTGCATAGCCTTAGTTTGCCCAGAAGTATTGTCAAATTTATAAGGGAAATAATAAGTATTTATAAATTTTTGATAATTAGTTGATGAGTGGTTCCAAATTAATCGGCTGAATATTTCAGGGATAAACAATGGCAATGGGAAAAAATGAATCTGTAGGTCGTATGGTAATGTTGCTCTGTTTTGGCACAGCAATTTTATCTTTGGCTGTGCATTGGCGCATTACCGTAGCACAAGGTTATGTAGAGGAGCCTGCATCTGCTTCGTTGCCGCAAAACTTAACTAAACCTAACTCTCAGCAAAGCCGCCTAGACGGCAGCTACAGAAAACTTTCAGAAGCTGGTTTAGGAGAAATTGCACTGGGTGCTGGTATACCTACTCGCTCACCAAAATCCTCTGCCATTAAACCTCATACTAAGTCGGAAACAATTAGCAAAAATGTAGCTAGTGTAACTGACCAACCAAGCAAGAGGCTGCTGGTAGCACCAGGACAAAAAGACAATTCAACTGTGGACAAATGGCCAAAGTTTTTATTTGCCCAAGCTTCATCCCCACAAACATCATCTAATGTTAAGACACAAGTGGTTGTTGATTTAAGCGATCGCCGTGCTTATGTCTACGCTAAAGATGAGGTGATAGCCAGCTATCCACTGGCTATAGGTAAGAAAGGTTGGGAAACGCCTACAGGTAACTTCCAGGTGAGGCGGATGCAACATCATCCTATTTGGCGTCACCCAATTACTGGCAAAATATTCGATGCAGGTACTGATAGCCCTTTAGGAGATAGATGGATTGGCTTTTGGACAGATGGACGCAATGAAATTGGCTTTCACGGCACACCAGATACTGAGTTGATCGGAACGGCTGTGTCACACGGCTGTCTGAGAATGCGTAATCCTGATGTTCGCTTGTTGTACGAGCAGGTAAGTTTAGGGACACCAGTCGTAGTGCGTAATTAATTTAAGAGTCTAGAGTCCAGAGTCCAAAGTTCAGAGTCTAAAGTTCAGAGTCCAAGTATTGATTTTGATCCTCGAACGCCACTTGACGCCAGTCCGCTCAAGTCGGGAGACTCGGCTTAGCTGCGCTATCGCCTTTGGCGTCTCACCTTCTCCCTTTGGGAGAGGCTAACGCCTGCCTTCTTGATGCCCGAACGCGAGTGCGTCTCTTTTAGGAGAAGGGCTGTAGGGAAAAGACCGCAGTGGCTCCCCTTGACTGTTAAGGTTGTGATTTTTGCTCAAAGTTAGGTGCGTATGCTCTGAGTAAAGCACTAACTTGGCTAACAACTTCATTTCCACTGCTTTTGCCCAAGGCCTGCCGTTCTGGGAAGAAATTGGGTCGATCTAAGTAACGGCTGATCGCCTCACCTAATTGTTGAGAAATTAATTCTTGGAGTTCTGCCTTAGCACGTTGGCGCTGGTAGTTAGCGCCTTCTTCTGTGGTAGCGTACAAGGGTGGCAGACGGTTGAGGGCGTAGGCAGCAATATCGCCAACGTCTAAGGAGCTTTCGCTGGTAGCTTCAATTTCTGCTACTCGTGCGATCGCTTCTGTCAGTACCAGCTCTTCCATAACATTAATGAATTGTTTGCGTGGTACCGCCACTACCTCACCAGTCAACAATGCGCCCATCAGCCGATCCAGTGCCATGTACTCTTCGATTGAGAGTTCTGAAGCATTATCACAGATTCGCCCGACTTCTGCTTCCATTGCTGGTGTCAGATAACCATCCTCGAGAGCTTGGTCTACAATTTTTTCGATACTCATAACGCTCATTATCTTTACGCTAACCAAGTAAGGTAGGGACGGTATCAATCTAGTTTATTTTGCCTAATTCTTGGCAAAAAACATACAAAATTGTTTGACAGAATTGATCAACTACGTCTCTACTAATTTACGACCTTAGTTCGCCAAGGTGTTGGATCAACAGATTGTCCGTTGACATATAGACCCCAGTGTAAATGCGGCCCTGTAGAAGCACCTGTTGAACCTACTGCACCAATGAGTTGACCAGGTTTCACCAAATCACCTTCTGTAACATTAATCCGACTTAGGTGCATGAAAATACTGGTTACCCCTTGACCGTGGTCAATGCCAACTACATTACCATGAACCCGAAACCCTTGGGATACCTTACCTACCAAAGCGACTCGTCCAGCGGCTGGGGCAGTTACGGGTGAACCGGCAGCACCAGCGTAGTCTACGCCACGATGATAGTAGTCTGTTGCAAATTTACCATTATAGTAGCGACGTACACCATAGATTGTACTCACTCGTCCAGCATTTGGCTTGATGAATAAACCATTCCAATACTTTTGTGGTGTTTGTAGTGCTTTCAAAGCTGCTACGCGCTTAAGTTCATATTCTGTAGCCTGCACCCCAGCTTTTCCTGGTGGTAAATTAATACGTTGTACAGGAAATTTGCGATCGCCTACTTTTACGGCTAAGTTTTGTACTTGGCCATTCCCCGAAATCCTAAATTTTCTAGTTCCCGCTTTTTCCAGTGGAGTTGTAGGCACAAAAGCCCGGTACTTATTGGGTGCAATTGCAAATGTTGGGTATGTTTTCTGACCACTCGCCACTGTGGGATTGCGACTATTCGCCGGATTATCTAAATTAATTTCTACCGACAGAGTATCCCCTAATTTAGGGTTAGTCGGAGTTACCTGTACTTGCAAAGCGTCTACAGGTAAGGCTAAGGCGACAGGGAAAGCAACAAACATTCCTATTAAACAATTTATTGTGCGGCGATCGGCTGTGGAATGTTTGACACTAGAACCGAGCAACTTATTGTTGCAATTACTAGCGTAATCCTCGGTAATCATAGAGCTACAAAAAATCTCTTGCTTTTGTTGAAACATAGACTAGCTTATTACCGCTAGTGTTTCCTATCCACAAGAGATGTTAACGAAATCTTAAATGGGGAATTAGAAATTGAAATTAGGTAGGTTATCCAAACCAGGCAAGCCAGAGGGGGAGTGTCAGAAACAACCCCACAAAAGTCAAAGCGATACTGCTAGCCAATAAGTTGCGATCCAGGTCATATACTTCTGCCAAAATTAGTACCGAAAGCCCTGTGGGTGTTCCAGACATCAGCACAAGTACTAGACGCTGTTCACCAGTTACGCCTAAATAGGTAGCACCTAATCCCACCAATCCAGGCACAATAAAAACTTTTAACAGGCTAGCTATTGAGGCAATTTCTAGATTTTTCCATCCTTTGAGGGTTCCTAGTCGCAAACCTACCAGCAGCAAGGCAAAGGCAATGACAACCCAAACTGCTTGTTCTAATCCTGACTCGACGACTGCTGGTAATTCTACAAATTGGGTATTCAAGCCAAAGAAAAATGCCCACAAGCTGGGGACAGTTACTAAATCCCGCAACTGCATCCACCAGTGGTTCTGAGTTTGACTTCTGCCAAAATAGCTCGCGATTAAGACAGCAATACCGTATGTACCAACAACATTGTTGGTAACGGTGAATAATACTGCCCAGTTAGTATTTTCGGAGCTGGTCAGCACTTGTGTGAGTGTCAATCCGACAAAGCCTGTATTGCCTAAAATTGTAGCCAGAATAAAGCTGCCTAAGCTTGCCCGCAGCAGAGAGTTATAGTCCTTTTCATTGGAGTCCAACACATCAGGTGTAGGTAAATGTGTGATTCCATCTACAGTGGTGGAAGCTGATTTGGATAAATCCCTATCAGGGATTGAAATAAAACTGGAAAATGAGCCATTGACTGGCAAATCTAGGTTCTGTTGTTCTGGCTGTACTTTTAGACTTATTAACCATTGCCATCCCCACCAGATTAACAGGGCTAAAACTAGACTCAGCACTAAGATTCCTATTACTACCCCAGGTATTAGTCCACCAGTAGACAAGTCAGTCTGACGCCCCAGTACCAAAAGTTGCAGTGGAACTCCAACCCAGTAAAGCGCTTGACCTAGTAGCTTCAGAAAATTATCTGGAACCAGCCGAGATATAAGAAGTCCTAAGCCTATCCAGATTAACAGAGGGGTGTAGGCATGGAATAGGGTTTCAATCATGGTGAAGTGACACATTTATTGAGGTGTCAGATAGATTGCTTTTTTAAGCCTTTACCATTGTGAAACCTGTTGAGCCTAACCGAACGTAAAAGTGTTGAGTTAGGAGTACAGACGCGATTATTCTCTTACGAGAAGCCGCACTCCCTGCGTCTACGCGTTTGTACAGGAGTTAAAAGTGATTGGTCTGTATTTATTTCCTTTGTTTCCCTTGTATTTCCCTGCCCCCAATCACCAGTCCCCAGACCCCAGTTGTCTGCTGCCTTCTTGCACTAGCTTGCCATCTTCCATGTGAACAATGCGATCGCCAATGTCTAAAATGCGGTTATCATGGGTAACCATCAAGATGGTACAACCTTGTTCTTTAGCAAGTTTTTGGATAAGATTGACCACATCTCGACCCGATTGACTATCAAGGGCGGCAGTGGGTTCGTCTGCTAAGATAATCTGAGGATAACTGACCAAGGCGCGGGCGATCGCTACTCGTTGTTTTTGCCCCCCGGACAGTTGATCAGGGTAGTAGTAAAGATGTTTTCCTAATCCTACCTGCTCTAGCATTTGGGCTGAACGGATTTGCATTTGATCTAACCCAATGTGCTGATGCAACTCTAAGCTCATTTTGACGTTTTGGACTGCCGTCAAACTACAATGCAAATTGTGTGCCTGAAAAATATAACCGTTATAGCGCCGTGCCTGCACTAATTGTTCTGCACTAGCACCACAAAGTTCTCGCTCCAAGACCCGCAAACTGCCAAACTGGGCAGAACGCAAGCCACCCACTAAGGTGAGAAGTGTAGTTTTACCAGAACCAGAAGGCCCTGTCATCAGAATAATTTCACCAGCATTAATCTCTAAGTTGATATCAAAGAGAACTTGTTTGCGAAGTTGACCGTGACCGAAGTAGTGGTCAAGATTTTTAATAGAGATAACGGGTTCGCTAGTCATGTACAGTAACCAATGACAACTGACAAATGACAAATGACTAGCTTTAAAACATATCTGCGGGGTCAGCAGCTTGGAGTTTGCGGGTAGCGATCGCCCCAGAAACTGTACACATGATAATAGTCAGCACTAATACTTGCAGCCCGCGAGTTGCTGTCATATACATCGGCAAATTTGTAGCGCAGCGAGTTAGCTGATAAAGCCATAAAGAGACTGCCACTCCCGGCATGAAGCCTAGCACTGCTAAAATTACTGCCTCTTCAAATACCACACCTAGTAGATAGTAATTGCGATATCCCATTGCTTTGAATGTGGCATATTCTTTAACATGGGCATTGACATCAGTGGAGAGGACTTGATAAACGATAATCACCCCCACCACAAATCCCATTGATACACCTAGGCTAAAAATAAATCCGATTGGGGAATTTGTTCTCCAGAAGTTGTTCTCAAATTCGATAAATTCTGCGTGGGTTAGTACTCTGACGTCATTTCTTAGGTAAGCTTTCAATTCTGCTGCTACTTTTTTTGGGTCATAGCCTGGTTTTAGCTGAATCAACCCTAGACTAATACTGCCTGATGGTCGCCTAGGAAATAGCCGTAAAAAGTTTTGATCACTAGTGATTAGGCTACCATCAGCGCCAAAGGAAGCCCCAACTTTAAATAAACCACTAATGTTAATGGTGCGCCCTTCTATTTCCGTTGTCAGAATTTTACCTTGATCAATTTGGGCGATCGCTTTTTGATAATCTCCTCTAGCACTACGGTCGAACAGGACTGTATCCGGCAGCTTGATTGCCTGCAATTGCTGGTTAACATCGGGTAAATCAAAGGCTGGTTTATCTGGATTAAAGCCGATAACTAAAACCCCTGTCTCGCGTCGGGTTTGAGGATTTTTCCATGTGATGTAGTTAAAATACATCGCTTCTGCCGACTTCACCCCTGGTATATCCATTGCTTGGTAGAGTCGTCGGCGAGAAAACGTAGACATACCTTGCAGATTACGAGCTTGAGGACTCATTAAAACTACATCTGCTTGCAAACTGCGATGTAGTCTTGTGTTACTGTCATACAGCGCCATCTGAAAGCCAAGCTGCATAAACATGAGAATGTCAGCAAAGGCAATACCTGACAATGCTACCAACAGCCGACTTTTTTCATGACTCAGTTGCAGCCATCCTAGAGGTGTTCGCCGTCGTAGTTGATGGAGTAATTGCATCATAGTGGGGTCTAGGGACTGGTGATTTAGGGCTGGGGACTGGGGGACTGAGGAGCATGGGAAGCAGGGGGAGAAATAACTTACTCTTGACTCTTAACTCAGCACTTTTAACTCAGCACTCCTAATGCCCCATGCCCCATTCAAAGTTCAATTACTGCTCTAACTTGCATATTGGTAAAGTTGGCAGCTTTGTGGCTGGAGGCATTATCTAGTTGGATATAGACTTCTACTACTCTGTTGTCAATATTGCTAATAGGATCAGTGTTGATTAAATTCTGCCGTCGCACTTGTAAACCTATGCGATCCACTTTTCCCTGCAATTCAATAGATAAGAAATCACCAACTATTCGGACTTGCTGTCCTGGTTGTACTTTGCGGATATCGCTTTCATAGACTTCGGCTATGACATACATCTGGCTGGTTTGTCCGATATCAGCGATGCCATCATTTGATACCAATTCCCCAGGACGGGTGTGAATCTCGAATATCCGCCCATCTTGGGGCGATCGCACATAAGCTTGTTTTAAATTTGCTTTGGCCAGATTCATTGCTGCTAAGGCACGATTGACTTCTGCTTGGGTAGCTTTCACATCCACTCCTCGCACCTCAGCAATCCGATCTAGTGTTGCTGTGGCTTCTTTAATTTGTTGCTGGCTGGTTGATTGAGTACGATTTAACTGTGCTTGTGCCTCTTGCAGACTTTTTTGGGCTGTTTCTAGGTTTAACCGTTTGCTATCCCGTTGGGAAGCGGAAATTGCTCCTTGTTGATAAAGTGCCTGATAGCGTTGGTCTTCTGCTTCGGCATTACGTACAGTAGCTTGCAATCGGGCAATTGTCGCTACTTGGGTATTAATATCACCTTGGCGTTCAGCTTCTAAGCGGGCAATTTCTGCTTGTTGTGCGGCAATTTCACCGCGTTTAGCACCTGCTTGTGTGCGGTTTAGGTTTGCCTGCGCGACTTTGACTTCTTCTTGGGTCTCTTTTAATGCTGCTTGCAAGCGATCGCGATTGTCCAAAATGGCAATCACTTGTCCTGCCTTGACTGTATCCCCCTCTCTCACCAGCAACTGTTCTACCCGACTTCCTTCTGTAGATGCGGTAGCAGAGAGTTTAATTACTGTTCCCTGTGGTTCGATCCGTCCTAGAGCTGTTACAGTTTTTATCTCTGGCAATTTTGTCGGTGCTTGTACTTCTTGATTCGCAGAAGTTCGCCAACGTTTTACTGTATAAAAAACTATTCCGCTTACGAATAAAAATGCGATTATACCTAGAAAAATAGATGGACGCAGAATAGACTTAGGGGACAATTTGTACCCTAGCTTTGAGTTTCGCACCATAGATTACCTCATAACTAGTGGCGCAAGTTTTAGTAGTAATTAATTTGTCTAAATGCTCAAAAATGATTAAGGTTGCAATCTCCTAGAATCTACTTTTTGTTTTTAATTGTCTATTGATTTCCGTCATTCTGTACTAGGTTATAATTGTCATTCACTATCGAATTCTCACTTCATAGTCCATGAAAAAATTGAAATTCTTGTTATTGTATTTAGCTAAAGTAATTTAGCTCGATACAATAACAAAAAATTTCCTTGATCAATAAGAGAATTATATTTTGAACGAACTACTTTTATTTTGCGAAAGTATCCCGTTATAGTAAACGCTTTTAATTTAATAGGCTGTAACAGCGCCAACAATCAGAGATAAATTAAGTGAGTATGCAAAAATATTTAGTCTCACTAGCAGTAAAGTAACACGTGATTTTGGCGATCGCTATCCTATATAGCTGCCCCAAATCATACAGCCGATACGGATGCTTTAAATTGAAACTCATAGCAGTTGAAGAAGTACTTGTGATAAATACATAGCTAGGGGCGTACAGTTGTACACCTTTACAAGCTATTCATGAGTACTATTGATAAAATCAAATTCAGAAATCATTCGCCTAAACTGCTGAGACAACAGCATCATTATTCACTAGCTTGCCATCTTCCATGTGGACAATGCGATCGGCAATATCTAGAATCCGGTTATCATGAGTAACTAGAAGAATTGTACAACCTTGTTCTTTAGCCAATTTTTGCATGAGGTTAACTACATCCCGGCCAGATTTACTATCAAGGGCAGCAGTTGGTTCATCCGCTAAAACAATTTTAGGATGACTGACTAACGCACGAGCGATCGCTACCCGTTGTTTTTGTCCCCCAGATAAATCATCCGGATAGTAATTGAGGCGATTCTCTAACCCTACTTCCCCTAACATTTGAGCTGAACGAGTTTTCATTTCTGAAGGCGAAATATTTTTATGTAGTTCCAAACCCATTCTGACGTTTTGAAGCGCTGTCAGACTACCGTGCAGGTTATGCGCTTGGAAAATATAACCGTTACTGCGTCGCGCGTGGGTGAGTTGTCTTGCACTAGCGCCACAAAGTTCTTGTCCTAATATCTGCAAACTGCCAGATTGAGCTGAACGCAAGCCGCCTACTAAGGTGAGAAGCGTAGTTTTACCAGAACCAGAAGGCCCAGTCATAATAATAATTTCACCAGCATTAATCTCTAAGTTGATATCAAAGAGAACTTGTTTGCGAAGTTGACCATGACCAAAGTAGTGGTCAAGATTTTTAATACAGATAACAGGTTCGCTAGTCATGTATAGTAACCAATGGCAAATGACAAGTGACTAGTTTTAAAACATATCTGCGGGGTCAGCAGATTGAAGTTTGCGGGTAGCGATCGCTCCTGAAATCATACACATAATCATAGTTAGTATCAGTACTGTTATGGCTCGCGCTACAGTCATATATACTGGCAAATTGGTGGCATTACGAGTCAAATGGTAGAGTCCCAAGGGTACAATCGCTCCTGGAATAAAGCCCAGCACTGCCAGAATTACCGCTTCTTCAAAGACTACACCTAATAAGTAAAAATTGTTATACCCCATAGCTTTGAAGGTGGCGTATTCTTTCATGTGAGCATTCACATCTGTAGAAAGAACTTGATAAACGATAATCACCCCTACCAGAAATCCCATCGTTACACCCAAGCTGAAAATAAATCCGATCGCAGTGTTTTTCTGCCAATAATCTTTTTCAAAGGCGATAAATTCTTCGTGGGTGAGAACTCTGACATCATTACCTAAGTAGGATTTTAAGGTTTTTGCTACTTGCTGTGGGTCAGAACCTGGTTGTAACTGAATCAAACCCAAACTCACACTGCTTGCTTGTTGTCTGGGAAATAGCCGCAAAAAGTTCTGGTCGCTGGTAATAAGGCTACCATCAGCGATAAAAGAAGCCCCAACTTTAAATAAACCACTAATGGTAATTGTGCGCCGTTCTATTTCGGTTGTAACGGGTTTACCCTTTTCGATTTGGGCGATCGCTTCTGTATAATCTCCTCTAGAAGCACTATCGAACAAGACGGTATCTGGTAGCTTAATAACGTCCAAGTTGCGGTTTACCTCTGGTAAGTCAAAGAGTTGCTTATCAGGATCAAACCCCATAACTAGTACTGCTGTATCCTTGCGTGTTTGGGGATTCTTCCAATCGATAAAGTTGAGATACATTGGCTCTGCTGTCTTTACCCCTGGTATATCCATTGCCTGGTAAAGTCGCCGCCGAGGAAAAGTAGACATATTTGCTAAGTTACGCGCCTGGGGGCTAAGTAACATGATGTCTCCCTGCATACTGCCATGTAGCCTAGTGTTGCTGTCAAACAGGGCATTTTGGAACCCTAACTGCATAAACATCAGAACATCGGCAAAGGCAATACCTGACAATGCTACCAAAAGACGCCCTGTCTCATGGCTCAGTTGCAGCCATCCTAGAGGTGTTCGTCGCCGCAGTTCCTGGAGTAATCGCATAATACTGGGGTGTGGGAGGATGAGGGAGCAGGAGGCAGCACTTCTCTACGAGAGGCTGCGCCCTAAGCGCAGCTATGCCGCAGGCTTTACGGCTATGCTCAGTGACCGAGGGGCAGGGGAGAAAGGAATAATAACTACTGATAAATGACAAATGACCAATGCCCAATGACCATTCAAAGTTCAATCACCGCCTTGACTTGCAGATTAGTGAATCTAGCAGCTTTTAGGCTAGATAGATGATTCATTTGCACATGGACTTCCACTACTCTGGCATCAATGTTGCTAGAGGGGTCGGCGTTGATGATATTTTGCCGTTTTACTTGCATACCAATCCAATCAACCCTTCCTACTAATTCATTGGGTAGGGAGTTGCTACTTATCCGCACTCGTTGCCCTGGACGCACTTTCTTGATATCACTCTGGTAGACCTCAGCCACTGTATACATTTGGTCAGTTTGACCTAAATCCACAATTCCTTGGTCACCAACTGTTTCCCCAGATCGCGTATTAATTTCTAAAATTTGACCAGCTCTCGGAGCGCGGATATATGCCTGGGCCAGTTCGGCTTTAATTTTTTCGACGGTGGCTTGAGCGCTGTCTACTTCTGCTTGTGCGTTTGCTACGTCGGTTGGACGCACTTCAGCAGTTTGGGTCAGGGTGGCTTTTGCTTCGTTAATTTGTTGTTGCAGGGTAGCTATGGTTTTGTCCCGGTTGGCTTTTGCCTCACTAATTTGCTGTTCTAGGGTAGCGATAGTTGTTCTCTGGGTCGCTTGGCTTTCGATTAACTGCTGAGTGGTAGTTTCTGCACTCAAGCGTCTTCTATCAACTTCCTGGTTAGAAATTGCTCCTTGTTGGTATAAAGTCTCATAGCGTTGGGCGTCAGCTTGGGCATTGCTTCTCTCTGCTGCTAGGCGAGCCACTGTTGCTTGTAAGCTTTGTTTTTGCCCTTCTAGTTCTGCTTCTAGGCGATTAATTGTGGCTTGCTGAGTTCTGATATTTCCTTCTAGTTCCGCTTGCAGACGGCTCACAGTAGCCTGCCGCGCCTGTATTTCTCCCTGTTTTGCTCCTGCTTTTATCTGAGCAAGACGGGATTTAGCTACTAGAACTTGTTTTTGTGCTTCATTCAAACTTCCTTGTAGACGAGCGCGACTGTCCATAATCGCAATGACCTGCCCAAGCTTTACCTTATCGCCCTCATTTATCAACAGTTGTTCAACACGATTCCCTTCATTTGTGGTAGGTGCAGAAAGTTTTATGACTTCTCCCTTTGGTTCCAGCCGTCCCAAAGCTGTTACTGTTTTTACCACTGGCTCAGTTGATGCTGATGCTTCTTGCTGCTTTTTAGCTGCACTCTGAGACCTCTGCACCATGTAAAAACTGATTCCAGCTATAGCCAAAGCTGCAATTATCGCTAACAAAATAGGCGATCGCAAAATATTCCGGGAAGACCGCGATTCATCTAACCTAAAGTTTCGCTCCATAGCATCCCCCTGTTACCAGCGGTCAATATAAACTAAACCGTCTAGTTTTAGAATGCTAAACTAAACCGAGTAGTTTAGTCAATATTATGAGTAAAAGAGACTGGGGGCTAGAAATTGGGAATTGGGGATTAGGAAGAGAGGAAGATGAATATGATGAATATGTGGATTTATACCCCAACCAAATCTTAAAAGAATTTCTTCCCCAGCCCCCAGTCCCCAGTTCACACAGGACAATTAAAAAATGGCCGAGATAAAAATTAATGAAGTTGATCGGGAGAGTTCAAGCGATAAAGTTGAAAAAATTTTGCAAGGGGCGATGCAAGAGTTTTTGGCACATGGCTACGCTGGCACAAGCATGGATAGGGTAGCGGTTGCAGCAGGTGTTTCTAAAGCGACAGTTTACAGCCACTTTCAAGATAAAGAAGGACTTTTTAAAGTCCTCATAGAGCAACTGGCACGAAAGCGATTTGAGATAGTTTTTGGCACACAACCCCTGGAGGGAGAACCCCATATTGTACTGCGGGAGTTGTTAGCAAAAGCATTGGCACAAATGCTCAATGACAAAGAATTTCAAGCATTTCAGCGAGTATTGATTGGGGAATCTGCTCGTTTTCCTGAATTATCTCAACTTTTCCTGAGCTACCTCGCTAAACCAGGGAGAGACATTATTAGTCAATATTTGGCTTCTCACCCTGAACTGAATATTCCTGACCCAGAGGCAATAGTATGGATTTTGATGGGGTCAATAGTGCATTTAGTGATTGCTCAAGAAATTATGCATGGTAAAGATATTATGCCAATGGAAAGCGATCGCGTAATTGATGCTCTAACACATCTGATAGTGAATTGTGCCAAGTGAAAGTCTTTTAGCAGTCCTAATTTCAGCCAAGCCAAAAGCCCGGTCATTATGACCGGGCTTTTGGCTTGGGGTAGATAGTTCCCCAGGTTAGTTATAGAAGTTTAGTTATAAATCGCTGCTCTGATATAGGGATACCACACCTGTTTTACCAGTTCCGGAAAAAAATAAAATTTTTTTCAAGTTTGGCGTCATCGTCACAATAAATTCTCAGATACCCAGAGAAACAAGGCGACCTCACAAAAATTCTTCTGCTACTCTTCTACCCCTGATGTTTAGCAGTTCCTATGCTAACAACCTTTTTACGTCAAGTCATATTGACATATCGTAATAATGTTGTTATATTTACTTACATAAGTTAACAACAAATAAAAATAAATTACCCAAGCTATCTATCCAGAATGCTGCCTAGGTGCAACTTTTGCAGAGTGAGGTTAACACAAACGCTAAATAAAACTTTTTGAATTGAGTATTAATATCTTCTAAATCGTCATTCGGACTTCTCTCCCACCTCGGTTTGTTTCGCCGAGGTTTTTTATTGCTGAAGAAAGGGAAGAGGGGCAGGGAGCAGGGAGCAGGGAGCAAGGGAGTAGAGGAGCAGGGGAGAATAATTCTTGTACAGACGCGATTAATCGCGTCTTTCCTAATGCCCAATGACAAATTTTGTGGTTCTTCACAAATAACCTGTCTCTGAGATATATAAAACTTTGTATGCTGAAGGTTAAGTAGGTCTTAATATTTTTATAAAAACCTGTGCAGGAAGATTTCAGACTAATTGTTGATTTAGTTTCAGTTCTCGCTGTCGCAGCCTGTGGAGGGCTACTAGCGGCGCTTTTACAACAACCCGTCTTACTTGGGTATTTAATTGGCGGGATGATTGTAGGGCCAGCCGGACTGGGATTGATTAAAGAAGTTATTCAAGTAGAAACTCTGGCACAGTTCGGTGTTGCCTTTTTGTTGTTTGCCTTGGGGGTGGAATTTTCCTTTGCGGAGCTGAAGAAGGTCAAAGCGATCGCTCTTGGTGGCGGCGGGTTACAGATTGCCCTAACGATTTTGATCACAGTTTTGGTCTGTGGAGTCACAGGAGCCTGGGGAACCTTACCTGCGAAAGGTATGTTTTTGGGGTCGATTCTGTCTTTATCTTCCACAGCAGTTGTTCTCAAATGCTTGATGGAGCGCAATGAAACAGAAACACCGCACGGGCAGGTGATGCTGGGGATTTTGGTAGTACAGGATTTGGCATTGGGACTGATGCTAGCAGTATTACCAGCCCTCAACCAACCAGCAGAAACTATTGGCATCGCAGTGCTAACAGCTCTTGCATTGATTGGTTTATTTGCCGCAGGCGCAGTAGCAGCGGGAATTTGGCTGATACCGCCTTTGTTGCGACTGCTAGCCCGTACTGAAAGCCGAGAGCTATTTTTATTAGGTGTAGTAGCTCTATGTTTGGGGATTGCGCTGCTAACAGAACATTTGGGGCTGTCGATTGAGATGGGGGCGTTTGTCGCAGGTTTGATGATTTCGGAAGTGGAGTATGCCGACCAAACCCTGACTTATGTGGAGCCACTGCGAGATATCTTTGCCAGTTTGTTTTTTGCGGCCATTGGGATGTTAATTGACCCAGTGTTTTTGTGGAACAACCTGGAATTGATTTTGGGGTTGGTAGCGCTAGTATTCGTTGGTAAGTTTTTGATTATCACGCCCTTAGTCAAACTGTTTCGCTACCCTTTGAAAACAGCCTTAATTGCTGGTTTAGGACTGGCTCAGATTGGAGAATTTTCCTTTGTTCTCGCCAGTGAAGGACAGGCTTTAGGGTTGGTGTCTCGACAAATATATTTACTAATTTTGGGAACTACAGCAGTCACACTCATGCTGACTCCGTTTGTCCTGCGGTTAGTACCATTTTTATTTAATATTGCCGAATCAATGCCCTGGTTGAAACCATATTTAGAAGAAGACCAACCGCGCGATGTATCGGAAGACCTACCCTTAAAAGACCATGTAGTAGTTTGTGGGTATGGGCGAGTCGGTAGAAATTTGGTGAAGTTGTTGCAGCAACACAACCTGCCGATGGTGGTAATAGATCAATCAGAAAGTATAATTCAGCAGTTACGTGATGCAAATGTAGCTTATGTTTATGGCAATTGTGTGAGTCTTCACGTTCTGGAAACTGCTGGGGTCAACCATGCTAAGGGAATGGCGATCGCGCTCCCTGACCCTATGAGTACCCGTCTTTGCCTAAAACGTGCTTTGGAATTGCGTCCAGAATTAGATTTGGTTGTCCGCGCCACCCAAGATAAGAGCATTGAAGTGCTTTACCAACTGGGAGCCAGGGAAGTAGTGCAACCAGAGTTTGAAGCTAGCTTAGAAATGGCTACCTACTTATTAACTGGTTTAGGCTTGTCGTCAGATGTAGTGCAACGCGAAATGCAGCAAATTCGCAACGATCATTATTTGCAATTGCGGCCAGAGCGTTCTGCTTTAGAGGTCTCCCGTGATTTGCAGCAAGCAACTCGCGATTTGAATCGGCGTTGGTATCCTCTACCATCTGGTTCGCCCTTAATTGGCATGAGTATTGAAGAAGCGGATGTGCGCTACTTAACAGGAGCGAGTTTGATGGCAATTCGCCGCGCTAACGGCGATGAAATAGATTATCCCAATGGGCAAACCAGATTGCAAGAGGGCGATCGCCTGCTCGTAGTAGGAGCAAATGAGGAACTAGCAGCTTTAGCAGAATTTGCTAAGGGTCAGGCGGCTGTTCCTGGAGAAAATAGTGCCTGCCAGTGGATTACAGTCAACGCCAATGCGCCAATCCTGGGTAAAACCCTTGCCGATTTAGATATCGCTGAAAAATATGGGATAGAGGTGCAGGCAATCAGGCGAGATGGCAAGTTTGTCCGTTCTCCTGATAGCAGCCTTGACTTGCGCCTCAGCGACCAAGTGCTATTATGCGGTAACTTATCTGGTTTGAATCAACTACAACAGTTGTTTGCTGTAGTTAGTCAAGTGCCTCTTTCTATTCCAGTAGTCAAAGCTAGTGAGGCAGAAGCGCTCAAAGACTTTTTGCCTGTAGATAATTTGCGGGAATAATTTGTAATTAAACTCTTGACCTTTGACCTTGTACAGACGCGATTAATCACGTCTCTATTCTTGACCTTGTACAGACGCAATTAATGAGCCAGCGCGTTGCGGGGGTAACCCCCGTTGTAGCGACTGGCGTCGCGTTTCTACTCTTGACTGCTACAAAAATATTAATAATCCTTAATAGTGTTTACTATTAAGGATTATTGGCATGAGCAAAAGATGCTCACAAACCTGATTTTTCTTTTCCCTAAAAGTCATCAAGAAACTGACTAAGGCGGCTAATTACAGGGTCAACCTCTTGAGGAGGGTTAGCAGTATAAGAAGTATTATTTATTACTTGTACATCTGATACTGATTGAGTTGGAGACTGAATAATTGAGCGGTCATTTACGATGATTGCCAGTTGTGCAACTTGTTGAGAAAGTTGCATAATATGGCGTTCCATTGCCTCCAAACGATTAGATTCCCTGGCAAAAAAACGTTCCTCAAGGTCAGCCACTTGACGTTGCAACTCACCGATTTGTCGTTCACCCGGTTCTGTTGCTGTTTTGGGACTAGGTCGTGCAGATTCCGGTACACATAAAGATTGCCACAAGGCTTCTTTACAGAGGTCGCTGAAAGTCTTGTCAGGCCGTTTTTCCAAATAGCTTTCTACTTGGGCTAACAAGCTTTCATCAGCAACTTCTGGGTTGAACGTGACGGATTTAACTACCTTTTTTGACCATTGGAACATCAGTTTTAGGCCCTAGCAGCACGAACGGCGGACAATTGCGCCTCACCATAAATATACTGCCCCAAGGCGTTAGCTTGCCGAGAAGGCGCTGCTAAATGAGCATTAATCTTTGCCTCATTCAGCAGACGTTCAACGTCTTCCCAGAAGAACTCACCACCCCCTCCAGTGAGAATTACATCCGTGACACGTTCTGGCAACCAAGCTAGGACACGGCTAGAGATTTCCCGCGAAAACATTTCTGTAAGGTTGGGTAGAAAATCATCTAGGTTGGTGGGCTTACTAGCGCCTCTAGGACGATAAAAGCGCTCGCCTTTGGGTTTGTTCACAGCAGAAATCAATGCTAGAGATTGACTATCTGCTCCTTGGATCTCGGCGGCTACGAGTTCATAAAACTTGTTCATTCCGAAGTCTTCACTCTTAGAAGCACCTCTGGCAAAGCGGAAGTTATCAACCATTAGAAGATCAACGGTTTGATGCCCAATGTCAACAATTGCCACAGATATTTTCGTAAAATCAGGCACTGTATTTCCTTTCTTCGGTTGAGCTTCAGACCAAAGGAGGCTACCGTAACCTTCTGGCATGACCCAGACTTTATTAACGTTTAGTGATAAAGATTCGCCTCGGAAGTTTAATACGTGAGGGCCACTTACTTGGCTAATCAACTGTGCTTTTTCCTTTTCAAATTGTTCTAAAGAAAGGAAAGGCAGACCCAGTACAACTGAGATATCATCTTTAAGTTTGAAGTAACCAGCACTTGCCAAAACTTTAACTAGTGCAGCCTCTACCTTAGATTGACCGACTCCTAGATTCGCTCCAAAGTCTGCTGCGAGCTGACCTACAGCATAACCATTACCTTGATACTCCAGCCACAAATCCATTAGAGGGTCAGTTGCCCTGGCTTCAAAAACGCCCCCGCGTACCTGTTCTATCGACAATTGCTTGACGTTGGCAGGTACAAACACCACACTGTTCGGTTCGCGACTCACACAAGTCTTTGTGGAAGTTCTACCTAAATCAACACTGAGAATTGTTTTACCTGAACCTGTATTGCCTGTCTTGGGAGTATTAGTAGAATTTAGGGGGGTGGATGCCGAGACTCTATTCATGGGTATAGCAGCGGCATTAATTGGGGTAGCGGCGGAAGGTTGGTCTGTCATGAATGCTCCTAGTCCTAACTTAACTGTAAAAAGTTGTCATGCTCATCTTACAAAAATGCGAGCAACCAGAAATTTTAGGTTGCGTCAAGTGTAGCCAGAAATACGCCAACATGAATTTTTGGCGATCGCACATCTAGTATTATTTGGCATAGTGTAGGCGAATTTTTGCCAGATGTAACCCCTGCTTAAACTGCTTTCAAACCAAAAGCACCCATGTCTCATCTTCTGCGACTTTTTCCTCGGCGTTTGAATATCCAGACAATAAATGCCAGAACTAGACCCCCAAGCACAATTTTGGATACAGGAGCAAGGTACTTGTCCACAAGTTCATACTGACTACCCAATATGTATCCTGAGTATGTTAGCAAACCTACCCAGGCAGCGCTACCTAATGTTGTGTAAAATAAAAATGGTAGCAAGTGCATATTGCTGATGCCTGCGGGAACAGAAATCAATGTCCTAATTCCCGGAACAAGGCGACCAATAAAAACTGCTTTGCTGCCTTGCCGATCAAACCAGCCTTTAGCCTTTGTGATATCTTTACTGGAGATGGTCAGCCATTTACCGTACTTGTCAGCCCAACGTTTCAAGCGGGTTTCGCCTAAGAACTTACCAGGATAATACCAAACAAGTGCGCCCAACACTGAACCCAAAAGTCCTGCAAAAAAAACGCCAATGATATTGAGTCTGTCCGGAGTGGCTCGTGCTGTAAATCCTGCCAGTGGCATAATCAATTCTGAAGGAATTGGGGGGAACAAGTTCTCTACGAACATTAGCAAGGCGATTCCCCAATAACCTAGTGAGTTGATAGTATTGGTAATCCATTCAAGCATCGAGTCAATTCCTACAATTGCCGTACTAGTTTTGTTGCTAAATTAAGCATTAGTTTTCTCAAAAGTTAATTGTCTATTCTTTTTAAAGCCAAAATAACTTATAAGAACAATCGGAGCTAGAGTAAAACACTTTTGTCTCCTCTGCGGTTTGTAGACTGTGGAATTCATGCCAATTCCTTTTCAGCGTGTGACAAAATGCCGCTGCGAGGACGCAAAGACATACCAGATGCGGATATTGATTTTTAGCAAAATTTTCGAGAATTAGTTTTACAGCAGAATCCAGCAATAAAACAGGTGTTATATCCAGCTTTGAGACTTAGTTTGTGTACTTAACCCAGTTGGAATCCGCTATAAATTCTGTTTTCAAACCTTTAAATCCCCCCTAACCCTTTTAAAAAAGTAGGTTAAGGAGGATATAGAGGTTTGAGGACAATTTGACAAGCCATTCTAAGATTCTCCTCTGAAGCTAGGGTAGTAGGGAAGTAGTGGGGATGAAGAGCGAAAATGTATTTTTATCTTTTTCCTCTGCTCCCCTACTCCTCGGTCACTGAGCGTAGCCGTAAAGCTTGCGGCATAGCTGCGCTTAGGGCGCAGCCTCTCGTAGAGAAGTGCTGCTCCCCTGCTCCTTCCTTTTTAGACTGTCGGGGTTAATGATTGTACTCTTGATTCCGATTGCCAGTCTAATGGGTTCCAAACTCTTTCTTCTAAAGCCATCTGCTCAATCAGACTTGCCAATCTCAGAGCTTTCAGAGCTTGTTCACCACCCACTGAAGGTTGATTACCACCGTGTACGCAGGTAACAAAATGCTCTAACTCTGCACTTAGAGGTTGAACGTTATTGGTGTAAACTTTTTCAATTACACCATCTTGCCGATAGAGTACTTGTCGATGGTCGCTCAGAGCGTTAGCTGTCGTTTGTCTGTGAATCAAAATTTCATTCTTGAGAAAATCTGCTTCTGTGAATGAGTTTTTGCAATGGGCGACAATCCGGCGGATTTTTCGATGAGTGACTTTACTGGCAGTTAAAGTAGCAACAATGCCATTAGCAAACCCCAAAGTGGCAGTTACGTAATCTAAATAACCAGAGTCCAAGGCACGAGTACCGCTAGCCGTCAATTTTACCACTGGGGAAGCGGCTAACTCTAGCAGGAGGTCAATGTCATGGATCATTAAATCCAGCACAACCGAAACATCGTTGGCTCGATCTGAATACGGACTCATACGGTGAGCTTCGAGTGCCAGTAATTCCTCTGTTTTCAGGACTTGGCTGAGTTCTCGAAATGCTGGATTAAAGCGCTCAATATGACCTACTTGCAGGATACACCCAGACTCAGCTGCGGCATTCACTAGGGATTCTGCCTCAGAAATACTTGCAGCGATCGGCTTTTCGATTAAAACATGGATTCCTGATAAAAGACAGTTGATGCCCACGGCGTAATGTAGGCGGGTCGGAACAGCTATACATACTGCTTCCACAAGAGGTAGCAGGTCACCATAATCTTCAAAAAAACGTACCTTGTACTTGCTGGCGGTTTCTAATCCCCGCTCGACGTTAATATCTGCCACTCCTACAAGTTCAACGTCTTTCATTGAACTCAGTACGCGAGCGTGATGTTGTCCCATGTTACCCACCCCAATCACGCCTATGCGGATCGGTCGTGGCTGGTTGCGCTGTGTATATGGATTCGATTCTGCCACTGACATGCTATCTTGCACTATTGTTCTCTCCTCAACCACCAAATTTAGAGACGCTACGGCCGTTGGCGTTTATACTGAACAGCCAGTTACGATCCGTCTAAAACCATCCAGATGGTAACATAGAGGCTATGTTTATGAAGAATTTCAAAGTTTGCAATCGGTTCCCGCAATTTGACTATCTTTTGTATAAACAGTTCAGAATTACTCAATTTTTTCAATAAAGTGCAAAAATAATATGTCTTATTACTGACTTTTGCAACTAAGTAATATTTAGGTGAACATTTTCTGAAGTACTGAGGGTTGAGTTATGACTCTTGGGGTTATCTAGGTATGGCTGTTAGGCAATTAAATACCAAGTTTAATATTTAATTAATACCATTAAAAGGAAAAAAGTTTTTTGTCAGTAAAATGACAAAAATGTAAAAATCTCATACTGAGACTAGTTTTTTCAGAAAAATTGCATTAAAAATTGCCTCCATCGATATTTGAAATGATTTTTGCATAATTATTTGCAGTAATAAGCGATCGCTCAAGGAGCAATTGCAAAGCCAATATTACTACCTTTTGAGAGAAACTGATAAAGATAGTTTTTTTTAATATCTAGTGTGTGATGGTCTTTGCTGTCATTCAGATAGGTTTAAGCGTATGTTTGACATCTACTTGAAGTGTGATTTAGTAATTTGAAATTCCAAATTTGAAACTGAAATGAAAGCTGTAATTTTATTGTCTGGCGGATTAGACTCTTCTACAATTTTGTACAAAGCGAAGGTGGATGGTTATGAGTGTTACGCCATTTCCTTTGATTACCAGCAGCGACACCGACGAGAATTAGAGTCAGCCCTCCTGGTCGCTCAAAAAGCTGGAGTCGTAGAACATCAGGTAGTTAATTTTGATTTACGGCAATGGGGCGGTTCAGCGCTTACAGACGACGCTATAGATTTACCTGAAAAGCGTTCTCTAAATGAAATGTCTCAAAATATTCCTGTCACCTATGTTCCTGCCCGTAATACCATTTTTTTAAGCTTTGCTCTAGGCTATGCTGAAGCGATCGCTGCTGAATGTGTCTGTATCGGCGTCAACGCCCTAGATTACTCAGGATACCCTGACTGTCGCCCCGACTACATCCAGGCGATGCAGGAAGTCTACCGACTAGGAACCAAACAAGGGCGTGAGGGACAACCAATTAGTATTGTTGCACCCCTAATTAACTTAAAGAAAACCGAAATCATCCAGCTTGGTAACCAATTGGCAGTTCCTTGGGAGCTTACTTGGTCTTGCTATACCGGTGCTAGCGTCGCCTGCGGCGTCTGTGATTCTTGTCGCTTGCGGTTAGCAGCTTTTGCTGAATTGGGACTTGTCGATCCAGTGCCGTATGCTTCTTGAGTTAGGAGTTAGGAGACGCGATTATACTCTTACGAGAAGCCGCTCTTTGAGCGTCTACGCGTCTGTACAGGAGTTAGGAGGTAAAATTAATAACTTCTAACTTTCAACTCCTAACTCTTCCAACCGTCGCAGTTGGATTTGGTGTAGGCGTGGCCCAACAATTGACACTACTGTGAATTCAAGATTTTGGTAGGAGAAGATTTCGCCTTTAGCAGGAATTTTTTGCAACTGATACAGTAAAAAGCCTCCTAATGTTTGGTATTCTCTTGTCAAAGGCAAATTCAGATGCAAGACTTCGTTGAGGTCTTCGAGGTTGATCTGTGCTTGTACCAGAAATGTCTGCTTATCTAACATCTGGATCAGCAAGTCTTCATTACTCTCAGATTCGCTGGCGTCGCCAATGATTTGGGCAATTACATCTTTGATTGTCACCAGTCCCACAGTTCCGCCAAATTCATTCACAACTATGACCATAGCAGGTTTCTCTTGCTGCATCATTGGCAAAAGTTCACTTAAGGCTGTGTGTTCTGGAACAAACCGTGCGGGGCGCATCCACGGTTGGATTTGTGTCTCTAAATTCAGCTTTCCTACAGCTAAGGGTTTTGCCAAATCTTTAAAGTAAACAATGCCGCGAATATCATCCAAAGATTCACCAATCACAGGATAGCGAGAATGTCCAGTAGAAAGCATTTCCTTGAGTAATGTCTGGAAAGTCGCGTCTTTTGGTAGGGCTACAATGCTGGTACGGGGAATCATCACAGCTTGAGCCATGACATCCCCAAACTCAAAGACATTATTTAGCAGTTCTCGCTCCGAAAGCTGTAAACCTGTGGATTCACGTTCGGTGGAGATAATTAGTTGCAATTCTTCAGGGCGAAGAGGTGGTCTCCAGCTTTGACCTGTGTATTGGATCCCAAAAATTCTTAACAGCCAGCGGGTTGATTGATTAAGAATCCAGATAAAGGGGCTAAAAAAACGGACGATCGCTTTTACTGGAGGCCCTAAAAACCTAGCTAGCTGTTCTGAGTACAGCATAGCTAAGGACTTAGGACATAGTTCGCCTAAAACTATTTGCAAATAGGCAATCAGAAAAAAGGCGATCGGAATTGACAGGGAATGAGCCATGAAGAGACTCATTTCATCGGGTAGAGGCCAGGATTTTAGCCAAGCATCCACCAACACAACAATCGTATTTTCTCCAATCCATCCCAGCGCCAAGCTAGAGAGGGTAATGCCTAACTGGGTGGTAGACAGTAGTCTATCTATACTACGTTGCAGCATATCAACAGCGATCGCTGGAATGTCACCAGCCTCAACTAGCTGGTGAATACGCGTTCGTCGGACACTCACCATCGAAAACTCTGCCGTCACAAAAAAGGCATTTATGGCAATCAGCAGTAGCACTGACAACAATCGCAGCCCCACATCTGTCCAAACCAAGCTAGGAATACCACTCACCGCAAAGCTCGTGTAAAACTCACGCCCCCATTTAGAGGGATTGGGTATTGGGGATTAGGTATTAGGTATTGGGCAACATTTTTCCCAGTCCCCAATCCCCAGTCCTTAGTTCTCAGCCCCCAATCCCTAGTCCCCAGTCCCCTACTACCTTTCTACAGGAATATCGGATACCTCTAGCTTCAATTTCTGAGCAGGATAGTCTGTCAGAGCAAGTGATATTTTCTTCACCTCATCCAGTGAAGCCGTAGGAATGCTCACTGTACCAGAAAATGTTGGGCCATTTACAGGTAATTCTGTTGGTAAACCCTCTGTACTAGCGCTCAAGGTTCGGCCTTTGTCATCCGTGACATCCAAAAAACTATACAAGAAGCGCACAGAATCCTTACCTTTATTTTGCATATTCACTTTCAGTAGCAAATCCCCCCCAGAGTAGCGGGCAGATTGTACAGAAAGGGTTACGCCTTCACTCTGGGCGCTAATCGGAAAACCTTGCTGGGGTTTTTCTTGAGCCACTTCTGGGGGTTTTTCCTCTGGCTTCTGCTTGCTATTACCAGTCTCTTCATCATCTTCCTCTAGGTTTTCTGATTTAGCAGCCTTAGTCTTACCCTCAATTCGCGCCTTGACGATTTTTAAGATGTCTTGCTCTTTTAATAAAGATACCCCTGCCGCCTGGGAGTTATTTGTCTTATTGCTGGCAAATTTGGTTGCAGGACGACCATCTGGTGTTGTAATACCTTTGAGTGCTGAACTCCCCAGATTAAATCCCAAAAACGCACTCACAGAACCAGCTCCCATCATTAGAGTTAATAAAATCAATGTCAGAAGTACAGTGGAATTTAGTTTCATCGCTGACAAGCTATTGCAAAAGAATGCTGGTCTATTTAAGACTATTGAAGCAGTTGACCTCAATTCTTAAAGGAACTTAATCAATATTAGTTTGTACTATTTCACAGTTTATTTATCTAGTATAAAAATCTGGTAAACTATTTTCCAGGAAAAAAATCTGTAAACTCAGGTTACAATTAAAATCTGACCAGGGTTGGCCGAGCGGTTGAGGCAACGAACTCATAATTCGTGCAAGGCAGGTTCAACTCCTGCACCCTGGATTTAAATAGTGGTGAGTTAAAAGTGCTGAGTGCTGAGTGGGGGAAATGAAGGAGCAGAGAGCAGCGGAGATAATAGCTCTGAATTCCTAACTCATAACTTAATACTCAGCACTCAGGACTGTTATCGAGGTGGTAAAGTTTCAAACCGGAATTCAGTCCCAACTTTCAGCTTGTCAGTGTTTAAGCGAGGAGATGCTAGCAGTGATGTGTCGTAAGGATTTGGTAAATCTGGAGTGCGAATATATGGATCATTGCCAACTTGCTGGGTAAGCACATCACGATAGAGGGTGTTAACCAATTCAGCATCACGGGCAATTTCATTTTCTGGGAAGGAACCACCGAAACCTACACCAATTCCTAGCCATGAGTCTACCTGACGCTTGAGACTGCCATTTTCGTAGAAATTGCGATCGTGCCGAAAAAATGCTCGTTCAAATACATCGTTCGTTGTTTCATAATTAGGTGTTTTTGTCTGGGCGGATGCACTAGAGGAAAAAGCACTACTAGTAGCCAATAACACCAATAAACCGCTAAAAATTTTAAAATTTATACTCATATTCCCTACTCCTCAATTTTTGGGCGAGTCTTAACTTATGCTTATTTTCAGAACTGTGATAAGTTCAACCTTTGGTGTAGCACAACTTTTAATGTTTTGTAATGACGTATCCTACTGAAACTCCTACCCAGTCTGATGTTTGGGCTGCTACTGTTGATTTGACTACTCTACGCCACAAATTACTAGATTTATTTTCTCAACTCGCTTATCAAGAAGGTGATTTTGTCCTTGCTTCCGGGTTGCGTAGTTCTTATTACGTCAATAAGATGCAGGTAACACTCCACCCCCAAGGTGCATTGGCAATAGGGCGGCTACTGTTACCTTTACTACCTATAGATACTCAGGCTGTGGCTGGTTTAACAATGGGTGCTGACCCACTTGTGACAGCAGTAAGTATAGTTTCTGTCTATGAAAAACGAACGATACCAGCGTTGATTATTCGCAAAGAAGCCAAAGGTTATGGGACGAAGGCTTATATTGAAGGCCCTAGTTTGCCAGAGGGTGCAAAAGTCGTAGTTTTGGAAGATGTCGTTACTACTGGGCAATCTGCGCTGAAAGCAGTTGAACGGCTCAAGGCAGTAGGCTATACAGTTAATCAAATAATTGCACTGGTAGACCGAAAGCAAGGTGGAGCAGAATTGTACCAGTCGGCTGGGTTAAATTTTGAAAGTTTGTTTTCGATTGAGGAGATTCAGCAGCGGTATCGGGAATTAGGGAATTAGTTACACGATCGCAAATTGATAATTATTTTATATATAAAAATAGCCTGCGATCGCAGGCTATTTTTATGCAGATCCAGACTTTTAGTCTGAGGACTATTAGTGATGCAATTGTTAACTCTGCGTCACCTTTTCTTTTGCCAAGAACTTCTCTAGTTCTGTCAGCGCATCAGCATCAACTTTAGTTTGCATTGGGCAGAACTTAGGCCCGCACATCGAACAAAACTCAGCGGTTTTGTATATGTCTGCTGGCAGAGTTTCATCGTGATACTCTTTGGCTCTTTCTGGGTCGAGTGATAATTCAAACTGACGGTTCCAATCAAAGTTATAGCGGGCGTGGGAAAGTTCATCATCTCTATCCCTAGCACCTGGGCGATGTCTGGCAATATCAGCCGCATGAGCTGCTATCTTGTAAGCAATCAACCCATTCCGTACATCTTCGGCGTTTGGTAATCCTAAATGTTCTTTTGGTGTGACGTAGCACAGCATCGCTGTACCATACCATCCAGCCATTGCAGCTCCAATGGCTGAAGTAATATGGTCATAACCAGGAGCAATATCTGTTACCAATGGCCCTAGTACGTAGAAAGGTGCTTCTGAACACTCTTCCATCTGCTTGCGGACGTTGAACTCAATTTGATCCATTGGAACGTGTCCAGGCCCTTCTACCATCACCTGTACATCATCTTCCCAGGCTTTGCGAGTTAGCTGTCCGAGGGTTTTGAGCTCAGCTAATTGCGCGGCATCTGAAGCGTCATGAGTGCAGCCAGGACGCAGAGAATCTCCTAAACTGAAGGAGACATCGTACCTTTTGAAAATCTCAATGATGTCCTGGAAGTGGGTGTAAAGCGGGTTTTGTTTGTGGTGATGTAGCATCCACCGTGCCAAAATACCGCCGCCGCGAGAAACAATACCAGTAATCCGGCTTCTCACCAAAGGCAAATGCTCCAGCAAAATCCCGGCGTGGATGGTTTGATAATCTACCCCTTGCTGGGCGTGTTTTTCGATGACATGGAGAAAATCATCAGCGGTGAGCTTTTCAATTGTGCCGTGGACACTTTCTAAAGCTTGGTAAACTGGCACTGTACCAATGGGAACAGTTGAAGCGTTGATGATAGCTGTGCGAATTTCATCTAAGTTACCGCCACCTGTGGACAAGTCCATTACGGTATCAGCACCGTACTTCACCGACAGCATCAGCTTATCGACTTCTTCTTGAAGATTAGAAGAGTTAGGGGAAGCACCGATATTAGCATTTACCTTACATCTGGAGGCGATGCCAATGCACATCGGCTCTAAATTAGTGTGATTAATATTAGCAGGTATAATCATTCGCCCCCGCGCCACTTCCTCACGAATGAGATCAGCAGGGAGATTTTCCCGTTGGGCGACATAGTGCATTTCTTCGGTGATAACACCTTGGCGTGCGTAGTGCATTTGAGAAACATTGCTCTGGCCACGCCGCTTAGCAACCCATTGTGTCCGCATATTGAATTCCTCGATAAACAGCTTCCCTCCGCTGGTATTACCCAGACTCAGGTGTTAAGGGTGTGATCTCAGCCTGAATTGTAGGCACCCCTAGCATGGTTGTTGATTGTAGCACCTTGGTTATGGCTGCGAACGAGGACGTTAACAATTCCTGAAGTGTGGGAGTAATGTTTTCTTGTTTCTGCTGAATATGGTCTAAATATATTGGGATGTCCAATTCTCCGCAAACTTGTCGTAAAAACCAATTGTCGCCAGCATCCTAATAGCCAAATACATGAAAGAAACTCCATCAGCATCAAAAGCTATGGAACAAAATCATAAAAAGTACTCGCAAAGACTAAATTTTATTTCCACAGTTGGATGTAAATATTTATGTTAAGCAAAGTCAAAAAATATATAAAGAAATTCAGCTAATTGCTGTATTCACGAAAACATAATTAATAGATTTAAGCAAATTTTTTTATAGCTTAAGGAGGGCCTGATGGTTACAGCAACAGTACCAGGACAACAGGTCAAAATTGGCCCCACACGGCTGCTAATTAACAACGAGTGGGTAGATAGTGTTAGCGATCGCCGATTTGAAACGATAAACCCAGCTACAGGTGAAGTCATCTGCGAAGTGGCAGAAGCAGACGCCCCAGATGTGGATAAAGCAGTACAAGCAGCCCGTACAGCCTTCAATGGAGAATGGCGAAAGATATCCGCTACCCGTCGCGGCGAGTTGCTCTATAAGTTAGCTGATTTAATTGAACAGAATATCGATGAGTTGGCGCGGTTAGAAACTCTAGACAACGGCAAACCAGTACAAGATTCATTGGGTGATTTGGGGTTAGTCATCGCTTGCTACCGCTACTATGCAGGCTGGGCTGACAAAGTACAAGGCAAAACTATCCCGATTAATGGGCCCTACTTCTGCTACACTCGCCATGAGCCTGTGGGTGTAGTTGGTCAAATTATTCCCTGGAATTTTCCACTGCTGATGCAAGCGTGGAAGTTAGCCCCAGCTTTGGCTACTGGTAATACTGTAGTTCTCAAAACGGCAGAACAGACACCTTTATCAGCGTTGCGGGTGGGTGAGTTAATTATTGAGGCTGGTTTCCCTCCCGGTGTTGTGAATATCTTATCAGGATATGGGTCGACAGCAGGAGCCGCGATCGCTCGTCACATGGATATTGACAAAGTGGCGTTTACTGGTTCCACTGAGGTAGGGCATCTGATTATGGAAGCTGCTGCCAAAAGTAACCTCAAACGCGTCACCCTAGAACTTGGCGGGAAGAGTCCCAACATTGTATTTGCAGATGCTGATTTAGATGCAGCGATCGCAGGTTCTCATGATGCGATATTCTTCAACCAAGGTCAGTGTTGCTGTGCTGGTTCGCGGTTGTTTGTAGAAGAAAAATGCTATGACGAGTTTGTGGCTAAGAGTGTAGAAAAAGCCAAACAGCGAATTGTTGGTAATCCCTTCGACGCCAAAACAGAACAAGGGCCGCAGGTAGACAAAGACCAATTCGATAAGGTTATGGGCTACATTGAGTCCGGGATGCGAGAAGGGGCCGAGATGTTATGTGGTGGTAATCAAGTTGGTGAAAAGGGTTTCTTTATTGCACCCACAGTTTTTGCTAATGTCCGCGATGACATGAAGATTGCCCAAGAGGAAATCTTTGGCCCAGTGATGAGTATTATCAAATTCAAAGACATTGAGGAAGTAATTCAACGGGCAAACACCACAGTGTACGGACTCGCCGCCGCCGTTTGGACTCAGGATATCACCAAAGCTCATGCGATCGCTAATAATGTCCGGGCAGGTACGGTGTGGGTAAATTGTTACGATGTATTCGATGCTGCTGCGCCCTTTGGTGGTTTCAAGCAGTCTGGTATTGGTCGAGAACTAGGCGAATATGGCTTGCAGCAATACACCGAAATCAAGACTGTTACTATCAAATTGTAAATTAGAGATATTACTGCTCTTTGGCTAACTGAGCTTTTGCCTGTTGCCAGAGAGTTTCCAACTCATCCAAACTGAAATCAGAAAGGGGGCGGTCAACAACTGCCTCCATTTTTTGTAACCTTTGGACAAATCGCCCATTTGTGCCTTGCAAAGCAGTACTAGGGTCAAGATTATACCAACGGGCAAGTTGAATAACTGCAAACAGTAAATCACCAAGTTCTGCTTGTTGGCGTTCTGGTGTTTCCTCGGCTAGAGCGTGTTGAAACTCACCTAACTCCTCGTGAAATTTGTCCCACACGCCATCAATATTTTCCCACTCAAACCCAACAGCCGCAGCCTTTTGGGAAATCTTCATTGCCGCCATCAGTGGGGGAAGAGTACGTCCATAGCGACTGAGTTTAGCACTCAGTTTTTGATTATCTGAGGATGGTTCACCTTTTTCCGCAGCTTTGATTTGTTCCCAGTTTTGCCGCACTTCATCCACACTCTGTACAGAGACATCGCCAAACACATGAGGATGACGGCGAATCAACTTTTGAGAAATCCCTTCTGCTATTTCTTTGAGAGCAAATTGTCCTGATTCACTAGCGATTTGAGCTTGTAATACCACTTGTAATAGTAAATCGCCTAACTCTTCTGCGATCGCTTTTTTATCGCCACTCTGAATCGCGTCTACCACCTCATAAGCTTCTTCTATCACGTAAGGCGTGAGCGTTTCGGGAGTTTGAGCCAAATCCCAAGGACAACCACCATCAGGCGATCGCAACTTCGCTACTACCTCAATTAACTCTTGTAAAGCCGCTAAAGTATCAGTGTTGTTTTGATTTTGATTTAATTCCATAATTTAACTTACTAAAAGTCCCACATTGACATCGATAATTAAATATGCAATACCATATTTTTATCTCTTAAAATTGCATTCCTTTACAACAATCTAAAACTTTCTTGCTACTATTCATAGATTTACAGTATGAGCATTGCACAATAAACAATCTCAATTCATCTTTTTATTATGCAACACCAATAATCTTTACCGAAAAACTTAAATACTCTGTAGCTTATAAGCTCACAACTGGGAATTTTAGTATTAGAGGAATTACTTAAAACTAGATGTAATTCCCAGCACGTGAGGTTTGGAGCAAGAGATGAAAATTAGTCAAAAATTAATTCTGGGATTTCTGGGAATTGCTACTCTGACAGGAGTTCTTGGTGCGATCGCCGCCAATCAGCAATCAAAAACAGCCAAGTATCTTGCTCAACAAGAAGCGCAAGAAGTCGCTGGACTACTCGGATATTTCGCAAATCATGAGCTTGAAGACCATGAATTTAAATCGCGAGATGAGATGCTAGCCCAATTACAACGGCACGTAGAAGCACTACACAATCAGCGTCAGCGTGATCTGGAGATTGTAGACCGCAATAAGATAATTCTCGCAGATGTCGTTACCGAAGACGTTGGCACCCGATTGGAACATGACCTCAATAATGAAGTTGGCAAAACTATTCAAGATGGTATACCAAGAACCTATGTTGAAATCAGTTCTGAGTACCCAAATGGAATTCAATTGATTGCTGTTCCTTTTAAAACTAGCAAAAATGAAACTATTGGTGCAGTAATTTTGGAGTATACACCGCTCTACAAAGCAGCAATGGCAACAGCTCAAGAAAGCATTATTGCCACATTGAGCATGAGTTTGGTATCTGCTGTACTTGCATTAGCAGCGGGCTATTTAACATCTAAAAGCATCTCTGAACCGATTAAAAAACTCCAGCAAGCTGTGCTGAATCTAGCTGAAGGTAAGCTGGATACCAGAGTTAACATTCGCTCCCAAGATGAGATTGGCGAGTTAGCTACCTCTTTCAACAAAATGGCGGACGATTTGCAACAGTCTAGGGCTAAGTTGATCAATGCTAACGAACAGTTACGAGATGAGATTACTGAGCGCCAGCAGGCAGAAGCAGAAGTTCAGCAAGCTCTAAAAGACCTGCAAAAAACCCAAGCCCAATTGATTCAATCTGAAAAAATGTCTAGTCTGGGTCAACTGGTGGCAGGGGTTGCCCACGAAATCAACAACCCAGTTAACTTTATTCACGGCAATCTGCTCCATGTACAGGAATATGCTGAATGTCTAATGAATTTCGTGCAACTTTACCAAAAGCATCACCCAAATCCAGCACCGGAAATTCAAGCTGAAGCGGAGAAAATTGATCTGGTGTTTTTGCAGGAAGACTTACCTAAGATTGTCGATTCTATGGCAATGGGTACTGAACGCATTCGCCAAATTGTACTATCACTTCGCAACTTCTCACGTATAGATGAAGCTGAATATAAAGCTGTTAACATCCACGAGGGTATTGACAGCACTTTATTAATTCTGCAACATCGCCTTAAAGCTAAAGCAGAGATGCCAACGATTGAGGTGATTCGAGACTATGGAAATTTGCCTCTTGTGGAGTGCTATCCTGGACAACTTAACCAGGTGTTTATGAATCTTTTAGCAAATGGCATTGATGCTCTTGAAGAAGCTAATACCAAGCACAAGCATTCTCAGCTAAAAGATAATCCCAGGCGAATAATCATTCGCACTTCGGTAATAGATTCGGAGTGGGTGCAAATTGCGATCGCTGACAACGGCCCTGGTATCCCAGAAACGGCACGTCAACATCTGTTTAATCCTTTTTTTACAACTAAACCCATAGGCAAAGGTACAGGCATGGGACTGTCCATCAGCTACCAAATCATTACAGAAAAACATTGTGGCAAAATACAGTACTTTTCTACTCCCACAGAGGGAACTGAATTCATAATTCAGATTCCTATCCAGGGTAAAGTTAATAAAATTAATAGATAAAAAAACTGTAGTAATTATAGTAATTCCTAATCAAGCAGCAGGTTTTTTGTTTAAGAATAGTTATAAAGACGCAATTATCCAATAATTCTAGAAACTCTTGACGCAGCAGCCCCGCCAAAATGTCAACTTTTGTATTGTCATTTATCCTTTGTCGTTTTCCCCTTGCTCTTTCTGCTAACTGTAGCTCTAAGACTACCGCGAGTTGTAATTTTACGCTTCTTAGTTTTGCTACTAGGAAGTAATCCCCGAATTCCCTGCTTTTTAAAGCGCTTGTATGCCGAACCGCCCCAATCGCTGAGAGAATGACTCATCGCACCGAGTTCTAAACCCAAAAACAGGGCGATATATTCAGTATCGTATTGCACAAGCGATCGCCCGACAGTTCCACCCAAATCCTGCAAACTAAAACTCAGATTCCACAGCTTTTCGACAATTGTCAAAACGAAAATTGCCAAGATCGCAAGCAAGCAGCCGAGATAAAGTACCCGCAGGATCGTCCCAATAATCGGCCCGTGGGATAAAAAAGAACGATGTCGGAGACTTTTTTGATAAGGTAGCCAAATCCAACGTAAGAAACCCCAGCGTTGAAATTGCACAGAGTAAATATCTAAATCGGGGCCAAACATTAGCCCTCCAAATAGAAACCCGCCTGCAACTAATAAAGTCGCATTGCTACTACGAGTCTGCCAGAAAGTGATGCCCGCCACGAACGGCAGAGCATACATAGTAATGCGATCGTGCGTCCGACCAGAGGGCATTCTGAGTGCTGAGTCCTACTGCTGAGTTACCGAACTTTTGAGCGGCATCCATCGCCGCTCAGAGTTCTCACTGAGTCAGTATAAGAGAAAAAAAGATTTTCCCAAAACTACTAGCGCAACGCGAAATCTTTTGCTATATTAATTAAGGATTAGTCAAAAGGGCGGTTAGCTCAGTTGGTAGAGCGCCTGCCTTACAAGCAGGATGTCATCAGTTCGAGTCTGGTACTGCCCATAATTGTTAAAGTGTAACAGCGAGCTATTAACTCATTTATGAGTTAATAGCTCGTTAAGTTTTGTAAGACTTGAAGAAAGTAAGGCTTTCATAGCAATCTCTAAACTACTTCGTTCGCCTACGTTGCATTCGCAATGATATATCGTAAATGATTAGGTGGACATAATATGACATCCTCTTGGTCATCCTTAGAGTCAAAGCTTTTCGAGCATATTCTCAACTTAAGCCACTATTGAGAAAAAAGTAACCTCTGTATTTTGGACTATTTGCTTAAATAGACCACATAATCTGAAACAAGATACAGTTTCTCACGCTTTTACGAGTATTAACCGCACGTCAACTACTGTACTTTTTTTTGATATCATCAGAGATCCGACTCTTTAAACACCGATTGACGTATGAGCAAAGGTACCCTGTTTGACAAAGTTTGGGACTTACACACCGTTGGTACACTTCCTTCAGGGCTGACGCAACTATTTATCGGGCTGCATCTAATTCATGAAGTAACCAGTCCCCAAGCCTTTGCTATGTTACGCGAGAGAGGTCTAAAAGTCCTGTTTCCTGAGCGGACTGTAGCTACGGTAGATCATATTGTACCGACAGAAAATCAAGCACGCCCCTTTGCCGATACCCTGGCAGAGGAAATGATTCAAGCGCTTGAACAGAACTGTAAGGAAAATAACATAACTTTTTATAATATCGGTTCTGGTAGTCAGGGTATAGTTCATGTCATCGCTCCAGAATTGGGACTTACCCAGCCAGGATTGACGATCGCCTGTGGAGATAGCCACACTTCTAGTCATGGTGCATTTGGGGCGATCGCATTTGGTATCGGTACTAGCCAAGTGCGGGATGTTCTCGCTTCCCAAACCCTTGCTCTATCTAAGTTGAAAGTCCGCAAAATTGAAGTTAACGGTACTCTCAACCCCGGTGTTTTCGCCAAAGATGTGATTTTGCATATCATCCGTACGCTTGGTGTCAAAGGTGGCGTAGGTTACGCCTATGAATACGCAGGTACGACCTTTGACCAAATGAATATGGAAGAACGGATGACAGTCTGCAACATGGCGATCGAAGGCGGTGCTAGATGCGGCTACGTCAATCCCGATCAAGTTACCTACGATTATCTCAAAGGTAGAGACTTTGCCCCCAAAGATGCAGATTGGGATAAAGCTGTGGCTTGGTGGGAATCTATCAAGAGCGATGTTGATGCTGTGTACGATGATGTAGTGGTCTTTGACGCAGCTGATATTCCCCCGACTGTGACTTGGGGAATTACTCCTGGTCAAGGCATTGGGATTAATCAGTTCGTACCTAAGCCGGAAGAACTGCTCGAAGAAGACCGATTCATTGCCGAAGAAGCTTACCGCTACATGGATTTGTTGCCTGGACAACCAATCAAAGGTACTAAAATTGATGTCTGCTTTATTGGCAGCTGCACTAATGGAAGAATTAGCGACCTACGGGAAGCCGCGAAAATTGCCAAAGGTCGGAAAGTAGCTGAGGGAATTAAAGCCTTTGTTGTCCCAGGTTCCGAACGGGTGAAGCAAGAAGCGGAAGCTGAGGGACTGGACAAAATCTTTCAGGAAGCTGGATTTGAGTGGCGCGAACCAGGATGTTCCATGTGTTTGGCGATGAACCCAGACAAGTTACAGGGAAGACAAATCAGTGCTTCCTCTTCCAACCGCAACTTTAAAGGAAGACAGGGTTCATCCTCTGGTCGCACATTGCTGATGAGTCCGGCGATGGTTGCTACCGCTGCGATTAAAGGTGAAGTTTCGGACGTGCGCGAGTTGCTGTAATGGGCATTGGGGAGCCAGTTCCGTGCGGGGGTTCCCCCTGTTGAGGAAACTGGCGTCATGGGGCAATAATTGAAGTGATAGGTAAGCAAATTTATGGTGAGTGAAGTTAAAACAGTTTCTGGACGCGCTATACCATTGGTAGGAAATGATATAGATACCGATCGCATTATTCCCGCCCGTTATTTGAAAGCCATAACCTTTGATGGGTTAGGCGAAGGCGCGTTTATTGATGACCGCAAAGCACTAAATGGTCAACATCCCTTTGATCAACCACAATACCAAGGGGCAAACATTTTAATAGTCAATAGAAATTTTGGTTGTGGTTCATCGCGGGAACACGCACCGCAGGCGATCGCAAAATGGGGAATTCAAGCCCTAATAGGCGAAAGCTTTGCAGAAATCTTTTTTGGTAACTGTGTGGCAATGGGAATACCTTGTCTGACAGCTGATGCAGCCACAATCAAACAACTGCAAGAATTAGTAGCTGCGAATCCTCAAGCCGCTGTCACCGTAAATCTAGAAACCTTGCAAGTACAAATCGCCGATTATACCGCCCCAGTTGTAATTGGTGAAGGTACTAGAAGCACTTTCATTGCTGGCACTTGGGATGCTTGCGGTCAATTAGTAGCTAATGCTGACCAAGTTCGGGCAACGGCTGCGAAACTACCATATATAAGTTGGGGTCAGTTAGCTGCAAGTTAAAAGGGTGTTTTATTTGAGTATTAGTTAAAGATAAAAAGAGTCGAAAAAGAAAAACAAAATGACGACTTATACAGGTGGATGTGCTTGCAGAGCAATTCGTTATGAAATTGCAACAGAACCGCTACAGATGGGTCATTGTCAGTGCAGCGACTGCCAAGAGGCAACTGGAAGTGGACACGCATCAATCCTGATTTTCCCTAAAAGCGCAGTCACATTAACCGGTAGCCCAACTCACTACACTTCTCAACCAGATAGTGGTAAAACAAAGACGCGTGCTTTTTGCCCAATCTGCGGTTCGCCACTATACACGCTCCTCGACTCGCTACCTGATGTGTTTGTAGTCAAGGCAGGAAGTCTTGACGACACAAGCGCTTTTCAGCCTCAAATGGTCATTTACACAGACAGCGGATGTGTTTGGGATTATATCGATCCTACTCTACCCAGATATTCAAAGATGCCGACTGCTGGATAAATAAAGCGATCGCCTAACTTACTGCGTTTTAATTACCGATGACAAAAGATGAGCGATGCCTTCAAACGACTCGCACCTTTTATTCAAGAATATATTTATCATCATCAATGGACTGAATTACGACCAGTCCAAATTGCAGCTTGTCAAGTAATATTTGACACTGATGCTCATTTGCTAGTTGCTGCTGCAACTGCTGCGGGTAAAACCGAAGCGGCATTTTTGCCAGTTTTAACTCTGTTACATGAAAACCCTGCTGCGACAATCGGTGCATTATATATTAGCCCCATCAAAGCTTTAATTAATGACCAATTTGAGCGTCTCAACGACTTACTAAAAGAAGCAGATATTCCCGTCTGGCATTGGCATGGTGATGTTTCTCAAAATCGAAAAGATAAGCTTTTGAAGAATCCTCAAGGCATTTTACAAATTACACCAGAATCTTTAGAAAGTTTGTTAATTAACAAAAATCATGAGCTACTTCGTTTATTCGCTGATTTAAGATTTGTCATCATTGATGAAATTCATGCATTTATGGGTTCAGAACGCGGTTGTCAAATTATTTGCCAATTACAACGTTTAGCAAAATTAACCCAAAAACAACCCCGCCGTATTGGTTTATCAGCGACTCTTGGGGATTACTCAATGGCTGAAGAGTGGTTGCGATCGGGAACTGAGAAACAAGTAATTACTCCAACAGTTGACGGGATAAAACGCCAAATAAAACTAGCTGTAGAACACTTTTATATTACTGATGAAGTTGATGAATCAGAGGTTGAAGACTATGAAAAATATATTTTCAACCTCAGTAAGTCTCGCAAATGCCTGATCTTTGCTAATAATCGCACGCGAACCGAATCTATAATTGCATCTTTACGACAAATTGCCACAGAAGAAGGGTTACCGGATATATATCATGTGCATCATGGAAGCATATCTGCTAGCCTGCGACAAGCTGCTGAAAATGCAATGCGTGAGCCTAATAATCCAGCTGTTACTGCCGCGACTCTGACTCTAGAATTAGGTATAGATATTGGTCATTTAGAGCGAGTGATTCAGTTAGAATCACCCCTATCTGTAGCAAGCTTTTTACAGCGATTAGGACGCAGCGGTAGAAGAGGTGAAGCCGCTGATATGCGCTTTATCTGTACTGAAGAGAAGCCATTATCAGAAGCTTCTCTACCTGAGCAAATACCTTGGCAGCTTTTACAGTGTATTGCTATTATCCAACTTTATTTAGAAGAGAAATGGATTGAACCAATAAAGCCGATTAAATATCCTTTGAGCTTGCTTTATCATCAGACAATGAGTATTTTAGCAGCGATTGGTGAACTTTCGCCGAATGTCTTAGCTAAAGAAATTTTTAGTCTGCCACCATTTGCTGCTATTTCTCAAGAAGATTTCAAAATATTATTACGCTATTTAATTGACATTGACCATATCCAGTTAACTGAACAACGCAAATTAATTTTAGGTTTGGCAGGAGAAAAGGTAGCCAGAAAATTTCAGTTTTATGCCGTTTTTGCTGAGCAGCAAGAATATATTGTTAAGCAAAATGCAACAGCAATTGGTAGTATAGTTACGCCACTTCCTGTTGGCAATCAATTTGCTTTAGCCGGTAGAACATGGGAAGTTACAGAAATTGACTTTCAAAAAAAGACGATTTCTGTGAAACAAGCTGAGGGTAAAGCTAGTATTTATTGGCGAGGGAGTGGTGGGAGCATTCATACAAGAGTTTTGCAACGAATGCGGCAGGTTTTGTTTGAAGATGTAGAGTATAGCTATTTACAAAAAAATGCTCTACAAAGGCTACAGACAGTTCGTCAAATTGCGCGAAATGCTGAATTAAATAAGCAAAATATTCTTCAATTAGAAAAAGGGAAATGCTGTATTTTCCCCTGGATAGGTACGGTTGCTTATCGCACTTTAGAAAGGTTGCTTAATTCTTACTGTCGAGAATCTTTGGAAATCAGAAGTATTGGTGGAGTTAATCCGTACTATTTGATAATCAAATTAGATAATAATAAATTTAAAAATATTTACGCGGAAATTGCTTCATTATGTAAGCAAAGAATTGCAGCCGAAGATTTAATTAGTTCTTCCGAAGCATCAGAAATTAATAAGTATGATAAATTTATTCCCCATCAACTTTTAAGAAAAGCTTTTGCTCAAGATTACTTAGATTTGGTAGAACTTCAACAGCAAGTAGGAAATTGGTAATAATTAAAGTGCTGAAGTCTCTAAACTATTTTCAGATTTTAAGTTTAAGTTAAATAGTAATTTAGCATAGATTAAATATAGCGATCGCTCCAAAATTAGCAGATAGCCAAATTGCTTAACAAGCTATAGTAAAACGCTTTAAACTTTAATACTGCCTAAGATAAAAATAAAAACACAACTAATGGCAGATGTAAATTCTAGATTTATTTTAAAAATAAAAAATAAGCTTATTAAAAGCTGATTAAAAAGTAAATATTTTTTGTGGAAAAATAATAAAAAAGAAAGTTGAGATAAACTATCAATTACAGGTTTAAAAAGCATAACTTGTATACGCTTTTGAGGTAAAATCTATGCTTCACCATATTTCTATTCCAGCTAATAATCCCCGCCACGTAGCTGAAGTGTTAGCTAAAATCTTAGGCGGACGCACTGCTCCGTTTCCATCTCATCCTGGAAGCTATGTAGCAGTTGCTCTTGATGAACAAGGCACTTTAATTGAAGTTTATCCATTGGGTACTGAATTAGTTCCTGGTAATAGTGGTGACCAAGTTCAATTCAGTAAAAATCCCGTTTATAGCCAATTCAATGCAGTCCATGCTGCCTTGAGCGTGCCTGTTAACCAAGAACAAATTGAGCAAATTGCTGCTAGTGAAGGATGGCGCGTATTACGTTGTAACCGGGGGCAGTTTGAGGTGATAGAATTTTGGATTGAGAACCATTTAATGTTGGAATTGCTGACTCTAGAAATTGCACCTCAGTATCTCAAATTTTTTCACCCACAGAACTTACAGCAGTTTTTTACTACTGCTGCTTAAGCCATTTAATTTGTTTAGAATAAACCTGATACAAAGAAGTCTAAAGTCAATAGTAATTATAAAAAATATTTTACTTTTTGACTTTTGACTTCCATAACTTATAGATAAAATTGGCTATAAAAAAGTTGTTGCGATCGCCTTAAGTTTTAGCACTGATTCAGATTACGCTATTTATCATGTGGGAGTGATCGCTTTTCAAAGTTTCTCTTCATTAAAAATATCGTCACATAAAAGAAAAACTTAAAAATTCCACAACAGTCTCAAATTTTGCTGCTTATCGCACTTGTAATTATAGAAAAATCACGAAAGCGATCGCACACTCAACGTCAGAATTAACTAAGTATAAATACGCGGCAATCCCTAGGTTTCATGAAATTTCTAAGAATTTGCTTTCATCGCTACGCGCAAAGGGATGATTTTTAGTTAAGCTATAAGCGCTAATATTGAAGGCTATCTAACGCTTTATGCACTGGTTATTATCTGGGCCGTTAAGTATAGAGAAATTGACGGTTAAGATTGCGGGGTTGCCTGCATCACTACAAGGTAAGAAGCTGGTGCAGATGTCAGATTTCCACTACGACGGTTTGCGGTTGTCAGAAGAAATGTTAGAAAAAGCGATCGCAGTTAGTAATCAAGTAAAACCAGATTTAGTTCTCTTGACTGGTGACTACGTGACAACTAGCACAGCACCAATTCATCAACTGGTATTACGGCTCAAACATCTACACAGTCGCGCTGGCATTTATGCTATTCTTGGCAACCACGATATACGTTACAAAGACTCAAAAGCCGAAGTTACCGCAGCCCTAACTGGCATTGGAGTTCAAGTTCTTTGGAATGATATAGCTTATCCATTGGGAAAAGAATTACCACTGGTAGGATTAGCAGATAATTACTCACAGGAATTCAATCCTGCATCAGTAATGAATCAGTTAAACCAGACAAAACCTTGTATTGTTTTATCCCACAATCCAGATACTGCGGAGATATTGCAATCATGGCGAGTCGATTTGCAATTATCTGGTCATACTCACGGTGGACAAATCATCATTCCCGGAATTGGCCCAGCCGTAGTTTATTACAGGAAGCTAGTACGAAAAATACCTGTAAAAATACGCCGTCGTGTACCATTTTTGCGAAGAAATTATTCTGTAGTACGCCATTGGGAGTGGGCGCAGGGTTTACATCAGCTAGGCAAAAATCAGCTATATGTCAATCGTGGTTTAGGAACCTATCTCCCAGGACGGTTATTTTGCCGTCCAGAAGTTACTGTAATCACTCTACAAACTGAGTAATGTGACGTTAGAATTTCAACCAATTTAGTAATGTAATTGAGATTTTATGAAAGAAAATATTGCAAATAATCATCAAGATCCATTTTAATTTTTGGTAAGCTGTAAGCGCTAGTATGAGGAGTGTCAGTTACCTATGCACTGGTTGTTTACGGGACATTTAAGAGTAGATAAAATAACGGTTAAGATTGCAGAACTCCCCGCATCTTTACAAGGTAAAAAGTTAGTACAGTTATCAGATTTTCATTACGACGGTTTGCGATTGTCGGAAGAAATGTTAGAACAAGCGATCGCACTGACTAACGAAGCTGAACCGGACTTAATCTTATTAACTGGTGACTACGTAACTGATGACCCCACGCCTATTAATCAACTCGTACTACGACTCAAACATCTGCAAAGTAGCAATGGTATCTATGCCGTACTTGGTAACCATGATATACATTACAGCCACTCGAAGGCAGAAATTACAGCCGCGCTGACTAGCATTGGCGTTCATGTGCTTTGGAATGAAATTGCCTATCCACTGGGAAAAGAATTGCCGTTGGTAGGATTAGCTGATTATTGGTCACGAGAATTCCAACCAGCACCAGTTATGAATCAACTAGATCCAAATACACCCCGTATTGTTTTATCCCACAATCCAGATACAGCCAAGATATTGCAACAGTGGCGTGTAGATTTGCAATTATCTGGTCATACTCACGGAGGCCACATCGTCATTCCAGGACTTGGGCCTCTGGTAATTCATTATAAAAAACTAATCAAACAAATTCCTAAAAAACTACGACGCTGGCTGCTACTTTCACTAGGAGATTGTTCCTCAAAAGTAGTGCAATATTGGGAGTGGGCGCAGGGATTTCATCAGGTGGGAAAAAATCAATTATATGTAAATCGTGGGTTAGGAACATATCGCCCAGGGCGCTTATTTTGTCCACCAGAAGTTACTGTAATTACGTTAATTTGAAAGTGGGGTATGGGGCATTGGGGGATAAAGAAAAATAATTGATGACAAGTGGCTTTTGATCATCTCATGACAGAAACCGCCTAAAGCTACGATGGATAGATATCAGCAGCTTAGGGCGGTTTCTTAACGATGCAATATTCAAGAAGATTGGAGAAGAAGTAACTAACTCAGCTAAGGTGGACAGTGTTCGCAATCGGTCTACTCAGAATTGCACATCCTTATATTCCAACTAGGCAGGCATTTTCTGGCTGTGCGTTCTAAAACCTCCAAAACAACTCGGTGAACTTAGGGCGAAAACACATTTAATGGATGCCACAACCTAAGAGCGATCGCGAGAACTTAGAGCAGGAGGCACAGGCTCTAACTTCAAAGTTTTAACTTAACTTTTAACCTGTTTGTACCTTGTTCTTAATCTAGCACTCTGTTTGTTCAGCTAGGCTACCTCTTCACCAAACTTGAACAGCATTAATTTATCGCAATAATTCAGTAATTTTTCTTAAAATTTTTACTAACAGCGCCAAATCTTGATTGTCATGTCTCGACTGCCACTGACAAGGGTTTTGCCATCGGGACTGAAATCAGCAACCAATACAACTTACTTGGTATTACCAGTCACTAGTAATATATAACTTTAATAATTCGTAGTTACGTTAAAATCCTCGCATCTGATAATTTAACGGCGATTTAGCCGCAGCAACCTTTTAATTTTTTGACACAACCTCTGTGCCAAAGGTTTAGACTTTGAGGCACGTCTGGGTGGTGATGATGTACGTGCAGCACCTGGATTTTTTAACTCTAGTTCTAACTGTGCAGCTTTGTTTAAATCAGAGGTTGCCCTATGCTCATATCCCAGTTGAGAGCAAACTAACCCACGATATTTATATGCCTCAATATAGTTAGGATTGAGACGAATTGCATGAGTAAAATCTGCGATCGCTTCCTCATATCTACCTTGAGTAGCATTATCCATTCCAGAGTTATAAAAAGTTTCCCAATTCCAGCGATTGACAGATATTTTTGGGGAATTTGTGCGCGAAGATGAATTTTCAGGAGTTGGAATCTCGGATATTCGTTCAGACTTGAGCTTATTGTAAGCTGCGTTGATTTTTTTAATTTCTTCTTCTGCTTCCTGTTTTTGCTTTTGGTTAGAAAAGCGATCGGGATGCCAAATTTTCACTAGCTTACGGTAAGCTTGCTTCACCTGTGCTTGCGATGCACCAGGTTCCAACCCCAGAATTTCATAAGCATGATTGATATCAAGACCATCGCGCATACAAAAAAATCGGCAACTATGTAAATCTATGTTAACTATTCCCTTAAATCTTCTTCAGTTAACCCAAACACCCCATTCTGGTTACCACTGGGATGGTAGTAGCCGCCGCTTTTTTGAAGGTTGGTATTATCGCGTCACTTTGCCTGAAATTGGGCAAACATTTGCTTTCATGTACTCTATAGAAGACCCCATCGGTGGTAAACCTCACAGTGGTGGTGCAGCTCAAATCCTCGGCCCCGATGATGAGTATTTATGGCGGACTTTTCCTGATGTCAACAAATTTTGGGGTAGTAAGGATACTCTAGCTTTGGGACATTGGGGTAAGACAGACTTACAAGTTGCACCCCTATATCTTTTACCAGCAGAATTTGAGCATCATATCCAAGAAGGCTATCAAGCTACAGCCACCTTAAATCAAGGAGTAATTCGCGATCGCGCTACTGGTAATTATTGCCGTTGGCAGTACGAAATTCAACCAGTATACTTTTGGGGCGATAAAAATAGTATTCAGCAATCAACCGCCGGCTGGCTATCATTTTTACAGATTTTTGAACCTGGATGGCAAATTTTGCTAGCTCACGGCTCAGCTAGTGGTTGGATTGACTGGAATGGCAAAATCTACGAATTTACCAACGCACCAGCCTACGGCGAGAAAAATTGGGGCGGTGCTTTTCCGCAAAAATGGTTTTGGATAAATTGTAATTCCTTCGAGGGCGAACCCGACTTGGCATTAACCGCAGGTGGTGGACGACGTGGGGTGCTGTGGTGGATGGAATCTGTAGCAATGATTGGCTTGCATTATCAAGGTAAGTTTTATGAATTCGTTCCCTGGAACTCACAAGTAGAATGGGAAATTCAGCCCTGGGGTAGATGGCAAATGTTAGCTCGTAACTTACAGTACGAAGTCGAGTTGACAGGAACCACGCATCTACCTGGGACATCTCTACGTGCGCCGACAGCAGAGGGTTTAAAATTCTGTTGCCGAGACACAATGCAAGGAAAGCTAAATTTAGAATTGCGAGAACTCAGTGGGGGAAAATCTAAAACAATCCTGAAAGCACAAAGTTTTCTTTGTGGATTAGAAACAGGCGGCGGTTCTTGGGATAATTCTTGGCAGTCTCGCTAAAACTACTGCTATCATTGTATATGCTTCGTAGTTGGGGCTGTAGCTCAGCTGGATAGAGCGAGCGCCTCCTAAGCGCTAGGCCGTGCGTTCGAACCGCACCAGTCCCGTCGTCTCCAGACAATTAAATATATAGAATAGCTCCAACCCTTTGATGAATTCTCTCATACAGGTTAGGATAATCCATCAGTTAGAGCAGAGTTTAAAGCACGGTTAAGCGCGTTTAAACAAAATAGTCACCAAAATTAGTCTTTTGGTAGGCTTGTTGGGGTTTTGCAATAATTATTTTTCTTTTGGTTAAAGAAAAATATTGACTTAGTGAACTAACTTATCGAGCCTTGAATAAGCTATTCTTTACAGGTAAATCTATTGGGTTTATGGCTTTCGCCCTACCGCTATTCATGTGGCTGGGATACAAAGAAGTCCAAAGCCAATACACCCAGCCGCAAGCAGTCTTAGTATTAGGTGGTTCAACGAAACGTTTAGAGCGAGAAAAGTTTACAGCAGAATTTGCCCGTAAGTACCCAAATATACCAATTTGGATTACTGGAGGTAGCCCACCTAAATTTACCCAACGAGTGTTTGCTAAGGCAGGCATTGATTCTAAACGTTTACACTTGGATTATGAAGCGGTTGATACAGTTACTAATTTTACTACGTTGGTGGACGAGTTACAAGCTCGTGGAATCAAGAGCGTTTATTTGATTACTTCAGATTTTCATATGCGTCGGGCTTGTGTCATCGGCGAGATTATCTTAGGTAGTCGGGGTATTGAGTTAAAACCAGTGCCAGTTCCTTCAGAAACATCATCTGAGCCAATTACAAAATCTATCCGTGATGGAGCTAGAGCTATACTTTGGGTTACAACTGGATACACTGGTATCAATGAGCCAACAAATAAACAGTAAATCCTCATTTTAATTGGTTGTCTTGACTTGATTTGACCCCCGTAAATGAGGATAACTAACGCGAATAATGATCGCATTAACTAAGTAATAACTGACACATTAAACTAGAATTTTCCAAAAAATAGCCGAATATCAACCTTCAGTAAAGACAACATCAAAAGTAATTAACAGTTTTTCTTGATTTTCTTCTCAGATTAGTACTCTATTTCCTTTCTAGTTCCGAAAAAAGTACCCCAATTCCTTCCACAATTTGATACCCTAGCTTAAACAGATTTGAGAATATTTAAAGCGTGGAAATTCAACTTGGGCGGGGAAAAACAGCTCGTAGAGCTTACGGAATAGATGAAATTGCTCTAGCCCCTGGTAACAGAACACTAGACCCCAGTTTAGCGGATACTAAATGGCGTATTGGCAATATTGAGCGAGAAATCCCGATAATTGCCAGTGCAATGGATGGCGTAGTCGATGTTCGCATGGCTGTGCGTTTGTCGCAGTTAGGAGCATTAGGAGTCCTCAACTTAGAGGGTATCCAAACTCGCTATGCTGATCCAGAGCCGATTTTAGATCGGATTGCCTCTGTGGGAAAAGATGAATTTGTTGCCCTGATGCAAGAACTCTATGCCGAACCCATTAAGCCAGAATTAATTGAACAACGTGTTCAGGAAATTAAACAACAAGGTGGCATTGCAGCAGTAAGTGCTACCCCAGCAGGTGCAAGTAAGTATGGTGAGGTGGTGGCAAAAGCTGGGGCTGACTTATTTTTTGTCCAAGCTACCGTAGTTTCTACTGCACATCTGTCGCCAGAGTCTTTAGTACCACTAGATTTGGCTGAATTTTGCCGTTCTATGCCCATCCCCGTGGTGTTGGGGAATTGCGTAACTTACGAAGTAACTTTAAATTTGTTGAAAGCTGGGGCGGCTGGGGTACTAGTGGGAATTGGGCCAGGCGCAGCTTGTACCTCCCGTGGCGTTTTGGGTGTGGGTGTTCCACAGGCGACTGCGATCGCCGACTGTGCAGCTGCACGAGATGATTATTATAGGGAAACTGGTAACTATATCCCTGTGATTGCTGATGGCGGCTTAATCACTGGCGGCGACATTTGCAAATGCATCGCCTGCGGTGCTGATGGGGTAATGATTGGTTCCCCCTTTGCTAGAGCCGCTGAAGCGCCAGGAAGAGGTTATCACTGGGGTATGGCTACTCCTAGCCCAGTCTTGCCCCGTGGAACCCGCATTCGCGTTGCTACCACTGGTAGCCTAGAACAAATACTCATTGGCCCAGCAGGTCTAGATGATGGCACCCATAATCTTTTAGGAGCCTTAAAGACAAGTATGGGTACTTTGGGAGCCAAAAATATTAAAGAAATGCAACAAGTGGAAGTTGTTATCGCCCCTTCTCTACTAACCGAAGGAAAAGTTTACCAGAAAGCTCAACAACTGGGTATGGGTAAATAAAAGAGATAGGGAATATGGCATAGGGGATGAGGAATAGGGAATGGTCAAAAATAACAGATAATGCCAATGCCCAACTTCAAAATCCTAAAGAAATTTTTCCAGCCCTCTAAACAATTTACTGGAAAAATCACATATGTCGCCTACAATAGAGAAAGCGGAGACGCATGTTTCCGTTCACTCCTCACACCACACTCCGCCCGGACTACTGTTCGGGCGGTTCCTTATGTTTATAAATAAATTCTAGAGCTTCTTTGCAAATGTACATCCTCTACTCCTAAGCAACTGTTTTTGCTATGGTAGAATTTTCACGAAGCTCACATAAATTAATTGGCGAAGGTTTTAGGCATGTCAGTAACCGAACAAGTCACAGACTCTACTTTTAAGCAAGAAGTACTCGACAGCAATGTACCTGTTTTAGTTGATTTTTGGGCTCCTTGGTGCGGCCCTTGCAGGATGGTAGCTCCTGTTGTCGATGAAATCGCTTCTCAGTACGAAGGTCAACTAAAGGTTGTGAAGCTCAACACAGATGAGAATCCTCAGGTTGCCAGTCAATACGGTATCCGTAGCATTCCCACATTAATGATTTTTAAAGGCGGGCAGAAAGTGGATATGGTAGTCGGTGCTGTGCCTAAAACTACATTAGCTACTACTTTGGAAAAGTATCTTTAAAATTCAATCGGCAATAACATTCTCTTGAGTTGTCCACCTGTTCTAGCGTTAGGTTAATATTTGTAACCAAGTTTGAGAGGCGCTAAATTTGCGTCTCCATAAAACTTTTACGTTTATTGAAAATAGAAGCTCACGCCAGATATTCCACTCTGAATAAGCACAGGTTGACGACTGCATTTGTCGCCAGCGCCTTGGTTAATTATCGACTAAAGGTGCTTTTTCTTGTCATAAATTAGTCAGTAGTTAAACTATCGATTAAGAACTATTGACTACGCCAAACGGCTGATAAAGTACAACTAAATTTAGTTAAAATATAGTGCCATTGTTGCGGCAGTTCTCATGACCTCATCTGCGTCGTTTGACACATTAGAGTATCTTCAAGCCGATATCGCTGATTTAATCGAGCGTTTACCAACGTTAAAAAATCGGCAGTTTATCAAGCAAGTACTTGATACAATACTTCGTTTGGCCGATAGTGAAATTGAGCGTCTTGATTGGAAGATATTGTCGGCCGCTTTAGCAGATATGGAAAAGGGTTTCCAGCTTTTTTATGCTTACCGACACGTTCGTAAAGTCACTATTTTTGGTTCTGCTCGCCTAGCGCCAGACACACCAGAATATCAGATGGCGCTTGAGTTTGGTCGCGCTGTTTCTCAACTGGGATTCATGGTAATGACAGGCGGTGGTGGCGGCATTATGCAGGCAGGTCACGAAGGTGCTGGACGAGAAAATTCTTTTGGCTTAAACATTCAGTTACCATTTGAACAGCAAGCTAACCCGATTATTGAAGGTGATCCTAAGCTAATTCACTTTAAGTATTTCTTTACCCGTAAGCTATTTCTGCTCAAAGAAAGTGATGCTGTCGCTTTGTTTCCTGGTGGCTTTGGTACTCAAGACGAAGCTTTTGAATGCATGACATTGAGCCAAACTGGTAAATTCGGGCCCGTACCTCTAGTTTTAATTGACCGCCCTGGTGGTGATTACTGGCAGTCTTGGAGCGAATATATTGATAAGCAACTAGTGCAAAATGGTCTTGTGAGTCCCGAAGACCCTAGTCTTTATACAGTAACTGACAACCTAGATGTCGCCTGCGATGCCATTACCCGTTTTTATCAGGTTTATCACTCCTGTCGTTATGTGGGCGAGAAGTTAGTCATTCGGCTGAAGACAGATGTATCAGATGCGCTTGTAGACCAACTAAATGCTGAGTTCAATCAGATTCTTGTGAAAGGACGGATTGAAAAAAGTCAAGCATTGCCTCAAGAAGCGCAAGACGAAACAATGGAACTACCTCGTCTAGTTTTATACTTCAATCAGCGCGATTTAGGACGCTTGTATCAGATGATTGCGGCTATTAACCAGATGGGTAATCCTTCACCAGAAGATGCGGCACATCCAGAAAGAAAATAGGCATTGAGGGTGGCAAACTCCACCCTTTATTTTTATTCTCCTGAAAAAAATTGTTTTGACAAAAAATAAGCCACATCAGGGGCAGAAAATTGCAATTAGGCTAAAGTTTAATGCTTAGCGATCGCACCTTGTTTACTAAGCTTAAGAAGCTATTTATAAACATAATATTAAATAATAGCGCCGCGTAGCTGAAATGGTAGATTATATTTTTTCCTGGGATAAGTGTCTTGCCTTTACCTTTTAAGCAGGTAAGATACCTGCACCATAGTATTTGCTATTTTGCAATACTATAACCTTAATATTTACTTTATAAATGCTCTGTTCTCGCGGAGTTTTTATAGTGAAATTACTGGAAAAACTTGTATATGTTAAAAAATTATTATTCTGCCTAGCTATTATTAGTTGATTCTCTCTAGTTGTCTCGCTCCTAAGTATAGAATCAGTTTTGACCTATAACAAAAATATCAGATGGTTCAAAGATTCCTGCTCTCTATTCCTGGGATATTTACGATTCATTTCTAGCCAGAAATTTTTTAACGGATTACCACGTACATTTAGACACAATAACAAACGAAAGTTTCTCTTCCTCTGCGACCAATGCTAGATTTTCAAGTAAAAAATAATTTATAGCATTGTCTTAGTCAAAGATTTTCTATTTTCTTATATCTAGAGTCATAATTAATCAGCAACTTTGTCTGGTAGAAGTGTAACGAAACAATGTTATCTCCGCTACTAGTAGACGAAAAATCCACGAGTTTTCATGACTCAATGCTGATTCTCATGAAAAAGCTTGTATATTAGCACAGGAAACAACTAAGCACATCCGAAGAGAGGTATAAAGTATGCTGGAACTATTGGGTTCAGGTTTGATGTCGCTTTGGCTAGAAATGGCTGGTGTACAAATCAAGCCATTGGATGCTTTAAATGCACTGGCTTGGCAAAGTAGCCCTAGTCTGGTTCTAGCCCCTGATCCCAATCCAACTGGGGCTACTACAGTACAGGCATATTTAAAGTGGCTAATAACATCGAAACTGGTAGCACAGAACCTAACGCAGAGTCAGGGAATTTGGATGCAGTCTGGGCCCATGCTGATGGCCAATCATCAAGGTACAACACCTCTACCTGCTGCCTCTTTGACCAAAATTGCTACTTCACTTGTTGCTTTAAAAACATGGGGGCCAGACCACCAATTTGAGACGTTGGTAAGTGCTACAGGGCCAGTGGTAAATGGGGTTTTACAGGGCGATTTGGTAATGAATGGCGGTGGCGATCCTTTGTTTGTTTGGGAAGAAGCGATCGCTCTTGGTAATACCCTTAACAAGATGGGTATTAAGCAAGTAAAGGGAAATTTAGTAATTACTGGCAATTTTGCCATGAATTTTCAACGTCATCCTTTACTTGCGGGTCAAATGCTCAAGCAATCGCTGAATTACAAGACTTGGACTCGCCCCGCTAATTACATCTACTCGATTATGCCCAAAGGCACACCCAAGCCTCAAGTCGTAATTGCCGGTACTATCAAATTTGCAGCCCAGCCAAACCCTCAACAAACTTTGCTGCTGCGTCACCATTCTTTACCCTTGCAGCAACTGATCAAGGAAATGAATGTTTTCAGTAATAATGACATGGCACAGATGCTGGCAGACTCAGTGGGAGGCGCAACTGTAGTGCAATCAACAGCTGCCAACCTTGCAAGAGTCCCACAAACAGAAATTCAGCTAATAAATGGTTCTGGATTAGGGCCAGAAAATCGCATTTCCCCCAGAGCTGTTTGTGCAATGTTCATGGCTATTCAACGAGAAGCAGCTAACCATCAGTTGACATTGGCTGACTTATTTCCCATGTCTGGGTTCGATCACCGAGGAACACTACACGCTAGACACATCCCTGCTGCTACTGTAATTAAAACTGGTACTCTTCGTGATGTTAGTGCTTTAGCTGGAGTTATGCCCACACGCGATCGCGGTTTGGTCTGGTTTGCGATTATCAACCGGGGTACAAATGTATCCGGCTTCCGTAGTGGACAAGACAAATTACTGCAAAGTCTTGTACAACAGTTGCAAGTAGCCTCATCTGTTCCTGCTGATCTTACTCCCCACTCAGCCATTAACTCAGTACCCCAATTAGGTACAGCTAATCGTAATGAAATTTTGTACAGAAGTTAGTTATTTGTCATTGGTCATTTGTCATTGGTTAATTAAGTGAATATGACTAAATAATCATGCCCAATCCCCAATCCCTAGTACCCAATCCCCAATAACTATTGACCCTTAACTTTTTCTTGGGGAATAATTTCCGTTACTACCCTACTGCCAGAACTGCCACCTTTGACAACAATATTTTCTGTTTGCAGATTACCAACAGCTGTTTCACCCGTAAAATTTACTGGGGGATCAGCTTGCCGATAAACTACATTTCCTTGGGCTTCAACTAACTTATTATCTAGATACCAAGTCAGTTTATTAGATTTCAAAGCTTGGCGACGTTGCCCAATTGCATTAACATTACCTGTTAAATAAACCGTTTTTTGGGGGATTCTCATTTCTCCCTGATTGGCAGTCACCGTAAGATTTTCGGCACGGTGGAATACACGTACAGGCGCATTTGTAGTAACAATTTCTGTTTGCATATTCCAAGACATAGAGTTACTAGCTATTTGCGTTGGCGGATCTAGTAAATCTAGCTGGGCATTTTGTTTAACAATAGCAACTTTTGTTTTTAAGTTAACTTCGGCAGAATTTCCCCTGCCACGGTCGGTAATTTGATTATTTTTATAACGGTCAATTTGTACAGGGCGATCGCCGATTAATTTTTCCTCTTTAATTTGCCAAATCAAATGCTCAGTTCGCATTTGCAATTGGGGATCAGCGGAATTTGCAACTACTCCTCCAGAAAATTCCATGCGCTGTTCGCGGGTTTTAACTCGCGCTTCCTGCGCCACTGCTTGTAATTGTTTATGAGTACCGTTTAACTGGTTGCGAACAATTAACAAATCTTCTTTAGGACGCCATTCTAATTCATTACCTCGCAAAACCATGCCATTGCGAGGATCTGTTGCCACTATTTTACCTTTGAGAAACAGCTGTTTCCCATCTTGTTCAATGTCTGCAACTTCTGCCCTAACTTGGTAAACTACTTTGCCATCTTGGTAAAGTTCACCATAAGGACTTTCAGCTTGACCAATTTGTTTTTCTTTAGTGTATTTTGCCCTTTTAGCTTTGACTTTCCAAATCGGTCTTCCTACCTCATCCGCCTGCTCTAAAGTCACATCAAAGAAAGTCAAATCGCTGTCTTGGTTAGATGAAGCCGAAGTGTTTGATTTAGAAGATGTAGGGGATTTTCCCTCACAAGCAACTAAGCCAGTTATCAACAAAAACATCACAGCCAAAAGAAAAAAGGAGGGGGGGAGTGGAGGAGTGGGGGAGTAGGAAGTGAAGGAATTTTGAATTTTTGTCCCCCCCTCTCCCTTTCTCCTTTTCTCCCTCTCTTTATCCCTTTCCCTCTTATTAAAAAGATGCTTCATTATTCTTGAATTTCTAAGCGTCCATCACTGTCTCTAGGGTCATCTAAAAAACCCATACTGGATAAGGGCCGATATGGATAGCTTTGACGAGGGGTTTTTTGGATATCTTCTTTAATGGCTTCTAAATCAATATAGCGATCGCTGACATTAATTAAGCTATCACTAGTCATGGAACGCAAACTTACCACCTCCACCCGAACCCCACGATAACTCACTGAATTGACTGCATATGCTAAATCCCCATCACCGCTAACTAAAACTGCGGTATCATAAGAATCAACCAACGCCATCATGTCAACTGCTATTTCTACATCCAGGTTGGCTTTTTTTGAACCATCAGGTAGCTGGACTAAATCTTTAGCAATGACTCGATAGCCATTGCGACGCATCCACAGTAAAAACCCTTGTTGCTTCTCGTTTGTCCGGTCTACCCCTGTGTAGAAGAAAGCTCGCAGCAGTCTCGATCCCCCAGTTAAGCGACACAAGAGTTTCGTGTAGTCAATTTCAATCCCTAGTTGCAGCGCCGCATAAAATAGATTTGAGCCATCAATAAATATGGCGACACGACCCCGGTTTTCTAAAACTTGTTCTGGCGTGAATATTGAGTCGTTTTCCAAATTATTCAACATCATTGTCATACCTCAATTTTTATCCTTGTTATTTTTGATACAAATTAACAACTTTTACAGGCTAGTTAGAGCGGCTTATGATAAGTTTCCGGGGCTAATTAAGCTCAGCCCCGATATGTTTTTAGAGAGAATTAGAGATCGAGCAAAATTAGAGATTGATAAGGTTTAATCGTTTGTTAGGGGTTCTATGCGTTTAAAAATTGGTTGGGGTGTACCCAACTGTTGTTTCCTGGATAGTATCCCCCATGTTGCGTGGGTGGCAAAAGGAGCGGTAATGGAACTTTCTAATTGATCGTTAAAATTTATTCCAAAACCCAGTTGCTGATAAATATCGCTACTGATGTTAGGAATAATTGGGGATAGCAAGTAAGCTGCTAATCTAACTGATTCTAGAACTGCATACAGCACCTCTTCTACAGCTTGTTGCTGTCCCTGCTTATATAATGACCAAGGAGCTTGTTCATCAATAAACTTATTGCTGGCTTGAACCAGTAAAAAGACAGCCTCGCAGGCTTGACTGAAAGCTAGCGCCTCATAAGCTTGTTTTACCTGTTCCCCCAGAGGTAAACCAATTGCTTTCAAAGGATTCTTATCAGGAATTGCTTCCTTGTTAATTGGTGGTACATTGCCAGCACAGTATTTCTTCACCATGCTCAAGGTGCGATTGAGCAAATTGCCTAATTTATCTGCTAAATCTGCATTCAGAACATTAATGAATCTAATTTCATTAAAATCTCCATCTTTGCCAAATTCGATTTCCTTAAGGAAGTAATAACGAACGGCGTCGCTACCATAGCGCTCAACTAGCGCCACAGGGTCGAGAGTATTACCCTGGCTTTTCCCCATTTTCTGACCATCTTTGGTCAAAAAGCCATGTCCAAATACTCTTTCTGGCAAGGGTAAGCCCGCTGATAACAACATTGCTGGCCAGTAAACTGCATGGAAGCGGAGGATATCTTTACCAATTAGATGCAAGTTGATTGGCCACCATTTAGTTAAAGCATTTTCTAATGTTGGTTCGTCATCTGGTTCTAATAATGCAGTTACATAACCTAGTAATGCATCAAACCAAACATAAAGGGTGTGCTTCGGATCAACTGGTACTGGAAAACCCCAGTCTAGATTTACTCGCGAAATAGAAAAGTCTTGTAATCCCTGACTTACAAAGCTAATGACTTCATTTCGTCGACTCTCTGGCTGAATAAAATCCGGTTGAGACTCATAAAGAGCTTCCAGTTTTGTTTGATATTTTGATAAGCGAAAGAAGTAGTTTTGCTCGTCTCGCCACTCGACTTCCTTATTAGTATGAATTGGGCAACGCTGTCCTTCTAGAAGTTCCCGTTCTTCTTTAAATTCTTCACAGGATACGCAGTACCAGCCTTTCTGTTGTCCTTGATAGATGTCACCAACTTCCCACACTCGCCCAAAAAATTCTTTAACGATCGCTTCATGACGAGTTGCTGTAGTCCGACTAAAGCGATCGTATTGAATGTTCAGCAATTGCCACAAACTAACGAAGCTAGGCACAACTTCATCACAAAATTCTTGTGGTTTTTTTCCTAAATTCTCTGCCGAACGCTGAATTTTTTGGCCATGTTCATCTGTACCAGTAATAAGTAATACTTGATGTCCTAGTAGTCTTTTAAACCGTGCTACTACATCGGCTGCCATTGTTGTATAAGCACTGCCTATATGAGGGACATCGTTTACATAATATAACGGTGTTGTCAGCGCAAATGTCTTTTCTGTTTTATCCACTAGATCCATACAGAATAAAAAACAACTTATTAAAAGGTTTTATATCTTACTTTTATCTTAAAAACCACGCAATTATATAACATTACTACCTTTTTTTCAAATATCATCTTAATATTAGCAAATTTCTCAAGTCAAAAATTGTTTTGTGAGATGTACAAATCTTGCTAATTTCTGCTAAAAGAAGGCAAAATGAGAAGTTGAAAGGAATCAATACACCTTTCAATTGTTCTACGTTCGCCGGAGAAGTTTTTGTTGACATAGCGTCTTCGCTAGGAGAAGAGTAGCTTTGATCAGAGGGTAGGCTATCAAATTTTTAATTCATAGGGGGCTTGAACCCTTAATGATGTTTTGCAAAAAGTTTTACCTTTAAAATTCAATTTTTTTGGAGAATTAGAGGCTTTTAACCACATTCCACTGCCAGCGGTCAAAAGCCGGAAATTAACTATTAATAGTATTTTTTAATGCTTTTTGTTACATACTGTTGTGACCATAAACACATAACTCTGTAGCTTAAAAATTCCATTTGCTTTGAAAATCAGACATTTCTATCTTAAGACGGTCATGGCGGTAGTAAAGAAATGTAAAAATTAAATGAAGATAAACTGCGATATTTACCAGAGATATATTGATTAGCTATGAGTCTAAATAGCCCCCTGGAGATTTCTCGCGCTTTCCTGGCGGCGCTCTCAACGCAAATGTTTCGCTACTATGAGGATCGCATTCCCCAGGATGCAAGTGTGCTGGTAGTCAGCAATCACCGCAGTTTCATGGATGCGCTAATTTTAATGGGGGCCCTGTCGAGTCCAATTCGCTTTGCTTGCCATCACTACATGGGACAAGTACCAATAATGCGGGAGATTGTCACCGGACAATTAGGGTGTTTTCCTTTAGAGGGAACCCAAAACCGCCAGCAAAGCTTTTTTGTACAGTCACAGGTGCTGTTGCAATCTAAGCAGATGGTAGGAGTATTCCCAGAGGGAACTGAACCAATGGTGAAATTTACTCAACCAAACGCAGTGGGTGAATTTCAGAGAGGTTTTGCCCATTTGGCATTACGAGCTGATGTCCAGGATTTAGCAATTTTACCGATCGCGATCGCCTCATTAGAGGAAGTCAACACTTCTGGGTTTCCATTACGGCTTTTGAGTTTATTTGACCCTTCAGAACCTTTATTTAATCAACCTGGTTGGCATCCCCTAGTAGTTTATCGTCGAGTCGCCGTACTAATCGGTCGCCCTCTTTGGATTACGCCCCAACATCAAAAACAATATCATGGGAAACAAGCTAGAACTGTTGTGGCTGAACTAACAGAACATTGTCACAGCGAAATTAGTGGCTTACTGCGTCAAGGTTGCTATTAAGTCAAAAGCTAACATTCCTAAAGATTTTCTACTATGGACTAATGGCTACTGACTACTTAATTTAATGACTAATGAGTAATGACTATCACAGAAGTTGAGCTAAAGCCTTGTTTCCTCACTCCTAAACGAGTACAACCAAACTATCCACTGTTTGTATATTTGCCAGGAATGGATGGAACAGGTCAACTGTTGCGATCGCAAACCGCTGGATTAGAAATTGGTTTTGATGTCCGCTGCTTAGCAATACCACGTCAAGACCTCACAAACTGGGACGTGCTAACCCGGAATGTAGTGGGCTTGATTTATGCAGAATTAGAAAAAAACTCCCAGAGGGTAGTTTATTTGTGTGGTGAGTCATTTGGCGGATGTTTGGCAATGAAAGTGGCGATCCAAGCGCCACAGCTATTTAAACGCATCATCCTGATAAACCCAGCTTCTGCCTTTCATCTTCGCCCTTGGTTAGATTTGGCATCTCAACTTACTTCATTAGTGCCAGAAAGCCTTTATGATGTAGGCGCATTGGGATTGTTGCCGTTTCTGGCATCTTTACAACGCATTAGTAGAAGCGATCGCCATGAACTGTTGAAAACTATGCGTTATGTACCTTCAGAAACCGTTCGCTGGCGATTGTCTTTACTCAGGCAGTTTCGTGTTGATGAAGAGCAGTTACGTCGTTTAACTCAACCACTATTACTCATTGCTGGCGCTAGCGATTGCCTTTTGCCTTCTGTAACTGAAGTCAGGCGTTTAGCCAATATCTTACCCAATGCCAAGGTGGTAATACTGCCCCAAAGTGGACACGCCTGCTTGCTGGAGAAAGATATTTATCTGTATAAAATTCTTCAAGCTAACAACTTTTTAGAAAGTAAAGCAGATATGGCTAAGGAAGTAGAGGTGAGAGGATAGAACGGATAAAACTTTCTCTAAAACATATTGAAATATCAATTATTTCTGGAAAATTTAAACTACTGAATTTAAAAAATGCAGAACTTTTTACACATTGAACTTTCGTTGTGCCTAAGTGGTTCAAGAATAAATTTGTTCAACGAGTAAGAGACACAGACCTAAGTAAAACATTAGACGCTTTAACAAGACAGGGTTTACACAAATACTCAAGATAATTTAGCTTTACTCTAATTTGTGCTGATAGTAAGATGCCAAGCTCTTCTCACTTTCGTTACAACCTAAAGAGAGAGGCTTTACAGGATGATGTCAAACAATGGCAGACAAACCCCAACAACAAATAGAGGTGGATGAAAAAGTTAATTCACCCATTCAAACTTCAGAAGTAGAGAAGCAACCGTCTGTATTAGAGTTTTTAGCTGAAGCTGGCAAAACAGTTGTAGATACAGCAGTTGGGGTAGGAGCAACGGCGGCGAAACAAACACAGAAGTTAATTGAGCAAACAACTCAAACTACTGGCAAAGTAGTAGATCGCCTAAGCGAGAATTGGCTAATTCGTAAACTATCTGGAGTGGTAAATTTGAATTGGCTGATTGGTGCTACTGATGTTGTTAATTTGGAAAAAGCAGAACTTGCGGTAAGTAAATTAAAGCAAGAGCATCCTGAAGAATCACCGAGTCAGATTGCCCACCGGATCATGGTGGAAAAAGCAACTAAAGCAGGCGGGATTGGTTTAGCAACTAGTATTTTGCCAGGAATAGCAGTAGCTTTGTTGGCAATTGATTTAGCTGCAACTACAGAATTGCAATCAGAAATGGTTTATCAGATTGCATCTGCCTATGGCTTAGATTTAAAAGACCCTGCTCGTAAAGGTGAAGTATTGGGAATTTTTGGTTTAGCGTTAGGTGGGGGTCGTCTTTTGAAAGCAGCAGGATTAGGCTTATTACGAAATGTGCCTTTTGCTGGTGCTGCGATCGCAGCTAGTTCAAACGCAACCATGATCTACTCATTAGGCTATGCTGCTTGCCGATTCTATGAAGCTAAACTAGATGAATCGACTTCGCTGAACTCTCCTGAAACACTGGCAAATTTAAAAGCAGAGAGTGAAAAGTATCTAGAAAAAGCGATCGCTCAAGAAGCAGTCATGGATCAAATACTAGTTCACATGATCCTGGCTAGCAATCCAGAGAAGACTTGGCAAGAGATTTTACCAGAGTTGCAAGCTCTAAACCTCAGTCCTCAATCCTTGGATGCCATTGCTAAAAATATTAAATCACCCCAACCTTTAGATACACTGCTGAATCAACTAAACCGTGATTTTGCTATACCACTGTTGGCTCAGTGTTACAAAATTGCCCAACTAGATAGACAGACTAACCCAGTTGAAGATCGGATAATAGCAGCTATCTCCAGTAAATTCAACATTGACACAGCTGCAATTGAATCATTAGTTATAGAGCATAGGGCATAGGGGAGCCACTGTGTTGGATGGGTTCCCCGACTTGTTCGCCTTAGCGCATTTAAGAGAACTGACGCACCGTGAGGAAATTACGTCATTGCGTTCGCCTTGGCGTCGCAGACAAGCAATCTCCAACCTTGGTTTTGCGTCGAGAGTGCGTAACTCCTGATTTAGTTGTTCTTCCCCACTCCTCTATTTCCCTACCCTTCCGTTTTTACTTCGTCATCAAAAAAGAAATTTAAGCAATACTGGTACAAGAACGAATACTTACACAAAATCCCAAAATGGCAATTCAACCTAGTGATAAGCCTTTGCTAGAGTGGGCAGGCGACAGTTTGGCAATTGGATTATTTGAAGATGCAGTAGAACTGACTGGTGAACTGGCAACTTTAAATGAGAAACTTGGCGGAATTTTAAAAGAACTGATAGCCGAAGAGGAATTTACAGCGAAAGCCAGCAGCACTATCTTCACGCGTCTGAGTGCTGGCAGTCCAGTTCGTAAAGTGATTTTTGTAGGTTTGGGCAAACCTGAAGCGCTAAAACAAGATACCTTGCGACGTGCTGCTGCTGCTGTAGCCAAGGTAGCAAAAAAGCAAAAAAGCAAAACTTTAGGGTTTAGTTTTCCTTTGTGGAACAACGATCCAGCTGCAACTGCTCAAGCGATCGCAGAAGGTACACAACTAGCCCTTTACCAAGACACTCGCTTTAAGTCAGAACCAGAAGATAAAGGGCCACAAATCGAATCCATAGATTTACTGGGATTCAGTGGGCAAGAAGAAGCTATCAACCGTGCTAATCAAATTGTCTCAGGAGTAATTTTGGCACGGCAGTTGGTAGCAGCACCAGCAAATGCAGTCACCCCAATTACTTTGGCAGACACGGCAAAAGCGATCGCTAACGATCACGGTTTACAAGTAGAAATTCTGGAACGAGAAGACTGTGAAAAGTTAGGTATGGGTGCGTTTTTGGGAGTTGCCCAAGCTTCTGACTTGCCACCTAAATTTATCCACCTAATTTACAAACCAGAAGGTACACCCAAACGGAAACTAGCAATTATTGGTAAAGGATTAACCTTTGATTCTGGTGGACTCAACATTAAAGGTGCTGGTAGCGGCATCGAAACCATGAAAATTGATATGGGTGGTGCAGCTGCTACTTTAGGTGCAGCAAAAGCAATTGCTCAGTTAAAACCAGAAGTTGAAGTACACTTTATCTCAGCCGCAACTGAAAACATGATTAGCGGTCACGCTATGCACCCAGGAGATGTCCTGATAGCATCTAACGGTAAAACAATCGAAGTTAATAATACTGATGCTGAAGGACGTTTGACCCTTGCAGATGCTTTGGTGTATGCAGACAAATTGGGAGTGGATGCGATCGTTGATTTAGCCACCTTAACTGGTGCTAACGTCATAGCTTTAGGTGATGACATTGCTGGTTTATTTACCCCTAATGATGCTGTAGCCTCCGAACTGGAAAAAGCTGCGGAAACATCAGGAGAAAAGATTTGGCGAATGCCAATGGAAGAAAAATATTTTGAAGGGCTAAAATCTGGTATTGCCGACATGAAGAACACAGGGCCGCGTCCGGGTGGTGCTATTACCGCAGCCCTCTTCCTCAAGCAGTTCGTCAAAGATACTGCTTGGGCGCATCTAGACATTGCTGGCCCAGTGTGGGCAGATAAAGAAAATGGCTACAACGGCCCAGGCGCAACCGGCTACGGTGTTCGGACACTCGTGAACTGGGTACTGGGGACTGGGGAGAATAATTAATGAGTTTAACTCTTAACTCCTAACTTCTGTAGAGACGCGATTAATCGCGTCTCTACAGAAGTTAGCAACCCCAATGCCCCATGCCCAATCCCCAAATTTGTGCTATCTTGGGCTTGCCGCGAAATTTCTGTTGTCGTAGTAACAGAAATCAATATAGTAGCGAGAAATTTGCGCTTTTTGAGCAAAGCCATCTGGTAAAATTTGTAAGGTTTCTAAAAGCTTTGAGCAATGGGATCGACTCGTGTACGGATCGCAATTGACGCAATGGGAGGGGATCACGCACCCGGTGAAATCGTTGCTGGCGCAATGCGAGCAAGGGAAGAACTGGGTGTAGATATACTTTTGGTGGGTGATCCTCACAAAATTGAAGCTGCTTTGCCGCCAAAAACAAATATGGCGCAGGTGGAGATCGTTCCTGCTGAGGATGCGATCGCGATGGACGAGGAGCCTTTAAACGCCATTAGACGCAAACCCAAGGCTTCTATTAACGTGGCGATGGATTTGGTCAAGCAACAGCGAGCAGATGCTGTCTTCTCTGCCGGACACTCTGGAGCAGCAATGGCAGCAGCTTTGCTCCGCTTAGGACGATTGCCAGGAATTGACCGTCCAGCAATTGGAGCAGTTTTTCCCACAATCATAGCGGGTAAGCCAGTGCTGATACTTGATGTCGGTGCTAATGTAGACTGTCGTCCGAAATTTTTAGATCAGTTTGCTGTATTAGGGTCAGCTTATAGCCAGTATGTTTTAGGTACAGCTGAACCCAAGGTGGGTTTGTTGAATATCGGAGAAGAAGACTCAAAGGGCAATGACGCAGCCGTCCGCGCTCACCAAATGCTCCGAGAAAATTCCCAAATTAATTTTATTGGTAATGCCGAAGGGCGGGATGTGCTTTCCGGTCGCTTTGATGTAATTGTTTGTGATGGTTTTGTGGGAAATGTATTGTTAAAGTTTGCCGAAGCGGTTGGAGAAGTAATTCTGCAAATTTTGCGGGAAGAACTACCTCAAGGATTGCACGGTCAAATTGGCACAGCACTCCTCAAACCAAACCTGAAGCGCATTAAGCAGCGAATGGATCACGCAGAACACGGTGGTGCGCTGTTGTTAGGCGTCGCCGGAGTCTGTTTGATCGGTCATGGTAGCTCGCAAGCACCTTCGATTTTTAATGCAATTCGTATAGCAAAAGAAGCTGTAGACAACCAGGTGCTGCAACGAATTCAGTCCCAATATATCTTACAGCGCGAAAGCGGTTAGCGAGAGGTCATTAGTCGTTTGTCACTTGTCATTAGTAAGGACGAAGGACAAAGGACAAATGACAGATGACAAATGACAAAAAGCTGATAGCTTGGGAGACTAGGAGTGCAAAACTTAGGTGTAGCAATTACTGGAAGTGGCTCAGCAGTACCAGCAACTTCCCTTGAGAACCAGAGGCTAACTGAACTTGTTGAAACCTCAGACGAGTGGATTGCCACAAGAACTGGAATTCGTCAACGGCGATTAGCGCTTCCAGACGAGTCATTGAGTTCATTAGCTACTGCGGCTGCCCATCAAGCGATCGCCGCCGCAGGAATTACAGCAGCTGACTTGGATTTAATTGTGCTAGCCACATCTACCCCTGACGATTTGTTTGGCAGTGCTTGCCAAGTACAAGCTCAATTGGGAGCTACCCAAGCAGTAGCCTTTGATTTGACAGCAGCCTGCTCTGGTTTCGTTTTTGGGCTAGTAACAGCTGCTCAATACATCAAAACAGGAGTATATCAAAATGTACTGTTGATAGGAGCGGATATCCTCTCTCGTTGGGTAGATTGGCAAGATAGGCGCACTTGTGTATTGTTCGGTGATGGTGCAGGGGCAGTAGTATTACAGGCTGCTGTGAGCGATCGCTTATTAGGATTTGCGCTCAAAAGTGACGGTAGGCAAAATCATCACCTCAATCTTCCCTATGCAGGTTCCTCCAAAGAATTGATACCAGGTATAAAAGTTACTAAAGGCAGTTACCAGCCGATTGAAATGAATGGCAAAGAAGTCTACCGCTTTGCTGTTCAACGAGTACCAGAAATTATCGACAAAGCCTTATTTGCAGCTAACCTCAGTGTTGACGAAATAGATTGGCTAGTATTACATCAAGCCAATCAACGAATTATCGATGCTGTTGCCCAACGCCTAAATATTGCAGAACATAAAGTTATAAGTAATCTTGCCCAGTATGGCAACACCTCTGCCGCTTCCATCCCCCTAGCTCTAGATGAAGCAGTGCGACAAGGAAAAATAAAACCCAATGACATCATTGCTGCATCCGGCTTTGGAGCCGGTCTTACCTGGGGTGCGGCAATTTTTCAATGGGGAAAATAGTATTTTGTCATTTGTTATTTGTGCTTTGTCATTTGTCATTTGTCCTTTGTGAATAACCAAACGACCAATTATTAATGACCAATGCCCAATGACCAATGACCAATGCCCAATGACCAATGCCCAATGACCAATGACCACTGACCAATGACTAAAACTGCATGGGTGTTTCCCGGACAAGGTTCCCAAGATTTGGGAATGGGAATGGATTTATTAGATATACCCTCCGCTAAGGAGAAATTTGACCAAGCCGAGGCAATTTTAGGCTGGTCTGTAATAGAAATCTGTCAGAAGGACGAAAAAAAGCTATCACAAACTGTCTACACTCAGCCAAGTCTCTATGTGGTAGAAAGTATTTTCGCCGATCTCATGCGCGAACGGGGACATAAACCGGATTTAGTTGCTGGTCACAGTTTGGGAGAATATGTAGCCCTGTACGTGGCTGGCGTCTTTGAATGGGCCATTGGGTTACATCTAGTAAAGCGTCGTGCTGAACTTATGGAAAGCGCCGCAGGTGGAATGATGGCGGCTTTGATCAACTTTGACCGCGACCAGTTAGAAAAAGTAATTGCTCAAACTCCTAACGTAGTGTTGGCAAATGATAACAGTCCGGCTCAGGTTGTCATTTCTGGATCTCCTGAATCTGTAAGAGCAGTGATGTCTGAAGTTAAGGCCAAGCGTGCTATCCCTTTAAGAACGTCTGGAGCATTTCACTCTCCCTTAATGGCTCCTGCGGCTGCGGAGTTTCAAGATATTCTCGAATTTGTAGAATTTCAGCCAGCTATTATACCAGTATTGTCTAACGTAGAACCATTTCCCTCTATTGATGGTGAAATTTTAAAGCAGCGTCTAAACAAACAAATGACTGGTTCGGTACGGTGGCGAGAAATTTCTTTGCAATTACCAGCTAATGACATTGAGCAAGTAGTAGAAATTGGCCCCGGTAATGTCCTAACTGGTTTAATTAAACGTACTAGCCCTGATTTGATTTTAAAAAATGTCCGTAGGGCTGCTGAATTGCCTATTTGATTTTTCTAGTAACAGTAAATTCTGATAAGATAATTTGCACGGTTAATAACCTTTTTAGAGACGTTGCAGTGCAACGTTTCTACATAAATAATTTGTATTATGATGAAACGTTCTACCTGAAAAGATTCTCTAAGTTCTCATTTCAATGAGAAATTCTGTACCTTGGCCAAGAACAGAGTTAAAACTCAATTTGCCGCTGTGGGTTTCTTCAACGATTTGACGAGCGATCGCCAGTCCTAAACCTAGTCTTCTAAGCTATAATTCAAGTCAATCTCTTCAGCATGGTCTTTGATTTCATTACCCGGATTTGATAAACTTTCTTGATATAATTTCACGTGTTCAACAATATCTGCAACAGTAGGTTTAGCTTGTTTGAGACTAGCAGCAATAAAACCTAAAGGATTATTCATTTCATGGGCTACCCCAGCAACTAAATTACAAAATAACCGCGTTGTCGCACAATCGGTTTATGTACTTCGTTGACAACCGCAGTTTTACCAATACCAGAAAAACCAGCTACTAGCATCATTTCTGTTGCTCCAAGGCTAACTCTTTCAAATGCTTGGAGTAGGCTTTCTACTTCAGCTTCTCGTCCATAGAGTTTATCGGGGATAAGAAAGCGATCGCACACATCCTTCTGTGCAATTCCAAAGTCTTCAATTTTACCAGTTTCTTGTAGCTGATTTAAACAAGTTTCTAAATCAAATTTCAGACCCAATGCACTTTGATAGTGGTCTTCAGCATTTTCTGCCATCAATTTCATCACAATATCGCAGAGGAATTGAGGAATTATTTCTTGCCTTTTGCCTTCCAATTTTTCCGGTTGTTTGGCAATATGAGAATGTACCAACTCCATCGGATCATTTGACTGAAAAGGTAATTCTCCTGTAAGTAATTCGTAGAATGTTACACCTAAAGAATAAAAATCAGTCCGGTAGTCAATCCCTCGATTCATTCTGCCTGTTTGTTCTGGAGAAATATAAGCAAGTGTCCCTTCTAGTACATTGGGATTGACAAGTGTTTGTGTTTCTCGTGGAAGTAGAGATGCAATACTAAAGTCAATTAATTTAACTTGTTTAGTTTTAGGATTAATTAAAATATTGCTGGGTTTAATATCTTTATGAATAATACGATCGCGATAGAGTATATCTAAGGTGTTACATAGAGCGATCGCAATTTGTAAAAACTCCTGTAGAAACGCGCCAAAGCGAGTTTCTACAGAAACAAAATAATCTTTGAGAGAAATTCCCCCAAAATCTTCCATCACAAAGGCATAGCGATTTTGATATGCTTCCAGGCTATAGGTTTGGATAATCAAGGGTGAGTTGAGATTTTTCGCAATCATGTACTGATTGCGAAACATAAGAGTTCACCAAAACCTGGATAAGGATTTTTCAGTAGTTTAATTACTACAGGTAATGAGTCAGTTTCGCGATAGCCTCGATAAACTAGGGTTCTAGAACCATTGTAAATTTCCTTGTCGAGACGGTATCCAGGAATACTAACTATAGTGCTAACCATACTGCTAAATCCTAACGATTTCTGTATGTTAGTCTTTCCAGTTAGTTTAGGCTATTCACATTTGGAGGCGCAAAACATAATGTTGCTATTGCTTTTTTGCGCTTTGGGTATTGCGATCGCGTATGCTAAATTCAGTCTGATTTAAATTATCTTTTGTGGATAGAAATCGCGAACCATTTATCAGTCTGGCACTTTACCACGCCTTTAAATGGTCAATTGTCAGTCCCATGCTTCATGCCTACTTTCGGGGACAGATTTATGGTGTGGAAAATGTTCCCAAATCGGGGCCACTAGTGGTAATTAGCAATCATGCTAGTTACTTTGATCCACCTATTGTCTCCAATTGTGTACGCCGTCCAGTAGCGTACATGGCTAAGGAAGAGTTATTTGATATCCCCATTTTGGCCCAGGCGATTAAATTATATGGTGCTTATCCAGTAAGTCGAGGAAGTGCTGATCGCAATGCCATCCGTGCTGCTCTAGAATATCTCAACAAAGGTTGGGCAGTTGGTGTATTTTTGCAAGGTACTCGCACTCCAGATGGTAGAATTACAGACCCCAAAAGAGGCGCAGTACTTCTGGCGGCGAAGGGAAAAGCACCAATATTGCCCGTGAGTGTCTGGGGTACAGAAAAGATTTTAGAAAAAGGTTCGGCAATACCTCGTGCAGTTCCCATAACTATCAGAATTGGCAACTTAATTGATACACCTAGTTCCACCAATAAAGAAGAATTGGAGATGCTAACACAAAAGTGCGCCACAGTGATCAATGAGATGCATAATTTAGGGCGATGAGTTAGCAAGCAAAGAAATATACTTTAGGGAAGTGGCGATCGCTACTTCATTTCTGTAAATTTAAAGTCAACCCACTTTAGCAATCAACAAGAGACTTATACCAAGTCTAAATGAGCGTGCATATAAATGTAGAATAAAGAATATGGAAGATAGAGACTCATGAGGAACCGATGGCACGCCCTTTCAATCTAGAAGTTCAAGAAAGTGCTGAGTATTTGTCAAAAAGCTTGAAAAATACGCGCACAGCATTTGAAAAAGAGCGTTTACAGATGCTGTGGTGGATAAAAACAGAACAAGTGACACAGCATCAAGAATTGAGCCGAAGATTGGGCAGAGATGGGTCAACAGTAACACGGTGGTTGCAAAGGTATCGGCAAGGGGGATTATCCAAGCTTCTAGAAGTAAAAACTGCACCAGGAGCAACTCCTGTAATTCAAGGAGAAATGCTTTCGGAGTTAGTGTCAAAGTTAGAATCCCTGGAGGGATTTAGTAGTTATGGGCAAATTGTCGAATGGATAGAGCAAAAATGGAATGTGCAAGTAAAGTACAAAACAGTTTATAGTTTAGTACGCTATAAACTAGGGGCAAAACTAAAAGTACCTCGACCCATAAGCTCGTCTATTGATGAGCAAGCTATAAGCCTTTTTAAAAAAACATTCCCTTAGCCTTGGTAGCTTTACAAAACCTATTGGGTGGCGGAAAACGATTACGTTATTTGTGCCAGGATGAGACCAGATTAGGTTTGAAAACCGAAACTGGGCGAGTAATTACGGCACGCGCAAGTCAAGCCCATAGTTAAGGTGCAGTGGCCAAGAAAAGCATATTGGCTTTATGGAGTAGTTGAACCCATATCAGGATGGCATTTTTGCCAAGAATATTCTCATTTAAACAGTGAAAATTTTCAGAAATTTCTTGATTCCCTTTCTCTTGAATTAGGCTCAGATATGGCCTTAATACAAATGGATAGAGCCTCAGCACATCAAGCCTTAGCACTCACTTGGCCTGAAAATATTATCCCAATTTTTCAACCATCTCATAGTCCTCAACTTAATCCTATAGAGAGATTATGGCAGTTTATTAAACGCCAGTTCAAAGGCGAGAACTTCTCAAATTTAGACCAGTTGCGTCAACGGGTTCAAGATGAATTAGCTCAATTATCTTCTGAGTTAGTATCAACTCTTACAAGTTATGATTTCATTCTTGAAGCTCTTTTTCATCAATCTCTATTTTATGCAGGCTCATAGAGAATTGGTATTACGAAAAATCAATTATCCATCTTTGTAGATTAGGCAAATCGCCCACTCTACCTAAGTAGCTTTTCTCTAGGTCTTAATTACGAATTAATTATGAGCGGCTTTGAAGCCAAAAACTTTTGGGAACGATTGAATAATCTGGCGTTAATCCGTTTTTTGCTTTTAGTTGCTTCTGGTTGGGCAATCGTGCAACTTTTAGCTTACTTCGAAGCGGTTATTGTTATTTTTACATTTGCCGCAATTTTGGCTTTTTTACTTAGCTACCCTGTAAAATGGCTGCGCTACTTTTTGCCCCACGGTATAGCGGTTGCTGTGGTTTTTTTGTTTAGTATTGTGATTATTGGAGGTCTGGCAATTACTGTTGGCTTAACAGTTTTATCTCAAGGACAACAATTAATTGACAGTATAACTGGCTTTTTAAATTCTTTATTACCTCTATTAGAGAAACTAGAATCATTTTTACAAAGCCGTAACCTGCGGATAGATTTAAGTACAATCCAAGAACAGTTACGCAATCAAGCTATATCAAGCCTTGTGACTAGCTTGGCAATTTTACAAGGTTTTATGACCAACTTTGTAACTTTTATATTGATTGCAGTTGTAGCTTTTTTTATGTTGTTAGATGGAGACAAACTTTGGAATTTTATCTTAAAAATAGTTCCAGAGCAACGCCGCTATAGATTTACAAAAGTTATTAGACGAGCCTTTTTAGGTTTTTTTAGAGGACAATTATTATTAAGTCTATTTCTCACCACTTCAACATTCCTAGTTTTCTTAGTTTTAAAAGTACCTTTTGCTTTAATATTATCAATAATAGTTGGCATTCTTGATATCATTCCTGGAATAGGAGCAACATTAGGCGTAAGTACAGTTACTTTAGTTGTCTTATCTCAAGGTGTTTGGTTAGCTTTCAAAGTATTGATAGCTTGCATAGTCCTCCAACAGATACAAGACAACTTGATTGCACCGCGGATTATGCAAGGTGCGCTCAATCTGAATCCTGTAGTAGTATTTTTTGCTTTACTAGTAGGGGCTAGAGTAGCTGGATTACTAGGTGTTTTTATATCTATTCCAATTGCTGGAGTAATCGTATCTTTATTTGAAATTGATGAGATGAAATCGGAGGTCTAGAAACGTTAAATTGTAGCGTTTGCACTAAATTAGTCAATAATAAAAAAGGAGTCATCTACAAGTAAACATCGCGGAATCATGTCGGATTTAAGAGCAGAATTAACACAAATCCTAGACCAGGCAGAGTGGGAGTGGCTAATTCCTCACGTGCAGCGAGATGCAGTAATCTTAGTAGCAGATAATCTAGACTTGCTGGATGTTGGGGTGGCGATCGCTAGTGATAACATTCCTTCAGTACAAGTGTGGATTGATGAGCAATTGATTACCAAGCCGACACCAGTACAATTGGGCGAGTGGAATAGCGATCGCACTAAGCGATTTAATACCCTCATCGTCCAACCTTACGTTTTAGTCCAAGAAATAGCCGCTGCAAGTTCCTAAATAAGTTTCACAGCACCGCTAGAATTGTTACCATAATTTCAGATTAGATATTGAAGCCTTGATCCAATCTGAAACCTTAGACTTACTAGAATGGCAGCGCCTCTGCCAGCATCTTTCCACATTTGCGGCAACTAAGTTAGGGGCGACAGCCGCGCGTTATCTGAAAATACCTGAGTCTCAACCAGAAAGCCAACAGTTGTTAGAGCAAACCAAAGAAGTCTATCAACTGGAAAGTCGTCTTGCTAGTGGATTATCTTTTGAAGGAATTCAAGATATTGGCGATTCCATAGAACGGGCAGAACTTAGCGGAATTTTAGCAGGGGATGAACTGTTAGCGATCGCCACTACCCTAGCTGGGGCGAGAAATTTACGGCGTGTAATTGATAACCAAGAAGATGTGCCGTTATTAACAGAGTTAGTCGCAGATTTGCGGACTTATCCAGAACTAGAACAGGAAATTCACCGTTGTATAGATGAACGCGCCCAAGTAACTGACCGCGCCAGCCAAAAACTGGGCGAAATCCGCACAGATTTGCGGCGATTACGTTCGCAAATTACTCAAAAGCTCCAAAATATTTTACAAGCAAAATCTGGGGCAGTTCAAGAACAATTGATTACACAACGAGGTGATCGCTTTGTCATACCCGTGAAAGCGCCCCAGAAAGACGCGATTCCCGGTATTGTGCATGATACCTCCACCAGCGGAGCCACCTTGTATGTGGAACCGAATGCGATCGTTCCAATGGGCAATCAACTGCGGCAAGCTTTGAGAAGAGAGCAAGTAGAAGAAGAAGCGATTCGCCGCATCTTAACCGAGCAAGTAGCCGCAGTCAAACCCGATTTGGAAAGATTATTAGCAATTGCTACCACTTTAGATTTAGCAACCGCCAGAGCCAGATATAGTCTTTGGCTAAAAGCTAATCCTCCACGGTTTATTGAGCGACAAGAAAAGGAAATTATTACCTTACGGCAGTTACGTCATCCCCTTTTAGTCTGGCAACAACAGCACGAACAAGGTCAAGCAGTAATTCCAGTAGATTTATTAATTAGTCCACACATTCGAGTAGTAACAATTACTGGGCCTAATACTGGGGGTAAAACTGTCACCTTAAAAACTCTGGGATTGGCAGCATTGATGGCCAAAGTAGGTTTATTTATTCCCGCCCGCGAACCAGTAGAAATACCTTGGTTTGACAAAGTGCTGGCAGATATTGGTGACGAACAATCCCTACAGCAAAGTTTATCCACATTCTCTGGTCATATCCGCCGCATCAGTCGGATTTTAAATGCCTTGGGGACTGGTGACTGGGGGCTGGGGACTGGGGAAAAGGAAATACCCAATACCCAATCCCCAATACCTAATCCCCAATCCCTAGTCTTACTCGATGAAGTCGGTGCAGGAACTGATCCAGTTGAAGGTAGTGCCTTAGCGATCGCTTTACTACAATATTTAGCCACTCATGCCCAGCTAACTATCGCCACCACTCACTTTGGTGAACTAAAAGCACTCAAGTATGAAGATGAGCGCTTTGAAAATGCCTCTGTAGAATTTGATGAAAGTACTCTTTCACCAACTTATCGTCTGCTGTGGGGAATACCCGGACGTTCCAACGCCTTGACAATTGCCCTCCGCTTGGGATTGAAACCAGAAGTAGTGGAACAGGCAAAAAGCCAGGTAGGAGAAGCAACAGATGAAGTCAACCAGGTAATTGCTGGGTTAGAAGCACAACGTCGCCGTCAAGAAACCAAAGCCGCTGAAGCCCAAAATTTGTTGCAGCAAGCTGAGCGTTTATACAAAGAAGTTTCCGCAAAAGCCGCAGCTTTAGAGGAAAGAGAAAAAGATTTACGGGCTTCACAAGAAGTCGCAGTACAGCAAGCGATCGCCCAAGCCAAAGGTGAAATCGCCCAAGTGATTCGCCGCTTGCAGAAAGGTACGCCCACAGCTCAAGATGCCCAACAAGCAACCAATACTTTAAATAAAATTGCTGGGCAATATCAGCCAGCAGCACCAGCAAAACCAAAAGTTGGGTTTATGCCCAAAGTAGGCGATCGCGTCCGCATTCCCAAGCTGGGGCAAACAGCAGATGTATTAACTGCCCCCGATGATGATGGGGAATTAAGCGTCCGCTTTGGGATTATGAAAATGACGGTGAAGTTGGAAGACGTAGAATCTCTAGATGGACAAAAACCAGAACCAATTGTCAAAGCCAAACCAACCCCCACCCCAGCCGCAGTTACTCCACCACCGCCAAGCGCCCCAGTAATTCGTACATCTAAAAACACCATCGATTTACGTGGTAAGCGGGTAGCTGATGCCGAATATATTCTTGATAAAGGCATCTCAGAAGCTACAGGCCCAGTCTGGATTATTCATGGATACGGCACTGGTAAGCTGCGGCAAGGTGTTCACGCCTTTTTGCAACAGCATTCTCGTGTTAGCCACTATGAAGCAGCAGAACAAGCAGACGGTGGTAATGGTGTCACAATCGCTCATATTCAATAAGTGGCAATAAATGTAACTGGTAATAGCCAGTAATTATTAATTGCTAATTAGTAATTAGCTGGCTATGATTAGCGATTAGCAATTAGCAATTAATAATTTAACTTTGTTTATTTATACCTTTGTACTTATCTAGTAGCATAAGTTTATCTAACTGGAAGTGGGGTTAGGAATTTTCTACTTTGTGGAAAAGAAATTTTCATTTAGAGTAGGACAAAGAAACCTGTTGATTACCATCTACAAAAAGCTAACTAGCAGAAGCTTATGGCAAACAGCTAGAGGAAACCAAATTTAATGCTTAACAGTCTGGTTTCAAAATAGGTAACAGCAATAGCCCCAATCAGCCCGATCACCTATGCTAAAAGTTATGCACTCGGCCGCCAACTCAGCCACTCCTAATTCCCAATGGGAGGATTTAATCAAGCTTCCAGCCCCAAATACAGTCCAATGGGACAATATCAAAACCCAATTAGACTTGGTGCTGTTGGCGCTAGAAACTTTAACTGGCATTGGTTCTGAGGCAATGCTTTCGGCGGCAACTAATCTTAATTTAGAGTCAAGGGTTCCAGACCGTGTAGCCTTATGGCGGCTACGCCAGTCAAATCCTTTACGTAAAGGTCAAGGAGGGCGAAAAAAGCTAGATGTAGAAGAAGCGCGATCGCTGGTTCTGATCACTTGCTACCTCGCCAAACAGCACCAAGAACTGATTCGCCGTGCTGTTGGTCTATTAGAACAAACGGCGGAAAATAACCGGGAACCTCATCAGGCTGCTTTACTTGGAGATTACATCGATGCTTTCTGCAACACCTACCAAGAGCGAATGGAAGAGGATGAGCAAATCTCAACGGATTTACTTACCAAATTGGCACTGAAACTGCTTGTAGATTTACTTTTTTACAGTGCCTCTGGTGGACATCGCCGTCTCTGGCTAGCACTTATAGACCGTTCTACAAAATTTTAGATTTGAGATTTTTATCCCTTCGGCTTGGTGCAGTTGCTGATCAAGGAAACCTTTAAGACCCTTACGGGTAAGTGCAGCTATCCCCGCAGGGCTTTACGGCAATTCCTGACGTTGGGAAACCCGCCTATCTCCTAAGCGCTGCCTTACACGCTGGGCTAACGGAAACCTCCGCGAACTTCCCTAGACTCACCGCCCCATCAAAATCCCTTTTGGAAAGTTTGCTAGGTCGGAAAATCAACGCTAGTTAGCATACCTGATGGATATAAGCCTGTCACGGAACTTCTCTAAGCAAACGACTGGCTCAACTTTCCCCAAAATCCCAAATAATAGACCTCGTAGTTTCTGCCATGCCTATATCAAATTCTGTTATTCGTCGCTACACACCTCCCACTTGCACCCTAGAAGTCTTGGCGCAAAGTTCGCCTTTGTCTCGTTGGACGGGAAGAACTGTTCTAAAACAGCTCAATTTTGAACTTCGGTTCGACGATCCGCGACTACCAGAAGAACGTAGAGTTCTTATTCGAGGCGATCGCGACCAACTTGAAGCTTTATGTGATGCGGTCACAATCTACGTACAAGAATTTTTACAGCAATCGCCAGAAAGCTTTTGGGTAACATTCTCCGGCCCCTTAGAGTCAACCGAAGCGCTGGATGACCCAGAAACCAAAGATTTACAACAATCTTCGCTGTCTACCAAAACATTAAAAGCCCTGAATTCTGAGATACCAAGGGCAAACATCTACTTAGAACCTAGTAGCTATTTAACTCATAATTTATTTCTCGGTTCTCTTGCCAATCAGACTTCTGGTTCTGTAATCCAACTCACTCTGCTGCAACTATTCGATTTAGCAAGCGCCTTAGATGAATACTCGGCTGATATCATGGCGTTACCAACTCTCAATACCAGCAGTTCAAGTCCGAGACTACCTACTTGGGCCCCAGTTGCCGCAGTGGTAGCATTAGCTCTAGGTTTAACACCAGTCACTTGGCAATATGCTAATAGCATCAGACAAAAGCAACAGCAGACGGCCAAAACAGCAGCTCCCCAAGAGGCAGAAATTGCTCTAAACTCTTCACCTTCGCTAGACTTTCCCACACCTCAAACCGGACTGACTCCCCCACCTCCAACAGATTTACAATCATCACTGCCAACTTTAGGTTCTACCCCTCCACTTCCTACTTCCGCTTTGCCCTCAAGACCCCAGACATTACCTAATTCCACTTTCTCCAACAATTCTCAAATACTTCCAAATTCTAGTTTGCCAACGGCTTCTCAAACATCGACCAATTCGAGTCTCTCTGGTAAGTCTCAAATATCTTCTAGTTCCAGTTTGACCACCACTTCCCAAACAGCCCCCAATTCTAATCTCTCTAAAGCACCACCATTATTTACAAAAGATGCATTAACTATACCAAGGTCGACAACTCCCACTCTTCCCACCAATCCAGCTACAGCACCTAATCAAATCCCAGGGCAGCAAGTTGCTACTCAACCAAATGTAGGGCAGAACCCCTCAGCTTTAAATCCCCAAACAGGAATTGCTCTGGCCCAGAGGCAGAATCTAGCATCTAGGCAACAAACTAATGATTCTATTGAGAATTCAGTTCCTCCCGTTGGAGATAAACTCTCATTGAATAGCCCTTCTAGAACAGCTGAAAATAATCCATTTATCGATAGATTAGGCAATGGAAGCAAACCGCCCTCGCCACCAGAGGTCAGTACTAATGGCACATTATTTGATACACCTCAAATAGCAGAAGCTAGAGAATACATTAAAAAGCGCTGGCAACCACCAACTGGATTGCGGCAAACATTAGAATATAGTTTGTTACTGGGAATTGACGGCAAAGTTGAACGAATTCTTCCTCTGAATAAGCCAGCCAGAGAATTCGTTAACGACGCTGGTATCCCTGACATTGGTAAACCATTCGTTTCTGCTAATAGGTACGGTCAAAATGTCAGAATTCGAGTTGTTCTAACTCCAGATGGGAAAGTACAAACATTTCCTGAGTCTGAATAATTGAATTAAATTGTTTAATGCCATTTGTCAAACTGGTACATAGTTTGTACCAGTTCTTATTTGCTTTATGTGCTTTTAAGCTTGCCTTTGTGAGTCCAGTTACCAAACTGGTAGTACTGTTGTTGCGGTTGAATGTACCAATCAATACGATCGCAGTTAAATAAAGGAACATAAAAGGTAAAGAATATGCAATCAGTTGGCCCTCAAAAAGACAGCGCCGCTTGGGTTATTCAAACATGGGCGGCTTTTGTACTTTCTATTTCTATGACTACCTTTGGTATTGTAAATTTGCCTGTAGATAGCTGGGTAAAAGGTTTTATGGGTATGGGCTTAGCTTTCTCTGTTGGCTCAACTTTTACTTTGGCAAAAACTAGCAGAGACTTGCACGAAACTAGAAGATTGGCTGCGAGAATTGACGAGGCAAAAGTAGAAAAATTACTCTCACAACATGATTCTCTTAATTTAAAATAAAGATAGTACCTACGGAAAATTCAAAATTAGAATCATTCCCTCATCAAAAGTTAATCATATAACAAAAAATAAAAGGACTGGTATTACCAGTCCTTTTATATAATTATTTAATTTTTAATTATTTAATTTTTTCGTCTTAATAACGGGATTTTTTAGTCTTTAAATTTCGCTTTTTACGCCGCCGTTCGCTAGCAATAACTGCCTGTTCTACCGGATAACCCACCACAGGAATTACCTGAAATTTGCGCTCTTCTTCTAATTTTTTCAGTTCAGTGTAATCAACCCAGTGAATGCAATCAACCGGACAAGTGTCAATTGCCTCTTGGATTACTTCCTCCGCGTCCCCATCTTGGCGAATCACACGCGATCGCCCATAATCTGCTTCAATATAAAAGGTGTTACGCGCAACATGAGCGCAGTGTTTACAACCAATACAGGTGATTTCATCAACATAAACACCCGTTTGACGCAACACCCCGCCCAATTCCGGTTCTAAACCAGAGCGTTCTGGGGCATCCCGTAAGAAACCCCCTAATTCTGGTTCTAAACCGGAGCGGTTGTCTTCTTGTTCCGGCGACGGCAGAAAATCAGCCATTACGCACTCCAGCGCTGTACTACTAGGCGAATCGAACCATCTTCATTTTTTTGCTGTTCTGCAACTTGAAAGCCAACACGAGCTGTTTCTTTCACAACTGTTTGGTAAGCATAGCGCTGTGTTACTTGGCGCAAAAACCCATCTACAGATAAATTTTGCTGCCAATATTGCAAGTCAGCCACCAATTCGTATTCCTTGCCATTCCATCTAAAGCCGATGTCATAGCCATTTTCCTGCTCAATAGTCACTTCCGCAGGATGGGTTTGACCGCGATAGCCGCGTACTTCTTGTGGGCCTGGTTTCCAATCTATGCCCAATTCAGTCAGAGCATCTTTCAAAGAATCAAGGTTACGGATTTGAGTCTTAATTTGGCTAAAGTGTGACATGGTGGTTATGAATTAATGACAATTATTGTGAAAACTTACCAATCGCTATAAGTAGATTGGGTGTTCGCCACACTAGATTGCTGAACCTTCGCGGCGAAAAATTCTGAGGTTGGCTCATGAGTAAATACTTGTCCCAGCTGTGCTTCTATTGCTGCTGTAACCTCAGCGCAAGAAGCACCCACAATACCAGTGACTTTTTCTTGTACCCGACCGTCTGGATAAATTATGAATTCTAATGTCTCCATGCTCTTTGCCAACCACGATAGTACACTTGAATTGTACTGCTTTAGCAGAAGGCTATAAATATAGCCATCGGAACATTCTTACTTAGATACAAACTTGCCATTTGTTAACTAATGTTCCATCTTTCAAAATATATATCTCAGAATCTTTACAAAACTTATTGATATTATAAGTGTATACGTCTGTCATTAGTTAGTTTCTCTTAACCTCATTAATTAGTCAAGGTGATAATTGAGCTTGCAGGGTAACTGATAAAAGTCCTAAAAACAAGTATTTGACTAGTATTTTCAATGATTTGCTTTACAAAAATATAAAGTTTATTGAAAAACTTTATTACTATCGTTAGGTTTATTCTATTCTTTACAAGTATTACCGAAAGGTAGATATGTAGAGTGGATAGAGCATAATTTAATTCGATTAGTAAGATGTTGGAGTTTGTGATCGCCTTTAAGGTATACGTCTATATGTGATCGCCTAGCTGCCTTATACCTCTTGAATAACTGAAACCAATATCACACTCGAACCAGCCCTCTTCTTGACGACCATACAAAGAATAGGCTAGTTTTGGTTCAAATATTGGTTCAACTTGTGGGTCAAAATAAGGTGCAAAAAGCAGTGTATGAGATTCTGCAACGTCAGCAAGAATCTGTGAGGTTCTCCATTACATTGTCAGAAACCGACAACCTTCGCCTTGAAAAGTTCGTTGAACTTATGGGTTTATCGAAAAGTGCTTTCTGTAGTGAGTTGATTGTCGCTGCCCTAGATGATGTTGAGGAGATGCTTGATACTCCTGATTCAATTAGTAATTTATCTCTTCCTTCCGCTGAGGAATATATAAAAGCGTTCACAGCTATCAAAGAGAGCCTAACCAAAAAAAACCAAGCTATGTTGAAGAGTCACTATAAAAATGGCTCTACCACGACACCTGAACTAGCTAAAGCAGCCGGTTACGCAAACTACCGTGCTGTTAACCTTCAATACGCAAGAATAGGTTATATGCTTGCAGAACAATTGCATTGGTCATTACCCAAACACGCTGATGGGTCTCCATTTCCTACTGCTTTTGTAGTTGATTGGAATTTTAATGATGTTTGGTACTGTACTTTGCACCCACAAGTAACTAAAGCACTGAAAATTACGGGTTTGGTGAGATAAAAAGCTTTTCACTCAAAATTTAAGTAAAAGACAGCTAACAGGTCATAACGTGAAAATTTTTGGTGTGGCATAAAGTTCGTAACGCAAAAAGCACCTGAAGACTATCTTCAACAAGTAATATTAAGCGATCGCTAGCCAGCTTATACTTATTTTTGGTTTACTGCACTGAGGTGTTAAATAGTTCACTCGGCAAACATATCAGCCAAGGTATCGAGAACTGCTCTTTGCTCGTCGGAACTAATTTTACCCATATGTTTGACCAATCGAGCCTTATCCACTGTACGAATTTGGTCAAGCACAATCTGCCCATCTTTGCCTTGAAACTGACAAGCTACGCGTGTGGGATATGCTTGTCCCTTTGTAGTCATTGGAGCAATAATTAGGATAGCAATATGGCAGTTCATCTCGTCTGGCGAAATTATTACACAAGGGCGCGTTTTTTCAATTTCACTGCCAATAGTGGGAGCGAGATTAACTAGGAAAACATCAAAACGCTTGACTACCATTCCCATTTGACCTGATCCCAGTCTGTTGTGCTTAAGTCATCTAGCAGAATATCATCATGTTGTTCTGCCATTGCAGCAAAAGCTTCATCCCAGCCAACTCGTAATTGTGGTGCTGCGCGAACAATTAGGTGATTAGCATGAACTTCAATTTCAACCTCTGTATGAATACCACTTTGCTGTAATAGCGGTTTTGGAATACGAACACCTTGAGAATTGCCAATTTTAACAATTCGGGTTCTAATAGCTGCGCCCATGTTTAGATCACTTTAAAAAGTTTAGTAATTACATTGTATTTACGATTGACGAAAATCGCCAAGTGCAGCATTCTAAGTTGAGTAATCCAACGGAAATCATCTGCATTTCTTGTTATCAAGGTGAGTCCATACACTAAAGCAGTTCCGGCAATAATTGCATCACCTAAAGTCATTCGTTTCTTTTGTCTCAGAATTACTGCTTGGTTTAATACATCTTGAGATATTGGTAGAACCTGAGCAACTTGAAAGAATTCCTCAAAATACTGACGTTGTTGCTCTGTAAGTGAATGGTAGCCTAACACTTCTAGGTAACTGAGTGCAGATACCGCAGGTACATACTCAGCAATTAATTCTCTTAGTTTGACGTGTTTTGGTTGAGCAGAATAGATAATAATATTGCTATCGAGTAGCACGTTTTATCGTCCCGGAAGTGAACGGTCTTTACAGGTTTCTTGCTGCCACACAACTGGATCAACATCAGTCATCGCTTGACTTGCAGCAAGATTTTCTAATACTTGAGCCATTCTCCGTCCACGAATCTTGTTATCTAAAACTGGTTCCTTTTCTAGGACAGTAACTTGGACTTGGATCAGTTGCTCTCCAAATTCAGGTACTTGATCAATCCACTCTAGACGACTTCCCTTCAACCAAGCCCTGAATGTTCTTAGCATTGTAAGAGCAAATTAATAACTAACTGCAAATGTACCTCATCATAACTTGGCGACGCCTCTACAGCAGATTACGCTTAAGCATTCCACTGAAGCAAGATATTTCGTTGCCAAATTAGAGAGCGCGATCGCTTTCTTGTAAAAAAACGCATCTCAAAGCCAAAGAACCCAGGATAATGAATCATAATTAACCTCTATAGCTTTTAGTCCATTAGCCACAAACCAGAAACTAAGATGGTGAACGCTAAAAGCTTTTAATTCAACTCAACAAATTGACTATGAATGCAGAACAACTCAAAAGTTCTAATAATGTCCCGCCAGCAATCCGCGTGGGAGTACTGGGTTTCGGCGGACTAGGACAAGCAGCCGCCAAGCTACTTGCTGCTAAACGGGAAATGATTTTAGTCGCAGTGGCAGATCAAAAAGGCTACGCTTACGCTGCTGAAGGTTTAAATATTCAAGAATGCATTGCAACTTACCAATCCCAAGGTTCAGTAGGTTATTTAGAACCAGTGGGTACATTAACAAATCCTAGTATCCAAGATTTAATTGAAAGCACACAACCTGTAGATGGGTATTTCCTGGCTTTACCCAACCTACCCAACAACTTTATTCCCTCTGTAGCCCAGCAGTTTATCGAATCTGGTTGGCATGGCGTACTCGTAGATGCTATCAAGCGCACTAGTGCTGTAGAACAGCTATTGGCGATGAAAGAAGAACTGCAAGCAGCAGGAATTACCTACATGACAGGATGTGGGGCTACACCTGGACTGTTAACCGCAGCAGCAGCTTTAGCAGCCCAAAGCTATGCTGAAATTCACAAAGTAGACATTACCTTTGGGGTAGGAATTGCTAACTGGGAAGCTTACCGTGCCACTGTTAGGGAAGATATTGGTCATATGCCTGGTTACACAGTGGAAGCTGCTAGAGCAATGACAGATGCCGAAGTAGAAGCATTATTAGATAAGACTAATGGCGTATTGACCTTAGAAAATATGGAACACGCCGATGATGTAATGTTAGAAGTTGCAGGGATAGTAAGTCGCGATCGCGTTACTGTTGGCGGCGTAGTCGATACTCGCAATCCTAAAAAGCCTCTCAGCACCAACGTTAAAGTAACAGGACGCACGTTTGAAGGTAAAATTTCCACCCATACCTTCACCCTTGGAGATGAAACCAGCATGGCAGCTAACGTTTGCGGCCCTGCCTTTGGTTATTTAAAAGCTGGTGTACAACTCCACCAACGCGGTATTTACGGTATATTCACTGCTGCCGAAATTATGCCGAGATTTGTGAATTAAGAATGAAAAATTAAAAATGCAAAAGAAGAATTTCTCTTGCATTTTTAATTTTAATTTTCCTTGGTCTAAGTTGGTGGAAGTTCTGAAGAGCAATAGTCTATAGGATTTTCCTCAACTAACCATTGAGGTGTTTCCAAGACAAATGGAAGTTCTGCTCCCACGAGGCCCCGCTTGATACGTTCTGATGTTTCGGCAAAAACGACAAACAAGGGGTATATAGTATTCGCTCCCTCGCTCAAAATGTGGTTGTGGCGGGGAGGCATCAACCACTCATAGTCTTTATCTAGCCAAACTTGTGTTTGTCGCCAGCGTCCCAATAAGTCAGAAAAATCTTCATGGGGACGATGAATAAAAACTAAAATTTCTTCTCCAGTTTTGACTTTCCACTCTGGATCGCACATCAAAAATGCTACATCACAGGGTAAACAAGTCGTCTGTGGAGCCGAACTTGCGATGTTGCGAAGACGAACAATTGGCAAGGGTATGGTGATGATACTTTCATCTGGACGGCGCAAACTAGGAATTAACTCTAAATATGGTCTGTGTTGCTTCAGTAAGGCGATCGCAGCCAGATGATTAGTGTACTCTGCCAAGCTCGCTTCGTAGTGAGATTTTTGCACAGGCATAGCTAATTAAATTAGTTAAGAGTTAGCAGTGAAAAGTTAAGAATAAAAACAATTAATTAGGAGTTATAAATTAGGACTAAAGAGTTTCAATTCCTAACTCCTAACTCCTGTATAGACGCGTAGACGCTCGAAGAGCAGCTTTTCGTAAGAGTATAATCGCGTCTCTTAATTATCTAGCCTAGCTTTTCGAATACTTTAAACATAGGCAAATACATTGCTAGCAAAATGGTTCCAACCATTCCCCCTAGAACCACAATCATCACCGGTTCCAAAATACTGGTCATTGCTTTTACTGCTTGTTCAACTTCATCCTCATAGAAATCGGCAACTTTCATCAACATTGCATCTAATTCTCCAGTTTCTTCTCCGATACTAATCATCTGAATTGCCATAGCCGGAAAAACACTATCTTTTTGTAAAGCAATGCTAATCATACCTCCTTGTTGAATCTCCATACGGGCTGCATCTATGGCATTAGCAATCACTTGATTTCCTGATGTATCTCGGACAATTTCTAAGCAAGTTAAGATTGGCACGCCTGAACGAGTCAAAGACCCAAAAGTACGGCTAAAACGGGCAACCGAAGATTTTTGAATCAAGTCACCAAATAATGGCATCTTGAGAGAAAGCCGATCAATTGTTATGCGACCAACAGGAGTTTTACCGTATTGTGTATAGGCAATTTTCAATCCTACAAGAACAGCGATAAGTACGAAAACCTTCGGACTTCTCAAAAATTGACTAGCATCCATCAAGAATTGCGTTAAAGGTGGTAATTCAGTTCCAATTTCTGTAAAAATCTTCGCAAAAACCGGAATCAGAAAAATGGTCATGCCGAGAAAGATAGCAACTGCGATAAAACCAACGACTACTGGATAAGACAATGCAGATTTAATTTGGTTTTGTAAGCGGGCAACATCTTCTAACAACTTGGCTAAGCGATTCAATACTTCGTCTAGAACACCACCAACTTCGCCAGCTTGAATCATACTGACATATAACCCATCAAAGCAATCAGGATGCTTCCGCATTGACTCTGAAAGATTCATTCCGGTTTGGACATCGTTGCTAATGTCCACAAGAGCTTGTTTCAGTTTAGGATTACTACACTGTTCAGAAAGTACCCCCAGACTTCTAACGATCGCAACACCCGCATTCATCAAAACGGCAAATTGACGGGAAAAAACTGCTTTGTCTTTAACAGAAACCTTAACGAGAGAATTCTGAAATTTTTTTAACTCCAAGCTTGGCTGAAAACCTTGGGATTGTTTGAGTTCTTGAACTACAAAACCTTTATCTCTAAGATTAGTACGGGCTTGCGCCAAAGATTCAGCAACAAGTTTTTCTGTTCTAGATTTTCCTTGTGAGTCTCGAACACGGGCAACGTAGGTAGGCATAAATCAATTCAAAATTCAAAATTGGGAATTAAGTCAATATTCCAAAGTCAAAAGCCTTTTATCTCCCTAGTTCCTTTAATGCGCTCTAGCAGCTGCGCCAGGTTTTGCACCTGCTGGTGGTGCAGTAGCACCGATAAGGCGCTGGATTTCATCTGGCTTAGAAGTTTTAGACATCGCCGCTTCAAAGGAGATTGTTCCTGCTTTGTAGTAATCAGCTAAAACCTTCTCCAGAGTTTGCATCCCCAATTTGCCACCAGTCTGAATAGCTGAGTAAATTTGAGATGTTTTGCCTTCTCGAATCAAGTTAGAAATAGCAGGAGTGACAATCAGAATTTCTTGAGCCATCACCCGACCATACTCACCGGGTTTGGGGTTTTTCTTAGGTATCAAAGTCTGGCTAAATACCGCTACTAATGAGTTAGATAACTGCACCCGCACTTGGGTTTGTCTTTCATGGGGGAAAACGTCGATAATCCGGTCAACTGTCTGTGCAGCGGAACTTGTGTGTAGCGTACCAAATACCAAGTGTCCTGTTTCCGCAGCCGAAATTGCCAAAGAAATCGTTTCTAAATCGCGCATTTCTCCCACCAGAACAATATCTGGGTCTTCCCGCAAAGCTGCTTTCAAAGCATTGGCAAAGCTCTTAGTATCTTCACCCAGTTGTCGTTGGTGAACTAAGCTTTTAATTGGTTCATAAACAAATTCAATCGGGTCTTCCACCGTTAAAATGTGCTCTGCTTTGGTGCGGTTAATCAAGTCAATCATTGCCGCTAAAGTAGTTGTCTTTCCGGAACCTGTAGGGCCTGTTACCAGAATTAGTCCTCTAGGCTTATCCGACATTTCTCGCACTACATCTGGCAGACCTAATTTTTCAAAGTTAGGAATCTTAGAACTTAATGCCCGTAAGCAAGCAGCGTATGCACCACGCTCTTTATAAACATTCACCCGGAAGCGAGCTAAACCTTTAACACCGTAGGAACAATCTAACTCCCAAGTCTGTTCCAAGGTTTTACGCTGAGTATTGTTGAGCATACTAAAAATCAGTCTTTGACACTGATCTGCCGTTAGTACATGCTCACCTATAGGGGTGAGTTTGCCACTGATGCGGAAGTAAGGAGGCAAACCTGCGGATAAATGCATATCCGAGCCACCCATTTCAATCAATTGCTCCATCAGGTCTTCAATCATCATTTCCATAGTTCTGCTTCCTTTTAATGTTTTATTTGTCCTTTGTCAGTTGTCATTTGCTCAAAGTTACTAACTATCGGCCAATGACCAATACTTCTCTACGAGAGGCTGCGCCCTAAGCGTAGCTATGCCGCAGGCTTTACGACTTCTGTGCGAGACCGGAGGCGTTAGCGAAGCTTTCGCTTTAGCGATACGCTCAGTACAAGTGACCAATGACTATTAGCCCTCTTTTGTTACTCTGGGAAAAGAAAAATCAAAGCCAAATTTTGAACTGTAGATAGAACAGGCATTTGAGTGTTTATTTTCTAACACAATGGCTGAAATCATGGTTTTTTAGTAAAAGTCTTATGCTGTAAGCATTCCAGATTATTCTCTCCCGAAAGTGATAAAAGAGGGATTAGTCTTGAAACCGGGATGTCATACAGTAGGGGCAATCCAGCCATTCCGGTTTCAATGTGGCATCGCAAGTCCGGCAGGTAAGGCCAGTCTTACGTTTGGCTTTTAACTCGGCTTCCAAACCAGTATCAGTAAAGGTCACGCGTTCTACTTCTTCTAGGGTGGTAGCACCTTGGCGCACTAAGTCCAAACTGTAAGCCAGCAAGGTTTTCATCCCCTCTTCTACTGCCACTTCTTTGATGCGTTCCGTGGGTGCTTCCTCGTTGATGAGAGTTTGCAGATTTTCAGTGACTCGCATGACTTCATAAACGCCACAACGTCCTTTGTAGCCGACACCATTACACGCTGGGCAAAGCTGATTTTTACTTTTGGCTTCTGCGATCGCATCTAATGTCAAGGTGTTAGCTTTATAGAAGGTAATTCCCACATCAGAGGAAGCTGATAGACCATAACGAGCTAGTTCCTCGATTGTGGGCGTGTAGGGGACACGACATTCAGAACATACACGCCGCACCAAACGTTGAGCTAAAACGCCAATTAGGGAACTAGAAACCATGAAAGGCTCAATCCCCATTTCACCCAAACGAGCGATCGCACCTGGGGCATCATTGGTATGTAAGGTAGTTAATACTAAGTGACCGGTCAAGGCAGCCTCAATTGCTGTTTTTGCCGTTTCCTTGTCCCGTGTTTCACCCACCAGCAGCACATCTGGATCTTGCCGCAAGAAAGCCCGCAGGGCGGTAGCAAAATCCAGCCCTTTTTCCCGAATCACCTGTACTTGAGTAATCCCTGGAAGACTGTACTCAATTGGGTCTTCTACGGTACTGATATTAATTCCGGGATCGTTCTTTTCTGAGAGTGCAGAATACAGCGAAGTTGTTTTTCCAGAACCAGTTGGCCCAGTTACCAAAATTAGACCAAAGGGACGGCTAACCATATCTTGGACAATATGCAAAGTCTCCGGATCGGTAATTAACTTATTCAATCCCAGTTGGGTAGAGGAGTTATCCAAAATCCGCAGCACCACCTTTTCCCCGTAGCGACTGGGCAAGGTGTTCACACGGAAGTCCACTTTACGTCCCTCAAACATCCGCCGAATGCGTCCATCTTGAGGTAAACGTCTTTCGGCAATATCTAAATTAGAAATAATTTTAAATCGGGCTGTTACTGCCGGGATGATTTTTTTCGGTAAGGGATCAAAAGCTTCACGCAGTACCCCATCTTTCCGAAAGCGAATGCGTAAGTTTTCTTCTTGCGGTTCGATATGAATATCAGAAACCTTCTCATGCAAGGCTTTAGCTAGGATTCTGTTGACTAGGTTGATGACTGGGGCATCCTCCGCACCCTTCATCGCTGCCCCTAGATCAGCCTCCATTTCTTCAGGAGCATCTGAAATATCTAGATTTCCGAGATTTTCTAAATCCTGATTAATATCTGTAAACTTTTCTTGTTCTAGGTGCTTTTGGCGAACAGCCAGTTCATCTAAGTATTGGTTAATTAGCTGCTGGTAATCCTCCTGCGTAATCACCATGCGCTGCAATGCTAACCCTTGCGGACGCAAGATGCGATTGAGTTCATCAGAAGCCTCTAGATTATCCGGAGCGACCATCGCCACTAAAACTGAGGGCGGTTTTTGATCCTCTTGTTTCGACAGTGGTACTAACCGATGGCGACGACAAATATCCACTGGGATCAGGGTTTCAATTAGGTTCCCCACCATCGTGTTGCCAACTTGGTTGACTTCCGGATCAAGGAATTCAACTCCGTATAGTATTTTAAGTTCAAATAGCTGCTGTTTCTTGTATTGCCTGAGCAACTCAGGTGATAGTTGTTGCCCAGTAATTGACTCTAATACTTCTGTTAACGGTATGCCAGATTTGCGGCTTTCAATTAGTGCTTGCCTCATCTGTTCGCTATTGATATAGCCGGATTGCACTAGCTTGTTGCCGAAAGGCGAAAACTCTGTTCTGGTAGTTAAAGCGGTACTGCGCCGTTGTGGTGACGAGGAAGTCATAAATGAGCAATGATTAGGGAAACCTCTGATTCAAGTATTCCCAGCCGAAAGACAGAATTCTCATTTACGAAAAAAGTTCTATGTGCTGATCATCTCAAACTTTTGGTTGAGTCTTGATTTTTGGAAGTGTAACAGCACAGGTTCTATGAGTAGCTAGCATGCGTCCTGGCAAAAGCCGCCACACTGACTTCTCACTTTACAAAATGAAGCGTATTTGTAACGCCAGTTACCTACAACAGTAAACCTGTCTAAGCATTCTCATACAATTTTCGGCTTGATTCGTAGGTTAACCTGAGTTCGGGATAAGGAAAGGGACAGGTAGTAAGCTGAAAATAACGTCAAATCCAGCACCTGTCCTATGTTTAGTTTAGAATTTTTGTTCTGCCATGTAGATGATTTTTGTAAGGCGTTTGAAAGCCAATGGCACAAAAAGCTGTTGGTACATCGAGGAATAAGACGGATTCGGGCTAGAAGTCTGTGTTTGAGTGAAATAATGACGATACTGATTGCATTTCATCAAAATCACTACCGGAATTTCAAGCATTTTTATTTGAATCATGTCAAACAGCAATGGAGTTGTGCTTTTCCGGGACTGCCGAGTTATCAACGATTCATTGAATGGATACCATCAACCTTGATACCTTTGTGCGTTTACCTGAAGCATTGTTTTGGACGGTGTACGGGTATCGGTTTTATCGATTCAACATGTCTGAAGGTCTGCCATAATCGTCGGATTTCTCGGCATAAGGTTTTTGAAGGTTTAGCAGTTCGTGGAAAGACTTCTGTGGATTGGTTTTTCGGGTTTAAGCAACATAAAAGTCGTCAATGAACTTGGTCAACTCTTAAATGTGGTTCTTACTCCTGGTAATATTGATGACCGTCAACCAGTTCCCGATTTCCTCAGTGATCTGTTTGGCAAAATATTTGGCGTTAGCGAAGCTCACCGAAGGTATCGCGGATATGTCTCTCAAAAACTGGCTTCTCAACTTTTGCAAGAGTTCGACATTAAATTTTTTGCCAAACCCCGTCGCAACATGAAAAACTATTTGATGCATCTCCATGATAAGCTCTTATCCCGTAAACGCTCCATTATTGAGACTATTAACGATCAACTTAAGAATATTTCTCAAATCGAACATTCTAGACACCGAAGCCCCGTTAATTTCTGCGTTAACGTTCTGTGCGGATTAATCGCTTATTGCCATCAACCTAACAAACCCAGCCTTCAAATGGAATGGCTTTTACCTCAATCTGCTTAACCCGAACTCAGGTTAGGTTACTCTATTCAGAACACAGTTCTTTTGAAGGAATAATACTAATTGAGAAATAGTTAAATTTTAAGTAGTAATTCGTTAAAAATTCACCCCTGGCTATGAATAAGGGGCGAATGAGACTGAGCGCTACTCTTCCAAAATACTTAAGTAGGTAGGCACCGAAATTTTCTACTATGTAACAAAATCTTAAGTTGATAATCTAGAGCTAAATTTTACACGATGTGTGTTGTGATTGTTTTTTTTTCCTCTAGCTTGAACACCATTGATGACGGCGTAAGCGAGATCTAGCTCATCATCAAATGCTTGCCCGGATAACTCATCTTTCTTGAGATGTTGCCATTCCAATTCAATTGGATTCATTTCTGAGCAATATTTCGGGAGAAAAAAGATGTACAAACCCTGACTTTCCCATTTTTTCCACAATTGTTGAACTTCTTGGCAGCGATGTATTGGCCCGTTATCTTGCACAATCACGCTGATACGTCCAGTTTCTTGGGCTTGTTTGGCTTCTTTCTCCATCATTTCTATATAAGATTTACGGTCAACACCACCGATAACTAAACCGTAAACAAAACTGATTAAAGGTTGGAGAAGCCCGATAATACTTAATCTGCGACCACGGCGTTTAGTCTGTTCTAACCGTTTTTGCTCACCTCTAAAGTAATATGTATAACTAGGTTCGCTCCACATACAGAACCCTGACTCGTCTAGGTATTTCAGGTCTATTTCACCAGTGGCAGCAGCTAATTCCAACATGTCTAGGTCTGCTTGCTTGTTTGCTCGTGCTACTGGGTCTTGTTTTCCTTTATGGCTTTTCCTTGTCCGTTTCCAATCGACCCCCTTTTTTTGAGTACCCGTCTTAATCTGTCGGCACTCATCTCAACGTTGCGTTCTGTTTTCAACTTCAAAGCTAACTGAGAACTATTGTATGTGCGTGGCTCGTTTCTGAGGCATTCTTCTAAAAATATCATGTCATCCTCAAGCCACTTTGGTTTCCCCCCTCGCCCAGGAGATTCCCAAAGCCCTTCTGTGCCCAGTTTTTGCCATTGATGCAAAACTTTTGTGACTGTTTTTTTGTGACAATCAAAGTGATCTGCTATCTTCTCTACATACCAACCATGTGCATTTAGCCTGATTATTTCCGCCCTGTCTTTGACTTTCTGTGGTACATCCTGTTTTCTCAGATTTAGTAAAGTTTGGTCTTGCTCAGGAGTCAGAAATACCCTTAAACGCGCACCCATACACCAACTACCTTGTAGATGCATTATCAGTCTTTACATATCTTAACATAGCTGACTTTTTTGGCACCTACCTACTTACTCTTAGAGTTACTCTACTCATTCGGGTTACCACCCCAGACACATCTACGCTAATGCGTTCACCATTTGTCACAATAATGAGGACGGTGACATCACTCCAGAAACTTGACGGCAGCAAAATCAACCTCAGTTGTCAGTTGTAAATAACAACGATCGCAAACTGTGGAGATACACTGCCGTAAATAGTATCTGGGATGAGTAGATAATGATGGATGAAAATAAACAGGTCAACAATACAAGCCAGCAATTGGGTGAACCAACAGAGGTAAAGCAAGCAATTATGAGCGACTCCCCAACCCAAATTAATTACAACGAACCTGGCAGCGAGGTTACTGAGCAAGTGGCAGCCCCAAACAATGTATCTGGAGATACGGCGCTTACACCAGACAATGGCGTCGCTGCAAGTGAGAAGACTGAAGCGCAAACGGCAGCTTTAGCAGAATTGACTCAACAAATCGAGTCCCTCAAAGCGCAGTTAGAAGAGCGTAGTACTCAATATATGCGGATTGCCGCTGATTTTGAGAATTACCGTAAACGCACTAGCAAAGAAAAAGAAGAGCTAGAAGTGCAAATGAAGCGGAACACGATTCTGGAATTGCTACCAGTAGTCGATAATTTTGAGCGGGCGCGATCGCACCTCAAACCGCAAACTGATGGCGAGATGACAATTCACAAAAGTTATCAAGGCGTTTACAAACAATTAGTGGATTCTCTGAAGCGCTTAGGTGTATCACCAATGCGTCCTGAAGGCCAAGAGTTTGATCCCAACCTCCATGAAGCAGTAATGCGGGAACCTACGGATGAACATCCTGAAGGAACAGTGTTAGAAGAGTTAGTGCGCGGATATTACTTGGGTGAGCGCGTGTTGCGCCATGCAATGGTCAAAGTAGCTGCTCCAAAGGAAGATACACCTTCTGTGGAGGAAGATCAGTCGAGTCCAGCCAACAGTTAAGCTGTACCGCTCGCCTCGCTGACCAAAAGTGCCTGGGTTCTAGCAAGGCGAGTATTTTTACGGAGGCATTGGGATGATGAGGAGAGAAGTCTGAGCAGTTCGCGGAGCGTCTCCGACAGGAGAAGAGAGGAAGCCTCGGCTCAGAACTTCGCAGGGATGAGGGAAAAGAGAATAATTGTCTACTTACCTCTCCCACAGCCCCCAACCCCAAATGGAGCGACGGACACTTTGCTAAAGCCGGGAAACCCGCCCACATAAGTGTCCTCCCCTAGCCCCACTCCCCATCTCCAACAGAGGTTATCTGCTAAACCTGGGTTCGTAGCAAAAAGATAGTCCGCGACACATTACAGCATAAGAACTCAGGAATAATACTGGTAAGTATGGGAAAAGTTATTGGGATCGACTTAGGCACTACTAACAGTTGCGTCGCAGTTTTAGAAGGTGGTCAACCACTTGTAATTGCCAGTTCTGAAGGTGGACGAACGACTCCTAGTATTGTGGGATTTGGTAAGAGTGGCGATCGCTTGGTCGGACAATTAGCAAAGCGTCAAGCTGTAACCAATGCCGAAAACACAATATACAGTATAAAAAGATTCATCGGTCGTCGTTGGGAAGACACTGAAGTAGAACGCGATCGCGTACCTTATAAATGTGTTAAAGGTCGAGACGATACCGTTGATGTCCAAATTCGCGGACAAAATTACACTCCCCAAGAACTTTCCGCGATGATCCTGCAAAAGCTAAAACAGGATGCAGAAAACTTTTTGGGTGAAACTGTAACTCAAGCAGTGATCACCGTACCTGCGTATTTTACAGATGCCCAAAGGCAAGCCACTAAAGATGCTGGCACTATTGCCGGACTAGAAGTCCTACGGATCATCAACGAACCAACAGCTGCTGCCTTAGCTTTTGGCTTGGAAAAACAAGACCAAGAGCAGCTTATTTTAGTATTCGACTTGGGAGGCGGTACTTTTGACGTATCCATCCTTCAACTTGGCGATGGAGTTTTTGAAGTTAAGGCGACTTGTGGCAACAACCACTTGGGTGGAGACGACTTTGATAACTGTGTTGTCCGCTGGATGATTGAACGCTTTCTAGAACAAGAAAAAATCGACCTCTCCCCAGATAAAATGGCACTGCAACGCCTGCGCGAAGCAGCGGAAAAAGCAAAAATTGAACTCTCCAGTATGGTGAATACCTCTATCAACTTGCCATTTATTACCGCTGATAATACAGGCCCTAAACATCTGGAGATGGAACTCAGCCGGGCTAAATTTGAAGAGCTTTCAGCCCGTTTAATTGAAGGTACTATTGAACCGATGATCCAAGCGCTCAAAGACGCGGATCTCAAACCACAGAATATAGAGCGGATTATTTTGGTGGGTGGTTCTACTCGCATTCCCGCAGTCCAAAACGCTCTAATCAAGTTTTTTAATGGCAAAGCTCCTGATCGCTCTGTCAATCCTGATGAAGCTGTAGCATTAGGAGCTGCTATCCAAGCTGGTGTGCTTGGTGGGGAAATTGATAATCTCTTACTGTTGGATGTCACCCCCCTGTCCTTGGGAATTGAAACTTTAGGAGAAGTGTTCACTAAAATTATTGAACGCAACACCACAATTCCCACCAGTAAGTCACAAATATTTTCTACAGCAGTTGATGGACAAACCTCGGTAGAGGTTCACGTTCTCCAAGGTGAACGGGCTATGGCAAGGGATAATAAGAGTCTCGGCAAATTTTTGCTGGCAGGAATCCCTCCATCTCCCCGTGGCGTACCTCAAATTGAAGTATCTTTTGAAATCGATGTTAACGGCATCCTGAAAGTTTCTGCTCAAGATAAAGGCACAGGTAGAGAGCAGAGTATCAGGATTACCAATACAGGTGGCTTAAGTACTAATGAAGTCGAACGGATGCGGCAAGAAGCCGAATTGTTTGGTGAAGAAGACAGAAGACGCAAAGAACTGGTTGAACTTAAAAACCAAGCAGATAATCTGTTGTTCAGTTACGAATCTACTTTGAAGGATAATGGCAGTCTCATCGGCGAACAGATAAAAGTCATAGCAAGTGAAAAAGTTTCACAACTCCAAGCTGCAATGACAGACTCTAGCATTTCCACAATTGAGTTTAAGCAGCGCTTAGAAGACTTCCAACAAACTCTGTTTGCCATTGGTGCCGATGTTTATAACCGCGCTAATAGCCAAAATGATGAAGTTGAAGAAGGTTCAGGAAGTTACTTGTCCTCGGAACCAGACTCACCCATGAACGGCACACTCATACCACAATTCAATTTTGATTTTGACGAAGAAAATACTGCACAGGCAGATTACGAGGCAATAGATTAAGGATTGGGCATGGGGCATAGGGCATTGAGTGAACTCCTCTCCAGTTCCCAATCCCCAGCAATGCACTGAGTTTCGACTACTTCGGCTGCGCCCTTCCCTGCGGGACGCTACGCGAACGGCTACGCCCTTCAGCTACGCTCAGGACAGGCTCAGGACAAGTTCAGCACAAGTGCGCTCAACTACCGCCTGTCGTAAAGCCTGCGGCATAGCTACGCTTAGGGGGCAGCCTCTCGTAGAGAAGTGTCCCCAATCCCTAGTCCCCAACCCCCAATCCCCAGTCGCTGGTTTTATACCCCAAAGGTTTGCTAGATTGTAGAAACGAATCGCCGTGGGCTAGAGGGCGTTCCATTACAGATGCGATCCAATGCATTTGGAGGGTTTTCCACACCTGATAGTGCGGCTAGCTCCTCTGGTTAATGGGCGGAGTTTTCTCCTCCTACGTAGCACAATTGTAAAAGAGACAGCCTCAGGCAGTGAGAAGTCCGAACAGAGGCTTCCTCTGCTCAAACCTTCCGTAGCTTTTGTCGTCTCCCACGAGGAAAGCATATTGCTTCAGATTTACTGGCGATTTTTGTAAAAGGTAAAAGGTAAAATCAATTATTAACAAAAAGTAACTTTTGCCTTCTACCTTAAGGAACTTGTGGGCGGCAGACGATGCGCTCAAAGTTCTCTCTGCTTCAGCAAACTCCTGATGTTTTACCACAAGTCGCCTTAAATTAGACACTGTGTTGTGGGGGCTTCCCCTTAAAGCTAGTGTCTGTGGCGACTACGGCAAAAACCGCGCAATAGAGTTCTCTCTGCTTTCTTCCTTCTAACTTTTACCTTTGCTATATGGCCCGCGACTATTATGAAATTCTGGGTGTCTCTCGTGACGCCGACAAAGAAGAAATCAAACAAGCCTATCGCCGCTTAGCCCGGAAGTATCACCCAGATGTGAACAAGGAACCGGGTGCGGAGGAGCGCTTTAAAGAGATTAACCGCGCTTATGAGGTACTCTCCGAACCAGAAACCCGCACACGTTATGATCGTTTTGGCCCAGAAGGTGTTTCAGGTGCAGCTGGTGTAGGCTTCCAAGATATTGGTGACATGGGTGGCTTTGCTGATATCTTTGAAAGCATTTTTAGCGGCTTTGCTGGCGGCGGTGTGGGTGGCCCAACGCAACAAAGACGGCGCAGTGGGCCTGTGCGGGGTGATGACTTACGCCTAGACCTGAAGTTAGACTTTCGGGAAGCAGTATTTGGCGGTGAAAAAGAAATTCGCATTTCGCATCTAGAAAATTGCGAAGTCTGTAGCGGTTCTGGTGCTAAACCTGGAACACGACCTCGCACTTGTTCTACTTGTAGTGGCTCGGGTCAAGTACGCCGTGTTACCAGAACGCCCTTTGGTAGCTTCACCCAAGTATCGACTTGTCCCACGTGTAACGGGACGGGAATGGTAATTGAAGATAAATGTGATGCGTGCGACGGTAAAGGGGCAAATCAAGTAACGAAGAAACTCAAAATTACCATTCCAGCAGGGGTGGATAACGGCACGCGTTTGCGGATATCACAAGAAGGAGATGCAGGTCAACGCAGTGGCCCTCCTGGGGATTTGTACGTTTACTTGTTCGTAAATGAGGATGAGGAATTTCAACGGGATGGCATTAATATTCTCTCGGAAATCAAAATTAGTTACTTGCAGGCTATTTTAGGTTGTCGGTTGGAGGTAGAGACGGTAGATGGGCCTGTAGAACTGATAATTCCTGCCGGAACCCAGCCGAATACGGTAATGAAACTGGAAAATCGTGGCGTACCCCGCTTGGGAAATCCCGTAAGTCGCGGTGATCATATGCTGACGGTATTAATTGATATTCCTAACAAAGTGACGCCAGAGGAGAGAGAACTATTGGAGAAGCTGGCTAAAATTAAGGGAGACCGCACTGGTAAAGGCGGACTTGAAGGATTCTTGGGAAACCTGTTTAAGTGATGAAGCCCTCCTCTGTTTCAACTCCCGATGCTCAACTGGATTTGCGCGGTACTCCTTGCCCAATTAACTTTGTGCGAACAAAACTATGTCTGGAAAAGATGCAACCAGGAGCTTTGCTAGAAGTCTGGCTAGACCCCGGAGAGCCAATTGAGCAGGTTCCCGATAGCCTAATAATGGCAGGTTATCAAGTGGAACAAATTCAAGACTGCGCTAGTTATTTTTCTCTGTTAGTACGCCGTCCCGTTACTGACCAATGAAAGGGGAAAGTTTTGCTGCTTCTGGACAGTTATTGGGTACGGTGCTGGCCGTGCAGGCTAATTTTTACCGAGTACAGATGGATCAAGAGGATGGAGAGCAGGGAAGCAGGGGAGCGGAGGAGAAAAATGAAATAAATGCTCCTTTGCCTCTGTGCCTCTCTGCGACTCTGCCTCCTGTTCTGCTTTGTACCAGAAGAACACGCCTGAAAAAAATCGGGCAACAGGTCATGGTAGGCGATCGCGTAGTCGTAGAAGAGCCAAATTGGACTGAAGGACAAGGGGCAATCGCTAATGTTTTACCCCGCCACAGCCAATTGGATCGACCAGCGATCGCGAATGTTAACCAAATTCTATTGGTATTTGCTGTAGCTGATCCGCCTCTAGAACCTTACCAATTGAGCCGATTTTTGGTTAAAGCTGAGTCTACAGGCTTGGATGTGCTTTTATGCTTGAATAAAAGTGATTTAATTTCACAACAAGTGCAGCAGCAAGTTAGCGATCGCCTGCTCGCTTGGGGCTATAAACCGCTATTTATTAGCGTTAAAAATGATATAAATACCGAGGAAGTAGTCGGTTATCTGAGTAATAAAATTACTGTAATTGCTGGGCCTTCTGGCGTAGGTAAATCTAGCCTGATCAATGGGTTGATTCCCGATGCTAACCTGCGAGTGGGAGAAGTTTCTGGCAAACTAGCTCGTGGTCGTCATACCACCCGCCATGTAGAATTATTTGAATTGCCAAGTGGTGGTTTACTGGCAGACACTCCCGGCTTTAATCAACCTGATCTGGATTGTACTCCAGAAGAATTAGTACACTATTTTCCAGAAGCAAGAGAACGTTTAGCAGTTGCTAAGTGTCGGTTTAGCGATTGTCTGCACCGAGATGAGCCTGAGTGTGCTGTGCGGGGAGATTGGGAACGCTATCCACATTATTTGGAATTTTTGGACGATGCGATCGCCTATCAAACTCATCTGCACCAACAAGCAGATCCCGAATCTACAATGAAGTTAAAAAGCAAAGGCAAAGGGCAGAGTCAATACGAACCCAAGTTAGAAAGTAAAAAATATCGCCGTATTTCCCGCAAGACTCAGTTACAAGACTTGCAGGAATTATATCGGGATGAAGAATAAAGAAGACTTTACTTTGTCGCTGGCTTTACCAGAGGATCAGCTTTTTGGGCGATCGGTGCAGCGCTCATCTGGCTGCAAGTCTTGATCCAAGATGTAACTGTTCGGGTTTCTGGGTTGCGGGAATCACAGGTTTGCGAGTTTAAGGGCTGATTGGCAAACTCTGGATTAGCACTTACCCGCAGTATAGCAATCGGTACTGTCACTCCAAAAGCAACCATCAATCCTATCCAGCCCAAGATGTATCGGTGCATCCTGGTAGTTGAATTTTGCATCACAATTAACACTCCTACATCAACGACAGCCAAGGGAACAACGGATGCCACGCCATAGCTGTTGCCAGCGTGAACAACCCAAACAGACAAACTAATAAAGTCCGCGGCTTTACCTGCCGATGCTTCAATATCTGATGCAGCAATGCCCAACTCACCCACCAACCGATAAAAAACATCATTTCCTTACCCGCATAGTTTTCTAGGTTGCCCCACATCGGGTCAGGGTTCATCGCCCCTGGAATCCAGCGACCCATCTGAATCACAATCTGATTGTTTGATTTAGAAAGCTCGGCAAAGTGGTGAGTTGCCATCATCGCAACGGCTCCCAATCCGCCGCTAATTAGGGCAGCGGCAGCGGGGCCAGAAACGGTGGGTGGAGCAGATGAACCGGCATGAAGTCCTTTGGGAAACTGCTTAAACTCGTTCCAGAAGCGAGTGTAAATTGGCTTACTCCCTACGGGTTGAACCAGAGGTTTTGGCATGATAGATTTTCCTAAATAAATTGAAATTGCCCCTGTTTGGGCTGGAGAAGATACTGAACTAGAGGGCGTGGACTTTGGCGATCGCTAGCCCTGATACCAAACCTCCCATTGCAAAAAACATCATGCCCATCAAAGCTACACAGGTTGCTGTCAGTACCGGACGATTTTGCTTATCTAAAATAGAGTCGCTGTAGTGCCATAAAATCCAGGTACAGGCGACCCCCAGCGGCAGCGTAAACAGACAGCTAAATTCGTGGAACTCCATGAAAATGTATTGAACTAGAGGCGTGTTCGCCTTCAGCCAAGCCCGCGCCCCACCATAGGCAATGTTTGCTCGGTAACGGGTGTAAGCGATATTACCCGTAAAGACGCCAAGGGTAGTGATTACGGTAGACCAAAAGGTTAAGGTTCGCATTTGGGGCAGCACTTTGCTAGATCCCCGCAGTAAGGGAAATGCCAGATGTCCTGTGTAGGCCACCACTATTGTGGTTAGTACGGCACTGAAACTGTGGATTGTTCCTAGCGATCGCTGCCACGGACTGGGGTGAAGTAAATTGACCAATGGCAAAAACAAGAACAAGCCCCCAGAGAGAATCGCCAAGCCATAGACACTGACGGTGGCAATATCTAGCTGTCTAGGAAACTCAGGGGAAACGCTTTTTGACTCTAGTGATTGAAATTTGGACTCTTGCATAGATAAACTCGAATTGAATTTTAGATTTTGGATCTTGGTGTATTAAACTTCCAACAGAACCGACCCCAGTCTGCGAGCGATCGCTGATCATTCAGCATCAAGCAAGCTTCTGAGGATATGGATGTAAATAGTGCCAAAGTAATTGACATTATTTAGATTCAATTTCTTGATAAAAAACTCAATATTTTCGCAAGACGAATTTCATAAAGCACAAAATTTGACACACTAATGCATCAATTACAATGTGCTTTGAGCATAATTCTTAAGCGCAAAAGCTTTATTGGTTCAATTAGTAACTCTTGAGAGTTAATCCTAACTATCACTTTTGAGACAATACAGCTCATTGAGAACTAGTGTCAATAGCTCAAATAAAATTTTTACGTAATATCCTTGTTGTCAAGTGAAAAAAGTAATAAATATATTTTTAAGCTGAAAATTTTTGAAATTATTATTGCCAGATCATCTCATCACTTTTGGATTTAAGTTTTGTGATTGCGTAGCGTTAGCGAGTGATCTCTCAAGAGACACCTATGTTTTAATCGTAAAAAGCAATTTTTGTCAATAGTAATGATGACAAAAATATCAACTTCCTTAAGTATCTAATTAAGGATTATACTGAGTCTTTCGAGCAAGGGATGAATAGATATAGGAGTGAAAATGACGTAGGCACAATTTATGAATTGTACCTACCAAGAATTTCGGGCAACGCATAATTAATTCACCAGATGTCCAAAGATGCTTTTAAATATGACGTGTAAACAAAAAGCGGCTTGCCTTTGGGATCGCTAGCTTTAAAATTATGTTTTCTACCCTGATTTGCAGTATGAACACTTTTAAGTATTATTACTTGTTCAAAAATTGTTTATGACCTTAATCTGTTACTAATGCTCTTGAACTGTCCTCGCCCAAGGGAAGCTACCGTGTACACACAAGTATAGGCCACAGCTGAGTAAGTATTTTCAATACAGGCTTATACAATAAGCAAATAAGCAGGTTTTATAACTAGTTAACAACAAGACAGGGGCATGGGCATAACATTGTTGTGTTCACACACACTATATTTAACTCAATTGAAAACTCCTCTTACAATCCCCATAAAGTCTTAAAATATTGTTAATTTCTGCCAAATCCTCCACCTTCAACTTACAAGTACCACCCCAGAATCATTATGGCTATTGGCTACGTTGCGCTCGTACTCCATGCACACCTGCCCTTCGTTCGTCACCCAGAAAGTGACTACGTGCTGGAGGAAGAATGGCTTTATGAAGCTATCACTGAAACTTATATTCCGTTATTAAAAGTATTTGAAGGCTTAAAGCGAGACGGCATCGACTTTAAAATCACGATGAGCATGACACCTCCCTTAGTGTCAATGCTCCGCGATCCTTTGTTGCAAGAACGTTACGACGCACACCTAACCCAATTAGAAGAACTTATAGAACTGGAGGCAGAGCGTAATACCCATAATGGGCATATTCGTTATTTAGCTGAACATTACGCTACTGAATTCAACGAAGCGCGTCAGCTATGGGAACGCTATAACGGTGACTTGGTGACAGCTTTTAAGCAGTTCCAAGATAGTAACAATTTGGAGATCATAACTTGCGGCGCTACTCACGGCTATTTGCCACTGATGAAGATGTATCCGCAAGCTGTCTGGGCGCAAATTCAGGTAGCTTGTGAACACTATGAGGAAACCTTTGGACAAGCACCCAGAGGCATTTGGTTACCAGAATGTGCATATTATGAAGGTGTAGAGCGGATGCTAGCAGATGCTGGGATACGCTACTTCCTGACTGATGGGCATGGCATCCTTTACGCCCGTCCCCGTCCTCGTTTTGGCACTTATGCCCCCATTTATACGGAAAGTGGTGTTGCTGCCTTTGGTCGAGATCATGAATCTTCTCAACAAGTATGGTCTTCTGAAGTGGGCTATCCAGGTGCAGCCGAGTATCGGGAATTTTACAAAGATTTGGGCTGGGAAGCAGAATATGAGTACATTAAGCCCTACATCATGCCGAATGGTCAGCGTAAAAATACAGGGATTAAGTATCATAAAATTACTGGGCGTGGCTTAGGGCTTTCAGATAAAGCACTCTATGATCCCTACTGGGCTAGAGAAAAAGCAGCAGAACACGCTGCTAACTTTATGTATAATCGAGAACGCCAATCAGAACACCTTTATGGCATAATGCAGCGCCCGCCGATTATCGTTTCGCCCTACGATGCAGAGTTATTTGGACATTGGTGGTATGAAGGGCCTTGGTTTATTGATTACCTATTCCGTAAGTCATGGTATGACCAAGGAACTTATGCAATGACTCATTTAGCAGATTATTTACGGGCAGAACCAACGCAGCAAGTATGCCGTCCTTCACAGTCGAGTTGGGGTTACAAGGGATTTCACGAATATTGGTTGAATGAGACAAATGCCTGGATTTATCCCCACTTGCACAAAGCTGCTGAACGGATGATTGAAATCTCGCAGCTAGAACCAGAGGATGAATTGGGATGGCGAGCATTGAACCAAGCAGCGCGGGAATTGCTCTTGGCACAATCTTCTGACTGGGCCTTTATTATGCGGACGGGAACAATGGTTCCTTATGCTGTTAGACGGACGCGATCGCACCTGATGCGATTTAACAAGCTCTACGAAGACGTTAAAATCGACAAAATTGACAGCGGTTGGCTGGAAAAAGTTGAATTAATGGACAATATCTTCCCCAATATTAACTATCGCGTCTATCGTCCTTTATAAGCAAAAGTAGTAGGGTGGGTAAATAATACTCACCCTAATTTTTTATATAGTTGGTTGAACATTTTTATTAAGTTAAATTGGTTTTCTAGAGCTAGCTAACTAAAACGCGATCGCCATGACTGGGAGGTTGTGAAATCACCAGGAATTTTAAATCAGAGTTGCCTTAATTCAGTATTTGATGAAAAATATTAGGGGGTACTTCTACGCCTTGCTGTTGAGAAATAACTTGGCGATTACCATCAATATATAAAAAAGACAGGCTTTTTGCCTGTCTTATAAAGAATGATTTAGCAAAGAATTTAGAAATTCATTTCAGCAGCTTGAACTTTTTCAACCTGCTTCTTCTTCAGCACTAGCATAACTTGAGCCAACATCACAAGAGCGATAAAGGCAATCAAACCTTTAACTCTGCCGGCGTCTTGCAGTACAATTTCTGTATCATGTTGACCGAATCCACCAACGTTTGGATTACTGGTCAAAGCATCACCAGCCTTGACTGCTTGTCCTTCGGCAACAATCAATTCTGGCCCAGCAGGAACCGTATCAACAACAACATCACCAGATTCAGGTTGGATGTTTACTTGATATTTGACGTTACCATCTTCATCTTCCTCTTTGGCAATCTTGGAAATTGTGCCAGTAGCGGAAGCGTTGTAAACTGTGTTGTTGCTCTTTTCGCCAGTGGGGTAGACTTGTCCGCGTCCTCGGTTACCACCTGCGTGAACTGAATATTTCCCGAAGTGGATATTTTTATCGGTTGCGGGGTTTGGCGAAAGAACTGGAAAGACTATTTCCTGATACTGTTCGCCAGGTAGTGGCCCAACAATGACGATGTTGTCTTTTTGTTCACTGTAAGTTTGGAAGTAAGTATCGCCAACTTCTTCTTTAAGTTCTTCAGGAATCCGGTCTTCGGGCGCAAGCTTAAAGCCTTCAGGTAGCATCAACACAGCCCCGACGTTCAAACCCGTTTTAGAACCATCGGCACCAACTTGCTGCACGCTGGTATCGTAAGGAATTTTCACTACAGCTTTAAATACAGTGTCAGGTAGCACCGATTGAGGAACTTCTAGTTCTGTTGGTTTTGCTGCTAAGTGGCAGTTGGCACAAACAATCCGCCCAGTCGGTTCACGGGGAGTTTCGGGATAGGTTTGCTGCGCCCAGAAAGGATAGGCAGCAGCTGTTTGCGGAAGCGCTAAATCGCTGGTGAAGTAAAATGTCACAGTTGCGATCGCTATGAGCAATGTTTTTACAATTACTCTAAAACTGCGAGTTAACCTCGCTGTTGCACAAGCATTTCTCATCTCTATAAGGACTATGATTCTCTGAGGGATTGGTTATTAGTCATTAGTCATCAGTCATCAGTCATTAGTTCTTCGTTCTGAACTAATGACTACGGACACAAGGACAAAAGAATTAAGCCCACCAAGCTGGTTCGCCTGTGCGGAAGTCGGTTTCAGTCCAAGGAGTCAAGACGATTTTGTCGTCGTCTACTTTGGCATGAGCCAAAGGCAGAGAAAGTGGTGCAGGGCCGCGCACAACCTTGCCAGTTGCATCATACTGAGAACCATGACAAGGACATTTAAATTTGTTCTCAGCAACGTTCCAGGGGACGACACAACCTAAGTGCGTGCAGATGGCGTTAATACCATAATCTTTGATCGCCTCTTTGCTATCTACCACAATATAGGTAGGGTCACCCTTGAGTCCTTGAACTAGGGAGCGATCGCCTGCATTCCGGTTTTCTAGAAATTTACTGACACTAACATTGTTGCCTAGTTCGTCTTTTGCTGTTGTGCCACCACCAGCACCACCAGCAGCAGGTGGAATAAAATACTTGACAACGGGATACAATGCACCTAGAGCCACTCCAGTAACAGTCCCAAAAGTGAGCAAATTCATGAATTGACGACGCCCCATATCTGGCACGTCTGCTGATTCAGAAAATTGAGCCATAATCTACGCGCTCTTTGTGTATTTTGTTAAGCATTTTGACAGGAGTACTAGTACTAGAGCAACTCTTGTCTGAGTCGAAATATTAATGCTTACGACAATGCCATACTTCTTTGTTTCAAGATATGTTTAGCATCTTTTCTCATAGCATTACATTTCTTTATATCCTTATCATACTTGAGTTACGGAACTTAATATCATAACTAAATGTAAAATCTAATAGAGAAAAGCCATGACAGGACAGGAATTACGTCAACTATTGATTGATAAGTGGGGATACTCCTACGATGTCCAGTTCCGGCGGACACAAGGGAAGATATTTCTGCAAGTAATGTGGAAATATTTAGAGCAAGCTTCTTTTCCTTTAAGTGAGACAGAGTACCAAGAGCATCTCGATAGCATCGCTAATTATCTTCATGCTTTGGGTGGCACAACACAAGTCAAAATATTTATTACACAAACACGCGATCGCCCCCGGCTAGGCAAAGCTGTCAGCATTCCTCTAGATTTGGGTGAACGCGCTTCAGAATGGATGCTATGACTTGCTGTTGCCTTAAAACTAGCGATTCTACTTGGAGATACCTTATACAGTAGTTCTTTATACATCGAATCTAGTAATATTGCTAATTTAGAGACCCAGAAGTTTTTAGAGTAGGAAGTAATATTTAAACTCACAGATTTATCAAATATTTACCTCAAAAGCTAACTATTATGCTGGCAAAAACTATTAATAGTGAGCTTGGTTTCTAGTTATTTATTTAGATTTCAAATAATTTGTATGGTAGATAACCTTTGTATAGACATTGCAATGCAATATTCCTACACGTGTGAAATCTGTACTAACAATCCTTAAGTTAACTGTATTAGATTATTTATAAGTTTTGAGTATAAAAAATCGATAAGTTTAAGCCGCAAACAAGCCATTTTAATTGAGACTTCACTGATGGCAAAAACAGTTTAATTTTACACATTTATGACATCCTGTCATAGAAGTATTCTATAAAAAATTAAGGTCATCAGTTTAGTAAAACTACGCCTGACAGCAAAAATTGCTGTGCATACAGGCACAAGCATAAGAACTTTACATTAAGCCCTCTGCCACGATAGCTGCTACCGAAGGTATCGAACTGACGTACTAATGTTGTCTGTGGTGTTTCATTAACTAAAATGTCATGAAAATCTGACAATTGGGCTAATTGTGAGGTTGGACACAACCTTAATGTTATGATTTTATGACATATTGATCCCGGAAGGGCTGATAAATTCGTGAAATAGGCAAAAAACCGTCTTGAGACCCCTTGATCCCGACACGGGATAACTGGTTAATATTTACTTAACAAAAGAACTCTTCTGATCCCAAGAATGCTGGTTACGGCATGACAAGGGTTAAAAAGGGAGTAACTACCAATTTAAAAACAGACTAAAAAACTTAAAAACTGGGCAAGACCAGGAGTCAGGAATAAGAAATTCATCTGGGGTGGATGACATTTTATACAGCATTCTTTAACCCGGGGAAATCATTTACCTTTCAAACTACTGGAGGCCAAATAAATGGCAAAAGAACGCCCGCCGCTAGAAGAGATGACATTACGGCAACTACGCAAAGTTGCTAGCGAATGCAGTATTTCTCGTTATAGCCGAATGCGTAAATCGCAACTGCTGGCAGCAATTCAAGAAGTCCAGCGCAGTAAAGTTTCACTTAGCCCATCTCATTCACTGGAGGCACAGGAAACCGTGGAAGCAGCAAAATTTGAACTAGGTCAGGAAGATCGTACCGGTGGCTCTCTCACTGATGTTGATGAAGCACTTGCAGATTTACCAGCAGGTTACGGTGACAGCCGCGTTGTCCTATTGCCGCGTGATCCTCAGTGGGCTTACACTTACTGGGATGTTCCTAATGAACATAAAGAAGATTTACGGCGGCAAGGTGGACAACAACTGGCGCTACGAATTTATGATGTAACCGACATCAATATCGAATACCAAAGCCCCCACAGCATTCAGGAATATCCTGTTGATGAACTAGCAAGAGAATGGTATTTACCAGTTCCAGTTAGCGATCGCGATTATGTAATCGATATCGGCTATCGTGCGGTCGATGGTCGCTGGTTGATATTAGCCCGTTCTGCTAGAGTACATATTCCTCCTGTATATCCTTCTGATTGGATTGAAGATGTCTTCATCACTGTAAACTTTGAAGAAGATTTGCGTGGTAAGACTCAGTACGAACTAGTTCCTCCTGCCAAGAAGATAGCGACTGTAAATAGCTACAGCAACGCCAACGCCAATGGTAATCCCATTTACGATCAAATCTTTGGTTTGGCTGAATCTGCTGAAGCACAACGGGTTGCTGGTTCTCTCTTCGGTTCCCAGCACCAAGTACCAGGTTCTGCGCGTCCTGAAGAAGTCATCAGCTCCTATATTTTCCCATCTGGCGTAGGTCTGTGGGCAGTTCCCACTGTCTCTGGTTTAACCGCTTCCGGTGTAGGAATGTCAGGTGTTGGCTTCTCGGCTTCTGCTGTACCAGTGCGTCCACGCCAGTTCTGGTTAATTGCTGATGCTGAATTGATTGTCTATGGTGCAACAGAACCTGATGCTAATGTAACCATTGGTGGTCGTCCAATTAAGCTGAATCCAGACGGTACGTTTCGCTTCCAGATGTCCTTCCAAGATGGCTTAATTGACTATCCAATTTTGGCTGTAGCTGCTGATGGTGAGCAAACTCGATCAATTCACATGAAGTTTAATCGTGAAACCCCATCCCGGAATACGAATACTAAAGAAGATGCTGTTTTAGAATGGCTCCCTTAAATTTTAGATTTTCAATTAACCCCAGACTGAAATCTTAAATTGTTTCCCGCTATAGTGATCCTGTAGCGGGTTTTTACATTATATGACTACAAAAAAATTATTTTTATTATTTAACTTGATAATTGCAGCCAGCTTATTATCCGGTTGTAATAAAATTGAAGCCAATTCAGTACCAAAATTGTCTAAAACTTGCCTTGGTAAAGATAGTAAGTTCAGTATTGATTTCTTTAAAACTAATAATCGCGGTGAAAGATATGAAAGAGGTATTAATCACGTGATTATTTTTAATCCTAAATCTGAAGAATTAGATTTTAAAGTTAATGTTGGTTTATCTCATAAACTATACGCTAAAGATGTTAGGGGTAAATTGCGTAAAGAATATATACCAAAACAGTTTCATGAACTTCTTACTGAGGAAAATTCTAAGTTGAATGGCAAAACACCAATTGCTGCAATTAATGCTGACTATATAGGTACTGATAATAAACCACAAGGTTTAAATATTTCTCGTGGTGTTGAATATTCAGGAGCATTTAAGAATAAACGTTCTTCTTTTGGAATATCCGGCGGTAAACCTTTGCAGCGAAAAGCTACTATCCAAGCTAGCAAAAGAAAGAATGATATTTTCAATTACAATTTAGTCGGAGGAAATGGCAGATTTTACCGCCAGGGTAATTTTAAAGATATTTGTCAAGATTTAGGAGAATTTGCTTGTAAAAATGCGACAAATCGCTCTATGGCAGCTATCACTAATCAAGGATATGTGATCCTGTTAGTCAATGATGCAAAAGCTAATTCAACTATAGAAGTTTCGCAAACTAATCAAGAGTTGTTGCCAGATATGTTTGATGATGTTTTAAAAGGTATTGCTCGGAATAATTGTTTAGGTACGATTCAAGAAGGGATATTATTCGATGGAGGTATGTCTCCAGGATTGTACTACAACAATAAAATATATGTGGAAAACTATGGGCCAATTGGTTCAGTATTTTTGATTTATAGAAAATAATTTTTATTCAAATCTATATGGATAGACAGATCCGCCTGTGACCTGAAAGCGGTACGCTAGAAGCTAAAGTTAAAAGTAGACTATGACACCTGAAGAAATTACTACTACGCTGACAGAGCTATTTGGTACATCAGTAGTGGCTGCGATCGCCTCTGAATCGTGGCAAGTAGATACCCCTAATTTTCGGCTATTGGTACTACTTTCGGAAGATAAGAGTTGGCTACGAATTCTCCTACCAATTGTACCTGCACAGGAAGCCCAAGCATTTTTACAACAGTTTTTAGAAGCCAACTTTGATGAGACTCAGGAAGTACGTTATGCTTTGCATCAAGGAGTAGTTTGGGGCATATTTCAACACAATAGTAATACTTTAGAGAGTGCAGATTTTTCCAGTGCCATCAACCGACTTATTTCTCTCCATAAAGCTGGGCTAGATGAAGTATTCAATAAATTAGTTGAAAAACAAATCCGACAAATTATCCAAGCTGCGAAACAGCAAGGGCAATCCCTAGAAGCTACTATGCAAAACCTAGAACGCTTTTATGCAGAAGGATTGTTAGGTGAAATAAGCCAAACATCAAAAGCACAAGAAGAAGTGCTAGCTGCTTGGCGGCGTCAATTAGAACGTTTATGGAATGAAGATGATTAGTTGATTTCAATGCTTAATTAAGCCCGTTTACATACTAAACTAATTTATAGATATCTCTGTTCATTATGGATATCATTGAAATCCTCAAAGAAGACTATCAAAGATTTCCTCAAAACCAAACTTACAGCATTTACGCCCCAGGGGTTTATTTTCAAGACCCAATGAATAAGTTTCATGGCATTGAACGCTATAAACAGATGATTAATTTCATGCAAACTTGGTTTTTAAATATCAAGATGGACTTACACAATATTCAAAGAGAAGGTGACTTAATCAAGACTGAGTGGACACTCAGTTGGAATACCCCTCTTCCGTGGAAACCACGTATCTCTATCTCTGGGTGGAGCGAACTAGGTCTTAACTCTGCTAGTTTAATTGTTTCTCATATTGATTATTGGAACTGCTCGCGTTTAGATGTGCTAAAGCAGCATTTTTTCTCTTTAAACTGAAGCGAATACTGATTAGTAATTAAAAAATACTCTAAAAATCTTGCTAATAGAGATTTACTAGCTAAGCCTAACAAGCTGGGTACAGCATCGAGAATGCGATGCGATCGCCTTAGTCAACAGCAGTCAGTATGGTAACAAACCCTACTAGTAATTTCTATCTACTTAGAAAATTTTTGGCTTAGACATTACCACCTCCGAGCCTATGCTTCTTTTCTAATCCGCTACTATTATGAATAGCAGTTACTAGGGCAACATAGCTAAATGATTTCCCACGTTAATTATTACGACTGTTCTCGCCTAGACTTGCTAAAACAGCATTTATTTTCCTTAAACAGTCGATAATGTGAATAAATGTAAATAATTTTCAGGCAGGACAGAATCATCTATGCGTGTAATTTTAATGACCGGCAAAGGTGGCGTGGGAAAAACTTCCGTTGCGGCTGCAACTGGACTTCGTTGTGCAGAACTAGGCTATCGTACACTAGTTTTGAGTACAGATCCTGCTCACTCCTTAGCAGACAGTTTTGATTTAGAACTGGCACACGCACCTAGAGAGATTCGCCCAAATTTATGGGGTGCTGAACTAGATGCCTTACTAGAACTAGAAGGAAACTGGGGTGCTGTAAAGCGATATATTACCCAAGTTTTACAAGCAAGGGGTTTAGAAGGGGTACAGGCAGAAGAATTGGCAATTTTACCAGGCATGGATGAGATTTTTGGCTTGGTAAGAATGAAACGCCATTACGATGAAGGCGAGTATGATGTATTAATTATTGACTCAGCCCCCACTGGCACAGCACTGCGTTTACTGAGTTTACCAGAAGTGGGTGGCTGGTATATGCGTCGTTTTTACAAACCATTTCAAAACATCTCGGTAGCACTACGACCTTTAGTAGAACCGTTTTTTAGACCGATCGCAGGTTTTTCGCTACCAGATAAAGAAGTGATGGATGCGCCTTACGAGTTTTATGAACAAATTGAAGCTCTAGAAAAAGTATTAACAGATAATACTCAAACCTCAGTGCGCCTCGTCACTAATCCAGAGAAGATGGTGATTAAGGAATCTCTTCGCGCTCATGCTTATCTGAGTTTGTATAATGTTGCAACAGATTTAGTCGTAGCCAATCGCATCATTCCCGACGAAGTACAAGACCCATTCTTCCAACGTTGGAAAGAGAGTCAACAGCAATATCGTCAAGAAATTCATGATAACTTTCTGCCTCTGCCTGTAAAGGAAGTTCCGTTATTCTCTGAAGAAATGTGTGGATTGGCAGCATTAGAACGGCTCAAGGAAACCCTCTACAAGGATGAAGATCCAACTCAAGTTTATTACAAAGAAACAACTATTAGAGTTGTGCAAGAGCAAAATCAATACAGTTTAGAAATTTATTTGCCTGGAATTCCTAAAAACCAGGTTCAACTAAGCAAAACTGGAGACGAATTAAACATTACTATTGGCAATCATCGTCGTAATTTAGTATTACCCCAAGCGTTAGCAGCATTACAAACAGCAGGGGCAAAGATGGAAGACGATTATCTTAAAATCCGCTTTGCTTAAATGTAGAAGTTTCAGTTTTTTCAAACAGTAAATTCTAGATAAAAAGCCAAAACTAGCAAAGTCAAATTATTTTGGCTGGTACAGGCGCAACAACATTTATTGCGTCTGTAATTTTTGCTTTCAAACAGCGGTTTTATCGTTGCTTGTAGTGTGAATATTGCAATGGAATGCCTACTAAGTAAGTAGACATAATTAAACTGAATATACTTTGTGATTCTTAGTTTGCGCTGTTTCAGGAGACAACGCAAACTGCAAACTTTAATTCCTTTATATCTACCTACTTATATTTTATTCATATAAATCCGTTGCAAGTAAAGATTTGTATAAAAACCTAGCAAATTTAGCTGAAGAAATTAAAGAAATATAAACGTAAAATTTTGGTTGGATATGCCATTTTGATTTGCTATAAGAGTTTAAAACTTACTACTAAAATTGGAGTTTTTTATAAATTTTGAGTAAATAAATTTCTTAACAGTGTTTTGCCCGTACTTCCACTGAAGACAAGTTGCTTAATAAAATTTAGAAATGTCAATAGATTTAATCATAATCTATTGACAAATTATTAATTTATTTGATTATAAGCAATGACCTCAAGTACAGATGAAGACTTGCGAGTGAGTCGTAAAGATGAAAATTTACTACACCGGATTACTAACCGTATCCGACGAAGCTTAGAGTTAGAAGAGATTATCGCAGTCACAGCAGCAGAAGTGCGATCGCTACTGCGAACTGACCGAGTGATGATCTACAAATTTCATGCTGATGGCAGCGGTCAGGTCATTGCTGAATCCATTTATCAGAATAGGTTACCGTCTCTACTAGGGCTAAATTTCCCTGCCGATGACATTCCATCCCACGCCCGCGAACTGTTTATCAAATCACGGTTACGTTCTGTTGTCAACGTTGATACTCAAGAAATTGGTCAAGTTCACCTTTGTGAATTAGAAAATGGAGAAATCATAACAGAGGAGATACGTTATCGCCCTGTAGATCGTTGTCATGTTGAATACTTGACGGCAATGGGGGTTAAGTCCTCTGTAGTCGCACCCATTATTTATCAAGATGTACTTTGGGGGCTGCTAGTATCACACCATTCTGAGTCATATCAGATTTCAGAATATGACTTGCAAGCGATGCAGATGGTGGTTGATCAACTGTCAGTAGCGATCGCTCAAAGTACTCTTCTCACCCAAGCTCGCGAAAAAGCTGCAAGAGAAGCCGTAATTAGCCGCATTGCTACTTTACTGCATTCATTGCCGACAATTGTACTACAGCCTGCTTTAGAAGCAGCTGTTACAGCTCTAGATGGTATTGGTGGTAGGCTTTGTATTAGAAATGATGCCTTAAATCTTCACAATGGCAACGTTCAGAGCTTAGCAGAATGTCTAATTCCAGGAAACAATTGCATCACCCTTTATACTTGTGGGCAGCAACCTGTGATGCCAGAACAAACTATATATCCATTGATAGAGCAGTATAGCGTTTGGCAAGAACAGTACAAGTCTACTAACTGTGATGTTTGGGCAATCTCAGACATTTATCAAACTTCAAGTTTACGAACTTTACAAGTTGCTTTCCAACCAACTAAAATTCGTAGTCTGTTGATGATTCCACTTCACTATCGTCAGCAGTTGCTGGGTTACTTAAGTATTTTCCGCAATGAAATAGATACAGAAACCCTATGGGCAGGGCAGTATGACAGTGATCAAAGGCAATTGTATCCCCGTCTATCCTTTGAGGTTTGGCGAGAATACAAGAAAGCTCAAGCTCGCAAATGGACAGACGAAGAGATTGAACTCGCTAGAGAACTCGGAAAACACTTTGCCTCAGCAATACAGCAGTTTGAACTATACCAGCAAGTACAAACTTTTAACGATAATTTAGAAAAACAAGTCAAAAAGCGCACAGTTGAACTGCAACGCACAGCTGAACAACAACAAGCTGTATTTAAAGTTATTGCTGAAATTCGCGAATCTCTGGACACAGATACTATTTTTCAAACAACTACTAAAGAGGTTTGTCAATTAATTAAAGCTGATCGGGTTTCTGTTTATCGCTTCAGTTCTGATTGGGGTGGTGAATTTGTCGGCGATTATGAGGCTGCTAGCCCGTACTGGTCAAATGAATCTGAACTAGGTATTAATACAGTTTGGAATGACACCTATTTACAAGAAACACAAGGAGGGCGTTATCGCAACAACGAAACATTTGCAGTAGATGACATCCACACGATGGGTTTTGCTCAGTGTCATATCGACAATTTAGAGCAGTTTCAAATTCACGCTTTTGTGCTTGCTCCTATCTTTGTTGGGCAAAAACTTTGGGGTTTGCTAGCTACTTATCAACATACTGGGCCTCGTCAATGGAAAGCCTCAGAAGTTAATTTTCTGAGCCAGATTGCGGCTCAAATGGGGGTAGCACTCCAACAAGCTGGATTACTCACGCAAACAAAGCAACAGGCATTAGATTTGCAACAAGCGGCAGAACAACAACAAATATTGTTTGCAGTTGTTGCCAAAATTCGGGAATCTCTTGACCTAGAGACAGTTTTTGCAGCAACTGTACGTGAAGCTCGTCGCTCTTTGAATGCTGATCGAGTTGTAGTGTATCGCTTTGACCCTAATTCTGAATTTGATGAGGGTGAAATTGTTTCAGAGGATCTTTTACCAGAATTTACTTCTGCTTTAACCTTAAAAATTCAAGACAACTGTTTTAAGAAAAAGTATCTTGCTCTCTATCGTCAGGGAAGGGTTCATGCGATCGCTGACATACACAAACATGAACTCAACCCATGTTACGTTCAAATGCTCGAGCAACTTGAAATCAAAGCTAATTTAGTTTTGCCATTAGCTAATGGCAATGACCTCTGGGGTTTGTTGTGCATTCACCAATGCAAGCAACCTCGTAAATGGCAACCCTCAGAAATTCAGTTTACTACCCAAGTTGCTGCACAGCTTTCTGTAGCAATAGAACAAGCCGAATTACTTTCCCAAACTGAGCAGCAAGCTTTTGATTTGCGACAAGCAGCAGCACAACAACAGGTATTGTTTGAAGTGGTTGCAAAAATTCGGGAATCTCTTGATTTAAAGGCGATTTTTCAAACCACCACTCAGGAAATTTGCAAATCCCTAGAAGCAGATCGTGTAGCTATTTACCGCTTTGATCCCGATTGGAGTGGTGAATTTATTGCTGAGTTTGTGGGTGAGGATTGGGTGAAGCTAGTAACTGAGGAAAAAAATACAGTTTGGCCAGATACTTATTTACAGGAAACCCAAGGTGGACGATATCGTCACAATGAAACCTTTGCAGTGGATGATATTTATCAAGCTGGTCATTCTCAGTGTCATTTAGTATTGCTGGAAAAATGTCAAGTAAGAGCATATGCGATCGCCCCAATATTTTTTGGACAACAGCTTTGGGGTTTACTGGCAGCTTACCAAAACTCTGCACCCCGCCACTGGGAAGCCTCAGAAATTAAGTTTCTCGCTCAAATTGCCAATCAGCTTGGGGTTGCACTTCAACAAACGCAATTGCTTAACCAGACTAAAGAGCAGACACAAAAGTTAAGTCAAGCTCTACATGATTTACAACAAACTCAAACCCAATTGATTCAAAATGAGAAAATGTCCTCACTGGGACAATTGGTAGCTGGCATTGCCCACGAAATTAACAACCCTCTAAACTTTATTTATGGCAACATCAATCATGTCAGCGAATACGCCCAAGATTTGCTAAGTATATTGGATTTGTATCACCAGCAATGTTCCAACCCCAGCCCGGAAATTCAACAACTTTCTGAAGAGATAGATTTGGAATTTGCCACTGAAGATTTGCCCAAAACTTTATCTTCCATGAAAATTGGCATTGATCGCATCCGTCAGATTGTCTTAGGTTTACGGAATTTCTCTCGTCTCGATCAGGCCGAAATGAAGCCAGTAGATATCCACGAGGGTATTGATAGCACCTTACTAATTTTGCAGCATCGTTTAAAAGCAAGACCGGAAAGTCCAGCGATTCAGTTGGTGAAGGAATACGGTAACCTTCCCTTGGTAGAGTGCTATGCTGGGCCGCTAAATCAGGTATTTATGAATGTTTTGAGTAATGCGATCGATGCTCTAGAAGATTTTAGGGGATCTAATTCAGAACCTCATAGTAGTCAAATTACTATCTGTACTGTCACTGGAGAGCTTGAAGGCAATATCAAAAGCGTGGTAATTCGCATTATAGACAATGGCCCAGGAATATCCGAAACTGTTAGGGCAAGAATCTGCGACCCATTTTTTACTACTAAGCCAGTCGGAAAAGGCACTGGGTTAGGCTTATCAATTAGTTACCAAATTGTTGTGGATAAACACGGTGGTATTTTTAAATGTAACTCCCAGCCGGGGTTAGGTACAGAATTTTGGATTGAAATTCCAATTAAACAAGTCACCCAAACAGCACTAAGCGCTGAATGAAAATGAAAGTAGCTCTAGCAATCTTATTACATCTAAATTATTGTTCTAATTTCTAATTTGTACAGGCATAGCCAAATAAGTCATTTTCAAACCACCCAGTGGTGTAAAAATCACTGGAGTTAAGCTTTGATTCAGATGTATTTGAATTTCTGAAGATGGTAACTCTTTCAAACCTTCCATCAAATATTTAATGTTAAAGGCAATTTCTATATTTTCACCAGAAATCTGAGCCGGCATTGACTCTCTACCACTGCCTACATCTTGAGCTTCACAAGATAAGGTAATTTCCTGAGCTTCGCCGTCAATGCTCAGCTTGACAATATTATTTTTCTGATCAGCTAGCACAGCAATTCGCTCTAAAGTAGTTAGGAATTGTCGCCGCTCAATTGTCACTTGTCGCTCAAATTGACGTGGGATCAGTTGTCTATAGGTAGGATATTGCCCTTCTAATGTGCGGCTAGTCAAGCGTTGATTTTGCCATGAAAATACAACCTGGCCTGGATCGAAATATAAGGCTATGGGTTCATCTGATGAGGAGCTATGAGCCAGCAACCGCTGTAGTTCGCGTAATGCTCTAGCTGGTACTGTCACTTCTACTGAATTACTCCCACCCAGCGGACGCTCGTTAGTAGTTTCTACTACTGCTAGACGATGCCCATCCGTAGCTGCAAATTCCAAGGTATCTTGTTTAACTGTTAAATGCACGCCAGTGAGTACTTGCTTAGTTTCATCGGCACTTGTAGCAAACAATGAACCCCGTAATCCTTCAATTAGCGCCGCGGCGGTAAGATGCAGTACTTCAGCATTCTCAATTATAGGTAGTTCGGGAAACTCTTCAGCCCCCATTGCTCGCACCTGATAATGCCCACTTTTCGGTGTGAGTGTAACAGTTAAACCTTCTGTGCTAGATGTTGCAGCTGATTCATCGTCTAGAGTGATTTCTCCTTCTGCAAGACGAGAGGTAATATCTAGAAGTAACTTAGCAGGAAGTGCGATCGCTCCCCCTTCCCATACTTCAGCGTTAAAACTTGTGCGAATACCCAAGCTGAGATCAAAGGCTGTTAAGCTTACTTGGTTAGTTTGAGCATCCGCTTGTAACAGCACATTAGCAAGTACCGGATGAGTCGGTCGTGAAGGTACAGCACGACTGACGAGTGAGAGATTTGTACTGAGGTCGCTTTGGGCGCAAACTAATTTCATAGTTAGATTCAACTGGTGAAAATATCCTAGCACCCTTATTGTTAGACAACAGGCAAAAGCGATCGCTCCTACGCTTCATACTGTCAAAAATTAAACCTTTGCAACAAATGCTCTTCTATATATAAGAAATGCTTAAGCATTTTTTGTAAATGTATAACTCATTACCGCAAACGCTTAATACTTTGCAACAAATGCTCTTCTATATATAAGAAACGCTTAAACATTCTTTGTAAATAGACTTGTCCGAAAATTCCAAAGCCAGACTGTTCAAAGCTTTGGGGCAAAACTTTGATATCTTCGTAAATACGTAATTATAAGGCTTTGAGATAGTTAGTGATAATTTAGAGGCATAAAAATTAACTCCTAATTTCTAAAAATTTATGATTTTTGCTACTAGCTAAGTTGGCAGAACTAAGCTACCAATTCTTAACCTAACTAATCCGCAAACTGTTAAAATAATCTGCTCATACGTCTCAAGCTTTAAGCGAAATCTTTGTGAGGCTATGCGGAATATTTTAAGTAATCGAATCAAATGTTCAATGAATATCCGATTACTAGATAAAGCCTTATTTTCATCTTTTTGCTGTTGAGTTAATTCTCGTTTTGGTTTCTTTTTATGAGGAGTAGTGATATTCTCACCTCCTTGAAAGCCTTTATCACCTGAAAAGGGTTGAGATTTATCAAATTTATTTTGAGATTGACGAAACAATTTTATATCTGCTGTTGGCCCAGGAACACCTACTTCTACCTCTACAATATCTTTGCCTTCTGGTATGCCAATTATCAGACTTTTTAATGTATGTTGTCTCTTCTTTCCAGAAAAATATTTCTGTTGCTCTTTTTGGTCAGAATCCCTATATATTGGCTGTTCTAAGCTATCGACTAATAGCCTAAAATTTGTTAATACTTCTTGAACAAATAGTAAATCACTTTCATTATTTGATACTTGTTCTAATAAACTAGCAGGTAATATATCACGAAGAATTGGTATCCAGTCGTGAAATGTATCATTAGCTTCGGTTTTGGAAACACCAAATAGCATTCCTAATACTTGGAATGTTGGCATCTGTCTTAGATAAAATAGACATAAACATACTTGTTCTTCGGTTGATAACTTTTCGGGACGACCACCACCAGCCGCATTAATTCTAATTTTATGACTCTCTTGTTTAGCTTTGATGTATCGATTTCGTTTTAAGGCGCAATTTAGCAGTGATTGCAATTGTTCGTAACTAATCCCTAAAATCTGTTTTGTTCGTAGTGGATACTTTTGTATATAATCTAAAATCATAACTAATTGTGGAAAATGGTAGACGCCCAATCTAACGTTTTACCATTTTTCTTTTCCTAAGTTAATATTTCGGACAAGTTTCATGTATAACTCATTGCCGCAAACGCTTAATATTTTGCAACAAATGCTCTTCCATGTCTAAGAAACGCTTAAATCATTGCAGCATTTGTTGTAATGAACTCATGAACTTATTTACTACCTGAAATATCAAAATAATCTAAGTGAAATTAACTAAATTTTTGAAGATGCGATCGCAACTGATTTGCTATATTTTCCCATGACGAGCAAATATAGTACTGTATAAAACAGTACTATAAACCTAGTAGCAGAAATGCATTATGGCACGTCGTAAAAGAAATTCCAGCGTTTTGGAACGAGCTAATCGCCGGATTGAAAGTTTACAATCTATCAATACACAACTTGACTTTGGCGAAGGAGTGAGCATCCAAGCTTACGCTACGACAATTAACGATTTACAGTCTAAGCTTGCTGCCTACAACACTGCGTTATCTACCATTGACAAACTCACAGATGACGTGAAGAGCGCAGAACAGGCTGTAACAGCAATGTCAGAAAAAATGTTACTAGGAGTTGGCAGCCGTTACGGTAAAACTAGCCAGGAATACGAGATGGCGGGTGGTGTGCGACGAGGTAATACCAAGAAGAAGCAAAGCACACTAGGCAATTCCAAAGTCACCAATCCTTTAATAGCCGATTCTGTTCAGCCTTCTTCTGTAAATGGATCTATGAATGGGGTGTCGGGTGCGAGCGTAAGTTAGCTAAGATCCAACAGGACATTTAAGTTGTCAAAAACCTTAAGGATAATGATAATCAAATAGAGGGGGATGAGGCAAGTGACGCTTGCCTCATCCCCATGTCCTTATGCACAATTATCATTCTTATTGAGATTATTTTGAGTAACCCATAACATATTACGTTAAAAAATGCTACGTCAGGCAGATGACTTCACTCAAAAGTGTAGCTTGAGCTAGCTCCAATTTTCCAATTATGTTAAAGCGATTGCCGTTTACAAGTAATAAATAGTAGAACCAATTTAAAAATTATCTAGTCCCATGCAGTTGGATAATGGTGTTGGTATTGGGATGGGATATATCTAAGAGTAAAGACGCTAAAATTTACAGCAGTTGATAAGAGTTAAGTTGATGAGTCCGTCACTTGAAAAAATTTTAAGCGAGATTGAGCAATTAACCCCAGAGGAGCAATTGACGGTAATGGGGCATTTGGTAGAGCGTATGAAGAAACATATCATTCAAACGCAACCAAAACGCAAGTGGAGCGATTTGAAGGGTATGGCATCCTATCCGCTATTGGGTGAGGATGCTCAAGAATGGGTTTCGCGGACTCGACGGGAGGGAGATGAGCATCGAGAACGGTTGTTGCGAGGAGAGGAATGAGGATTAGTGATGCGTTAGGTGGAGTTTCTTGCTTATTTCTCGATACAGCACCCGTCATTTATTTCGTAGAACGCAATCCGCAGTTTGTGGATTTAGTCGATCCAATTTTTGATCGGTTAGAAGCTGACATTACAGCAGTAGCATCTGGAATAACGCTATCAGAGTGTTTGGTGGGTGCTATACGTCTGGGGTTAGTGGATTTAGAGCAGGCTTTTGTCGATGTGTTGCAACAAGATGAAGTAGTTTTTGTGGATATTAATGCTAGTATTGCGCGACAAGCTGCGAGAATTCGGGTGCATTATAACCTTCAATTACCCGATGCGTTGCAGGTGGCGGCGGCTTTAATGGCTGGTTGTGAGACATTTTTGACCAATGATACAGCTTTGAAGCGGGTGATGGAGTTGAAGGTTTTAGTGGTGGGTGAGTTGTCGGTGGAGTGAGCAAAGTATTTGCAATAGCGATGCTAGTAAATTGCGGAAAACCTGCCACAATTTCTGTTGAAATCATAAATTAGGCAAGTTTACATCTGTGGAAAACCTGTGGAAAAACTACTTAGTTTTTCCACAAGGTAATTATACTTAATTTAAGTTTTGACTCGAAAAATATAAAGTTTTCCACAGGTTTTTGGCGACTTTTCCCCAAAAAATAACGATTTTTCCACAGGCAAAGTTAAACTTAATTATTTTTTATACTTGGCTTAATATTCCTAATTAATTATTGAACTGTTAATATCAACTAATTAAGGCACTGGTTGTGGAAAACTCAAAATTTATTATCAAGATGATTTTTGAGAACGGCTAGTCATATTAATGCGATCGCCTAGTTGTCGTAGAGTTTCTGATAAAGCGCGATCGCTTTCCCGGAGTTGGGCAATTTTGTCACAACTATACATTACTGTTGTATGGTCTTTACCACCAAACTCCTCCCCAATTCTAGGGAAACTCAAATCTGTATGTTGGCGCATTAAATACATTCCTATTTGCCGCGCCCAGCTAATTTCTCGGCGTCGCGAGTTGCTTTTGAGGTCATCAATTGAAATATCAAAAGCATTTGTAATAACTGTCAAAATTACTTCTGGAGTAGATTCTACTTTCTCGCTGGGTGGCTCTAAAATAGGTGTGATATTTTCTACATTCATCGGCAAACCCCAAATAGAAACATAAGCTAGGGCGCGAATTAAGGCTCCTTCTAGTTCTCGAATATTAGAAGTATAGTTAGAAGCAATATACTCAATTACATCGCGCGGAAGACGAATATTTTCGTACTCAGCTTTTTTCTGTAAAATTGCCATTCTAGTTTCTAAATCTGGGGGTTGAATATCTGCGATTAACCCCATAGAAAACCGAGAACAAAGACGTTCTTGTAAACTAGGAATCTGGTTAGGAGGACGATCAGAAGCAATGACGACTTGTTTACCTGCTTCATGTAAAGTATTAAAAGTATGAAAAAATTCTTCTTGGGTGTACTCTTTTCCCTCTAGAAACTGAATATCATCCACTAACAAAACATCAGCAGCTCGGTAATGCTCGCGGAAAGTTTGCATACTATCCTTGCGGATGGCTGTAATTAAGTCATTAGTAAATTGCTCGGTAGAAACATAAAATATTTTACAATCAGGACAAATTTCCCAGCGGTAATGACCAATAGCTTGCATTAAGTGAGTTTTGCCTAAACCTACACCACCACATAAAAATAAAGGATTAAACTCTCTTCCTGGAGATTCAGCCACTGCTAAGGAAGCAGCATGAGCCATACGATTGTTAGCACCAACTACAAATCGCGAAAATACATATTTAGAATTTAAGTCAGTAGTTTTTTGACTGTTGTTATGAATAACTTCGGTAGTATTGTTTTGAATTGGTAATTCCCCAGAAACCCCTCTTTCACTAAGATGAGATACTTCATCACCTTGAGCAACAGTAATGTAAATCCCTACAGGATGACCGAGAATATCTTGTACTACATGAGCAATTGTATTGATGTAATATTTCTGTAACCAATTACGCGCAAATGGGTTAGGAGTACATATCACCAAGCAATTATTTTCTAATCGCTCCGCACTAGCAGTTTTAATCCAAGTTTCAAAGGTGGGTCGAGATAGTTCTAGCTGTAAGCGCTCTAATACTTGACTCCACAGACTTTCTATGGGCATTTCCATCATCTACCACCTTAGCTGGTAATGGTCACAATAGAAGATATAAGCAAGCACTAATTTAGCATTGAGACGCTCTAGACCAAGAAAAGGCTTTTAAGTTGTAATCATTTTGGAACATATCCAGTAGGCAAGATTTTAACACCGACTGACTAGCACGGAGAAGCAAAGACACATGAAGATGATAGGCTCTGATTTAGCCATAAAAAATAATGTTACCCAGAGTTTGCTTGATAGATGGAAAGCAAAGAATGTTCTGTGTATGTTTGTCAGCGGAGTAGCAGTTTTACTTAGTAGTTGCTCTCTTGTACCTGTCAATAGATTTAATCCGCCACAAAGCCAGACTCAAGCCCAAAATCCAACAAACTCTAATCCGGTAATTGCCCCCCCGCCAATCTTCTCGTCCTCTGGAGGAGATCCTAACTTTGTAGTTACCGTAGTACAAAAGGTTGGGCCTGCGGTAGTTCGCATAGATTCTTCCAGAACAGTTACTTCTCGTGCGCCAGGCGAATTTAGCGATCCATTTTATCGGCGGTTTTTTGGAGACAGAGTACCATCACAGCCGAGACAACGGGTAGAGCGGGGTAGCGGCTCTGGATTTATTGTTAATTCTTCAGGACAAATTATCACCAATTCCCATGTTGTAGATGGTGCTGATACAGTGACAGTCACACTCAAAGATGGGCGGACTTTTGACGGCAAAGTGCTAGGTGAAGATCCGGTAACAGATGTGGCTGCAATTAAAATTGATGCCAATAATCTGCCAACCCTACCTCTGGGTAATTCCGAAACTTTGCAACCAGGAGAAGCTGTAATTGCGATCGGCAACCCTTTAGGTTTGAATAATACCGTAACTTCTGGGATTATTAGTGCTACAGGTCGCTCTAGTAGTGATATTGGTGCTAGCGACAAGCGGGTAGATTACATTCAAACGGATGCTGCAATTAACCCTGGTAACTCTGGTGGCCCACTGTTAAATGCTCGCGGTGAGGTAATAGCAATGAATACAGCCATTATTCGAGGCGCTCAAGGCTTGGGTTTTGCTATTCCCATCAACACAGTACAAAGAATTTCTCAGGAATTAATTGCTAATGGCAAGGTGGATCATCCTTATTTAGGTGTTCAAATGCTAACACTGACACCAGAAGTCAAAGAAAGAATAAAAAATAGACTTGGGGATCAGTTAAATATTCAAACAGATGATGGTGTGTTGCTGGTTGGTGTAGTGTCGCGATCGCCTGCTTCTGTAGCTGGGCTACGGACTGGTGATGTGATTAAAAGAATCAATAACCAACCTGTTACCAAAGTTGAAGAAGTTCAGAAGCTAGTAGAAAATAGCAAAATAGGTAGCACTTTACAAATACAAGTAGAACGCAACGGACAAATTGCCCAAGTAGGAGTGCAAACTGCTCCTTTACCAGTCCAGAGGGAAAGCTGAAGAGACGCAATGAATCGCGTCTGTACAAGATTCGTTTCCTCCATTTCTCCGACTCCTGCAATCTCCAGTCCCCAATCCCCAATCCCTAGTCCCCAGTCCCCAATACCTAAAGGAGATTTATCATGTCTGAATTAATGCCCATCATTCAATTAGGCAATCCGACACTGCGCCAAAAGGCTGCTTGGGTTGACAATATTCAAGATGAGCAGATCCAAAAGTTAATTGATGACTTAATCACCGCTGTTGGTAAGGCTAACGGCGTGGGAATTGCTGCACCTCAAGTAGCAGAATCCTATCGTTTATTTATTGTGGCTTCCCGTCCTAATCCAAGGTATCCTAACGCCCCGGAAATGGAACCTACTGCTATGATTAATCCTAGAATTACTGCTCATTCAGCTGAAGTTGTGAAAGGTTGGGAAGGTTGTTTGAGTGTTCCAGGGATTAGAGGCTTAGTTCCTCGGTATCAGTCTATTGAAGTGGAATACACTGACCGTTATGGCAACTTGCAAAAGCAAGAATTAACTGATTTTGTTGCTCGTATCTTTCAACATGAGTACGATCATCTAGATGGTATCGTTTTTGTAGATCGCTTAGAAAACACACTCGACATGATCACTGAACAGGAATACCAACAACGAGTCGTTAACAATACTTAATCCCAAATAGTTCTTAAGAATGATATCTACAGCCAGCGCTTAAGGTATATTTAACCTATTGTTAACCTTTGGCTTGGTATAGTTATCGGGTAAATGACCAATATTATCAGTAGTCGCGACAGATTAAGTCCGCAGTCGAATATGTCTTCTGACTTAATCTTTACTCAGCGCCAAAGCGATGAAGTAAAAGTTAATAGCAATACAAGCAAAGCAGTTGCACAGTCACAAGTGCAACTGCCTTTTGGCGGATTGGAAATTATTCATGCTACTAGTGGGCGAGTAAGAATTCGCACTATTGACGGTAGTTTTAATTCGAGTTTAGAGAGTATATCCGAACGTTTACGGCAGCAATATGGTGTGAGGGAAGTTGCTGTCAATCAGCAAACAGGCAGTATTGTTGTCACTTTTGATGAAAAGAAGCTGTCTTTAGCGCAAGTGTTGAGGCTACTGGAACAATTTGGTATTCATCAGGTTCAGGCTTCGCCTGAGTCAGTGAGTAATAAAGATCCTTTTGCTGCATGGAAATCAATTGATTTTTGGAAAGAGCAGTCTATTTCGTTTATTCCGTTAATGACGGGGTTGGCAGTGACAGGAAGATTGGGAATTAGCGGTTTAGCTGCGATTCCAGTCTACATGATTACAGCAGATGCAACTCGTCGAGTAATTGATTTTGTAGGATCTCAAGTTTCGGTAACTGAAGAGGAAGATAAGCAGACAAGGAAAACTCCTCCACTCGCGCAGAATCTCCGCCAGGAAAAGGAGGCTCAAAACTTAGGAGGACAAGAAGACAAAGAGAATCTTAATATCTCCTCTGCTCCCTCTGCCTCGTCCACTCCTCCTGCTTACAGTGTTGTTCATGCAATTGAGGGACGTATCAGATTTCATTTGCCTCTACTTGCTCTGGATCGTGCCTATGCGCGGCGCTTAGAGAGGTTAGTGAAAACTGATCCCCAAGTGCTGAGTGTGCGCGTGAATGATCATGCAGCATCGATCGCGATCGCTTATTGCCCTGGGAAGATTGAAATTGCTCATTGGGTGAGTTTAATGGAATTAGCTTTGCACACAAACCCACCCACAAATCTAGTTAAAACAACAGAGCTGCAACCGCCTCCAAAGCCAGTTACTCAGTCAGCTGAATCGATAGAGACAAGAACGGAAGAAACTTTAAACTTATCGAGTTTATGGGCCGATTTGAAGCCTTCAGCTCTGTCTTATTCCTTAGCCTTCATGGCGAACTTTCCGTTATAGACAGTTCCAGAGATAGGAACACTGGAGGAAACAATGGAGGGTTCCACATCATACCCAGTTGCCAAATCTAGCCGCACTCCCACGCAAGCTGTAAGGGTAGTTTATAGCATTACTTATGCAACTCCTGGAAAAGTGGCATTTTGCGTGCCGCGGATTAGTGAAGATCCAGAATACCAGCAACGCTTACTAACATTGCTGGAAAAAGAACGTTGGGTAATTACTCAGCAAATTAATCCCATTATCGGATCTGTTCTCATTACTTATCAGCTAGGGGTGATGGCTGATGTCGAGATGCGATGGCATTTGATTAGTCTTCTTCAAACTGCCAGCGATGAAGAAGTAATTGAGCAAATTGACACAGAATCTGTTGTTTACGGCTCAGAGCCTGAGTTAGTGGCTGATGCTAAAAAGACTCAGGAAGCTCTCAACTTTGAGTCTGAGGTTTTGACTCACCATGAAAAGACTCAGAAAGTTGTCAACTCAGAGCCTGAGTTGGTAACTCAACCTAAAACAACCGAGAAATCTGCACAAGTAATTTACAGTGTTGCTCATGCAATTCCTGGACGAGTGCGATTTCATGTACCTCAAATTGCTTCAGATCCTAACTACGTTGAACGTTTAGAAGCTTTGCTTCAAGCAGATCCAGCAGTGACAAGTGAGCGAGTTAATAGGGATGCAGCATCAATTGTTATTACCTATAAAACTGGAATGCTCCAGGATTCTAAAAAGCTAATGCAAAGTGTCTTAGAAGTGGCAGTATCGCATTTAGCCAATCTAATTCAATCCGCTAACGATGTCAGGGCGGGGATTTCAAGGGTAAACGCCACTAGCAGTATTTGATAAATTAACAAATCTGCCAATAGCTAACCAATAGATTTCAAAAACTCCTCTCCAAACCTCTCCCCCAAAGGGAAAGAGGCTTTGAAACCCTGATTTTTTCGTTGAAAACTAAGAATATTTCTGCCCCTCTCCGCATCGGAGCTACCGTGTATACACAAATCAAATTACCCCCCTTAATCCCCCCGATGCATTGGTGGGAAACAAGAAATCTAGTTCCCTCCCCTTTGCAAGGGGAGGGTTAGGGTGGGGTAAAAACTTGGTTAATCAGCTATTTTAGACTTGTGTATACACCGTAGCCGCATCGGAGAGGGGTTGGGGAGAGGTCATCGAACTCACGTTAACCCAGTGCAACCAACCTTGTATTAAGAGAGAAGGAATGGCAAAAGTCAACGTTCAACTAGCACCACCTCCAATTGAAATTGCTTACGAGACTGCGAGAGAACCCAATGGGATAGTTCGCTTAGCTGCTAGCAATGGACATTCCCGCCAGCAGGTTCCCAAAGTTACCTATAGTATCGTCCATGCAATTCGGGGTAGAGTGCGGTTTCGTGTGCCTCGGTTACGCTATGACGTAGTTTATGGCCAGAACCTGCAAGCTTTGCTGGAAGCAGATCCCTTAGTTACAGGTGTCAATATCAAGCCTGCCGCAGCATCGTTAGTTGTTACTTATAAATCCAGTTTAGTCACAGATGCTAAGATGCGATCGCGTTTAAGCTGTCTAATTCTGGCAGCGAGTGAAGCGGGAATAGTTCCAGCAACTAATAACAACTCATTGGCTAAAAAATCCACAACAGATGCAGAAAGTTCTTGGCCTGGGATGCAACTTTCAGTTGTGGCTACTGGTTTAGCTGTGCTGGGAGGGCCTTTAGGATTACCGATCCCGCCAATTATGGTAGCAGGAACTATTGCCTTAGCAACATTGCCTGTTTTTCAAAGAGCGCTAGCTGGGATCACCACGGAACGCAAACTGAACATTGACTTTTTGGATTTTATTGCGATCGCTATTACTACCTTCCAAGGTCAGTTTCTCACACCATCCTTGATGCTGAGTTTAATTGAAATTGGCGAGAATATTCGCGATCGCACTGCTCGTTCTTCCGAATTGCAAACTCTGGATTTACTCAGTTCTTTGGGGCAATTTGTTTGGGTTGAGCGTGATGGCATCAAGCAACAAATCGCTATCCAAGAAGTGCAGCGCGGCGATACAGTCATTGTCTATCCTGGGGAACAGGTTCCAATTGATGGCAGCATTCTGCGGGGTAAAGCCCTGCTAGATGAGCAGAAACTGACTGGCGAATCTATGCCAGTTTTGAAGAAAAAAGGACAATCTGTTTTTGCTTCAACACTGGTACGTGAGGGACGGATTTATATTCTGGTGGAACGTGTAGGCAATGACACCCGTGCAGGACAAAGCATTAGGTTAATGCAAGAGGCTCCTGTTCACGATACCCGGATGGAAAACTATGCTACAAAAATTGCAGAGAAGGCTGTCTTGCCAACTTTGTTACTTGGTGGAGCAGTGTTTGCCGTAACTCGCAATCCGGCAAGGGTAGCTAGTGTAGTCACTCTCGACTTATGCACAGGCATTCGTGTATCCATTCCCACAACGGTATTGGCGGCGCTGACTTATGCTGCAAAGCATGGTATTCTCATCCGCAGCGGGCGGGCATTAGAACAACTAGCAGCAGTTGATACGATTGTCTTTGATAAAACAGGCACTTTAACTAAAGGCGAAGTGTCAGTTATTGATGTTGAAAGTCTCAATGATTCAGTTTCAAACTTGCGAGTGCTAGAACTAGCTGCTGCTGCTGAACAGCGGTTGACGCACCCCGTAGCCGAGGCAGTAATTCGCTATGCCGAAGCGCAGCAAGTAGTAATTCCTAGCCGCAGCAAGTGGAATTATCAACTTGGTTTAGGTGTGGAAGCTGAGATTGATGGCGAGACTGTTTATGTAGGTAGCGATCGCTTCTTGCGTCTGCAAGGCGTTGACATAGAACAGCTAAATGGTCATCATCGCTCAACTTCTGCGATTTATGTAGCTAGTAATGGGCAACTTCAAGGTAAGATAAAATATAGTGACGTTCTTCGACCAGAAAGTCAGGAAGTAATTAACCAACTGTTGACGGTTGAGGGTGTGGAAGTCCATATGCTCACCGGAGATAACAGCCGCACAGCTAACGCTGTAGCTGCAACTCTGGGTATTCCGCCAACGCATACTCACGCCGAAGCTTTTCCAGAACAAAAAGCGGCAATTGTCCGCGAACTACACGAACAAGGCAAGACAGTTGCATTTGTAGGTGATGGGATCAATGATTCCCCAGCTTTAGCCTACGCTGATGTTTCTGTATCATTTGCCAACGGTTCTGAAATTGCTCGTGAAACAGCAGACGTGGTGTTAATGCAGAATGACTTGTATGGTTTATTAGAAGCGATTGAAATTGCTCGCAAAGCCAAGCAAATAATTCACCAAAACACAGGTATTGTTGCTATTCCTAACTTAGCAGCAATGGCGATCGCAGTAGTGTTTGGTCTTAATCCCTTAGCAGCTACGGTAGTCAATAACGGCTCAACAGTAGTTGCAGGAGTGAATGGGTTACGTCCAATTCTCAAGCATTCACCAAATAAAGCTCTACCAGCAGCAAGATGAGGCTCGATTCTGAGTAGGGTATATTTGAAAACTTTCGCACAATTGTACAAATTCCTGGAGGATATCTACTATGGCCCCTAAAATTACTGACTTTGTTGAAGATGCAGGCCCAGTTGGAATTGTAGCTGGTATTGGAGCAGTTTTACTAGCTCCTGTCCTACTTCCCGTTGTTGCTGGAATTGGTAAACCCATAGCCAAATCACTAATTAAAGGCGGACTTGTTGCTTACGAAAAGAGCAGAGGAGCTTTTGCCGAACTGGGTGAAACCTGGGAAGACATTGTAGCTGAAGCAAGAGCGGAAATTGCTGAAGATAAGCAAACTCCAGTATTTGAAGCTGCTAGCACTTCTGCTGATAGCACATCAGATAATGGTGTATAAGAAGAGACGCGATTAATCACGTCTGTACAGGAGTTATACCATTTCACTTGAAAAATGATACAAATACTTTGGTAGGGACACGGCATTGCCGTGTCCCTACGAGAAATTTATATGTATCAAGATTTTCGTGAATTGGTATTAGGAGTGGAGACTCGATTAATCACGTTTGTACAGGGGTTAGGAGTGGAGACTCAATTAATCGCGTTTGTACAGGGGTTAGGAGTAGAGACTCGATTAATCGCATTTGTACAAGAGTCAAGGTTCAAAAGTTATTGCTCAGTATTTATTCCCCTTGTCTCCCCTGCTCCCTGCCCCCCTGCTCCCCTGCCCCCCTGCTCCCCTGCCCCCTGCTTCATCGGTCATTAGTCAAAAATATAATTTAGGAGGGCGCTAGTGTGTTGACAAATAGTCATGGTAATCTCACCAAGATGCCTATTATGGAGCAAACAAACTTGACGCCATCCAAAGCTATATCTACAAAAATTGTTAGTAATACGCCCGGACGGCTAAGATTGAGGATTGCTCGACCCTATCGTGAAACTAGGGAAATGCAACATATTATTACTACACTGAAGGCACAATCTAATATTAGCCAGGTACGAACTAATATTAGTCACGGTAGTATTGTCATCGAACACGATCGCACAGATAACAGTTTAAAAAACGTAGTTGCAACACTAGTAGATTTAGGAGTTATTTTTGCTGATATTACTCAGGGTGACTCCGATGCAGCAGTAGGTGTCTCGAATGCAGTTGTTAACTTAAATAAAAGAGTCGAACAAGCAACTAATGGCGAGGTTGATTTACGTTTCCTTTTTCCTTTAGGACTCAGTTTCCTTGCTATTAGGCAACTATTTATTAGGGGTTTACAATTTGAAACTATTCCTTGGTATGTGCTGGCATGGTATGCCTTTGATAGTTTTATTAAACTGCATGGTACAAATCGCCTAAAGTCAAGCAGTGAATGACATAGCATTCCAATGTGATTCCTGAAGAAATCTAAGTATATGTAGTGACGCGAAAGCCTCGTAGTTGGGCTTTAGCCCCAAAAAACATAAATAATTCACAAAATTAGTCTTTCCAAGCCACTACCTATATTTCTCACCTAAAGTCAAGCCGAATAGTATAACGTGAGTTCGATGAACCTCTCTCCAACCCCTCTCCGACCCAAAGAGGGGCATAAATATTCTTAGTTTTCAACGAAAGTGCAGGGTTTCAAAGCCTCTCTCCCTATGGGGGCTACGGTGTACACACAAGTCAGATTACCCCCCTTAATCCCCCCTTATAAAGGGGGGAAACAAGAAAATCTAGTTCCCTCCCCTTTCCAAGGGGAGGGTTAGGGTGGGGTAAAACCAACGCTTAAACCCAGAGAAGTGAACTGTTTCCAACTTGTGTGTATACCGTAGGCTTGTGGTGAAAAGGTTTGGAGAGGGGTTTTTAAATCCGTCGAACCCACGTTAATATAGCAGTCCTACATTATTCGTGAAAAACAAAACCCCTGACTTATTAAGTAAGTCGGGGGTTTCTGGCATTGTAATGTTGGTTACCAACATCGTAATGTTAGTCATCAACATCGTAATGTTGGTCACCAATGTCGTAATGTTGGTCACCAATATCGTAATGTTGGTCATCAACATCGTAATGTTGGTCACCAATGTCGTAATGTTGGTCACCAATATCGTAATGTTGGTCATCAACATCGTAATGTTCGTACAGATTTTATGTAGAGACGCGCCATGCCAATTATCTGATCCTCAGCATATTGTCTTATATTCCCTGACGGCGAGTTTCAAAAGTAGCAATAGTCCTTTATCTTGGTTTTAGCACCCTCTAAACCCAGGCATAGACTATGAAAAAGCTGATCAACAAGCCGGAAGACTTTGTACGCGAAAGTCTAGAAGGTATGGCGGCAGCTCATTCTGATTTAATTAAGGTAAATTATGAGCCTGCCTTTGTCTATCGAACTGATGCACCTATACCGGGCAAAGTAGCAATTATTTCTGGTGGTGGCAGCGGACATGAACCGATGCACGCTGGCTTTGTAGGTAAAGGAATGCTAGATGCTGCTTGTCCAGGTGAGGTTTTCACTTCACCTACCCCTGATCAAATGCTCGAAGCAGCCAAGCAGGTAGATGGTGGTGGAGGTATCCTTTATATTGTCAAGAATTATAGCGGCGATATCATGAACTTTGAGATGGCAACGGAGTTAGCCCGTGGTGAGGGCATCCGAGTGCTAAATATTTTGATTGATGACGATGTGGCAGTCAGAGATAGTCTTTTTACCCAAGGACGCCGCGGTGTGGGAACAACTGTACTGGCAGAAAAAATTTGTGGCGCAGCAGCAGATCAAGGGTATGATTTGCAACAATTAGCAGATTTGTGCCGCCGAGTAAATTTAAATGGGCGGAGTATGGGAATAGCTCTGAGTTCTTGTACAGTGCCAGCTAAAGGAACACCAACATTTGAATTAGGCGATCGCGAAATTGAATTAGGTATCGGTATTCACGGTGAGCCAGGAATAGAACGCACAAGCATAAAATCGGTAGATGAAATTACTGAGATTTTGACACGCTCCATAATTGAGGATATTTCTTACAGCCGCAGTGTGCGCGAGTGGGATGAAAACAGAGGAGAATGGGTAGATGTGGAACTAATCAATTCACCATTTACAAAAGGCGATCGCTTGTTAGCTTTTGTTAACAGTATGGGTGGAACTCCGCTTTCTGAGTTGTATCTTGTCTACCGCAAACTGGCGCAAATCTGCGAACAGCAAGGACTGCAAATTGTGCGAAACTTGATTGGGCCGTATATTACATCTCTAGAAATGCAAGGTTGCTCGATTACCCTGTTAAAGTTAGATGATGAAATCATCCGACTATGGGACGCACCAGTAAAAACACCGAGTTGGCGCTGGGGAATTTAATATGGTGAATCAAGCGCAGATATTACAGTGGTTACAGTCTTTTGCTGCCGAAATAGAGCAAAATAAAGAATATTTGACTCAATTAGATGCTGCGATCGGTGATGCTGACCACGGGATCAATATGGAGCGTGGCTTTAAAAAGGTGAGTAGTCAGTTACCAAGTGTTGCAGACAAAGACATCAGCAGCATTTTGAAAGCAGTGAGCATGACTTTGATTTCTTCAGTGGGTGGTGCAAGTGGGCCTTTATATGGCACTTGGTTTTTGCGAGCAAGTACAGCTGTAGCTGGTAAGCAAGAATTGACTGAGCAAGATGTGCTAGAGCTATTGCAAGCTGGGTTAGATGGTATACTTGGGCGTGGCAAAGCCCAACTCGGAGATAAGACAATGGTGGATGTATTATCTCCGGCGGTAGTGGCTTTTAGGCAGGCTATTAATGAAGGTAAAAAGACCGTAGAAGCCTTACAGCAATCAGTTGCAGCGGCTGAACAGGGGTTGCAAGAAACTATCCCAATGCTAGCCAAGAAGGGACGAGCTAGCTATCTGGGGGAGCGGAGTATAGGACATCAAGATCCTGGGGGAACTTCTGCTTATTTGATGTTGCAGAGTTTGTTGGCAGTTCTATTATTAGATGCTGAAGGGAACTCAGTGAGAGAAAATACTCATGAGTAAGCTGCCAAAAATTGACCGTCAAAGAGAGCATCAAGCGAACGAACGTACTTTTCTAGCTTGGTTACGTACTTCTATCGCATTGATTGGTTTTGGTTTTGCGATCGCGCGATTTGGGTTATTTCTTCGCCAGTTGGATACTACTATTACTCAACAACAACTCTCAGTACATCCATTCTTTAACTCAGAAAATTTAGGTCTAGCTTTGGTGATTTTTGGAATTCTGGTAATTGCTTTAGCAGCGTGGCGATATAATCAAGTTTTCTGGCAAATTGAACGAAGCGATTATCAACCGAATCGGTCAATGGTTTGGCTGATGACCGGAATAGTAATCATGCTGGGAGTTTTTTGCATTCCTTTACTCTTATGGCCTAACAAAGTGCCTACTCGGTATCCGGTTCCAACTCGACCAAAAACTTTTTAATAGACTTCTAAGACAAATCTGAATAAGTGGTTATGTTGCAAAAGCTGTTGTGGATAAAAAAAGAGCTTGTTGGCTGAGATCAGTATATTTAACCATGCGATCGCCCAAAGGGCAGCGGCAAAGCTAATCACGCAAATATAACCTGAACACAGGTTAGAAATGACACCAACGCCATGTCTAGGATTATTTACGGTTCATTGACAGTGGTTTTAAAGCTACTGACACTATAGCCTTCAGCTCTTTTCTCAGACTAACGCGTGTTTTTAGAACACAACAGAGTATTATTTGTTACTAATTCTCTTGATCATCAGGCAGCTTCCGAATCAAATCACGAATCACATCTGTCTTTGCTCTCCCTGTCTGGTTACAGTACATTTCAAGTCTCTTGACTTCATCTAACGCCAAGTTGAGGCTAATTTGCTTGACAGTCAATTTCTTACTCATATCTCACCAACTAAATGTAATACTCGCCTTTGTACTTACAACTCTCTTAATTGTTTGGTATCTAAGTTTACTTGAAAATCATTTTTTCAAACATCGCACTTACTTACCTTAATTAGTCTTTTATCAGCATACTGCTTTACTGGTAAATTAAACCTACACACCTAGTATTTTAATGTTAAAAGTTTGGGGTTGTAAATTCGCATTTAAAACCCGATTAGGTATGATAATTGAACAGTTAGGACATTAATGTGAATAAGTTTATGCTAGATATCAATTTTTTTGATGCATCATCATGTAATCTGGCATCATAGATTTAACCTTAATCAGTTAATGCTGACTATCAATTTTATTGATGGTTATAGTGAAATCTAGAATGACATCTTTAAAAAGTTGGTATAGCAATCATTAGTGCTAGCCTTGTTAAGGAGCGAAATAATTCTTTTGCAAAATCCTAAAAATACTCAAAATCCATCACTTCTAATCGTTCATATCGGTCGAAATTTTGTTTATTCTCAGCCAGTGAGATATTGAAAATAGGTATGACTAAAGACAACAAAAATACAACAGAAATAATGCCTTAAGAATCTTGCTATATAAAAGCATGGATTCATCAGACAAGTTATTAGTCTATATATGAGTTTTAGTTTATTCAAAAATACCAAATAAATCTTGAAATTATATAATGATAAAATTAATTCGTAAAATTTAGCTTGATAACTTTATATAATATATAAACGATATATTTCAATTATTTAAATAATCTGTAACTAAGAGTCTACAGGCTTTACTAAATTTTAAAACATTTTTAATGTACAACTTACATCTCACTTATTTTTACCAGAAATAGTTGATTTAGCCAACTGAATTGCAGCTAATCGAGCCTTTAAAACTGACATATTGGTTTCATCAAGACTAAAATTAAAAATCATAATCTCTGATGGTTGCGAACTCTTCTTACGTACATAGTCCTCAACAATTCTTGAAGCACAAATTGCATCAGCTTGCTCTAAAATTTGGGGACTTTGCTGAAGGTAATTTAAACTTAAGGGTTTAAAGTTTATGTGGGAAATTCCAGATTGTTGTAGCATCTGCTTCATTTCTTCACAAGTAGCTTCTTCTTCACAAATAAGCAGCATCAAAGCGTTACGAGGTAAAGACGAAATATGTGCCAATAGTTGCAAATCTGGTTTGAGTTTAACAGCAATTACTTCTTGTTCAGGAGTAGTTAACCTAGTTATATCCCATTGATGTTGTGCCGTTGTAATTACTAAGTCAGCAGTTAACAGTTCTTTTAAAGCTTTCGATTGCTGAGTTTTTAAATCTTCTGAACACAGAGATACCAAAGGAAGTTTTATTTCTGATTGAATAGCTTCGTATACACCTGTACTATTTTGCAGATATTCTATAAATACTAACTTTAAAGGAGCAGAAGATTGATGATGTAATAACGCTGCTCGTGCATAGGCAGCTGCACCAAATTCCGATGGAGATAATCCTGTTAGCGCCGCAGCATTAAAGGCTTGACCTAACAAATTGTAAAATTCTTTGTGGATAATAATATTCTGTACAACTTTAGTGTCAGCAACAAATGTTCCTTTACCTCGTTGGGCTACCAGATAATCAGATTCAATCAAGTAGTTATAGACTGCCGCAACAGTGTTGTGATTTACTTTTAAATGTTTAGCTAATTGAGTAACAGTCGGTAAAGTATCTCCTGGTTGCAACTCTCCTACAGCAATTAGTAATTTAATTTGTTCAGCAATTTGAGCGTTAATTGTTATTGGCGCTTGAGTATCTACGAAAAGAGGAAAAAAGATTTTATTAGGCATTCCCATAATGTTTTGGCAACAGTAACTACGAATAATTTATTCAAATCGCATTACTTACCCCTCAATCATTATTAGACGTAATCCATAATAAAACTTGATGACACACAAGTAAAGAAAATAAATTATTAAAATACTAAGAGTCTCTCTACAAATTATGTGAGATAGCCATAATAAGTATGAGACGCAGGAAAAAGTAAAATTTTTTGACTCGCATCTGTAAAAGGTTTCAACTGACGCCGCTCTGTTATTTCGCGGAATTTCCAAATCCTGCCTACACATTCATCTTTTAAATATTGAGGTAGCGAACAGCGTTCAAACATTCGTCCATCCTTTAATGTAAAAGTGTCATAAGCCTCCAAATCAGTTTGCATATAAATCTCTTTTATTCTCTCAATAAATAATTCGGAATCCTCAACCAAGCTCGAAGCCAACTCTAAAGCTTGAACCTCATCTTGGGAAACGATAACCTGTTGCGGGAAGCTCCACATCTCTATAAACTTTCGATTCAAACTCACCATTCTTCTGCTACTATCTACTACAAGAATGCCAGCATTAGCTTGAATCCTACGCTGACTCAAGAGACGTATCATGCATTCTATCCTTGATTTACTTGATTTATCGGTTAACGTATTTTTATAATATAATACAATGCATTGTATTATTTACAATAAGGCTGTTGATTAAATATAAAGACTAATTAATCGTAAGATAAAGCTAACTCATTCTACAATCGCAAGAAGATTGAGGATTAAGTAAAACCATGAGTATGTTGATTACGGGATGAGTAAAAGGTGTTGAAGAAGCAGGGAACAAAGCTACTGACAAATTCGTTGATCAAGTTTTTAGAGTAGCTACATAACCTGAACCCCACTCAAGCGTATCTTTATTTCTATAAGTGGTTTAACAAAACAACCAAATAATCGGGTGCTAACAATGAAAGAAGTCCTGGCATTAATAAAAAAAAAGAAGCAAGAATATAGCAAAACGCCATTTATGGAGTTTATGCGAGATAAGAGTATAGACCCAAAGCAAAGGCTAGCTTGGGCTCCTGCCTTTGCCACTTTTGCAATGAGTTTTAAAGATTTTAACAGAGTTGTACTACGTAGAGAGCCAGCAACTAATAAAATCCAAGAAATGATTAACCAGCACACTTATGAAGATGGACGACACTGGTTATGGTTTATACAAGATTTAAAATTAATGGGATATGACTACTCCATAAATTTTACTGATACACTGAAATTCCTCTGGAGTGAAGAAACACTGCACGTACGCACTCTGGCTAATAATCTTATTGCCATGTGTACTTTTGAAGAGGATATTCTGATGAAATTGGTAGTAATTGAGTCGATAGAAGCAACGGGAAGTGTTGCTCTATATGAAATTGCACAAGTAGGCAACGAACTCCAACAAGTTACTAACCAGAATTACGTATATTTTGGTGAATCTCACTATGCTAAGGAGACAGGTCACATTCAGGCTCAAATGGATAATGTAGAAAATTTTATTAAAGACATAGAACTGACGGAAGCACAAAGGGAAAAAGCTTTTGTTTTAGTAGAGAAAGTATTTGCAGATTTTACAGCAGCAACTAATGAAATGGCGGAGTTTGCTAAAAAGCATCCTTATGATAGACCATTTACAGCAGGTAATATCAAGCCACTAACAATGTCTGCATAAATGAACGTCTCAGCTTTAAGTCCATGTAACCCTCAAAGCCATTTAGGCAATCCAGGCTTTCTATTGTTCGTTTAAAATCAGTTCTTTTGGTCAACAGATTGTAATAACTATAATTTGCAAGATATTTAGTATCTCTCTTTGAGAGAGATACTAAATATCTTTTAGCTACCCGCTCGCAAACATATGGGTAGCTTATAAAATAATTTATACACGTTATAACTAACATTATACTCGCAGGCTGAATCGCCGACTGGTAAAACGTTTCTTGGTGCGAGATTTGTATCCATAAGAAGGCAGCGCGATCGCCTGTACAATATTCTTAGCAATTTTATGTCACTTTTAAGAGCTTTCAATTGAGTAAAGTGCAGATAGCACAGCTGTGCTACCCTACACGTGTATGTTATTCAGGAGCCAAGAATCTCCTTATGGAGCAAGGGTTAAGATTATTATTTTACTTAGTGCTAGAGTTTGCACCTGTGATTGTATCTTTTATTGAAAAAAGAACAGAAGAAAGTTCAGCTATAACTAAATACCAAGTACCTCAAGTAATTCAAGAAGTCATTACAATAGTAAATAATTCCACTGATAAAAACAGTTCTCTAGCCGAATTTGAACAAGAAAAACTCCGGCAACAGCAATTAGTAGTTTCCCAACATGAAACACAACTAAAAATATCAGAGCAAGAGAGAGAAACAGCACTCAAGATCCCAGAAGTTTATAAAATTCTTGATAGTTGGCCTTTAAGATTATACCCTTCACAAATTTTAGATTCTGGCAGTAGTAATAAACGCACCCCTCTCAAAATTTTTCTTGCTCCTTTGCAAGTAAAGTTTGACAAGTTTGCTCAGGAAAATCACACAATTTCAGAAATAGAGCCAATGTTGGCTGAAGGTTTACGAAAGTTACTCAATCAGCATTATTCTCTTCATAGTCCAATCAGACCAACTGAATTTTTAGCAGGAGCTTGGGATAGTAAACGTTTTCATAGTGAATCCAGTATAAAGGCTCTGTTTGGCCTATTGAAAACAGAGCCTATTTTAATTTTAGAATCAGAAAGTGATGGAGATTATATTAATTTTCGGATTGGTTACTGGGGATTAGGACAAGGTAATTATTACTATAAAACCATCGCTCGATTATCTTATAAAGAAATTCTGGAAGAATCTGCTAAAAGTCGTGCATTAGAGTGGAAAAAAATTAGAGACGAACTACTAGCACTGGGGGAAAACTTAGAAGAAATTAATCATCTTGGTAAAGAAAATATAGTCAATCTCAGAATTTTAGAAAAAGCAGAAAAATGGAAAGCTCAAGGAATTGATGTTAGTAAATTATCTTTAAAGTATGAAATTAATCATCAAGATTTTGAAAAACTTTGCGATGTTTTAATTAATTGCCATTTTCTGGTTGCTGCTTGGGTAGCAGATGTTTATCACTTGGTTCACCATGATGTGCCTCCCTTATTGCCAAAGTTACTACCCAATTTGCTCAAAAATGCTCTTGATTTACAATCAGTTCAAGTAATAGCCACAGGTTATAAACAAGTTTACCAAGCTTTAGAAACAGAACGACGTTACTGGGTTCCAGAGTTAGCTTTGCAATTAGCAATCAGCTTATCTCATTTACCAGATCCTTCTTGGGCAAAAGAACAGCTTGATTACTCTATCAATACATGGTTACAACTACGCCAAGTGTCACCACAGCAATATAGTAATTCCCTAGAGGCAATGCAAGCAGCTGTCAGGATAGAAGATGAGGAATATTTCCAAAAGTTAAAAGACTACTTTACAGCAGTAAGCGATCGCCAAAGTATTCTCTGTGTTGATAAACTATTGGATGCGATCGCTAAGTTAAAACACAAATCCACGTTAGAATCTGCCAAAATTACTCACACCATAACTGGACATTCTCAAACAGTGACAGCTGTTGCTATTAGTTGTGATGGAGATATTTTAGTTAGTGGCTGTGCTGATAAAGCTATTAACGTCTGGAATCTTAACACAGGTAAACTACTCCGCACTCTCACAGAAAATCAGGGAGAAGTTTCATCCTTAGCTATTAATCCTGAAGGCAATTTACTTGCTGTTGGTAGCAGCGAACACCCTAAAAGTAATGTCAAAGTCTGGCATTTAAAAACAGGTAAACTACTCCACACACTCTTGGGGCATCAAAAACCAGTGAACGTTGTGGCAATTAGTCCAGATGGGCAGATTCTTGCTAGTGGTAGTAATAAAATTAAAATCTGGAATTTGCATAAAGGCGATCGCATTTGTACCCTTTGGCATTCATCCGCTGTTCATGCCGTAGCGATTAGTCTTGATGCGACAATCTTAGCCAGTGGCAGTTCTGACAACAAAATCAGGCTATGGAACCCGCGCACAGGCGATCCGTTAAGCACACTCAACGGTCACGAGGGTGAGGTAAAATCAATTGCTATAAGTCCTGATGGACAAATTTTGTTTAGCGCTAGTGCTGACACAACCATCAAAATTTGGCATCTAATTAAAGGTAAAATCCTGCGTACTTTGACTGGACACTCAGAGGAAGTGAAATCATTAGCTGTGAGTGCTGATGGACAAACCCTGTTTAGCGGTAGTGCTGATAAAACCATCAAAATCTGGCGTATTTCCACAGGGGAATTATTACAAACTCTCACTGGACATTCAGGAACCATAAATTCTATTGCTCTGAGTCCAGATGGTAAATTTCTTGCTAGTGGAAGTGCTGATAAAACTATCAAAATCTGGCAGATAGTTTTATAGTATTAGACTTCCCAATATTATACAGCAGATTGCAAGTTAGTGAAGTACAAAAATACCCCTCCCTAACCCTCTCCTTGGAAAAGGGAGGGAACTAGATTGGCAATTTCCTCCCAATACATCGGGGGGATTAAGGAGGGTAAAAGATGTACTCTATTTAGATACAAAACGCTGTAAAACTCCATTAACTCTTGCTCTAGTGGCATAAGGCTCAAAGCTATCTGTTTGAGGCAGTATTTATTCAGGATTGAACCGAAATATGCACCTCAAGACAAATGTACGAAACTGTACAGATTTTTGAGATCCGTTTTCGCTCAAATTGATGTATGAAACGTATAAAAAGATGCCTAAAGGTGACTTATAGTTCAGAGCAACATCACAAATGGGAAGAGCAACATCGCGAATGGGAAAAGCAACGTCACGAACGGGAAGAGCAACATCGCGAATGGGAAAAGCAACGTCACGAATGGAAAGAGCAACGTCGCGAATGGGAAGAGCAATGTCGCCAATGGAAAGAGCAACGTCGCAAACGGGGTCATTGCGATTTTTGATATTAATTGGGTTTTAACCACATCAGACGGCTGTTTCGACACCCACCCGCTCAGCAGAAGGTGAGATGGGCATAAGATAGGCTTTATCCGTTATCTCTCAAGCTTAAATCTTAGTAAGCGATCATATTCCTCTTTGATTACCTGATAACACTCGCAGGAAATCTTTTCCAGCCCCTGCGGATCAATGGTTTTGATTTTCTTTCGACCGCAATGGATAATACCTTTCTCTTGTAAGTGATTAGCAGTCTCAGTGATACCAGCGCGGCGCACGCCCAGCATATGGGAGAGGAACTCATGCGACAGAAACAGTTCATCTGAGCCGAGGCGATCGCTCGATTCGAGCAGCCAGCGGGCCATGCGTTGTTCTATAGTATGAAGGCGGTTGCAGGCAACGTTTTGGGAGATTTGCGCGATATAAGCCTGCGTGTATTTCAGCAGCACGTCCCGCAACAATTTATTGGTGTCGAACTCGTCGAGCAGCAAACGTGCTTTCATTTTCACCGCTCTGCCCGGAACCTGGACGATGTATTCAGTCTGTGTCGTCTCGCGACCGCCCATGAAGGCGTTAATCCCCACCATCTCGTGGCTTCCCACCACTCCAGCTTCAACCGTCATGCCATCCATCATCGTAACAGTGACCGAGATTAGGCAGGTGAGAGGGAAGTAAACTTCCTCAATGATTTCGCCGGGTAGGTTGAGTATCTCGCCGTATAAAAGCTCGATCTGCTCCATATTATTTTTGAGCTGCTTGTACACATCGGGGGGCAAAGCGGCAAGCAGAAGGTTTTCAGTAATCATATGAGGTAGTAGCAACTAAAGTTGCTATCAAGTGCAAACTCAACTGTATAGTTGAGTTTGATTTTTCAAAAAGTGCCTAGTTTTATTCAGTAGTCATGGTGAATATAAGAAGCTTTACTATATAAATGCGACATTCGCTAAGATCGTACTTTACTTCTAGCACTCAATGTTATGTCATGGCAGGAGGTTACATTTAGATAACTAGTCAATAGATTTAAATAAATGTAAAATCCGAAACTAAGAAATCCTCTGACTAAGCGACTTTCCCCGCTGCACCCTGCCTTTCAAGAATCTACTTGCCAAATTTTTGACTACTACAAAGTGCATAGTGGTAGTATTCAAGTCACTAGCGTTGTTGACTAGGGAACTCGCTTCACGATATCGCTTCTTGAACAATTAGTGTAAGCGATCGCCCATTAAGTCAAATAGGCAAGAGGTCAAACTAAATCACAATGCGCTCCTGGTTACATAGCACATTTTTATCTAGCCTTCGCACTCGCCTAGTACTTCTTGTCCTCCTAGCGGTTGTTCCAGCACTGGGACTAATTCTTTACACCGCTTCAGAACAACGACGTACCGCAACAGCAGAGGCTGAGGAAAATACGCTACGGCTTGTCAGATTGGCAGCTAACAACCAGAGGCAGATTTTTGAGGGAACCCGCCAACTTCTCACAATATTGGCGCAGATTCCGATTGTTCATAAGCGCAACTTACCAGAGTGCGATCAATTACTTGCCGATCTCTTAACGCAGCAACCTATCTACACCAACTTTACTGTACTTGATACTCAAGGGAAAGGAATTTGCAGTGCCATTCCCTACTCAGCCTCAGTGAATGTCGCAGACCGCGCCTATTTTCAACGTGCCTTGCAGACTCGCAAATTTACAGTTGGTGACTATCAGATTGGGCGCGTCAGCAAGAAAGCAACGGTTAATTTTGCTTACCCTGTGCTAAATAAGACAGGACAAGTTGAAAGTGTGATCACTGCTGCTCTTGATTTGACTCAGTTGAATCAGTTAGCGGCTCAAGTGAAATTGCCAGAAGGTTCAGTCTTGAGTGTTGTTGATCACAAAGGAATTCTCCTAGTCCGCTATCCCTATCCGCAAAATTGGGTAGGAAAATCTTTGCCAAAAAACGCTTTTAACCGCATGAAAGATGCTCATGGGGAAGGTGTGTACAGGGTAAAGAGCCTAGATGGTATGCAGCGGATCTTTGGCTTTATCCCACTAGGTGATGATCCTTTAAACCCTGATGCTTACATTAGGGTTGGTACGCCTTTATCTACTGTCTTTGCTAAAGCGAATTGGTTGTTAGCCCGTAATTTGATTGGATTGGGAATTGTTAGTATCTTGGCGTTAATTGCTGCTTGGATAGGTGGAGATATTTTCTTAGTAGCTCAAATTAAATCTCTTGTACGGACAGCGCAACAGCTTGGTAAAGGTGAACTGAACACACGCAGCAAAATTGACTACAAATCGGGAGAAATTGGTCAACTGGCTCGTGCTATCGACGAGATGGCAGAAGCACTCGAAACGCGAGAGATGGCGATCGCTTCTCTTGACAAAGACCTAAAAACACTGTTTGAGCTAGTTCCTATCGGAATTCTGATTGCTCAAGACCCAAAATTTACCCAAGTTAAAGCTAACCCAGCGTTTGCCAAAATTTTGGGTATTTCATTAGAAGCCAACATTTCCTACACTCCAGTTGATGCGCCTCCTCCGTCTTACAAGCTGTTACGGGATGGTAAGGAACTCGCACCTGAAGAATTTCCGTTGCGCTATTCGGCTATTCACAAAACAGAAGTCAAAGGCACAGAGGTTGATATAGTCCGAGGCGATAATACTGTATTCAATTTGTTTGGTTATGCTGCTCCTTTACTTGATGAGCAAGGTAACGTTAGAGGTTCAGTTGCGGCGTTTTTAGATATTACTGAACGTAAGCAAGCAGAAGCACACACTCGTGAGTTGCTCAGCCAAATTCAAAACCAAGCAAATGTATTGCAAACAATTCTTTCTGCCTCCGTTGATCATATTTATATCTTTGATCTGGCAGGACGCTATCAATATGTTAGTCGTGGTGGCGCTACTGTTATGGGCTTGCAACCAGAGGATTTTGTCGGGAAAACTTGGCAAGAACTCAATTTTTCCGCGGAACTTGTAGAAACAATGCATCAACTGGATGCTCATCGAACAGCAGTGATGGCAACTGGTCAACCCATGACGGTTGAAGCAAAGTATACAACATCTGACCAGATATACTACTATGAATACATTCTCGCACCGCTGCAAACTTCAACGCAGACAATAAAAGGTGTGATTGCCGTCTCCCGCGATATTACTGAGCGTAAACAGACAGAAGAGATTTTGCGTGCTAGTGAAGAACGTTTTCAAGCTTTCATGGCTCATAGTCCCGCTTCCGCCTGGATTTCAGATGCAGATGGACGAATTATTTACCTCAGTCCAACTTATTTTCGGACATTTCAGCTTCCCACTGGCGGCTTAATTGGGAAAACAGTGTTTGAGTTGTATGATGCCGAAATTGCCGAGCAATTTTTGGAAAACATGAGGACAGTTGCTAAAACTAATCAAGTCTTAGAGACGATTGAAGTTGCACCTCGTCTTGATGGCACAACAGGCGATTTTCTAGTATACAAATTCCCCATTGCTAATTGTTCTGGACAACCTTTGATTGGAGGGGTGGCAATTGATATAACTGAACGCAGACGAGTAGAAGAAGAACGAGAAGAATTACTGCTTCGCGAACAAGCTGCACGAGAAGCAGCAGAAACAGCCAACCGAATTAAAGATGAATTTCTTGCAGTCTTGTCTCACGAACTGCGGACTCCGCTAAATCCGATTCTCGGCTGGACAAGTCTACTGCGAAATGGCAAGCTGAATGACCATCAAAAAGCGATCGCATTAGAAACAATCGAGCGCAATGCCAGATTACAAACTCAACTCATCGGCGATTTACTAGATATTTCCCGCATCCTGCAAGGCAAATTAACACTCAATATTACTCCAGTTAATTTAGCTGCAACAATTGCAGCAGCCAAAGAGACGGTACGTCTGGCGGCTGAAGCAAAATCAATTGAAATTTATACAGATTTTGCTCCTGATATCAAGACTTTTATGGGTGATTCCAGTCGGTTACAACAGGTGGTATGGAACTTGCTCACCAATGCCGTGAAATTTACTCCTGTAGGCGGCAAGGTGAATGTAAAACTAGAAACTGTGGGTAGTTATGCTCAGATTCAGGTGATAGATACAGGTAAAGGAATTGATGCCGAGTTCTTACCTTACGTGTTTGATACATTCCGACAAGCAGATAGCGCGACAACACGGAAATTTGGCGGTTTAGGATTGGGATTGGCGATCGTCCGTCACATTGTGGAAATGCATGGTGGTACTGTGTTTGCAGATAGTGGCGGTGAAGGACAGGGAGCAACGTTTACTGTAGAGTTACCGCTGATGATTTCAACGCCAGAGGTAAATGAAAACGCAACTCAACCAGGAAAAACTTTAGATTTGAGTGGACTACGTGTTTTGGTGGTAGATGATGAACAAGATACACGTGAGTTAATGGTTTTCATCATCCAGCAGTCTGGTGCTAACGTGACAGCAGTGGCATCAGCAAGTGAGGCTTTAGAAGTTTTAAAACAGCCTCAGTTCGATGTTTTAGTATCTGATATTGCCATGCCAGAGATAGATGGGTATATGTTGATACGTCAGGTGAGAACTTGGTCACCAGAGCAAGGCGGACAAATTCCGGCGATCGCACTTACCGCCTATGCTGGTGAGATTAACGAACAACAAGCACTTTTGGCAGGGTTTCAAAAGCATTTATCCAAACCAGTAGAGCCAGATGAACTTGTGAAGGCGATCGCTAATTTGGTTATTAATAATCTTTGTTAGTACACCTCATCATGACTACCAATATCAACAAACACAGCATTTCCCTCCTCAGTGAAGTAAAATAACACTCTTGCGTCATAATCTACACTGAAACTCCATAATTCCTTGAGTTTGCCTGACAATTTGTGAGTTTTCAAGCTCTGTTCAAATGGGTCTGTTTTAAACTGCTCCACCCTTTGCCAGAACTTTGCTTCTATATCTACATTTCCCTTAATTCGTTTTTTGAAAGCACGTCTGAATGAGGAACTGAAACTGATTTCCACCTTCACTCTTCTATGAGTTGTCTCAGTTCTTCAATATTAGAGGAGAACTTTAGTTTGCGACTTTGTTCTTCTACTTGTGCTGTTTTAAAATTCTCATATATTTCTTCTCGACGTTCTTCCCGTAGATACTGTTTTAGTAGCAATTGAATTTCTTGCTTTTCTTCAATTGAAAGACTTTTTATTGCTTCGACTACATCACTAAAGCTCATAGCCTAAAACATATTTTATTACTTACCTGACCAATCTAACATGAATTATTGATCATCATAATCACACTACTATTAATTAGTATCAAACATAGCTATGTCTGATATACATGGGTATATGTCAATACTTGACTTGAAGAATAATTCAGAAGCGATGCCCTGAGTTTCGACTACTTCGGCTACTTCGACTACGCTCAGCACAAGTGCGCCCTTCCCTACGGGACGCTACGCGGAGCGTCCCGCTCTTAAGTGTCGAAGCTTCAATTCTGTTAGCGTAGCGGGGCGCAGCCCATTCTGGCGACTGACGCCTTTATTCTAAATTATGCTGTAATTAAGCTTTCATCTTTAACCAGTCAAATACTTGTTCGACTGTCAGCTTTAGTTCAATTCCATCTAATGAAGTCAAATCATCTATTCCTTGACGTAGTTCTGGTTGTTGTTTTGGTTGAAAGATTATAATTGAGCGATCGTTTGGGTCAATCAACCATCCAAGTTGACAACCAAACTTGAGGCAGTGCAAGATTTTGCCAGTAACTCGGTTAGAACTTTGATCTGGAGACAAAATTTCAATTATCCAGTCAGGAGAAATTAATACATCATCTATAGGTTCGCCATTTTCGTCAAACTCAATGTGTTCCCAACGGAGAATTGTCACATCTGGAACAATTGACCGATCGCCAAAAGTACAACGCAATTCTGGAAAAGCATAGGCAATTTGCCTCTCTTCTGCAACTGTGTTAATTGTATAGATCAATTTACTCTGAAGTATAGAATGGCGGGCTTTCGGCATTGGCTTTTGAATAATCGCACCATCGATATACTCACTCGCAGGCTTTGTTTCTGGTAAATTGAGAAACTCCTCCAATGCAATTGATGAAGGTTTTACTACAGTCATGATGTTTAATACAATCAACTGCCTGCATTCAGTTTATCAACAATTTAGTTGCTCATCATAATGTGTTCGCTAAAAGTACTTATAGCAGCTTGAATATAAGCTGAACCAACAGATAAATTGTTGTTCAAACTTCATCTTTACATTTATAAGGCTTTGCTATTGCCACAGAAATGCTAAACGCTAGCAGCCCTAAAGCTAAAGATGGTTCTGGGACAGAGCTAATTTTATCAAACTTAATTGGCGTATTAACTACTAAGTTTCCCTTGTTATCAAAGATTTTATCTACTGAATCAATACCACCATCAAAAATAGTTAGCGTGGATATCACCTTGCCTCCGGTACTTGTTGGGCAACCATCAACAGAAGCGTTTTTCCCCGTATAACGTCGGCTTGATTCTAACGTAAATACAAGATTGCAACTCCCTGGAATTAGATTACTACTATCGATAGCTCTCTGTTGTTCAGGTTTATTGCATAATCCACTCAAAATATTGGGATTGACAAAACTTTGAATACTGGCATCAACTGTAGAATTTCCCTGAGTAAAAGTATAAAAACGTATACGCTCAAAACCTGAGCTTTTTTGTTCTAGATAAACGTACTGCGTTGCATCACTTTTGGTAGTACCGGGAGCTTGTACGTTACAAGTAGATATAGTAATTGGTGGAACAAGAGGATTACTTGCTACTTGTTGAGAATTATCAAAAAAACCAGTAAATAATTGCACCAGTTCGTTAGTTTGTGCTGTTAACGACGCAGTAACGGCAGCCGCACGACTTGCTTGGGCAAACGCTAGCGTGGAAAATAAAACCGTAAAAGTATATGTTTTGAATTTATTCATGATTTACTTTTAAACCGTTTGAGCTTTGCACTACTTGTTATTAAAGTTTCACATGAACCTAATCCCAGTGCTGCAATAGTTGGTAGAAAAATTTCACAATTCTGCAATTACAAATCTTTCGTAGTAGTGTTTAAGCGCAATTCCTTGCCTGATTGAAGCTTCGGCTACGCTCAGTGTTGAATCTGTCGTCATACTTTAGATAAACGGTATTATTTATCTATTATCTCGGTTGGACAAGACTAGCTTTCTTACCTGCTCTGCGGAATCTTGTTGCAATGCGGCTAAAGCGATCGCTTCAGCCTCACTTACACTTAAATGATTAATCGCCTGCTTAATTACAGCTACAGCTTGAGGATTCACACTCAACTCATCCAAGCCCAAACCCAGTAAAATTGGTGTGGCTAAAAGGTCTGCTGCTAATTCACCACATAATCCTACCCAAATCCCAGCTGCATGAGCTGCTTGCACAGTTTGCTGTATCATCCGCAATACTGCTGGATGCAGTGCATCAACTAAAGTTGACACCCGTGGGTTAGTGCGATCGCCTGCCATGACATACTGGCTTAAGTCGTTTGTACCAATACTAAAAAAGTCCACTTCCGTAGCTAATTGATCAGCGATTGTGACTGCTGAGGGAACTTCTACCATAATTCCTAGTTTCATCTCTGCATCGAAGGGGATACCAGCTTGCTGAAGTTCAGCCTGCACTTCTAAGAGAATTGTTTTAGCTGCACGTACTTCTGTAACAGTGGCAATCATCGGTAATATCAGCTTAATCTGGTGTCCAACACTGGCTCGCAAAATTGCCCGCAACTGAGTTTTAAACAAATCTGGATGATCTAAACAAAAACGAATTCCTCGCCAGCCTAAGAAAGGGTTAGCTTCTGGTTCTGCTACTCTCAGATAAGGCAGTGGCTTGTCGCCGCCGACATCTAGAGTCCGAATCATCAGCGGACGGGTATCGAGAACTTGTGCGATCGCCTGGTAAACTGCTAGTTGTTCCTCTTCTGTTGGAGCGTTGGCTCTATTTAAATACAAGAACTCAGTGCGAAGTAGTCCTACACCTTCTGCACCGCTATCTACAGCAGCTTGAGCATCAGCAACGCTACCAATATTTGCGAAGACATTGACTTGCCGTCCATCGGTGGTAATTGCTGGTTCGTGCGCTGTGGCGCGTGCTTCTTGTTGAGCAGTTTGCCACGCTTGTCGTTTCGCCTCTAGCGCACCCAGAGTATCCAGTTCTGGCTCTACCCATGCCTTGCCACTCTCACCATCAAGCGCCATCAGCGTCCCATCTGCTAGATGTAACACCTCTGCATCTACCCCCAAGACGGCGGGAATACCTAATGTCCGGGCGATAATTGCACTGTGGGAAGTTGCACTACCAGAAGTAGTACAAATTCCTAAAACCTTTGTCGGGTCTAATCCAGCGGTATCAGAGGGAGTCAAATCACTCGCCACCACAATTGCTGGTTCGGTGAGATGCAAGCTTGTAAGGGAATGTCCAGTTAATAATCGCAATACCCTTTGCCCAACATCCATCACATCATCAACTCGCTCTTGTAAGTAAGAATCTTCTAGTGTGTGGTAGGAACTCGCCACTTGATCAACTACGGCTTGCCAAGCTGCTTCAGCATTCAAGTGGTGTTCTAAAATGTGCTGATGAGCCGCTTCTATTAGTACTGGGTCTTCTAAAAATAGTAGATGAGCATCGAAGATGGCAGCCTCAGCATCACCAATTTGAATAGATGCTTGTGAAAACAATGCTTGAATTCCCTGTCGAGCAGTGTGAATTGCTGTCTGTAAACGTTGCCACTCTGCTTCAGGATTATCTACGTGGTATTGCGTAATCGAAATGGGAGCTGGCTGATAATGGACAACGGGAGCGATCGCCACTCCTGGAGAAGCTGCAATTCCTGAAAGTTCGCCTTGAGTTGGTGGGATAACTTCGTGGTGAGCTGCTGGTGGAGAATTAGAAGCAGTATGATCTTCACCAAAGTTAGCTGTGAATAATACTTGCAATGCTGCTAGCGCCTGCTCTGCATCAGTGCCAGTTGCAGTAATTAGGAGTTCGTGACCTTGACGTACTCCTAAAGTTGCTAATTGGTTAATACTGTCACCCCGAACCAACTGAGTATTTCTAGATAAATTCTGCACATAGATTTGCGATTGAAATCGAGCCGCAGTACCGACAAACAAAGCTGCGGGACGGGCGTGTAATCCTAAGCGATTGCTTACAATCAACCGGATTTCTTGTATTGGTGATTGTGCATTGGTGATCGGTAGACTAACGAATGCTGGAGGATTGGTGTCTATACCCAATTGAGTTGCTTTTGCTACCAATGCTCCCCGTGCTTGGGCGATGACTTGATGAATATTCTGACCAGCTGCGGCTGCGACAACAGCGGCGATCGCGCCTTCTACTAAAGGTGCTTCACACAGATATACTTTTTCTCGGTGTTCTTCTGGCAGAAACTCTAGTGCCATTTCTGCGCTCATCAAAGCACTACCGAGATCCATTAAAACCAAGATGCCATCATCAGCGAAAACAGAAGCGATCGCTTCATAAACCTTGATGGGATCTGTACCCAATGGGTTGTCTGCATCTTCAATACCTGCGGCGATCGCCAGGGGGACTCTGCCCTGAACCATTTGTGCCGCAAGTTCTTGCACACCCAAAGCTAATTGTTTACTATGAGAAACTATGACAATTCCGACCACTGCAACACCGTCAACTTTGTTGAAAGGCTTGTGCTTAGCCAGTTATCTATTTCATTTTTTATTCCGCACCACCAAAAATAACACCTATCTTGATGGCAATGACAATTTTCGGAAAATCTTTCGGTTTTCTTAACTCTACTAATAATACCAATTCTCCAAAACAAGTACTTCATTAGACCTATCGCATAAATATTTCTTTGTCTCACGCATACCGCCAAGGGCGGAACTCGCAGAGTAGGCGAAGAGACGCAGAGACGAGCGCTAAAAGAACCACTTTTGCAACAAGTCTATTGAAAACCCGACTATAAAGACTAGCAGACCAATTAAAATCTAATTCCTACTTGTCCGTTGAACCCTCGCACCGAATTGTAACCAGCACCAACGAAAACGTTATTGCTAGCGCCTACCTGAACACCACCTGAAACTGCAACTCCTTTATCTTCAGAATAATATCCAAGTCCGACATAAGGTGAAATGACGGGTAAACTGATAAATTTCAGAACATCTACACCTGTTGAACCATCAGGGCCATTTCCTAACTCAACCCCGAAATTCAAAGCCCTAACTCCTACTGCATAGGTGATGTCTCCATCTTGTTCACCGACTGAAACCCAAGGCTGCGGTACAAGTTGAGCTGATGCTTGATTAGGAGCAAATAAAGTTAATAAACTTATGGATGCAATAAGGGTTTTGACAATAACTGTTTGTTTCACGTTGTTCTCCTACGCTTTGCCATATTTTTATAGTTTTGTCAGAATTACTGCTAGTTTAAGCACTGCTGTTAACCTGAGTTTTCTGGTTATGGCTAATCGAGACGGATTAAACCTTATCCAAGTGCCTGGTAAGCGAGATAATGATTTTGAGTTGAGTATTTATTCAAAATTGCCGCGACCACTCACTGGGCCAGCGTTCAACAATTACTTTAGTTTGAGTAAAAAACTCTACTGCGTGATTACTTTGCCCGTGTAAGTCACCAAAAAAGCTTTCTTTCCAACCGCTAAAGGGAAAAAACGCCATTGGTGCAGCAACACCGATGTTAATGCCGATATTACCAGCTTCTGCTTCGTAGCGGAACTTACGAGCTGCTGCACCGCTACTAGTAAATAAGCAAGCCATGTTACCGTATTGACCACTGTTGATTAAAGCGATCGCATCATCAATACTATCCAAATGAATTAAACTCAACACTGGGCCAAAAATTTCTGTACGAGCGATTTCACCAGCCGGCTCGACATTTTGTAAAATCGTTGGTCGGATAAAGTTACCCTTTTCATAATCGGTAATATTTGGATTTCTTCCATCAATCAACAAGTTTGCGCCTTCATCCACCCCTTTTTGAATTAATCCCTCAATCCGTGCTTTGCTCTCAGTAGTGATTACAGGCCCCATTTCCACACTTTGGTCTAAACCATTCCCGACGATGCGATTTTTCGCAGTTTGGGCGATCGCTTCTGTAAATGTCTGCCGTGCTGTACCCACTGTGACGGCAATTGAGGCGGCTAAACAACGTTGTCCCGCACATCCAAAAGCGCTGTCAGCAGCAATCCGGGTTGTCATTTCTATATCTGCATCTGGCAAAACAATAATCGGATTTTTTGCACCGCCTTGACATTGCATCCGCTTACCATTTGCTGCCCCTCGACTATATATATATTTAGCTACTGGTGTGGAACCAACAAAGCTAATTGCTCGAATTTGGGGATGATCTAAAATTGCATCTACCGCTGCTTTCGCACCGTTGACTAAGTTAATTACTCCTTGAGGTAAACCTATTTTTTCTAATAGTTGGAAGATTTTTTGCATTGTCAACGGCACTTTTTCGGAAGGCTTGACAATGTAAGTATTACCGCAAGCGATCGCATATGGCAAAAACCAAAACGGAATCATCCCCGGAAAGTTAAAAGGACAAATCACCGCCGCCACTCCCAACGGTTGGCGGATCATCATTTCATCAATGCCCTTTGCGACATCTTCCAGGTTAGTTCCCTGCATCATCATCGGGATACCACAGGCAACTTCCACATTTTCGATAGCGCGACGCATCTCACCCTTAGACTCAGCTAACGTCTTACCACATTCGAGGGTAATTGTGCGAGCTAAATCCTCAAAATGTTCATCCAGCAAGTTTTTCAGCTTAAATAAATACTGAACGCGTTCTGTAGGTGGCGTACGCCGCCAAGTAACAAAAGCTGCTGCGGCAGCAACGGCGGCTTGATTTACTTCAGATGCTGGTGATAATGGAACTTGAGCCAGTAACTCTGCGGTAGCTGGGTTAATTACATCTAAGTATTCTGTAGCGCTAGATGCACACCACTGACCATTGATATAGTTGGGTAAAGTTGGGATTGCGTTCATGAGGGCAATATTAGAGTAAATGCAGCACTGTAACTATATTAGTTGGTCAGAATTGATTGGGAATTCTACTTCTTCTTGCTCTCGCTGCAATATATGAGCAACCTTATTTTCAATTGTGGAGAGTTTCCTAAGAATAGTAGGGCGATCGCCATCAAGAGAAGCTAATTTATTGGCTATTCCTTCTTGTACATTTGTCAATCGCTCTACTACATTCTGGAGTTGTATCATTCCTTCTCGAAGTTCCTGCCGTTCCTGTCTAGCTTCAGCCATTTCATCTAACATAGCCTGGGCTATTCTAGCGTTACTTTCAATAAGTTGTTTTAATTCTTTATCACTAATAATTTAACTTATCTAACTCAACACCTAATTAAGTAAGTGGGTACAATTATTTAGAAGACGCATTTCGACTTCGCTCAATGCTCGTTAGCCTGATTAGAAGAGGGTTGAGCGCAGTCAAAACCCGGCAATTTAAAGTTAGGTTTAATTTAGCCTTCTACTTACTTTCATCTATCAAGTAGTTATTCTAGTTTAATAGTAATCCCTTTAATTCCATAAAACAAAAAGAGAGAATGCAATCGCATTCTCTCTTAGTGCAATTAATATTGATTTATAGTTCTTTTGATTGACAGCAAATCTGAGAATTACTCATTAGCTGGAACTAATACCGTTCCATGATCAATTACCTGATATCTAGCTTCTTTAGTAAAAATCACTCGACAATTTACACCGCCATATTTTTGGCAGGTTTGTAGAGCATACCGTCCTGCAAGAGACCTACCTCTGGCTGGGTGATTGGTATCATATCCCCAGCCTGCACCATAAGCACCATTAGAACCTACGGCTAAGGCTCCCCAAGCATTTTTAAACCATAAAGGAACTGAACAATCACTAGCCCTAGATTGTCTTTGGCAACTAGAAAGAGCGCCACGCTCAGCTTCTTTACGTGACAAACCAGTTGCTGAAGTGTAAACTCCTGTTGAGCTAGAATAAGCGATCGCTCCAAATAAATCTGGGGTAGATTCAGCTTGGGCAACTTGTGTAAACCCAGGCAAAACAGATAATAATGTAGCTGCTACTAATAAACCTTTTTGTAATGATTTTGCCAACATAACTCTTAATTGAACTCTAATAGAGAACTACAGATGTGTATGTAGGCATTTCGCAAATTATGCAGTTTGTTCTGGTTCTGTTACTAACTTTTCTCCAATTTTTGGTTCAGTTCCAGCAAGTAACCGTTCAATATTAGTACGATGGCGGAAAATTACATAAAATCCACCAGCAATACCAAACAAAATATAAGGCAATGGTTGATGTAAAACTAGCATCAATATAGGAACAGCGATCGCACCTGCAATTGAACTCAAAGAGACAATTCGCGATATTGCCACAACGACAGCAAATACACCTGCTGTTGCTAAACCTACCTGCCAACTCATTGCCAACAAAATCCCCAAGCTGGTAGCAACAGATTTACCGCCAGTAAAGCCTAAAAAAATAGATTTACTGTGTCCAAGGATGGCAGCTAATCCAGCTAAAATTACTAGCCACGATTGCCACAGTTTCACATCTACTGTCAGTGGGATAAAATTTTCACTAGCGGCAAAGTTGAACAACCAATAAACAAGAGCGATCGCTAATACTCCTTTTAAGGAATCAAGTACTAAAACGAATGCTCCTGGCCCTTTCCCTAAAGTTCTTAGCACATTAGTTGCGCCAGTGGAACCTGAACCAATTTCGCGAATATCAATACCCTTTAACTGCTTCACAGCGATATATCCAGTGGGAAAAGAACCCAACAGGTAAGCTATGACCACAATTGTGCTGCACAAAGTTAACCAAATAGCCATAATCAATTCAAAAAAATTAAGGGTCAAGAGTCAAGGGCCAAGAGTCAAGGGTCAAGAGTCAATACTTGGACTTTGGACTTTGGACTCTGGACTCTTGACTTAATTAAAAGTCATCATCATAATTTCTCATGATTTTGGGGTCAGGAGCAAAGGCTAGCCATAGAGGAAATTGCAGCAGTGACAGACTAATCTGCTCCTCCGAATCATCAATGATAATTAAGGGTAATTGATTCGCTTTGACTAATCGGTCTGCTTTTTGAGCCGCTGCTTCAGGTGTCTCAAATAATACTAATCCTCTGTCGGGGCCAAAATCTGGGCGACCAATTCCCAGGCAGTCTTGCAAGCCGCGCCGCCATTCACCCAAACGTTCTGGTGTATTGGCTAACACCAAAGTACGGACGCGATCGCCATACAATTTGTGTAAAATCGAAATCGCTGCTGAAGCAATCAAAATATTCTGTAAGCGGCTACCCATTGTCCGCAAAGCACCACGTCCCCCTTGATTGAAAAACCAGTTAGAAACTCTTTCAGCGTGGACTGGTTCAAAGGTACGGCGCAGTTGCCAAGCGGGGCCATAGTAATCTGGTTTATTACGATATTGGTCAATCAGACGACGAATTTGCTTTGTAGTATCTTGAAACTGCTGTTGGGCAAACTGTGGTATTCCTGGTTGAGTTTCAACTGGTTTAATTTCCGCCACAACTGGTTTTTCTCGTTCTGTGACAGTAGGTACAAGTTGCAACTGTTCTGCTGCTAGTGCCAAATCTTGTAAGCTACCCGTGAGATAGTCTTTAAAACCCTGTACGCGAATTGCCAAATCTTGGGAAGCTCCCGCAAAAGTTGTTCGCATCTCGTTGCGGATACGTTCTTGACGGCGTTCCAGTTGCTCTACAGAAATTTGCAGCGCTTGCTTGCGTTGTTCTAACTGTACCAGCGACTCTTGCACAAGCCGTCCCAATGTGGTTTGAGTTTCACTGATTTGTGCCTGAAGGGTTTGGTAGGAAGCTTGTAGTTTGGCTATTTCTTCTTTGAGGGCTGCTTCGGTACTGTGTAACTCTGCAAGTCGTTGTTCTGCTTCAGAGTACAGGAAATTATCTTGTGATTCTAATTCAGTTTCTGACTCTAAGGCAGCGGTTTCTGTTTCTAACTGTGCTACAAACTCGTCAGTTGACTCTTCTGTTGGCACAATTGTAGAATCTACCGATTCTGGCTTGGTGGAGATTGACTGCTCAAAAATTGTGTCATCTTGTTGTGTGTCAATTGATAAGCTCTTAGCTTCTGTTTCCAACACTGACTCAACAGGTAGGTTTTCTGAGTTTTCAACTGGATTGTTGTGTTCTTGTGTTTCTGCCAACCTCTCATCAATTGGTTTTGGGGTTTGGGATTCCTCTGGGTTCATAAACAAATAGTGTAATTCCTATTACGCGAATTAATAGCTTTCACAAATATTACAAGAGTGCTGAGTAGTTGCGCTCTAAGCTCAGCAACGCCAGTCGCCTCAACGGGGGTTACTCTCTGTTCGTCTTGGTCTTTGCTAGGAGCAGTTCAGCAACCCGCATAATGCAAGGAGCTAACGTTAACGGAGAAAGCCTCTGTTGGAAAGTTCCGAGCGGAGGCTTACTCCGCTCAGATTTTTCTTTGTCCAACGCAGTAGCTCCTCAGCACTAAATACGTGGGCAACGTTCTTCCAGACAAGCCTTCAAAGTTTTCGGGTCAAATAAAATCGGCAAAAAGTGAATGCTTTTAATTTCTTTAAAATAAAACAAGATGGGGATTCCATTCCAGAAGATACGCCAATTTTGCCATTCCTGGTAAGGAAAACGGCGAATTAATTTTTCGCCTCTGTAGATATCTAAGTCGGTAGCACTGAATTGCAAACGCAGTGTTAACGCTTGAAACATGAGAAACAAGCCAAACAGTGCAACAACGAAGCCTATCCAGGGTTGTACTATTAGCAGTGGAATGGCTAAAATCACCAGCACTATAGGTATGTTGTAACTGGGCTTAAGTTCCACGGTAGACGCGGAGTTAGGAGCAAAGGAACTGGTCACAGTCTTAGATCCTACTTTGTTATTAAACATCTCTCCTATTTTAGGATTTCAAGGGTTGGTCATTTGTTATTTGTCATTTGTCATTAGTTGAAGCTTAAGGTTAACCTTCTAAGGGTCAATGTTCACCTTTGGAACCTCGATTTTGAGCTTTTTAGCCTCAAATTTCATATTTCAAGAGATTTCCTTATTTCCCGCATCTCCCCCACTCATCGCTATTAGAAGCCTGGCAGGAACGCACTCCCAGCTCCCTGAAACATCAACCAAGAAAGAAAGAAGTTGCTAATAAATATAATTAGTAAGGCGGTAACAACAGCTGTTGTGGTTGATTGTCCTACTCCTTTAGCTCCCCCTGTTGTTGTCAAACCCCAACTACAACCAATTACGGCAATTAAAATACCGAAGCAACAAGCTTTAATTAGGGCGCTACAAATATCCCAGACGCCCAGAAAGTTACGTGCTGACTCTAGAAATACCGTGTCAGACAGGTTATAAATGTGCGTTGCAATTATTAATCCCCCCAGCATCCCTGTGACCAAAGACAGGAGGGTTAAAATTGGCAGCATGAAACAGCAAGCAAGAACACGGGGGATAACTAGATAATCAATTGGGTCAGTTTTTAACATCAACATGGCATCAATTTGCTCGGTTACTCGCATCGTGCCAATTTCTGCTGCAAACGCAGAACCAACTCGCCCTGCCAAAATTACTGCTGTTAGCACAGGTGAGAGTTCCCGCGTCAATGCTACGGAAAGCACTCCGCCAACTATGTTTCCTGCACCGAAGTTGATAAATTCCCGGGCAACCTGAATTGTAAATACTGCCCCGACAAAAATAGCCGTCAATAGAGCAATAAATAGAGAATCTGGCCCAACCGCTGCCATTTGCTCTAAGGTGTTACGCCGATGAATTTTGCCCCTCATGAGGTGAACTAGTACTTGTCCACCCAGAAAAACCGCCGCCAGCAATCGCTGGCTCCATTCTCCTAAACTTGATTTGGATGTTGTCTGGCTCAATGTTTTGTAGCTAACTCGGTAATTGCCTTAAGAATAGCGAAAGTGATTGTAAATAGGGAATAGGGCATTGGGAATAAAGCATTAGGCATTGGGCATTGAGAGTGCTGAGTCCTGTTAGCGGTAGCGGGGCGTTTAGCCCGTGCTGAGTCAAGAGTCAAAAACTTCTTCCCCTGCCTCCCCTGCCTCTCCTAACCCCCTGCTCCCTGCTCCCTGCCCCTCCGCCCCTCTTCTCCCTCACTCTCCACTCTCTCAACTTAGGTTAAACATTAACTTACTTTAAAGCTGCTCTCAGAAAAGGAAACTGCTTTTAAGGCTCCTGTGACTCAATAAATCAGAGCTTACTTGAACTATGACCTTGATTTTTAAAGGGTTTCGTCAATTTCAGGTCTTTTTCATGCGCCCAGCATTTTTTGTAACTAGTAGACCTTTCTTTTAATGAAAACTTAAGATTTTTGACAGATTGTTTGCTCTGGAGCGATCGCACGTATTGTAGAAAATGACAAACCGTTATCTAGTTATTGTCGTCTTTACTCACGGAGCTTGTCCTAAATGACCCTTTTTACTAACTTACTCCGTTCCCTACTGCTAACAATCATTTTTAGTTTTGTTGCCCCCATGCTTTTGGTGGGCAGCCTGTTGCTCACTCTATCCCTTATGGGTAACTTCCCTGGGTTACAAGCATTGACCGAAGCGATCGCCACCGAAATCATGCATTTTCTTGCGACCTTTGGTAGTGGCACTCCCCTACGTGGACTATTCGTGATTAGCTTGACCTGTAGTTTTGTCGGCGCACTGTTTGATATGTACGTCTATTATAGGTATCAAATATTACGTATAAATTCCTGAGAATGCTAATAACTTCGTCAGGTGCTTACGGGCTACACAATAGTTGAAAAAGTAATATTTCTCAATATGCAAAATGTAACTAGCATTATAGTAATTAAAGTGAATTATATTATTAATAATAAATTTTATTAATTAAATTGACTGCCTAGATATTCATTAAATAATTATTAACTGCCAGTTATCAGGAATTAATTACTAATAACTAACGACTCAATCTGGGTCAATAGACTGATTAAACTAGAATAGCCAAACTCAGGTGTGCTAGAATACAGTGCTGGACACTAAACTCTGTTGTGGATTATTCGCCTAGCTTAACGTCTTCAATGTGATTTATTTATTGGCATTCGTTAAAACATAGCAAATAAAAAAGCTCGAAAAATATAAAAATTTGATTAAAATTGTGATTCACATTCTGCCTGCTCACGTTTCTTAACAGAGCAAAGCAGGTCGCGAGACCGCTGGGCATTTTATATTGAGTTTATTAAGAGGGATTTTGACACTCATGGTTTGGCCATTTAAGCCCAAGTTTCGTAAACAAATTGCTCGGATTGAAATTACTGGTGCGATCGCCAGTGCAACTCGCAAACGAGTGTTAGAAGCCCTAAAGACTGTAGAGGAAAAAAAGTTTCCCGCATTACTGCTACGCATTGACAGCCCTGGCGGTACAGTAGGAGATTCTCAAGAAATCTACAGCGCTCTCAAACGTTTGCGCGAAAAAATCAAAATCGTTGCCAGCTTTGGTAATATTTCTGCTTCTGGAGGTGTTTACATCGGCATGGGAGCTGAACACATCGTCGCTAACCCAGGCACGATTACAGGTAGCATTGGTGTGATTCTGCGTGGAAATAACTTAGAACGCTTGCTAGAAAAAGTTGGTGTTTCCTTCAAAGTAATTAAGTCTGGCCCTTACAAAGACATTTTGGCTTTCGACCGAGAACTGACTGAACCAGAAGAAAATATCCTCCAAGAATTAATAGACATAAGTTATCAGCAGTTTGTCCAAACAGTAGCTGATGCTCGTTCTTTGGGGGTAGAAACTGTCAAAACTTTCGCCGATGGTCGAATTTTTACTGGACAGCAAGCCTTAGAACTAGGTGTTGTAGACCGCTTAGGAACAGAAGAAGATGCTCGTCGTTGGACAGCAGAATTGGTTGGTCTTGATCCAGAAAAAACTCTCTGTTATACCCTAGAAGAACGTAAACCCTTGTTAAGTCGTGTTCTACCAGGGAGTCGTCAGGTTTCATCAGGAATTGGGGCTAGTATAAATTGGCTGGAATTTGAAATGTCTACTAGTGGTTTACCCTTGTGGTTATATAGACCATAAATGGTTGTTGTCATTTGTCTTTTGTCTTTTGTCCTTTGACTAATGACTGATGACTAATGACCAATGACTAATGACTAAATTAAGGAGGATTTTGGCGTGGAGTGGCAAATGCGGGCTATTCGTGGAGCAACAACCGTTACAGAAAATACAGTTGAGGCAATTCGAGAAGTGGTGACGGAACTACTAGATGAACTAGAAAACCGGAACCACCTCCAGCCTACAGGCATTATTAGTGTTACTTTCTCAGTAACACGCGACTTGGATGCTATTTTTCCAGCAGCGATCGCAAGAACACGTCCTGGCTGGGATAATGTAGCCATGTTAGATGTGCAGCAAATGCACGTCGAAGGCTGTTTAGAGAACTGCATTCGGTTTTTAGTTCACGCGTACCTGCCAGTCTCTGCGCCAATTCACCATATCTATTTGCGTAATGCTGCCAATTTGCGTCCTGACTGGAGTTTACCCCAGACAGTCCAAACATCACAGCCAGCAGTCAAAACAAAATAGTAAAACGTAAAAGATTTCTTGTTCACATAAAGAAAAGTTTGATCTAAGGAAGCCTTAGCTCAAAACATCTTTTATCATCATGTTTCTTGTGAGAAATCATACTAATTAGAAAAAAGAATGCGACAAATATTCCATCTGTAGAGACGCGATTCATCGCGTCTTTATCCAAAGATGTGTTGCAACCATTAATTGAATTGGTATCAGATTAAAATATACACTGAACAAAGCCTACAGTAATTTGATTTTTACTTTATAAATAACCTCTAAAAACAAGCTTTTCTGATGGAATCTACGAAAATTTAATGTAAAAAGGCAATTTTATAACAAGTCTAATTGCCTACAAATAAACTTAGCTAACTCAGATTAAACAATCGACAAGATTGATAAATTATTAATCGGAACCGCAACTACACTATTACTCCACCTAGTAATCTCAATAATGGCATCAGTGGTGGCAAGAAACCCATTGACATTATCATTAATAACCAAGAACGTCCGCTGCTTATCAGCCGTACCTAGAGTAAATGTTGCCGCCTGATTAGCAGCAAAATTGCTAGTATTCAATAAGTCTTGAATTTCTGTCTCAGTCAAAGTGTTAATATTGCCAAACTGGCCCACATTGCTGGCGTTCACGGCTAATGGTGCATCAATGGTATCTACGCCAATCTGAAAGTCTTTAATTACATCAAAATTCGACAGCAACGAATCACTTAAAGACTCAAGCACAAACGTATCACGGCTTTTACCACCAACTAAGATATCGCCACCAGCACCGCCAATGAGGGTATCATTACCGTTGTCACCTGAGAGTTTATCATTGCCGTCAAACCCTGAGAGTTGATCATTACCGTTGCCACCATAAAGTAGGTCATTACCATCAAAACCTACTAAATCATCACTACCGTTACCACCATAAAGAGAGTCAACACCAGCTAATCCCAAAAGTTCATCGTTACCGTCACCACCATAAATTTTGTCATTGCCAGCATCCCCAATCAGTTCATCGTTATCATTGCCACCATTGAGAAGTAAATCTGGCACTGGATGCTCATCATTAACAATTTTCGCTATAAGTTGATTAATGCGAACGTCGACGTAGTAATAGCGATCAACAAAAATATTGACTACAGCTGTATCGTAAATGTAACTAACAATACTATCAGCAACACTATCATTATTATTATCACTCTCTTTTGATATTAGCTTGCCAAAGGTATCATATTTATAAGTAGTCAGCGTATCAATTATGCCATCGTTATTTTTGTCAGTCTGTTTAGATATCAGCTTACCCTCAGCATCATAGCTGTCAATGGAGACTGCATCAGCCTGAGTATCACCGTTATTATTAATTACGCTTGTGCGACCAAATGTATTAGTAAAAGAAGGTTCACTACTACCACTGGAAGATATTAAATTACCGTAAGTATCGTAGCCATAAGTGACGTATTTATTAACACCTAGTTTATAGCTTGCAGATGTTATACGACCGTAGGGATCATAGGTATAAGTAGCGGAGAGTTCATCACCTTTGCCATCGCCATCAAAATCTGAGCTTTTGGATGTTTGGTTACCGTTAGCATCGTAGGTATAAACGTGACCCTCTACAACTTGGCCATCTTCATAATATATAGAGGAAGTTTGATTGCCGTTGGCATCGTAGGTATAGGATTGAGAATACGACCCAGAGTTGACGGATATAAGATTGCCGTTAGTATCGTAAGTAGAGTTTGCGGGTATAAGATTGCCGTTGGCATCGTAAGTATAAGTAGCACTATTGTCAACTTTGCCGTCACCATCGCTATCTCTGCTTAACGATGCCAACCTACTATCAGCATCAAAGTTAAAAGTGGTGACTTCCTCAGCCTTGCCATCGCTATTTGAGTCAGAGCTTACTGTTATCGAGTTGCCTTTCGGATTATAAGTATATGTAGTGGTAGAGTCAACTTTGCCATCACCATTGTTGTCATCACTTTTGGATGTCAACTTGCCTTTGGCATTATAAGTATAGGTAGTGATAGAGTCAGGTTTGCGATCGCCATCGTTATCAATACTTTCTGATGTACGGTTGCCGTTAGCATTGTAAGTATAAATCTTATTATTTTCAGATATCAGGTTGCCCTGAGCATCGTAAGTATACGTTTGGAGATTATCATACAAAAGCTCTGATGTCAGGTTGCCGGTAGCATCATATGTTTTGCTCTGAGAAATTCCGCCGTCGGGGTAGTAAAAAACTTCTGATCTCAGGTTGCCATCGGCATCATAAGTATAGCTGGAGCTGAGAGTACTACCTAAGCTTACGGATATCAGATTACCTTTGGCATCATAAGTATAAATGTAATTGAAAAAATCAAAGCTACTAGATACCACGCCATAGGTAATGACTGAATCTGCTACGCCATCACTGTTGTTGTCAATGCTCTCAGTGATCAACTCGCCACTATTGTAAGTATAAGTTGTAGTTGAAACCATGACTTTAATAAAATAATATAGTCGATGTAATTATTGATTTTAGCGATTTCTATGTAACTTTATTTACTAATTAATGTTTAGTAATAAATTTAACTTTTAATCCAATTAAGTATAGTCACACCGCTAAGTAAGCAAAACAAAATTAAATTCATCTACTTTAAGGATGATATTGAGGATATAAATAAAAATAAACTTCTTTTATAGCAAGCGATCGCTAAACTTTAAAAACTCAAGTGTCTCTCAAAATTCCCAACAAAATCTCACACTATCTTTCGTATAGATAGTAGGAAAGCGCCCTTAAATTACCGCTGTACCCAGTAATTTGAATGATCACATCAGTTTTAGCATCAAATCTACTGGTAGAATTCAGAGCTAAAAATATCTGGCGATAAGAATTAACGATTTTCAAAATAAGCGATCGCCTGTTGTTACTCCCTTAATTGTTGTTGAGAAAAAGCTGATTATTGTGTCAAATTAGTACTTTATTGACTGCATAAATTATATTTAATAGTAATTTATGCAGTCCAACTCAGCTAACTCAGGTTAAACAATCGACAATGCCGATAACCCATAACCAGGATTAGAACTGAATCCAGTAATTTCGATAAGTGCGTCAGTTGTGGCAACAAATCCATTGGCATTATCATTAAGAGCCAAGAACGTCCGCTGATTATCACCCGTACCTAGAGTAAATGTTGCCGCCTGATTAGCAGCAAAAGAGGTACTGTTGAGTAAACTTTGGATTTTCGCCTCATTCAAAATGTTAATGGAGCCAAACTGAACAATATTTGCAGCACTCACAGCTAATGGTGCATCAATGGTATCAACTCCAATTTTAAAGTCTTTAATTACATCAAAATTCGACAGCAACGAATCACTTAAAGACTCAAACACAAACGTATTACGACCATTACCACCAATTAAGATATCGCCACCAGCACCGCCGATGAGGGTATCATTACCATTTTCACCTGAGAGTTTGTCATTGCCGTCAAACCCTGAGAGTTGATCATTACCGTTGCCACCATAAAGTAGGTCATTGCCATCAAAACCTACTAAATCATCACTACCGTTGCCACCATAAAGAGAGTCAACACCAGCTAATCCCAAAAGTTCATCGTTACCGTCACCACCATAAATAATGTCATTGCCAGCATCACCAATTAGTTCATCATTACCGCTACCACCGTTGAGGAGCAAACCCTGTACTGGATTGTCATCATCAACAATCTTCGCTACAAGTTGACTAGTACGAATGTCGAGGGAGCCGGAGCGATCAACAATGGTGCTGACTATAGCCGTATCGTAAATGTAGCTTACAATACTATCAGCAACGCCATCCTTGTTATTGTCAGTCTCTTCTGCTATTAACTTGCCAAAGGTATCGTATTTGTAAGTAGTAGCTGCGTCAATAGTGCCGTCATTGCCATTATCAACGTTTTTAATGAGCAGCCTGCCGTTGGCATCGTAATTGTAAGTGGCAATAGTGTCAATAACATCATCATTGTTGTTATCAGTCTCTTCAGATATCACCTTGCCATCGGCATTGTAACCGTAGGTAGTAACTACATCTATAATGCCGTCGTTGCCATTATCAACATTTTTGGTAAGCAGCTTGCCGCTATCATCATAGCTGTAACTGGTGAATGTATCAGTGACACCATCATTATTGTTATCAGTCTCTTTAGATATCAGCTTGCCCTTGACATCATAGTTATAATTCGTGAATGTATCAGGCTCACCATCCCCGTTGAAATCATCAGTTGCTGTTAACCGTCCATAGGTACTCCCGAAGCTTTCTACACCCCAGAGACCACCAGCGGATGTTAGATTACCGTAGCGATCATAGGTATATGAACCTTCATAGCTAAATGTGCCATCACCATTTGGGGAAACGCTTGTGGATATTAATCGCTGATAAGCATCGTAAGCAGAAATACTGTTAATAGTGTCAACTATGCCGTCACCATCGGAGTCATAACTATCAGATGTGGGGTTGCCGAAAGCATTGTAAGTAACAGTGCTAATACTTTCAAATATGCCGTCACCATCGTTATCTCGGCTGGATGATATCTGGTTGCCGTCTGCATCATAAGTAAAAATACTGGTCACGTCAGCTATGCCGTCGCCATTAGAATCTTCGCTAAAGAATGTCTGGTTACCATCGGCATCATAAGTAGAACTGGTGACTTGTTCAAGAACACCATCACCATTTGTATCTCTGCTATAGGATGTTTCGTTGCCGTTAGCGTCATAAGTGTAGAGAGTAGCGCCAAATGAATCAAGATTACCTTCGTCATCATAGTAGTTGGTACTTTTGGTTATCTGGTTGCCGTCAGCACTGTATGTATAGATTGTGATATCGTCACGTCTGCCATCATTGTAGTTATTTGCTTCAGATGTCACTCTACCGTAGGCATCATAAATATACGTAGTAGTCTGGTTAAAGTTGCTAGCGTTTATGTCACCATAACCAGTGGTTATCAGTCTGCCGTTGCTATCGTAAGTATAGATAACACCATTTCCGCTACTGCCCTGGGTAGATATTAGCTTGCCATTAGCGTTGTAAGTATATGTGGTGACTCCCGCAGGATTACCGTCATTATAGTCAGAGCTTTCAGATGTGATATTGCCATTATCATCGTAGGTAAAAGCTTTGATTAGGTCAGGATTACCATCCCCATTGTTGTCGTAGCTTTCAAATGTGCGATCGCCGTTGGCATCGTAGCTATAGATATTTTTACTGCCCAACGTCAAATTACCATCTCCATCAATGTAGCTTACGCTTTCGGATGTGAGATTGCCGTTACTATCATAAGTAAAACTACTTATCTCAGTTACACTGCTATCATAAGAAAATAGCAGAGTTCGAGATATCAGATTACCCTGTTCATCGTAAGTATAAATAATATCAAAAGGGTCAGAGTAGCCAGCTACCACATTGTAGTTGATGACTGAGTTTGCTATACCATCACTGTTGTTGTCAATGCTTTCAGTGGTTAGGATACCGTCAGTATTGTAGGTATAACTTGTAGTTGACACCATGATTTTTTGGGAAGTGTAAATAATTTTTGATTGTAGCGAGTTTTTAAGTGACTTTCTTTACCAGTTAATATATGTAAATACATTGAGGTAAGTATGCAATAAAGTACAATAAAGTCAAGTTAGACTAATACTAAAGCTAACTTAAGTTTCTCTACCTTTAGGATGATTTATTGTACGGTTATCAGTGTTTAATTAGATTTAAATAAAATAATCTGAAAAAATAAGATATTAAGAAGAAATTGGTTTTTTAATATCTTTAGACACATTTAATCCCTTTGCTTTCCGGAACTCTAGGACAACATCTTTAATATCCCGCAATTCACTCTCAACTAAATTGTTTAATTGCCGCATTTCGTCTGCTGAAATCTTGCCTACTAGTTGAGCGATCGCTTTTCTTAATTCAGGATATTTTTTCAAAATTTCTTGTCGAACAATTGGCACAACTTCATAAGGTGGAAAGTAGTGTTTATCATCCTTTAATACCACTACATCCAAACGAGAAATCTGCCCGTCTGTTGAGCTACCAGCCACCATATCTACCAATTTTTGTACCAAAGCACGATACACTAAACCCAAATCCATAATTTGGGGTGGTTTGTTAAAGTTTAAATTGTAGGTTTTAGCTAATCCCGGAAAACCATCTTCTCGTTCTAAAAATTCATAACCAAAACCACCACGCCACTTTGGTGTATATTCAGCAACTTGGGAAAGAGTTTGAATATTGTAGCGTCTGGCATCTTCACCCCGGATAATCATGGCAAAAGTATTTTCAAAACCCAAGGATGGTAATACTTCGAGATTGAATTGCTGGGCGTATGCTTGTTTTAGTTTTTCATAAACTATTTTGGGGTCGGTAACTGCTTTTTGTTTTAAAATCCCAGCATAAGCTGTGCCAGTATACTCAATATAAGCATCAATTTTGCCACTAATAATAGCGTTATGACAGATAAAAGAACCACCTAACCTGGGGCGACGCTCTACTTTTAAATTAGTTGTAGCCTCAATTTGTTGGGCTAGAAGTTCTCCCAAAATATCTTGTTCTGTAAAATCTTTAGAAGCAACGATAATATCACCGCCACCGCTACTATTTGTATTTTGGTGACAGCCAGTAGTTATTAGTAACAAGGCGAAAGCTAAAAAGCAAAGTGCCAAAAATCTTTTCATTATTTGCTTGAGGTTGAACTTTTAACTTTTAATTTGTTTTCTATCCATCCAATTCCCAAGTCAGCAATTAATGCAATTACAGCTGCTGGAACTGCACCAGCTAAAATCAACTGATTATTGACTACTGCTATACCACGGAAAATAAATACTCCCAAACCTCCAGCACCAATTGCAGCTGCTATTGTGGCAATCCCAATAGCAATTACTGTTGCTACTCGCACTCCTGCCAGAATCACTCCTATTGCCAAAGGAATCTCAACTTGTAACAACAATTGGTTATCAGTCATGCCCATGCCTCTACCAGCTTCCCGAATCGCTGGATCTACGCCAGTAATCCCTGTGTAGGTGTTACGAATTATTGGTAAGAAAGAATATAGAGTTAGGGCAACAATGGCTGGTACTGCGCCAATTCCGCCAATTATGGGAACAGGGATGAGTAAACCGAACAGCGCCAGACTGGGAATAGTTTGCAGAATATTCGCTATACCAAGAACTGGTTTGCGGAGGTAGGTTTTGCGTGTAATTAAAATACCTAATGGGATGCCGATAACTATAGCGATCGCAATAGAAATACTTACTAAAAATAAGTGTTCTAGAGTACGATCTAAGATATCAGAGGCATACTTAATCAGGAAGAAATCTTTCATAAAGCTTGTTTTAAGGAACGCAGACATTGAAGAAATGCAAGGCTTTCTGGGTGTTGCGATCGCATAAATTCATCTGTTGTCCCTAATACTACCAATTCTCCCCCATACATTAAACCAATTCTTGATGCCAAAACAAAGGCTTCTTGAATATCATGGGTGACAAAAACCACTGTTTTGCCTAATTCTTGTTGCAAATGCCGAAATTCTTCTTGAAGTTCTAAACGAGTAATCGGATCGAGTGCGCCAAAAGGTTCATCCATCAACAAGACTGGCGGATCTGCCGCTAACGCCCTGGCTACACCGACTCTTTGTTTCTGCCCCCCCGAAAGTTCATGAGGATAACGCTCTGCGAATTTTCCGGGTTCTAAACCTACTAAATGCAACAATTCATGAACTCGTGCTTTAATTTGTCTTGGTTGCCAACCTTCCAAAGATGGAACTAAACCGACATTACGTTCAACGCTAAAATGAGGAAATAAACCAGTTTCTTGAATTACATAACCAATTTTTCGCCGCAGTTTAATTTCATCCCATTGCGTTGTCGGAATACCATCAAATAAAACTTCGCCTTGTGTAGGTGTAAATAGGCGATTAATTAATTTCATTGTTGTGGTTTTGCCGCTACCACTGCGTCCGAGTAATACTAATGCTTCTCCTTGGTTGATGCTGAAATTGAGATTTGATACCAAAGGGCGATGATTACGGCTAAAGGTGACATCACGGAACTCGACAGCAATTTGGTTATTTTGGGGCATGAAGCGATTTAGGTTTTGGATTATCAAAAAGTTGATACAAATACGTTCGTAGGGTAACACAACTGTGCTACCCTACGGCAAACCTATATTATGTATCTATATTTTACTAAAATCCGCACACCAATTTCTATTTGCGATCGCCTAGATAAACAAAGTGCCATGCCACTACTATGCCGTTTTGGCATTCTTCTCTGATGCTTGTTCTGCAACATTTTTCAAGCGGCTCGATCTCATTTTACGAATGCGATCGCTATTGCGAACTCCACCTGCCATTTCATATTCAGCGCTGTCTTTGCCGTGCTTGATAGCAACCACCATTAGCATTTTTTCAGAAAGCTCTTTCAACTTTTTTTCCATCTCTTCAACTTCTGTTAAAGAAGAGTCAACTATAGCCAGAGCGCTATTATGAACATCAAGTTTGTTACGTAACTGTTCCATTGACTCAATCAGTTTTTCTAAAGTATAATCTTCTTCAAATTTAATAGTTGGAACAATCAGCTTCATCCCAGATGCTCTTAACTCAACTTTTTCTAAAATGCGGGATGTACGTTTTTTACGAGACATAAATTTGCTCCTTTAAGATACTTCTAGAGCTAGTTTGCCTCAATTAAACCCGATTCCGGTTCAGCATAAATCGCAATTTCTGATAATAAAATTTTGAGCTTATACAGTAATATCTCGGTATATAATTACTAATTTACGAAGGCAAGAGGCAAAAGGTAGAAAACACGAGAGTAATCGCTACAGACTTAGGATTAGTCACTACAGACTTAGGATTAGTCACTACAGACTTAGGATTAGTCGCTACAGACTTAGGATTAGTCACTACAAACTTGGGATTAGTCACTATAGACTTGGGAGTAGTCGCTTCAGACTTGGGATTAGTCACTATAGACTTAGGATTAGTCACTACAGACTTAGGATTAGTCGCTTCAGACTTGGGATTAGTCACTATAGACTTAGGATTAGTCACTATAGACTTAGGATTAGTCGCTTCAGACTTGGGATTAGTCACTATAGACTTGGGAGTAGTCGCTTCAGACTTGGATTATAAAAAAGCTTCTCACCTGTGGCGATCGCTTATTGACAGTCTAGACAATTTCTCTGATGATTTTATTGAGTAATTGCGATCGGCCACTCATCGACTCCAAAGAAAGTTTGTAAATGCGATACCTGTTTGATCTTTGAGTAGCTGTAGATGGCGATCGCACTTTGTCTAAAATTATAGATAGATCAGACATCCCTGCATCCTCTTATACCAATTGACCAAAATCAGGCTACAGATGCAAGTCTTTAAAATTACGAATTACGAATTACGAATTACGAATTACGAATTATTTCCACCATCGCGCCACATCTACAATTGCACGGGCAAGTTCTGCCATTGCTGTTTCACTACCTAATGCAAAGATGACTGGAAATAATGCTGTGATATCTGGCAGTAAATGAGGGCGAGTGCGAAGGGATAGATAATGCAGTGTATTTTGCCAGAGGGGGAAAAGTTGAGCAGGCGGTATTTCTGATAAACCAGAAGCTAATAACAAAAGAGCATCGGCGCGATACTTCTCATCTTTAATTGCCCTAGCGGCAGCGAGTGCTTCTGGTAACAACTCTGGCAGTTTATTGGCTAATGCCAAAAGAGCATCGGCGCGATACTTTTCATCCTGAATCGCCCTAGCGGCGGCGAGTGCTTCTGGTAATACCTCTGGCAGTTTATTGGCTAATGCCAAAAGAGCATCGGCGCGATACTTCTCATCTTTAATTGCCCTAGCGGCAGCGAGTGCTTCTGGTAATACCTCTGGCAGTTTATTGGCTAATGCCAAAAGAGCATCGGCGCGATACTTTTCATCCTGAATCGCCCTAGCGGCGGCGAGTGCTTCTGGTAACAACTCACTTGACAGTTTATTGGCTAATGCCAAAAAGACATCGGCGCGATACTTTTCATCCTGAATCGCCCTAGCGGCGGCGAGTGCTTCTGGTAACAACTCACTTGACAGTTTATTGGCTAATGCCAAAAAGACATCGGCGCGATACTTTTCATCCTGAATCGCCCTAGCGGCGGCGAGTGCTTCTGGTAACAACTCACTTGACAGTTTATTGGCTAATGCCAAAAAGACATCGGCGCGATACTTTTCATCCTGAATCGCCCTAGCGGCAGCGAGTGCCTCTGGTAACAACTCACTTGACAGTTTATTGGCTAATGCCAAAAAGACATCGGCGCGATACTTTTCATCCTGAATCGCCCTAGCGGCAGCGAGTGCTTCTGGTAACAACTCTGGCAGTTTGTCGGCTAATGCCAAAAGGACATCAGCGCGATACTTTTCATCCTGAATCGCCCTAGCGGCAGTGAGTGCTTCTGGTAACAACTCTGGCTGTTTATTGGCTGATGCCAAAAGGACATCAGCACGAGCGCTATCATCCTGAATCGCCCTAGCGGCAGCGAGTGCTTCTGGTAACAACTCTGGCAGTTTATTGCCTAATGCCAAAAGGGCATTGGCACGATCGCTCTGAGACTGAATTGCCCTAGCGGCGGTGAGTGCTTCTGGTAATACCTCTGGCAGTTTATTGGCTAATGCCAAAAGGGCATTGGCGCGATACCACTCAGACTGAATAGCCTTAGCGGCAGCGAGTGCTTCTGGTAATACCTCTGGCAGTTGATTGCCTAATGCCAAAAGGGCATTGGTGCGATCGCTCTGAGACTGAATTGCCCTAGCGGCAGCGAGTGCTTCTGGTAATACCTCTGGCAGTTTATTGGCTAATGCCAAAAGGACATCAGCACGAGCGCTATCATCCTGAATCGCCCTAGCGGCGGCGAGCGCTTCTGGTAATACCTCTGGCAGTTTATTGGCTAATGCCAAAAGGACATCGGTGCGATACTTTTCATCCTGAATCACCCTAGCTGCGGCGAGTATTTCTGGCAACAAATCTGGTGGCAGTTTGTTGGTTAATGCTATCAGGAAATTGGCGTGATCCCTCTCATGCTGAATCGCTCTAGCGGCGGCAAGTGCTTCTGACAACAAATCTGGTGGCAGTTTATCAGCTAATGCAATCAGAGCATTGGCGCGATTAAACTCATCCTGAATCACCCTTGCTGCCTCTAGGAGTTTTAGCAACAAATTTAGTGGTAGTTGATCGCTTAATGCAATCAGGACTTTGGTACAATAAAACTCATCCTGAATTGCCTTTGCTACTTCTAGTAATTGTGACAATAACTCTGGTGGTAGTTTGTCGGCTAATGCAATCAGGAAATTAGCGTGATTGCTCTTAAACTGAATCGCTCTTGCCGCTTCTAGTAATTGTGACAACAACTCCGGTGGTAGTTTGTCGGCTAATGCAATTAGGACTTTGGCGCGATAAAACTCATCCTCAATAGCCTTTACCGCTTCTAGTAATTGTGATAATAACTCTGGTGGTAGTTTGGCGGCTAATCTACTCAGGGCATAGGCACGATAAAACTCATCCTGAATAGCCCTTGCCGCTTCTACTAATTGTGATAACAACTTTGGTGGTAGTTTGTCGGCTAATGCAAACAGAACTTCGGCGCGCTCAAACTCATCCTCAATTGCGCTTACTGCTTCTAGTAATTGTGACAACAACTCTGGTGGTAGTTGGTCGCCTAATGCAAACAGAACTTCGGCGCGATCGCTCTTATCCTCAATTGCCCTTGCCGCCTCTATAACTTGTAGCAGTAACTCTGGTGATAGTTGATCGCTTAATGCAAACAGAACTTTGGCGCGATCAAACTTATCCTCAATTGCTCTGGCGGCAGTGAGTATTTCTGGCAACAATTCTGGCAGTTTCTTTGCCAATGCACTCAGGACTTTAACGCGATAAAACTCATCCTGAATCGCCCACGCCGCATCTAGGATTTGTGGCAATAATTCTGGTGACAGTTTATTAGCTAATACCCCCAGTATTTCAGCACGATACTCGTCATACCAAATAGCCCTCGCTGCCTCTAGAGTATGTGGTAACACTGAGGGCAGTTTGTCAGATAATGCACTCAGGGCAAGGGCGTAATACCTCTGATCCTCAATCTTCCTAGCTGCCTCTAGGGCTTGTGGCAACAACTCTGATGGTAGTTTGTCGGCTAATCCAAACAGGACGAGGGTACGATACTCCTCATCTTGAATCGTTATAGCTGCCTCTAGGGCTTGTGGAAACAATTCTGGTGGTAATTTGTTTGCTAACCCAAACAAGACTTCAGCGCGATCGCTCTCAGACTGAATCGCCCTAGCTGCGGCAAGTACTTCTGGCAAAAAATCTGATGGTAGTTTGTCCGCTAATGCACTCAAGGCATCAGCACGATACTTCTCAGACTGAATTGCCTTAGCTGCGGCAAGTACTTCTGGCAAAAAATCTGATGGTAGTTTGTCCGCTAATGCACTCAAGGCATCGGCGCGATCGCTCTCAGACTCAATTGCCTTAGCAGCAGCCAGTGCTTTTGAGAATGCTAGTTTTTCTAAGTTTAGTGGCAAATAGTTTACTAACTCTGCAAGAGCTTTCACTTTTTCCTCTAGTTTTGGTTTTTGCAGGGCGTAAGCTAGTCCCTGTTCAGCAGTCCACACATTGTTTTTGACCAACGCCACTAGCAGTTCTACTGGTAAATTAGCTGCTAAACTATTAAGAGAAGCCGTAATCAAAGCATAGCGACACTGCCAACCCACCACTTGCGGCAAGGTTGCTTCAGTCCAATTTGCTTCTGCCAATTCCCAAGCACGAGAAATATCTGTGATGTAACCCGCAGTTTCTCCGAGTTTCTCCCGTACTTCATACCAGCCATTGTTGCCAGTTGCCGACTCTTCCTGCAATAACTGGTGAATATGATCAACCTGTTTAGCTTTATCAAAATGCCAAACTAAATGCTGATGAATGTAACCGTCAATGGGCAACGTATGCCATAAATTCTTTTGGGTTTTCTGCCAATACTTCTTTAATAATTCAGCGTGAGCATCAACAAGGTTGAAACCTAACCCTGGCAAATCTGCTGTCCGCTTTGGTTGTGGTGGAGCAGTTAACAAGTTCCGTGCTAAGTCGTGGAATAAGTCATGTAGGCGATAGGTAGGCGTACCATCAGCAAGAGGAACACCAAGTAATAATAGGGCTTTACTTTGTAAATCTTTCAATGAATCAGAGGCATCGCGCTCATCTGCAATATCCCAAAGTGTTGCCGTCATTTTAGGAGTAATACTTACATCTTCAGGTAACACCCCCAACCAAATAAAGTATTCTTTGTCCTCTTGTGCTAATCGCTTTATGCTCAAGTTCAAAGATGCAGTTAAGCTGAGACGCTTTAAACTGGCTTCATCAGTAGTATCTTTTGCTCCTGGTCTATCCAATGTTTTTAACCGAGCAATTTCTTGTTGAATATCTCGTAACAAGACTGTCCAAGTTGTACCACCAGCGACTTGGGCAGCTGCTAGTTCCAATGCTAGAGGGAGATAACCAACGCCTTTAGCTAAATTTTCTGCTGACTGACGTTCTTTACCTATAATCTCCCGTCCTAACTTCTTCGTCAGCAATTCCACCGCTTGGGGTGCTGTCATTATATCCAGACTGTAGGTGTTGGCTCCTAATGCGTCAGCAATTGACCCTTCACGAGTAGTTACTAAAACCTGACACCGCATCCCGCCAATATTAAATGCTGAGGCATCTTTTGTATTCCAAGCATCATCAACCACCAGCAACACAGCTTTGTCATAAAGCAGTGTCCGCAGATGGGTAGAAGTGGCTTCTACACTGGTAGGTTTAAAGTTATAGTCCCCTAGTGCCTGCACCCAACCACTAAGTAAAGAAAGTACATCAGGTTGCTGACCTAATGTTGCCCACAGGATACCGTCACAAAACCGAGTTTGGATTTCTACATCATGGGCTAAAGCTGCGGCTAAAGTCGATTTGCCCACAGAACCCAAGCCGTGAATCGCAGTAATTACCAAAGTGCCATTACCTGATGATGACTCTGTAAAGAGGCGAGTCTTTAAATCATCGCTGTATTCTGGGCGTTCTACAAAGTGTTCGGGTAAGGGTGGTGCTTGAAATATACTTGTGTGACCTAACCCCCTAACCCCCTTCCCTACAAGGGAACGTGGAAAATTCAAAGCCTCTCTCCCTGTGGGGGAGAAATTTGGAGAGGAGTTATTTAATTTCGATTTCTCTGGTCTACTACTTTCCCAAGCCTCATCAAACCGTTTTAAGTTCCTTTCCCTATCTCTTGAGCATAGCTTGAGTGTAAAGTGCCATTCCTCAACACCCTTGGTTTGCAGACGATTATCTTCGAGAATCTTCAAAAAATCCTTCAGCAAATTCAGCGCTTCTCGAATTTGCGCTTTAGTTAACTTGCCAGGATATTTATCTTTTTGGGTCAGCAACTCCAACGTGACTAACGTAGTCTGCACAGTCAGCTTGGGGTTAGCGCTGTCTGCTTCTTTCCAGTCGGACTCAATTTTAAAGTTACTGTCCTCAAATTCCCCATCGACAAAACAAAGCAATGCCTCCAGCAGACGCTTGACTCGTTTCTGAATTACAGGGCCTTTAGTAGATTCTCGTGGCATTACATCCAAAAAATTGAGTAAGAAGTTTGGGGCTACCCCATATTGAAACTACCACCCCAAACTCATGTAATCCAGATTCTAAGGCATTTTCAGCGACATTGGGGTATTTGCTTAGGGACACAACCCCAAAGAGAGACTTTATCTGTCAACTCTTTGGAGTACAATCAAATGCAAACCAAGCGTCAAAATATTCTCAGTAAAACCATTGCTTTGTTGCTGGCAATGCTACTATTCTTGATTGGTTTTCAAGCTAAAATCCGAATTGACCAAGGTAACTCATCCATTGAGGCGTTGATTTGGATGATTCAACAATATATTCCAGTCCTGGTTAAAATCCGTAGCTTGCAGGATAAAAAGGAAAAAAACGATTCTCCAAAGCTCAAAAATAAAAGATGAAGTGGTAGGTGTGTTAACGGAATGCCGTAACGCACCTACGCTGAATAAATCATCACAAAGACGCGATTTATCGCGTCTTTGTGATGATTCACGTCATGTTAAGACATTAAGACTCCATTTCAGCCAATTCTAACCAACGTTCAGTTGCTACATCAATTGCTTGCTTAAGATTTTCCACCTGTTCATATAGTTTCTGCACTTGGCTATAATTCCCCGGTGAAACATTCGCTAGTGTTTTCTCGGTTTCTGCCTTCTCAGCCTCTAACTTGGCAATTTTACCTTCCAACTGCTCAAACTCTTTCTTTTCCCAATTAGATAATCTCCGCCGCCTTGTATTCTCTACATCCTTGGGTGGAGATGCACCATTTTGGGCTTCGACATTTTTGGGCTTCTCTTTAGTATTAGCAGCTTGTTGCTGTGCTGCTTCTTCGGCTTTTTTGTAGTCCAGATATACTGAGTAATTACCTGGATATTGCCGGATATTACCACCTTCTTCAAAAGAAAAAATTGTGTCTACGGTGCGGTCAAGAAAGTAGCGATCGTGAGAAACTACAATTACACACCCGACAAAATCCTCTAGATAATCCTCAAGTACTGCTAAGGTTTGTACATCTAAATCATTTGTCGGTTCATCTAAAATCAAAACATTAGGCGCACCCATCAGCACCCGCAACAGAAATAAACGTCGTTTTTCCCCACCTGAAAGTTTATGAATTGGGGCATACTGTTGATTACCAGGAAACAAAAACCGCTCCAACATTTGCGAAGCAGTAATTTGAGTACCATCGGTAATTTTGACAAATTCTCCCTCTTCTTTGATGTAGTCAATCACGCGCTGATTTTCGTTTAAAGCTGTGAGCAATTCTTCAGAATGCTGGTCAAAATAACCAATGTGAACTGTATCACCAATTTCTGCAATCCCAGAATCTGGCTTCACCCGTCCAGTAATCATATCCATTAAAGTGGATTTACCTGCACCGTTAGCGCCGATAATGCCGATGCGGTCTTCTGGGCTAAATTCGTAGGTAAAGTTCTTAATCAGGGTGCGCCCATCATAGGCTTTAGAAATATTATTTAATTCAATAACTTTTTTACCAATCCGACGACCAACTGTCGAAATATCAACTTTACCCTGAACTTGTTTAAATTCAGTATCCCGCAGAGCATGAGCGCGGTCAATTCTAGCTTTTTGCTTTGTACTTCTGGCTTTCGGCCCTTTTTTAAGCCATTCTAATTCGCGCCGCAATACCCCTTGATGTTTGCGTTGACTGCTAATGGCAGATTCTTCAGCTAGGGCTTTCTTTTCCAAGTAATATGAATAGTTACCTGTGTAAGTGTAAATGTCACCTCGGTCAATTTCGATAATTCTATTAGTTACACGATCCAAAAAGTAGCGGTCGTGCGTTATAAGAAAAAGCGCCCCGCGATAGCGGTTTAAATAGCTTTGTAACCATTCTACAGAAAGAGCATCAAGATGGTTTGTTGGCTCATCCATAAGCAAAACATCTGGTTCTGAAAGCAAAGCTGTTGCTAGAGCAATGCGCTTGCGATAACCTCCAGATAAAGTACCAACTATTGCATCAAAGTCAAAAATTCCTAACTTAGTCAGAATAATTTTGGCGTTGGTTTCTAATTCCCAAGCGTTAGTCGCATCCATACGTTGCATGACTACAGAAAGACGCGACATTAGCTGATTATCTTCTGGATAGTGAGCTAGTTTATCTGAAAGTTCTTCATACTCACGTACCAAAGTCATGTGTTCGCCACTGTCTGCAAAAACCTGCTCTAAAACTGTGCGATTTTCATCTAAATCTGGCTGTTGAGGCAAGTAAATAATTTTAGAACCAGAGCTGACTAAAATTTGACCACTATCAATCGATTCTAGTCTAGCTATCATTTTTAATAAAGTTGATTTGCCAGAACCGTTAGTACCAATTAAACCAACTTTATCAGTAGCATCGAGGCTAAAGCTAGCATCTTTTAAAATTTCTTTAATACCAAAATCTTTTTTTACTGATTGTAGTGTAATAATACTCATAAATTTTATAGTTCCAGGATAATTAGTAGGATGGGCTATACCCACCCCACATCTATTGTAATTTCTGGGAAATTCTATACAAATAAATCTAATGGTAAATGTCCATACATTTCATTTATTCCCCCTTCATCATAAGACTGACAAGACACCAATACTCCACGATGATGTCCAGCATAAGAATCGAGATGGCATAATCCGTTTTTGCCGTTTAATTTAATATAAACAGGGCCTTCGGATGCAGGTAAATTGCTTGGTGCTTGATAACCGAAAGCCAAAGAATAAGTTTTCATTGCTAAAATTCCTTCTTCTGCTGTATCAGCACAGATTCCTAAAATTTGGTAATCAGAAAGGCTTGTGAGCAAAATTAAGGCACTACGCACTCCAACTTTTTCTGATGGCTTCAAGACAGGTGCAATATCTAAGCAGTTAAATTTGTTCAGGATTTTTTTTGCTTCTTCCGCAGAGAGATTGTGATGATTGGAAATTGACATAAATTGGCTGATTATTTGGTGTTATGTTTCTTTTATGTCTGAATTTGACTATGCCCAAGCTACTAGTAGTTTTCCCTAAAATCAAGGCTGATTTTGAACATTTCCCAAGTTAAAAATGAAGGGAACGCTGCTTTTGGCGTCACTACCCATCACAAGAACATTTGGCATCTGAGCGCCGCCAGTCTTCCAAGCTTCAATTGCTTCTTTTTGCAGAACTAACTGTCCTCCTTGGGCTTTCAACGTCTCCGCCAAGAGTCTTTGAGCTTCTGCCTTACCTTTAGCGCGATTGATTTCTGCTTGTGCTTCTTGTTCAGCTTCCCTCGCCACATAAACGGCTCTTTGCGCTCGTTGTTCAGCGATTTGTTTTTCTTCAACTGCTCTGGCAAATTCTGGTGAGAAGGCCAAGTCAACTACGCTAGTATCTAACACAATTATCCCATATTTATCAAGGCGATCGCCTAAAGCATTATCAAAGTCTTCTTTTAACTCGCTTCTTTTGGTAATTGCTTCTTCCACTGTTCTTCTAGCAGCTGCAATTTTAAATGCTTCTTGTGTCTGAGGGGCAATAATTTTCGATACAATATTTTCCAAAGTACCTTGTTTCCTTCTTACTTCAACTATCTGTGTAGGATCTAGACGAAAGTTGATTGCAAATCTTGCAGATAAATTTTGTAGATCCTTAGTAGAACTTTCCGCTGGTACTTCAAACTTTTGCACCGTCAAATCATAAACATCTATTACTGAAATAAAAGGAGGTTTTAGATGAATACCTTCTCTTAAAGCTCCATCTCTAGCTTTACCTAAAATGCTAATTACTCCGGCTTGCCCTGGGTTGATAATGATGAAGGAATTTATCCCGATAAGCACCAGTATTGCCAACGCAATTCCTAAAACTGTAGTTTGCCAATTTCCCAATTGCTGATTTTGCAAATTTTTATCCCCTGATCAATGCTGAGTACTGAGTAAAATATTACGGTTAAATTTGAGGTTAGCAAATAATTAAAAGTTTTGCTTAAACCTCAGTCAACTTAGTTAATTGTTAAAAATTGTCATTTATTTGTCTCTTGTGAAGTCTTCAATATTCATACTTACGAGTTAACACTCAGAACTTTCTTCCGTGTTAATATCAGTTGCACGCAACAGCAAAAAGCCGTGGCTACAGCATTAAAATCTAATCGAGTATCAAGAAAATCTAAAAATTCAGCGCATCCTCTCCAGCGCTTGCTTGACTATGGACAAGAGTATCGTAAACAATTTTGGCTGGCGACTACTTATTCTATCCTGAATAAGTTTTTCGACTTAGCACCACCAGGGTTAATTGGCGTTGCTGTGGATGTGGTAGTAAAGCAGCAGGATTCTATCGTTGCACAGTTAGGGGTGCGTGATGTCTTTACACAATTTTTGATTATCTCCCTGCTCACTGTCATCATTTGGATACTAGAATCGGTTTTTGAGTACGCCTACGCTAAACTTTGGCGGAATTTGGCACAGAATATTCAGCATAACTTGCGTTTGGATGCATATAAGCATTTGCAAGACTTAGAATTAGCTTATTTTGAAGAACGTAGCACTGGTGGTTTAATGTCTATCCTGAGTGATGATATTAACCAACTAGAGCGTTTTTTGGATGTGGGAGCAAATGATATTATCCAAGTTGCCACAACTGTAGTAATTATTGGTGGCGCTTTCTTTATTTTGGCTCCTGGTGTGGCGTGGATGGCTATGTCACCAATGCCATTTATCCTTTGGGGTTCGTTTGCTTTTCAACGGCTGCTTGCACCTCGCTACGCTGATGTCCGAGAAAAATTAGGTTTTCTCAACTCGCGATTGGCAAATAACATTAGCGGAATTACTACTATTAAAAGTTTTACTGCTGAAAGTTATGAAGCCTCTCGTTTAGAAATAGATAGTTCAGCTTATCGCCGCAGTAATTCTAAAGCAATTTCTCTTTCTGCTGCTTTTGTACCCTTAATTCGGATGCTAATTTTAGTTGGGTTTACTGCATTACTGTTATATGGCGGTATGGCAGCAGTATCTGGAAAAATGTCTGTTGGTACTTACAGCGTATTGGTGTTTCTAATCCAACGGTTACTTTGGCCTTTAACAAGGTTAGGCGAAACTTTTGACCAATATCAACGGGCAATGGCTTCTACTAATCGAGTCATGAATTTGTTGGATACTCCGATTGCTATTCACACAGGAAATGTAGCGTTACCTGTAAATGCAGTGCGAGGAGAAGTGCAATTTAAAGATGTTACTTTTGCCTATCAAGAAAGATTTCCAGTCGTTAAAAATCTTTCTTTAAATATTCCAGCCGGGAAAACCATTGCGATTGTTGGTTCTACTGGTTCAGGTAAAAGCACTTTAGTCAAGCTTTTGTTGCGATTGTATGAAGTGAAAACTGGAAAAATTACCTTGGATGGTATTGACTTGCAAGATTTAAATTTGCGAGATTTACGCCGCTGCATAGGTTTGGTAAGCCAGGATGTCTTCTTATTTCATGGCACTGTAGCCGAGAATATCGCTTATGGCAGCTTTGATGCTACAGAACATGAAATTCTCATGGCGGCAAAGGTGGCTGAGGCGCATGAATTTATTACGCTCTTGCCCGAAGGTTATGAGACAATTGTTGGAGAAAGAGGACAAAAGTTATCTGGTGGGCAAAGACAAAGAATTGCGATCGCACGTGCAATCTTAAAGAATCCACCCATTTTAATTTTAGATGAAGCGACCTCAGCAGTGGATAATGAAACAGAAGCCGCAATCCAGCGATCGCTCGAACGGATTACAGTAGATAGAACGACAATTGCGATCGCGCATCGTCTTTCCACCATCCGCAACGCCGATTGTATTTATGTCATGGAACACGGAGAACTAGTAGAATCAGGAACCCATGAACAACTGCTAGAGAAAAATGGTATTTATTCCAGCCTCTGGCGTGTGCAAAGTGGCTTGAGGTGAATTTCACCCATTCTTTGGCTTTTAATTACGAATTACGAATTACGAATTATTTATGATGTTTGGTAGTACCCAGCCGGAATCAAGAGATAAGAAATGGCATCGCCAATTGGATCAATTTGTGAAAGCAAATCGGCAAGAATTGGCAGCACTTTTTTGGGCCTTGTGGTTAGAAAATGGTGACACTCAGGGTACTATCGGCATTGATTTGCAACCTACGCCGCGTTTTGTTTACTGTCCCAAAGATGAGATAGAAAAATTAAATAATAGAGTTGAGAATCGGCTGCAAGAAATTTTGGGAATTGTCGAAAATCATCAACCAGAAGTAGAAGTTGTGATGATTGGCATTGGTAAGGGTGAAATTAAGTTAATTCAGTTTGCACCAGAACCACCACCACCTGTTTGTTTTGAGCAAGTTGGTAAGGATGTCGATGGGTTATTAGAAGTATTGGAACAGCGGATGAGTCAAGAGATTGTTTTTTAACGCAGAGGAACGCAAAGGAAGAGAAATAACTCCGCGCTTATTCTTGGGTTTATTAATTGTGCCAAGTTTTGTAACAATCTGGATATGTCATCTTCTCGGCACAATACCAGATAATGTTAAACACAGCTTCGTAGCGATAATTTTGTAAAACTGTTCGCTCAGATAGTCTTTTAAAGTTATAATGAGGCGATCGCAATTTCATCACCAACTGGTATTTCTCCAGGGTTTTGACTTGTCTGGCAAGATGTCTGTTTATTTTCAACAACTAGTGTTAGCAGTGTTAAGGCTGCGATCGCACTTTTATTACCCGGATCAAGTTGTCCTAATTTTTCTGCTGCAACTCGGAGAATTGAACGACTTTCTGTAGTATGAACCAAATGCACAAAGGCAGCAATTACCCTTTTTCTGTCGGTTAATTCCAGCGTTTTTCTAGCTGTCTGCACCAATGGTTTTGGTAGTATCTGCCAATCTCGCTTATCTTGCCGAAAATAGGCATAACTCCATTTGAGTAGATGTTCTACAATTGGATCGTGTTTAAAGAAATACTGCCAATCATGCATTGCCTCCTATCCACTTGAAGATGTGGGACGAAAGGGACTTAAATGAATCTTGCTATATTAGCTGGCTTGCTGTCAAGTCTGTACGCCATTAGTGTCTATAAAGTTTTCCTTTCACACTGACTCAAAAAAAGCAGCAGGCGAAATGTGAAAAAACTCCGCAAGACGAGCGATATGGTTAACTGTTAGCTTGCGTTGACCACTCAGAACTTCAGATACAATAGACTCGGTTTTAAGTATAGGAACTAAGTCTTTTTGTCGTAAACCAAATTTGGCTATCAATGCTTCGAGTAATTCAACACCATAAATATCTGGGAAGGTATTGTGTTTTTCTTCATACTCATAGACTAGAGTACCTAAAACATCCAGATAATCTTACTCATTTGGTGTTAATTCACTTTTATCAATCAAGGAATCGATTACTTTTTGTGTAACCAGTAATTCTTCCTCAGAAGTGATAGGACGAGGAGGAAAAGATTTGAGTAATTCTATATAAGTATTAGTGCTAGGTGTTCGTGTCTGTTGGTTGGATGCAAGATTATCTTAGCAGATCGCGAAGTTATTGTAGGCATTGCCTACCCAGCTTTTTAATCAGGCTATTTACATGGGAGAAAATACTTTAGTTAGGGAATCCTAATAAGTGTGATGTGTGCTAAAGTAACCGCATTATTTTTCCTTCCTGGGTTTAAGCCAATACGGTTCAGATAAGGTTTTTTAATGAAAGTTATAGATCACAAAGACGCGATAAATCGCCGTCTTTACAATAATCAGTCCTTTGTAGAGACGGCGATTTATCGCGTCTCTTCCCTTAACCGAACCGTATTGGGGTTTAAGCCACAAGTTTACAAAACTCCCGTGAGGTTTTATGAAAGAAATTAAAGAAAAAATTATCAATAAATTAGAGCGATTATTTGAGCAACGGTTACTACCTCGTCTGGTACAGTGGATAGAATATTTAGAAACCAAAATCAGAAGATATAAACATCTAGAGATGAAGTCTAAATTAAAATTTAGCGGCTCAGGTGTCCGGTTTAAGCGAGACTTGAGAATTGAACACCCACAAAATATATCTTTAGGAAATAAAGTTTACATTGGACAAGATGTTTTATTAGATGGTCGTGGCGGAATCACAATTGGGGACAATACAACACTTGGATTTAATGTTGTTATTCTCTCTGCAAATCATGACTATAAAAGTAATGATCTTCCCTATGAACATAATATCTACATTCATAAACCTGTTGTTATCGGGCGCAATGTTTGGATTGGCGGAAATGTTCTCATTGTTCCGGGTGTTTCAATTGGGGATGGTGCAATTGTAGCGGCTGGTACAGTTGTAACTGCCAATGTTGACCCATTAGCAATTGTTGGAAATCAACCTATGAGAATAATTAAATACCGCGATAAAGAACACTATGAACGCCTTGCTAGCAAGCAAGTAAGTGAGGATAATTCGTAATTATTATCTTAGAAAAAATAGGGTAAGCATTATAATGTCTACCCTACTTGTTTAAACTTTGAATTGCTTAAACTAGCGCTGGCTTACTAGCACGCTTCACTTGCGGCGTTGCAATCATTTGCATTCCTGCGGGTGCAGCGATAGTTAGACCACGGCGCACAGGACGCACAGGACGCTTGTTCACCAGCGATAGTTGAAAATTCGACAGAATAGTTGCCAAAACAATTTTCATTTCATACTGAGCAAATACCAAGCCGATACAGCGGCGATTTCCGCCACCAAAAGGTAAAAATTCGTATGAGGAAAATTGTTTTTCTAAAAAGCGTTCTGGTTTAAACTGCTGGGGCTGTGGGTAAACTTCTGGGCGATGGTGTGCTAAATAGATACTGGGAACTACTGCTGTTCCCACTGGCAACTTGTAGCCCATAATTTCAATTGGGGATTTCACAATCCTGAAAAAGGCATTTACCAAAATTGGATAAATTCGTAATGTTTCTTGGCAAACTGCTGTCAAATAAGGTAGCTTGGCAACAATACTCGGTTCCGGGTTAGCACCAAGGGTTTCCAGTTCTTGTGACAACTTCTCACTAACCTCTGGTAAACGGTCAAGCCAGTAAAAAACCCAAGTTAGTGCGGAAGCAGTAGTTTCATGCCCTGCAACCAACATTGTCATTAATTCATCGCGTAATTCTTCGTCTGACATCGCCTGACCATCTTCATAACGAGCAGATATCAATAAACTAAGAATGTCTTGGCGATTTTGCCCAGATTCAGCTCGACGTTCCCGAATCAGAGCATAAATGAGTTGATCAATTTGTTGTAATAGACGCTTAATTCGCCCCCAAGGACTCCATGCACCTAAATCTTTTTGCATAAAACTAAAAAAGAAGGCGGTGGATATCAATGGAGAACCCATGAAATCTAGCAAGGAAGTTAACAATTGTCGCAGTTCCTGAAAAAGCGGGCCTTCATCTACACCAAACACTACCCGCAAAATAACGCGCAAAGTGATTTCCTGCATCGACGCCCGGATATTGAAACGCTTACCAATATTCCATTCGTTGGTTACTTGCTGAGTTATTTCTCTGATAGTTTGACCGTAAGCCCGCATCCTTTCGCCATGAAAGGGAGGCGTCAATAATTGACGTTGGCGCTGATGGCGATCGCCATCAATTAAAATCAAAGAATTATCACCAAGCAAAAATCGTAAAATCCCGTTTCCTCCACCAGTCTCAAAAGAGCTAGCATCAGCAGTAAAAATCTGTTCCAGCGCTTTGGGATGACTGAAATACACAATATGAGTTTCCCTACGTCCCCAAATGGTGAAGTTGTCACCATAGACTTTGGCGAAATCCTCCACATATTTGAGGGGCTGAGTAATAAATTTAATCAGCCGCAGCGTGTAAGGTACTTTTGGCCCATCAGGCAGGTTGTAAGTTACTGTCATGTAAGTTTTTCCAGTTGATGGCTTCTATATTTTATTGTTACGAGTTTTCATGTTCTTGAGGGTCACACAAAGCGGTATATTCTTGTAAGGCAGCGTCGGAAGCAAGCAGTGCCAAAAATCATCGCTATCCTCAACGGTAAAGGAGGAGTCGGTAAAACGACTACCGCAGTCAACTTGGCTGCAAATTTTGCTCAGAAAAAAAAGGTAATTTTAATTGACGCAGATATTCAAGGTTCTGCTAGTTGGTGGGTTGGGCGTAATCAGCAAGGAATGGAATTTGATCTATCTAAAGAGAGTGATCCTACACTTTTAGGTGATTTGGGAAAGATAAAAGGTTACGATTTAGTAGTGGTAGATACACCTCCCGCGCTGCGATCTGAAGCATTGGCGGCGGTAGTTGCGATCGCTGATTATCTAGTTTTGCCTACACCCCCAGCAGCAATGGATTTAGCTATCCTCATAGAAACAGTCAAGGAAGCCGTCACCCCTGTGGGAACACCGCATCGGGTACTGCTAACTAAAGTTGATACGCGGAGTATGGGGGAAGCAATAGAAGCAAAAAACACTCTCATCCGGCTGGGTATTCCAGTTTGTGATACTTTTATTCGTGCGTATAAAGCTCATGAACGAGCAGCGCTTGAGGGTGTAGCCATTACTCAATGGCGAGGAAGAAATGCACAAGAGGCGGAATTAGACTACCGCCGCGTGGCTGATGAACTACAGCGTGATTGGAGGAAAAAATAATGGCTGCTAGAAAACGTCTCGCTGACTTGCTACAAGAGGAAGCAGAAAAATTCACACCTTCCGAAGGTGAAACTGCAATTGAAGTCACAGCAGAAGAAATCACTGAAGAGAAGGCTTCACCAACAGAAGAATCGGCGCAGCCACTTGAGTCAAATGCTGCTAGGCGCTCAAATCCAACGAAAGCTGATTTAGAAGCAACTCTCAAAGAGTTAACAGCTAATTTAGAAAAAAGCCAGCAAAAGCAAGCTGCTCAAGAGCAGAAAATAGTTGATTTGCAAACCACTTTATCTGAACAAAAAGCATCATTAGAACGCCTAACAAAAGAACTGAACGAAACTAAACAAACAGCGCTACAACTTGCAGAAGCAAATTCCAAGCTGATAGAAGAAAATAATGCTTTAAAACAACCAGCAAAAACTAATTCTAAACCTGTTGAAAAAGAACCTATCAAAGAAACTAGTGCTTTAAGACCAGTAAAGGAAAGCTACAATCCCCTAAGCTACAGAAAATCACATAGATCATCGGAAAAGCTGGCAGAACGGCAAACAGAAACAAATGATGATTTTGCCCAGAATACTTGGTTGTATGACTAGTGCAATAAGGCATTTTGTAAAGAGATTAAGCAAATTTAAATCCACGCTTCATCTCTTTACCTAGTCTTTTCCAACGCTTTAATCGCAGCTTTTGATATCATGTCCGTCAACTTACTCTTATAGCAGGAAACAGGGAACACTTCTCTACGAGAGGCTGCACTTAGGGCGCAGCTATGCCGCAGGCTTTACGACAAGCGGTAGTTGAATCTCGACTTCGCTCGATTCCCGCGCAGTTGTGCTGAGCGTCTTGCCCTGACTTGTGCCGAGCATCTCGACTTCGCTCGATGGAACCGGAGCCGAGGTAGCTTGGCCGTACCCCTAAGGGACGCTACGCGTAGCGTCCCTTAGGGAAGGGAGCCGAAGTAGTCGAAACTCAGTGCATCGCAGAGAACAGCTTTGAAAGTCTTTTGGTGTCTGGGTTTTTTGTTCAGTTGATGCCCTAAACTGCCTGTCGACAGCTACATATATCGAAAGCGATTGAAACGACACAATCTTAAGGTTTCTATGATTGTTTACTATAGGTAGCTTTTCACAGTATTTAAGCGGACGTTATTTATTTCTAATTACTAAGTAAGTAGATATAGATTAAACTGAAGATGTTTTTTGCTTCGTAGTTTGCCCTGTTTTCCAAAACAGGGTAAACTGCAAAACTTTATAGAGGTTTATTCCGAAAATCTAAAATATGTCGGGCAGTGATTTGTGGTTTTTCTAAGTGAGGGAGATGACCACAATCTTGAATCCAAATAAGGGTACTTTGTGGAATTGCCCTTTTAAACCTTGTGGCATCCTTAATACCCAATATCTTATCGGAATCGCCCCATAAAATCAGTGTCGGTTGCACAATTTCTGCTATCTTTTTAAATCTAAAAGCACTGTAACCACCACTTTTAGTAAAAGCAATTAAAGCTTGATGCCAATTTGGTATTTCTAGGTGTAATGCTCCACAGCACAGAGCATCAATAGAGGCAAGACTTTGATTTTTATATCCCATGCGAGAAACGCGATCGCGCACTTTGAGATTACGTAAAAATTGAGTTGCTAAATAATCTAACGGTGGAAACATCAATTTGCTCAGAGTTGAACCACCCGCTAAACCAGCACTATCAATTAACACCAGTTTTTGCACAACTTCTGGATAAGTCAGCGTAAAATCAATAGCTGTTGCACCACCCATTGAAGCGCCTACTAAAATTACAGGTTGGTTAATTAGACTTTTCCAAAAATAATAAAGATGCGTTTTAATCGCAGTTGGACTATAGGCAATACCTGAGAGCCTATCTGTAAAGCCAAAACCCAACAAATCCACAGCCCACGTTTCATTATCTTCAGCAAGCAGAGGCAAAAGCCGACGAAATTCTAATACAGAACTGTCAAAGCCATGAATTAATAAGATAGGAGTTCCACCACTACCTTGAGTAACATAAGTCGTGGTAATTGCTTGATTAGTTAAGGGAGTAGCGATCGCTTGACTTTTTATACGCTGAGCTAAAGCGATCGAGCTAGGTTCTGTCAGTTGCTCAACTGCGGCAGGAAGAAAATTAGGAAACATAAATTTTAGTTTACCGTAGGCACTCCCACATATCACTGATTTTATCCAACGATAAAATTATATGGAGTTGTACTCAACTTAATTACTTCTTGAATAAGAAATATAAGCCAGCAGCAAGAATTTACTCCTACCTCTTGTACAGACGCGTAGACGCTCGAAGAGCGTCTACGCGTCTGTACTCCTACCTCCTCTGAACTTATATCAAAGAAAGTTATGCCAAATGTCAAAATTGGGACTAAAGCCTCGTACAATTGATATCACTTATTTATTTGATTTAGGAACTGATGCCATGCCAATGGCGGTTGGCGTAATAGAAACTTTAGGTTTTCCAAGTGTCTTAGCCTCAGCAGATGCAATGGTAAAATCTGCTGCGGTCACACTGGTATATTATGGCCTAGCGGAAAGTGGTCGCTTTGTAGTCGCTGTCCGAGGACACGTTGCTGAAGTAAAAAGAGCTGTTGAAGCCGGAATAGTCGCTGGAGAAGAAGTAAAGGTTGATACAGTAATCACCCACTACATTGTTCCCAATCCCCCGGAAAATGTGGAAACAATACTACCAATCCACTTTACCGAAGAATCAGAACCTTTCCGTTTCTAAGCAATTTAACTAGCAAAAGCTGTAGCAAAGCTTCGTAAAATTCATTTGTAGCGTCATATTACGTATATTCATACAGGAGATTACTAATGTCATTACAGGCAGTTGGAGCACTAGAGACTAAGGGGTTTCCTGCTGTGTTAGCAGCAGCAGATGCTATGGTGAAAGCTGGCCGAGTTACCCTCGTCGGTTATATCAGAGTAGGTAGCGCTCGTTTTACAGTTAATATTCGTGGCGATGTTTCTGAGGTAAAGACAGCTATGGCTGCTGGTGTTGAAGCCGCAGAAAATGTTTATGGTGGAACCTTAGAATCTTGGGTGATTATTGCTCGTCCCCATGAAAACGTCGAAGCTGTTTTGCCTATCGCTTACACAGAAGCAGTCCAAGAGTATCGAGAATCTGTAGAAAACCCCATTGTTAGATCCTCCAACGGACGATAAAGTTCTAGTCAATAGTCAAGAATTGGCTATTGACTAAGACTTGGAGATTTATATGTTTTTAGAATAACTCTCAAGTCCAGAGGCGAAGTTGTATCTAAAGCTGTTTTGGCAACGAGCAATTTGCCTATTTATTCTAATTATTCAGTATAGCGATCGCTATTTGTAACTCTATAAATTTATACAAGTAAAGTAATATAATATACCTTGCTTATGTAATATAATACTACATAAGCAAATAACTTTCATAAAAGCGTTTGTGGGTTTGAATTATATAAATATTGAATTGGCTGTATTGTACAAAAATAGTGTAATATTTACACTCTTTTGCCTAAAGACATCTTGTATACTATTGAATTGTAAACAAATAAGATTGCTTAGAGAGTGATAAATTTTACCTAAAAATATAGCAAAGTTTTATTTATTGTATTCCTAATAACCATTAATCACGATACAGGCATTTAAAGATAAAAGTTTTAGTATAAAATAGTACTGTATTTTTGTTTCCGGAGGTAGTTTCTGAGTGTTGAAACTTATACGGATGAAATAACGTCTTAAGATTGAGTTAAATTAGAATATTCGTTCCTCGGCTTGGGTGCAAAATGTCCGCTTTAGCAAACCCATTGTCAACAAAAGTGTATCCCTCTCCACTCTAGACAAATTGCTGTGATCAGTTGCAAAAACATAACTTAACAAAAACTTGAAATTGGTAGAAATGACAAAAATGCTTCATAGACAGTGATTTCCGGTTCAGGGAAATTAAAGTAAAACAGCAATGTAAGAAATTCCTGCATAAATCAGGTGAATCAAGACGTAATAAAAATGGAATCACTTAACTGATTTCATGGAGCTTGATCAAATGCAGGGCAACTGCCAGTTAAAAATTTTTAAGTGGGAGCAATGGGGGTTGTGGATGCAAGCTTTAAAATTGAGTTTCGAGGAGCGCAATCTCGCTATGGCAACAGAGGCGGAAAAACTGGCGCTATATTGGCAAAAGCGGTTGGCAGCAGAATGTGCAGGGCAAAGTGAAGCTGCTAGAGAAAGTATTATTATGTGGTTGTTGGGATCTGACTCAAAACGGTTTGATCTGCTCAACCCAAAGGATCTTGAGATTGCTAAGCAAGCGATGGAATATCGCTGGAGGATTTTACATCAACGGTACTTAGAAATAGGGCGAGAACGTGCTTATCGCAATCTGATCACTCGATTAGGAAGTTTAGCAACATTACGGAATAGGATTCAAACGTGGATTGCCCTGAGTCGCGATCGCCAACGCAGTGTCATGGATGTGTTACAAGAAATACTCCAAGAATTACTGCAAAGCGATAGCTATATGCAGCAGCAAATGGCTGATATTGCAGGATTTACAACCGATAGACGATTACAGGATGCTCTACTGTTCGCAAGTGTAGAAGAATACTGCTTGCGGCCAGTACGCAATCAACCTCTATTAGCATATCGATTTGTAAATTACTTACGCCGCACTCAGCGTGGTGGCTTAACCCAAGTCCCAGGACGTGATTTGATTAGACTAGTCTCAGAAGAAATTCTTACAGACGACAGTGACAATCGAATTAACTTGGTGGATAGTCAAGCGATCGCAGAATATCAAGAGGCACAACAACTAGAAGAGCAACAAGTACTGCGTCAGTCTGTACAAAAAGAGTTTGAAAACTATTTACAAGCTAATTTAGGCGCAGAAGCAGTGGAGTGGCTACGATACTATCTGCAAGGAAAGTCTCAAGAAGAGATTGCCAAAAAACTAAATAAGCAGATTAAGGAAGTTTATCGGCTCCGAGAAAAAATTAGTTACCATGCTGTCCGCGTCTTTGCCCTGAAAGATAAACCGGAACTTGTCGAAAGTTGGCTTTCCATCTCTTTGCAAGAGCATAACTTGGGGTTAACACAAAACCAATGGCAGCAACTCTATGAAAAATTAGGTTCTCTAGGACAGCAAATTCTAGATTTGCGAAGAGCAGGTAACTCCATAGAAGCAACAGCAGAACAATTAAAACTTAAAACCCATCAAGTAATGGGTGAATGGACTAAAGTCTATCTCACAGCTCAAGCTTTAAGAACTCAGGAGTAAACTGTGAGGCTTCTAATTTACCAATTGAAGCAAGGGGGGAGATGAGGAAGAGGCAGAGGCGAGGATTTCTGTAAAAATTCTCTCTCCTCAATTTTCCTCATCATCTGAAATTCATTCTCTACTTACGTGCAAACAAGTAATATCACTAGTATAAAATAATGCGATGTTGTGGAAAGTGGATAGTCTAACTGTTATATATCAGTGTTCAATCTACAAGTTAAAGCCTAGTTACGTATTAATCCCTATCAAGGATAGAAATAATTGAATTTTTAATTAGGAAACAAAGTATCTTTATTAACTGGCGATTAAATTCAAGGCAAAATAATATAAGTATAAGAATAAACACCAGGCAATCAAACCTATGTTGTCTTCACAGGGCAAACCAACTGATACCGCAGGAATTGGCAAGCAAGTGTTAACAGCCATTCAATCTAAGTGGGAACAAGGAGACGAACGCGAGCAAATATTTCACCTGATTGATAGTCTATTGTCATTTGAGGCTTGTCTTTACCACCAAATTTTGCCCTTTGAATTAAAAGACAACAACCTTTTGCTGGGTATAGTTCATCCACAAGATAGCGAAGCGCTAGATTACGTTGGTCGCATCTTGTCTTATATCAATTGCAAAATGCAAACTGAGGCGATCGCATCTGACACTCATCGCCGAATATTATCAGCCTACCTCAACCACAAAAATACATCCCAGCCAGATGCTAAACCAGAGCATCTGCCAGCAGCGAACTTGGCCTCAAAAAATAGCCCAGTTCCCGTTGCAGAAAAACTTATTCTCTCTGCTGATACCGACTCTGAATCATCTCAGCGATCAACATTGACACTGCCTCAATCTCCAAGTCCTCAACATTCTTGGCAGCGAGTAGATTTGCCTCCCACCCCAAACCCAGATAATTTATCTCAACCTGCTAGTTTCTTAACTATTGAAAATAGCCGTCAACATGGGAATCCTTCTGAGGCAGTACCAACTGACAATTTACCTACATTGCCAGCGCAAGTTCCAGACTTATTTATACCTATTGATGAGCTACAAAGGCTACAACCTAAGAAATTACTAGAAGAATTACTAGGGCGAGTTTTAGCTGGGGGAATTGGTCGGCTGTATTTAGAAAGACAACCTTACGAAGGCAGAATTCTGTGGAGTGACAACGGAGTCTTGCAGTCAGTATTAGAAAAACTGCCGCTTTCTGTTTTCCAAGGAGTACTTAATGAATTAAAACGGTTTGTTGACTTACCTGTTACGACAATAGCAGAACCAAAACAGGTTGAGAAAGAATGTGTATATCAAGAAAACCGTTTGTTAATACGCTTACGAGTCATGCCGGGAATTTACGGCGAAGAAGCTACACTACAAGTGCTACGGGGAGCAGCATTAAAATTTTATCAACAACAACAGTTGACGCGTCTTAGTCGTGATGCTTTGGGTATTGCTCAGCAACTAAGCTTCAAGTTGCATGAACTGCAAGAACGGCTGCTTCTAAATCCCACTGTCGATACTCAGCAATTAGAAGCTTTAGTAACCCTTAATCAACTCGTGGACAATTTAGACCAACAAATAAAAATACTCTCATTAAGTAGCGATTCACCAACAAATAGCAAATTCTAACTCTGTCAGTGAAACCGCTGATTTCGATCCCATACATAGTTGTTATGTTGTAAAGGAACTTCTAGACCAATTAACCTTAGAAGTTCAGGTTAAATAAGTACAAATTTTGTGATCGTACTCTCAACAAGATTACGGTTTAAACAAATTTATAGTAGCAAAGTTAAATTTCCGCTCTTGAATCCATTTCTTGCAGATATTTCATGCAGACTGAGGTTTTTAGTGAACTTTTCCCCTTAATGAGTACAGCCAACCCACAGACGCTGGAATGGCTACTCAACGTTGCTATCGAACATGAATACCCGGCAGGAAGAGCCGTTGTCATGGAAGATGCTTGGGGTAACGCCCTTTATTTCGTAGTTTCTGGCTGGGTAAAAGTCCGCCGTACCGTCGCGGACGATTCAGTAGCTCTAGCAATATTTGGTCGGGGCGATTTTTTTGGAGAAATGGCGATTTTGGATGAATCTCCACGCTCAACCGATGTCATTGCCCTTTCTTCTGTGAAGTTGCTTAGCATCTCCAGAGAACGTTTCATTCAAATATTGTTTAAAGATCCACAATTACATCACCGGATGCTGCAACTGATGGTGCGGCGATTGCGGCAAATTAACCTGCGTCTGCAAATGCGCTCTTCACCCCCAGCCGTCAAGCTTGCTCATACGCTAGTGACTTTAAGCGAAAGTTACGGCCAGGAATCAAACTTAGGAAAGGAAATTTTTAATATTCCTTTTAAAGATTTAGCAGAGGTGACAGAAATCGGTGTTGAAGAAACCACCAAAATCATGGAAAAGCTAGATGAAAAAGGGTGGATCAAAATTGATAACGCCAACAATATTATCTATCTCATCAACTTTAAACAGTTGATTAATTTAGCCGGTAAAGTCTAATCAGTTATGAGTCCTGAGCGCTAACTTAATAAGTAGTTATCATGAACTGCGTAAACCAAAACAGATGACAACCCTTTGTGGCTTAGTGGTAAAAATCTTGAACCACTAAAATACAAAGACGAGTGCAGGTTAAGAGACTTGAGCTAACTGCCCGTAAGCAAGTTTTTCATCTCAGATTGGCAGAAATAAATATTGTCATTTTACTTCGTTCCACTCGCAGTAACAGATTTATATTTTATGATGTCAATCTACTTAGACCGCAGTTTTTAACCATTAACTCAGCACGGGCTAAACGCCCCGCTACCGCTAACACAACCAGGACTCAGCACTCAAGATGACTGAAGCAACAGCACTTCATCCCAACACCCACGTTCCAGAAACCGGGCCGATAATTTATTATCTGGTGGCAATGCCGCAACCAGAAACGCATCTGTTTGAGGTAACTTTACGCCTTTTAAATTACTCCTCGCCAATTCTCGATTTAAAACTACCAGTGTGGACACCTGGTTCTTACTTAGTACGGGAATATGCCAAGAACTTACAAGATTTTGCGGCTTTTGCGGAAAATAAGCCTTTAGCCTGGCAGAAAATCAGTAAAAACCACTGGCAGGTAGAGAAAACTGGTGTTTCAGAATTAACTGTGCGTTACCGTATTTTTGCTAACGAGCTATCGGTACGAACAAATCATTTAGATGCTACTCACGGTTATTTCAACGGTGCAGCAATATTTTTTAGAATACCGGGTTGGGAGAAACAACCAATCCGTGTAACGATCGCACCACCACATCCAGAATGGCAGATAACTACTCCTTTAGAGCCAGCTGATAACGATGCAAATACTTTTTTAGCTGGCGATTTTGATACCCTTGTCGATAGTCCATTTGAGATTGGTCGTCACAAGTTGTACGATTTTGAGGTATTGGGAAAACCACATGAATTAGCAATTTGGGGAGATGGAAATTTTCACGCCGAGCGGATGATTGCTGATATCCAGAAAATTATCCAGGTGGAAGCAGAAATATTTGGCGGCTTGCCCTACGAAAGATACGTATTTCTGCTACATTTATTTAGCCAAGCTTTCGGCGGCTTAGAGCATAAAAACTCCTGTTCTTTAATTTACCAGCGTTTTGGGTTCCGCGCTCAGGATAAGTACGATCGCTTCATACAGTTAGTAGCACACGAATTCTTCCACTTGTGGAATGTCAAGCGGATTCGTCCCAAAGCGCTAGAGGTTTTTGATTACGACCAGGAAAATTACACGCCATCCTTATGGTTTTGTGAAGGGACTACTAGTTATTACGATTTGCTAATTCCTTTGCGAGCAGGAATTTATGATGCTAAAGCGTATTTAAATAATTTGGGTAAGGAAATTACCAGATATGAAACGACTCCAGGGCGAAAGGTACAACCTGTTTCCGAGTCGAGTTTTGATGCTTGGATTAAACTCTATCGTCCAGATGCTAATAGTGGTAATTCCCAAATCTCCTACTATTTGAAAGGGGAAATGGTGTCGTTGCTGCTGGATTTACTGATTCGCTCTGCTCATGACAATCAGCGCTCTCTTGATGATGTGATGCAGAAAATGTGGCAGCAATTTGGACAAGCTGAAATTGGCTTTACCCCAAAACAGTTACAGGAAGTCATAGAATCTGTGGCAGGCAGAGATTTAAACGATTTCTTTCAACGCTACATCGATGGTACTGAGGATTTGCCCTTCAATGAGTACTTAGAAGCATTTGGTTTACAGTTGGTAGCAGAGCAAGAGGAAGAACCTTACTTGGGTGTGAAAACAAATGTTGAGAATGGGCGAGAGATAATTAAATTTGTTGAGACTGGTTCACCTGCACAAGCAGGCGGAATTGACCCAGGCGATGAGTTGTTAGCAATTAATGGCATAAAAGTAGCAGCGAATAGTTTAAGCGATCGCCTTAAAGATTATCAACCAAATAATACCGTGCAAGTCACAGTTTTTCACCAAGATGAACTACGTACTTATTCCGTTACCCTAGCGTCACCACGTCCGACTCGCTATCAAGTAAAACCTCTTGAGCGTGCTGACTCCAAGCAGCAGCAAAACTTTACTGGATGGCTTGGAGCAACACTTACAACTGTTTAATTAAGGAGATGGGGCATAGGGCATGGGGGATGGGGCAAGAGGCAGAAGTCAAGAATGATATTTGTCCCCCTTATCCCCCTTGTTCCCCGACTCCCGGCTCCCCACTCCCTACGGCGTTCCTACTGCCCCAGAGTAAACTAAACCACGTTGGAGATCCAGCGTTAGAATCGCTCCATCCCGAATTACTTGTGTCGCTTGTTTTACACCAACAATCACTGGCACACCGAGGCGCAAGCCAATAACAGCTGCATGACTTGTAAGACTTTCATCTTCTGTGATAATCCCAGCAGCTTTGCGAATCGCCTCAACAAAATCGGCACTGGTACGGGAGGCAACCAAAATATCTCCAGGATTAAAGTTACTAACATCCATACTGGTTTGAGCCACTCGTGCGCGACCGCTGACTGAGCCTTGTCCTAAACCAATTCCATGACCTAACACTGCTGTTACCACCTCAACTTTAATTAAATCTGTTGAGCCAGATATCCCTTGAAGTGTGCCAGCCGTCATCACCACTAAATCGCCTTCAGTAAGTAACTGATTCTCCTGAGCAACGTTGATAGCAGCTTGAAAAGTTTGACCTGTAGAAGGTAGTCCCAGTACCAACAGCGGTTTGACTCCCCACACCATCTGTAACTGTCGTGCTACATTTACATGGGGTGTAACTGCCAAAATTGGGGTTTTTGGTCGGAATTTGGAGACATTGCGAGCTGTTGCCCCAGTTTGTGTTAATGTCATGATTGCTGCTGCTCCTAGCTGCTCTGCAATTTGACTTACAGCTTGACTAATTGCATTAGGAATGGAACGCCTAGTATCTTTCAAAGAACGCAAGTTTGTGTTTTGCGCTTCTTCTTGCTCCATCCGTTCGGCAATTCGTGCCATTGTCGCTACAGCTTCTACTGGGTAGTTGCCGACAGCTGTTTCGTTAGAGAGCATCACTGCATCTGTGCCGTCTAGAATGGCATTTGCTACATCCGACACTTCGGCGCGAGTAGGACGGGGATTGCTCACCATACTGTCTAACATTTGGGTAGCAGTAATGATCGGAATCCCTAAGCGGTTTGCTGTGGCAATCAAGCGCTTTTGCAGCACGGGGACATCCTCAGCTGGCAACTCTACACCCAAATCGCCCCTGGCAACCATTACCCCATCACACAAAGCCAGAACTGCATCCATTTGTTCAATGGCTTCGTGCTTTTCAATTTTGGCAATTACTGGCACTTGCTTGCCTGCGCTAGAAATTAGCTCTTTAATTTCTATGAGATCCTGCGGATTGCGGACAAAGGAAAGTGCTATCCAATCTACACCTTGATCAAGACCAAACACTAAATCCTCGCGGTCTTTGTCGGTCATGGCCTTAATCGACAAGTAAACTCCGGGAAAGTTGACTCCTTTGTTGTTAGAGAGTTTACCAGCCACAGTCACACGACAATGCAAATCACCTTTGTCGCGGTTAATTTCCTCCACCAGCATTTCTACTCGTCCATCATCAAGGAGGATTTTTGCACCAACTGGAACTTCTTCTGCTAAATAATCGTAGGTAACACAGCTAATTTCGTGCGAACCGATTACGGGGCGATTGGTTAAGGTGAAGCGATCGCCTTTTGCCAAGACTATAGACCCGTTTTCAAACTTTCCCAGGCGAATTTTTGGCCCTTGTAAATCTTGAAGAATAGCCACTGGCTGATTGAGTTCAAAGGCGGTTTGCCGAATTAAGCGAATATTACGCTGATGGTCAGCATGAGTTCCGTGGGAGAAATTTAACCGCAGTGTTGTAGCTCCCGCTTCAATGATCGCCTTAAGCATTTCTGGGCTGCTGGTGGCGGGGCCAATAGTAGCGACAATTTTTGTCCGGCGTAGAGAATCTCTTAATTGCATATCAATAATTGCAGAGGGGCTGAAATTAGGGAGCTATCTAGCAAGTCATCGTAACTTTAAGTGGTATCTCCTTTTCAGTCACAGATATATCAATAAATTTAAGCAGTTAGAGAGGGTTTGTCGGGGCAACCAAGCAGTGAGATAGACTAGATATCGTACAACGCTATTGCTTTTATGCTCTCCACTGGTGATTTTTTCCCATCAAATTTTTCGCACTTGTCACACTCCACTAATCAGCAAAGACTTAGGTCTCGTCTGGAATCATAGCGTTATTCATCTACTGATTATGCAAAGCTGTAGATAAATCTTGCTATATAAAAGTTTGCAAAAGTTTATTATTTCCTCATATTTATCGTATATTCGTAATATTTGATAGAAAAGGAGTCAAGAATGCTCACGTCGGAGGCACAAAAGCCACTGACAATCCCGCCCAAGGAATTTTTAGCACCTCCCGGTGATTTGAATCCAACTCTGCTACTGTTTTTCGCAGCAGCAGGAACACTGGTGTTGTCTAACTTTGGTTATTGGCTTTGGCAATGGCCACACTGGGTGTGCTTTAGTGTTAATACTATTGCTTTGCATTGTGCTGGTACAGTAATTCACGATGCCTGTCACCAATCTGCTCATCGTAACCGAGTGATCAATGCGATGTTAGGTCATGGCAGTGCCTTAATGCTAGCTTTTGCCTTTCCAGTGTTTACGCGGGTACATTTACAACATCATGGCAATGTTAACCATCCTAAAGACGATCCAGATCATTATGTCTCTACGGGTGGGCCACTGTGGCTGATTGCAGTCAGGTTTTTATACCATGAAGTGTTTTTCTTTCAACGGCGACTGTGGCGCAAATATGAGCTACTGGAATGGTTCATTAGTCGCTTAATTGTCGGATCAATTTTTTACATCTCAGTGCAGTACCACTTTTTGGGCTATATTCTCAATTTTTGGTTCATACCAGCGTTTATTGTGGGCATAGCATTGGGATTGTTTTTTGACTATTTACCCCATCGTCCTTTTGTAGAACGCGATCGCTGGAAAAATGCTCGCGTCTATCCCCACCCAATTCTTAATATTCTGATTATGGGTCAGAATTATCACTTAGTTCATCATCTATGGCCTTCTATTCCCTGGTATAACTATCAACCTGCATACTATTTGATGAAGCCGCTTTTAGATGAAAAAGGCTGTTACCAAACTTCAGGGCTACTACAAAAAAAAGACTTTTTTGAGTTTGTTTACGACATTTTTTTAGGAATTCGGTTTCATCATCATAAAGAATGACCTAAGCATCTCAGCTAAACGATGCCATTGGTTCTCTGTCATAACTGCCCGAATATTCCATTTCAGCTAAGAGGCGCGAGTAGCGATTGCACTCTACTATCAATTTCTCAAGCTTGGAATAACGCGCTGAAGTAATTTAGTGCTTTATTACCAAAAATTTACTCTGTCCCCACCGAGGGCTGAGCAGCATAGTATTTGCTGCTCAGTTGTATAAACTCCAGCAGAGTATGCAGAAAATAGTGGCGATCGCTTATAGCATTCTCCTATCGGAACTTATGCCATGTTAGTAGGAGAAAATTTAAAGATCCCATCTGCGATTTCGCATACCTTAGCTTGATCATAAGCCATTGTTAAAAATCGTAATATATTATGTTACACAGATAAATTCCCCACTAGCATGGCGCTGTAATCACTTATAGTGATATAACCTCCTTACTGAAGCAACTAGGGGGCTTTTTTTATGATTTTATTTGGCAACCTCATCTTTTTGCTCGTAAAATCGAAAACAAAGTAAAGGTAAGTAGAAAAGAGTATCTAAATTAATGAGTCAGTCAATAAGTCAGGGCGGCAGAGCTATTATTAAATCTCAAATGGTAGATCGGATCAACGATATCGCTTGGCAAGCTCACCAGGGTAGCGTGGCTGCAATTATTCAACTATTGAATGAAAGACTAGCCAACTCTGGTGTCAGAACTAGAGCCATTTTTGCTGATGGTGTCTTACAACTTCTGTGTGAAGCAGCTAGAATAGACCAACTTGAGCAATCTCCTTTAGTAGAACAAATTCAACAAATTCTTGAGTCCATCGCACCGCGTAACATTCGTCGAGTCAATATCAACAGCCGAATTGTTAAGGAACAGCAACTACTCTGGTTGAAAGAAATTTATCGCGATCGCGAAAATCAATTGCTTTGGTCAAAGGAAATTACATTAGTTCAACCCAATATTTTAAAGCAACTAATTGCAGATTTTACAGAAGTCCAAACCGAACTAGCAAAGCCAAATTTACCTAAGACCCGCTCTTCTCGCACTTCAGTAATTATTAAAAAAAATAAATATAAAAACAAATACCAAACAAGGTTAGTAACCGCATCTAGTTTATGCTTATTGCTGTTGTCTGGCTGGCTTATTTACGCCCGATTAGGCAATAAAATGAAAAACTTAATACAATCAGAAAATCCAAAATCTTTAACTACAGCTAATACTAATAATAGTAAAGTAAAAGCACTACCGCGTAATGCTAATAATAGGACTTCTGAAACACCTGAAGACCCATTTACAACAGCTGTACGAATTGCCAACAAAGCTTCTGTATCTGGGAAAACAGCAACAACTTCAACTCAGTGGTTAGAGCTAGCTCTTAGGTGGCAACAGGCATCAGATTTAATGAGTGCAGTGCCACCAAACCATAGCCGCTATCAAGAATCTCAACTCCGCACTAAGCTATATAAAAAATATAGTGAAGCGGCGCAGAAGGAAGCAGATAACAGTAAATCTTAGTTTTTTGTTAGCTAATTTACTTTATAAGAAAGGTGAGCAATGTGAGGACGGGTAAGTACCATTCAAGCTGATAAAAGCTAATTTTAAATAAGCACAAATACCCTTCCAATTGCGTTCTATATTAGATGTCTAATTATATAGATAAGTATCTGTTTTTTAATAAATCAAGATTTTTACTGTAGAGACGCGTTAGCCGAAGGCTTTGACAGAGCCATTAATTGCATCTCTACAAATTAGACAAACTTAACTAAATACTCATCTCTAGCATCCGTTGGATTGGTCGCAGTGCAGCGATGCGGATATCCTCTGACATGGTGATTTCGGGTGTACGGTTTTTCATCGCCAAATATAGTTTTTCTAGAGTGTTTAACCGCATAAACGGACATTCGTTGCAATTACAATTATTCAGAGGCGGCGCAGGAATAAAGTGCTTATTAGGAGCAAGTTTTTGCATTTGGTGAATAATACCAGGCTCTGTAGCAACAATGAATTCTTCAGCAGGGCTGTTTTGGCAATATTTGAGTAAAGCTGCCGTAGAGCCAATAAAGCTAGCGTGGCGCAACACACTACTTTCGCATTCTGGGTGTGCGATCGCCTCTGCTTCGGGGTGGGCAATTTTTAACTGCACAATTTTCTTTTCCGAAAAGGTTTCATGCACAACACAGCTACCTTGCCAGAGTACCAAATCTCGCCCAGTCTGTTCCATGACATAGCGTCCCAAATTCCGATCTGGAGCAAAAATAATCGGCTGTTCTTTAGGTATCTGCTGCACAATCTTGACAGCGTTGGAACTAGTGCAGATGATATCGCTCATCGCCTTAATTTCGGCAGAGCAATTGATGTAAGAAACCACCAAATGATCTGGATGCGCGGCTTTAAAAGCTGCAAAGGCCTCTCCTGGACAACTATCAGCTAAAGAACAACCAGCATCCAAATCTGGTAAAAGTACTAATTTATCGGGATTAAGTATCTTTGCTGTTTCTGCCATGAAATGAACACCAGCAAAGACAATTACATCTGCATTGGTCTTTTCTGCTGTTCTGGCTAGTTGTAATGAATCTCCAATAAAGTCTGCAATATCCTGAATATCTGGCTCTTGATAATAATGCGCCAGGATAACTGCATTAAGTTCTTTTTTCAAACTTTCAATAGCAGCAAACAAATCTAGTGGTAGTTCACCCAGTTGGGTTTTATCTCGTTGAGCTAGTGCAGTGGTAAACACGGTTAGAGGTGACTTTATGTTGCAAGTTTTTGTCCTGTGGATTAATTATAGTAGTTTTTACCAAAAATAGTAGAGGATTGATTTTCTGAGGTTGTGTCCAAATCCGGCGGAGTTTTCTATGCTGGAGATAGACGGCAAGGAAAGTGGCATGACCAGTCAGAAAACTCAATCAAGAACCCTCAAAATTGCTGTAATTGGAGATGTTCACGACCAATGGGAAGTGGAAGATGGCATTGCACTCAAGCATTTGGGTGTTGACTTAGTGCTGTTTGTCGGGGATTTTGGCAATGAGTCGGTGGAAGTGGTAAGAGCGATCGCATCCCTAGAGATTCCCAAGGCAGCGGTGATGGGAAACCACGATGCATGGTACTCTGCCACGGAATGGGGGCGTAAGAAATGTCCCTACGACCGCTCTAAGGAAGACTGGGTACAGGAACAGCTCGATTTATTAGGCCCAGCTCATGTAGGTTACGGTAAGTTGGATTTTCCGGCTTGGGAATTAACTGTAGTGGGGGGTCGTCCCTTTACTTGGGGTGGCCCGGAGTGGAGATTTGCAGAAATCTGTCACGAACGTTATGGTGTCACAAGTTTGGAAGAGTCTGCCGACTTAATCGTTAAAGCAGTCAAAAGTGCTGCTTATAAGACGGTTATTTTTCTGGGTCACAATGGGCCTAGTGGCTTAGGCGATCGCCCAGAAGATCCCTGCGGCAAAGACTGGCATCCTATCGGCGGTGACTTTGGCGATCCAGATTTGGGTGAGGCGATTTCTCAGGCTCTGACTGCGGGTAAAACGATTCCTCTGGTGACATTTGGTCATATGCACCGAACTCTGCGGCACACTAAGCAGGTGCTACGAAAGCCAGTTTTTAGAAGTCCAGAGGGAATAATTTACTTGAATGCGGCAACTGTACCAAGGATTGTGGAAAATGACGACCATAAACTGCGGAATTTTTCCATTGTCTCCCTAGAGGGGGGTGCAGTTGAGCAAGTCTCCCTAGTTTGGGTTGGCAATGATTTTCAGGTGGCGTCAGAGGAAATTTTGTATGAGCGATCGCCTTCAGTAGTGCAACCTGTGTAGATGATAGGGTATAGTATTATCTGTCAGCTTTAGTGCTAACCGACGAATGTAGGCTACACAATAGCTTGACAGTTTATTGGAGAGGTGGCAGAGTGGTCGATTGCGTCCGACTTGAAATCGGATGAGGCTAAAACCTCCGGGAGTTCGAATCTCCCCCTCTCCGTTCAGGAGTTAAAAATTAAAAATTAAAAATTTTAGGAGGGTGGGGTTAGGTAGAGCCTTTGGTGGAGACAATGATAGCACCAAGAATTTTTGTTAGTTCTTTGGCTTCGGTTTGGAGTTGACTAATTTTTTCTTGAGGTACTATCTCGGATGCAATAAGCAATCTTAACCAATACCGAGTTTCACGGGATTCTTTTAGTGCAATCATGAGCTTGCTGAGAAAATCTGCTTTGCTTTGAGCAGCTTGTGCTTCTTCAACATTAGCTCCAATCGATGTTCCTGACCTTAACAACTGTTGAGAAAGGGTTCGTGCTACTCCTGGTTTGTCATCTAAAAACTGGCACAATTTTACTAAGTAGGTAGGCACCGAAATTTTCTACTATGTAACAAAATCTTAAGTTGATAATCTAGAGCTAAATTTTACACGATGTGTGTTGTGATTGTTTTTTTTCCTCTAGCTTGAACACCATTGATGACGGCGTAAGCGAGATCTAGCTCATCATCAAATGCTTGCCCGGATAACTCATCTTTCTTGAGATGTTGCCATTCCAATTCAATTGGATTCATTTCTGAGCAATATTTCGGGAGAAAAAAGATGTACAAACCCTGACTTTCCCATTTTTTCCACAATTGTTGAACTTCTTGGCAGCGATGTATTGGCCCGTTATCTTGCACAATCACGCTGATACGTCCAGTTTCTTGGGCTTGTTTGGCTTCTTTCTCCATCATTTCTATATAAGATTTACGGTCAACACCACCGATAACTAAACCGTAAACAAAACTGATTAAAGGTTGGAGAAGCCCGATAATACTTAATCTGCGACCACGGCGTTTAGTCTGTTCTAACCGTTTTTGCTCACCTCTAAAGTAATATGTATAACTAGGTTCGCTCCACATACAGAACCCTGACTCGTCTAGGTATTTCAGGTCTATTTCACCAGTGGCAGCAGCTAATTCCAACATGTCTAGGTCTGCTTGCTTGTTTGCTCGTGCTACTGGGTCTTGTTTTCCTTTATGGCTTTTCCTTGTCCGTTTCCAATCGACCCCCTTTTTTTGAGTACCCGTCTTAATCTGTCGGCACTCATCTCAACGTTGCGTTCTGTTTTCAACTTCAAAGCTAACTGAGAACTATTGTATGTGCGTGGCTCGTTTCTGAGGCATTCTTCTAAAAATATCATGTCATCCTCAAGCCACTTTGGTTTCCCCTCTCGCCCAGGAGATTCCCAAAGCCCTTCTGTGCCCAGTTTTTGCCATTGATGCAAAACTTTTGTGACTGTTTTTTTGTGACAATCAAAGTGATCTGCTATCTTCTCTACATACCAACCATGTGCATTTAGCCTGATTATTTCCGCCCTGTCTTTGACTTTCTGTGGTACATCCTGTTTTCTCAGATTTAGTAAAGTTTGGTCTTGCTCAGGAGTCAGAAATACCCTTAAACGCGCACCCATACACCAACTACCTTGTAGATGCATTATCAGTCTTTACATATCTTAACATAGCTGACTTTTTTGGCACCTACCTACTTATGCGAACTGAAAAAGTAAAAGTGCGATCGCAAATATCTTTTTTCACAGGTAGAGGTTAACTATGTTTTGTATTATTTATCTGCCTTACCAACTTCTACTAAATGTTTAATTTTTATTTGGTAACAACAAAGTATTTTCAATTTCTTGCCTAACTTCCCGGCTGACATAACAATCACTATTTATGCAGTCCATTAGCAATCTATTGGCATATAAATACCTTTCTAATAGCGTCTTTTGTGCTTCGTTTAACTGCCATTCATGCCCAATATTGCAATGCTTAATCATGATGACTCTAAGCTGTTCATTCCAAACTTCCCCATCAGCTATCCACCAGTGCTGAAACGCTTTATTCTCGCTTTTCTGAGGTGGAAGTTGGCTTTTGAGGTTGTTAAGCAAAATCTGTAAATCAGGGTTTAGATTACGTTCTAGACTAAAATCAAGATTTAAATCAAAGTGATTAGGATAGAGAGTATGTAGGCTTTTTCTAGTTACACGAATTTTTTTTCTTTCAAAAAAGATAGCAACTTCAAAACTTAAGCCTGGAGTACCTATCCCGCTAATTCCAGTAGGAGCGCAAGCTTTATAAAAATCGTTGTCTAAAGTCCCAGTAAGAGCTAGATCGAAAGCCAAAACACGAGGAAGACTTTCAAAGTCTGAATACTTCTCTTGAATAAGATGATTTATCAAATGTAAATAGACACCTCTAACTTCTGCTGGCGGATATGGCACTGTAGCTAAAGAACCTTTTTTAGCTACCCACCTCATTAAATGTTGTAACTGTTCATCTGTGCTAATTAGTCCATCAATTTTATGCTTCATCAATAGGGTAAAATCATCCGCCTTCCGCATCATCCCTGCTGTGAGCAAAAAAACTTCGCGCCAGCGTTTCTCTGTGATATGCTCTAACAAAGTTTCCCAGGCAGAGTTAGCAACTATTTCTCTTGCGGCAAAATACTCGTGAAAGGTTAGGTGAGAAAAGGAATAGATGCCCTTTGCTCGTTCTACTAGTAGTCCATGCTGTGCTTCAATAGACTTTAAAACGGCTTCACTATCGAGTTTCAATACTTCTGGATCTGTATCAGCATCACGTAAGTTACGAATAAAATCAGCAATGTATACTTCAGCCGTTTTTTGCTTAAAGAAATAGTCTTTCTGCTCAAAGGTGGTTAAGCCTATTTGACTCAGCAAATCTTCCTTACGCTGCAAAGACAGGTTTTTATAGACCTGCTCTCTCTCAATGTTGCGTTTGGCATCCCATTTTTTCAGCAATACATCTAATCCTTCTTGATAAAGCTCAGAACGATTTGCTGGGAAATCTCCACTATCTCCAAACACCAAACACAGTAATGTTAGCAATAAAGGACTACTTGCTAGTTCTTTAATTGGTTTGTTTTCCTTCAGTTTCTGAATAAATCTTTTACCTTTCACTGGATCAGTTAACTGGAACCAGTTTTGAGCAAAAATGGCTATTTGTTTTTCGTCAAAATCTGCCATTTCTACCTCTGTGAAACTTTGATAGGTGTATTCTTTGGCAGCAATACGACAGGTAATTACAAATTGATTAGTATGAAACAGGTCAGAAAATTCCCGAATTTGCCGTAAAACACGCTTGGTGTCTTCCTCTCGTACTTCATCTAACCCATCCAGCAATACCAATGCTTTACCCTGTTTCAACAGTTTCTCTACTGCCGCACTAGTATGAAGTACCCCACAGCTTGATAATAGTTGAACAATAAATTTCAAAATATCTGGTTTTTTAGGTGCTTCTGCAAAATCTTTTAATGTGATAAACAAGGGAACTCTGTTTGCTTGAAATCTCCCTTCAATACACTGCATTGCTAGATATTTTAAAAAAGTGGTTTTTCCTGCTCCTGGTTTGCCTAAAACCATCAGCTTACTATAACGCTGTACAACCTCTAATCCTGAGACTCGTTTCTGTTTTACTCCGCTAAGTCCAAGTCGATCAAAGTTATCATGGTCACAGCTTTGCATTAGTTCCGCAACTTTTAGTCGTCTTCGTCCTGTTATTGCCTCCAGAATATTTACATTTGTGTAAATACCTTGTTTTCCTGTTAACTCAATTGGCTTAGGCATATCTAATACCCGCATGGTTCCGCACTTTTCTTTGATGTAGGGTTTGACTTGTTTGCGGATTTTTTGCACTAAGGTATCAATAGAATCATCTATGTCATCTGTAGTTAAATGACCAGAAGATTGTTGCTGTAAATATCTTTTGCTCAAATACTCCCGTAAGCGGCTTTCTTTAACAGGGCCATTACCAGTGATACAAAATTTTTTGTAAATACCTGTAAGGCAAGTGTTTAGGTTAGTTTCAGAAATGTTTAATTCTTGAGCTACGTGGACTCGATTCTTACTACGACCGAATATTTCCAGAAAGACTTCTTTCTCCCTGTGCGACAATTCACTGTATTGCTCCAGTTGCTTAAGAAAGTCTTCTGGTATAGACATTGACCACTCCCACAATTACTTATAAGCCAGTTTAGCCAAAGTTTTTATCAAAATGTGGAGTTAAATCAGTGTAAGTCAGGCTAAGTCAAGGTAAGTCAGATAAATAACTCCAAAAGAAAATTGCGACATTGAACTCAGTTAAGCTACTGAGGCAATCGCAATGCTAGAAACACTAATCCCTCTGGTTATAAATAAGTCTGTTGAAGTTGTTATTGGAATATTGCTGGAAAAGTTTTGTAAATGGGTACTGAGTGACGCCAATATCAAAAATGCTGACAACTTTCTGAAAATGCAAATTCTTGTACTTTATCTTGATTGGGTTTTACGAAAAACAACACTAAAATCTCTACCACAAGAATCACAATAGAGCTAATAGAGATGACAGTGCGATCGCATTAACAAACCAAAGGCGATCGCCCCCCAAACTCCCATCGCGCTACAATTACCAATAAATTATTTTGGGAGGTCAATCAATGGCTACCCTTCATGCGCTAAACATACCCGATGAGTTATACAAACAGCTGCAAGAGTTAGCTAAAGCTGAAAATAGCTCAGTTAATGCTCAAATCATTAAAATATTGCAGAACGCGTTGCGAACAAAAACACAGCCAACGGATGACGAAAGGCGAAAAAATGTACTCAGACTTTTAGAGGAAAGTCGCCTGCGTCGTGAAAGTCGTCGCACTGATGTGGAATGGCCTGATAGCACTGAATTAATCCGAGAAGATCGTGACAGATGACTACCCCAGATGTCATCAATATAAAAGCGATCGCTTCTTCCTTACAAGCAAAAATTATTCCTGGACTACTTCCACCAACTCTTCAATCATCACATCAAAAGTTCTTGCCAGCTTCTGAATTGCAGTGAAGTCAACAGTTGCTAACCCAGGCGATCGCGCATAAGTTCTCAGAGTGCTGTATACTACACCAGAACGATCAGACACTTCTTTGAGTGTCCAACCTTTCTCATCAGCAAACTCTCGAATCTTTAGCCGGATCATTCCCATATTTTACTTGACAACTGACTTATATAAGTCTTTTAATATTATATTGTATCAGATAAAACGATCGCCCTGCGGCCTAGGAAACTGAAAGGCGATCGCATTATTTACAATAGGTATCCCGTAAAAGCCGAGAATCATCTTTTAACAAAAATCATCTTCTCATCGCAAGAATCATCTTTTTTTCACGAGAATCATCTTTTATGGTATCATCCCTCCAGCGAAAAGCGGTTGTTATTCGCGCATCAAAAATTGTTCACAAATCGTCAGCACTTCACCAACTTACGCGATTTGTTACAGAAGAAGCAATTTGCCTGATGTTTAACATCAGCTTTGAAGATATATATGTAGTGGAATGCTGGCGCTATGTGGTTTACGTCCACGGTACGGGAGTGAGCAAGTTTGTCAGCTATGCTGATTTTCCGCCAATTTTGGGAGTAGCGCCACCCAGAGTCAGAGACTTTATTAGATGGCGCAAGCGTTGGCGAAAGCAAAATGAGCTTTACAGAAAACAAGCACCCAACTGGTGGGCAGAATTCTTTGCTCAAGAATTTTCGCGAGCTACTTCAGAGGATGTGCTGCATAGTTGGGGCAAATTAGTCGAGTTAATTACATTTGCCTTTAATGAAGACACTTTACAGGAACTCCGAAGAAGCTCTCATCAAGAGAAATCGCTGATATGTTTTTAACGGCTATTCAGCAGGTTTGTTACTAGCTCGATTTGCACGCGCCTCAGCTGAAGCCATTACCTCGTCGATATTCTCTAGCATTTCGCCAGGGAAGTTTTCTAAAACCCTGGTAGAAAGAGCAACGCGACCTTTACCTTCATCCAAGTCAATAATTACAGCTTTAATTGGCTGACCAATTTGAAAAACTTTTTCTAGAGATTCAATAAATTTTTGGCTTACTTGCTTGATGTGAAGTAAAGCGCTCATCCCATCCAAATCTACAAATACGCCAAAAGGTTTGATGCCACTAACTTTGCCTTCCACCAGTTGACCTAGTTCTAACAAGTTGAAGTTGCTGGAACGTGCAGCTAATCGCTGAGAAAGGATGAGTTTGTTGTTGCTGCGGTTAATTTCTAAAAACCCAGCACTGAGAGTTTGACCTTTAAGTGCTTCTAAATTATCGCGCTCTGCGAGGTGCGATCGCGGAATAAATCCCCGCAAAGAAAGTATATCAACAGTTACACCACCCTTATTTACACCCGTGACTCGTACTTGTACAGTCTGGGCATCTTCTTGCATTTTTGCTAGTCGTTCCCAAATGTGTTGAATTTCTAACTGTTTTCGCGACAGGGTTACTTGTCCCTCGGCATCTTGATCTCGAATAATTAAAAACTCCAGATCCTCTTGCAATGGCAGCACCTCCGATAAATCTGTCACTGCTCTCAAAGAAGCCTCATCGCGGGGAAGAAAAGCTGACGACTTGCCACCAATATCAACATAGGCTCCATCATGGTCAAGTTGAAATACCTTGCCATGTACAACCTGTCCCTTTTGAAACTGGTAGTCGTGTTTTTCTAATGCTTTGGCAAAATCGTCCATTGAAAAAGACGAATTGGCTGTTTGAGAAAGTTTTGATTCGGAGTTCATGACGATTGAAGATAAATTGTTATTTGTCAAATGTCATTTGTCATCCTAATAAGCCGTGACAAATGACATTTGACGACCTTAATGGGAAGTATGCACCGGCTGCCTAAGTTTTCAGACCAGTTGACCAAAGAGTTGTTTTACCTGTTCCCAAGCATCAGCAGCGGCTTTAGGATTATAGCTGCCACGATGGTCACAGAAAAATCCGTGATCAGCTCCATCGTAGCGAAACACACGATGCGGAATTTTATATTTTTCTAACTCTGCTGCAATTTCATCTACCTGCTCCTGGGGAATACTGGCATCTTTTGTACCAAAGAAGGCATAAACTGTGCCTGTAATTTCGTTTGTGCGAGTCACGGTAGGAGCGCCACCTCCTGGTGTACGAGAGGTAATGCCTGCACCGTAAAAGGAAGCAGTAGCTTTGACATCTGGTAAGGTGGCAGCAAGATATGCTACATGACCGCCAAAGCAGAAGCCAATAACGCCAAAGCCATCTTTTTTCACTTGGGGCAGGCTTTTGAGATAATCAATTGCTAGCTGGATATCGCTTAATAACTCTGATGCTTGAGTTTGCGAAGCGTAATTTCTCCCCGTTTCAATATCTTCCGGGGTATAGCCAGTTTCAAAACCAGGGGCTTGACGTTGAAAGATTGCAGGTGCGATCGCCACATACCCTTCCTTAGCAATCCGTTCTGTAACTTCTCGAATATGAATGTTGACACCAAAAATCTCTTGCAATACAACAACTCCTGGGTAAGAACCTGGTTCTTTGGGCTGTGCCAAATAAGCAGCTATTTGCAAATCATCTTGCAAAAGTTTAACTGTTGTAGTGTCGATTGCTCGCTCTGTCATAATAATTTTTACCAGTGCTGTGTGATTAGCCGTGTGATTATTTGATATAACTATGCCAGTGTGTCAAGACTATTTCCCATTAAATTATCAATTACCTACAGTGAGCGCATTAAAAATTTCTACCAGAAAAACTTCATGTCTAAATAAAATATTTGACATTTAGCAAAGGCAGCTGGTCACTTGCCACCACTAGTATTTAGGAGGTTTAGTGATGATTCAATTCCGTATTCAGCCTGACAGTGAAATTCCCGCATCAACCCAGCTGTTTAACCAAATCCGGTTTGCGATCGCCTCCCGGCAATATCCACCTGGATACAAATTGCCAAGCACACGCGCGTTAGCAATGCAGACTGGATTACATCGCAATACTATCAGCAAAGTTTACCGCCAGCTAGAAGAAGACGGATTTGTTGAGAGTCTTGCTGGTTCAGGTATTTATGTCCGCGCTCAAGGTCATGAGGGTGGTAGCAGGCTGCAATCGCCAGTTTTCAAACAACATCCCAATGCCTATAAAATTGTCCAACAAGCACTGGACGAATTACTCTCTCAAGAATGTTCACTAAATCAAGCCCGGGAGATATTTCTGGCAGAAGTTGACTGGCGCTTGCGCTGTAGTGCGCGGGTGTTTGTAGCAGCACCATCTCAAGACATTGGGGTGGGTGAGTTAATGGTGTACGAATTAGAAGAAGCCCTGAAAATTCCGATTCAATTGGTAGCAATGGAAGAATTAGCAGCGGTGTTAGATAAAACTACCTCTGCTACAGTGGTCACAAGTCGCTATTTCATTAATGATGTAGAAGAAATCGTTGCGCCGAAAGCTGTACGGGTGATTCCTCTTGATATCTATGACTACAGTAAAGAACTCAACCTGCTAAAAACGCTACCAAAAGATAGCTGTGTCGGTATAGTTAGCCTTAGTTCTGGAATTGGCCGCCAAGCAGAAGTTATCCTCCACGGTTTACGTGGTGATGAACTACTTATAATGACTTCCCAACCAAAAGATAATTACAAACTCCAGGCGATTGTTAAGCGGGCTGAAGTAATTATCAGCGATTTAGCCAGTTACGCGGGGGTGCAAGCAGCGGTGCAAGCAGCTGATGAAGATATTATCCGCCCACCTAAGCTGATTAAGGTTCAAAATTATATTGGCACAGAGTCAATTAACTTACTAAAACGAGAACTAGGTTTGATTTAAAGTAGAGACGCGCCACGGCGCGTCTGTAAAAGGTCAAGAGTCAAGAATTCAAAGGAAAATTGGGTGAGACTAGTTTCCTCCACCCATATTTTCATTCTTGCCAATTACGAATTACGAACTTGTATTGAGCGTAGCCGAAATATTACGAATTAATATGCTTGTGGCTGTGGCGCGTTAATTTGCAAAAACTCTTGTACCCGCCGTAGATAAGTTTGAGCATCTTCCAACATCGGAAAATGGGCTGTACCAGGAATGACAACAAACTCAACTTTGTCATTGAGTGCTGCTGCTTGACGCCCCATATCGGCTGGAATAATCTTGTCATACTCTCCCGCTACCAACAGAGTCGGCACTGTCAGTTTGGCAAACTCCCCCGGCATTAATTCGGATTGTGCCTTACTCACCGAAGTAAAAATTGTACCTAAAGCTGCATCATAATCTGCTTCAAGAAAATCTTGCAAAAAAGCTTTACGCTCAGAATTTGGGATCGGGCTATGGAGAAACCTAGCCATAAACATCCGGTCAACCAACGGTATTTTTCCTAACCACTTGGGACGGAATTTAACTACATAACCACCAAATTTATGAAAGGCAGTAAAGGCTTTTTCATCGTATTCAAAAATGCCGCTACAGGTTAAAATCCCTCGTTCAACTCGTTGAGGATAGCGGTTAAAAAATAAAGTAGCAATAGATGCACCCATCGAATGAGCATTTATATAAACACGCTGAAGATGCAACTCATCAAGCAAAGCTGCCAAATCCTCAACGTATTCCTCTAATTCATAGGTTAATTCTCTGATCGCCTTTGACTCTTCTTGAAGAGACTCAGACTCGGCAACAGATTCACTTGCTTGGACTATGGTTGGCTTACCACTAGAACGTCCAAATCCTCTTAAATCGTAGAGTAAACAATCAAATTGCTCTGATAAAGCATCAGCAGTGCTTTTCCAGTACCTAGCAGAACCAGCCCAACCGTGGATGAACAACATCACTGGCTTTTCTGATGAACCAGACGGTTTTTTCACCCACTCGTAGTAATGATCAACGCCACGAACATTGATGTAAGGCATTTGTCAAAAGTCAAAAGTCTATAGTCAAAAGTCTATAGTCAAAAGTCCATAGTCAAAAGTCAAAAATCAAAAGTATTTTATTTTGAATAGTAGTCGTTCATGGTAGAAACTCCCTACAGCCCTTCGGGTATCCTACGGCAGGCGTAAGCCTCTCCCCTTGGGAAAAGACTGCGCTAACTCCCCTTGACTGTTGACTCTTGACTTTTGAACGCTACTTGCTCCACTTGGGGAAACCCTAAGTGGAGCAAGTAGCTGCCCTTGACTCTAAATTATGCTGATTCTGGTTTCGGTAATGACGAGGGATGCACTATTAGTTCCGCAGTAGATCGTTTCTCTACCATCTCCCGTGTTACCGTGCAGCGTGTCACGTCTTTACGGGACGGTAATTCATACATTACATCCAACATCAGTTCTTCTACAATACCCCGCAGCGCTCTGGCTCCAGTTTTGCGACGGTAAGCTTCTTGAGCGATCGCCCGCAAAGCCTCTGGTTTAAAGTCTAACTGAACGTTGTCCATCTTCAGCAGTTTTTGATACTGCTTGACTAAGGCGCTACGTGGTTGGGTGAGAATCGCCATCAGCGCTTCTTCATCTAGCGGATCTACTACCGCGACCATTGGCACTCGTCCAATAAATTCTGGAATCATGCCAAACTTTACTAGGTCATCCGGTTCTAGATGACGAAGAGTATCTGCTGCTCGCTTCTCCTTAGATTGCCCTTCTCCAGGTTGTACAAAGCCGATCGCTTTTTTCCCAACTCTTTGATCTACAACCTTCTCTAAGCCGACGAAAGCCCCACCACAGACGAACAAGATATTACTGGTATCAATCTGGATGCAGTCTTGATAGGGGTGCTTCCGTCCTCCTTGGGGTGGTACGTTGGCGATCGTTCCCTCTAACATTTTCAGCAAAGCCTGCTGGACACCTTCGCCAGAAACGTCGCGGGTAATCGAGGGGTTTTCGCTCTTGCGGGCAATCTTGTCAATCTCATCGATGTAGATAATTCCTCGCTGCGCTTCTTCCACATCTAAATCTGCCACTTGCAGCAGCCGCAGTAAGATATTCTCCACATCCTCTCCCACATACCCCGCTTCTGTCAGTGTTGTGGCATCAGCGACAGCAAAGGGGACATCGAGAATTTTTGCTAGGGTTTGGGCTAGGAGAGTTTTGCCGCAACCAGTCGGTCCAATTAACAAAATATTGGACTTTTGCAGTTCTATCGCATCATCCGTGCCAGCTTTGCCACTGGCTTTAGACTGAATGACTGCCAACCGTTTGTAGTGGTTGTAAACTGCAACTGACAACACTTTCTTGGCTTCATCTTGACCAATAACGTGTTCGTCTAAATACTTTTTAATCTCTCTTGGTTTAGGTATTTGATTAAACGAGAGATTAGAGGAGCGGCCGCGGCGTTTTTGAGGTGGTTCTGACCGTGGTGCTGGTTGCGCTGCTGCACCATTCGTGTCGAGTAACTCCTCATCTAGTATTTCATTACACAAGTCTACGCATTCATCGCAGATGTAGACTCCCGGCCCCGCGATTAATTTACGCACCTGCTCTTGAGACTTGCCACAAAATGAACATTTTAAATGGGAGTCGTACTTAGACATACCAGCCTCTTATTTCAGAATGGTGACGTTTTCCCCTGCTGTGGGAAGATTTTGTCTGGAAATGACCTGATCGATCAAACCGTAGTTCTTCGCCTCTTCTGCCGACATGAAAAAGTCGCGCTCAGTATCTGCTTCTATTCTTTCTAAGGGTTGACCAGTATGGTGAGATAGTAACTGATTCAAGTTCGCCTTAATGTAAAGAATTTCTCTGGCTTGAATTTCTATGTCAATGGCTTGCCCTTGAGCGCCACCAAGTGGTTGGTGAATCATAATCCGGGAATCGGGTAGAGACATTCGCTTTCCCGCAGTTCCGGCTGTTAACAAAAATGCCCCCATGCTCGCGGCTAATCCAAAACAGATGGTAACAACATCGGGACGAATCTGCTGTATTGTATCATAAATTGCCATACCTGCGTAGACAGAGCCGCCAGGAGAATTTATGTACAGTTGTATATCCTTTTCTGAGTCTTCAGCATCCAGAAATAACAACTGAGCCACAATTGAGTTGGCAATGTTGTCGTCTATTGGCGTTCCTAGAAAGATAATCCGCTCTCGCAGCAGGCGGGAGTAGATGTCAAAAGCTCTTTCTCCCATACCGGATTGTTCTACCACCATCGGCACGATGTTGGTAGGGCTGCTCAAGTGGGAGTTAATGTGTGTTTGGCTCACACTGTTGATTGGGTAATTTCCCGACTGCGATACAAGCATAGAAGAACGATTGACAGTAAGTTGTACAGGTAGCAGCGATCGCTTTGCTCAGACCAAAGGCTGGCGCTGCCTTTTTTATAAATGAAATTTTGATTTTTAGCTACGTGTTAACCATTATGCCTCATATAAATTCTTCTCGTGCAACACAGGGTCAAGCTAAGGCAGTCACAGGCGTGGCTATTTATTAAAACTTCTTTAATTATTCTGACTTCATCAGCGCTAGATGTTGACAAAGAGAGCAAAAGAGGAATTTTTAATTTTTCTTCCTTTCTTAGCTTACCCATTTCACCAGTCCTAAGTTAAAGGACTGGTGAATATGTGACCGTAGGAATAGTCTATTGCCCTTCTGTTGCTTCTGTAGAATCTGTGCCGCTTTCCTCTTCAGGTGGAGGTGCATCTGCCAAAGCTGCTTCTGCCTCCGGTTCCTCTGTAGAACTCAAGGAACCTTCCGGGACAAGTTCAACTGATGAGTGTTCTAAGAGCCAATCAATGATTTTTTCTGTTAACAGTTCGTTTTCTACCACTGATTGCAGTCTTTCTTCATCAACCTCTTGATCCGAGTACTGCTGCAACAATTCTGTGACTCTAGCTTGGATTTCTTCTGTTGTCACCTCGATGGATTCGCGTTTAGCAACTTCGCGCAAAGACAAGGAGCGCTTTAGGCGTTCAATTGCTTCAGTACGCGATCGCTCCCGCAACTGAGGAATAATATCTTGGGTAAACAACTTTCTCACATCCAGCCCCTGTTGAGAAAGCCGCATTGCTGTTTGCGTAAGCATTGCATCTACTTCTTGCTCAATCAAAGTTGCTGGCAAGTCAACTTCCACGTGCTTGAGCAGTTCAGCTAATAGAGCTTCTTGTTTGTTGCTTTTAGTTTTTTCGTCAGCTTCTTTTTGATATCGTTCTTCTAAAGAAGCACGCAATTCCGCTAAGGTCTCGAAATCACTGACATCATTGGCGAAGTCGTCATTTAATTCCGGTAGCTCTTTTTCTTTGAGTTCTTTAATAGTCACCGTAAAGATGGCTGCTTTTCCAGCTAACTCTTCGTTGACATATGGGTCTGGGAACTGAGCCGAAACTTCTTTGGTTTCTCCTGGATTCAGCCCCAATATTCCAGAGACAAAACCCGGAATAAACTTATCTTCTTGCAACTCCAGTTGAAAATCAGTTGCTTCTCCTCCTGGAATGGGCGTTGGTTCAGCTGTCTCGTCTTCACCTTCAGCTTTCACCAATAGACCTTTAAAATCGACTACAGCCACATCACCAATTTGGGCTGCACGTCCTTCCACTGGAATCAAGGTTGCTAATTCTTCACGTTCTTTTTCTAGAGCGTTTTCAACTTGAGTTGGATCGTACTTTATTTCCTCGGCTGTGGCTCGTAAATCGGTGTACTGCACTAGATTTACTTCTGGTTCCACATCAACCGCAGCAGAAATCGTCAGGGGTTTTCCTGGTTCATAATTATTGATCAATTCCTCATAAGAGGAACGCAATTGCGGCTGACCAATAGCCTGAATAGCTTCTTGTTTAACGGCTTGCTCAATGCCGTCTTGAATTAGTTCTTCTAGCGCTGCTGCCTTGATTCGTGTGATGCCTAGTCGCTGTAGCAATATCGGTCGAGGTACTTTGCCTTTGCGAAACCCAGGAATATTGGCAGTACTAGCTAAATTTTTAATAACCTGTTCGTAAGTTTGCTTTGTAGTTTCTGGTGTAATCTCTATTTCCAGACCGATTTGGCTGGCGGGAAGTTTCTCCTGGGTGACTTTCATGCTACGTCTCTATTTTTCTGGTATTTTAAACTCTGAGTACACACAAGACGCGAAAAATCGCGTTTATAGCTTGATGTCTCTAGGCTGGACAGGCGGTAGGCACAAGGCATAATCTACATCTTAGGATAGTTATCCTGGGGCAGATATCCAGTTTACTGCCAATGGCAAAATACTTGACACTTTACTGCCATAACAATTAGTAATAAGTCTTAAGCCATTGAGAATTGAGTACTGGCTATTTAGTCACGAATTCATTTTCCAGTGTCTAGCCCTCAATCGCTCAGTACTTAGAACTTATTATTCAGAGGGCTAATGCCGTGATATCCTTATTCTCAGCCAGCAGTTCCTCGCTCCAGGGTTATACCATTAGGTGTAACTGTACTTGTGAGATAAAAGCATCGCTATTGCCTTACCCCAGATTAATGCTGGCTGATTATATTCCATTTGGATCATAGTACATCCGTCGTTTTAGGAATGCATCACTTTCGAGGTAAATTAAGCGTTTACTTGACAGGTGAAACACTTGTAAAACGTTTAAGTGCAGATATCTCTACTTTCTCCTGATAGAAGTTTGCTGTATAGTAATATATAGCTTAAATTAATCTAAAAATAGAGCGGTGATTGTAGTAAAGTGCAACATTACTTAACTTAGAATAAATATTCTAAAAAATAATAAATGTATTAAATTTAAGTAAAGCAACTAAGTTAGATAGAAAAAACGTAAGAATATTCAAATTTATTTAAAGAGTTCTATTGCCATTTTTAATTAAACATCTGTACATCTGTTGTAAATCGCAAATTGTTACGAAAAATTGCAGATAATCTTTAAAAGGAGGAAGCAAGTTTGTCGAAATCCTATCGTGTAGCTATTTTGGGAGCAACTGGTGCTGTTGGCACAGAGTTGCTGGAATTATTGGAACAGCGTTGTTTTCCTGTTGCTGATTTAAAATTATTGGCATCAGAACGGAGTGTAGGGCGATCGCTTCAATTTAAAGGCGAAAATATCCCAGTAGAGCCAGTAAGCGATCGCGCCTTTGAGGATATAGATTTGGTACTGGCTAGTGCCGGTGGTTCCACATCCAAAACTTGGGCATCAATTGCCACCCAAAAGGGCGCAGTTGTAATAGATAACTCTAGCGCCTTTCGGATGAACCCGGAAGTCCCTTTAGTAGTGCCAGAAGTCAACCCACAAGCTGCGGCTAACCACAAAGGCATTATTGCCAATCCCAATTGCACTACAATTTTATTGACAATGGCTGTGTGGCCATTGCATAAAGTAAAACCAGTGCAACGCATTGTGGTTTCTACCTACCAATCTGCTAGTGGTGCTGGTGCTAAAGCAATGGCAGAAGTCAAAACCCAAACAAGTGCTATATTACAAGGAAAGTCGCCAGTAGCTGAGGTATTACCCTACCCGTTGGCATTTAATTTATTCCCACATAACTCCCCACTCAACGATTTGGGATATTGTGAAGAAGAAATGAAAATGGTCAATGAAACTCGGAAAATTTTTGGAACGTCGCAGATCAGAATCACTGCAACTTGTGTACGGGTTCCTGTGCTGCGCGCTCATTCTGAAGCAATTAATCTAGAATTTGAGACTCCCTTTAGTCCAGATGAAGCTAGAGAGATTTTAAGTAACTCTCCAGGAGTGAAATTGCTAGAAGATTGGGGAACTAATCATTTTCCTATGCCAATTGAAGCAACTGGTAAAGATGAAGTCTTAGTGGGAAGAATTCGGCAGGACATCTCTCATCCGTGCGGCTTGGAACTGTGGCTATGTGGTGATCAAATTCGCAAAGGCGCAGCATTAAATGCAGTACAAATTGCCGAGTTGCTAGTAGAAAAAAATTTACTTAAACCTTCCCAAGCATACGTTTCGAGATAGTGACCAGTTATTAGTGAGCCATTGAAGATTTTACTTATATATAATCTGACGAAAGGGTTTTCCGGCTTGTAAACATCCGTAGATGCCTAATAGGTTGCTGCAATCTAGCAAGTAGTATCGTTTTCTGCATAAATCACTAACGAACCCGTTAAGGATCATAAGTCTTTTACAAGAGATAAAAAGGACAAATAGAAAAGCCTGTTCTTAGGCTTTCTCCGATGATCTAAAAGGTAGTGCCAGAAGCAATCAGAACTTTAAAGAGGGTTAGCCCAACCCAAGCGACAGCGCAAGACCCTTATTTTAAGGAAATGCTACGCAAGAGAGCATAGGTGAGTTGCAAAGCGACACACTACGCCTTAGCAAAGCTCTTCTGCAAGAGGCAAGCTTACAGCAAAGCGTGCGCTTTGCGCTCATCAGAAGGGCTTCCTCGTTCATCTAGCATCTGCTTTAGGACAAGTGTGTTAACTCCTTGCACGAGGGTCAGAACTTCAAGAACAACATAGAATCAAAAGGGTTGCTTCCCGTACTCCATAAGAGAACTCAAAAGGTAAGGAATAGCAAATGAGTCAATCATACTTGAAAGCAATTTGCAGATAGGTTATTAAAATAGAAATCCACCAAGGCATAAAAACAAAGAGGTCAATTAGGAGTGAAAAGAGGGTGGGAGATTTTGGCAGCGTTTTAACCGCTATGATTACACCGTTTAAAGCAGACGGTAGCGTGAACTACGATGTAGCGGCAGAACTGGCAGCGCATCTAGCTAACAATGGTACAGATACATTGGTAGTGTGTGGCACAACGGGGGAATCCCCTACTTTAAGTTGGGACGAGGAATACCAATTGTTTGTCGAGGTGTTGCAGGCCGTGGCAGGAAAAGCCAAGGTGATAGCAGGATGTGGTTCCAATTCCACCAAAGAAGCGATCGCTGCCACCGAAAAAGCAGCTAAAATAGGAGTACATGGTTCTTTACAAGTTGTCCCATATTACAACAAACCACCGCAAGCAGGACTGGAAGCGCACTTTAAAGCGATCGCCCAAGCCTGTCCTGAGCTACCCTTGTTGTTATATAACGTCCCTGGTCGTACTGGACAAAATCTTCAGCCAGAAACAGTTGCGCGGTTAGCTGAAGTTAGCAACATTGTGGGAATTAAAGAATCTACAGGTAACATAGATCAGGCTAGCGAAATTCGCCGCTTGACACCAAAAGAATTCCAGATTTACTCTGGTGATGATTACATGACTTTGCCTTTGTTAGCGCTTGGGGCAAAGGGCGTAGTAAGTGTCGCTTCTCATCTGGTAGGAAACCAGCTACAGCAGATGATTCAAGCTTTTAGTACAGGGAAAATTGAAGTTGCGACCGAGATTCATCTCCAACTATTCCCCTTATTTAAGGCTTTATTTCTAACTTCAAATCCTATTCCAGTTAAAAAAGCACTGAAACTTCAAGGTTGGGAGGTTGGCTCAACTCGTCCGCCGTTATGCGAAGCTGACTCAGAAGTCGGTAAAAAGTTAGAGGCAGTTCTTAAAGAACTAAGTTTAATCTAGGCAGCAACTTATTGACGGCTGTCAATTTGATAGTTAGCCAAAACATAGATATAAACGCTGATAATTGTTAACAGGATGCAACTGAAAAACCTGTGTTAGGACTAACAGATATATTATGAATCCTTCCACGGTAAAGTCCATTTTATAGAACAAAAATTGAACATCTGAATTAAAAATTGGTTGCTTTCAAATTTACTTAAAAGACAGATAAAGTTGTCTTTAATACAAAAACGCTAACTATCAAGTCATTAACAACAAACAAAAATCTAAGGAGAAAATGGCTAAAAACGAAGCTACCTCCGCCCTAAAAATTATTCCGTTGGGCGGTTTGCATGAAATTGGGAAAAATACCTGTGTATTTGAGTACGATGACGAAATTATCCTATTAGATGCAGGATTGGCTTTTCCTACAGAAGCAATGCATGGAGTCAATATTGTCCTACCAGATACGACTTATCTGCGGGAAAATCGTCATAAAATTAAAGGAATGATTGTTACCCACGGTCATGAAGACCATATTGGTGGGATTGCTTTTCATCTGAAACAATTTGACATACCCGTAATCTATGGTCCCAGACTAGCAATGGCAATGCTAGAGGGTAAATTGGAAGAAGCAGGAGTGCGCGATCGCACAGAATTAAGAACAGTGTCACCGCGTGATATAGTGCGGCTTGGCAAAAACTTCCTAGTAGAATATATTCGCAATACCCACTCCATCGCTGATAGTTTTACTGTTGCTATTCATACTCCCCTTGGTATAGTAATTCATACAGGAGATTTTAAATTTGACCACACTCCCGTGGATGGGGAAAAATTTGACTTACAACGGTTAGCAGAACACGGCGAACAAGGCGTACTTTGCTTATTAAGCGATTCAACTAACTCCGAAGTCCCAGGATTTACCCCTTCAGAACGCTCAGTTTATCCCAATCTTGATCGGGTATTTAGTCAAGCTACAGGGCGACTGTTCGTTACAACCTTCGCTTCCTCCGTGCATCGCATTAACATGATTTTGCAACTGGCAAAAAAACACAATCGTGTAGTGTCAGTTGTAGGACGTTCCATGCTGAATTTGATTGCTCATGCTCGGAATTTAGGTTACATCAAATGTGAAGATAATTTGCTGCAACCATTACACACAGTCCGCAGCTTGCCTGATGAAAGAGTGTTGATTCTGACTACAGGATCTCAAGGTGAAACAATGGCGGCAATGACCCGGATTGCCAATAAAGATCATCCGCACATCAAAATTCGTGAAGGAGACACAGTAGTATTCTCTGCGAATCCAATTCCAGGAAATACGATCGCTGTAGTCAATACCATCGACAAATTGATGATCCAGGGGGCGAAAGTGGTCTATGGCCGCGATAAAGGTATTCACGTCTCTGGTCACGGCTGTCAAGAAGACCAAAAACTAATGATTGCCTTAACTCGGCCTAAGTTTTTCTTGCCAGTTCACGGTGAACATCGAATGCTGGTGAAACACTCGGAAACAGCCCAAAGTATGGGCATTCCCGCAGAAAACATGATCATTATCCAGAATGGTGATGTTGTAGAACTGACCGAAAATGCCATTCGTGTTGCGGGTAAAGTCCCATCTGGTATAGAACTGGTGGATACTACTAGTTCTGGCATGGTGAGTGACAAGGTGTTGCAAGAACGGCAACGTATGGCAGAAGAAGGTATTGTTACCATTGCTGCCGCTGTTGATTGGAATGGCAAACTAATGGCCAAGCCAGAAATTCATCTACGTGGTGTAGTCACCAGTATGGAGCGATCAGTGCTACAAAAGTGGGTACAACAACGAATGGAAGAAATCCTCACCGTTCGTTGGTCAGAATTTGCTCCTACCGACGGTGAAGCAGCAGATATCGATTGGGGCGGACTACAAGCAACTTTAGAGCGAGAATTGCAACGTTCCATTCGCCGAGAACTACAGTGTCAAGGGTCTGTGACTTTGTTGATGCAAACTCCTGATGAGCCACCTGTGAAAGTTGCTGATGGCAGAAGACGTCGCACTCGCACAGCTGCTCAAGTTGCATCCTAGAAAATTTAAAATATAGACCGACCTTACGCAAAGACGCTGAGATAAGCTTTGAGTCTTTGCGTTTTGGTGTGAGATTTAAAAACTGCTCACAAAACATTCAAAAGTGCATCTGCAAGGTGGACAGGGCGGGACAAAGAAGGGCAGTGTCCCCCAGGCAGCTCAATCGCATCGACTCCCAAACGTTTACGTGCAGCGTAGCGCGACCATGTAGGAGAAATTATTCGGTCATCAGTGCAGACAATATACTCGCATTCCACATCAGGGAAAGCTTTTAAAGGACTGACCTCGTAAATGTATGCCATTGATTCCTGCTTTCGCATTTTTGAGATTGCCCAACGCGCTACATCAGGCTCGCAGTCATGAAAGAAAATTTCCATTGCTACAGCGTCGCTCTCTGAAGGGTTTTTCCCAAGGGAAGCTGGGTTGTACATATTAGGTTCATCACAGAATTGCTCGAACTTACTTGCTTCTGGCGGTTGGTAATTTAATAAATTGAGAGTATTGGAATCTATCTCGTCATAAAATTGGTCGAGTGTACTAATTTGAGGGTACGGAATGAGCGCGGCGAGGAACACTAGCTTACGGACTGGTCGCTGAGTAGCGACAATGGGAATAACAGTACCAGCCATTGAATGACCGACTAATATTACATCGCCTTTGTCTTCAGGTAAGGCTTGCACAACTGCATCTGCAAAATCAGATAACGTGGCTGACGGATCTTCAATAGGCAGATCCATTGCTACTGTTTTGTGACCGCGCGCTTCTAGATGAGGAATTAGTAAATCCCAACACCATGCGCCTTGGCAAGCGCCGTGTACCAAACAAAAAAGAGCCATATTAATTTTGGATTTTAAATTGGTAATGACAGCAGAAGTCAGAATTCAGGAGTCAGAATTTAGAAGTCAGAAGTAAAAGAGGCTTTACTATAGCTTTTAAACTTAGATGCTGTACTTCATTTACTTGCAAACTGCTGTATTTCGTAGTAAACGCAGATAATTTTGCTGTTACTGCTTATCTGACCAGAGTTTGTAATTTTGCCAAGCTTGTGTTGTATCAATCTCTGGTATATGTTTTTCTACCAAGGCGAATGTTTCCTCAATTAGTTCACCAAGGTAATTAACCGCTGTATGAGGTTCTGCTTGCAAAACTTGCTTGAGGCTAAATGATAGATTATTGGGAGCGATCGCCATTTTGTTAATGAATTTATCCATTCTTTTAAATGGCACACAATTAACAGGATGGTAAAACTTATTTAAGCCCAACAACACCCCAATAATATTTTTCACTGCTTACAATAATTCATCAGTTAAAAACAGTACATCATCCCGCTCTATTCCATAGTTTTTTACAACCCATAAACCGCGAAAATGCAATATCAGAGTAGATATCGGCTTGTCTACGAGCAACAGAACCAGCTACACCAATTGCCCTAGCTTTTGAAATTGCTATATAGGCAGCTAAATTTTTTCTTGCCAAAGTAAGCAGTTGTTTACTGACATCGTTCATTTGTCTATCTGAATTGATCAGCTTCATTGAACAATCGTCAGGAATTTGGAATTCCTGTGTTATGGCTCAAATCCTTTAACAGAGGACTCAGCAAATCGCTTGAGTTTAGCTAATGGAAAGCAGGTTAATAGCGGAGTTAATCAAGTGCAGGGCAGGTTAACTAAGACTTGTGAAAGTTTTTCATTCAACTTGTATTTCCACCCACCATTTAACAAGGAACTGAGAATGAGGCTATCAAATACCTGATACTTCTCTACAGGTAAGCTGGTACGATTAATCTGTGGTAGTGTCTGAACCACAGTTGACTTATACATAAATTCACTTCGCCACGGTTGCGAAAAGCGCATCGGTTCACCCACCCCAACTGCTCGCCTCAACCCTTTATGCTCTAGTTGCAATTGTGTACCACCATCGACAAGTTCTAGCGTCCAAGTCACAATTGAAGGCTGAGACATCATACTATCTTGCCAAGTGTAAGAAAGTCGCCTTGGCTCATCAAGTTCAATCACTTCACAGTCAATGCTTCCAGCCAGCCCTGGCAGTGCTGAGTTATAAAACTGGAATTTATGCCCAATAAACGGCTCAAAATTGTTTTCCATTAGCCATGCAGCTAGGGCGCGACGGTTAGTGAGTACACGCCAAATCTGTTGCGGCGGATAGGGGTAGAAAACTTCCATTTTCAAGTCTCGGAGCATGAATCTTCCTCCAAATAACTGCCAAGAGCATCCAGTTTTACTTGCCAGAACTGCTCGTAATAGGCAACCCAATCAGACACCAACTTCAGTGGCTCTGAGTTCAGCCGATACAGCCGCTGCCGCCCTGCTTTTCGCATCTGTACTAGGTTAGCTTCACAAAGAACCTGCAAATGCTGAGAAATAGCTGGCAAGCTCATTGCAAAAGGCTCTGCCAGCTGTTTAACTGATTGCTCTCCAGCACGTAAACTATCTAATAGCGCCCGTCGTGTTGGATCTGCGATCGCTACAAAGACATCAGCACTGGCAGCAGGTCTGCTCATTTGGGTAAACCAAATACTTAAGCGAATACTTAACTAACACAATAATAAATAAGCATTTGGTTAAATGTCAATAACCCGATCTCGCTTTCTCTGAGCTTTCTGCTTATAGAGTTTTTAAGCACCAGCAAACTTTTTTCTCTCGCTGGCCTTTATAGTTAACCAAAAATATTTTTTGAAACTTTATTATATTAACTTTTGTTAATGTTACACTAGAATCTGTCCAAGGGCAGATGTCTTTATTAAAATTTAATCTATGTCAAGATATAAACAAGATCAGTATTACTACACTACCGATCACCTAAAAAGTGCGATTAACTGAACGTAGTAATAAATTAAGTTCTGACTTAAGTGGCTAAAGAATAATCTTATTATATCTCGGTCAGGACGCGAACCTTCCGGTAAAGGTCGTTGCCACGCTGTATATATTCATCAAAAAGACGAATACCCTCAATTACATAGAGGTTTTATCATGAAGGTATCTCATAATACCACAAAAAATATTTTTTTGGCAAGCTGGGTATCAATCAATCAAGCAGACACTAGTAAAACCCAGGAAACGCAGCTAAATTCTTTTACTTCTAAGCCTAGCTTTGATGTTCTTCAACCCTTACGGCAGCGTCTAGACAATATTAAAATCAGTGATCGCCAATTAGCTCATCGCTTGTGCAAAATGATTCCTGCTCAATGCCCCTTTGAGCGCGATGTTAAATTATTTGGGAAAACTTTGTTTCACATTCCACCAATGTGCAAGCTCAACCCTTTGTATGAAGAAGTGGTAGGCTTACGTTTTCGAGCTATGTGCTATCTAGCAGATGAATGTGGTGAGGATATATCCCAATACTGCTAATACAGAGTCAGATGTTTAGAGTTTTGGACTATATAATTCTTAATCCGTAAATTATTAATGGTAGAAGCCCTTTAATTTACTCATGCAAACGAAAAAGGGTAGCGTCATTATTTCAAGTCCTCGGATTTATATGCGGAGTCTTAAATTTTAAATTCCCCAAAAGGGGGGACTATTGATTATTTTTGATTCTCCTGTCCTGCCATTTTTGGATAGCATCCTGAGCATCTTCGTAAGCTGCCGTCACTTCTGGAACTAAAGCAGCGGTTTCAATTGCAGCACTGAATTCTCCTTGAGCAGCGCGACTTTTCGCCAGATCCAAAATCTTTTCACTCCATTTATTGATTGATTTTTTAGCCGTATCAAAACCTGGCTGATTTGGTGGTACTTTCTTGGCAACTTCGATAGCACGATTGTAGGTTGATGCCTGTCCCGGTTTAATTAAGGCATTAGCTGCATCTAAAAGAGTTTTGTTGCTTACATACTGCTTAGCCTCCAGCCGCCACTGGTTAATTGCTGCTTGTGCTTTTGCATAAAATGGCTCGTCTTTGGTAATTAACTGTGCGGCTGCGATCGCACTAGCGTACTGTCTTTGTTTAGCACGACCTTCTGCTAAATCTAAAATCATCCGACTCCAAATCTTAATATTCTCCTGAGCTTGTTCGTAAAGCGGTTCACCAGCTTTAATTTTTCGGGCTGTAGTGATTGCCAAGGTTAAATCGCTAGCTTGAGTTTGTCTGAGCGACATCTTCGCTAGGTCTAATACGGCTTGATTCCGTTTTTGAGAATCAGAATTAGAGGCGATTTGCCCTCTGGATTGGTTGCTTGTTTGCTCTGTTGGATTGGCTTCAGTTAGGGAACGGGCATTTGGTATATCGGTAACTGGAGGATTGTTAGTAGCCGTATTGGGTGATGCTCTTGATATCTGATTAATTCTAAAAGTTGCTTGATTGCGAAGGAAAACTACCGCAATTAAACCTACTACCAACATACTGCTGCCAACCCACAATATAAATTGTTTCCACAATGAGCTATTTGCCTGATTCGGTAGTTGCCGGGAGACATAGGCTTTAGGAGAAGAAGGTAGGTATCGTCCGTTTTTATTCGCTTCTAAAGAAGTTTCCTGACTAAGATTTTCGCCTGGAGGTATTTTGGCGACTAAGTTGGCAGGTGGCTTCATGACTTCTTCTTGATTTTGGGACTTCTCAACCGCAGGTGTGAAGTGCTGAGCCTTCGTCTGTTGAGAGGATTGACTGACGGTAGCTTCGACTACTTGAGCTTCTGGCGATCTACTCAGATTCGCTCTAGTTTTAGGGGGATTATCGTCGAGGGGAGGTGCTGCAAGTGCAACAGCAAAAGATTCTTCTGGATAAATAATCGGTTCTACTTCAAAATTGCTAGTTTCTGCCAATTGCGGCAAGATAACTTGCTGCCTTGATGGGATGATCATGGCAGGGTCTTGAATAGGACGCCAGTAATTTTGACATAATCTTGGCGTCATCAGGCTTAAGTAGCTTTCTAAATCTGGCAAGCTGCTGCCATGACCAGAACGTAAAGCTTCTAACAAAGCTGCCGTGAAAAATCCGTGACCTAGTTCACTACTTTCGTGGGAAAATTGCTCTGGCTGACAGGAAAGAATTGTGGCAAGTTGTAATTCTTGAGCTAGTTCTATTATTTCTTCACCAACGGGAGCATCCGCTTGCGTACCAAACGCGCGGTTGATATCTAGTAGTAATAATACATTCAAGTCACCAAGTTGTAGACTTTGCATCAGCGATCGCACTTCGATACCAGTCTCTAGCACGAGTTCGGGATTCCCTTCCACTGGCATTAAATAATCTTTGCCATCGTAGTTGACACCATAACCGCTAAAGAATAGCCACAGATAATCTTGCGGTTGCCAATATGTAGCCGCCAGATCCTCAAGCAAAAGCAGAATATTCTCCTTCGTTGGATAGCTTGATCTATCTCCTATTGGCGGCGAAGTATCTGTCATCAACAAGCAGTGTTCGGGGGCAAAACCTGCCTCTGTAACTAAAAAATCCTTTAGTGCCTCAGCATCTGCTTGGGCGCAACTTAAAGGTTGAAATAACTGATATTGATTGATGCCAATCGTGATCGCCCAGTAATTTGCCATCCCGCTCTTTGTCAGTTATTGTTTGCTGTTTCTAAAATTGCGGTTAGCTTTGCAAAAAAACAAAGCTAACCTATGTTTTATAGTCTAGGTGATTTTTATTGAGCCTTAAGATAAAATGTAATTTTTATTACGTTGACTAATCGGAAAATACTTCCGTCCAGTTAGAATTACAAGTTATCAATAAGGAGCTAAAAGGTCATGAGCAGGAGTTATGCTCACCTACCATCATCGATCATCCCCTTTTTAGTTATTAGCCAAATTGCCAGAAGAATCCGGATAGTTCCTTTAATAGTTTTGCTGGGATCTACAGTTCCTGTATGGCTTGCCTCAGAAGCGATCGCACCTCAGATTGTACGAGCTTACACCGCGAGAGTTGACCTTGCCATTGACCGCTTACCAGAGGAAAATTACCAAACTATGCTCACAAGAGCAGAAGCGGCTGCTAGAGCTGCTGCTCAGCGGAGCTTCGACCAAGATATCTTGGTAACAGATGTTTCAATTATTGTATCCGTACAAAGTTATGGAGCGATCGCCCCAATTTTGGCATTAGAAGTGAGTCGCCCCCAGTGGCGGACACGCCCCGATGCTCAACGTTGGGCAACTTATTTCAAAACTGCGCGATCGCTATTATTTTTTGAGAAGCAGTGATTGGGCATGGGGCATAATCATGCCCATGCCCAATCCCCTATGCCCCATTTCCAATTTGAGCAATTGATGGCTTAAAATAAGAAGGTTGTCAAGAATTGCGATATCCGCTATCATGGCTGTTCCTAAGAAGAAAACTTCCAAGTCCAAACGAGATAAACGCCGAGCTACCTGGAGGCACAAAGCTGTTGTTGAAGCTCAAAAAGCTCTCTCTTTGGGCAAATCGATTTTGACTGGACGTTCTACGTTTGTCTATCCAGCTGCTGAAGAAGAGGAAGAAGAATCATAAAACTTCGCAGGAGTTTGGAAAAGAAGGTTTAGCAGGTTAACCTGCTTTTCAAAAAGTCCCTGCGGCATGAGCCGCTGGGAGTGATAAATAACAAGTAAAGTATCTGGTACTTGCTTTTCGCTACTTAGCAAAAAAGCTTTTAACTATCTTGAAAAAACTTATTTTTCTACGACTATTATGCTAGGAAAATTTTTTCAGAAACCAGAGAAGGAAGAGGGCGATCGCGTTCCTCCAGGTCAGCATCTTGCCAAAGGCTTTCCTGTATTGACTTATAGTGCAACACCCCAAGTCAATGCCCAAGAGTGGGAGTTTCGGGTTTGGGGTTTAGCCAAACCTGTCACCTTTACTTGGTCAGACTTTATGGCACTACCTCAACATGAGTTTACAGCGGACTTCCACTGTGTAACGCGCTGGTCTAAATTGGATGTCAAATGGACTGGCATTAAAGTCACAGACTTCATGGGCTTAGTTGAGGTAGATCCCAAAGCAGCGCATATTATGGAACACTGCTATGGTGGTTACACTACAAATATCTCAATAGAAGACTTTGTACGGGAAGAAAACTTCTTTGCCTTTAAAGTTTTTGGCGAGGAATTACCATCTGAACATGGTGGGCCGATGCGTCTAGTTGTTCCCCATCTCTACGCTTGGAAAAGTGCTAAGTGGATTAATGGTTTAGAGTTTCTAAATCGCGAAGAACTGGGTTTTTGGGAGCGTAATGGTTACCACCATCGTGGCGAACCCTGGGCAGAGGAACGTTATAGCAGCGCTTTTGGGTTTTAATATTTAGGAGACGCGATTAATCGCGTCTCCTAATTTTATTCTTCACTTTTGTCCTAAAAGTCGCTTGAGAAAAGCCAATTTGCCCTTGTAGGGAGCGTACCGCCATTTTAACTCTAGCCAAAAAGAGTTTTGCAGTACGCTTTTGTCATGAGAAAAAGTGTCAAAACTAGCTTTACCATGATAGCTGCCAATACCGCTATCACCTACACCGCCAAATGGTAAAGATGAGACGCCAAACTGCATAACTGTGTCGTTAATGCACACTCCACCAGATGAAGTTTCCTGCAAAACTCGCTTTTGCAGGTTTTCATTTTGAGAAAACAAGTATAAAGCTAAAGGCTTTGGCCGAGAGTTAATTAAAGCGATCGCTTCCGCAATATCAGTATATTCAATTATAGGTAAAATAGGGCCAAAAATTTCCTCCTGCATAATGGGATGTTCTAAAGAAACATGATCAATTAATGTGGGAGCAATATAACGCTCTGAAGGTTTAGTTTCTCCACCAATAATAACTTCACCATCTTTAAGAAAGTTAACTAATCTATCAAATTGTTTTTGATTAATAATCCTGGCATAATCTGGACTATGAACTGGATTATCACCATAAAATTCTTTGAGGCATTTTTGTAGCCCATCTACTAAATTTTGTTTGATTTTTTTATTAACTAAAAGATAGTCAGGTGCGATACAAGTTTGCCCAGCATTTAAAAACTTACCCCATGTAATTCGTCTGACGGTATGCTCAAGATTAATATCAGTATCCACAATACAAGGACTTTTGCCGCCCAATTCTAAAGTAACTGGTGTAAGATGTTTTGCTGCCGCTTCCATGATGATTTTACCCACGGCTGTACCACCAGTAAAAAAGATATGATCAAACTTTTCAGCCAATAGTTTTTGGCTTGTTTCTATACCTCCTTCTAAGGCTGCAATATAAGTTGGCTCGAAATATTTAGTAATCATTTCAGCTATGATGCTGGAGGTGTGAGGGGCAAGTTCTGAAGGTTTGATAACTGCACAATTTCCTGCTGCGATCGCACCTATTAAAGGTGAGATAATTAATTGAAATGGATAGTTCCAAGCACCAATAATCAAAACCACACCAAGGGGTTCTGGATAAATTTTGGCTGAGTATGAAAAGAATTCCCAGGGAACTGCTGCTTTTCTTGGCTTAGTCCAATTAAAGAGATTTTTTATTACATAATCAATCTCTTTAATTGAGAAAATTTCTGTAGCATAAATTTCAAACTCTGGTTTATGTAAATCAGCTTGTAATGCTTGGATTATTGCTTGTTCGTATTCACTAATTGCTTGCTTAAGAATTTTTAGTTGTTCAATACGAAAATTAACATCTTTAGTTTTGCCATTATTAAAAAACTCCCGCTGGCTAAATATAATTTTAGAAAACTCTGATAATTCAACAGTATTCATGTTTTCCTTATGTAAAAATATGGATTTCCTAACAGGATTATTGGATTAGTATATTTAAGTAATTAATATTAATATTTTGAATTATCAAAATATTAATACTTTTTGATGGGGAAATAGTAGTAAGTAATGATAAATTATTAACAAACAAGATTGCGAATTACATAATTCAGATTTTTTTATGGTTTGACGGGTAGAATTACAATAAATACACTACCTTTACCCAACTCGGAATTTAGTAGGATACTGCCTTGATGTGCTTCGACAATTCGGCGAGATAGATACAGCCCTAAACCACTACCAGAACGCTTGTGGCTGCCTTGTCGAAATCGTTCAAATATAGTGGATTGTTCTTCAGGAGCAATACCTGAGCCAGTATCTATAATCTCAACGGTAATGTAATCAACAGAATTGGGATTAGAAGATAACTGAGAAAGCTGGCTTTTACCGAACTGAGGTTGGGAAGCAAGACGAATAGTTATAGACCCAGAGTCTGTAAATTTGATAGCATTGCCGATTAAGTTGGTAAACAGACGATGTAATTCTAAGCGATCGCCCTTCACAATTTTTGTGCGTGACTCTTCAGTAAAATCTAGATTAAGGGACAGTATTTTGTCTTGAGCTAAGGGTGATAATTCTCCAGCCACCTCTTGTAGTAACTGGCTGAGATTCACTGGTTGAAATGCTAAGGTTTTGCGACCTGCTTCAAAGCGATAAACTTCTAATAAAGTATTAACCATAGAAAGCAGATTGATATTGCTGCGAGCCATGATTGCAATTACTTCCTGCATTTGCGGTGATAATGCTCCTAAAGCACCCTGCTGAAACAGCGCCAACATTCGATCAGCGGCGACTAAGGGAGTACGTAAGTCATGGGTGAGACGGGAAACAAAATCTTCTCGTTGGCGGGCAATTTCATCACGTTCATCCATACTGTGCTTCAAGCGTAGGAGCGATCGCACTCTTGCCAACAATTCGTCTACTGTAACAGGCTTGCGGATAAAATCATCAGCACCCAAGTCTAATCCGTGGGCGACATTGGGCGCATCGTGAGCAGTTATCAACAATATCGGGATATATTGCGGCAATTTCATATCTCCACGAATATGCTTAGTGACTTCGTAGCCATCCATTCCTGGCATCATCAGATCCAGCAACACCAAATCACAAGGCGATGCTTTCAGTTGTGCTAATGCTGAAATCCCATTTTCTGCGGTGCTAATCGTGTAGCCTTCTTCCTCCAAAATAGTTTTAATCAAGAACACGTTATCAGGAGAGTCATCGACAACCAAAATTTTGTCAGAACGAGAAGATGGTGAATTCATGTTGCAGTTAAGTGGGAGTAAAAGTAAATTTTTGTGAGATTAGATATATTTATATGAAATTGTGTCTAAAACTTTCACTTGATCTCCCATTTCAAAAATATTATTTCCTGAGAATTTAGTATCAAAAGACTGTGGAAGTTTTGTCAGGTTCAACTGTAATGGTTTTTTGCCAAATAATAACTCACTAATAGAATTATGGCTGATAAAATTTTGGGGATGTAAATGCGTAGGCGATCGCTGCAAGGGAAAAGTATTTTCTAAGTTAATCACAGCTGCTTACTTCTAATGGTAGAGTGAGCTTCCCGTAAGTAGGATAGCCCCTGAACAGCATTCTGCACAATTCGTTTTCTAAATGAGGTGCATAAAAGAAGCGGTTGTTTGCCTCTCTAAAATTAACCATGAGTTTCTAAATCATCGTCTTGTGGTGATTTTGGTAAAAATTTTGGGGAAGTTTTGAGCAAAATCCAATCAAGATAGAGTACAAGAATCTGCATCTTCAAAAAGTGGTTGAGGCGTTTGAAGTTGTCATCCTTCAGCACCCATGTCCAAAATTTTTCCAGTAGTAGCCCAAATATAACTTCAACAGACTTATTTAGAAGTAAGGGGATTAGCGTTTCCAGCATTGCGACAACCTCAGTTGCTTGACTGAGTTCAATATCGCAATTTTGTTTTGTGGTTATTTATTTGACTTATGGTGACTTAGATTGACTTGTCTTGACATATCGTGACTAACTGCAAATCTTTGAAAACCCAAGCTAGACTTAACTTTAAGGCGATTTCATCCTAGATATATGTCATTATCCAGAGACTTCCTTACACAACTAGAGCAATACAGCGAATTGTCAAATAGAGAAAAGGCAGTTTTTGTGGAAATCTTTGGTAATAGCAAGAGCCGAGTCGAAGTGACACAAGTGCTTCACATCTCTGAAAGCAATCTCAGTAGTTGCCTGACAGGTATTTACAAGAAGTTCAGTATTAGTGGCAGTGGGCCTGTAAAAGAAAGCCGCTTACGGGAGTATCTCCAAAAGCGATATTCACAGCAAAAACCTGCTGATAGCTCAACTGCCAATATTGCAGAGGATGATATTGATGTTCTAGTTCAAGAAATCCGGGAAAAGGTGAAACCCAGCATCAAAGAAAAATGTGGAACCATGCGGGTGCTGGATATGGATCAGCCTATTGAGTTAACCGGAGAGCGAGGTATCTATACTAATGTCAACATTCTGGAGAAAATTACGGGACGCAGGCGATTAGATATCTGTGAACTGCTGCAAAACAGTCATCCTGATGAATTTGATCGTTTTGGGCTTAGCCAAGTTACTGAGAAGCGAGTGCTAGGTTTGGAAGCAGTGCAACGTCACAACAAGCTAATGGTTTTAGGCAAACCCGGAGCTGGGAAGACCACCTTTTTAAAGTACTTGGCGATGCAATGCATTGAGGGACAGTATTTGACCAACAGAATTCCTTTTTTTATTACCCTCAAAGAGTTTGCGGAAGAATTTCAACAGCCAGATATTCTAGAATATATTGTTCAAAAATTATCAGTATGTGGAGTACATGATGAAAAAGAGAAAGCAGAGCAACTCTTGCGACACGGTAAAGTATTGGTGTTACTAGATGGATTAGATGAAGTTCGGGAAGAAGATACAAAAAGAATATTACGGCAAATTCTGGAGTTTTCTGAGGATTTTCATGCCAACCAGTTTGTTATTACCTGTCGCATAGCTTCTAAGGAATACATTTTTGAGAAGTTTACTGAAGTAGAAATGGCAGATTTTGACAAGGAGTAAATCGCTATTCTTGCACAAAATTGGTTTCGGTTAGTTGACCCCGTAAAAGCTGAAAGACTTATCAAAAAACTACAAGATAACGAGCCGATTCAAGAATTAGCCACTAATCCACTATTGTTAACACTACTTTGTTTAGTGTTTGGAGAAAATGCAGATTTTCCAGCTAATCGCTCCGAACTTTATAAAGAAGGGTTGGATATCTTGTTAAAAAAATGGGATGCTAAACGCAATATTGAGCGCGATCAAGTATATAGAAATCTGTCACGGCACCGCAAGGAAGATTTGTTAAGTCAAATTGCTCTGGCTACCTTTGAACGTAAGGAGTATTTTTTTAAGCAAAGAAATATTGAGGTATATATTAGTGATTTTATCTACAACTTACATGATGCTCGTACTGAACCACAGGAATTAGAACTAGATAGCGAAGTGGTTTTAAAATCTATTGAATCACAGCATGGACTATTGATTGAACGGGCAAAGGGAATATATTCTTTTTCACATCTTACATTTCAAGAGTATTTCACCGCTAGAGAAATTGTTGCTAGTTCTACCTCGGAAAATTTAGTAGAACATATCACGGAGACACGCTGGCGAGAGGTCTTTTTGCTCACTGTGGGTATGATGCAGAAGGCAGATGATTTGGTGCAATTGATGAAGCAAAAGATTGATGATTTGATTGCGTCAGATAAAAAGTTGCAGCAGTTTCTTATCTGGCTGAATCAAAAATCACTTTCTGTAGAACTTCCCTATAAGCTTGCCGCAGTTCGAGCTTTTTACTTTGATTATGACCTTATGGGTGATTTTAATGGGGTTTACCTCACTCTTCCATACGCCCTCGAATCACGATTGGCTGACGATGATGACTTGATTTTAAACTTTGAATATAACAAAATTGAAGAGCTGCGCGAAATTGCTCTTGATCATAATCTTGTAACTTCTCTTAATTTAGCTTTTGAATTTAAATATGTAGACCAAGTAGAAGGATTTATTTATAGTGCTTTATATTGCCTTCATGACTGCAATTTCAAGAGATTATTACAGATGCTTTATGAGCAGTTGCCTGAAGTAGATGAATATGAGGTGGGCAAATCTAAATGGAATCACCAAGCTTGGAGTAAGCAACTCAGATCATTGATGATTGAACATCGCAACATTGGGCATGACTGGCAGTTCAATCATTCACAAAAAGAATTATTGCGTTGGTACTATGATGCTAATTTACTTCTTGTAGATTGTCTCAATAGTGATTGTTATATCAGCCGTGAAATTAGGCAGGAAATTGAAGATACTTTGCTGTTACCAATGAATGAATTAAAAAGTAAAAGCTTTTTAGATTAGAGTTGTTTTCTATTATCAATATCGATGAGAGTCTAATATCTTCTCAATTTCCTGCCAGTCTTGATAATTAATTATCACTTCTAGCGGACGTATAGCTTCATCAGTCACAATTTTTTTCTTAAAAGGTAACATTGTTCTTGGCTTCAAATGCAAACTATCATTATTTGATCGTAACTTTAAAACAAGTCATTACTCATTCCTCAGAGGCGATACTATCCAAAAGTTTTTGGAATTCTGCTGTGGAAGGAATTGCGATCGCTATTTTGAGCAGCTTTCTCAGCACACATAAATCATTAATTCCATTAACAAACTCGATAATTGAGCTTGGCACTTCTCCAAACTGCGTCTCTAGAACTTTCGATAATTCCTTCTTAGTAACTTCTGACTTCAATAGATTGGTCTGTGATCAACTAAAACAAAAAGTACCTCTGCGCCATTGGTAAAACTGTCGCAGGTTCACAAATCAGCAGCTCTCCATCTGCCTTCACTTCATAGGTTTCTGGATCTACTTCAATGTGTGGTAATGCATCATTTAGCTTCATATCCCGCTTACTCAATTGGCGGGTTCCAGAAACGGCAACAGCCGTTTTCTGTAAACGTAGCTGGCTGGGAATTTCTTGCTCTAATGCTGATTGCGAAACAAAAGTTAACGATGTGGCATTCTTCGCACCTGCAAAACTGCCAAACATTGGTCGCATATGCACAGGTTGCGGTGTAGGAATACTAGCGTTAGCATCACCCATTTGCGACCATGCAATCATTCCACCTTTAATCACTATCTCCGGTTTCACGCCAAAAAACGCCGGACGCCACAAACACAAATCTGCTAGTTTCCCCTCTTCCACTGAACCCACATATTGCGCTATTCCGTGGGTAATTGCTGGGTTTATAGTGTACTTTGCAACATACCTTTTTGCTCGGAAATTGTCTGCCCTTTGCTCTGTTCCTTGTGGGTTAAGAGTTCCCCGTTGCACCTTCATTTTGTGAGATGTCTGCCAGGTGCGAATTATCACTTCGCCTACCCTTCCCATTGCCTGGGAATCAGAAGAAATCATGCTAAATGCGCCTAAGTCGTGCAAAATGTCTTCAGCAGCAATGGTTTCTCGGCGGATGCGAGATTCGGCAAAAGCAACATCTTCGGCGATCGCTGGGTCGAGGTGATGACATACCATCAACATATCCAGGTGTTCATCTAAGGTGTTGACGGTGTAAGGACGTGTCGGGTTGGTGGAAGATGGCAATACATTAGCTTGACTACAAACTTTGATAATGTCTGGTGCGTGTCCGCCGCCTGCACCCTCGGTGTGGTAGGTGTGGATGGCACGATTCTTAAAAGCAGCGATCGTATCTTCGACAAATCCAGCTTCATTCAACGTATCAGTATGAATTGCTACTTGCACATCATATTCATCGGCAATGCTGAGGCAGGTATCAATTGCTGCGGGTGTAGTTCCCCAGTCTTCATGTAGTTTTAACCCCATTGCACCGGCGGCTACTTGTTCTACAAGTCCTTGGGGTTGACTGGCGTTCCCTTTGCCCAAAAATCCTAAGTTAACAGGAAAAGCATCAGCAGCTTGCAGCATACGATAAATATTCCAAGGGCCGGGGGTGCAGGTAGTGGCATTTGTACCTGTGGCAGGGCCAGTACCGCCGCCGATCATAGTGGTAATACCGGAAGCGATCGCCACTTCTATCTGTTGAGGACAAATAAAATGAATATGTGCATCAATACCGCCAGCCGTGAGAATCATTCCTTCTCCGGCTAAAGCTTCAGTTCCAGGGCCAATAATAATATCTACATTGTCTTGAATATAAGGATTTCCAGCTTTCCCAATTTTGAAAATATTGCCATCCTTAATGCCAATATCTGCTTTGACGATACCCCACCAATCGAGAATTAAAGCATTGGTAATTACTAAATCTACAGCACCATCGGCATTAGAAATTGGGGATTGTCCCATCCCATCCCTGATTACTTTACCGCCACCAAATTTCACTTCATCACCGTAGGTTGTGAAGTCATGTTCAACTTCAATAAATAATTCTGTATCTGCAAGTCGGACGCGATCGCCTACTGTAGGGCCGTAGGTTTCGGCGTAGGCGCGACGATCCATTCTGTAACTCATAAGTACTCCTGAAGAATTATCTAACCGCAGAGGCGCATTCGCCTTGGTCTCGTAGAGAAGAACGCAGAGAAGAGTTTTTTAAGAATCTAGTTGTCCGTTGATTTTGCTGTTGAAACCGTAGACTTGGCGGCTACCAACTAAGGGGACTAAAGTAATTTCTTTTTCATCACCTGGTTCAAAACGAACCGCTGTTCCTGCGGGGATATCGAGGCGCATTCCTCGCGCTTGTTTTCTCTCAAAAATTAAGGCGTTGTTGACTTCATAAAAGTGAAAGTGAGAACCGACTTGTATGGGGCGATCGCCTGTATTTGACACTTGCAATCTAATAGTAGAACGACCGACATTTAGTTCAATTTCGCCTTCTGGAACGATATATTCTCCTGGAATCATACTTTGCGCCTCTGCGCCTCTGCGTGAGATTATCTAATTGGATTATGTACTGTCACCAACTTTGTGCCATCAGGAAAAGTCGCTTCTACTTGAACTTCATGCACCATTTCTGGTATACCTTCCATTACCTCATCCCGCGTTAATAGCGTTGTCCCATAACTCATCAATTCTGCTACTGTTTGCCCATCTCTTGCACCTTCTAAAATAGCAGCAGAAATATAGGCAACTGCTTCCGGGTAATTCAGTTTTAAACCTCTTTCTTTACGTCTTTCCGCTAATAGCGCCGCTGTAAAAATTAACAGCTTATCTTTTTCCTGCGGCGTAAGTTGCATTTCTTCTCTCCTCTGTGGTTCAAACCTGCCACACTCTTGGTATACAATTACCACGATTCAAAAAAGAAACTCGTAGCAACTGCCAAATATCAGTAAACCAGTTTCTCACCTCAGTTGTGGAATAACCGCGATATCGACATAAAAGTCCATGCGGTAAACGAGTAACACCTATTTCTCCAGTATCATCTCCCAATTTTCGTATTTTTTCCAATATTTCCGATGAAACAGCACTTCCAACCCAAATTAGACTACCTACTATTGGTTTTCCAGACAAGCCGTGAGGACTGTGAAAAATGTCTTCGCTACCCGCTAACCATTGCCGATCAATCCACAAGGGAACACCTTGCCGCCAAATTTCAGTGTGCGATCGCCATTCTCCTAAGTAAAATTTCTCTCCTCTGGCACTGCGACCAAATCGGGTAATTTCCCAGCCTAAAAAGCTGGCTCCGGTTGCTAATTCTACACGTAAATCTTGCCGATAAATCGCGCCATTAAATAATATTGTTTCTTGAGGTAGCCATTCTAAACAAGCACCAGCATCAACTTGCATTTGAATGGATTGTTTAGCTTGCAAGCCATTACTACGGTATATTTTACTAGCGGCTGCTGTAGTAATTAAGGCTTGAGTATTGGGTTGGAGGTGAAAATTACTAGATAGGCGATCGCCTCCTACAACTCCCCCAGCAGTGTGTAAAATTACGCTATGACAGACCTTTTGCCCTTCTGGATAAAACGGGCGTTGCACCTTCAGTGGTGCTTGCTGGTGATTATAAATTAACTGGGTTGTACCTTGGCGATCAGCATAGACTAAGTTGAGTTTGCCATGCCAACCTTCTGCGGTTTGTGAGTTACAAGTCATTTATAAATTAAACATTATTTTTTTGCTAACTTAACTAATGCATAATAATCTCACGCCAAGTCGCAAAGACGCAAAGAAAAAGTTTTGATATTTGAAGAGAAAATAGTGCGATCGCTTAAGTTTAGAAAAGCGATACGATAAAAATGGAAGTAAACGTAATAACCGCTGACAAAAATGGAAAGATTACTAAATATCCAAATTGAGAAATTACCAGAGGGCGTTTATTTAGCAACATCTGATGAACTTCAAGGTTTAGTTGCTCAAGGACGGACAGTTGCTGAAACTTTAGAAATTGCCCGCGATGTAGCGCGAAAGTTACTAGAAGCACAGTCTCAGGAAGAGGAAACAGATTATTTGCAACCAATAGCAGAGCAGTTTAACTATCCTTTAGTTATAAGCCAGTAGTAAATTTATGGGGCGGTTAGCTGGATTTAGCTATAGACAGATTATCAAAATTTTGAAAACATTTGACTTCGTTTTTTATCGTCAAGCCGCAGGAAGTAACAAAATCTAGTTTAATCCTGAAACTAATCGTTATACTACTATTCCTAATCATTCTGGTGATATGCCACAGAGAGCATTACCTGCAATTTTAAGACAAGCAGGGATTGAGCCAAATGAGTTTCTAGAACGCTCTTAAAAATTAAGATTCCTAAGAGCAAAAAAGGGGTAATTAATAGTTGTTTACTGCATTTATCATCTGTTAAGACCTTTTAAAAACGGTTTAGAAAATTTTTGCATCGTTCACAGTTCGCATAAAAAAACAGCCGCCTCCACATGGGAAGCAGCTGTTTTTTACAAACTAGTAACTACAGAGTATTAGTAATCGAAGTCACCGCCAGCGCCAGCACCCGCAGCAGGAGCGCTATCTTTAGGCTCAGGCTTGTCAACAACGATACATTCGGTTGTCAACACCATACCAGCAATGGAAGCAGCGTTTTGCAGAGCAGAACGAGTCACTTTGGCAGGGTCAACAATACCAGCAGCTAACAAATCGACGAATTCGTTAGTTGCTGCGTTGAAGCCAACGTTAAATTCCTTCTCTTTGACGCGTTCAGCAATAACTGCACCATTTTGGCCAGCGTTTTCAGCAATCCGCTTTAGAGGAGCAGGTAAGGCACGAGCTACAATCAACGCACCAGTTAACTCTTCACCAGTCAGGTTGCTGTTCGCCCACTCTTCGAGTACTGGAGTTAGGTGAGCCAGAGTTGTACCACCACCAGGAACGATACCTTCTTCTACAGCAGCTTTGGTAGCGTTGATAGCGTCTTCTAAGCGCAGTTTCTTGTCTTTCATTTCGGTTTCGGTGGCTGCACCGACTTTCACCACAGCAACACCACCAGCCAACTTAGCTAGACGTTCTTGCAGCTTCTCTTTGTCATAAGAAGATTCAGTTTCTTCAATTTGACGGCGAATCTGTTCGATCCGAGCTTTAACAGCAGCTTCGTTACCTTCAGCAACAATTGTGCTGTTGTCCTTGGTAATGGTGATGCGGCGAGCTTTGCCCAAGCTATCAATTTTGGTGTTTTCCAACTTTAAGCCAGCATCTTCAGTGATCAGTTGACCACCAGTCAAGATTGCGATGTCTTCTAGCAGAGCTTTGCGGCGATCGCCAAAGCCAGGAGCCTTAACAGCAGCGACGTTCAGCACACCCCGCAGGCGGTTAACTACCAAGGTTGCCAAAGCTTCTTTTTCAATATCTTCGGCGATAATCACCAAAGGACGACCAGCACGAGCTACTTGCTCTAGAACTGGTACGAGGTCTTGTACCAAAGCGATTTTCTTATCGGTCAGCAACAAGAAAGGCTCATCGAAAACCGCTTCCATCCGCTCAGTATCGGTGGCAAAATAGGGAGAGATGTAGCCTTTGTCAAAGCGCATCCCTTCGGTGATCTCCAATTCTGTGAACATAGATTTCCCTTCTTCTAGGGAAATTACGCCTTCCTTGCCCACCTTGTCCATAGCTTGAGCAATCATTTGACCTACTTCTTCGTCGTTACCAGCAGAGATTGCAGCAACTTGGGCAATAGCTTTGGAATCTTCTACAGGACGAGCGTGTTCGGCAATCTTTTCCACTAAGAAGGTGGTTGCTTTATCAATACCGCGCTTTAATAAAATCGCGTTAGCACCAGCGGCAACGTTCCGCAAGCCTTCTTTAACGATCGCGTGGGCTAGAACAGTTGCGGTAGTAGTGCCATCGCCCGCAGCGTCGTTGGTCTTGGAAGCAGCTTGCCGAATCAAAGACACACCAGTATTTTCAATGTGGTCTTCTAATTCGATTTCTTTAGCGATGGTCACACCATCATTGACGATTTGTGGTGCGCCAAACTTCTTCTCTAGGACTACGTTACGACCTTTGGGGCCAAGGGTAACAGCTACAGCCTCAGCCAGAATATCCATGCCTCGCTCTAAGGCGCGACGGGCGTTTTCATTGTAGATAATGCGCTTTGCCATAGGTGTCTAAATTTGAGGAGTGAGTTAAGTTAATTTTTTCTTGAATTGGGGATTGGGCATTGGGGAGCCATTCTTGTGGGCGGCTCCGCCGACTTGAAAGAACTGGCGTCATTGGTAATTGTTTTGAACCATTCCCTATTCCCTATTTCCCATTAGACGACGACTGCTAAAATGTCTTTTTCAGAGAGCAGTACATATTCTTCGGTTCCGAGCTTGATATCAGTGCCAGCGTACTTAGAGTACAGCACCTTATCACCGACTTTAATTTCCAATTCTTGACGGCTACCGTCGTCATTACGCTTGCCAGGGCCAAGGGCGACTACTTCCCCTACTTGGGGCTTTTCCTTGGCGGTGTCGGGCAAATACAGACCACCTGCGGTCTTTTCTTCAGAGGCGCTCACTTTCACGAAAACGCGATCGCCTAAAGGTTTAACTGTAGAAACGCTTAGAGATACAGCTGCCATATAAATTTCTCCAGAGTTAGCACTCTCAACTCCTGAGTGCTAATTTACCGAACAGCGACGTGCAATAGCAATGATTTCTTGAGTACGGGTTCCCGAACTATAGGAGCGCAAGATTACTTAAGTATAAATACTTAATTATTCGAGATTTTCAGGTTCCGTTCCATAAGTTACGAATATTTTTATATGGTTTCAGAGGGACTGGGGACTAGGGACTGGTGGCTGGGACAGAGTTTTCCCAATCTCCAGTAGCCAATCCCCAGTAGCCAATGCCCAGTACCTAATCCCTGATCCCGTTCTCAGTCAACTTTATTTGCAAAGCTTGGAAATTGTTATAGAACTGTAATCAGGGAGCCGCTCAATGAGTAACAATCTAGTGATCCAGTCCAGCCATCAAATCCCCAAAACTACTAAATCCCCAGAACATAAAGCCCTAAGTAATTGTGTAAAAACTCTAGGACTGGCTAAAATTCAGCGACATATTTTCATCTGTGCTGACCAGACGGTTGCTAACTGCTGCTCAAAACAAGCTAGTCTGGAGTCTTGGGAATACTTAAAAAAGCGGCTTAGAGAGCTAAAACTTGACCAGCCGCAAGACAGTCGTCCCATTTACGTCTTTAGAACCAAAGCCAATTGCTTGCGAGTTTGTTGTTCTGGCCCCATAATGGTGGTTTATCCGGATGGGGTCTGGTATCGCCAAGCAAAGCCAGAAGTTATTGAGCGGATCATCCAAGAACACTTAATAGGCAATAAGGTGGTAGAAGAATATGCATTTTTAAGCCATCCTTTGCCAGAAACTTATCCAGTTTCTTGTGAACATCTCGTAGAAGCTTAACATCCGAAGGATATAGTATGGCAGTAAGCTTTAAGAAAGCGCGGGTTGGTTTTGAGGTAGGGTCATCTTAAGCCAAAACTTACTTGTGAATCAGAAGGATTATTATTTAATCAGTGTTTTTTAGCCCGCCCCTTTCAAAGCGATATATAATAGCGCATTATAGATACTACTGCTATACGTATCCTTGCTGAACTTTTTTCATTAGGCTACTTGTATCTTAAAAGCGCTTAGCACTTTTGAGAATTCAAGATAGCAAAGGAAAAAGTTAAGTTAAGTGAAAAAAAAGACAAAGTCTCAAAGAATCCACCATAGAGGATAACTATTAAAGACCTTGATGGATCGAAGCGCGACAAGTGCCACTGCTATGAAAGAACCCAGCATGAAAGATCACAAACGACTTCTATTGATTGATGATGACCCTAACCTCATCTTGCTGGTGAAGGATTACTTAGAATTCCGGGGATATGAAGTTATCACCGCGGAAAATGGACGAGAAGCTCTGGAAATTTTAGAACACGATGTTCCAGACATGATCATCTGCGACGTGATGATGCCGGAAATGGACGGATATACTTTTGTAGAACAAGTCCGGCAAAACGAGCGTACCAGCTGGATTCCCGTTCTCTTCCTTTCAGCTAAAGGACAAAGCGCAGACCGAGTTAAGGGTCTGAATAAAGGTGCTGATGTATATATGGTCAAGCCCTTTGAGCCAGAAGAACTCGTAGCGCAAGTAGAATCCTCACTGAAACAAACTATCCGTTGGAAAGAACACCAAGCAAAAGGAGGAGAAAACGGTTCCCGCATCCAGGTTCCCTTCGATGTGCAGTTAACCCCAACCGAACTGAAAGTAGTACAGTTTGTAGCCAGGGGTTTGGCTAACCGGGAAATTGCTGAAGAATTAAATGTTAGTCAGCGCACCGTTGAAAGCCATGTGTCCAATATGTTGGGCAAAACCAATCTCCATAACCGCACTGAACTAGCGCGGTGGGCGATTGAAAATCAAATGGCTTAAATCCAGTTAGGAGTTAAAAGTTAAGAGTTATAAATTTTTTAACTCCTAACTTTTAACTAAATCTACCACCCATCTTCTTCAGGAGTCGATTGGTGCAAAACTTCTAAATCCAATTCATCCAGGTAGGTTAAGGCACTTTCAATCTGGGATGTTGTCCCTCGTAACTCCAGATCGAAACAACTGTATTCTGGCACGTTTACGCTTACCCGAACGGCAGCAATAATGACTGTGACACCGTAGTGAGAAACCAGTCGTGAAATCACTGGTTCCTCATGTAGTTCTTGGGGAATGCGAACCTGGATGTGGGTTTGGGTGCGTCTATTATCTCCAATATCAGTGGTAGATTTTACCTGTTTGCTGGGAATTGCCATTATTGCTTCCTATTCAACTTCTTTGATGAGGGTTGTATTTAGCACAATTGCTTTTAACACTAGTGTCACTCATCTCAAGTAGGCAAGCGGTAACAAATAATTCATAATTCGTCATCCATTATTGGCATTCCGTGATGATGAATTATGACTCACCAACTATTAAGTTACTTTATAGCAATCTCTAATTTAGAATTCATCAGGTGTATTGCAATACGCCTCATCTCATATGAGCTTCCTTTATCGAACAGAATTCTGACGCCTGAATTCTGTTCGATAATAGATTTTTATTGAATCCTAAAACTCCGCATTTTGCGGTGTACGCGGGAACGGAATCACATCACGAATATTTCCCATACCCGTTATAAATTGCACAAGTCGTTCAAAACCTAACCCAAAACCAGCGTGGGGAACAGTTCCAAAACGGCGTAAATCGAGATACCACCACAAATCCTCGGGCTTCATCCCTTGCGCCAAGACGCGGCGTTCTAGTACTTCTAAGCGTTCTTCCCGCTGAGAACCGCCAATAATTTCCCCAATCTTAGGCGCAAGAACATCCATTGCCCGGACGGTTTTTTCATCATCGCTTAAGCGCATATAAAATGCTTTGATTTGCGCTGGGTAATCTGTGACGATCGCAGGTTTTTTGAAAAGTTCTTCAGCTAAGTAACGCTCGTGTTCTGATTGTAAATCTAAACCCCAACTTACAGGATATTCAAACTTGACATCGGCTTTTTCGAGGATTTTGATAGCTTCTGTGTAAGTTAAGCGCTCAAACTGATTATTAATAATATTTTCGGCTGTTGCTAACACAGAATTATCAATGCGCTGATTGAAAAATTCCATGTCTTCTGGGCAAGTTTCCAACACATATTTAAAAATGTGTTTGAGAAACGCCTCTGCTAAATCCATATCGCCTTCTAGGTCACAAAAAGCCATTTCTGGCTCAACCATCCAAAATTCTGCTAGGTGGCGGGAGGTGTTGGAATTTTCTGCACGGAAGGTAGGCCCAAAGGTGTAGACGTTACTAAACGCCATCGCCATTACTTCCGCTTCCAACTGACCGCTAACTGTTAAATATGTGGGTTTACCAAAAAAGTCTTGAGTGTAATCTACTGCTTGGTTTTCTGTGCGGGGAATATCTTTAAGATTCAGACTAGTAACGCTGAAAAGTTCACCCGCGCCTTCACAGTCGCTAGCTGTGATAATTGGCGTGTGTACCCACAAAAAGCCTCTTTCTTGGAAGAATTGGTGAATCGCAGTAGAACAGGCATTTCTAACGCGGAAAACTGCACCAAAAGAATTAGTGCGCGATCGCAAATGTCCAATTGTACGCAAAAATTCAAAGGAATGGCGTTTCTTTTGCAGCGGGTATGTGTCGGGATCAGCTTCACCGTAGACTTTCACTGCTTCTGCTTTCAACTCAATTCGCTGTCCTTTGCCTAGAGAAGCCACCAGCACCCCTGTGGCTTCGACAGCTGCACCTGTATTCAGTTTTTTCAAGATAGCTTCGTAATCTGGCAAATCCTGATTGATCACGACTTGCAAATTAGCTAGTGATGAGCCGTCATTGACTTCAATAAAAGCAAACCCTTTAGACTCGCGCTTTGTCCGCACCCAGCCTTGAATTTGGAGGGACTCATCAGGTTGACCACTTCGCAATATTTCTGCAATCCGTCGATTTACCATATTTACCCAGCACAGGACTTTAATATCCAGCCTATGATAACGCCCATTCCACCAAAGCGGACGGCTTGCCAGAAAGGTTTTTTTAGGCTACCCCAAGAAAATAACTGGCTTTCTAAGTTTAGTTCTAGCACTTCTAGCTGCTGTTTGATTTGCCGTAACTCTGCTTTGATTTCTGGCGTCTGATACTTATTTTGATTCAGCCTGTTAAGGCGCTGTTGCAATTCTGCTTTTGAAAAGCGATCGCGTTGCACTTGAACATAACGTTCTTTCAAGGATAGGAGCGATCGCTCTACTTCTTCCAGTTCTTGTTCAAAATCTGGTTCCTGATTTCCCTGTGGTGGCTGCGATTGTTTAGGCGGCTTCATTTACAAGTAGTAAAGTAGAAGTAAATGCAAATGTGCCAATAGTTATGTCTCAATCTACCCAGCTGCCTAAAACTAGCCAACTGAATGAATTTAGTACTCTGGAACTAGCCCAAGCCCTGATGGAAAGGCTAACCATCTCTCCTAACGATTGGCATCGCCTCAAGTCTAACCGCAATTCTCGCGCGAGTGAGCAAGTTGCTGCCGCTGTTGTGTTTCTCCTCAAGAATCAGCCACAAGAAGCTCAAGCAAGATTAGAACAGGCTGTTGGTTGGTTAGATCGATCTATTTCTGCCCCACCCTGTCCGTCTCACGGAAAAAGTTAATAATTAGGAATGAGGAGTTAAGAATTTAAAACTCATGACTCCTCACTTCTAAATCATAACTAGCTTACCGTCGCAGAGATAGGCGGGGGCGATTTTCTAATTGTTTACAAAGTCTCAATTCTGTGCCTTTACGGTTCCACTCTACCTGATCGAAGATTTGATGCAGAAGACATAAACCACGGCCACTTTCTGCCTCATCAGGCGGTAGATAATCTGTTGGCTCCTCATCATCATCAACTTTTGATGATGGAATAAAGCCACTACCTTGGTCTGATATTATCCACCAATACTGATTATCTATTAAAGAAAAACGGACTACAACTCTTTTACTAGGATCAAGATTATTGCCATGTTTTGCTGCATTTACTAAGGCTTCTTGAAGTCCTAGTCGCAGTTCTGCTTGTAATTTTGCGGGAATCTCTGCCAATAATAAATCTAATATCGGACAAAGATATAGGGTTGAGGCAAAACTAATTGTACCCCAATAACGTCCAACCGGACGGAGCGAAATAGTAATCACAAGAGAAACCCCATAGCTTTTAGTTAGCTAGACATCAGTTTGCTTTTATAGGCACCCTGATAAAAATTGAGGTGGTCATGCTGCCTTCAAACTTGCGTCTTTAAAACTAAATTTTTAAAATGCTGGGGAGCATTGACTCTATACATGAGTTAGGATTGCTGGGATAAAAACGGCTAGTAATAATTTGCTAATGCAGCCAGCAACTTAAAAGATGCTGTAGTTTAAGAGAGTACTTTCATACTCTGCGATTTGCCGAATTGTAATTTAGACAACCCAATTTATATTTCTAAGAGCCATGCAACTTTAATTTTTTTTAAACAAAATGAATTCTATTTTTAGCTTAATTTGATTTTAGCATTTTTGGTATGCACTCGACTACAAATTTGAAATTTGAGTTTTTGTAAAAGACTCAAGCCCTTATTCAATCTGTGATAGCACAAGAAAAGCAGCAGCTTCCACATGAGCCGTTTGCGGAAAAAAATCAGCAGGTTGTACCCGTGTGATATTATATTGCCCACTTTGGCAAAGTAATTTCAGGTCACGGGCGAGAGTAGCTACTTTACAACTGACGTAGACAATCCGAGATGGTTTCAATTGCAGTAAAGCGTCAATTACAGAGCGATCGCACCCCTTACGAGGTGGGTCGAGTAATACTACTTCTGGTATGATGCCCATTCCTGGTAGCAATTTTTCAACCGCCCCAACTTGAAATCTCACATTATTAATTCCATTAGACTGGGCATTTAAAATAGCTTGTTCCACCGCTGCTGCTTGCACTTCTAAACCTGTAGCTTGGCGCACTTGTTTTGCGAGGGGCAATGTTAAAGTTCCAATACCACAGTAGGCATCGACTAGCACTTCATTACCTTGCAGATTCAGTTCTGACTGAATTACCTGCAACAGTGCCTCTGCTGTTTCTGTATAAACTTGGAAAAATGTATCTGGGCGGACTTGAAATTCCAGTCCAGCAAATTTTTCACGCAGGTAAGGAACTCCGGCAATACAACGAGTTTCATCTCCAAAAATCGCATTTGTGCGATTAGGGTTCCGATTGAGTGAGACTCCTACCAATTGGGGATAGCGCTTTAACCACTCCTGGGCTTGGTTTTCAATTCTTGGTAAATTCCAGTCTTTCACCACCAAAGTCAGCAAGATTTCTCCTGTGCGGCGTCCAATGCGTAAACCAAGATGGCGAATTTGCCCTTGGTGACGCTGTTCGTCATAAATTTGCCAGCCTTGCTTTTGAATATCCTGCTTAACTTCAGCAAGTAAAGGATTTAATCGTGGGTCTTGAACTGGGCATTGATTTAAATTAATTAATTGGTGGCTACCCTTTTGGTAATAACCAGCTTGTACTTGTCCTGTTGCCGATTTACTTAGAGGATAGGTGGCTTTGTTACGGTAGCCCAAGGCAGAAGGTGCAGATAGTACTGGATCTACTGGTGGTTTGATAAAACCGCCAATGCGTTCTAATGCTTGAATAACTTGATTGCGTTTGGCTGCTAGCTGGTAGTCATAATCAATATGTTGCCATTGGCAACCGCCACACTTATCAGCCACAATGCAGCTAGGTCGAATACGATGAGTAGATGGTTGCAATAGTTGCTGAAGCTTGCCGTGGGCGTATTTTGGTTTAACGTGTACCAAGCGAATAAGCACACGATCGCCTGGTACTGTATCTGGCACAAATACCACACGGTCATCAAAACGCCCTACACCGTCGCCTGTATCATTCAAGTCGGCGATCGTCACTTCAATTAATTCACCCTGTTGCCAAATTATTTTAGTCATTTGTCATTTGTCACTTGTACTGAGCGTATCGCTAAAGCGAAAGCTTCGCTAACGCCTCCGGTCTCGTAGAGAAGTCGTAAAGCCTGCGGCATATCTACGCTTAGGGCGCAGCCTCTCGTAGAGAAGTATCGCTAACGCCTCCGGTCTCGTAGAGAAGTCATAAAGCCTGCGGCATAGCTACGCTTAGGGCGCAGCCTCTCGTAGAAAAGTATTGGTATTGAGCATTAATCATCAGTTCTTATTGTCCTTCTCCGTGATTTTTCCACTCTCACAGTTCGCAATCATTAAGAAGGCCTCTAGCTTATACTCCCTTCATTTCCCTGATCTCTCTTCACTTGTGTACCTCTGAGTCGTTAAACTAGCAAATAATATTTCTTTGCGTGATTGCAATAATCATGACTGTAATTAACCAAGTTATTCTCAAAGCCGACGACGAACTGCGTTATCCCAGCAGTGGCGAACTCAAGAGTATCAAAGAATTTTTGCAAACTGGTGAGCAACGGACGCGGATTGCTGCGACCTTAGCTGAAAACGAAAAAAAGATAGTTCAGGAAGCTACTAAACAGCTTTGGCAGAAGCGTCCCGATTTTATTGCTCCTGGTGGTAACGCTTACGGTGAACGTCAACGTTCTCTATGTATCCGTGACTTTGGCTGGTACTTGCGCCTGATTACCTACGGCGTACTTGCTGGCGATAAAGAGCCAATTGAAAAAATCGGTTTGATTGGTGTTCGGGAAATGTATAACTCACTGGGTGTTCCCGTGCCAGGAATGGTAGAAGCCATCAATTCCCTCAAGAAAGCCTCACTTGACTTACTAAGTGCGCCAGATGCTGCTGAAGCAGCACCTTACTTTGATTACATCATTCAAGCGATGTCTTAATACAAAGTATGGTGATTCTATTAAAGTGGGCTTACGGTCTAGTAGAGTGAGTGCAAGCAATTAACACTCAATAGCCATAACATCTCTAATTTGATCATACCTTCTCCACACTTGGTAGTAGCTGTGGCAAAATTCTGTCAGGTTAACAACCAACTGTGGGGAAATTTTATGGAGTATTTAGCATTGGTTAGTTTTATAACCAACAAATAACTATTACGGTTAAACGCAGCTATTTGACGCCAGCGATTCATGGAGGAAACAACGCCAATTGGCGGCAGTTACTTCTCTTGTCGGAGACCAAGGCGAAAAAGTCGGGGAACCCCCAGTAATCCAGTAACTCTTCAAGACTGGCTTCTTAATGGGATCTAAAAATATATACAAAAAGCCGACAGACTTAAAAAAGTTGTCGGCAATTAGTGTGTTCCCTATTAATGACTCGGCTAGAGTTCAGTTGTATACAATTATGCCTAATTGGCAATAATAGTGAGACGATCTTAATCATAAATACCTGTGATTGATATCACTTGTTTGTTACAACTAAACTGCATAGACCCAACTAATTTATGACTTTTAGTAGACTTATAGACTTTATAAAGCTTGCAATTGTTAGTTAGATTACATTGTTAGCATTTTATGTATTAGCACTAAGTAGTTGGGTGCAAAAAAAATAGTTATGTAAAGATAAATAAATCTTTTTGTGAAATATACGACTGATGATGTTGAGTGGGCGATCGCTCAATACTCTTCCTCATCTTAGAAGAAGACTGTACCCTATTTAAAGTGATCACAGAATTATAGTACATTCCTAGAACTGCACTACAGGGCAAGTAAATCGATAGAATAATGCTCTGTCCAATTGGTGCAATACTTCCATGACCGCTACATCTGCTGCTCCCTTTTCCCCCCAAGAAATCGCTGCTGAGGGTCTAAAGCCCGAAGAATACGCAGAAATTGTCCGCCGGTTAGGGCGTCATCCCAACAAAGCTGAACTGGGAATGTTTGGGGTAATGTGGTCAGAGCATTGCTGTTACAAAAATTCTCGGCCTTTGCTCAAACAATTTCCTACAACTGGGCCTCGCATACTTGTGGGGCCTGGTGAAAATGCTGGCGTTGTAGATTTGGGCGACGGGCTGCAATTAGCGTTTAAGATTGAATCCCATAACCATCCCTCAGCCGTTGAACCCTTTCAAGGAGCCGCAACCGGAGTAGGAGGCATACTCAGAGATATCTTTACAATGGGTGCGCGTCCCATTGCCCTATTAAACTCGCTGCGTTTCGGTTCTCTAGAAGACGCCAAAACCCAGCGGTTGTTTAGTGGTGTGGTATCAGGAATTGCCCATTATGGTAATTGTGTCGGAGTACCTACTGTCGGCGGCGAAGTTTACTTTGACTCTGCTTACTCTGGTAACCCTCTGGTGAACGTTATGGCGCTGGGGTTAATGGAAACGCCCGAAATCGTTAAATCTGGGGCGTCTGGCTTGGGTAACCCTGTGCTGTATGTCGGTTCCACCACTGGACGCGATGGCATGGGAGGCGCAAGTTTTGCCAGTGCAGAATTGAGTGATCAGTCAATAGATGACCGTCCCGCAGTTCAAGTAGGTGACCCATTTCTAGAAAAGTCATTAATTGAAGCTTGTCTGGAGGCGTTTAAGACAGGTGCAGTTGTCGCTGCACAAGATATGGGAGCTGCCGGAATCACCTGTTCTACCTCAGAGATGGCAGCAAAAGGCGGTGTAGGAATTGAACTCGATTTAGATAAAATTCCTGTGCGTGAATTGGGGATGGTTCCCTATGAATACCTGCTTTCAGAATCTCAAGAGCGGATGCTGTTCGTTGCTCATCAGGGACGTGAAGGAGAGTTAATTGACATTTTCCATCGTTGGGGACTTCAAGCTGTTGTTGCTGGTACAGTGATTGCTGAACCAATTGTGCGGATTTTGTTTGAGGGTGAAGTAGCCGCAGAAATTCCTGCTGAAGCTTTGGCGGAGAATACCCCACTGTACAATCGAGAATTGTTAACTCAACCCCCAGAATATGCCCTGAAAGCTTGGGAATGGACAGCTGATTGCTTACCCTCGTGTACAACTGCTGGCATCGAAATCGGCGGAAATCTCCAAACTTGGAATGATGTTCTTTTAACTTTGCTCGATACACCCACGATCGCTTCTAAACGTTGGGTATATCGTCAGTATGACCATCAGGTGCAGAACAATACTGTCATTCTCCCAGGTGGTGCAGACGCGGCTGTAGTCCGTTTGCGCCCCCTTGAAGAACAGGGAGGGAGAATTTCCAATATCCAACGCGGTGTAGCAGCCACGGTAGATTGCAATCCTCGTTATGTTTATCTTGACCCTTATGAAGGAGCTAAAGCTGTAGTCGCAGAGGCTGCACGCAATCTTAGCTGTGTGGGTGCAGAACCTCTGGCTGTGACGGATAACCTAAATTTTGGCTCTCCAGAAAAACCGATTGGTTATTGGCAATTAGCAGAAGCTTGTCGCGGTTTGGCTGAAGCTTGTCAAGAGTTTGCAACACCTGTTACAGGCGGAAATGTCTCCCTGTACAATGAAACCCTCGACTCTCAAGGTAACCCACAACCGATTTATCCTACTCCTGTTGTGGGTATGGTGGGGTTAATTTCTGATTTAACTAAAATTAGTGGTCAAGGCTGGCAAGCAGCAGGCGATGTAATTTATCTTCTCGGATTGCCTGTAGCATCCAAAATTGAATTGGGAGCATCTGAGTATTTAGCCTCTATCCACGGCACTGTTGCTGGAAAACCGCCACGGGTGGATTTTGACTTAGAACGTCGTGTACAGAAAGTTTGCCGCGAGGGAATTCTTACTGGTTGGGTACGTTCAGCTCATGATTGTGCCGAAGGGGGATTAGCTATTGCTCTAGCAGAATGTTGCATTGCTGGTAACCTTGGTACCCAAATAAATCTGGAAATACCTACAAATCAGATCCGCCTTGATGAGGTGCTATTTGGCGAAGGTGGGGCGCGAATTTTAGTTTCTGTAGCATCAGAACATCAAGAAATTTGGGAATCATATTTGCAAGAACATCTGGAACAGAATTGGCAAAAACTAGGTAAAGTGGGCAATCCCGGCACTGATTTGGCGGTTTTAACCACTGATAATCAAACTTTAATCAAAGTTAAGATCGAAGAAGTGAGCGATCGCTACTACAACGCGATCGCCAGACGTTTAATTACTGACACCAATACCTCCAGCTGATTTTTTAAATACCCCCTCCCCGGATAATTGGCATCTCTGAACAGAATTACGGTACTGTTTTAAAGGATGGTTAAAGATTTATTAAGAAATCTCCAACTATCTATCGACATAATCTCCGTGACTTGACCCCCCCCACCAGGAGCAAAGCTAGCATGATTCCCATCGATTCCGTCGCTTCGGATGAATACCCTCAACAGAGCAATAACCCAACGAATAGTCATGAAAATCGTCCTGATAAGCCAGAAGAAGCTTGCGGTGTTTTTGGCATCTATGCACCAGGAGAAGATGTTGCTAAGCTGACTTACTTTGGATTGTATGCCCTCCAGCACCGGGGTCAAGAATCGGCGGGAATTGCTACATTTGAGGGTACACAAGTACACCTACACAAAGATATGGGCTTGGTGTCGCAAGTTTTCAATGAATCCGTCTTGGAAAACTTGCCTGGTAGCCTAGCCGTTGGTCATACCCGTTATTCCACTACAGGTTCTAGCCGCAAAGTTAATGCTCAACCTGCTGTGCTAGAAACTCGTTTAGGTAAAATAGCGCTTGCACACAATGGTAATTTAGTCAATACAGTGCATTTGCGTGAAGAGTTACTTAGGAGCAAATGTAATTTAGTAACGACTACAGACTCAGAAATGATCGCTTTTGCGATCGCCGAAGCTATTAACGCTGGTGCAGATTGGCTAGAAGGCTCGATTAAAGCATTCCACCGCTGCCAAGGAGCCTTTAGTTTAGTTATTGGGACTCCCGATGGCGTTATGGGCGTCCGCGACCCTAATGGCATCCGTCCCCTAGTAATTGGCGCATTACCTGGAAATCCAGTTCGTTACGTTCTCGCTTCCGAGACTTGCGGTTTAGATATTATTGGCGCAGAGTATCTGCGGGATGTCGAACCGGGCGAATTAGTTTGGATTACCGAAGAAGGTTTGGCTTCTTACCATTGGAGTCAACAACCTCAGCGTAAGTTATGTATCTTTGAAATGATTTACTTTGCTCGTCCTGATAGCGTCATGCACAACGAGAGTTTGTACAGCTATCGGATGCGGTTAGGACGGCAACTAGCTGAAGAATCTCTTGTAGATGCCGATATTGTCTTTGGTGTTCCTGATTCTGGTATACCTGCTGCGATCGGATTTTCCCAAGCTTCTGGTGTCGCTTACGCTGAAGGACTGATTAAAAATCGCTACGTTGGGCGAACCTTCATTCAACCAACACAAACCATGCGCGAGTCAGGTATCCGCATGAAACTTAATCCCCTCAAAGATGTGTTGGCGGGTAAAAGAGTAATCATTGTGGATGACTCGATTGTCCGAGGTACTACTAGTCGTAAACTGGTCAAAACCTTGCGTGAAGCTGGCGCAATAGAAGTACATATGCGGATTTCTTCTCCACCAGTAACTCACCCTTGCTTCTATGGCATTGATACAGATAGCCAAGATCAGCTAATTGCTGCTACCAAGTCCGTGGAAGAAATTGCTAAGCAACTAGAAGTGGATAGCCTTGCTTATCTCAGTTGGAAGGGAATGCTAGAAGCTACGAGAGAAGACACCAATAGTTTCTGTTCTGCTTGCTTCACAGGAGATTATCCTGTTACCATTCCTGACCAAGTGAAGCGTGCCAAGCTGATATTAGAAAAAGAAAAGGTCGTAGTGTAGTCAAGTAACTAATCACAATCCCACGGTAGCCATCCGTGGGATTTTTTGCTGCTGAGTATTTCTCATTTCAACCCAAGCTAAAATGGGTAAATCCCCTAACATAAATGATTTATGAACCAGCCGATAACTCAGAGAGTACGCTGGACTACCGCCGACTTAGAATTGTTTCCAGATAACGGGAACCGCTATGAGATTATCGATGGGGAATTGTTTGTGACAAGAGCGCCTCACTGGAATCATCAAAAAACCTGTGTCAGAATTAGCACAGTCTTAGATAACTGGTCACAGGCTAGTGGTTTGGGAGAAGTCGTAATAGCTCCAGGAATAATTTTTGGCGACAATGATAATGTTATTCCCGATGTCGTCTGGGCTAGCAATGAGAGATTGCCCCTACTTTTAGACGATGCAGGGCATTTGACTGGTGCGCCAGAACTGGTTGTAGAGGTGTTATCTCCCGGTACTGAGAATGAAAAGCGGGACAGGGAACTTAAACTGAAGCTTTACTCAGCACAGGGTGTCAGGGAATACTGGATTGTGGATTGGCGTAAGCAACAGGTGGAAGTTTATAGACGCGAACAAGCGATTTTAAAGTTAGTTGCTACCTTGTTCAATGGTGATGAATTGAGTTCACCATTATTACCTGATTTTACTTGTGCGATCGCTCCTTTGTTTAGTTAATAAATTAGCACGCGATATCTGACGACAAGCCGAGGAAGCGTCTACGCAAATCCAAAAATTTAATTATGTTGCAAAAACTCAACTTTGGGTAATAAAGGATCAGTTACAAGGCCTATACCATCAAAACCCCAACGTTTCAGTAAGTTTCCAACTTGTGTTCTAGGAATAGATTCTACAGCAAAGTGGTTTGCCACTTCTGCTGCGTGAGCGTTGAGATAGCTCAAAGCATCAAAGTTTTCGTTAAACAACAACAGATAGCCCGATGCTTCGGCATTGGGACGAGCTATCAGATACCGACCATCGGTTTTTGAACGCAGTAGATAATAAACTTCGGACAGCATGGAGAGAGAAGGGAGTGGGGGAGTGAGGGAGTGGGGGAGTGAGGGAGTGGGAAAAATAACTAAATATGCAATGCCCAATGCCCTATGCTCCATGCCCAATAACTAATTCAAATTTTCTAAGCGAATACGTGGGTCGGCAGCTTTCAACATTAAGTCAGCGATTAAATTGCCGACAATTAACAATACTGCGCCCATTACTAAGCTTGCCATTAACAAATATAAATCTTGAGCTTGTAAAGCCTGTAAAGTCAACCTACCTAAACCGGGCCAGTTGAAGAAAAATTCGGCAATGAATGCACCGTTGAGTAAACCGGCTAATTCAAAACCTAATAAGGTAATTAAAGGATTTATGGCGTTGCGGAGAGCATGAACATAAATTACACGGTTTTCTGGTAATCCTTTGGCACGAGCCGTTTGGATATAATCTTGACGCAGAACATCCAATAATTCGCCGCGAGTAATACGTTGTAAACCAGCAAAGCTGGTAATTGAAAGCGCAATCGTCGGTAAAATCATGTGCCAGCCGATATCTAGTAATCTGCCAAACCACGACAGTTCCGAGTGATTAATGCTAGTCATGCTACCCACTGGGAACAGAGGGGAAGTGATTTGAGCAAAGACCAGCAATGCCAGGGCAGTGATAAAACTGGGAAAACCTTGTCCAGCGTAGCTTATCACTTGTAGAATTCGGTCAGTTAGCTTATTTTGCTGAACTGCGGCAACAATACCTAAAGGGATAGCGATCGCCCATGTCACAATTAAAGAAGCGATCGCCAATAGCAAAGTTGCTGGTACACGCTCCCACAACAGCGACGCCACTGAGCGTTGATAAACAAAACTTGTGCCAAAATCTCCTTTTGTGAGAATTCGCCATAGCCATAATCCAAATTGCTCCGGCCAAGACTTATCAAGACCAAACTGTCGCTTAATCTCCTCAATTCTTTCTGGAGATATCTTTGGGTTTTGCCGTAGCGTGTCTACATAATCCCCTGGAGCAAGTTGAATAATGAAAAACGACAACGCTGACGCCAACAACAAAGTTAGCAGCGCCTGCAATACCCGTTTCACTACATAAATAAAAGTCTCGTTCGTGACTAGCTTAGTTAGCCAATCTCGTCCTGTCTCCAAAGAAATTCTTGTAGATGTCATTTATCCTTTGTCCTTTGCCCTTTGTCTTTTGTCACTTGTCCTTTGCCTAATGACTAATGACTAATGACCAATGACTAATGACTAATATTCAAGTAGGGAGATAATCGGCACATCTGGGAGATGTTTACGCCCTTGCAAATCCCGTAGCTCGATAATAAACCCAAATCCCACTAGTTCGCAGCCAATATTCTGCACTAACTCCGCTGTTGCTTTTGCAGTTCCACCTGTGGCAATCAAATCGTCCACAATCAAAACTCGGCTAGTTAGTTGCAAAGCATCTTGATGTACTTCCAGACAGTCTGTACCATACTCTAGTTCATATTCAACTGAGTAAACGGCTGCTGGTAATTTACCTTTCTTACGAACGGGGATAAAACCAGCTCCTAATTTGTAAGCTAGAGGTGAGCCGATTATGAACCCCCGCGACTCTATGCCGATGACATAATCTACCTTCAACCCACTATCAGTGCATTTTTGTGTTAAAAAGTCAATAGTGTAGCGCAGTCCGTTCGGATCGCGCAGCAGTGTAGTAATATCTCGAAATAAAATTCCAGATTTGGGAAAATCAGGGATATCACGAATTAGAGACTTCAAATCCATAAAACAGGTATTGGGGATTGGGCATGGGGCATTGGGGATTGGGGATTAGGGATTGGGTACTGGGCATTACCCTCGTTCTCTTGTCTCCTTGTCCCCAGTCGCCAGTCTCTAGCCCCAATTCCAGATACCTGAAAAATCGTACACTATAATGTCATACGCTGGCTGTGATTCGTTCAGCCGAAACAGTCTCTCTGCCAAGAAACGAATGACAGAAATTAAAGCTGTACGTAGGTTATTCTGGATAACCAAGGAAAAATACAGCGGCAATTTATGGATTAAAATCCTTAACACCCAGTTTGAAAGACGACTCACAGGTGCGAATTTCTGACTGGCTTGGGCAGATTGAAGCTGATTTTCGCCATTTGTTGACGATAATTAGAATCTAAACCAAGCTAGGAAAGGTACTGTGCTAACAAAAGAGGTGATGAACTGATGCTTTAAAACTTTAATTTCAGTATAAGGAAATCTTTGAGTATAAAGAGTAAGTAATGTACATAATCAGGTAGTAATGTTCTTGTCTGGCTACCTATCTTAAATTTGTTTTACCTAGTCTGTGAGAACCGCAAAAGGTATTTTATAGAATGAATGTTTCCGCAAGTTTAACGCCGTTCGACAGCCCTTCCCCCCAGTCGCTGCCAACAATTCTGGAAACTTTACCAGATCCAGCGATCGCGGGACAAGGATGTCCTCGGCGAACCAAATTGCAAATTGACCTGATTTTACTGGCAATTGAAGCTTTAGAACTTGGTGGTTCTGAAGCCATCCTCAGTTTTGCTCAAGAGTTGGATCTTAAAAGCATTATTAAAGACAGGGTGAATTTATGGCGGATGCGTAGCTCTAACCCTCTGCGACGAGCGCACATCCGCCGTCCTTTAACGATTATTGAAGCTAAAGCTTTGGTGGTAATTGCTTGCTATATAGCGCGGCGTTTAACTGTCGTCATTCGCCAGCTACTAATGATATATCAACAACTAGATGAAAAACAGATTCCACTAGAACAGAACTTACGGCTATCTAATTACCTGGAACGGTTTAGAGCGCATTTTAAAAGCCGGATGAATGCTAGGCGTTCTGGTGTACTGGCATTAACTTCTGATGCAAAATTAGATGAACTGGCTATAAATTTATTGGGACAATTATTATTCTGTACCGGTACAGCTGGAATGCAGCGGTTCTGGATTAGTCTATTTGACGGGGAAGTAGAATGAACATCCAACGTAAGTACAGTCTGCCTAATTGTACGCTGCTCTTAGAAGGATTAAGTGATGTTTCTAGGGCTGCCCACTTTCAAGAACTGCGCCCGGAACTGTCAATATTGGTAAATGCCGAATGCTATTTATCTGGTTATAATCAACCCTTGACGGGTGGACGGGAATTTTTTGAAAGTTTGGTAAGAGCAGTTAGTGCTTATGCCCAAGAATTTCTGAGTAGTGTACCAAATCCACAAGCGCATAATCAAGAATCGGAGCTAGTGGAGTTTCAGAAAATTGGCAGTGATCAACACAGGTTAATTGTGCATTCAGAGAGTGCGCCAGAGGGTTTTGAATCTAACCCTACTAACTATTCTCAACGACCGCCTATTCAAATAGATTTGAATACAGTACAACTGTTTGATTTAGTCGAAGCCGTAGATCAGTTTTTTGCAGATAGCCAAACTTTACCAGAGTTGTCATTAGAACTACAACCAGTTACCAGACGTTATGGTGGTGCTAGTCCAGCCTTTATTAGGCAAGCAGTACCTGCCGCTGTGGGTGTGTCAAGTTTAGCAGTGGCTGCGATCGCCTTTAACATGATTCCACCGCCGCAAGTGCGTCCACCACAGTCTCAGCCAGATGACAAAACTAGCTCGATAACGCCTAACATTACACCTTCAGCTTCAGCTGCAACAACGCCTCTAACTGCTGCTGCGGCAACACCTATAGCTGCGGCAAATCCGACATCAACGCCCCCAGTTAAAAATTTAGAATCACTGTTAACCACAGTTCCCGAAATTACTGACGCATCCCAGTTGCGGGCATTGAATCGCCAAGTGTATAACCAAATTCATCCAGCTTGGACTAATCGCTTAGGATTAAAACAGGAATTAATCTATCGTCTAGGTGTAGCTGCGGATGGAGCGATCGTTGGTTATAAAGCTGTGAACAAAGAGGCTAATGAAGGAATTGGGCAAACTCCTTTACCTAACCTTTTATATAATCCTGCTAATCGCGCTCCTATTTCCAATGAACCGATTGCTCAGTTTCGAGTAGTCTTTACTCCAGAAGGTGTACTACAAGTTAGCCCTTGGCGGGGATATTTGAGAACGCCAGAGGTGATAGGAACAAAAATTAGTGACGCCAATATAGTCAAAGGTTTAAATCAAAAACTTTATAATACAGTTCGCCGAAATTGGGGTGGTAAACCCACATTTAAGCGAGATTTAAAGTATCGGGTAGCTGTCAACAAAGACGGTGTAATTGCTGACTATGAGCCGCTTAACCAAGTAGCTTTTGACTATTTTCGGGAAACACCCCTACCGAAGATGTTCCAATCCATTTACGGTTCCAATGTAGCTGCTCCCAACAATCAGGAACCTCTTGCTCACTTCCAAGTAGTATTTAAGCCCAGCGGCACACTAGAAGTGACACCATGGCGGGGTTATCAGTAATAATTGATAATTCGTAATTCGTAATTATGATTGGAAATTACGAATTACGATGCAAATTTACCTTGTAATTCTCCCCATATAATTGCCCCATAACTGGGCTGCTTGAGCGCTACTACCAGATGTAGGGGAATTATTATCGTTTCCAAGCCAAACACCAGTCACGAGTCGCCGACTGGGGATAAAGCCAATAAACCATAAGTCAACGTTATTATTAGTTGTGCCGGTTTTCCCAGCCTCGCCTAACCCAATGGCAGCGCTGCGACCCGTACCCCTTGTGACTACACCACGCATCAAACTAGTCATCTCATCAGCTACATCATTTGATAAAACTCGTTTGTTTGCAGCTGGGTTTTGGTCAAAGGAGTAGATTACACGGCAGGTATTGACATCTTTGCGATCCTTACAATCACCGCTATCTAGAATTCGGCTAATTGCATGGGGAGGATTCGACACACCGCGATTGCCGATCGCCCCAAAAGCACCAGTCATTTCTAAAACATTTACCACACTTTGACCCAGTACTAAGCCAGGAACTGGATCGAGGGATGATTTTATCCCCAAACGCTGTGCCATAGACACTACTTTATCTAACCCGATTTCTCTAGCAACTCGCAAAGCGATCGGATTTTCTGAAAGAGCCAGCCCAGTGGCAATATCAAAACTACCATCTGCACCAGCACGACAAGGTTTATAAGTAAAACCTTGCCAAGTTAGGGGAGCGCAAGAATAACTTTTTGACGCTGGAATTCCCTGCCCAATAGCGGCGGTATAGGCAAAAATTTTGAAAGTGGAACCTGGTTGTCTTTGAGCTTGTACAGCACGATTGAACTGACTTTTTTTGTAATCAGTCCCGCCTACCATTGCGAGGATGCTACCAGTACTAGAGTCAAGAGTGACCACTGCTCCTTGAGAAAAACGAAAAGTTGAGCCAGCATTGTTTACGGAATTACGCAAGGCTGCTTCCGCTTGGCTCTGTATTGCTGGATCGAGCTTGGTCTCTATGATATAGTTGCCTTCTTTTGCAGCTCCTTCCCCTAAAATTGATTCGAGTTCTTGAAATACGTAACTATAAAAATAAGGAGCGATCGTTTTGGCTTGCTGTTCGCAGACTTTAGGGCTAACTTGAACGGTGGAGCGTCTAGCGCGATTTGCATCCTCTGGTTTAATTTTGCCTGCCTCCAACATCCTTTTAAGCACGCGATTGCGGTATTCAGCGGCTTCTAGCTTATTTGGCCCATCCCCACAAAAATCGAAGGCATTAGGGGCAGGTAAAATTCCCACTAAGGTTGCTGCTTCGGAGAGCGTTAATTCTTTAGCCGACTTCTCAAAGTAATACCGCGCGGCATCCTCGAAACCAGAGGTATCTCCACCCAAAAAAACCCGATTTAAATAGGTCAGCAAAATTTCATCTTTGCTGTAAAACGTCTCTAGCTTTAATGAGACAATTGCCTCTCGCAATTTGCGCCCCAAGGAGTCTTGCCTACCTACATAGTCACGGAACAAACTGCGGGCAACTTGCTGAGTCACTGTGCTAGCCCCTTGCTGCACATCTCCGCTGCGGCTATTTATCAATACGGCTCGTAAAATTCCCAGTGGGTCAACCCCAAAATGCCAGTAGTAACGGCTATCCTCAGAGGCTACGACGGCAGCAGGTAAATAGGGGCCGAAGTCCTCTAAGCGCTTCATATCTACATGAGAAGTCGTGCGAGGCGCTCGCAGGGGAGTACTTCCATCACGGGCATAAACTACCACTGGGGCGCGAGTCGCTGTTGGTAGAGGCCTGACTCTAAATTTTAGCCATTCGACACCAATAACTAGAGCCAATAGAGCGCTAACACCACCGACACCATAAACTGCCCAAGTTGCTCCTTTGACATACCAAGCAGGAGGATCAACGTATTGCAGTCGTACAGAAGCAGCAAGTTCTGGCGGCCCCAAAGTGAGGATGTCACCGTGACGCAGTTCTAAGGAACTGACTCGGCGCTTACCACGATAGATACCATTGGTGGAGTTTTCGTCTTTGATGACAAAGACAGGTGTACGTTGAGTAGAATCTCGCGACAGTGACAGATGAATTTGGCTGACAACTGGGTTACGAATGACAATATCACTGGATTTAGAACTACGACCTAGAATATAGCGATCGCCTAATAGTGGATATATCTCCGCTTTATCTGCTCCCGCATCCTGCACCCAGAGTTCTGGTACTTTAGCATTAGGCTTAAGCGCCAATTTGGAAAAATCGACCCTAGCTTGAATAGTATGTACTGCTTGAGTCAGTTGACCAAGTAAAGTTTGTGGCTTTTGAGGTGGTTGGCGGGGGGAACTCATCGGCTGTCTACATCACACTTGTTAGTGAATAGTGGGCGAATTGCACTTTTTGAATGCAGGTATTTCACCATTTTACTCATAAGCTAAAGAAGAAATTTAATATAAGGCTCTTTGAATATCTTTTATACCAATGCTTTAAGTAAAATTGCACTTATTTAAGTTTTATTTATTACTCATTTCGGAAATATTAATTTTTAGATATTTCTAAAATGCCTATTTTATGAACAATTACTGGTTGAAGACGAGAAACTGCATTTTTTAAGGTATATAAGAATACATCTTAATAAAACATAAAGGATTTAATTTTTACTGCTTTAATATATCCACATATTCTGTAATAAACTTAAACATCTACTTTTAGGAAGATTTTATAAATTTTATTATTTGGTTTAATAGGCCGAGTGTTCCGTTGAGGTTAATTTCAAGAATGATGGGAAAATCTCTGACCCTGATTGGTGCAGCTCTAACTTTGGCATTCACCACTAATATTGCTGTTGCTCAATCCAGTAAATCCCCAATAGCACAATCCAGCAGCAACTCCACCAGTTCACCAACGGAAATTAAGTTGTCGCCAGAAGGTTTCAAAATTTTATGCGAGAAATCCCCGCTTAATTCCCGTTGCCCTGGCGGTACAGCAGTTACACCCACTACCCCTGGTAGCACTACAGCACCAGAAACCGCACCATCTGAGAGCAACACCACCCCCAGCAACATTACTCCAGCACCAGGCGCTCCGACATCACCTGAGCCTGGCAGCCCCAGCAACACTACTCCAGCACCAGGCGCTCCGACATCGCCTGAGCCTGGCAGCCCCAGCAACATCACTCCAGCACCAGAGACTCCGACATCACCTGAGCCTGGTAGCCCAAGCAACATCACTCCAGCACCAGGCGCTCCAACCTCACCTGAGCCTGGCAGCCCCAGCAACATCACTCCAGCACCAGGCGCTCCGGCATCGCCTGAGCCTGGCAGCCCCAGCAACATTACTCCAGCACCAGAGACTCCGACATCACCTGAGCCTGGCAGCCCCAGCAACATTACTCCAGCACCAGGCGCTCCGACATCACCTGAGCCTGGCAGCCCCAGCAACATTACTCCAGCACCAGGCGCTCCGACATCGCCTGAATCTGGTACTCCTGGCAGCAGTTCTCCAAGTTCAGTTCCAGGCTCTGGTTCCCCAACAACTCCTGGTACGAGCAATTAAAAACTGAGGCGTAATTTATTTAATGCCAACTTGGTGTTTATAATAATCGGTGCATCTAAAATCTAGTACTATTTGTACTAGTTGGTGTGCAATAAAAATCACTCAAACCAATAAGTCAAGTCTTCACACTTAGAAGTAAGTGAGTGGAAATTGACTAAATCAAAAGCCTGGGGTTAATAACCCTAGGCTTTGTTGTCTTAAGATAAGGTGATGCTAAATTTGTAATTATTCATTAATAGTGGCAGCAAAAACCTTACTCCTTAATACAGAAGCTTTCCACTACCTTTTTACTAAATACCTGACCAGCAGAATTCAGAATGCAGAAGGCAAGAAGGCTTTATACCTGACTTTGAGACCTATGTTGTATACTTCATCAACTTGAAATCTGCTGTAAATACATAAGTAGGGGCGTACATCTGCTAAATCATAACTTTGGATCTCTTGTGGTGTGGGTTACAGTGAAGCCTAACTTACCATCATCAAACACTAAAGGTTAATAAGACTGTATTTTTATTTAACTGTATTTTTATACAATTAAATTAAGAAAAAAAGCTAACAGAGAAAAGATAAGAAGTAACACTAAGAAAAAATTTTACTATTACTTATTATCTTTTCTCTAATTGTCCTATCCTTACTGGGGCTAACTTTAAGTTTATCTTAAACGTATTACAGTTATCGCTGATTAGATGTTGGTGTTTTTTGCAAGGAAGCAATTAACAAGCAAATTATACCTATACTAATAAATGAATCTGCCACATTAAATACAGCAAAGTTAATTAGACGGAAATCGAGAAAATCAACGACGTAGCCTAAGGCAAAGCGATCAATACCATTGCCCATAGCTCCACCTAAAATTAAGCCATAGCCTAGCTGATCCCAACGATTTAACACTGGGCCCAACAACGCCAGCGTTATCAATACTAAACTTACTCCTAGAGATAACCAACGTAACCACTCTACTTTGCCACTTAACAGACTAAAAGCTGCACCAGTGTTAGTAACATAAGTCAGATGAAATATTTTTGGCAAGAGTGGTAGTGTTTGGCCCAAACTGAACGTTTGTACCACCCAGTATTTTGTTAGTTGGTCTAAGAAAAAAGCTATGAAGGCAGCAAGCCAGAAAAGGTGATTTTTTAAAGGCATGGCGAATTAGTCATTGGTTATTGGTCACTTGTACTGAGTGTTGGCGTAGCGTCTCGCAGAGAAGTCGAAATATTGATTATTAGCCATTGGTGAACCAGCGCGATAAGGCAGTACAATCCTGTCTGGAGTCTCACCAAATGGAATATATGGCAAACCCATAAGGGTCATTAGCTTTTGGCAAAGGACAAATGACAATGGAGTAATGACTAATAAAACATTAAGTGACGCAATATATATGCAATTACAGTGACAGCGCAGACTACGGCTAGTTGGCCTGGTAGGGCAAACCAGGAATATTTGAGGATTGCTTGTGTCAAGGGTAAATTTTCTGTGCCTTTCCACTGAAAAAGATAGCTAATAATCAAATAAGTAATACCGCATACGTGGAGAGTTAACAAGCCACAAACGCAACTAAAAGCTAAAGTCTCCAATTTAGGTCTAGCTTTAAAAGCTAAAAAGCCACAAATCCAAGCTCCTGGGATAAAACCTAGCAGATAGCCAAACTGAGATAGCTTAATATAATCAATACCGCCACCATCAGCAAATACCGATAGTGAAGTTAAACCCATAACTAAGTACGCAATTTGCGAGAGCGCACCAGCATTTTTGCCCCCTAAACAACCTACGAGCAAGACTGCACCAATTTGAAAAGTGACTCCTAAAGAAAAAGTCTGAATTCCGTGCTTACTCCAACTCCAAGGTAAGGTGATACCGTAAACTTCTAGGAAGGTACCACCCATTGTGAGGAGTAAGCCAATCATAGACCATAGTAGTTGATTGGAAACAGCAAACATTTATCAGATAAAAGGGGAAAAGCACAAGGAAAAACTAACAATAAGCACTATAGGCATTAGGTTTTAAATAAAATCTGTACAGAGACATTAAGAACTAACATATTTCTTTTTGACTGTTTTGTATTTAACTTTTCATTTTTAGCCATTTTGGCTCAGGGGTATATAGTCTAATTGTTTTAACAAAGGCGTAGTTTTAATTTTACTGGTTGCTACAATTAAATCTAGTAAAAAATATCAGTAAGCTTATAGTATATATCGAATTTATTTAGCACAACACAAGATTTGACTGCAAACTATTTAATACAGTTTGTTGATCTGATATTTATATTTACGCGATCGCAAACTATACTTTTACAAGTATAAAATTATGCGTATTTTAAGCAATAGTTCCACTTACTGTTTATTTAGATACTTATTCTATATATGCTAAACTTAAAAAATACAATTTAACTTTTACCAATATTATATTATTTAAAATAATTAAGTTAATTGCTGTATACAAACGCACTTGCAATTATATTTTTTATTTTTAATAAAACTGTACTGTCAATTAACTTTTGTAAAAATAATAATAAATTATATCCGTATTGTTTACTAGTTAATCTCTGGAGATAAAAGTATAAATTGTGTCATTGCAGACTCAAGATGAGAACTTGAACTTTATCTAAAAAAAATATGGATTTTTGATTTTGTTAACCTTTTGTTTACCTTTACCCCTACCCTTTAAGGGTATCTTAGAAGCGCTTCCCTTGGAAATTTACTAAAAAATTGGCAGCGATGCTCTCTAATTTAACTGTGATAAAAAATTCCCCTTTAATAGCTTCAATTCCATTACTAGCACTGGCACTTAGCCTAGCTGCTTGTGGCGGACAGCAAGCTTCAGATAATACAGCTACGACTGGTACTGGGAAAGATACCACTGGTACTGCTAAAGATACCACTGCCTCTAGCTCCACCAAATTAGACCTTGGTGGAAACGTTAGGTTAACAGGAGCTGGTGCGTCTTTTCCAGCACCACTATACGACACGTGGTTCAGTGATTTGAATAAAAAGTATCCAAATCTGCAAGTCAACTATGAATCAGTTGGTAGCGGTGCTGGAGTTGAGCAATTTATCAAAGGCACTGTAGACTTTGGTGCTAGCGATGTTGCGATGAAGGATGAGGAAATCAAAAAAGTTGCACCGGATAAGGGTGTCATTTTGTTACCCGTAACAGCTGGAAGCATTGTACTAGCTTACAACTTACCAGATGTTCCAGAATTGAAATTACCACGGGCAGTTTATAGCGATATCTTGTTAGGCAAAATCAAAACCTGGAATGACCCGAAAATAGCTGCGGCTAACCCTGGTGCTAAGCTTCCTAGCCAGCCGATCGCAGTCATTTATCGTTCTGATGGTAGCGGAACCACAGGTGTATTCACAAAACACCTGAGCGCCATCAGCCCAGAGTGGAAAAGTAAAGTTGGTGAAGGCAAAACTGTCAACTGGCCTGTGGGAGTTGGTGCAAAAGGTAATGAGGGTGTAACAGCCCAAGTCCTGCAAACTCAAGGTTCCATTGGCTATGTTGAGTACGGCTATGCCAAACAAAACAATCTCAAGTTTGCTGCTTTAGAAAACAAAGGCGGTAAATTTGTTGTGGCTAGCGAAGAATCGGCATCTAAAACTTTGGAATCAGTAACTCTACCAGCGGATCTCCGTGTCTTTATTTCCGATCCAGAAGGGGCTGATTCTTATCCTATCGTCACCTACACATGGATTCTGGCTTACAAAAAATATCCCGATGCAGCAAAAGCCAAAGCAGTTGAAGCTGCTATTGAATACGCTTTAACCGATGGGCAGAAGCAGGCTGCCCAACTAGGATATGTACCTCTACCGCAAAACGTGATCACAAAGGTGGCTACTGCTGCTGACCAAATCAGTCCAGAGTATAAAATTGCTGTTAGCGGTGGTACAAGTGCTAGCAAGTAATGAGCTTGAGAGTAAAACATAAGACACATTTAGTTCATAAATTGATGAACTTATGGTTTTGTTGGGATTTGCCACTTGCAAGCGTAATTTACTCATGGCTTAAGTAAAAGAAATGATGAGGCGACGATTTTACTAAATCTAGTTGCCTCGAACATTTTTCTCTGATTTAATTATTATTGTCGGTAGTCATGGCTACAAATTCTTCTAGCATCTCATCAGGAATCAAAACTCGTTCTGAGGCAGAAAAGTCACTGGATCGGGGTTTTATTTTACTGACACGGGTTTTTGCTTTTGCGATCGCTGCTACCTTATTATGGATTGGGTTACAAGTTGCAATTGGGGCTTGGCCTGCTATTCAAGAATTTGGCGCCAGCTTTTTAACCAAAAGCACCTGGAATCCAGTAAACGATCAGTATGGGGTACTGCCCCAAGTTTACGGAACTATTGTAAGTTCTTTTATCGGTCTTTTGATTGCTGTACCCATTGGTGTTGGCACGGCTGTTTTACTGAGCGAGAATTTCCTTCCCTCACAAGTGCGACTTGTGCTTGTATTCTTGGTAGAACTGCTGGCAGCTATTCCCAGTGTTGTTTACGGAGTATGGGGTATTTTTGTTTTGATTCCGATTTTAAACAACTTGGGAAAATGGCTTAACAGTTACTTTGGTTGGTTGCCAATTTTTAGCACCTCTCCTACAGGGCCAGGAATGTTACCCGCGGGAATCATCTTAGCGATTATGACCTTGCCTATCATCACAGCCATATCCCGCGATGCTTTAATTTCAATACCCCCCAGTTTGCGCCAAGCAGCTGTAGGACTAGGAGCGACCCGTTGGGAAACCATTTTGAAAGTTCTCATCCCAGCAGCTTTTTCGGGCATAGTTAGTGCTGTAATGTTGGCACTCGGTCGGGCAATGGGAGAAACAATGGCTGTAACAATGTTGATTGGTAACTCCAACAACATTAGTATTTCTCTTTTAGCACCTGCCAATACGATTTCTTCTCTATTGGCAAATCAATTCTCAGAAGCTAGTGGTTTACAAGTTGCAGCTTTAATGTACGCTGCTTTAGTGCTATTTTTCTTGACGCTAGCGGTCAATATTATGGCTGAATTTATCGTTCTCCGAGTCAAGCGAGTGTAGTTGAGTTGAATTATGACTCTTAATTTTCCAGAGCGCAGTCTAACTCGCTCCCCCATGTCTCAGAGAACGCTGTTTAATACAGTGATGACAGGAGTAGCATTTTTTTGCGGATTATTGGCACTTTTGCCTTTATTAGCAGTGCTTTCTTACGTCATTATCAGAGGATTTGGCAGCTTAAATCCCAGTATATTTTTTGAATTGCCACCCAAAGCTTTACAAAAGGGAGGAGGTTTTGGTAACGCCATTTTGGGAACACTATTAATGGTAGGAATTGGTGCGTTGATTAGTATTCCCTTTGGCGTATTGGGAGCGATTTATATTACAGAATTCAGCTCTAACCAAGTAGCCAGATGGGTACGTTTTGCGGCTAACGTCCTAAGTGGAGTCCCCTCAATTATTGCTGGGGTATTTGCTTATGGAATTGTAGTTTTGACACTGGTAAAGCTGAATCTAGGCTCATATTCAGCTCTCGGTGGTGGCTTTGCACTAGCAATTTTGATGTTGCCAATTATTTTGCGAACCACTGATGAAGCGTTACAGTTAGTCTCCCAAGATTTACGACAAGCGTCTGTGGGTTTAGGAGCAACTAACTTTCAAACAGTAACTCAAGTGGTTTTGCCAGCTGCTCTACCTGCAATTGTAACTGGAGCAACATTATCAATAGCACGAGCAGCGGGAGAAACTGCACCCTTACTGTTTACTGCTCTGTTTTCCAACTTTTGGCCAGATAGTATATTTCAACCCACAGCTTCCCTTGCTGTTTTAGTTTATAAGTACGCAATTTCTCCGTTTCCGAATTGGCAGTCACTAGCTTGGGCCGCCTCTTTAATTTTGGTCTTGATGGTTTTAATCACAAGTATCATCGCTCGCTGGGCAACTCGCAAAAGAGCTTAGTGAAATAGCTCTACAGAACACATTACCGTCACTCAAACTAACAATAGACTTACTTTATGGCTACTAACACTAGCACAGTGAATCATACTGATACAGTTTTACGCACAGAAAATCTTAACGTTTACTACGGGAAGTTTCTGGCATTACAGAATATTTGGCTAGATATACCGAAAAATAAAGTAACAGCTTTTATTGGCCCTTCAGGTTGTGGTAAAAGTACGTTGCTGCGATGCTATAACCGTCTCAACGACCTAATTGAAACATTTCGTGCAGAAGGTAAGATATTTTTCTACGATAAAAACTTATATGCATCCGACATCGATCCTGTAGAGGTGCGTCGGAGAATTGGCATGGTGTTTCAAAGACCAAACCCGTTTCCAAAATCCATTTATGACAATATTGCTTTTGGAGCTAAAATCAATGGCTACAAAGGTAATATGGATGACCTAGTGGAACGGAGTTTGCGGCAAGCAGCTTTGTGGGATGAAGTTAAAGACAAACTAAGACAAAGTGGCTCGTCTTTATCTGGTGGACAACAACAGCGGTTGTGTATTGCGCGAGCGATCGCAGTACAACCTGAAGTTATACTAATGGACGAACCCTGCTCAGCTCTTGATCCAATTTCTACTCTACGTGTAGAAGAACTAATTCACGAACTTAAAGAGCAATATACTATCGTCATCGTCACCCACAATATGCAACAAGCAGCACGGGTTTCTGATAAGACGGCCTTTTTTAATGTTCGGACTACAGAAACTGGAGGCCGTAACGGTTTTCTAGTAGAATACGACTCGACAGAAGTAATTTTCAACAATCCCAAACAAGAAGATACGCGAGATTACGTTAGCGGCAGATTTGGTTAAATTGTTTACATTGCTTATGTTGCAGCAATTAGGTACACACAATACCTAAACATTTATTTACCCAAGCTGCTGCTTGAAAGTATTTAGAAGCTGTCACATAGCAATCTCAATTGATATGTGAAAAATCTTAAGTGTAAGTGGTAAGAGTTGGCAACCGCAGCACATTCACGCATCAATTAGGATTGTCATAGTTGGATTTACCCTGATGACAAAAAGATTATTATTACTTAGTAATTCCACTAATTTCGGTGAAGATTATTTATTTTATCCACGTCAAGTAATTAAAAGTTTTTTAGGTAACTCAATCAAGAAAATAATATTTATTCCTTTTGCTGGTGTGACTTTTTCTTTTGATGAATACACTGCTAAAGTAACTCAAGTCTTTCAAGATATAGGTTATGGTATTGAACCTATTCATTTATCTACAAATTCTCACGAATCAATCAAACAAGCCGAAGCTATAGTAGTTGGTGGTGGCAACACTTTTCATTTGTTTGACTGGTTACATAAAACGGGAATTATTGCAACTATTAGAGAACAAGTAAATAAGGGAATTCCTTATATTGGCTGGAGTGCAGGCTCAAACGCAGCTTGCCCGACATTAAAAACAACCAATGATATGCCAATCATTGAACCTGTAAGTTTTAACGGATTAGATTTAGTACCTTTTCAAATAAATCCTCACTATACAGATGCCGCTATACCCAATCATAATGGAGAAGCGAGAGAGCAAAGAATCCGAGAATTTTTAGTTTTAAATCCTGCTATTTATGTAGTTGGTTTAGAAGAGGGAACCATATTAAATATTGAAGGTTCATCTGTAAAGTTAATCGGCAAAAAACCATTACATTTATTCAAATTTGGTGAACCAATTGTTGAATATGATTCTAGTGCTAATCTTGATTTTCTTTTAAAAGCGTAAAAACCCGTTTAATTGATTAAACGGGTGTTCATTATAAGGGTTCTCGTCGACCTTAATTAATACAAACTAAAGCGGGCGGCGGGAATCGAACCCGCATTAATAGCTTGGAAGGCTATAGTTTTACCACTAAACTACGCCCGCAAATTTCCAACTTTATAAATTTAACACAGATTCTACTAAAATTCAAGCATTTAGTTATCAGGGGAGGGGCTGTATTTTAATACGTACTATAAGATTACTAGGCTTTGGATCATTCGGATCATTGTCATATGCAGGTTGAAATTCCCAGCCTTTGAAAACTTCATCGGCAACGAAATCTTCATAATAGCTTCTTTCCTCTACTGGTACTGCATCATCTTGAATAGCAATCTTCTCAAGTTTGCCTTTCTCAGAAATTGTTAATATTGCAGTAAATTCTACAGGTTGGCCAGGTTTTCCTTCGATAAACTTTACATACTCAAGACCCTTAGAAAATGGCTCATCGCTTGGTTTAATTACAGCTGGATGAGTATGTCTATCTCTTTCTAACTGCTGAGGTTCTCCCACCAAACTGGCTAATAGTCTTCCAATAGGAGCATTGGATATTTGTGAGGACGGCTCTTGGGTATTAGTACTGGCTGGTACATCGCCAGATGTTGGCGGCGATGACGCTTGGATATTAGTTTGTTGAGCTTGTTCACGCTGGCGTTGCTCGTCCTGTTCACGTTGAAGTTGTTCAGATTGTTCACGCTGGAGTTGCTCGTCCTGTTCGCGCTGTAATTGTTCAGCCTGGAGTTGCTCATCCTGTTCGCGCTGCAATTGTTCACGCTGACGTTGCTCGTCCTGTTCGCGCTGTAATTGTTCAGCCTGGAGTTGCTCATCCTGTTCGCGCTGTAATTGTTCACGCTGACGTTGCTCAGCCTGTTCGCGCTGAAGTTGTTCAGCCTGGAGTTGCTCATCCTGTTCGCGTTGAAGTTGTTGAGATTGTTCACGCTGGCGTTGCTCAGCCAGTTCGCGTTGCAATTGTTCGGCCTGTTGACGCTGGACTTGTTCAGCCTGCTCACGTTGCCGTTGTTCTGCAAAACCCATAGCACTCCTATCTTGAGCATCAGGAGCAGGTTTTGCTGTTAACTTATCTTGTCGAACTACTTGCTTCGGTGAATTAGTTGCTTGTTTATTTTGATTTCGATATCGTGGCTTGGCTGATAAGGCTCTTGGTTTAGACCCAACTTTTCTTGCTCTTGGTTTTGTCTGAGAAGAAATCTCTACAACTTCAATCGGAATAGCGGCTTTGTTTTGCTGTTGCATCAAGCGGCTAAATCCAGTTGAGCGTATTAGCCAGAATGCCAACAAGTGCAGTGAAACTGAACCTACAACTACAGCAATCCAAAACCCTGGTGGATCTGTGTGTCGCCTCCAGACCTTGGCTGAAATTGGAGTTTTGTCTGCAACCGATGATGTCATACTATAATTTAAAACTGGATTATGATTAGGCACTGTTACTCATTGCTAATGCTTCAAAATCCAGTATGAATTTTAGCGATTAGCCATTAGCTCTGGTCTAACAGCGAAGGTTAGAACTGTTTCATCGACTCCTTTTAGTTCTAGCGGCTTACCTTTAGTAATTTCTTCTTCCAGCAAATAATCAGCGACGGCAGCAGAAACCAGAATAGTACCGGGAACAGCGGCAGATTGCAACCTAGCAGCAATATTCACACTTGGGCCAATAGCGGTGTAATCAGCACGTTCAGCGCTACCAAACATCCCCACAACCGCCGTACCTTGGTGAATGCCACAGCGAAACTGTACACCAGTAAGTCTGTCACTATCGAATATACCTTGCGATCGCCAACGCTCGTTTAACAGAGCTAGTGAGCGATGCATTGCTTTTGCTGTATTAATGGCACGACGTACCTGTTCATTAGGGGTTAGTTCTTCCGGCGCTCCGTATAAAGCTAAAATAGCGTCTCCCATAAATTTATCTACAGTCCCGCCATTCTCAAATACAACCTTAGTCATAGCTTCTAAATATTCATTCAGTAACTCTGCCACTCGTCGGGATCTAAGGGTATTTGCTAGCTGAGTAAAACCCACAATGTCACTAAACAAAACTGTAATCAAACGTGGTTCAGGGCGTAAATCTAGCGTCAAAGTTCCAGCGGCGGCTTTTTGTACCAATACAGCTGGTAAAAAACGCTTTAGCACCGATTCTGTGAGGTAAGTATTTAGCTCCAAAACTCGCCGTTCATTTTCCTTCAAAGCTAAAAGATTCCGAACCTCTGCCAGAAGTTCCCGGTCATTAAATGGTTTAGCTAAATAAGCATCTGCACCATGTTCTGTACTTTCGATGCGGGTTTCTTCGTCAACTTTCGCTGTGAGCAGGATGATTGGTGTACCTTTGAGTTTCTCCTCACTGCGGATCATCTGAATCATCTCTAATCCAGTCACTAAGGGCATCATTAAGTCAGTCACAATTAAGCTGGGTGTTATTTTCTGAGCTAGACTGTAACCTTCATAACCGTTTCGAGCGGTTTGCACTTGATAACCATTGCGACGGAGAATCTCAGATACATAAGCTCGCAAATCCTGATTATCGTCTACGACTAAAATACAATGCTGCGTTTTGAGTGCTAAGTCTTTAGTACTAAGTCCTGAGTCCTGAGTGTGAGAACTAAGCGATAAATCTTTTGTAATACTTTCAATATTTTCAATATTTTCAATATTATTGTCTGTTGTTGACTCTACCAGTTCTAAATCAGCCAATTCTACGCTAGCGCGGCTTGTGTTGAGTTCAACTGGCGTTGCTAGTACTTGCTGTGCAGGTAAGTGAGCATTGCCTGTAATCAGCGATAAGGGAAAAGTAGTACCTTGACCGTAAACTGATTCCAGAGAAATACTACCACCATGCAGTTCCACTAATTCTTTAACTAAAGCTAAACCTAAGCCACTGCCTTCATAGGAGCGATTTTCTGAGCCTTCAGCTTGGCGGAAGCGCTCAAATAGGTGAGGAATTTGTTCTTGAACAATACCTATTCCGGTATCTTGTACTTGCACTATGCAACGGTCATCTTCAGGCTGTAGCTTAACACTGATTGTTCCTCCTTCAGGAGTAAACTTCATGGCATTTGACAGCAGGTTGTAAATCACCTTGTCAAATTTTTCCATGTCCAAGTACACGGTTGGACATTTATCCAACTCGGTTAGGAGATGTAACCCTTTTTTCTCACAGTAAGGACGAAACGATTCAACAATTTGGCTGACAAACTCAACTAAATCGCAAGGGCGGAAACTAGGCTGCATCCTCCCAGCATCCAAGCGTTGCAAATCTAGTAGTTGATTTACCAGTCGTAGAAGGCGGCGGGAGTTACGCAAAGCGATCGCACTTTGCGAGTAAGATAACCCCTCACCAGCTCCTATCGCTGACTCTAAAGGCCCTTGAATCAAAGTTATGGGAGTACGAAACTCATGGGAGATATTTTGAAAAAATTCGGTTTTTTGTTTGTCTAATTCCAACAAACGTTCAGCTTGCTGGCGGGTTTTTTCGTATAGCCGTGATTGCTGCACAGCAATAGCTGCTTGAGCTGCTACTGCTTTGGCCAAATCAATATCAGATGGCAACCACCGACGTGCTTTACTAGCTTCACCCAGGGTAATACTACCGATACATTTACCATCAGCCAATAATGGTACAACCATGAGCGATCGGGCTGGCATTTTCAAAGGCAAATTAAAACCCTGAATTTCTAAAGGAGAATGCCTTGTATCAGCAATGACCACTGGTTGGTGTGTCTGCAACATTTCTTGCAGAATTGGATTATCCTTAACTAGTGCTTGCGAATCGGGTAATTGCTGGTTTGATTTGCCAATATTATTAATTTTGTGCTGAGCCTCCGCTGTTTTGAGGGAATCCTTGAGATTTTCAGAGCTATCATACAAGCCGACATATTGAACAAACTCTTCTTCCTCTGTCCATAAAGACAAGACACAGGCATTAACTTGCAGAGCTTGTCCTAACTGTTGGGTGATAGCTGCAAATATATCTTGAGGATCTAAACTAGAGCGAATCGCGCTGGTAATCGTGTTAATTAGGGATTCTCGTTTAGCAAGCGCACGCACTTGCTCGTAAGCATAAGCTTGAGACAAAGCTAAGGCTGCTTGATCGGCTACCATCAACACCAGTTGTACCTCCTCTTCTCCCCAAACGCGGGGTTGATAGCATTGGTGTAGTGCTAATACCGCCATCAGTTCTTGCTGACAAATTAGTGGCACTACTAAACTGGAAGAAATTTCCGCAGCAGTAAAAGCAGCACTGCGTTGGCGCAATTCGGGAGTATCTCCTTGAATCCGCTCATCATCAATTACATCGTGAATTACCTGTACTTCACGGGTTTCCCACACTGTCTGAGCTAATAAGGAGGGAGAAGGGATAGGAAGAGCTAGAGATTCACCTTTGGAATTGGGGTTGAGTAGGGGGAAAGAAGAATCATTTTCTCTCCCAGTCTCCCAGTCTCCCCCTCTTCTACTCTCACTAACTGCTTTCTGATAAATGAATCCTTGATCCACTAATTGCTCATCTTGAAAGGGACGTAAAAGACAGACATCCACTTCCAGCATATGACCCACTGTATCCACAATTGCTTGCAAAATTTGCCGATAGTCTAAAGCACTACGAATAGTATTTGTGACAGTGTTCAGTAGCGATTCTTGACGGAGTGTGCGGGTAAGTTCGCGGGTACGAGCTTTGAGAACATTGTGGGTATCCAAAGCTTGGCGTACCACTGCTTTGAGTTCCTCTGCTTCCCACGGTTTAGTAACATATTTAAATACCTTACCAGCGTTAATTGCTTCCACCAAATCTTCGACATCGGTGTAACCAGTTAAGATAATCCGGATGATATCAGGATATTGAGTTGCTGTCAGGCTCAAAAATTCCGTACCGCTCATCATCGGCATCCGCTGATCGGAGATGATCACTGCGACTTCTCCCTCTTGAGAGAGCAAATCCAGTGCCGCCGGCCCAGAGGTTGCCCTTAGCACCTTATAGTCGCGATAGAAAGTGCGGTAAAGCAAGTCAAGGTTGTCTGGTTCGTCATCGACAACCAAAATTTTAGGCTTACTGTTTGCTGGGGATTTCATGCACCGCTTTCCTGCTGCAATGGCAGTCGGGTAAAGAATAATCTGATCAGGTAAGGATGTTTCTGAGTCAGGTAAGAGCAGAGCATTTCGACCAATAAAGCTGTTTGGCTACATGACTGCTGAGTGTGGTAGCGTTTACTCACAGTAATTTGTCTCAATGGCTTGTGCCGATTGCTATTCGCTTTAGTGCAGCGTAACTTTTTTTATCGTCAGTTTTAGTGTTACAGAGTTGATGCTTGCTTGCCAAATTTTCCCTCACCTCCTTTAGGAAATGTCTGAGACTATATACAGCAGTCAAAGCTGGCTCGATAATCCAGATGAAGCTGCTTATTAAGTTTTCCCTTAGTAAGAGTTGCGCTAACACTTGCAGGTAAATTTTATTTATGGTAGTCATGGTAGAGTCAGCAATATCAGAACAACAAAATCTAAAAGTAACGTATACTATTAGACAAATATCTCTTACCAATTTAGCAATCAAAACTATCCCTAAGACAAGTATTAGTGGCAGGGAAGTCGAAAAATAGGATTAAAAACCTTGCCGATTCTTCATCCAGCGTCCATATAGCCTCTTTTTATTGCTTAGTAGCTAACTGGTGTTGGTGTTGCGGTAGTTAAATAAAAAAGTTAAAGCACTACTCGAACCGTAAGACGCTTAGGTTTATACAATGAATTAGATATTGCTCACTATGTGCTAGAGACTAAATTAAGCTCCATAGATAATAATTTTAGGAGTATAAAAGAGGCGGTGTGTTGCCAAAAGAAGTCTGTTGCGAGGTTTCCTCCAAACACTCTACCCTTCCTTAGACAAAGGCGCTAGGCATTGCTTACCGCGTATTTGGAGGAGTTCATTTATGCCCAAAAGGCTTTATGGCCAACTGAAGGAGTAACGCTAGCCATAACTTGAGGGTTTCTCTACCCAAACCCAGTAACAGTCGACGTAACTTTGCTAACCAAACCAATAAGCTGGCTCTTTTTTGGGGATACCAAAGTGTCTCATTGTAGTAACAGGCGTCAAGCAGTTTAGGATTTTACCACTAACGAAAATTGAATTTTCCTAGATTAATCCTCATCCTGAAAACTCAAGACTCCTTTTTACTCAGTTTTATCCCTTGGATGACTCTTAAGTTGTTATCCAAATGGGATGTTGTTTTAGGATATTTGAGAAGATGTTTGTTGAATAAAATTCAGTAATAAACTAGCCTTGACATCCTGGTTTTTTGATCCATACCAACAACAGCCAATTGAAGCTAGCACCGAGTCAGCTTCCTGCCAATTTCAAATTCGTGCGGCTACACCTACTGATTTAGCTACTGTTGCCCAAATCATTACTGAAAGCTTTCACTCTCCCAAAGGTCTATGGGGATGGGCTTTTCCGTTGTTACGTTTGGGTATTTATGAAGACTTAAGGCATCGCTTAGCATCACCTCCCCCCCATCAAGTTTGTTTAGTTGCTGTTGAAGCTATTAATGGACAGGCTAATAACTTAATAGGAACTGTGGAACTGGGCGTACGTTTGAGTGATTCATGTACCCAAGGTGGTAGGAGTTTTCCTTACTTATCTAATTTAGCTGTTCACCCGAAATACCGTAGGCATGGGGTGGCTTCTGGGTTATTGATTAACTGTGAAAAAGTCTGCCGGGAGTGGGGCTTCCAAGACTTATATCTCCATGTTTTGGAAAACAACCATCAAGCTAGGCAGCTTTATTTCAAGCTGGAATATCAGGTACAGAAAGTCGAATCAAATTGGAATACATATCTTCTAAGAAGCGCACGTCAAATATTATTACACAAGCAACTGAGCGCTGACTCTACTAACTGAATTTTCCTTTGGTAATAGTAAATATAACCATGTAATAGCGGACAGAAAAGAGCTATACTAAATATCCGCAATCCAATTAAAATTAACTTAATTTAATATTTAATCTATATCAAATAAACGTACTTTATTTTGTCTATATATTTATGCGTTCTAAGCTCAAGAACGAATAAGCAGACACAATTAACATTAAATGTTTTACCTATGCCATACTTTAAAGATTACTATGATGATAGTTATTTTTTGTTATGTTTATTCCTGACAACCTACTTAAAGAAGCTATTGTAAGGTAAATTCAAAAGCTGTGATTAATGAGTTGCCCCTTTGACTTACCTTTTAGCTGACTATAAAAATTAGCTAGAATATTTAATTTTGAAAGTTGTTTTTATTCGACAAAGTATTTCATTGTCATACGTTCCTAATATTAGCTAGCCTCAACTTCACTAACTTTGAGGTATGCCGAAATTTATGTTATGTAAATAAGAATTTTGCTAGTCCTCAAACAGCTATATTATATTAGATATGGGGATTTTGAAAAAGCTTATAGTTCAGCTTTTCTAACTTATCTAAACTCTTAGAAAGCATTTTGTTTACAGTTAAAAACTGTATCAAGAATAATGATATGGAAAAATTTAGGGATTATTGCTTATTTAAAAAATATATTGGGTTTGAGTTTTTAAATTTCTATCTAATAAATATTTCATTTCAATATATACATAAATTGTTTATAATAGATACATCCATAAAAACACACTTAACAAACCGTTAACTCCTCATAGTAACTTTGTAATTAGATATTCATCTTTATAAAAACTTTAAAAAAACACTCCTTGGGTTAGAGACAAATTTAGTTAAATCTCATAAAATATGATTACTCAATTACTGAACAATGGCTATTTATTTCTATCTTAGTTTAATTGACCAATAAATTCTTGCATAATTACGAAAATTCGAAAACCTAATTTGATGTAAAAGCTAGTTCTGTTTTGAAGTGCATAATACTACCAAGTTCGTTAAAAGTTTGAGAAAACATGGATAGCGAAAAGCGTCGACGCTATCAATCCACTATGGTATCAACTTATTATCCTGAAACTAGTTTCCTTGACTGTATTGTCATGCCAGATGGAACTGAGCAATCTCAAGGCTCGGATATCCTTACACGTTTACACAGCGGAGAAGTTTTCATCGTTAATAGTCGTAGGCGAAACGGATTAATACTATTTAAACGCTATCATGCGGAGTTTGCTGGGCCTGGAGCCGCAGTAGGTGGGGAGTATGATTGTGATTGTCAAAGGGCATTGCCCATAGGTAATTTGTCTTTATTAACTCCCGAATCTAATGAAGAGCGCCAGAAAGCTTATTTGATTAGGCGGCAGTGGATTAGATTAATCAAACAAATTACCGAAAATCCAGTACCCCAGCAGCGAGTCCAGAAGATTCTTGATCAGTTTGAACAATATTTTCCACCAGAGATAGTGGCTCATCTGCCAGATGTTGCTTTTGCTCTTTTAGTGGGTGTATTGCCGCAAACGGTGGGAACAGTAAGGCGTTTGGGCAGTGATATGGATAGCAGGTTTAACTACTAAAGTGAATTGCTAAAATTCAACATTCGCCAGAGCAGCTTGTAGTCGATTTAGAGTACGAATATTTTCCTGGGTTGTTCCTACAGTAATTCGTAATCCTCCGCTAATTTGCCTTACAAGAGTCCCAGAATTTCTGAGTTCCTGGTGGAGACTTTTTAAAACAGAGTCTTGTGGATGAAAGTAGTTTGGTTTTAGGCGCAGGTAAATAAAGTTAGCAGCACTTTCTGCAATTTGTAATCTAGGATCTTGAGAGAAAGCCTCAATTAATTTGGCTCGCTCACTTAGGGTTTGGGCAACGGACTTAAGTAAAAGTGTGCGATATTGTAAAGCAACTAATCCTGCTGTTATAGAGAAGCTAGGAAGATTGTAAGGTAAGCGGACTTTTTCTAAGATAGCGATCGCTTCCGGATGCGCGACACAATAGCCGACACGAAGAGCTGCCAATCGGAAAGCTTTAGAAAAAGTCCTTAATATAAGCCAGTTGGGGCGTTGTGCTAATTCACCCACTACAGTAGTCTGACTAAATTCAAAGTAAGCTTCATCAATTACTACTAAAATCTCTTCTGGCAAACTTCTCAACCAAACCAACTCAGCCGCAGTTAAAGGATTGGCTGTCGGGGAATTGGGATGCACTACAAAAACGACCCGAATCGAGGGGTTTTGAGTTTGTTCGATAGCAGATTGTGCAGCTTTTAAATCAATTTCAAAATTTGTTTCATTTCTTGCCACCGCCACCACAGGAATGCCTAAAGTTTGTGCCAAAATTCCGTACATAGAGAAAGTAGGATTGGCAATTAGAATAGAACCTTCTCCTCCTAAACAGGTAGCGATTAATAAAGAGCGAATCAGTTCATCTGAACCATTCCCTACAGAAATATTGCCAGCAGTAAACAGGGATGGCGAGAGGTTAGCTGACTCATTAACATACTCAGCGATCGCATCCTTGAGTGTCTCATGTCCGCCATCAGGATAACGATTTGTTTCAATTACTTGTTGATACGTCCAAGCCAGCTTTTCTTTTAACTCTGCTGGCAAATCATAAGGACTCTCGTTTGTATCTAGCCGATCGAACTGCGCGGGGACAGATCCGCCTGTATCGCTACTGGGATGGGGTTTGTAAGCGGTAAATTGGGCTAAATCTGACCTGATAAATGGAAGCATAATTTTTAGTCTAGAGTCAAAAATCAAAAGTCAAAAGTCAAGAGTCAAGAGTCAAAATCAATTACTTTGGACTGTGTACTGTTGACTCTGGACACTGCAAAGCAGTGGACAAATAATTAAGAAAATACTTATGTAGGAGTTTTATATTTTACAGCTTTAAGGTAACTGGCAAAAGAGGCGAATTGCCTGCCAAATTTCTTCCATAACATCACCCAAGCCGTGGTCGCTGTCGAGTTCTACTAACTCTACCCAAGGACGTATTCGCCCGAAGTCGCGACTAGCTTCAATGGAGATAACTTCATCTTTTTTTCCATGCAAAATTAAGGTGGGAATTGGACGCTGTAAGAGGCTCTCTTGGTATTGGACGGCATCTGTAACGAAATCGTAACTCAGAGGAAGCGATCGCGCCTCTCCATAGTGGTAGACCATGAGATACTTTTCTTGTTGCCAACGCTCCACCTCTTCATCTCCTAATTTGGGTAGCCAATGAGATAAAAACCCAAAAGCTGGAGCAAGTAGAACTAAACGTTTCACCTGTAAATATTGCTGTCCCAAATAGGCAGAAACTAAACCGCCCAAACTTGAACCAATCAGCGTTACTGGCGAATCATTACTAAATTCTGCGGCAACTTGAGCTATTTGCCGAGTGATTGTCAGCTGGGAAAAGTCCCCAGCATTCAAATCGGGGATTTTTAGCTTAGTCTGAATTTTGGCAAAGCGATCGCCTATATCCCGTGCTTTAGCGGATTTAGGACTTGAGGCAAAACCATGAAGATATATGTACTGCAAGGTTGTAAATATTAATAGTTAGAAGTTAGGAGAGACGCGATTATACTCTTACGAGAAGCCGCTTTTTGAGCGTCTACGTGTCTGTACAGGAGTTGCGAGAGACGCGATTATACTCTTATGAGAAGCCGCTCTTCGAGCGTCCATACAAGAGTTAGCAGTTTAAGAATTATTGATGTTAATAATTCTTTATTTATAATTTGTTGCGACTTACTTACAACTCATCACTCACAACTCCTCACTACTAACTTTTATTAGCGCATTGTGACGAATTCTTCTGCGGCTGAGGGATGAATACCGACGGTAGCGTCAAAGTCTTTTTTAGTAGCTCCCATTTTGACAGCGATCGCTACACCTTGAATAATTTCAGCTGCGCTTTCTCCCACCATGTGAGCGCCAAGCACTTTGTCGGTATTGCTATCAACTACCAACTTCATCATTGTCCGCTCTTGCTTACCAGTCAAGCTATGATACATCGGGCGGAAACGAGTGCGGTAAATTGTTACCGCATCACCGAATTTTTCGCGTGCTTCGGCTTCTGTCCAGCCGACAGTAGCGGCTTCAGGGTTGGAAAATACTGCTGTTGCTACAGTTTGATGACTAAATTCTCGGCGGTTGTTACCAAATTCACTATCAGCAAAGGCGCGACCTTCACCAATTGCGACAGGAGTTAAATTAAGGCGGTCGGTAACATCGCCCACAGCATAGATATTCGGTTGACTTGTTTGGCTATATTCATTAACTGCGATCGCATTTGTGGTGCTGTATCCTGGCCCTTCTACAGAACTAGCAACGAGATCAACACCAGCATTTTCTAAACCTAGCCCATCTACATTGGGGGTTCTACCAGTTGCTACTAAAAATACGTCGGCAATTACAGGTTCTTGATCTTCTCCAGATAAAGTAAGTTTTAACCCTTCCGAGACTTTTTCAACTGCTTTTACGACATTATTCTTGATTAGCCGAATTCCGTGGTTCGTCATCCCCTCTTCGATTTCTGTGCGGATGTCCTCATCAAACCCCTTTAAAATCTTTTCACCTCTGGTAATTTGCGTTACCTGAGAACCCAAACCACGCATAATACAAGCAAATTCTGTACCGATATAACCAGAGCCAATAATGGCGATGTGTTTTGGTTGCGTTTTCAGATGAAAAATTTCGTTGGAGGTAATGCCATACTCCATTCCTGCTAAATCTGGTTTAACAGGACGCCCGCCAACAGCAATTAAAATTTTGTCTGCTGTAACTTTGCGTCCATCAATTTCTATGGTGTGAGAATCTATCAACGTGGCGCGACCAGGAATTAGTTCGACTCCTGCTTTTTCTAAGAAGCTGATATGTAGCTGCGATAGCCGCCGAACTTCTTTATCTATAGATGTAATGAAATGTTCCCAGTCCAATTCTGCATTACCTACTTTCCAGCCGTAGCCTGCGGCATCATCAAATAGTGCGGGAAAGTGAGACGCATAGACCATAAGTTTTTTAGGCACACAACCACGAATCACGCAAGTACCGCCAACTAAATCATTTTCTGCGATCGCTACTTTCGCCCCATAGCTAGCCACCCGTTTGGAAGCTGCCAAACCTCCAGAACCCGCACCAATTACAAACAGATCGTAATCAAAAGTCATAAATTTATATATCTCGTTAGCAACAAATTAGCTCCTGAAAACTCACACAAAGAACCTGATTATAATGCTGAGGATTTCCAACGAACCCTGCGTAAATCCTGTCCTTGATTTAATCTAGCGTTAGCAGATGTTGTCTGGTCGTAGGGAATATCACTTTTTGCCATGACGACAGTAGAGGTGGTAGCTAACTGTTGTCATAATTTTGTATCTGGTATCGCGTATAAATCTATGCTACTGCTTTAGAGAAACTAAGTTCTAGCACAGAAAGTCAGCTCCGCTTGACTCGCCTATATTTAGCAAAGAGCAATTAACTTACGAGGCGCTGAGTGTAGGCTAACCTCAGCAATTTTATTTACTGGGTACTGGCTCAGTTGGTGCGGGGTTTGGAGTTTGTGTTACTGGCTCAGTCGGTGCGGGGTCTGGAGTTTGTGTTACTGGCTCAGTCGGTGCGGGGTCTGGAGTTTGTGTTACTGGCTCAGTTGGTGCGGGGTTTGGAGTTTGTGTTACTGGCTCAGTTGGTGCGGGGTTTGGAGTTTGTGTTACTGGCTCAGTTGGTGCGGGGTTTGGAGTTTGTGTTACTGGCTCAGTCGGTGCGGGGTTTGGAGTTTGTGTTACTGGCTCAGTTGGTGCGGGGTTTGGAGTTTGTGTTACTGGCTCAGTCGGTGCGGGGTTTGGAGTTTTTGTTACTGGCTCAGTTGGTGCAGGGTCTGGAGTTTTTGTTACTGGCTCAGTTGGTGCGGGGTCTGGAGTTTTTGTTACTGGCTCAGTTGGTGCGGGGTCTGGAGTTTTTGTTACTGGCTCAGTTGGTGCGGGGTCTGGAGTTGTCGTTGTTCCAGACTTATCAGGGTTTGACTGCTCTGAGGACTGTTGAGTCTTTGCAGGAGTTTTACTAGAATCAACGCCAGTATTATTGTTTTGGCTATTTACGTTACTGTTGTTACCATTCGTTGCACTTTGCTGCTGAGTATTTGTCGAGTTGTGTCCTGTTTTCTCTGAAGAGCTTGTTGAGGAATTACCTGTGATCACATTATTACTGGGCGAATTTGAAGGACTAGTAGTTAGCTGCACAAAAGAGGGGTTTTCAATTACTCCCTCGCCTGTTATCGGCGGTTGTGCTTTCAAAGCCGCAGCAGTTTCAGCTTGAACACTAGTAATTGCAGGATCAGGTGTAGGTATTGGATTTTGCCTATTCAAATCAAGTTCACGAACCAGATCACTAGTTTCATAAAAATTTCTTAGGTCAAAATCATATAAGCTCTGAAATTCACCTTTAACTATAACTATTAGCTGCCCTGCTTCCAGTCTTCGAGATTGAGAAGCTTCTTTGTTAAAAACTTCAATGCCGCTATTTGTCAGCGCACCCACAATCGTTGTGTCTGTTTGTTGGTTGTAGCGCACAAACAATGCTGAACCACGAATTGCTGCTGCTGCACTAGGAGTTTGTATGTGTGTTTGTCCCCTTCCAGGTGGGATGAGAAGCAGCACAGTTCCACTTGATAGTCTAAAGTTGCGAGTCTTCGGTAAAAATTGAAATACCGCTTGTTCTCCAACCCGCGCCAAAGAGCCATCATTGAAACGCAAATCTGCTAGGGAAGCTCGACCAGTAGACAACCCATCTCCAGGAATCATGGCATCTAATTTACGTGCTGGTCGCTTTTTAGCGCTATTTTTAGGAATAAATTGTACCAAGTTGCGGAGATTTTGAATCTGGGCGCGAGTTAGCGGAACTATGGCACTTGCCCGATTTGGGCAAGGCAGCACCATTATCCCCCATAAACCAATTACTAATAGTGGAAAATATTTATGAAACATAATTGTTTAGTCAATCAATTAAACTGATTTATGCTGATTAAAAATGATTTTTTTTAGTAAATTTATCTGTACATAGTGCCAGTTTAATAAATGAAATAGTCTATAAATCTATACATTTAGTTTATTTAATTTTCTCTGTTGAAAATGATATTGGATGAAACCAAGCCAGTGAGAGATTTTAAAGTAGCTTGTCACTATTTAAGCTTAAAAAGTAAAGAACTGTGTGTGACAATAGATTTTTGAGGATTTTTATAAGCTGTCTTGCTGACTGAATTTCACCAGAGCGAAGCTGAAATTTTGTTTTACGAATCGGAACTTATAGGGTTAAGGTAGTTTTTAGGTCTACGTTTGCCAAATGCAATCAACGCCATCAAAGATGCAACAGAAAGGCTTAATAAGTTTATTATTTTGGATTTTGTTAGCCTTCAGTGGTGGAAACTGGTGTTGCATCCGGGTAGTTGCAGTTTCTGCTGCAACTTCAGACATAAAAGTTTGTAAGGATGAGCTAGCATCAAAAAGAACATTTTTAGGAAGTATACACACAACTCATCAGCTGTATCAAAAGTTGACATCAGAAGAAATTAAGTCTTTTTACAAGCAGCCCGGGGAGTCGCCAAGTTTACATTCCCAGATGCCGTTAACTCTAACACAGCAAACATCAACAACTCCCGAAACTAATTCAGCAGAATCAGCTGAAGATATTGAAGATACTCAAAACCAGAATGATCAGCCACCGCTAGAAGTGCAGCCAAGCGATTTTCCTAACTCTTCTCCAGGCGTACCTGTTGAGGAACTGTTAAATACGCCTCAAATAAATGACTCTGAAACACTAGATAAGCTTTGGCAGCAGTTGCAAGAGCAAAAACAGCCATCTCTTGAGCCTGATAGCGATCGCGAATTAGGGTTGCGTCTGCGACCACGACCTCTAGAACAACTACCACCCCCACAGACAGAACTACCTGTGGCTCAATTTAAACCTATAGGTTATCTCAAAGCCCGTGTTGGCTACCTCCAAACAAGTAACATTTTTTCCTCAAGTGATAATCCCATAGAAGATGGTTTATTTGTTTCTGGGCTGACGTTAGCTTCTGCCTATTTTCCATTGGGAACTACAACTTTTTTAAACGGGTCAATTGATGGCAACTTAATTCGTTATATAGATCAATCAAAATATAATTATAATCAGGTGAGATTTAACCTGAGTATTTACCAACAATTATCATCTAGAATGTATGGCGAGATTAGTTGGAGCAATCAGCAATTATTCTACGCTAATAATAGCGATCGCTCCAATAGCTTTAAATCTGGCGATCGCTTCTTAGGCGAGAATTCTCTGCAACTATCTTTGGGACGACGAGACCCTTTAGCTCCAAGATTGACGCTAGATAGCTTTTATGAATTGAGCGTTAATTTTGCTGATCCTCAAAGTCGTAATCGAGTAATCAATTTCTTTTGGGTTGCTTTAAACTACTACTTGGAAAAACCTCTCCAAGTTGGTCTAAACTATCAGTTCAACTTTTCAGATTTTGCTGAACGCGACCGAGAAGACCAACTTCATCGCCTGTTTGGAAACTTAAATTACCGAATATCTAACTCTAGCAGCATGAATGTGCAAGCTGGAGTTAATTTAGGTAGTTCTACAGCCCAAAACATTGATTTTGATGGCTGGTTTTTTAGTGTTAATTACAATTTAGAGCTAGGTCGATTTTAATAAAAATTAGGAGTTAGAAGTTTTAATTCTTAACTCCTAACTCCTGTACAGACGCGTAGACGCTCGAAGAGCGGCTTCTCGTAAGAGTATAATTAGCGTCTCTACTCCTAACTATAAATAAGAAATCCAATCACTCCAGCTACCAGGATAAAGTTTACCCTTGTTAATACCAGCTAGTTCCAAAGAAAGTAAATTTACACAAGCAGTAACACCAGAACCGCAATAAACTAATATTTCCTTAGAGTTTTTTAGTTTTTCCCATCGGTGGCGTTGTGCTGATTGGGGAAGTAGATAACCAGAAGAGTCTGTAATTTCTTGCCAAGGATAGTTAACTGCACTGGGAATATGACCAGCAATTTTATCAATTGGCTCTCGTTCACCTCGGTAGCGATCGCTTTCTCTTGAATCTACCAAAACGACATCTGGGCTATCTTTGTAATTTTTTACAACTGTAATATCTACTATCCTGTCTGTTTGCACTTGAGGTATAAATTTACCGCTTCGGGGTTGAGGAATCACATCTGTAACGGGATACTCAGATTTTTGCCATCCGGCAAAACCTCCATCTAGTACCGCTACTTGTTCATGTCCCAGATAGCGCAACAGCCACCACAAACGAGCAGCAAAGGCGAAACGAGAATCATCATAAGCTACTACCAGAGTTTTTTGAGAATTTACTCCAATCGCAGATAATTTGTTAGCTATATCATCAGGGTTAGGTAAAGGATGTCTCCCACCATGCTTTCCTACGGGACTGGAAATATCCTGATTTAAATCTAAATAATAAGCCCCCTGAATGTGACTCTCTTGGTACTGTTGTTTTCCTAACAGTGGATCGGCTAGAGAGAAGCGACAATCTATAATGACTACTTGCGGATCTTCAAGATGTTCTAACAGCCAAGCTGGGGAAACGACAAATTGGGTATTAGTCATTAGCTATTATTCATATAGGTAATTAAGTAAGTAGACATAATTAAACTTAAGATACTTTGTGGTGTGTAGTTTGTGCTGTCTTCGATAAAGCGCAAACTACAAACTTGAATTTATTTATATCTACTTACTTATCAGCTTTATTTGCCCAATGTCAGGCTTAGAAAATAATTTTACACCTAAGTTAACAGCAGATGGTTCTTTTACCTTCACCTCGAAAGAGTTCGGCGAATCTTTTCATAGCCATTATGGAGCTAAGCAAGAGAGTTTTCTCAAGTTTGTAAGTCCTACTCAACTAGCTACAGTTGCTCAAAAACCCGTCTTGCATCTGTTAGATGTTTGTTATGGTCTAGGATATAACACAGCAGCTGCTTTACAAACGATTTGGGCAGTTAATCCTAGTTGTTATGTAGAGATAATCGGTTTAGAACTAAATCCATCTGTACCACAAGCTGCGATCGCTCATCACTTATTTGACGACTGGAACTGCAATTATACCGAAATTTTGACCCAGTTAGCTTTTGAGCAGCAAGTACAAACCCCTTGCTTAAACGCAAAGCTACTAATTGGTGATGCTAGAACCTCAATTGCATTGGTACATCAGTCGAGTTTCCAAGCAGATGCTATTTTTCTTGATCCGTTTTCACCACCTCAATGTCCTCAATTATGGACTATTGAATTTATAAAACAATTGGCATCGTGCTTACACAAAGACGGTTTACTAGCAACCTATTCTTGTGCTGCTGCTGTACGTACAGCACTTTTGGCAGCTGGCTTAGTTATAGCTTCTACCCCACCAGTTGGAAGGCGAACGCCTGGCACTGTCGCCGCACACGCTAGAGGAGTCGGAGAGTCGGAGAGTCGGAAAGAGGGAGCATTTTTGCAATTCTCCCCTCCATCCCTCTATTCTCCCCTCTCTCAGGCTGAAAAAGAGCATTTGCTAACTCGTGCTGCAATTCCCTACCGTGATCCTCAATTGAGCGATTCTGCCGAAACCATAGTGATGCGGCGACAACAAGAGCAGCAAGCTTCTTCCCTAGAGAGTAGCTCTCGTTGGCGAAAAAGGTGGTCATCGGAAAATAACTTAGGGTAGTAGCAAGTAGCCGATTTTACATAATTATTGTTAGCATTTATTAATTATATGAGAGGCTAAGCATAAGTGTGTATCTATGTATGAACAGCATAATATGTTCAAATCCAAATCCTTGTAGGAAATGTAAAGCTTGCTATCACAACGGTTTCTGGTGTTGTCATCCTAATCAATAACCGTAAGGAACCTGATTTAAGATTTGCGCGAATTTCTCATACTGTAATTAAAGTTAAAAAACTTACTAGTAATATTGTCCTACTTCATGTAACATGAATAACACATACTGTAACCAAATCAGTTAAGTAGCTTAATAAAATACATAACTTTTATGGAAATGATGACTCCAGTACAAACAAATGATTTGTTGTTGAAATCTGAGATTGTAAACTTTTTAACAAAATTGGAGTTTCTCTGTGATTCAACGCAAATTCATCGATACAAGGTCTACCAAAAAAATTGTTAGTAGGTCAAACACCCTAAGCAAAGTAAAGAGTATTGCGTTAAATCATGCCGTAGGATTGCAAAATGGGTTACTTCGTTGGGCTTATCTAGAGGAAATCTTATGCTTGAAGAGATCCAAGCAGCGTCTTCTTGGATGAAACCTCATGTTGATTGTGGTAATGATTCTTTGGTCTCTAGAACGCTACAAGCTAAAGGTTCTAAAGTGAATGGCTTTGATTCAGATCCACCGAAGGTTTTAGTGGTTGACGACCATCCCGCTAGCCGGATGACTGCTGTTGCTCTGTTGGGGATGGAAGGGTACGAGGTAATTGAGGCGGACAGTGGTTCCATTGTTGTAGAAATAGTCACACAAAGACAACCCGATCTGATTTTGCTGGATGTGATGATGCCAGGAATGGATGGGTTTGAAGTGTGTCAGTTGCTGAAGCAGGATGAAGACACGAGGCTAATACCAGTAATTTTTATTACAGCATTAAATGATCGGCGATCGCGCATCCGCGGAATTGAAGTTGGGGCGGATGATTTTCTCACCAAACCCTTTGACCGTGTAGAATTGGCGGCACGTGTTAAATCCTTGGTGCGGCAGAAGCGCTTAAATGAAGACTTAGATCACGCAGAACAAGTACTGTTTTCTATCGGTATGGCGATTGAAAGTCGCGATCCTAATACAGGTGACCACTGCGATCGGTTAATAAAATTGGGAGAAGCTTTTGGTGGATACCTCAACCTCTCACGCAACCAAATTCGAGATTTGATGTGGGGTGGTTATCTCCATGACATCGGCAAAGTGGGTATTCCCGACGCAGTACTGCTCAAAAAAGGCAAACTCACTCCCGAAGATTGGGAAATTATGAAGCAGCACGTTTTGATTGGGGAAAAAATTTGCAAGCCATTACGTAGTATGCAGGGTGTGATTCCTATTATCCGCCATCATCATGAACGCTGGGATGGCTCAGGTTACCCCGATAGGCTCAAGGGAGATGACATTCCTTACCTCGCGCAAGTATTTCAGTTAATTGATATTTATGATGCCCTAACTAGCGAACGACCCTATAAAAAAGCTTTTACTTCAGAAGAAGCACTTTGTGTGATGCTAGAAGAAACTAATTCTGGTTGGCGCAATCCCCAGCTAATAGAGCAGTTTGCGGAGTTTATCCGTTCCCGCAAGCAAGAAGAGTAGTTCTCCTGTGTTCTGAATTCTGACTACTTCCATATTCCTGTCTAATATGATTAGCTGGTATGATTTGAGCCTAAATCTCAAAGTACCAACAGCATTCATCGCAAGTTAACTGATAGCTGATAGCTAATTATGGTAGTTGTAGCAATTCTAGCGGCGGGACGCGGCACACGGATGAAATCAAACTTACCCAAAGTATTACATTCTTTGGGTGGGCGATCGCTAGTAGAGAGAGTTGTCGAAAGTGTAGAACCACTTTCGCCCTCACGACGGATAGTAATTGTGGGGTATCAGGCCGAAGAAGTCAAAGCCGCGATGCATTCAATCCCCACTTTGGAATTTGTCGAACAGACTGTGCAACTGGGAACAGGTCATGCCATCCAGCAATTACTTCCCCACTTAGAAGGTTACACGGGGGATTTGCTGGTGCTAAATGGTGATGTGCCGTTATTACGTACTGAAACCCTCAAGCAGCTTTTACAAACTCATCAAGAAAATCAGAACGCTGCCACCATTCTCACTGCCTATCTCAGCAATCCTACAGGCTACGGACGCGTTTTTTGTAATGATGAAGATATTGTGCAGCAAATGATTGAACACAAGGATTGTACAGCTGTGCAAAGACAAAATTCCCGTGTTAATGCCGGAATTTACTGCTTCCGCTGGCAGAATTTAGCAGAGGTGCTACCTTACCTACAGACAAACAATGCCCAAAAAGAATACTACCTCACTGATGCTGTGACTCAAGTAGGAAAAGTCATGGCAGTCGATGTGGAAGATTATCAAGAAATTCTCGGCATTAACGATCGCCTGCAACTGGCAACGGCATACGATATTTTGCAAAGGCGAGTCAAAGAAAAATGGTTGCTTGCGGGTGTCACTCTCATCGACCCTACAAGCATCACCATTGATGAAACAGTGGAATTACAGCCGGATGTGATTATTGAACCTCAAACTCACCTGCGGGGAAAAACCGTAATTCAAGCAGGAAGTCGCATCGGGCCTGGAAGTTTAATCGAAAATAGTCAGGTAGGGGAAAATGTCACAGTACAGTATTCTGTGGTGACAGATAGCATTGTGCAAGCTCGAAGTAAGATTGGCCCTTATGCCCATTTACGTGGTCATGCACAAGTAGGTACTGGTTGCCGTGTGGGTAATTTTGTAGAGTTGAAAAATACGCAGTTAGGCGATCGCACTAATGCGGCACATTTATCATATATAGGCGATAGCATTGTCGGCAATCATGTCAATATCGGTGCGGGTACGATTACTGCTAACTATGATGGTGAGAAGAAACACCGCACTAAGATAGGTGATGGTACTAAAACTGGTTCTAATAGTGTTTTAGTTGCCCCACTAACCTTGGGGGATAATGTCTACGTGGCAGCTGGTTCCACTGTCACAGAAGATGTTCCTGATGATTCTTTAGTGATTGCCCGTAGCCGTCAAGTAGTCAAGCGAGGTTGGCGCAAGAAGAGCCAATAAAGCCATAATCAAATCATTAAACGCCTACTTTTTCGTCAAACTAAAATTTCCGATTCAACATGGAAGAACTACTAGAAATTAGGCAACTTCTAGAACAAGGTAAAGTCCATGAGGCGCTGCTATTGGTGGATGAGTTGGAAGAAATGAGCCTCAGTGACAAAATCAATAAAATTGATAGTTATGGTGTGATTCTGCTCATCCATTTGATTAAACAGAAGGCCGAAAGACGTTCTACTCGTTCTTGGGAAATTTCTATAGAAAATGCGGTGCGTGAAATTAATAAAACTAACAAGCGTCGCAAATCCGGTGGTTTTTACCTGAATGAGGCAGAATTAAAGAATATTCTGCAACAAGGATATGAAATTGCCCTCAAAAGAGCGGCGCTAGAAGCTTTTGAGGGACGCTATGAAACTGAAGAATTAGCAGCGATGGTCAATCAGCCAGAAACTTTAGCTGAGGCACTGAAACTGATTCAGGAATAGCCTATCAGTTCGTTACCAGACCATTCCAACGTATCACCAATTTTTTCGCCGTTGTGGTAGGCGGCGAGTAATATTTCACTGGTTTTACCCCAAGCGATCGCCCCATTAGTATCTAGAGCGATCGCTCCCAAATCCCGTTTGTTCTGATGCGCTTCTGCAAATGAGCGCTGCATAGCATCTTTTAAGGGCATACCATCAGTGACACGCACCACAATTCTGGCTGCTAAACATTCATCGATGATGTCTTCTCCAATTCCAGTACAGCTAACAGCAGCATTACTAGTAGCATAATTACCTGCTGGCATCGCAGAATCACTGACTCGCCCAATGCGTTCAAAGCCTTTTCCTCCGGTAGATGTACCAGCAGCTAAATTTCCATAAGTATCTAAAACTACTACACCTATAGTGCCACGTCGAGCATTGCTGGTTTCGACCAGTTCGGGTTCAGCTACGACGTTAGCCATCGTGCTTTTAAAGTTATCTTGACGTTCCTGTATCCACTCTTGCAACCGCAACTCAGTTAAAGCGTTATAGATGGGAATTTGTAATTCCCGCGCCAACTCAGCTGACCCTAAGTCTGACAGCACTCGGTCTGGTGAATTTTGTAAAAATTGCGCCAACTCAATGGGGTTTTTTACTCGTGAGACATTAATCACTCCACTAAAGCGCCCCAAAGCACCATCCATTAAGGAAGCACTCATGCGGATTTGCCCATCAGATTGTAGTACTGAACCAGTGCCAGAATTAAAGCGAGGGTCATCTTCCAACATTAGGCACCCCTGTACCGCTGCCTCGGAGGCAGTTGCTCCACACAATAGAAGAGAATAAACTTCCTCTACTATTGTATGGAGCGATCGGCGCACTACTTCCACTCCCCCTTTGCCGTGGAGAGAACTACCAGCCCCCCCGTGAATAATTAATTTAGGTTGCACCTGTAGCTTCATGTAACCCTTGCGCTATTTGCGTCTCAGTTGCTGTTGGTTTCATTGTTAGCCTCAGAACGGCGACGGCGGCAACGTTCTGAGCAGTATTTCACCTCGTCCCAGCAATCTTGCCATTTCTTGCGCCATGTGAAAGGACGTTGACATACCGGACAGATTTTTGTAGGCAAGTCAGATTTAGAACGAGCGCGTCCCATAAAAAACTGTGCAGATTTGAGTTTGATTTCTGAGAGAGATGGAAAACAATTATAACCAGATTGTTACGAAGGGAGGATACTTTTAATGAACAAATGTGAATCAATCCCTCTATAGACTTATTCCTAACCTACCTATTTAAGAGATATGGCTATAATCTGTTGTCTTGACTTAAACCATACATCCTTAATAAGGATACTGGGATAATATTAGACATAATATTGTATGTGTAGTTAAAAAAACACATAAATATAGCAATAATATTGAGCGCGAAAATATGAAACTGGCTAAGGATTGCTACTAGCTAACGGCAATAGTAAACGGCTAACTACTCGATTATCTGGTAATTCATAGAAATGTAATTCTCCTCCTAGTTGCTGCATGAGATTTTGGCAGATCACTAGATGTAAACCAGGTGGTTGGCTAAAGCTGGAGGAAGCAAGCACATCCTTGGGTGTATTGTGATGTAAAGTTGCCATTAGCTGCGGTTCGATCGCACCGTTGTCTGTAATTGACAGTTCTAGCAATCGCTCATCTAAGCGGCGACACCAGATGTCAATTCTGCTCCTGTAAGAACGGAGACAGGCTGCAACCAATAGTTCATGGAGAACTAATTCAATTTTTACAATGTCACCAGCGATCGCCATTGCAGATTGAGTGCTTGAGCTAGGAACCCCTCTGATTAATGCAGAGTTTTTTGGCGACTCTTCATCATCAATTGGTTGTCCCAATCCATGTACACCAATCCAGAGCTTTTGCTGTTTGAGTAAATTTTCTACTCGTTCGAGCGATCGCTTCAGCAAACTCGCTATGGGCATAGTTTCCCAGCTAATATGTAGCTGCCACTGCTCAAGTTTTAGTAGACCATTCATAGAAGTGGTTGTCTGGTCTAATTGTCGCAGCAATAGCTGGTAGCGCATCTGAGTAAGCTCGTTAGTAGGAATTCCTAGACTATGTATTTGACTAAGCGACAGCGCCGCTGTTCTTTGCATTTCCTCTAAACGACGATTTTTATACCAATTGAGTTGTCGTAATTCCTCTGTTGTGGACTCTAGAAGTTGGTTAATTTGCTTTTGACGACGCCACCAAGCTAATTGCGAAATTAGAGTTGCTGTAGCATTGAGGCTTTGTTCTGACCAACGATGCTTATGATGGTCTGCTAACAAAACTACACCAGTTGGTTGATAATCAGCCGTGGTATGTAATGCCATCACGAAAATTTGACCAATGCCAGGGCCATTCAGCCATTTCCGGGTTTCGAAGGGTAAATCATCCACTTTCAGAGTCAGGTAGCCCTCTTGAGCAAGCGCCCACTGTATTAGGGCCTCAGCTTTGACGTGAATAGATGTATCTGTAACAATTCCAAACTGGCTATTAGCAGTCACCCCTGGTATAACTTCCACCCAACTTTCACCCGGCGACCAAGATAGCAGTACTGCTAGCGGACAGTTCATAATAGCTGCTATTTGTTCAAGTGCTGTGCGTTCTAAATATTTTTCTCCTGCTTGATTGCCGTGCTGAGCTTGCGTCAAGCTGTGTAAGCATTGCTCAAATGTCTGGAAAATTTTTTGCTGCTGTTGGCTATGAATGTGTAACTGCGACTGATGCAACATTACGCCAATTTGTTGACCGACAGTTGATAGCAATTCCCTTTCTAAAGTTGTCCAACAGCGATGGGTTTCGTGAGTGACGACTAAAAGTGTTGTTGGTGTAGAACCTGGAGCGCATTTACAAATCAGTAGCGATCGCACACCATTTTCTAGTAAAGGAGAACGCCAGTTAAAAAAGCGCAAATCTTCATCTAAGTTCTCAATCTCTATTGCCTGAGTTGAACGCTCTAAAAGCTGCCCATCCAATTCTTTCAGACCAGCAAGAGCAAATATCAATGCTCGGCGGTTATGAGGTTGGCTTTGGTAAGTAATTTGATAATTCTTTTGCTCATGGTCATATTCCAACAGTAAAAAGCGACTACCACCTAGTCGAGCCAAAACTTTTTTAGCGCAGATATGTAAAGTATCGTGAAGGTCATACTCGCTATATACATTTTGAGCAACTACGCTAGTTAATTGGGCATCCTCTTGAATCTGTTTGATCGTATTTTCCATGCCTTCGGTAGGAGCAACTAGAGAAATTAAACCAGCAGCACCCTGGACAAAATTTTTGTCTGTCTCCGTCCAAATTCGAGGTTCATTGCTTTCGATTGTCAGAAAGCCTAGCAGGTCTTTTTGCCACATGATAGGAGCTGCTAAAAGCGATCGCACTCTCAAGCGTTCCAGCAATTTTGCTGTAAAGTGGCTCTTTAAGGAACTACGTGCATCACCAATTGAGACAATTTGATTAACTGACAAAGCATAATAAAAGTCGCTTAACTCTTGTACCGTCATTCCTGCTGCTGCTTGCAGATTGCTGGAATCACGATTGATTTTGACAAGTTGACTGCTCATCCGACACCAAAAGTACCGCCCTTCCCGCTCAAACCAGTAAATATTTGTCCGGTTGGGTGAGACAAATTTATGAGTTTCCTGCACTACTGCTTCTAGTCTTTGGTCTAAATTATTGAGGGTGCGTAAATTTTCCAGCAATCCTAACAATGGTTCATCGATTCGCTTATTTTGCTTTTGCTGCAAAGCCATCTCATGTTGATAAAGCATTGCCCCCAATTCGCCTAAAACCATCATCAGCCTGGCTTTAGCTTCGCCTGGCACTAAGTAGCCCCAGCGCTCTGAACCCATTAACAGCAAACCTAAACAGCGGTCTTTGTAACGTATTGGCAAAAAAATGGTTCCTTGGATGTGGCATTTTTCTGCAACTTTTTGCCATTCTGCGGCGCGGATTTCAACTCGCAAATCGGCTACGCCCAAGGGACGCTGTTCAATCACCACTTGCTCTAATAAATCGCCAGAATTGAGAATAACTCGTTTATGTAAATTAGTGTCCCTAGCAGGTGTGATGCCCCCTTTGCCCAAGAGTACGTGATTTAGGCGGTCATAAAGAGCAATCCAAATGAGTTTGTAGTCAAACTGCTCTTGGAGATAAGAAATAGTAGTTTCAATCAGAACGTCAACATTATCTTCTTCTCTGAGACTCTGGAGGACACGCCCCAAGGAAAGGATTTGCTGTTCGGCGGCTATAGGTTTTTGCGGCTGCCCCATCTGATTTATCGGTTAACATAGCTTGTAATATATAAGATGCCCAGAAAAGCATCGCGACTAAATGTTGTCACGGATGTTTGCTGAAAGTTCTGGGTAGATAGAAATGGATATTTATCAAGTTGCAATTAGTCCAGTATTGTTCAATTTAGTAAAAACAGACCCAGAGTGGTTACACCAGCAGACAATTCGCAGTTTTAACTGGATATCGTCAACAGGTTCTCACCCTCTTGCTAGTTGGGTCAATCGCCGCCTACAGCAGTCTTTGTGTTTGGAAGATGAACGTTTGGAACAAAGTCTGTTTGGTTTAGACTTTCCTAATCCTCTGGGGTTAGCAGCTGGGTTTGACAAGGATGGTGTTGCTGCTAACATCTGGTCTAGCTTAGGTTTCGGTTTTGCAGAACTGGGAACTGTAACTTTTCACGCCCAGCCTGGAAATCCCCGCCCTCGTTTGTTTCGCTTACCTTTAGATCAAGCTGCTCTCAACCGGATGGGCTTTAATAACAATGGTGCTGCGGCAATGGCGGCTCGATTGACACAAGAAAAGCAGCAGTTAACCCCAACAATTCCCATAGGGATAAATTTGGGTAAATCTAAGGTTACACCCCTAGAAGCAGCCGCAGAAGATTATCTCAATAGTTTTCGTTTACTTAAGGAATTGGGAGACTATTTTGTTGTTAATGTATCTTCTCCCAATACGCCTGGGTTACGATCGCTCCAAGATGCCTCGATGCTCAGCGCCATCTTAGAATTATTGCAGCAGGAAAATAATTCACAAAAACCTATTTTTGTCAAGATAGCGCCTGATTTGGAATGGGAAGCGATCGCTGACATTATTTCTTTGGCTAAAACTTATAAACTGGCGGGAATTATTGCCACTAACACCACTATCCGCCGTGATGGACTGAAAACCCAAGTAATTCAACAAACTGGCAAATCACCCCAAGAAGAAGCTGGCGGAATTAGCGGTAAGCCATTACGCGATCGCTCCACTGAAGTAATTCGGTTTATTTGGCAGCAAACTCAGGGGCAAATACCAATCATTGGCGTTGGTGGCATTTTTTCCCCTGAAGATGCTTGGGAAAAAATTACTGCTGGTGCTAGCTTAATCCAGGTTTATACAGGCTGGATTTACGAAGGCCCACTGATGGTACGCCGAATTCTGGCGGGTTTACTTTCCCAGCTAGAACAAAACGGTTTAAATTCCATCAGCGAAGCCGTAGGTTTACAAACAAAAATTTAGATTGTTTAGCTTTCTTCGACTGGAAAAAACTCCTTAGCTTTTTCGGAGAATGTCCAAGCAATGCCATCAGGGTCACGGCTACGGCTCCACTCAGGAAAATCTGGATCGTTTCGCCGTTTATAAACTGTGCTGGAATAAACATTTAGCCGCTTGGCAAGTTCTGATTGAATCAGAGAGCCAAATACTAACTGTTTTTCCAGTGATAGTTTAGTTTCTGCATGAGTTGGCTGTGGGAGTGATTCAGTTTCTGGTTCTTCTTGCTGTTGCTTTGGTAGCGGTGCTGCCAAGAGCGATCGCGCAGTTGTAGTAACTGGTTGAGCAGGAAGTTCTTTGACTGGTTCACTACTGTCGAGTATGTTGCCCAGAACGCTGGCAGTTATGAAGTAATAGGACTGATTCCCATCTTCAGAGTTCAATATACTCGCACCAAATTCTGAGGCTTTACTATCTAAGTAGCGTTTTGCCTTAGTCCCAGAAAAATTACCCTTAATAGCCAAGTCCATTGGCGTCAGTCTGCCCTGGTTTTCTCGAACTAGCTGATGGAAAATGGGGTTAACTCCCTGGCTCCATTGTTGCCATTGATACAACTGCCAAATATTGAAGCCAATGAGCAACACTGCGATCGCCAGCAAAATTCTCCAAGTTGAAACCAGGAAAATAATCAAAAACGAGATAGGCAAAAGTAGAACGAGAAAAGCCTTCCCGCTACCTTCTGTTAGTTTTTCACTCATGCTGATTTTTGCCAAGTGAATTTTTGGGAAATAATATATTATATCTTGGCAAAAATATGGTCATTTTTTTGTATCGTTTGGCAAAGTTGTGGCAAATCTGTCGGCAAAAACCAATTTTACTAAGTATTCTACTTGACATATTTTTGTAATTTATACATCGGGTATAATAAATCTGGCAAAAAACTTTTGCCAATCAAGTAAGCATTGCTAACAACAACACATGGATATAGCAATAAAAAAGAATTAGCTTCCCAAGTACTTGACATTTCGTACTACACACACTACATTAATAATACAAGCTGATATTCCTAAAGAAGTTAGCTTTTAGCCGTAGCGGATAGCTTAAATAACAGAGCGCCCACCTTGCCCATAAGGGCCGACACATCGAAGGTTATCGAATATAAATTAAAAACCTTTGATCTAACTTCTGGAAGTGCAAGTGAAAATCTTGCTCCGCTATACAAAATTTAGCTCTAAATATCATGTCCAGCAGATTATCCATAATGTGTGATTGCGAGTGAAACGACGCAATCATCAATTTTTTGGGATTGCTTCCCTTTGGTCGCCATGACGGTTATTTGAGCAGATATGATATGAGTTCCTAAATTTTGAATTGTTATGTGGCGGGTAGCTCAGTGGTAGAGCGCTAAACATCCTTGTTCACAACTTGCCTGAAAAGGCCGACGAATTAGGGTTATCGAATAGGGTTCGAGAGGTCGCAGGTTCAAATCCTGCTCCGCCACCCAAAACTTAAAACATAATTTTGAATTTTAAATTGTTATGTGGCAGGTAGTTCAGTGGTAGAACGCCTAAAACATCCTTGTTCACTCCTTGCCTGAAAAGGCCGACGAATTAGGGTTATCGCCTTCCAAGCGGGATGTCGCAGGTTCGAGTCCTGCCCTGCCACCTTTCATTTTTGCCCACAAGGGCCGGGAGATGAAGCGATGAATTACAACTTTTTCACTAAAAAGAAAACAACTACACCACAATCTCAGCCTATCCCCGGACGGGAAGCAGAGATGATTCAGGGACGTTCCGGCGGTTGGATGTTTGATGCTGGCATTTGGAAGATGCTGCGTCGTTGTCTGTTGATTGGCACGGCAAAAAGCACATACTATGCTGGCAAGCAGGAACTAACTGAGGATTTTGTGGCAGTTGTTAAACAAGCTGTTGCTGAAAACCCTGGTCGTGTTGCAGAAGAAATTCTCTATGCCAGCGATGGACGCGCCATAAACAACAGTGCGCCTATACTTGCTTTGGTACTGTTGTCTATGGGTGAGGCACAAGAAGCAAAACAGACTTTTGGTGAAATCTTTGGGCAAGTTATCCGCACTGGTAGCCACTTCTACGAATGGTTGAACTACACCAAATCTCTGCGGGGATTTGGCAAAGTGGTGCGGGAAGCTGGTAAAACTTGGCTATCACGAGAAGATATTAAGGGTTTGGCTTATCAACTGTTGAAATATCAACAGCGTCAAGGCTTCTCAAATCGAGATGCATTGCGGTTGTTTCACGTTAAACCACCTACAGAAAATCATCGACAGCTATTTGAGTGGGTAGTCAGAGGCTGGGAAGATTTACCAGCAGATATCCCCTCAGAGGCGTTGGCACAGATTTGGTGGTATGAGTGGCTCAAAAGAAATCCTACTCAAACCCATGAAGCTATTTTGCAAGGACGCCTAACTCATGAAATGGCTGCACCTGTGGGCAAAATGGATAAGCAAGCTTGGCAGTTGCTATTTCAAGAAATGCCAATAGGCGCAATGCTGCGTAACTTGGGTTCTTTAACCGAACTGGGTGTGTTGCGAGCTGATGAAAGCCCCAACTTGCTGCGGATAGAAGCAGTTCTCAACAACAAAGAACATCTGCGTAAAGGTCGCATTCATCCGATTGATGTTTTGAAAGCTCTCAAAACTTATCAATCTAGTGGCAGATTAGGACGCAGCCAGAAGACTTGGAATCCAGTTCCTCGGATTGTGGACATTTTAGAAAAGGCGGTTGAACTGTCTTTTGATGTTGTGCAACCCACGGGTAAAGTGTTCATGCACGCCGTAGACGTTTCTGGTTCTATGGGTAGCTTAGTTGCAGATATGGGTCTGAGTTGTTGTGAAATTGCCACCACAATGGCGCTGGTGACAGCAAAGGCAGAGAAAAACTACATGATTCGCGGTTTTGCTACTCAATTCCGTGAATTATACCAATTCTCTAAAAGCTAGCTACAGATAGTGCCTCTAAAATATATTGTCTTCGGGCAATAGATACAATAATTTGTTTGGTTAATTTCCCAATTTCAGCGTAGAGAGCAGTACGTAAATCATCAAGTTTTTTAGGTAATAACCAACGCAGTCGGCGCTTAATATATTGCCAAACCTGCTCAATTGGGTTTAACTCGGGAGAATGTGCAGGCTGAAATAATAAAATGATGTTATCTGGTACTTGAAGACGTTTGGCTTTATGAAAGGCACCATTATCCAGTTGAATAATTAGTACTGAATCAGTAAAATGTTGAGAAATTAGATTGAGGAATATCTGAAAACAGTCAGTATTAAGATGTGAAAATTCCCAAAAAAAGCTTTCGCCAGTCAGTGGTTCGATGATTCCATATAAATATGTTGCTTTGAACTGCCACTGGTGTACACCAACGGGTTTGACACCCTTGCCTGTGATTTTCCGTCCTGTGATTGTTTTCAATCCAATTCGAGTTTCGTCCTCGCACCAAAAACGAATCGTTTTCGTTGTGCATAAAACTGTTAAGCAAAACCAAGACAGCATTGCTAAGTTGTGTGCAAGGTTTTTTTAAATGCCTCTACTTGTGGTTGTTTTTGTTCAACGCTTTTGGGGCGTGGTACTTTTGGCGATGACTCCAAACGGTAATAAACCAGTTTGTGAACTGTCTTGTAGCAAGAATTGACTCCCAAGTTTTGTTCTAGCCACTCTACAATTTCTTGATAACCATTAAATCCAAGTGGTTCTTGCAATCTTTTCTCTAATGCTTTTTCTGCCCAGTTTGGGATGGTTCTTGGTCTTCCTGGCGAAGATTTTTGTTTTAATAGTCCTTCAATACCGCCTGCTTTGTACTGTCGAATCCACTTGTGTAGGGTCACTCGATTTCGACCAATAATTTCTGCGGTTTGAGAAATTGTTTGACCATGCCCTGTTTTGAGTAAATATAGTAGCTGCACTCTTTCTTTAGCCGTCGCAGTTTTTTGTATTGCCAGTAAATCTTTGAGTTCTGCGACAGTCTCTTTAATTTCTAGTTGATATACCCCTGACATTGTTCATCTTTGTATCTAGTTTCATCTTATTATCTCATCTGTAGCCTTATTTCAGAGAATTGGTATTAGACATCACTGCTAAAGATAGTTTTAGTTCTGCGGTTCGCAAAGCTAGTAACCAAAACTTCGGTGGAACAGATGCGTCTGTCGCTTACGACTGGATGATTAAGAATAAGTTCAAAGCTGATGTAGTCTGCTTCTGGACTGATTCTGAAAGTTGGGCTGGATATAAGCATCCTAGTCAAGCATTGGCAGAGTACCGCAAAAAGGTGAATCCGAATGTTAAAGCGGTGTATGTGACTCTTGCACCTTACCAAATTACGCTGGTAGATCCTCAAGATTCGCTGTCTTGGGATTTGGCAGGGTTTGATCCGGGAACACCTCGCATTATCCAGATGTTGGCTACGGGTGAGTTGTAGATATTGCTGGAGGATAAAGAAAAAACTTTATCCTTCATTACTTCATGGCGGGTTACCCTTGTTTGCAACTTGCCTTTTGGGGACGGAGAATTTAGGGTTATCGGTAACATCTCCACCATTTTGGGGATTAGCGGGTTCAATTCCCGCACCCGCCTTTTTTTGTCTCATGCATAGACGCGCCAGCGGCTTCCCGTAGGGTAGGCGCAAAGACGCAAAGAAGAACGCAATTTAATTTTTGAAGGGTCGTTTTTCTATTTCGGCGATGGGTAAGAGTAAAGTGTCTTCGATGTGCGATCGCTTCCTCACTTCCCACAAAATCAGAATTGTTGGATATTGATACTTGAGAAAATGGCTTTTCGGCTTGTGGCTTTTTAACAGAATGCTGAGATTGCACAGTTGGTTGAGCAAATATCTTTGTTAATTAACCCAGTCCAATCCCCTACAAAATCAGAAGTAAACCTACCTCTGGCGTTCCTCAATTTTGGTTTTTTTACATTTGCGAAAAAATAAATGGCGAGTTTACAACCTCAACCCAGTACAAATTGGCGGATAACCTTAAATGTCGCTGTCTAGAAGCGCGATCGCTCTTTCATCCTAATTTTTTCAGCCTCTTGTAATATAGGCGTCTTGCTCATAGCACAATAAAATGTAATATAACTTAGTAATAATCGTGGCATCGCCGTTCATGTTGGCTCTAGTTGTGAAGACAATAGCGTTCTACTACAGATGAGAGCGCTTTCATACTACTTTGTCCACCCAAAGACAGTAGTGGAAGTTTTGCTGAAATAACTATAAGGGATGAAATAGCTCTGCTTTCCAGAGAGTAAAAAAGGAACAGAATTTTATGACATTTGATTACGATTTGTTTGTCATTGGCGCTGGGCCTGGGGGATTGGCAGCAGCTAAAAAAGCAGCTAGCTACGGTGTTCGTGTGGCGATCGCAGAAAAAGAAGCGATCGGTGGTACTTGTGTAAATAGAGGCTGTATTCCCAAAAAACTGATTGTCTACGCTGCTGACTTCGCCAAGGACAATCAAATGGCGCACTATTACGGATGGAGCGAGTGCAAAAGGTATTTCGACTGGACGCTATTTATGAAGTCGGTACATCAGCATCTCGAACAAATTCACTACTCACATTTTGAGGAGTTACAAAAAGCAGGAGTTGAGTTAGTTCGGGAACAAGCTACTTTTATTGATGCCCATACTTTAGATTTAGGTGGACGCAAAGTTACAGCAGACAAAATCTTAATTGCTGTAGGAGGACGCCCCAACAAGCCCAAAATTCCAGGTATAGAATACGGCATCACATCCCGCGAAATGTTTCACTTACCCTATCTACCGAAACGTTTGGCAATTATTGGCGGCGGTTATATCGGTACAGAATTCTCTAGCGTCATGCACGCTTTCGGCTGCCAAGTCACGGTAATCGAATCAAATGAGATGATTTTATCTGGCTTTGATGATGACATCCGCTCAAGTGTGCAACAAGGTTTGAGCAAAAGAGGAATTCGATTTTTCACCAATAGCACTGCTCAAACAATCAAGCTTTCAGAAGATGCTTTACTATTGAAGACTAGTGGCAACCGTCCACAAACTATTGTTGCAGACACTATCTTAGTTGCCATAGGGTACACCCCAAATACCCAGAATCTTGGTTTAGAAAAAGCCGGAGTGGAACTTGTTGAACAAGGTGCAATCAAAGTAGATGAACACAATCGCACCTCCCAAGAGAACATTTTTGCTTTGGGTGACTGTATTAACCGCGTACAATTAACACCAGTTGCGAAGGCAGAAGGAATTGCTTTTGCCAATACGGTTTTTGGTAACAAGCCGCAAAAATTGGATTATGATTACATACCTTCTGCTGTTTTTTCCCGTCCAGAAGCAGCTAGTATCGGAATGACAGAGGCGAAGGCACGTGAAAAATTCGGTGAATCTGTAGAATGCTATCGCACAGAATTTCAGCCACTTTTATATAGCCTCACAGAACAGGATGAACCAATAACGATAAAGTTGGTGGTAGATGGCAATTCTCAACGAATTTTGGGCGCTCACATGGTAGGTGAACACGCTAGCGATATTATTCAAAGTCTTGGCGTTGCAATTCGCAAGGGTATAACCAAACAAGACCTTAATGAAACAATAGGGATTCATCCTACAGTTGGAGAAGAATTTTTGTCACTAAATTAAATCAAGGGTAGGATTCACTGAAGAAGATGCGGTGAGTCCAGCCTTGTTCGCCAGGCGTCTCTAATAGAAATTTTGAGCAGTTTTGCTGTTGCGCCTGTTACCCTTTTATCTGTGGTAGTTGTTTTACTTGCTTACTAAAATTAAACATTTACATCAACTACTACTTTTGAGTGAAATTTTTTCAGCGCCTATTAAAGCATTTTCATTTTTCTACTCTCTCTGGTACTAATTTAAAAACTTTTTTACTATACAAGTTGATGGATTTTTAACTGTAATGTACAGTTTCACTTAAGTCATTAAGAATCAAAAATGGCAAAATAGAAATGACAATACCTAGTGGCAGCCTGGATTGTGCATTTTTATTTAGCTTTGTCAAGTTACATGATCACAAATATCTGGCATAGCTGGTCATAATCTAACGTAAGAAAGATTTATACACTTAATAATAGTTTTAAAGTGGAATTAATAACACAATAAGACAAGGAAATAAATATATAAAACTACTTGTAGCTACCAATAAGGAATTTTTGATAATTACGGTATTTTAATGCAAATTTTAATTTTGTTTGGTCTGTATGAAACTTCTAGAATTTGCCGCTCTAAACCGTCTAAACATGTCATATATAAGTAAGCTGTACTAGATTTAATTTATATACAGTCAACAGTCTAAATGCTGTCAATACTAAGTTTTTAATTTTGGATTACTTACTAGCTTACTTTATACTCAATATTCTTCATAATTAAGGTTAATATCATTCGTTATTTGAGTTTTGTTTATATCCTGAGTTAACCTTAGTTACGTTTTTTTTAGTTAGCCTAGCTTAAACTAAGCTTAATGTATACTTTCAGCATATCAGCAAACTGCTGTCATACTTACCAAAAAATATAAAACCTGATTATTTAATCCAAGGCTTTAATAATAAAAATTTTGCTTTGTTGTAGAGAATATTCATTGTACCAAGTACTAAAAAGACACATAAAGAGGTAGATGCTATGAATGTTAATGACTTTATGCGCCGTTATAGTGCAGGAGAACGAGATTTTTCTGGAGTTGACTTAAGTGCAGCAGATTTAAGTTGGAAAACCTTACCGGGAATTAACTTGTGCGAAGCCAACTTGAGTGGAGCTAACTTAATTGGTACAGATTTGAGTCTGACAAACTTGAGCCAAGCCAACTTAAATTCGGCGTGTATGCGAGGAACAGATTTGACTGGCTCATACCTGCGTGATGCCAGCTTAGTTGAAGCCGATCTTCGTGGAGCTTACCTTAGTAAGGCTAACATTTCGGCGTTTCTAATTGGAGCAAATATGTATAAAGCAAATCTGAATGGGTCATACTTACTTGGAGTATACTTGCGTAGGACTAACCTAGCTGAAGCATCTCTTTGTGGAGCAACAATGCCTAACGGAACTATTCACGACTAAGGTAATTCGTAATTCGTAATACTTCTCTACGAGAGGCTGCGCCCTAAGCGCAGCTATGCCGCAGGCTTTACGGCTACGCTCAGTACAAGTTCGTAATTCGTAATTAGGGAATTTAGTTAGGATGCTCCTGGCCAAGGTGTGGTAGGAGTATCTGAATCATCTAAGGATAAAGTATTTCTTGCTGTGTCCTCTTTTTCCGGTAAAGGTCTATCTTCAGAATTTGCCAAGTCATTAAGGGCTTCGAGAGCTTCTGACGCAGATTGATATCGCTTTTTAAAATCATTCTGCACCATTTTATTCAGAATCTCACCCAAGGAGTAGCTAACCTGTGCTTGATTGCGCCATTGCAGTTCTCCATTAGTATCTCTTTGTAGCTCATGAGGGGCAATACCAGTCAAGGCTTTAATTCCAATCATCCCCACTGCATAGATATCACTACTGTATTCTGGATATCCAAAATATTGCTCAGTCGGTGCATAACCCTGAGTACCAATGCCAATGGTGGAAGTTGGCTCCTGATTATCAAATTGTTTTGTGGTGACTTCTTTGACTGCACCAAAGTCAATCAGCACCAGCTTGTTATCTGCGTATCGCCGGATAATATTGCTGGGTTTGATATCCCGATGAATAACGTTATTTTTATGGACAAATATTAATGTTTGCAGTAAGTCCCTGACAATTTCGATAACTGTGGTTTCTAAGAGGGGTTTGCCTGATGGCAGTTCCTGGCTCAAAGAATGTCCAACTATATGTTCTTGAACTAAATAAAATTCTTTATTTTCTTCAAAAAAAGCCAAAAGCTGAGGTATTTGATTATGTGTTCCCAACTTTTCTAATGTTTGTGCCTCGGAGTTAAACAAGCGTCTGGCAAGTATTAAGCTTTGGGATTTTGTGTTGGCTGGTTTTAACTGTTTGACAACACATTGCGGTTGTCCTGGGCGCTGCGTATCTTCGGCAATGTAAGTTTCGCTGAATCCGCCTGAACCTAGAACTTCAACAATTTTGTAGCGTCCGGTAAGGACTCTCCCCGATACGGCTAAATTCCTCTGCTGAAGTAGTTTTTGTAGATCATCTTGTTGGCTAATAATCTCTTGAACAATGGGAGATGTTTTATATTTTTGAAAAATGTCTACTATTTGACGTGTTCTGAGTTTTTCCCTAACTACTTCGGTTCCCAGGTATGAGAATCCACTCAGAGCGATCGCTACCATTGGTACACTAGTAGGAAACATTAACTGACCATAGATAAATAATATATAGCTGATTCCTCCCCAAATGCTAGCGAAGGCAACTCCCAAGAAAAATCTATTAATTCCACGCCTGCTTCTGGTAATTATAAAAGCTGTACCACCAACTAAAATTAGTACAAATAAACCCCGCAAGGGTGGACTCTTAATTGCTTCAGCTATCGCTTTACCTTTCATTAAAGTTGCGATCGCATTGGCGTGAATTTCCACTCCTGACATCCGCTCAATGCTCTTGGTTGCAGCTACTGGATAATAATCGTTGCTTAGTTTGTTAGTTGCACCAATCAAGACAATCTTATCTTTGAAAACTTTTCCCTGCTGCAAATAATTGTTCCAGTTTTCCGGCTCGAATACATACCACAAGGGTATCGTCTCAAATGTACCCGCAGACCCCCAAAAATAAATGCGATCGCCTTTTGGACGGGGATAATTGACTTGTGCTGCTCTTAGTACTGCCTCATCAAACGACGGTAGTTTCGTTGTTAAAATGTCATCCTCAGCTAATAATTTGGGAAATTCACTAGCTAATCGGTGAACTTTGCCATCCGCCTCTAAGGGAAAATTGACCGAGCCAATAGACACTGACCCCGTACGAAACATTTGCTGCGGTTCCGTCAGTTGCATGAAAGTCCCTTGGTGTGTCGCAAAACTTTCGTAAAGCGCGGCTATAGTTACTTTATTGCCATATTTTTGCAATACTGCCTGGAGTTGGCGATCGTCGCTCATTCCGTAACTACTCGGTGTGTCAAAAATGACATCTATTGCTATAGCGCGGACACCAGCATTGACTAACTTTGCTATTATCTTTGAGTATGCTGCACGTTTGTAAGGAAAAGATTTAAGTGTTTCTAAGTAGGTGTACTGTTTCGGATCTGTTTTATAGTACTGTTCGGGAACTGAAATTGACTGATCGTCTATTGCTAAAATCACAATGTCTTCTGGGGGCATAATTGGCCCACGCAGTTGAAAAAAAGTGGAAAGCCCCTGACTTTCTATCAATTGAACAAAGCCCAAATTAGAAGCACTTAGCAATGCTGCTCCAGTGGCTAATGCAACAGTCAGTACATGGCCGAACTGAGCCATCAGCTTAAACTGATGTGCTGAGACTATCAAATTTGTTTTCGTAGGTTTACTTGACACTCTATTGGCACTAGAAAAATATTTTTTGGCTAATGTCGATGTAGGCTCTGGCTCTTCTGCCATATCGTGTTATTGATTGATTTAGGAACAACATTTTTATTTATTCAAACCAAGTTTTAGTGTAAACACCTCGAAATTATAGTTAAATGAGAATCTTATACATTTGTAAATTATCTTTTATTCTTCAACAAATTTGTCTTGGCAGAGCTATTATCCAGGTGTTCCCAACTCAGGCACTGCATAACTTATTTTCTTTCTGGTAAGTGAGTTCCAAGTAGTGATTCTTCCACAGATTAGAGGCAAAGATGTTCCGCCTCTGCACTTGGTTGCGGCAAGGTTTTATCGTACCCTAGCCAACAGGTATATCCCTAACTGGGGGTCTACTAGAAACTGTCCCAAGGTCATCTTCTGTGTTCAGCATAATGTTGGTACTCATCACAAAGCCTGTCATTCTATTGACAGCAAAACTTATAGATGAGCATCAAGCTATATCTTACTATAAGCCTATGCCATACCTCTTTAGGGGTAAACTTTAGTGTTATGCAGCTACTAATGGTGTTACTCAGTCAATTTTATTGGTAGATTTTGATCACAGGGTGGCTCTTCTAGTACCAGCGGGGAAAAGGTTCAGATCCCAGGATCTCAACTCCAATGTATTAGCCAATTTTATGCTTTGAAAGAGGTAAGATAAAAGCTATATGATAAAAAGCCACTTTATAGATATTAGCAAACTTGCCATTTGAGAATTGCTATAATCTATTGTTCCATCTAAATTCATTTCTATATATTAGGTGTAAATTTCTATGGGTTCTCCAATGAATCGTCTGTCTATTTTTGTAGACGGAAACAATATGTTCTATGCTCAACAAAAAAATGGCTGGTTTTTTGACCCACGGAGAGTTTTAGAATATTTCAGACACGAGCAGTCAGAAACAACATTAATCAATGCATTTTGGTACACTGGTTTAAAAGATCCACAGGATCAGCGAGGTTTCAGAGATGCTCTAATTAGTTTAGGATATACAGTACGAACTAAAATTCTTAAAGAATATTATGATGATACTTCCGGTCGATACTCACAAAAAGCCAATTTAGATATTGAAATTGTTGTGGATATGTTTAATACCGTTGACCAGTATGACAGGGTAGTATTATTCAGTGGTGATGGAGATTTTGAAAGAGCAATTGAACTATTACGCTCAAAAAATACACATATTACCGTAGTCTCTACAGAAGGAATGATAGCTAGAGAATTACGAAATGCTACAGACAGATATATAGATTTAAATGATATCAGAGATCAAATAGAAAAAACAGAAGGTTAAAAGTCTTAGTAATTATTTACAAATTTAAGTTAAGAGTAAAAGAAAAACTAAGCTGTAAGATATTTGAACTCAAAATTAACTATATAAAGAACAAGCAGCAAATGGCAAGCACAACAGATCGAATCCTTATTTTTGATACGACACTTCGTGATGGAGAACAGTGTCCAGGAGCAACTTTAAATATAGATGAAAAGCTAGTTATAGCTAGACAATTGGCCCGCCTGGGTGTAGATATAATAGAAGCAGGCTTTGCTTTTGCCAGTCCTGGAGATTTTGAAGCAGTTAGCAAGATTGCCCAAATTGTCGGCACAGAAAATGGCCCAATAATTTGTAGTTTGGCAAGAGCGCGGCACGATGATATAAAAACGGCAGCAGAAGCTATTAAACCAGCTGCTCATGGCAGAATTCATACTTTTATTGCCACTTCTGATATTCATCTTAAGTACAAGTTGAAAAAGACAAAAGCAGAAGTAGTAGCGATCGCAGAAGAAATGGTCGCTTATGCTAAAAGTTTCACAGATGATGTAGAATTTTCACCAGAAGATGCCGGACGTTCCGATCCAGAGTTTCTTTATCAAGTATTAGAACGGGCGATCGCAGCTGGAGCAACTACAGTTAATATTCCTGACACTGTAGGTTACACTACCCCTAGTGAATTTGGGGCAATAATTAAAGGGATTAAAGAAAATGTCCCCAACATTGACCAAGCAATTATTTCTGTTCACGGACATAATGATTTAGGTTTAGCAGTTGCCAACTTCTTAGAAGCCGTGAAAAATGGCGCACGGCAACTAGAATGTACAATTAATGGTATTGGTGAACGAGCAGGAAATGCTGCACTTGAAGAATTAGTGATGGCACTACACGTCCGGCGGCAGTACTTTAATCCTTATTTTGGAAAACCAGCTGATTCTCAAGAATCCCTGACAAATATTGATACTAAACAAATTTATAGAACCTCGCGCCTAGTTTCTAATTTGACAGGAATGCTAGTGCAACCAAATAAAGCAATCGTTGGGGCAAATGCCTTTGCTCATGAGTCTGGGATTCATCAAGATGGTGTGCTAAAAAATAAGCTCACCTACGAAATAATGGATGCCCAATTGATTGGCTTGGCAGACAATCAAATAGTATTGGGTAAACATTCCGGCAGAAATGCTTTCCGCACTCGCTTGAAAGAATTGGGTTTTGAGCTATCAGAAACAGAATTAAACAAAGCCTTTATCAAATTCAAAGATGTAGCAGATAAAAAGAAAGAAATCTCTGATTGGGATTTGGAAGCAATCATTAATGACGAAATCCAACAAGCACCCGATTTATTCCGTGTAGAATTGGTGCAAGTATCCTGTGGCAGTAACGCCCGTCCCACCGCTACAGTCACCATCCGCAACCCAGAAGGTGAAGAATTAACCGATGCGGCGATTGGTACAGGGCCTGTAGATGCAGTTTACAAAGCAATTAACCGTGTGGTAAACGTGCCTAACCAGTTGATTGAGTTTTCTGTGCAGTCAGTAACCGCAGGGATTGATGCGATTGGAGAAGTAACGATTCGTTTACGACATGAATCTAGAGTGTATTCTGGTCATGCGGCGAACACAGATATCATAGTTGCATCTGCTCAAGCATATATTAATGCGCTTAATAGGCTCTATGCAGCATTGCAAAGTCAAGCGAAGCCAGAGGAAGTATCTGCACAGACTGCACAGAAAGTGTAAGAATACCTCTGTTGTGTTTTGCAGTTGAACCTAATAGGGTGGGCTGTTTGCTCACCCGAAAGCAAATATGCATTTGAGTTAATTGCAAAGCGATAGAACAACTGAAAGTTGGGCATTTGTTCAGTCAACACTAGGAATTCATCTCACGCAAAGGAGCCAGCGCATTGCGGAGGTTCCCTCCGTTGTCACGCAGAGGCGCAGAGAGAATAATAAAGAGAGGTTTTTACAAATAATTTAGAACTGCAATCAGGTATTCTCAACTCTTAATTCTCTGTGCCTCTGCGCCTCTGCGTGAAACAAATTTATATTTTGAATTGGCAACACCTAAAAATTATCTGAACGGCTAGTAAGTTGAATGGCAGCCGTTAAGTTGATTATGAATATTTTTTACTTTTTAAAGCTTCTCATTTACCTATATATACCTAGTATTTTATTCTGAACAGTGATGTTATCTTACGTAAGCTCCAATGAGTAACGAGAAAACTACAGAATTGCCACTGTGGGTACAAGATAGAGATACGGTGATTGCTCATGATCAGGATGTAGAATGGCGAGAAGGAACACGCCCAGATTATTCTTACACAAATCAATTTCTCCACCAAGAGAGTAAATTTCAGCATCCAGAAGGTTCTTTAGAAGCGATCGCTCAAAATTTAGTCCGCACTTTTGAGATGGAAGCCTCTAATAAATCTAATCCTCAACAGTGGCTTTCTATTGTTACTGATAAATTTAAAATGAGTAGCAATGGCGGACAGCAATACACTGCTCAGGATGTAGCAGAACAAGGAACTTATAACCTATTTATCGGTGAAAGTGCAGAGTATAGCTCTAAAGCAGAAACCTTTGAATCTTCATTTCAACTTTTTCATAATGCTTTCCAGAATGGTTTTCTTTGGGAATTAACAGAAGTAGTTTCAGGCCCGCCTAATGTGACTTTTAAGTGGCGGCATTGGGGAACGTTTAACGGTTCCTATAAAGACTATGCACCCACAGGAGAAACAATAGAAATTGTGGGTGTGAGTATTGCTCGTGTAACTGATGATTTGAAGATTGAGTCTTTGGAGCATTATTTTGATAATAATACTTTTCTCCAAAAATTAACTGCTGGTGGTTGTCCTTTTCATTCTGCAAATCAGAATAATCAATAAATTTTCACAGCAGAAATACTCTCAGAGAGAATATTTAAGGTATTACTGTTTGTATAGGAGTAGCTGATATGTTGAGTGAAGGTGTAACCCCTGTCAGCTTACTCAATTTCTGGGGAACAAAATCTGTTACTTTGCTGCCTTGAATTTCAGATAAATAGCAATCTTGCACTGCCAATAAAAAGCCTTTGATAGTATCCTGTGCGCCTGTTTTCACTAAATCGTCTGCCTTTTTGAAAAAAAGCGATCGCCATTTGCCATCATTATTACCATGCAAATCTACCAAGTACCAAGCTGCAAGATACTCAGCTAAAGGGTCAAGACAGAAACGGATGCGGTCTTTGGCAGAACCGATAGTTTGAATTAAGTGCAGGCGATTTTCCAAATAATCGAGGTGTGCTTCCGCGTCATCAGTTCCCAAAGCCGCTAATGCAGCAACAGCATCTGCACGCTTTGCCGTTCCTGGTTGATAACTTTGCTGCAAACATTCCCAAGCTATGGTTTTTGCATCTTGGTGAACAGTACGGTCATCAAGCTGATCATCTGTGACATCGCGATTGAGTTCATTAAGATAACCCAGCATCAAATTAGGAACATTTTCCGGCAGTGTAGAAACATTAGATGCAGTAACATCTCTACTTGTTACTAGCTGTTCAGCGTAAAGTTTAGCTAGTAGCACAGTGATATTATGTTGACCGACCATCAAAGAAAGGCGGTTACAAGCGTCAAAAAATTCTTGATCGGTAAAGCGATCGCGTTTACCTCTTAACATCAAATAAGCTTCCATAAAAGACGATAGCTTATTCGGCTCAATTCGCAGAGGTTTAATTACTGTTTTATTAACACGCCCCAGTTTCTCTTCAATTCGGGAAGTAATCACCAATGCATTCACTGGAAACTCAGGCGACTCAGGCTGAATTGCCTCCCGTGTACTGGCATTCATCTCTGAGAAGCGGTCTACAATCACCAAAATGCGTCTCTTTCTTAACAAACGTAATAGTAATTCTTGACAAATCGGTTCTGGCTCATCAATTAAAGCTTGTAACTGTCCTCTGATGGCTTCCAGTAACGGCGATTTACCTTCAGTTACCCGAAACTCCTCTTCTAGCAGTACTGGTAACATCAAATGTTTGCAGAGTCGTTTCTCCTCAGTCTCTGCCATTGCCCACCCAGCTATCTGACAGGCTAAACTGGTTTTGCCTAAACCTCCTTCCCCGCCAATTACCAAGCAGCTACGTTGTTTATCAAAGGTTGACCGCAAATTCTCTGCGGAAAGTTGGGGAACTGTTGTGCCATCAAGAACAACAGGAATCGGGATGTAACTGGCGCGACTGCTAACTGTATCCTTTTTGGGGAATTGTTCGCGGGCGGCTTTGATATATTTAGCTACCCACGCATCTAGTACTCTGGGATGGTAATGAAACCAGCCAACAAATAATACGTAGCGCAGAGGTACATTGATACTGACAAATGGTAAAGAAAAATCTGTATAGGGTTTGAGAGCATTGTTAATTTTTAACAACCATAAAGGAGCTACTCGCAAAAGAATTAACCACACAGAAGGTAATAGAATCAGGTAAGCAGCAATTCCCAAAAGTAATTTGTGCTGAAACAGCCATTCCAAAACTCTCTCAGATAAACGAGTTTCTTTTTCAGATTTCAAAGCATTCAGAGGGCGACGTATCCGCCGAATGTCCGTCTCAGTGAATTTATCTTTGTGTTCTTGTATTTTTGCTAAAACCTGATCAAAGTCTGATATTACTTTTCTCAACTTTGAGCTAGGTAGAACATTTGCTGAGTCTTGAAAGCCCGCCGCTATTCCCCCCAGACCTTTGACAGCACCTAAACGCACATAAGATTGGCTATCATTCAACAGGGCAATTAAATCAGGGACAGATGACGCTGCTTCTGTACCCATTGCTCCTAGAGTGTAGGCAGCATTGTAACGTACTCTGGGGTTCTTATCTTTCAAGGCAGCAGTTAATACTGGAACAGCTACTTTTGCCTCTGCACCAATTTTCCTGAGTGCAGAGGGGACATAAATGCGGACATATTGCTCTTTATCTTGCAAAGCCGCCATCAACGATGGAACTGCTGCTTTTGCTGGTGTACCAATATTTCCTAAAGCTAGAGTGGCGTACAGCCGGACTTGTCCATCTTCATCTTGCAACGCCGTAGTTAATGCGGGAACGGCTGGTGCTGCTTCTGCACCCAAATCCCCAAGCACAGAGGCAGCGTGCCAGCGAAGATTATGATCTTGATTTTTCAAAGCCTCAATCAAAGATGGCACTGCTGGGGAACCGATATTAACTAATGTATCGGCTGCAATGCTACTGATGTGAGCATCATTATCTATCAGCTTCTCAATCAGAGGAGCAATTTTGCTGTCGGTGATAATTTGCGCCCAACTGTTGTTTGTCCACAGTAGAAACAGTGTGAGGCATAAGACAAACACCTTCAGCATAGCCAGTAATATTTGCCTGCTGTGCTTTGTCATTGAATCGGATTGAATCATCCGATGAATAACTCCAGTCAGAGAAACTATACCCATTGTAATCTGACTGTCAATGTAGCTCTACTTTGGTTAAAGATTATACTAGTTAACTAGGCGATCGCTCTTCATAACCATTCGTCTTAAAAAACTTTGTGTCTCACACCATTTCTTTGTGAGGCTGCACCAAATTTTCTTGGCTTCTTCCTTCTTTGTTTCTTTGTGTCCTTCTCTACGTTCGCGCAGCGTGTCGCAGACAGACCAAGGCGTAGCTTGCTTCTCCGTAGAGTATGCGCTCTTTGCAGTTCGTTCCTCATATCGTTTGACCCATTTTCATACACGATTGGTATTAGTGGTAAAAGATTTTGAACCACAAAAACAGAAACCGATAAATTTACTGAACCATTAGTTTTGTAACAGCGCCTATATTCAAAACCACGCCTATCTACCACTGCTCATGCATCAGCCTACAACAAAATCTTGGCAAGAAGTCCGCGCTGCCTTTCAAAAAATTTGGGGATATGAAGATTTTCGTCCGCCACAAGGAGAAATTGTCAGCAGCTTATTAGCACAAAAAGATGTGCTGATTATCATGCCCACAGGTGGAGGAAAGTCGATTTGTTTTCAACTGCCGGCACTACTACAAACAGGATTAACTTTGGTTGTTTCACCATTGGTAGCACTGATGGAAAACCAAGTACAGGAACTGCAACAAAGCCACCAAAAAGCTGCACTTTTGCATAGTGAATTATCTTCATCTCAACGCCGTGCAACTCTGCAAGCTTTAGAAAAACAACAATTAAGATTACTTTATTTATCGCCAGAAACTTTGTTGAGTGCGCCAGTTTGGGAAAGATTGACTGATCCGCAATTGCAAATCAATGCTTTGATTTTGGATGAAGCACACTGTTTAGTGCAGTGGGGAGAGACATTTCGACCAGCTTATCGCAGACTGGGGGCAGTGCGACCAGCATTACTCACATCAAAACCACCAGGAACAAAAATCAGCATTGCTGCTTTCACTGCTACCGCTGATCCATCAGCTCAAAAAATCATTCAAACAGTTTTACAATTACAGCAACCAGAGATTTTTCGCTTGAATCCCTACCGTCCAAATTTGCATCCCAGCGTCCGCATAGCTTGGACGCCACGAGGAAGGAAACAGCAATTATTAAAATTCATTCAAAACAGACCACAACAATCTGGATTAATTTACGTTCGCACTCGACGCGATAGCGAAGATTTAGCTGCATGGTTAGCAGAGATAGGTTATGCCACAGCTAGTTATCATGCAGGGCTGGGTGCAACAGAACGCCGTGCAGTAGAGGCTGGTTGGTTAAGTGGTAAAATGCCGTTTGTTGTCTGTACCTGTGCATTTGGCATGGGGATAAATAAATCAGATGTCCGTTGGGTAATACATTTTCACGCACCGCACCTACTGTCTGAATATGTGCAAGAAATTGGCCGCGCTGGACGAGATGGAAAACCAGCTGAGACGCTGACATTAGTAAGTGAACCTACGGGGTGGTTAGATTCTGAAGATAAGCAAAGACAACAGTTTTTCCAGGAGAAAATGCGATCGCAACAGCAAACAGCGCAGCAACTTGTGAAAAAACTACCCAAACAGGGAGAAGTGAATGCAGTGACGCGACAATTTCCCGAAGGTGCTACAGCGCTTGCTTTACTCCACAGTAGCGGTCAACTAAATTGGCTTGACCCTTTCCATTACAGTATTGAGCAAAAACCAAGAAATCAATCACCAACGCAATTACACGCCGCCAAACAAATGCATCAATACTTGACAACCAAGCAGTGTCGTTGGCAATTCTTGTTAAATGCCTTTGGTTTTGACAAAGAAGCAGCTAACTGGCGTTGTGGACACTGCGACAATTGCCGCTAAATCTGTAACGAGTATCAAAGACTCTCGCACGAGTATTAAAGACTCATCCTTCCTGTATTATCCCTAGTCCCCAATCCCCAATCCCCAATCCCCCAATAGGATGAATCACCACTTTCACTACTCAAGTGACAATAGGGAGGACAAATAGAGGATGAAAATATGCCATCTGCACAAGCAACCGCACTACCACCGTTGATTCCGCGCGAAATTCTATTTGGGAATCCTGAAAAAACTAGCCCAAAACTATCACCCGATGGCAAGTACTTGGCGTATATCGCCCCAGACGAAAAGAATGTGTTGCAAGTGTGGTTGCAAACAGTGGGAGAAGAAGACAATCAAATACTAACTGCGGATAAAAAACGCGGTGTCCGCATTTTCTTCTGGACTTATAACGCCGACGAGTTGATTTATATGCAAGACTCCGACGGCGACGAAAACTTTCATCTCTACTCAGTTAATGTTCAGTCTAAGATTGTGCGTGACCTAACGCCATTCCAAGGTGTGAAAGCCGAATTAGTCGGACTAGAACCTAAATATCCAGATCAACTGTTAGTAGGATTGAACTTAAATAATCCTCAAAAGTTCGACGTTTACCGCATCAACTTAAAAAATGGCGCGGTTGAGTTCGATACTGACAATCCCGGCAATATTATCAGTTGGACAGCTGATGCCGAATTGCAAGTACGTGCAGCCACAGCTAGCACCCCCGATGGTGGTTATGACCTGTTATTGAAAACACCAGACCAACAGTGGGAAATTCTCCGCCATTGGGGGTCAGAGGAAGAAGGTAGCGCTGTTAGCTTCTCGGCTGATGGTAAAACACTTTATATTGAAGGCAATCACGACGCCAACACTCTGCGTTTACTAGCTGTTGACTTAGAAACCCATCAAGAAACCGTCATCGCTGAAGATGAACAGTATGATGTCGTGGGGGTAATTTTCCAGCCAGTGACGCGAGTTATCCAAGCAGTTTCTTTCTACAAAGATAAACAAGAATGGCAGGTAATTGACCAAAGTATCGCAGCTGATTTTGAGGAACTTGCTAAGGTACGTTCAGGAGAGTTCTTTTTAGTTAGCCGTGATTTGGAAGATAAAACCTGGCTGGTAGCTTACAACACTGATGATGCTCCAGTTTATTACTATGCCTACAACCGAGAATCGAAAACTAGCACGTTTCTCTTTAGTAACCAACCCAAACTAGAAGGGTTGCAGTTAGCTTCAATGCAACCGATTTCTTACGAAGCGCGGGATGGTTTAATTATCCACGGTTATTTGACAACCCCTGTAGGAATACCTAGCGAAAATCTCCCAACAATACTACTGGTTCACGGCGGCCCTTGGGTGCGGGATACTTGGGGTTTAGATTCAGAAGCGCAATGGCTAGCTAACCGGGGTTATGCTGTGCTGCAAGTGAATTATCGGGGTTCCACTGGCTATGGTAAAGCATTTGTGAATGCTGGGAACCGCGAATGGGCTGGCAAAATGCACGATGACTTGATTGATGCTGTTAATTGGTTAGTAGAACAAGGGATTTCTGACCCGCAAAAGATTGCGATTATGGGCGGTTCTTATGGCGGTTACGCAACCTTGGTGGGATTGACTTTTACACCAAAAGTTTTTGCTGCTGGTGTAGATATTGTGGGGCCTAGTAGCTTGATTACTCTGATAGAAACTATACCGCCTTATTGGGAACCACTCAAGGCAATGCTTTATCACCGTGTTGGTAATTTAGAGACAGAAGAAGAGTTTTTGAAATCGCGATCGCCTTTATTTTTCGTTGACCGAATTCAAAAACCTTTACTCATCGGTCAAGGCGCAAATGACCCCAGAGTAAAACAATCAGAAAGTGACCAAATTGTTACCGCAATGCAGCAGGCTGGCTTACCAGTGCAATATGTACTTTACCCCGATGAAGGACATGGTTTTGCTAGACCAGAAAATCGGTTACATTTTTTTGCGATCGCTGAAGAGTTTCTCGCCAAATACTTAGGCGGCAGATTTGAACCTTTGGCAGATATCCCTGGTCATTCAGGAATAGTTAAATAAAGTTTCAAAAAGGTGGTTAGTGTAATTCACTAACCACCTGAATATTTTTAATTACAGATGGATGTATTAATTCATCAGGTACTTGGTTTCGCTCAATGTATTCATTAATCTCTGCCTGATGATCGAGATAAAAACTCAAGGCATCAAACACTTGTACCATAGTCAGATGTGGTAAATGGTTCAGGATTTCTTCTGGTATAATCCCCAATCGCCACAAACCGACAATGGCACGAACAGATATCCGAGTACCTATAATAATTGGCTCTCCACTTAAAATTTCAGGGTTACGGGTAACGTAACGCGAGGAGGTTTCAGCAAACATACTTCCTCTATCTAGCTTTTAGATTTAAATTAAGAAATGATATCACCCGCATTGCTTTCTCCGGCATTAAGTACTTGTTCTGCGGTCAGCTTTAATTCTGAAAAGACACAAGAAACAATTATTGTATTTCCTACAAAGACAGCTTCTTCATAAAACCCATCAACTAATGTTAGTAAAGTAATTCTGTTCCTTTGCGGATCAACAATCCAATATTCAGCAATTCCCCTAGCAGCATACTCAGAACGTTTGTAGCGGTAGTCTCGGTCTTCGTTAGCTTTGCCAGGAGAAACAACTTCGATAACCAACACTGGAGGTGGCATATCCAAAGTGATTGTAGATCGCGTTGCGCCTTGTAAGGCTGTTACAAGTTCATCTGTCAGCACAACAAGGTCAGGGACGCGAGTTGTCGCACGAGAACCAGCAACAACAATTTCAACTTTGTTACTCAACCGATTGATTGGGACAAACTTGAGGAAATTTACTAGTAAAAAGAGAGATATCTGAACATTTTTTGGACTTTCAGGCGGCATTTCAACTAACTCCCCTGCCACCAGTTCGTACTGGCAATCAGTACAATAGTCATGCTTCAAATATTCCTCAAGCGTCAGACGTTTGCCAGTGATTGCAGTCATATCGCTTCAACGAGAGTCACATATTGATAGATTACCAAATTCATTCTCGTAAAATCTCGTTTACTTATAAAAGTAATAAACTCAATTTTTTTACTACCTCATTCACAAAAGTTGAGCGATCACTTTTGAATAAAACAATCTCTAACAGGATGGGAGATCCTAGAAAAAATGGGTAATTGTAAATTTGGGGTTTACAATAAAGCGATCGCATAAAATTCTCAGTTCCTTTAGCTTCAGGAGAATGGGCGATCGCTCTATTGCATTCACTCAGTTAAAATCTATTTTGCTGAATTCCCCACTCATTGATTCTGAATTCTAACTCCTGAATTCTTCTTAAAATTACCTAAAATTGTTGCAAAAATCGCAAATCACTAGCATACAAGCGACGAATATCATCTATTTGATGTAATACCATTGCAAAGCGTTCTACACCAAAACCCGCAGCAAATCCTGTATAAACTTCTGGATCATAACCCACAGACTTAAGTACATTTGGATCGACCATCCCGCAGCCCATCACCTCCAGCCAGCGACCATTCCACTGCAAATCTACCTCAGCCGAAGGTTCAGTAAACGGGAAATAACTGGCGCGGAAGCGAATTGGTAAGTCGCCAAACATTGCTTGTAGAAATACTTTGATTGTGCCTTTAAGGTCTGTAAAGGTTAATCCCTCATCGATTGCTAAAAGTTCAATTTGATGGAAAACTGCTGAGTGAGTCGCATCTACATTATCTCGCCGATAAACTCGCCCTGGAGCCACAACTCTGATGGGTGGTTCTTCTCTTTCCATGTAACGAATTTGTACTGACGAGGTATGAGTCCGTAAAAGATTTCCATCTGGCAGGTAGAAAGTATCCTGCATATCACGGGCGGGGTGGTCAGGCGGAGTATTGAGAGCCTCAAAATTATAATAATCTGTTTCCATTTCAGGCCCTTGAGCCACTGTGTAGCCCATACCGACAAAAATATCTAGCGCCCGATCAAAAATACCATTAAGGGGATGAATGCGACCTTGGGGGCGGTAAATTCCTGGCATAGTCACATCTAGAGTTTCAGCATCTAGCTGTGCCTCGATTTGTGCGGCTTCTAAGGCAGCACGTTGCTGGTCTAAACTAGTTTGCAGTGACTCTTTGACTGTATTGGCGATCGCCCCAATTTTCGGTCGTTCCTCTGCACTCATTTGCCCCATACTTCGCAACAATGCCCCCAGTTGCCCCTTTTTACCCAGATAGCTAACTCTGAGTTCCTCTAGGCGTTCTAAAGTATCGGCGGCGGCGATCGCTTTTTCTCCTTCCTGCCGCAGTGCTAAAAGTTGAGCCTCTAAATTGCTAGTCATTAGTTAATTAGTCATTAGTCATTAGTCATTAGTCTATAGTCCAAAGCTTAAGACTGCTCAACAAATCACCTGAGCATTGTGCAATTACTGAAATCAAAGGTAAGGGCCGAAGCTCAACTTCTGTTTACCAGTTTAGAGTTAATTGGATGTATGTATGTTTTTTGTTCTAAATTTGTGACCTTTGACATTGACAAATGAATAATAACAAATAACAAATGACAAGTGACCAATGACCAATGACCAATGACCAATGACTATGAAATTACTAATTAGCAATGATGACGGTATTTCTGCCTTGGGTATTCGCGTTTTAGCTAATACCCTGGCAGAAGCTGGTCATGAAGTTACTGTAGTTTGCCCTGATCGGGAGCGTTCGGCTACCGGTCATGGATTAACCCTACACCAACCGATTCGTGCTGAAATTGTTGAATCACTGTTTCATCCCACTATCAAGGCTTGGGCTTGCGATGGTACTCCTTCAGACTGCGTAAAACTTGCACTGTGGGCTTTGCTAGAGTCGCCCCCTGACTTGGTTATCTCTGGTATTAATCAAGGTGCTAACTTAGGAACAGAAATTCTCTATTCCGGCACTGTTTCGGCGGCAATGGAAGGTTTAATTGAAGGGGTTCCTAGTATAGCACTGAGTCTCACCAGCCACACGTCTAAAGACTTTCAACCTGCTGCTAGCTTTGCCAAAGTTCTAGTAGAGCAACTCTCAGCAGAACCAATACCAGATTTGATGTTACTCAATGTCAATATTCCTGCTGTTGAGTGGGAAGAAATAGCTGGGGTCACTCTTACCCGTCAGGGATTGAGGCATTATGTTGATGTGTTCGATAAACGAGTCGATCCTCGTGGGAAAACCTACTACTGGTTAACAGGAGAAGTGATCGAGGATGTGGAACCGCCAGAAGGTTTAAATCTAGCTAAAAATATACCCTTAGATGTGGATGTTATCCGTAAAAATTACATCAGCATAACGCCATTGCAATACAATCTCACTTACGCAGCTGGATTAGATAAATTATCTCAGTGGAAATTCCAGTTCCCCTGAATCATTTAATCTAAGGGTAATAGTTTAAGTGTAGTTAAATGCATCACACGAAAATCTAGGCTATAAAGTAGTAACACTTGAGATATAACTACTACAGATTACCTGCTAAAAACTAGAAACCTCTGCTTTAAACTACCTTATCCACGTTTATTAGACCAGCTAGAAACAAGGTATGCTGTTTTACCCAGAAATCGCCCTCTACCAAAAGCAGTAAGACAGCATAAACTTAGACAAAACAAGTATCAATTTTTTGATCGCCCGCTCAGTCCAGCAAGCAACACCCATGTCTAGGATAGAGAATCAATTCATTGTGCAATTTTGGGGCGTTCGCGGTAGCATCCCCAGTCCAGGCCCACACACTGTTCGTTACGGCGGTAATACCCCTTGCGTTGAGATGCAAGTGGGCGGTAAACGCTTAATTTTCGATGGTGGTACGGGATTACACGTTTTGGGGCAATCTCTGTTGCGCCAAATGCCGATAGAAGGTCATATATTTTTCACCCATTCCCACTGGGATCATATGCAGGGTTTTCCCTTCTTTACTCCAGGATTTGTGAAAGGGAATAACTTTCATATCTATGGTGCGATCGCCCCCGATGGTTCCACGATCGAACAGCGCTTGAATGACCAGATGCTCCACCCGAATTTTCCCGTACCCTTGCAAATTATGCAAGCAAATTTAAATTTTCACGACGTTCAAGCGGGGCAAGCAATAGACATTGATGAGATTACGGTAGAAACAGCACCTTTAAATCATCCAGGTGAAGCTGTCGGATACCGAGTCAACTGGCGTGGCGGTGCGGCTGTCTACATTACTGATACGGAACATTTTCCCGACCGACTGGATGACAATGTTCTGTGGCTAGCTCGTAATGCCGACATCTTGATTTATGATTCTACTTATACTGATGAAGAATACCATTCCCCGAAATTCCCGAAAATTGGTTGGGGGCATTCAACTTGGCAAGAAGCAGTGAAAGTGGCAAAATCTGCTAACGTTAAAACTTTGGTAATTTATCACCATGACCCTGCTCACAATGACGATTTTTTGGATTGTGTAGGGGAACAAGCAGCAGTGAAATTTCCTGGTGCGATTATGGCACGGGAAGGGATGGCACTCCAGGTTCCTGTTTCAGTTTCTTTATCAGAATCTTTTCCTGTTAGCAAATTTTCTATCTAAAGGCTGCACTCGAAGCAACTGTAGATTTTAGATTAGATTGGAGATTAGGAGCTTTTCAGCGCAAGCGCTACCTTTTGGGTATATCGCAACAACTGGAGAATACGCTTTATGGGTTCACGAAACACAGTGTAAGCGCCCTCTCTACTGGCTGAGCGTAGGGTAAAATCTCCGTTACAGCCGCAGTACAGCACTAAAGCCTTTTTGGTTTTGGTATGTGCGTTTCTCTCAAGTCAGCAAATAGTGGTCAAGCTGAGAGTATAAAACCCCATCCTGGGTGATTTCCTGTGGGTAGGCTTTTGGCTGATAGCTATAAAGAAAGGGATGGCATAAACATCCTGGCTGATGAGGTAAAATCTCACGGACAGGTGACTGGAGGTCTCGACCATCCATTAAGCCTGTTCTAGTTAAAGCGTTTGGCTATGGGGTAGCTTCCTGCTGATAGCTAAAATAAACCTAAAAATCTCAGAATCCACGTGCTAAATTTGTCTCAAAATGGGTGTTCTGTGTGGGTTGCTTCTTCGACCGAACTGGCTCTAACACCAACCGCTGTTGCTCTTGGCAAATTTGATGGTGTCCATCTTGGTCATCAAAGGGTAATTCAACCAGTTTTGCAGCAAGCAAGGAGACAACAGGGAGGAGAGGGGGAGAGGGGGAGAGGGGGAGAGGGGGAGAGAGAAAATGTCTCTGTGTCCCTTTCTCCTTACGTCTCCTCCTCTTCTTCACCGCTAGGATCACCCAACGAACGTGTATACTCAACAGTTGTCACCTTTCATCCGCATCCACAGGAGTTTTTTACAGGACAACCGCGTACTTTATTAACGCCACTGGATGAAAAAGTCCAACAATTGCGATCGCTTGGGGTAGAACAACTAGTACTACTACCTTTTGATAAAGAATTATCTGCTTTGACTCCCGAAGAGTTTGTCGAAAAAATTCTCGTGCAGCAACTACGATGCCAACAAATTAGCATTGGGGAAGATTTTTGTTTTGGCGACAAGCGCAGCGGTACTGCTAAAGATTTGCAATTACTAGCCGCCAATTACAATATTCCTGTCACCATCGTTCCCTTACAAACTTATACAGGCAACTTGCCTCCAGAAAACGGTGGTGATTGCGTTGCTCCAAGTCACCTAGCACGTATTAGCACTTCACTTATCCGTCAAACTCTTGAAACCGGTGACATCGAAAACGCCAATTTACTACTAGGACGCCCTTATACCCTCATTGGTGTTGTTGTTCAAGGTCAACAACTGGGTAGAACTATTGGCTTTCCCACGGCTAACTTGCAACTACCAAAAGAAAAGTTTTTGCCCCGCCAAGGAGTTTATGCTGTCCGCGTTTTTACTCTCAACGAAACGTCAAATACTTCTCCTATCGAGAGCTTAGGCGTCATGAATATCGGCAACCGCCCAACTGTCAATGGTACTTATTCATCTGCGGAAGTACATTTGTTCGATTGGTCTGGTGATTTATATGGCAAAAAGCTAGCTGTGCAACTAGTAAAATTTTTGCGCCCCGAACAAAAATTTCCTTCTCTAGAAGCCCTGAAAACACAAATTCAACTTGACTGCATTGCTGCTAGAGAAGTTTTGAGTGCTGAGTGGGAACAATAGATAGGGCATGGGGCATGGGGTATTGAAAAAATCTTTCCCACTCCCCACTCCTTATTCCCTACTCCCCATTCCCCACACTGTATGAGAGAAAAAATTGACGCTTTAACGCAAAATCTGGCTCTTACAATCGTTGGCAAAACTGAAGCGATACGCTTAGTGCTAGTTGCCTTATTAGGTGGTGGTCATGCCCTCTTAGAAGATGTCCCTGGCGTTGGCAAAACCCTGCTTGCTAAATCCCTAGCTCGTTCTTTGGATGGCAAGTTTCAAAGATTACAATGCACCCCTGATTTATTACCAACTGATATCACTGGCACTAATATTTGGAACCCAAAAAGCGGCGAATTTAGTTTTCTTCCTGGGCCAATATTTACCAATGTGCTGCTAGCAGACGAAATTAACCGTGCTACACCCCGCACTCAGTCAGCTTTGCTAGAAGTTATGGAAGAACATCAGGTAACAGTCGATGGTGTGTCTCGTCCAGTTCCTCAGCCTTTCTTTGTGATTGCTACTCAAAATCCCATCGAGTATCAAGGTACTTTTCCCCTACCAGAAGCACAAATGGATCGCTTCATGTTGTCGTTGAGTTTAGGTTATCCTTCCGAGGCAGAAGAACTCCAGATGCTGCAAAGCCTCCAAAATGCTGTTAAAGTGGCTGATTTACAGCCTTGTATTACCTTGGCACAAGTGCAAGAATTGCGATACCTCTGCTCTCAAGTAAGAGTGGAAACTTCCTTGCAACAGTACATCCTTGAATTAGTGCGAGCGACACGACAGGATGAAGAAATCGCTCTTGGGGTCAGTCCACGCGGCACAGTATCATTGCAACGGGCTACCCAAGCACTAGCTTTTCTCTTAGGACGTGATTATGCAATTCCTGATGATGTGAAATTTCTTGCTCCTCACGTTCTTTGCCACAGACTTATTCCAAGGGGAGGGCGCAGTGCTAGAAGTGTTGTTGAGCGATTATTGCGATCGCTTCCCATTCCTTAAGTTAAAGCTTGATATCATCCGAATTTTCCTTGTCCTGCTTGGATTCGAGCGTGTTAGGATCTGCAACAAACAGAGGTGGGTAGATCATGAAAGCGATCGAAGTTACTGGCAGGATTGACTCTCAAGGAAACTTAGTTCTAGATGAGCCGATTCAGGGTACGACTTATCCGCATCGAGTCAGGGTGATTGTGTTGGTTCCAGAACAGGCAGAAGCAGAAGAGGATGACCCTGATGATACACCTGTTGAGGAGATTAAAGCCAGCTTGAGGAGAGCTTTGCACCAAGCAAAAACAGGTCAAACTAGACCAATTAGTGAGCTATGGGACAGGATTGATGCAGAGTGATAATACCGTTTCAATTCGATTCTCCTATGAGTTTGAGGAGGAAGTTTACCGACTCTCAAAGAGATTTCGCAATATTCGCTCTGATATTCAACCAATTATTGAGCAATTACAACAAGGAAATGTCATAGGAGATAGAATTGCTGGCATTAGTGAGGAGTATGTTGTTTATAAACTGAGGGTTCGCAACAGTAATATCCAAAAAGGTAAGAGTGCTGGATATCGATTAATTTATTTACTTGAGTTGCCTACAAGTATTTTGCTACTGACAATTTATTCCAAGTCTGACAGAGAAGATATTGGTGTAAATGAAATCCGCAATATCGTGGCTGATTTTTATGGCGAAGAAGGTTAAAACTGCTAGTAAACTATATCTTTTAAAATACTTATACTGATTCCGCAACATCGCAAATGCTGCATAAGTCTTATTATTAGCACAAGCGCCACATCTAAGTATTTGGGAATGTGAGGAATGTTAAATACTATTAAACGTAAATTCCGCGATCGCGAAAAGCTTCCACCTTATCGCCAAGCGCTACGGCGAAGCAGCAAAAGCCAATCATTCGGTTTAATTATAATAATTTTAGCTTGGAGTCTAGCTATGGGCTGTCTTCTCTCCTCAGCAACTAACGCCCAAAGTCCTACTCTCACTCCCGAAGTTAGCACGGTTGACGTAGTACCTGCACAGTTCCAGTTGGGGCAAGAACTGTATGTAGAAAACTGCTCCACTTGTCACATTGCCTTACCACCAGCTGTTTTACCCACCCAAACTTGGAAAAATCTCCTAGAAGACCCGCAACACTACGGCGTACAACTCAAGCCTTTAGTAGATCCGCCCCGTATTTTGGTATGGAAATATCTTTCGACTTTCTCGCGTACACAATTACAAGAGGAAGAAACGCCCTATCGCCTCAAAGATTCACGTTATTTTAAAGCTTTGCATCCAGGAGTGAATCTACCACGTCCTGTTCAGATTGGTAGCTGTGTCAGTTGTCATCCTAGCGCAAGCGATTATAATTTCCGCCGCCTTAGCCCAGAAGCAGAGAGAGAATAAGAGTAAAGAGAGAATAGGGGAGGGGGGACAAGGGGCAGAAGAGTGGTTATGTGCATTTACTTCCCCACTCCCCCCCTCTCCCCCTCCCCCCTTCTCTGTTGCGGCGATCGCTACTTCAGCATGGGTGGGCTTCTCTGCGCCCAGCTGAAGGCAAAATGATACTATGAAGAGAGTCTAAATATAAGATATAAGTAAAAACCAATTGTTTAGCAAACTAATTCATTGGTTTCAGTCTGATTTTTGAGTAAATTTTCATTTCACACCCATCCACAACCAAGATGGTTGGGTTAAGTGTTTATAATCAATGCCACGCCTTTATCCCTATCCCTTTGATTCAGTTCCATAACCTGCCATGCTAAAATTATTGTTGGGCGATCCCAACGCTCGTAAGCTTAAAAAATACCAACCTGACGTTACTGAAATTAACCTTTTAGAGGAAGAAACTAAAGCTCTTTCCGATGAGGAGTTAAAAGGTAAAACCGCAGAATTTAAACAACGACTTGCTAAAGGTGAAACTCTGGATAATCTTTTGCCAGAAGCCTTTGCTGTTGTCCGGGAAGCAGGACGGCGAGTCTTAGGCTTGCGGCACTTTGATGTTCAACTCTTAGGCGGTATCATTTTGCACTCTGGGCAAATTGCCGAAATGAAAACCGGTGAGGGTAAAACTCTGGTTGCCACCTTGCCAAGTTATTTGAATGCCCTCACTGGGAAAGGTGTACACGTCGTTACCGTGAACGATTATCTAGCTCGTCGGGACGCGGAATGGATGGGACAGGTGCATCGGTTCCTAGGGTTGAGTGTGGGGTTAATCCAGGCAAGCATGACTCCCAGTGAACGCCAGAGAAACTATGAGTGTGACATTACCTATGTTACCAATAGTGAGGTAGGCTTTGACTACCTGCGGGATAACATGGCAACATCAATGGCAGATGTAGTGCAACGCCCGTTTAATTACTGTGTAATTGATGAAGTAGATTCAATTTTAATTGATGAAGCGCGGACACCCCTGATTATTTCAGGGCAGGTGGAAAGACCTACAGAAAAATACCTACAAGCTTCTGAAATAGCATCGGCTCTTAAGAAAGATGAGTATTATGAGGTTGATGAAAAAGCTCGTAACGTGCTATTGACCGATGAAGGTTTTGCAGAAGCCGAGAATCTTTTGGGAGTAACAGATTTATTTGACCCCGAAGACCCTTGGGCGCACTTCGTTTTCAATGCGATTAAAGCTAAAGAACTTTTCCTCAAGGATGTAAACTATATCGTCCGTAATGGGGAAGTAGTAATCGTAGACGAATTTACCGGACGGGTGCTACCTGGACGGCGCTGGAGTGATGGACTGCACCAAGCGATTGAAGCCAAAGAACACGTAGAAATTCAGCCAGAAACTCAAACTTTGGCGACGATCACCTATCAAAACCTGTTCTTGCTGTATCCCAAATTGGGTGGAATGACTGGAACAGCCAAGACAGAAGAACCAGAATTTGAAAAAATTTACAAACTGGAAGTAGCGGTAATTCCTACTAACCGCGATCGCCGACGTGAAGACTTATCTGATATGGTCTTTAAAACGGAAGCAGGAAAGTGGGGAGCGATCGCCAGAGAATGTGCTGAAATGCACCAACTCGGTAGACCTGTATTAGTAGGAACCACCAGTGTTGAAAAATCCGAACTTCTCAGCAGACTACTCAAGCAACTAGAAATTCCTCACGAATTACTCAACGCTAGGCCAGAAAACGTTGAACGTGAAGCGGAAATCGTAGCTCAAGCAGGGCGAAAAGGTGCTGTTACCATTGCTACTAACATGGCTGGTAGAGGTACAGACATTATTTTGGGTGGTAACTCCGAATACATGGCACGTCTAAAGCTGCGGGAATACTTTATGCCGCGGATTGTCATGCCAGAAGATGAAGATGTATTTGGCGTGCAAAGACCTGCTGGTTTACCAGCAGCAGGACACGGTGGTGGTCAAGGTTTTGTCCCAGGTAAAAAAGTCAAAACTTGGCGGGCTTCACCAGAAATTTTCCCCACCCAGTTGACAAAAGAAACAGAACAATTGCTTAAAGAAGCAGTAGAAATTGCTGTACGTGAGTATGGCGAACGCAGTTTACCGGAATTGGAAGCAGAAGAAAAGGTCGCTGTAGCCGCAGAAAAAGCTCCGATTGATGATCCTGTGATCCAGAAATTACGGGAAGCTTACAACCGCGTTAAGCAAGAATACGAACAATTCACTACCCGCGAACACAATGAAGTAGTGGAAATTGGCGGCTTGCACGTAATTGGTACAGAACGCCACGAATCGCGACGCATTGATAACCAATTGCGTGGACGTGCAGGAAGACAAGGCGACCCAGGAACAACGAGATTCTTCCTGAGTTTAGAGGATAACTTGCTACGAATATTTGGGGGCGATCGCGTTGCTGGGTTAATGAATGCCTTCCAAGTTGAGGAAGATATGCCCATCGAATCCGGGATGCTCACCCGCAGTTTAGAAGGCGCACAGAAAAAAGTTGAAACCTATTACTACGACATTCGTAAGCAGGTGTTTGAGTACGACGAGGTAATGAACAACCAACGTCGCGCTATCTACGCCGAACGCCGTCGGGTACTGGAAGGTCAAGACCTGAAAGAACAAGTAATCAAGTACGCTGAAAAAACGATGGATGACATCGTTGACTATTACATCAACATAGACTTGCCCTCAGAAGAGTGGGAGTTAGAAAAGTTGGTTGAGAAAGTCAAAGAATTTGTCTATCTGCTAGCAGACTTGCAGCCAAATCAATTAGAGGATATGTCTGTTACAGAGATCAAAGCCTTCCTCCACGAACAAGTGCGAATTGCTTACGACCTTAAAGAAGCACAAATTGACCAAGTTCAACCTGGATTGATGCGCCAAGCTGAACGCTTCTTTATCTTGCAACGGATTGACACTCTGTGGCGGGAACACCTACAACAAATGGATGCCTTACGTGAATCTGTAGGATTGCGTGGTTACGGTCAAAAAGACCCGCTGATTGAATACAAGAGCGAGGGTTACGAACTCTTCTTGGATATGATGGTTAACATCCGCCGAGATGTGGTCTACTCATTGTTCATGTTCCAGCCTCAACCGCAGCCAGTAGTTCAAGCATCATCTGAGGTAGTATAGCAATCCTAAATGAGTTGTAAGAAAATTCACCCCCAGCTAACGCTGTCCCCTCCTTGGCAAGGAGGGACTACAGGAGGATTACAACAACCTCAAATTTTCACGAATGATTTAGAACTGCTATATAGCCTTAGTTGTTAGATAAACATAGTTAGAAATTTAAATGGGTAAAGGTTGTTTATAAAAAACTTTTACCCATTTTTAGCTATCTATCGGTGTAGAGATTGATAAGTTTGCCAGCTAATATTATGAAGTAAAGCCCGATCAAGATTCTGAATTAATGATGCCGTCATTGGTAAAAGTGGGTGGCAAGAAAACAATGTCCTTGTATTGACTTTAGTGCTTTAACACTTTACCGGACGGCTAACTTTGGTTCGATGATATTTTAGAGGTTTCAACTACCAACGTTTTAATTTGGAAGCAGTCAGTTATCGTATTTTTGTTAAAAAATGTGCTGTCACTTTTGCTGACTTAAGAGATAATAGTCACACTCCCGGTATCCAAGTCGTAACGACCTCCGACAATTTTTAATTTACCGGACTTTAACCGCTCACTTAAGAGGCGCGATCGCTTCAATCGTGTAATTTGATATTGCACATTAGCAACCACAGCATTTTCAACTGCGTCCCCTGGCTGAAGTTTGGCACTTTTGACAACAGGCTTAATTGCCTCGACAAAGCTACCAATATCACCGAGTAGGGCTTCATTTTTCACAGCGGCGGTGACGGCTCCGCATCGCTCATGACCCAGCACCATCAGCAGCGGCGTACCTAATAGAGCAACTGCATATTCGATACTGCCTAGCGATTCAGGTGTGGCAATATTTCCGGCGAGACGAACATCAAAAATGTCTCCGATACCCTGATCAAAAATAATTTCTGCGGGTACTCTTGAATCTGCACAACTGAGAATAGTTGCAAATGGATGTTGAGCTTGAGCAACTTCCTGCAACCGACCCGCAGATTGATCTGGGTATTGGGGTTGATGCTGAATAAACCGCTGATTTCCGTCTATCAACTTTTGCAATGCAGTGTCGGGACTAAGAGTTTGAGGAGGCAATTGGGCGGCTTTAACCTGTTTAACTCGCCAGAAAAAATCGCTGGCAGTTAACATCATTCCAAATGCTCCCGTGACCCCTAACTTTAAAAAGTCACGACGTTCCATGAAATGCTTCATAAAAATTATGATTCTTTTATAAGGACGCAACACATTTCATTGAGCGAATTTCCATTACATCCGAGATGTAACAAGTACCTCCAAACTTGTTAAGCAGCGGTCTGATATTTTCTACAACAGGCTTGAGTTGTTCTGGCATACAAAACGCGATGATGTAGACATTATCAAGCATTGTCATGTCTAAATCTTCCGCTGTTCCTCGTAATCCTTTACCAGCTACATTTCGGATTACAGCATGACCATGTACACCAGACTTGTCTAAACTATCTAATATTTTGCTAAGTTCAAACGAGTTGGCGATAATTTCTATCTTTTTAACTAAGTGCATATTATTATCTCCAAAACAGGTTTATTCCGTAGAAATATAACGGAATTCCCACAATAATATTGAATGGGAATGTCACTGCCAGGGCTGTAGAAACGTACAGACTAGGATTTGCTTCCGGAACAGTCATTCGCATAGCAGCGGGGACAGCGATGTAAGAAGCGCTAGCACACAGTACAGCGAACAAAAGCGAATCACCTGGCGGCATACCGATGAATTTGGCAATCACCAAGCCAATGACTGCATTAACTATTGGAATTAGTATGGCAAATAAGATGAGAAAAACTCCGGTTTTTTGCAAGTCTTTAATTCTTCTAGCAGCTACCAGTCCCATATCCATTAGAAAGAAACTGAGAACGCCATAAAACATCCCTTGAGTGAAGGGTTCTAAAGTTTTCCCACCGCGTTCTCCTGTCAAGAAACCAATTATCAGGCTACCAACCAGAAGAAAGACTGAACTATTGAGAAATGCCTCTCGCAAAACTTCTGGCCAAGAAAAGTCTCGCTTTTGATCAACGGAGAATAAATTTACTAAGATGAGACCAACAATGATGGCAGGAGATTCCATAAGGGCAAGAGCTGCCACCATGTAGCCATCAAAAGTAATGCCAAGCTCGCTGAGAAAGGCGCTAGCGGTGATGAAGGTGACAGCACTGATAGAACCATAAGTTGCGGCGATCGCCGCAGCATCGTAAATATCTAGCTTCAGCTTCAGGATAAAAAACGTGTAAACGGGGACAAAACAAGCCATCAACATGGCTGCCATAAGCGTCAGAACTACTTCCTGAGTGATTCCGCTTTTAATCAGTTCTACTCCTCCTTTAAAACCAATCGACAACAGCAGATAAAGCGAAAGGAGTTTAGGCACTGGTGGAGGAATTTCTAGATCAGACTTGACAAAAACGGCAGTCATACCCAGAAAGAAAAATAGAATTGGCGGATTCAGGATGTTGGATACTATCAAGCTGACATCCATTTCCAACCCTCCTCATACTGCTGAAGTTGGCAATTAGAGAAATTTCTCATCTTAAAAAATTTAATGGCTCGATACATGATGTATCGTGGATTGTTACCCAATGTCAATTGAACAACGAACTATATTCAAAACTCTTAAACTGCTAGCTTATCAGTACTACTTGGTATTAATTGGGATTGTTTGTGCTGGCAATATCTAACCCTAAGCGCTTCTTTCAAAGACGCTGGATGATAGGTAAAGCTATGCATAAAAGCTTTTGGAATAATATATTTTTCTTAATATATTGTGACTTTATGCTTCAAAAGACAATTTTTTGACTATAAAGTCACGAAAATGAAAAATTATAAATGGGCAAAATTCTTAAAGATTTTTATTTACATTGAAATGGCTGAAACTATTAATTTTAAAAGCCAACCATAATATTAATTGATGAAGAAGCTTTTATTTCTCTGTAGTCAGAACAGATTGCGTAGTCTCACGGCTGAAGCTGTGTTTTTTGAGTATGAAGGACTTGAGGTATAAACCGCGATGCCGAAGTACTTGTTTCCACGGAAGCCATTGAATGGGTTGATATTATCTTTGTGATGGAAAAATCACATAGAAACAAGTTATCAAAAAATTTCCAGCCTTTTCTTAAAGGTAAGAAAATAATCTGTTTGGATATCCCAGATGAATATGAATATAGGACTAGTATTTGATTTTTGAAAAAGCTCCGTACATTTGAAGAGTCGCAAAATCAAAGTTAGTGTGTCGGAGAACCACTCAAACATCCATTTGAGATGAGAGAACGAAGGAATCAAAGCACAGAAACGCCACACCCAGGTTTTAGCTTGTAACCAAATATCCTCAATTGGGTTTTGTGATGGGCAATTAGGAGCGAAGCGAATGCAATGAATTTTCCACTGCTCTTGAGACAAACCAAGGTTTATCTCTCCTAAAAATTTTTGAACCAGATGTGAACGATGGTAAGAAGCACCATCCCAAAAAAGAAGTACTCGTTGGTTGGGAGACTGGTCTAATAAATAACGTAAATAATCAATCGTATTGTTTGAGTTACCAGCATTATAAGCTTTAAGAAGTAACTTGCCATCCAGATAATCAACCGCCCCGTAGTATGTCTGTTTCTCTCGTTCGTTAACGATGCCAATTGCTATTTCTTGGTTAGTTTTTCCCCAGACATAACCAGTTACGTCTCCCCATAACAGATGGCACTCATCTATTAGTAATACTTTCAGTCTTCTTGCTTCTATCTCCTCTCTGTTACTTGCCAACAATGTTTCAATCTATTTTTTTTTTGCAGCTACAGCCTCAATGTCCGCCTTTGGGTTCAAGCCAGTAGTTTTTTTCCAACTAATTCCCGCCGCGTCAAATAAATCATAATAACTCAGTTTCGATTCGTAGATGACATCATATTCAAAAGCCAATTTGTACTCCAGTTCACCAAGCTCCCAAATATCCTTAGTTTGCAACTAACTTAATATTTCTTGTTGCTGTTCATCGCTTAGGTAACTCTTTCTGCCTTTATAATTTAAGCGCAATCCGCAAATTCCATATTCCTTATAAGCTTGCTTCCAGTAAGTTAATTGAACCAACAGATACATCTAAAATTGTTTGAATTTCCTCATACTTGTAGCCTTGATAAACCAGTTTCACTGCCAAAGCTTTTCTTACCTCACGGGCATCTGGGCGATTATCTATAAATTCTTGTAGTTCTGCGATGGCTACGCCCGCCGCAGGCATCGCAGGTTGTAGATGCTGGTCTATCATTGTTCGTTATTAGACAGATATATTCCTCTGTATTATTTCGCACACTTTTTCATAAATCAAATATGATTTCTATATGAATAATATTATTCAAGAAATAGAGAAATTAAATAAAGATTCTAGAACTGTTAAGACAGCGCATTTTTTGGCTTTTCAAAAAAAAACAAAAAATACATAGAATTTTAGGTATATATATTATCACAATAAACGTTATAGTTTTTTCTCCTTTGTTTGAAATTTTAACACTAAAAAATATAGTATTTATAATAAAAATTTTATCTATTATTTCAGCATCTTTAGCAGCAACCCAAACCTTTTTTAATTATCAAAAAGAAATTGAATTACATTTAAGTGCTGAGAAGCGTATGCAAATATTTATCGTCAATCTAAGTAGGTAGGTGCCAAAAAAGTCAGCTATGTTAAGATATGTAAAGACTGATAATGCATCTACAAGGTAGTTGGTGTATGGGTGCGCGTTTAAGGGTATTTCTGACTCCTGAGCAAGACCAAACTTTACTAAATCTGAGAAAACAGGATGTACCACAGAAAGTCAAAGACAGGGCGGAAATAATCAGGCTAAATGCACATGGTTGGTATGTAGAGAAGATAGCAGATCACTTTGATTGTCACAAAAAAACAGTCACAAAAGTTTTGCATCAATGGCAAAAACTGGGCACAGAAGGGCTTTGGGAATCTCCTGGGCGAGGGGGGAAACCAAAGTGGCTTGAGGATGACATGATATTTTTAGAAGAATGCCTCAGAAACGAGCCACGCACATACAATAGTTCTCAGTTAGCTTTGAAGTTGAAAACAGAACGCAACGTTGAGATGAGTGCCGACAGATTAAGACGGGTACTCAAAAAAAGGGGGTCGATTGGAAACGGACAAGGAAAAGCCATAAAGGAAAACAAGACCCAGTAGCACGAGCAAACAAGCAAGCAGACCTAGACATGTTGGAATTAGCTGCTGCCACTGGTGAAATAGACCTGAAATACCTAGACGAGTCAGGGTTCTGTATGTGGAGCGAACCTAGTTATACATATTACTTTAGAGGTGAGCAAAAACGGTTAGAACAGACTAAACGCCGTGGTCGCAGATTAAGTATTATCGGGCTTCTCCAACCTTTAATCAGTTTTGTTTACGGTTTAGTTATCGGTGGTGTTGACCGTAAATCTTATATAGAAATGATGGAGAAAGAAGCCAAACAAGCCCAAGAAACTGGACGTATCAGCGTGATTGTGCAAGATAACGGGCCAATACATCGCTGCCAAGAAGTTCAACAATTGTGGAAAAAATGGGAAAGTCAGGGTTTGTACATCTTTTTTCTCCCGAAATATTGCTCAGAAATGAATCCAATTGAATTGGAATGGCAACATCTCAAGAAAGATGAGTTATCCGGGCAAGCATTTGATGATGAGCTAGATCTCGCTTACGCCGTCATCAATGGTGTTCAAGCTAGAGGAAAAAAAAACAATCACAACACACATCGTGTAAAATTTAGCTCTAGATTATCAACTTAAGATTTTGTTACATAGTAGAAAATTTCGGTGCCTACCTACTTAGATTTCTTTTAGCACAATATACAGATAATTTAATAGGAAATGATAATTTTTTGAAAGATTCTCAAGCATTGCTTAAAAATTATTTAAATGCAAATAATATTTATAAAACGTGTGTGCCATCTAATAAAGAATATAGCGAAGCTGTTAAGTCAAATGAAAAACGGACTCAGTAATTAATTATTTTCTGCTCTACCTAATTGATCGCGCTTTATGTCGGCTTATAGTAGTTTGGGGTTTTTGAGCGACCAGAGGTGAACAATGGTTTACAAGTTAGATTAGAGCAATAATCCGTAAGTAAGTTTTACGAGCCAAAAATTTTAATACAGCACACTGCTTAACCCACGATTCTTTATCAAGTGCAGTAGCTTAAGAGATGCTCCACTAGGCCGCTTTTGTCCTATTTCCCATTTTTGAACTGTTGAAGGACTTATATTCAAAATACGTGCAAAAACAGCTTGACTGACTTTATATGATTCCCGTATTTCTTTAATTTGACTAGGTTCTAGAGGCTCAATAGGAGGTAGACATAGGTGTTCAAATTCGCGCAATGTAGTTTGATTCATTAGCCCAGCTTTGTGTAGGTCTTTTGCTGTCTCATGAACTGCTTCAAGAATTGCTGATTTTTTCTGACGCATTACAAATCACCTCTATTAACGCATTACTATTTTTTGCCTGCTCAAGCTCTTCTGGTGTATAAGCAAGTAATTGCTTGGATAACATTTTCAGAGCTTCTTCTTCATCTTTGTCAATGTTGCTGCGTTCGTTTTTTGAAAAGCCAAAAATAAAAAACCAACGATCTTCATTATTAGCCCTGTTCTGTCACTTTCGGAAAACAATAATCGTAGCTAAACATTGGAGCCTTTATTTAATCAAACTTTGAGCCTTTCTTTTCTAATAGAAATTAAAATTTCTAGCCAAAAGCTGAAAAATTAAGCTCTGAAAGGCTTTCAGGGATTGGCTTTTCCCAGTTTGACATAACAGGGTTAGTAACTATTAGTGTCCGAAATCCACCACTCTTACCTTTCCCTGGTTTTGCTATGCGTTTTTTAAACAGTCCACCTCCTAGGTCAGCATCATAAAGCCCTGCTGCCATTTCGTTTACAGCATTACAGAGACTAAGATTGTTTAAGCCGTACTTTCGCGCCCAACGGTCAAAAGTACGGTTTTTGTAAATTTTCATTTTATAGTCTCTTCGGTTAAAGTATAGCACCTAGTCCTATACTTTAGAGAATTCTTACGGGATGCTATTACAGCAGCTGAGTTGAAAGTCAAGCTCATTGGTAATACCATTTCACTAAAAAAATGATAAAGATATTTAAGTAAGAAATATAAGCAGACGTTCATGGCTGGAGTCACCAAAGTAAAAATAAAAGAGTCAGCAGAGGAATTACGTGAACTGCTGAGAAAACAAAAAACAGCATTAGGTAAAGAACGTATAAGCGCGTTGTATTTATTGAAAATAGGGCAGGTAAAGACAATACAAGATTTGGCTGTGGTGTTGGGAAGAGGGAGTGCGACAGTACAAAGGTGGTTAAAGGCTTATACAGAAACGGGAATTGTCAGTCTGGTATCAAGAAAAAAGGGTTCAGGGCGGCCGCCGCTCATTAACAAGGATGCTCAAGAACAGCTTTTAAAAGAATTAGAAGAACCGCAAGGATTCAAAAGTTATGAAGAAATCCGAACATGGTTAAAAGCGGTGGAGGGTGTAGAAGCGTCATACAAAGTAGTACATGACACGGTGCGTTATCGAATGAAAGCGAAGCTAAAAGTGCCGCGTGCAGTAGGGATAAAACACAAAGAAGAAGCAGAATCAGAGTTAAAAAAAAACTGCCTCAATACTTAGAAGTGATTAAAAAACACGTTATTGCACCAATAGATAAAAACAGAAGAATTAGATATTGGTGTGAAGATGAAAGCCGTGTTGGGTTGAAAACTGAAGCTGGCAGATTAATTACAATAAAAGGTGTCAAGCCTGTTGGTATTATGCAATGGAACCGAGATAATTTTTATTTATATGGATTAGTAGAACCATTAACTGGAGAGTATTTTATCTGGGAATTCTCTCATTTAAATGCAGCTTGTTTTCAGATTTTTTTAGAAAAGTTTTCTGCCACTTATGCCCAAGATATACATATCATTCAGTTAGATAATGGTGCTTTTCATTTTAGTCAGCATCTACAGATACCAGAGAATATAATTTTATTGTTTCAACCTCCACATACACCGCAAGTTAATCCTATCGAGCGATTATGGGAGGAAGTTAAAAGACATTTAGCTTGGGAGAGCTTTGGAACTTTAGATGAATTGAGGCAATTTATCTGGAAGCGTTTGGAGAAATTAAACACATCAATCGTTGCTTCTATTACAGGTTGGGATTTTATTCTTGATGCTTTATTTGAATCAAATTTTTCGTGAATTGGTATAAAGGCTGGCGAGTTAAGCGTGCTGACCTGGAAGAGTATGTTGAGAAGCTGTTTTGAATTCCGCCAAACTACGACAGAGTAAAACTCGCCAATCACTGAATAGTATTTTGGCGAGGTTCGATATTTGGCGAGATTTATAAACAAGCAGTCAGCAGCAGATTACCTGGGTATAAGTGTTAGGGCGTTGGAGGGTTATGTCCAGCAGGGGCGAATCAGCGTGAAGTATGAGAAAGGTAAAACTCTCCCGACTGCGAACTTTGACCCAACAGAACTAGATCAACCAACTATAAAACCAGCTTTTGAATCTCGCCAAATAGCTACAGAGCAACAGCCAGATACAGGTAAACTCACTCCTGACTCTGGCGTAGCTGTTTTGAATTCCGCCAAACTGCGACAGTGTAAAACTCGCCTTCTTCATAGAACAGGTATAACTCTTTGAAACGTTGGCGACATTTGACGAGTTTCAATACCAGTATTCATGATAGCGATCGCTGTCATAGCTCCTCTTTATATAACAAATGATTGCAGACATCAGCCGATTGAGCAAGTTTGTGTTGTCTAAACTTGAGTTTTTTAAGGGCTAAAGAGGATCAATTCAAATATAGATTTTAACCAATGGTATTTAGAATTTATAAGCTATTTATTAATGATATTTCTGGCAAGTAAGAAAAAAAGTAAGAAAAATTTTGATTAGTCAGTTAAAAGGCTTGAATAGCAAGGTTTTCGGGAGCCAATGCTGTTCACTGTTGCGCGGTCGTGGTTTGTTGGGTGTAAGCCTTGGGTTCAGAAGGAGGAAGCCTCGGTGAGATAATATTTTGATTACCCACAGTTGAGTTCTGAGGTTAGCAATGAATAAGCGATCGCACATCCACAAAAAAGCTGACTCGTCCGCTTCAAACCCAGTGCTGAGTCAGTTGCAGTCGCGCCCCAAAATTCCTCAAGCTCAACTGCAATCCTCAAAGCATCTCACGCAGACCGAAACAGAAGATCAAGAATTTCAACAGCAGAAGTTTGAGGCGACGAAACTGGAGAGCCAGGCGAAGTATGGCACTATCACCCCAGAGGGACAGGAACGGCTCACTGTATTGCAGGCTAAAATGAGTGGCTTGTTGCAAAGGAGACTCGAACATGCATCGAGCTTTGGTCACAACTTTGCCAATATCCCCATAAGTCGTCCTGATGCAGCATCACAGCCAGTGGTGCAAACAAAACTTACAATTGGAGAGCCGGGAGATAAGTACGAACAAGAGGCAGATCGAGTAGCAGCACAAGTCGTCAACCAGATTAATGCACCTGTTTTTCAGCAGGCAGGTCAAAGTCAGCCTATCCACCGCGAGAAGCTACAAGAAGAAGAGAAAGAACTTCAAATGAAGCCAATGTTACAGCTTCGGTCTGGTAAGGTTGGTATGGCTGCCGCACCTGACGTGGAAGCGTCAATTCAACAGGCACGGGGCGGTGGGCAACCTCTAGCTGACAGTATCCGAGAACCAATGGAGCAGGCGTTTGGGGCTGACTTCAGTAGGGTGAAGATCCACACAGATTCTCGGGCTGACCAGTTAAATCAATCGATACAGGCTAAGGCGTTTACCACGCGGCAAGATATATTCTTTCGGCAGGGGGTGTATGAGCCAGGGAGCCGAGGAGGGCAGGAGCTATTGGCGCATGAGTTAACGCATGTGGTGCAGCAGAATGAGGGGACGGTGCAGCAATTGCCGATAGTGCCAAAGCAATCTATAAATCTTAAACAGAGCCAACAGAAAAACAAAAGTGGTGGGAGGAATAACCAGAACGTTGGGGTTGAAACTTTTTCCAGTATGTCAATTGATGGTGTAGAAGCCTACTACAACTCTGTGGCTCACCCAAAGGATATTCAACCAAAGATGCTGCCCGATATCAATATTCACTGGTTAGGTTGCCATGAACCAGTGGAGCACACAACATTTGATGGGTATGTAATTCAGCGAGTTAACATCGGCTTTACTAATATAGCTGAGAAATATCAGGAAAAGGCAGATCAGATAATTGCGGTGCTCAGAAACCATGCAACCATTGTTAACTTTATCGGGAACAGGCCTTGCTATATCACTCTCAAGAAACAGGAGGTTCCGGCTGATATCACCGCTGATCCGAAAGCTGTTAGGATAAACCTTGCTATTTGGTACTTTGAGCAGATGTCGCTTGCCCGAATCATGGGTATGCTGAACCACGAGTTTGGCATACACCCGGTCGCAGAAGAGGGTGATACGTCAGACGAGCAGGGCATGGAGGCACTACCATTGCCAACCAATGTGCAGGTGAACACAGGTGGTTATTTCAGTAAGAAAAACTTAGAAGTACATACAGTCACGCCCAATGCTGCCAAGCAAGCTGATCACATCTTTGGTGCGCTACCGTTCTTCAACCGTTACACGACTTATCGAACGGTAGTCGTAGAGATGTTGGATGCGCTTAACAGTGTTATCGAGAATGAAAAGAACAATTCTACTGAACTTACAACCCTTCTTGACACCTACTTGATGGACATCGCATCCATTCTTGCAGGGAATGATGATCGCAAAGCAGCTGCGACAAAACCTGGTCTTGTAGCTGACCTTTACAATCTTCACCTTGGGTATCTAGAACCAAATGTACCGGACAAATACAAGAAATACATCCCTCAGGAAAAGAGTTCTTTGAGTGTTGTTTCTGATTATGCCTCGTTGATTACATCGATGAAGTTAAGCAAATCTGGCGGCAGCGTCCGCAATGATTATCAGCCAGGTGCAGAACAAACTGAATATCTAGAGAACCGCAACCTAGAGGTTGATTGGGTGGAACCAACAGGGCTTTGCATTTTCGACGCAATAGGTCGAATCATCGGAACCTCAGGAGAATCTGTAAAACTCAACACTCTGTTGAAGCTAAAAAATGGTGACGAAAATACACTCCAAGTAGTACAAAATGCAGGTCAGGACTTCATGGATGTGATTGTTTGTATCACAGAGAACGACTGGGCTAACCCCAATGTAGGGGACATTATTCTAGAGGTAGCATCGGTTGCAAACAATGTAGGTCTCGATATATTAATGCCAGGAGCGTGGATCTATTCAATAAACGGTGGGGGTAATCTTGTTGTGAAGGTACTTCATCCCCTAGAACATTATCATGCAACAAAGGCCAAGGGCAATGGAGCTTGAAATGTGCTTACCACAGTACACGGTTTCCGAGAAAATTTCGTAGCGACTCGCTTGAAAATAGTAGATTTAGTGCGATTACCCGTAGTGTGATCGCCCAAGGATTGGGAACTTTCCAGTGCGATCGCCATTTCTAGATGCTAATTTATCATTGTTCGTTCTTAGACAGATATCTCTATCCATATTATCTCGCAGTCTTTTTCAGAAATCAAATATGATTCCTATATATGGAACCAGCTTTAATTGAGTTGTTAAAACAAAAGGTACTGTCCCTATTAAAAATTCAATAGTTTTGACTGCCTTAGCGAAAAAGTGCAACTTGTAAACGTGTTAGCTGATTAATTTACTTATCTTGGAATTAACCGCAATGTTGCAGCAGTGTTATTTGCAACAGCTTTCTGTTTCCCTAGCATGGGATGGTATTCAATTTTACGCCAGGGTTCAACCATATCAGTGTAATGAGTATGGAACGCATGACCAGATTGTCCGGGGGTATGAATAGCGATGGAGTTATTCAGGTTTGCCAAATCTACAATCATCCGTAAAGAAGGAATATCAGTCACCTCATAAGAAGATTTGTTTGGCTTCCAGCGGTTAGCATTCACTGTTTCTCCATTACCAGCAGTGGCAAAGGAACCACGATTAAATAAAGCTTCAATCGGTGCAACTCCAGATTTACCCAAGGTAGCATTGCGAAATGTGATGGTATGCAGTTTGCCCCAGTTCCAGTTTTTTGGGTCTTGGCTTTGAATACGTTCTAATTCTTCTACAGCTTCTGTGAAAGCTTGGCGCAAGATTTGATCGCGATTTTCGACATTTGCGGTGTTGCGGTTATCCCACCAAAAGCTATTGGGCTGTTTGACGAGATTTTTGACCACAGCATACCAGCGATCGCCCCCATCAGGAAAGTACTTTTTAGGCAACTGATCATGGAAGGTATCTGCTAACAAGTGTTTCCAGAATACTTCAAAAAGAGCCGCAGCAGGCGATGTCATTTCTAGCTGTAAATCCCAATCTCTCAGGAGTTTTCGGGCTACTTGCAAGCGGGGAGTATTCACAGAGATAGATTGCAGTAAAGGTACTAATATTTGTGCATTTAAATTAAGGTTATCTCCCTGTATCTGCTGCACATCCTTTAGAGAAATCGGTTGAGTTGACTGGGAAATCATCTCTACAATCCGCTTTGCCCGATAGCCATAAACCCAATCTTTAGTTATTAAGTAAGGATATCCACTTGCAACTAAGTTATTAGCTGTAGCAATAAAACCTTGATCTGGATTGAAGCTTTTAGGTAACTTTTCAAAGTCAATATATCCTTGCCACTCATATTCATCAGTCCAACCTGGAACCGGGTAGCGTCCGTCTCCGTTTGCTCTAATGGGGAATTTTCCAGGCATTTGGTAACCAATATTGCCTTCAATGTCCGCATAGACCAAGTTTTGAGCAGGTACATCGTAGTTGCTTGCAGCAGCGCGGAACTCCTGCCAGTTTTGGGCGCGATTGATTTGCGGAATCGCATACCCAAGCCTTGAAGGTTCTAGGGCTGTCCAGCGCAGGGCTACGGCATAGTTTTGCGGTACTTCTATTTGCTGGCTTGGTTTGACCTCCTTTAGATTAGGCGCAACATCCGAGAGAATCGGCCCATGCCTGGTATAGCGGACAGTTTGGTCAATCGGTTGACTTCCTGCGACTTTAATTGTTTCTGTGACCAGTTGCATATCCACCCATTTACCATTCACCTCATACTGGTTGGGATTACTTGGGTTGATTTTCTCAATGTATAAATCCATGACATCTGATTCAACATTGGTAACACCCCAAGCAATGCGATCGCTATGACCGATAATTATCCCTAGCATTCCCACAAAGGAAAAACCAGTCACGTTGTAGGGGCATTCTGCACTTTTCGGTGTGCAATGCAAACCAACCTCGTACCATATCGAAGGCATTTGTACAGCTAAATGGGGGTCATTCGCCAAAATAGGCTTACCAGTAGTTGTGCGCTGACCAGATATCACCCAATTATTAGAGCCGATGCCTACTCCTGTAGTTCCTATAAGTTGTTCTAAAGCCGCGATCGGCTGAGTAATTGACTCTAAAGCAGGAAAGATATCTGGAGAGTCGAGAATTAGTTTAGTATTTTTCTCTCCCTCCCTCCCTCTTGGCTGCAACTCAGGCAAAATCACCGGTAAACCTTCAGGGTATGGTGGAAAAAGTTCTTCTACTTGCGTTGGAGTAAGAGATTTTTGCAAAATGGCGCGTTCAATTTCGGTTTGGAAATTTCTGCCAAGGTCGTAAGCCATCACCTTACCCCAAGTCAACGAGTGTAGCGGTTGCCAAGGTTCTGGTTTGTACTCAGGATTGAGGAACTTTAGCACAGCATATTCTAGGCTTAGGGCGCTGCCTTGATGTTTTGCAAGATAGGCGTTTACACCTTGGGCGTATGCTTCCAGGTATGCCTTCATTTCGGGATTAATTTGTTGCATTTCTTGCTGCGCCACCCTTGCCCAACCCATTGTCCGCAGATATCTGTCAGTTTCTACTTGGGATGAACCAAACATTTCTGCTAATCGCCCAGAACCAATGTGTCGCCAAAAATCCATTTGCCAAAAGCGGTCTTGGGCGTGGATATAACCTTGCGCCATGAATAAATCGTGGGAATTGGCAGCATAGATATGAGGAATTCCCCATTTATCCCGTTGTACAGTTACTTCTGTTTTAATTCCAGGTAGTTGAATTGTGCCACTTTCTTGAGGAAATGATTGGCGGACAGTATAAGTCGCAAATCCAGCTAACAATGGCCCCAGCACTAACAGGAAAATCATGGTGATTTTGAGTCTTTTAAGTAACCAACCTTTCCTGGATTTTTTCATGTGTGGGTGCTGTAATATCGTTAGTGAAATCAGGCGATATTATACAGCTTAAAATGTTGCAGTTTTGCTCTTTTTCGGTAACTTAGATAAACCAACATAGCTCATATAGGCTCCCTGAAGTTATTTGTAACTACACATAAAAGCTATTAACAATTTAATGAAAAAATGTATTTTTTATATATTTTTCATGAAGTATGCAGATATTACTAAGTAAAAATGATCCGAAATTTTATAATCCATTTGTTCTAAGCTGTCTTATTCAGATGAATACTTTAAAAACCAAATTAACAAAGTTACCCGTTGTATGTGGTGTGGCTGCTTTGATGACGCTAAACGTGAATATGAAAGCAACCGCAGTAGTTCTTTATGACGTTACAGATATTGATAGCTTCATAAATAAGTATTCTAGTACCCCGACTGACATCAATGATTCAGGTCAGGTAGGAGGATATTGGGATGCTAGTGGTGAGCCTGGTCGTGGTTTTTTGTGGAGTAACAGCAATGGCGTAACCAACCTTGCCACCCTGCCAAGCTGGTATAACAGTATCGCTTTTGGTATCAATAATGCTAGTCAAGTAGTAGGTTTCTCAACCATACTAGATTCAGCAGGTGCTATCAGCCAGGAGCGCCCAGTCTTGTGGAGCAATAATACCATAACAGACCTCGGCACCCTCCCTGGCTGGGATTACACTAGAGCCATAGACATAAATGACGCAGGTCAGATAGCTGGTTACTCCTATGGTATGGGTGGCAGTCGCGCCCTTTTGTGGAGCAATAACACCATAACAGACCTTGGCACCCTCCCTGGTGATAATAGCAGTCATGCTTTTGATCTTAATGATACAGGCCAGATATTAGGTGACTCATCTTATGTTGAGGTTTTTACTGACGGGGATGGCAAAATATTATATTCTGCTAGCGGAGTAAGTCGCCCAGTTTTGTGGAATAACAATAGCATAACCGACCTCAGTGTAACCCTCCCAGGTAAGTCCGTAAATGCTACAGCTATTAATAATGCAGGTCAGATAGCAGGAAGTGTGGATAGTCAGCAACTCAAACGCACAGTTGCGGCTTTGTGGACTAATAATCACTTAACTCCCCTTGGTACTCTTGAAGGTAAGTATGAAAATTACGCCGTTGACCTCAATGATGTAGGTCAAGTAGTAGGAAATGCGAATGGTTCTACTAGCGTTATTCCGTTTGTGTGGAGTAGCAACACTGGGATGAGAAACCTCAATACCTTGATTGATCCTAGCCAAGGTTGGAAACTGCTTTCTGCAAATGCTATTAATAATGAGGGTCAAATTGTTGTCTATGGCTATAAAGAACAAGACTTTAAAGGACGCGCTTTATTGCTAACTCCAAGGTATACTGAACCTGTTCCAGAACCTTGGACAATAGGCAGTACAGTACTAGCTGGATTTGGTCTAGCCTCTCTGAGCTACCGTCAACGCCGATTACGTCGTTATCAAAGGTTACAAAATAATTAGATGATGTCTCGGCGTTACCGACGCTTGTTCCATAGCTTGCCTGCATAGCAATGAAATTCACATTTGTGGCGATCGCACTTCATAATCGCCACTTTTCGTATAGCTGTCTTGCCACGTTTACAATAAGGGATGAGATGACCTTCGGCAGCAAGCATCATGCCGAAGTTCAGCCTAAAAGTATTTTCTAAAGGAATCGCGGGAGGCAAAACATGGGCTTGGCTGGGTTAAGAATTGTGTTGGTAGAGCCAGCTGGGCCAATAAATGTTGGGGCGATCGCCAGGGTCATGAAAAATTTCGGGCTGCATCATTTAGTACTAGTAAATCCTCAATGCGACCCCCTGTCGGAAGAAGCCTTAAGAATGGCAGTTCATGCTAAGGAGATTTTAGAATCTGCGGTATTAGTGGCAACATTGCCAGAAGCATTGCAAGGATGTGTAAAGGCGATCGCAACTGCTGGACGGGTTCTGAGTTGGGAAGTACCTTTAGAAAACCCCCGCACTGCTCTACCTTGGTTACTAGAAGAGCCAGAAAAACCCACAGCCCTAATTTTCGGGAGAGAAGATCGGGGATTAAGCAATGAAGAATTAAACTATGCTCAGCGATTTGTTTTCATTCCTACAAATGAAAATTATCTATCCCTGAATTTGGCTACTGCTGTAGCAATTTGCTGTTATGAACTAGCACAATGTGCAGAGCTATCTGTAAGTCAATCCCTAACTCTACCTGAACTTGCATCTTTAGATGTTGTCGAAGGATACTACCAGCAATTAGAATCACTATTATTAAAAATAGGTTATATTTACCCGCATACGGCAGCTAGTCGTATGGAAAAATTCCGGCAAATGTATAATCGCGCTCACCTGCAAACTAGAGAAGTAGCTATGCTGCGAGGAATTTTGCGACAGGTAGAATGGGCGCTTAAAAGTCAAAGGGATGGTGAAAACTTGTAATTATTCATTTAATATTTACGCAATCACCCTCTAAAACAATGAATATGGCTTAGACTAAACACAAAAATGCTAACTAACTAGCAAAGTATGATTTGAGTATTAAAGTGCTTAAAGATAAGTTTTAGGTCAGGAGTCTGCAACGAACAAGTCGAGTGGCCCACAAGGAGTAGCGGTGTCAGAGTCGAGTGACAATCTAACAACTTTCTCGCGACGTCAACCCTTAAATCGCCGTCAACATCCCCAAAAAGTTCAAAAAATGGGACAGAAGAAAGTCAAAGTTAACAACCAGCAGCAGGGTGCTACTAGCAGAGAAGTAGCGCAAACACGCCAAAAAAATAGTATTATGCCTTCCCCAATCCCTGTTGCTACACGCAAAGCAAAGGGGTTAGTCATGCCAGCAGCAGTCAAACCAATCCCCAATGGACAGGGAAAGATTCCTCCCTACCAACCAAATGCAGTGAAGTTAAAAACAGTGCGTGTAGAGAAGCAATTGCTGCCAAAAAAAAGCAAGCGAGTATCACGTAAGACGCGGTTAAAGCCAATGGCCAGAACCATGTTGTATATTCTGCGGTTGTTGATTGTGGGAGTTGGGATTGGGGCAATCGTTGGTACAGCATTGTCAGTCTTAGATCCTGCTAATCGCATCGCTAGCACTTCTTCGGGACAAGCTAATACTAATGTACAGCCACAACCAACCCAAACTCCAGCTGTTGGTGCTGCCGGTTTATACCTATCGCAGGAAATTATCTCCTTGAGAAATGCCGTGCAGAATTTGGCGGGGACTAACCCAAATCTCACACCAGGTGTTTTTTTAGTAGATTTAGATACTGGGGCTTACGTGGATGTGAATGCTTCCACTAGTTTTCCGGCGGCTAGCACAATCAAGGTGCCGATTCTCGTTGCCTTTTTCCAAGATGTAGATGCGGGAAAAATTCGCCTAGATGAAATGCTGACTATGCAACAAGACATGGTAGCTGGCGGTTCGGGAAATCTGCAATACAAACCAGCCGGAACCCAGTACACCGCTCTAGAAGTTGCAACTAAAATGATTACAATCAGCGACAATACAGCAACCAATATGCTGATTGCCCGGCTCGGAGGAATAGAGTCTCTTAATCAGCGTTTTCGTATTTGGGGGCTGACAACCACGGCAATTCGCAATCAACTCCCAGATTTGCAAGGTACAAACACCACCAGCCCCAGAGAATTGGGAAATTTGATGGCGATGGTAAATCAAGGGAATTTTATGAGTATTCAATCACGCGATCGCATATTAGATATTATGCGTCGCACCGAGAAAGATACTCTACTACCATCAGGTTTGGGAGATGGGGCAAGGATCTACCACAAAACGGGTGATATTGGCACAATGTTAGCAGATGCTGGTTTAGTTGATATGCCAAATGGCAAGCGCTATATAGCCGCAGTCATGGTACAACGCCCTAACAACGATCCTCGTGCCGATAAACTGATTAGCTCAATTTCTCGTGCAGCTTACCAAGAGTTTAGCCAAAATCCTGTCACACCCAGCAATACCACAAGCAGTATACCTGCAAATAATTATCCATCTCAAGTTGTGAATCCTACTTTACCCAATAGTACGCCCAATAATATGCCTATGAATGGTTATCAACCTCAAGTTATGAATCCTCCTGTACCCAACAATCCAGGAAATATACCTGCAAATGGTTATCAGTCACCAGTTATGAATCCCCAATATTACCCTCCAAGGTAAAATATTTCTATTATTAGGACATACAATTAAACCACTTAGATTTAAGCCACTTAGATTTTGCAATAGACTTTCTACAAAAGCCTTAATTTCTAACCTTCCTCTGGGCGTGAGGCAGTGACGCATAAATTATAATTCCAAGCTGAGCTAAACCAGGATTAATATCTTTTTTACTATGGCAATAGCAATTTATTCGAAGCTTCTATCTTTGTAGAAGTTAAAGACTCTAGCAAAAGCCGCCAACGGTTCACAAAAGAGGTTGCATCATAACTACTAACTAAATTATGAGCAACTACTCCCATTTCCGCTAGTTTATTTTTATCACTTAATGCCCGATCAAGTACTTCGGTAAGAGCAGTAACCTCGCGTTCGACAAGCCAGCCGTTTACTCCATCTTGGAGAAACTCTTCTACACCATAGACCTTTGTAGCTACAACTGGTAGTCCCGCCGCGGGTGCTTGCAGAGCAACCAGAGGAAAGACTTCGTAACTAGAAGCCAAAACAAATACATCGGAAGACCATAAATAAGGGCGCACATCCCTCTGAAACCCTGCAAACACTACTCTATTGGATAACCCCAGTTTATTTTGTAATTGCTTATATTCTTCAATGACACTTTGAGTTCCACCAATGACCAAAAGTTTAGCATCAGGATTTTTGAGCTTGGTTAACGCTTCCAACAAAAGATTCAGTCCTTTACGCTCAAAATCTCCTAATGCTACAAATACCATAACTAAATCATCAATACTCAACCCTAATTTTTCACGAATTACTCGATTATCAAATCCTTCGGGAAGGGCAAATTTATTAACATCAACTGGGTTAGGTAGTGTAACAATCTTATCTTTAATTTCAGGGTAAGTCTGGGAAAGTTCACTGGCAAGACCTTTTGATGGAACAACAATGGTATTAGCATTAGTAAATGCTTGGCTTTCCGTCCAAGCATTAAATTGATGGTTAATCCAACGAACAACGCGCCGGAGTCCCTTGACAGCGCTGGAACGCCATTGATTGTTAAGGTAAGCCCGATGTCCAAAATGAGCGTAAGAAATATCGCAGTTAATAAACTCTCCTTGCGTAGATATAACTAGCCAAGGTTTTTCTTGAGTAGCTAAATAATAACGTTTGTAATAGATTGGTGCTAGCAAATAGAAGGCTATATAGCGAATAAAGACAGGATTGCCAGGTAGAGGAACGCGAATCCACCCAATTTTATCGGGTGCAGGGTTTTCAAAAGCTTCTGATATAACTGTTATGTCATAGTCCTTATAAAGTCCGGTAATCATCTGAAGAACACAACTACCGCCAGGGCTGTTTTTTGTAACATTAAAGTCAAAAATAACTATTTTTCTTTTTCCATACTTCATATGCTCAGTACTCCAATTTATTTAGATTTAATAACTTATTAGATTCTGAAAAATATTGATATTTTATTTTTTACACTTAGAAAATTACCGCTTTTAACCTTAAACTTTCAAATGTTTTGAAACTAAATTATGCATTTAATAATGTTCGTAACATTATTTTTAGTTTTACACACAAAAAATATTAAACTACTGATTTTTGGTTGATAACTTCCTGGTAAATGGCGATTAACTGCTGATAATTAGCATCAGAAGCATATTTCTTCTCATAAGTCAGACGAGCATTTTTACCCATAGTAATAATAGTCTCAGGGTGAGATATTGCAAATTTTATTTTGGCAGCCATATCTATTGAATTCCCAGGTTCAAAATGTAAACCGTTCACTCCATCCTCTACGATTTCTGCCATACTGCCTAATTTGGGAGCTATTACGGGTAAACCACAGGAAAAAGCTTCAGCAATAGTTAAAGGAAAACCTTCATACCAGATAGAAGGAAATATTAAACTTTGTGCATTATGCATTAATGTCAATACTTTATGCTTATCCTGAAAACCTAAAAATTCAATGATATTGCCGACATTACTATTTTGTGTCTTTTGCTCTAATGTTGCTCGTAAAGGTCCTTCACCAACTATTTTTAACGGGGTGCTTATATTATTCTGTAAATAAGAATCAATTAAATTTGAAACACCTTTTTCTTCAGATAGCCTGCCTACAAAAAGAAAGTAGTTATTAGCTTTATTAGTTTCCTCTAAAGAGTTAGATGTAAATACAAAATTAGGTTTAATATGAAACTTCTCTATTGGCAGTCCAGCCTGAACCATTTTTGCTTTTTGAAATTGCGTAAAGACAATATAAGCATCTACACGTTCTTGCCAAGTACCTTGCACTCTATGCCAAGTATTCATGGCTGCTACAACCGAGCTTTGTACGCGTGAGTTTCGGTAACAACCGTGTACAACACTTTGCCACGGCATTAGTTCACCAATGCAATCCTCACAAACCTTGCCATCTCTAAAAGGTATTGCTTTTGGACAAGCAAGCCTATAGTTGTGAAGAGTTTGGACGACAGGTACTTTATGCTCACGACAAGCATCATATACAGAAGGAGAAAGTAGGGGAAAAAAGTTATGTACATGGACAACATCAGGGCTAAATCGAGCAATTTCACTCTTAACTTTTTGTTTAGCTGAATATGAGTAAATTGCACTTACAGCAGTTACCGCTTTATCCCAGGGATTTTTAATGTTATGATTGCTGACTTCGAGTAAAGATACTTGATGACCATTTACTTCCAGCAACGACTTTTCAGCCTGTACTACTCCATCCTCACCGCCTGCTAGTTGGTACCGATTATGTAGCAACAGAACTCTCATGAATTTGACTCTCTCAATAGTTTAGGAAAATAACTAAAAAGTAGAAAATACAAAGTAATTAGATCCAGACTTGTAGTAACTTTATGGTTCAATAGACAATTGTTCTAAAGTGCTTGATTGTAAAGCTAATTGCGGAGAATATTTGATTATCTTTTTACGACGGCTTGTAATCCCAAGGGAAGCTCCTACTAAGATCCCTAAAGGAGCCATTGCGAAAATATAAACTACAACATTATCGCTGATCATCGCTAAAGCTACAGCAACTAGGCTAAGGAAAGCAGCAAGGTGAATATAGGCATTTTCTTGATCATTTTTATCTGCCCATTGCCAGTTTTGCCAAGTTCTGATTATTAATTGCCAATATCCTAATAGCCAAAATGTTAAACCTATGAAACCAAAATCATGCAAAATTCGCAAGTAATCATTATGTGGGTGAGCGAAAGCAGGGCCAACACGTTTCGCCAAAATTATTCCTACAGAACCAGGACCTTTGCCAATCCAAGGCGATTCCATTGCTGAAGCATATGCAACGGGCCATGCAGCACTTCGCCCAGATGTGTTAATTTTTACTCCTCCAACAGTAGCATTATCTCCGACGGCAGTGAAACGAGCGCGTATAGGTTCCACAAAAGTGAATGCTAAAAATGAAACAGTAACTATCAGCAATATAGTTAAAGTCATACGCATAAAACCCTTGAAACTCGTCAAAGATATTTGAGATAGAGGAAATAAGATTATTGCTATAAGCAGTGCTGTGCGGGAGAAACTCAAAGCAATAGTCACAAGTGTAAAACCTGCCCACCATAAAGAACCAGGCATACGGTAACGCCAAGTTGCAAGCCACCAAGCCATCCCGATAGTACCAAACAAGGCAAACGATCGCGCACCCATAATCAAGCTTGCGCCAGGGCCAGTTATCAAAAGACTCAATGCATAGAGCGATACTGATATCTTGATTGCTTTTGGGAAATTTTTACTTATGTACTCAGGTATCTCTAAATTTCGGTTACTTTGAATTGTACTGAGTACTACAAATCCAACAAATGCTACGTATAATGACAGGTTTTGGATAAGAGAGACAATAGATAATGTGGAGTAGTGCCACAGCCCATCAAGCAATGCAAATATGACAAATAAAACTAACCAAGATGTTAGTAATACGGCTTTAGGTATCTTAGAACGACTGAATACCAAAAACCAACTGGTTACAGCATAAATCAGAGTTATTAGACCTAAACCACTAATTCCACCGAGCTTTAACCCACGTAATAAATCAGTGAGTCCACAAACCAACAACGTTGTAGATAAGAAATTGTGGTAAAGCTTCATAATTTTTTAACTAATTTCAAGCAAGATTTATCCTGGATTGAAATTTCTTCATATAGTTTAGCCAACTCTTGCCCTTTACTTTCCCAACTAAAACCTTCTTTGACTCTCTTCTGTCCAGCTTGACCCATACGCAATCTTAACTCTGGATCTCTGCCCAAAAGCCTCATAGCTTTAGCAAGTTCTTGCACTGCTTGTTCAGGCGTATGTGCTGGGATTTTAATACCTGTTTCCTGTGTAATCTGAAAAGATGGGCCTCCTAAATCTAAGCAAATTACTGGTCGCGCGGCTGCCATTGCTTCCATACACACCCATCCCCCAGAATCATGCAAACTAGGATGAACTAACACATGGGACTCTGCTAGTTTGCTCAAAGTATCTTCACGGGGTAGTCTACCCCAGAAGGTAACCCGTTGAGTAATTCCCAAATCTTGAATAAGGCTATGAAGTTTTTCCTTTTCAGGGCCATCCCCCAATATCCAATACTCTGCATCAGGTAAGTCTGCTTGAGCAAAGGCACGTAAACCTAAGTGAAAACCTTTCCAGTGCAAAAGTCTACCCATACTGATAAATCTGAGTGAGCTACTATCAGGGACTTTGCATTGAGCAAGACGATTTATTTCAGCTTCTGATAATCCTGATTCAGACGTAATCTGCACATAATTTGCACCCAGCTTATACAGTCGTTTGGCTGTATCATCAGTTGTTGCTCTAACTACAACACTTTTTTTAGCAGTAATATGTACAAAAGGATCTAATTCACCTATGGAACGAAGCAGATGGCGTGCAGTTTCATAAGCTTTCGCACGCTGGCTAAAATCTTTCCAGAACTCTTTTGGTGCAGATTCGCCTCCACCGACAGGACCCCAAATAAAAGGCACTGGTAGCAGTGATAGGAAGCTAGGGCTTGAATATCTCACGTAGGTCACATGATGTAAAGTGTCAAAGCAAATCTGCTCGTGCAGAGAGCGACTGACAAAATACCCCCAAATTTGCCAAAGGTAGTAATGGAAATGAACAGCCCATTGAGTTTGCTTTCCCTCCTTACTCCAGTCTAAAACCCAGCCTAAGGGGTCTAGATATACAAACTGTATATTAGGCAATGGATTCCGTGCTAGCTCGGTTTCAATACCTTCGCGGTGACAATTAGATGTTAGTACCCATACGTGGTGATACTTACTTACTTCCCGAATAACATTCCAGCCCACTCCTGGCTCAGAACCGAGGTTCGGTTCACAAGCATAGGCAGATATCAAAACTTTCAGGGGTTTCATGCTTGAGATTTCCACAAAAATCGATAGCCAATAAAGGTTGCCCTATTCACCAAACCTACTTACATAGAATGCATTCAGTCAATGCTTTAAAGCGAACGATTGAACTTCTGCTAGAAACTTTGCTGCCGCCTCTGGAGTATGATCTGCTATTAAATCTTGTGACTTAGAACCCATAGAGTTAATCACATTAGGATTATCTATAAAAAGTTGCATAAATTTAGCTATTTCTGTAGGGTCAAATGGATCAAAAATATAACCATTTTCTCCAGAAGAAATTATTTCTGATACTCCTGCATATTTAGAACACATTATCGGTTTAGCAAACAACATGGCTTCTAGCACCACCATACCCCAAATATCTTCTAAAGTAGGAAATATAAATACGTCTGTACTTTCAAAGTAGCCTCCTAAGCTACCATAATCTACCCATCCTTCAAACTTGATTCTATTTTGTAAACCATGTTCTCTAGTCCAGTTTTCTAGCTCTTGGCGTTGGGAACCGTCGCCAATCACAATTAGCGTATAATTGTGACAACCTTGCTTTTCAAGTAATAAGCAAGCTTCTAAGAGAAAGGTTAGACCTTTACGATGGATTGTCTGGCCAATAAACAGAAAGACAGGATGTTGAGTATTAGATAAGTTGAGTTTATTATCTTTTCTAGATTGTAAAAGCGCTTGCTTATCTGGGATTTGATAAGGTCTAGCAAAAACTCTAGGATCTTCAACCTTTAAAACATTTGTAAGATACGCTTTTCCCCCTTGAGAGTTGGTAATAAATGCATCGGCAGACTCAGCCATTATACGTCTACTAAAGTTTCTAACTGGCGAATCACTCATGTCAATATTAGGTGAGCTGCCACTGTATATGATGATTACTCGCCATTTTGTCAATGGCTTTAACATCAGTACTAAGAGAGTCCATAGCGAAAGACCAGTTACAAAGATCACCTGTGGTTTTAATTTTAAAAGGTTAGGAATGATTTCTAATGGTAGTAGTTGAACTATACGTTTGTAACCTGCGTTCGTTTTCCCTACGGATATTTGTCTATATTTACCTACTATGTTAACTTTAAAAGCATTTTCACAGCCTGGAACAAATCCTGGCCATTCTGAAGTAAAAATTTCTAAGCCTGGAATAATCTTATTAAGATTACGAAGTACTGGCTGGATATAAAAACCTAGTTTCATACTAGGACTAACCCACGCTACCTGGATAATCTTCAATTCATTATTAGGGACATCCATATTGACTTAATCCATATCGTATAGAAACAAACATTAAACTAAATAATTTTAACTAAATTTACAAGATATAGATAATCTACATTGAGGATTGCTAGAAACTGTAAATAATAGCAATATTTTATTTATTGAATTATTAATTATTGACGCATATCTCTTTAAATAAAACGATTCTCAAAAGTGCATCTTTATTCTTTACTAAAATATTAGTATAAGGCTATAACAGACGCTGATACTGATCTATTGCAGTAAATGCAATCTTTTTCCAATCAAGATGTTCTAGTGCATAGTCCCGACCTCTCAACCCCATTTCTACCCAATCTGAACGGCATTCGAGTAATTTTATTAAACCTGATTTAATTGCTGATACTTCTGGTGCAACTACAACACCGCAACCGCTTGCTTGAACATGGGGTGCTATGCCAGCCACTTCTGAAACTAACAGCACCCGTCCAGCTAACATTGCTTCGAGGGCAGCTAGACTGAAACCCTCAAAACGAGACGGAACGCAAAAGACATCATAGTTCTTAATAATTAGAGGTGTAGGAGTTGAATAATCGGCAGCTAGAAACGACGTTTTATTTGACAAAGAAAGTTTTGTTACTCTGTCTTCTAAATTTTTCTTGTCTCCTTTGTCAGCACCCTGAATTATAAGTTGGGCATCAGTGATCTCAATAACTTGAGCAAATGCATCAATCAGTAAATCTAGACCTTTATTATGAGTATCTATACGACCTATAAAAAAGAATTTAGGAGTAGTTTCTATGTTCCAAGTTAAGGAAGCTTCAGGATAGACTTCATTGGGTAAGAAACCGTTAGGTGCCGCTATAGTAGGAGTATTGACCTTTAGATTCCGGAGAAATTCAGTATGGCGACTATCTAAAAGCTGTATTGCTCGTGCCTGCCTCAATATACGCCGTTCAAAAAGATACCAATATGTCCATTTTATGTGAGAATTTTTACTAAAAATTGCAGGATTATAAGGATCATGTGGAAATACTACATACGGTATGCCATACTTATTCAACAAACGGGCTACTGCATAAATTCTAGGTTGGAAGATACCACTGAGAATAACAAGGCTATTACTATCTAAATTTTGGCTAATAAATTGTCTTAAACCAAGGGCAATTTGAAAAGACTGTTTTTTATTCGGATTTGTAAAACATCGAATTTTGTAGCCTTCTGGCATCTCAAATAAGCCATCAGTTTCTCCTTCGCAAAGAATTGTGGTTTCTATGCCACATTTGACGAGTCCATAAGCAAGACCATGAATAACTTTTTTAGTTCCTTCGCTCTTAATTTGTGTAATATCCGGTGGGAAAAGCTTTGTGTATATATATAGTTTCATAGCCTTGCTTCCGCAACATTGGATTATTTATACTTTCGGCAGTATCTGATCATTTAAAAGTTTTTCAAGTAATTAAATTAATTAAGATAGGTTAAATTTAAGCCCAACCTAACCACCCTTGTACTCTACCTTGAAACGTTGCCCAATAAGAACCTACTCTGTCTAGCCGTCCTTGAAGTAGTGATAGTACAACACCTAGTAATGGACGACCCCAGTTATAGATGACGAACCACAGTGGAATCTTATGCTTACGCAGTACCCGTCCTCTGCCCATTGCATAGGCATAAGTTTTGGAGTGGCTGCTAACTTGGGGGACATCAGATAGAAGTGGTTCTAGTGGTGTAAATTTTATTGGGTGAGTGACAGCTATGGCAGGATCATAATACAAACCTGTGTTGATAGCGCGCAATAAATAATCAGTCTCTTCTGCCGAACCCCAAGGTGTATTCGCTCCAACTCCTAGACTTTCATCAAAGACACCCACTTTTAAAACAACCGAGCGACGGAGAAATATTGTGTAAGAAATACCTCTTCGCCATACGTTAAAACGATTGATTGGCCCTGGGGGACTGTCTCCATGTCTCCCTGAGTCTTTGCCTTGTTGATCAACAGAACGTCCTGTAAGACCACTCCATTCAGGATGATTAGTAAAAAAATGGGCTACTTGCTTAAGTATGTCCGGCGGGTAAGCGCAATCGTCATCTGGGAAAGCAACTATGTCGCCATTAATATGCTGTAAGCCTACATTACGAGCTAGAGAAAGCCCTTTGGACGAACGCAGATGCACTATGGGAAAGCGGTTTTGATAAGATTGGATGAATTCTAGCAGGCGATCATCGAGATTTTGATCTATGACGATCAACTCGAAGTTGCGATACGTTTGGGCGTCAAGAGCCTGTAAAAAATATTCAACTTCAGCAGTACGATTTAGGGTAGCAAGGATGAGAGAAAACTTCATGTCATTACCTCATGAAAAATTTGGGTATAGACATTAGCAGTGTAGTTCCAATCAAAGCGTTTTAAGTTTTCAAAACCACTTGCAATTAACTCAGTTCTGAGAATTGAATCATGCAAAACATTTTTCAATTGTTTAGCCCATTCTCCTGGCTCGTCAGGAAGTAGCAAAGCTGCTTGATTTGCTATTTCTCGATTTATTGGAGTATCTAATGCTAAAATAGGACACCCTTGACTCATAGCTTCCAACAGGGGTAAACCAAAACCTTCATAAATAGATGGAAACAACATCGCCTGTGAATTTTTAAGTAATGCTCTCAGTTGACCTCTAGATAACATACCTGTCTGTTCCACTATGTCAGCATAAATATTAAGCAGAGGCTGAAATGAAGTATGAATATTTCCGCTAATTATAAGACGGATAGGTACACCCATATCTCGCAATATTGCAACAGTTGCAATTCCTAAATAAAGGTTTTTACGAGGTCTGTGTCCACCAAGCATGATTACATAAGGTTCTGGAAAACGCTCTCTCATTATTCCAATATCTTGCTCTGTAACAGGGGTAGAATCATATCCATTAAGGGCTACCCGGAGTTTGTTTTTCAGCCAAGGAAAATCTACAAGCAGGTCTTGAGCAGTTGTTTCTGAAATTGCCACAACGCGATCGGCACGGCGTAGGGATGATACAAGCCGCCAACCATAGTATCGTGATTGTCTTTGATCGTTAGGATATCGAAGTAATAGTAAGTCATGAACCGTTATCACTGTTGGCTTTCCTAGCGAGAACTGAGGTAAAAAATGATTGGTACCCCAATAAATATCAAAGGAAGATGCTAGAAGTGGGCTGATTTCAAATAGAAGGTTATGTAGTTTAGGGAGTTCTTTCCATGTACTGATTTTTAAATCTTTGGCATCAGCAAAATCCTGAGCCATGCCAGTGAAATGGAAACTTGAAGATAAACGCATCAAAAGTTGATTGAGAACTACTCCCGGTCCCCATTGTCGAGTTCCTGGTTGCAGAGGTCTTGCATCGTACAAAATGGTCTGGCTCATTTCCGCTACCCAAGCGACTATATTTCAAGTTTGAAAAGTCTTGATTCCTTTAACCTCCTAAATATAGACAATAAACCTACTCGAATTTGAGCAAAAGATACTTAGCTCACACTCACAGATTTATAAACCTTAAGATAAGAATCCAAAATATAGTCAAGAGTAAACTCCTTTGATTTGACTTGAGCATTTATACTAGTTTCCTCTATCAGATGAGGAGTATTAATAAATTTAACTATATGATTCTTCAAAGTTTCTAAATGCTCAGTATTAAAAACAAATCCGGTACGTCCTTCTTCAATAATTTCTGGAATACCCCCTTTGTTTGATCCAATTACAGGAACTCCATGAGCATATGCTTCGAGTACAGTTCTACCTAAAGGCTCTTGCCATAAGGAAGGGACTACTAAAACATCTATATTGCTGAAAAATTCTTCTGGTTTGATAAAGCCTAGATAGCGAACATTTGGCATTGGATAACGCTTTTCTAAAGTATCTTTGTAAGAATCTGGAGCTTTCCCTGCTACTTTAAGTTCCCAATCTTGTTGAGGTATCTGCTCTAATGCTTGAAGTAACAATTCTATTCCTTTAGTTTGGTCGATGCGACCAATATAGCCAAGGGTCAAAGGCTTTCCTTGTAAAGATGATACTTTACAAGAAGGTAAAATCGTTGGAGCTTGGTAAGCATTATGAATAACTTCACGAACAGCGACTTTGTTAAAATATCCCAGTGTTAGGTGTCTATTTAAGATGAAGTGGCTAATTCCTACTACTGCATCTGGAATAGCAGAAAGTTCATGTCTTGGGATAGTAAATAATTTACAGTTTTGACACTGATCGTGACAATTTTTGCCCTTGCGGTACATCATTCCGCCAGAACGTGGACAAAGTAGATAGTAATCTCGTAATGTATGGATTAGTGGCAACTTACGCTTTTTAATCAGCCGCCAAACCCAAACTGAAAATCCTGCTAAATTATTTGTGTGAACTATGTCTGGAAGTTCTATATCAATAATTTTCTCTAGCTCATTAACCATTAAGAAGTTAAAAGTATCAAATGTATGCCAGAGTAAATTTAGTCCTTTTGGCGGTGGTATATCTTGGAATTGCCAGTACAGATTTTTCAAGCCTACGTAATATACTTTAACACCATTTATCCAATCTAATTTTGTGCCTACTCCAGAGAATGTGCTGACTACCACTGCCTCATCGCCATTTTGAACTAATGACTCTGATAATATTTGTACTGAGCGTTCAGCACCACCAATAATATTGGGATAGTAGAGCGTGTTAACTAATAGAATTTTCATACAAAAGAGTTAGGTGTTCCACATTTCAGTATTACTCTTCATCTTTACTAATCAATACAAATAAATTTTAGAGAATACAAAAAGTTGTATTTAGTTCACATTGTCTAACCTATTCAGTCATCATTAAAATTAAGCAAAAGCATATAAAACTCATAAACTCGATTTCTAATAAATTTTATAATAATTTATAATAAATATTTATAGGCAGGAACGATATACATCAACTGTCATTTCTGCAATGTGTTTCCAGTTGAATTTTTTAGCTAAATGGAAATTATGCTTACCCATAATTAATAAATTGGACTGCTTGTATAATGCAGCATCCATAGCTTCTCTAAGACCGTTGTTCTCATCTGGTTGATATAGAAATGCTCCGTCATTATCCAATACTTCTGCAATACAACCTTTGCGTGGTGCAATACAGGCTCTACTAAAGGACATTGCCAAAAGAACTGCTCCCGATGTTAAAACATCCCGATATGGAAAAACAACCACGTCACTAGCGTTCATGTATGTTTGAACTTGCTCTGGGGGAACAAAAGTTGGAATTAATTTGATTCTTTTATCATCAGCAATCTTTTGTAAAAGCAGATCCATCATTTCTTGATTATTATCGTATACTTTACCAGCAATGATTAGTTCACATTCTTCACTATCTAAGGTCTTGAATGTTTCTATAAGTTCAAGTACTCCTTTATAAGGCCTAATCAACCCAAGAAATAGAAAAACCGTGCCAGAATTGGTCAAACCTAGACTTTTACGAGCAATAGATTTTTCAATTTTGTTTTCATAAGAATCTATGTAATTGCCATGTGGAATAACAAAAACTTTATCTTGATTTCTTAAAGGAAATTTTTTAATAAATTCTTCTTTTGCAGCTTCACAATGAGTAATAATTGCACTAGATAATGTGACAATTAGATTTGTACATATATAATCCAGAAATAAATTTGTATTTTCATGGTTTTTAAGATTATGTACAGTCCAGATAATCTTTATTCCAGTAATTTTTAATATGACTACTTGAGTTATAAAGGCTAAAGTTTTAAAGAAAGTCTTTAAATTGTTATTTGGTTCTAGAAATAACGGATGAAGCCAATGAAAGTGTACAATATCGGGTTTCCAGTGCGAAAAAATGGTTAGTAAAAAGAAAGTTGGTAAAAATCTAGTAGCATGATTTGGTCTTTCTACATAAGTGCCTAATTGTTGTAAGTTCAAAATTAACTGATTTTGATAGGGATTATCATCAATTGCTCGAGGAACAAAAATTGATTTCATCTTTTCCATATTTAACCTTTTTCTAAACTAGATATATCTTTATGTAGCACTAACAATATTTTGCTATGTTAGTTAATTAGGTGTTGTGCTAAGTCTCTGTATTATAATTCTCATACTGAGCAAAACTGAGCAAAATTATTTCTGCCGAATCTATCAAGAGCATCTGTAAAAAATGGTCTGATTATAAGACTTATCTCAAAATATCAAGAATCATATCAAAGTTATCGGATGCTGCCTGCTTAGCTTTTGGTAACACCTGATTTAGTCTATTTGCTATTTCCTGTCGTTTGTTCCAAGAAGCAGTGATCGCTTTACAAGCTACGTCAGCATTTAGAAATTGTTGAATTGAGATGAGTAATCCATTATGAAGTGCCTCAGCTCCCAATAAATCAGTCATGATGCCTTCAGCTTTAACTGAATAACCAACTGGTAGGGTACAAACACCACTAGAAAGTCCAGCGATCGCAGGATGCATCCTCTCTGCTACAACCATGTCACAAGCACCGATCAAACCTTTAAACTCAGATGCAGTGTGATCTGCACCTGCAAGACGAACCTGGGGATTGTAGTCAATTGCTTTTAGCAGTCGTGTGGCAAAGATTCGGTCATCGTTATTAGGATTAATTTCTTGAACGTGAGGAATTATCAATACCTGCGCCCCAAGTTCATTAACCATGAGTTTAACCACTTGACACCATACATCGAGATGTTTGTCATAAGCTTGATCTTGGACTGTGTAGCGGCAAATAGCCTGACTGGGTGCGATCGCAATCTTCGGTCTATCTTGCTCAATACCATAATTACTGAGCATCTTAGCTACTATCTCTGGAGATGGCGGTTGTAGTAAAAAGGCTGGGTCAGCAGTATGCTTAACCAGAGCAGGATCAAGACCTAAGTCTTTAGTTACATAGTTGTAGGAAAGCCGTTCTCGAACCGTGACTAACTTTGAGCGGCGAGCAACTTGCAACCATACCTCAGCCTCATTCTTAGTTTTGAACGGCCCAATTGATTGAGCAAGAAAAACAATAGGTACACCAGCGTCCAAAGCTATCTTTAATGGCAACAAATGTCGATTCAATCCTCCATAGTCTGAACTGAAGACATCTCCTCCTGAAGCGATTACAATTGATGCGCTTCGGATCTTTTCTACATTACCTTGGTAGCCAGGTGACAGACGTTTGTAATACTGAGAAAGGTTGGTAAGTAACCGATCAAGCCTTTGCCCACTAGCATTTTTTAAGTAATCAGTAATTGATTTTGCACCAAGGGGTTCCAACCTAATTTCATCAAAGTCGGGTGAACAGGTCAATACTTCTACATCTAAATCTGGTTTACGTTTATGCAACTGTTCAATTGTGGGTATAACTAATGCTTCAACACCTCGGTTACGTAGGCCGGTGATTCCAGTAATGATTGCGTTCATGCTAGTTTAACCTCTCTATACTTAAAGTATTTTGTGACAATCAAAACAGTACTTAAATTAGGCAATACTTTGGTAGATAAATTGTGTAAAAAATTTTTCTAATATCCATGCGTAACAGAACAGATAAAGTTATTAACAAGAATACTTACTGTTCTAACTGTTAGCAATATTGTTAGCATAGTATTTCGGAAGTGCTAAACTCTTAAACTTGATTTCCTTAGTCCAACTTTAGCTACAACATATAGTTTAAAAAGCCACTACTGTAATCTAAGTATTTAATAACTTTCCCAAAAGACCTTGAATGCGCCCTGCAACTCGTTTCCATAATGGTCGTTGATATAACTTTATATATTTTTGTACCAAGGGATCTAAGCGCTGTTTAAAGAAATAAAATTGGCTAGTATCAATAGCTTCCTTAAAAGCAACATGGCTTTCTGCCGCTAGAGCTACTCTCAGAAGTTGTCGCTCTTGGACGTTGCGGCTGAGATGGTCATATCTTGGTTGAACCCGCTTTCGGGGACGCCATTCACCCTGTTGATCTGTTAAGTGTAAACGGTAAGCTAAGCCTTCTCGTCGATGGTTCAAACCTGATGTTTGTGATTGAGCAACTTCATCAGCACTAACTCGGTCAAGCTTTAATTGCCCAATAGTTACGGCACAGTCAATTATGTCACGAATGACTGAGTTACGTACAACTATAACGTTTGTTCCTTTACTATCTTTAACGTACTGAGGTAACCAAGCATCACCAACTGTTACATCTGCTGTTTCAGCTACTACATCATCACAATAGTCACAAGCTTTGTACTTGAAAAAACCCAATCCCCAATCAGTACCGTAAAGATCACGTACAGATTTAACGTGAGTTATTATCTGCCCATCTTGCAATCCAGTTACTTCAACTCCATAGCAGTTAGCATCTGCATCAGGTAACTTTTTCCTAAAATCAATTGCCAAAAGGTTGCCGGGTTCTATGCCAAATTGCCATGCAAACATCTCAGCAAAGCGCATACTTTTAAGATGACCGCAAATTAGCCCCACACAAAATTTAATTCGTTCACCTAGCAGTTTGTCTTGTCGCATTAAGAGGCGGACAGCTTTAATGAAACAGGGGATACCAACAATGGCATAACGTCCTGGTTGATCGCGAATTAGCTGCATCACCTCAGACATTTCTACAGGATAGTAACGGGACTTAGAACCATTACGTACTTGTTCTACGGTTGTAGAAAGCTGATACTGAAACAGTCTAGGATCATCCACGGAAGGAGGTCGCTGATGGACATGTATTACACCATCTACTAATCCTTGACTAAGAAGATTGCTAACAATCCAAGTACCCATTCCTCCAGAACTACCGCGATCACGAAAATCATCTTCATTGACATAACCTGCATAGGTAGCTAGATGGTAACCAATCTTTTCATGGTATTTGCAATCCTTTCTGTATAATTCTTGACTAATCTGGTCTTCGTTTAGACTCTCGTTAGAGAAAGGACATACAGATTGCACTGAGCTACTAATAAATGACTGTTCAGCAGATGGATCGATAGTAGCTTGGAACCTAGCGTATTCATCCAACTTAATTTTCATTGGTGAGCCACTAATAGAAGCACACGCCCCACAGCCTATACAGTAACCACCTTCAACTACAGTTTCTAATAACTTAGTCACTTCTGGCTCTATGCTTTTATGTGTAGTCTCTTCCATATTTGTCATAAATCCTCTACCTACCGACCTAACGGGCAATATTTACTACTTGCCAAAATAGTTTTGGCGCAAGCAAGAAAACTGACAAAATATATACTGTAGAACCTGCCAATATAGCAATAGCTAATACCGCAGAAGAACTAATTACATTACCCAGAAAATATTTGATAGTAAATATGGTAACTAGCATAGTTACCGTTCCAGCGAAAGGTACAGCACCTTGGCGCAAATAAGTCCAAATATTAATGTGGATTGCCTTCCATACAACCCAAATTGTAAGAGGTGCCATTAAGTAACCTCTAATGACATAAGCAGCCGCTACAGCTACAATTCCCAATTTTACTGTTATGGCAAAGGCAATAAGATTACCGATAGCTTGCACAAAATCTAAACCTAATTTCCAAGAAGGTTTTCCAATAGCCATCAGGACAGAGCCATTAAAATAAAAATAAGCGTAAAGAATACCAATAAGGTTTAAAATTTGCATTACAGGGATACTGGGCGACCATTTTTCTCCAAATACAAATAGAACTATTTCAGGTGCCAATGCCGCTGTAGCGAAGAATCCTGGAAAAGTAAGTAAACTTGTTAGTTGAATTGCTTGATAAAGTGCATTTTGTAATCGTTCTGGTTCTTGCTGCAATCTAGAAAATGTTGGCAGCGAAACCTTAGAAATGACGCTAGTTAACAATTCTGTCAATATTGAAAGTATGCGGTAAGCTACAGTATAATACCCTAATGCAGAAGAACCTAAAAAATAACCTATTAAAAAATCATCTGACCGACGAGTTAAAAAGTTAAATACATTCATTCCCATCACATTTACTCCAAAAGAAAATAATTCCTTGAAGTGTTTTTGTGAAAATCTCCATCCTGGTCGCCAATCACTTATTTGCCATATTATCAAAACTCCTACCAAACTACTAATTAATTGCTGACCGACAAGGCTCCAAACTCCAAAGCCCATAAATGCCATCGTTACGCCTACTATACCGCCAATAAAAACTGACAAGAGCGATCGTGTAGCAAGAGTTTTGAAAGCTAGCCTGCGTTGAAAAATTGCGGTCTGAACGCTGTTAAAAGCCCCAAAGACAAAGTTAATAGATAACCAGCGGATAATTGGCGTTATTTGTGGCTCTTTAAATAATTCACCAGCAAAACCAGCACAAGCAATGCTTATTATTGCTATTAGTATACTCATTCCTAAATTAGTCCAAAAAGCAGTATCTAAATGCTCTGGTTCTAAATCTTGCCGTTGAACAATTGCTTGACCCAATCCTTGATCAAGAAAGACTTGTAAAAAAGCCAAAAATACACTAGCTAAAGCAGTCAAACCAAAAGTTGTTGGCCCTAGCAGACGGGCAAGGAGAAAGAAAACACCAAAGGAAATTATTTGGCGTCCCCAACTATCTATTGCAGACCAAAATACGCCTTTAATAGCCTCTTTTCGCAAACTTAATGGTTTTTTTGGTGATTCCATTACAGGATTTATCTATAAAAAGACTAAAAATTTTTAACTTTGAGATTCCAACCTAGAACATCCAAGGTTAGCTTTTATAACCGCAACAACCCAAATCAATTTTCCGGATTATTTAACTACATCAAGTTTTTTACTAGAAAAACAGAACATAGAAGGCTACATAATTTTTTTTGAGGGAACTATCTTTTGTGCTGTCAATACTCACGGATAATCTTGCCACAATATTGTGATAAATTGGCAATCATTGAACAAACTCTCATCATGAAATCTATTGATAAATGAGATAATTTTTCAGGAAAAATAACGTAGACGTGCGCTTCAGGCTTTAAAGGAGGTAAAATAAAAAAATTTACTTTTTAAAGCATTATAAAGTTTGTGTTTCAATTTGTGAATAGGGTTGTAATAGATTTGAATTCATGTATGAGTCTTGCTACTTCAATACCCTACCTTTATGCAGAATTATTTTTTAAACTTTAATAGATGTAGAAAGCAGATTCCCTGTGAGCAAGCTAAAAAAGTAAAATTGTTAGAAATAATGTTACTGTTGATACTCTGGGTATCAACACTTATTGGTTGTAACATTGGTTAAAAGACTTGTCTGTCAGATTAAAGTTTAGGAATTGCTAATGCAGTCCTAGTTGGACTTTTGTAAGCTAATTGATAAGGAAGAAGGGCAATGTCTTATGATATGTGCAACTATGCATTTCCAGTCTGTAGATAATGCATTGTTTTTGTACTGAACGCAGGGTAAACGAAAGCAAAGAGTTCAGTTATATTACACATAAAATTTTTGCAATACGAATCCCTCAACATCCCCTTGCCATCAGGAAGACCTTTCAAGACGATTAGTTGATAACAATTGTTTAGTCGCTAGCCACATAAACGGCGGAATTGTTGTTGCATAGCGACCCCAGAGCCTGCGTGGTTCTTGAATCCATCTATACAGCCATTCAAGCCCTAAGTCTCGAATTACGCGTGGTGCCCGTTTCTGTATTCCTGCATAAACCGGGAAAACTCCACCAACTCCAATCATTACAGCTTGAATTTTATCTTTATGCTGAGCCATCCAATTCTCTTGTTTTGGACATCCCAAGGATACTAACACGATGCCAGCTCCACTAGAGTTAATTTTTTGAATCAGTGCTTCGTCTTCCGTTTCAGTCATTGGGCGAAAAGGTAGAGGTTCCATCGCTGCAACTCTTAACACAGGAAATTCCTTCTCTAATCTTTTTCGCATCCTAGAAAGAATTTCTGCTTGAGAACCTACAAAGAAAACACTGAGGCTTTGTTTTTGAGCTAGCTGACACAATGCTAAAAAAACATCCATTCCTGCAACACGGTCTTGGTAACGCGCCCCCATTTTCCGCATCATCCACACGAGAGGCATACCATCAGGAGTTACTAGGTCTGCGTTCTTTAATACACTAGCAAACTCTGGATTCCAATGAGCTTCCATGAGCATATGTACATTTGCTATACATACAGTTTTGCTCTCACGGTTACTAGCCCACTTCATTATTGTTTGTATCTGATCGTCAAAGCGTAAGGCAGTAATAGGGAAATCAAGCACCTTCTGATTAGGTAGAAACACTTTTTCCACCATAAGTGACTCCTTGTGTTCAACAAAAGAATCCATAGATTACCTAGAGCTTTTTGAATCTTCAAAAGGTCAGCTTACAATTATTTCTGACTTTTTTAGGCTTGTATCATTTTCGTAATTTACTACACAGAGATGCAGTAAGCTTCTCAGTAGATTCTTTATTTCCTCGGTAATACTAGAATTATTTGTTACTTTATCTTACTTTACACATTTAACCAAGGGACTTTAAACCCCTATTGATAAAATTCATACTTACTTCATAATTAATTTTCAATTATTTCATGCAAATATTACAATTGCAACAAACTACTATATATAAATTTTCATGATTTCATACCTAGTGTAGAAAATTATGGTGTAGAAGAGTAAAATACCAAACGCTAAATATGCCGATTTTAATGCGTTACTATGCGCTTAAGAATTTTTAATTTAACATAACTATATTTTGAAAAATTCAGATGATAATTATTTTTTATCTAGTTTCCAAACTATTACAAAAAGCCTGTATTGTGAAATATGCAAACTTTATTTTTACTACTCACAAATCTAAAAAAGAGGGGGAAGAAAACGTTTTCTTCCCCCTCTTTTTTAGATTTGTTGCTATTTACTTTATTAGCTTCTTTAAGTTTTTGTCGCAACATTTGCCTTTGTTTTCTTAGCTGTCGTTTTCTGGCAGAACCGCCTCTACCTTTATCATTTCTGCCTTCTTTTCGAGGGGATTCCCATCTTTTTAATCGCATTAATTCTTAACCTCTCTTTCTTGGTTATGGTTGGTATTTACTCACATACAAGTGAAATCACCGCTAAATCAGGACTCTTCTTAAGCATTAAATTGGCTGCTTTGCAAGAGAGTGTTTCCACTGCCTGTAAGTATAGCACGGTGTCGAGAAATATTACTAGATTCCAAAAAAATACCCAGAACTGAGAAAGCTGGTTTTCTAGCCTTTTTTAGTTATGTTACTTTCGTAACTACTAAGTGCTTTCAAATCTTTGATTTATTGAAGTCTTGGAGAATGGGCAGGAGGAGAATCGAACTCCTATGACCGCAAGGTCGCCACATTTTGAGTGTGGTGCGTCTACCAATTTCGCCACCCGCCCTTGTATTCAACTTTTCTATTATAGCCTAATAAGTAAATTTACAACAAGCATAAACTTTTATTTTAGAAAAATTGCTGGATAAGTGGCTTGAAAGTTAATTCAGGAAATCGACGATCTAGCTTTATTACTTATATGACAAGTGTTTCCAACGTGTAAATGCTGGAGTTTTAACAAGTTGGTTGTTTTCGTGCTAAGTCGAAGGATATCAACTTTTCCCTACTCTATATGTTTACTGACTTTAACCAAACTAGAGTCAATATCCTGTAGTTTGGCACAGCCACTAAGTGCCATTGCTATGCTTAGCTCATCTTGTAGCAGCGAAATTACATGAGCTACACCAACTTGTCCTGCTACTGCCAGCCCCCATAAAATAGGTCGCCCAATCAGTACTGCTTTGGCTCCTAATGCTAAAGCTTTAAGAATGTCTGTGCCTCTGCGAATACCTCCATCCAAAAGGACTTCTGCTCTATCATCCACTGCTGTTACTATTTGAGTTAGAGCATCTAACGAGGCGATCGCACCATCAAGTTGTCTACCACCATGATTGGAAACAACAATTGCTTTGGCTCCATACTCCACAGCACGTACAGCATCATCTCCCCGTAAAATTCCTTTAAGTACTAAAGGCAGCGGAGATATAGACTGCAACCATTCTAAATCACTCCAAGTTACCGCTGCATTTAATTGTTGAGCAAAATAAGTAAACAAGCCAGATTCCCCTTTTTCATGGGAAATATCTAGCCCGGATATAGTAGCAAGATTAGCGAGATGCAAGTCTAGGGGCAAGGCAAATTCGTTATGTCTATCTCTCTCCCGTTGTCCTAAAACAGGCGCATCTACAGTTAAACAAAGTGCTTTGTAGCCTGCCGCATCAGCTTTTTCTACCAAAGTACGGGTTAATCCTCGGTCTTTGTGAATGTAAAGCTGGAACCATTGCAGGGAATTTTGAAAGTTCTGACATCCATCTGCGACTTCTTCAATGCTTTTAGTCGCCATTGTACTCAACACCATGCCCACACCAGCAGATGCAGCAGCTCTTGCTGTGGCTATCTCTCCGTCTGGGTGAGCAAGACATTGAAAAGCCATTGGTGCAATTAATAAAGGTAATTGCAGTGGTTGTCCTAAAATAGAGGTACTTAGGTTGCGATCGCTCACATCAACCAGCATCCGAGGTTGCAGCTTGACTCGCTCAAAAGCTGCACGATTATCCCGCAATGTAACTTCATCCCAAGCACCACTACTGTAATAATCCAGTGCCATCGGAGACAGATGCTGTTTTGCTAACTGCTCGTATTCAAAAAGATTGATGGGTTGAAAGCTATTATTTTGGGATACAGCTGTCATAACGACTGGTGAATTAACCAAAAGGCTTGCTGATTGTCATTCTGGTTATTCTACCAGTTTCGCCAACCACCCTTGGTTGTAACTTCATCAGTGTTCTTCAATCCGTGGCTGTGCAATAGAGTTTGATATTCTGTGCTACTTGCCCAACGGTCAATTTCTCGCGCCCGAAGCACTGGTACTGGATGGGTTAATTGGGCTGTACGAGCAGCTTTGACCATTTCCCCAAGTTCTGTTTTACTAATATCATCGTAAGCACGAGCTTGGGCAACAAAAGCATCAAGATTTAGTTGTGGCGCTAACGTAGGAGAACCACCTGCTAGTTTCATTAATACTGACATGACAACTTTCGGGTCTTGAGTTGCTAGTAATGCGGCGCGATCGCAGGTAAACTCAGCACAGCGTACCCATTCTAAAAGTTGTGTCTGTATTGCTTGAGCAAGAAATGTGCCGACATTAGGGACAATTGCCGCAGCTAACACTAATATATTCACTGGCGTCAAATAAACGCTATGGTCACACTTGAGATGCCCTAACTCATGGGCAATTACTGCTTGTATTTCTTCTGGTGTGAGGATATCAATTAACGATGTGTGCAGCACAACAAAGGGCTGCTTACCCCGCACGGCAAAGGTGTAGGCATTAGGAGCTGGATGTTGTCTGACATACAACTGAGGAGGCTCGATATCTAGAACTTTACAAGCTCCTATCAACAGCTTGTGTAAATCCGGCAGTTGCTTTTCACCTACCAGAACACTGGAAGCAATATTTTCTACATAGAAAATTTGTTCTGCCATTGGCCCTAGCCAATTCCGCACCATCATGTCTAAGCCTGGTATCTGCTTGAGAGTGTTGGTAGCTTCCAGGTCTAAGGGATGACGAAATGAGTCAGCTTTTAAACCAATCAGCGGGGTTTTGAAGAAGGACATGATACAGCAAGCTATAAACAACACAACTGGAGAATCTGGCTGGTTAGATAAACAGCCTCCCACAGCTAGTATAACGATTAAGTAAGGTGGGCAATGCCCACCTACCTAACAACTAAGTCGAAATCGACGCTGGAGAAGTACTGGTATTAGGGACGAGTTCTGCATCTACCGATGCTTCGCCCACACGCAAGATTTTAGCTCCTAGTTGCTGTAACTTCATATCCAGTCGATCATAGCCACGATCAAGATGGCGCAATCCCTGAATTGTAGTTTGTCCTTCTGCTGCTAATCCTGCTAAAACTAATGCTGCTGATGCTCGTAAGTCTGTACCTAACACTGGTGCGCCAGACAGCTTTGGCACTCCCCGAACGAAAGCAGCATTGCCTTTGACACGAATATCTGCCCCCAAGCGATTCAATTCCGAGGCATGACGCAAGCGATTTTCAAACACAGATTCATTAATTACACTGTCGCCTTCTGCCAATGCTAGTAAAGCCATGAATGGCGCTTGCATATCTGTGGGAAACCCAGGATGGTATTGGGTTTCAATATCCGTTGCCTTGAGGGCTTCGGCTGGGAGAATGCGTAAGTATTCAGGTGCTTCTTCAATTATGGTGACTCCAATATCTCGCAATTTGGCAATCACTGGTATGAGATGTTCTGGAGCCACTGGTGAGAGAGTCAGTTCTGAGCGGGTAATTGCTGCTGCTACTAAAAATGTTCCTGCCTCAATCCGGTCAGGAATAATAGTGTAGTCAACAGAATGCAGCTTAGGAACTCCTTCAATAATAATCCTGCTAGTTCCCGCACCCTTAATCTTCGCTCCCATCGCGTTACAGAAGTTCGCTAAATCAACTACTTCTGGTTCTCGTGCAGCATTTTCGATAATCGTTTCGCCATCTGCCAAGGTAGCCGCCATCATTAAATTTTCTGTGGCCCCTACACTGGCGATGTCTAAGTAAATATTTGCTCCTTTTAATCTCCGATTACTACCAGGGACGTAAGCATTACATATACCATGCTCAATCTGGACTTCAGCTCCCATTGCTTGCAGTCCCCGGACGTGCAGGTCAACTGGTCTTGCCCCAATAGCACAACCGCCTGGTAGCGGCATCTGTGCTACTCCAAGTCTTGCCAAAATCGCACCAATAGCAAAAAAACTCGCCCGCAACTGGGTAACTAGTTCGTAGGGAGCTTTTGATGTTTTAATTTCACTGGCATTTATGTCTAAAATATCACCTTGCCGAGTTAGTCGTACACCTAAAGCTAATAAAACTTGACTCATCCGCTCCACGTCAGCCAATAAGGGAACGTTGCGAATGCGACAATCACCCGGACATAGTAAGGCTCCTGCCATGATTACCAAGGCTGCATTTTTTGCCCCGCTAATTTTCACATGGCCTTGTAAAGGATGCCCACCCCAAATTTGCAAGACTGAGGAGTCTGCTTCTGGAGAAAATTTGGCATCTGGTAAGCCGCTAGAAGGATTAATAAGCCTACCTCCAAAAGAAATACGTAATTTTATATGTTTGAAGTTGGTTTTGATTCTACATTAAAGATTTAATTTGTCCACATTTTAGGGCTATGTCTAGTATTGAAAAATTGTTTTTTAGGTGTGAAATAACGTCTCAGAACAAGCATTAGTAAGCTTTTTACGTTTTTTCAACTTCTCATAAAAAAACATCCCAACTTTAAATTTTAAGTAAAATTAATTACTAAGTAGAAAATATCATCCTCTTAAAAAAGCAAGGCTGTACTAAGTTAATAATTTGATTTTCCTTGCTGCTTAGAAAAGGCGTATACCAATCACATCTTTCTTAACATGGCTACTCACAAAAATCACCAAATAAAGCTTGTTAGATGAAAGGAGTTGACAAATGGAAAAAAATTAGTAACAATAGGAAATTGTCGATTAAAAACAAATGCCAGCGGAACTGGCGGAATTGGCAGACGCGCTAGATTCAGGTTCTAGTGCCGCAAGGCTTCCGGGTTCAAGTCCCGGGTTCCGCATATTTTAAGTTAAAAGTTAGGAGCGAACAGTTAGGAGTTGAAACAAAACCAGCTTAACTCCTAATTCCTAACTCCTAACTCCCAACTTGTGATGTTGACTAGTTTACAGAATTCCTTAGTAAAGCAAATCCGCAAACTACACTCTACCAAGGAGCGACAGAAGCAGCAGCTGTTTTTACTGGAAGGGACACATCTGTTAGAGGAAGCTTGCGCAGTAAATTACCCAATAGTCACAGTATGTTGTACCCCAGAATGGCAAACTGCTCATCCTTCACTGTGGGAAGAAGCTTGTAGACAATGCGATCGCGTCGAAATTGTCAGTGAGGAAGTTTTAAAGGCGATCGCCACGACAGTCAACCCGGATGGTGTAGTTGCAACAGCACAACGGGATGATCGTCAAACTCAAGTACCGTTTACTGGTTTAGTACTGGCTTTAGAAACTGTGCAAGATCCAGGGAACCTCGGTACAATGATCCGCACTGCTGCCGCAGCTGGAGCATCGGGGCTGTGGATCAGTGGAGATAGTGTAGATTTAGATAACCCAAAAGTCTTACGTGCCTCTGCTGGGCAGTGGTTTCGTTTAGCAACAGCAGTATCTGATGATTTAAGAGCCACAGTGCAGCAAAGTCAAGAAGCAGGAATGCAGGTAGTGGCAACTTTACCAACGGCAAATTTAACTTATTGGGAAGTAGATTGGCAAAAACCCAGCTTGATTTTATTGGGTAATGAAGGCGCAGGCTTGTCAGCAGATTTAGCAGCGATGGCAGACAAGCAAGTCAAAATTCCCCTGAGTCCAGGAGTAGAGTCTTTAAATGTAGCGATCGCAGCCGCTTTAATGTTGTACGAAGCCCAACGGCAACAACAGTTAAAAGTAACTCCCGACTCCTAACTATTATTTCTTTTTTTCTTCGAAATATTGTTCAATATCAGCAACTGCGTCCTCAAAAGCCTCTAAATCAATTTCCGTCAAGTTTTCCACCAGTTGGGCGTCATTAGCGCTATCAGTATGCAATTGTAGTGTCTCTACTGCTTCATCTTCCGTTGTATTCTCTTGCAAAATACCCTCCAATTGGTCAAGCGATTGAAGAAACTCTTTTGCGGCGGAATGGCGATGTTTGTTCTGGCTTTGCTCCATAAGATGTGAGAATTTTAGATTTAATTACGTAATACTCAAATTGCAGTTCCTACAACTTTAAATTTTGCATATATAACATCTATTGCTAGCTATCTGCAAAGAGCTAGGTACTACTGTATCAACTTTACACACTAAACGGCTTGACAGCAAAATTGGCTGTGATGCGATCCCGAACGATTACCAGCAGCTTCCTAGAGCTAGAGACTGCTAAATTTTTGGTTTACGAATATAGCCAAAAATCCAGCGCTACACATACTTAAACCGCTATTTTCCTTGAACCCCATCAGGTTGTGACACCTGAATTTTGAATTTGCAAAAATTTGTCCAACATCATACTGGGAATGGGACGTGGACGCATTGTTTTGGCTTCTACCCAAACCCAGAGTGCATTTGCTGTTACTAATAAATCATCTTGATTTTGTTTACGAATTTCGTAGTGTCGGAAAACACGGGTTCCACGTATTTCCTTTAGCCAAGTAGTGACTTCCAGAGTATCGCCTGCAACAGCTGGGCGTAAGTAGTCAATTTCTACCCGCCGCATGACAAATACGCCACCTAGTTCTTGGTATACATCCAAAGTTAAACCCAGGTGTTCGGAGTGTTCAATGGCAGCCTGTTCTAAATAGTTTTGATAGACGGCGTTATTTACATGGCCAAGAGCATCCATCTCATAGTGCCGAACGCGCAATAGAGTTTTGAATAATTCCATAGTTTAGTAAGTAGTGCGGCGCTGTTTTAGTCTATCTGATTGCAAGCTCTAAGTAGGTAGACATAAATAAATTAAAGTTTTTACTTGGCACTTTAGCGTTAAAGCGTCAGCTAAAAGCGACAAGTTATATCTAAATATCACAACAGTTATAAAAGTTAATCTGTATAAATATTACATACAGTTGTCATTCTAATAACACAAGCTTTCTCTAAAGTTAAAACTAAGTTAAGAAATTTTTCAAAATTAGGAAGTTTATGAGTGTAAACAGTTCCCTATGGGAGAATAAAGTTAATTCTTGACAAATATCTTTTTGTTTTTTGTAAATTTCTGTTTTGTTTTTAGCAAAAAATGCGTTTTCTAGGCGTATTAGCTGCTGCATTGATTTAAATCTCAGCTACTTAATTCTTGGAAGTAAGCAGATCATAGATGATACTTTCCAAGATGCATATTACTTCTGGCTGACTCGATTATTCGAGTTTAGTAGAAGAAAATTAGTAAAATTCGGAGGTATAAAATGGCAGTTCGGAATAATTTAGTTGCCAATATATGGCAAAGAGTACAACAAAATTCCGTCACTTGGGGATCGTTAGCCCTTTTGGTTAGTGGATTAATCATGCTGTTAGTAATACTTACAATGTTTTCTTACACTTAATAACAGTAAGATTCTTCCAGTTTCTGGGTAGCAGTCTAGAAACTGGAAGATAATAAACTGCGTCTCGAAAAAATTAAACTTGAGACAAAAATTTATGAACTGCAAAATTTTACTAACAGTTATGGCGTTATCTGTTACTAGCTTAGTAGCTCCTGTCAAAGCTCAAGAGCTTAATAACAGAACTCCAGGGCAATCAAATAAAGTTATAAATGCTTGCGTCCAGAACCAAGCCCAAACTTTGCCAAATCCCTTTAGCGACGTACCATCAAACCATTGGGCTTTTAAAGCAGTTATGACTATGCATTACTGCGGAGCCTTCCGTCAAGCGACTCCGCCTGCTTTGTTTGAGAAGTTGCGACCAATACAAAGCCAGCAGCAATATGAAAAAGAACCACAGTTTCAAAAGTAAAAAAAGAAAAACTTTCTCAAATTAACTAACGGTAAATTAAGTGAGTCAATTGACAATCTAATAAGTCAGAAACCAGAATTTAGGATTGAGTTATTTGGTGCAAAACAATTAGCGCTGATTTAAATCCACGACTAATTAATTCTGGTTTCTGAATTCTGATTATTGAATTCTTTAATTAAACATTGACTGGCTCACTATCCTGAACTAGTGAACGAGTTTCGCCATTGCGCTGGAGAATACCGCCAACCATTGCCAATAAAGCGTTTATCTTGCGGTTGCGCCATTTATCTACAAGTTGTTCTACTTGATTTGCAGACATTCGCCGCAACATCGCTTCGTAGAGATAAGCTGCATGACCAGTTTCATCTTTAGCAATGCTCAATATTCCCATTTTTAAGTTGCGAGTGGTTGGCTCATCATCAGGTAATACTTTTGCCATACGGGTAAAGTCTTTACTAGCATCTAACTCCAGAATATAAGTGCTAGCCATAAATACATCCCAGTCAATAACAGGGGGTTTTAGCTGTTCTTGTGTGTAACCCTCATAGAATGCTGCAAAAAAGGGACTGCGCTGCTGTTTTGATTTACTTGTAGATGGACTTTGGGATTGACGTTTGAAATCTATAACTTGTTTATTCAGCTGTTTTAAGGCGTGAGCAAAAACCTGACCATGCCTAGTTTCATCTGATGCGTGTTTTGCGAGTTTTTCTGCCAGCCATGTATCGCCTTCGGCTGCTGCCCGATCGCTCAGTGCAGATAAAAATGGAACTGAGCCAGATTCTGCCAATTGAAACCCTGCAAGGACGTTGGGGCGAGTTTTAGAGTCACGAATTTGAGCGGCATAGTAATAAGCAACAGCACCCGAACCCACTAGACTTGTCCGAAAATTCCAAAGCCAGACTGTTCAAAGCTTTGGGGCAAAACTTTGATATCTTCGTAAATACGTAATTATAAGGCTTTGAGATAGTTAGTGATAATTTAGAGGCATAAAAATTAACTCCTAATTTCTAAAAATTTATGATTTTTGCTACTAGCTAAGTTGGCAGAACTAAGCTACCAATTCTTAACCTAACTAATCCGCAAACTGTTAAAATAATCTGCTCATACGTCTCAAGCTTTAAGCGAAATCTTTGTGAGGCTATGCGGAATATTTTAAGTAATCGAATCAAATGTTCAATGAATATCCGATTACTAGATAAAGCCTTATTTTCATCTTTTTGCTGTTGAGTTAATTCTCGTTTTGGTTTCTTTTTATGAGGAGTAGTGATATTCTCACCTCCTTGAAAGCCTTTATCACCTGAAAAGGGTTGAGATTTATCAAATTTATTTTGAGATTGACGAAACAATTTTATATCTGCTGTTGGCCCAGGAACACCTACTTCTACCTCTACAATATCTTTGCCTTCTGGTATGCCAATTATCAGACTTTTTAATGTATGTTGTCTCTTCTTTCCAGAAAAATATTTCTGTTGCTCTTTTTGGTCAGAATCCCTATATATTGGCTGTTCTAAGCTATCGACTAATAGCCTAAAATTTGTTAATACTTCTTGAACAAATAGTAAATCACTTTCATTATTTGATACTTGTTCTAATAAACTAGCAGGTAATATATCACGAAGAATTGGTATCCAGTCGTGAAATGTATCATTAGCTTCGGTTTTGGAAACACCAAATAGCATTCCTAATACTTGGAATGTTGGCATCTGTCTTAGATAAAATAGACATAAACATACTTGTTCTTCGGTTGATAACTTTTCGGGACGACCACCACCAGCCGCATTAATTCTAATTTTATGACTCTCTTGTTTAGCTTTGATGTATCGATTTCGTTTTAAGGCGCAATTTAGCAGTGATTGCAATTGTTCGTAACTAATCCCTAAAATCTGTTTTGTTCGTAGTGGATACTTTTGTATATAATCTAAAATCATAACTAATTGTGGAAAATGGTAGACGCCCAATCTAACGTTTTACCATTTTTCTTTTCCTAAGTTAATATTTCGGACAAGTTTACTAGATGCATGGCATAAGTCAAAAAGTTCATGAAAGATTCCCGTTGACTGTTAGAAGGTGATATTTCTTATACTAATCCTCGTTTTTAATTTGTTGCTTGCATCTTCGAGGCACAAGGTAAGAAAGCCTATATAGGAATCATATTTAATTTTTGAAATTATCTGCGTAGGCGGGGAGTGGGAATTAGGGACTAGGGAATCAGGGTTTTCGAGTTGAGGGCGAGTTTTTTCAAAAATCAAATCATAGCCATATATAGTAAGTTTTTATTAGTTATTTTAGTCATGCTGTATTATCTTTGATAAGATTTAGCACTATTTGAAGCCATCTATTATTTACAAATACTGAGTTAAGGTAGCTTATGGTTGGGAATGCACAATCCAACTCTGTATATTTATTAATGCACCCAAAAATGATTGGTAAAAGCGAACAGTGTCTTGAAATACTTGGGTGATTGCACGTAAAATTGTTAGAAGTTATCAAAGTTTTATAAACATAACAAAAGGTATTAATTGCTATGGCAGTAGATCAGTCAACTCATATATAGTTATCCAACATATCTTCTCATTTGGCTAGTATCATCCCTCAGAGATATTTTGGTGATTTTTAATGAAAACATTAACTAAGCAAGCGCGATTTTGGCTTTGCACGACTATTATTGTTTTGGGTTTGCTAGGCTGCGATCGCCTTGTCGGTAATTCGGGAGACGTAGTTGAGCGAGTCAGCGATGGCGATACTATAGTAGTCAAAGATACTGATGGCAAAAATTTTACTGTGCGCTTTGCTTGTCTGGATGCACCAGAAATAGCTCATTCTAATAAAGAAAAACAGAGTAGACGCAGCAGCGATCGCAATCAATTTAGTTGGGGTGTAAAAGCACAAGAACGAGTAAAAGAACTGGTGGAACAAGGAGGCGATCGCGTAACTTTGAATATTACCGATAGCGATCGCTACGGCAGGAAGATAGCAGAAGTCCGGTTGAGAAATGGTACTCTTGTACAACAAGTTCTGTTGCAGGAAGGGTTGGCAAAAGTCTATCGTCCCTATTTAAATAAGTGTCCTAGTAGAGACATAGTTCAACAAGCCGAAGCCCAAGCCAAACAACAACGGCTTGGTGTGTGGCGTGATGCTAAGTTTGTCAATCCGTGGGAGTATCGCACTCTCAATAAATAAAGCTGATAATTTCTTCTTTCCGTTTATGGAACTCACTTAGTATGACGCCTGCGATCGCACAATTTACATGAGTGCTGGAGACTTCCAAAAAAATATCTAGTAGGATACGTTAGGCTTAGCGTCATAACGCACAGCCTAACAAATAAATAGGTGCGTTACGCTGTCGCGTTAACACACCCTACGACCTAAATTCCATTTTCGTTTTTAAAACAACCTGCTTTTAGTGAAAAAATCATGTTCCTAAAAAACAAATCGTGATTTTAGTAACAACAGCTTTGTAAATTTAGGGTAACAACCTTTATTTCTCACTGATTGCATTCTGAATTCTGACTCCTATTTTAATTTAGGAACCAGCCCTAAATGCTGGTTGTTGCGCCTGAATATCTTTGACTTTGACAAAAGTGCTTGCTCCCTGAGTTCCGTAGCGATTAACTGCGGAGACTGCTACACTGTCAACCTGTGTATTGTTGAGAATGTAGGAATTTTGCCCAATCGGTAAGATATTCGTAGTCCACTGATTACCCGTTTTTGTCTGTACAACCCATAACCAAACGTTTGTTTTATCTGTTGGTTGCCAGTAAAGCTGAATTTTATCACTAGTTCCAGCTTGATAAATTTTTACATCGGGTTTACTTGGTAGAGATGCATTTAACCACGGTGATGCTGGTATTAAAGCAGGATTTGCATAAACATCCTTTGATAACAAATCCGAAATTCCGTTACGATTTTGCATCAAAGGTTTCATGCTAAAGTGAACGTTGCCATCAGCTCCAGAATAACCGCGCGTCACCTTGATTTGAGAGAGGATTTCATTAGCAGGCCAAGCTGTGCGGCTATTACCATTATTTGCTACACGACTAGTATAAATTCCTGGCCAGATATGTCTGCCTTTGGTATTTTGCTCTACCCACCAGTTTAGCAAGACAGGATAACTCTGTTGAGTTTGCTCAATCTTCCAATATAATTGCGGAGAAAGGTAATCTAACCAGCCATTCGCTAGCCATTTTCGCGAATCAGCATATAGGTGATCGTAAGCATCGAAACTTCCTGAACTATTTCCACTTGTTATCTGTTTCGGATAGCCAGGTTTCCAAATGCCAAAGGGACTAATTCCGAATTTCACCCAAGGCTTTTGGGTTTTAATACTCAAATACAAACGCTGAACAAATGTATTGATATTTTCCCGCCGCCAGTCATCACGGCTTTGTGTGCCTCCTGAGTGGAGATATTTCTGCCAACTCATTTCATCAGGAAAATCAATAATTTTATTGTTTTTGGTTTTTTCCGGGTAAGGATAAAAGTAGTCATCAATATGAACGCCGTCAATATCATATCGCTGAACAACATCCATAATTACCTTGAGGGAGTAATCTTGAGCTGCCTTTTCTCCTGGGTCTAGCCAAAGAAACTTGCCGTACTGCTTGACAAACTCTGGATGTGTTTTGCTGACGTGATTAGCAGAAATTGCAGTTCTAGTTTGGGCAAGGCGTGCGCGATAAGGGTTAAACCAAGCGTGTAATTCTAAACCTCTCTTATGCGCCTCTGCTACTGCAAAAGTTAAAGGATCATAATTTGGTTCTGGTGCTTTACCCATCTGTCCAGTTAAATACTGTGACCAAGGTTCGTAGGGAGATGAGTAAAGTGCATCACAAGCAGGACGTACTTGAAAGATAACTGCATTCAGTTTTAATTTTACCGCTCGGTCAAGTATGGCAATCAGTTCCGCTTTTTGTTGGTCGGTGGTTAAACCGGGTCTAGAAGGCCAATCAATATTTTCTACGGTAGCAATCCAAACACCGCGAAATTCTCTGGTTGGCGATGGCGGGACGATAGTTTCTGATTTGCGTGGAGGGTCAATAGCTTGAACAGAAGCACTGGTAAAAAGTAACAATCCACTGAGGAAAAGAGCTTTGATGTTCACAAGATTCTTGAAGAGTTCCCAAAAGATTAAACTATAGTCGGAGTTTTTGTATCTAAACCATTGGAAAAGTTTTCTGCACCTTCCTTGCGCCTTACTTCTTTGGACATATTTCGGGGGATAGCGATCGCCTCTATGATTCTAGTTAACAATCCCGGAAGTTGGGATTATGTCTATCCCCTTTTAGACCATGCCAAGTGGAACGGTTGCACACCGCCGGATCTGGTTTTTCCGTTCTTTTTGTTCATTATCGGTGTGGCAATGCCTTTTTCGTTTGCCAAGTACATCTCAGAAAATCGCCCTACTACTGCTGTTTATTGGCGAATTCTCCGTCGCGGGGTCGTACTGTTTGCTCTTGGTTTGCTGCTAGCTTTGTTTTCTCTAAGCTTGGATTGGCTGGTAAAAGGTGTACTCCCTAATTTCAGCACTATGCGGATTATGGGAGTCTTGCAACGCATCAGCTTAGTTTATGTATTAGCCGCTTTAGCTGTCCTGAATCTTTCTTGGCGCTGGTTGTGGACATTAGTAATTATCGTGCTAGTTGGCTACTGGGGAGCAATGCAACTAATTCCCGTCCCTGGTTACGGTGCAGGAAACCTTACCCCAGAAGGTAACTTGGGAGGTTATATTGACCGCATCATTTTGGGGACACAACATCTGTTTCGAGGCGGGCCTTTTGACCCTGAAGGTTTATTTAGCACTTTGCCAGCAGTTGTCACTGTTCTCTTTGGTTACTTCACAGGTGATTGGTTACGAAAACAGACTGTGACCAGCCGCACCAGTGTAAATATTGTCATTTTCGGGCTAATCTGTTTGGTTATTGGGCAATTATGGGGTTTTGTCTTCCCAATTAATAAACAACTGTGGACAAGTTCTTACGTTCTGTTTACAGCTGGTTGGGCAATGTTGGTGTTAGCTATTTGTTACGAGTTGATAGAGGTACGAGGTTTTAGACGTTGGGGATTCCCACTTGAAGTTATGGGGTTAAATGCAATTTTTTTGTTTGTCGGTTCTGGTTTTTTGACTAGAATTTTAATTAAAACGTACGTTGGCAGCGGTACTAAACCCACAACTACATACACCTGGATTTATGAGCATTTTTTTCGCCCTTGGGCGGGTACATTTAATGGTTCTTTATTATTTGCGATCGCAATGGTGTTACTTTGGTGGGTAATTCTCTATGGAATGTATAATCGTCGTTGGTTTCTGAAAATTTAATACCAATATAAAATTACACGGTATTTTACTAATAACAATGAAAAAAGTTATTATTATTGGTGCTGGCCCTTGTGGAGTTTTACTAGCAAATTATTTATTGCGTCGTGGCAATCAATATAAAATCGAAATTTACGAACGCCGTAGTGATCCTCGAAAAGCCTCTTTAGTCAACTCTAGAACTATCCCTTATGGCATCAATGAAAGAGGGCTAAGAGCTTTGAGAAAAATAGATGGGCTAGAAGCCGCAGTTAAAGCAACTTGTGTAGATAATCATGGGAGTATAATATATCAGAAAAATGGCATAACAGAGAATCGGCATAGAAAAAATATATTTAATAGCGACCGAACTAGTATATTAATATCTCTGTTATCAACATTAACTGAAAATTACAACAAAAACCAAATTGAAATTCATTTCGATTGCCAATGTACTGGTCTTGATTTTGATGCAAAAACTGTTAGCTTTGAGAAAATTATAGAAGCAGCATCAGACAAAGATCCAGAAGAATTTACAGTTAATTATGACCTCTTAGTTGGCGCAGATGGAGCGCGTTCAGTAGTGAGAACGCATTTTTTAAACACAGATTTTTTTGAATTTCAACAAGAGTATGCTAATGCTTGCTACAAAACAGTTTTTTTGCTAAGTAACAAAGAAAAAATCAGTCGCAACTTGAAACCTAATTTTATTCATGTTTGGAGAATAGAAGAAGGGGTAACTTTTGGTATAGTTCCGCAATTAGAGGAAAAGTTTATTGGAATTTTATTCTTCCCACGAAAGGCAAATCAAGTAGTTGATTTATCTACAAAAGAAGAAGTAATGGCATTCTTTCAGCAGAATTTGCCAGAGGTTGCACCGCTAATTTCTGAAGAAGAAGCAGAAGCTTTTTTGAAAAGACCAATAGGAACACAATTAAGAACACGCTGCGATCGCTATCATTATCGTGACAGTGTGGTAATTATGGGAGATGCTGCTCATGCTATTTCTTCAACCCTTGGTCAAGGTTGTAATAATGCATTTGAGGATGTGCTGATTTTTGATAGTCTTTTAGATGAATATTCTGATGATTGGGGTACTGCTATAGAGCAGTTTACTATCCGCCGACAGCCAGATGCTTACGCACTATGGGAACTTGATACAAACGTTATTCCTACCTCTAAAACTTTATTTACCGAACTCATCTTCAGGGAAAGTTTTGCAAAGATTATGCACAAACTATTTCCTCAGTTTTTTGTACCACCTTTGCGGGAATTATTATCTGCCAGTACAGTTCCTTATTCAGATATTCTCAAATATTATCAAGGTTGGATTTCAAAGGTGAAGAATTCTAATAAAAAGTTGTTTGCTCGTTAGAACTAATTAGATTATCGACACGATAATCTAATTAATTTTACATAGTGATTCGCCTATATAGAAATCTTATAGCAATCCTAAATCATTTGTGAACAACAATAACCCCGGTTTTTCAGAGAAACTGGGGTTTTTAGCTTTGCGATTTTCCTAAATCCGACGTGAGTTCGACGGATCTAAAAAACCCTCTCCAAATCTCTTCCCCACAGGGACAGAGGCTTTGAAACCCTGGTTTTTTCGGTGAAAACTAATACCAATTCAATTAATGATTGCAACACATCCTTGGGTGAAGACGCGATTCATCGCGTCTCTACAGCATTTTCAAATTGGTATTATTTTACAATTCTACTTTTAATAAAATATAAAAAATTATTTCAACTCTTGTCATTAAGCGTCTTAGCTGCTTTAAAGCGCGATGAATTACGTTATTAAACTCATATATATAAATTAATTTATTAAATCAATTTATTTTCCAATTATTTTTAACTAAATGTAAAGATAGATGTAGTTTTTTGTCTTTTTGAGTTCATACTTAAGATATTGATGAAACCTACTATAGAGGGATGAAATAAGGAAAGTTTCTGTTAACGAGAACGTCAATTTTTGCTGTTGAAGCTGTATCTAAGTTTTAACAGAGAAGGAAAGGCACAAAGTACTTTTAAACCCTACAACTGGTATTCATCCTAACTAGAGCCAATTCCTGAAAATAGGTTTTATTACTCATGCTCAATCTGTCGGTTTCCGATTTTCAACACAATCAACAACTGCTTGACGCTACTGGCTGGAACGTTATTGAAACGGAGTTTGACCCCACGCAGCTACACCATAAAGAAACCGTCTTCACACTTGGCAACGGTTTCTTAGGAACGCGGGGTAGTTTCGAGGAAGGGTATCCTCAAGATTTTTCAGCAACATTGATTCACGGCGTATACGATGACGTCCAAATTGCTCATACTGAACTAGTCAACTGCCCTAGCTGGCTGCCATTGGTGGTAAAAGTGGCAGGGGAAAGCTTTAGCATGGATAGTGGTGAAATTCTCAACTACGAGCGTCGGCTTGACCTACGTTTGGGTTTAGTTAGCCGTGATGTGCGGTGGCGTAGCCATAATGGTCATACCTTAGACTTCCACTTCGAGCGTTTCACTAGTTTGGCAGATCAACACGTTTTGGCAATCCGTTGTCAAATCACATCCTTAGATTTTGAGGGTGATGTTACTGTCGAAGTTGGGTTTGATGCCAAACCAGATACCCAAGGCACACAACACTGGCAAACCCTAAGTCAAGGTGGAGCAGATCATATTCTCTGGCTACACAGCCAGACTCTCCACTCAGAGATTCAACTGGGGATGGCAGCTAAGTTAGTGGTAGAAGGTGATGATACTGCACCAATCCGCGTTGAAAATCCTTCTCATTCTCCAACCTTGGCAAGCACTTTTGAGTTCGTCCCCGGAAAAACGGTGACTGTAGAAAAGATTGTCACTGTGTTTACTTCACGAGAAACAGAAAATCCGATCGCAGCAGCACTAGAAAGATTAGCTGATGAACCCAGGTACACAACTCTGCTAGCAGCTCACATCGCTGCCTGGGATCAGGTGTGGCAAGACAGTGACATTATTATAGAAGGCGATCGCCTTTCGCAATTGAGCGTTCGTTACAATCTCTTTCAACTATTGGCAGTAGCACCACGTCAAGACGACAGAGTGAGCATTCCTCCCAAAACGCTGTCTGGCTTTGCCTACAGCGGACATATCTTTTGGGACACAGAAATTTTCATCCTTCCTTTTTTAACCTTAACTCAACCAGCCCTGGCGCGTAATTTGCTCACATACCGCTATCACACCTTACCAGGAGCGCGACGCAAAGCCCAAGAAGCGGGTTATCAAGGCGCAATGTTTGCTTGGGAAAGTGCCACTACTGGCGATGAAGTCACTCCCCGGTGGGTTCCAGGTGCTAACGGTGAATTAGTGCGGATTTGGTGCGGTGACATTGAAGTGCATATCACCGCTGACGTAGCTTATGCAGTCTGGCATTACTGGCAAACTACCGACGATGATGACTGGATGCGGGATTATGGTGCAGAAATTATCCTCGATACCGCTGTTTTCTGGGAAAGTCGGGTGCAGTGGAACCAAGAACGCCACAGTTATGACATTTTAGATGTGATTGGCCCAGATGAAAATCACGATCGCGTCGATAATAATGCCTTCACCAATCTGATGGTACAGTGGCACTTACAATCAGCTTTAGCGTTGTGGGACTGGTTTAAACAAGCTTATCCCGAAATTTCAGCAGATTTGGTGCAAAAACTCAACTTAACTACAGAACGTCTGCATCGTTGGACAGAAATTCAAGAACGTCTATTTATCAATGAAGATGTTGAAACAGGTTTAATTGAGCAGTTTGAGAGCTTTTACCAGCTAGAACACGTCAACCTTGCCGATTATGAACCACGCACTCAATCTCTACAAGGATTGCTGGGAATTGAAGCCACTAGCCAAAAGCAAATTCTCAAGCAGCCGGATGTGTTGATGCTTTTGTATTTGCTACGCGATCGCTACGATTATAAAACCATCGCTACCAACTGGGACTATTACACTCAGCGTACCGACCATAGTTATGGTTCCTCACTCGGCCCAGCAATTCACGCCATCTTAGCTTGTGACCTGAATCAGCCAAGTCTAGCCTACACGCATTTTATGCGAGCAGCCTTAGTAGACTTAGAAGATGTCAGGCTCAATGCAGGTGAAGGAATTCACGCCGCCAGTGCTGGAGGTGTTTGGCAAGCTGTAGTTTTTGGCTTTGGTGGTATCCGCATGACACAATTTGGCCCCATTGCTTGTGCAAATCTGCCTTCAGGCTGGACACGCTTGAAATTTCGGCTTAAATGGCGCAACGAGTGGTTTGACTTCGACTTGGGAGCAGAATCAGAAGTAAAAGTTCCCAGTTTGGCAGATACCTACTCAACAATTAAAGGCGTAATCTTTGATTTAGACGGTGTTTTAACTGATACCTCAGAGTTTCACTATTTAGGCTGGAAGCGGCTAGCAGAAGAAGAGGGCATCCCTTTTAATAGGGAAGCAAACGAAGCGATGCGAGGATTGCCACGGCGGGAATCACTATTGCAAATTTTAGGCGATCGCACCGTCACTGAAGAGCAAATTCAAGAGATGATGGAGCGAAAAAATCGCTACTACCTGGAACTGATGCAGCAGATTACTAGCGCTGATTTACTTCCTGGAGTGACAAATTTGTTAGAAGAACTACGAGCCGCTGGGATTAAAGTAGCATTGGGTTCATCCAGTAAAAATGCCCAGTCTGTAATTGAACGATTGGGCATTGAGGATAAATTAGATGCAATAGCCGATGGCTACAGTGTTTCTCAATCAAAACCAGCACCAGACGTCTTTCTGTTTGCTGCCCAACAACTTGGCTTGTCACCGTCACACTGTATCGTAGTGGAAGATGCAACAGCAGGTATCGAAGCTGCTCATGCTGCTGGTATGCAGGTTGTCGGGCTAGGCCCAGTTGCGCGAGTGGGTAGGGCTAATGTGGTTTTATCTAGTCTAGAAGGTGTGTCTTGGCAAGACTTGCACCAGCAGTTAGCTAACAGCGAGAAAATAGGCGCACTCGTAGAAGCGAGAGTGTAACACCCATTCACCTTTGGTAGAGACGCGCTGTTTAAAGCGTCTCTACAATGATTTGTCACATTCTTTTTTCAAATTGGGATTTCGAGATAGCGATCGCTTAAACAATTTCTACCATGCGATCGCTCTCCTTATTAACTTAGCCTAAGAGTTAATTACCATTAGAATCGTAGATTGGCCCAACAGATGAGTGACTTGAAAACGTTGAATTTCTTTCCTCAACACCATTGCACAATTTAATAAAATCGAGTACGCCGCTACTTTTTCTCTTTATAAAGATTACTACGATGTCCAACTTCTACAATAATTATCAACAAAATATTATCGATTATCTCGTATATAACGCGATAATCACCTACTCTAATTCGATAACTGTTATCTCTAGCTTTTAGTTTTTTAACACCGTCTGGACGGGGTTCTATCGCTAAATCATCAATTTTTAGTTGTATACGTTCCTGAAGTTCTGGCGATAATTTTTTAAGTTGTTTTAATGCACCCTTGGAAATTTCAACTTGATAACTCACGCCACTTTCTTGTTTATTTATTTTTTAACTTCTTCCCAGCTTACAGTACCGTTAATCAGCATATCTTCTTTACCCTTATCATAGGCTTTTAAGTCTTCTTCTTCTTCTTCTTCTTCAATCCGCTCTAATAATGCGAGAATTTCGTCTAAAGTGCTATCGTAAGCTTGGGTTAGCAGTACGTTGATAGCTTTGATAATTTCTTCTCTTTCGATTTCTGTTTTCATGTTTAGACCCATAAATATTGAATGTAGATACAACAATTCCCACGAAAAAATCTAATTATCCTACAAACAGTTATCATGTTATAGCCATTCTTCGTTGCATAATTCGATACAAAATTATATCACGGGTCTAGGGAATAGTGCCGTGTCCCTAGCAGTGTATTGGATTGAACTGAGAACCGCTATAAGTAATCTTAGACCGGGATGTAAGTCAATAAATGAACAAAAATATTTACAGTTATTGTCAGCGGAGCAAAACATAAGTCCTTTTCCTAAAGGAGACGCTAAATCTGTATTTAAATTAGCTTTTAAATCTGACAAATTCCCTTTAGAACTTGTAACAACTGATTTGAACGCTCTCTTTCCATGAAATTTAATTCTGGCAACAGGTAATAAATAAGAATATCTCCTTGGTCAAGATAGACAAACTGATAACTTCTACCATTAGTTGTTAATCCCCAAACTGATTTTTGATTATCTAAATTTTTATAAGCGTATGTAAGTAGCTGAGGTAAACCTGCCGATATATCAATCTGACTATTTTTAGATTCAATTAACAGTACCCAAAAATATATTTGAGGTTTCGTCTGTTTAGCTTTACTGATAGCTAAAATATCAAATCTTACTTTAATTTTAATATCTTCATCTTCAACTTCAATATCAGCAATATTTTCCTCTAAAAGAATCTCGATAGGATAGCGATAAAAACCAGCTAATCTTAGTAAAGGAGCAACTACAAGAAACTTTGCCTGACCTTCAGAAACTTTACCTGCTGTCAAGTAGCGTCGAAAGTCATTTCTAATTTGTAGAAGTTCTTGTTGTTCTGCTTCCGGGAGAGGTTCTAGAGATAAGTAGTGAGAAAATGAGTCACTGTATTGTTCTTGAAAGCCAAACAGACGCTGAACTTCTTCTAAGGATAAATTGCGAGCGTTGAGAATTGTCATATATTTTTGATTGACTCAAGTGCAATCTAATCTCTAATCAAAATTCCCCACATAAAACCTATCTTAACCGCTGGTTGACTGACAAACGTCCTTAAAGCCTTGTCCCTTCATTTCTGTCCCGTTTAAGAATCGATTGTCGTTTAATCGGATTCATCCACTCTTCTAAGCGACTAAATGCTTGTGAAGAAAATAACGTTAAACATAAATAAACCACTGCTATACCCGCGTAAATTTCAAAGGCACGATAATTGTCAGCAACAATTAACTGTCCTTTGCGTACCAATTCTTCAAACCCAATCACAGAGACTAAGCTAGTATCCTTCAATAAACTGATAAACTCATTACCCAAAGGTGGAATCATCCGCCGGAAAGCTTGGGGAAAAATTACATAGCTCATCGTTTGTACAGAACTTAAACCTAGTGACTGTGCAGCTTCTGCTTGTCCTGGTTCAATTGATTGAATCCCTGCACGCACAACTTCGGCAATATAGGCGGCGCTATTCAAACTTAAAGCAATTACTCCTGCTAGAAGGCGGTCAAAAGTAAACGTGAAACCAAGTTGTTGGAAAATTGCTGGTAACCCAAAATAAATCATATAAATTTGCACCAGCAAAGGCGTTCCCCGAAAAAAATCCACATACGCCCTCGCTAACCATCGCACAGGTGTAATCTTAGAAAGGCGGACAATACCAATAAGGGAACCACCAATTAAACCAAACACTACAGAAAGTATTGTTAATTGTAGGGTCACCAACGCACCCTGTAAGAGAGTTGGCAAAGCCTGCAAAATTACAGCAATTGACGTAAATATCCCTGATACATCAGCGCTAGTCTGGTTCTCAAATGGTGATTTCGCTGGTAATGATGTGGGCGGCTCAACTTTAAACCATTTTTGGTAAATTTGCGAATAAGTGCCATTTTCCAACACCCTATTCAAACCATTGTTGATTAGTGCTAAATACGGCGAGTTTTTCGCTGTAGCAATTCCATAAAATTCCTCTGTTAGCAATTGCTGTACTACTTTAATTCCCTTAAGATTACCTGTATTAATTGCATACAAAGTAACAGGTGCATCATTAATTACCGCATCCACATTACCATTAAGCAATTCTTGCAAGGCAATAGGCGCAGAATCAAAACTCCGAATTTGCACTCCTGGAATACTTTTAGCCTTTGCAGCCCCAGTTGTACCAATTTGTACCGCAATTTTTTTATTTTGGAGGCTGTCAAAGCCAGTAATATTTTGATTGTCAGAACGGATTGCGATCGCTAACCCAGCCTTAAAATAAGGACGTGAAAAAGAAACACTCTTTGCCCGTTCCTCTGTAATCGTAATTGAACTAATCGCGGCATCTACCGTTTTCGCTTGTAATGCTGGGATAATGCCATCAAAAGGCAAACTTTGAAAATTAACTTTAAAGTTAGCAGAGGAAGCGACCGCATTCATCAAATCAATAGAAAAACCCTGTAACCCACCACCTTGTCCCTGAAACTCAAAAGGTGGAAACGCTGGTTCAGTCGCAACCCGCAAACTTCTCCCCACACCGGAATTTACACCACAGCCAGCCAATAACAAACAACTCAAACCAACAACCACAAACCAGCGCAGCCTACTTATGCAACCAAACTTAGCCATATATTTTTTCCCTCTGTGTCCTTGGCGACTTGGTGAAGCAGTGCTGAATCCGAAGGACGGTTAGTTAAAAATACTACAATCAACCATAGAGCAGCACAAATAGGCAATGAATAATTCTACCTCTGCCCTGATTTTTGAAAATATTGAAAAAAGCTTTGGTTCCCTCAAAGTCCTCAAGGGAATAACTGGCGAAATCAAACGAGGAGAAGTCGTTGCAGTGATTGGTTCCTCTGGCTGTGGTAAAAGTACTCTATTACGCTGCTTCAACCGCCTAGAAACCATTGACAACGGACGCTTAATAGTTAACGGGATCAACATATCTCAAGCAGCTGCCAACTATAGTCAATTACGGCAACTGCGGACACAAGTAGGCATGGTTTTTCAGCAGTTTAACCTGTTTCCTCATCTCAGTGTTTTAGAAAATATGACACTTGCCCCTCGTAAAGTTTTGGGTAAAACACCAAAAGAAAGCGCCCAACTAGCAGGGTTGTATTTAGAAAAAGTCGGTTTGTTTGATAAAGCCTCTAGTTATCCCGAACAACTTTCTGGCGGACAAAAGCAACGGGTAGCCATAGCCCGCAGTTTGTGTATGAATCCCCAGATTATGCTATTCGACGAACCCACCAGCGCTCTAGATCCAGAACTTGTGGGCGAAGTTCTGCAAGTAATGCAGCAATTAGCAGTAGAGGGAATGACGATGGTGATTGTCACCCATGAAATGCAATTTGCGCGAGAAGTAGCAAATCAGGTGATTTTTTTAGATAAAGGTATTATTGCAGAACAAGGTGCAGCGTATGAAGTTCTGACTAATCCGCAAAGCGATCGCTTGCGTATTTTCCTAAGTCGCCTAAACGCGAGATAATTAGAGGGCAGGAAGCCAGGGAAAATAACTCTAGACTTTTGTACAGACGCGTAGACGCAGGGAGTGCGGCTTCTCGTAAGAGTATAATCGCGTCTCTACTCTTAGCTCAGCACTACTTAAAGATATTCACGTAAAAAATCAAATGGGTCGTCTTCCCAACATGGTTCAGGTGTTCGCCAATATAAATTACTATTGATGTCAGCTTCAATTTCATCACCGTCGTCTCTGTCAAACAGATCGGTTAAAGCATTCCAGTCACGCTCTTTTAGAGACGTAAACGATTCGGCATATACCTGTAGATTATTTGAGTAATTCACGCGCTAAAGTTGTATTGACTGTCGCAAACAATTAGTCTAAGAGTTTTTAATAACGGTATTCTGCCTTTGACCAGTTTTAATTAAAAATTAAAGATTAAAAATTGAGAAGAATAATTTTTAATTAATTTATTTTGGGTACAAGCCCCCACTGCATCAAGCATTCAGTAGTCTACAATCAGCGGTGGGTTCAAGCCCCGACTAATTGCAATTTTGAATTTTACATTTTTAATTTTTAATTGGTTTGATACCCGCAGCCGAAATAATTAGGCTAAAACTATAAATTGTAGACGGCTCTCACGAGTTTCTCACACCTTAAATAAGAGTGCCATAGTAAATTTTACATAATTGCCAGCTTAATTTACGCAGACCTGAACAATCCTTCAGGCTAAGACTCGACTAATTCTACAGCAAACACTTCTGCAAAGGACTGTGCAACAACCAGACGTACCTCTTGGCAAGTGAGACCTGGAATCCATTTTGCTAAACTACCTACAGGTTTATCAGAAATGCCACACGGTATAATGCGCTCAAAGCCTGTCATATCCGGACAAACATTTAATGAAAAGCCGTGCATGGTAATCCAACGGCTAACTTTAATACCAATAGCGGCAACTTTATGGCCTTGTAACCAAACACCAGTAAAACCTGTAATTCTTTCTCCCTGCAAGCCATAAATTGCCAGCACCCGAATTAATACCTCTTCGAGTTGGCGTAAGTACCAATGCAGGTCTTTATGATACCGTTGCAGATTTAAAATTGGATACCCTACGAGTTGACCCGGACAATGATAAGTGACTTCGCCACCTCGTTCAACTCTACGTACATCATGCTGGCTATTGGTAATCTCAAATTTGAGAAAATTAGAGTTGGCTCCTTGTCCCAAAGTGTAGACAGGCGGATGTTCTAGCAAGATTAACACGTCCTCAAGCCTGGGGTCATGAATGCGTTGATTGAGAAGTGATCGCTGCCATTCATGAGCATCTGAGTAAGGCATCAATCCCTGATTATATAACAAACAACGGTTTTTGTATGGTTTATCACTACGGATCATGCCAAAAATCAACTGGTATAGAGAAAGAAGTATATTTCAACTTACAGGAATGGAATCAACAAATGTCAAGCTTTGCAAAGGATTTTAAAGGAACATCAAGGGAACCTGCTTTAGAAAATACAAAGTGCTAGTTTGAATATATAACCTCGATGGTGTTGGGAGGAATTCTCTGCAATAAGCATCAAGCCAAGACAATAAGAACGAATGCACTGGCTGATGGCTCTAAATACTTAAACATATTGTTGGCATCTCAAACAGGATCAAACTGCAACCAAACCTTGTCTTCTTCATAAATAGCGAGCAAACCTCTATCAAACAAAAAACGAACAATTACAAATTTTGTCAGAGTTGCTTAATTACAGAAGGTAGTCACAGGAGCTAGCCCTTTGACTGTCTCAGGTAAACTTCTACGTAGACATCTAATTGCCTTGGAACCAATTGGAAAACAGCGCAGAGATGAAGAGGTCAATCAAGACTATAATAAGGAAACCACTCAGATGCGACAAGCTTAGAGACAACTTACAACAGTACATAAAAATAGTTCACAATTTGTTTTGGCGGCAGTGATAGACCTTACCGCAATTTCTTTTCATACAAAGCAAATTCACACATCATAATATCTCAGCGGGAGAGTTTACATGAAGCTTGTCATCCACGGCAAAAATATAGAAATCACCGATGCGATTCGAGAATATGTGCATCAAAAGATTGAAAAAGCTGTTAGTCATTTTCAAAACATCACAAATGAAGTGGATGTCCACCTAAGCGTAGCCCGTAATCCCCGAATCAATCCCAAACAAGCGGCTGAAGTCACTATTTATGCGAATGGTAGCGTCATCCGTGCCGAGGAAAGCAGCGAAAACTTATATGCCAGTATTGACTTAGTTGCAGATAAAATTGCTCGTCAACTGCGTAAATACAAAGAACGGCGTCAAGATCACAAAACTCATGCCCAACCACCAGATGAAGTAGTAGTTCCAGAGACGGTGGTAACAGATTTAATTGGCGATCGCACCCCCGAACTACCCAACGAAGTCGTCCGTACCAAATATTTTTCCATGCCGCCGATGACTCTTACAGAAGCCTTGGAACAACTACAACTAGTAGGACACGACTTTTATATGTTCCGAAATGCTGAAACTGGCGAGATTAATGTCATCTACGAACGCAACCACGGCGGCTATGGCGTGATTCAACCACGTAATAGTAACGGTCATACCAACGGCAAAAATGGCAAAGCATCCCAAGCGAATATTGTGATACCAGAAAAATCGCACTTGAGTAAATAGGGAATGGGGACTGGGGACTAGGTAATGGGGACTAGGAAAAATATTTCTATCTTATTTTCCTTACCATGCCTCATGCCTCATGCCCCATGACGCCAGTTCTCTCAAGTCGGCGGAGTCCTCCGGGTGACGCTCTCTGCGAGACGCTGCGCTAACGCTACGCTAACAGCAGTCCACGACGCTCCTCTGTCGCTACCGCTGACGTTAACGGCGGCAAAGCCGCACGTGTGGCTGCACTCACCGCCCACGAGAGTGGCTCCCCCATGCCCTACTTCACAAGCTGTTGCAGCGTTTTCAAGGTTTCTTCAACGTGACCTTTAAAGTTAAACATTGAATCAAACACGTATTGAACAACTCCGTTTTGGTCAATAACGTAAGTAACGCGCCCAGGCAATAAACCAAAAGCTGCTGTTGCACCGTAAAGTTTGCGTACTTGATCGCCTTTGTCGCTTAATAGAGTAAATGGTAGCTGGTACTTGGTGGCAAATCGCTGGTGAGATTCGTTAGAGTCAGCACTCACGCCAATAACTTCAGCACCAACGTTTTTAAAGACTTCATACTGATCTCGAAAGGCACAGGATTCAGTTGTACATCCTGGGGTGTCGTCTTTGGGGTAAAAATATAGAACAACATTTTTGCCCCGAAAATCTTGGAGGCTAACTGTTGACCCGTTTTGAGCAGACAGAGTGAAATTAGGAGCGGTATCTCCAACTTTAACTGGCATAAGCACTAATGATAACTACTTAACAAATGTACATTAACTAATTATTCGTTACTGTGGCATCCATCAGAGTATCTGGTAAAGACACAAGAATTACTATGTTTCTACGATGGATCTATACATATGAAGATTTCTATAACTCGGCATAACACATCAAGACGCTAAAAAAAGAAAAACAGATTTCATACCTTAAAGTATGAGTTAAGTTATCTGTTAACAGAAATACTCCAAAAGTTAAGCGTGGAAACCGTACTCATCTGATAGGTTTTCTGCACTATGTATCTGAGTTTAGCTAGATAGAATCGAAGTGCGGCTTTGAGTAGTGCTGTTATCTAGAAAAATTTACAAAAATCAATACAGCATAAGCAGGAGAGCAAAAATATGAGAAATCAATTGAAAACGCTTGCTTTGCTAGCTGCGTTGAGTGGTTTATTGATTGCAATTAGTTATTGGGTATTTGGTGGTACTAATGGCTTGATTATAGGAATTGTTTTAGCCGCAGTAACAAACCTATTCTCTTGGTATCAATCCGATAAAATTGCACTGGCAGTATACCGCGCCCAGCCTGTGAGCGAAACTCAAGCACCAGAACTTTATCGTATAGTGCAGAGATTATCTCGCCGGGCTAATATACCCATGCCGGGAATTTACATCGTTCCTGGTGAAACTGCTAACGCTTTTGCTACAGGGAGAGACCCAGAACACGCTGCTGTTGCTGTCACTAAAGGCATTTTAAATGTATTGCCAGAAGATGAACTTGAAGGCGTCATTGCCCACGAACTGACGCACATTATTAATCGTGATACACTGACGCAAGCCGTTGCTGCAACTGTAGCTGGTGCTATCTCATTCTTGGCTCAAATGGTGAGTTACGGTTTATGGTTTGGCGGTGGTTCACGAGATGATAACAGAGGCGGAAATCCTCTAGGAATTTTATTAACAGTACTACTTGCACCGTTAGCAGCAACAATTATTCAGTTAGCAATTTCGCGTACACGAGAATTCGCTGCTGATGCAGGTTCTGCTAGATTGACTGGTAATCCTCGCGCTTTAGCTAGGGCGTTGCAACGGTTAGAAGCTACGGCAAGGCAGTTACCTTTGAATGCTAACCCAGCGTTTGAACCGTTGTTAATTATCAATCCCATTTCTGGACAGTTTCTGGGTAAGTTATTCTCCAGCCATCCTTCTACTGAGGCGCGAGTTGCACAATTGCTTAAGTTAGAACAAGAACTGCCAACCGCGGTTTATTAAATTTTTGTCATTTGTTGTTTGTCATTAGTCCTTTGTGAATAACCGATGATTAATGGCTACCATTACAGGGTGCGGTTTTCATCCAACAGGAAGTTCTGTAATTAAGGATGTCTTAATTATGACTGCTAACAACATCGAATCCATTGAAGCCACAGTAATTGAATCTACAGAATCTACAGTAATTGTAGAAATCATTTCTCAAACAGACGACATAGTAGAAACAGAGATGGCTGACGAAACTGATGAAGTTAAGCGCGAAACTAAAGCGTTGATTGAAGCGCTAAGAATACGCGCCCAAGCAGAGGCAAAATCAGCAGGTACTCTCACCCGCGAAACATATTTAAAAGCAGTGCGTCAAGCACGTGAAGTAATTGAAGGCAGGAAACTCATTGAAGGCGATCGCCGTGTAGAATATGCTTGGTCAGTCATGCAAGACGAAGCTGAAAAAAACTGGTATTTGCTAATGAAAGAAGCGGTAGACTTCAGCGTTCGCCTGCAAAAAGCTGCTAAAGCAGCTTGGGATACTTTCAACGCTCCTCGTTCTCAACTTTAAGTCGAGAGTATTGTCGGTGCAGAGACATAAACACGCAAATGATTTTATTACATCATCTGCGTTAATTTGTATGTAAATGTAGAGACGTTGCATTGCAACGTCTCTACACGCATTTGCAGATATTTATCAAATCTTTTAAAGCGAGGCAATAAATGTCAAACTCGCCATATATGTTCCAACAAAGATACTGGGATAATCAGCATAGCTATCAGAAATAAACCAGTCAGGAATTGCCTTCTGTTGCCGGACTTTTTTATCTAAGCCAATTTGTAGAGCTATATTCTCGTGAACAACTTTTGCATTGGCAGTTTCTATCATTTTTTCTACTGACTTTTGCAGCCACTCTGCTCGAACAAACAGATTGTGAGATGGATGGTCACCATAGCAAAAAGGTACAATAATGACGAGATATCCTCTTTCACTAAGTATTTTATTCACGCAGAATTGAATAATTTCTTGGTCGTCTTTTTTTTCTTCGGTTTCCTTATCAACACTGTGAAATAACAAACCTGCTAGCACAACTGCATCAAACTTTTGATTTTCTTCAGCAAGTTGAGGCAAGTAAGTTGATAAATCTTTAGCAATAAACTTTCTATTAGGGTAGAGATTTAAACAGTATTCTATAGCCTGTTCACTGTGATCGATTCCGAGATAATCACACCGAGCAGGTAGATATTTGCTCAAAGCTCCATTACCACATCCTAAATCTAATAAAGAGAATGGCTGATCTTTAAAGGTGTTATCCAAGAAAGATGCTGCTGGTGTATATCGTGTGGCATTTTCAGGCGCTTCAAAGTAAGAATAATAGTCATCTTCAAAGCGTTCTTCTTCGGATGTTTTACGCTCAGGAGCTAAATTTTGAATCATCCAAACCTCACTTATATTGATGGAACTTAGAAAAAACTGGCATGAAAAGAGCTTCACATCCTCATTAGAAGAACGATGAGAGTAATCTTAGGTAAGCACCTGCTTCATCATGCAATATAACTTACCCCTCTGTTGCCAGTTATATCAATTCATGAAAATCCTGATACATATAGATTTCTCGTAAGGGCATGGCATTACCCATGCCCCTACCAGCGTATTTGTATCATTATTAAAATGAAATGGTATTACATACTGATTGTAAAGATAACAAAGGTAAAATCCTGTGTTCCTTAAGTAATATATGAAACAATATTATTAACAAAATCTCATCTTTATGCATAATAAAAATCAGTCTTAGGTAGAATGCAACTTACTACCCAGAATGCTAATAAAACTTGAGTTTGACGGAACGAAAATGGTAGAACAAGGATGAGATTCTATTAAAGAAACTCAAGTTAAACCAAGAAAACTTGAAATCAGTGGCAAAAGTTTGTTAAACTCTTCAACTAACGTTGTAGCACTGGGTAAGCTTGCGATCGTACCTTTTAAAATTTTAATAGCTGTTTTCGCTGCTTTCTGCACTGTTCCTTCTTGAGGACTTTTTCCAGCTTCAGCCAAGGCTTTAACTTGCTCTAATGCTTCAGCTTTATCTTCTTGGTTTAAATTGGTATCAGCCTCTATTGCTGATTGCAATTGCGCCAACAATTCTTTAATTCCTGGTTTCTCTGGTTCGGGAGACGTTGGTAACTGGTTGATAGTATTTGTCACTGTACCGCTGATGTCGCCTAAATTTAAAGCTTGTCCGCTGGCATTAAAATCTCTGCCAACACTGCCAATTTCAATTTTGCGGCTGGCATCATTGCTGTTAGTCATATTTTTATTCTCTACTTTATTGTCAACTTGAACATTAATCGGCTTATTTGCTAATAGTCTGACAATTTCTGTCATCTCTCCACTTTGCTGGCGATAGATGACTATCTCATTATCTTTAGCCTGTAATAGTGCTTTATATTTTTCTTCTACAGCTTGCAGTGCCAGATGATAATTTTGCGTAAAATCACTATGAATCTTTTCTTTATCAGCACCATCAGGTACACCAACTTTAACGACTACTACGCCATCACCTTTATTTTCAATACTCTGTAGAGCTAATTCTGTGTCTTCATTTTGGTCTTGCACTGTTTGGAAAGCGTTAACAAAAGCTTTCCAGTCTATGCCATTGCGGAAAATTAAATCAACAGTATTTAAAACTTCTTCAAATAGTTTGCTAAATTCTCTTGGTTGAAAGTCGCCACTACTAGGACGGCGTTCGCGGTCGTCTGTTCCAGGCTTTGGGTTTTCGAGAAGATAGATAAAGCGACAATCTACATTATCTAATTTGGTTGTACTTTCAATATTCCACGCTTCGACACAAGCACCAGTCATTTGAGCGTTGATGAAATTAGTACCAACAGACTGAGCTAGAGTTAAGTTTGCCCACTCTAAGCAAGCGCCTTGGAATGTGGCTTCTGTAATATCAGCATCTTTTAAATTCGCTTCTTTTAAATCTGCACCGATGAGGTTTGCGCCTTTAAGGTTAGCACCAGCATAAGGTTTTCCCCTACCATTGCCAGTTACAAGCAAATTGAGAACACCTCGATTAGCTAATATCGAGTTATCTACTCTAGCCAAGTCCAATTTTTTGACTTCATAAAAACGAGTGCGTGTGAGGTTGGCTTTTCTAAAATCTGTATTTCTGAGAATTGCACCAGTAAAATCAGCATCAGTTAAATCAGCATTACGAAAACTTGTACTACCTGTGGCAGCAAAGGCAATGGCAGCTGAACGAAGCCAAGCATCTTTTTCATCTCCTGCTAGACTACGGCAGCCAATGTAAGCACTAAAAAGTAGGAAAACTCCAGCTACGGCGAAGGCTACGGCTAAGGCTCTGGTTCCGGCTCCGACTACGTCTAAGGCGTAGACGTAGGCTCCGGCTAAGGCTAAGACTCCGGTGACAGCTAAGGCTCTGGCTCCGGCTACGGCAAAGGCGAAGGCAAAGGCAATGGCTCCAGCTCCTGCTACGGCGAAGGCAAAGGCTCCGGCTAAGGCTCCAGCTAAGGCTCCGGCTCCGGCGAAGGCAAAGGCTCCGACTAAGGTTTTGCCTACGGCTCCGGCTAAGGCTACGGCTCTGGCTTTGACTACGGCTACAGCGAAGGCAAAGCCTACAGCTCCGGCGACAGCTAAGGCTCCGACGAAAGCTCCAAAACCAGCTCTTAAACCTTTGCGGCTAGTGACAATAAAAAATACTGGCATCATAACCAGGGAGACTATGCCAATCACGAAGTTTACAGTAGTGTTTTTAGGGTTGAGAATAGATGCTACTAATGAACCAATTAAAATTGATAAATACCCTGATAGTGCCGATAACAGGCATGAGACTAGGAGCAACCCAATTACCCAATGTCGCTGTAGTCCAGCTTTAGCACTTGTAAAATCAGCATTTTTGAGAATAGCATTGGTAAAGTTTGCCCCTCTAATATCCGCATTGCTAAAGTTTGCTCCAGTCAGGTTTTGACCTTTAAAAGAACGACCTTGAAGATTTTGACTGGAGTAGTTTGGCGGCATAAGTGTCTCAGTAAGAGAGTTTTACTGAGATTTTATACAACTTTACTCTGCAATATTCCATATTTTGACAAAATACAAAAATTTTAGATGCAATATGCGGTAAAAGCGCTTAATTCTGCGTTCTGACTTTTGAATGCTTAAGCTATAGTTATCAATATTATTGCAACCGTAGCGGTTCCACAACTTAGAGAAACAGTCTACTTCGCAATATTACTTATTAACAATCAGTTTGTATATGTTCTAAGAAGGTTTGAATTCTGGAACTGTAACTGAGATAACTGATCAAGATTAGGACGATATTCGTCAGACCGTACGTCAAGGAATAGACAATATGACATAAAGTAGCAGAAATTCATACAGTAGAAATTGCTTGACCAATACCTTTAAGGATTTGCAATATTTCATACACCTCTCTAGCAGAGGTAAATAGAGCAAACACCTGTGACAGATCATATTGAGGGGTAGGTGTTTGCCTCAATTTAATAAATAAAATATCGTCCCCGTTAGTCAATATTCCAAAGACAGGTTTATCAGGTTGAGGATTAGCCATCAAATAAGCTAATGCTTGTGGCAAAGCTGTCCAAACCGAAAGCGTAGTTTTTTTCGGCTCTAACACCATAACCCAAAACTGATTTTGCAGCACCAAAACATCAATCTGTCCCCGCAGTAACTCTTCTCCATCATTTAGTACCAACTCTACTGATGACTCTGCGGCAATTTTAAAAGGAGGATCGTAAAATCCTGCGATCGCTAGTAAGGGAGACACTACCAACAACATCACTGTCCCCTCTAACAAATCACCATCAGCCCGATGATATAGATATCTGCGCCGCAGTACATCTAATGAGGTTTTTTCAGCTTCAGTAATTTCAGGTAATTCCTCAAACCACTCTGGAAAAAATTGCTCGTCTTCAATGCGGACTAAACCGAATCGGGTGTGAGCATCCGTTAAGCTGGTAATCGCTTCTGTAATTGCTGCTGTCTGTGTCATAGTCTTTTACTTTGTTCTTTCTTGCTATCTATATAAACAAAACTCACTATTCCGGTATTATGGGTTCCCTCATCTATATATAGTGTGAGATTATTTCGTTTTTTCTTTCACTGGAACTACTACAATTACTATTGATGCTAGATAATGGGAAAGCTTTGACATTTATTAACCCATCTAGACCGGGAAACAAGAACTAATACCTATGCGAACTCACTATTGCGGCGAACTCCGAAAACAAGATATTGGAGAAACTGTTACCTTGTACGGATGGGTAGACCGTCGCCGCGATCATGGGGGTGTGATATTTTTGGATTTACGCGATCGCTCTGGCATTGTCCAAATTGTCAGCGATCCGCAACGCACCCCAGATTCCTATGAACAGGCAAACGCTCTCCGCAACGAATACGTCGTCCAAATCACAGGTAGGGTAACACAACGCCCCGAAGAATCCCTCAATCCTCGCATCCCCACAGGCGAGGTGGAAATATACGCCGATAAGATTGAATTGCTCAATGCTGTTCGTAAACAGTTACCTTTCCAAGTTTCCACTGCTGATACCGAAACAGTACGAGAAGACTTACGACTAAAATATCGTTATTTGGATTTACGACGCGATCGCATGGCGCAAAATTTGCAATTGCGTCATCAAATCATCAAAGCCATGCGCCGCTACCTTGAAGATTTGGAAGGTTTCATTGAAGTCGAAACCCCAATACTTACCCGTTCCACTCCAGAAGGTGCTAGGGATTATATTCTACCCAGCCGTGTCAATCCTAGTGAGTGGTTTGCCTTACCGCAATCACCCCAACTCTTTAAACAATTGCTGATGGTATCCGGCTTAGACAGATATTATCAGATTGCCCGCTGCTTCCGCGATGAAGACTTACGTGCCGACAGACAACCAGAATTCACTCAATTAGACATGGAAATGAGTTTCATGTCTGAAGAAGAGATTATCGAATTAAATGAAAAGTTAATTTGTCATATCTTCAAAACGGTTAAAGGCATTGAGTTGCAACGTCCCTTTCCCCGTCTCACTTATGCTGAAGGAATGGAACGTTACGGCAGTGATAAGCCAGATACTCGCTATGGATTGGAACTAGTCAATGTCTCGGATATAGTCAAAGACTCTGGTTTCAAAGTTTTTCGAGACACTGTTATCAACGGTGGTATAGTCAAAATCTTACCAATTCCCAACGCTAACGATGTAATTTCTAATGTCCGCATCAAACCAGGTGGCGACTTATTCAAAGAAGCTAGTGAAGCTGGTGCTAAAGGTCTAGCTTACATCCGGGTAAGAGATGATGGTGAAATCGATACCATTGGTGCAATTAAAGACAACCTAAGCGTTGAACAAAAACAAGAAATTTTGCGCCGTACAGGTGCTAAAGCTGGACATTTACTACTATTTGGTGCAGGTGACACTGCTACTGTTAATAAAACCCTAGACAGACTGCGGCAAGTTATTGCTAAAGAATTTGGGTTAATTGATCCAGATAAAATCAACTTGCTCTGGCTGACAGAATTCCCGATGTTTGAATGGAATGCTGACGAAAAACGTTTAGAAGCTTTGCATCACCCATTCACTGCGCCACATCCTGAAGATTTGAGTGATTTAAAGGCTGCACGCGCTCAAGCTTATGATTTAGTACTCAACGGTGTAGAAGTTGGCGGTGGTAGTCTGCGTATTTATCAACGGGAAGTTCAACAGCAGGTATTTGATGCGATCGGTTTATCTCCCGAAGAAGCACAGAGTAAATTCGGCTTTCTCTTGGAAGCTTTTGAATATGGTACACCACCTCATGGTGGTATCGCTTACGGTTTAGATCGGTTGGTGATGTTGCTAGCTGGCGAAGAGTCTATTCGGGATGTGATTGCTTTTCCGAAGACGCAACAAGCGCGTTGTTTGTTGACGGATGCACCTTCAAGCGTGGATGCCAAGCAGTTGAAAGAGTTACACGTTGCCTCGACTTATAAGCCAAAGTCATAATCAGGTTAACTAGGGGTGTATCGACCTGCAAAAATTAACCTACTGGCGTGGCACAGCTAAAATGGTGTACTAGCTAAAGGCTCGTAGTTGGGCTTTAGCACCAAAAAACACAAATCTAATGCACAAACTTAGCTGTGTCAGTCCACTACTGGCGTGACAAGATAGCGCTAAAGCGCTACTACAAACAATTTTCTATTCCACCATTTTAGCTTTGCCAGCACAAACTTAGCTGTTTCCCTGTGACAACTGCACGTTCTCTGGTGATAGGTGTTGCTCCAACCAATCTTCTAAATCGGTCAGCACCTCTTGATAATTGAAGTCGTTTTGAAGCTCGTGATAGGCTTGCGGATACACCACTCGCAACTTATCTTCGTATACAACTCGTTGGTAAAAAATTTCGCCTCCTTCTGGTAGAGTCACTCTGTCAGATCCACCGTGGAGAATTAACAACGGCAATTGCCAATCAGCAGCATGAGCATTAACCCAAGCAACGGTAGCAAAGAATTCCGTAGCTAGACGCGCACTAGCTAGTGTATGGCGTAGTTTATCTTGAGCGTAAGCGGCTAAAACTTTCTCATCTCGTGAACCGGCAGATAAATCCATGCCTGTATTCAAGGTGAAACGCGGCCAGACTTGTGAGAGCAAGTTTCCTAAGAGTAACCGAAATTTTGACACCCCAACTTTCCCTAAAGCTGGTGCTAAGGTGATTACACCTTGCAATGCGGATATTTGTTGGGGATAACGCAAAACATAGTCTAAGACAATTACCGAGCCTAAGCTATGACCTAAAAGAAAAATTGGGGTTTTTGGCTGCTGGCTTTGAATTAACTGTAAAAAAGCTCGAAGGTCTTCGCGAAACTCACTCCAAGAGTTGATATAGCCTCGTTGACCTGGTGAGCGTCCATGACCACGCAAATCCAAACCGTAAACAGCGTATTTCTTGGGTATGAGATGCTCAACTACATTATTGTACCGTCCGCTGTGCGCTCCTAATCCATGCACGATCGCTAATACTCCCCTCACCTTCCCCTCTGGATGCCAGCTTTGGTAATACAGTTCGAGCTTCCCGACACCTTGAAATGTGCCTTCGTTATGGTAGATCATAGAATTAATTTTTTACGCTTTTTCCCAGCAAGCTACTAGCTTATCAAGGTACATTGTAAAGAAAATGGCTTACTTCCTTGGAAGGAATCACAGGCGAGGGAATTGCCTTTATATATCTAAATATAAACAAAACAGTTAGATTTCAAGCCTCAGCTTCTAACTGTGGGTTAGTTAATAATTCGTGCTAAAGAATTATCATTTGTTTATGAATTCAAAGAGGGTTTTATCAAAAGTTCTTCTAGCGAATCTGTTCGGGAAGACCTAGCTGATGAGGTAACTTCTCAAGTTCATGCCGATGAAAAAACAGGTGACTTGACAAACAGCCATCAGCTGGAAAACAGTACACAAGCAAAAACTTTACCGCCTCTGAGTGCTGCAACAATTAAGCGGGTACAAGAGGGTGTGGTGGCAGCTAGCGATCGCGCTGTTCGCCTGATTATAGAAGAAACTCTCAATCGTTTAGAAGCCATTAATCAAGGACATCCTGAACCGAGAGCTAACCCTTGGTTGCGGCGTTTTGTGATGCGATCGCTTATCCATCTTCTTTTCCGGGTACGGGTCGAACACCTCAAAAATATACCTCAAGAACCAGCAATTTTAGCAGTCAACCATCTCCACCACATCGATCCATTGCTGCTGCTGGGTGAACTTCCTACCCAACCCTACTACTACATCTTGGGTGATGCTCGTACCCTTTATAACAAGTGGTGGAAGCGCTTGATTTTACGTTTTACCGGGGGTGTCATCCCTTTAGAACGGATTTGGAAAGAAGAATTTGCAGTTATCAAAGCTGCTAAAGCCGGACGGGAAGATTTAGTTGATTTGGCTAATGCGATCGCGCAGACTGTACCCACAGGAGGGGACATACAGACACTAAGACAAATAGACCGCATTGTTTTAGGAATTTTGGCTCATGGAGACGGGATGATTCTCTTTCCCGAAGGCAGGCTGGGAACTGCTGAGGGTAACTTACATCTTCCCCTGAAGCGAGGAACTGTGATTTACGCCTTGCGAGCTGGAGTACCAATAGTTCCTGTAGCGTTAATTGGGACTCATGACCTTTATTTGCGGAAAGAGTTAACAATTCGAGTTGGGGAGCCATTACACTTTTCGCAAACGGCTAGGCCGAAGCGAAAAGAAGTGGAAGGAGCTTTGGAGGCTTTGCAAAATGCAATGCTTGCTTTGTTACCAACAAATTATCAGGAACCAAAAGAACCAAAGATGTTAAATCATTTCCTAAATCATATGTTGTGGTAAAAGATAACTCCTCTAAAAAATTTGTAACTTTAGAAATTAGCTAATAAGCCTTGTGGCAATGCCCAGTGCGATCGCTTATCTTGTAGCATAGCTATTTCTAAAAGAGTAGGAAGTAGTTGGAGCAGAAAAAGAATAACTCTTAGTTATTAATCAATGCCCCATGCCCGATGTCCCAGTCTTCTAAACTTTCCCAAATCGCCGTTCCCGTTGCTGGTAGGCACACAAGGCGCGGTGAAACTCGGCACGATCAAAATCTGGCCAAAGAGCATCTGTTATGTAAATTTCCCCATAAGCCATTTGCCAGAGTAGGAAATTCGAGAGGCGCATTTCCCCACTAGTACGAATTAACAAATCCGGGTCAGTAATTCCGGCTGTGTAGAGATGGCTTTGAAACACCTCTTCATCAATTTCATTTGGTTGTAGCAACCCTTGTTGGACTTTTTCAGCGATCGCCCGACAAGCTTGTAAAATCTCTTGCCGTCCACCATAATTAGTTGCGACTGAAAATCGAATACCGCGATTATCCTTAGTTTCTGCCATTGAACGGGAAATTTCTTTTTGGAGCGATGATGGCAGAGCTTGCAAATTTCCCACAAACTTAATTTGAACATTCTCTTCGACCATTTCCCGCAGTTCTTGCCGCAAAACTCTTTGGAACAGAGTCATCAAAAAATCTACTTCTTCCTGCGGTCTTTTCCAGTTTTCTGTCGAAAAAGCATAAGCCGTCAACGCCTGAATTCCCCAATCCTGGCAACAGCGAAGTAAATCCTTGAGAGCATCTACTCCTCGCTTATGACCCATAATTCGAGGAAGACCTTGACGTTTAGCCCATCGACCATTGCCATCCATAATCACCGCAACGTGCTTGGGTAGCAGTTCTCGTTTCAAGTCACTGGGCAAATCTTGCAGTTTAGTTTGTTGTACTGTCATTTTTTATCTCGAGAAGCGGTCGATGGTAATCCGAGTAAACGTGAAACCAGTGCTAGTGCCTTCCCACCTATTTGACGAGCCAAGCTGAACAAACCAGGGGCGACAGCTTCCCGATCTACAGCTGGGGACAATTGAGCCTCTAATGACTCTTTCAGTTTCCTGATTGTCAGCGGTCTATTTAGGGTTCCCCGTTCCGCTAAGGAAATAGAACCAGTCTCTTCTGATACAACGACACAAATGCAATTTTCGACCCGCTCAGTAATTCCCATCGCCGCCCGATGGCGTGTTCCCAACTGGCGTGAGGCTGTGCGTCCCGAAAGTGGTAAAATTATACCTGATGCCACAATCCGCGAACCACGGATCAATGTTGCTCCGTCGTGTAACAAAGTTTTCGGCTGAAAAATTGTCTGTATTAGTTCCTTAGAAACTTCCGCATTTAGCTTTACTCCTGGCACAGAAAAATCTCGCTCATCAATTGGGCCTGTAGTTTCCACAATTAGTAAAGCTCCAATGCGGTTTTTTGACAATTCTTTAACAGCTTCAACAATTTCATCAATTACACTATCAGACTTCGGGATTGCTAGACGGTCGGGTTGAAACAACTGCCGGAATTCGCCACGTCCCAATTGTTCTAAAAACCTACGAAACTCTGACTGTAGAGCAACTGCCATCGCTACAGCGCAACCAATGACTAACTTTTCCAGGACAAAATTTAGTAGAGGCAGCCCCAATCTGCCACTTAGTGCTGAGGCTAACATCAAGATAATAAATCCTCGCACCATCCACAGTGTCCGGCGCTCACTAATAATAACTAGTATCATGTACGTCAGCGCCAGCACTAACACAATATCCAGAGTCCCAAACAGCAAGGACTGCGACCATCCTAGGTTTGTCAGCCATTGCTTCCACCAATCTCTCATGACATCTGGAATCTACTTATGCCTTTAATTACAGTTAGTCATTAGTCATTAGTCATTAGTCATTAGTCATTAGTCATTTGTAATTAGTTCCTGCTTAATAACTAATGACCCTTACGGGTTCGCCTTTCTCCTATCGGAGACGCTATATGTAGCTTACTTCCCCGAAAGGGTACGGGTTCAACAGTTACTGACGGCGGGGGGAACCCCCATGCTTCACCAGCCACCTGCGGAGGGAACCTCCACTCAGGTTTTCCCCGCAGTGCTGGACTCACAAATGACAAATGACTAACTTTTCAGTCTTTCTGGTAGGCAATCTTGTCGAATTAAGTCTTGATAAGTTTCGCGTTGCAAAATTAAATTTGCTTCGCCATTCGCCACTAAAACTGCTGCCGGTCGGGGTAAGCGGTTATAGTTAGATGCCATACTGTAATTGTACGCACCAGTTCCCATAACTACGAGAATATCCCCTGGTTCTGTTTTTGGCAGTTGGGCATTTTTAATCAGAATATCTCCTGATTCACAATGTTTACCAGCAATTGTTACAGTTTCTGTTAACGGAGCAGACATTTTATTAGCTACTACTGCCCGATAAACTGATTGGTAAGTAATTGGGCGTGGATTATCAGACAATCCTCCATCAACCGCTATATAAGTACGAATATCAGGAACAACTTTTGATGAGCCGATGGTGTAAGCAGTGACGCCAGCTGTGGCAATTAGCGATCGCCCCGGTTCACTAAGTAACTTCGGCAAAGGCAAATTTTCTGCTGCACAAGCTTCTTCAATCACTTCACAAATCGGCTTTACCCACTCTTCAATGCTGGGTGGATCGTCTGATTCTATATAAGTAATTCCCAATCCGCCACCTACATCTAATTCTGTAAGAGTTAAACCATAGCTAGCAGCTTTAGTTAACCACTGCACCATCAAAGCAGCTAAATCCCGATGCGGTTGACGTTCAAAAATTTGGGAACCAATATGAGCGTGTACCCCTACACAATTGAGCGCCGGTTGCTGACTCACAAAAGCAAACACTTGATCCAAATCGCCAGGGTCAAAACCAAATTTACTGTCTAAATGACCAGTACGAATATATTCGTGAGTATGACAATCAATACCGGGAGTCAGACGTAGGAGAATCCGCACAGGCTGTTGCTTGCCTGCTAATTCAACGAGAGTTTGCAACTCATACCAGTTATCTGCCACAATGTTCGCACCAGACTCAATTGCATAAAGCAGTTCTGCACGAGATTTATTATTACCGTGGAAGTAAATTTTCTCGGCGCTGACACCTGCTGTTATGGCTGTGTAGAGTTCGCCGCCAGAGGCGACATCGATTCCTAATCCTTCACTATTGGCGATCGCGCAAACTGCTAGACAGTTCCAGGCTTTTGAGGCGTAAAGTACTTGAGATTCGCCTTTGTAATACTGTTTGAAAGCATTTCTGTATTGCTGACAAGCTGATCGCAAGGTTTCTTCATCTAAAATATATAAAGGTGAACCAAACTGCTGAACTAGGGTTGTGACATCACACCCACCAATTTCCAGGAGGTCATGATGAACTCTGGCAGTTAAGGGTAGAAGTTGCTGATTGGGCGAAAGATTGGAGTTGGTGCTGTGCTTTTGAGGTAAATACTGACTACCAGAATGTTTAACCCCAGTGGGGTGAGTCGATACCATAACTATAAAGAGTTGTCCTTGTTAAAATTACGGGCGTGATTAAGTCTCCGATTCCCAGTTTACAAAGGCTTTGTAACCTTATCCAATAAATGTGATCTCATTAGACTTAGAACTTCAATTATTAACCCCAGAGCATCTGAGTGCAATTCTAGAACTAGATCAAGCTTGTTTTGGTGGTTTATGGACTTTAGAAGGCTACCAACGAGAGCTGGAAAGTCCTAACAGTGATCTACTGGGTTTATTTTCCCCTGTCTCTAGTTTAAGATTGCTAGGGATGGGTTGCTTTTGGTCAATTTTAGACGAAGCTCATATTACAATTTTGGCAGTTCATCCCCAATATCATGGTCAAGGTTTGGGGCAGGCTCTACTATATTCACTCATAAAGACAGCTTGCGATCGCGGTTTGGAGCGAGCTACTCTCGAAGTTCGAGCTTCCAACTCGGCAGCCATATCTTTATATCAAAAATTTGGCTTCAAAACAGCTGGGCGACGGCGACGTTATTACAAAGATAACGATGAAGATGCACTAATTCTTTGGATTTCTGAGTTGCAAGAGCCGCAATTTCAAGATAATTTAGACAATTGGCATACCCAAGTTAGCGATCGCTTGAGAAAATCTTCTTGGCATATTGCTTTTTAAGCTCTACTTCGTTCATCGAGTCATCTAAACCAGAGTATGCATTAAAAGTTACAACCTTGAGCAGCTAACTTTAACGATTCTGTGAGGTTTGGATGGGACGGCTCCTACCCAGACACGATTAATCGCATCTGTACTCCTGTATCTTTAACCTGCTGAGACACCAGCTATCTCAGCGATGCTGCTTTTAACCTTTACTTGCATGGCAATGGTTTTAACTTGACTGTTGACTACCTTCAGATCAAACCGCAATTTTGCAGTATTTGATTGAATTTAAATAACATTTTGTTGTGGTTTCTTAATATAAAAAATTCTCATCAAATAACTTTTCTTGACAAAATAAAATATTTTTGCTACAAGTAAATGTTTGGGATTAGATTAAAAAAGGCTAAATCCCAGCAGTCAGTTATTCGTAGCAATGCTAAAAACGCTGGTAAAGTCAAGCTCCTCAGTACACTAGCCACATAAAAGTTATAAATATTTAGCAATTACCAGATTAACCTGAGTAATGCGATTTGGATGTCTATAATCTTTATACAGGCATCCAAAAGCTTTGCCTGTGCTAAAATCAGCGTACCGGCACGACGCAGGTGATGGGATCAATGCCATATGTTTGAACGCTTCACAGAAAAAGCCATTAAGGTAATCATGCTGGCCCAAGAAGAGGCCCGCCGTTTAGGTCACAATTTTGTCGGTACCGAGCAGATCCTCCTGGGTCTGATTGGCGAAGGTACCGGCGTGGCCGCCAAGGTGCTGAAATCAATGGGTGTCAATCTCAAAGATGCCCGAATTGAAGTTGAAAAAATTATAGGTCGAGGATCAGGCTTTGTTGCCGTGGAAATTCCGTTTACCCCACGGGCAAAGCGAGTTCTGGAACTATCCTTGGAAGAAGCACGCCAACTGGGGCATAACTACATTGGCACCGAGCATCTGCTGTTGGGCCTAATCCGTGAAGGGGAAGGTGTAGCAGCCAGGGTGCTAGAAAACCTCGGTGTGGATCTATCTAAGGTAAGAACTCAAGTCATCCGCATGTTGGGAGAAACTGCTGAAGTTTCACCAGGTGGTTCATCCGGTCGCACAAAAACCCCGACTTTGGATGAATTTGGTTCAAACCTGACCCAAATGGCGACAGACAACAAGCTCGACCCAGTGGTGGGACGTGCTAAAGAGATTGAACGGGTGATCCAGATATTGGGTCGTCGGACAAAAAATAACCCAGTGCTGATTGGGGAACCAGGGGTTGGTAAAACCGCGATCGCTGAAGGTTTAGCGACACGCATCGCCAATAAAGATGTCCCCGACATCCTGGAAGATAAGCGGGTGGTAACGCTAGATATCGGCTTGCTCGTAGCTGGAACCAAGTACCGAGGCGAATTTGAAGAACGCCTGAAAAAAATCATGGATGAAATCCGCTCAGCGGGTAATGTCATTCTCGTGATTGACGAGGTACACACCTTAATTGGTGCAGGTGCGGCAGAAGGTGCAATAGATGCAGCAAATATCCTCAAGCCAGCTTTGGCTAGGGGTGAATTACAGTGCATCGGGGCGACAACTCTAGATGAATATCGTAAACACATCGAGCGAGATGCAGCCCTAGAGCGTCGCTTCCAACCAGTAATGGTAGGTGAACCGTCAGTCGATGAGACAATCGAAATTTTGTATGGTTTACGCGATCGCTACGAGCAACACCACAAGCTGAAAATCTCCGATGAAGCATTGGTGGCGGCGGCAAAGTTGTCTGATCGTTATATTAGCGATCGCTACCTCCCAGATAAAGCAATCGACTTGATTGATGAAGCTGGTTCTAGAGTGCGTTTGATTAACTCCCAACTGCCACCCGCAGCTAAGGAGTTAGACAAAGAACTCCGTCAGATATTAAAAGAAAAAGACGATGCAGTCCGCTCGCAAGACTTTGACCGAGCAGGGGAATTGCGCGATCGCGAAATGGAAATCAAAGCCGAAATTCGCGCGATCGCCCAAAGCAAGACCAACGCTAGCGGCTCTGAGGGTGAAGAACCTGTAGTTACAGAAGAAGACATTGCTCACATTGTCGCTTCTTGGACTGGAGTACCGGTGAACAAGCTCACCGAATCTGAATCCGAAAAGCTGTTGCACATGGAAGACACCCTGCATCAGCGTCTTATTGGTCAAGACGAGGCTGTGAAGGCTGTTTCACGGGCAATTCGTCGCGCTCGTGTCGGTTTGAAAAATCCCAATCGACCCATTGCTAGTTTTGTCTTCTCTGGGCCTACTGGTGTAGGTAAAACCGAGTTGGCGAAGTCTTTGGCATCTTACTTCTTCGGTTCTGAAGAAGCGATGATCCGCTTGGATATGTCGGAATACATGGAGCGTCATACCGTCAGCAAACTGATTGGTTCACCTCCTGGTTATGTGGGTTATAACGAAGGCGGTCAATTGACTGAAGCCGTGCGGCGGCGTCCTTACACCGTGGTGCTGTTCGACGAAATCGAGAAAGCGCACCCCGATGTATTTAATATGCTGCTGCAAATTTTGGAAGACGGTCGGTTAACCGATGCCAAAGGTCGCACGGTGGACTTCAAGAACACCTTGCTGATATTAACTTCCAATATTGGTTCTAAGGTAATTGAAAAAGGCGGCAGCGGTATCGGCTTCGAGTTCTCCGAAGATGTCACCGAGTCAGCTTACAACCGCATTCGCTCCTTGGTGAACGAAGAACTGAAGCAGTACTTCCGTCCAGAGTTCCTCAACCGACTAGA